>CAWDQR010000009.1:0-321485 GCA_963804515.1 uncultured Alphaproteobacteria bacterium | reverse complement strand
GATCGTCGCCATGAACTCGACGATCGCCAGGATGAAGTCGTCCGGCTTGTTGAGGGAGTAGAGAATTTCGTTCTGCGTCACGGTGATCGTCGGCGCCCGCGACCCGGCCCTTGACCTCGATGAAGCGCAGCTTGCCGGTGCCGGGAACGCGGCTCTCGATGTCGTAGCCGAGCTTTTCGACTTCGCGGTCGATGGGCTCAAAGCCGAGTCCGCGCTCCATCTCCATGATGATCGCGCGCGCACGGGCGGCGGCTGGCCTGCGTATCGACAGGCTGCCGCTGGCGTCAGAGCCGCGACTTGCCCGCTCATGGCCGCGATCAACCCGACGGGACGACGAGCAGCCCGCCCAGCACGACCGGCGGCAGCGGCGAGATCTGCGCTTCGAGCTTCAGATCCTCCATCCGCTTTTGCAGTCGGCCTGCAGCGTGTCGGCGCGCTTGCGCGCTTCGTCGGAGTTCAGCCGCGCATTGGGCTTGCCCGCCTGCTCCTGCAGCTTGAGCTCCTCGGCGCGGTGGTCCCAGTAGTGATTTCCTTGGTGAGCCGGTCCTTTACCGCCGCTTCGGTCTTGTCAATGCAGTTCGAGCTTGCGGTCCGCGACCTCCGCCAGGTGCTCGGGCACCACGTGGGCGATCGCGTAGCCTTGCGCCTTCTGCTCCAGGTCGCGGCCTGATCCACGCGCACTCCGGTCGCGCGAGGATCGCGTCCACGTCGGGTTCGCCCTCGGCGCAGCGGACGATAGTCGAGATAGGGCGCGTAATGGAGTGGCGGGCGTTGCCCTCGGCGTCGATCTCGACATAGAGCATCCGCTTGGAGACGACCCGACGCTCGCCCGACGGGTGACGGCTCGCATCCTGGATCGCGTGCTCGAGATAGAAGAGCACGCGCGGCTCAGGCCCGCGTCGCGCTCGTCCACCAGCACCGCGCCGCGCTCAGCAGGTCGCGGTGGCGCTCGAGCGTGAGGTCGATGGCCGCGTCGAGCAGCGGATGGCCGGGGCAGACGAATGCCGCCAGCGGCTGCCCCTGCGGCGCGACGAGCGCCTTCTCGAAGGCGATGCGCTCGTAGCGCGGCAGCACGGGCTCGCCGATGCCGATCAGGCGGTCTCGATTGCGCACCGGCGCAGGAACATGCGTGACCTCGTAGCGGCGCGGCTCGCGCTGCTTGACCGTGCCCCCAAGTCGCTTGAACGCTTCGAGGAAGAAGGACTCGATATAGTGCGGCTGGAGGCGGCGGGCCTCGGCACGCTCCATGTCCTCGCGGATGCGGTGCACGCGGCTGACATCCATCGCATCATGGGCCAGCGCACGCTCCTCCAGCAGCTCCTGGAGCTGACCGCGGTCGAACGCGTTCTCCACGACCGTCGTGAGACGCGCCCGGACCTCGGGCTGTTCGCCGTAGCGGATGGCCTCGATCAGCAGTTCGCGCAGCGGCCGGCCTTCGAACTGCAGCTTGCCGAGTACGTCGAACACCTGGCCGCCCAGCGCCTGGCGCGCCTGCTCCAGCTTTTCCAGCAGCTTGCGGTAGACGTCGCCCTCGCGGGTTTCCTCGGCGATCAGGTTCCACAGATGGCAGACCTCCGTCTGGCCGATGCGGTGGATGCGGCCGAACCGCTGTTCGAGCCGGTTGGGATTCCAGGGCAGGTCGTAGTTCACCATCAGATGCGCGCGCTGAAGGTTGATCCCCTCGCCGGCGGCGTCGGTGGCGAGCAGCACCTGCACCTCGGGATCGTGCCTGAACGACTCCTGCGCCTTCATGCGCTCCTCGCGGCCCATGCCGCCGTGGATCATGACGACGGCCTCCTTGCGGCCCAGCAGCGTCGCGATGCGCTGCTCCAGGTAGTTCAGCGTGTCGCGATGCTCGGTGAAGATGACCAGCTTCTGGTGCGGCGACGGCTTGGCTTGGCGGAACGGACCGGCACCGTCAGGGCGCTGCGGCCTCCGCGAACTCGTTGGCGATCGCCGCCGGCGTGAAGATCTCGCCCAGCAGGCTCGCCAGCTCGCGCCATTTGGTGTCCGTCGCCGCTGCGCCGGACGGCCAGGGCAAGCGCCTCCAGGCGCTTCAGCGTCTCGATCTCGATCCTCAGCTCGGCGATGGTGCGCGCCGCCGTGGCCTGATCGAGGATCTCCTCTTCGGCGGCCTCGACCTCGTCGTCCGGCGCCTCCTCCAGATCCTCGACCTCTTCGTCGTCGAGCAGCGGGCAGCGCGGGCGCAAGATCGGGCGCAGCCTGGCCGCCGCGCTGCAGCAGCTCCAGCTCGCGCAGCCGGCTTTCCAGCCGCTCGCGCCGGCGGCGCAGCGACTGGTAGATCGCCTCGGGCGACGAGGCCAGACGCCGCTGCAGGATGGTCAGCGCAAAGCCGACCGTGCCGGCGCGCTTGTCGTTCTCCAGCGCCTCGGCGCGATTGAACTCCTCGCGCACGTACTCGGTGACTGCCTTGTAGAGCTGCGCCTCGGCCGTCCGACAGCTTGTAGGGAACGGTGTAGGCGATGCGCTCGGGGAACAGCGGCGTGGCGTCGAACTTGAGCAGGTTCTCCTTCACCATGCGGCGCATCAGGTCGGAGACGTCGGCCGCGTGCACGCCGTCGCGGAATCGGCCCTCGAACCGGTCGCCGTCGAGCAGCGCCATGAAGAGCTGGAAGTCCTCTTCCTTGCCGTTGTGCGGCGTCGCCGTCATCAACAGGAAATGCCGCGTCAGCGTCGAGAGAAGCTGGCCGAGCCGGTAGCGCTTGGTGTACTTGACCTCGCCGCCGAAGAATGTCGCCGACATCTTGTGCGCCTCGTCGCAGACGATGAGATCCCAGCGGCAGTCCGGCGCCTGCAGCTTCTGCTGCACGTCCTCGTTGCGCGACAGCTTGTCGAGGCGGGCGATGACGAGATTGTTTTCCAGAAACCAGTTGCCGGTCCGCGCGGCTTCGAGCTTGTCGTTGGTCAGAATCTCGAACGGCAGATGGAAGCGCCGATAGAGCTCGTCCTGCCACTGCTCGGCCAGGCTTCCCGGGCACACGACAGGCAGCGCTGCAGATCCCCGCGGGCGATCAGCTCCTTGATGAGCAGCCCCGCCATGATGGTCTTGCCGGCGCCCGGATCGTCGGCCAGCAGGAACCGCAGCGGCTGGCGCGGCAGCATGGACTCGTAGACGGCCGTGATCTGGTGCGGCAGCGGCTCGACGACCGAGGTGTGCACCGCCAGCACCGGGTCGAACAGGTGCGCAAGACGGATGCGCTGCGCCTCGGAGACGAGCCGGAAGAGCGCGCCGTCGCCGTCGAAGCTCCAGGGCCGGCCTTCCTGCACGACCTCGATGCGCGGCTCGTCGTGGCGATAGAGCAGCTCGTTCGCGACCTTGCCCTCGGGGTCTTGTAGGTGAGTTCGAGGGCCTCGGAGCCGAACCATTGGACGCTGACGACCGTGACGAGGCCATTCGGCAAGATGCCTTGGACGGATGCGTTGGGCTTAAGGTCTTCCAGAAGGCTAACGTGACAATTTTCGCAACAGGCGAACCCCTTCCCTCCCCTCGCCGGTACCGGCGTCGATCCTAAAGGACCTTCGGTACAATCCGTGGTCGTTAATACCGCAACTCTGCCAATTCCTGAAAGGGCTCTCGAGGGAGAGCTGCAAGGAGCGGCAGGCAAACCATCGTTATTCGTGGGTCACCGAACTCGCGTCAAACGCTAGTCGGAGGTTAGCTCGGGGGCCAGCACCACCTAATCTAGCGAACAGAGCCGAAGCGCAACGGCAAACGGCAGGATTGGTCGGACCTGTCTGATGTTACCTACACGGTTACCTATAGAGAGGGGAGACCGGGCATCAAGGCTATAAGTCTTTGGAAACTTTGGTGGGCGCAGTAGGACTCGAACCTACGACCCGCTGATTAAGAACTCGGGAAAATCCCGCTCACGGCGGATAATTCTGTTGCACATCTTTGCTGAAAACACCCCTTAAGCGCTTGTAAATGTTAGCCTTGGTGGACCTGCGTGATTCGGCGTTAGGATCACGCGCTATTAGCCCACGGTTAGCCAGAAGCGTTTCATGCCCCGTCGCAGGACACTTTCTGACGTCGGCGTCGCAAAGCTTAAGCCTGGGCCGGCTCGCTATGCCGTCCCCGATCCTGAGCTGCGCGGCCATTACGTCCGCGTCGCTCCCACCGGTACCAAGTCTTATGTTGCCGTCGCTCGCGATCCTCTTGGCAAGCAAGTGTGGACCACGATCGGTGCGGCCGACGTGATGTCCATTGCTGCGGCGAGGGACAAGACGCGCAAGGCAATCATGCGTGTTCGTGCGGGATTGCCCGTCTTACCGATCAAGTCCGATACGTTCAAGGACGTGGCGGAGAATTATCTCAAGCGCCATGTGGTGGCCAATGGGCTGCGCTCGCAAGACGAGATCGAGCGGTGCCTCGGAAAGTCTGTCCGCCCGGTTTGGCAAGGCCGAGAATTTGTCTCGCTCAGGCGCAGCGACATTGCCCGTCTACTCGACAACGTACAAGACAAGCACGGGCCACGGCAGGCGGATTACGTGCTCGCCATCGTGCGCGGGATCTCCAACTGGTTTGCCTCTCGCCACGACGACTATGTGTCACCCTTCACGCGAGGAATGCGCCGCACCGATCCCAAGACCCGCAAGCGCGCGCGAATTCTGGATGATGACGAATTGCGGGCGATCTGGAGACAGGCAGAAGCTAACGGCACATTCGGCGACATCGTCCGGTTGCTGCTGCTGACGGGACAGCGCCGCGAGAAGATCGCTGCCATGAAGTGGGCGGACGTGACGCTTGACGGCGAGTGGCGCATTCCGACCGAAGATCGCGAAAAGGGCACCGGCGGCTCGCTCGTGCTGCCCGAGCTGGCGCTTGAGATTATCCGGGCGCGCCCTCGCCTGGGCGAAAACCCACACGTCTTTCCTGGCCGCGGCGCGGGATATTTCAAAGGCTTCTCGCCCTGTAAGCGCGCATTCGACGCAAACCTACCGGTGATGCCAGCGTGGGTGCTGCACGATCTGCGCAGGACCGCCCGTTCGCTGATGAGCCGAGCCGGCGTTCGGCCAGACATTGCCGAGCGCGTGCTTGGCCACGCCATTTCAGGGGTCGAGGGCGTCTATGATCGGCACAGTTATCGAGCAGAGAAGTGCGATGCACTCAAGCGCCTGAGTTGTCTGATCGATGCGATCCTAATTCCGCCAGGTGGCAACGTGGTATCACTCATCGAGGCCGCCGTAAGATGGAGAAATTCCATATGAAGAGGTACGCGGCTACTCAATCGATAAGGCCCTTGAGCAGAAGACGGCCCCAACCGAAATCGCGAATTCAATCTTGAGAAGTTCATCGCGCTTGAGTTGTGTAACTGCGAACGGGCGTGGCAGGCGGGCCGTCTCGACGCCCTATACGACGCCGTGGCTTTCTGTGAGATACACCTCTGCCCCCTGCCGCGCTGGGTTACGCAGGGTGTCCTGGCGATAATTGCCGGTCAGTACTGGGGGACACGGCACGGTAAACGAGGGCGGATCGCAAACCACGCAGCTAAGGATCGTCAAGCCGAGGTTGACTGGCGCCGGTGGCGGATGGTGGACGACATGCGGCGAAGGGAGGGTATAAGCCTGGATGCGGTGTTCATTAGGCTCTCCAGCCTCCTCCAGGGCTTCCCGGAGCAGGGTACGCCGCGGGCTATCAAACGTAGCTACAATTACGTGAAACGCGAAATTCTAGCCGGCGGCGTCGGCAAGTTTTACGGACTCAAAATCGGGTTATTTAATATCCACAAGCAGGACATTAAACTCCTCGAATTTTTGGCTCTATCATTTGCCGTAACGCCCGATCAACCTGCGTCCGAAGGATCAAGGGACGCAGTCAATGAGAAAGCTCATTCGGTTTTTCGATCTCCAGAAGCGCGGCATCGTAGGCAACCGAATGACGCTGAGCCGCTGGATCGAGAACGAGGGTTTTCCGCCCGGCGTGTTGCTCGGCCCTAATACGCGTGCGTGGGAAGAAGACGCCGTCGAGACGTGGCTGGCTTCACGCCCTGCCATCCTCGAGCGCGATTTCACCGCGGAGACAGAGGCCGCCGCAAAGAAGGACCCTGCCATCGCCACTGGTAGTCCAACGGTCAAGCGGCTCCTACCGCCTCCGAAAGCGATTGGGCCAAGCCGCTCCCGGCGATCTCGCGACAAAGGGTTCAAATCCTGTCAGGACGTCGACGTGGTGGGTCGGCCTCAAAGAGATCTGGTATCCGAGACCAGTAAAACTTAAGGCCCGGAATTGGTAATGGGCACCAAACGGAATTCGAGCGCCGATTGGGCGTGGTGCCACTTAAACGATGCGGCAACGTAGTGTTGGAGCTGTTTCCCTGTGCTTGCTTATTCGTTACTCATCGACCTCTGCGATGACCGAAACGGCGTATTCGACGCGGCCTGTCCTAATTGCGCTCCACGCGCCGCTCGCCACAAAATCGCAGGCGTCCGGTGTTCCGGACTTGGAACGACGGGTCTGGCTTTGTCTCTTATCACTGCGTTCGTTGTGGAGAGCGGGGTTGGGCGATCGAAGACGCTTCTGGAGCGATAAAGCCGTCTCCAGCCCTGGTGGCGCAATTTCAGGAAGAGGCGGCCGATCGCGACACTGAATATGCCCATGGTCAGCTCAAAAAAGCACGTTGGCTCTATCGACGTCGGCAGCCAGCCGAGAATTCTCCAGTCCAGACTTATATGAGGGATGTCCGATGCTACCAGGGGCCGATCCCTGCCACGCTGGGCTTCTTACCAAAACTGAAGCCAGAACATCACCCCGCAATGATTGCGCCATTTGGGCTCCCCGATGAGCCCGAGCCGGGTGCGCTTTGCATTCGGGAATGCGAAGTGCGAGGCGTACACCTAACGCTCTTAAGACCAGATGGTACCGGCAAGGCCGGCACTGGCCGCGATAAATTGATGGTCGGCCGATCGATCGGTTGGCCAATCGTTATTGCGCCAACGAGCGATCTTTTGGGCCTTGCGATCACTGAGGGAATTGAAGACGCACTCTCTGTGCACGAGGCCACTGGGCTTGGCGTGTGGGCAGCGGGTTCGGCCTCTCGCATTCCCGCCCTGGCAAACGTCGTTCCCACCTATTGCAAATCGGTAACGGTCGCTGCCGACGATGACGCAGACGGTCAATCAGCCGCATCAGCATTTCTAAGGGCATTCAATCGGCGCGACGTGAGTGCTGTCGCTGTGCTACCCAGCGGGAGGGCAGCATGACCCTCGATTGGAATGAAATCGCGATCGCCGAGGGCCCTGAGTCCGTCCGATTTGCGTTCGATACCGGTGCTATTAGAGAAAATCAATTCCCCAGAGCCGCGTTTTCACCGCACGAGAGCTGCAGTTAATGGAGTTTCCGCCCATCAAGTTCATAATCGAAGGCTATGTTGTCGAGGGCCTGACAATTCTCGCCGGCAAACCAAAGGTTGGAAAATCATGGATGGTCCTAGATTGGGCGCTCGCAGTTGCTTATGGAGGCGTGGCTTTTGGATCGATACCCTGCGAGCCCGGTGATGTGCTCTATGTAGCACTCGAAGATAACAAGCGACGGCTCAAAAGACGTATTCAGCAATTAATGCCACCCGGATCTGAATGGCCGGAGCAATTCAGCCTCACCACTCAGATGCAAAGGCTAGACGAGGGCGGATTGGATGACATTTCCGCTTGGGTTCAAAGCTCGAAAAGCCCCCGTCTTGTAATTATCGACACTCTCGCCCCTGTGCGTCCGCCACGCCGCGGACGTGATAATGCATACGACTGCGACTATGCGGCGTTGTCGGCTCTGCAACAGCTCGCCAGCGATCTCGCCGTTGCTATCGTCGTTGTTCACCACGCCAGTAAACGGGAGAGCGAGGAGCCGCTGGATACCGTCTCAGGTACCACCGGTCTCACCGCCGCCGCGGACACGGTGCTCGTACTGAACCGCGACTCCGAAGGCGTAACGCTATATGGTCGCGGACGCGACATCGATGAGCTCGAGACGGCCTTATCTTTCGACAAGACATCGGGTAGATGGACGGTTCTGGGTGCTGCGGCTGAGGTCAGACGCTCGAGTGAGCGCTCAAAGATTTTGATAACGCTTAAAACTCCGACGAGGCGATGACGCCGAAGTCAAATTGCAGACGAACTGGGCAAGAAAGCCAACAATGTAAAGCAGCTATTATTCAAAATGAATAAGAAGGGTGAAGTCTGCAAAGGCGGTAATGGCAAGTACCTCCACCCCGAGCACGTCGCTGCGGATACTCCTAGGAGCCAGTAACCTCGATAACCCGGTAACCGGTCCAAATTGGAAGTGTCCCTGGGCGCGGTAGAGCGCCGGTTATCGAGTTACCGAAGTTATCGGAGGTAGCCGGTCAAACAGGTGGCCTGCGAAACCGAAACAGGCATCAACAACACAGTAAGGACCTTACAAACCTTACGTTCGGGAGCTCAATCGGGCGGTTCGCCTCTCGGCCCATCGCCTGCGCTGCGCCGCTGCGATCCGTGCTTTGCCCTCGGGGGTCCTGGGGCCGGTTGAGAGCCCGCCGTGGAAGCGGCAGCACCGCTTGCCGGGCTCGACCCTGACCAAACAGGGGACGCCCTTCCGGGTCCGGGCGCCGCAGCGAGGCCTGTCCTTCCGTCGGAGCGGGGAGCCGTCGCCGGCAAGCCCGAGCTCGGCCAGGCGCTTGCATTTGCCGCCGATACCGCAGGCAGAATCTGAGCAGGTTCGGTCGCGTGTTGCCGGACAGACGATCCAACCGTACCGATGCCAGAGATTCCAATTTTCTTTGGTCACGCTGGGCAGCGGTTGCTTGGCGAGCGCGGCCTCAACGGCGACTTGGCGCGAAGCCTCCTTTTGCCGCTCTTCCTCTAGTATTCGTGCCGTGATCTGGCGAACCGAAGTCATGTTTTGTAAGGTTCCTCGTAAAAGCCCATGACGCGCACGCGCGCGCTTTCCCTAAGCGCTTTAATTCACGTGGATTGCCGCCGAAAGGGGTTGAACAGCGACGCAGGTGAACAAAAAGCCCCAGGCTGAGGGCGAGTACTTGGTCTGAGGAGAGCTGCCGCAACGCAGGATGCCCGCTAAACGAGTGTGCCGTCGTCCAAGAAGTCAAGTGTCGGCGCCAACCGCATCCCTAGTGGCTTGGTGGGATCATTGGCGCGATGCACGACGTTGGCACCAAATCGCTCGGCGAGTTCATCGATTGCCGCCTCCAACCGGCGTTGCCGAGCAAGGGTGCTGAAAAGATCGAGCTGAACCCGATTATTGATGCCGACCAGGTCGTAGGCGACCAAACCAACCAAGCGGAAGGGACCTGGATGCTCAACCTCGTTGAGGAGATCGACGCCAATTGAGTAAAGTCTCTCCGCAACGTCGGTCGGTTCGCTGAGCCGGCGCTGACGGGTTAAAATCTGAAACTGAGTGGTCTTGAGCTTTACGCCCACGCCGCGGGCAAGGTAGCTCTTTTTTCTCAGACGCCTGCCGATCGCGTCGGCTGACCGACGAAGGTGAAGTTTGATATCCCGCTTCTCGCGCACGTCCTTATCGAGCGTATGCTCCGATCCAATGCTCTTAGATGCTCGCCGTCCAACGACCGGCCGGGGATCTTCTGCCTGGGCGAGGGCGTGGAAGTGAAGGCCGGCGCTTCCGAGTTGCCCGGAAAGGAAACCTGGATCGGCGGTAGCCACGTCCCCGATAGTGTGGAGACCCATGTGGTGCAGGCGTGCTTCGTTCTTCGGCCCGGCACCCCAAAGGCGGGACACTGGAAGTGGAGCGAGCCAGGCTTTGGCTTCCTCCGGCCGAACCACGGTCAAACCGTCCGGCTTTTGGCAAGCACTTGCGACCTTGGCCACGTATTTGGTTGCCGAAAGGCCGACGGATGCCGTCAGACCACCAGTGGCTTCACGAATAGCAGTTTTCAGGCGACGTCCGATGGACTCGGGGTCGCCAAAGAGTTGCTCGGAGCCGGTCATATCGAGGAAGGCCTCGTCTAGGCTTAAGGCCTCAACGTCAGGTGAAAAGTTGGCGAATACCCCCATGATCGTCTCGGAAACTTCCTGATACCGATCGAAGCGGGGCGGGATGATCACGGCGGTTGGGCACATGCGTCGCGCCTTAGCCATCGGCATCGCACTGCCGACGCCATACGGACGAGCTTCGTAGCTGGCCGTCAGCACGACCCCGCGACCACTTGGAGGCCCGACCAGCACAGGTCTGCCTCGCAGCGTGGGATCATCGAGTTGCTCAATCGCCGCGTAGAACGCATCCATATCGGCGTGAGCGACAATCCGTGGCCAAACCCTCTCTGAGCGAATCATCGCAAGAGAATTTTAGACCAATGTCAAACGTTGGTCTCTTTCCGCTTCCATGAGATCGCCCCTGGAAAGGAGCTCTCGCTTGAGGGCGACGTCGGTGGTTTCGGTGCGGGCAGCCAGTTTTCCTGGCAGGTAGTCGGAGCCTATGGCTATGACACCATGTGCTTCGGGATGCCACTGCACGCGGTGATTGGCTACCGTGCTCTTGTCGGTGGATTTCAGCGAGACCGGCGCCCATGGAAAGAACGGTCTCGACTTCGTGGAGCGTGGGCCAATCCTCGGCGCGACCTTCCGCTGGTAGACGCGAACCGCGCTAAGAGGCCCAAAGCCGACATCCCACGCGCACTGACGAATGTCTGCTTTCGGGGGGTAAAGCGGACATGACGCGAACGGGCCGTTTATGTCGGCTAATGACCCAAAGCGGACATCATCCGGCAGGAGCCGCGTGATCGTCGCTCAACCTCGACAGTTGTCTTTTCCATCCGGCAGGTATTGCAGAGCGCCCTTATTGTACGCCGGGGCAATCTGACGGGCCTTCCTGCGAATCTCCTTCACGGTTGCCTGCGCCTCCTCGGCTCCGCGCTTCCACTTGTGAGCATGCATGAGGTCTCTAGCGGGTGCCGAACCCGGGATGCGGTCTGAGGTCGGAGGGAGCGTCACCTTTCTTTTCCATGTCGTGGCTGCCAACGGACTTGGTGTGACTCCCGGCAAGGGCTGAGTGGGTCCAAGGCCCAACCTTGCTTTGGTCTTATGCAACTCCAGTGCGGCTTGTTGCTTCGCCTCTTTCTTCTTCTGGAATTCGGTTTTCATTGCCTTTCAATTAAGAGCTCAAAAAGCGGATTTGTAGGGCCAGGCCGGGCCCCTTTGTTTCGGGCTTTGCCCGTAGGTATTGAACATAGGCCCGTTCGCAAACGCCCCCATGGTCTCAACCAAGGATGCTCCATATAGTGCGGGTTTCGTGTGCGCGTTGGAGAAACGGTATGCCAAAGGTCGCGCCCCTCCGTCTCTACGGCAAGCGTGGGTGTCCTTCCGCCTATGCCATCCGCGATTTCTTGCAGCGAAGTGACATCCCCTTTGAGTGGATTGAGCTTCGCGACAACGAGCATGCCCGAAACGAGCTCGGCCTCGAAAATGTGGACGATGCCCGCCTTCCCATCTGTATTTTTGACGACGGAACGCGCATGGAGCGGCCGACCGTCCGCCAGATCACTGAAAAGCTGGGTTGGTTCCGCCATCCATCCCGCGCCGAATACGACCTCGCCATATACGGAGCTGGTCCAGCAGGTCTAAGTGCCTCCGTTTATGGCGCGTCGGAAGGCTTGAAGACTGTCCTGGTTGAGCGCTTTGCCGTGGGTGGGCAAGCCAGCACCAGCCCGAGGATCGAGAATTATCTCGGCTTCCCCGAAGGCATCAGTGGCGCCGACCTTGCCGAGCGCGCGCGGGAGCAGGCATCCCGGTTTGGCACCGAAATCCTGATTCACCGAGCGAGCGTGCGCGGCGAATTCACCCCTTGCAAGGGGGTCGTCGATCTCGACGACGGGACCAAGATCATCTCTCGCGTTTCAGTCTGCGCCACAGGCGTGGAGTACCGTCGTCTTGGCCTACCAAACGAGGAAAAGCTGTTCGGCGCCGGCGTCTATTATGGGGCTGGCGCAAGCGAGGCCCAACTTTGTGGCAATGAACACGTCGTCATCGTGGGTGCGGGCAATTCTTCCGCACAAGCCTCGCTGTACCTTGCCCACTACGCTCGCAAGGTGAGTATCGTCATGCGAGGCGAGCGTTTGAACGACAATGTCTCTGAATATCTGGTTGATCGTGTCACGCACACGCCGAACATAGGGATCGTGCCTAAGTCGATGGTTGTTGCGTTACATGGCGATGACATGTTGCGAGCGGTGACGCTTAGGAACTGCGAGACTGGCGAGGAGCGGATGATCGAGACGAGCTTTCTATTTCTATGTCTTGGCGGGGTTCCAAATACCCGGTGGGCAAAGGAGGTCGGCATCGTTCGCGATGAGGAGGGCTATCTTGTGACCGGACCCGACCTGAGGAAGTTCAGCACGCCGGGGGAGACTTGGAAGCTCAACCGTGAGCCGTACTATTTGGAGACCTCTATGCCGGGCGTGTTCGCGGCCGGTGACGTGCGCCACGGCTCAATTAAACGTGTCGCGTCGGCTGTGGGCGAAGGGGCCATGGCGATCGCCTTCGTGCACCGTTACCTCGCATCGGGATAACCGTATGGCGCCCCCGGACCAGGAACACAGCGGCTCACCAGCTTGTCACCGCTAAAGGGGAGGAACGGTCATGCGCGTCAAAGAGGAGTTTACTGAGGCGCAGAGGCGCCTTGGCCTGCTCAGCTTTTACGACAAGTTCGAGCACATCGTCATTCTCATACTCACCGTATTGATCGCCGTCTTCATCGTTTTCGCCATCTGGAACCTCGCACTCAAGATTTTTTTGAGCATCGCTTCAAGCACATTTGATCCGACCGACTACACGGTTTTTCAGGCCGTGTTCGGCATGATCTTTACCGTCATCATTGCGCTTGAGTTCAAGCGGTCACTGCTAGTATCTGCCGAGCGGCATCACAGCGTCGTCCAGGTCCGTACTGTGATCTTGATTGCGATGCTCGCCATCGTGCGCAAGCTCCTGATCCTCGACGTCGGACACGCAACGGAGGAGTTGTTCGCACTTGCGGCGGCCATAATCGCGCTTGGGGCCGTCTATTGGCTTGTGCGCGACCAGGATCAATCCGAGAGGAGGGAGCAGCATGCCGCTGAGGAGAGCCCCGAGCCAATTCGTGCGCAACACCGCTAGTCTAAGACAACCAACAGGCAGATAGTCGGATGCCCATAGGAGGCAAACTACGGGCCCCGCGAAATTTATTTGGTTGAGGACGCGGGCCTAATCATCAGTCTCGACGTGCTCGACGGGGATGGCAGGCATCAGATTGTGAAGACGAAAGATCCAATGATGCTGCCGGCGTCGCTGCACTAAGTCTTCGACGAACGCTGATGACTATGATGGGTGCTCCTATTTTCTAGCGCTCGCTGAGGATGTCGAAGCGTCGAGGCAAGGAACCTCAGGTTGTTGTCGCTCAGCGAAGCCCAATGCGTGGGTCTGCCATGAGTGAACGGCCTTCTGCTCGATTGTCATCCGAGAGCATCCTCGTTAGATCTGACAGCTTGACGCAACTGCATCGCGAGCTCGAGGGGATTGGCCTCCTTTACCATCTGGCCGTTCCAATAGAGCCGACCCTCCTCGTCAACGCCGATGTTATCAAGCCCGATCTGCGAGATCTTGTGTACGCCGCGTGGCCAGCTGGCCTTGCCGGAACCTGTGCGCGCGCTTGGATATCGCTGGTCAAATTTTGTCATGTCATCGCCCTCCCTACACGATCTACCCCAGCCCGCGCGCAATGCCGATGCTAGTCTTTCAGACATGTGCCGTGCACAGCTTGGCCTGAGAAGGGCTCAGGGGCTGCCCAGATAACGGCAAGGGCAAGCTCCCCCGTCAGTTTGTCGATAGCAAAGGTCCAGGCTCCGACCGTACGTTTCTTCTCGCCTTCCCGAATTTGAGAAACTGCTGCCGCTGCCACGAGCGCGTCGTCATCATTTTGCACAATATGATAACGGCGTTGATGCTCGTCGTAGATTAGGTCAGGAGACGTTAGCTCGAAGCGAGAAATTTCGGGCTTGTCCAGGGCTGGGACGACACCGCTCATTGGATCGATTATTGCTGAGTGAGAACAAGTCCATTTCTCTGCGGCCTGTGCGGAGGTTGCGCAGGCAAGCAAGGCAAGCCCGATAAACAATGACTTCATGGCTTTGACCTCTCATTCATCGGAGCGTTATGCATTGCGGACAAGTGCAGCAGAGCGCAGTCTAACACGACCAACAGGCAGATAATCGGATGGCCACAGGAGGCGATCATGGCAACCACATCTGGAAAAACTGGTCTGTTCGCATTTGATCCGGCCCGCTGCGACGCGTTGAGCGAAGTTCTTGCCCAGCGCTGGTGGGCCGTCGGGTTACGGGGCATTTTGGGAATAATCTTCGGCTTGATCTGCCTACTTACCCCGGGGATCGCGCTGGGGGCATTCGTGATCGTTTTCGCGGCTTACATGTTCGTCGATGGCGTCTTCGCGATCATCTCCGGCATACGCGCCGCCCGCAGTGGCGAGAGCTGGGGCCTGCTCATTCTCGAAGGCGTCGTTGATCTTGCTGCCGGTGTCATCGCCATCCTTTGGCCAGCGATTACGCTCGTTGCGCTAGTTTGGATCGTTGCCATTTGGGCGATTGTGTCCGGTGCACTGATGCTCGCGGCGGCCTTTAGCCTTAATCTCGATTACGGTCGCTGGTGGCTCGCTCTCGGCGGAATTGCCTCGATTATCTTCGGCATCTTGCTGATCATCGAACCGTTCATTGGCGCTGTGGTGCTGACATTGTGGATCGGCGCTTATGCCGTCGTTTTTGGCGTGTTGTTGCTTGTGCTCGGCTTCCAGCTGCATTCAAAGCGAGAGGCGCAATTGCGCAAGGCACCGGCCGCCGCGAAGAAGGCTTGAGGTTTCGCCGCATATCTCCCTTCGCGGTGCGACGACGCGGAACCCTCAACTCCGTGTCTTTTGGCGTCACTCTGCTCAATGCGACAATCTTAAACAGGCGGATCGCGTGTTTGGGCGAGGCTCTTTCTGTTTCAATTTGGAGCGCAGAATGATCGATCATATCGGCATTTCGGTCGGCAGCATCGCGCGAGCGACCGAGTTTTACCTAAAGGCGCTGGCCCCGCTTGGCTACGGCATCGTCATGGAAGTATCCGCGGAGGAGACCGGCCATGGCGCCGCCATAGCCTTCGGTGCCCCCGCGGAGGCAGTCGACTTCCAAAGCGGCAAACCATCCTTCTGGGTCGGTGAGGGCGCGAAGGCGAGCGGGCCCTTGCATGTCGCCTTCGTGGCTCCAAGCCGTGCCGCCGTCGATGTTTTCTATCATGCCGCGATCGGGGCGGGGGGCGTCGACAACGGGGCGCCGGGGCTCAGGCCTCAATACCACGCCACCTATTACGCCGCCTTCGTGCTCGATCCCGACGGCAACAATATCGAAGCCGTATGCCACGACTTTGCATGAGAGCCGCGCGCTCGGCCGCCCGGCGGGGCGTCAGTTGATGAACTGCCTGTCGCGCCCCCGCTACCTGCGGGCCGACTTTGCTTCAAACCAATCGCCATGTCTGCTTTTGGCACTTCTGCGACATTCACGCGGCGCCGTGCAATGTCCGAAGTTCACTCGTAAGCGGACATCTCGCGCATCGCTGATCCGGCGACTTTAATGAGCACACGGCCTAGATGGTTACGGCAGTTTGATGATGCGGCGGCCACCGGCTTTTCTACCAGAGTCCAACACTTCGGCCAGTGCAGCCTCGACTACGGCATCGACTTCAGTCTGCCGAAAGACCAACTCGCCATCGATGCGTTCGAGTAGGTACTGCCGATAGCCCCCATGGCCCTTTGAGTTTGCAAAAATCTCGGCGAGCGCTTGGATCGCGGCGGAGGCTTTTGCAGAGAGCGCCTTATCCGACGATTGGTTCGACGTCTTAGGATGGACGGTCACGTCAGCGAGCTCCTTGTCGCCTCAATACAGGATTGGAGACTTAATTGCATTACGGGCGTCACAAAGCGACTTCAGCTATGCCAACCCCAGCCAGTGCTTCGCGTGCTGCAAATTGATAACACCACTGGCATCGCGCTCCAGTCTGGCGAGGAATTTCAGAACGTGTGTGTCACCAAGGGTCGGATTAGCCGCACGCCAGCCTGGTCCAAGCCACGACGCCAAGCGTTCCAAATCAGCGGACCACGCGATCATTCCTGTTCGTTGTTCCGGCGTGAAGCGGGGCTCGTACACGGCCCAACGGCGAAACATTCCGGAAAGCGCGACCATGTCCTCATAATCAAGCTCATCGCGCACCGTCTCGGGATCAGTTGAATGTGTTAGCGGCGGGTCGGACATGGGCAGAGCTTGCGCGTGAGCGGCTAAGCTTAGGCGTGCGCCTCGTGCCGAGCTATAGCTAAATCATTTCTATCCTGCTTCGCTGTGTCGGTCGTGCCACCTGGCTCTGGAACGTCTCTTTATCGTCCAGACGGAAACCTTGACTTCGTCCCTGCCGGGCAGGGTCGAGGGCGGCGGCTTCAACCAGTTCCCGCACCAATATGAGATCGCCACTCGGCCCAACGCCTGCGCTGCGCCGCTGCGATCCGTGCCTTGCCCTCGGTGGTCCTGGGGCCGGTTGAGAGCCCGCCGTGGAAGCGGCAGCGCCGTTTGCCGGGCTCGACCCTGACCAGACAGAGGACGCCTTTCCGGGTCCGGGCGCCGCAGCGAGGCCGGTCCTTTCGCCGGAGCGGTGAGCCGTCGCCAGCAAGCCCAAGCTCGGCCAGACGCTTGCATTTGCCGCCGATACCGCAGGTAGGATCTGAGCAGGTTCGGTGCCGTTTTGCGGGACAGACGATCCAGCCGTGCCGATGCCAATGGTTCCAATTCTCCTTGGTCACGCACGGCAGCGGTGGCTTGGCCAGGGCGGCATCAATGGCGGCTTGGCGCGCAACCTCCCTTTGCCGCTCTTCCTCTAGTATTCGCGCGGCGATTTGGTGAGCCGATGTCAAGTTTTGTCAGGCTCCTGGTAAAAGCCCATGACGCGCGCAAGCGCGACGCTCTGTTCGGGTGAGACATTCCATGAGGATGCCAATTGCCGCAAGCGCTTCGCCGCCCTCCACGCTGGCCACGGCCCAGCGCACCTAGGGGCGCCTGCTCCTAGCGCGCAGGTGACCCCGGTGGTTAGGCAAGCGGTGAAGGTGGGCGCGAGAACGAATTGGCTGCGACTACCAGAAGCGACCGCTCGCGCCTACAATCACCGTTAGGAGGCCGAGCACGAGATTGATCGCGACGATGCGTCGGATCTGATCCAGCTCCTTGCCGGCTTCGGCAAATGCCTCTCTTTCGATGGCATGGCCAAAACGGCGCCAAGGCCCGAAGTACAGATGCAAGAACAGCAGCATCATCAGGATGCCCGTGCCCTGCATGACGTTGATATGCAGTCCGATGCCCGCGAACCCACCGAAATAGAGGAAAATCATGCCGTAGCCGCTGAGCAGCAATAGGACGATGCTCGCCCACACCCATGGGAAAAAACTGCGGAAGACGCGATGCCAGAGTGCAAGCCGCACCGCAGGCTCGAGCGGTCCTGCAGACCGACGGAGCACCATGTAGGCGAAAAACATGCCGCCCACCCAGACCACGGCTGCAAGAACATGAAGCGTTATAAGAACAGGCATCATGCGCAAGAGGCTACACCAAATGAGAGAGAGAAGCCCTCGCGCCCGCCGCAACTAGGGGCGCCTACTCCTGAGAGGCAACTTTCGTAGCGTAGAGTCTGCTTACTGGCTCTCCAAGCCAAAACTGCGGACCCGGGCGTAGCTGTCGAACGACAAGACTAGGTGACATGACCCCAAGACAATACCGGAACGCGCTCAAGCGCCTTGGCTTAAACCAGGTGGAGGCGGCCAAGGTCTTGGGCGTCTCCGCCCCCCACTTCACGCCGTTATGCGGCTATAGATGGCGAGATACCCGAGCCGGTCTCCAAGCTGCTCCGGCTGTGGATCGAGATGGGCACCCAAAGGAGCCGAAATGACCGAGGACGAGAAAGCTCTGCTGCTAACAGTCTCGAGGGTGTTGCTGGCGCACCTTCAATCATCACTCCCGCGCTTCCCGCCTAACTTATCTTCGACTGACATTGAGGCAATGAAAGAAGCGCTTTCGCGCTTCAACCCCGACGACACGACCAGGCGCGACCTGTAAAGGCTAGCCGCCAGTCGGTAGTGGGTCAGTTTGAATTTTAGTCCTCGTGCGGATTATGCCGACGGCTTGGTAGGGGTCGCCCGATACAACATTCAAGTAGTCTCTGCCAGAAGCCCGGAGGCTTCGTCTCCCAGCGGCGTCGAAGCCATATTATGTGCTCGTAAAGGGCTTCACGTTTGCGCGTATCGCGTAGCTTCCAGACCAATTTCTCGCATGAGTTGATGAGGGAGAGAATGGTGCCGCGTTCGCTATCCCGTACTAGGGATTCGTCAAAATCGCCGTTGCGGAGTCCAGCCGCAATGAACTCATAGTGATTTAGAACGAAACGAAATGCGGTCCGAAGGTCGTCATTGTCTGCTGCCTCTACAAGGTCTTCTGGGCATTCGCCCTTCCGAAGATGAGGCGCGATTAGTGCTAGTGCGGCTCTGAACTCATTGTGAAAACTGGCCTGCAACATAACGCTAATTGTGTGCTGTTTGCGTGCGAGTCTCCGCGCCCGCCGTGCTGTATACAACCAGCCTAAGGTAGCAAGGCTCGCAGCTATGAGGATGGCGCAGCTAGGTTGCATTGCAAAAATGTGATTGGCCGGCCGGATCGAACGCGGCTATAAGCCATTGTAACTGTGAGTGTCTATCATGAAATAGACAACCGGAGGTAAGCCATGATGCGTGAAACTGATAATGGGTTCTAGGCTGCACGTTCGTTTGCCTCGCAATCTTCGATTACCTTTACCAAGTCAGCAATCTCCCAAAGCCGATCAGTCACGCCAGCAGCCATAGCTGGCGTAACTCGCAACGTCTTATGGATTCGGACGAAGTTGTAGTAGGTCGCGAACAGCGCGACTGAATGAGCATGGTTTTCTACCTTCTTAGAGAAGGCGTTGGTAAGCCGCGTAAATCGGCGCATGTGCATCCGCATGTTTAGATTCTGGCGCTCAGCGTAGGGCGTGCTGACGTGCTTCGGATCAGGATTGCCTTCAATCCGCGTCTTGTGCGCTCCAATGCACTCTGCCGGGCTGTAACGGCCCTTGGTGCTTTCAGGTGAGGCACCATAGAGCTTCACAAGCTGCGCATAATCCACGTCACCGCCGAATGTACCTTCAACGGCTTCGAGGTAGGCACGATGCCCGTCGCTCGTTAACTGGACTCGATTTGCGAGGCGCGACCGGCTACACAAGCGGTCGTGACTTTGGTTATCATAAGCTCTGATATTATAACGAGGGTGCTCATCGGATAGTGCATTCGGTATTGGGGCGATTGCCACAAATGATTTCACGCCGCCTCGCGTAGGCGCGATGGACAAGAAGGTCCTCAGCGAACGCGACATCTGCACCAAGTTCATCACGCCCGCGCTGCGGCAGGCGGGCTGGGATGAGATGCCGCAAATCCGCGAGGAGGTGAGCTTCACCAAGGGCCGCATCATCGTGCGCGGCAAGCTGGTCACTCGCGGGCAAGGCCAAGCGCGCCGACTACATCCTTTACTACAAGCCGAATATCCCGCTCGCTCTGATCGAGGCGAAGGACAACACCCACAGCGTCGGCGACGGGATGCAGCAAGGCGCTCGAGTACGCCGCGACGCTCGACATCCCCTTCGTCTTTTCCTCGAACGGCGACGGCTTCGTCTTCCACGACCGCACCGGCGCCAGTGCCGCGATCGAGACGAATCTCGCCCTCGACGCCTTCCCGTCGCCGGCCGATCTGTGGGCGCGTTATCGCGCCTGGAAGGGCCTGACGGCTGAGGCCGAGCAGATCGTCCTTCAGGACTATTTCGACGACGGCAGCGGCAAGGCCCCGCGCTATTACCAAGTCAACGCCGTCAACGCGGCGATCGAGGCCATCGCCAAGGGCCGCGACCGCATCCTGCTCGTCATGGCGACCGGCACCGGCAAGACCTACACCGCGTTTCAGATCATCTGGCGGCTGTGGAAGGCGGGCCGCAAGAAGCGCATCCTCTATCTCGCCGACCGCAATGTGCTGATCGACCAGACGATGGTGAACGACTTCCGCCCGTTCGGCGCCGCGATGGCGAAGCTCTCGACCAACGCCAAGACCATCGAGCGCGACGACGGCACGACCACTGATCTGACGACCGCGCTCGACAAGAAGCGTCGGATCGACACCGCCTACGAAATCTATCTCGGCCTCTATCAGGCGATCACCGGCCCGAGGAGCGGCAGAAGCTGTTCCGCGAGTTCTCGCCCGGCTTCTTCGACCTGATCGTGATCGACGAGTGCCATCGCGGCAGCGCGGCCGAGGATTCGGCATGGCGCGAAATCCTCGAATATTTCTCGTCAGCGCCACGCAGATCGGCCTGACCGCAACGCCGAAAGAGACGACAGTACGTCTCCAACATCGACTATTTCGGCGACGCCGGTTTACTCCTATTCCCTGAAGCAAGGCATCCGCGACGGCTTCCTCGCGCCCTACAAGGTGGTCAAGGTCCATATCGACCGCGACGTGGAAGGCTACCGGCCCGAGAAGGGCAAGCTCGACCGCGAGGGCGAGGAGGTCGAGGACCGCATCTACAACACCAAGGATTTCGACCGCACGCTGGTGCTGGATGATCGCACCAAGCTCGTCGCGAAGAAGGTCACCGAGTTCCTGAAGGAGAGCGGCGACCGCTTCCAGAAGACCATCGTCTTCTGCGTCGATCAGGAACACGCGGCGCGGATGCGCCAGGCGCTCATCAACGAGAACGCCGATCTCGTCGCCGAGAACCACCGCTACGTCATGCGCATCACCGGCAGCGACGCCGAAGGCCAGGCGCAGCTCGGCAATTTCATCGACCCGGAATCGAAGTATCCCGTGCTCGTCACCACCTCGCGGCTGCTGTCCACCGGCGTCGATGTGCAGACCTGCCGCCTGATCGTGCTCGACCGCGAGGTCGGCTCGATGACCGAGTTCAAGCAGATCGTCGGGCGCGGCACCCGCGTGCACGAGGACACGCGAGAAGTTCTACTTCACTCTGATCGACTTCCGGGGCGCGACGAGCCATTTCGCCGACCCGGATTTCGACGGCGAGCCGGTGCAGATTTACGAACCCGGCGAGGGCGACCCCATCGCGCCGCCCGATGACGTGCCGCCGACCGGCGAGGATGGCGAGACGCTGCCGGACAAGCCCGGCGCCGACGAAACCATCGTCGATGGCCCGCCCGACATCACCATTGCCGCTGGGCGGCGAGCAAGCCGAAAAAGGTTTATGTCGATGGCGTCGGCGCCACCATCATCGCCGAGCGGGTGGAGTATCTCGACGAGAACGGCAAGCTCGTCACCGAGATCCTGCGCGACTTCACCAAGAAGGCGCTGAAGAAGCGCTTCGCCAGCCTCGATGATTTCCTGAAACGCTGGAAGGCGGCGGAACGCAAGCAGGCGATCGTCGAGGAACTGGAGGCCGAGGGCCTGCCGCTCGATCCTATCGCCGAAGAACTTGGCAAGGACCTCGATCCCTTCGACCTCATCTGCCATGTCGCCTTCGACAAGAAGCCGCTCACCCGCCGCGAGCGCGCCGAGAACGTCAAAAAGCGTGACGTGTTCACGAAGTACGGCCCCCAGGCCCGCGCCGTGCTCGACGCGCTGCTGGCCAAATATGCCGACGAAGGCGTACTCAATCTCGACGATACTAACGTGCTGCGCATTCCGCCCTTCACGCGCGCTAGGCACGCCGGTGCAGCTCATCAAGGCATTCGGCGGCAGGCAAGGCTTCGAGCAGGCCGTCCACGAATTGCAGTCCGCCCTCTATCAGGAAACCGCTTGAGCCCCATGTCCGTCCGCACCATCGTCAAATCCATTCAGGACATCATGCGCCAGGACGTCGGCGTCGATGGCGACGCCCAGCGCATCAGCCAGTTGTGCTGGATGTTCTTCCTCAAGATCATCGACGATCAGGACCAGGAGCTGGAACTGCTGAATCGCGATTATCAGCTCGCCGATCCCGAAGAAATACCAGTGGCGCGCCTGGGCGGCGGACCCGGAGGGCATGACCGGCGAGGAGCTGCTCGCTTTCGTCAACGGGGAACTATTCCCGGCGCTGAAGGACCTTCCGCTCTCGAGCAAGCCTGGCGACCGCCGCCGCGTCGTGCGCGATGTGTTCGAGGACGCCTACAACTACATGAAGTCCGGCCAGCTCATGCGGCAGGTCGTCAACAAGATCAACGAGATCGACTTCAATAATCTGACCGAGCGCCAGCACTTCGGCGACATCTACGAGCAAATTCTCAACGACCTGCAATCGGCTGGCAATGCCGGCGAGTACTACACGCCGCGCGCCGTGACCGCCTTCATGGCGGACCGCATCGACCCAAAGCCCGGCGAGATCCTGCTCGATCCCGCCTGCGGCACTGGCGGCTTCCTCACCTGCGCGATCCGCCACATGCGCGAGCGCTACGTGAAGCGGCCCGAGGACGAGCAGAAGATGCAGGCCGCCTTGCGCGCGGTCGAGAAGAAGCAGCTCCCCCACATGCTCTGCGTCACCAACATGCTGCTGCACGGCATTGAGGACCCGAGCTTCGTGCGCCACGACAACACGCTGGCGCGGCCTTACATCAGCTACACGCAAAGCGACCGCGTGGACATCGTGCTCACCAATCCGCCCTTCGGCGGGCGCGAGGAGGACGGCATCGAAAGCAATTTCCCGGCCCATTTCCGCACGCGCGAGACGGCGGACCTGTTCCTTGCCCTCATCATTCGCCTGCTGAAGCCGGGCGGGCGCGCCGCCGTGGTGCTGCCCGATGGCACGCTGTTCGGCGAGGGCGTCAAGACGCGGCTCAAGGAACATCTGATGGAGGAGTGCAACCTCCACACCATCGTCCGCCTGCCCAATTCCGTGTTCAAACCCTACGCCTCGATCGGCACCAACCTCCTGTTCTTCGAGAAGGGCGCAGCCAACCAAGGACATCTGGTTCTACGAGCACCGCGTGCCCGAAGGCCAGAAAGCCTATTCGATGACGAAGCCGATCCGCTTCGAGCATCTGCAAGGCTGCATCGACTGGTGGGGCGGCGCGAAGATCGCAAGGGCCGCGAGGAGACGCCGCAGGCCTGGAAGGTGACGGCCGAGGAGGTGAAGGCGCGCGGCTACAACCTCGACATCAAGAACCCGCACACGGTGGCGGACGACCACGGCGACCCGGAGGAACTGCTCGCAAAGCCTGAACGCCGCCGAGGCCGAGACAGCGACGCTTGCGCGACCAGTTGAAGGCGATCCTCGCTGAGGCGCTTGGCGCGATGAACGCCGAACGCCTGCTCGCGCACTACGAGCGCATCGCCGACGCGCCCGACGCGATTCCGCGCCTGCGCCGCTTCATTCTCGATCTGGCCGTGCGCGGCAAGCTCGTGCCGCAGGACCCCGAGGACGAACCGGCGTCGGAATTGCTGAAGCGGATCGCGAAGGAGAAGGCACGACTGGCGAAGGCGGGGGAGATCAGGAAGCCGCCCGTGCTCACAGGAATTGGGGGGGCCGAAACGCGCTTCGCGCTTCCTTCAACTTGGGCATGGGTTCGCGTTGGCGATATTTTTGACTATGACGCGGGGACGAAGCGCGATCCGAAGGAACTTCTGCAAGACCGATGGCTCTTGGAGCTTGAGGACATCGAGAAAGATACATCGACCGTGCTTGAGCGCTTGCGCGCGAGTGATCGGGAGTCCCTCAGCGCAAAATCCGAGTTTAAAGTCGGCGACATCCTTTACGGCAAACTCCGCCCCTATCTCAACAAAGTGGTTGTCGCCGATGAGCCGGGCTACTCAACCACCGAGATCGTTGCCATCCGACCGTTCTTGAAGCTGTGCCCGGAATATTGTGCGCTTGCGTTTCGGCGACCGGACTTCGTCGCCTATGTTGAGCGTCTTGGCCGTGGCACGAAAATGCCGCGACTTCGCACGCCAGATGCAATCGTCGCTCCGTTCCCCCTCCCACCCCTCGCCGAACAACACCGCATCGTCGCCAAGGTCGATGAGCTGATGGCTGTGTGCGACCGACTGGAGGCGGCGCAAGCGGAGCGGGAGGCGACGCGCGACCGGCTAGCGGCGGCGAGCCTTGCACGCCTCAACGCGCCCGATCCCGATGCCGCACGTTTCAGGCGCACGCCCGCTTCGCTCTCGACGCGCTCCAAGCCCTCACCACGCGCCCCGACCAGATCAAGCAACTCCGCCAGACCATCCTCAACCTCGCCGTGCGCGGCAAGCTGGTGCCGCAGGACCCCGACGATGAGCCGGCGTCGGCGTTGCTGGCGAGATTTGCAGCAAGAAAGGCCAAGAGTCAGAACGGACGTGACTGGACCCAAGGAATGTCGGACGCGAGCGATCAGACGTTTGAATCGCCGAAAGGATGGGCGTGGACCCGAATAGCCGATACCTCTGAGCGCGTGACCGTGGGATATGTCGGCCCAATGAAGGATCAGTACGTTGAGGACGGCGTGCCCTTCCTTCGGAGCCAAAATGTCCGTGCAAACAGGTTCCGAGAAGAAGGGCTCATCCATATTTCGTCCCGATTCCACCAAACGATCATAAAGTCGGCATTGGCACCGGGGGACGTTGTCGTTGTTAGGTCGGGAAACGTGGGAACGGCTTGCGTAATCCCGTCGTCAATATCTGAGGCGAATTGTTCCGATCTTGTGGTCGTGAAGAGGCCCGAATGCGTACTCCCGACATATCTCTGTTTCTACTTGAATTCTCTCGCTGCGTCGCACGTTGAAGCGGAATTGGTTGGCGTCGCACTCACGCACTTCAATACGAAGTCCGTCGCGACTATGCCGCTTCCCCTCCCACCCCTCGCCGAACAACACCGCATCGTCGTCAAGGTCGATGAGCTGATAGCGCTTTGCGATCGGCTGGAGGCGAGCCTCGACGCCGCCAGCACCACCCGCCGCCGCCTGCTCGATGCCCTTCTCGCCGAGGTCCTGGTGCCAGGAGAGGGCCCTGTGCGGCAGCAAACCGAGAGAGTTCCCGCGCATGGCTGATGCCGATCGTGACGCGCTCCTGCGCATGACGGCTTTTGAGCACGTGCGAAGATTGGGCGAAGTTCATGATCATCTGACCGCGACCGAGTTGAAGCCTGGCTTCATCTTCGAAGGCGAGCGCATCCCCCTCATCAATCCGCAGCGTGGCATCTTCAAGCCGCAGCAAATGCGGTTCCTGCTGTCGATCAAGACCGTCTTTCCAAAGCCGGGTGGCAAGGTCTGGTACGATGACCAGCGAGAGGTTCATCGCCAAATCTTCGAGGGGGACGAGACGATCGACTACGCTTTCATGGGCCAGAACCCAGATGCGGCCGACAACCGATGGCTTCGCGAGGCGTGTGAGAACCAGATACCGATCATCTATTTCCTCGGCATCGCGCCCGGCCGCTACCAGGCCATCTTGCCGACCTTCATCTCCGGGTGGGACGGAAAAGCGTTGAAGGCGCGTGTCGCGTTCGCGGCGTCAGATCAAGGAAAACTGACATCGCCCGAGACTGCGCTCGAACGGCGCTACGCCCTACGCGCAGTCAAGCAGAGGCTGCATCAAGCGTCGTTCCGCGAGGCTGTCATCAGCGCCTACAACGGTCGCTGCGCGGTGTCGGGCCTGCCTGAGCCGCTGTTGCTGGACGCCGCCCATATCGTCGCGGACAAAGATGAGCAGCTCGGCCAGCCAGTGATTCCAAACGGCATCCCGCTCTCGAAAATTCATCACGCCGCGTTCGACGCGCATCTAATCGGCATCGACCCCGACTACCTGCTGCATGTCTCGGAGCGGCTGCTCGGGCGGAACGACGGCCCCATGCTTGAGGCTCTGAAGCGGCTGAACGGCGGGACTATACACCTGCCGGCCCGCGCCAAGGATCGACCCGATCGCGACCGGCTCGCGATTAGGTTCGAGCGGTTTAAGGCGGTTGCGTGAGATGGCTTCAGTTGAAGATTTTGCCGATCGGAGCCTGTCATGAATGTCGCAAAGGACTCGACGAAAGTCATCAAGTTCATGACGCTGTTCCAGGAACTGCGGAACTTGATCGATGACGAACCCGAAGGGCTGGAAGCGTTGGCGGCCGATGACAAGCGGATCAAGCAGCTTTGCCTCGATCTGAATTGGGTCGCAACTTCGCTTTCAACGCTTTCG
Organism: uncultured Alphaproteobacteria bacterium; assembly: GCA_963804515.1. Classification (GTDB taxonomy): domain Bacteria; phylum Pseudomonadota; class Alphaproteobacteria; order Rhizobiales; family Methyloligellaceae; genus Methyloceanibacter. Next base: position 295,266 of record CAWDQR010000009.1, on the reverse strand, counting down.
ATTGCCAGCGCCACAAGCGTTTCGCCAAATAGTTCAAACCGCTCGCGCAATTCCTTGGGAATATTCGCGCGTCTGACTTTTCGCCACCAGCACATGGAAGTAGGCCCTACTTTGAGGTCCGCTCCCCCAATTCCTCAAGCGAACTAGGTGCTGCAAGGCCTCTAGGCGTGATACGCGCTCCGGCTGGCCGCAGAGATGGGGTCTCGCTCGAACAGCGAGCCACGTCCACGACCTATATCCTAATCTTGCGAGATCGTGAATGACACCGCGCCCTACTCTGGTGAGTCAGGGTTCCCGCTTCGCCGCGGCGGACGGAAGGAGAGGTTTTGAGCCTTCGCGCGGCCAAGCGCCCATCTATTTGTGTCCAAGTTTGTAGACAGAAGAAATAGCGATCAAAATAATGGATATATTCCAATAGCTTACGAGTTAAATTGGCGGAGACGGAGGGATTCGAACCCTCGATACGGATTTTGACCGTATAACGGTTTAGCAAACCGCCGCCTTCAGCCTCTCGGCCACGTCTCCCGCAAGATATTTCAAACAGTTAGGCTGACAGCCTGTGGCAACAAATCGGAAACTGCAACCCGATTGCAACCGGCGTCATCGGAGCAGCGTGGCAATGGCTTCTGCTGCTGCCGCATCGGCACCCTTGATGAGGTGTCCGTAGGTGTCAAGGGAAACGCTGGCCTTGGAGTGACCGAGCCTGCGGCTGATGGTGAGGATATCGACGCCCGCCGCAATCAGCATTGAGGTATGGGTATGCCGCAACGCATGGAAGCTGACACGCGGCAGCTTCTTAGCGGCCCCTACCCTTCGCCAGTCCCGCGATAGGGGCCATTTCTCAATGTAAAATTGAACAGCTCTGCGATGACCCTTTTGGTCGCTTGGAGGTTCGAAGGGGCTCCTCAATGTGTCAGAAGTGCTGTAAGTAACGGCCATGCCTCTCATAATTAGCGGAAGCATGTAGCATGACCCCAGGGACATCTCCGGCCTCGGCCCGCAAGGCCTTTGGCGTGGATTCAAAACGGCCGCAGCGATACAACTTACGACAATCGCGGTATGATGCCCTTGCTCATGATATCGATGCGCTCGCCGGCAAGGCAGCGCAGACTGGACGGCGGTTGGCTGTCCTCGACATTGGCTGCGGGAAGGGTGCGGCCTCTATGCATCTCCGCGTCAGGCCTAATTTTGGGGCTATAGATATCGACGCAACTGACATAGGCGTGAAGTACAATCTCGACACCAGCCTTTATCGCTCAATTGTTTATGGGGACTTGACCAAGGGTTATCCTGAACTCCCGGCCGCATCCTATGATGTGGTCATTTGTGAGCAGGTACTCGAGCATTTGCTGGATCTTGAGATACCGATGGCGAGCATTGGCCGGCTGGTGAAGCCGGGTGGACGGGCCTTCGTCGGCGTGCCGATCTTCCTACCCCCTTTGCATCTAGGGCGCCGGTATCTTGTGCCGATTTTCGATCGCTTGAGCGGGCATAAGGGTAAGCGCACTCATGTCCAGGCCTTCACTTTGGCAAATTTCAAGGCCGCGCTCCTGGCTCATTCCAAAATGTGTTTTGTCGAGGCGCGTGGCTTTCGGATTATCTCCGGCGGTCCATTGCGTCCACTTGAAGAGCTACGCTCGTGGTGGGCATTCAATCGTTGGCTTGGCGCGAAACTCCCAGCGGCGTGCATCGAAGTTCAGATCGTCCTTGAAAAACCGGTTTCGTAAATGCACCACCGACACTCTCGGCCGGGTCATTCGCCGTTAGATTCAGCTGAGCGCCCATGCGTCTGACGTCAGTCCGACACAACTGTAGGAGCGGCTACGCCCCATTCCAAGAAAATCGACGGGCGCTTCACGAAGGTTCGGCCAACAAGCCCGACTTAAAGTTCCATGTTCCGTTCCTCCCGTCGAGGATCGGCGCGTCCAGCGGGCCGAGAAGAAGCCAGCCCCGAATATCTCTCTGCTCGTGAACATACAATCAGAAGATTCCCCTGCCCTGCCTTTGTATGCGCGCGTAGGCGTTCGGGGCCTGTAAGGGGGGCCATCCCCCGCTGAACGGGAAACGAAGCTGTAAACCGAGCATGCGCGGGCGAAGCCGATCATGGTTCGGGGGAGAAAACATTCCCCAAACATTACCCACGATTTTGAATGTGGTGGCCGCAGTAGGACTCGAACCTACGACCCGCTGATTAAGAGTCAAGTACTGTTGCAGCAATTATAAGACGCAACTCATCGGGATTTCGACGCGGCGCCAAGATGCCCAATAGGAAGAACTCTGCCGCTGGCGACTGTAGATTAGCCGGTTGGCACCCGCATTATTATGGCACCCGAATTGGCACCGCACGGCACGGGACAAGGGGGCAACGGGCAGTACGACCCCGCCGCGTTAAAGTAAGAAAACTGAATCGGTGCTCAACCAAACCCGTTGCGGCAGCACGTCACGAATTGATTCGGTTTTGCAAACCGCCGCCTTCAGCCTCTCGGCCACGTCTCCACCCGAAAAAGAGGTAGCGACCCTGGGCTGCTTGGGTCAACCGTGGCACCGAACGCCCGCCCGTCTGGTTGCCTTGGCACCAGAGTCGCGCCGACAGGATTGCTCGGAAATTGGTCGGTTTGCCGTCCCGACATGCTAGAGTGGAGGTATAGCTAACCGGGGGGACCCTGCCGCGCCATGCGTGCCCATGCGGACCTTATCTCATTGCCAAAGGCCGTGCTTGCCGCGGGCCTGCTTGCTTGGGCCAGCCTGCCCGCGCATGCCGGAGAGGCCGCCTTCTGCGTCACCTGCAAGGGGCCCGACCAAACCTATCTCTGCCGGGTGACCGGCGAAGGCATCATCCGGAACGATGGGCTGAAGCTCTATTGCGTCATACGCACGGCCAAGGAGGGACCCCACGCGTCCTGTGCAGCACGAGACGAGGTTTCGGGCTGCAACGGGGTGGAGCGAACCTACGCCTATGAGGGGCCCGACATCCCATCGGATCTTGCCGAGGACCCGCGCGTCAAGAAACTCATGAAGAGAGTGGGCGGCGACCAGACCAATTTCCGCAACGACGACAAGCGCAAGTCGCTTGTTGACGTGACCGGCGAGGCCATGAGGGCCTCCCGCCGGGGGCTGCGCAATGTTCGGGCCTCACTGAGCGGCGAAGCGACGACCAGCCAATCCGCGCTGCCGAGCAGCGCGCCGCAGAGCAGCGCACCGCCAAGCGGTTTGTCGCGAAGCGGCCAGTTGCCGGCCTCCCCGCCCCTCAGCAAGGCGCCCCCGCCCGGCGCGCGATCTGCCGCGCTATCGCCGGACATCGTCGCAGTGCCCCCCAAACCTAAGAGCCGCGTCAGCCGCGGCGCGCAAAATGTCGGGCATTTCGCGCGCAACACCTATCGCTGCGTCCGCTCCCTGTTCCGCAGGTGTCGCAGCGACACGGACGTCGAACACCCCAATTAGATCTGCGCTCTAATGCGTCGTGACCCACTGCGTGGCAAGCCACTCGCGGGCGAGCTTTTGGGCCTGCGCGATCTGCGCCGCCGACATCTCGCGGGCGAGCTCCATGCGATAGGCCAATGCCGAGCCGTTGCCGCGCATTGCCGCGAGGTTGAACCATTTATGCGCCACGACCAGATCCTCCGCCACGTTGAGCCCTGTCGCGTAAAGCATCCCAAGCTCGAACAAGGCGTCTGGCGCACCCGTTTGTGATGCAAGCTCCACCCGATCCGCCGAAATTTCCATCCGTGCCATGACCCATGCCCCCTTTTGCCGCTTGTCCCGGTTCAGGCCGATCAGCTTGCGTAATGCTTCAGCGTCTCGACATTTCTTGTTGAACCTCGATGCGGGTAATCATGGGAGACTACTTTCAATAACCTCTGAACGGGCGTGCTTAACGCAAACTCACTGAAACTATAACGGCCGGTAATATTGGTTTACATGGAAGTGCATTTGCGCGGTCCATTCGTTAAGCTCAGGCGCCGGCAATAATTCCTTGACCTATCCAGTTGACCGGCCGCTAACCAAGAAGAATTTTAACTAAAAGCGCGCCAAATGCGATTAGACCGCGGAACCGGACCCCGGCAGCAGCACCGTCGATCCGGTGGTAAGCCGCGCTTCGAGCTCCCGGTGAGCACGGGCGGCCTCGGCGAGGGGGTACGTCTGATTGACCGCGACCTTCACCTTTCCGCTGCTCACCACGTCGAACAAGTCATTGGCGGTGGCGACCAGATCCTTGCGCGTCGCCGTGTAGTTGCCGAGCGAGGGGCGCGTGGCGAAGAGCGAGCCCTTCTGCGATAGAAGCGTGATCCTGAACTCCGGCACCGGGCCCGAGGCTTGCCCGAAGCTCACCCAAAGCCCGAGCGGCTTCAGGCAATCTAGCGAGGCGGGGAATGTGTCCTTGCCGATCGAATCGTAAACCACGTCCACGCCTTGGCCCTTGGTGTAGGCCTTGACCATGGTGGTGAAGTCTTCCTCGCGATAATTGATGACATGGGTGCAGCCATGCGCGCGCGCGATCAGCGCCTTGCCGGAGGAACCCACCGTGCCGATCACCGTGGCGCCGAGCGAGGCCGCCCATTGACAGGCGATCAGCCCGACCCCGCCCGCGGCCGCGTGAAACAGGAGCGTGGTCTCCGGGTCCACTTTGTAGGTCCGCCGCAAGAGATATTGGGCGGTCATGCCTTTGAGCATGATCGAGGCTGCCACCTCGTCGCTGACCCCTGTGGGAAGCCGTACGACACGGTCCGCCGGGACTAGGCGCTCCTCGGCATAGGCGCCAATCTGGCCGGCATAGGCGACCCGCCTCCCGACCCTGAGGTCCTTGACGCCCTCTCCCACGGCGGTGACGACGCCCGCGCCTTCCATGCCGGGGATAAACGGAAGGGAGGGTTGCGGGTAGAACCCCGTCCGGCTGTAGACGTCGATATAGTTGAGGCCGATCGCGGTTTGGCGCAGCCGCACCTCACCCGGGCCGGGCTCGCCGACCTCCACCTCTTCCCAGTTAAGGGCCTCAGGTCCCCCATAGCGATGAACGCGGATCGCGTGCGTCATGTCGTTCCCTCACTCCCTCCCCTTAGGACTCTTCCCCGTCATGGCCGGGCATGACCCGGCCATCCACGATTTTATCTGCCCCAAGACGTGGATGCCCGGCCTAAAGCCGGGCATGACGAAGTCTCGTTATGGCGAAAGCCCTACTCGATCCCGAGTTTCGCCTTGAGCAGCGCGTTGACCGCCTGCGGGCTCGCCTTGCCGCCGGTTGCCTTCATCACCTGACCTACGAACCAGCCGGCAAGCGCGGGCTTTGCCTTCGCCTGCTCTGCTTTCTCGGGATTGGCGCCGATGACCGCATCAACCGCGGTTTCGATCGCGCCCATATCGGTCAACTGGGTCAGGCCCCTTGCCTCGACGATACGCCTCGGATCGCCGCCCTCGGTGAACACGATGTCGAAGACATCCTTGGCGATCTTGCCGGAGATGGTGCCGTTCTTGATCAGATCGAGCACGGCGCCGAGCTGCTCCGCTGAGACCGGGCTCTCGGCAATGCCCTTGCCGTCCTTGTTGAGACGGCCGAACAGCTCGTTGATGACCCAGTTCACGGCCTGCTTGGCGTCGCGCCCCTTTGCCACCGCCTCGAAATAATCCGTGGCCTCACGCTCTGCGACGAGGACGTCCGCGTCATAGGCCGAGAGACCATAAATCTCGATGAAGCGCGCCCGCTTCGCATCTGGAAGCTCGGGCAGCCCCTCGGCCAGCCGGTCCACATAGTCTTGGCTCAGCTCAAGCGGCAGAAGGTCGGGGTCCGGGAAATAGCGGTAGTCATGCGCCTCTTCCTTGGAGCGCATCGACCGCGTCTCCCCGGTGCGCGCATCGAACAGCCGCGTCTCCTGGTGGATCGTCCCGCCATCCTCCAAGATCTCGATCTGCCGTCGCGCCTCATGCTCGATTGCCTGGCCGATAAAGCGGATCGAGTTGACGTTCTTGATCTCGCAGCGGGTGCCGAGCGGAGCGCCGGGCTTGCGCACCGAGACATTGACGTCGGCGCGCAACGACCCCTCCTCCATATTGCCGTCGCAAGTGCCGAGATAACGCATGATGGTCCTGAGCTTCGTAAGATACGCCTTGGCCTGCTCGGCGGAGCGGAGGTCGGGCTTCGACACGATCTCCATCAGCGCCACGCCCGAACGGTTGAGGTCCACAAAGGAAAATTTGGGATGCTGGTCGTGCAGGCTCTTGCCCGCGTCCTGCTCGAGATGCAGGCGCTCGATGCCGACGGTGACCCGCTCGCCGCTCAAGAGATCGACGATGACCTCTCCTTCGCCCACTACCGGGCTTTTGTACTGGGAGATCTGATAGCCCTGCGGCAGATCGGGATAGAAATAGTTCTTCCGGTCGAACACGGAGATGAGGTTGATCTGCGCTTTAAGCCCGAGCCCGGTGCGGATGGCTTGCGCGACGCATTCCTCGTTGATCACGGGCAGCATACCGGGCATGGCCGCGTCGACGAGGCTTACATGGGAGTTCGGCTCGCCCCCGAACGCGGTCGACGCGCCGGAGAAGAGCTTCGACTTGGAAGTGACCTGGGCGTGCACCTCCATGCCGATCACCACCTCCCAGGCGCCGGTCGCGCCTTCAATCAAATTGCTTTTGTCGGTCTTAGCGTCCGTGGCCACTAGCGATCCTCACCCCAGCGGGGAGAAAGTTCTCAATCGTTACCGTCTCCCTGCCGGCGGAGCTTCTCCTCCTCATATTGGATGAACCAGCCGATCATCTGCCGCCACAAGGCCTCGACCAGTTCCGGCGGCAGGCCTTTCTCGCCGGCGCGTGCACGCACCTTGTCGATCACCTGCTGGATGCGCCAGGGGACCCGCGCCTCCGCCGGCGATTGCTTGAGCTGCCAGGCGCGATCGACGAAAGTGAAGCGTTCGCCGATCAGATCGACCAGCGCGGCGTCGATGCGGTCGATCTCCGCCCTCACCTCCTCCATGGTGCTGCACTGCTCAGCCCGCCGCGGCGCCATGCGATCACCCTCCAGCGAACCGGACGACCGCGTCGGCCTCGATCTCGACGAGCCAGTCCGGATTGATGAAGCCCGAGACCTCCAGCATGCTGCCCGCGGGGCGGATGTCGCCGAAGAATTCGCCATGCACGCGGCCGACGGCCTCCCAATGGGCGATGTCGACGAGATAGGTCCGCGTGCGGATCACGTCCTCGAGCCCAGCGCCCGCATCCTTGAGCGCCTTGGCGATGATCTCGAGGATCGCGCGGGTCTGGGCCGCGGGGTCGCCCACGCCCACCATCCCGCCTCCGCTCCCGGCGGTAGTGCCGCCGACGGCGACGATGTTGCCGATGCGCACCGCGCGGGAGAAGCCGATGATCGGCTCGTAGGGGCTTCCGGAAGAGACCATGATCCGGTCCCGCATCGGCTTGATCGTTGCTTCGTTCATGCGGCCCTGCTCCACCAATCTCGCGGTTTGCCCAATGGCCCCGCGGCCTGTTCGATCGCGCGCGCCGCGCGGAACAACGTCTCCTCGTCGAACGGCCGGCCAATCAGCTGGAGCCCTAAAGGCGTGCCTTCCGACGAGAGACCGGCTGGCACCGAGAGGCCGGGCAGCCCCGCCATATTCACCGTCACCGTGAAGATGTCGTTCAGATACATCCCCACGGGGTCGCCCGACTTTTCGCCGAGGGCGAAGGCCGGAGACGGCGTGGTCGGCGTCAGCATCACATCGACCTCATCGAAGGCCCGGTCGAAATCGCGCTTGATCAAGCTGCGCACCTTTTGCGCCTTCAGATAATAGGCGTCGTAATAGCCCGCCGACAGCACATAGGTGCCGATCAGGATGCGGCGCTTGACCTCCTGGCCGAAGCCAGCTGCCCGCGTGCTCTCATACATCGAGAGCACGTCGCGGCCCGGTTCGCGCAGTCCGTAGCGCACCCCGTCATAACGGGCGAGGTTCGAGGAGGCCTCCGCCGGCGCCACAATATAATAGGAGGGAAGCGCATATTTGGTGTGCGGCAGGCTCACCGGCTTGATCCTGGCGCCGGCCGCTTCCAGCCATTTTACGCCCTGCTGCCACAGCGCATCGATCTCCGCCGCCATGCCGTCGACGCGATAGTCTTTAGGGATGCCGATGGTGAGACCCCTCACCCCCTTGTTCACCGCGGCCTCATAGTCCGGCACCGGGGCATCGACGCTCGTCGTATCCTTGGGGTCGTGGCTCGCCATGGCCTTAAGCAGGATCGCCGCATCCTGGACGGTGCGCGCGATCGGGCCGGCCTGATCCAGCGACGAGGCGAAGGCGACGATCCCCCAACGCGAGCAGCGGCCGTAAGTCGGTTTGATGCCGACGGTCCCGGTGACGGCGGCGGGCTGGCGGATCGAGCCGCCGGTGTCGGTCGCGGTCGCACCCATGCAGAGCCGCGCGGCGACGGCCGCCGACGAGCCGCCCGACGAGCCGCCCGGCACGAGCATGGCGTTGGACCCCGTCCGCCGCCAGGGATTGACCACCGGGCCGTAATAGCTCGTCTCGTTGGACGAGCCCATGGCGAATTCGTCATTGTTGAGCTTGCCGAGCATCACCGCGCCCGCCGCCCAGAGATTGGCCGTCACCGTCGATTCATAGGTGGGCGTGAAGCCGTCGAGAATGTGCGAGCAGGCGGTGGTGCGCACGCCCTTCGTCGCGAACAGATCCTTGATGCCGAGCGGGATGCCTTCGAGCGCCCCCGCCTCGCCTTGTCTGATGCGCACGTCGCTCGCCTTCGCCATCTCGAGCGCGCGCTCCGGCGTGGGCAGCACGAAAGCGTTCAACGCCTCGTTGGCTTTTCCGATCGCGTCGAGATGCGCGCGGGCGAGCTCAGTGGCGGAGAGCTCCTTGCGTTGCAGAGCCTCGCGCGCCTCGGCGATGGAAAGCTCGGTGGGATCGGCCATACGCTCTACGGCTTGACGTGCTGGCACTTGACGAAGGAGCTGTAGGACTCGCTCGCTCCTTGCTCATCCGTGGGCACGCCATTGCCGCCCGGGGGTTCCGTCGCCCCCGGCTTGCCGGAATCCGAGTCGGACGTCGACTCATCGGAGCCTTGCTCGGTCAGATCGGTGATCCTGGTGACGTTGAGCGTACCGTTCTCCCTCTGCTTGATGGAGAACAGGTCAGGATAGGTGTATCCCCCCTCGTCGCAAAAGGCGGTCGCCACCCAGCTCGTCGCATCATGCCCAAACACATTCACGAAATCGCAGGTTTGCTGATAGGCGGTAAGCCCCTTCTTGGTCAGCACCTGGAAATCGAGGTCCTCGCCAAGCTCGGCCGGCGTCTTCGCCTCGAGCTTGGCGCAGCCGTCTTGCTCCGAGGCGAAGGTGCCCTCGGGCAGGGCTTGTGCGTAGGCGAGACCAGTGCCGAGCAGCCAAAGCCCAGAAACCAAAAGTGCGACGCGACGCATGACGGTTCTCCTATTCGACAATCTTGGGCACGACGAAATAATGGTCGTCGACGGCGGGCGCGTTTCTGAGGATGTCGTCGGCGTATTCGCCGTCGGTCACCTCGTCCTTGCGCCGCTTCAGGGTCATGGCGACCACGCGGGTCATCGGCTCGACATTGGCCGTGTCGATCTCGTCGAGCTGGGCGACCCAATCGAGAATGCCGGACAGCTCCTTCTCCAACCGCGCGGCTTCCGCCTCGGTGATGGCGATGCGGGCGAGATGGGCGATGCGGTGGACGGTCGCGCGATCGACGGACATGGGAACTTTGGGCCAGCAATAGAATAGATTGTACTTGCGCTCCTGTAGCACCGGGCCGGAGCAGCATCAACTTGGCTGGCTGAGGCTCGAAGCGGCTCAGACCGGCGAAGGGGACGCCCAACTCCGGCACCAGGACGGTATTACCGCCCATTTCCGCGACAAATTTGTCGGCAGTCCGATCAAGCAGGGGAAACGTCCCGTAATGGCAGGGAACGATGGTCTCGAACTGGAAGAAGCGCTTGCAGGCGAGCGCCGCCGTCTTCGCCCCCATGGTGAAGCGGTCCCCGATGGGCACGATGCCGATCTGCGGGCGATAGATCTCGTTGATCAGGCCCATATCCGAGAAGATCGCCGTGTCGCCCATATGGTAGATTGCCCTCGCGCACGGTGATGACGAGCCCGCAACAGGCGCCGAGATGGATCGACCGCCCGTCGTGAAAAATGCCGGAAGAATGCCAGGCCAGCACGAAGGTGAGGTCGAAACCCTCGTGATAAAGCGTGCCGCCCGTATTGCCGGGTTCGATCGTCTCCACACCAAGGCTCGCCATATGCACCGTGAGCTCGTAGACCGCGAGCAGCGGCGCGCCGGCCTCCTTGCAGATGGCGACGGCGTCGCCGGTGTGGTCCTCATGGCCATGGGTCAGCGCCACATGGGTGACGCCCTTGGCCACGCTGCGCACGGTGAGCCCCGAATCCTCGAAGGTCGGGTTACCGGTGAGAAAGGGATCGATCAGGATGCTCGACTTGGCCGTGTCGATGCGGATCCAGGAATGGCCGAACCAGGTGATCTGCATGGCGTGTCCCAGGTTGCGCTTCCCCGAAGGGGCGGACCTCGGACATAAGGAAAGCACGGTCAGTTGACAACCGTGCACCACTGCCGCACCCCCTAAAGCGGTGACGGAAGCCCCACTCATCGATATCGAGGACTTGGCCCCTTGGCTCGCGCCCGAGGCGAGGCTGCTCGGTCTCGACGTCGGCACCAAGACCATCGGCATGGCGCTCTCCGACGTGACCCGCAGCATCGCCACGCCATTCGATACGGTCCGCCGCACGAAGTTCACCTCCGATGCCAAGACGATTCGGCAAGTCCTTGAAGCGAATCAGGTCTGCGCCCTGGTTATCGGCCTTCCGATCAATCTTGACGGCTCCGAAGGTCCCCGCGCCCAGTCGACCCGTGCCTTCGCCAGGAACCTTGCTGCCCATATCGCGGTGCCCATGGTCTTCTGGGACGAGCGGCTGTCGACCGCCGCCGTGGAGCGCCATCTGATCGAGGCCGATGCCTCCCGCAAGCGCCGCGCTGAGGTGATCGACCGCATGGCCGCGGCCTACATTCTCCAGGGCGCCCTCGACAGGCTAAGGCGCCTTGCCGAGCAGGGTTAGATTGAGATTGTCGTTGAGGATCAGGTAGCCGGACGGGGTTTCCGGACAGAGGCCCATCCCGCAAATGGCCAGCGTCGAGATCACATTGCCGAGCGCAAGCGCCGCAAGCAGTGCCACGGCCGAAACCGGCAGCACTGTCATTCGCGCAGGAAGCGGCTCGGCGGGAGCGAACTGCCGGTCGAACTGGAGCATGATGGCGCAGCCTACAACGATCAGCGTGAACATGATCAGCGCCCGACTGTAGAGGTGGAGCCCGAAGATCGCGTTGCCATAGGAGCTGCCATGGGCAATGTTCACGAGGATCTGGAGGAGCGACACCAGGCCGCCCGCCACGGCGCCCAGGATTGTCAGGCCGTAGTGACTTGGCCGGGGACCGAAGATCAGATTGAGTGCCACCCCAAATCCGGCAGCGATGAACCCTAACCGCTGCAGAATGCAGAGCGGGCACGGCAGATCGCGGAACCAGAGCTGATCGGCAAAAGCGACCACCAGCACAGTGTCGATGGCTATCAGCCCCAGGGCATTGAGCAGCCTCGACAGGTCGGCGGTCACCCCAGCTCTCCAGCTAGAGCCCGAGATTCAGCACATCCGTCGCGTGAAACCGGAACAACACCAGCAGCATCAATACGCCGGCAACCCAGAAACCCATCGCGGCCTCGCGCCGGCTCGTCCATGCTGCGGCAAGGCCGCAGGCAAACAAGAGAAAGGGCAAGCTCATCATGGTTTAGCCTCCGCCTGACCGAACCTATGACTGCATCATGAAAAGACGGCTCATTAAACGACGGCCCATAAATGACGGCCTCATGAAATGACGGCCTCTTGACGGGCCATCGGAAACCAATCGTTCCGATCCTCGATGATTCGCGCCCAAGGGTAAACCCTAAGTTATTGAAATTTCGAGCGGGCCCGGAAAGCCGAGATTAACCTTACTCAACACCCCCGCCGGCCCAAGAGCCTTGAGCAGGATCAAAGAGGGCGGGCCAGGACACTGCGAACGGCAATGGGGACACTCGCCCCGTCTGTGTAAAAATTCCGACGCACCCCCGAAACCCGTCGTCAGGCAGCCTTCGGCGCAGCGCGCTCGGCGATGCCCTGAATGTCGGCGCCCGCAAGCCCGACGCCATAACTGTGTCTGAACGCGCCATAGAGCCTCGTGCCAAGGAAAGCATCGCTCACGGCCGGCGGCGCATGGGCCTGAAGAAGCGCGCCCGCCGCGGTGAGCGCCAAGAGTTCGACCACGGAGCGGGCCCGGGCCTGATCGCGTACCGCTTCGGCGAACAGGATCTTGACCCCATCCACCGCCGCCTTCAATCGCGCCTCGCCCGCGCTTGACGCTTCAAGCTCGGACAGTACGCGTTCCAAGGTTTCGGGCGAGCGCTCCACCGCCCGGAGCACATCGAGGCACATCACATTGCCCGAGCCTTCCCAAATGGCGTTGACCGGAACCTCGCGATAGAGCCGCGGGAACCCGCCCTCCTCCACATAGGCGTTGCCGCCAAGGCACTCCATGGCCTCATAGACGAGCGGCGGCGCGATCTTGCACACCCAATATTTGGTGACGGGCGTCATCAGCCGCCGATAAGCCATCTCGTTCGCGTCGTCATGACCGTCGAAAGCGCGGGCCAGCCTCAAGGCAAGTGCGGTGGCGGCCTCGACGTCGAGCGCCATGTCCGCAAGCACTTGCAGCATCAGCGGCTGATCGATCAGCCGCTTCTGGAAGACGCTGCGGTAGCTCGCATGATGGATGGCGCGGGCGAGCGCCTGGCGCATCAGTCCCGCCGAGGAGACGGCGCAGTCGAGCCGCGTCAGCGTGACCATCTCGATGATGGCGGCCACCCCCCTTCCCTCCTCGCCGACGAGGAAACCAATGGCGCGATCGAAGCTCGCCTCGGCGGAGCCATTGGAGCGGTTGCCGAGCTTGTCCTTGAGGCGCTCGAGGCGGAGCCGGTTGATCGAGCCGTCGGGAGCGAAGCGAGGCATGAGAAAGCAGGACAGCCCGGCCTTGGTCTGTGCGAGAACCAGGAAAGCGTCCGACATCGGGGCCGAGAGAAACCATTTATGCCCGGTGATAGCGTAGGCGTTGCCGGGACCGACGCCGTCGAGGGGGACGGCGACCGTCGTATTGGCGTGAACGTCGGTGCCGCCTTGGCGCTCGGTCAAGCCCATGCCGATCGTCAACGCCTGCTTGGTCTGCCAGGGCGCGAAGCGCGGGTCATAGCTCCGCACCACCAGCTTCGGCAGAAGGGTGCGGGCGAGCGCGGGTTCATGGCGGAGAGACGCCATTGCGGCGTGCGTCATGCTGATCGGACAGCAATGCCCAGCCTCCATTTGCGCCGACATGTAGCAGCCGGCGCAGCGCGCCACATGCGCTCCGGCCCGTGGGGCACCTTGCCCCATCAGATGATCCCAAGTCGAGCAATGCAGGCCCTGGGCCGTGCTAAAGCCCATGAGTTGGTGATAGGCTGGGTGGTATTCGACCCGGTCGATGCGGCGGCCTTGGGCGTCGAAGGCGCGGAGCTGCGGCGGATGCTCATTGGCGAGCCGCCCGAGATCGGCCGCGGCGGCGCTGCCGGCGATGCGGCCGAAGGCTTCAAGATTGGCGGAGGCCCCGCCGGCGCCCTCGCGACCAATGGCCTCACGCAGGACCGTGTCCGACGTGAACAGGTTCACGTCGGCGAAAGGCGGGCTCTGGTTGAACACCTGCTCGGCCGGCGGCATCGAATTGGGGGCCATGGCTCTTTCGAGGTCTCCGGAAAGGCCCATTGCTGCCACAGCTTGCATGCGCGGCCAAGCTTGCCGCCCGGGCAGAGTCGGCCTATACAGTCCACTTTAATGAGCATTGCGGCCGAAGCGACCGAATTCTCCTTCCCTCATCGCCATCTGCTTGGGATCGAAGGCCTTTCGCGCGGCGAAATCAACGGCCTGCTCGATCTTGCCGAGGAGGCCGCGACCGTGAGCCGCCAGATCGCCAAGAAGCGCGACGATCTCCGCGGCCGCACCCTGATCAACCTCTTTTTCGAATCGTCGACCAGGACGCAGAGTTCCTTCGAGCTTGCGGGAAAGCGGCTTGGCGCCGACGTAATGAACATGTCGACAGGAAACTCGTCCATGCAGAAGGGCGAGACCCTGATCGACACGGCAGTGACGCTGAACGCCATGCGCCCGGACATTCTCGTGGTGCGCCACCATGCCGCCGGCGCCGTCGAGCTGCTCGCCCAGAAGGTCGACTGCTCGGTGATCAATGCCGGCGATGGCAGCCATGAGCACCCGACGCAAGCGCTGCTCGATGCGCTCACCATCCGCCGCCACAAAGGGCGCATTGCCGGGCTGATCGTGGCGATCTGCGGCGACATTCTGCATTCGCGGGTTGCCCGCTCCAACATCCTGCTGCTCAACGCGCTTGGCGCGCGCGTCCGCGTCGTAGCGCCGTCGACCCTGCTCGCGTCCGGCATCGCGCGGCTCGGCGTCGAGGTGTATTCGTCGATGTGGAAGGGCCTGGAGGGCGCCGACATCGTGATGATGCTCCGCCTCCAGCGCGAGCGCATGTTATCGAGCCTGGTCCCGAGCCAACGGGAATATTTCCATTTCTTCGGACTCGACTACGACAAGCTCGCCTGCGCCAAGCCCGACGCTCTCATCATGCATCCGGGTCCGATGAACCGCGGGGTGGAGATCGATTCGATCGTGGCGGACGATGCGAGAAGCGTCATCCGCGAGCAGGTGGAGATGGGCGTGGCGGTGCGCATGGCGGTGCTACAGGCGCTCGCCCGCCACTTGCCGAACCATTGATGACGATGCAAGCGGCGAGCACGAACCAGGACGCCCCCGTCACCGCCCTCGTCAATGCGCGGCTGATCGACCCCGCCTCCGGCCTCGATCAGAAGGGAGGCGTGCTCATCGCCGGCGGCAGGATCGCCGATCTCGGCCCTAAGATCGATGCCAGCGCGGTTGGCGATGCGCACCTGATCGACTGCGCGGGACACGTCCTCGCGCCGGGCCTCATCGACATGCTGGTCTTCACCGGAGAGCCGGGGCACGAGCACCGCGAGACGCTCGCGACCGCGAGCCGGGCCGCGGCGGCGGGCGGGGTCACCACCATGATTTGCATGCCCAACACCGAGCCCGTCATCGATGACGTGGCGCTGGTCGATTTCATCCTGCGCCGGGCGCGGGACACTGCGCAAATCAACGTTCACCCGATGGCGGCGATGACCAAAGGGCTGCTCGGCGAGGAGATGACGGAGATCGGCCTCCTGCGCGACGCGGGCGCAATCGCCTTCACCAACGGCAAGACGAGCCTCGCCAACGCCAAGATGATGCGCAACGTGCTGGCCTACGCCAAGGATTTCGGCGCGCTCATTATCCACCACCTCGAAGATCCCTCGCTCGCGGAAGGCGGCGTGATGAACGAGGGCGAGATCTCGACGCGGCTCGGCCTTCGCGGCATGCCGCCCGTGGCCGAAACCATCATGCTCGAGCGCGATGTTCGCCTCGTCGAGCTGACCGGTGGGCGCTATCACGCGGGCCAAATCTCCTGCCGTGCGTCGCTGGAGATCATCCGAACGGCAAAGGCCCGTGGCCTCCCCGTGACCTGTGGCGTCTCCGTCAACCACCTCACCCTGAACGAGAACGACATCGGTCCATACCGGACCTTCTTCAAGATGCGGCCACCGCTCAGGTCGGAAGACGATCGGCACGCCATGGTGGAGGGCGTGGCAAGCGGCGATATCGACGTGATCGTCTCGGCCCACGATCCCCAGGACGCCGACGTGAAGCGCCGCCCCTTCGCCGAGGCCGCGGACGGCGCCATCGGCCTGGAAACGCTCCTTTCCGCCGCGCTTCGCCTCCACCACCACGCCGGCGTCGATCTCGCCACCCTGCTCAAAGCGCTGACGGCGAACCCCGCGCACCTGCTCGGGCTCGACAGCGGACGCCTCGCCAAGGGAGCGCCGGCCGACCTCGTCCTCATCGACCCCGACACGCCCTTCGTCGTCGCGCCCGAACTGTTGCGCTCGAGGTCGAAGAACACGCCTTTCGACGCGGCGCGTCTGCAAGGCCGGGCGCTGATGACCCTGGTTGCCGGCCGCGCGTTGTACAACTACGCTGATCCGGGCAGCGGTTAGGCGTATCTCCGGGATTCGGTCGATGGTGCTTGCGACCAATTGGAGCCTCTTCGATCTCCTCGCCTTCGCGCTCAGCTATCTCCTCGGCTCCATCCCGTTCGGGCTCATCCTCACGAGACTTGCCGGTCTCGGCGATCTTCGCGACATCGGCTCGGGCAATATCGGCGCCACCAATGTGTTGCGTACCGGGAGCAAGCGGCTCGCCGCGCTCACGCTTCTCCTCGACCTGTTGAAGGGCACCATCGCCGTGTTGCTGGGGTCTCACTGGGGTCAGGATACCGCGACCCTCGCCGGGTTCGGCGCCTTTCTCGGTCATCTCTTTCCGGTGTGGCTCGGCTTCCGCGGTGGCAAAGGGGTGGCGACCTATATCGGCGTGCTGCTCGGCCTCTATTGGCCGGCGGCCCTCGTCTTTTGCGTCATCTGGCTGGTCGTGGCGTTCGCCTTCCGCTACTCATCGCTCTCGGCACTCGTGGCGAGCGCCGCTACCCCCGGCTTGCTCGTCCTGAATGGCCAATGGCGCATCGCGGCGCTGTTCCTCATCTTCACCTTGCTGCTCTATTGGCGCCACGCCGACAATATCGCACGCCTCCTCCGAGGCGAGGAGGGGCGGATTGGTGCGCGCAAGCCCTAAACCTGGGAGCAAGGCGCCCTCCGCGCGGTCTGGCGCGAGACTGAGCCAGCGCCCGCGCTTGAGCTGGCTCCGGTTGATCCGGAGCGAGAATGTCGGCCCGGTCACCTTCCGCGCTCTCGTCAATCAATTCGGCGCCGACGAAGCCGCTCTCGACGCCCTGCCGCTGCTGTCGCGCCGGGGCGGCCGGGTGCACTCGATCCGCGTCTGCACTGAGGCTGAGGGCCGAGGCGGAGCTTGATGCGGCGGAGCGCCTGGGCGCAAGTCTCGTGGCTATGGGGGAGCCAGGCTATCCCCCGGCGCTTGCGCAAGTTGACGCTTCGCCGCCGCTGCTCTACGCCAAGGGTAAGCTCGAACTCGGCGAAAGCCCCATCGCGATGGTGGGGGCCCGCAATGGCTCGGCGGTCGGACAGAAATTCACGCGCCAGCTCGCGACGGAACTAGGGCTGGAAGGCTTCCTCATCGCCTCGGGCCTTGCCCGCGGTATTGATTACCGCCGCCCATCTCGCCGCCCTTGAGCGAGGCACCATCGCCGTGCTCGCAGGAGGCGCATCGACGTGGTCTATCCGCCCGAGACGCCGATCTGCAGCGCGCCATCGGGGAGCATGGCCTGCTGCTCACCGAGCGTAGCCCGAGCTTTGCGCCCCGCGGGAAGGAATTCCTCCGTCGGAACCGACTGATCTCAGGCGTCTCGCTGGGGGTGGTGGTGGAAGCCGCCGAACGCTCGGGCTCCTTGATCGCCGCCCGTTTCGCCGGGGAGCAGAGACGCGAGGTCTTCGCCGTGCCGGGCAGCCCCCTCGACCCGCGCTCGGCCGGCGCCAACAATCTCATCAAGCAAGGCGCCTGCCTCGTGACGAGCGCGCGCGATATCGTCGAGGCGCTGGCGCCGATCCTGGTCGGCCGCTTGGGCCGATTGGCCCGGAGCTTGCCTCCCCCGACGGAGGGGACGGCGCTCCGAGCCGCTGCCTGAGATCGCCCAGAGCGAGCGTGAGCGGATCGTGAGCGCGCTGGGGCCAAGTCCCGTCGATATCGATGAGCTGGTGCGAGCCACCGGGTCCGCAAGGTTCACATCGTGTTGCTCGAGCTCGATCTCGCTGGTAGGCTGCAACGCCACGGGACAGCAACTCGTTTCACTGGTCGAGAGTGGCGACTGACGCCGCTCGGTGCTCGCGCGACTTTTCTACCTGTGCCTCTTCCATTGGCCATGGCGAGGAGATAGGCAATAAAGGACAGTCCCGCCTCATGGGCGATTAATTCCAGCCCGTCAAGCAGCCCGCGATATAGTCGGCGGCCTCGCGGCGCGTCAGATCCGATCCGTTGCCGGACGAGCCTCCCCCGGGTGGGGCGTTCTTGGACCTTGGCGCTGCATTTTGTTTCGTCTTAAGCCGATTGGCCAATTCCGCTCTCCCTAAAAACCAGCACTTCAGGTTGCATTAATTAGTCTATAACATCCTAAAGTTGTCAATTTCGACTTCACTACAATGCCAGCTCGCCCGTTCAGTGGAAATTGACACTCCTCGCCCAAGACACCATTTTCGCCGCATTGCGAGGGCAAGACGCGGCGGCTACCCCCTTCGAGCCGGGCGCTTTTCGCGCCGGCTATGGAACCTCCCAATGAACATCGTCATCGTCGAATCGCCAGCCAAGGCAAAGACCGTGAACAAATATCTCGGCGCGGGTTATCGCGTGCTCGCCTCCTACGGTCACGTGCGTGACCTGCCGTCGAAGAACGGCTCGGTCGAGCCGGAGAAGGATTTCGAGATGCATTGGGATGTCGAGCCCAAGGCGGCCAAGCGGCTCGACGAGATCGCCAAGGCGGTCAAGGGCGCGACCAAACTGATCCTCGCCACCGACCCCGATCGCGAGGGCGAGGCCATCTCCTGGCACGTCTATCAGGTGCTCGACCGCAAGAAGGCCTTGGGCAAGGTCGCGGTGGAGCGGGTGGTATTCAACGCCGTGACCAAGGACGCCGTGCTCGACGCCATGCGGCATCCGCGCGAGATCGATGGTCCGCTGGTGAACGCCTATCTCGCCCGCCGGGCGCTCGACTATCTTGTGGGCTTCACCCTGTCTCCGATGCTGTGGCGGAAGCTGCCCGGCGCCCGCTCCGCGGGGCGTGTGCAGTCCGTCGCGCTCCGCCTGGTCTGCGACCGCGAAGCCGAGATCGAAAGGTTCAAGGCGCAGGAATATTGGTCGCTCGTGGCCGAGTTCGCCACCGCCAAGGCCGAGACATTCCCCGCCCGCCTTGTCGCCATCGCCGGCAAGAAGCTCGAGAAGTTTCACATCGCCGACGAGGCGACGGCCTTGCGCCTGAAGGCCGCGCTCGAAGGCGGCCGCTTCATCGTCGGAAGCGTGGAGAGCAAATCGCAGCGGCGGCATCCAGCGCCCCCCTTCACCACCTCGACCTTGCAGCAGGAGGCGTCGCGGAAGCTTGGGCTTTCGCCGCGCCAGACTATGCAGCTTGCACAAAGGCTCTATGAAGGGGTCGATCTCGGCGGTGAGAGCGAGGGGCTGATCACCTATATGCGCACCGACGGCGTGCAGATCGCTCCGGAAGCGGTCGCCGCCTGCCGACAAACCGTCGAGCGCCTCTATGGGCCCCGCTATTTGCCCTCATCCCCGCGACAATACGAGACCAAGGCCAAGAACGCCCAGGAAGCCCATGAAGCCATCCGGCCCACGGACTTCACCAAGCCGCCCGACCAGGTCGCGCGCTATCTCGAGGACGACGCGGCCAAGCTCTACAAGCTCGTCTGGCAGCGGACGCTTGCAAGCCAGGCGGCGAGCGCCGAGATCGAGCGCACCACCGCCGAGATTGAGGTCAACGGCAAGGACGGCGTGGCCTACGGCTTGCGTGCCACGGGCTCCGTGGTCCGCTTCGACGGCTTCCTCAAGCTTTATGAAGAGGGCACCGACGATGCGGAAGGCGAGGATGGCGGCCGCCTTCCGGCACTGACGAAGGGCGACGCCCTCGACGCCCGCAACATCGAGGCGAGACAGCATTTCACCGAGCCGCCGCCCCGCTACAGCGAAGCCACGCTGATCAAGAAGATGGAAGAGCTCGGCATCGGTAGGCCGTCCACCTATGCCTCGACCCTGAACATCCTGCGCGACCGCGAATATGTGCGGCTGGACAAGAAGCGGCTCGTGCCCGAGGACAAGGGCAGGCTGGTGACGGCGTTCCTGGAGAGCTTCTTCAGCCGCTACGTCGAATACGATTTCACCGCCGATCTCGAGGAGAAGCTCGACCTGATCTCGGCGGGCCAGCTCGCATGGAAGGACGTCCTTCGCGACTTCTGGCGCGATTTCATTGCGGCGGTGAACGAAATCGGGGAGCTGCGCATCACCGAGGTGCTTGACGCGCTGAACGACATGCTTGGGCCCCATATCTTCCCCGGCACGGAAGCCGGCGGCGATCCGCGCGCCTGCCCGTCATGCGCCACCGGGCGCCTCAGCCTCAAAATCGGGCGGTTCGGCGCTTTCATCGGCTGTTCCAACTACCCAGACTGCCGCTTCACCCGCCAGCTTGCCGAGGGAGGCGACAAGGCCTCCTCCCTTGGCAGTGAGGGGAAGGCGATCGGCACCGATCCCGAAACCGGACTTGAGGTGACGCTCCGCAGCGGACGCTTCGGGCCTTACGTCCAGCTCGGCGAGAATGGCGAGGAGAAGCCCAAACGCGCATCGATCCCGAAGGGCTCCGATCCCGAGAGCATTGATTTGACCCGCGCGCTCGCGCTGCTGTCGCTGCCGCGCGAGGTGGGCGCCCATCCCGAGACCGGCAAACCCATCACCGCAGGCTTCGGCCGCTTCGGCCCTTATGTCCAGCATGACGGCAAATATGCGAGCCTTTCCGGTCAGGAGGAGGTCTTCACCGTCGGCACCAATCGCGCCGTCAGCCTGCTCGCCGAGAAGGCCGCAAGCCGCAGCCGGCGCGGGGCATCGGTGCTCAAGGATCTGGGCGAGCACCCAGGGCTCGGCGGTGCGGTGCAGGTGTTGAGCGGGCGCTATGGCCCTTACGTCAAGCACGGCAAGGTCAATGCCACTCTGGCCAAGGATCGCGACCCGGGAGAGCTCACGCTCGCCGAGGCCGTCGAGCTGATCGCCGCGAGGAGCGCCAAGGGACCGGCGAAGAAGCCCGCGCGCAAGGCAAGGAAGCCCAAGAGAGAGAAAGAGGCCGTGGAGAAGGAGCCGGCAAGCTGAAGCGCGCTCGCGCTGGCCACGTGTGCTAGAACGGATTTATGGGGAACCCACTCGTGGCGAACCCACGCATGGTGAAACCACTCGTGGTGAAACCTCCTAGCCAGAGCTAAGGCTTCTCGCAAAACCTGATCCGTGGGCAAGCTCCCGTCGAAGCAAGAGATCATCGACTTCCTGCAAGGCGCGAGCGAGCGTACCGGCAAGCGCGAGATCGCGCGCGCTTTCGGGATCAAGGGAAGCGACCGGATCGCCCTGAAAGAGCTGTTGCGCGACATGGCCGACGACGGGCTGATCGCGGGTTCGCGGCGAAAGCTTCAACGTCCGGGCGTGTTGCCCCCGGTCACGGTGATCGAGATCGTCGAGCGCGATAGTCATGGCGAGTTCATCGCCCGCCCCTCGACTTGGCCCGAAGAGCAGGGCCCCCCGCCGCGCATTCTCGTGGTCGAGAGCAAGCAGGATAAGGGTCCTGCTGCCGGCCTTGGCGATCGGGTCCTGGCGCGGATCACGACGCTTGGCGCCGACGCCAACACCCCCTATCAGGCCCGACCGATCAAGCGGCTTCCCCGCGCCACGCGGAGTCAGCTCGGCGTCTTCCGGAGCCTTGCGGGAGGCGCAGGCGTCATCGATCCCGTCGACCGCAAGCAGCTGAAAGAATGGAGGGTCGCGCGGGGGGCCACGCAGGACGCCCTGAGCGGTGAGCTGGTCCGCTTCGAGCTTGCCGGCCCGTCACGGTTTGGCGCGGCGAGCGCCCGCATCACGGCGAGGCTCGGCAATCCGCAGGACCAGCGTGCGACGAGCCTGATCGCCATCCATGCCCACGGCATCCCCGACAGCTTCCCCGATTCCGTGCTCGGCGAGGCAGAGGCCGCGGGCAAGCCCGACCTCAAGCGCCGGGAAGATTTGACGCACCTGCCCTTCGTCACCATCGATCCGTCAGATGCCCGCGACCGCGACGACGCCGTCTGGGCCGAGCCCGACCCCGATGCCAAGAATAAGGGCGGCTGGGTCGTGATGGTCGCCATTGCCGATGTCGCCTCCTACGTGAAGCCCGGCAGCGCCCTCGACAAGGAAGCAAGAAGCCGCGGCAACTCCGTCTACTTCCCCGATTGCGTGGTGCCGATGCTGCCGGAGCGGATCTCCAACGACCTCTGTTCCTTGAGAGAGCGAGAGGCGCGGCCATGCCTTGCCGTGCGCATGGTCTTCGACAAGGACGGACATAAGAAGGACCATCGGTTCTTGCGCGGTCTGATACGCTCGGCAGCGGCGCTTGCTTACGCGCAAGCGCAAAGCGCCATCGACGGCAACTTCGACGACGTGACCGGCCCGTTGCTCGATCCCGTGCTCCGGCCGCTATGGGGGGCTTATGCGAGCCTCACCCGGGCGCGCAACGAGCGCGCGCCGCTCGACCTCGATTTGCCCGAGCGCAAGATCCTGCTCGACGAAGAGGGCCGCGTCCGCGGCGTCGCCACCCCTGCCCGCCTCGACGCTCACCGTTTGATCGAGGAGTTCATGATCGCGGCCAATGTCGCAGCTGCGGAGACGCTCGAGGCGAAGCGGACGCCCTTGATCTACCGCGTGCACGATCAGCCCTCGAAGGAAAAGCTTTCGTCGCTCTCGGAGTTCTTAGGCACCCTTGGGCTGAAACTGCCCAAGACGGGGCAGATGAAGCCCGCCCATTTCAACCGCATTCTCGCCGAGACGCGGGCAAGCCCGGCGGCGGAGCTCGTGGGCGAGGTGATTCTGCGGAGCCAGGCCCAGGCCGAATACAGCGCCGGCAATTTCGGCCATTTCGGCCTCAATCTCCGCCGCTACGCCCATTTCACCTCGCCGATCCGCCGCTACGCCGATCTGATCGTGCACCGGGCGCTGATCCGCGCGCTTGGGCTGGGCGAAGGCGGTTTGACGGATACCGAGATCCCCGTGCTCGAGACCATCGCCGAGAGCATTTCCGGCACGGAGCGGCGGGCGATGGCGGCGGAGCGCGAGACCGCCGATCGTCTGATCGCGGCCTATCTCGCCGACCGCATTGGCGCCCGCTTCCTGGCCCGCGTCTCCGGCCTCACCCGCACCGGTCTGTTCGTGCGGCTGACCGAGACCGGCGCCGACGGTTTCGTGCCGGCTTCCTCCATCGGCCATGAATATTTCTACCATGACGAGACGCACCAAGCGCTGATCGGCGAGGACACCGGCGCGGCCTTCCAGCTCGGCGACGCCGTGGAGGTCCGCCTGGTCGAGGCAATCCCGAGCGCGGGCGCGCTCCGCTTCGAGCTTTTGAGCGAAGGGCGCATGATCGGGATCAAGCCGAGGCGCGCCGCCCAAGGCCAAAGGGGCAGACCTCAAGGCGCACGGCGAGACCGGTCTCGCGCTCGCCGCTAAGCTTGACCAAGTATCGCGAATGCGCTTCGGCGAAACGCTCTTGAATTGACACCGCACAGGTCGCAGTTAAGGAGTCACAATGCGGGATAGATCACCACCATACAGCACCGCCGGCGTTGCTCGCCCTGGCGACGGATCGACGGGCGAGCGTTCGGTCCTGCAATCCCTCTTGAGAGGCGCGCGGCTCTCGTGTCCCGCCTGCGGCAAGGGCGCCCTGTTCCGGCGCTATCTCAAGGTTGCGGACCATTGCCCGGCTTGCGGTGAGGCGCTGCACCACCATCGCGCCGACGACGCTCCCCCCTATTTCACCATCATCATCGTCGGCCATATCGTCGTCGGCCTCGTGCTCGTCATGGAGATGACTTACCGGCCGCCGCTTTGGCTGCATGCGGTTCTCTGGCTGCCGCTGACCGTGCTGCTCGCGCTGCTCATCCTGCCCCCGGTCAAGGGGGCTCTCGTCGGCTTGCAATGGGCGCTGCTGATGCACGGCTTCGATCCCGATGCCGAGGAGGAGACGATCGAGGGCCTCGACGAGACGATAGGCCGCAATCGATCCACCTAACCGGGGGCCCGGACCGCCTGACCGAAGGTGCCGGCCTTGACTTCCCGGTCGCGGCGAGTAGGGTTCGCCCAACTTTTCAGATTGACCTTGAGGACGCCATGGCCAAACCCGTCTCGCAAAAAATCAAGCTCGTGAGCACCGCGGGCACCGGCTTCTATTATGTGACGAAGAAGAATCCGCGGACCCAGACCGAGAAGCTCATCTTCAAAAAATACGATCCGGTCGCGCGCAAGCACGTCGAATTCAAGGAAGCCAAGATCAAATAGCCGCCGAGGACGCGGGAGCGGGTCGTAATTTGAAGCCCGGCCCGTCTTGTGAGTGGCAGACGCTCGCGCAGCAGAATGGCCGAGCGTGGCTGGTCCAGCGTGAGTTCAAGACATCGATAGGGCTGACCACGAAGCCCAAGGACCAAGGATGCCTCGATCCTTTGACTAGGTGGCCGGCCGAAACGCGGCGCTAACGAGGAGGCCACTCAAACCGCGCTCCGACCGGCCGAACCCCACGGACCCAGGAGATGCGGCGGACCTGAGCATTCCGTAGGGTTATCTCATCGAGGATGTCGAGCATGCCTGCGCGAGAGACGGCTCGCGAGCACCCCCCTTACCCCATACTTTACCTCCGACCCCAATTCCAATCGGCATCAAGTCAAATACTAAACTAGCCGACAAATCGACAAAATCAAACTCCATCGCTTGCTTAACACGTCGAAAAATCAGCCATTGTAATCCCTTAAGGTGCAAGCTTCAGTCGCTACGTCAAGTGGAAAGGCACTTTGGGGCAACTACCCGCAGGGTGATTCGCTTGGAAACGCGGAAAGACGCCCCCCGTTGCAGCCCTGCGGCGCCAGCGCCGAGCGTAACACGGAGCGCCGCAAGACGAGATACCCGACTAGAGAATCGGAAGCTCGATCGAAGCGCAGCTCGCTTTTAGGCCGCGTCGGCGACCCCCGGTTACGGCCGTCGCGCTTGGCGCAATAGAGCGCCTGATCCGCCCGCTTCAAAATGAGCTCCGGCGTATCGTCGGCGAATTCGAGCGAGGCCACGCCGACGCTCGCCTCCCTGCATAGAAGGGCGCTGCCGCGATGCATTGGCGAAGGCGTTCGCCCACATGGTAGGCCTTGGCAAGGTCGGTGTCGGGCATCACCACGACGAATTCCTCGCCACCCAGCCGGCAGGCAAGATCGATGCCGCGAATGTTGCGGCGGACCCTGGAGGCGAACTCCCTTAAGAGCGAGTCCCCGGCATCATGGCCATGGCTGTCATTGACCGATTTGAAATAGTCGATGTCGAGCAAGAGCAGCGAGAGTGGCTTGCCGCGCTGCGAGGCCCGCATCAGCATTTCGTCGGTCAGCATCTTCAGCCGCGCAAGGTTCCGCACTCTCGTGATCAGCGCGACGTCGTCGACCGGCTTGGTGAGAAAGTCGTCGGCCCCGGCCTCGAGCCCCTTCACCCGGTCCGACGGGTGATCGAGCGCGTTGACCATGATCACCGGGATGTGCTGCGTGCGGGGCTCGGCCTTGAGCCGCCGGCAGACCTCGAAGCCGTCCATGCCGGGCATCATCACGTCCAGCAGCACCACGTCGGCGCACTCGCGCGCAGATATGGAGCGCTTCCGCGCCGTTATGGGCCGTGCGCACCTCGAAATAATCTGCGGTGAGGCGCGCCTCGAGCAGCTTGAGGTCGGCGTCGACGTCGTCGACGACGAGCACGCGTGCGGTCATGGCGTCGCTACCGTGCCTCGCCGATAAATTGCCGGACCGTATCGAGGAACATCGACACCGAGATCGGCTTGGAGATGTAGGCCTCACAGCCGCCTTCGCGAATGCGCTCCTCGTCCCCCTTCATGGCGAAGGCGGTGACCGCGACCACCGGGATCTGCCGGAGTTGATCGTCCTCCTTCAGCCATTTGGTCACTTCGAGGCCCGACACTTCGGGCAATTGGATGTCCATGAGGATGAGGTCCGGCCGGTGCTCCCGTGCAAGCGAAAGCGCCTCCATGCCGTTTCGCGTCTGCAGCGTCTTGTAGCCATGGGCATCGAGCAGATCATGAAACAGCTTCATGTTCAGCTCATTGTCCTCGACGATCAGAACGGTCTTGGTCATAGGCTGCGGCCCAGCCGATTCGGACGGCCTATGATGGGCGATCTCGCCTCTCGGCGCCATGGCGCCGCGCGCAGGCCCAACCCTCCAGAACATCCGGTTCGCTCCCCACTCCCTTGGATCGTGGATTTCACTGTAAACCTGTAACCAAACTCTTTAGGGGCATCGGGGAGAGATCACGGGAAACGGCGATTTTTCCGGCCCGGCGGCGACAACGACCGCCGGCCGCCGGAACGGCGCGATCCGCCCTCTGGTCTCTAATCCCCGCCGCTTAAGGCGCCGGCGCCGAGGATCCGCTATGGCACTCCTCGGCCTTGAGATATTCGAGCGAGGTCAGCGTGCCATGGATCGAGAAGTCGCCATAATCGATGAGCAGCTCGCGGCTCACGCCATTGGCGTAAAGACGAAAATCGATTTGATAGCTCGGCGTTAGATCTCCGGCCTTGTCCTCGAAATAGCCGATCGACACAGGCCACGAAACGAGCTCGGCGAGACCCTTTTCCTTGGCCGGGACTTCGAGTGCCGGCTCCGTTCCTGGGGCAACCGGCTTGCCGATAAAGGCCGTGGTCTCATAGACCTTCTGCCCCTTCTCGGAGCCGTCATAAATCTGGGCTTGAAACAACGACTGGCCGCCTCGCGCCGCGTCGATCAACGCGAGGCTGTGCTGGGTGGGGAACAGCACCTTGCCCGAAAGGTTGAGCTCGGCGCGGCTCGGCTGGCTGAGCTTCACCTGGACCGCCGTATCGGGTGTGGTGCGCACCGCTCGGCCCATAGTGACGTCGCCGAGCTTGTCGTTCAGATATTGCGCCGACTGAAACCGGAACTTGTCGCCGTTGCCCTGCTCCCAGGTCGACGACCGAAGATCGGTGAGGTTGGTCTGACCTTGGGAATCGGTCATCTGCGTGACCATGCGCATATTCAGGGTGTAGCCGTCGCATTCGGAGCCGGAGAATTCGAACACCATGCGCCCGTCGATTCCCGTGATGCCTGAGGCCGAGCGGGCATCGTCGAGCGTCATCTGATAGACGGCGCGGTGGGGCGTGAGCTTGATCGGCTCCTTGGCCGCGAACGCCTCGGCAGGGCTTGCCAGCCCCCCGAAGAGCAGCGACGCCGATAGCAGCGCCAGCACCAGTTTGAAACCCACGGTCATATCTGTCCTCGCCTGACCCACCGCCCGAAGCCAAGATGGCCGCCTCAGGCAGCGATTTTTCGCACCAACCGCCCTCCGGGACAAGGGTTCCTTGGCTGAGCTTGCGGCGGGTCGAGATTTGCCCGATGGTCTCCAATCCCTCCCCACCGCGCGATCGATCGGAGGTCCCATGGCAGGAGAGATCGAAGCTCGGCTGAAGGCCCTCGACCTCGTTCTTCCCGAGGTCCCCGCACCCGTGGCCGATTACGTGTCATTCCTTCACCTCAACGGCCAGCTTTACGTGGCGGGTCAATTGCCCCTGAAGGACGGGCGCGTCGCCGTGGCAGGCACCCTCGGCGCGGGTCTCGATGTGCCGCAAGGTCAGGACGCCGCGCGGCTCTGCGGCCTCAACATCCTGGCTCAGGCCAAGGCCGCACTCGGCGATCTCGACCGCATCGTGCAATGTCTTCGCCTGAACGGCTATGTCAATGCTGCGCCTCAATTTGTCGACCATCCCAAGGTGATCAACGGCGCCTCCGAGCTGATCGTCAAAGTGCTTGGGCAAAAGGGACGGCACACCCGCATCGCGGTCGGCTGCTCGGGCCTGCCCCTCGGCGCCGCGGTCGAGATCGACGCCATTTTCGCGGTGGACTAGGCCCGCAGGGCCCGGCAAGACCCCATGACCCGCGCTGCGCTCGATTGGTTGAAGCGGCCGATCGCCCATCGCGGGCTCCATGACGAGACGCACGGCGTCATCGAAAACAGCGCGTCGGCGGTCGCGGCGGCCATGGCGAAGGACTACGCCATCGAGGTCGACCTGCAATGTGCGAAGGACGGATTGCCCGTCGTCTTCCACGACCGGACCCTGGAACGGCTCACCGCGGAGAGCGGCGCGGTGGCCGCGCGCGATGCCGCTTCCCTCTCGGCCATTCCCTTGCGCAATAGCAAGGACCGCATCCTTTCGCTTGGCGAGCTGCTCGCCCTCGTCAACGGGCGCGTGCCGCTCGTGCTCGAGGTGAAGAGCACCTGGGGAGGCGATCCCCGCTATGAGGCCGCTATCGCCGAAATGCTCCAGCCCTATGCTGGCCCCGTGGCGGTGATGTCCTTCGATCCTCACTTGGTCGCCGCCTTCAGGCGCGCCGCGCCCGCCCTGCCGCGCGGTCTCATTGCCGAGCGGTTCGCGGATCGGCGCTATTGGTCCGAGCTGTCCGCGGGCAAACGCTTTGCCATGCGGCACCTGCTCACCGCCGCCATCGCGCGGCCCCACTTCATCGCCTACGATGTGAAGGCGCTGCCCGCGCTTGCGCCGGCCATCGTGCGTGGCCTGTTCGGGCTTCCGCTGCTCACCTGGACGGTGCGAACGCAAGCCGAGAAGGCGAGAGCGCTCCGCTACGCCGACGCCATGATCTTTGAAGGAGTTGTGCCTTAAGCCATGGGCGATATCGAGCAGCGCTCCAACCGGCCAAGGACCGAAAGTGGGGAGGAAAACGTTATCGTGCGCGTCTCCTCCCGCATCGCCGATGTGCCGGCTGCGGAGTGGGATACCTGCGCGAGGGGCGGCGATTCGACCGCGGCCTCAGGCCGTCCGTCTAACCCGTTTATTTCCCATGCATTTCTTGAAGCTCTGGAAGAGAGCGGCGCGGCCACCCGAGCGACCGGCTGGCTGCCCCAGCATCTGCTGCTCGAAGATGCGGGGGTAAGGCTTGCTGGCTGCATGCCCTGCTATCTGAAATCCCATTCCTACGGCGAATATGTCTTCGATCAAGCCTGGGCAGACGCCTATGACCGGGCCGGCGGCAGCTACTATCCGAAGCTGCAATCGGCCGTGCCCTTCACCCCTGTCACGGGCAAGCGCGTGCTTATCCGGGAAGGTCCGGATCGCACAAAGCGCGAATCCATTCTGTTGCAGGCCGCGACGACGCTCGCCCAGCGCCTGGACACCTCGTCGCTGCACGTCACTTTCCTGACGCGCGATGAGTGGGAGCTCGCGGGCCGGCTCGGCTTTCTGCAGCGCACCGACCAGCAATTCCATTGGCGGAACGAGGGCTATGGCAGCTTCGAGGACTTCCTGGGCGCACTGTCCTCACGCAAGCGGAAAACCATCCGCAAGGAGCGCACCGACGCGCTTGGCCATGGCATCGAGATCGAGTGGATCACGGGCGCCGATCTTACCGAGGCCCATTGGGACGCCTTCTTCGCCTTCTACATGGATACGGGCACGCGCAAATGGGGCACGCCCTATCTCACGCGCTCCTTCTTCAGCCTGATTGGCGAGACCATGCGCGACGAGATCCTGCTCGTGCTCGCCAAGCGCACGGGCCGCGCCGTCGCCGGAGCGCTGAACTTCATCGGCAGCGACACCCTGTTCGGGCGCTATTGGGGCGCGATCGAGGAGCACCCTCATTTGCATTTCGAGGTCTGCTACTACCAGGCCATCGACTTTGCGATTGCGCACAAGCTTGGCCGCGTCGAGGCCGGCGCGCAAGGGGCGCACAAGCTTGCCCGGGGCTATTTGCCCGTCACCACCTACAGCGCCCATTGGATCGCCGATCCAGGCTTGCGCCGCGCCGTCGCCGATTATCTCAAACGCGAGCGCCTGGCCGTCGCGCGGGAGATCGCCCTGCTCAGCGAGGAGTCCCCTTACCGCAACACTGACTGAGTTTTGTCATGCCAGCGAAAATTGGCACCAGCAATGAACGAGACCCCTCTCCCTATCCCTCCCCCTCAAGGGGGGAGGGAAGAACTTGTGGCAAGCGCGTCAAGTTATTTGCCTTTGAAGGGAGGTCGACAGCGAGCCTCCGGCTCGCTGTCGGGAGGGGGGTAGCGAGCTCAATTTTCCGGTTGACCTTGCGGCCGCAGCGAATGGAAATGACTCAAGAAAGCGAGAGTGAGGGACGCGATCCATGGCCTACGATCCGAGCAACGTCTTCGCCAAGGTGCTGCGCGGCGAGCTGCCCTGTCACAAGATCTACGAGGACGAGGACACCCTCGCCTTCCTCGACATTATGCCACGCACCGACGGCCACGCTCTGGTGATCACCAAGGCGCAAGCCCGCGACCTATTCGACGTGACGCCTCAGGCCCTCGCGAAGCTGATGGCGGTGGTGCAGAAGCTCGCGCCCATGATCAGGGACGAAATGGGCGCGGACGGCCTGCTGATCCAGCAATTCAACGGCGCGGCGGCCGGCCAGACGGTATTCCACCTGCATTTTCACATCTTGCCCGTAAAGGAAGGCCGGCCGCTTAAGCCCCATGCCGGCCAGATGGTCGACCAGGCGGCCCTTGCAGCTATCGCCGATAAAATCCGGAAAAAACTTCAAGGGGCGACCTCGGCCTAACAGCAATTGTCATGCACGGCTTTATGCCGGGCATCCACGGCTTCACTGCATGCCTGCCTGAAAACGTGGATGGCCGGGACAAGCCCGGCCATGACGAAAGTCGTGTTGGGTCCAGTACGATTAGCGCGAGCCCAAGGGCACCTTCGGCACCGGGCTTGAGCCAGTGCCGCGTCTGGCGCCCGGCCGGCGCGATCCCGGGGCGCGGCGTGGCGCGCGCTTCGCCTTGGGCTTCGCCGCCGGTTTGGGACCGCGCTCGAGGGCCGCGGAATCCTCAGGATCGAAATCTTCGGGATCGACGCCATCTGGCCCGCGCGGGCGGATCGGCGCATCGGGCTTGATATATTCGAAGCCCAGGATCTTCTCGCCCTTCTCCTCCGTGATGAGCACGCGCACGATGCCGCCGTCCTTGAGCTTGCCGAACAGGATCTCCTCGGCGAGCGGCTTCTTGATGTGCTCCTGGATCACCCGGCTCAAGGGCCTCGCGCCGAATTTGTCGTCATAGCCACGCTCGGCAAGCCAGGCGTTCGCCTCGGGCGTAAGCTCGATGGTGATATTGCGGTCGCCGAGCTGCGCCTCGAGCTGGAAGATGAACTTCTCCACCACCTTGGCGATGACCTCCGGCGAGAGGCTGGCGAAGGGGATGATGGCGTCGAGCCGGTTGCGGAACTCCGGGCTGAACAGCCGCGTGATCGCCTCCTCGTCGTCGCCTTCGCGCTTCGAGCGGTTGAAGCCGATCGCCGCCTTGGCGAGGTCAGACGCCCCGGCATTGGTGGTCATGATCAGGATCACGTTCTGGAAGTCAACCCGCTTGCCGTTGTGGTCGGTCAGCTTGCCGTGATCCATGATCTGCAACAGGATGTTGAACAGGTCCGGATGCGCCTTCTCGATCTCGTCCAGCAGCAGCACGGAATGCGGATGCTGGTCGATGCCGTCGGTGAGCAGACCGCCCTGATCGAAGCCGACATAGCCGGGCGGCGCGCCGATCAGGCGCGACACTGTGTGCCGCTCCATATATTCGCTCATGTCGAAGCGAAGCAGCTCGACCCCGAGCAGGGTCGCGAGCTGGCGCGCGACCTCGGTCTTGCCGACGCCGGTCGGGCCGGAGAACATGTAGCAGCCGATCGGCTTCTCGGGCTCGCGCAAGCCGGCCCGTGACAGCTTGATCGCCGCCGCCAGCGCCTCGATCGCCTTGTCCTGGCCGAACACGACCCGCTTCAGGTCCTGATCGATAGCGCGCAAGACCTCGGCATCGGACTTCGACACCGTCTTCGGCGGAATCCGCGCCATGGTGGCGATGGTCGAACTCGACCTCCTTGACGCCGATGACCTTCCGCCGCTGCCGCTCAGGGACGAGCATCTGCGAGGCGCCCGTCTCGTCGATCACGTCGATCGCCTTGTCGGGCAGCTTGCGGTCGTGAATGTATTTGGCCGAAAGCTCGACCGCCGATTTGATCGCCTGGCGCGTGTAGCGGACGCGGTGGAAGTCCTCGAAATAGGGCTTCAACCCTTTGAGGATCTCGATCGCGTCGGAGACGGAGGGCTCGTTCACGTCGATCTTCTGGAACCGCCGGACGAGCGCCCGGTCCTTCTCGAAATGCTGCCGGTATTCCTTGTAGGTGGTCGAGCCGATGCAGCGGAGCGTGCCCGACTGCAGCGCGGGCTTGAGCAGATTCGAGGCGTCCATGGCGCCGCCCGAGGTGGCGCCCGCTCCGATCACCGTGTGAATCTCGTCGATGAACATGATGGCGCCGGGATAATTCTCGATCTCTCGCATCACCGCCTTGAGCCGCTCCTCGAAATCACCCCGATAGCGGGTGCCGGCGAGCAGCGCGCCCATATCGAGTTGAAAGATGGTGGATTCGGCCAGCACCTCCGGCACGTCGCCCATGACGATGCGGCGCGCCAGGCCCTCGGCGATGGCCGTCTTGCCGACGCCGGGGTCGCCCACGAACAGCGGATTGTTCTTCTGCCGTCGGCAGAGCACCTGGATGGTGCGCTGGATCTCGGGACCACGGCCGATCAAGGGGTCGATCCGGCCGGCGCGCGCCTTCTGGTTCAGATTAATGCAATAGACCTCGAGCGCGTCGGCGCCGCGCTTCTTCTCGTCGCCGCCCTCGACGGTCGCGGCATCCTCGTCCACGCCGCGCACGGCGTGGGGCTCCGACATGCCGGCCCGCTTTGCGATGCCATGGCTGATATAGTTGACCGCGTCGAACCGGGTCATGTGCTGCTCCTGCAGGAAGAAGGCTGCGTGGCTTTCCCGCTCGGCGAAGATGGCCACGAGCACATTGGCTCCCGTCACCTCCTCACGCCCAGAGGACTGCACATGGGCGACGGCGCGGTGGATCACGCGCTGGAAGCCGGCGGTAGGCTGCGCGTCGTTATGCGAATCGAGCACGAGGCCCCCGAGCTCGTTGTCGAGGTAGCCCGTGAGCTTGTCCCGCAACAGATCGAGATCGACGTCGCAGGCGCGCATCACCGCCGCCGCGTCGCGGTCGTCGATCAGCGACAGGAGCAGATGCTCCAGCGTCGCATATTCGTGACTGCGCTCATTGGCGTATTGCAGCGCGCGCCTGAGCGCCTGTTCCAGGCTGGATGAGAACGAAGCCACTAGATCCTCACTCTTTCTCCATGGTGCATTGTAGCGGGTGCTCGTGCTGACGGGCAAAGCTCGTCACTTGAGCTACTTTAGTCTCAGCCACCTCGTAAGTGTAGACTCCACAAATGCCGACACCCTTCTGGTGGACGTGGAGCATGATTCGGGTTGCCTCCTCTGGCGGCTTGTTGAAGAAGCGCTCGAGCACGTACACGACGAAATCCATCGGCGTGTAATCGTCGTTGAGAAGCAGCACCTTGTAGAGGCTCGGCCGCTTGGTCTTCGGACGCGTCTTGGTGATGATATGGGTGCCGGTGTCGCTTCCCCGGCGATTGTCGCCGTTCCGCGCCATCGTCAGCCTCTATGTGGCGTCTCGTTCTTCATCTGCCAAGGCGAGCGGTCGTCCATTCCACCGATCATTCTGATCATTCTAGCTGCATCCCGCAAGCCGCAGCAATTCGGCTCGCGTCACCACCCATAACATAGTGGGAATTGCTGACAGGAAAACTGCGAAAAAAAAGACCCGGGGGAAGACCCCGGGCCTTTCGATGGAGGAGATTGAGTTTGGGGGGCGTTAGGCGACCTTCCTGGCGAAGGCGCTTTCGACCGGCTTGTACGCATCGCGCGCCAGCCCGGCATACATCTCACCGATCTTGGACATCTCGGCCATGTACGTGTCATAGGCTTTCTTGGCGTATTGCGATTGAATCTCGACGGCCTGCTCGACCGACTTCGCGCCGAACAGCTGTTCGAAAGCGCGGGTTGAGTCCTCGAACGCCTTCTTCGAATAGTCGGTGACCTCGGCGGCGATGGCTTGGAAGCCCTTGTTCATCTCGCCGAACGATTTGACGGCCGCATCGAAGCCGTCCTTGCCTACTTTCTGAAACTCCTCGAAACCTTTGAGCATCTTGAGCCCTCTCTCGAAACCAGCCTTGCGGTGAGTGTTGCAAACGCGAAAAATATATATGCATTGCACAATCTATGGTCAACAGTTTTTTGCACTGCACAATAAACTTCCGCTTGCCTTAACACTTTGGCAATCGGCGGATTTTAGCCTCCTTCCGAACCCAGTCGGCCCCCCAAGTTGCAAAAATGCGGGTGTCTTATGGGTCAGTGTCGCCGGGGACACCTCGCTCACGCGAGACCCACCGGGGAGGTTTGCAAGCGGGGGAGAAGGCCAAGCGGCCTTCGCTACGGGGTGGGTATCCATCATCGCAACCGTTGGGGACCGCCGCGCCGTCGCGCGTGGCTTGCGCTTGCGCTCGCCCTCGTGCTGGCGACAACCTTTCCCTTCAGCGGGGCTCTCGCCAAACCGAAGTCGAGATCGAGCGGCGGCGGCAGCGCCATAGCCGCGGCCATCGTCGTCGACATGAATTCAGGCCGCGTCCTTTACCAGCAAGCGCCTGACACGCCCCGGTATCCCGCCTCGCTCACCAAAATGATGACCCTCTATATGCTCTTCACCTATTTGCGCGCTGGCGCAATCACCACCGACTCCGAGCTCGTGGTGACGCCCTACGCCGCGAGCCAATCTCCGACCAAGCTCAACCTGATGCCTGGCGCGACCATCAGCACGGCCGACGCCATCAACGCCCTTGTCACCCTTTCGGCCAATGACGCCGCCGTCACCATCGCCGAGAACCTTTCCGGCACCGAGGAGAACTTCGCCCGGGCGATGACGCAGAAGGCGCAGGCCCTTGGCATGAGCGGCACGACCTTCCGCAACGCCTCCGGTCTACCGAATGACGAGCAGGCCACCACGGCGCGGGACATGGCCATTCTGGCGCAACATCTGATTCGCGACTTCCCGGAATATTACGCCTGCTTCCAGACGAAATATTTCAGCTATCACGGCAGGCGCTACCGCAATCACAACCATTTGTTGTTCGGCTATTGGGGCACTGACGGCATCAAGACGGGCTTCACCCGCGAGGCCGGCTTCAATCTGACGGCCTCGGTCCGGCGCAACAACAAGCACCTAGTGGCCGTAGTACTTGGCGGCCAGACCAGCGGGCAGCGCGACGCCGCGATGCGCGGGCTGCTCGACCAGTCCTTTCCGAAGGCGATCGCCGCCAACCCCTCCGCCAGCCCCCTGGTTGCAAGCTTCGAGACGCCTCAGTCGGCGCCGCCGCCCGCGGCAAAAAAGCGGGTCTTCGCGCTCGCCTCGACGGGGCCGACGAGCGAGCCCGCATCCTTCGGCAGTCAGAGTGAGCCCGCGAGCCCGGCGAACCCGGCCCCCGCGAAGCCTGTCGCAAGCGCGCCCCCGCCCTCAAGCGCGGGCACGCCCGGAAACGGCGCGGGCCCGTTCCACGTCCAGGTCGGGGCCTTCACCTCGCAAGCCGAGGCCGAAAGCCGCCTCGGCGAGGTGAAGGGCCGCGCGGCGACACTGCTAGAGGGCCACCCGCCGCTCGCGATGTCCTTTCAGAAGGACGACACGCAGTGGTACCGGGCGCGCTTTGCCGGGTTCTCGCAAGACGCCGCCCGCAGCGCTTGCGTCGAGCTCAAGCGCATGTCGCTCGATTGCGTGGTGATGCGCGCCAACTAAGCGCGCCGCCAGGCGAAGCGAGACTCGCTCATTTGCGGCCGAGCAGGACGTCCTTTGCCTCATTGATGCGTGCCGCAAGATAGGTCGACCCGCCCTGATCGGGGTGAACCTTCATCATCAGCTTTCGATGCGCCGCCCGAATCTCCTCCTCGCTCGCGCGTGGCCTTAGTCCAAGCACGGCATAAGCCTCCTTGACGCTCATGCGGCTTCGCGCACGCCCCCGCGGCTCCTCGCCTGCGGCCTCGTCGGAAGCCCGGTCGCGCCAGCCTGGCGAGCGCCGGTCGAGATAGGCCTCGATGAGGAGCGCGCCTTGTGCGTCCGTGACACGCAGCTCCTCGAACAGCAGGATGAGCTCCTCATCGGTCAACGCGGAGAGGGTTCTCCCCGCGAATTTGCCCTTGAGGCAGCGGCCCTCCATACGCCCGCTGTCATGGTCGAGCTCCATCTCAAGGGCCTCGGTCTGGACGCGCGATTTTTGCCCGGGAGATTTGCGCGAAGCGCCGCCGAAAGCTCCCTTGGATCCGAACCAGGGCCCGAGCGGCGCGCCCAGAAGACCGAGACCGAACACAGCGAGTGGGACGGCGAGCGGCAGAGCTCCTCGCGCCAGCAGGAAGATCGCGACCGCAAGGAGCGCCACGCCAGTGCCCCTGCGCAAGACAATGGCAAGCTTTTGCGGGTCGGCGGTCGCGAGCAAGCGCCCGCCAAAGATGAGGAGCAGGAGAACCGCAAGACCGGCAAGGAAGAACGGCATGGCGCGTAGCGTCAGCCGAGCTGCTCGAGCAGTCGCACCGCGGCGCCGCTCTTGGTCGCCGCGCCGAAATCTTGCAGCGCCTTGCGGCCGCCGCTGGCATAGACCGCAACGGCCGCCAACAGCTCGCGCAGCTGCCGGGCCGAGCCCGCGTCGAAATGGCAATAAGCGCCCCGCGTCAGTCGGGCGATCTCCTTGAAGGCGCGCTCGGCCTTCGCCTCGCGCCCCTCCTGAAACAGGAACATTGGCACGCCGAGCAGGCCGAGCTCGCCCGCGCGCCGGCTCAATTCGTCGAGGTCCTCTTCCATGCAATCGCCGACATAGACGACGGCGTTCACCTTGGTCTGTTCGCCTTCGCGCCGGGCATGGGTGAGCACTTTGCCGATCTGGGTGAGGCCGCCCCGACAGGAGACGCGGCCCATCAGCTGTGCCAGCGCCTCCGGATCGCTGACCCATTTGCTCGCGCGCGTCTCGTTCAAGCCCCGAAAATAGACGAGCTGCACGTCGAGACCGCCAACCTCCTTGACGGCGCGGAACATGTCGGCCTGGAGCTTAAGCGCGAGGTCCCAAGTCGGTTGCCGGCTCATGGTCGCATCCATGGCGAAGATGAGCCGCCCGCGCCCGGAGACCGCCGGGGTCATGGTCCTCACTTGGGCAAGGAAGACGTCGATCTCCGCGCCGCTCGAGCGCGGGGCTTCGATGGCCCCGCTCTTCTTCGTCATCGGCGTCTTCGACCGAGCCGCCATAAAGCTTCAAGCCTCCGATCGGTATGCCACCCACGCTAAAGATGGACCCTCCCATGCCGGCCGGCAATGGGAATGGGCTCACTCCTCGTCGGCGGCGGCGGCGAGCAGGGCCGTATTGCCGCCGGACGCGGTCAAGTCGGTGGTCCGCACCCGCTCGAGGGCAAAACCCTTCAGATAGTTTGGTCCTCCCGTTTTCGGGCCGGTCCCCGAAAGCCCCTCGCCGCCGAAAGGCTGCACCCCCACCACCGCCCCGATCTGATTGCGGTTCACGTAGATATTGCCGGCCTTTACCCGCACGGCCACGAGTTCGGCCGTGGCCTGGATGCGGGTATGGAGCCCGAGCGTGAGCCCATAGCCCGTGGCGTTGATGGCCTCGCAGACTTGGGCGAGCCGGTCGCCGGCGAAGCGAACGACATGGAGGATCGGCCCGAACACCTCGGCCTCCAGCAGCTTAAGGGACGGAATCGCATAGATGCCGGGAGAGACATAGGTGCCGTGTGCGCATTCCGCGGGCAAGGGCAGATCGAGCAGCTCGCGCGCCTCTTGCCGCATGCGCGCCTTGTGCCGCTCGAGCGCTATCCTCGCCTCGGCGTCGATCACCGGCCCCACATCACTCGCATAGGCGAGGGGATCGCCGATCCTAAGCTCCCGCGCCGCGCCCCGCAGCATGTCGAGCATGGCGTCTGCCACCTCCTCCTGCAGGAAAAGGACGCGTAAGGCCGAGCAGCGTTGCCCGGCACTGTCGAAGACCGAGCTGAGCGAATCGTCCACCACCTGTTCAGGCAGGGCCGAGGAATCCACGATCATGCAATTGAGCCCGCCGGTCTCGGCGATCAGCTTGATGATCGGGCCGTCGCGCGCCGCCAGCGACCGGTTGATGGCGATCCCGGTATCGGTGCCGCCGGTGAAGGCGACGCCGTCCACGCGCGGATCGCCGATCAGGGCGGCGCCCACCGTCTCGCCGTGGCCGGGAAGAAGATGCAGCACATCGGGGGGAATGCCAGCCGCGTGCAGATGCCGGACGGCGCGGGCCGCTATGAGCGGCGTCTGCTCGGCGGGCTTCGCCACCACCGCGTTACCGGCGGCGAGCGCTGCCGCCACCTGGCCGGTGAAGATGGCGAGCGGGAAGTTCCAGGGCGAGACGCAGGCGAAGACCCCGCGGCCATGCAGGGACAGCTCGTTGCGCTCTCCGGTCGGGCCTTTCAGGGGAAGCGGAGCGGCGAAACTTTGGCGCGCCTCCACCGCCGCGTAGCGCAGATGGTCGACCGCCTCGCGCAACTCACCTTGGGCGTTGGCGAGCGTCTTGCCCGCCTCCCGCACCATCAGCCCCATCAGCGCGGCACGGTCTGCCTCGAACAAATCCGCGGTGCGCTCAAGCAACTCTGCGCGAGCTTCGCCCCCTCGGGCGTCCCACTCCCGGGAGGCCACCTTGGCGGCCGCGAGCGCCGTGTCGATGGCCTCCGCATCGGCAGTGCGGCAGGCGCCGACCATCACGCGCCGATCATGCGGCGAGGTGATCGCGACCACCTCCCCGCCCCTCACCGCCTCTCCACAGACGATCGGGCCAGCCTCGGCTGGAACTGCCAGCGCCTGTTCGATGGAGTTGAGCAAAGGCTCGCGGACAAATCCGTCCCAGAGCGGCAAACCCAAACTGTTGCGCCGTTCCGGCGCGTAGAGGTTCGGCGGGATCGGGATCAACGGATTCGCTTTGGGCTTGAGCTTGGCTGCCTTCTCCACGGGATCGGCAATGATGGCGGCGATCGGCGCCTCGTCGTCGGCGAGCCGATTGACGAACGAGGTGTTGGCGCCGTTCTCGAGCAGCCTGCGCACCAGATAAGCGAGCAGGTCCTTGTGCCCGCCGACCGGCGCGTAGATGCGGCAGGGCTTGCCCAACGTCTCTGGCCGCACCACCTCCCGATGCAACGCCTCACCCATGCCATAGAGGCGCTGGAACTCGTAAGGCGCATCGTCGCCGAGCACGGCGATGGCGGCGATGGTATGGGCGTTGTGGGTGGCGAATTGCGGAAAGAAGAGCTCAGGCCGTGCGAGCAGCGCCCGCGCCGCGGCAAGGTAGGCGACATCCGTGTTGACCTTTCGGGTGAACACCGGATAGCCGGCAAGCCCCGAGTCTTGCGCCCATTTGATCTCGCTGTCCCAATAGGCGCCCTTGACCAGTCGCACCGGAATGCGCCGGCCACTCCTGGCAACGCTCTCAGCAAGCGAGGCGATGAGGGGAAGCACGCGCTTGCCATAGGCCTGTACCGCGAGCCCGAGCCCGTTCCAGCCTTGCAGCGCGGGATCGGTCAGGAGGGGCTCGAAGAGCCCAAGGCTGAGATCGAGCTTGTCTTGCTCCTCGGCGTCGATGGTGAGCGACAGCCAGGCTTCCCGCATCGTCGAAGCGAGCTCTTTCAGGCGCGGCAACAGCTCGGCCCGTAGGCGCGCTTCTTGCGATGGCTGATAACGTGGATGCAACGCCGACAGCTTGACCGACAGACCGGGCCTAGTGCGCAGCTCCTCGTCCGTCCGCGCGGGCGGAGGCCCGGCCCATGCCTCTATGGCCTCGACCGCCTCTTGATAGCGCGCTGCATAGCGTTCCGCGTCTTCGCTCGTACGCGCGGCCTCGCCCAGCATGTCGAAGGAGAAGCGATAGCCAGCCCGCGCCTCATCCTCGGCATGGCCGAGCGCCTGCTCGATGGTCTGGCCAAGCACGAATTGGCCTCCGAGGATGCGCATCGCCTGGCGCAGCGCCTGGCGGATCACCGGCTCGCCGCTTGTCGCTATCAGGCGCTGGACCATACTGCCAAGGTCGTTGCCCTCGCCCGCGCCCCAATCGACGACGCGCCCGGTCAGCATCAGCCCGTAGGTCGAGGCGTTGACCAGGAGCGAGCTGGAATGGCCGAGATGCCGCGCCCAGTCGCCGCTGCCGATGGTGCCGGCGATCAGTCGGTCGGCGGTCAAGGCATCGGGAATACGGAGCAGCGCCTCGGCGAGGCAGAGCAGAAGCACGCCTTCCCGGCTTGAAAGCCCGTATTCATGCAGGAAGGAATCGACGCCACCCGATTCGGACCGCCCTGCCCGCGCCGCCTGCACCAGCCGCTCGGCCAGGCGCGCGATGTCGCGCCGCTCCGCCGCGCTGACCTGCGCCTTTTCGATCAGCGCCGCGACGAGCTCGCCTTCATCCGCGAGCAGCGCCTCGCTGATCGCGGCGCGACTCGGCCTGGTGAATGCTGCACCGATATGCGGTTTCGGTTCGCCCATGCGGCCAGTCTAGTCCTTCGGGCCTCATCCTTCGAGACGCGGCCGCTTGCGGCCGCATATTGTCATCGCCGGGGCAAAGCCAACTCAAGCGCTTCGGTGCAATTGGCCTCGGCCGCCTAGGGCTGCTATCGTCACCGGCTGCCAGAAGCGGCGGACTCTGATGGCTCAAAGCATCACCATTGTGCGCACGGTGCAGGATTTGAGGGCGCAACTCGCCAAATGGCGGAAGGCCGGCGAGACCATCGCGCTCGTCCCTACCATGGGCGTGCTTCATGCCGGCCATCTGTCCCTGATCGCCATCGCCAAGAGCCATGCAAACCGCGTCCTCACCTCCATCTTCGTCAACCCAATCCAGTTCGGGCCGCGAGAGGATTTCACGCGCTATCCGCGCGATGAGTCGGGCGACGTCGAGAAGCTCGCCAAAGCCGGCGCCGACCTCGTCTACATTCCGGAAACAGCCGAGATGTACCCGCCTGGTTTCGCCACGCAGGTGAACCAGCCGAGTCTCACCGACGATTTGTGCGGCGCCGCACGGCCCAATCATTTCGAGGGCGTGGCCACGGTCGTGACCAAGCTCCTCTTGCAATGCGCCCCGGACGTGGCGGTGTTCGGGGAGAAGGACTACCAGCAGCTGCTGCTGATCAAGCGCCTCGTGCGCGATCTCGACATCCCCGTGCGGATCGTCGGGGGGCCCATCGTCCGCGAGGCTGACGGGCTCGCGCTGTCCTCGCGCAACTTCTACCTCGCTCCGGCCGAGCGGCAGGCCGCCCCCCTCCTGTTCCAGATCCTGAGTGACGTGGCCGCGGGTTTGGCGCAAGGCCAAGGCTGCGACGACGCCGCCGAGTCCGGCCGCTTCAAGCTGGAGGCCAAAGGCTTCCGCGTGGACTATGTGGCGATCCGCGATCCGGAGACGCTCGCCCCGCTCTCCGGTCCGATCAAGGGACCGGCGCGCGTGCTCGGCGCCGTCCATCTCGGCAAGACCAGGCTGATCGACAACGTTCCAACGGCGCCTAAAACTCAATGAGGCGAAGCTCGCGCAGATCGGCGCGCATCGCCTTCGGCATCTCTTCATCCTCCGCCTCGACGACCCGCATATCGGTCGGTGCGTCGGTCACGGACAGGTAACGCCAGCCTTGGAAGGCGCGCCGCGCTTGCGCCCGCGTCGCCACGAGCTCCGGATCGAGCACGATGGCACAACAGGCGGTGCCGTCATCCTTCACGTCTGGCTTGAGCTCGAGCACGCGCTGGCGGACGAGAATGAAACCCTTGATCACCCAATAGAGCGATCCACCGTCGAGCAGCTCAGCGCCTCGCCGCGGCGTCTGCAGGGTGCGATGACAAAGCTCGACGTTTTGCCGCGCTCGGCCGAGCTGTTTCAGCCTCTCGGTCTGCCACGCCTTGAGCTCCTGCACCGTGTCGACCCCGACACAGAGTTTGACGAGATGGACGGTCATTCGTCTAAAGCGCACCTTCTAGGGAGGTCATCGGAGCGCTATCCTAGTGGATCAAATCTGACATTTGAATCCCGAAGAGGATTCCCACCGGATTCGACGCATGCGAGTCTGGCGCATGCGAACTGGAATTTCCATTACTCTCATGCCCGGGGATCGCCGCCGTCTGGAGGCGCTCGTACGGGATCGCAATGCGCCGCATAAGCATGTCTGGCGGGCCGCGATCGTGCTGTTGAGCACAGACGGCATCGGCACCAATGAGATCATGCGCCAGACCGGTAAGTCGAAGACCTGTGTCTGGCGCTGGCAGGAACGCTTCATGCAGGAAGGTTACGACGGGCTCCTGCGCGATAAGACGCGACCCTCGCGCATCAAGCCGCTTGGGTCGGATATCGCCGCACGTGTGGTTGTACTCATTCAGACCGATCCGCCCGCCGAGGCGACCCACTGGACTGCCGCCATGATGGCAAAAGCGGTCGGTATCAGTGCGAGTTCGGTCCAACGCATCTGGCGTGCGCACGGTCTTCAGCCGCATCGGGTCCAGCACTTCAAGCTCTCCAACGACCCGAAGTTCATCGACAAGCTGCGCGACGTCGTCGGGCTCTATGTCGATCCGCCCGCTCATGCCATCGTGCTTTCGGTCGATGAGAAGTCGCAAATCCAGGCGCTCGACCGCACCCAGCCGGGCCTACCGATGAAGAAGGGCCGTGCCAGCACGATGACCCACGACTACAAGCGCCACGGCACGACGACGCTGTTCGCTGCTCTTGACGTCCTCGGGCATGCAGCGCCATCGTCACCAGGAGTTCATCCGCTTCCTGAACGGTATTGAGGCGCAGGTGCCGGCCGGAAAGATCGTGCACGTGATCCTCGACAACTATGCCGCCCACAAGCATCCGAAGGTGCGTCGATGGCTCGACCGGCATCCACGCTTCACCTTCCACTTCACGCCCACCTCGTGCTCGTGGCTCAACGCTGTCGAAGGATTCTTCGCCAAACTCGCCAAGCGGCGACTAAAGCGCGGCGTCTTCCGCTCAGTCGTCGATCTCCAGGCCGCTATCAACCGCTTCGTCGCGGAGACAAACAATGATCCCATCCCCTTCACCTGGACGCCGCCGACCCTCGAAAACTCATTACGCCGTCAAGCGAGGATGACGGAGTGTTGGATTCGCAGCCACTGGCTAACCGCCGATTG
Organism: uncultured Alphaproteobacteria bacterium; assembly: GCA_963804515.1. Classification (GTDB taxonomy): domain Bacteria; phylum Pseudomonadota; class Alphaproteobacteria; order Rhizobiales; family Methyloligellaceae; genus Methyloceanibacter. The sequence continues at coordinate 252,183 of CAWDQR010000009.1, read as the reverse complement.
CGGCGCGCCCGTTGGCGGGAACAGCGTTCTATGTAAGCGCCTTCAATCACGGCTTCGTCGCGGGCGATTTCCTAAACGGCGTGCCGCGCGACCGCGTCGTACAATTTCATGTGGCCGGCCACAGCCACGAGGAGAGCCACATCATCGACACCCATGACCATCCGGTCTGCGACGAGGTGTGGAGCTTTATCGCGCCGCGGTCGCCCATTTCGGCCCGGTCTCGACCATGATCGAGCGCGACGACAACATTCCGCCCCTGGCCGAGCTCGTGGACGAGCTCGATCACGCGCGGGGAATTGCGCGTGAGGCGCTGGGGAACCCACTCGTGGGGAACCCACGCATGGGCAGCCCCGCCTCGAAGCCGCCGAATGACCAGCCTCAAAGAGCTGCAGGAAGGTTTCCAGCAGGGCATTCTTGCCGGCGACGACGCCATCCTGGCGGCGATCAAGGACAGCGACAAGGAAGGGCGGAAGGTGCTCTTCGGCGTCTATCGCAATGCTTATGTCCTGCGTCTCGCCGAGGTGCTGGGCAAAGACTATGAGCAACTCCGTGCCTATCTCGGCGATGCGGGCTTCGCGAAACTGGCCACGTCCTATATTGCCACCAACCCCTCCGACCAACGGAGCGTGCGGGATTTCGGCCGCCACGTTCCAGTTTTCCTGAAACGGGACGCGGGGCTTGCGAGCCATCCCGAGCTTGCCGAGATCGCGGGCCTCGAGAAGGCGCTTGCTGATGTCTTCGACGGGCCAGATGCGGAGCCGCTGGGCTTGGCCGAGCTTGCCCAAATCGCGCCGCAGGATTGGCCAAGCCTCGTCTTCACGCCGCACCCCACGGCCTTCCGCCTCACCTTCGTGACCAATGCGGCCGATATCTGGTCGGCGTTGCGCGAAGCGACCGCGCCGCCCAAGGCGCGCTTGCTGCCGGAGCCGCAAGCCATCCTCGTCTGGCGGCAGGAGGTGAGGGCGCGCTTCCGGCCCCTTGGCCCGGAGGAGGCGATGATGTGGGACGAGGCCGTTGCCGCCACGCGTTCCGGCGTGCTCTGCGAGATGGTCGCGACCTTTGGCGGAGACGCCGACGCCGAACTCCGTGCCGCCATCTATCTTAAGGATTGGATCGACATGGGGGCGCTCCAGGGTTGCCGGGTCGGCTAGCAGCCAAATCGCAGCCCCCCACCGGCGCGGGTGCAGGGAAAAGCTCCCCACTCCGCCCCGCGAGCCAATAGGCGAGCAAGCCGACCCATTCATGGGCAGCCATGTCCACCCGCCGCAAGCCCTCCGAGACCTTGTCGAAGGGACGGGTGAGATCCGCCTCCCCAACCGTCCGGTAGTCCACCGGCCAGGGCTCGACCTCCAAGCCCGCTCGGCGGAAGGCCCCCATGGCCCGCGGCATGTGAAAGCCCGAGGTGATCAGCACCCAGCGTCGACCTGCGCCGAGCAGGCCTAGCCTGCCGAGCTCGGCCTTCAAATAGATCGCGTTCTCGTAGGTGTCGCGAGAGCTCGCTTCCAGGATCAGCCGGTCCCGCGCAACGCCCATGCCCGTGAGCAGGTTCGCCGCCCCAGCCGCCTCGCTGTCGGCTTTGTAGAGGATGCCGGCGTCGCCGCCGCTGAACGCGATCTTCGCGTCCGGGAATCTGCGCGCGAGCACCACCGTCTCGAGGATGCGCTCGCCCGCCTCGTTCACGGCCGGCGCACCGCGCGCGATCTCGACCAGCCGGTCCTCGGCGCCGCCCAGCACGATGAAGCCAGTGGGCGCGGGCGGCTGGTCGAGATTAGCGCGAGGGAAGCGATCCTCAAGCGGCAGGATCAGAGCATTGCCGAGGGGCGAAAGGCCCACGAGCAGCAGGAGGACCGCACCGACCGTCACGAAGCGGCGCCCCCATCTCGCCCAGCCCGTCCAAATCAGGATGGCGCCGTAGGCGAGCAGAAGGGCGATCAGCGTGGATGGCTGCAGCAGAAACCACAGCACCTTGGCGACGTAGAAGAACATGCTTGGTCGTCCGGCCTCTAGCTCAGCCACAAGGCCGCAAGGCCGAGAAAGGCGAAGAAGCCGACGCAATCGGTCATCATGGTGACGAACACGCCCGAGGAGATGGCCGGATCGAGGTCGAGCGCGTTAAGCCCGAGCGGGATGAGAATGCCCGACAAGGCCGCGACCAAGAGATTAATGATCATCGCCGCCCCGATCACGATCCCAAGCTGACCGCTACCGAACCAGAAAAACGCGATGACGCCCATGATCACCGCGAACATGAGCCCATTGAGCAATCCCACCAGCGTCTCGCGGCCAATGACGCGGGCGGCGTTGACCGCGCCCAAATCCTTCGTGGCCAGCGCCCTCACCGCCACCGTCATGGTCTGGGTCCCGGCATTGCCGCCCATCGACGCCACGATCGGCATCAGCACGGCCAAGGCCACCATCTGTTCGATGGTGGCATCGAACAGGCTGATCACGAGGGAGGCGAGGATCGCCGTGCCGAGATTCACGAAGAGCCAGATGAAGCGGTGTTTGGTCGTCTCCCACACCGGATCGGAGACCGATTCGCCGGCCACGCCGCCCATCCGCAAGATGTCCTCCGACGCCTCCTCCTGGATGACCTCTACCACGTCGTCGGCGGTGATCACGCCGACCAGCCTCTGATCCGGATCGACCACCGGCGCCGAGGTCAGATTGTAGCGCTCGAAGGTGCGCGCCACCTCCTCCTGGTCGGAGGAGACGGCGACCGGATGAATGTCGCGGTCGGTGATCGCCTCGATATTGATCGGCCGCTTGGAGCGCAGCAGGCGGTCGAGCGCCACCGAGCCGATCAGGTGAAAGGCCGGGTCGACGACGAAGACCTCGTAGAAGCGCTCGGGCAGGTCCCGCGTCTCGCGCATATAGTCGATGGTCTGCCCCACCGACCAGAAGGGCGGCGCAGCGATCAGATCGGTTTGCATGATGCGGCCGGCGGAGTCCTCGGGATATTCGAGGCTCCGCTCCAGCGCCGCGCGTTCGAACGACGGAAGCTGCGCGAGGATGTCGGACTGATCCTGTTTGTCGAGGTCCTCGATGAGGTAGACCGCCTCGTCGGAATCGAGCTGCTGCAGCGCCTCGGCGACCTTCTCCTTCGGCATCGCCTCCAGCACTTGGTCGCGCACGCCCTCATCGAGCTCGGAGAGCGCCGCCGCGTTGAAGTCGCGGCCAAGCGTGGCAATGAGGGGCTCGCGCTGCTCGGGGCGGAGCAGCTGGATCAGGTCCGCGAGGTCGGCCTCATGCAGCGGAAGCGTGAGCTCGCGCACCTTCCCAGCATCGTCGGCCTCGAGCGCGGCTTCCACGGCATGCAGGAACTCAGGGCGAAACGCCCCTTCCTCGTCGCGCAAGAGAACTTCGCCTGCGGCGTCCTGCATCCCGCGTGTCCGATCGCCATGTCCTAAAGGGGCTTCAGCTGGGGCAACGCCGCCGGTAACGGAGCGGCAATCGGCGCGGGGTATACTTCGCGAGATTGCCGCCTCCGGCCTGCGACAACAGGCTCGGCGGATGCGCCACTAAAACCTTGTTTTGCTGGAATCTCCAGCCGAAAATGGCTGCGGCCAGGGAGTTGTGTAATGCGTACTGTGCCGCTGCGCTTGGCGCTTGCCGCGCTCATTTGCCTTTTGCTCAACGGTCCGGCTGAGGCAGAGCCCTCAACCTGTTCCGGTCATCCCGAGGCGCTCGGCGTCTCCCGCGTCATCGAGGTCGACCCGACAGGTGGCCCGCGCCTCGGCACGCTCCAATATCCCTCCTCTATCGATCTGGCGCCCATGGAGGTGGTGCTCACTTTCGACGATGGCCCGCGTCCGAAGAAGACCGAGAGGATCCTCGACGTGCTCGACGAATATTGCGTCAAGGCCACCTTCTTCGAGATCGGACAATGGGTTGCCGCCCACCCGGAACTGACCCGAGAGGTGCTGGCCCGGGGCCATACGGTCGGATCGCATAGCTGGTCGCACCCGCGCAATCTCGGGCATCTGCCGGTCGATAAGGCCGAAGCGGAGATCGACCGTGGCTTTGAGGTGCTGAATGACGTCTCCGGAGGGAGAGCGGCGCCGTTCTTCCGCTACCCTGGGCTAAACGCCTCGGCAACGCTCAACGCCTATCTCGCAACGCGCGGCGACGCCATCATCTCCTGCGACGTCGTCAGCGACGATTGGCGGCAGATTAGCGCCAGCGAGATCGTCAAGCGGACGCTCGCCCGCGTCCAACGCCAGGGTAAGGGCATCATCCTGTTCCACGACACGGAGAGCGCAACCGTAGAGGCCTTACCGATCCTGCTCAGTGAGCTTGAAAAACGCGGCTACCGGGTTGCGCATATGGTGCCAAAGCCACCGGTGGCCGAGCCTGCTCCCATTCAATCAAGCGCACCCGCAGCTCAACACCAATTGCCGGCCATAGCTGCGGTAAGACCCGCGCCCGGTGCGAAACCCGCCGCTCTGCCGTAAAAGAGTCAAAATTGAGGGAGACTGGTGCGGTCGAGAGGAATCGAACCTCCACGGGCTAAGCCCACAGCGCCCTCAACGCTGCGCGTCTACCAATTCCGCCACGACCGCATAAGCATGATCTGCAGACTGTTCGGACCAGATCATGCGTCAAGACAAACGGAGCTTCTGCCCATCGATATGGCTAAAGGCTCGCCCCGCGGCAAGGGCCGGCGGGGCCCCAGCTGCATTAGCAAACCTGGCCCTGGGGTGCAAGGCGAGCCTGAAAGGGCTAGGCTTGAAGTCGTAAGACAATTTTCGACCGTCGAGGCCGCCTTTGGCAAATCCTGCCCTCCGCTTGGTTGACCCTCGCGTCAGGGGCCTGCCCGAGCTGGACTGGCTGACCAGCCGCACTCCCGTCCCTTACCCGGAGGCGGTAGCGGCCATGGACACCCGCGTGGAGGCGATCCTGGCCGGTCGAGCGCCGGAAGCCGTGTGGCTCCTCGAGCACCCCTCCATCTACACTGGCGGCACGAGTGCGTCCCCCAAGGAGCTGCTCGATCCGTCCCGCTTTCCGGTGTTCAGAACCGGCCGCGGCGGGCGCTTCACCTATCATGGTCCAGGCCAGCGCGTGGCTTACGTGATGCTCGATCTCGGGCTTCGCGGGCGCGACGTACGGGCCTTCGTCTTGGCGCTCGAGGACTGGCTGATGGCCGCGCTGGCGCGCCTCGGTGTGGAGGGCGGGCGCCGGGACGGCCAGATCGGGATCTTTGTCGGCGAGGCGAAGATCGCCAGCATCGGCGTTCGGCTTCGCCGCTGGGTGAGCTTTCACGGCGTGAGCCTGAACGTCGATCCGGATCTCGAGCATTTCTCGGGCATCGTGCCCTGCGGGCTGACATCGCCGGTGACCAGCCTCGCTGCCCTTGGCGCCGAGACCAATATGGATCGGATGGATGCCGCGCTTCGCGCCGCCTTCAAGGAAATTTTCGGCGCGAAGGCAATCAGCGCCAATTCGTCCCGATCACCTTGAAGCCGGGGGCGACCGAGCCACCCTCTTCTGTGACGGTCACTTTGGTCACGCGAGAATCCAGCGGACCCTGGTGACAGCGCTTCAGCATCTTGTCGACTGTGTCGGCGGGGCCGGAGAACACCGCCTCGACGCTACCGTCGCTGCAATTGCGCACCGTGCCGTCGAGTCCAAGCGCTTGCGCATTCTCATCGGTCCAGGCCCGGTAGTAGACGCCCTGTACTCGGCCTTCGATCCTCACCGTAACGGTCTTGCACTGTTCTGCGTTGCGCGTCATGGGACTCGCGCTTGGTTCTAGCCTCAAGCGAATTCGAGGATCACGGCGTCGACATTTAAGCTGTCGCCGGGCTTGGCGAGCACCTTGGCCACGGTCCCGTCGCGCTCGGCCTTGAGCACGTTTTCCATCTTCATCGCCTCGACGATGCAAAGCGAATCGCCGGCGCGGACTTCCTGCCCCTCGCTGACCGCGAGGGAGACGACCAGGCCGGGCATGGGGCAGAGCAAGAGCTTCGAGGTGTCGGCCTTCTCCTTGACCGGCATCAGCGCCATGAGCTCGGCCTCTCGCTCGGTGAGCACCCGCGCCGCCACCTCAACGCCCTGATAGGTCACCTGATAGCCGTTGAGGATGGGGCGCACCTGCACCCAAGCCGGCCTGCCGTGGATCGATCCCTCCCAGACCGGATCGCCGAACCACCAGGAGGATTCAAGGCTCACTCGCCGCGGTAGGGCATTGCCCGGAGCGCTGAAGGTGACTGTGAATGGACCGTCCATCCCACCCCCTACAGTGACCTTCTCGCTCGTTCCTCCAAGCTCGACGATGCGCGTCTCGGCAAATTGCACTGGTTCGCCATGCATCTGCAGGGTGATGGCGCGGCGGCGCTGATTGCTCATGTGATCGATGGTGGCGGCAACGGCAACGATGGCGTCCCGCTCCGGTCCGTCCGGCAAAGGCGGCTTGAAGCCGTCCGGAAATTCTTCGGCGATGAAGCGGGTGGAGAGCCGTCCTTCCATCCACCTCTCGTTACGCATGAGCACGGCAAGGAAGGGAATATTGTGACGGAAGCCGTCAATTGCAAAGGCGTCAAGCGCCTCCCCCACATGCTCAATCGCCTCGAGCCGCTTCGGCGCATGAGTCACGAGCTTGGCGATCATCGGGTCGTAATAGACCGAAATCTCGCCCCCCTCCTCCACGCCCGAGTCGAGTCGGGTGGTGACGCCACCGGTGGTACCGAGCTTCGGCGGCCGATAGCGGATGAGCCTCCCGGTCGAGGGCAGGAAGTTCCGCGTCGGGTCCTCGGCATAGACGCGCACCTCGACGGCCGAGCCTGAGAGCTTCACGTCCTTCTGCTTGAGCGTGAGCTTCTCGCCCGCGGCGACCTTGAGCATCTCCTCCACGAGATCGAGCCCGGTGACGAGCTCGGTCACCGGATGCTCGACCTGCAGCCGCGTGTTCATCTCGAGGAAATAGAAATTGCGGTCCTTGTCGACGATGAACTCGACGGTGCCGGCCGAATCGTAGCCAACGGCCTTGGCGAGCGACACGGCTTCAGCCCCCATGGCGGCCCGCGTCTTGGCGTCGATGAACGGGCTCGGCGCTTCCTCCACGACCTTCTGATTGCGCCGCTGGATGGAGCACTCGCGCTCGCCGAGATGGATCACGTTGCCATGCTTATCGCCAAGCACCTGGATCTCGATATGGCGAGGCTCCTCGATATATTTCTCGATGAACACGCGGTCGTCGCCGAAGCTCGATTTTGCCTCGGATTGCGACGAGGCGAAGCCCTCCTCCACCTCTTTCCGCGCATACGCGATGCGCATGCCCTTGCCGCCGCCGCCGGCGGACGCCTTGATCATCACCGGATAGCCGATCGCGTCGGCGATCTTGATCGCCTCCTTGGCGTCTTTGATCACGCCGAGATGGCCCGGAACCGTCGAGACCTTGGCCTTGGCCGCGAGCTTCTTCGATTCGATCTTGTCGCCCATGGCCTCGATCGCCTTGACGTTCGGGCCGACGAAGACGATGCCGGCCTTGGCCAAGGCCCGCGCAAAGGCGGCGTTCTCCGAGAGAAAGCCATAGCCCGGGTGGATGGCTTCGGCGTCCGTCTCCTTGGCGGCGGCGATGATCTTGGCGACGTCGAGATAGGATTGGGAGGCCGCGGCCGGACCGATCCGGACCGCCTCGTCGGCCATGTCGACATGGAGAGCGTCGCGGTCCGCGTCCGAATAGACCGCGACCGTGGCGATGCCGAGCCGCCTCGCCGTCCGCATGATGCGGCAGGCGATTTCTCCCCGATTGGCGATGAGAAGCTTGGCAAACATGGTCGAGGGGCCCCGGTTCTGCTGGGCTCTTCTAGAGGCTCGTTGAGAGGGAGTAAACCGGCCGATTACTCCGCCGCAGGGGTGAGCGGCTTCCGTGCGCGCGGCCGCCGGCCGGCCTTTTGCCACGAGATCTCCTGCCCGGAGGTGACGGCGGTGGCAGCCGCTGCCGCCGAGCTGAAGGCCAGGACCTCGGCGGAATGACCCCCCTCCCGGGGCGCATGCGCGCTTTCGGGGTGAATCGAGGGGCCGTCCCCGGCATGAGACGCCTCCTCGGCTTTGGCGACCGCCGAAGCCTCGGCCATAGCCGGTGTCGGAGAGGGAACAGCCTCAGAAGCCTCCGTTTTATTGGCCTGCTCGGCGGCCTTCGCCCGGGCCTTTTGGTAGTCCTTGGCGAGGAAGGTATAGACCGCAGGCGTGACGAACAGCGTGAACAGCGTGCCGATGGTCATGCCCGCCGCGATCACCACGCCGATATCGAAGCGGCTCGCGGCGCCCGCGCCCTTCGCGATCAGGAGCGGCACCATGGCCACGACCATGGCCGCCGTCGTCATCAGAATGGGCCGGAGCCTGATGGCGGCCGCCTGCTCAATCGCCTCGCGTCGGCTGAAGCCCCGCTCCACCTGCAGCTTGTTGGCGAAGTCCACCATCAGGATGCCGTGCTTGGAGATAAGCCCGATCAGGGTGACGAGCCCGATCTGCGTATAGATATTGATCGTGGCGAGCCCCGCGTTGAGCGGGATCAGCGCCCCGAACATCGAGGTCGGCAGCGCGATCAGGATGATGAACGGGTCGCGGAAGCTCTCATATTGGGCAGCGAGCACGAGGAAAATCACGATCAGCGCGAACACGAAGGTGTAGACGAGCGTGTTGCCCTCCTGCACGAACTGCCGGCTTTCCCCCTGGAAGTCATAGGAGAAGCCTTCGGGGAAGCTCTCGGCCTTCTGCTTCAGAAAGGCAATCGCCTCGCCCACGGTGCGGCCTGGGAACGGCACCGCCGAGAGCGTCGCCGAATTGAGCTGCTGGAAGTTGGTGAGCGCGTTCGGCTGCACCGTCCTCGTCAAGGACGCGACGTTCGACAGCGGCACCAGTGTGCCCGAGGCCGTGCGGATCTGATAGCGCGTGAGCCAGCTCTCGTTCAGCCGATAGTCACGCGGCACCTGCGGGATGACCCGGTAGCCCCGCCCGTAGAGATCGAACAGATTGACGTAGTTCCCACCGAGCAGGGTCGCCAGCGACGCGCCGATATCCGCCATGGAGATGCCGAGCCGGTTCGCCTTGTCGTGATCGATATGGAATTCGATCTGCGGCGTCTCGAAGCGGAGATCCGAATCGGTGAAAATGAAGAGCCCGCTCTCCCGCGCCGATTTCTCGAAATCGGCGAGCACGTCCGCCAACTCGCGGAAGTCCCGCGTCGTGGTGATGACGAATTGCACCGGCGGTCCGCCCGTGGAGCCCGGCAAAGCCGGTGGTGAGAAGGCAAGCGCGAGCGCCGACGGCAGGCTGTTGATCCGCGGCGACAGCTCCTGTAGCACGGCCTTCTGATTGCGCGTCCGCTCGCCCCAGGGCTTGAGCAGGATGCCGGCGAAGGCCTGATGCACATCTCCCATGCCGTTGATCGTGAACACGTGGTCCTTCTCGGGCACGGTGCTGTAGACTTTGTAGAGCTGCTGGGTGGCGTCCTCGAGATAGTCGAGATTGGCGTATTGCGGCGTCTTCACCAGAGTGAAGAGAATGCCTTGGTCCTCCTCCGGCGCGAGCTCCTTCGGCGTGGTCATATACATGAGGCCGGTTCCGGCGATCAGGCCGGCAAGCACGAGCAAGGTCACCGGCCGATAGTTTAGCGTACCGTGCAGCCTCCGCTGATAGCGCTGCCTCAGCCCATCGAACATGCGGTCGAGGAAGCGCGTGAACCGGCCGCCCCCTCCCCCGTTATAGGCCTTGAGCAGGCGCGAGCACATCATCGGCGACAGCGTCAGCGCGATCACGCCGGACACGAGCACCGCGCCGGCAAGGGTGAAGGCGAACTCCTTGAACAAGGCGCCGGTAAGCCCCGAGACGAATCCGATCGGCGCAAACACCGCGGCGAGCGTGATGGTCATGGCGATGATCGGGTAGACGATCTCGCGGGCGCCGAGCAGCGCCGCCTCGAACGGCCGCTTCCCTTCCTCAATATGCCGATAGATGTTCTCCACCACGACAATGGCGTCGTCGACCACGAGCCCGATGGCGAGCACGAGGGCGAGCAGCGTCATCAGATTGATGGAATAACCGAGCGCAAGCAGGAGCCCGAGCACGCCTATGAGCGACAGCGGGATGGTGATGATCGGGATGATGGTCGACCTGAGATTGCCGAGGAACAGGAAGATCACCACCACGACGATGATCGCCGCCTCGCTCAAGGTCTTCACCACCTCCCAGAGCGAAGCCCGGATGAAATTGGTGGCGTCATAGGCGACGGCCGCCTCGAGCCCCGGAGGCAGCTCGCGCTGGATCTCCGGCACCGCCTTGCGCACATTGGAGATCACCGTGAGCGGGTTGGCGGTAGGCGTGGCGTAGACGCCGATGAACACGGCCTTCAGCCCATCAAACACTGACGAGGAATTGGAGCTTTGCGGGCCGAGCTCGATCTCGGCGACATCACTCAAGCGGATCAGCGCGTCGCCGCGGTTCAACACCACGAGGCGACCGAAGGCGGCAGGATTGTCGAGCGAGGTCTTGGCGTCGATATTGGTCTGCACGAAATCGCCCTTCACCTGGCCAGGCGCCGAGGTGAAGTTGTTGCTGGCGAGCGCAGTGCGCACATCGAGCGGCGTGACGCCGAGCGCGGCCATGCGGTCCGGGTCAAGCCAGATGCGCATGGCGAAGACCTGTCCGCCCAGGATCTCCGCATTGGCCACGCCCTCGATGGTCTGCAGCTTGGGCCGCACCACGCGATTGAGGTAGTCGCTGATCTGCGAGCCGTTCATCACCTTGGAGTTGAACGACAGGTACATGAGCGCGTAGCCCTCGCCCGTCTTTTTGGTGACGATCGAATCGTCCGCCTCGCGCGGCAGTATCCCCTTCACCTGCGCGACCTTGGACAGCACGTCCGTCATCGCGCGGTCCGGATCGGCGTCGAGCTTCAGATTGAGCGTGATGGTGCTCACATTTTGCGTCGACGAGGCCACCAGCGTGTCGATCCCCTCGGCGCTCGCCACCGCCTGCTGGATCGGCACGGTGATGAAGCCCTGGATGAGATCCGCATTGGCGCCGGGATAGGTCGTGGTGACGGTGATGGTGGTGTTGGAGAGCTCGGGATATTGCCGGATTGGCAGCTTGAAGCCGGCCTGAGCCCCGATCAGCAGGATGAGCAGGCTCACCACCGTGGCAAGCACCGGACGCTTGATGAAGATATCGGTGAAGGACATTGGGAGCTACTGCTTCGGCCGCTCGGCGGAAGGCGTCAAAGGCTGCGAGTTGTCGATCTTGACGGCCGCGTCCGGATGCAGCTTGAGCTGACCGCTGGTCACCACCTGCTCGCCCGCCTGCACGCCTTCGAGGATGGCGACGTTATCGCCTTGGCTCGGACCGACGCGCACGAAGCGGCGCTCGACCGTGAGCTGCGGCGGAGAGACCGTGACCTCGCCCGCGCTTGCGGTCTTTTCCGGCGCGGGCGGTCCCTCCTTCACCACCCAGACGCTGTCGCCATAGAGCCCGTAGGTCAACGCGGTCCGCGGCACCGTCACGAGCTGTTTCGGCTCGCCCTCCAGCACCGCCGCATTGGCGAACATGCCGGGCAAGAGCTTATGGTCGGCATTGGGCAGCTTGCCGCGCACCATGAGGGTGCGCGTGTCCTGCGCCACGCGCGCGTCGAAGGCCTCGATCTCGCCCTTGAACACCTGGCCCGGATAAGCGCCGACCGTGAGCTCGATGACGTGCCCTACCCTCAACTTGCCGACATCGCCCTCCGGCACAGGGAAGTCGATCCAGATGGGATCGAGCGACTGCAGCCAGACGAGTGCCTGACCGGGCGATAGATACTGCCCCTTCTCCACGCGACGCAGGCCGAGCCTGCCGGCAAAGGGCGCCTTGATGTTCTTTTGGGCAATGAGAGCTTCCATGCGTTGCACGGCCGCCGCTGCGGAGTCGCGTTTGGCGATCGTCGCATCGAGGGCGGATTGCGAGAGGAACCCCTTCTTGACGAGGCTTGACTGGCGCGCCAAATCGGCATCGGCGTCGACCAGCATCGCTCGATTGCTCACAAGGTCCGCCTCTTCAACCGAGGTGTCGAGCTCGACGAGCTTCGCGCCCATCTCCACGTTGTTGCCGCTGTCGAAGAAATATTGCTTGACGATGCCTCCGACCTGCGGCGCCACATCGACGCCTTCGATGGCGATCAGCGTGCCGATCGACTGCACCCGGTCGACCCAGCTCTGCGTCCCTGCCCGCTTGGCGGTGATGGTGGCCGGCGGCGGGGCCATCTTCGCCATGAATTCGCCGATCATCTTCGGCTTGAAGACGAGATTGAAATAGCCCACCCCGCCCAGAAACAGGGCGACGAGAATGGCGGCAATGAGAAAGCGTTTGATCATGGTGTTGCTGTTGTCGGATCGCGTTCGAGGCGGACGCGTCCCCGTAGGCCGACCCTAGCCATTGCAGAGGGCAAAATTGCGCCCGCCAAGCGGGGGAATAAAGGGGATAGCAGCCTCGGCCGCGTTTGCAAACTACGACAATCGTCCAATGACGCGGAGTTGAATTGAGCCGCAAGGGGCCAACTTGGCCAACGCCGCCCGCGGCCGTATAAGGGGCCATAACCATCACCCTTTATGAGCTCCAACCTTCTCCCCATGCGCGTAAGGTGCGGCTGCTGGCGGCCGAGCTCGACATTCCGTTGCACAAGGTGCCCCGCGATCCGCGCATCGGCGAGACCCGTAGCAGCGATTACCTCGCCAAGAACCCGAATGGGCGCATCCCAACCCTCGAGGAGGACGGCTTCGTCCTCTGGGAGTCGCCCGCGATCCTGAAATATCTCGCGGCCAAACGCCCCGAGCGGGCGCTGGCCGGCGCCGAGCCCAAAGCCCAAGCGCTCGTCGATCAATGGATCTGCTGGTGGGTCGGTGGTCCCGAAGCCGCCATCGACGCGATCGCCTGGGAGCTTCTGATCAAGCCGAAGGTTTTCAACCAGCCGGGCAACGACCCCGGCATCATCGCCGACGCTCACGCGCGCCTCGAACGCTTTCTGCCGGTGCTTGACAGGCAGCTCGAGGGCCGCGACTACATTGTCGGTCCCCTCAGCGTGGTGGATTTTCGGATCGGCCCGCGGCTCGATACCGCGCCTGCCATCCTCAAATTCGACATCAGCCGCTACGAGAACATCAATGCCTGGCTCGAGCGGCTTCGCGCCAAGCCCTATTGGCAGGACGCGTAAAGCGTGATCCCGAAAGGTTGCAGACTTCTCGGATAAGATCATGCGTTAAAGACACGTCGCCTCAACGCTCCTCATAGGAATAGGTGGCGCATAGCGCATCGACATCGCGGGTGCCCGTCGGCGCCGCGTCGCCGCTATAGATGTTGAGCGTGAGCTCGCTTTCCCCCGGCGTCCAAAGCACCACATAGGTCGCCGGCGCGGCGCAGAACGAATTGCCGTGAAGGAGTTTCAGATTGGCCGGCGGCTCGATTTTGAACACGTCGCCCGAGATGACGTCCCCCGAGGCCGACCAGTCGCCTTCGCGCGCCATCTCATAGGGCTCCAGATCGAGGCTTTTGCCATTGGCGAAGGTGAGGCGATAGTCGTCAAGCACAATGTCTCCGGTGATTGACATGGCGGTCTTGCTCATCGCGAGCCACGTCGCGGGCTCGGCCTGTGCCGTGGTTGCCGCCAGCAGCCCAAACACCATGGCGCGTAGAGCCTTCCGCATCCCTGTTAGCAACCCTTGCTGCTCTGGCCTGCTTGATGGCACTCACATTGCCGCGCTCGACGATATCCGATTTCCGATAGCGCCGAAATTACGGGAGTGAAGCACAGACATGCGCTCTCTTGCCGCGACGCGGATCAAGCGTCCGGGGCTTGCTGCACGTCCCTCCTCGCGCATGACGAGGGGGATGGCGCGCCGAAAAGCGCAAGTCCATTTGGCTCGCGTCCTCGAGAACGCGCGGGCGCCTCTCGGCGCGCCATGAGCGGCGTTTATGCGATCACCGGGCCGCGCTTTCGCGTGAGGTCAGCGGTCTTTGTCTTTGACGCATCATCTTGTCCGAAGTCTCGCAACTTTTCGGGATGATGCCGCCGCCTCAGGTCGTCAGCCAGCTCCTGGCAGGAGGCCCTAGCACCTCCGGGCGGAACCCTGGCACCGCCCGAGCGTCTGGCTTGCGAACCAGACCCGTAGGCGCCGCATCTCGTCCCGCCTCTACACACGCCTCGCGAAGCGCCCCTTCGGTGGACGAGGTGGATGCAGGATAGATGCGGTTTTGGAGGCGGGGATAAGTTTCAGCTTTGTGCAACCAGCGGACATTTGAAGAAGGCGGCACTAGCAGGACTGGAGCGTCACTTCTTTGGCTGTTGGGCATTGTCCCAAGCGACGATCGCATCGGTCAACATTTTATTGAAGCGGCCATCCGTCGTCATCGCCGTTATGCCTTGTCCGAATTCCGGAGCCAAAGAGCGGCAGGGTGACTTCTTTGAGAAGGCGACGAACATTTCGGCGGAGAGCAGCGCAGGGTTCAGCGCCTCGATTTGGTCCTTGACCCCCAATTTGGCCGCTTCGGCGAGACCTGGATAGTAGCCGGCGATCATGTAGTCGGCCTTGCCGGACAAAAGGTCGTTGAATGCCTCGTCGATACCGTTGCTGCGAGCGAGCGTCAGCTTCTCTTGGATAAAGGCATCGAATTCGGTGCCGTAGCTTTCGCCGTGGTTGGTGACGCCCTTCTTGCCGATCAGGTCCTCCTGATCGGTGAAGGGGAATTCCTTGCCTTTGACCACAAAGACGACCACGGGGTCATAAACAAACGCCGGCTGGACGTAATCGAGATAAGTGGCCCGCTCGTCGTTATAGTAGATGCCGACTATCATGTCGGCTTTGCCCTCGCGCGTTGCCGCCTGGGCATCAGACCAAGACCCGGTGAATTTTGATTTAACGGGGATCTTGAGGTCATTGGCGATAGCCTTGACGAGCATCGGCGCGGCGCCGGCGATGCGGTCCCCATCCTTGTAAGCGATTACCGGATATTGGGGGTGGCCCGTCACCGTCAGCTTGGCGCAAGCATCGGCGGCGAAGGCGGCATTGCCCGTAAGTGTCAGGGCAACAAATACGCCCAAGCAGATAATTCTTTTCATGATCAGGGTTTCCTTGTTCCTGGTCGAGCAGAGCGCAGATTTGAAAGCGAAGCCTGCGCCTCCCGCGCCCCAAAAGGGATGTGACGGCTCGTGCCAGGGCGCAACTAGTTGTCGGATCAAGTATCAGCCAACACTAATTACCGAGGCCGGCCTCTTTTCGACCTTTCACCTGTTGTTTGATACGATCCACTTGGGCTTGCGAGACCTGCCCCGCTGCAACCAGCGCATTGACGCATGCCGGGGATAGGCCTGGGCCGGCCCGCATCATGCAGTTGGTCAGAGCCTTGGTTTGGAGCCCGTAGTCTCCGCAGAACTTCTTATAATCATTGACGCAATAGGTCTGCATATCTTTGGTGATAGGCGCTGTCTGCGCCCAGGCCCCTGACTGCGCAGAGCAGACGAAACAAAGGATCAAAACAAAGGCGGCAGGCGGTCTTACGCGATAACACGTCATCCCCGGATCCCTCTTAATTTGGAGATGGGTTTTATCACGCTTGTCGCTCTTCGCCACCAGCAATGATCGCGAGCGTCGGAGGGAGGTGGGGGCCGCGTCGAGTGGGGAATGATCACCTCATCGATATAGCCCCGTTCGCCGCCACGAAGGGATTGGTGAAGCGCCGTCACTGGATGAAGGCCACAGGGACGCCTCGCGCTAATCGCCGGCGAAGCCTTGCAGCGAGCCAGCAATATCGTTGCTGGTTGCAGTCCGGTTCGCGAGCGAAGACGCGTCCGCCTCCTCCCCTTGCGGCCGCTTGGGTTCCGGGGGCGGCAGAGGAAAGCCCGTGGCGTTGCCGAACAGCGCGGTGGCGAGCTTGTTGTCGAGCCCGTAGAGGTCGACGAAGGTCGCGACCTTGCCCGCCTCATCCACCACCGCCGTGAAATAGGTCATATGCACCGGTATCTCGTGGTCGATCGTGACCGGGCTGTTCGTCGAGTGATCGAGCAGGTCCTGGACTTGACCTGCTGGCCATCCCTTGTCTTCTGCAAGAAGGACCTCGGCGAACTTGTCGGGCTTCTCCATGCGCACGCATTCATGCCCGATCGCGCGCATCGGCTTTTGGAAGTATTTGCGCCTGACCGGAAGCGTGTCGTGCATGTAGACGGTATGCTTGTTGGGGAACAGGAATTTCACCTTGCCGAGAACGTTGTCGGGTCCCGCCTTCTGGCTGAAGGTATAATTGAGAATGTTGACGCGGCCCCAGTCGACCTTGGTCGGGTTAACGGGATTGCCTTGGTAGCTCACCGAGAGCTTGTGAATCTTGAGGATCGAGTAGTTCTCGCTGCGCAACGGCGGTAGCAGGTTCTCTGTCACGACCGTCTCGGGCGCGATCCAATCGGGGTTGAAGACAATAGTCTTCATGTCGGCGGAGAAGACGGGCGTCGCGTATCCGATCGTGCCGACGAGAGTCTTGTCCGAGTAGATCGTCTTCCCGTCCTTCACCACGTACAGCATGAACTCCGGGGAGTTGTTCCAGACGTAGACCGCTCCGAGGTCTTCCGGCATCCAGCGCCAGCGCTCCATGTTGATGATGAGCCGCCGGATCTCCACCGCATTGGCGGCGGGCTTCCCGCCGGCATCGACCCTAGCGCGGGCTGCTAGCAGCGCCTGGCGCAGGCGCTCGAACTGCTCGTGCTTGGGATGCAGCGACCGGAGATAGGCGTCTGGCGCGTCCGCCGCCGCGATCTCGGACATCACCGTCTTCGGGTCGCGCAAGGGTGGCACCTGGTCGAACAGATCGCTGATCTTGGACGGGTTCAGGCGACCGCCGCGAGCAAAGCGGGCATATTTCAGAATGGCGAGATCGAGCTTGATCTCGGCGAGGGCCTGGGCCTCCAGGCTCGCCGGCAGGTCGCCCGCTTGAGGCAACTCGAAGGCCGCAGCGGAAAGGCCCCAATCGTCCGCCTTCTCAATCTCGAACAGGGCCGCCTGTCCCTTCGCCGTGAAGCCCATCTCCGTCATCCACAAAGGGCTGCCGGTCGTCATCCCATAGAAGGCCGCAAGCGCGGCGAGATCGTCGGGGTTTGCGTCCTTGCGCAAGCCGGGGTCGGCAAGTTTCAAGAGAATGGCGGCCACGACGGGATCCGCCGGCACAGGCGCCGGCGTGGCCTCGGCGGCAAGCGGAAGCGAGCCGGCGGGCTCAGCCGTGGGCGTTAATGCCGGCGCAGCCGGTTTTAGTGTCGGTTCCAGCGATGGTGCCGAAAGGGAGGGTTGGACAACCGGCGTTGCCGGGTCCTCGGCGCACGCGGACCCACCGACGGCCAAAGCCAAGACTTGAGCCGTGCAAAGAAGGACGGCGACTATAAGGTGTCCGCGCATCCCCGTACCCCTCGCAACCTTGAGAGGTTAGCGTGAGAACGCGCCTCCGACCACCATGATCTACGCGTACCGTGCCCTACAGCGGAATGTTGTCGTGCTTCTTCCAGGGGTTCTCGACGCGTTTGTGGCGGAGCATCTGCAGCGCCCGGGCGATGCGCTTGCGTGTTCCGTGCGGCAGGATCACCTCGTCGATATAGCCCCGCTCCGCCGCCACGAAGGGGTTGGCGAAGCGCTTCTGGTACTCATCGATGCGCTTCTTGATCTTGGCCTCGTCGCCAAGCTCTGCCCGATAGAGAATCTCGACCGCGCCCTTCGCCCCCATCACCGCGATCTCGGCGGACGGCCAGGCATAGTTCACGTCGCCCCTGATGTGCTTTGAGCTCATCACGTCGTAAGCCCCTCCATAGGCTTTCCGCGTGATCACGGTCACCTTCGGCACGGTGGCCTCGGTGAAGGCGAAGAGGAGCTTCGCGCCGTGCTTGATCAGCCCGCCATATTCCTGGTCGGTACCCGGCAGAAAGCCGGGCACGTCGACGAAGGTGACGATCGGGATGTTGAAGCAGTCGCAGAAGCGCACGAAGCGCGCGGCCTTTCGCGAGGCGTCGGAATCGAGCACGCCAGCCAGCATCAAGGGCTGATTGGCGACGATGCCGATAGTGCGCCCTTCCATGCGGGCGAAGCCCACTACCATGTTCCTGGCGAAGGCCGC
Source organism: uncultured Alphaproteobacteria bacterium (assembly GCA_963804515.1). GTDB lineage: Bacteria > Pseudomonadota > Alphaproteobacteria > Rhizobiales > Methyloligellaceae > Methyloceanibacter. The sequence continues at coordinate 234,072 of CAWDQR010000009.1, read as the reverse complement.
CTGGATCTCGAAGAAGTCTCCCTCGTCCACGACCTTATGGATCAGCTCCTTGATGTCGTAGGGCTTGTTCGGATTGTCGGGGGTCAGCGTGTCGAGCGAATATTCGCAGCGGTCCCAGGGATCGCGCGTCGGCAGCTCCGGCACGCCCAAGTCGTTGCTCGACGGGAGAAAGTCCATCAGCCGCCGCATCTGCAACAGGGTCTCGACGTCATTGTCGTAGGCGCCGTCGGCGATGGACGATTTCGTCGTGTGGACAATCGCCCCCCCGAGCTGCTCCGCGGTCACCTCCTCTTTGGTCACCGTCTTCACCACGTCGGGACCGGTGACGAACATGTAGGAGGTGTCTTTGACCATGAAGATGAAGTCGGTCATGGCCGGCGAATAGACGTCGCCGCCGGCGCATGGCCCCATGATCACCGAAATTTGCGGGATCACGCCCGAGGCAAGCACATTGCGCAAAAACACCTCGCCATAGCCGCCAAGCGCCGCCACCCCCTCCTGGATGCGCGCGCCGCCTGCGTCGAACAAGCCGATAATGGGCGCGCGGTTCTTCAGCGCCATGTCCTGGATCTTGATCATCTTGTCGGCATGGGCTTCCGAGAGGGAGCCGCCGAACACGGTGAAATCCTTGGCGAAGACGTAGGTGACGCGGCCATTGATGGTGCCCCAGCCGGTGACCACGCCGTCGCCGGGGACCGTCGTCTCCGCCATGCCGAATTCGGTGCAGCGATGTTCGACATACATGTCGAACTCCTCGAAGGAGCCCTCGTCGAGCAGGAGCTCAAGCCGCTCCCGGGCCGTAAGCTTGCCGCGCGCATGCTGGGCCTCGATGCGCTTCGGGCCGCCGCCGGCGCGGGCTCGGCCCCGCCGGACTTCAAGCTCTTCTATGACTTCCTTCATGGCCGTCGGCCCCGCTTGTTCATGACACGCCCGTGACGGGTCAATAGCACGAGGCCTTTGCGAGGCAAATGGCCGGGATGGTTAGGTCAAGCCCGCTGCGACGCGAACCCGTCGGAATGGGCGCGAGACTCGACCACGGGATCCGATGACATAGTCTGGTACTGGAAGCGCTAAATTCCTGTCACGATTGGGGAAAATATGTCTCGGCGTAACGCGCTGCACGGCGCGAGGGCCCCGGTGCCCACACAGACGTCGGGACGTCAGCTGGCATCGAAGCAAGGACCCGAGTATGTCGAGAGTGGATCTAACACGGCGTGACCTGCTGGCGGCCGCTTATGCCACCGCAGGTTTGTTTCTAATCGCAGGAGGAGCTCAATTGCTGCGAACGCTGCCAAGCCAATTCAAGATGACGATGACCACCCTTTTCTGGGTGGGCGAGCCTTCCAATGACGAGAACGATTTCATTCCCAACAATGAAAGCTACTGGGACAAGGATTGGCAGGCAAATTACGGCGGCGTCGATGATCCAGAGCAAAGGAATAAGCATTGGCCCGCCGGATTCAAGCCGAAGCAAAACCCATTCTATGTGGCGCTGCCCTATGGTGAGTTTACGCAAGACGACGCGCTCAAAAAAGACGCTCGACGCGTCCCCTGGTACCGGTCCGGCCTCGACCCGCTGTTGAAGAACCGCTGGGTCGAGATCAAGCGGGACGGCCGCTCATGCTTTGCCCAATGGCAGGATGTTGGACCCTGCGGCGAGGATGACTTTGCCTTCGTGTTCGGCAAGGCGATCAAGCCCCGCAACACTTTCGACGCCAAGGCTGGCTTGGATGTCTCGCCCGCCGTTTGGCACTATTTCGGCATGCGCGATAATGGCCTCGCCGCCTGGCGCTTCGTCGACGCAACTGCCGTTCCGGCCGGGCCGTGGACGGAGATCGTTACGACACTGGGCAACAATCGCTGAGAGTTAGGACGCAACGGAATCATCGGCTCAGCCGCGCAGCAATTTCAGCAGACGCGCGGCGGCGGCGAAGTCACGCCGGCGGTTCTCGCGCCTGGTTCTGGCCTCCTCATCCTCTCCCCACTGGCTGATCTGCCAGTCCTCATCCACATGCGCAGCGTCCCAAGCCTCTTCCGGCGAGAGACGGCCAAGCGCCACGGCAAGGGCAAGGAGTGCCGAGCCCGTGAGCCCCGTCATGACGTGGAGCGCCGCGAGGCTCCACGTATCAAAGCCCTTAAGCCGTTGCTTGATTTCCTGAAGCGACGCTTCGGGCTGCCCGACATGCACCACGCCTTGCGCCGGCCGAAGCGGGGCGCTGAGCTCCGTCTCGGCCCAGGCGACAGCCGGGTCCCAATGCCGCGACTGCAGCTCAACCAGTCTTTCCGGCCCTTCGGCGCGGTAGCAGACAAGGTCCGAGCCCGCATAGGCCAGGATATCGTCGATCACCGCGCTTTCGCGCTCCTTGACCCCATCGATGACGCTGTTGGCGAGCCTGGTAAGCGGCATGATCTGCGGATCGATCCGCGTCCCCTGCTGGCGCCATTCCTCCGCAACCGCCTCCGCCAGCCGCCGGTTGGGCAGGACGAGCGGCGCCTTGCCGGGGGTGTGCATGGGCTTGCCGTCGAGCCGCAGGGACGCGCCGCCCGCGCCCTCATCCTTGATTCCCACTTGGCTGTAGAAGCGCTTGGGAAGACTCGCCATTCGCGTTGCGCCCTTGGCCGCGGCCGGGGCACTCTTGCCTCTCTCAGGCATCGCTTTGCTTACGCTTCCGCGACCGAGAATTCGCGGGCTTGGTCGGCACGGCCTCGACGCGAGCCGGCGCCTTGGTGCGGGACTTTGCCTTGCGGGCCAGCCGTCCGTAATCCTCTCGCAGGGCCTCGAGCGTCTGGTCGTCGACCTCCTCGAGATCGAGCAGGACGTTCCGCGCCTTCTGCGTCACGCGGATCAGCTCGTCGATCTTGATATGCATGGAGGCCGTGTCGCGGTTCTGGGTGTTCTGGATCACGAACACCATCAGGAAGGTGATGATGGTCGTCGTCGTGTTGATGACGAGCTGCCAGGTATCGCTGAAGCCGAACAGAGGCCCGGTGAGCCCCCAGACCACGTGGCCACCACAGCCAGGACAAGGTGATCGGGCGCCCCGTGAAATGCGATACCCGTTGCGCGAACCTTGCGAACCAGCCTGCCTTCGAATCCATTCGACGCTCTCCGCCCTGATTTGATTTTCCTGCCGACTTCCCCGCCTTATCCGGAACGCGTAAGGCGCGACGCCGCACCAAAGTTCCTTGCGGGCCCAAGCTTAGTCAATGTCACCTTCATCGGTTCGGCGTGCCTCGAAGCCGAAGGCGGCAAAAGCGCGTGCCATGTGGTCCGGCAGCGGCGCCGTGACATCGACAACTCCCTTCCCCGACGGATGCGGAAAGCTGATGCGCCGCGCATGCAGATGCAGCTTGTTGTCGATGCCAGCAGGCAGATCGAGGTCACCTTGATATTTCTCATCGCCCAAGATCGGGTAGCCGAGGATCTCCATATGGGCGCGAAGCTGATGCTGGCGGCCGGTGACGGGCTTGAGCGACAGCCAGGCGGCCGTCTGCCCGGCCCTGTCAACCACCGCATAATAGGTCACCGCCGACTGCGCCGCCTTCTGCTCCCCGGGCCGCGCTTTGCGCACGCGGTCGCCCTCCGGGCTACCGGCCTTGACCAGCGCCGCGTCGATCTTGCCTTGCGGAGGCCGCGGCACGCCCTTTGTGAGCGCCCAATAGATCTTGCGCACTGAGCGGGTCTGGAAGGCGCGGCCGAGCTTCGCTGCCACCTCGCGCCGCTTGGCCACGACGAGAACCCCCGACGTGTCGCGGTCGAGCCGATGCACGAGGCGCGGCCGCGTCTTCGGTCCGTCGCCCAAGCCCTCCAAGAGCCGGTCGAGATGCTGCGTGGTCTTGGTGCCGCCCTGCACCGCAAGTCCCTGCGGCTTGTTGAGCACCATGAGATCGTCGTCCTCGTAAAGGGTGATCGAGGCGAGGAAATCGCGATCGGCTTTCGACAGCACCTGCTTTGCGGGGACGAGTTCTGGCGCTGCGGCCGGAAGCGGCGGCACGCGCACGGTCTGGCCGGCAGCGAGCCGCGTGCTCGCCTTTGCGCGCCCGCCATTGACCCGCACCTGGCCGGTGCGCAACAATTTCTCCAGCCGGCTATGGGGCAGCGCAGCGTAATGGCTCTTGAACCACCGGTCGAGCCGCATGCCATCCTCGTCGCGCCCAACCTCTCTTGTCTCAACGCCTGCCATGGGACATTAACTGATGCAGTTGCTGGACTTGCGCCAGTCAATTCATGACCAAGTCATTTCATGACGAAGTCATTTCACCACCAAGATCGTACATGGGGCGAGTTCCACGAGTCGATCGGTGGTGCTGCCGATGACCCGGTTGTAAAGCGCCAAATGTCCCATGAATCCGGTCACGAGGAGATCGAATCCCTCGCGCTCGATGAAATTGACGATCGCCGGAACGGCGTGACCGGCGACAATGTGGGTCGCGAGCTTCACCCTGGCGCTTCGCCTCAACTAGCGCCTTTTCCACGACGATGGCGAATTTGCGATCCGCGAGCTCTTTATCGCCAATGACCTCTTCGCGCGAGCCGGGAATCCATTGAATCTCCTCGACCGAGATCATGTGGAGCTGCGCCTTGTGGGAATGCGCCAGCCGCAATGCGGTATCAAGCGCCTGAAGGCGCCCTCGGAGCCGTCGTTAGCGATCAGGATTTTCTTGAACATGGGCGGCCTCCTTGGCTATCGGCTTGAACGCCGGCTGAAACCAGCGCTGGGCAATCAGGGTCGGCACCACGGCACTGCCGATCACGGCGGCAACCAGGATCGTGTATTGCTCCTGGTCGATGATGCCGTTGGTCAAACCGAACAGAGCCGAAATCGTCCCGAACGTCAGTCCGGTGCACATCATCAATGTCGTATACATCATCAATGTCGTATACATCCCCTCGCGCCGGTCGAAATTGAACATTCGCGTCAGAGGCAAGATACCCACGAACTTGGTCGCCATCTTCACGGCGAGGAACATGGTAATCAGACCGACCGCCGCCGCGATCGTCTCGAACTTCACGAGCGAGCCTGCCTTCAGAAAATAGAAGGGTGTGAGCAAGGTGAAGGTGATCACCCGAAGGCGCTGCGCCAAGGCCCGTTCCTTGATGAAGAAGGTGGCGAGCGCCATGCCCAAGAGAGAGGCGGGCAGAACCGCCTCGCTCTTGGCGGTGGCCGCGAGCGTGGCAAGGGCGAAGAGGACGAGCAGCAGGAGCTCCGCTTCAGGCTCACTCACCCGGCCACCAAAACGCTTGGTGAACCAAGCCAGCTTCGGCGTAAACCACATTGCGAGCGCCGTCACCACAGCGAACAGGACGAGCCAGATATTGTAGTTGGCGAAGACGACGCCCAGCGCCAACACGGTGCCGACATCGTTTACGAAGCACCCGGCAAGGATGATCTTGCTGATCTCCGTCTGGTTGAAACCGGTCTCCACCATCACGGCGTAGACGACCGCGACTGACGTCGTCGAGAGCGCAATCCCGGCGATCTGCGCCTGCGGCCAGGGCCAGCCAAGGCCATAACGGGCAAAAATCAGGACGCCCAGATAGGGCACGACAAAGCCAACCACGCCGATCGACAGGGTCGAGCCCAAATGCTTGCGCACAATGACGGGGTCGAGCTCGGTGCCCGCCAAGAACGTGAGCAGGATGGCGCCGACACTGGCCAAATAGGTGATCCATTCGTTGGGGGTGATGCCGAGCAGATTGCCGCCAAGGCTGCCGACGACGATCTCAACCAGAGCCGCTGAAATTCAGATGCGAATGGAGATCAGCGCCGAGATCAGGGCAAGACCGATCCAGAGCGTTGAAATCAGCCAGGTATGTTCCATTAGTGCTCCTCTAATCATGGCCAGCCCTCATGCCCGCCATACGCAAACGCCTCGGCGCAAAGCGGCTGCGATGCGCACACGAACTCATCCTGGCGGGAGTGAAAAAACACAACCCGCCTTGCGGCGGGTTCACAGAGCTCTCCCACCGCTATCAACAGCGGCAGGAGTCATCAGCCCTTCGGGCAGTTTTGGGGGGACTCCATCCCCGATCGTTCGAAGCTAAGCAGGCGTCGCCACACCGTCAAGCCGCTGTTAGCGCTGAGGGGGACGATCATCTGTCGCGTGGACGATCACGGCGCAAGCTCGCCCTGGATAGAGAGGAGGCGATCAACAACTTCGTTGCGGCAATCGAGGGTATGATCGTTCGGCCGCCTTGTGTTTAGAGAAGGATGCCCCGATGGACGCCGTAACCCCAAGCGACACCGATGGAGGTCTGACCGCCACCTTTGCGGCCCAAGCGCGCCACGTTCTTGCGCGATGGTCCTCCAACGCTTGCAGAGCGCCGGCGCGACCTGATGAAGCTCAAAGACGCCATCCTCGCGCATCAGGACGATTTCGTCAGAGCTCTCGACGCCGATTTCGGCCACAGAGCGGCGCAGGAAACATTGCTCTACGAATTGGGAGTCGTCATCGCTTCAATCAACTATCTCCAGCGCAACCTCGCGCGCTGGATGCGTCTCGAGCGGCGGCGCGTGGCGATGACCTTCCTGCCGGGATCGGTGCGGGTCATCCATCAGCCGCTCGGCGTGATCGGCATCATCTCGCCTTGGAACTATCCCATTGCCCTTGCCTTGACGCCGGTCGCCACGGCGCTGGCCGCCGGCAACCGCGTCATGCTCAAGCCGTCGGAATTCAACCGGCAACCGCCTCACTGCTTGCATCCCTGCTGGCTGAGGTGTTCCAAGCGGATCAGGTCGCCGTTGTGACGGGAAATGCGAAGATTGGCAGCTGCGTTCTCGAACCTGCCCTTCGACCACATCTTGTTCACCGGCAGCATCCCTGTGGGACGTGCCATCATGCGCGCGGCGAGCGAAAACCTGGTCCCGGTCACGCTTGGGCTCGGAGGCAAGTCGCCCGTCATCGTCGAGCGCGAGTGTCCATTGCGCACCGCCGTGCGTCGCATTGCCTATGGCAAACTGGCCAATGCCGGCCAGACCTGCATCGCGCCAGACTACGCCCTGATCCCCGAGGAGCACATCGAGGATTTCGTCGCCGCCTATGAGGCGGAGGTCGAGAAGCTCTATCCCAATATCGCGGCCAATCCCGACTACAGCTGGGTCGTGAACGATCATCACTATGCACGGCTGTCGGGGCTGTTGGACGATGCGCGAGCCAAAGGTGCGCGTGTAATCGAAATCGGGACGAAGCCCGGCAGCGACGCTGCATCTCCCTCGCGGATGTTGCTACCGGCGCTCGTGCTCGATGCGACGGACGAGATGGATGTGATGAAGGATGAGATCTTCGGCCCGATCCTGCCGATTGTACCCTATCGCCAGCTCGAAGACGCCGTCGCCTATATCAATGCTCGACCGCGGCCGCTCGCGCTCTACTTCTTTGGCCCGGAGGGGCCAGGACGCCAGCTCGTGCTGGAGCGCACGACCTCCGGCGGCGTCACCATCAACGATACCATTCTGCACTACGCCCAGGAGGACATTCCCTTCGGCGGCATTGGCAAAAGCGGCATGGGCGCTTATCACGGCCATGAAGGCTTCAAGACCATGAGCCATGCCAAGGGTGTGTTCGAGCAGGCGAAACTCAATTTCGGCGATATCATTCGCCCGCCTTTCGGCAAGCTCTTCGACCTGCTCGTGAGTTACACGAAAACGCTCGACGGCGCGCAACTTGAGCTCGGTTCAAGCTCCGGGAACTGCCCGGGTTCAAACCGGCTTGTGACGCTTCGATTTCTCTGTGCGCAAGGCGGCCCAGCGGTCGAGGCGCTGCTTCACCTCGGCCTCGTAGCCATACGCTGTGGGCACGTAGAAGCTCTGCCGCTGCATGCCGTCGGGGAAGTAATTCTGGCCTGAGAACGCCTCTGCCTCGTTGTGATCGTAGGCGTAATCCTTGCCGTAGCCTTCCTGCTTCATCAGTCTGGTCGGAGCGTTGAGAATGTGCTTCGGGGGGCTAAGCGATCCCCCCTCCTCGGCCGCGCGGGACGCGGCGTCAAAGGCCACATAGGCGGCATTCGATTTCGGCGCGACCGCGAGATAGAGCGTGGCCTGGGCGAGCGCGAGCTCGCCTTCCGGGCTGCCGAGGAAATCGTAAGCCTCCTTCGCCGCGTTCGCCTGGACAAGGGCGAGCGGATCGGCAAGCCCGATATCCTCCACCGCCATGCGCACCAGCCTCCGCGCGATATAGAGCGGGTCCTCGCCGCCCGCGAGCATGCGGGCGAGCCAATAGAGCGAGGCGTCGGGATCGGAGCCCCGCACCGATTTGTGGAGTGCGCTGATCAGATTGTAATGGCCGTCCTGGGATTTGTCGTAGATCGGCGCCCGCCGCTGCACCAGCGCCACCAGCGCCTCACGGTCGAGCGGTGTTTTGGCGCCCAAGCCCGCGGCAAGCCATACATCTTCGGCGATATTGATGAGGGCACGCCCGTCGCCATCGGCCATGGCGATCAGCGCCGCGCGGGTATCGTCGGTCAGCGGCAGCTTCCGACCCTCATGCGCCTCCGCCCGCGCGAGCAAAGCTTGTAGACCCTCCTTGTCCAGGCGCTTGAATGTCAGCACGCTCGCCCGCGACAGCAGCGCCGAGTTGAGCTCGAAGGACGGGTTCTCGGTGGTGGCGCCCACGAGGATCACGGTGCCGTCCTCCATATAGGGCAGGAAGGAATCCTGCTGGGAGCGGTTGAAGCGGTGGATCTCGTCGACGAAGAGCAGCGTGCCACGCCCCAGCTCGCGCCTCGCCCGCGCGGCCTCGAACACCTTGCGGAGGTCCTGCACGCCGGAGTGGACGGCCGAGAGCTGCTCGAAGTGATGGTCGGTGACCTCGGCGAGCAGGCGCGCTACCGTGGTCTTGCCGGTCCCAGGCGGTCCCCAGAACACCACCGAGCCGAGCCGTCCGGCCTTGACCATGCGGGCGAGGATGCCCTGCTCGCCAAGCAAATGGTCCTGCCCCACGACCTCGCCAAGCGACGATGGGCGCAAACGATCCGCAAGCGGCCTTGGCGCGCTCTCTGCCAGCCCCGCAGCCTCGAACAGTGTCACCATCGCGGCTTTCCTGGTTCAGCCCTGAATGGCGAGGTTGAACAGCCTCCCCTTGCGCTCCAGCGATAGGAGCCAGCGGCCGGAGGGAACCTGCAGCGCCGTCGCCAGCTCCGCAACCGAGCCCACCCGGTCGTCGTTGACGGCGACGATGAAGTCGCCGCGCTTCACCCCGAGCCTTGCAGCGGGAGTGTTATCCTGCACCTCGAGCACCACCACGCGATTTCCCTCTTCGTCGATCCCCAGCTCCTCGGCGACGGCCGGGGAAAGATTGGCGACCTTGGCGCCGGACAGCGGATTGCGCCCGGAGAGTTCGCGCGCGTCTCGGGGGGGATCTTCGACGGCCGCGACCAGGGGAACCGTCGCCTTTAGCGGCTTCCCCTGGCGGATCAGACCGAGCTCAGCCGAGCCGCCGAGACTTTTGGTGGCGAACCGGTATTGGAGGGCTTGCGGGTCTTGGACCTCCTTGCCGTCGATGCTGACGACGACGTCGCCGGGTTGCAGGCCCGCCCGCGCCGCCGGACCCTTTGGATGCACTCCCTTGACCAGCGCGCCGGTGGGCCGGTCGAGCCCGAGCAACTCCGCAAGCTCGGAGGTCACCGGTTGCAGCGAGGCGCCGAACCAGGGCCGTTGCACCGTCCCGCCTTTCATCGCTGCCTGAACCACGAGCCGCACCATGTTGGAAGGAATCGCGAATCCGATCCCGAGGGAGCCCCCGCTTCTGGAAAAAATCGCCGTGTTGATGCCGACCAGACGGCCGTCCATGTCGACAAGCGCGCCCCCGGAGTTGCCGGGATTGATGGCGGCATCGGTCTGGATGAAGAATTGGTAGTCGGAGACGCCCACTTGCGTGCGCGCCAAGGCCGAGATGATGCCGCTCGTCACCGTTTGCCCGACGCCGAAGGGGTCGCCGATCGCGAGCACGAGGTCGCCGACTTCCAGACTGTCGGAGTCGCTGAAGTCGATCGACGGGAATTTGACGCCCTTGGCGTCAAGGCGGAGCGCGACGAGGTCGCTCCGCTCGTCCTTGAGCACGACCTTGGCCGGAAACTCTCTCCCGTCGGAGAGGGCGACCGTGATCTCTGCCTCCCCGCTTCCCTGGATGACGTGGTTGTTGGTGACGGCCACGCCATCGGGGCTCACCAGCACGCCCGAGCCGAGCGAGTTCTCGATGCGCTCCCGCGGGATGCCGAAATTGTCGCCGAGCAAGCGACTGAAGAAGGGATCGTCGGAAAACGGCGAGACGATCTGCTTCACCTTGCGGCTGACATAAACATTGACCACGGCCGGCGCGGCGCGCTTCACCACCGGCGCGAAGGATTCCTTGACCGCACCCGGGCTTTCCGGGACGACGCGCGGGGCCTGAGCCTGCGCAGTCACGCCCAGACCCACAATGAGGGCAGCCGCGCAAAGCAGCCACCCGAAATTCCGCAAGCACGGGACAAATTTGATCATCGCTCTGTCTTATCGCTCTGTCTCTATCGGCGTCTCAAGGCTAAACCACATTGTCGGGGTCCCCGTATAGCGCAACCGGTGCCAACAGCGAAATCGGCGTATTGCCGCCATTTCCAAGGGCTTTTGCCTTGCCGGGTTCCCGCTTTGCACTAGGATGCGCCCGGGGCGTGTTTTCGACAATCGAACGCAAAGTGTGGAGAAAACGCATGCGCATAGTTCAACTGGCCTTGGTCACACTGGCCGCGCTCCTTCTCGGCAGCGCCTCGGCCTCCGCGATCACGGTCAAGAAGCGGATCGAAGCCCCCGGCCTTCCACCGGAGATCTGGGCGATCGTGGGTGATTTCTGCGCCATCAAGACCTGGCATCCTGCCGTGGCTGATTGCGTGGAAGAGAAGGAAGGCGACGCCGTCTTCCGCACCCTAACCCTGAAGGACGGCGGCAAGATCAAAGAGAAGCTGACCGGCACCGAGGATCTCGGCTACACCTATGAGATCGTCGAGAGCCCCCTTCCCGTCAAGAACTACAAATCCAAGCTTTGGCTAGAGGTCGACGACGAGCCCGATCGCTCGGTGATCTATTGGCAGTCTGATTTCGACGCCAATGGCGCGAGCGACGATGACGCCAAGAACAAGATCACCACGATCCTCAGCGATGGCGTCAAAGGCATCAAGGCGCAGGCGATTGCAGCCCACGACGCCAAAACCGGCGATAGCTCGGGTGATACCACTTCGGGCGGCGGCAAGGACGACGACGACAAATGAGCTTTAAGAGACGCGCCGCGGAAGCGGCGCGTCCTTTCTCTGTAGGCCATTAGCTCTTTAGCGCTCGCCTAGGGCGCGAGTGCCCTCAAGCTCACGCGGCCGCTTTGCCCGCCCCATCCGCCTCTTGCACCGGCCCTGAATCGAGGCCGCGCGCGTTTGGATCGCGCTCGACCAGCTCGATCACGGCCATGGGCGCCGAATCCCCATAGCGGAAACCGGCCTTCAGCACGCGCGTATAGCCGCCGGCGCGGTCGGCGTAGCGGGGTCCGAGCGTCCCGAACAGCTTGGCCACCACAGCCTCGTCACGGATGCGCGACATGGCCAAGCGGCGCGCATGCAAATCGCCTCTCTTGGCGAGCGTGATCAGCCGGTCGGCCACGCGCCTGAGCTCCTTCGCCTTGGGCAAGGTGGTCACGATCTGCTCGTGCTTGATCAAGGCCGTCGCCAGGCTCGCGAACAACGCCAGGCGATGGCTGGCGGTGCGGTTGAGCTTCCGGCCTGCATTGCGATGCCGCATACATACCTCCCCGGCCAGGATCGAGCTTCAGACGTCAGAGATCGGGAAGGATTTCCGAGGGCTGATTTCAGACCGCCGATCCCTGTCTAGTAATGATCCTCAAAACGCTTGGCGAGCTCTTCGATGTTCTCGGGCGGCCAATCCGGCACCTCCATGCCGAGATGGAGCCCCATCGAGGCGAGAACCTCCTTGATCTCATTCAAGGACTTGCGGCCGAAATTCGGGGTCCTCAGCATCTCGGCCTCGGTCTTCTGAATGAGGTCGCCGATATAGACGATGTTGTCGTTCTTGAGACAGTTTGCCGAACGCACCGACAGCTCGAGCTCGTCGACCTTCTTGAGCAGCGCGGCATTGAACACGAGTTCGGGCTGGCGCTCGAACGGCATCTCCTTCTTCGGCTCTTCGAAGTTGACGAACACCGAGAGCTGATCCTGCACGATGCGCGCGGCAAGCGCGATGGTGTCCTCGGGCCGGACCGAGCCGTTGGTCTCGATCTCCATGGTGAGCTTGTCGTAGTCGAGGATCTGGCCTTCGCGCGTATTCTCGATGCGGTAGGACACCTTGCGCACCGGGCTATAGAGCGAGTTGACGGGAATGAAGCCGATCGGGGCGTCGTCCGGGCGGTTGCGCTCTGCGGGCACATAGCCCTTGCCGACCGAGGTGGTGAACTCCATGCGGATGGAGGCGCCCTGGTCGAGCGTGCAGATGACGTGATCCGGGTTGAGGATCTCGATATCGCCGCCGGCCTCGATGTCGCCGGCCCGCGCCACGCCTGGCCCTTCCTTCTTCAGCACCATGCGCTTCACGCCCTCAGCATGCTGGCGGAGCGCAATTTCCTTGATGTTCAGGATGATGTCGGTGACATCCTCCCTGACGCCGGCGATCGAGGAGAACTCATGCAGCACGCCGTCGATATGCACCGAGGTGATCGCCGCGCCCTGAAGGGACGAGAGCAATACGCGGCGAAGCGCATTGCCGAGGGTGAGCCCGAAGCCGCGCTCCAACGGCTCGGCGACGACCGTGGCGAAGCGCTGCGGGTCGCGGCCCGAATTGACGTTGAGCTTGGTGGGCTTGATGAGATCTTGCCAGTTCTTCTGCAGCACCTGGAGGGCCCTTTCCTGGTCCTTGAGCGGGGCCGCCTGCCCCAGCTTTCGAGAATCCGCGTGCAACATGAGGTTGTCAGCCTTCCCTTTTCTTAGACGCGCCGGCGCTTGCGGGGCCGGCAGCCATTGTGCGGGATTGGGGTCACGTCACGGATCGAAATGATGTTGAAGCCCGCGACTTGCAGGGCCCGGAGCGCCGATTCGCGGCCGGAGCCCGGCCCCCGAACCTCGATCTCGAGATTCTTCATGCCGTGCTCCATCGCCTTCTTGCCGGCATCCTCGGCGGCGACCTGCGCCGCATAGGGCGTGGACTTCCGCGATCCCTTGAAACCCATGGCCCCCGCCGACGACCAGGAGATGGTGTTGCCTTGGGCGTCGGTGATGGTGATCATGGTGTTGTTGAAGCTTGCTTGCACATGCGCGACGCCCGAGGTGATGTTCTTCTTCTCCCGGCGGCGAACGCGCGTCTTGTCCTTGGCCATGCTCTAATCCCGCATCTCACGAATTGGTTTCGGCCAAAGCTCAAGCTTCGGCCGCGCTTGTTCAGGTCTCTATTTCTTCTTGCCGGCGATCGGCTTGGCAGGACCTTTGCGCGTGCGCGCATTGGTATGGGTCCTCTGACCATGCACCGGCAGGCCGCGGCGATGCCGCAAGCCGCGATAGCAGCCGAGATCCATTAACCGCTTGATATTCATCGCAACGTCGCGCCGGAGGTCGCCTTCGACCATATAGTCGCGGTCGATCACCTCCCGGATCTGACTGACCTCCGATTCGGTGAGTTGACTGACGCGCCGCTCCGGCGGGATGCTCACCTTGGCGCAGATTTGCCGCGCGAAGGTATCGCCGATACCGTGGATATAGGTGAGCGCCACCTCCACCCGCTTGTTGGACGGGATATTCACACCTGCAATTCGGGCCACGAAGTTTTCTCCTCAAACGGCGCCCTAACGCGCTGAAATCTAAGCTAGATTACCAATTGAACGCAACAAAACCGACCTCGGGAAAGCACCGCCCCCCGGGACCGGTCAGTCCTCTGCAGCAATGGGTCGAGCCTTATCTAGCGATTCCGCTTGACAAGGTCAACCGGGGGCCTTCGCCCCCTTAAACTTAACGCCATCGAGGGCCCGCCCGATCGCGTGGTGGACGGCCCCGATATCCGCCATTCCGTCCACGGATCTGAGCTTCCATTGCGTCTTGTAATAGTCGACCAAGGGCTCGGTTTGGGCGTGATAAGCCTCAAGCCTGGAACGCACCACCTCTTCATTATCGTCGCGCCGGCGCACGAATTGGGTTGAGCCGCAGCGGTCGCAGGCGCCTTGCACCTTCGGCATCTTGAAGGCCTCGTGATACCCCTCCCCGCAATCGGCGCAGGTAAAGCGGCCGGCGATGCGCTTGACCAGGGCCTCGTCGTCGACCCGCATCTCGATGACGGCGTCGAGCTGCTTGTCTCTCTCCGCCAGCAGCCGGTCGAGCGCCTTGGCTTGGGCGATCGTGCGGGGGAACCCGTCCAGAATGAACCCCTTGGCCTTGCAGTCGGCGTCCAGCCGCTCGGCGATGAGTTCAATCACTAGGTCGTCCGGCACGAGCTGGCCCCGCTCCATGATGTCGCCCGCCCTAAGGCCAAGCTCGGTCCCGGCCGCCACGGCCGCTCTCAGCATGTCTCCAGTGGAAAGCTTGACCAGCGAACGTTCCTTCTCGAGCAGATTGGCCTGGGTCCCTTTGCCGGCGCCGGGAGGGCCGAGCAGGACCATATTCATTGTCGTCTTGCTCCCCTCAGTCTCGCCCGCTTGATCAGCCCCTCATATTGATGAGCGAGCAGATGGCTCTGCACCTGAGCCACGGTGTCCATGGTGACGCTCACCACGATGAGCAGGGACGTGCCGCCGAAATAGAAGGGCGCCCCCGCATAGGCGATCAGAATCTCTGGCAGCACGCAGACAGCGGCGAGATAGAGCGCTCCCACCACGGTGATCCTGGTCAGCACATAGTCGATATATTCGGCGGTGCGCTCCCCGGGCCTGATCCCGGGCAGGAAGCCCCCGTACTTCTTCAAATTCTCGGCCGTGTCCTTCGGATTGAAGACGACGGCGGTGTAGAAGAAGGCAAAGAAGATGATCAGGGCGATATAGATGAGGACATGCAGGGGCTGGCCCTGCCCGAGTAGCGCGGTCACCGTGCTCAGCCATTCGGGCCCTTGGCCGGCCGAAAAATTGGCGAAAGTGACCGGCAGCAGCAAGAGCGACGAAGCGAAGATCGGCGGGATGACGCCCGCGCTGTTGAGCTTCAGCGGCAGATGCGAGGAATCGCCCTGGAACATTCGGTTCCCCACCTGGCGCTTCGGATATTGCACGAGCAACCGCCGCTGCGCCCGCTCCATGAACACGATCACGGCGATCACCAGGATCGCCATGGCGACAAGCGCGAGGATCACGATGGTTGACATCGAGCCGGTGCGGCCGAGCTCGAGCGTGCCGAGCACCGCATGCGGCAGGCGCGCGACGATGCCGGCAAAGATGATGAGCGAGATGCCGTTACCCACGCCCCTCGCCGTGATCTGCTCGCCGAGCCACATCAGGAAGATGGTGCCGCCCACCAGCGTGAACACGGTGGTGAGGCGGAAGAACCAGCCCGGGTCCAGCACCACATTGCCGGCGCCTTCGAGCCCGACCGCGATGCCGTAGCCCTGCAGCGAGGCGAGGATCACCGTGCCGTAGCGCGTGTATTGGTTCATTTGCCGGCGCCCCTGCTCGCCCTCTTTCTTCAGCTGCTCGAGATGCGGGGACACCGTGGTGAGCAGCTGAATGATGATCGATGCCGAGATGTAGGGCATGATGTTGAGGGCAAAGATCGCCATGCGGCCGACCGCGCCGCCCGAGAACATGTCGAACATGCCGAGCAGGCCAGACTGGTTCTGCCGGAACACCTCCTGCAAGGCGTGGGGGTTGATGCCAGGAATCGGGATGTAGGTGCCGAGCCGGTAGATCAGGAGCGCGCCGAGCGTGAACCAGATGCGCCTCTTGAGCTCGTCGGCCTTGGCGAAGGCGGCGAAGTTGAGATTGGAAACCAGCTGTTCGGCGGCGGAAACCATTCGGGAGCTCTCTTCCCTTTCGATGCAATCGCGGGGTCGGCGTCAGGCCGCTCGCGTCACTTTAGGACGAGCCCTTAGGACTTGTCCTTCTTGGCCGGTGCCGGCTTCGGCTTCGGCTTCTTGGCTTCGCCCTCATCGGCCTTGGCATTCTTGGGCGCCTTGGGCGCGGCCGCCTCGGGCGCAGGCGCCTCGACGGTCTGATCGGGCTTCGCCTTTGCGGGCTTGGCCGCCTCGGCCTTTGCCTTCGTCTTGTCAGGTTTTGCCTCTGGCGCTGCCGCGGGCTGCTCGCCCTCGGCCTTCGCGGCCTTACCGGACTTTGCTTGGGTCCTGGCCGCGACTGCGTCGCGCTTTGCGGCCCGGCGATCGGCCTTGATCTGATCGGCGGCAGGCCGCTCCCGGCCGGTGATGGATTTCAGCGTCACCGTGCCGCCTGCGGCCTCCACGGCCTTGATCGCGCTTCCCGAGGCACCGGTGACCTCAAAGGCGAGCTTGCTCTTGATCTCGCCATGGCCGAGCAGACGCACGCCGTCCTTCTCACGCCGGATCAGGCCGGCGTCCTTGAGCGCGCCGACCGTGATCGGCTTCCTGCCGTCGAGCCGGCCGGCATCGACGGCCTCTTGGATGCGACCGAGATTGAGCTCGTTGTACTTCTTGGCGAAGATGTTGTTGAAGCCGCGCTTCGGCAGACGCCGGTGCAGCGGCATCTGGCCGCCCTCGAAGCCTTTGACGGCGACGCCGGAGCGGGCCTTCTGGCCTTTGGTGCCGCGCCCTGAGGTCTTGCCGAGCCCCGAGCCGATGCCGCGGCCGAGCCGCTTCTTGGCCTTCGTGGCGCCGTCCCGGTCCCTGATCTCGTTCAATCGCATGGTGCTTTAGGCTCCCGCCTCATCGTCGACAATGCGCACAAGATGGGCGATTTTCGCGACCATGCCGCGCACTTGCGGGCTGTCGATCAGCGTCCGGCGCTTGTGCATCTTGTTGAGGCCGAGGCCGACAAGCGTGGCGCGCTGGATCCCAGGCCGCCTGATGGGGCTGCCGATCTGCTCCACAATGATCGTCTTCTTGTCCGCTGTCTTGGCCATCTCGCTCTAAACCTTGCCTCCAGGCGCCTCGCCTCTTAAGCCTCGGCTTGCCCCGCGGCTTCGCCGGCGCCGTCTCTGCGGCGGGAAACGATCTCGCTCACCTTCTTGCCGCGCCTTGCCGCCACGCCCCTCGGGCTGTCCTCATGGCGCAGCGCATCGAAGGTCGCGCGCACCATGTTGTAGGGGTTGGTGCTGCCAAGCGACTTGGCGACCACGTCCTGGATGCCGAGGGTCTCAAACACCGCCCGCATCGGGCCGCCGGCGATAATGCCGGTGCCGGCGGGCGCCGCCCGCAACACCACCCTGCCCGCGCCGTGATGGCCGGTCACGTCATGGTGCAATGTGCGCCCCTCGCGTAAGGGCACCTTGACGAGGCTCCGCTTGGCGGCTTCCGTGGCTTTGCGGATCGCCTCCGGCACCTCGCGGGCCTTGCCATGGCCGAAGCCGACACGTCCCTTCTGGTCGCCGACGACCACGAGCGCCGCGAAGCCGAATCGCCTGCCGCCCTTGACCACCTTCGCTACGCGATTGATGTGCACCAGCTTGTCGACGAACTCGCTGTCGCGCTCCTCGCGATCTCTGCCTTGCGGGCCTCGTGAATGCGGGCCGCGCGACCCTTTTCGATCCATGCTCTCGATCCTCTAAAAATTCAGCCCCGCCTCGCGGGCGGCATCGGCGAGCGCCTTCACGCGCCCATGATAGAGATAGCCGCCGCGGTCGAAGATGACCTCCTTGACGCCCGCCTTGAGCGCCCTCTCCGCCACGAGCTTGCCGACGGCCTGAGCCGCGGCCAGATCGCAACCCTTCGTGAGCGAGCCCTTAAGCTCCTTATCCAGCGTCGAGGCCGCCGCCATGGTCTTTCCCGCCGCGTCATCGATTACCTGCGCATAGATGTGCTTCGACGAGCGGAACACCGAGAGGCGGACCCGGCCATTGGCGGCCCGCTTCAGCGATTGGCGCACCCGATGCGAACGCCGTGCAAAATTCTGGTTCAATGCGCTCATGTCAAATCCGCTATTTCTTCTTGCCTTCTTTGCGGAGGATGAACTCGCCCGCATATCTGACGCCCTTGCCCTTATAGGGCTCCGGCGGCCTGAACCGCCTGATCTCGGCCGCGACCTGCCCCACCTTCTGCTTGTCGATGCCGGTGACGATGATCTCGGTCGGCTTCGGGCACTGCACCTGAATGCCTTGCGGGATGGGATAGGCGACATCGTGGCTGTAACCGAGCTGCAGCTGCAGATTGGAGCCCTGCAGCGCGGCCCGATAGCCCACGCCCGTGATCTCGAGCTTCTTGGTGAAGCCTTCGGTCACGCCGGTGATGAGGTTGGCCAGCAGCGTCCGCGACATGCCCCACATGGCGCGCGCCTGCTGGCTGTCGTTCCGCGGGGAGACCTCGATGCCGCCCTTGTCGAGTTTGGCGATGACGTCGTCCACGAGGACGTGCTTGAGCTCGCCCTTGGGTCCCTTCACCGCAACCACCTGGCCGTCCACCGAGGCGGTGACGCCCCCTGGAATTGCCACCGGTTTCTTGCCGATCCGCGACATTGTATCAACCTTCGCTTTAGCCCAGCCTAGAACACGCTGCAGAGGATCTCGCCGCCCACATTCTCGGTGCGCGCGCGTGAATCCGACATGACACCTTTCGGCGTCGACAAGATGGAGACGCCGAGGCCATTGGCGATCGTGGGCAGATCCCGCACCGATGAGTAGACCCGGCGGCCCGGCGTCGACACCCGCTTGATGTCCTTGATCACCGGCTCGCCATCGAAATATTTGAGCTCGATATCGAACTCCGAACGTCCGCTGCCGTAATCGACGCGGGCATAACCGCGGATATAGCCCTCCTCCACCAGCACGTCGAGCACATGCTCGCGCAGCCTGGAGGCAGGCGTCGTCACCTTGGCCTTGTAGCGCATTTGCGCGTTGCGGATGCGGGTGAGCATATCGCCCAGGGGATCGTTGATGCTCATTAGAATTCCTTACCAGCTCGACTTGACCATGCCGGGGATCTGTCCTTGGCTTGCGAGATCACGAAGCGCGATGCGCGACATCCTGAGCTTGCGGTAATAGCCGCGCGGCCGCCCGGTCAGATCGCAGCGGTTGCGGATCCGCGTGGGCGATGAGTTGCGCGGCAGCTCGGCGAGCTTAAGCCTCGCCGCGAAGCGCTCCTCGGCGGGAAGATTGCGGTCTGTCGCCACCGCCTTCAGCCGCGTCCGGCGCGTCTTGAACTTCTGGGCAAGGCGGCGCCGCTTCTTGTTCCGCTCAACCATGCTCGTCTTTGCCATTCACTCCTCCTGTCGCAGCCTGAGCCGCTAAACCCTAGCTGCGGAACGGAAAATTCAATCGCTTCAACAAAGCGCGCGCCTCGTCGTCGGTGCGCGCCGTGGTGCAGACGATGATGTCCATGCCCCAGATCTCCTCGACCTGGTCGAAATTGATCTCCGGGAAAATGATGTGCTCTTTCAGCCCGAGCGTAAAATTGCCGCGGCCATCGAAGCTCTTCGAATTTAGCCCCCTGAAGTCCCGCACCCTTGGGAGCGCGATGTTCACCAAGCGGTCGACGAACTCGTACATCCGGTTCTGGCGGAGCGTCACCTTGGCGCCAATAGGCATGCCCTCGCGGAGCTTGAAGGCCGCGATCGATTTCCGCGCGCGGGTGACGACCGGCTTTTGCCCGGCGATGAGGGCGAGATCGGCCGCCGCCGCCGTCACCTTCTTGGAATCACCGACGCCCTCGCCGATGCCCATATTCAGCACGACCTTCTCGAGCCGAGGCACCTGCATCGGGCTCGCATAGCCGAACTCCTTGGCAAGCTCGTCCCGCAGCACCTCGTGATATTGCTGCTTGAGCCGGGGAATATAAGCGGTCTCAGCCATCGATCACCTCGCCCGAGCGCTTGGCAAAGCGGACCTTGCGCCCGTCCTTCAGAAACTTGTAGCCGACGCGCGTCGGCTTCCCGTCCTTGGGGTCCTCGAGCGCGAGGTTGGAGATATGAATCGCGGCCTCCTTAGAGATGATGCCGCCGTCCTGGGTGGCCGTCTGTTTTTGATGCCGTCGCACCAGCCCGACGCCCTTGACCAGGGCGCGGTTCTCATCCGGAATCACCTTCAGCACTTCGCCGTGCTTGCCCTTGTCCTTGCCGGTGACGACCACCACGTGGTCGCCCTTCCGGATCTTGAGCTTGTTGGCCATCTACAGGACCTCCGGCGCAAGCGACACGATCTTCATGTGCTTTTTGGCTCTGAGCTCGCGGGTGACGGGGCCGAAGATGCGCGTGCCGATCGGCTCGCCTTGCGGGTTGACCAGGACGGCGGCGTTGCGATCGAAGCGGATGATGCTGCCGTCCGGCCGGCGCACGCCTTTTGCCGTGCGCACCACGACAGCCTTCATCACCTGGCCCTTCTTGACGCGGCCGCGCGGGATCGCCTCCTTCACGCTCACCACGATGGTATCGCCGATCGAGGCGTATTTGCGCTTCGAACCGCCGAGCACCTTGATGCATTGCACGCGCCTTGCGCCTGAATTGTCGGCGACATCGAGATTTGTCTGCATCTGGATCATGGCAATTATCTTCGGCGGTTACGCCGCGACCCCCTAGCTCGCCGCCCGCTCGCGCGACAGCACCGTCCAACGTTTCTGTTTCGACACCGGCGGGCATTCCTCGATCCGGACGATGTCGCCCACCTTGCATTCATTCGCCGCGTCATGAGCGTGATAGTTCTTGGTGCGCCGCACGGTCTTCTGCAGCAAAGGATGCGTGAAGCGGCGCTCGACGCGGACCACCACCGTCTTGTCGTTCTTGTCGCTCACCACGACCCCTTGCAGCACTCGTTTCGGCATCGCTTTTTGCTTCCTTAGGTCTTGGCGGCGGCGCTCGATTGGCGCGTAATCGTCTTGATGCGGGCAATGTCGCGTCTGATCTCTCTCACCCGCGCCGTGTTCTCAAGCTGGCCGGACGCCGCCTGAAAGCGCAGGTTGAACTGCTCCTTCTTGAGCTTCACGAGCTCGTCATTGAGCTGATCCTGCGTCATTGCACGAACCTGGCCGGCTTTCATCGTCTCTCGTCCTCCGCCCTTAAACCTCGGTGATGCGCGCGACCATGCGCGTTTTGAGCGGCAGCTTCGCGGCTGCGAGCCGGAGCGCCTCCCGGGCCACCTGGTCGCCGACGCCGTCGATCTCGAACATGATGCGACCGGGCTTCACCCGCGCCACCCAGAACTCCGGCGTGCCCTTGCCCTTGCCCATGCGCACCTCGGTCGGCTTCTTCGACACCGGCACGTCGGGAAACACCCGGATCCAAACGCGACCCGAACGCTTCATCTGTCGCGTCATCGCCCGGCGGGCGGCTTCGATCTGGCGAGCCGTGATGCGCGCAGGCTCCTGCGCCTTCAGCCCGAACGTGCCGAAAGCGAGGGTGACGGCGCTCGACGCAGCCCCCTTGATGCGGCCCTTATGGGCCTTGCGGAATTTCGTACGTTTCGGTTGCAGCATGACTGTTCAGCCTATCCTTGCTCCACCCTCAAGCCGAAGCCTGCGGAGCCTCGCGGCGCCCCGAGGAGCGGCCGCCTTCCTGCGCCTCAAGCGCCCGATGCTCCTGCGCCATGGGATCGTGGGCCATGATCTCGCCCTTGAAGATCCACACCTTGACGCCAATGATGCCATAGGCGGTGCGCCCCAGCGCCGTGCCATAGTCGATATCGGCCCTGAGCGTATGCAGCGGCACCCGCCCCTCGCGATACCACTCCATGCGCGCGATCTCAGCCCCGCCCAGCCGGCCGCCGCAATTGATGCGGATGCCGAGAGCGCCCATGCGCATCGCCGATTGCACCGCGCGCTTCATGGCGCGGCGGAAGGCGACGCGGCGCTCGAGCTGCTGCGCGATCCCCTCGGCCACGAGCGTGGCGTCGATCTCGGGCTTGCGCACCTCGACGATATTGAGATGCACTTCCGAATCGGTCATGGCCGCGAGCTCCCGGCGCAGCTTCTCGATGTCGGCGCCCTTCTTACCGATGAGAATGCCAGGACGTGCGGTGTGCACGGTGACGCGGCACTTCTTGTGCGGGCGCTCGATCACGACCTTGGAGATGCCGGCCTGCTTGCGTGAGGTGAGGATGTGGTTGCGCATCTTCAAGTCCTCATGCAACAGCCGCGCATATTCGCCCCGGCTCGCATACCAGCGCGAATCCCAGGTGCGGTTGATGCCGAGCCTGAGCCCGATCGGATTGACCTTCTGTCCCATCAAGCAGGCTCCTCGACTTGGCGCACGATGACGGTGATCTGCGCGAACGGTTTCTCGATACGGCCGGCGCGGCCCCGCGCCCGCGCCTTCAAGCGCTTCAACACCAAGCCCTTGCCCACATAGGCCTCGGAGACGACAAGAGCGTCGACGTCGAGGTCATGGTTGTTCTCGGCGTTGGCGATTGCCGATTCCAGCGTCTTCTTCACGTCACGCGCCACGCGCTTGCGCGAGAAGGCGAGATCGGCGAGCGCCTTGTCGACCTTCTTGCCCCGGATCAGCTGGGCGAGCAGGTTGAGCTTCTGCGGGCTCACGCGGATCAGCCGCGTTACGGCTCTCGCCTCGTTCTCCGCCAGACTGCGCTCCAGGTGCGGCTTGCCCATCACGCCTTCCTCTTCGCCTTGCGGTCCGCGGCATGGCCATAGAAGGTCCGCGTCGGCGCGAATTCCCCGAATTTGTGCCCGACCATGTCCTCGGTGACGAGCACGGGAATGTGCTTCTGGCCGTTATGCACGCCGAAGGTCAGCCCAACGAATTGCGGCAGGATCGTCGAGCGGCGCGACCACATCTTGATCACCGCGCTCGACCCGCGGGCTCTCTCCGCCTTCTTCAATAAATACCCGTCGACGAACGGGCCTTTCCAAACCGAGCGTGCCACGGGGCTTACCCTTTCTTCTTCTTCAGATGGCGGCTGCGCAGGATGAACTGGTCGGTCGCCCGGTTGTGGCGCGTCCGCTTGCCCTTGGTCGACTTGCCCCAAGGCGTCACCGGATGCCGGCCGCCCGAGGTGCGCCCCTCACCGCCGCCATGCGGGTGATCGATCGGGTTCATCGCCACGCCGCGCACGACGGGCTTCTTGCCCTTCCACCGATTGCGGCCGGCCTTGCCGATCGAGACGTTGGAATTGTCCGGATTGGACACGGCGCCCACGGTTGCCATGCACACGGCCGGCACCATCCGCGTCTCGCCGGAATTGAGCTTAAGGATGGCGTAGCCCGCGTCGCGTCCGACGAGCTGGACGTAGGTGCCCGCGGCGCGGGCGATCTGGCCGCCCTTGCCCTGCTTCATCTCCACATTGTGGACGATGGTGCCGATCGGCATGCTGGCAAGCGGCATGGCATTGCCGGGCTTCACGTCGACGCGCGTATCGGCGATCACCGTGTCGCCAGGGCCCAGACGCTGCGGCGCCAAGATGTAGGACAGCTCGCCGTCCTCATAGCGGATCAGCGCGATGAAGGCGGTGCGGTTCGGATCATATTCGAGCCGCTCGACAGTGGCCGGAACGCCGACCTTGCCGCGCTTGAAGTCAACCATGCGATAGCTACGCTTGTGGCCGCCGCCGCGATGCCACATGGAGACGCGGCCCTGATTGTTGCGGCCGCCGCTCTTGATCAGGCCTTCGGTCAGCGCCTTGACGGGCTTGCCCTTCCACAGATGGCTGCGGTCCACGAGCACGAGCTGGCGCTGGCTCGGAGTGGTGGGCTTGTAGGTTTTGAGAGCCATGGTGGGTTAGATCCTCGTGGTCACGTCGATCTTGTCGCCTTCGGCGAGCCTGACGATCGCTTTCTTGATGTCCTGCTGCTTGCCCTTCACCCCGCGGAAGCGCTTGGTCTTGCCTTTGCGGTTGATCGTATTGACGGCGAGCACCTTGACCTTGAACAGCTGCTCCACGGCAGCCTTGATCTCTGGCTTGGTCGCGTCGCGGCGCACCTTGAACACCACCTGGTTCGATTCGGACGCCATGCTCGACTTCTCGGTGATGACCGGCGAAAGAATGACATCGTAGGCCGTGAGCGCGCTCATTTGAATCGTGCCTCCAGCGCTTCGACGGCCGCCTTGGTCAAGACGAGCGTGTCGTGCTTCAGGATGTCGTAGACGTTGATGCCCTGTACCGGCAGCACATCGACCTGCGGCAGGTTGCGGGCGGCTTTGGCGAAGTCTGCCTGCACCTCGGCGCCGTCGACGATCAGCACGGAGCCGAACCCAAGCTTCAAGAAGCGCGCTTTGAGCTCCTTGGTCTTGGCCTCCTTTATCTCGCATTTGTCGATCACGACCAGGGCCTCGGACTTGGCCTTGGCGGACAGCGCATGCTTGAGCGCAAGCGCCCTCACCTTCTTCGGGAGATCGATGGCGTGGCTGCGCGGCTTCGGCCCGAACGACTTGCCGCCGCCTCGGAACAAATTCGCCCGGCGGCTGCCGTGGCGAGCGCGGCCCGTGCCCTTCTGCCGATAGAGCTTGGCGCCGGTATAATTGACCTCCGAACGGTCCTGCACCGAGACGGTGCCGGTCCGCCGCTTGGCGAGTTGATAGCGCACCATCCGGTGAAGGATGTCGGGGCGCGGCTCGAGCCCGAACACATCGTCTGGTAGCTCAACCGTTCCCGCCTTCTTGGCGTCGAGCGTGGTGACGTCGGCCTGCATTACTCTTGGCTCCCCACCTCTGCTTGCGCCGGCGCCGGCTCTGCCATCGCCTGCTTCGGCCCCTCGCCCGCGCCCTTGCGGAACGCGCCGGGCTTCGGCGCCGTCTCGGGCAAGCTCCGCTTCACCGCGTCGCGCAACAGCACCCAACCGCCTTTGGCGCCAGGCACCGCGCCGCGGATCATGATCAGCCCGCGCTCCGGATCGGTCTTCACCACCCTGAGATTCTGCGTGGTGACATTCACGTCGCCCATATGGCCGGCCATCTTCTTGCCCTTGAACACCTTGCCGGGGTCCTGGCGCTGGCCGGTCGAGCCGTGGCTCCGGTGGCTCACCGAGACGCCATGGGTCGCGCGCAGGCCGTGAAAGCCGTGGCGCTTCATGGCACCGGCAAAACCCTTGCCAATGGTCGTGCCCGAGACGTCCACGAATTGACCCGCAACGAAATGGTCGGCAGTAATCTCGGCCCCGACCTCGATCAAATTCTCCGGGCTAACGCGAAACTCGGCGAGACGCCGCTTCGGCTCGACGCTGACGGCGGCAAAATGGCCGCGCGCGGCGCGCGTCAGCCGCGTCACCTTGGGCGTTCCGGCGCCGAGCTGCAGCGCCGTGTAGCCGTTCTTCTCGGAGGTACGATGGCCGACGACCTGACAACGGTCGAGGCGAAGCACCGTCACGGGAATATGCTCCCCGGCGTCCGTGAAGATCCTGGTCATGCCGAGTTTTTGCGCGATGACACCTGATCGCATCGGTCTTGCTTCCTTGCCTCGTCTCTCGGTCCGCCTAGAGCTTGATTTCCACGTCCACGCCGGCGGCGAGGTCGAGTTTCATCAAGGCATCGACGGTCTGCGGCGTGGGATCGACGATGTCGAGCAACCGCTTATGGGTGCGCATCTCGAACTGCTCGCGGCTCTTCTTGTCGATATGGGGTGACCGGTTGACGGTAAACTTCTCGATGCGCGTCGGCAGCGGGATAGGCCCCCGCACCTCCGCACCCGTGCGCTTCGCCGTGTTGACGATCTCCTTGGTCGACGCATCGAGGATGCGATGGTCGAAGGCTTTGAGCCTGATTCTTATATTCTGACTTTGCATCCCGATGGCCTCAAATTGAAGAACGCGCCGCTCGCGGCGACGCGCTCGTTGTTTCACTTACTCGATGATCGAGGCCACCACGCCGGCGCCCACGGTACGGCCGCCTTCGCGAATGGCGAAACGAAGCTTCTCCTCCATGGCGATCGGCACGATGAGCTCGACCGTCATGGCGATGTTGTCGCCCGGCATTACCATCTCGGTGCCTTCCGGCAGATGCACCACGCCGGTCACGTCGGTGGTGCGGAAATAGAACTGCGGGCGATAATTGCCGAAGAACGGCGTGTGGCGGCCGCCCTCCTCCTTGGTGAGGATATAGGCCTCGGCCTTGAACTTCGTGTGCGGCTTGATGGAGCCGGGCTTGGCCAGCACCTGGCCGCGCTCCACGCCCTCGCGATCGACGCCGCGCAACAGGCATCCGACATTGTCGCCGGCCTCGCCCTGGTCGAGCAGCTTGCGGAACATCTCCACACCCGTCACCACGGTCTTGGTGGTGGGCTTGATGCCGATGATCTCGACCTCCTCGCCCACCTTGATGATGCCGCGCTCGATGCGGCCGGTGACCACGGTGCCGCGGCCGGAAATCGAGAACACGTCCTCGATCGGCATCAGGAACGGCTTGTCCTTCGGACGGTCCGGCTGTGGAATGTAGGCATCAACGGCATCCATCAAGGCGTTGATGGAGTTCTTGCCCATCTCATCGTCGCGGCCCTCGAGTGCGGCAAGCGCCGAGCCCTTCACGATCGGGATCTCGTCCCCCGGAAACTCGTATTTGGACAGAAGCTCGCGCACCTCGAGCTCGACGAGGTCGAGCAGCTCGGGGTCGTCGACCATGTCCACCTTGTTCAGATAGACGACGAGTGCCGGAACGCCGACCTGGCGGGCGAGCAGGATATGCTCGCGGGTTTGCGGCATAGGGCCGTCGGCCGCCGAGACCACGAGAATGCCGCCGTCCATTTGCGCGGCGCCGGTGATCATGTTCTTCACATAGTCGGCGTGGCCGGGACAATCGACATGCGCGTAGTGCCGCTTGCCGGTCTCGTATTCGACGTGTGCCGTGGAGATGGTGATGCCGCGCGCCTTCTCTTCCGGCGCCTTGTCGATCTCGTCATAGGCTATGAACTTCGCCCCGCCCTTCTCGGCCAGCACTTTGGTGATCGCGGCCGTCAGCGTGGTCTTGCCATGATCGACGTGACCGATGGTCCCGATGTTGCAGTGCGGCTTCGTCCGCTGGAATTTTTCCTTAGCCATGCTGGCTCTCCATCCTTCAACTAAGAAAGCAAAATTCTGCTCCGCGGGCCTCGCGCCCGCGGCGCGTCAGGCGAACTTCGCCTGCACCTCTTCTGCGACCGCCTGCGGGACTTGCGCATAATGGTCGAATTGCATGGTGAACTGCGCCCTGCCCTGACTTATGGAGCGGAGCGTGTTCACGTAACCGAACATGTTGGCGAGCGGGACCATGGCGTTGATCACCACAGCGTTGCCGCGCGACTCCTGGCCACGCACCTGCCCCCGACGGCTGGTCAAATCGCCGATAATGCCGCCCACATAGTCCTCCGGCGTTACCGCCTCGACCTTCATGATCGGCTCGAGCAGCTTGGGGGCGGCCTTCAAAGCGCCTTCGCGAAAGGCGGCGCGGCCGGCGATCTCGAAGGCCATGACGGACGAATCGACGTCGTGATAGGCGCCATCGATCAGGCTGACCTTCACGTCGAGTATGGGGAAGCCCGCGAGCACGCCGGCCTCGACGACGCTCTTCACGCCTTTCTGCACGCCCGGAACATATTCCTTCGGCACGTTGCCGCCGACCACCTTGTTCTCGAACACATAGCCGCCACCCGCCTCGTTCGGCTCGATCACGAGCTTCACGCGAGCGAACTGGCCCGAGCCGCCGGTCTGCTTCTTGTGGGTATAGTCAACCTCGGCCCGCTTCGACACGGTCTCGCGATAGGCCACCTGCGGCATGCCGACATTGGCTTCCACTTTGAACTCGCGGCGCATGCGATCGACGATGATGTCGAGATGCAGCTCGCCCATGCCCTTGATGATGGTCTGGCCGGATTCGTGATCGACCGAGACGCGGAAGGACGGGTCTTCTTGCGCGAGACGATGCAGCGCTACCCCGAGCTTCTCCTGGTCGCCCTTGGTCTTGGGCTCGACAGCGACTTCGATGACCGGCTCCGGGAACTCCATGCGCTCAAGGACCACGGGCTTGGCCGGGTCGCTCAGCGTATCGCCAGTGGTTACGTCCTTGAGGCCGGCCAGCGCCACGATATCGCCGGTATAGGCCTCCTTGATATCCTCGCGGTGATTGGCATGCATCAAGAGCATGCGGCCGATGCGCTCCTTCTTGTCCTTCACCGTATTCAGAAGGGTCGTGCCAGTCTCCACCTTCCCAGAATAGATGCGGCAGAAGGTGAGCGACCCCACGAATGGATCGTTCATGATCTTGAAGGCCAGCATGGAGAGCGGCGCGGCGTCGGAAGGCGCGCGTGTCGCCTCCTCGCCGGTCTTAAAGTCAATGCCCTTCATCGGCGGCACATCGAGCGGCGACGGCAGATAGTCGACCACCGCGTCGAGCAGCGGCTGCACGCCCTTGTTCTTGAAGGCGGAGCCGCACAGGATCGGCACGAACACGTTGTGCACCGTGCCCTTGCGGATCAGCGCCTTGATCGTCGCCTCGCTGGGCTCCGCGCCCTCGAGATACGTCCCCATCACGTCCTCGTCGAGCTCGACCGCCTGCTCCACCAGCTTCTCGCGATATTCCTTGGCCTGGTCGATGAGGTCGGCGGGAATCTCCTCGTCGCGGAAGCTCGCGCCCAAAGACTCGTCGTCCCAGACCACCGCCTTCATGCGGATGAGGTCGATGATGCCCTTGAATCTGCTCTCCACACCGAGAGGCAGTTGCAGCACGATCGGATTGGCGCCCAGACGGTCGCGAACCATCTGCACCGAGAGGAAGAAGTCGGCGCCGATCTTGTCCATCTTGTTGACGAACACCATGCGCGGCACGCCATATTTGTCCGCTTGGCGCCACACCGTCTCGGTCTGCGGCTCGACCCCCTGATTGGCGTCGAGCAGGGCCACCGCGCCGTCGAGCACGCGAAGCGAGCGCTCTACCTCGATGGTGAAATCGACATGGCCCGGCGTATCGATGATGTTGATGCGCTTGTCGTTCCAATAGGCCGTGGTCGCGGCCGACGTGATGGTGATGCCGCGCTCCTGCTCCTGCTCCATCCAGTCCATGGTGGCAGCGCCGTCATGCACCTCGCCGATCTTGTGGCTCTTGCCGGTGTAATAGAGGACGCGCTCGGTGGTCGTGGTCTTGCCAGCGTCGATATGCGCCATAATCCCGATATTGCGGTAGTCCTGAAGGGGCGTAGCTCGAGGCATGTCCGAAGATCCTTGACCTCGGTTACCAGCGGTAATGGGAGAAGGCGCGGTTCGCCTCCGCCATGCGGTGGGTGTCCTCGCGCTTCTTCACCGCGGTGCCGCGGTTGTTGGCGGCATCGAGCAGCTCGCCCGACAGCCGCTCAACCATGGTGTTCTCGTTGCGCCCGCGCGCCGAGGAGATGATCCAGCGGATGGCAAGCGCCTGGCGGCGATCGGACCTGACCTCGACCGGAACCTGGTAGGTGGCGCCGCCGACGCGACGCGACCGCACTTCGAGCGCCGGCATTACGTTGCGCAGCGCCTCGTGGAACAGGTCGACCGGGTTCTGCTTGGTCTTGCGCTCCATCTGGTCGAGCGCGCCATAGACGATGCGCTCGGCCGCCGACTTCTTGCCTTCGTGCATGATGCTGTTCATGAACTTGGTCAGCACCACGTCCCCGAATTTGGGATCGGGGATGATGTCGCGCTTCTCTGCTTTGCGGCGCCGGGACATGGCTCTCTGTCTTCTTCTCTGTCGTCGTCATGGAAAGAGGCCGACTATTTCGGCCTCTTCGCTCCGTATTTCGACCGCCGCTGGCGGCGATCGCCTACGCCTTGGGTGTCGAGTACGCCGCGAATGATATGGTAGCGCACGCCCGGCAGATCCTTGACGCGGCCGCCTCTGATCAGGACCACCGAATGCTCCTGGAGGTTATGGCCTTCGCCCGGGATATAGCTCGTTACCTCGAGCCCGTTGGTGAGGCGCACGCGCGCGACCTTGCGCAGCGCGGAGTTGGGCTTCTTCGGCGTCGTGGTGTAGACGCGCGTGCACACGCCCCGCTTCTGCGGACAGCCCTGCATAGCAGGCACCTTGTTCCGCTTCACCGGCTGGCGGCGCGGCTTGCGGATCAGCTGTTGTATCGTCGGCATATGCGCCTTCGTCCAATCTCTCATTCAAGGGCGCAAAAGGCCCACAACACCTGAGGCTGAAGCGCGGGTGAGCGCGATCTTCAGCCCCTTCAAATCAGAGGACCTTGGAGGTCGTTGCCCCCAAGATCATGTGCCCGAATTTGATCCGGTTTAATCCGGCAGCGTCTAACCCACGCCCAAACGGCAACGAGCGTTCCGGCGTGAAGGGCTACCACCTGCCGCGCAAGTGCGCGCGTTGTATCAGGCTGATTCTCGCATCGTCAAGGGTTCAGGTGCGCGGTGACCAGATATCAGCTGCGAAACCACGCTCGCTCGCCGATATCCGATCCCGACACCCGAATTAGACCGTCTCGCGCTCCTCCCCCGCTTCGTCGTCCTCACGCTCGAGCTGGTCTTCGCCGGTGCGCTCGCGCTCCTCCAGGATCAGCTCGTCGCGGTGCGCCGCGATCTTGCTCAAGCGGGTAAGCGTCCCGCCGGTGCCAGCCGGGATGAGCCGGCCGACGATGACGTTCTCCTTGAGGCCCTCAAGCGCATCGGTCTTGCCATTGACGGCAGCGTCGGTAAGCACGCGGGTGGTCTCTTGGAAGGAGGCCGCCGAGATGAAGGAGCGGGTTTGCAGGCTCGCCTTGGTGATGCCAAGCAGCACGGGCTGTCCGGTGGCCGCCTTGCCGCCGGCCGCTACCGCCGCCGTGTTGGCATCCTCAAAATCGATCCGGTCCACCTGCTCCGCCTTGAGGAAGCCGGTGCTCCCCGGATCTTCGACCTCGGTCTTCTGCAGCATCTGCCGGACGATCACCTCGATATGCTTGTCGTTGATGGTGACGCCCTGCAGTCGGTACACCTCCTGGATCTCATTGACGAGATAGTTGGCGAGCTCCTCGACGCCCTTGATGGCAAGGATGTCGTGCGGTGCCGGGTGGCCGTCGAGCAGGAACTCGCCCTTCTCGATGCGGTCGCCCTCCTGCACCGCGAGGTGCCGACCCTTCGGAATGAGATACTCAACCGGCTCGCCGCCGTCGTCTGGCGCGATGGTGATGCGCCGCTTGTTCTTGTAGTCGCGGCCGAGCTGCACCGTACCTGACATCTCGGCGATGATGGCGTGGTCCTTGGGACGCCTCGCCTCGAACAGCTCGGCCACCCGTGGCAGACCGCCGGTGATATCGCGGGTCTTGGCGCTTTCCGTGGGGATACGCGCGAGCACGTCGCCGGCGCTCACCTCGTGGCCAGGCTCGACCGAAAGGATAGCGTCCACCGGCAACAGGTAACGCGCCTCCCCTCCCCGCGAAAGCTTGGAGATCTTGCCCTTCTTGTCCTTGATCACGACGGCAGGCCTAAGATCCACGCCCCGCGGGCTCGCCCGCCAATCGACGATGACGCTGTTGGTGATGCCGGTCGACTCGTCCTTCCGCTCGCTGACCGACACGCCCTCTACGAGGTCCTCGAAGTCGATATGTCCTTCGATTTCGGTCAACACCGGACGGGTATAGGGATCCCACTCGGCGAGCCGGTCGCCGCGCTTCACCTTGGCGCCCTCGTCCACGCGCAGATGCGTGCCGTAGGGCAGTCTGTGCACCGCACGCTCGGTGCCGTCCTGGTCGACCACGACGAGCACCGTGTTGCGGCCCATGACCATGAGGCGCCCTTGCGAATCCTTGACCACGTTGCGCTGCTTGATCTTCACCTGGCCGTCGAAATTGGACTCCAAGGACGACTGGTCGACGACCTTGGCGCTCGCCACACCGCCCAGATGGAACGTCCGCATGGTGAGCTGCGTGCCGGGCTCCCCGATCGACTGCGCGGCGATGACGCCCACCGCCTCGCCCAGATTGACCGGCGTGCCGCGGGCGAGATCGCGCCCGTAGCATTTGGCGCAGATGCCGTTCCGCGTCTCGCAGGTGAGCGCCGAGCGCATGCGGATTTCCTGCACGCGCGCCGCCTCGATGGCCTCGACCTGCTCTTCCTCGATCAGCTCGCCGGCCTTGACGATCACCTTTCCGGTGGCCGGATTCTTCACGTTCTCGGCCGGGGTGCGTCCGAGCACGCGGGCGCCGAGGGAAACCGTGACCTCGCCGGACTCGATCAGCGCTCGCGCGGTGATGCCCGCAGTGGTGCCGCAGTCCTCCTCGGTGACGATGCAGTCCTGCGCCACGTCGACGAGCCTGCGGGTCAGATAGCCCGAGTTCGCCGTCTTCAGCGCTGTGTCGGCAAGACCTTTACGGGCGCCGTGGGTCGAGTTGAAATATTCGAGCACCGACAGCCCCTCCTTGAAGTTGGAGATGATCGGCGTCTCGATGATCTCGCCCGATGGCTTGGTCATCAGGCCACGCATGCCGGCGAGCTGTTTCATCTGCGCGGGCGAGCCGCGAGCGCCCGAATGCGACATCATATAGATGGAGTTGATCGGCTTCTCCCGGCCGGTCTTTGCGTCGCGCTCAACCGCCGAGATGCGCTTCATCATCTCCTTGGCGACCAGCTCGGTGCACTCGGTCCAGGTATCGACCACCTTATTATACTTCTCGCCCCGCGTGATCAGGCCGTCATTGTACTGCTGCTCATATTCGCGCACGAGGTCGGAGGTCTTCTGCACGATGGCGTCCTTGGTCTCAGGGATCACCATGTCATCCTTGCCGAACGAGATGCCGGCGCGGCACGCATAGGAGAAGCCGAGGCCCATGATCCGGTCGCAGAAGATCACCGTCTCTTTCTGACCGCAGTGGCGATAGACCATGTCGATGATGTGGGAGATGTCTTTCTTGGTGAGCAGGCGGTTAATCAGGTCGAAGCTGACATTCGGGCGCCGCGGCAAGAGATCGCCGAGCAGCATGCGGCCAGGCGTCGTCTCGTAGATTCGCGAAACCGGCTTGTTCTTCTCGTCGACCGTGCGGAAGCGGCCCTTGATCTTGGCGTGCAGGGTCACGACCTTGGCGTCGAGCGCGTGCTGGATCTCCGCGATGCTGCCGAAGGCCATGCCTTCGCCAGGCTCGTTATCCATGGCGATCGATAAATAGTAGATGCCGAGCACGATGTCTTGACTCGGCACGATGATCGGCGAGCCGTTGGCCGGATGCAGGATGTTGTTGGTCGACATCATCAGCACGCGAGCCTCGAGCTGCGCCTCGAGCGACAGCGGCACGTGCACCGCCATCTGGTCGCCGTCGAAATCGGCGTTGAACGCGGCGCAGACGAGCGGATGCAGCTGGATGGCCTTGCCCTCGATCAGCACCGGCTCGAAGGCCTGGATGCCGAGGCGGTGCAGCGTGGGCGCCCGGTTGAGCAGCACCGGGTGCTCGCGGATCACCTCATCGAGAATGTCCCAGACCTCGGGCTTCTCCTTCTCGACGAGCTTCTTCGCCTGCTTCACCGTGGCGGCATGACCCTTGGCGTCGAGCCGCCCATAAATGAAGGGCTTGAACAGCTCGAGCGCCATCTTCTTCGGCAGCCCGCATTGATGCAGCTTGAGCTCAGGGCCCACCACGATTACCGAGCGGCCCGAATAGTCGACCCGCTTGCCGAGCAGGTTCTGGCGGAAGCGCCCCTGCTTGCCCTTCAGCATGTCAGCGAGCGACTTCAGCGGCCGCTTGTTCGCGCCCGTGATGACGCGTCCGCGCCGTCCATTGTCAAACAGCGCGTCGACCGCCTCCTGAAGCATGCGCTTCTCGTTGCGGATGATGATGTCGGGCGCGCGGAGCTCCATCAGCCGCTTCAGCCGGTTGTTGCGGTTGATCACGCGGCGATAGAGATCGTTCAGATCCGAGGTGGCGAACCGGCCGCC
Source organism: uncultured Alphaproteobacteria bacterium (assembly GCA_963804515.1). Lineage (GTDB taxonomy): Bacteria > Pseudomonadota > Alphaproteobacteria > Rhizobiales > Methyloligellaceae > Methyloceanibacter. Next base: position 200,226 of record CAWDQR010000009.1, on the reverse strand, counting down.
GTCCAGCGGCACGAGCGGCCGCAGCTCCGGCGGGATCACCGGCACCACGGTCAGGATCATCCACTCAGGCTTGTTGCCGGACTCGATGAAGGCCTCCACGACCTTCAAGCGCTTGGCGAGCTTCTTGGGCTTGAGCTCGGAGGTCGACTCGGCGATCTCCACGCGAAGCTCGTCGCGCGTCTTCTCGAGGTCGAGGCCCTTCAAGAGCTCGCGGATCGCCTCGGCGCCGATCGACGCCGTGAACGAGTCCTCGCCGAAATCCTCCTGCGCCTTGAGATAGTCCTCCTCGCTCAAGAGCTGCAGAGGCTTCAGCGTGGTGAGCCCCGGCTCGAGCACGATGTAGTTCTCGAAATACAGCACGCGCTCTAGATCCTTGAGCGTCATGTCGAGCAGCAGCCCGATGCGGGACGGCAGCGACTTCAGGAACCAGATATGGGCAACAGGGGCGGCAAGCTCGATGTGGCCCATGCGCTCGCGCCGGACCTTGGCCAGCGTCACCTCGACGCCGCACTTCTCGCAGATTACGCCCTTGTACTTCATGCGCTTGTACTTGCCGCACAAGCACTCATAGTCCTTCACCGGGCCGAAGATGCGGGCGCAGAACAGACCGTCCCGCTCCGGCTTGAAGGTGCGGTAGTTGATCGTCTCCGGCTTCTTGATCTCCCCATACGACCAGGACAGGATCTTTTCCGGGCTCGCAATGGCGATGCGGATCTGATCGAAATTCTGCTGCTGGGTCTGAGGACCAAAGAGATTGACGATTTCTTGGTTCATTCTCATGTCTCCCACCGGGCGCTAGCGTCGCCCTACGGTTGGTCGCAATTCGCTTGGCAATTCGGCTAGACTCATTCGGCCGCCGGGCGCTGTGGTAGCCTCGCCCGCACCGGTGTTTCTTCCGGTCGCGGCTGCACCAGCTCGACATTCAGGCCAAGCGCCCGCATCTCCTTGACGAGAACATTGAAGCTCTCGGGGATGCCCGCCTCGAAGGTGTCGTCGCCGCGCACGATGGCCTCGTAGACCTTGGTGCGGCCGGCCACGTCGTCGGATTTGACGGTCAGCATCTCCTGCAGCGTGTAGGCCGCGCCGTAAGCCTCAAGCGCCCACACCTCCATCTCGCCGAAGCGCTGGCCACCGAACTGAGCCTTGCCCCCCAGCGGCTGCTGGGTGACCAGGCTGTAGGGCCCGATCGAGCGCGCATGGATCTTGTCGTCGACCAGGTGGTGGAGCTTCAGCATATAGATGTAGCCCACCGTCACCTTCCGCTCGAAGGCCTCGCCGGTGCGTCCGTCGTGCAGGGTCACCTGCCCCGAACTGTCGAGGCCGGCGGCTTCGAGCATCGCGGTGACGTCGCCTTCATGGGCTCCATCGAACACCGGCGTGGCCACAGGGACGCCCGCGCGCAGGATTTCGCTCGCCTCGATGAGCTGGTCCTCCTTCAGCGCGCCAACCGTCTTGTCATCGCCATAGACGGCTTTGAGCAGGTCCTTCAGCGGCTTGACCTTCTTCGACGCGCGATAGGCGTCGAGCGCCTCGCCGATCTTGCGGCCCAAGCCCCGGCACGCCCAGCCGAGATGGGTCTCCAAGATCTGACCGACATTCATGCGGCTCGGCACGCCGAGCGGGTTGAGCACGATGTCGATCGGCGTTCCGTCATCGAGATATGGCATGTCCTCGATCGGCACGATCTGGCTGATCACGCCCTTGTTGCCATGGCGCCCGGCCATCTTGTCGCCAGGCTGGATCTTGCGCTTCACGGCCACGAAGACCTTGACCATCTTCATCACGCCGGGGGGCAGCTCGTCGCCGCGCTGCAGCTTGTCGACCTTGTCGACGAAGCGCTGCTCGAGCCTCTTCTTAGCGTCTTCATATTGGCGGCGAATGGCCTCGACCTCGGCCATGGCCTTCTCGTTCTTGAGCGCGATCTCCCACCAATAGGAGCGGGCCACCTCATCGAGCAGCGCATCGGTGATCTTGGCGTCCTTCTTGATGCCCTTCGGCCCCTTGGCCACCACCTTGTGCATCAGCACGTCCTTGAGGCGGCCGTAGACGTTGCGGTCGAGGATGGCGAGCTCGTCGTCACGGTCCTTGGCGAGGCGCTCGATCTCCTCCCGCTCGATGGCCATGGCGCGCTCGTCCTTCTCTACGCCGTGGCGGTTGAACACGCGCACCTCGACTACCGTGCCCGACACGCCAGGCGGCAGCTTGAGCGAGGTATCGCGAACGTCCGAGGCCTTCTCGCCGAAGATGGCGCGGAGCAGCTTCTCCTCCGGCGTCATCGGGCTCTCACCCTTGGGCGTGATCTTGCCGACCAAGATGTCGCCCGGATTCACCTCGGCGCCGATATAGACGATGCCCGCTTCGTCGAGGTTCTTCAGCGCCTCTTCCGAGACATTGGGGATGTCGCGCGTGATCTCCTCGGGCCCGAGCTTGGTGTCGCGAGCCATCACCTCGAACTCCTCGATATGGATCGAGGTGAACACGTCGTCGCGCACGACGCGCTCGGAGATCAAGATGGAGTCCTCGAAGTTGTAGCCCATCCACGGCATGAAGGCGACGAGCACGTTGCGTCCGAGCGCCAGCTCGCCGAGATCGGTGGACGGCCCATCGGCGATGATCTCCGACTGCTGCACCTGATCGCCCACGCGCACGAGCGGGCGCTGGTTGATGCAGGTGTTCTGGTTCGAGCGCTGGAACTTGCGCAGATTGTAGATGTCGACGCCCGACTTGGACGGATCGGTCTCCTCCGTCGCGCGGATGACGATGCGGGTCGCGTCGACCTGATCGACGACGCCCGTCCGCCTCGCGCCGATGGCGGCGCCGGAATCGCGCGCGACCACCTCTTCCATGCCGGTGCCAACGAGCGGCGCCTCGGCCGTGATCAGCGGCACTGCCTGGCGCTGCATGTTGGAGCCCATCAGAGCGCGGTTGGCGTCGTCGTTCTCGAGGAACGGGATCAGCGCCGCGGCGACCGACACGAGCTGCTTCGGCGACACGTCGATGAGATCGACCTTGTCCGGCGGCACGAGCTCGACGTCGCCGGCATGGCGGCAAACGATCAAATCCTCGGTGAAGGTGCCGTTGGCGGACAGCTTGGCATTGGCTTGCGCGATGATGTAACGCGCCTCCTCCATGGCCGAGAGGTAGACCACTTCGTCGGTCACCTTCGCCTTGACCACGCGGCGGTACGGGCTTTCGATGAAGCCGTATTTGTTCACCCGCGCATAGGTCGCGAGCGAGTTGATGAGGCCGATATTCGGTCCCTCCGGCGTCTCGATCGGACAGATGCGGCCGTAATGGGTCGGGTGCACGTCGCGCACCTCGAAGCCAGCGCGCTCGCGCGTCAGGCCGCCCGGTCCAAGCGCCGAGAGCCGCCGCTTGTGGGTGATCTCCGAGAGCGGGTTGGTCTGATCCATGAACTGCGACAGCTGCGAGGAGCCGAAGAACTCGCGCACCGCGGCGGCGGCGGGTTTGGCATTGATCAGGTCCTGCGGCATCACGGTGTCGATATCCACGGAGCTCATACGCTCCTTGATCGCCCGCTCCATGCGCAGCAGCCCCACGCGATACTGATTCTCCATCAGCTCGCCGACCGAGCGCACCCGGCGGTTGCCGAGATGGTCAATGTCGTCGATCTCGCCCTTGCCGTCGCGCAAGCCCACCAGCGTCTTGATCACGGCCAGAATGTCCTCCTTGCGCAGCGTACGCACGGTGTCAGGGCATTCGAGATCGAGACGCATGTTCATCTTGACCCGACCCACGGCCGAAAGGTCGTAGCGCTCGGCATCGAAGAAGATGCCGTTGAACAACGTCGCCGCCGCATCGAGCGTCGGCGGCTCACCGGGTCGCATGACGCGATAGATGTCGAGGAGCGCCTCATCGGGATTGGAGTTCTTGTCGATCGCGAGCGTGTTACGGATGAAACCACCGATATTGACGTGGTCGATATCGAGGAGCGGCATCTCTTTGAGTCCGAGCTCCTTCAGCTTGGCGACAAGCTTGGCGTCGAGCTCCTCGCCGGCCTCGCCATAGATCTCGCCGGTGTCCATATTGACGATGTCCTCGGCGAGGTAGCGGCCATAGAGGTCCTCGTCCTTCACGAGAAGCTCCTTCAGCCCTTCGTCGGCGAGCTTCTTGGCCAGCCGCGCCGTGACCTTGCGGCCGGCCTCGATGGCGACCTTGCCGGTCTTGGCGTCGATCAGGTCGCTCGACGACTTGATGCCGCGCAGCCGGTCGGGCCGGAACGGCATGCGCCAGCCTTCCTTGGTGGCCTTCAGCGGAATGCGGTCATAGAAGGTGGCGAGGATCTGCTCGTCCTCGAGCCCGAGCGCGTAGAGCAGCGTGGTCACCGGAAGCTTCCGTCGCCGGTCGATGCGCACATAGACGATGTCCTTGGCGTCGAACTCGAAGTCGAGCCAGGAGCCGCGATAGGGAATGATGCGGGCGGCGAAGAGCAGCTTGCCGGAAGAATGGGTCTTGCCGCGATCATGGTCGAAGAACACGCCGGGCGACCGGTGCATCTGCGAGACGATCACGCGCTCGGTACCGTTGATCACGAAGGTGCCGTTCGAGGTCATGAACGGCATGTCGCCCATATAGACGTCCTGCTCCTTGATGTCCTTGACCGAGCGGGCGCCGGTCTCCTCGCTCACATCGAACACGATCAGCCGAAGCGTCACCTTGAGGGGCGCGGCGAAGGTCATGCCGCGCTGCTGGCACTCGTCGACGTCGTATTTCGGCTGCTCGAAGGCGTAGCGCACGAATTCGAGCTGCGCGCGCTCGCCGAAGTCCCGGATCGGGAACACCGAGCGGAACACCGCCTGCAGGCCTTCGTCGAGGCGACCGCCCTCCGGCTCGTCAACCATCAGAAACTGATCGTAGGACTGCTTCTGCACCTCGATGAGGTTGGGCATCTCGGCCACTTCATGGATGCGGCCGAACATCTTCCGCAAACGCTTGTGACCGTTCGTAGTTTGCTGCGCCATGTGGTCCTCTCAAAACTCGACGAGACGGCTCACCAGACCCTCCGCGTGGGACTGAGCGGAGGATCTGGGGAAGCGTCGCGTCACAATTGATGGGTTGGCCCGGGCGGAAGCCGGAAAACCCATATGGGGTCCGCCCGGGCTCATTTCAACCCACACTACTTCACTTCAGCTCGACGGTCGCGCCTGCGGCTTCGAGCTGCTTCTTGAACTTTTCCGCCTCGTCCTTACTCACGCCTTCCTTCACGGCCTTCGGCGCGCTCTCGACGAGGTCTTTGGCCTCCTTCAGGCCGAGCCCGGTGATGGCCCGTACCTCCTTGATGACATTGATTTTTTGCGCTCCGATCAAGGCCAGGACGACGTTGAACTCCGTCTTTTCCTCGACGGCGGCGGCCTCGCCGGCGGCAGCGGCCATCATGGCCACGGGTGCCGCGGCCGAGACGCCCCACTTCTCCTCAAGCATTTTAGCAAGCTCTGCCGCCTCAAGCACGGTAAGGCCAGAGAGCTGGTCCACGATTTTCTGCAAGTCCGCCATGAGAGTTATCCTCGTAAGTTCCTAAACTGGTTCAATCCGGCAGCTCACGCCGCCTCACTTGTCTTGCCGTAGGCCGCAAACACGCGCGCGAGCTGAGCGCCCGGCGCGTTCAGAACCCGGGCGACTTTGCTCGCCGGCGCCTGAATGAGACCGACTAGCTTGGCCCGAAGCTCGTCGAGCGACGGCAGGTTTGCGAGCGAGCTCACCCCTTGGGGATCGAGCACCGTGGTTCCCATTGCGCCGCCAAGAATGATGAACTTGTCGTTGGTCTTGGCGAATTTGACGGCGACCTTCGGTGCCGCTATCGGGTCCGTGGAATAGGCGATGCAGGTCGGTCCCCGCAGCAAATCCGCGATACCCTTGGCGTCGGTCCCTTCCAGCGCGAGCTTTACGAGCCTGTTCTTGGCCACCTTGACCTGGCCGCCCACGCTGCGAATGTCGCGGCGGAACCTGGTCATGTCGGAGACCGTCAGCCCGGCATAGTGAGCGACGACGATCACGCCGGTCTTGGCGAATGCGTCGTGAAGCGTCGCTACCACTTCGCGCTTCTCAGCTCTATCCACAGCTCACTCCGTCAGTTGGAGGTCGAGGGCAAGCGCCCCGGCCTCTCACCACACCTTGCCGCAAGAAGTGCCAGGGCAGACGGCAAGCCGTGCCCCGCTCTTCACAGCGGCGCTCTGTTTGCCTGTCCTGCTCGCACGCGAACAGCGATAGAGCTACTTACGAGGTTCAAACCGATCTCCAGGTCGCGGGGCTTCCGAAACCTTGAACCGTTCGTCTCCCGTCTCATGCAGGCCCAAAAGGCTTAAGCGTTCGCCCGCACCTGCAATCTCGGACAGGTTTGGACCGCTTCAACGAAGCGGCCCTTCCGGGACCTTAGGAGGTCCCGAAAACTCTCAATGCACTCCACTCGCCACGCTGGCGGGCTCGATCTTCACGCCCGGGCCCATGGTTGAGGTCACGGCCAGGCGCTTGACGTAAGTGCCCTTGGCACCGGAGGGCTTGGCCTTCATCACCGCATCGACCAGCGCGCGGATATTCTCCACTAGCGCTGTCTCGGTGAAGCTCGCCTTGCCTACGCCCGCATGGACGATGCCGGCCTTCTCGACGCGAAATTCGACCGCACCGCCCTTGGCCGCGGCGACCGCCTGCGTGACGTCGGCCGTGACCGTCCCCACCTTGGGGTTCGGCATCAGCCCGCGCGGACCGAGGACCTTTCCGAGCCGCCCGACGAGCGGCATCATGTCCGGCGTGGCGATGCAGCGATCGAACTCGATCACGCCCTTCTGCACCTGCTCGACGAGATCCTCGGCACCGACGACGTCGGCGCCGGCCTTCTTCGCTTCCTCGGCCTTGGCGCCCTTGGCGAACACGCCGACGCGAAGCTTGCGCCCCGAACCGTTCGGCAGCTGGCAGACCCCGCGCACCATCTGATCGGCGTGGCGCGGATCGACGCCGAGATTAAGCGCAACCTCGATCGTCTCGTCGAACTTGGCTTTCGCCGCGTCCTTGACGAGCTTCACCGCCTCCTCGAGCGAATAGAGCCTGTCGCGGTCGACCGTCGCCTTGGCCGCGCTAAACCGTTTGCCGGGTTTGCTCATGGCTTACTTCTGAACCTCCAGCCCCATCGAGCGGGCGGAGCCCGCGATGATCTTCATCGCCTGCTCGACCGAGCCGGCATTGAGATCCTTCATCTTGACCTCGGCGATTTCGCGCAGCTGCGCCTGCGTCACCGTGCCAGCGAAACCTCGACCCGGGGTTTGCGATCCCTTGCCAATCTTGGCCGCCTTCTTGAGCAGAAACGACGCGGGCGGCGTCTTCATCTCGAAGGTGAAGGAGCGGTCGGCGTAAACCGTGATCACGGTCGGGATCGGCGAGCCTTCCTCCACGCCTTGCGTCGCGGCATTGAACTGCTTGCAGAACTCCGGGATGTTGACGCCGCGCTGGCCGAGCGCGGGCCCGATCGGGGGCGAGGGGTTCGCCTTGCCCGCTGGCACTTGCAGCTTGATGTAGCCGTCGATCTTCTTCGCCATCTGTTACTCTTCCCGCAGCCTTCCCGCTTAGCCTGCGAAGCTCAAAGCTTCTCCACCTGCCCATATTCAAGCTCGACCGGCGTCGCCCGGCCGAAAATCGACACTGCCACCTTGAGCCGTGCCCGCTCCTCATCGACCTCCTCGACGAGCCCGTTGAAGGAGGCGAACGGCCCGTCGGCCACCCGCACCTGCTCGCCGATCTCGAAGGTGACGGAGGGCTTCGGCCGCTCCACGCCTTCCTGCACCTGCTGCAGGATGCGGCCCGCCTCCTCGTCGCTGATCGGGATCGGCTTGTTGTCGGTGCCGAGAAATCCGGTCACCTTCGGCGTGCTCTTGATCAGATGGTAGGTCTGATCGTTGAGCTCCATTTTCACCAGCACATAGCCCGGAAAGAACTTCCGCTCGGAGCTGACCTTCCGGCCGCGGCGCATCTCCACGACCTCCTCCATCGGCACGAGCACCTCCTCGAGCTTGTCGGCCAAACCTGCGGCGACCGCGCGCTCCTTGATCGAGTCGGCGACCTTCCGCTCAAAGTTCGAATATGCGTGGACGATGTACCAGCGCGTTGTCATTGGATCGATTTGACCTCTTACCGGCCGATGCCGAGGATGAAGCTTACGAAGAAGCTCAAAACCTGATCGGCGAGGAGGAAGAAGAGCGCAGCAAAAATCACCATCACCAGGACCATGATGGTGGTGATGACCGTCTCTCTGCGCGTCGGCCACGTGACCTTGGAAACCTCGGTCCGCACCTGCTGCAGAAATACGAATGGATTTGTCCTCGCCGCCATCTCATTTCCTTGCCCGGCGCTCCCTGATGAACGCGCCAACCTTGTCTCTTGCGACTCAAGCCTGGCAGGAGTGGAGGGACTCGAACCCCCAACCCCCGGTTTTGGAGACCGGTGCTCTAGCCAGTTGAGCTACACTCCTATCGCCTGCTCCATCCCAACCGCTGCCTCTCCTGCTTCGAGGCCCATCCGGCGGGCGCAGCATTCTGGAGCGGGTGAAGGGAATCGAACCCTCGTCCTCAGCTTGGAAGGCTGCTGCTCTACCATTGAGCTACACCCGCATCCATCGTCCCCGAAGGGTTGCGTGGTGGAGGGGGTAGGATTTCGAACCTACGTAGGCATAGCCAACGGGTTTACAGCCCGTCCCCTTTAGCCACTCGGGCACCCCTCCTCTGGAAGATGGATTGTCGATTGGTGAATTCTAACCAAGCCAAAACATCCCGCCGTCAGCCGGCAGGGTCCGCCAAAAGGGGTTTATGGTAAGCAGGCCGGGTCCTGTCAACTGCAAAACCGGCCGCAGACGCGCAAAACTGTTTAACGTTAGCGGCATTTAGGCCATCTAGGGCTCGACCCAGTCTCGGAAAGGCACCGCAAGCCCATGCCGCGCCCCAAGCATAGGTCATCGAACCCGTCTTTTGCCTTGCGCGGCAAGCCTATGCGCCCGCGGCGGGGCGGCGATCCCGACCGCATCCTGCTTTACGGCCTGCATGCCGTCGAGGCCGCGCTCGCCAATCCGAAGCGGCCGGTCGGGAGGCTGCTCGCCACCGAGAATGCCGCGCGGCGGCTCGACGCAGCGCTGAAGCAGCGCCGCGTCACGGCCGAGCCTGCCACGCCAAGACAGCTCGATCGGCTGTTGGGCTCCGATGCCGTACATCAGGGGGTCGTGCTCGAGACCGCTTCCTTGCCGCCCATCGGCCTCGACGATGTGGAACCTAAAGGCGTCCTGCTCGTGCTCGATCAGGTCACCGACCCGCAAAATGTCGGCGCCGTCTTGCGCTCGGCGGCCGTCTTTGGGGCCGCGGAACTCGTGCTGCCGGCGCGGCACAGCCCGCCACTGGCCGGGGCCTTGGCCAAGGCCGCGAGCGGCGCCCTCGACGTCGTGCCGGTGATCTTGGTTGGAAACCTGGCGCAAGCGCTTGGCGAGCTCGGCGAACGCGGGTTCTTGCGCGTTGGCTTGGCCGAGGAAGGAGGCGAGGCGCTGGAAACCGCTTCCCTGACCCTTCCGCTCGCCCTCGTGCTCGGCGCGGAGGGAAAAGGTCTCCGCCAGCTGACGCGAGAAACCTGCGACCGGCTCTGCCGCATTTCGACCCGAGGCCCGCTCGCAAGCTTGAATGTTTCCAACGCCGCGGCGATTGCGCTCCATTGGGCAACCACCACTGCCGAGCCTGACCCAAGCTAGGGTACCGTATCCCTAGGGGCAGCTGATCCCGGTCGTGTCGCAAGACCGCTGATTGAGACAGCGCTTGTTCCCGAGACAACATTGCCTCGTGCAAAGAGCGGCGTCCTCCGTGACGGCGGATGGGATCGCGGCCAAAGCAGCACACGCATTATTGCAGGACCGAAAATCGTCATTGCATACGCTTTGATCGGTCGGACGGCACGTTGATGGGATGTCCTGGCAAAACTCGATGGAGCATCGGTTGGTGCAGGCGCTGATGCGCGTCGTATCCGTATTGCTGCTTTTGCAATGAGCGATACAAGAGCTGCGGACTGCCGCGCAGTCGGCGAGCGCCACCGCAGGCCCCCAAACCACGACGGTGGTGAAAAGCGCGATGCAGGCCGCCCCAGGGGGAATGATGCGCATGACCTCATTTCAAGCACGCTCGATGGCCGATCGGCAAGGCTAGAGCTGCTAATCGTCGGGGTCCCCAAGGCGGGTGCGGGGGAGCATCTCAAGCGGTGAGATCGCCTGTTGCCGCCTGCGCCGATGCCGGTTTGCAACCCCACGCGCATTTAGATCCAAAGCCCGATCCGGTGCCTGATGCTATCTGCGTCGCCATGCGGCGCGTGGGGTTGCCCCAAATGTTGCCCCCGGACCCAACACCCACCCACAGCCCTTGGTATGCTGGGGTCGCCCATTGGGCAACCACGACCGCCCGACCGCTTTAGCGCGCGCTGGCGATAGCATTCGGCGCTGCCACGACTGGGAGGGGCCGGTTCCCCCTCCCCGCTCGGACCTCAAGCCATTGCGGCCGGTCCGACGCCGGCGCTGCGCTAGTTGCAGAAGCGCCGTCCGAAGGCGTCGTACCAGCAGTCGCGGCGCCAGTAGCAATTGCCCGGCCCGGCCGCGCAGCCGCCGTAATAGACGGGAGAATAGCCGTAATAGGGATAGACGGGACGCGGACCGCCATACCAGGCGGGCGCCGGCAAGGGGATGGGATTGGGCGCGGGCACCACCGCGACAGGTGCGGGCACGATCACGGGCGCGGGGACCACCATTGCGCCCCGGCACCCAGCCGCACCAGGCGCTCGCGGGGGCAACGGCCGAAAGATTCAGCCCAATCGCCACCGCCAGCACGGCAGCGAGACTCAATGCAACTCTCATCTTGCGACCCCAGGCACGGGCGAAAACCGCCGCATTGGCCTGAAGAATCGCTCCCTCTGGCCAACCGAACGTGGCGTCATGCTTGAGTGAGTTGAGTATCGGCCGAGTTAACGGTTTCGGCGTCGAGATCTCGCTCTATTTCAACCCGCTCGTTGGAGCCCTGCGGCCGAAGGCCTGCGGCGGATAATGGAAGTAGGGCAGGCAGCGCGCGTAGCCCTCTTGCGCGGTCGTGTAGGGCCGGTAGAACCACCAATAGTTCCGCGGATAGCAGTAATAGGAGCTTGGCGCATGACTGTGAAAGGTGGCGGGCTCGGGGCGCGGGCTTGCTGATCCGAAACCGTCACGCGCCACTGCAAGGCTCGCGGCGCCGGAAGGGTCAGGCTGCAGGACGATGAGGAAACTCAAGGCGGCGATGCCGGCCAGCACAAGCTTCCATAAGCTCATAGCCGAGCCTCTCCTGGCGACCACCTCGGGACGGCCGCACTCTAGCCCATCACGCTCGTCAAGTCCCAGACAAAAGGCCGCGACGCGACCGCGGCGGAGCGCAGGCAGACGCGCCCTTCGCACCATCCGCCCGATGCGAAAGGCTGCTTGACAGTGACAATCTCTCGCCTCTCAACTGTTTCTTGGCGACACGGTCCAATACTCCTTGCGGAACTGAACACCCCGGCTAACGTTGCCTATGCCTCGCCCCCCACACTTGCTTCAAGGAAGGTAATCCACATGTCCTCGACCGATACCGATATGCGCGCAGCCAAGAAGAGCTCCGGCACGAGCCGCGAGACGGAGGAGCTTGCGGACCAGATCGAAGCGATCCGGGCCGATATCCAAAGCCTGACCTCGACGGTCGGCCGCATCGCCAATAAGCAGATCGGCCGCGCCCAGGACAAGGCGGTGGAGACCGCGAACCAGGCGGAAGAGGCGATCAGGCAGAACCCGCTCTCGGCGGTGGCCATTGCCGTAGGCTTGGGCTTCCTGTTCGGCGTCTTCACCCGGCGCTAGGGGCAAACCTCCATGCTGCGCACGGCGCTGGCGCTGCTTTCAACCCTGCAGATCGGCGCTCGGATCAAGGAGTTGTTCGAGCGCTCTCTTCGACAGGCCCTGGTCATTGCCGTCGCGGCGGTGTTGCTGATCGCCGCGGCGGTCTTCGGCCTACTGGCGGTCTATCACGCGCTCATCTCCCACTATCAGTTCAGCGCGATGGAGGCGGCGGCGATCATGGCGGGCGGCTTGGCTCTGCTCGGGCTCATGGTGCTGGCGGTCGTGCCGCTCATCGGCAGGCAGCCGAAGCGCTCCAAGCCCGCACCCCTCGTCGCGACTGGCGAGCGCGCGGGCCTCATCGATCAGGGCCTCGGCAAAGCCATGCAGCAGGTCGGCCCCGTGCCCCTCATCACTATCGCCTTCCTCGCAGGGATCCTCGCCGGCCGGCGATAGGGCGCCTCGCTACCGTCCCATCCCGGCACAGCGCTTAAGGAGACCTTAACCAACAGCCTGCACCCTCGGTCATGCGCGAACCGCGCGTCATGACCGAGGCCCCGGGTGGCTCCTATGCGCAAGAGACTTGCTGCGGCGGTGTTGGCCGTCGCCTGCATCGCGAGCCAGGCGCGGGCGAATCCCCTGGGAACTCCCCTATGGCGCCATTCCCTTGCCGCCGCCTGCTGAGCCCAGTTTCGAGCTCGGCGCCCGCTATTGGGCGAGCCAAGGGTAGCACACATTTCGCCATCAATTCGGGCAAGCACGCGCCAATCGCCGGCAACCCCACCTCAACCCTCGATTATGACGGCATGAATGGCAATTCCGGCGAGGTCACCTGGAGGGCGCGGGACGAGACGAACACTTTCGCCAAGGGCTTTGTCGGCGCCGGCGACTTGAGCGGGGGCAGCCTCGACGACAGGGACTTCTTCGCGGGCCAGATCAAATTCTCCGATGCCGACAGTAGCATCAAAGGCAGCGATCTATCTACGGCACGATCGATGTGGGCCAAGGCTTCAGCCTGATCGACAGGGGGCCCAAGGTGACGCTCATCGGATTCAACTATTGGCAGGAAGAGGCTACGGCCTATGGCGTGCGCTGCAACTGCGACGACGTGGCGGGCGCCTTTTGCGGACCGCCCGGCTCTATCGCCGTCCCCTTCTCCACCAGAGTCATCACCAATCAGGCCAACTGGGCCTCACTTTCAGCTCGGCGCCGAGCTGAAAGTGCGGCTGTACGCGGCGCTCCCCATCGCTTATCTTTGGAACCAGGACGATCATTATCTTCGGAAGGATCTTGACTTCACGCCCAATATCGAGGACCAGGGCGCCGGCTGGGGCTATCAGCTCGAGGGCGAGCTCCGCTTCGATATGACGCCGAACTGGTCGCTCGGCAGCGGCGTACGCTATTGGCTCGCCGAGACCAATGGCAGCACCAAATTCGTGCACGTGAACATGTCATCGAAACGGACCGAGTTCCAAAGCGAGCGCTTCGGCGTGTTCGGCGATCTCACCTATCATTTCTCGACGTTCTAGCCTGCCGCCGCAGGGTCAAACCCCCGAGTGGAAATGCAGGGGAAACAGGACTAAGAGTGAAACGGGGTCGGTACAGTTTGACCCGGGACGGCGCAACCCCATTTCCTCGGGGCGCGCCGACCCTCGAGATGCGGCACCCGGCGCCGGCTTAGCTCAGTAGGTAGAGCGGCTGATTTGTAATCAGTAGGTCGGGGGTTCGAATCCTCCAGCCGGCACCAGTACTTAGCCAAACTAACGGTGGCCCAATAAATAGGCCGGGTAAGCTAGGGGTAATGAGAGCCATAGTCAGCGCTAGGTCCCACAGTGATTGGAGGAGAGCTTTGAGCGTCGCGATTGACGAGCTAACGGCAATCTTATGGCTGTTAACCGCTGGGTCGCTGGTTCGAGTCCGGCCCGGGGAGCCAATTTTTCCAAGATCATGGCGAGCGTTAGTCGGCGCCAATAGGCTGGTCGGATCGGCCGCCGCGAGCTATCCCGGAAGGGCTGTGGCCCCATTCCCGCAAACGCTGGAAAACGACATAAAGCATCGGGATCAGGAAGATGCGGATCGTGCTGGCGACCAGCATCCCGGAGAGACATCCCGACGGCTGATCTGCGCCGCGCCGTGGGCGAAGACGAGCGGCACCAAACCCAGTACGAAAGCAATCGACGTTATCCGCTCCTGCTCTGGCGCTTGAGGATGCGACTCTGTCCGGGGCCGCCTCATAGCTTCATCGAAAGGCGAGTGAAAAAGCCAAAACGCGGCCCGAATTGCGGAGCAAAGACACCTATGCCGGTGCCATTGCGAAGCTCGTAAATGTCGTCAAACAGGTTGACGACATCGAAGCGCAAGGTGAAAGGTTTGGTGTCCGGCGATAAGTTGAATTCATGGGAAACACCGAGATTCACCTGAGTGTAGGGCGGGCCATGATCCATGTTCGCAAAGCCGGAACGTAGTCCGCTGCCAAATATCATATCTGTGCTGATCAGCGTTTTATCCAAGCGGTATGACATGCCAGCCGAGGCGGTAACCAGCTGAGTATCGTCGGTGAAGTGATAATGAGTTTGGATAAAGGCGAACTCGACAGGATCATCAAAAAGATATTGGTTTGACACGACATCTTTCGCTTCAGTGGTATTCCACGACAAGTTAGCATATGCTTTAAATCCGCCATTGTAGTACTTTGACTTGAATTCCACTCCGTCGCTATATCCCTTTGCGTAATTAAAATTGGTTAGAACCACCGCCTGACCGAACTGACCATCATCCAGTTGATCGGTCGTGATCTTACGATAGGTGTCGATACCTACATCGAGGCCGCGAAAAACAGTTTGGTCCAAGCCGACATCGAAATAATGCGACCTTTCCGGCAGCACTGGATCTTGAATAGGGATGACCGGTTGCGCCGTCGTACCCTGGAAGAGGGCTAGGTTAGCTGGAGTTGCTTGGGCCTGATACGGCGGCGTGAAATAGCGTGCATACCCAGCATGAATTTTTGTGTGCGGAAAGAGACTATAGACGGCGCCGATGCGCGGACTAAACTGGTTGGCATCAACGAACTGATACAGTTGATCAAAGCGGATGCCGGTGTTCAATGTGAGTTTATCTGATATTTTCCACTCGTCTTGGACATATCCACCAATGTTCCAACCCAATGTTGAATTTCTGTCAGCAACAGTGAATGGAGGTTGCAGAATGTCGCCATTTGCGGATACCGCCAAAAGGGTCGAAATATTAGAGACATTCGTGTCCTCGGCAGTCACCGCAAACCCTACCCGTAGCTTATGCTGATCGTTCAAGGTATAGGACCCGTCGGCCTGAATTCCATTGAGGTTACTTTCGCGGGTAACGTTCGATGCAACGCCATTGAAAAATAGATCACCAGGAATATCGGGTATGAAGTGCACGTCGGCATACCGATAAAAATATGAAAATTGTGCGTCAGTGTTTTCACTTTTTGTCTGTAATGTTAGAATATTGAAGAAGTACTTATCGTCTTCGTTTTCGTTGAGAGCCGTTGAACTAATCGGGGGGACACCAAAATCTCCCAGCGGCACCTGACCTGGATTGTTTGGGATTTGAAACTGACTGATGGACGCGCCCATCATGTAGCTCAAACGCGTTAAATCACTGAGAAGGGTCGATACATAGCCAAAGAACTTCCCTTGATCGGTCTCATCATGGATCGCGTTCCAACTTGACGTTGGATTTTCAAGACCCAAATCGCTTTGAAAAAACCGACCGGTGAAAAAATACTGCGTAGCGCCGACGCTTCCGCCATAATCGAAGCTCGGCGTAAGCGTCCCCCGGCTGCCTCCATAGAGGTTAACGGTTCCTTCCGGCGCGAACAGGCTCCTAGTTGTGATGTCGACGACACCAGCGGTGCGGAGTCCGTATTCAGCTGGCAGCGCGCCCGTGAGTAGAGATAGACCGCCGACAAAGTTGGTGTCCAACACCGGGCCCAGGCCCGAGACCCCCTCGGGAAGAAGAATGCCATTGATCCGATATTGGACGAAGGCATATTCGTTTCGGACATGATAGTCGGGATTACTAACGGCTGAATCATATGAAACGCCCGGCGCTTGAAGAAGCACTTTGTCGACCGGCGTGTCCTCGCCTTGTGGAAGCGCTTCGATCGCCTGGCGATTGATGCTGTACGAGGTGGCTCCAATCTTCGGCATCAGACTGTCCCGTGCTTGGTCCAGTGCCGTTGTCGCTTTCTCGAAAGGCGTTGCATTTGCCGCGCCTTCGCCGGTCGCTGGGGCCGGAGCTGACTGCACCGGCTGAGACGGGCTCGTTTGCTTGCTTATTTTGTTGCTCGTTTTCTTACCCACAGAGCGTGACCGCGGCTTTGGATTGTTGATGATGACCGGCGGCAGCACGGCGGTCGTGCTTGTCCCAGGCGGGGTTTGTGACGGCGAGGGTGTTGCGGCAGCAGGCGATGTGGATTGTGGGGTGGCGTTCTGTCCTGTGGGCAGCGGGGGACTCGAGGTGATCCCTGAGGGCGCTTCCTGAGCATGACCCTCAACCGCGCCAAATAAGCATAAACCCAATATTGCGGCTTTGCTGGCAAGCTTCCGGGCAGCTAGACCACTGTTCGCGCATAACTCGAACAAAAATTCGCTAGCGTAGGATTCACAATGTCTTAAGTTGGCGAGACTTATGGCTTCGCTGTTAAATCTCGTCGACCAGCGCGTTAGCACGGTCGTGTCCTATATGTTTGGGCTTGGGGTGGTGAGGAGGAACGTTGCTGACGGTAGCGTCAGCGTCAAAGCGAACTGGTCTCTTTGTCCATTTCAACCCCCCCTTTGGCCAGTCTCAAGATTCTCCAACCTAAGGCATGCAGAAACCTGCTAGAAATGAATAATTATCAGGCAAATAGATGAGCTTTATGCATTGTGCTGTCGACTGTGCACGCCTCCGAGGCGTCATCTCGATCACGACAAGAAGGGCGAAGCGCCGTCCAGCGCCTACGACGCGAGTTTACGGCTGAGATGAACCGGAAGAGGACGCTTCAGGGGGAGCTGGAGCGGGTGACCAAGCAGATCGACAAGCTGATCAAGGCCATCATCGATGGCCTAATGGACGAGATATTCTTCGTCCAACTAAAACTTCGAAGTCGGCTAGGCGACCTTCTTTGCAGCTTTAGCAACGAACCTCCTCGACGGGTTCGGCTGTCAACGGCCCGCGTAGAGCCTCTTAGCGCTCAAGCTCCGGAATTAGGTCCGGGCATCGCTAAATGGCCCACCTATGGCCCTTTGCCAGCCGAATTTCCGTCTTGTTTCTCCTTAGGTTAGGACTGCGCGGAAGCGCCCAGACCGACTTGAGTCGTTGTCGGTTCTCACCTCACCCAACAAGCAGACGGAGAAAACACGATGAAGCGCATCGTGTCATTTACGCTGATTGTGATCTGCCTAGCGACGCCCTCATTTGCCGATCAATTGGTTCGTGCCACATGGTACGGCAACGAACTTCGAGGACATCGCACAGCGTCCGGTGAAACGTTCAACCCCGGTGGAATGACCGCGGCACACAAGTCCACCCCCCTTCGGTACCTGCCTTGTGATTGGCAATCCAAAGACGGGGCGCAAGGTTGCGGTACGCGTGAATGATCGGGGACCCTTCACGCCAGGTGTCATGCTCGACCTTTCATCGGGAGCGGCAGAGGCTATTGGCATGCGATCGACACAAAGCGTGACAATGAGCCGCTGTTAGCGCTCCGGCAGTCGAACGCGATCTTGCCCACGGCGTGGCCGGATCTGATCGATAGCGATCATGCTGTGTCTACAGCCTGAGCGCCTGCTGCTGCACGGTTCTGGCTGAGCCCGTAGAACGTCGATCACCAAGAGGATCGGGTGCTCCAGGGCCTCAATCAACTTCGGAGGGCTTCTGATCAATGACGCCAGCGCGCTCAGCCCGCTCAAGCTTGGCCTGCTCATCCATCATGTCTAAGAGCACCAGGATTTCCCGCAAATCTACGCTTGCGCTTGCCGCTCCGGCATGCCCGTCGAGTTCCGCGCTGTATTCGGGTGCACGAACCCGACCGCCTCGCCATCTTGACCTGCTGCGTCGACCAGCCCTTGTCCTCGGCGAGCAGGAGCGTAAGCCATTGACCTCCTCCTCAACAACGCCGGCGTCATTGGAGCTCGTGGCCAGACTATCGGAAACATCGATTACGAGGCCTGGGCGAAGGTGCTCGACGTCAACACCATGGGCCCCATGCGGGTTTCAGAGGCGTTTGTTGAACATGTGGCACGCAGCGAGCGCAGACTTATCGTCACCCTTACCAGCGGCATGGGATCGCTTGCCGACAATACCTCTGGCGGGTCGATTGCCTACCGCAGCTCGAAGGCTGCGGTGAACATGGTGATGCGCAGTCTGGCGATCGATCTCGCTCCACGCGGCATCACTTGCGTGGTCGTCAATCCCGGCTGGGTGCGGACGGACATGGGTGGGGCGCATGCCACCTTAGCCCCGGCCGAGAGCGTGAGGGCGCTGAGACGTTTGATCGACACCCTGGGGCCGGCGCAGTCCGGCAAGTTCGGAATCAGCCAAAAGTCGTAAGCGTTCGCGTTAAGTGAATTGCTTTGCCGCTGAAACGGCTTTTGCCGGTCCATCTCACCTACTTTACTACCGTGGTCGAAGAGGAAGGTAAGGTGCAGAATTTTGCCGACGTCTATGGGCTCGACAGCAAGATAGGCGCGGCCCTGTTCGGCAAGGGCGTCAAGCTCAAGGCGCCCACGGTCGAGGCGGACGCTCAAGAGAGTCCACGGAAGTCAAGCTGGAGAGCAGCCGAACACACCGGGAGCGTCGCCGAATCGATATCGGGGCTTTTCGGCAACTAGGTCCTCGGGCAATATTCAAGTCCTGGCGGCATGACGATCTTCAAGGCGTGCGCCGGACGCGCCGTGCCAGAGCGAAAGAAGACATGTTCCCACTCGAGGATGAATCGCGACGCCTCTCACGCTTTCCCATCGTCACCGCGTTCATCATCGCGCTGAACGTGTCGGCTTTCATTCTCGAACTGATGGGTGGCGATGCATTTGTAACCCAATGGTCAGTTATCCCTGCCGATATCGTTGCCGGCCGTCACTTGATCACGATTCTGACGGCCCTGTTCATGCACGCGAGCTGGTCGCACATTCTTGGCAATATGGTGTTCCTCTGGGCGTTCGGCCCGGAGATAGAAGACGCAATGAATCCCTGGCGGTACGCGGCGTTCTACCTTGCCGGCGGAGTAGTGTCGATGCTCGCGCAAGTCGCAGCCGATCCCGGATCTACGGTTCCCAATCTGGGTGCGAGCGGAGCGATCGCCGCCGTGATGGGTGCGTTTCTGATCACTTACCCGCGCGATCAAATTCGCACGCTCTTGATTATTGGGTGGTTCGTCCGCGTCACGTTCATACCGGCTGCGCTTTTGATCGGATTTTGGTTTCTCATCCAGCTTCTCAGTTTTGGCGTGGTGGCGGACGTGCAGTCCGGTGGCGTAGCATATATGGCTCACATCGCCGGCATGATCTTTGGGGCCGTCACCGCACGTCTATTCGAGGATCCGCGCCGGCTGGCCGAACAACGGGGCGAAGACTGATCCTTTCCGTGTCCTTCGTGGCATTCCATGCTTCAAGAGCGGGATCGGAAGTGGCTCGCTGGCGCAAAGACCTAAACTGATCTGCTCAGTTCAAAAGTATAACAACGCTGGATCGTAAAAATCACGAGCATGATAATCGCAATCGCGACTGAACCCGTCAGAAAGGGCGCATAACCTAGCTCCCCAGATCGTCCATAGCTGCTGGACTTCGCAACGGCGATTTCGATGAGAACCTAGTCCGCGACAGTGAGCGCGGCACTATCCTGTCGCTTGTTAACGCATGCGAGAAGCTAATTTGGAAGCTCCGAGATGAGCGAAAGCGCCAATCAATCTACGAACACTTGGAATGGCTTCGTAGGCGCTGGGAGACAAAGCCCCCCAGTTGGTGGCAGCAACTCATCGAGTGGTGTATCAGCCGTCCCCTGCCTGGACGCAAATATGATCCGCACAACGACTAAGTTTCAAACTGACCCACTACCGATCAATGGCTTTGCTTGCAGAGTTTCGGCCGGCGCCATATCTGTGCTTCGATTGTTGTGTTGGGAAAAGGTAGAGGCATGGGTAACTGTAATGGGGCAGATGAGCTTGTGCGCGTTGCACTTGGCAAGGAGATTGTGGGGCACCGCTTCAAGGAGAGGGAGCGAAAAGTGCGCCGCGATTTTTGGACCAAGCTGAAGCATTTCGCCGGGCAAATGCCGTTCGTCGAGGACTTGGTAGCCGCTTACTACTGCGCCCTTGATCCGGCGACCCCTATGCGGGTGCGCGGTATCCTACTCGCAGCGCTTGCTTACTTCATCCTTCGATGGCGTTCCCGACCGCTGACTTGGCTCCGCCGGTTCCCTGGACTTGGCTTTACCGACGACGCAGCCGTGCTGACCGCCGTGTTCGCGCTCTCCTCGCATATTACTCCCGTCCATCGCGCAGCAGCCGCAAGAGCGCTCGGCAAGGGATCTGCGGGATAAAGAGCGAGTTTGGCCTACCGCTCTGACCCTTGGGGGGAGCTGGTGAAGGCATAGTTTTGGCCTCTCTGGCCGAGCTATTTGATGAGCATTGAACCGTCGGATCTTGGTGGTCGCCCCACCCTTTACGAGCCCGGCTTTGCCGACCAGGTGAAGGGTTTGGCTAGGCTAGGGCTTGCTGTTACGACCAGGCAGCTCGCCGCCTTTTTCGGGGTTTCCGAGCGGACCATTGAGCGCTGGAAGGCGCAATTTCCGGAGTTTTGTCAGTCCATAAGGGAGGGTAGGATACATGCCGACTGTCTGGTCGCCGAGAAGCTGTTCGAGCGGGCCACGGGCTATGAATGGATCGAGGAGCAGGCGGTAATAGGCAAGGATGTCGTCTATGGCGACAACGGCAAGAAGCTCCGGGAGACTGAGTGGGTCGAGGTCATCCAGGTCCTCAAGAAACTTCCCCCCGATGTGCGCGCTCAGATATTCTGGCTCCGGTGCCGCCAGACTGGGCTTTGGCGCTAGAAGCCGTCTAGCGCGAATGGGCGCCGGTCTCCCGAGGAGCAGTAAAGATCACCGCACCAGCCTTGGGCAGTCATCTATAGCTGTATACTGATGACAATCCTCGTAATGCTGCATGTTGTTGCCGCCGTGGTCTGGGTAGGCGGCATGTTTTTCGCCTACATGGTGCTCCGTCAGTCTGCAGGACCGCTCGAGCCTGCGGTGCGGCTTGCACTCTGGCATCGCGTCTTCCGTCGTTTCTTCCCATGGGTGTGGGCGAGCATCGTCCTTCTGCTCCTCAGCGGCTACGGCATGATTTTCCTATATCTCGGTGGATTCGCGGGCGCCGGGCTGCATGTCTACGTCATGCAGGGCACGGGCATCCTGATGATGCTGCTGTTCTTGCATCTGTTCTTCGGGCCTTGGCCCGTTTTGGCCATGCCGTCGAAAAGAAGGCATTCCCCGAAGCCGCCAAGGAGCTGGATCAGATCCGCCGCATCGTCGCGATCAGTCTCGTGATCGGCCTCCTGACGGTGATCGTGGGCGCGAGCGGTCGCTTCTGGTAGTGGCAGCCATCTGGAGACTAATGAACGATCTCGTTGGCCGACCCGGAAGCGGAAGCTTCGGTTTCAGGAGTTACTGGACGCGGCGGTCTTTGTGCAGCGACGCCCGTATCACGAGTTTCAACCGCATCACGGCGGTCCTTGTCCGCTTTCGGCGGCTCAGTTGCATCGCTGGCACATCGGCCGCGAAAGAAGCAGCAAATGGAGTGCATCAGGTTCATTGTTTTCCTCCTTAGCCTTACGGGATGGCGATCCTCATCGGTATCATCTTCATCCTCCCAATGCTGCGTTCGCAATTGGGCCTCAACCTCAACATCGTATCGCAAGCGGTCATCCGCTCGACCGACATCAATGCCATTCTCCTATTAACAGGCAACACTTGACGGCGCCGCGGGCATGGCCGCCCTCGGCCCCGCCTTGACAAAGAAAAGCGAAAGATTGTTCGCCGGCATCTTCACGACCTCGCGCAGCTCAAGCCCGTGGGTCGCGGCCTCGCCGACGAGGTCGTCTACGTCGCGCATGCCCCAGCGCGAGTCCCGCCTCCTGAGGTCTGCGTCGAAGGCGGCGTTGGACGCCGCCGTGTGTGTCCGGCCCAACATGAAGGGCCCGTAGAAAAAGAGGACCCCGTCCGGTCTCAAGAGGCGCGCCGCGCCGGCAAGGAGCCCGAGCGCCGCCTCCCAAGGTGCGATGTGGACCATATTCAGGGAAATCATCGCGCCAAACGGCGCGGCGTCCTCCACGCCCCATACCTCTCCGTGGACGTCGATGGCGACCGGCGCACGCACATTGGCGAGCCTTTCGGTGGCAATCCACGCCGCGATGCTGGCGCGCGAGGCTGCGTCGGGATCGCTCGGCAGCCAGACGAGGCTGGGAAGCGCCTTGGCGAAGCAAACGGCATGCTCCCCAGTACCGGATCCAATTTCGAGCACGATGCCCTTCTTCGGCAGAACGCGAGTCAGCACCTCTCGGATTGGCCCACAATTGCGCGCAGCCGACGGCGAGAACTGACGCGCGTCGCCGGCACGGCTTCGATCCTCGACCGCGACAGGGCGTGGGGGGTGGTCAGTGTTCGACATGTCGATTGGTTATCTAACATAACCGTGTGCGTCGGGGCGCCGGGAGCTGGCTTGAAGTTGGTCGACATTGTTGCGCTCCTCTGAGGCGGACCGCCTAACGCCCGGCCTGGTTTATGACCGCACAATCAACATTCACTTGGCCGACTGACGGAGCTGGCTCGCCGATGCACACTTCCTTGGCCCAGCGTTATCTCGCCGAGTTCGATTTCCGCTACAACGAGCCCTCAGCGCTGGGCGTGAACGATGCCCAGCGCATGGCGAAGTCAGTGAATGGCATTGTTGGCAAGCGCCTCACCTATCGGCGGACTAGGTTGGGGACTCATTCAAATCCACTGACATATGATGGCGGCGAGTGCGAGTCCTGAGAGGTAGTTTTGGGCGTGGCGATCATATCGGGTTGCGATGCGTCGCCAGTTTTTCAACTTGCAGAACCTGCGCTCGATGACATTGCGGCGCCGATAGGTCTTTTGATCGAGCGGGTATGGGGTCCGTCGGGTGGCGGTTGATGGGATAACAGCCTTGATCTTTCGTCGCTTGAGCCAGTTACGAAAACTGTCGGCATCGTAGGCCTTATCGGCAAGCAAACGTTTGGGCTTGTCCACGGCGCCCAGGAGCGGAATGGCCATGGTGATGTCGGCGACGTTGCCGGGCGTCAGGGCGAAGGCGACCGGTCGGCCACTATCATCGGCCAAAGCATGGATTTTGCTCGTTCTTCCACCGCGCGAGCGCCCAATCGCTTCCGCGTACTCCCCCTTTTTGAGCCAGCGGCCGAGCGGTGCGTTTTGACGTGACTGGTATCGATGCAAAGCTCTTCAGGCACTGGCCCTGCCGCAGCCATCTTCTCGAAGATCCGCTGCCAAATACGGCGCTTCGACCACCTGTTGTAGCGGTTGTAGATCGTTGTGTGAGGTCCGTACTTCGAGGGGCAATCGCGCCAGCGGCATCCGGTCTTAAGGACGTGCAGGAGGCCACTGATCACCCGACGGTCGTCTACTCGCGGCTTGCCAGGTTTGCCGTGCGGAAGATGGGGCTCGATCGCTGCCCAGGCGTCATCCGACAACCAGAACAAATGCGTCATAGCGGCCTCCTTGTCAGTTAGACTCAATGAAGGCCGAGATTCGCCAAAATATTCAACGTGCTGTATGAGTTCTCAACCTAGGGCGGTGAACTCATAAACACGCTCGTGGACGGCTGTCCGCTTTGGAGCCGTAAGCGGCCTTCCTTCGCGGCGGGCGGCACTTCCGGGATGTGCCAGGAGCAGACATTGCGCCAGGTAAACGGTTGTAGCCAACAGCCTAGACTTAGGGCTGGCGTGTGCGCCCCCCTGAGCTCATCCAGGATTGGGCAGTCTGGGCGGTTGTCGCCAAATTGCCGACCCGACCATTACCCTCTCAAGCCTCGGCGAGCGGGCGTTGGGTGCTGTCCTAATTTGCAACTCAGTGTCCTAAGTTGTTCAGATCTTGCTGAAATAGATGCGCCTCTCGGCATCCTCTAGCTTCGGCACACATCCATAGGCCGCCGCCAACCTCGCGAGCGCCAATTTAGTGACATCGTCGAACTCGTGCGGTTCCTCACCGCCGGGTGAGTGGTATTGGGCATAGTCGTCGAAAGTGATAAAGACCCGATCACCCTTCTGAAGCTTAGAAAGCACGTTCTCTAAGGCTGCTTCTCCGGTTCCAGCGTGATAATCTGTCATCTGCTTTCATTCCGTTGAAATTGTAATTGCCACGCCGCCTCAGTCGGCGGCCTCACTTCAATCGTTCGGACGCGGTGAGCGATGCGCGGCGGCGGCCCACACCTCAATACCGCCCTCACTCTTGTAAATCAGATCAAAAATGTTAGCTGCCGTCTGCAGCCATTTTGCGCGCTTCGATGCAGGCCAATCCGAAAATGGCTCTGGCAATGTGCGCAATAATTCCTCGATAAAGGGGGGTGGCGTGGGGGTATTGGCGGTTCGGCTCCCCCGCCTCGCTTGTCTACTTCTGACTTCTCCACGGCAGGAGGGGGCGTTTTCACCTTTCGCCAAGCCCGGCATCACGAGATGGTTCTTGCCATGCTCAAAGAAGCCCAGCCTGTTCGGCTGAACGCTCAAAAACCTGTCCGGCCCGTCCCTTTTGTTTCTCGGCCACGCCAAGCGCAACCAAATCGCGTTCTAGGGCTGCCGCTGGCGGCAGAACACCGCCTTTGTATTTTTCATAGACGGCTTTGTAGAGGGGAACCGCTAGAAATGCCCGTGCCTTCGCCTCGGGCATTCGGTTGGGGTGCTCGCCCAATTTCGGACAGCTTATGCTTGCTGCCTTCCCCTTCCAGGATACCAAATATCCGAGCCGCATAAATCTGAACGCGAAAGGTGCTACTTTTCGCACTCTGCTTAGTCCATGCCGCAAGCTGGTCATCGTCACACTCGCCGAGCCCAACGTTTGTATCGCATTGGCCAACACAATCGCCGACTTGATGTCCATATAAGGGGACCCAATCGTCGGTAGTGCCTCAGTTTGAAATCCGGCGCGCTTGACGCTAGGCCTCTAGTCCTCGCCCCCCAACTCAGGCCAGATATGATACGGCTAGTCGGGTGGTACGTTTCATGAGGCTGGTAATTATCTTGCTTGGCTGCGCGGTGCTCTCAGCTTGTTTTCGGCACCGAACCGAGTTGGCGCAAGATGCCCAGTCGTACATGGTCGGCATGAGCAAGGAAGAGATTCTCAGATGCATGGGACCGCCCACACAAAAAACCACTGAAGGGGCCACCGAGATTTGGTCCTTCTACCCGGGAAATGGCGGGTTTTGCACTGTAAGCGTTGTCATGGTTGGCGATCACGTTAGCCGAGTGAACTACTTAGGCCCGATGGGAGACCAGCTTCCCGGAGGACAGTGTGCTTTCGCGGTGAAGAACTGCATGCACGGGCTAACTGATGCCCCGAGGTCCTAAAGGACAGAAGCGCCCCGCTGACGTGATCGGCAACGCCGTCCGAGTCATGGAGATTGCGACCGGACCGCGCGGAGAGGAATTCGAGGCAAGAGAGCCTAAGAACGCCGCAACCGCTGAGCTTGGACGAAAGGGAGGCAAAGCGCGGGCCGACAGCATGTCGGCAAAGCAACGCAAAGAGATTGCCCAGAAGGCGGCCGAAAAGCGGTGGGGAAAGCGCTAGCGTTCCTTCTTCCGCCCGGCAGCGTTCAGTTGCACAAAAGGTGTTCCGCGCGATTCCGGAAAGCTCACCGAAGAAGGCAGCCTAGGCTCGCTTCTTGTAGCGCCCACGTCGGCCGGGCTTCAGAGCGGCAGTCTCAACAAGCTCTGCAAAAGAGCCAGCACAAATCCGACAAAGGTGAACCAAGCGTGTCGCTGATAGCGGCCCCGGGTGGCCCGCTGTTCCTGTTTTGCATACGAATCGCAGCTGGTAGCAATAGCCCCGAGAAACACAAGGATCAGACCAGCTAGAACCGTTGCTGAAGCCGCCCCGTCGCCAGCAACGCTGATGGCACTTGGCATTCCCATCCCCCGAGTAGGCTAAGATAAAAAGTTCACCAAATAGTTGGAGTCAGAGTCCGCTTTGGGTCAATTGCTGACTTCACAGCGGATCATCGACTTTGTCCGTTTCGTGCCATAAGCAAACATGAAGCCCCCTAAGGCGCTGCATCATAGTTGCACTGATTAGGTTTGAGCTGACCACCGCCTTAAGTCGACAACGGGCGACCGCAGCGTTAGCATCCCGCGTTTTATTAACTTGTCGGCTTGCGGTCGGGGTCGCTGCGATGCAGCTTCGCAAGGTGCTGAGAATTATGATCTATGGGAGCTGCAGGGCATCTTTATCCCCATAGCAAATAGGCTCTATAGCAGGCATGAAACGGAACATCGGGCTCAAAGAGCCGTTCCATTTTAGGGCAAGATAATCCTTGCTTGGGCACCTGAAAATGAAAACCACTGCGATTTCCCTTTTCGTGGGCGCCATTCTCTCAGCTGCCAGTGCACTAGTGCTGGTGACGGTAGCATCGGCGGGACATGGAGGCCATGGCGGAGGACATGGAGGCCGTGGCGGAGGACATGGAGGCCATGGCGGAGGACATGGAGGCCATGGCGGAGGACATGGAGGCCATCATGGCGGGGGACATGGAGGTCATCATGGCGGAGGGCATGGAGGTCATCATGGTGGGGGACATGGAGGCCATCATGGCCATCGCGGGGGTGACCACGGAGGCCGCGGCCGATTTGCCAGCCATGCCCACAATAACTTCGCTCATGGGCGCAATGCATTCGGAAACCACGGCGCCTGGAATCGCTGGCAACACAATAATTGGCGCAACTGGAATTATTGGGGCTGGGGATGGCCTTATTTCTACGGTGACGTACTCTCATTCGCGTTTTGGCCATACGCTGCTTACAACCCATTCTGGTTCTATGGGCCCGATTTCATTCTCGCCAACATGTTCTGGCCGGGCCCGGGTGGCGGATATTTGCCACAGGGGTACGCCGGGTCTTACGACATTTACGGCAACCACGGTTCCGCCTATCCGGCGCGCCATCACCACGCACCGACAGGTGCAACGTCTCTAACTAGTCCTAAGGAAGCTGGGGCCTGCAGCGGGTTAGCACCGGGCGTCACGGATCTGCCAGTCGACCACATAGAGCGAGCGGTTCACCCGACGGGCGATCAGATCGCCGCGCTTGATGACTTAAAAGGCGCCTCCTCGAAAGCGGCCGACGTACTTAAGGCATCCTGCCCGACCGAGGTGCCTCTCACGCCTGTCGGTCGGCTGGACGCTCTAGAAAAGCGATTAAATTCGATGGTTCAGGCGGTGCAGATCATGCGTGGGCCACTTCAAACCTTCTACAACTCATTGACGGACGAACAAAAGCGGCGCTTCGATGCCATGGGCGAACGCACGCCCAAGGGGGTGCCCTCAAATGGCCTCTCGGACCTGTGCAGCGAGCAGTCTGGGAATTTCACTCAACTGCCTTTTCAGCGCATCAAAGAAGCTCTCCAGCCTAGCCAACAGCAGCAAGCGGCACTGGATCAACTGAGCACAGCATCATCAAAGGCCGCGAGCGACCTTGAGAAATCCTGTCCAACTGAGGCGCCACAGAATCCTGCCGAGCGGCTCGACGCGATTACAAAGCGGCTCGATGCAATGATTTAAGCAGTTAATATCGTGCGCCCGGCACTGAATACCTTCTACCTGTCCCTAAGTGATGAGCAGAAGGCGCGATTCAATGTTATGGGGGGGCCCGAGAACGCGGAATGAACTTGCTGGATCTAGCCAGGCTTGAAAAGCTGACACGATTCTGAAGCATATCACTTGATAGTTGTACTGACGTCCTGGGCCTTGGGTTGCACTTGCCGACGTCCGCTATGGGTCAGTAGCTGACGTTGCAGGTGCCCATCGAGCTAGTCCGCTTCGTGCCAGAAGCAGTCATCCGGCTCCTACAAGGACGATTTTGGCACTCAGATTACCCAAAACTGCGCTGACAATATCCCTTACATTCCCCGCGGTATTTGAACGGGAGTTTCGGCTTGTCCGAAAACAAACAGGTGAACAGTGCCCGTCCTACGCTCAATGCGAGCCTCCCGGCGCTCGGCCTATCGGCGTTGGGAGTGGTCTTTGGCGACATTGGGACGAGCCCACTCTACACGCTTAAGACTGTCTTCGCACTAACCGGCGAGAAGCCTGATCCGATCATCACACTCGGCGTTCTGTCGCTCGTGATTTGGACTTTGATCGTAGTTACGACAATCAAATATGTGTCTTTCGCGATGCGCTTCGACAACGATGGTGAGGGTGGCATTCTTGCGTTGATGGCACTTCTTGGCGTCAAACGCGAGCAACGTCCGGTCATCGTAGCAGTCGGCTTGTTTGGCGCCGCACTGATCTACGGCGACGGTGCAATTACGCCGGCGATTTCAGTTCTGTCTGCGCTTGAAGGATTGAATATCGTGACGCCAGCGTTCCAGGCTTACGTCCTTCCCGCAGCTGTCGTCATCCTAATCGCATTGTTCGCTATTCAGCCGCAGGGCACCGCGCGCATCGGCCGGGCATTTGGGCCTTTCATGGCGCTCTGGTTTCTAACGCTGGCCGCGCTCGGCATCTGGGGAATTATGCAGCATCCGTCTGTGTTGGTTGCAATCGATCCCCGTCATGGCTTGCGCTACCTGTTCTCGGGCGATGCGGGCAGCTTTATTGTCCTGGGCGGCGTATTCCTATGCGTCACAGGAGCGGAGGCCCTCTACGCCGACATGGGACACTTCGGTGCTCGGCCAATTCGGCTGGCGTGGTTCGCGCTTGTATTCCCAAGCCTGGTCCTCAACTACGCTGGCCAGGCAGCACTCGTGCTCGAAGGCGCTCCAACAGCGGACAACATCTTCTACCGGCTGTGCCCCTCGCTGCTTCTCGTTCCGCTGGTCGTACTGGCGACAGTTGCCACTATCATAGCAAGCCAGTCTATAATTACTGGGGCTTTCTCAATGACTCGGCAGGCGATTTAACTCGGCTGGTTGCCGCTAATGCAGATAACGCAGACCTCCGCAGAAGGCTATGGCCAGATCTATGTGGGCGTCGTCAACTGGTTCCTGATGATCGCCACGGTCGGTCTCACCATTGGATTTGGCAAGTCTGACAATCTGGCCGCGGCATATGGTATCGCGGTCTCGGCAACTATGCTGATAACTTCGGCTCTGCTGTTCCTCGCCATGCGCGACATCTGGCACTGGAGCGTGCTTGCTTCAGCTGCAGTCGCCGGCGGGTTTTTCATCGTCGATGCAGCCTTCTTCATCGCCAATCTCACCAAGATCGCGGAGGGTGGATACGTGCCACTCATGCTTGCGGCCTGCGTCTACATCATCATGGTAGTGTGGCACGTCGGCGCGGCAGCCGTGGCCGAACGTCTCCGTGAGGCGGTCGTGCCGATTGGTAAATTCATGAAGGAGATCGAAGAAGCTCAGATTCCGCGTGTACCCGGCACCGCCGTTTTCCTGACGCGGACGCAACGGGATGTACCGCCAGTAATGGTCTGGCATCTGAGACACAATCGAGCGCTGCACCAATACCTATTCGTTCTCACCGTCAACACGCAGTCGGTGCCTTGGATCATGGACGCCGACCGGCTTACGTTCGATGAGATTGCCCCAAACTTTTGGCGCGCCTCCGCACTATACGGCTTCATGGAACGACCGAATATCCCAGCATTACTGAAAAAGGCTCACATAAGCGGCTGCAACATCGACCTCGATGACATCACCTACTATGTGGGTCATGAGACCGTCATCTCCCGGGGCGACGGGAAGGGACAGCCACGCTGGCTCGAGACCTTGTTCGCTTTTATGCAACGCAACTCTTCTCACTTGACCGACTACTTCCGGCTCCCGTCTGACGCGGTGGTGGAGATTGGCCGCCAGATTGCGATTTGACGGCAAATTGCTGGCCACCAAGAAGTGGTTCTCCCTGAGGTGCGCGTTTGACCACTTAGGAGGACGTCAGCCGGTGAATTTTTTATCGTCACTCGGCGCGCGCCGTGTGTCCGCTTTGGGTCAGAAGCGGACGTCACAACGCCCCACCGAATTGGTCCGCTTGGTTCCAACAGCGGACATCCGGCACCATTTCGCCGCGTCGTTTCTACATGGGTGCGGTCCGTCAGGAGAAGCACCGCTCGGGCGAGACCGACATAAATGCAACATGCAATCGAACTACGTGGGCATTCGACGTTAAGAACGTCGACGCGTCAATCCGCGAGAAAGCAGTGCGGAAACCGGCGAGAGAGAATGGCGCATGTCGACTTCGGCGTCTCCGTACTAGACTTCTCATCGGGAAAATGAACCATGGTCCGGTCAATAAAAAAGAAGGTCCGCGATCGCAGTAATGTTCTTCAACCAGCGACCGCAACCGACCCTGCACCGATTATCGTAGCCACTCTCGAGTATGAGCGTTGGCTCCATAAGCGCATCGATGTCGTCGAACCCGACCTCCAACTGAAGCACGAGAAGATGGCGGGTTCGCTCTTCGTGTTTCTGCGCGGGACCTTCTATCGCTGGGTTCCGCTGTGGTTAGAGGTCTGCCCGGACCTCGCCAAGGCACCCCGGGTGCTGGCTGTAGGCGATCTCCATGTGGAGAATTTCGGAACTTGGCGTGATAACGAGGGTAGGCTGGTCTGGGGCGTCAATGATGTCGATGAAGCTGCCCAAATGCCCTATGCGGTCGATCTCATTCGACTGGTCACGAGCGCCATCCTCGCCAAACGGGAGAACGGGCTGGCCATCGATGACAGCGCTGCTGCCACGGCCGTGCTCGAGGGCTATGCGGAGTCGCTGGAAGCGGGCGGCAATCCATTCATTCTCGAAGAAAGGCACCCCGGTCTGCGCGAAATGGCCATGGGCGCAGAGCGTGAACCGACCCGTTTCTGGTCTAAACTCATCAAGCTCCCACGCGTGACGCCACCCAAACGCACTCAGCAGCTGCTCCAGCGGTCACTCCCCGATAAGGCCGAGGAAATTGCATTCTCGCACCGTATCGCGGGGGTGGGCAGTCTTGGCCGGCCACGATACGTCGCTACCGCCCACTGCAATGGCGGCTTGGTCGCACGCGAGGCCAAGGCCTGGCTGCCCTCGGCTTGGGGTTGGGCCAAGGGGCGGCCGAAGGAGCGCGCCTACTCCGTTCGGCTGCTCAAGCGCGCGGTTCAGCAGCCGGATCCATACTATGCCGTCGAGGACGGGTGGGTCGTTCGGCGGCTAGGCCCCCACTGTGGAAGAATCGAACTGGCGCAGTTCCCGAAGCAGCGGGACCAACAGCTTATCCTGAAGGCCATGGGACGTGAGACAGCCAATCTGCATTTGGGGACATCTGATAAGCGGACCGAGGTGCTGCGCGATCTAACCAGCCGGAAGCCGGACTGGCTCCTCAAGGCAGGACAGGCTATGTCGGAGGCGACCGAACAGGACTGGAAGAGTTTTCGGTTATCGCCATTGGTGGGCTGACGCTAAGCCTTGGCTCTTGGGGTTGCGCCGCGGCCAATCGCACCTTCGTTCCGCCTCATTATCAACGAAGCTGGTTCGATGAAAGCCGGATGCCGCGTTACGTCTACACGTCCAAAGAGCTAATCTACCTTGAGAACCTTCTGCGCTCTCTCTTACGAAATGTTATCTTTTTCAAGCGCGACCTGATGACTTAATTCATCCATAGCTCTGAAAACATCAGCCGCCAGAAATTGCGCCCTGCATGGCCCCAAATCGTCAGTGCGCTCCAAGATAAGCCTCGCACCAGAGAGCACCATTTCAGGCATCATACCAGGCAGCACCCAAACAGCGCGCGTGCCATGCGCATCCCTTTGCCGACGAGAACCGACGAGTCCAGATCGTCAACACGGGCGCCAAGGGCGTGGGAGAAGGCAAGCCCGGGGTGTACACCTAAGTCCGAGGATGCTCCTCCCCCTGAGTGCGCTCATTCCAGTCTTCCAATGGCAAACCCGCAGGTCCGGACTCCTCCAGAATGCTGAGCATGGATGTCTGATTGGCGGTGAGCTTTTGACGGCTCTCGCGGGGCGTGTCGGTGCTCAATTCGGCTAGCTATCACCGCGCCTTACTGGCCGTCCTTCATGAACTCAACGGTGGCGGTGACGATGCCCAAGGTAAAATGTCCCTCTTGATCGCGATCTGGGCGTCCACAGCGCCCGTCAGGGACGTATGACCGCGGGGCCTGGCGAACAAGCAGGAGCCGCGCCTCTAAGAAGACCCCCGGACAGCGGCTCTAGCCCTGCTAGGGTGAAGGCCGATGGCAGCCCACGCGGTAGGGAATCATGCCATGGCGACTGATTCTATTCGTCCGGAGTTTCCGCGCATCGTGTTCGTGGCCTGTATCGACGTCCATTCGGCAAGCAAGGGGGCACGCCATGCGTAACCGCCACGTGATGGTGCTCGTCGCGCTTTTTTGCAACCATGGTGTTCGCGGGAAGGTTAAACGCCCAAGCACCGACCACGACCTCAGCTCTGCCTCGACGTTGCGACCAAGCTCGAGGCTGGCGGAGACGTGGGCGATAAGGATCTGGGCGCCGCGCGCCAGGCCTGTGGGCGTGCCGAGCAGAGCGTCAATGATCCGGCTGTCAAGCCGAAGCTAGATGCGGGCTCATCGACCATTAATGACGAGTCTGCCCGGCGCCACCCTCACTGAAATCGCCGTCTGTCGCTGGCGCGCCTGCCTTGAGGCGGCCGCCTCGGCTGCTTAAGTTTCGGCGCAAGCAATTCCGACTAAGCTCCCTCTCCGGCCCGCTTCCCCAATGGAGCCCAACTGCGTGACCAAGCCATCCTCTCGCTTCGCGCGTTCCTTGCAACACGTCGCCGTGCTCGCGCTCATCGCCTGCCCTGCCCTTGCGCTCACCCAGGAGCTGCCCCCTGGCCACCCACCCGTCTCGCAGCCCGCCGACGCACAAGGCTCGGAGGCGAAGCCGGCCGACACGAAGCCTGCGGACGCGAAGCAGGGGGCGAAGCAGGCCGAGGCGAAGCAGGCCGAGGCGAAGCAGGCCGAGGCGAAGCTGCCTTCTTCGCTTTTGCCGCCCACCTCGACGACCCATGACAGCATCACCATCGCGGGAGAGAATCTGAGCTATACGGCCGAAGCCGGGACCATTCCCCTTCCCGGCGCGGATGGCAAACCCGCGGCGGAGATCTTCTACGTCGCCTATACGCGCGACCCGCTGAACACCAAGCGTCCCATCACCTTCGTCTTCAACGGCGGACCGGGTGCCGCCGCAGCCTATCTGCATCTCGGCGGTATCGGCCCACGCGCGGTCGCGACGACCGACAAAGGCGAACTGATCGGGCCGCCTCCGCGCCTCGTCGACAATCCGAGCACCTGGCTCGACATGACCGACCTCGTCTTCGTCGATCCTGTCGGCACCGGCTATAGCCGCGCGAGTGAGACGAAGGACGAGGAGAAATTCTGGGGCGTGGTCCAGGACACAGACGCGCTCACCGACTTCGTGCGGCTCTATCTCGTCAAGCAGGCCCGGATGCTTTCGCCGGTGTTCCTCATGGGTGAGAGCTATGGCGGCTTCCGCGCCGCGAGCCTTGCCCGCGCGTTGCAGAAGAGCGGCGCCAACTCCCCAAGCGGCATCGTGATGATCTCGCCCGTGCTCGAATTCTCCCTGCTCAATGGCGAGGACTACGACCCGCTCTCCTGGGCGCTCGGGCTTCCCTCGCTTGCCGCGGTCAATCTCGAGAGTAAGGGCGTCACTGGGCGGGAGGCACTTGGCACGGCGCTCAAAGAGGCCGAGCACTATGCCTTGTCGGACTATCTCGTCGAGCTCGCATCCGGCGCCGAGGCCGGCGGAAAAGCTGCGAGTGGCACGGTGGCGCGCCTCACCGGCCTGCCGGAGGAGGTCGTGGAACGGCATCAGGCCCGCATTCCTCCTTCCCTCTTCATCAAGGAGTTCGACCGCACCGATGCGCAGGTGCTGAGCCGTTACGACGGGAGCGTAAGCGGCCCCGATCCCAATCCGGCGAGCTCATGGCCGAATGGCCCCGACCCGGTGCTCGATGCGACCGTGCCGCTTTGGACCGCGGCCTTCGTGCAATATGCGCGAAGCGAGCTCGGCTATAAGACCGACGCCGCCTACCGGCTGCTCAACCGGGACGCGCGCAACAAATGGGACTTCGGCACGAGCCCGACGCATCAAGGCTATGCCGGGATCATCGACGAGGTCCAAGAGGCACGGGCCGCGAACCCGTCGCTGCAAGTGCTGATTGCGAGCGGCTACACCGATCTGATCACCCCCTATCTCGCCACGACCTTTCTCGTCGGGCAGTTGCCGGCGCTTCCGCGCGCGACGCCGATCCGGATCGAGACTTACGCCGGCGGCCATATGCTCTATCTCAGGCCGGAATCGCGCGAGGGCTTGAAGCAGGACGTGAAAGGAATGTACGAGCGAGCGCTCAAGGCGGCCTCCTGGCCGGAGGGATAGCGGTGACGCGGCGGGTCGCCCTCCGTTGTGCACTCTGGTGAACCGGCCGCAACGATCGGCTAAGATACCGAGTTGGGGCCAAGACGGGCAATGTCAATTCGGGGACCATTGATCGCCGCGCTGATCGCGGGCGCGGCAATGAGCGCCGCGGCCGAGGAGCCGCAGACGCCGCCGCAAGACGAGGTGCAGTGGTCGGACTTCCAATCGCCCGAGCGGGGATTTGCGATTTCCTTCCCTGCCTCTCCACAGACGACGAGCGCGCCCGTCGCGGGACAGAACCCGCTCATTCGTTACAGCTTCCAGGCGGATGAAGGCGACGACACGGTCTACACCGTGGTGGTGCTCGAATATCCCGCCGGCAAGGCACCGAACCCGAACGAGACTCTCTACGTTAAAATGATTTCGGCCTACGCCAGGGACAGTCAGTCGAAAGTGCGCAAGCGGGGTCCCATCACCGTTTCCGGCAGGGACGGGTTTGAGGCGATCACCGACGACGGCAAGGGGAAGGTCAATCATTTGGTGGATATCGTGCCGGCCGGAGACCGCATCTACATGCTGATCTCGGCAGGCCCCAAGGGTCATGCGACGAGCGACGACGCGGCGCGCTTCCGCGATTCCTTCCGCCTCACCGGCGATCAGTCGCAATCTGCTACCAGCCCCGCCGCGGCTTCTCCTTGAGGCTGCCGCGTCCCTGAGCTGCGAGCGTAGCGAGCCTCGAAGGGCGACGAAGGCTCTCGCCCCACGCGATCAGAATTTCCCAGGCCTGGGCGCCACGTCCTTGAGGAGCTCGGCGAAGGCGTTGAAGTCCGCCTTGCGCGGAGAGGTTTTGCGCCAGGCGAGGCCGATCTCGCGCTTGGGCTCCGGCGCTCCGAAGCGCAATAGGCGGATGTCGGCGCGGTGGTGCACCTCGCTCGCAACCGCCATCTCCGGCAGCAGCGTGATGCCGTAGCCATGGGCGACCATCTGCACGATGGTGGTGAGGCTCGACGCGCCGAAGCTCTCGCGCGCCTCGGGGGTCACCAGACGGCAAAAGGAGAGCGCCTGGTCGCGCAGGCAATGACCTTCCTCGAGCAGCAGAAGCCGCTCATGGGTGAGCATGTCGGGGGTGGCCGTTCTCGCGCGCTTGCCCCTGGTGGCGCGCGCCGCGAGGACGAATTTGTCGTCGAACAGATAGAGCGTCTCCGCCTCCGGATCCTCGATCGGAAGCGCGATCAGGATCAGGTCGAGATCGCCGCTCACGAGCTCCCGCACCAAAGTCTCGGTCAGGGTCTCGCGGAGCTGCAAATTGAGCTCGGGGAAGCGCCGTTGCAGCTCCGGCAGCGCCGCCGGCAGCAAATAGGGCGCGATCGAGGGGATCGCCCCGAGCTTCAGCGACCCCGACAGCACCCGCTCCCGGTGCTTCGCGTAATCAAGCAGATCGCGGACCGAGGCAAGGATAGTCCGCCCGCGCCTGACGATCTCCTCCCCCTGCTCGGTCAGCTCGACGCCCGACTTCCGCCTCTCTACGAGACCGACCTGAAGCTCATTCTCGAGCTCCTTGATCTGCATGCTGAGGGCCGGCTGGCTAACTGCGCAGGCCTCCGCTGCCTGGCCGAAATGCAGCGTCTCGGCCAGAGCCTCGAGGTAGCGCAGCTGCCGAAGCGTCACCATAGCGATAAGTACTTCTTATGCTTCATATAAGGAAATACGATTTGTGTTTATCATGCCGGCTGGCACTATTGAGGCGCAGAGCCCACGCGGTCGAAACCGGTCGAGCAACCGTCCTTGGGCGCACGGGCGAGACGCTTGAGCTTAACCCGCAGACTAAGGAGAGCCTACAATGCGTGAGTGGCACAAGCCGACGGTTGAGGAGACGGAGTCCGGCATGGAGGTGACGAGTTACCTGCCGGCGGAGCTGGATCGCGCTTAATCCGTCCCACACATCCTCGGAAATCGGAGCGGCGATCCGGCTGGCGCAGGGTCGCCGTTTCGATTCTGGCCGCGCCCGGCGGCGCTTTGGGCCGAGCCTCGCCGTAGAGCGCTATGTCTGCCCCGGCGCGACCCAGGAACTTGCCCTTCGACTGGCTGGCAGACCTCCTGCCAACTCTTCCCGTTCAGATTTTCTTAATGTGGCATCCAGGCAATGTTCATAGGCGCGTCATGTGGCTCTCATTCGGCCCTCCCATGCTAAATTGGGTTAGAAGGCGAAGATGAAAGCCATGGTGGCGGCGACGATCTCGCTAATGCATCGCTAGACGTTGACGTGCATCAACTGGCCATTGTGGGCGTGGGCTACGCTATCCTCTTAAGCCAACGTCAAGAGAGGTTTAGGCCGTGACCAAGATCATGAGTCCCGAGGAACTCGAGCAAGAGCTTCGCGCCATCGGCGCCGAGCGCTACCACGACAAACATCCCTTTCATAAGCTTTTGCATGGCGGCAAGCTCAACAAGGGCCAGGTGCAAGCCTGGGCGCTCAACCGCTATTGCTATCAGTCCGCTGTGCCGCGGAAGGACGCCGCGCTGATCAGCCGGTGCAATGACCGTCAGCTCCGGCGCGACTGGGTTCACCGCATCCTCGACCATGACGGTTATGGCGAGGAGGAGGGCGGCATCGAGCGCTGGCTAGTGCTCACTGACGGGCTTGGACTCGACCGCGACTATGTCACCTCGATGAAGGGCATACTTCCCGCAACCCGTTTTGCCGTCGAGGCCTATGTCAATTTTGTGCGGGAGAAGACGCTGGTCGAGGCGGTCGCCTCTTCGCTTACCGAGCTGTTTGCGCCGAGCATCCACAAAGAGCGGATTTCCGGCATGCTCGAAAACTACGACTTCATCCGCGACGAGGTGATGCAGTATTTCAAGCGCCGTCTGACGCAGGCGCCGCGCGACGCCGACTATGCCTTGGACTTTGTGAAGCGGCATGCGCGCACGCCCGAGGCCCAGGCC
Source organism: uncultured Alphaproteobacteria bacterium (assembly GCA_963804515.1). Classification (GTDB taxonomy): domain Bacteria; phylum Pseudomonadota; class Alphaproteobacteria; order Rhizobiales; family Methyloligellaceae; genus Methyloceanibacter. Next base: position 162,825 of record CAWDQR010000009.1, on the reverse strand, counting down.
GCGGCGCTCGACGCCCTTAAATTCAAATGCAACGTGCTCTGGGCGCAGCTCGATGCGCTGTATTTGGCCTATTACAATCCGGGGATGATTCCCCCCGGCGCCTTCGTGCCGGAAGCAGCATGATGAATGAGGCCACGTCGCCTGGACGTCTCATTGTCGACCAGCAGACGCGGCCATATATGCCGTCCTATCTAAAGCTCCGCCACGATGCGGGGCGAGGCAGATGGGTGTTGTTGGCGCCGGAGCGAATTCTGACACCTGACCAAACCGCTGTCGCCGTGCTCAAGCTCTGCGACGGCAAAACAACCGTGGAGGACATCGCCAAGGCCCTTGCGACCGAATATTCGGCCCCGGTGGAGGTGATCCGCGCCGACGTCCAGGAGCTGCTGCAAGGCCTTGCCGACAAAGGATATATCAGGGCATGAGCGCGATCGAGTTGAATGGCAATGGACATTGTCAGTCCGTCGCCGTCGACGACGAGCCGACGAGCGGCGTGAGCGGCAGCACGAGCGTGAGCGAGGCGCTCTGCGCCCGCGCCCCTGTGGGATTGCTTGCGGAGCTCACCCACCGCTGCCCCTTGCAATGTGGCTACTGCTCGAACCCGCTCGAGCTTGAGCGCGTCAACAAGGAACTATCGACCGAGGCCTGGATCTCCATCATGGAGCAGGCCGGCGCTATGGGCATCCTGCAAGTGCATCTCTCGGGCGGCGAGCCCACCGCGCGCAAGGATCTCGAGGAGATCGTCGCCGCCGCCGCCAAGGCCGGTCTCTATACCAATTTGATCACCGCCGCCGTCACGCTGACGCGGCCGCGGCTTGAGGCGCTCGCCAAACGCGGACTCGATCATGTGCAGATCTCCTTCCAGGATGTCGATGCCGAGAACGCGGAGCGCATCAGTGCTTACCCAGGAGCGACGCAGAAGAAGCTGGACGTCGCCCATTGGGTGACCGAGCTCGGCTTGCCCTTGACCATCAATGCCCCAATCCATCGCCAGAACATCCACAATGTCGGCCGCTACATCGATCTTGCGCTCGAGCTTGGCGCGCAGCGGCTCGAAGTGGCCCATGTGCAATATTATGGCTGGGCCTATCTCAACCGCGCGGCGCTGATCCCGACCTACGACCAGACCCTTCAGTCGATGGAGCTCGTGGAGCGCGAGCGCGAGCGGCTGAAAGGTGTGCTCACCATCGACATGGTGGTGCCCGACTATTACGCGAAGCGCCCGAAGCCCTGCATGGGCGGCTGGGGCAAAGGCTTTATGAACATCACCCCCTCCGGCAAGGTCCTCCCCTGCCATGCGGCCGAGACCATCCCTGGCCTTGAGTTCGACAGTGTTCAGGACCGGCCGCTCTTAGACGTCTGGCTGAATGGCCAAGCCTTCAACGCCTTCCGCGGCACCGAGTGGATGAAGGAGCCCTGCCGGTCCTGCGCCTTCAAGGAGATCGATTGGGGCGGCTGCCGCTGCCAGGCCATGGCGATCAGCGGCGACGCCCGCAACACCGACCCAGCCTGCGCGCTCTCGCCCTATCATGGCGAGATGGTGGCACTCGCCCGCTCCGAGGCGGCCGAGCCCCCGAAGCCTTTCATCTATCGCAATCCGCGCAACGCGCCGGGTGCGGCAAAGCCCATCCAACGCCCGCTGCTCGTCATGGCGGAGCCCTAAGCGCCCTTCGCGACCCCTTTGGACGCCGGCGCAGCGCTAGCGCCCTCGCCCTGGCGCAAAAAGCGGCTTTGCGCTTTGCCGTTCATTGGTACCAAATTTGCCTGGCCTGGGTTTCCCACCTTGCAATGCCTATTTCGTTGTCGCTACCATGGCCCTCCCGGCTGGCCTAATCCCCTGCTCCACCCGGGTCATTGGGTCTTCTCATGCAGCTCTTTCATATAATTTTCGCGGGTTTCTTGCGGCGCAATCCGACATTTTCCGGCCTTTGCGGCGTGCTCCTGGTCGCCATAACGCTGATCGGCTCCCCGGCCAGAGGTGCCGACGAGCCGGCCCCAGCCGCGGGGCTGGCGGTCGCTCCATCCGCGGCTGACGCGCCCAAGGATGTGGCGCCCGCCGAGGCGCCAAGGCCCCCGGGCGGTGCAGCGGTCGAGATGCCCCAATCGCCGCCCATGACCCCCGTGCCAATCGGCTATATCCGCGAGGTCTTGGACCATCCCAGGCCTTCATCGCGCATGGATATCGAGCCGGACGACGCGGGCATCGCCGGAGCCAAGATGGCGCTCGACGAGAACAATGCCGGCGGCCAATTCACCGGCGACCTCTACAGCCTCGACGCTAAGACCGTCGCCTCACCCAACGCCGCCGTCGAGGCCCTGCAGAAGTTCTACGACAGCGGCCATCATTTCATCATCGTCGACGCTTCGGCCGACACCCTGCTCAAGCTCTCAGACTGGGCGAAGGGCAAGGACATCCTCCTGTTCAACATCCGTGCGACCGACGTTTCGCTCAGGCAGGAGAACTGCCGGGCCAATGTCATGCATGTCGTGCCCGATCGGTACATGCTGGCCGATGCCCTCGCCCAATATCTCGTGATCGAGAAATGGACGAACTGGCTTCTGGTCCACGGCACGACGCCTGGTGACCTCGCTTATGTCGAGGCAATCAGGCGCGCCGCCGGGCGCTTCGGCGCCAACATCGTCGACCAGCGCGAGTACAAGGATGTGTCGGGGGGTCGACGCGACGATGTCGGCGTGATTCCGCCTGGCAAGCAAGCAAGCGCCGATGAGGCCTTCGCCGCTGAGCCGGAGTATCAGGTCATCATCGTCGCCGACGAGGACCAGCTGTTCGGCCCCTATATGCCCTATCGCGGCGGTAGCGAGCCTCGCCCGGTCGCGGGAACCACCGGGCTCGTGGCCACGACCTGGAGCCCGGGCCACGAAAAATGGGGCGCCACCCAGGCCAACAACCACTTCCAGAAAGACTACAAGCGCTTGATGTTGCCGATCGACTATCAGGGCTATGTCGCGGCGCGAACGGTCGGCGAGGCCGTGACTCGCAATCAGGGCGCCGATTTTGCGATGGTCGCAGCCTTCGTACACGGTGACGAGCTTCAACTCGCCCCATTCAAGGGAATCAAGCAGCAATATCGCCCCTGGGATAGGCAGTTACGGCAGCCGCTGCTCATTGCGACCGACAAGGTTCCCGTCTCGATGTCGCCGCAGCGCGGCTTTCCCCACGCGAGCCATGCCGATATCGACATGGACACGCTCGGCATCGACGAGCCTGAGAGCAAGTGCAAGATGTAGGGAAACGGCGACGCCGGCGCTCTCAACGCTCCGCGGTCGAGGCTTTGATCAGATTGCCGTTCTCGTCCAGCAGGGGCACGTTGTACTCCGCCAGCATAGCGTTGATGTCCCCCTGGTTCTCGGTGATGAGCTTGTTGAGCTTGTGCTTCCACTCCGGCTCGTTCGGACGCACACCCATGGTGATACCGTAGATCGTGGGGGGTCCCGCCTTCTCCTTCACCAGCGGCACGAGCGCGAGCGGTACTTTGGAGCCTTGCGCGTAATAGCCGCCGAGCGGACCCCATAGGATCCCGGCGTCGATCTCGCCCGAGGCGATCGCTGCGATCACGTCCGCTGCGGGGCTGCCCAAATTCCCGTCGCCTTCGACCTCGAAGGGCTTGGCATTGGCCATCAGCCCGTTCATGGCCATGCTGCTTACCGGCGGCGTGCGGGCGAGAATGCCGAGTGTCTTGCTCTTGAGGCGCTCATCGGCAAGGCTTTCGACGCCTGCGAGGCTCGCATCGTCCTGCCGGTAGAGCAGCACATAGGAGGTCCAGTAGTAGGGATTGGTGTCTTCGATCAGCCCAGCTCCCTGAGCGTAACCCAGGAGGATGTCGCATTCGCCACTATCCGGCAGCGTCGCGACATGGCCCATGACCTGCGGCAGCCAAGTATAAACCAACTGCATATCGAGCTTAGCGGCGATGAGATCCACGAGCTTGTTCTCGAAGCCTTCCCCCTTCTCGTTCGAGAACGGCATGTTTTCGGGGTCAGCGCAGACGCGGAGCACTCGGCCGGCAAAATCCGTTTGCGCGCCCGCGGTGGCGCCGGCTGCGAGTAGGCCGAACGCTGCGCCAGCCAGCACTGTTCGGCTCAAGGAACTCACCAACCTAACCAATGCACTTCCGCCGCTCAAGGCAGCCTCTTTCGTGTCGTCATCAGAGCATCAGCATAGCACATCGTTGTTGCGGACTTGCTGCCAGGACCGGCGCGCGCTTGGAAAAGGTTGCTCCAAATCAAGGAATTGAACGGGGACCGAGGCGTTACTGGGTCCGGCCCTCGGCAACGTCATATGGAGATTGAACAGTTGGAGCACCAGTGTGTGGGAAAGCGAAATCTGCCCGCTAGGAAGCGCTTGAACCGCAGATCTCTAGAGGCGCGGCCTGCGGCAAGCCGCAACCGGCGTCCTAATCCTCAGCGGCGCATTTGGCGATGTTGTCGGCCCGCTCGATGCCGGTCGGGTAATAGGCACCGGTGGGCCTCGCGCCGAATTGCGCCATCATTTGCCGCGCGGCTTCGATGGTCTCGGGCTCGTTTTTGAGCTTCAGCATCTTGACGGCGCAGCAATCGGCATCGAGCTCCATGCCCTTCAGCTGCGGCGCGATGTAGAAGAAGGGTTGCGGGCCGAGATGACCGAGTTCCGTGTGGTATCGGGCCACATGGCCAAGGGTATGGTGGCAGCATTCATGCGCCATGAGGAAGCGCCCATAAGTCTGGGATTCGGCCATTGTCAAGGCGCTGACGACTATCACCGGTCGGTCGTTCGCATCTATCGTGGACATGGCCTGCTCAGGGAGCTCGGGCAACAGATAGGTCGTAATCGAGCAGAATGGATTATCAATCGTCGGCAGCCACAATTGGCGAGCCAAGGTGGTGCCGCAAAACAGCCCGAGACCTAGGATAGCAGCCGTTGCCAAGACTGGAAGACGCATAGAGGGCCCTCCACGGTGCTGAGTCGCTTTCTTCTCAGAATCTAGTCTCACGGCGGAACGGCTCCAAAGGCTTTTATGAGTGCAGCGCACAAATGCCATTATATGTCACATAGTTCCCACAGTGGATTACCCCTGCGGCAACGTGGCTGATTAATGGGCGTTTACCAAACTCACGCGGCAATACAGGACTCCGCATTGATGGATATGCAATCAACTGACGCCAAGAACGAAACAGACAAGGTCTGCATCATCGGCGCAGGATCGTCTGGACTGGCCACGGCCAAGACCTTTGCCGAACGCGGCATTCCATTCGATTGTCTCGAGCGCGAGAACGACATCGGAGGACTGTGGAACGAGACCACGAACACCGGCGTCGTCTACGAGACCACCTATCTCGTCTCATCCAGGAAATATACGGGCTTCGAGGATTACCCGATGCCCGAGGACTACCCGACCTATCCCTCGCATCGGGAAGCGCTCGCCTATTTGCGCGACTATGCCCAAACCTTCGGCATTCTCGATCGGATCCAGTTCAACACCGTCGTCGAAAGCGCCGAACGGACCGAGGAGGGCTGGCGGGTGACGATCGCCGGCGAAGCGCGCCCCCGCCTCTACCGCGCGCTCGTGATCGCCACCGGCCATCACGACATTCCGCGCATCCCCAAGATACCGGGAAAATTCACCGGCGAGATCATGCATTCGCGTGACTATCGGAGCGTCAAGCAGCTCACCGACAAACGCGTGTTGGTGGTGGGAGCCGGCAATTCGGCCTGCGACATCGTCGTCGACGCGACGAGCGTGGCGCGCGCCGTCTATCAAAGCATGCGCCGGGGCACCTATTTCGTACCGAAATTCATGCTGGGGCGGCCGACCGACGGCATCGTCAATTTCTGCGAAAGGCTGCCCATGCCGCGCGGCCTCCGCAACCGCCTCTATACGCTCTGGCACAAGCTCATGGTGGGCGCCAATGCCCGCTACGGACTGCCCGAGCCCGAGCATCGGATCATGGACACCCATCCGACCATGAACACGGTGCTGCCGCAGCTCGCCGCCCATGGCCGCATCGGGATCAAGCCGGACATCACCGAGCTCAAGGGCCGTATTGTCCGCTTCTCCGACGGGAGCGAGGTCGAAGCCGATCTCCTCGTCTATGCCACGGGCTATGAGATTGCCGTTCCGATCATCGACAATGACCTGATTTTCGATGCCAATGGGCGTCCCCGGCTCTTTTTCAACGTCTTCCACCCGCAACTCGACGACCTCTTCGCCGTGGGGCTCATCCAGGCCAATGGCAGCATCTGGCGCGTCGCCGACGACCAGTCGAAGCTCGTCGCGAGCTTCCTCATCGCCGCAGCCGAGGGCCATGAGCGCGCGTCTTGGTTCCGCGCGCTGAAGGCACAAGGGCCTCAGCGCTCACCGCGGACCTCCTATGTGCAAAGCGAACGGCATCTCCTCGAGGCCAATTACTATGCCTACCGGCGGCAGGCGCGGCGACTGTTGCGCGCATTCGGCACCATGGCCAAGGCCGAGCTGAGATCGTGGCGCCCGACCAAGACCGCCGCGCGCGGGACCTCGGCCGCGGCGAAGAAGGTGCTCTCGACGACCCCGTCATAGCCTCGCCTGCTCACGCGTGGCGAAGGCGGAGGCCGACTCCGCCAAGCCTCTGTTTGCCATGGCTCGCCGTCGTTCAAAAATACCTCGGAAAACCCTGTAAAAGTCAGGCGTTCTCCCGTTGAGCGGAAGAGCGGTGGAGATCCTCGAGGAACTGGCGAAGGTGTCAGACACGGTAGCCACGGCCTACGTCTTCCCCGGCAACAACCGGGACCGTTCGGTCAGCAGCACAGCTTTCCTGATGCTGCTGCGGCGCATGGGCCGCGGTGATCTCACGGCGCATGGCTTCCGCTCGACGTTTAGGGATTGGGCGGCCGAGCTGACCAACTTCCCGAGCGAGGTTGCCGAGATGCCATTAGCGCACTCGGTCAACAGCAAGGTTGAGCAAGCCTACCGCCGCGGCGACCTGTTCGAGCGCCGTCGGCGCCTGATGGCAACTTGGGCGCAATTCCGCGCTCAGCCGGCAGACACGCGCCGAGGTAGCGTAACGAGACTGAGAAATCGCGGCGGCTAGGCTGATCCCCGAACGCGCGGTTTCCGCCCGCGCTGCTCCGTGAACCTCCTGCGGATTCGCCACCCGGAGGGCGCGCCAATTGAAGGACAAATCACCCGAGCAACTTGCAATAGCTAAGAGCTATTTCGATGAATCCTACTGGCCCGTGGATCGGGTGCTCATTTGGATCGAGTTCCGCCTTCTTGAGTTCACCAACCAGATCGCTCGTGTCGAGGTGCGTGGTGACGCCGCAGCCAGGGCAACAGCATCATCCTCTGTTCGCTCATTGGACGCTCACTTGCTTAGTTCAGCGGGGGCTTGTCGACGCGAAGCACGTTTTCGGCGTCTAGCAGGTACGCACAGGCTGCGTATTGTTTGTCGTCAAGCTGAAGAAACCTGTCTTGTTCCTCCTCACTTGGCGGCTTCCGCTCCGCCTCTGGAAGAACGCGACAGCGCAGGTAAGCTTCGTACCAATTGTTTTCCTCATACGTTAGGCCGCGCCGAACGCGATTGCCCTCCTTGTCGGTAGTAAATTTTTGGTCGTGGACTTCATCGCTCATTGTGCACTGCGTTCAACGTCAGCTGCTTGGCCAAGACCTTAACACGAAAACGAGACCGCCGAAGCCATGCGGAACCCGATCGCACTGCGTGTTGAATTGCGGCTGGCTTATTCCGCGAGAGAAGTCCGGCCTCGGAAGGCAACGGGAACGGAACACGGACGAATTAGGGGATGATAGTGTCACGAGGATAAAGATAAGGCCGATGACGGACGCAGCGCCGGCTGCCCAGAAAGTCCACTTGAGATACCGGTTTTCAGCACCGCCCTGGGTCTCTTTTCGGAACCCCGGTGTTTCGTATACCGTGACGAAAACCCAAGGCACCGAATCCATAAAGACCTCGTGGCGAAGAATCCTCGCTCCCGGAAATAGAGGGGGCTGCTGGCCCGGTTCCGCCATGTCCACAGAGATACACGTAAGATATCTTTCAGCCCGGCACGTCAAGGAGCGGTATCTCGATTACGTCTTGGAAATCTGAAGCTTGGTACGGCTTATTGATCTTGCGCGGTTCATCGGAGGCGACACCGATGGTCACCACATTCTCCGTTCCCCCGAAGCTGGCATCAGGTTTTTGACGGTGCTTCACATCGAATTTGTGATTGAAGCTCTTCTGATGACCCTGTCCCGAAGCATGAACGCTAGTATGCGGCTTCCAAGTAGGGTCATGATCGCGAGGAAAGTTGACATATACGTCTCCGCTCGCGCGGCGACGGATACTGATGACAAGAAAAAGATCACCGCCATCGCGGACCGCAACAGCGGCATATAGGCTATCCGGGTTCACTTGACCGCTCGAAGCCCCAAGGGTCTGCATCTTGGGCTCGCGCTTACCACGTGTTCGGCTTGTAAACCAAGCAAGGTGGTACCGGAATTGGCACCGGACAGTGTGGGAAAGGACGGGCTTGTGACAAGCGCACAGATTAGAGCAGCTCGGGGATTGCTGGACTGGACCGTTCGTGACCTAGCGGAGCGCGCTCGCGTCCCCCGCAACACGGTCAGCAACATCGAGACCGGTGCGTATGCTGGCGCCCCCCAGACGCTGGAAGCGATCCGCCGCGCCCTCGAGCATGCTGGCGTCGAGTTCACCAATGGCGATGCGCCGGGTGTGAGGTTGAGGACGAAATGACGAGCCCCGAGTTCAGCTCTCCACGTCGAGGTGGCGGACGACGAGATCGTCGTGAGCCTGCCCGAGTTGCAATACTCAGTAACCTATTACAAGCCGGAAACGCGTCCCCAGCTGCTCGCAAAGCACATCACGGAAAAATACGATCCGCACGTTCCGATGACCGTATCAGAGTTCCTAGCCAAAGCCTGGAAGCTCGCCAACGACAAGGCGCGCGAGCTGGGATGGATCAAATAGCCGAGAGAACTAGCAGATGGGCGGCGCTGGCCACGATGTGAGAGAGGCCGCCCCATCCCCCCGTGTTGAGAATAGGACAGCCTCCCCAAAAGATGCCCCCGGTCCTTGGAATCCGGGATGAGATAGGGTGGGCGTTGAATCAGGCAGACCTGCAGCTAAGTTGAGGCCATTCAGTGTGGTGTGCCTGTGATCTCGTAGCGTATGGCTCCACCGAGGCACCCACCGGTTAGCTTGGTCATCACCCCCTCCTGTTACCTTTCCGCCTGAGGTTCAGAGCCCAACACAAAGGGCTGCGAAGGAAGGCCGCTAACGGCTCCTAAGCGGACTCTGGCAACCCCGTCCACGAGCATGTCCATGAGTTCACGCCCTAAGACTACCGAGGCTGCATAGTCGGCTTCCACTCACGCGCGAGATTCTGCGCTTCGGCGATCTGCGCCGGGGTCATATTTTTTGCTACTTCGTCTCTAATGAAATCCGCGGATTGATTGCCTTGCGCGGCAGATAAGTTTAGCTGCCAAGGATGCTAGCGCCGGGCTAGGCCGCGCTCGACCAGCCGGCGGATCGCCTCGGAGCGAGACGGCAGATCATGCTGCTTTTTTCGCCAAGCTTCAATAGCCGCCCTCAATTCGGATGGCGCGCGGAAGCCTAATAGGGGGTTCTTGCCCGTTGCGGGTCGCCCGCGCTTTTTAGGTTTAACCGTTATTGACATGGGATAAAAAAGGATATACCCAAAATAGGCAAGCCGGGCAAGAGGTATCAACTCCTGCCCGGCTCTAACCCTCAACATGGAGGTTACCCATGTTTCAGGCTACCTATATAAATACTACAATTGCGTCTGAGCCGCCCCGCAGCGGCAACTGCCCCAAACCCAAATACGGTGTCACGCGCAGCCAGGTGATGAAGCGGGCTTGGCAGCTGGCCAAGCTCAATCGCGGAAACGTCAACAACACAGGTCGCGAGCGCCTGGGCCAATACATGCGAATGGCATGGGACGAGGCCCGTCGCGGAGAGACAGAGAACTGGACGTTCCTTTCTCCCGAACACGAGGCGCGGTGCCTCGAGCGCCAGCTTGTCGCGCTTCAATACGACGACCGGCGCACGTCGGCGCATTACGCCCTGATGCAGTCGTTGCGCGACAGCGTTAGGTCACTCCGCGCCGTCATCGGAGGTGCCCTATGAGCACGACAACCCTGGAAACTGCCAAACCGATCCGGCGCCGTTCCAAACAGGAACCCACGCCGTTCCTGGATCCAGCAACCATCAAAGAGCGCTTTTATGGGCTCAAGCTCTCGGGCCATTGCCTGCACCCCGTGTTCAAGGATGGCGACAAGGTCATCTTCGACCGCGAGGCACCGTTAGTGAATGGCTGCTTCGGGAATTTCTTTTACCGACCGGAGCTGGTGAAGCCGGGGCAGCTGTCGATCGCGCTCAAGAAGCTGATCTTCGCCCCGCCACCAAAGCAGCGGCGGGCACGAAGGCGCTGGCAGCGTTATTGAGCGGCACGTAAGAAGTTATCAGTGGCCAGTAATGGCTAAACAATTGATTGAAAAGCATAAAGCTCAGAGCTGAGAGTTTTTATGTAACGTGTACGTAACGAGCGGCTGAAGTTGGCGATTCGTTCAGCTCTAAAGGGGAGGCTTAGGATATGGCTATTGGCGCGTCGCCTTTGGCTCCGGCCCAGAAGGTTCCTCGGTGGCGGCGATTAACGCTCGCGCAAGTCCGATGGCTATCTCTGGGCTCATCCCAAACACCAGATTATCCCACTGGCGGGTTGCGTGCCTCTCGGCGCTTGTTGAGTACGTTATTTTCATCGCAACGCCCTCCGGCAGACGACCGGTATCGTAGGTCACGACAAAAGGTAGCACGCCCTCATCGTCGTCCTGATTTTCCATAGGAGTTCCTCACCTGGGCGCGAGCACGTCGGGGCTCAGGTTCGCGTGAAGAAGGATATGTGGCCCACCGAAAGCCTCGGGCCATAGTGCCGCACGGTATCGCACGCAACTGCTTCGACGTCCTTCCAATTGACCCCATATTCGGCCCCATGTCGCTGAGCTTGGCGTCTTGCAGCTCGTGGCGTCGGGGCGACGGTAACGCACGACAGAAACCGATATACCTTCCCGTCTTTGCCCTCAAACCGGCCTTCGGTGACTGTCCAGAGGCCAAAGACCTTAGCCTTGGCATCCTCTTCTCGCCTGAGTTCGAGCGCGCCGCCGCTGCTGGCGCTCGGCTGGCGTCATTGGCTTTTTTCCGATAGGTGAGCGTCCCATGCGAGCAGTGTAATTGCGTGACGCCGGTGTGTCACTAAAATAAACTTGCCAGCCCACATGTAAAGGCGCTTCTTCCAATGCGCGCCCCGGCCGAGTGTGTAAGACCCGGCCGGGACGACTTGCCACCATCAACCCGCGTGTGGAGGGCCGACGATGACCAAAAAATCCATTAGCACGAATCCGTCTTAAGCTTCGAACGTGCTTACGTTTGAGAAGGCGCAGGAGATAGACGAGCAGGTTGAAAAAGAGCTTGAGGAAGAGCGCTGGGAACAGACCTGCGCATTCAATACGCTTTATGCTGACTATCTAGTCGCGCGGGCTAAGTCCATTCGCCCCGGCAAGTCCGATGATGAAAACGACAAGGCTTGCGACGAGGTCGGGGCGCTCACCTGGCAGATCATTAACTCGCCCGCGCCACTGTCATACCACGTCGATTACAAATTCGAGATCATGCGCGAGATCATAGAGCAGCGTTTCGTCGATGGCCGCGCCCGCGCCATGCTGGAGAGCATCCGCAACGACGTTGTGGAAGAGGAATAGGGCGATGACAGCGCTTCTATGGCTTCGGCTTCGCTGTTGGCTTGCGAACCGCTTTATTGACCTGTCTTGGCTTGCTTGGTTCTTCATGGCGAAGGGCACCGCTGCGAGGCTGTTCGGCGTTGCGAAGCGCATGGTGCCACAGCGGTAGGACTGCACAGGGGCGCCGGCTTCGGCCGGTGCCTCCACTTCCGATTAAGGCCCCTTCCCGACTGTAAAAGAGGGCTCTAAAAATGCTGCAAGAGCTGATCGTCGCCGAGCCGTTGATGCCGGCAGTTCTGTCGCTTGAGGAGGCGGCAGGAGACTTTGCCAGAGCATCCAAATCCGCTTCAACCAGACGGGCATAGGCAAGATCGACGCTGCCGACTTCACCGCCTGGTGCAGGCGCCATGGCCGTGAGCCGTTGCCTGCCAGCGTAAGCACCGTAGCAGCATATCTAGCGGGATTGGCCAAGTCAGGACTCAAGGCTTCCACGATCACCCGCCGATGCGCAGGCATCCGGTACATGCACCGCATGGCGGGACACGAGCCTCCAACGAACAGCGAGGCAATTAAGGCGGTGCTCTCCGGGATCAAGCGCAGCATCGGGACCGCCGTAACACGCAAGGCACCGGCAACCGCAGAAGCGATACGCGCTATGCTTGAGGAGATGCCCACTGACATCCGCGGGCTTCGTGACCGAGCGTTGTTATTTCTTGGTTTTGCAGGAGCGCTCCGTCGTTCCGAGCTCGTTGCTCTCGACGTGGCAGACCTAGAAGAAGGCCCCGAGGGTATGCACGTCCATATCAGGAGATCGAAGACCGATCAGGAAGGTGCCGGCGATTTCGTCTCGATCCCGCACGGATCCCGGCTTCGCCCTGTGGCAGCCATCAAGGCTTGGCTGGGAGCCGCTGGCATCACGGATGGTCCGATCTTCCGGCCGATCAGGAAAGGCGGTTTAGTACTCCCCGAGAGGCTCACGGATCGCTCTGTCGCGAGATAGTGAAGAAGCGAATTGACGCAGCGGGGTTTGACCCGACTGTGTTCTCGGGCCACAGCTTACGGGCAGGCTTCGTCACCTCGGCGCTCGCATCGGGCGCCGATATTCTGAGGGTCATGGACGTGACGCGGCATCGGGAAGTTAGCACGCTTAAGACCTATGACCGCCGCGCGAGGGCGTTCAAGGGTCATGCGGGGGAGGCGTTTCTATGAGCGAGGACACCTATCGAGGGACTGACGATTTATTCAATAGCCTGATGGCTGTAGTGACCGGTTATCCGGCAGATGCCGGAAGGCTGGCGACAATAGAACTGCTTGCCGCCATTTGCGTGCACCGTGGCAAGCAGTATAGGGACATCGAGAAAGGAAAGGCAGTGCTGGAGCAGTCGATTGAGACGCTTCGTGTTGCCTTTTCTCAGGTTTGGGACGGCACCGCTTATCCAGCAGGAGCGGGTGATTAGGGCCTGGTGGGGAAGCGTTCCTATGAGTGACGACTTCACTCTGAAGGCCGAAGACTTAGACATCCTAACGGAGCACGACGAGACGCTGCTCTTCACAATGTTCGCAATGCTCAGGATAGTGATGGCGCTGGGTTACATGGTCCCCGGAGATGTGTACAGCACATTGCGAGAAAAGGGCCACGAAGTCCCCGCCGATCAAGATCTGTCCGACGAGGCGCAAAACACAAGGGACATAAAAGAGCTGCTGGAGCTCATGGAGCGCTGTGAGCGTGCAGGCGGCATTGCGCTGATTGTCGGCGAGTAGGATCCTTATAGCGAGTTATGGCCGGAGGGCCGCCTGTGGTGGTCTCTCCCCGTTGTTCACAGCCTAGCGACCTAGCCTCCTCTGCGGTTCAGACGGCAAGGTCTCGCCACTCAACAACGGCGGTGAGGACGGCGCCCTCAATCTCGAGGAATTGATGCTCATGAGCTACCGGTCAGCGCCATGAGTGAGCCGCCGCTTCCGCGCCCCGCGCCTTCACGCTAGCAGGGCGCCAATAGCCGAAGTAAGATGCTCCGCAGAGCCTGGGCATGACCGATGAGACTGCGCTGTACCTGTTTGCCGCCATTCTGTGTAGCGGCTGCGGCACGACTATCGCCGCGCGCGCGCCATGCAATCGATGTGGATCGGCAAGCCGGCGGATGCTTTCTTTACGGCCCACGGTGCCCCGCAGACCACGCATAATCTCGACAATGGTGGCCGGTCTACATCTGGGAAACAGCCGCTGTAGTAGGCTCCCATGAGCGCCTGCGCTGCAGCGCCGATATTGTGACTGATCCGCGCGGCATCATCACCAGCATCACCCCGCGGGAGGACACGATTGGCAAGTAGCGCCTTTCACGGTGTGCCGAAATTTTCTGATGCGGAATCCGTAGGTCGCGCTTTCGCCGAGGCAGAAGAGCGACAATCAGAATCGCCGCCATTAGCTGACTGCATCGGTGGGTAAGACTTCGGAAGCGGGTGCCGGCGAGTCAACATTGCGTTCTGGGTAGTGCCTCACTTTGAATTATTTGGGCCTCTGGCGAATGGATCGGCGTACAAAGGTGCTGCTAGGCAACGGGGAGAGATGTCCTGCGAGCCGGTAGAATCGTGGTGACCGCTCTTGTGGGCACCCTGCTCTTAGCTCCCCCGATGCTAGGGCATACTCAAGCTTCTCATGGAAACTGGCATCATAGGCAAGTGCATTATGGGCCCAACTCCTCCATTTGCGGCGCCCCTCGTTTCGACTTCTGGTATGGCTACTACTATTATCCCGGCTGCCGTTGCCTGGATCACGGATGGTGGCGTCTCTGCCGCGCCGGTTAATGTAGGGCACTTCCGCCCGGAGAAATTCCGCGCTGGCGCGCACCGGTGACGGGGTGCATGACGTGCAACATTTGGTGGTCGCTCAGTGGCACCGACAAAGTGCGGCTGCCAGAAGAAGACCTCCGCGCACTTCATAAACTGCGACGCGACTAACAAGAAGGGCGCCAGCCGAAGCTGGCGCCCCTGCGAATTAGGCTCAGCCCGCTTACCAACGGCCGCGCCGGTAAATGAGCCGGAGAATAAGCAGAAGCACCAGCGCACCAACAGTGGCACCGATGATCGCGGGGACAATTCCCGCGCCGAGATGGATCCCCAAATGTGGTAGTAACCAGTCTCCAATAAAAGCGCCGACGATGCCAATAGCGATGTCGGCAACCACGCCGAAACCAGTCCCTTGGACGATTTGCCCCGCAAGCCATCCTGCGACGAGACCGATCAACAAAATAATCAAAAGAGTTTCGCCTGACATGATTTCCCCCCTGTATGCGAGCCCCATGGCCGCATTCCCAGTTTAACTCGGCTTTCGGGTGAGAACTACGGGCCATAACCGCTCACGCCGCCGCTGTCTGGGGTCTGGTTCGTCCCGGCGCCCTTTTGTGGTTAACGAGCAACGGCCAAGCGCCACAGCTCTTTCGTTCAGACTTTATTAGAAATTTAGCGCTCTGATTCGCTGGTTCACCGAGGGTGCCCACCTAGAGAGGCAATGGGTGAGCTGAGGGGGTACGAGTCCGCCGCGGGGTTCGTGCCCTCTCCTAATCACGGCGGGACGACGAGGGATGCGCTCTGTTGAGATTAGCTTCTGTATTTTGGTAGCGACGACAGCGCTAATTGTCGGCTTTGCCTCGCTACCTCGCAGATTTGTTGCGGCGGTGGGCGTCATTGCCACGGTCGCTGCGCTTGCTGCGGTAATTTTGATCGAGGGGTAAGAAGAAGCCCGGCCTAGGAGCAAAACCGGGGTTCTCTGAGTAAGGACGGGGATGAGGTTCATAATCGCTACCATCGCGCTTCTCGTGCTCGGCTCAATAGTCGGCTCAGTAGCCGGTTTTATCTTTTGGCCCGACCTGGCTCATTCATCCGCAAACTGGCATCGGCCGCATCATTGACCGTCGGGTCTCAGGGGTGGGGTGTTGGGGTAGATAGTGTCTAAAACCCCGAAAACGACGGGCGGTCAGCCATCCGCCTTCCAAGGATGCTAGCGCCGGGCTAGGCCGCGCTCGACCAGCCGGCGAATCGCCTCTGGTCGCGAAGGAAGATCGGATTGGTCGCGTCGCCATTTGTCCAGCGCTCGAAGCTGCGATGGTGACATTCTCACTCCGATGGCTTCATTTGTGCCGGTGCCCGGCCGACCCCGCTTTTTTGATTGCACGTTATCAGGTTTCATGGTTATATGATGACGTAAATTAGCGAGCCGAGCAAGAGGTGTGAACTCTCGCCCGACTCTAACCCTCAACATGGAGAAGAGCCATGTTTCAGGGTGACGACAATCATACCACGACTCCGGCCACCTCGCCCGCGTCGGTGGCTGTGTCCACATTATCTCCCAAAACCAAATATGTCGTCACCCGCTCTCAGGTGATGAAGCGGGCTTGGCAGCTGGCCAAGCTCAATCGCGGAAACTCAACAACACAGGTCGCGAGCGCCTGAGCCAATACATGCGGATGGCTTGGGGCGAAGCGCGTCGCGGAGAGACCGAAAACTGGACGTTCCTTTCTCCCGAACATAAGGCGCGGTGCCTCGAGCGCCAGCTTGTCACGCTCCAATACGACGACAGGCGCACATCGGCGCATTACGCCCTGATGCAGTCGTTGCGCGACAGCGTTAGGTCACTCCGCGCCGACATCGGAGGCACGCTATGAAGCACCTCAGCCGCCGTTCTGTCACGACTGGCGCTCTCTCTTGCGGCCGTGACCATGATCCCCGCTGTGGGGCTTTCTATCGGGCCCACAAAGGCTCAATCCGATCTTCCCGACTTGAAGGCCGGTGACGACGTCGAGCTGCGTCGCCTATGGGCAAAATACCTCGATCAGCTTGACCGACTTGACGATGCCGAGCTTGCCCATAAGCCAGTCCGCGATGCACTTGATGCAGAGTGGTACCCGCTTGTTAAAAGCTCTCCCTGGGCGAGCAAAAGAAGGCTTTCACTCAGCTCTGGAAAAAGCACGGCATAGAGCCGCTTTCGAGGCGGCGGGAATTGGAGAGTCGCAAGCTTGTCAAAATCACCAAAGCTATCCGTAAGGCCAAGGCCGAGGGCCTGTTCGGCATAGGGGTGAAGTTGAGCGTAAGCGAATACTTCGAAGACTTCGACGTGGTGGAGGCTGCCGAGGATGCACGGCGGGCTCTGGGCCAGCTAACCGGTTACGACTTCATCGCCGCAACAGGTCCGCTAGTGGAGGTATAGCCTTGAAACACGCAGTCGAACTCGACACCCTCGACATTGTAGATCGCCTCAATAACCTCACGCACAAGGCAGCAGCCCTGGCGGCAGGCATACTTGGCTTCGAAGGCCAGGAGGACGCACCGGGAGGGCTTCAGGACATTGCCTTGGAGGGATCGACACTAACGGCACCTGGCGCAAACTTCCCGATGAAGACATCGTGGCCCTGAAAGGGCTCAGACGCACCGAGCCTGCACGTTGACCACCAATCCCCTGCGTGTGGGTCTGGTAAGATGCGGCATGGGCCGAAGTAGTAGGCACTCCGGCCCTCGACGGGAGGGGCAGCAAGATGATGGATAGGTATGGCTCGCGGGTGCGGCTGGCGAGTTTCGAGAAGGCTTGTACGCCGGGTGGGCACGTTCCAATGCCGTACGAGCAGCAAGATGCAAGCCACTTAGCGTTCGCCTGGAGGATAAACACCAAGACGGGAGATCTTGAGATCTGAAGGGGAGGGGCGCCATTGGCGACGGCTGCGTATGTGGAGTGCTTGGAGTCGGTAAAGGATTTTGCCGAAGCGTTAAAACGTGGAGGAACTTAGCCTGCGATGGGATCGGGCGTTGCTGGGCGTCGGCTTCGGCCGGCGCCTTTTCTATTGCGCTCCGCTCGGCCCCTGGTTGGGACCCTCTGGTGGATTGAGTGCTTTGCCATAAATGCAAGGAACCCATGAGGATCCGGGTATCTCGCAATTCCTACGACTTTGAGCGACTAGGATAGAGAGCACAAGAAGCACAAAAATGATCAGAAGGGAGTTCTTCCATTCCCTTGGGTTCATGGCTGCGCTTCTCCTGCCGTGTTGAAGGCCGCTAAAGTTTGATAGTCTCCCCGGCCGAGGTCAAGAAATGGCGCGGCTCTTCATCGCGTTGTTCGCACTTAGCCTAACGGCTTGCGCGCCATATTGGGCCGGGCACGCAGACGGATACATTGGCCACCCGGTGTCAGAGGTAGTGCTTAAGTTAGGGCCGCCGACAACGCGATTCGATGCCGGCAACGGTCGCATGGCCTTCCAATGGTCGGACTTCGGCGGATGCAGCAGCTCGGCCACCGCCACGACAAAAAAGCCTGGCTCCACGTCTTTGGCCGATTGGACTGTTGAAAGCTGGCAAGAGACACGAGGTTGCGCTGAAAAGTGAAGAGAGCACCCTATGAGCGTGACCCTCTGACGACTGACGAGCTGCTCAGTAACGCCTCTGCGGATACCTGCTCGGCTTACTCGCGGAATAGAGGGCGTCGGCTTCGGCGAAGCCGTCGCGCCCGAGAGGAGGTTAAGGGCTGCGGCGTCGATACTGAGCAGTCTGGAAACACAAAGAAGCCTGGGCAGAAATGACTGGGCTTCCAATCTAGTCGGTAGGTCGTTAGGCCACCTGTGGGGCAGCCGGGCACTTCGGAGCGGCGGGCCGCATTCCTCTTCCACCTTCGAGCACTCTAATCACGTCCTCCAGGATGACCCTCAGAACGATTCTCACAATCGGAGGCTCAGTAGGACGAGGCGCTTGCATAAGGCCACCAGAGACAGCTTGCAGCTCAATGTCAGTTAGTTCGCGCATGCGTTTCTCCCTAGGGATGCGTGCCCACCGCCTAGCAACTCAGCGTACAGCACAAATTTTGAGCCCGACGCAGTTATGAAGGGATTGGCTAATCAGAGCGTGACACAATCGCTCGCGAAGCAAGCGTATTTGAGCGGATTTGTAACAATCAGCGGCGTGACGCCACAGCGACACGGCTGAGCCGGATTGATAGGATGTTCGCTCGGTGGCAATGATGCCACCTTCAGTTCACGCACAACTAAGCCCCGCGCTCCCGCTCGGGGCTTCTTCTTTCTCAGGGCGTCGGCTTCGGCCGGCGCCCTTTTTGTTATATGGTGTCCCGCATGAGTAAGGCGCGGGCATGGGGTTATGAACTTGAGGTGCGGGGACGCGAACTCATTATTACCCTCCCCGGCACGAGCTACCGCGCCATCTATCACAAGCCGCAAAACTCACCTCAGCTTCTCGCCAAGATATTCCCACGCGAGAATGAGAAGCGCGCCCTGGTCGGCCAGGCAGAGTTCCTGGCTCGAGCATGGAAGCTCGCCAACAACAAGGCGCGGGAGTTGGGGTGGATCGCATGACCGAACAGCCTGACCTCAAGAGCGGCAAAGAGTGGTCCAAGAATGACCTATTCTCTCTTCGCAACAGGCTCGAGCACGGGCGTACCGTCGCCCACGTTGCCACCTTCCTGAGACGCACCGAAACTGAGGTGCGGGAGAAGGCCGCCGAGCTTGGGCTAACGCTACCTCCTGCGAATAGTGCGTGAACCGGCCTCTATACTCCCGGTGTAACTCTTAGAAAAGTTGTCGGACGTCGGCTTCGGCCGGCGCCCTTTCTTCATTTGTGGACATCTAAATCAGGGACACAACGGAACGTGACGCTTTGGCCCCCGCCGGGTATGACCGAGAGTTTCAGCCCCTTCGAGTGGCAGTAGTCGCCCGCCTTATCGACGGCGTCGCTCGACGCCCTCTCCTCTTGCGATACGCCGCCAAAATTATGGGCGATACCAATGCTGTAGGTCCCTTGTCCGACATCCTGCACCTGCCCCATCGGTTTGGTGGCGCAGCCCATTGCAAAGGTAGTGAGGCAAGCCGCAACGCCTAAAGCAATACGAACGTCATCCATCGAGTGCGTTATCCCATGCTGAAGCTACCACGGGGCGCCTTCACATCGAACTCGGGGCAAATTACTCTTTCGGCGTATCGGGGTGATGTTCGTTGCCATCACTCCAGCCAGTAACCGATTTGGTGACCCAGCCAGAGACAGTTACGGAGACCTTGTCGTCGTCCTTTTTGGTTTTCTCCTCGAGCTTGGAGATGCGGTCCTCTAAACTCGTGCAGCAATAGTTGCCGTTCTCAGCGGCCTTAGGACTGATAGGAAAACCGCCAAGCGCAACCACGATAACAACCACACTGCCGATCGGCCTTAGTCCCGCTTTGGCAAACATGTCCCGACCCTCCCTTAGTGGCCGACATGAATTTAGGTTCAGACCCAGGCGAAAAATTGTCCGTCCCTAACACCGCCCACCAGCTTTCGCTACTTCGTGTGGCATTGGGAAGCGTCGGCTTCGGCCGGCGCCAGATTTTCTTGTTTCGGAGCGTTGCTAGAGCGGCCCTCGAAACGGTCTGTTACAAACCGCCACGATTAAGCTGCTCGAAGATCGTATGCACTGTGCGTGACGGGCTGCACCATCACTTCTCCATCCGGAGAGAGCTGGGAGAAGCCCCGCCCCCCCAGGGTGGGGCTTCTTCTCAAGCCTGCCTCGCTCATGGCGAGACGACCTATCGGCGACAGGGCAATGACGGGCGCTGAGCGACAGCGAAAGCGGCGGGCGCGCTTAAGGCGAGAGCGCGAGGAAGCAGCCAAGAAGGCCGGCAAACCGCCCGACCCATCGCTTAGTCGGACAACCAGACCTAACGGGTGTTCCAGGGCCGCAACATCGCCAAGCTGCCGGCCTGCTGAGCGGAAGCTAGACCGGGTCTTATGCGGCCAGTCGCTCTTCCCAGCCCTGTACGATTTTGTGCCGGGTGACAGGCGGCAGCCTTGCAGGCCGCTCATCATCGCTCGCGGGCACCATGACCGACTTCACCAGTCCCGCTTTGGCATCGTCGGGCACAAGCGAAACCACGTATGTGAGCCTGAGCAACGCATCGGCCGGGCCGGTGATTCGGGGTCACGCCCTTCTCGTAATTTGCGATGGTCTGGTCACAGAGCTGCACCTTATGAGCCAGCGCAGCTTGCGTGAGACCAAGCTGCTTGCGCAGGAAGCGCAGCTCGTGGCCGCTCATCGGCTCAGGCTTCTCGATGATGCGCAGCCCGATGGCGCGGTGTAGACCGCTCAACTTTTGGATGCTGACCAGCTGCCCATAGTCGGGGTCATCCTCGAACGTCACCCCGTTATGGCTTGGCCCGCGTCGAGGCGGCTGCCAGCATGATGATCGTCTACTCAACCGAGCCCGGCAAGGTGGCGATGGACGGGACCGGCCGCAACAGCCCCTTCACCGCCGCCCTGCTCCAGCACATCGATACCGAGGGCGCGAGCATCAGCGACGTGATGATTGCCGTGCGCAACGACGTGCTGAAAGCCACCGGCGGCAAGCAGCGGCCCTTTGAAAGCGCCTCGCTCACGAGCCAGTTCTTCTTCAAGCCAGCCGCAGCGGCGACCGCCGCCGACACATCCTCCGAGACCTCCGCCGAGCTCACCGCGCTGCGCCAAGAGATTACCCGGCTGCAAGCCGATCAAGGGGCGCTGCTCAAGTCCCAACAGGAGCAATTGGAGCTGTTGCAGAAAAAACTTGCCGAGGAGACCAAGACGTCCGAGCAAGCTCGCCAGCAACCAGGTCCGGCCGCTCCCGCCGCGACCAACCGGGTGATTGCGGTCGAGCCCGCGGCAAGTGGCGCTGCGGCGCCTGCGAACGCGTCCGCCCACGGCCCCGCTCCTCCGACTGCCGCTGCGCCGCCACCGGCAGACACCAAGATCGCTGCCGCCGAAAGCAAGGGCGCCGAGGCGAAGGAGCCAGAAGCCGTCAAGGCCACGGAGCCGCCATTGCCGGGAAGCATCGCCCGTGAAGAGGTCGCGCAAGACATCCTAGCCGAGCTTAAGCGGCTTGGCTGTTATTTCGGCCGCGTCAACGGCAATTGGAGCGTCCGTTCGCAACTCGCTCTGGAGCGCTTCAATCGGCTCTCGGCGCTCGAGCTGCCGTTGGACGAGCCGCAACAGGCAAGCCTCGATGCCCTGAAAGCGTGGAAAGGACCGCATTGCCCGATCGAGAGGGCAGTCGGTCCCCGCGCGCGCCGGCCCCCGGAAGCCATCGCAGTGCCGAAGCAGCAGATCGGCCCGGCGCATAAGGGATTAAGCGCGGGCGTACCGAACACCCCTCCCCATCAGGCCGCGGCGCCAAGCCCGAGACCCGCGCGTCACGGCGGAGGCGACGAGCAACGCGAGCTGCAACGGGCGTTCCCGTCATCCGCTTGGCCCGGTCAATAGGATCGGCGGCGCACCCGCGCACGATCGAGACTAGCGCCCGATGCTCGTATAGGTGAATCCGGCGGCACGCGCTTGCGCCGGCAGATACACATTGCGGAGATCGACGAGCACGTTGCCGCGCATGCTGGCCTTGAGCGCGTCGAGATCGAGCGCGCGAAACTCGTTCCACTCGGTGAGGACCACGGCGATGTCGGCTTGCTCGGCGGCTTCCAGCGCGCCTTTGCACCAGACCACGCCCGGCAGCAGCGCCTCGGCATTCTCGCGGGCATGTGGGTCGTAGACCCTGACTGTCGCTCCCCTCTCCTGCAGCATGGGGATGACGACGAGGCTCGGGGCGTCGCGCACATCATCGGTGTCTGGCTTGAAGGCGACCCCCAGCACCGCGATCGACTTTCCGGCCAGCTTACCGCCCGCGGCGCGCTCGATGCGCCCGGCCATGGCGATCTTCCGCTCGGAATTCACCGTCTGCACCTGTTCGATCAGCGACAAGGGTGAGCGCGCCTCGCGTGCGGAGCGGATCAAGGCCGCCACGTCCTTGGGAAAGCAGGAGCCGCCATAGCCTGGACCCGGATGCAGGAACTTGCCGCCAATGCGCCCGTCGGCGCCGATCGCTGTCGCCACCTCCTGCACATCGGCGCCCGCCGCCTCGCACAGATCGGCAATCTCGTTGATGAAACTGATCTTCATGGCGAGGAAGGCGTTGGCGGCATATTTGGCAAGCTCCGCCGATTCCCGGCTGACGAAGATCACCGGGGCATTGCGCAAGGTGAGCGGCTTGTAGAGGCGCTCCATCAGCGCCCTCGCGCGCTCGTCGTCGCAGCCGACCAACACGCGATCGGGATGCATGAAATCGTAGATGGCGGAGCCTTCGCGCAAGAATTCGGGGTTCGAGCAGAGCGCGAAATCCGCGTCGGGGCGAAGCGCTTTGAGGCGTCTTTCGATCTCCCGGCTGGTGCCCACCGGCACCGTCGACTTGGTCGCGATCACGGTGAAGCCGTTGAGGTGCGGGGCGAGCTCCTCGACAGCCTGAAACACGAAGCTGAGGTCGGCATGGCCGTCGCCCCTGCGCATCGGCGTCCCGACCGCCAGAAACACGAGATCGGCATCGCCGATCGAGTGAGCGAGCTCGGTAGCGAAATCGATGCGCCCCATGCGGAGGTTACGTTGCAAAAGCTCGTCGAGGCGCGGCTCGTAGATCGGCACGCTCCCCTTACGCAACTGCTCGATCTTGCTTGCGTCTTTATCGACGCAAGTGACTGTCCAGCCGAATTCCGAGAAACAGGCAGCGGAGACAAGGCCGACATAGCCTGCCCCAATCATCGAGATGTTCACAAAACGAGCCCCTGGATTGACCCTTTGGGCTTTAAGGTTCCCGGGCGCTTCCTAGTTCATTCTGTGCTTGGGTTCAATGCCACCTTGCCTTGCAAAAACGGGATGCTCTGCCACTCGATCTCGAAGGCAAGTTGACACTGGAGCCGCTGAACGCCATCGACTAGGCTCAGCGTCCCGCGCCGCTCCGGCGCGGTCTACTTTGCTTGTGGCTGGGTCAGTTAGGCAGGATGGGTCCTCGTCTCCTCTACGCCCTCATCGTAGGGGCAGTGATTATGGGCGCGCTTGCTCTGCGTGTCTGGGATCCGAGCCCGGTCGCGAGGCTGAGAGCGCTTGTCTTCGACACCTATCAGCAGCTCCGCCCGCGCGTCTTCGACCCCAGCCTTCCCCTACGCATCGTTGACATCGACGAGGACTCGCTGAAGCAGGTTGGACAATGGCCTTGGCCGCGCACCGTGCTGGCAGAGCTCGTGCAGAAGCTCGCTGCGAACGGCGCCGCGGCCATCGGCTTCGACATGGTGTTTCCCGAGCCGGACCGCCTCTCGCCCGCGAACGCTCTGCGCTTCTGGCCGAAATCCGATGCGCTGGCGGGCCTGCGCGAGGAGGTGGAGAAGCTTCCATCGAACGACCAAGTCTTCGCCGAAGCGATCGGACAAGGCCCCGTGGTGCTCGGCTTCATTGGCGCGCCGCAAGGCACCTCCATTCCGGTGGCGAAGGCCGGCTTCGCTCATGGCGGAGACGACCCAAGGCTGTTTGCTCCCACCTATCCGGGTGCGGCGGCGAGCCTGCCCGAGCTGCAGGAGAAGGCCTCGGGCGCCGGATCGCTCAACTGGATTCCCGAATATGATCAGATCATCCGCCGCGTGCCCATGGTGGTCCAGGTCGGCGACAAGCTCTACCCGTCCTTCGCCGCCGACATGCTGCGCCTCGCGCAAGGCGCCTCGACCTATGTCGTCAAAGCCTCAGGCGCGAGCAGCGAGGCGTCGTTCGGCGAGCACACCGGCATCATCAAGG
Source organism: uncultured Alphaproteobacteria bacterium (assembly GCA_963804515.1). GTDB lineage: Bacteria > Pseudomonadota > Alphaproteobacteria > Rhizobiales > Methyloligellaceae > Methyloceanibacter. The sequence goes on along the minus strand of CAWDQR010000009.1, from coordinate 138,486 downwards.
TCCGCATCGGCGACTACGAGGTTCCGACCGAGGCCGACGGCCAGATGTGGATCAGGTTCACCCGCGAGGCCAAGCGGCGCTATCTGCCCGCCTGGCGCGTGCTGAATGGGGAGACCGGCAAAGAGGACATCGATGGACGCATCATCATCATCGGCACGAGCGCTGCGGGCCTGCTCGATCTCCGGGCAACCCCGCTCGAAGCCTCGGTGCCCGGCGTCGAGCTGCACGCCCAAGCCATCGAGCAGATCCTGCAAGGCGCCTTCCTGCAGCGGCCCGATTTCGCCACCCCCGCGGAACTCCTCTTCATCCTCGTGCTCGGCCTCCTCATCGCCTTTCTCATCTATCGCTTGGGCGCGCTCGGCAGCGCCGTGCTTGGCGGCATCGCCGTGGCGGCGGTGCTCGCGGTGTCGTGGTACGCCTTCGACGTCTTTGGCTGGCTGGTCGATCCGATCTACCCCGCGATCGCGCTGACCGCGGTCTATCTGACCGGTACGTTGTACGTATTCCTGCGCACTGAGCGGGAGCGCAACCGCGTTCGCCATGCCTTCGGCCACTATATGGCGCCGGCCCTCGTGGAGCGGCTCGCCGGCGATCCCTCGCAGCTGAAGCTCGGCGGTGAGACGCGCGACATGACGCTCCTGTTCAGCGACGTGCGCGGCTTCACCACCATCTCAGAGGGCCTCGACGCCGAGGAGCTCACGCACTTCCTCAACACCCTGTTCACGCCCTTGAGCAATATCATCCTCGAGGAGCAAGGCACCATCGACAAATTCATGGGCGATGCGGTGATGGCCTTCTGGAACGCGCCGCTCGACGATAGCGAGCATCCGACCCATGCTTGCCGTGCGGCGCTGCGCATGATGGAGCGGATGCAGGAGCTTAACGAGCTTTGGGGGGAGGAGGCGGAGACCAAGGGCCGGCCCTTCCGGCCGGTGAAGATCGGCATTGGGCTCAACACCGGCGTCTGCTGCGTCGGCAATCTCGGCTCGGAGACGCGCTTCGACTATTCGGTGATCGGCGACAACGTCAACGTCGCTTCGCGGCTCGAGGGCCAATCGAAGACCTATGAGGTGGTCACCATCGTCGGCGAGTCCACGACGGCGCGGGCGCCCGACTTCGCCTTCCTCGAGCTCGACCTGCTGAAGGTGAAGGGAAGGACCGAGGCCACGCGGATCTTCGCGCTGCTCGGCAATGGTGCATTCAAGCAATCGCGCGGCTTTATCAACCTCTCCGCCCGTCACGGCGAGTTCTTGCAGAGATATCGCGCCAAGGACTGGGACGCGGCGGAGACGCTTGCCCACGAATGCGAAAGCCTAGACGGCGGCGGCCTGCAACGGCTTTACGCGCTCTACCGGGAGCGCATCGTCTGGTTTCGGCAAAACCCTCCCCCGCCCCATTGGGACGGCACCGCGGAAGCACTCGGCAAATAGTCCCATGCCACAGCTCGCCCTGCTCATCCTCGCCGCCGTGGGGGTCCTAATGCTCAAGCATGCGGTTGCCGATTTCTATCTGCAGACCGCCTATCAATATTTGAACAAGGGAACCTATGGCCATCCCGGAGGGTTCTTGCACGCCGGCATCCACGTGGCGCTGACGCCATTGGTCTATCTTGTGCTCGCGCCGGCATCGCTTCTGCTCGCCGCCGGCATCGCCCTCGGCGAGTTCGTCCTCCACTATCATGTCGATTGGTTGAAGGAGCAGCTCACGCGTCGCAACGGCTTGACCGCGCAGGACCGGGGTTTCTGGCTCGCGCTCGGCACCGACCAGCTCGTGCATAGCCTCAGCTATCTTCTGATCGTCGCCGTGCTCCTGGCCTTTGCCGGCTGAGACAAAGCGAGCGAGGGCGCTTAGAGCAGGGCCGAGATCTCGCGATTGGCGAATTCCAGCCGGTCCGACAGCAGCCGGATGATCAGCTTGTGGAACACCGACGCGGCGGCGGGATCTTGCGCTTGCATCTTGTCGAAGGACTCCCGCGTCAGCCGGTACACCACGCTCGGCTCCTCGGCGATCACGCTCGCCGTGCGCGGGACCTGCCGGTAGAAGCCCATTTCTCCCACCACGGTGTAGCCAACCATGCGGCGGAGCCGGATCGGACGCCCCTGCTCGTCCTCGATGGTGATGGCCACGCAGCCCGAAGCGAGCAACTCGACCGAGTCCGGTGGTTCGCCCTGGCGGAACAAATGTTCCCCCACATCGAGCTCATGGCGCTCGAGATAAGGCGCGATCCGGGACATGTCGGCGGCCCCGCCAAATTCCGCCGTGAGCCAGCTTTCGAAGCTATGCGTCGAGGCGGCACCGACCTCGTGATACATCAGGAGCATGTCCTCGCACCATTCGAGCGCCTCGTTGCGGCTTCCGAAGACCTGGTGCGGTGCGCCGGGAGAGAAGAATCCGGCCCTTTGGAAGCCGATGCGCATCGCGTCGCTCAAGCCCGAGAAGGCCAGCGTGACGCCGTGCTCGTCGCAATAGTTGCGGAGCTTGATGAGGCTCAACAGCGCCGAAGAGTCGAAGCCGGGGACGGCGCTGAAATCGAGCAAGACATAGCCGACCGGCTTTTCTACCTGTGCATCGATCGTCCGTCGGATGCGCTCGAACAGACCATTGGACGAGCCGAAGAAGATGAAGCCGGAAAGCCAGAAGACGTGGACACGCTCTCCCTCTTCCCGGAGGATCCGCGACTGTTCGGGCGCGCGTTCGACATTGCTCGAAAATTCCTCGCGGGTCAGGTGCCGCCTGACGACGCCGATGCGGCTGTAGCTCAGCGCGAACATCAGACAAGCGCCGACGACGCCGAGCATCACGCCCTGGAAGTAACCTAGATTGCAAATCACGAGCATGATCGCTATGGCAAGCGCCCAGTCCACCCAGGAGCGCTGCGCAGGCGAGGCGGCTAGCTCGGCCAAGATCATCACGCCGAGATAGGCGAGCATGCCGCCCAAAATGGCTTTCGGAACAAAGCTGCCAATATCTGCACCGGAGAACAGGATTAGCGCGCAGACGACGCCGACAACGGCGCCGGCCCAGCGCGTCATGGCACCCAACTCGTCGAGCAGCAGGCAACCGTTCATCGACAGCGAGCCCGCGAACCCGCCGAGTACGGATGCGAGCATATTGGCGAGGCCGTTGGTGCGAAATTCCTTATCGAGGTCGGCCGATTTCTGCCGCGCCACTTCGAGGCTGGAGACGTCGAGCAGAAGCGCGATGGCCATGATCACGCACACGGAGCCAATCTCGGCGCTGCTTTGCGCGATCACCCCCCAATCGACCTCATGGCGCAGCATGGCAGAGATCGGCCACCACAAAGCGAGCTTGCCCAGGCTCGGCAGGAACCAGGCGCTCCGCACGCCCTCGTCCTTCACAACGCCGAATAGACCGAGGTCAAGAACGACGAGGAAGGCCGCGAAGGCAAGCGGGAGTGCAAGGAAGCTCGGCACCCATCGGCTAATGAGGGGGATTGAGATGGCGAACAGCGCGCCGACTACTATCTGAGTCGCATAGACCGGCGAGTATAGAATTTCCCAGGATGAGGGCGAGAGCGTGAGATTGGTCTGGGTCACCACCTCCATGCCACCGGTGATGAGCAGCAGACCCGATCCGGCGAGAAAGCCGGCGATTACCGGATAGGGCACAAATCGCAGCCATTGACCGAGTCGAAGCGCGCCCACCGCGAACAGCAGAACGCCGGTCAACAGCGTGCTCACCGAAAGCGCGACGAGCACGTTGATGATGATCGAGGTGGTGCCCACCCCCTTGGCGGCAAGAGCGGCGGCGAGGGAGCCTGCAAGCACGCTCATCACCGCCACGGCCGGCGAATCCGGACCGCCGTTTGCGGGTGACAATGTCGAGGTCAGCGCGATGACTACTCCCACGACCGCCGTGCCCATGATCAGCGCAGCCAGCCCAAGCGAAAAGCCGCTGGCGATATCGCCGGTGAAGATCAGCGCGCTGAAGGAGATGCAGTAGGCGATCTGCACGACCGCAGAGATGACGCCCGCCAAAGCATCGCGCCCCAGCGTCGGCAAATCCAACTTGCGCGAGCGTTTCAGCGCCAGATTAGCGAGCGAAGACAAGGGCGTTGTTCGGAAAGTTCAAAGTTGAAGGCTCGACCGATCATGGCCGGGGCCTGCCGCAATGAAAAGGCAAAAAATGGCGGCTTGGCGACAGCTGGCCTGGGAACTGCCTAGAACGCCTCGTTCATTCGCCGCAGCCGCTCTGCGAGCGTGCGCATCACGGCAATGGCGAAGAACGGTGTCTCATGTACGAGGAAGAGGAAGCTCTTCTCATTGATCGGAGCAACCACACAGTCGGCCTTGGCGCGCGCCGTGGCGCTTCGCGGCGACCCGTCGATCAAGGCCATCTCGCCAAAGATGCCGCCTGGCCCCAACGTCTCCATGACCTGCCCCCCACGTTCGATGACCACCTCGCCGGAACGGACCACGTACATCGCGTCGCCCTTGTCGCCAGTCGCGAAGATGACCTCGCCCGCAGCATATTTCGCGGGAGGGAATCCCCTATTGGCCAGCATCTGAAAATCGACTGCGGCAAGCGCCATCGTTACCATTCCCTGCACTAAGGCGACGCACTGAGAATACACTTATGACGGCTCTGTGACGATACGATAAAGGCGCTCGCACAAATTCCACGCGCCGCCATGGTTACCTTCGGATTCCGGGTCAGGCTTTCGACTTCACCTTCGCCACCGCATCGAGCCAGCCGCCATAGCGCGTCTCCCTTTCCTCCGCGCTCATCCGCGGCTCAAAGGCGCGCGCTGGGACCCAGGCGCGCTGAAGCTCGGCTTGACTGCCATAAAGGCCCGCCGCCTGGCCGGCGAGGTAAGCGGCGCCAAGCGCGGTCGTCTCCGGATTGAGCGCGACTTCGACGCGCTCGCCCAAGATGTCGGCGAGCCTCTGCATGAACCAGCCATTTGCGGTCATGCCGCCATCCACCCGCAAGCCCGCCAAGAGTGGAATGTCGCTCTGAGCCATGTCGCCCCGCATGGCGTCGAGCAGGTCGCGGGTCTGGAACGCGGCCGCCTCGAGCCCCGCCGCCACGATGTCCGCAGCCGAGGCGGCGCGCGTCAGGCCGAGAATTGCGGCACGCGCTTCCGCGTCCCAATGCGGGGCTCCTAGTCCCTGGAAGGCGGGCACGAGGTAGACGCCCGACCTGGGATCGGCCAGGCGCGCCAGTGTCTCGCTTTCCGCGGCTTCGGCGATCAGTCCCAGACTGTCGCGGAGCCACTGCACTGTGGCGCCGGCCATGAAGATCGCCCCTTCCATTGCGAAAGTGCGCCGGCCTTCGAGCTGATGGAAGATGGTGGAGAGCATGCGCGTGGTTGAGGCCACCTTGGCCCTCCCCGTATTGGCGAGAAGGAAGCAGCCGGTGCCGTAGGTCGCCTTCAGCATCCCCGGCTCGAAGCAGGCCTGGCCGTAGGCGGCCGCCTGCTGGTCGCCGGCCACGCCCCGGATCGGAATGGGCGCCCCGAAATGCTTGGCTTCCGCCGCGCCGAAATCGCTCTGACTGTCGCGGAGCTCCGGCAGGACCTCGCGCGGGATCGCAAAACGGTCGAGGAGCCGATCGTCCCACTGTCCCGACCGGATGTCGTAGAGCATGGTGCGGGCGGCGTTGCTCGCCTCCATGGCGTGGATCCTGCCGCCGGTCAGCTTGAACAGAAGAAAACTGTCGACCGTGCCGAAGCACACCTCGCCTCTCCGCGCGCGCGCCTCGAGCCCGGGGATATTGGCGAGCAGCCAGGCAAGCTTCGTCGCCGAGAAATAGGGATCGATGACGAGACCCGTGGTTTCGGCAACATGGGCGCCCCAGCCCTCTTCGACCAGCTCCTGGCAAAGCTTCGCGGTGCGCCGGTCCTGCCAGACGATGGCGTTGGCCAGCGGCCTAGCCGTGGCGCGCTCCCACACCAGCGTCGTCTCGCGCTGGTTGGTGATGCCGATCGCGGCCACCGATCGTGGGCCGATATCGCGAAGCGCGCCGCGCCCCGCGGCGAGCACCGACTGCCAAATCTCCTCCGGATCGTGCTCGACCTCGCCCGGCGCGGGAAAGATCTGGGTCAACGGCACCTGCGCCGCGGCGAGTGGCCGGCCCCCAGCATCGAAGAGAATTGCGCGCGTGCTGGTCGTGCCCTGATCGATTGCGAGCACGACGCCACGCCCGCTCACGGCGATACCGCGCTTCCGGTCTGGCCCAAGATCCAGCCGCAATATTCGTCGCTGCCGCCTTCCGTGGGCAGCACGAGCAGCGCCGGCAGCTCGTAGGGGTGCAAGCGCTTCGTCTCGGCGAGCACCGCCTCGGCCAAGGAGGCCATCGTCTTGATGATCATGGCGACCTCGCCGGCCATTTCGCGCGCGCCCTTCCACTCATAGATCGAGATCATGCCCGGGAAGATGTTGACGCAAGCGGCGAGCCGCGCGGCGACGAGCGCGTCGCCCACGCGCTTGGCGTCGTCGAGATGGGCAAACGTCGTGTAGACCAGTACCGGCCGATCGTCCTTCGCCATGGATTCACCATTCCGCCCGTGCAACCGCTTGCAATGCGGGGGCGCCGAAGCCTTTATAGTGCCCGCTCCGCAGCCATGCTCCAAGTATCGACGCCGCCATGCCCCGTTTCCGCAACATTGCCTTCGTCGCCAGCGAAACCAAGGAGGCGGAGGCTGCCCGCCACGAGCTGGTCGCCCGCTATGGCGATGCGCCCCCCGAGCGGGCCGACGTCATCGTGGCGCTCGGCGGCGACGGATTGATGCTGCAGACCATGCACCGCTATCTGAACAACCGCATCCCCATCTACGGGATGAACCGGGGCTCGGTCGGCTTCCTGCTCAACGACTATCGGGACGACCAGCTGTTGGAGCGCCTCGACACCGCCGAGATCACCGTCATCCATCCGCTCCGCATGACCGCCTACGACCGACAGCACACCGAGCACCGCGCGCTTGCCATTAACGAGGTATCCCTGTTCCGCCAGATTTATCAGGCCGCCAAGCTCAAAATCTCCGTGGATGGCACGGTGCGCCTCGATGAGCTCATCTGCGACGGCCTGCTCGTATCCACCCCGGCTGGGAGCACCGCCTACAATCTGTCGGCGCATGGACCGATTCTTCCGATCAACGCGCCGCTCTTGGCGCTGACCCCGATCAGTCCGTTCCGGCCGCGGCGCTGGCGCGGTGCCCTGCTGCCGAATGAGGCCACGGTCGTGATCGAGGTGCTGGAGCCGGAGAAGCGCCCCGTGAGCGCCGTCGCCGACAACACCGAGTTTCGCGACGTCGTGACGGTCAAGGTCAAGGAAGAAAGCGGCGTCGACATCCTCATGATGTTCGACCCGGGTCACACGCTCGCCGAGCGGATCATCTCGGAGCAGTTCGGCTACTGAGAGCCCTAGCGCTATGGGCGCCAGTGATGAGCGATATCGGCAAGTGCGGGCCGCGGCCGCTCTTCAGGTTTCTCCCGCGCCGTGCCGATATAGACGAAGCCTGCGACGCGCTCATTGTCAGCGAGCCTCAGCGCGGCACGTATGCCTTGGCTGTAGCCGTACCATTCGGTGATCCATTGCGCGCCGTAGCCGAGCGCGGTGGCGGCGAGGAGGAGGTTCTGACACGCGGCGCCGGCGGAGAGAATCTGCTCCCACTCCGGCGCCGCCGGGTTTTTGACCACACGGGAGATCACGGCGATGACGAGCGGCGCCCGCAAGAAGCGGTTGGCCTCGGTCTCGAGCCGGAATTGGCCGGGGTCCTTCTCCTCGTCGCGGCAAACCGCCGCCAATACCTCGCCGAAGGCTTTGCGCGCTTCGCCTTGAAACAGCAGGAAACGCCACGGCACGAGCTTCTTGTGATCGGGCACGCGTGCGGCGGCCGTGAGGATCTGCTCGATCTCGCTGTCGCTTGGACCGGGCTCGCCAAGGCTGTTGGCCGAGACCGAGCGGCGGGCGAGCAAATGGTCGATGGTGGGGTTCCTCATGGGGCGCCGGCAAGGGTTAAGCTCGCGTTCCCCTATCGCGAAAAGCTTTGGCAAACAACGCTTCATTGCCGGCCCCCCGGGAAGCCCGGAGGTACTTCCCGCCACCCCAAATCGGCCTTAGTCGTGACCGAATTTCGCTGCGTTGTGAGGGGCTGGAACGGAGTATAAGGTCTGGCGGCGACCGCAGGAGAGCGAAACGCCATGGGAGGGAAACGCTGCGCGGGGCTTGGGCGTCTGCTCATGCCCATCGCCTTCTTTGGTGCCGTCCCCGCGGCAGCCCAGGACCGGCCGGCCCCGCCAGCGGCGCAGCTCTCGCCCACGATCATCGTACTCGATGCCTCGCGGAGCATGTGGGCCAAAGTAGGCGGCCAAAGCAAGGTCGCGCTCGTGCGCACCGACCTTGGACAGGCCTTCAGCGATTATAAGGACCGCATCGCCTTTGGGCTTGTGGCTTTCGGCCACCGAGAGGCGGCGCCCTGCGCGGACAGTCAACTCTTGGCGAAAGCTGGCGAGCTCACATCGGACACCCGAGGCAAGCTGCTGTTCGGGTTCAAGCCGAAGGCTTCGAAGCCGATCGCGGTGGCCCTCAGCGAGGCTGCGAAGGGTGCCGAAGGCGGCAACCTCGACATTGTGCTCATTACCGATGGTCTCGACAGCTGCAAGGCTGAAGTTTGCGCCACCGCGCGGGGACTGAAGCAAGCGGCGCCGGGTTTGCGCATCCATGTGATCGGCTTCGACCCCAAGGCCAAGGCGACCCTCAAACCTTTGGCTTGCATTGCCCAAAGCACGGGCGGCCGATTCCTGCCCGCGACCAATGCAGACGAGCTGAAGCAAAGCCTCGCCACGATCCTCGATGCGGCCGCCAAACCCGCTGCCCCTGCGGCCCCGATGGCCGCCGCCGCTCCCACACCGCCAGCACCTGCAGCCGCGCCACCGGCGGTGTCTGCCGCATCCCCGCCCGCACCCCCAGCACCCGCCGCCGCTTCCACAGCGCCCGCGGCACCGGCAGTTGCTGCCGCTTCCCCGCCGGCATCACCAGCACCTCAAGCCTTACCCGTCGCTGCGGCACCGCCCGCATCGCCGGTCGCGCAGAGCAAGGACGCGCGGGCCAGCGGGGCCGGCCCGTCACAGGGCGCCCCACCGCAAGCCACCCCTCCGCAGGGCGCCCCGCCGCCAGGCCATGCACCATCAGAGTCGCTGCGACCTGAAATGCCGGGTCAAACGGACATCCGGAAGTCCGCGGTCCTCTCGCCAAAGCCGAGTGGGGCTCCGACCGTGGCTATGACCAGCCCTCCGGCCCAGCCCCCGCCAGCGGCGCCGGCCGGGACATCGCTTCCGGTGCCCGTGACCTTCAAGGCTCTGCTCACTGAAGCGGGACCCAAGGTGCAGTCCGGAGTCATCTGGCGGGTGTTCTCGCCGGAGGTTGGGCCGAACGGCGCCCGCAAGCTCGTCAGCACGCATCGCGAGGCCAATCCCACGGCTGCGCTGCTTCCCGGGGAATATCTGGTCAATGCCGCTTACGGACTCTCCAACCTCACCAAGAAGATCAAGGTCGAAAGCGGCCGGTCGCTCGAGGAGACTTTCATCCTCAACACCGGAGGCCTGAAGCTTGCAGCCGTGCTCGCGAACGGCGAGCCCCTCCCCCAAACCAGTGTTCATTTCGATATCCTCTCCGACGAGGAGGATCAGTTCGGCAATCGCCACAAGATCCTGGGCGACGCCAAGCCCGGGCTCGTCATCAGATTGAATGCCGGCGCCTATCACATCGTCAGCCTCTACGGGGACGCCAATGCGACGGTGCGCGCGGACGTCACGGTCGAGCCTGGCAAGATCACGGAGGCAACCATCAAGCACGCCGCCGCACCAGTCACCTTCAAGCTCGTTCAGAACGCGGGCGGCGAGGCTCAGGCCGATACAAAATGGAGCATCCTCACCACCACCGGCGATGTCGTGAAGGAGATTGCCGGCGCGCTGCCCACGCATATCCTGGCCGCGGGCGACTACGCCGTGGTGGCGAGCCACAATGGCGCGAGCTACACGAGCAAGTTCAACGTGGCGACCGGCCAAGCGAAGCAGATCGAGGTCGTCATGGAGGAAGGGCCCGCATCACCGGAGGCCCTGAAGGCGATTACGGAGCCGCCACCGGCGCCGCCGCCCGAACCGGCAACCGCGAGTCCCGGCGTGCCCGCTGCACCCGATGCCGGCCTGGCCTTCGGAAGTGGGGAGCCGGCTACGCCGCGCGAGCCTGGGCTGTTCCCAAATCCGGGGGCACTGCTTCGTCCGCGATTGCCTTAACGGCGGCCGCGAGCGGCATCACCTGCTGCTGCTGGCTCCCAAGCCGCCGCACCGAGACCGTCCCCTCCTCCGCCTCGCGTTTGCCGACCACGAGCAGCACTGGCACCTTGGCGAGCGAGTGCTCCCGCACCTTGTAATTGATCTTTTCGTTGCGGAGATCGGCCTCGGCTCGGAGCCCGGCACGCTTCAGGGCCTCGAGCACGTGGCGCGCATAGGCATCGGCGTCGGAGACTATGGTGGCGACCATCGCCTGCACCGGGGCGAGCCACAGCGGCAGGTGCCCAGCATGATGCTCAATCAGGATGCCGGTGAAGCGCTCGAGCGAGCCAAACATGGCGCGATGGATCATCACCGGCACGATCTTCTCGCCGTCGGGCCCGATATAGAAGGCGCCAAGTCGCCCCGGCAGGTTCAAATCGACCTGGATGGTGCCGCATTGCCAGTCGCGCCCGATGGTGTCGCGCAATACATATTCGAGCTTCGGGCCATAGAAGGCGCCCTCGCCGGGATTGAGCTCGTAGCTCAACCCCGCAACCTCGACCGCGCGCTTCAACGCCGCCTCCGCCTTGTCCCAGACCTCATCGGCGCCGACGCGCTTCGCCGGCCGGTCGGAGAATTTGATGCGCACCTCCTCGAAGCCGAAATCGCGATAGACCGAGAGCATCTGCTCGTTCAGCACGACGCATTCTTCCGTGATCTGATCCTCGGTGCAGAAGATATGCGCGTCGTCCTGGGTGAAATGGCGCACCCGCAAAAGACCGTGCAGCGCGCCTGACGGCTCGTAGCGGTGCACCTTGCCGAACTCGGCGATGCGCAAGGGGAGATCACGATAGCTCTTCAAGCCGTGCTTGAAGATCTGCACATGGCCCGGGCAGTTCATGGGCTTGCAAGCATAGATGCGCTCGTCCGGCGTCTCGGCAATGTACATGTTCTCGCCGAACTTCTCCCAATGGCCGGACTGCTCCCAGAGCGCGCGATCGAGCATGTCAGGGGAATTGACCTCGACATAGCCCCAGGCCTGCTGCCGCCGACGCATATAGCCGATCAGCGCCTGGAACAGGGCCCAGCCCTTGGAATGCCAGAACACGGCGCCCGGCGCCTCCTCCTGGAAATGGAACAAATCCATCTCCCGCCCCAAGCGCCGATGGTCGCGCTTCTCGGCCTCTTGGAGCTGATGCAGATAAGCCTCGAGCTGCTCCTCGGTCGCCCACGCCGTACCGTAGATGCGCTGGAGCATGGGGTTGTTGGAATCCCCGCGCCAATAAGCGCCGGCGATCTTGAGCAGCTTGAAGCCCTTGCCCACCTTGCCCGTCGAGGTCATGTGCGGCCCGCGGCAGAGGTCGAGCCACTCAGCTTGGGAGTAGATCTTGATCTCATCGCCTTGCAGGATCGCGTCGATCAGCTCGAGCTTGAAGGTCTCGCCCTTGTCGGCGAACAGCTTCTTCGCCCGGTCGCGGTCCATGACCTCGCAGGTGAAGGGAGAGTCGCGCGCAATGATCTCACGCATCCTGGCCTCGATGACCGGCAGATCGTCGGGCGTAAACGGCTCGTCCCGCGCGAAATCGTAATAGAAGCCGTTCTCGATGACGGGGCCGATGGTCACTTGCGTGCCGGGATAGAGCTCCTGCACTGCCTCGGCCATGACATGAGCGGCGTCGTGGCGGATCAGCGAAAGCGCCTCCGGATCGTCACGGGTGAGAATGCGGATGGAGGCGTCAGCCTTGATCGGCTCGGCGAGGTCGCGAAGCGTGTCGTCGAGCTTGACCGCCACGGCCTTCTTGGCGAGCGACTTCGAGATCTGCTCCGCCACGTCGCGACCCGTGACTCCTGGTTTGAAGTCGCGTTTGGAACCGTCAGGAAAGGTTAGGGAAATCATATCTTTCTCCTCTCACTCCTGCGTACGAGCGCAGGTAAGGGATCGTCGGTGGTGGGCGGCCTTTTAGCGGGATTTGCCGCTACAGTCACGGGGGATTGACGTGGTTTTCCCGTGAGGTTTGGGAGATCGTCCACCGCCCGTAGCGCCAGGGCGCGAAGGGGTGGCGCTCGCGGCTCAAGTCTGGCACCGGGTCGAAGCCATGGCTGCCCCAGGGATGGCAGCGGCAGAACCGCGACAACGCAAGCCACCCGCCCTTCCATGGCCCGTTCGTGTCGATGGCCTCGCGCGCATAGTCCGAGCAGGATGGCAGATGCCGGCAATTGACCCCGAGGAGCGGCGAGAGCGTCCAGCGATAGGCGGTGATCGGAGCGAGCATCAGCGCCTTGGCGATGCACGAGCTCCACGGCGCCTCACCTTCCCCGCCCTGGCGGCGAGACTCGCCTCGGAGCGCTTCAGACATGCTCTTGCGGGCTGAGCGCGCGCTCCACCTCGATCTGGCCAATGGCGTCCTCCACCGCGTCGAACACGAGCAGCGTGGAGGCGTGGCGGGCCTTGTAGTCCCTCACCGGCTGCAACACCGCGAGATCGGCCCATCTGCCTTTAGGCGGCGGGCCGCCCTCCTTCAACATCTTCCGCATCGCGGCGCCGACGGCGCGAAGCTCGGCCGTGCTCGAGCCGACGATCTCGCGGCCCATCACCGCTGCCGACGATTGGCCCAAGAGACAGGCTTTCACGCTTTGGCCGTAATCAGTGACCACATCGCCCCGCATGCAAAGATCGACCGTCACCCTGCTGCCGCAGAGCTTGGAATGGGCCGTCGCACTGGCCTCAGGGCGGGGCAGCCTCGCCACACGCGGGATGTTGGCCGCAAGCTCCAGAATGCGCTGGCTGTAAATATCGTCGGGCAGGGTCATTTCGTTCTCAACTTTGCGTCAGCCATCCTCGCCTTGCAGGCAGAAACCACGCATTATATATGCAGCCACGATGGGCGACGCAGGGGATGGCCCAGAGCGACTATAAAGAGTTGTCGGGCCGATGATACTATCCTCGGCTCAGGATATGGAAATCGCCCCGCTCTTTCGCGTTGAGCAAGGGAAGCTCGATGGACGCCACGGTAAAGAAACTGCCCACGAGACCTCAAGTCCAGATCGGCCCGCGGCCTTCGATCACGCGCCCGTCGCGGGAGGAAGCCGAGGAGGCGGTCCGCACGCTCATTGCCTATGCCGGCGACGATCCCAAACGGGAGGGTCTCCGCGAGACACCGAGACGCGTGGTCAGCGCCTATGACGAGTTCTTCTCGGGCTATGAGGAGTGCCCTCTCGAGGCGCTCTCGCGCACCTTCGACGAGGTGGCCGGCTATGACGACATCGTCATGCTCCGGGACATCGAGCTGCACTCCCATTGCGAGCACCATATGATCCCCTTCGTCGGCAAGGCGCATGTCGCCTATTTCCCGACCGACCGCGTCGTCGGCATCTCCAAGCTCGCCCGCGTGGTCGAGATTTTCGCGCGGCGCCTGCAGACGCAGGAGACGATGACCGCCCAGATCGCCGAGACCATCGACAAGGCGCTGAAGCCGAAAGGCGTGGCGGTGATGATCGAGGCCGTGCATCAATGCATGTCGATCCGCGGCGTGAAGAAGCCGGACGTCGCCACCATCACCACCCAGTTCACCGGAATCTTCAAGGAGGATCCCGCGCAGCAGGCACGCTTCATGATGCTTGCCACCGAGCGCGGCCGCCTATGACGGTTGCCGCCGCGAGGAACCCATCGCGGTGACCAAGACCAAGGCCTCATCCCCTCCCCCCCGCGGCGATCCAGCAGTGATCGAGGACGGGACCGCGTTCATACCGAGATTTGACGCCGACGGCCTCGTTCCGGTGGTCGTGACCTCGGCTACCACCGGCGAGGTGCTGATGCTCGCCTATATGAATGGCGAGGCTCTCGCCCGCACGCTGGAGACCGGAGAGGCGCATTATTGGTCGAGGTCACGTGAGGCGCTCTGGCGCAAGGGCGAGGTCAGCGGCAATATTCAGCGCGTCGTCGAGATGCGCACCGACTGCGACCAGGACGCGCTCTGGCTGAGGGTGGAGATGGGCGGCAGCGAGGCGTGCTGCCACACGGGCCGCAGATCCTGCTTCTATCGCGCCGTGCCCATTGGCTTAGGACCGCCGGCGAGCGTCTCCTTGCAATTCGTCGAGCCGGAGAGGTTGTTCGATCCGGAAGACGTCTACGGTCACGCTCACGCCGCAAAGGGAACCTTAAAGACTTCAAAGTAGTGTGGTATCGCAACCCAAGCGATCCGCATTCGGCCAAGCCCGGGAATGCTCTTGGACGGTCCTCTGCGGCGCGGGCTGCCGGGACGATGGCCGGCATGGAGCTTAGGGCAGGAACGGCATGGCGAGACCGGTACTAGGCATCGCCCTTGGTGGGGGCGCGGCCCGCGGCTGGGCCCATATCGGGGTGCTGAAGACCCTCATCAACGCAGGCTTGGAGCCGGACATCGTCGCCGGCACCTCCATCGGCGCAGTCGCCGGCGCCTGCTATGTCACGGGCCGTCTCGGGGCTCTGGAGGACTTCGCGGGCGGGCTCACCCGCCGCCGCGTCTTCGGTTTTCTCGACTTCAATTTCGCCGGCTCGGGCCTGATCACCGGGCAGCGCTTGAACAGCCGCCTCGAGACCCATTTGCAAGAATTCACCATCGAGGCGCTGGAGCGCAAATTCGTGGCGGTAGCCACCGAGCTCGGCACCGGCCATGAGGTCTGGCTCAACAAGGGCAGCCTGGTGAACGCCCTCAGAGCCTCTTTCGCGCTCCCCGGCATCTTCCGCCCGGTCAAGATCAATGGCCGCTGGCTGATCGACGGCGCTCTGGTCAACCCCATACCGGTGTCAGTCTGCCGGGCGCTCGGCGCTCGCATCGTCATCGCCGTGAATCTCAACAGCGACGCGATCGGCAAGGGCAGCATAATCCACGATCAGGAAGCCTTCGCCGATCTCTCGGCGCCGCTCGAAGACATGCAGCTCCCGGGCAGCAATGGCCGCGCCGCGATTCACCTGTTGCACCGGCAGATCTTCGGCAGGGGCAATGGCGCGCCCGGCATCTCTTCGGTGATGATGGATGCGATCAACATCACCCAGGACCGCATCGCCCGCTCGCGGCTTGCGGGCGATCCCCCGGACATCACCATCGCGCCAAAGGTGGGTGGGATCGGCCTGTTCGACTTTCACCGCGCTGGCGAAGCCATGGCGCAAGGGGCGAGGGCCGCCGAAAAGCAGATCGACGAGCTCAAAGCCATGCTGGGCACGCTCGCCGCCTAACCCGTGGTGATGTACTCCCGCATCGCCGCAGCCTCCATCTCGGCCTCCGCGATGCGCATCTTGACCACGTCGCCGATGGAGACGAGACCGATCAGCCGGCCTCTCTCGACCACGGGCATGTGGCGGAACCGGTGCGACGACATCTCCGACATCAGCCGGTCGATCGTGTCGGCTTCCCGCGCCGTGATCACCGCCTTGGTCATGTACGCCGAGACCGGCTCCTTCAGCACCTTGCTGCCGGATTGGCCAATCGCTCGCACGAGATCGCGCTCCGACACGATGCCCGCGACCTTACCGTCATCGCCCTCGATGACGACGCAACCGATGCCGCGCGCCTCGAGCAGCTTTGCGATCTCGAGCAACGATTTGTCTGGCGGGGCGGTAACGACACCCCTACCCTTCAGCTTCAGAATTGCTGCGACATTCATCCTCGTTTCCTCCAGCCTCAGGAACTTCCGTCCCGATTGCCTGCGACATCATGTCCCTGACGGACGCATCGCGCAAGAGATGGCCGAGTTGAAAGGATCTAACGAGCGGCGCTGGAGCATGATCCGGAGAGGTTCGCGTCCCCGGAAACCTCACGCGCAAACAAAAGGCTGGAGCGCCATGGTGAGGTCTCTCTCGAACCTCTAGGGCCGTTGCGGAACGACCTGCTTGCTGCCGCTGTCGAAGAAGCCGAAGCACAACAGTCCGAACAGAAAGCCCCCAATATGCGCCTCCCAGGCGATTTCGCCCTCGGTGCCCGCCATCGAGACCGCGCCGAGGCCGAAGATGGCGTTGAGCGCGACCCAGAGCGCGAGGACAATCAGGATGCGCCGGTCGCTCAATGTCTGCGTGAGGTTTTCCAGCGGCGCCCTGGCGAGATCTGGTGGCTCTCCCCTCCGTTGCGGCCGCGCCCCGAAGACGAATCTGAGGGAGGCCGCCATCTGACCTGAGATCGCTGCGGAAGCCCCGACCACCGGCGCCATCTCACCGAAGTGGAAGGCAAGGTGTGTGAGTGCGCCGGCAATGCCGCATAGCGTCGAGAAATAGAAGAAGGTCAAATCGCCAAGACGTCTGGCGACGGCGCTGCCGAAGGCCGCCATCCACAACAGGTTTACGAGGAGATGCACCCACCCGGCGTGCACCAGCATGTAGGTGACGAAGGACGTCACTGCGGTGAGATATCCCCCGGGGAGTTCCAACGCCGCCCCACTATAGCGCGCCGGGATGAAGGCCAGCGCCAGCAGAAATCGAAGACCGGCCTCGTCGGGCAGAAGCGTCCGAACGATCTGGAGGGCGACCATGATCGCCGCCGCGATGAGCACGCTGCGCGGCACATTGAATATCGGCTCCGACGCGCCAATTGGTGGATCTTGCATCACAGGCCTTGAGCATCCGGGTGGCGAAGCCAGCACATCCCTCTCGTCTTGACCACCCTCGTCAACCCCAACCCCAAAGCAGTGCCGATCGGCACGCGCCCTCGCCCGCGACGGGGCGCTTGCTGGCATGTTGTCTGCTTCACATGGGAATTGGTGCGCCATCACGGCCAGGGCGTGGGGAGTCCAATTTGCCGATCAGGATCCCGATAGCCTCTTGGTCCGTCCCAACGCTTTCCATCATGATCGCTTTGCCATCCGTTCGGAACCTCTTGTTGGTGGCAAAAGGATGGTCGGTTTGATGCCGTGCCCTCAATTTCTCGGCGACCTTTCTTATCGATTGTGGGCTAAGGCCGAGATTATCAAAATGCCTCACGAACCTCGCCTCGATCAGGTCTAGGAAACCAAGCACCGTGCGTCCGTTGATCGGCGGAAGTTGCCGACAAATGATTGGGGCGGCATTGCTGTTGGGGTAACCGTCAACCCACGAGCAGCTTTGCGGCCATAGGGACGGTGTACAGGCCGATGCGCCCGATCTTGTCCCAGTCGATGTTGGCGGTTGCGTTCATGACCCCGCGGAGGAGTCCCGGTATAAGAGGCGCCGACCAGGGATGCCCGCCAACGCCCTTACTGCGCGGCACTCGTCGTTCACGCCTAATGCCGCTCGGGCATTGTATCTGAAATCGAACTCAGCAAGGTAGCGGTGAAGATGCTTTTCCGAGCAGTGCTGATAGACGCCCTTCATGCCCCGTTTGAAGACGCTGAAATAGCCTTCCGCAGTGTTCGTATGAGCCTCTCCCCGAACATACTCCTCGGCTTTGTGGCGCACGACGCCGTGCTCAGCTCCTCGTCCGTCATGAGACGAGCTTCCTTCGCAAGGTTCTTGCGACGGTGGCGGCCTTCAAATTGTCGACCACGACGCTACAGGCCTGCCGCGTATCGCGATCAACCAAGGTCAGCACTTTGATCTTATGATGGAAAGCGCGGACCTTCGGCTGGCCCTTCTTTCGATCCGATGAAGGTTTCGTCAGCCTCGACGGCGCCGCCTCCTACTCCGAAGGGAACGGCAAAGTCGCCGGTCCGCATCGCCTCACGAATGCGATGCGCCATGAACCAAGCGGTCTTGTAGGTCACGCCTAGCGTTCGCTGCAATTGGCACGCGGCGAAGCCCTTTTTGCTCGCGGCCATCAAATACACCGCCTGAAACCACAGATGCATCTTGACGTGGCTGCGCTCGAACAGCGTGCCGACCGTGACGGTGAATTGACGCTTGCAAGGACCACATCGCCAAAGACCTGGACGAGCAGTCGCACCATTAACCTTAGTGATGCGGACTTGCCCCCCGCAGTGTGGGCAAACTGGTCCGTTAGGCCAAAGTATAGTTTCCAATTTCTCAATGGCCGCCACTTCATCGTGAAGGTGGGCCTCGGATAGCTTGCTCATGATACCAACTCCTTGAATCCTAATATGGAGTCGCTTTACTTGTTTGTAAAGTATATAATTACCAAAGTTTTAATCAAATCCTCGATTGTTCAAGCTTGGGTAATCCTCCCTAAAAATACCTTAGCAATACTGCTTGAAAACACGCAGTTGCTTTATCGGTATGTCAAAAGCTTTCTGAGATAGTGCCCTCAAGAAAACGGGGGGTGCAAATGAAACAGTTCGCCTTAGGTTCGGCATTCTTGATGTTCATTTCGTCCTTGCCTGCTGCGCATGAGCATACGGTTCGCCTTGAGCCACAGCTCCAGCCGCAAAAGATCGTCTTCATGCAGTCCTTCGGCAACACCTTGCCGCCGATCGGCTACGTGACCTTCTGCCGGGACCATGAGGCGGAGTGTCGTCCAGAGACAAGCTATATCGACCGCCTGCAGCTCACCTCAGCGAGGCGATACGAACTCGAGCAAGTGAACAGCTATGTCAATCAGAACGTCGCCCCGGTCACCGATCTTGAGCTTTACGGCAAGGTCGAGTGGTGGACTTATCCCACTGCTTGGAAGGGCGATTGCGAAGACTACGTGCTGCTCAAGCGGCGCATGTTGATGGAGCGCGGCTGGCCGGAGAGCATGCTGCTGATCACCGTCGTTCGCGATGAGAACAATGAAGGCCATGCGGTGTTGACGGCGCGAACCGACGCGGGCGACCTCGTCCTCGACAACAAGCGCAAAGACATCGTGCGCTGGACCGACACACCCTACACCTACGTCAAGCAGCAATCCGAGCGCAATCCGCTGGTCTGGATCTCGCTGTTGCCGCCTGACCAAGCCCCTCAGACGACAGTGTCTGCCTCGCACAGCAACTAACAGGAGCTTAGACCCTAACTCTCTGGAGATCCCTTCTAGGCCCGGTGAGCATCCCCCACCCATCCCCGACCCAACCGGGCCTCACCTAGAGCCGGCCTCGCAAGAGTGCCGGCTCTTTTTTTACTGTCGTCCTCTCAATGTCGCCAAAAAAGCCTCGCGTGCCGCCGGAGGGGCGGCGCGTCACGGAGCGCCGCCCCCTCCGGGTCAATGCGCCGGGGCCGCGAAACCATCGACGGGACAGGCCGGCCCGCCGGAATTGGCTCGCCGGCCGAAGCCGCCTTGCGGTGCACCGAAGGGTGGCCTGGGCCCGTGACGCATCGCATCGAGCCTGGTTTCAAGCGTTGCAACCTTGGCGAGTTGCTCGGGCGTAAGCTTGCTGCTCAGCGCTTCGATCGCCTTCAGGAGTGCCTCGGCGCTGTGTCCGCGGGCGACGGCATTGTTAGCCAAGCGCCGGGCATGCTCGAAGGGCTCGCTCTTATGGTCTGCCGAAGGCGTGTCTGGACCAGGCGCCGCGGCGTCCGCCGGGGGCGAAGGTGGCGCCAGCACCCCGAGCAGTGCGTCCGTGAAATCGCGCCACGCATCGAGTTGATTGGCGCGGATGCCGATCTCGGTCTCCATCCCGGCCAGCGCCTCAGCGAGATGGCCTGGACCGAAGGGCGGCGGCCGCATATGGGCTCCGGCTCCTGGGCCTGGCGGCGGGCCGTCACATCTCGAAACCGGACGATCGGCTGGCGGCGGCAGCGTCGCCTCGGCAACCATACGATCGCCACGCTTTGGTGCGTCTTTTGCGATGTCCATCATTGCCAAAGCCGCAGCCTGAACCGGCCCTTCGCCAGGCACCTCGCTCCACGCTGGCCTCAGCGCAAGCAGGCTTCCGACCGCGACGAAACAGGCAAGGTTTAAGGTGTAGCTCATGAGGTTGATGCCGAGGTTCATGTTGCAGCGTCCTTAGCGGTTGAGACCTCCGACGGTTTAGGGCCCGATCGTTGCGCGCGTTGGTCTTGGCGTGTCCCAATGTTTCCGGCCGGCGCAGATTTGTATCGAAAGATTGCTAAGGGCCACAGGCGAGAGGACCCAGCCGCGGGATTGAACCAGGCCCTGCGTCAAGGAAAGTTCGGGTCAACATCCTTGGCAAAGGTGCGCAGGGTCGCGAGCCACATGCGCAAGAGAATGCAGGCGCCCAGGCTTGAGCTGGACGAGAGGAGAGCAGGCACCCGGAGCATCCTATTGGGACAGCGCCGGTTCCGCTTCAGGGAAAGGGAGGTCACCAAATTGCGGCACGGCTTTGGCGATGTCCATCATGCTGGGGATTGCTAAGAGCACCGGTCTTCGAGGGGGCCTGGCCCCACCAAAGCATTGGCAGGGCCAGGCTTCTCACGTTTGGGTGTCAATGCCGACGCCTCCGAAAATAGAGCGCGATCATTGCGCGTATTTGTCCGATGTCAGGCGATTTGTGTCGAAACATTGCTCGGGGCCCAACGTGACGCGTTTCGTTACAAAATTGCCCTCGTTGAAGTGGCGGTGCGGCGTTAGAAGGAGCGCGCAAGCCCCTGTCCTTTCCGCACGGCTTCGATGATGTCAACCACGCAGCGAATTCTCGTCGTTGACGACGACCCCGAAATTCGCAAGCTCCTGGCCCGCTATGTCGAGAGTCAGGGGTTCCGCGTGCTGCTTGCTGCCAGCTGCCGCGAGCTGCGCGAAAGGCTGGCGACGAATCAAATTGATCTGGTCGTTCTCGATGTGATGCTGCCGGATGGCTCGGGGCTCGATTTGTGCCGGGATCTGCGCGCGCAGCGCTCGAGCGTACCGATCATTTTGCTGACGGCGCTCAAGGAAGACGTCGATCGCATCATCGGTCTCGAGATCGGAGCCGACGACTATCTGGGAAAACCCTTCAACCCGCGCGAACTCGTTGCTCGGATCAAGGCGGTGCTGCGGCGGCACGCCGAAACCGCGCCTTTGGCGAGTGAAGCGAAGCTCTATCGCTTCGAGGGGTTCACGGCGGATCCGCAAACCCGAGGCGTGATCGATCCGGACGGTAGCGACATCGAGCTCACCGGCGCGGAGTTTGATCTGCTGCTGACCTTCCTCGACCGGCCCGGCCGCGTGCTGTCACGCGATCAACTGCTCGATCTTACCCGTGGTCGCGACGGCGATGCTTTCGACCGCTCCATCGACGTGCTTGTCAGCCGGCTGCGCCGTAAGCTGGGTGGCGCGTCGCTGTTCAAGACAGTGCGCAACGGCGGCTACCAGCTGGCCGTGAAGGTCGACATTGAGGATGCGGCGACGTGAACACGCTGCGCGCCAAGCTCGCCTTGCTTCTGGTTGTCGCGATCGTGTCGGTCGTGGGCCTCCTGACCGGCGTGATGCTGTACCTGCTCGGACCGCGTCCTCCCCAGCGGACGATTGAACCGGTCGCAGAGCAGGTCGAGATGCTCGCACGACTGGCAAAGCTAGACACCAACGCCATCGCGCTCGCGCCACAGCCTTCGCCCGGGCGTGTCTACGAAAACACCACGCAAAGGCTTCGCTCCGCCCTCGCCGCGCGCGGAACAGACCTCGCGGTCACTGTCTCGCGCGACGGGTGGGGCGCCTCGCTCGTGGTCTCCATCCCGATCGACACGCGCGGCTGGCTGTTGATGCCAATCTCGGATTTGCCTCCGCAAGGCACCCCGTGGAACGTCCTCTTCAAATGGCTTGCGCTAATCACCGTAGGAGCCACGGCCGTCGCGGTGTTCGCCGCCCATCGCATGGTACAGCCGCTCGTCCTACTGGAAAGCACGGTGGCCTCCGTGGGGCCTGATGCCATCCTTCCGCACCTGCCGGAGCGCGGTCCCGCCGAGGTGCGGGCCACGGCCAGGGCGCTGAATTCCCTCTCCTCGCGCCTCCGACGGGCAATCGAGAGCCGGATGCGTCTGGTCGCGGCGGCCGGTCATGATCTGCGCACGCCGATCACCCGCATGCGCCTACGAGCCGAATTCATCGAGGACGAAGACGAACGCGAATTGTGGTTGAACGATCTTGACGAGTTGGAGCGGATTGCCGACAGCGCCATTCTCCTCGTGCGCGAGGAGTCCGGCAAAGTGCCGCCCGAGCTGATCCGCCTCGACGAATTGGTCTTGAGCCTCGCGGCCGAGCTCCGGGATCAAAAATTCGATGTGGCAATCACGGCAGCCCAGCCTGTTACCGTGCGGGCCAGCAGGCTCGCGCTCAGCCGTGCCCTGCGCAACCTCATGATCAACGCTGCGACGCATGGACTTCGCGCGCGCGTCAGCGTCGATGAGACAGACGGTTCGACGGCGCGCGTCACGATCGAGGACGAAGGGCCAGGCATCCCGCTTCCGCTTCTCGGCCAGGTGTTCGAACCTTTCTTCCGTGCCGACCCGAGCCGTCGCCAGACCATCCCCGGTGCAGGCCTTGGCCTCACTATCGCCCGCGAGATCGTCCAGCGCGCAGGCGGCGAAATCAAGATCGCCAACCGCGCCGATTGCGGTTTGACGCAACTCATCGAGCTGCCGAAGGGGGAAGCCGCGATCGACCGACCGTCGAGCCATAGCGGCTAAGGGTCGGAGAACTGGAGGCAGCGGTGTGAAGTCGGCCGAAACGGGAGATCTGGCCGCGTAAAGGCGCCGGCCTTAAGTCAAAGCTTCAGGATCAGATCGAGCAGGACCTATCCCGACAGCAGGCTCCAAACCCCGGCGATCACCGTGGAAAGCCCGAACCAGACGGGCGAGCGCGCCTGTTCCCGCGCACCCCGCCAGGCATTGCGCATGCCGAAACGCAATGGCCGGCCGGAGACGAGCTGGGCGAGGCTCGCCGCAAGCCCAGCGGCCACGAAGCCGACGGCCATAACATAAAGGTAGAACGCCAGAGACTGCATGGGGCCCCCCTCGCCTTCCCGCGCTCATCCGCCGGCTGGTAGTGTAGCGAGGCCAGGTGAACAGCTGCCTCAATTCTAAGGGATTGGTTAACCCGCGCCCCGGAATGGGTCCTTCGAGGGGCGCACCCCCCTCGGGGGCTTAGCTGCCGAGGTCGTAGTCGAGAATCGCCATCTGAAATTGATAGGCGGTCTCGCCCTCGTCATCGTCGCGGAACAGGACCCCGATGAACTCGTCGCCGACATAGACCTCGGCCGAGTCGTCCTTTTGCGGCCGCTGTTTCACCTGAAGCGCCGGCAGGCGGAAAACCCGCTGCATATATCGTTCAAGCTTGAGGATCTCGTCCCGTGTCACGCTCCACCATCCTTGCAATGCAATGATTTCACGGAGAGCCGCTGCTCTAATCGCACGGGCTCGCGCTTCCCTCAACATCGTCCCTGACCAGCTGATCCATGCTGAGCGCGGGCTCCTCGCAACCGGCGGGACCGATATCGCGCGCGGGTACTCCAGCGACGGTCCGCCGCGGCGGCACATCCTGGAGCACGACGCTTCCCGCCGCCACCCGCACGCAATTGCCGATCTTGATGTTGCCGAGGATCTTGGCGCCGGAGCCCATCATCACGCCGCATCCGATCTTGGGATGGCGGTCGCCATATTCATTGCCGGTGCCGCCGAGGGTAACGCCGTGCAGCATCGAGCAATTATCCCCGATCACGGCCGTCTCGCCGATGACGATGCCGGTGGCGTGGTCGAGCATGAGGCCCTTGCCGATGCGGGCCGCCGGATGAATGTCGACCGCGAACACGCGGCTCGACTGGCTTTGCAAATAAAGCGCGAAATCCTTGCGCCCCGCCTGCCACAGCCGATGGGCGAAGCGATGGGTCTCCAGCGCATGGAAACCCTTGAAGTAGAGCAAAAACTCGAGGAGGCGGCGGCAAGCCGGGTCGCGCTTGGCGACGGCCATCAGATCGGCGCGGAAAATGTCGCCGAGACCGGGCTCATTCGCGAGCACCTCGTGGAAGGTCTTGTGCAAGAGACCCGTATCGACGGAAGGCTGCAACCGCTGGGCGATCGAATGGCAGACGGCGTCCTCCAGCGTCGGCTCGCTCAAGATCGTTGCGTAGATCAGGCTTGCAAGCACGGGCTCGTTGGCGCTCGTCTCTTCCGCCTCGCGGCGTACCTGGTCCCAAATCGGATCGTAGCTTTTGATCTGCGGTTTCCCCGCGGTGAAGGATTTCTGCATGCTAACCTCTAATCCGGAATTGCCGGGTTTACTCGCGCCATCACTAGCACGGGACTAAGGCCGCTGGGTTAAAAAGTCGAGCACGCCCTGCTTGAAACGCGCGTCGCCCACGGCCTTCATGTGGTCGCGCCCTTCGATGTCGAGCAGCTTGGCGCCTGGGATCAGCGCGGCAAGCTCGGTGCCCGAGCCGCCGATCACGTCCTCCGTTCCGACCGCCACGAGCGTCGGAACCGCGATGCCGGCAAGTTGTTCCGGCGCGATCTTCTCGCGCGGGCCACGCATGCAGGCGGCAAGGGCCCCAAGATCGCTCTTGGTCGCTTCCGCAAACGCCCTGAAGCTCCGCGCGGTGTCATTGGTGACGTCGTCGATGCTAGGCGCTGCGAGCGCCGCCGCCAGCGGTCCGCTGCCCACCATGCCCCGCACCATGTTGATGCCAAGCCCGCCAAACACCACGCTGCGGACGCGTTGCGGATGCTTGAGCACGAGAAACGCGGCGATACGGGCACCCATGGAATAGCCCATGACGTCGGCGCGTCCGATGCCAAGATGATCGAGCAGCCGGCGCGCATCCTCCGCCATGGCGGGAGCGCCGTAGCGCCCCGGATCATACAGCTTCTCGCTTCTCCCATGCCCCCGATTGTCGAAGGCCACGACGCGGCGGCCGGCTCCGGTGAGCGCCTCCACCCAGCCCGTATTCGTCCAATTGGTCGCGACATTGGAGGCAAAGCCATGGATGAGCAGGATCGGCTCTCCCGCTCCCTCATCCATATAGAAGAGCCTCACACCATCTGAATCGAAGGTCGGCATTCCGCTCTACCGCTCAAGGCTTTCGCCGACTATGCTCACCCGCTTATTCCTCCAGAGAACGATTGCAGCGACAGCCATGGCTCAAATGCTGGTGCCCCATCTCGTGAACGACAAGGGCGTCGACCGGATCGCGATCGGCGTCAAGGAATTCCAATGCATGGGCGCCACCCCGCCTTTCGACCACCCGCACGTCTATCTCGATATGGGTGATGGGGCCGAGCTCGTCTGCCCCTATTGCTCGACGCTTTACCGTTACGATCCCGTGCTCAAGGCGGCTGAAAGCGATCCGCCCGCTTGCGTCTTCGTGGCGACCGCGCCGCCGAGCGCGCCGGAGGCTTGAGCGCCCTCCCGATGACGACGCCTTGGCTGGGAGGCCGCGTGCTCATCGTTGGCGGCGGCATTGGCGGCCTCGCGACAGCCATCGCGCTCGGCAAACGCGGGATGAGCGCAACCCTGCTCGAGCGCTCCAATTACGTCGACGAGACCGGGGCCGGCATCCAGCTCGGGCCCAATGCGACGCGGGCCCTGCAGCAGCTCGGCGCCCTCGCCGCGATCGAAGCCGCCGCCTTCAGACCCGAGGCGCTCTCGCTGTTCGATGCCGGCTCGGGCGCGAGGCTCACCTCCATGCCGCTCGGGAGCAAGGCGGAGGAGCGTTATGGCGCGCCCTATCTTACCCTTCACCGCGCCGATCTTCACGCGAGCCTGCTTGCGGTCCGCCAAACCCATAGCTCCACCGAGCTCAGGGAAAGCTTTGACGTGACCGCGGTCGAGACCCTTGCGGAGCGAGTCGTGGCACGAGCGGCGGATGGAAGGGAGGCCGAAGGATCGACCCTCGTCGCCGCCGATGGCGTATGGTCGAGCTTGCGTCAGGGGATCGCGCCCAGCGCAACCTTGCGCTTTGCCGGCGCCACAGCTTGGCGCGCGCTGCTGCCGCGAGATCGCGTCCAGCCTCCCTTCGATGCTCCCGTGGTTGGGCTCTGGCTTGGGCCCAAAACCCATCTCGTCCACTACCCCGTGCGCGGCGGCAGGGAGCTGAACGTCATTGCCGTGTTCGAGGGCGGCAGCGCCAAACAGGGCTGGAGCCGGCAGGCGGAGCCTGCGGACCCGCTCGCTGCGTTCACCCGCTGGGCCGGACCCGCGAGGGATATGCTGGGGATGGTCGAGAGCTGGCGCTGCTGGTCGCTTTACCGGCTTGCGCCTTTGCGCCGCTGGACGGATGGCCGCGTGGCGCTTCTGGGCGACGCGGCCCATCCCGTGCTCCCCTATCTCGCACAAGGCGCGGCCCTTGCCATCGAGGACGCCGCCACCCTCGCGGAAAGTTTCGAGGCTTGCGGCGGCGATACCTCCCTCGCCTATGCCCGCTACGAGGCGCTCCGCCGCGATCGCGTTGCCCGCGTCCAGCGCCAAGCCGCACTGTATGGCCGCCTCTACCATCTGCGCGGCGCCGCGGCCTTAGCGCGCAATTTCGTGCTCAAGCACCGGCGAGCCGGGACGCAACTCCAAGGCTTCGATTGGCTCTACGGGACGAGCTAGCTGGCCTGGCTGGAACCTTGCCGCAGCGGCGAGCCGCCGGCGAGCAGCACCGCGGCGCCGGCCAGCGCCGACAGCAGGGAGCCTGCCAGCACCGCGAGCTTAGTCGCGGCCTCGCGTTCCGGATCAGAGAAAGCGAGCAAGCCGATGAAAAGACTCATGGTGAAACCGACGCCGCAAAGCAGTGCGACGCCATAGAGTTCCCGCGCGCTCACCTGCTTGAGCAACGCCGCGATGCCAAGCTTGCGGGAGAGCCACACGGCGCCGAGGATGCCAGCCTGCTTGCCCAGGAACAGGCCCAGCACGATGCCGAGCGGCAGCGGCGCAATGAGCGATGCAAGGCTTCCGCCCTCAAACCTCACGCCGGCATTGGCGAAGCCGAAGAGCGGCAACACGAGGAAGGCGACCCAACGGGAAAGCCCCAGTTCCAGCCGGTGCAAGGGCGAGCCCGCGCCGTCCCCGGACCTGGCGCCAAGCGGAATGGTGAAGGCGAGCAACACGCCGGCAAGGGTGGCGTGGATGCCGGAGAACAGCATCGAGCCCCACAACACGACGCCAAGCGCGAGATAGGGGAGAAGCAGCATCACCTTCAGGCGATTGAGGCCGTAGAGGACGCCGGTGGTGAGCGCCGCGAGCGCGAGCGCCATGGGCGACAGGTCAGAGGCATAGAACAGCGCGATGATGAGGATCGCGCCGAGATCGTCGATGATGGCAAGCGAGGTGAGGAAGAGCTTCAGCGAGCTCGGAACGCGCGGGCCGAACAGCGAGAGCACGCCAAGCGCAAAGGCGATGTCGGTGGCGGTGGGGATCGCCCAGCCGCGCCAGTTCTCAGGATAGGGCGCGTTGATGGCCATGAAGATCAACGCCGGGATGAGCATGCCGCCGAGCGCCGCAAGCAAGGGCAGTGCCCGTCGCGCCCAGCTGTTGAGCTCGCCTTCCACCATCTCCCGCTTGATCTCGAGCCCGACCAGCAGGAAGAAAAGGGCCATCAGCCCGTCATTGATCCAATGCAGCACGTCGAGGCCGGCGAGACGCGCATGCAGCGCTTCTTCATAAGCGGCCCCTAGGAAAGTGTTCGCCACGGCGAGCGCGAGCGCGGTGCTGCCCATGAGCAAGACGCCGCCCGCCGCTTCCGACTGGACGAAACGCTGAAAGGTTCCTCTCGCGGGCGGCTTGGGCGACATGGCTGGAAAGGCTTTAGGAGGTCGCCCCGTTCTTATACCGGGCCGATCGGTGGGTCCATTCGAACCGGTCATCTGCGGCCTCTCGTCCTCAAGGCGCCAAACGAAAGCGCCGCCGCTTGAGGCGGCAGCGCTTGAAAGGGTCGAAGATGAGGCTTGCTAGGGAAGCTGCGAGGCCCTCAGCTTCTGCGCTTTTTCCGTCGCTTAGTGGCCCGGGGCCCCGCCGCGGCTTGTCTCGTAGAGGAACCACACGCGCCGCTCGGCCTGGTCGATCCAAACCTCGATCAGGCTCGTGGTCGCCACGTCATTTTCCTCCTCGCAGAGGTCGTGGGCCTCGCGCATGCTGGCGATCAGGGCCTGATTGTCAGAACGCAGCTCGGCGAGCATGTCGAGCGGATCGACATAATCGGCGTCATTGTCGGGAATGCGCTGCAGCCGGGCGATCTGGCCGATCGAATGGAGCGTGAGCCCGCCCACTTTGCGCACGCGCTCGGCGATCTCATCCGTGGTGGCGAAGATCTGGTCGGCCTGCTCGTCGAACAGCAAATGGTAATCGCGGAAATGCGGTCCGCTGACATGCCAGTGGAAGTTCTTGGTCTTGAGATAGAGCGCAAATGTGTCGGCGAGCAGCACATTGAGCGCGCCCGCGATATCGCGGCGCGCATTGGCGCCGAGATCGGTGGGGGTCTGAAGCGGCGCGTTGCGCCGGTCCTTTACGGCAGCTTCCTTCGTCACGGGGGTCAACCTCCTGCTTGGTTTCACAACAACAGCGCCAAACGCGCCTCACCCAAAAATGGGGAACCGGTGGCGCGAAAGCCAGCGCGCTCCATCCTGAGCATCCCTGAGGCGTGCTGTCACGCCCTCAGCCATGAGACGATTCGCCCACGCTTAAGCGTTGTTCCGAAAACGCTACGCGGGATCAACTACGTTCGCTATCCTAGGGTTCACTCTGCGGGCAAAACGTATCGAAGGAGTACGTCATGTTCATTGCGATGAACCGATTCAAAGTGAGAAAGGGATCCGAGCACGACTTCGAGCAGGTCTGGCTGACACGCGAGACGCATCTCGAGGAGGTGCCGGGGTTCCTCGTGTTTCATCTGCTGAAAGGTCCGGAGCACGACGACCATGTGCTCTACGCGTCCCACACGATCTGGCGCTCGGAGGCGAATTTCTTGGATTGGACGCGGTCCGAAGCCTTCCGCAAGGCGCATGGCGGGACGGGCGCGAACAAGCCGCTCTATCTTGGCCACCCGGACTTCGAGGGCTTCACCGTCCTGCAAGAGGTGAAGGCAGAACGGTCGCCTGGCGTCGCGGCCGAATAGCCCTTACGCCAGGACGCCCGCCTCCCGGCAATGCCTCAACCCTCGGCATGATCCCTCGGGCTAAATCTGGTCTCCCAACCCGCCACGGCGATGAGCGCCAAGGCGCTGGCGAAGCTCAAGGCTAGCGGGTGGCGAACGGAACAAGCATCGCCACGAGAACGAGCAGCGCGATGCCGATGAGATGGGACAGCGGCCAGCGGCCCGTAATCGCCTGCTTGAACAGGAGATTGCCGGTGATGTAGAGCGCCGGCGCCCCAATGACGGCAATGCCCGTGCTCGCCTCAACCTGGCCCATCGGGTGCACGAGCACGAGCTCGTCACCCACCGCGGCCAGGATGATTCCGCGCGAAGGTCGCGCCCGCGACCAGGATCGACTCGCCCAGCGCGATAATGATGAACAATCCGCAGCGCTCGATCTCGATCTCGGTTATGCGCTGAGCTTGGGTCTCGTGTTCTGGGCTCGGCGAGACCATCATGGGGATGTACAAGGGCTTCGGGATCGATCTGGCCGAGTTTCAGGGCAATGGCGGCTGGCTATTGCCGATCCCTGCTACGCTTGTGGTCGGCGGCGGCGACGGTCGTGTCAGGGCGCGCTTCGTCGATCCCGATTTTCGCCACCGTATGCGGATGGAGGACATCCTGCAGGCGGTCCGGGAAGACGCCTGAGCCTCAAGCTCGGGCTCGGGGGCCTTGGGTGCACGCCTGCCACTCGACACGAAATAACCGTGACAAGGGCAGAGCGCTCAAAAGTTTTTCTATGGGCGCCCGCCAGATAGGCTCTAAACTGAGCCATCGTCAATTGGGGGGAAAGTACATGTCACTCGGCACTATTCTGATCATCATTTTGATCCTGGTTCTGCTCGGCGTCATTCCGACCTGGGGCCACAGCCGGGACTGGGGCTACGGCCCTTCGGGCATAGTCGGCCTCATCCTCATCATCCTGCTGATCCTGCTATTGCTCGGGAAGATATAGGCGAGGCGAACAAGGCGGCCAAGCGCCTCCGCGATCCCTGCTCTACTCGGAGTTTGCCGTCCCTTCCGGCGGCGGCACGCCTCTTGGCCGCGCCACCGCTGGCCGGCTTGCGCATGCGGCGCCGACCTCGAGGCTTGCCCGAAGCAGGAGGAAGAGGCTGAGCCCATTGAGCAGGTGCCAGACGAAATGCGTCCCGATCTTGCGGCCCTCGATCGTGTAGGCGTCGCAAAGCGCAAGATCGAGCGAGCGAAACGTCACCGAGAGTGCAAACAGAAGCGCGGCCCAGAGGATATAGGAGCCGGCCGGATGCCTCCGCTCGCAGAGCAATCCTCCGACCACGGCCATAGCGCCGAGTGCCGGCAGATAGACGAGGCTGCCGTTCAAGCATTCCGATGCGCCGGTCGCGTCCGCCGC
Source organism: uncultured Alphaproteobacteria bacterium (assembly GCA_963804515.1). Lineage (GTDB taxonomy): Bacteria > Pseudomonadota > Alphaproteobacteria > Rhizobiales > Methyloligellaceae > Methyloceanibacter. The sequence continues at coordinate 108,027 of CAWDQR010000009.1, read as the reverse complement.
TGGGAAGCCAATGCCCCCGCCCCAGCATTTGAGCTCGGTGGTGAGCGCCACGATTGCGGCAAAGCCGATCAGGGTCAGCACGGTCCAGCCCGGCGGCATCCCCAACAAGCGATTCAGCGCGAAGCCGAGATAGACGAGCATGAAAACGTCGATCGGCACCATGTCGGCAAGCATCGCCGCGCGGTCGGCCAGAAGGTGGAAGGCGAGGCTGCCGAGCCCGATCAGGAAGACGAGCGCGATGAGGAGCATTTGGTCAGCGCTCCGCGCCTCCTTCGGGCGGCGCAGCAGCAACCAAAGGGCGGCGAGCGCCGCCAGCAGGAAGGCGGCATTGCTTGCGGCATTGAACGGCTCGGCCGAGAGGGCCTCGCTCGTGCCGCGCTCGCAATAGAGGAACACGTGCTGGCTTAAGGTCATGGTCCCTATGTCCCCCTCGCGTGAGGAAACATTGGCGCCTTCCGAAGGTTCCCTCCTTCGCGACTTTCCATTCCCCCTCAGCGCGGCTTATGTTTGACGCGAAAAGCAGGCGGTAACTTGGGGGAAGGACCGACGGTCATGGCGAGAAAACACACACGCAGCTTTCCGCTCTTCGCGATCCTCGGCGCAAGCGTCTTCGGCGCAAGCGCCCTGGCGCTCGCCACACCCGCTTCGGCGGAAGGATGGCGGCAAACGCCGGCCGATCCGTCCCATCCCTACGTTACCGTGCCGAGCCAATACGACCCGTCCGAGACCATCTCCGCTCCGGTGCGGCCGACGCCTCGCGGCGACGAGGTCAGGCTCCCCGGGGGGACCTGGGTCCCGTGCGGCTTCAATTGCTATTTCACCCTGAGGAACGCGACGATCGATTTCTGGCGCCGCTACGACGTCTTCCCCCAATAGGCGTCGGGCTTTTGCTTTGGTCTGCCCGGCGCCAAGGCTGGCGCAATCCTATTGATCCTGGGGAATGTCCTCTTCATCGGGAGGAGGTCCCTCCTCGTCGTCGGTGCTGGCCGGCATGCCGAGGCTCGCCTTGCAAGCGTCCTCGACGCCTTCATTGGTTGCCATCAAATCCTCGAGCGTGGGGTAGCTCTGGGCGTCTTCATCGGTGATCTGGTCCTTGTGCATTTTGGTCAGCATGTCGATGTCGGCCTGGCTCAGCTTTTTCTCCGGGAACTTGCCGGCGATGCAGTCGCAGTAGATTTGCGGCGTAACCTTGCCGCCGGCCTCCAATCCAGGCTCGTCCGTGACGACGGGATCCACCACGCAGGCGGCAAGGAACGCCTCCGTGTTGAGCTTCGCTGCCGGCGCCTGCTTCGGTGACGCAGCCGCGCCGCTGATCGCAAGGATCGCAAGCCCGGCGAGGATGGATCCGCGCACCAGACCATCGACCATGTCACCCTCCATGGCGTGCAGAGCGGCTCTAGGGACCAGAGGCTCAACTGCCGCGCCTAAGCATAGAAAATGAATTGATCTTTGGGCAACAGCGAGAACCGGCGTTGCCGGAGTATATTTAATTCTGCATGATCGAGCTCTTACGTCTTCGGCAGAGCGAGCCGAATATGCAGCTCTTTCAGTTGCTTGTCGCTTACATCGGAGGGGGCGCCCATGAGCAGGTCCTCGGCCTGCTGGTTCATCGGGAACATCACCACCTGCCGCAAATTCTCCTCGCCGCAGAGCAGCATGACGATGCGGTCGATGCCCGGCGCGATGCCGCCATGGGGCGGCGCGCCGTATTGGAGCGCGCGCAACATGCCGCCGAAGCGTTGCTCGAGCGCCTCCTTCGGGTAGCCCGCAATGGCGAAGGCCTTCTCCATGATCTCGGGCTTGTGGTTGCGGATGGCGCCGGAAGAGAGCTCCACGCCGTTGCAAACGAGGTCGTATTGGTAGGCGAGGATATCGAGCGGGTCCATGGTAGTGAGCGCCTCGAGCCCACCTTGCGGCATCGAGAACGGGTTGTGGGAGAAGTCGACCCGCTCTTCATCATCGTTCCACTCATACATGGGGAAATCGGCGACCCAGCAGAACTCGAAGCGGTCCGGCGCGATCAGCCCGAGCTCGGTGCCGAGCCGCGTGCGCGCCCGGCCAGCGAAGTCGACGAACTCCTTGGGCAGCCCAGCGACGAAGAACGCGGCGTCGCCCCCTTCGACACCGAGCTGCTCGCGGATTGCTTTCGTGCGCACCGGCCCGAGATTGTTGGCGATGGGCCCCTTGCCTTGCGGATCGGTCTCGGCGGTCGAGCCGCTCGCGGCCTTTTCGAAGCTGATATAGCCGAGCCCGGGCTGACCCTCGCTTTGCGCCCAGGCGTTCATGCGATCGCAGAAGGCGCGGCTGCCTCCGCCCGGCGCCGGTATCGCCCAGATGCGCGTGTTGACGTCCATCTCGATCATGCCGGCGAACAGCTTGAAGCCGGAGCCGCGGAAATGCTCGGTCGCGTCCTGCATCTCGATCGGATTCCTGAGGTCTGGCTTGTCGGTGCCGTATTTCCGCATCGCCTCGGCGTAAGCGATGCGGGGGAATTTCGGGGTCACCGCCTTGCCCTCACCGAACTCCTCGAACAGCCCGCGCATGATCGGCTCGACCGTGTCGAACACGTCCTCTTGCGTGACGAAGCTCATCTCCAGATCGAGCTGGTAGAACTCGCCCGGTGAGCGGTCGGCGCGGGCGTCCTCATCGCGGAAACAGGGCGCCACCTGGAAATAGCGGTCGAAGCCCGCGATCATGATTAGCTGCTTGAATTGCTGCGGCGCCTGCGGCAGCGCATAGAACTTCCCCGGATGGATGCGCGACGGCACCAGATAGTCGCGCGCCCCCTCCGGCGAGGAGGCGGTGAGGATGGGGGTCTGGAACTCGAAGAAACCCGCCTCCCGCATCCGATGGCGCATGGACCAGATAATCGCCTGCCGCTTCATGATGCTGCGGTGCTGGCTCTCGCGGCGTAGATCGAGGAAGCGGTATTTGAGCCGCGTCTCCTCAGGGTAGTCCGGCTCGCCGAACACCGGCAGCGGTAGCTCCTTGGCCTCGGCCAGAACGTCGACGGCGCTCGCCCGAACCTCGATTTCACCGGTCGGCAGGTTGGGATTGATCGTCTCCCCCGAGCGCGCCACCACCTCTCCGTCGATGCGCACCACCCATTCGGGCTTGAGCCGCTCGGCCTCGGCGAAGGCGGGCAATCCCGGATCGGCCACGCATTGGGTGATGCCGTAATGGTCGCGGAGATCGATGAACAAGAGCCCGCCATGGTCGCGGATGCGATGCACCCAGCCGGAGAGCCGGACGGTCTTCCCGACGTCCTCTTTGCGAAGCTCGCCGCAGGTGTCGGTGCGATAAGGGTGCATGGCCAGGAGAGTGAGCTGCAAAACCGGGGTCGCGCGGAACAGCGCATGGGACGCCCGGCCTTGTCAAGGCAAGGCGGAAATTGCCGGATTAAGGAACGAAGCGCGGCCGCCGCAGTTTCATCAGCAAGGGGCAAGACGAGGGAGAATTGCCATGCTCAAACTCGCCGAGACGCTTCCGGTGAAAACGCGCTTACCCCATGCGGCGTGGGCTCTGGCGGGCCTCTTAACGCTCTACTCGATGGTGTCCTCGCTCGTGGTGGACGTCCAGGCGGCTTCCGATCGCGCCATAAGGAGCGCTGAACAGCCCAAATAGCAGGTCCTCTCAACTGCTTCCAACAGCGCTCTTGGCCTCAACCCGTGGGCTGAGCTATATGCGCATTCCATGCATGTCATCACGCGTACCGAAGAACTGGCCGAGGCCTGCGCAAGGCTCGGAAGCACCTCCTTTGTGGCGGTGGACACCGAATTCATGCGCGAGCAGACCTTCTGGCCGAAGCTCTGCCTCATCCAATTGGCCGCTGAGGGCACCGAGGTCCTGGTTGACAGCCTGGCGCCCGGCCTCGACCTCGCACCCTTTTTCCAGCTCATGGTCAATGAGCAGGTGATGAAGGTTTTTCATTCGGCACGACAAGACGTTGAAATCGTTCACCATCTTGCGAAAGTCATCCCCCATCCGATCTTCGACACCCAGGTCGCTGCCATGGTCTGCGGCTTCGGCGAGGCGGTGAGCTATTCCATGCTGGTGAAGCGGCTGCTCAATCGCAATCTCGACAAGACCTCTCGCTTCACCGATTGGAGCCGCCGGCCCCTGTCTGATCGCCAGCTCACCTATGCCCTCGGCGACGTCGAGCATCTGCGGGACCTCTACCCCAAGCTCAGGGCCCAGCTCGACCGCTCCGAGCGCGCGAGCTGGCTGAATGAGGAGATGGCGGTGCTCACCGATCCCGCGACCTACGAGCTCCATCCCGAGCAGGCCTGGAAGCGGCTTAAGATGCGCATCAAGACGCCGAAATCGCTCGCCGTGCTGATGGAGCTTGCCGCCTGGCGCGAGCGCGAGGCGCAAAGTCAGGACGTCCCCCGCGCGCGCATCCTGAAAGACGAGGCGCTCTATGACATCGCGAGCCAGGCCCCCCGCACGGCGGAGGATTTGGGTTCGCTCCGTACCCTGCATAACGGCTTCGCCCGCTCGACGCGCGGCCGCGCCGTGCTCGAGGTCGTGGCCAAGGGGCTAGAGCGCGATCCGAAGACGATTCCGCCGATCGAGCGCGGCGAGCCGATGCCGCCCGAGGCGCAGGCCGTGGTCGACCTGCTGCGAGTGCTGCTCAAAGCCACCGCCGGCCGCCACGGCGTGGCGCCGAAGTTGATCGCCACAAGCGACGAGCTCGAGGAGATCGCCCGCTCCGACGAGACCGACGTCCCGGTGCTGCGAGGCTGGCGCAGGAAGCTGTTCGGGGACGACGCGCTGGCTTTGAAGCGGGGCGAGCTTGCGCTCGTCATCCGAAAGGGCGAGGTGATGGTGCTATCGCCCGACCAGCCAAAGGACAAGTGAGAGCAGCAGGCTCACGAGAATTGATGTCGTAATCGGCAGATAGAGCACGAAGCCTCCGCGATCGACGACGATGTCACCGGGGAGCCTGCCGAGCCCATAGCGCACGCTGGCGAAGGTCAACAGTCCTACAACCAACAAAAAAACGATCGTCCCAAGGACGTATCGGGCCATGTCAGCGTGTCCGCCGCTTACGGGCGGCGATGCGCGTCTTCACCGTGGCGCGCACCTCGTCGGGGAGATCGTCGAGGGCTTCGAGCAGGCCCTTGAGCTCCGCGCGGAGCCCGTGGATCTGATCGATCAAATTGAGCAGGACCGGAACCTCCTCCTCGTCGAAGCCAAGCTTGTCCTCCAGGTCTCGGATCAAGGCCGCCCGCGCCATGTCGGCTTCGGTGAAACCTTGTTCTGCCTTGGCGGGAGGCCGGATCCACCCCTGCCGCACCCAGACGCGCAACCGCGTCACGGTGACATGCTTGACCCTCGCAACGATGTCGCGCTCGGTGAGCATCAGGCCTGCTCTCTAAGCTTCCGCCGCGGATCGTAGCGGTGCTCGGCGCGCCATTTTTCCGCGAATGTCTTCAAATCCTCGTCGATGCGATCCGGCATCACCACGATCAGCTTGACCAGCTCGTCGCCATGTTTGCCGCCCTTGCGCTTGATGCCGCGGCCCTTCAGCCGCAGCGTCTTGCCGGTGTTCGAGCCGGGCGGCACCGTGGCGAACACATTGCCGGTGATGGTCGGCACCTCGACCTTGCCGCCGAGCACGGCCTCATCGAAGGTGATCGGTACCTCGACCAGAATGTCGTCGCCTTCGCGCGTGAACACATGATGCGGCCTGACCAGGATCTCGACCAGCGCATCGCCCGGCTCGGCCCCGCCCATGCCGGGCATGCCCTTGCCTTTCAACCGCATCACCTGGCCTTGCTGCACGCCTCCCGGGATCGTCACGTCGAGGGTGCCGCCATCGGGCAGCGTGATACGCTTCTTGGCGCCGTTCACTGCCTCGAGGAAATCGATCTCGAGCCGGTATTGTGCATCGGTCCCCCGCATTGCGAAGCGCTGCCCCCCTCCCCGCGCCCCGGCTCCTCTCCCGAACAGATCGCCAAACAGGTCGGAGAAACCGCCCAGATCCTCGTAGCCGGCGGTCGAGCGGTAGCGCGCGCCGTCCTCGCCGCCCGCATATTCGCGATAATAGCGCTGCTGCGGCCGCTCCTGGCCGCTCGCGTCGATCTCGCCGCGGTCGTAGCGGCCGCGTTTATCCGCATCGCCGAGAATGTCGTAGGCCGCAGTGACCTGCTTGAACTTCTCCTCGGCCGCCTTGTCCCCCGGATTGAGGTCGGGGTGCAGCTTCTTGGCGAGCTTGCGGTAGGCCTTGACGATGTCCTCGGTGCTTGCGCCGCGCGCCACGCCGAGAACTGAGTAAAGATCATCTGCCATCTATGGGCTTAGGGCTGGTGCTTGCGGCTCAACTTCACGGGACGCGACAAGGCTGGCGATTCCCCTCTTACCATAATGATTTGGGAAAGGCGGCTTCGTCCAGCGGGTTGCGTTCAGCTTGCCGCGCGCTGGAAAGACGGGCCCACTCGAATTTCGCCGTCGCGATCGAGCAGGCTTGCGAGGGCCTTGAACCGGCGGTCGACGCGTTCGCCTTCGAGATTGGAATAAGGCTCCGGCAAGGTCCAGACTAGCCGGTTGCCCTCATAAGTGATCGGCGTGTTGGTCAGCACGCCGGGCATCGAGGCCGATACCATATGCGCCGCGCGAAACGCAGCCCCGAGGATGCGCGCCCGCTTCATCATGTCCTTGTCGACCAGATCTATCAGACTGTCGCTGAGCTCGTCTTTGATCGTGCCTTCGTTACGGTAGTAGACGGTGAGCGCGAGGAAGGCCCGGCCCGGATGATCGACGCCGACGAAATTGCCATGCGCCACGAGATTCAGGCTCTGAATGCCGCGATAGTCGGGATGGGCGTGCCAACCGATGTCGGACAGGAGGCATGCCGCGTGGCGCAGCCTCCTCTGCTCCGGCGTCTCCGCGGGTCCCGGCGCCCGAAACAGCGCGTCGGTCCAGAAGCAAAGCTCATAGGCGCTGTCGACGGAGCGGGAGCGGCGCCTGGCCAGGTCGTCGCAGGCCGCAAGCAGCGGGTCCTTGCGCTTCTCCGCCTCGCTCAACAGGCTGTAGAGCAGCCCCTCGCGGATGCCGAAGACGGAGATCACCACGGCGCGCGGGCGGACTTGGCGGAGCAGCCGTTCCAGCACCAGGGCTCCATAGGGAATGGTTTCGCGCCGCGCGCTGGAGATGTCGCGAATGCCGGCGAGCGAGCTTTGCGACTGCTGATCGAGCACGGCTGCAAATTTGAGCGCGTCGGCGGCATCGATCCGGTAGTCGTGCATGACGTTCAAGGGATGGTTGGCCTGGACCATGTGCAGCCGCGCCAGCGCCCGCCAGGTACCGCCGATGGCGTAGAAATCCCGGTCCCGGCCCTTATCCAGCCAATCGACCTTGGCGAGCTCCGCATCGACGATCTCGCGCGCTCGCTTAAGGCTGCCGCCCGAAGCATCGATCAGCCTCAAGCCCCCGAGCGGCAGGGTGGCGGCGTCGCCAAGCCTGTCCTTGCGCACGTCGATCAGCTCAAGGCTGCCGCCGCCAAGGTCGCCGACGAAACCGTCGGCGTCATGAATGCCGGCGATGACGCCCAAGCCTGCGAGCTCGGCCTCCCTGGTGCCGGAGAGTACCTTGATCGGCGCATCGATGATGCGCTCTGCATGGGCGATGAATTCGGGACCGTTTTCGGCCTCGCGCGCGGCGGCCGTGGCGATGACCTCGACATGGGTCACGCCCATCTGGTCGATGAGGGCGCGAAAGCGCCGCAGCGCCCGAAGCGCCCGGCCCACGGCGTCGGGGCCGAGTTGCCCCGTCGAAGCGAGCGAGCGGCCGAGCCCGCACAATACCTTCTCGTTGAAGAGCGGGGTCAGGGCCCGGGTAGCGCCCTCATAGACCACGAGCCGGACCGAGTTCGACCCGATATCGACGACGGCAACTGGGCTCAGCTCGTATCTGCGGACCATGACCTTGTGGCTTGGACGGCGTCAGCCAGAACTCGACCAACCGCGCGAAACGCGGCGGCATGTCCTCCTGCAGCGAGGTGCCGCGGCCGGACAGGCTCGGATTGGTCATGAAATAATCTTGTGCACTGAAAGGTTCCTGCCCCTTCCCCGGCCGGATGCGCTCGGAGCTTCCATCTGGCCGGACGCGCCAACTCTGCACATTGTCCTTGAGATTGGCCACCATGATCTGATCGAGGATCTGCTCGTGCACCGTGGGGTTCTTGATCGGCGCCATCGCCTCCACGCGGCGATCGAGGTTGCGCGGCATCATATCGGCCGAGCTGATATAGACGGTGGCGTTGCGGTGCGGCAAGCCGTGGCCCGCGCCGAAGCAATAGATGCGCGAATGCTCCAGAAAGCGGCCGACGATGCTCTTCACATGGATGGTCTCGGAAAGACCCGGGACGCCGGGCCTCAAGCAGCAGATGCCGCGCACGACGAGGTCGATCTCCACGCCGGCCTGGCTTGCCTCGTACAGCGCGTCGATGATCTCGGTATCGACCAGCGAGTTCATCTTCATCCAGATTGCCGCCGGGCGCCCCGCCTTGGCGTGGTACATCTCCTCGCGGATGTGGTCAAGGATACGCGCCCTGATGCCGTGCGGCGAGACCGCCATGGCTTCGAGCTCCGCCGGCTCCGCATAGCCCGTGACGAAATTGAAGATGCGGGAAAGATCATGGCCGATGGTGCGGTTGGCGGTGAAGAAGGAGAGGTCCGTGTATATCTTGGCGGTGACGGGGTGATAGTTGCCCGTGCCGACATGGCAATAGGTGACGAGGTCGCCGCCCTCGCGCCGCACGATGAGGCTGAGTTTGGCGTGGGTCTTCAGCTCGAGGAAGCCGTACACCACCTGCACGCCCGCGCTTTCCAGGTCACGCGCCCATTTGATGTTGGCCTCCTCGTCGAAGCGGGCCTTGAGCTCGACGACGGCGGTGACCGACTTCCCGGCCTCCACCGCGTCCTTCAGCGCCTCGATGATGGGTGAGGTCTTGCTCGTCCGGTAGAGCGTCCATTTGATTGCGACCACATCCGGATCTGCCGTCGCCTGCTTCAGGAATTGCAGCACCACATCGAAGGATTCGTAAGGATGATGGACGACGATGTCCTTCTCGCGGATGGCGGCGAAGCAGTCGCCATTGTGCTCGCGGATGCGCTCCGGAAAGCGGCTGATGAAAGGCTCGAATTTGAGGTCCGGCCGCTCGGCGACGATGAGCTGACTGGTATCGGTAAGGCCGATCAGGCCCTTCTGCACGAAGCTCTCGCGCTCCGAGACCTTGAGCTCCTTCATGACGAATTGCTGCAGGCGCGCGGGCATCGAGGCCTCGATCTCGAGCCTGATCACCGAGCCGCGGCGTCGCCGCTTCAACGCCGATTCGAACAGCCGCACCAGATCCTCGGCCTCTTCCTGGACCTCGATATCACTGTCGCGCAGCACGCGAAACGCGCCCTGGCTTCTCACGCGATAGCCGGGGAACAGTCGCGAGACGAAGATGCCGACCACGGTCTCGAGCCGGATGAACCGGATCGCCTCATTCTGGCCCCCGCTCATGGGCAAGCGGATGAAGCGATTGAGCTGCGACGGGATCGGCATGAGCGCGTGCATGGTGCGCAAGGATCCCTCGCGCACGAGCTCAAGCCCCAGCGTGAAGCCGAAATTGGGGATGAAGGGAAAGGGATGGGCGGGATCGACCGCGATCGGCGTGAGCACGGGAAAGATGTGGCTGAGGAAATGCTCCTCGAGCCAAGTGCGCTCCTTGTCGATGAGCTGATCGGCCGCAAGCACGTGGATACCCGCTTTCCCAAGCAGCCCCTCGAGCTGCACCCAGCTCTCCTGCTGCTCGGCGGTCAGCTCGGCCACGAAACGGTTGATGCGGTCGAGCTGCTCGGTGGGAGTGAGCCCGTCCTGGCTCGGCGTCTCGATGCCGGCGACGACCTGACCGCGCAGGCCCGCCACGCGCACCATGTAGAACTCGTCGAGGTTCGACGCCGAGATGGAGAGGAAGCGCAGGCGCTCGAGCAGCGGGTGGCGCTCGTTCACGGCCTCCTCAAGAACCCTCTTGTTGAAATGCAGCCAAGACAGCTCCCGGTTGAAGAAGCGGGAGGGTCCGAACGCGGCAATGCCGGCGCTTGCATCAAGCGGTTGAGCCTGTTCCGATAAAGTCATCTAAAGCCTCGTAAAATGCACTTCCTGTCCGCGCGCCCCGTCGCCGCCTCAGGAGTTTACCCTGTCAACTATATCACTTGCGTTACGGCCAAGGGCTCCCCGCTAATCGGTCGGGGCCGTGGTCTGAAGCACCTCGGCGACGAGCTGGCGGCTGATCTTGCGGCCCGAGCCGAGCGCGGCCCGGTCCACTGCCGCCACCGCAGCCGCCGCCGCGGCAAGCGAGCGTTCGATGCGGAGCGCGAGGAAATCGAGCACTTTCGGGTCGATGGCGAGCTGACGGTCGGCGAAATGTTTGAGCATCACCGCCTTCAGCAGCGCCTCGTCGGGCGCGCCGATGCGCATGGCGGGCAGCGCATTGAGCCGCGACCGAAGATCCGGCAACGAGCAGTCGAAGCGGTTCGGCGTGTCGCGGGCGGTGAGGAGCAGGAACAGCCGCTTCTCCTGTGCGAGATTGAGCAGATGAAACAGCGCCTTTTCGTCATGGCCGGCGCGATCAACGTCCTCGACGGCGAGCGCCGTCCCCTCCCCCAGAGTGTCGAACGACACCGTGTCGAGACTGCCGGGCGAGAGCGCCCGGGCCCCTGACAAAGCCTGCCAAACCCGGACGAGATGGGTCTTGCCGCTGGCGGCAGGTCCGATCAGGAGCTGCGCATTGTCCCGCCAGTCCGGCCAGGAATTGATCAGCCGGACCGCGCCCAGATTGCACGCGCTGACCAGGAAATCCTCCGCGCCGAGAGCTGCGCGATGCGGCAGATCGAGGCTGAGCTGCTCGACGGTCACGAAGCTCTGGCCCGCGGCTGATCGGCGCCTTTCACCGGCACGGACTTGCCCTGGCGGGACGGCCGTGGCGCGGGCAGCGGCTCATAGCTCGCCATGTGCTTGAGCCAAGTCCAGAAATAGGCGGCGGCGGAGGCGATGGTGAGCGTGCCGGTCACCGGGATGAGGAACAGGATCAGGCGCTGCAGGCCGAGTCCCAAGGCGAGCTCGGCGAGCACGAGGCCCGCCAGCACGATCTGGGCGAGCGTATTGGCCTTGCTCACCAGCAGCGGATGGACGGGAACCGGCCGCGTCAGAACCCACGACAGCAGGAAGGCGCCGACGATGAGGATATCGCGGCTGACCACAGCGATGACCAGCCAGGTCGGCAGATGATTGGAGAAACCGAGGGTGACATAGATGCTGACCAAGAGCAGCTTGTCGGCGATCGGGTCGAGATAGGCGCCGAGCTCGGTGCGCCACTGGAAGCGCTTGGCGAGGTAGCCATCGGCGGCGTCGGAGAGCCCCGCGAGCAGGAACAGCACGAAGGCCGTCAGCATCTCATGGGTGATGATCAGCCACACCACGAGCGGCACGAGCACGATGCGCGCCAAACTCAGCGTGTTCGGGATGCTCACGAGTGCCACTCCGGGCCGGATCCGCTAAAGGTTCCGACTCAAACCATTGAAGTCCTAGGACCTAGCAGATTTATGACCGGCATCGAAGGCTTGGCTTAACGCGCGCGGAGAACGAAGTTCTCGTCCCCGTTCTCGAAGGAGAAGCCATTCTGGCCAAGCTCCTTCTGCAGGCGGCCGAGCGAGCCAGCATAGTCGAAGGTGATGGAGGCCGTCCGCGCGGAGAGCGAGTTGATTTCCAGCGCCTGAATGCCCGGAACATGCATCAGCCGCGCGCGAATCTCCTGCCATTGCTTGAGCCCAGAGAATTCCACGAGCGCCACGACGTTCCTCTCAGGCTCGCCTTGCGGGGTCTTCGCGGCTGGTCCCCCCTCCTCATAGCTCGCCGGCTCCGATCCCGCGGCCGATTGCATCACCTTCCAGCGGTTCTCCAGAATGGCAAGGGCGAACGCGGCCGCCTCCCGCGCGCCCGCCTTGGCTTCGTCGCCGTCGAGCGCGTCGGTCCGGCCGAAATTGATGCGCCCCACGCTGTCCGCGCCGGCGATCCGCGTCGTGAATTGGCCGCCGTCGACCGCCTGCCCCACCACGACGACGAGCGGCGCATCGCTATAGCCGGCCTGCAGGGCGGCATAGGCCCCAGCGTCGCCGGCGAGGACCGCTCTGACCGTTCCAACGTCAAGACCGGGCCTTGGCTGCACAATCGTGGCGGGGGTCGGACCGTTGGTGAGATCGAGATCGAGCCAAGCTTGGCGCCAGCCCTCGCCGGCGCTTTTCACCCGATTGCCCTCGATCACCAGGGGTAGGATCGAGATCGACGGCGCCTGGGTCTCGCTGATTGGGATGCCGCGGCTGGCAAGCAGCTGCTTCACCGCCTGCTCGTTGAAGCTCACATCCAGGCTGGCGATATAGCGGGTCGTGGAATATTGCTCCTTGCGGATCGAGAGCCCATCAACCAGCGTCTCGGCCTGTTCCGGTTCGAGGCCTGGCAGCTGGGCATAGGCCTTGCAGGGAACGACCCGCCGCAACACGATTTCGAGGCCGCGGCGCTCCGCTTCCGCCATCGCCTTGGCCTTGGCGGCGACGGCATCCTTGGCGGTGACGTCGACCTCGAGCTTGGTGACGGCGTAGGGTCCGTCCGCGACGGCCTCAGCCTCCGCCGGCAAGGCGCTTAGCGCGAGGCAGAAGCCGAGAAGCAGTCTCCTATGGGCTCCGACAGGGAAACCCCATCTACCAAGCATCACCATCACCAACCCTGCCTCAGCGAGGCCCCCGCCCACCGCATCTCGCTTTATAGCTGTAGAACGCGCAAATGTGACCACGCCGGGGCGCGCAAGCTTCAGCTTGACGGCTGCGCTTCGGCCCGATTGATATGCCGAAACGGTTGGACTTGTCTCGATCCCGAGCGGCTCCGTGCCCGAAAAATCCAAGGACAAGACCCCCCTGACCTATCGCGGCGCCGGCGTCGATATCGACGCGGGCAACGCGCTCGTCCGGGCGATCGGCCCCCTCGCCGCCAACACCGGCCGCGTGGGACTGATCGGCGGCATCGGCGGCTTCGGCGGCTTGTTCGATCTCAGGGCCTGCGGCTTCAAGGATCCCCTCCTCGTCGCCGCGACCGACGGCGTCGGCACCAAGCTCAAACTCGCCATCGAGACGGGCAAGCACGACCGGATCGGCATTGATCTCGTCGCCATGAACGTCAACGACATCGTCGTGCAGGGCGCGGAGCCTCTGTTCTTTCTCGACTATTTCGCCTGCGGCAAGCTCGATGTGGGCGTCGCCGCACGCGTAATCGCGGGTGTCGCCGAGGGCTGCCGAGAGGCGGGAGCGGCGCTGATCGGGGGCGAGACCGCGGAGATGCCGGGCCTCTATGCGCCTGGCGACTACGACGTCGCCGGATTTGCAGTGGGCGCGGTCGAGCGGCCGGAGCTCCTGCCGCGGCAAGACCTCGCCGCGGGCGACGTCGTCCTCGCGCTCCCCTCCGCCGGCGTGCATGCTAACGGCTTTTCGCTCGTGCGGCGCGTCGTCGAGCAGGCGGGCCTCGGCTGGAATGAGGACGCGCCCTTTTCGCCGGGGAAGACGCTCGGCGCGGCGTTGCTCACACCAACGCGCATCTATGTGCGGCAGATCCTTGAAACGATTCGCACAACCGGCGCTGTCAAAGCGCTCGCCCACATCACGGGGGGCGGATTGACGGAGAACGTCCCGCGCGTGCTGCCCGAGGCGCTGGCTGCGGAGATCGACAAGGGCTCGTTCCGACTGCCGCCAGTGTTCGAGTGGCTGCAAAGCGAGGCAAAGCTGAGCGACGAGGAGATGCTCCGGACCTTCAATTGCGGCATCGGCATGGTCGTCATGGTGGGTAGCGCCGAGGCGGAGACCGTCGCTGCGCGCCTGCGGGAGGCCGGCGAAAGGCCCTGGCACCTCGGCCGTATCGTGCATCGGAAAGGAGGCGACGGCGTCCGCTTCAGCGGCAGCTTGGCGGGAAAGCGGCACGCGTGATGAGCAGGAAGCGCATAGGCGTCCTCATCTCAGGCCGGGGCTCCAATCTTCAGGCCCTGATCGAGGCCTGCAACGCGCGCGACTTTCCCGCCGACATCGTGCTGGTCATCTCGAATGTGCCGCAAGCGCAAGGGCTCCTTCGCGCGGAAACCGCCCACATCCCAACCCGCACCATCAACCACAAGGACTTCCCCTTGCGCGAGGCCTTCGACGCATGCCTCGACGCGGCACTGAACGAGGCGGGCGTCGAGCTTGTCTGCAATGCTGGCTTCATGCGGCTGCATGGCCAAACCTTCGTCGCGCGCTGGCGCGACCGCCATCTCAACATCCATCCCTCGTTGCTGCCGGCCTTCAAGGGCCTCGACGCCCATGCCCGCGTCCTCGAGGCCGGCGTCAGGATCAGCGGTTGCACCGTGCATTTCGTCCGCTCCGAGATGGATTCTGGCCCGATCGTGGCGCAGGCCGCCGTGCCGGTTCTTAACGGCGACACGGAAGCGAGCCTCGCCGCGCGCGTGCTCGAAGCCGAGCATCGCCTTTACCCTCATACCCTTAGGCTCGTGGCTTCAGGTGCCGTCAGCGTGGAGGGCGAGCGCGTGGTCGGGCTCGCGGGAGAGCAGGATCAAGCACCGCTTTTTTCGCCCCCGCTCCCTTGAAGAGTTCGGCCCCGGCGCTTTGATCGAAATCATTAACGGCCGCAACGCCATATTCTAGACGTGGCGGCGTGTCGCACGACAAGATGCAGTCGGATTTTGGCGCCAATGATGGACAATGCCGAGCACCGGATGTTAGAGACTGACCTTGAACCGAGGCAATTGGCCGCCGCTGTTGGGTGGCTGTTCCCATTTCGTTGCGGCTGGGCGCGAACCCGACAGCCGCCTGCCTCGTCACTAATGGGACCAGGGGGAAAATGGCCGATATGAACGTCGCCTATTCTCCATCGCATGGGCTAGGCGAAGAGCAGAGCATCTGGTTCAAGCTCACGCCCCTTCTGAACCAAGAGAACCCCATGCAGGTTCTCATGGCGCTCAGCGACAAATATGGGGGCGTCATCCCCATCAATTTGAAGAACCAGCGCGTCATCCTGTTGAGCGAGCCCGCGCATGCGCAGCGCGTGTTGGTCGACAACGCCGACAACTACACCAAATATTTCGACGGGCTCCGGCCCATCTTCGGCAAGAGCATGATCACCGTGGACGGCGCGCTCTGGCAGAAGATCCGCGCCCCCCAGCAGCCTGCCTTCCACCCGAACATGTTCGAGGAATACTTCCCCTATCTGATGACGGCCATCGACTCCAAGATGGCGCGCTGGGCGGAGTTCGCCGAGACCGGCGAGACCATCGAGATGGTGGAGGAGACCTGGACGCTCGCCGCCGAGATGGTTTGCAAGGCGCTGTTCGACCGCGAGATGCCGTTCAACCCCCATTTCGTGTTCGGCCAGGTGAAGACCTACACCGACGTGATGAATCACAAATCCATCCGCCTCAAAAAGGTAAGCGGCGAGCTCGCCGAGATCACCGAGGAGGACGCGGCCAAGGCCATGCAGGTCTGGGGCCAGATCCCGGACACGGTGATGGGCGCCAATGTGCTCGAGCATCGCGAGAAGACGCTGTTCCGCATGCTCGAGGCCGCCGAAGCCGATCCGAATTTCCCGGAGTTCGATCGCCAGCAGGTGATCGACGAGATGAAGCAATATCTCTGGGCCGGCACCGAGACCACGGCGCTGACGCTCGCCTGGTCGCTCTATCTCCTGTCCATGCACCCCGAGGCGCTGGAGCGCATCCGCGCCGAGGCCCATGCCGTCTGCGGCACGCGCGACCCCGAATGGAACGAGGTGCAGCAGCTCTCCTACACGCGCATGGTGATCCAGGAGACCATGCGGCTCTTCCCGCCGATCTGGGCGCTGATCCGCATCGCAGCCGGCGACGACGACATCGAAGGTCATAAGATCAAGGCTGGCGACAAGGTGGTGATCCTCACCTATATCGCCCATCACAGCCCGAAATATTGGGAGAACCCTGAGGCCTTCGATCCCGAGCGCTTCGCGCCGGAGCGGGCGAGGAAACGGGTAAAATACAGCTATTTGCCCTTCGCGGCCGGCAAGCGGGCCTGCATCGGCGGCGCGCTGTCGCAGATCGAGAACACGCTGGCGCTGGTGCAGCTGCTCCGCCGCTTCACGCCGGAATATGTCGGCCCCGTTCCGGCGAAGATCCACGCCACGGTGACGCTCTGTCCCAAGGGCGGCCTGCCCTTCCGCATCCGTGCGCTGAGCTAGGTCGTCGCCCTGACTGGGGGGTGGGCCGATTGATGACAGACGCCGCGATCACCTGCACAAGCACCGACACTCGCGCATGATGCCAGGTCTCGTGTTTGCCTTACGCTATCGCGCGGACGGCGTCGTGGAGGAGCTTGCTGTCGACCAGCCGATCGCCGACCGAGATGATGGCTGGCTATGGTTGCATTTCAACCTGGCCGACGGGCTCGCTTGCCAGTTCTTGAGGTCGGCCGCCTATTTTCCGCTGCCCGTCCGGGAGCTGCTCGTGTCGGCCGACGAGCACCAACAGCTCCAGGCGAATGAGGACTGCCTCTACGGCATCTTCGCCGATCTCGTTTGCGGGCTCGACGGGGCTACCGAGGAGATCGGCTTTCTCCATTTCGCCATGACCGAGACGCTGCTCGTCAGCGGTCGCCGTCACATGCTGAGCGCCGTCGAAACCACCCGGAAAGAGCTGCAGAAGGGCCGCAAGATCGCAACCGTCCCTGGCCTTCTCGATGCGATACTCGAGCATGTAGCCGACGCCGTCGATCGTCACGCCGAGGATCTCGCCGGCAAGCTCGACCACATCGAGGAGAGGATCCTCGCCGATGATATGAGCGAAGGCCGGCAGCTCCTAGGACGCATCCGGCGCATCATCGTGCGGCTGCATCGGCAACTCTCCATTCTGCGCTCGCTCATGAGCGGTTTGAGCTGGACCGCGGTCACGCCTCGAAGCTTCCGCTCCGTCTGGCAACGGCAAGATTAAGTCAGCGCCTGGATTGGCTCGACACTGAAATCGTCTCCTTGCGCGACAGGGCTCACCTGCTTCAGGAGGAGGTCGCGATCAAGACCGCCGAGCAAACCCATCGCAATCTCCATGTGCTCGCCGTTGTGACAACCATCCTCCTGCCGGCGACCTTGATCACCGGAATCTTCGGCATGAATGTCGGGGGGCTGCCGCTGGCTCAAGACACCAGCGGATTCCTGTGGACCATGGTGATCCTCGCGCTGGCGTCCGTTATCGTCTTTTGGCTGTTGAAGCGGTCGGGCATCCTGGGGCGCTAGGGCTTCCAGTCCGACCGCGTCGCTGACTTAGGGGCGCCTTCCCTTTCCCAGATCCGCGCGGTGAGCCCCGCCCTTGACATCCTCCAGTCACCATCCATATACCATCCACACAGATGATGATGGAGGAATGCTTTGGCCGGCGAGATTCATCGGCTCCGCGACAAAGCGGGCGAAACGGAAAAGATCACGATCAACCTCGGTTACGTTGACCTCGGCCATATCGATTTGCTGGTGCAGGAAGGCTTTTATTCCAACCGTACCGACTTCATCCGGACGGCGATCCGCAACCAGCTTTCGAGCCATGGTGAGGAGGTCAGGAAATCGATTGTGCGGCATACGCTGGAGCTCGGTCTTCGCCACTATACCCGCGCGGATTTGGAAGCGGTCAGAGCGGCCGGTGAAACGCTTCACATCAAGGTGCTTGGGCTCGCCAGTATTGCCCCGGATGTGTCGCCCGCACTGGCTTTGGCAACCATCGAATCGATCACCGTACTGGGTGCCCTTCACGCGACTAAGGAAATCAAGAGCGCGCTGGCCGATCGCATCAGCTGACCTCGCCCATTCTTCGGCCTCACCCTAGGAACCAAGACATGACCATGGATTTTGCGGCCGCCATGCGTGCGGCAACGGAATTGACGCGCGCTCAGAAGCTCATGGAAGCCACGCGCGTCATTCAAAGCGCTCTGCTGTTAGGCCGAAACCAGGTCCCGTCGGAGGATCCGGCCGAACTGGTTGTTGCGGGTCGAGCCGTCGAGAAATTCATCATCGATCTCACTCCAGACGTCTCAGGAGGTGAGATCACAACGGCGCTCCAGGGACCGGCGGACACGCGATCCGAAGGACCGCGTCGTTACCATGGGACCGCAGCGCCGGCGAATTGGCCGCTGGGCGAGGCCGCCGCGACGCTCCGTCAGTCCCTTTCGAGCTTCAGTCTTGATGCACTGGAGGGTGTTAGGCCAAGGCACTCAAGATCCCGGAAGGGGCTCAGTTCTTGAGCCGGTCCTTTGCCTGTGCTGCCGGATGCCGTAGCTACAAGCTCTATGTTCCGAATCGCGATCAGGTCGGCAAACGCGCATTGCTAATCATGCTCCACGGCGGCACGCAAGATGCCGATGACTTCGCAGCGGGGACGCGCATGAACGTTCTAGCTGAGGAGCATGGATTGATCGTCGTCTATCCGAGCCAGTCGAAGGTCGCAAATCCGTCGTTGTGCTGGAACTGGTTTCATCGCGAGCATCAAATGCGCGGCGCCGGCGAGCCATCCATTATCGCCGGAATTACCAACGAGGTTATTGCCGAATACGATGTCGATCCGCGCCGTGTGTACGTGGCCGGTCTGTCTGCGGGAGGCGCCATGGCGGCAGTGATGGGTGAAACCTATTCTGAGGTTTACGCTGCAATCGGCGTCCATTCCGGCCTAGCTTACCGATCAGCCACTGACGTCGCTTCCGCGTTCGCAGCAATGCGTGGCGATCCCGGACCGCGAGGCCGCGGCCAAAGGAAGCGTCGCCCTGCCGCAGCTAACGGCCCCCGCATGCGGACTATCGTCTTCCATGGCGATGCGGACCGAATTGTCCATCCGTTGAACGCTGCAAAGATCATCGAGGCGCAGGCGAAGCGAGGTGACCATGTGGAGCGCGCCAAGGCGCGATCCTCGGCGAGCCGGGCCTATACCCGCACGGTAACCCGAGACAAGACCGGGTCGGCAGTGGTGGAGCATTGGCTCATCCATGGAAGCGGCCATGCCTGGTCCGGCGGCAGCCCAGACGGCACCTATACGGATCCGCACGGGCCAGAGGCCTCGCGCGAAATGGTGCGATTTTTTCTTGAAGAGGCGCGCGGGTTGACGAACATCGCGTGACGATGAGTGATGACAAGAAACAGCCGAACTCCCTAGCCCACGATCTCGCTCTTCTTGAAGCAAAAGGCGATCTCCTTCTTCGCCGTCTCGGGCGCGTCGGAGCCGTGCACGGAGTTCTTCTGATGGTTGACGCCGAAATCCTTGCGGATAGTGCCGGGCGCGGCATCCACGGGATTGGTCGCGCCCATCACCTCGCGGTTCTTGGCGATGGCGTCCTCGCCCTCCAGCACCTGCACCACGATCGGGCCCGAGGTCATGAAGGTGATGAGGTCCTTGTAGTAAGGCTCGCCCTTATGCACCTCGTAGAACTGCTTGGCGTCCTTCTTCTTCCACCAGATGCGCTTCTGCGCGATGATTCTGAGGCCCGCGGCCTCGAGCCGCGCATTGATCTGCCCGGTCAAGTTCCGCTCGGTGGCATCGGGCTTGATGATCGAAAGCGTGCGCTCAATGGCCATGGTCGCATTCCCCCCCAGCGTTTTGAAATGATTGCAGGGCTTATAGCCGCCGTGAATGACAGCCACAAGGCGGGTGAAGGGTCACGGCTTCTGCTGCCAGCGGCCTTCCGCGTCCTGCTGCCAGTAGCTCACGCTATAGCCTTTCGCCATGGCCGCTTGCCACTCCGCGCGCGCGCGCGCCACGGCCGCTTCATCGCGTCCGTCGAAGACGAAGACCACGCGGGTGTAAGGTGCCGCATCCTCGAGCTCAGCGCCGTCGACCAGGAAGCGGATTTGGGCGCCGTTGGGGTTGTCGCAAGCAACGGTCAAATAAATGGGGTGAGCGTCAGCGGCCCCATCGCGGGCGGTGCCATGGGCGAGGAAGCTGTCCTCGCGATAGGTCCAGAGCAGCGTGTCGAGCGCCTCGACGCGCTCCTCGCTTGCGGCCTGCACGACGGCGCGCCAGCCCCGTTCGAGCGAGCGCTCGAGCAGCGTCGGCAGCACCTCTTCAAGGCTGCGCCGCTCCAAATGATAGAAATAGACCTCCGTGGCGCTCCGCTCGTTCATCGGTGCTCGGGCTCGGGGGCGTAAGGGTTGACGCCTTTGCGCAGATGCAGCCTGATCGGCACGCCGGCCAAGTCGAACGCATCGCGCAAGGCATTCACCAGATAGCGCAGATAGGAGTCTGGCAACGCCTTTGGCCTCGAGCAGAACGCGACGAAAGTGGGCGGCCGCGCATTGCTCTGCGTGATGTATCTGAGCTTGACGCGGCGGCCTGACACGGCGGGAGGCGGATGGGCGTCGACGGCCTCCCGGAGCCATTGATTCAGCGCATGGGTGGGTAGCCTCCGGTTCCACAGCTCATTGGCGGCGAGGACGGCGCGCATCAGGGGGGCGAGCCCCTTGCCGGTCAGCCCCGAGACCGGCACGAGCGCCACGCCCTTGATCTGCGGCAACAGGCGCTGGCAGATCTCTTTCAGCTCGGCGAGCTTGCCTTGCGGCTCGCGCACCAGGTCCCATTTGTTGATGGCGATCACGAGCCCGCGGCCCTCCTCGACGATCAGAGCGGCGATCTGGAGGTCCTGCTTCTCGAAGGGGCGCTCCGCATCAAGCAGCAGCACGACGATTTCAGCAAAGCGGATCGCCTTCAGCGCGTCGCCGACGGAGAGCTCCTCCGCCTTGCCCTCGACCCTCATCTTCCGCCTGAGGCCCGCGGTGTCGAACAGCCGCAAGGGCTGGCCCTCCCAGTCGAGCTCGACGGCGATGGCGTCGCGCGTGATCCCGGCCTCCGGGCCCGTGATCATGCGCTCCTCGCCAAGCAGCGCGTTGACGAGCGTCGACTTGCCGACATTCGGGCGGCCGACGACGGCAATGCGCAAGGGATGCTCGCCAGCATCCGCGTCCTCGTCACTCTCCTGCGGGCCTGGAGCTCCTTTGCCACGGGCACGGGCAGCCTGCTCGATGGCCTCGCTCAGCTCGCCGACCCCGGTGCCGTGCTCGGCCGAGATGGGAAGGGGCTCGCCGAGCCCGAGCGCGAAGGCCTCGTACATGCCGGGTTCCGCGGCGCGGCCCTCGCATTTGTTGGCCGCAAGAATCACCGGCTTGCCGGAGCTGCGGACGAGTTCGGCGAAGATCTCGTCGCCTGCCACGATTCCGGCCCGCGCGTCGATCAGGAAGACAACGAGATCGGCTTGGCCGATGGCGGCCTCGGTCTGCTCGCGCATGCGGGCGGTGAGGCCGCCGCTGCCATCCTCTAGCCCCGCGGTATCGATCAGCTGGACGTCGATAGTTCCGAGCTGGGTTTCCGCCTCGCGCCGGTCGCGCGTCAGCCCGGGCTGGTCGTCGACAAGGGCAAGGCGCTTGCCGGCGAGACGGTTGAACAGCGTCGACTTGCCCACATTCGGCCGTCCGACGATGGCGATGGTGAAGGACATGAAGAGGGACCGGAGCGTGAACAGAAGCCTGGCCGCTCCCGTCCAGGCTTCTAGTTGAGAGCGATCAGCGAGGCGTTGTCGGCGAGGATATACATGCGGCCGCCCGCCACAATCGGTGCGACGAACACCTTTGTGCCGAGGTCGGTCGTGCTCGAAACCTGACCGGTTTTCGCATCGGCCGCCACAAGCGACCCTTCTGCCGATACGAGCCACAGCTTGCCGCCGGCAAGCACCGGTCCATTCCAGTGCGACGTGCCGGGAAGCTGAGTGAGCCAGCGTATCTTGCCATCGGACCGGGCAAGCGCCATGAGCTTGCCGGTCACGTCCACGACATAGACGGTGTCGCCAGCGACCCATGGCATCTGCGTGCCGGTGAGGTTTCGCGACCACAGCCGATCGCCGGTCGACTCCGACGCCGCGATCATCTTGCCGCCATGGCTGACGGCGAACACGACGCCATGATCGATGACCGGCCGGGCCGGGTCCGCGAGGATGCCAGAGGCGTTGGTCTCGCTGGTACGCGACAGCAACTCTTTCCAGGCGGCCTCGCCATTGCCAACTTGAAAGGCCGAGATGTCGCCGGCCGGAAAGGCCGCAATGACGATGCCTTGTCCGACCGCCGGGCTCACATTGGAGAGCAGCGTGGCCGGCTCCGGCACGCCGCGCGCGGTCCACTGCTCCTGGCCATCGGCGCCATCGAGACAATGCAGCACACTGTCGGTCGACACGAAATAGACCTTGCCGCCGGCAGCGGTGGGCGAGCTGCGGACGGGCTCCCCGACCTTCTGCGTCCAGAGCACGGCGCCGCCTTCGGGATTGATGCCGACCACGGTGCCATAGCCTGTGGTGGCGTAGAGGCGCCCAGCATCGAGCGCGAGGCCGCCGCCGAAGCCCTCAGCGCGCTTCTCGGTCTTCGGCGTCACGCTCGTCGCCCAAAGCTTGGCGCCGCTTGCCGCGGAGAAGGCAGACACTGTACCGCCGGCGTCGAGGGTAAACACCTTGCCGTCGGCAACGAGCGGGACCGCGCTCAAGCGTCCTCTGGACGAGGATCCGGTTCCTGCGCTCGCCTTCCACACCTTGTTCACGCTAGCGCCCAGGGCGAGATGCCCGGGGCTGTTGGCAGCATTGCCCCCGGGCTCCTCCCAAGATGCATTGGCGACGGTGGGAGGCAGAGCAATCGGCTTGGCCGCAGCTGTCGGATCCACCGCGTCCGCGTTCTCGTCGGTGATGACGGCGATGCGCTCGCCGGGGAGCTTCTCCTCGGCCTTCTTGAAGGGATGCTTGATGGACGAGAGCGACGGCAGGCCGCTCGCGCAGCCGCCGAGGCTCGCGGCAAGCAACACCGCAAGGCACCCGCGCCACCAATGGCAGCCTATTCCCCGTCTACGACCCGGGCCCACTTTTGAGCCACCTTCGGTTGCGTGCGCTATTTCGCCGTGGTGCTCAACGCCTGCGGCGCGCCCGCGATGAGAGCCAGCATCATGTCGGCGCGCTCCCGCAAGTTCGAGGGCGTACCTTGATCGGCGAGGAGCGCACTGAATTGTTTCTCCGACTCCAGCATGTTGTTCAGTCGATACGCCGACAGGCCAAGCAGCTCCTGCGCGGAATATCTCCAGGGGCTGCCTTGGTCGATCAGGCCCTTGAGGCGCCGCTCCATTTCCGCGTAGTCCGCCGTATCGAGCCGAAGCGTCGCCGCCTGGATCGTGGCGAGCCCCTTCAGAATTCTGTCGGTATCGGCGTCCGTGGCGAGCGCATCGTAGATTGCGACGGCCTTGTCATTGTCTCCCGCCTGCGCGTTGATGAGCGCAAGCTGAAAGCGCGACAGCACGCGGTAGCCGGCCGGCCCCTTCTCGGCCAATGCACTGAGGGCTTCCTGCGCCTTGGCGGCATCGCCATTATCCTCGAGCGCCAAGGCATTGCTGAACTCGGTACCCGCCGCTTGCGCGTTGCTCTCTTGCCAATAGGTCCAACCCTTGAAGCCCGCGACCCCGGCCACGATGAGCGCGGTCCCGACCAAGGCGTAGATGCCGTATTTGTCGAATAACGCCTTGTATCGGTCTTGGCGGACGGCCTCGTCCACCTCACGAAAAAAATCACGGTCGCTCATTGGCAGCGAACTCTTTTGCTTGACGGCACGGACAAAGGCATCGAAGCAGACGCCGGTCCGCTCCTCCCTCTCCGCCGTATAGTCAAGGCCTCGGGCTCGCGCAAGGCAATCAGCTTCCGAAGCGAGCTTCCGGGCTTGGCAATTGCAAGGCGGCGAGGGACCTAACTGCCTGTCATTTTGGTCTTTTTCGTGACTGGCGCCGGCTCGTCGCACATCGGATAGGTGTATTCGTCCGATGGGAAGGCGCGGGCGCGGACGTCGGCCGCATAGGCCTTCACAGCGGCCTCGATCGCCGCTCCGATTTGGGCGTATTCCTTGACGAATTTCGGGACCCGCGGGCTCAAGCCCAGCATGTCCTCGAGCACGAGGATCTGGCCGTCGCATTCCGCGCTTGCCCCGATGCCGATGGTCGGGATCGGGATTTGCTTGGTGATACGCGCGGCAAGCAGCTCGGCGAGCGCCTCGAGCACCACGGCAAAGGCACCGGCCTCGGCAACCGCGCGCCCATCCTCCTCGAAGGCCGCCCATTCGGAGCGGAAGCGTCCCCGCGGCTTGAAGCTGCCGATCATGTTCACGGCCTGCGGCGTCATGCCGATATGGCTCATCACCGGGATGCCGCGATCGGTGAGATAGCGGATGGTCTCCGCCATATGGGCGCCGCCCTCGATCTTGACGGCGCCGCATCCCGTCTCTTTCAGCACCCGCGCCGCGCTGCGAAACGCGACAGCCGGGCTCTCCTCATAGGAGCCAAACGGCAAATCCACGACGACGAGGGCTTTGGTGGAGCCGCGCACCACCGCCTGGGCATGCATGATCATGAGCTCGAGCGGCACCGGCACGGTGGTCTCGTAGCCATGCATGACCATGCCGAGCGAATCGCCGACCAGCAGCATATCGACGTAAGGGTCGATGATGCGGGCGGTATGGGCGTGATAGGCGGTGAGCGCCACGATCGGCGCCTGTCGTTTGCGCTTGGCGATATCCGGGGCGGTCACCCGCTTCGAAGCGAATTCGTCCGACACGTTCCGAGCTCCCAAAGATAAGGAAACCATGGGCTTTTTTCCCTTATGGCAGAAATATAGGGATTTTCGCAGCGCAAAAAAACCTAAGGTAGAGGCGAGGTGCCGATCAGGAGCGGGTGCAGCCACACGAGAAAGACGACGTAGAGGAGAAGGCCCCCGACCACGCTGATGACGTCGTTGCGGGGCGGGCCCGTCTCCGGGACCGTGACCAGCCCCGTCTCGCTGCGCCGCTTCAGCGTGATGCGGTCGAATACGGCGTAAGCAAGAAACGAGCCGAACAGGAGAATCGAGGCGAGATCGCCATTGGCGATGAGGTGGGCGAGCGCCCAGAACTTGATGGCGGCGAGGAAGGGGTGACGAAGCTTCGCCTTGATCTCTCCCGGCAAGTAGGCCGCAATCAGGAGGATGAATACCGGCAGCATGAGCACCATGGCCACATAGCGTGTCCAGCCGGGCGGCGACCAGACCTGGATGATGGGCGCCCGCGCAAAGCCCCAGACGAGCAGCACCAAGCCGAGGGTCGAGACCAGCGAGAAGAAGGCGCGGTAGCCGTTCTGGCCGAGCCGGCCGATCAGCCTGTCGCGCAAATCTGGATAGGCCGGCACCAGATGGATGCCGATCATGACGATGATGCCGATGATGAGCAGGGTCATTCGTTCACTCCCATTCGATCGTGCCGGGGGGTTTGGATGTGATGTCGTAGACGACGCGGTTGATGCCGCGTACCTCGTTGATGATACGCCGCGCCGCAGCGCCGAGAAAATCGTGAGAGAAGTCGTAATAGTCGGCGGTCATGCCGTCGGTCGAGGTGACGGCGCGGAGCGCGCAGACATAATCGTAGGTGCGGGCGTCCCCCATTACGCCGACCGTGCGCACCGGCAAGAGCACGGCGAAGGCCTGCCAGATCGTATCGTAGAGACCGGACTTTCGAATCTCGTCGAGATAGATGGCGTCGGCCTTCCGCAGGATCGCGAGCTTCTCTTCCGTCACCTCGCCCGGCACGCGGATGGCGAGCCCTGGCCCCGGGAAGGGATGGCGGTTGACGAAGGCTGGCGGCAGCCCGAGCTCGCGGCCGAGCGCCCTCACCTCGTCCTTGAACAGCTCGCGCAGGGGCTCGATCAGCTTGAGCCGCATGCGCTCGGGCAGCCCGCCCACATTGTGGTGGGATTTGATGGTGACGGACGGGCCGCCGGTGAAGGGGACGCTCTCGATCACATCCGGGTAGAGCGTACCTTGCGCCAGAAAATCGACCGAGCCCAGCCGCTCTGCCTCCTCCTCGAAGATCTCGACGAACAGGCGCCCGATGGTCTTCCGCTTCGCCTCCGGGTCGGTGACTCCGGCAAGAGCGGCGAGGAACCGCGCCCCCGAATTGACGGCGACGAGCGGGATGTTGTAATGGCCGCGGAACAGGTCGACGACCTCCCGTGCCTCGTTCTCGCGGAGCAGGCCGTGATCGACGAAGATGCAAGTGAGTTGATCGCCGATCGCCTCATGGATCAGCAATGCGGCGACCGCCGAATCCACGCCGCCCGAGAGGCCGCAGATCACGCGCCCTTCCTTGACCTGCGCCCTGATCCTCGCAACCTCGGTCTCGCGGAACTGCGCCATCGACCAATCGCCGGCGCATCCCGCAATCGACCGAACGAAGTTCGCGATCAGCGCCGCACCATCGGGGGTATGCACCACCTCGGGATGGAACTGGACGCCGTAGAGGCGGCGTGAATCGTCGGCGATGGCCGCGAATGGCGCACCGTTGGACACGGCCACGGCGCGGAAGCCTGGCGGTAGCGCGGTCACGCGGTCGCCGTGACTCATCCAGACGGGTGCCCGGTCGCCTGGATGCCAAACGCCCCGGAACAGCGGCGTGTCGCCCGTGATCTCAAGCTCGGCGCGACCGAATTCGCGGGTATGACCGCCTTCCACCTGCCCGCCAAGGCTTGCCACCATGGCCTGCTCGCCATAGCAGATGCCTAGGATAGGTGCCCCTGAGTTGACAATGGTGGCTGACAACTGCGGGGTGCCGCTCTCATGCACGCTGGCCGGTCCGCCCGAGAGGATGATGCCCTTCGGCAGGACAGGCGCTAAGGCCTGCTCCGCCTTGTCGAAGGGGACGATCTCGGAATAGACCCCAGCCTCCCGCACGCGCCGCGCGATCAGCTGCGTGTATTGGGCACCGAAATCGACGATGAGGATTTTGTCCGGATGGTCCGTCATGGCCGGTGTTAGCGAATAGCGCCCGAGTCGGCAATCCCGACTGCGCGCACTCGTCATTCCGGCGCAAATAAGTCTCTGTTGCAAAACCACAGTATTAAGCCAGCACACGCCCGTTAAGGCCGCCATTGGCGCGAAACAGCTTTTCCGCCGCGCTCGCACACGCGAGGTGCGGCCATGATGAGGAAGAAGCGGCCGGCGCCGATCGTCGAGCAGGCGCTTGAGCAGTTCGACGAAGACAGCTTCGGGAGCAAGACACGAAGCGCAAGCAAGCGGCAGAAGACGCCGCTCGACGCGCGGGATACGCGGCTTGGCTCTCCGCAATCGCAGCAGTTGTCGCGACGGCGACGACGATCATCCTAGCGATCATCCAATATCGAAACTAAACTCGCCTGCATGGCGAAGAAGATCGAGCTACCCAATGAGGTCAGCGCGACGGCGCTGGCGCGGCTGATTGGCGTCACCTCCGCCGCCTTCCATGATCTTGCCCGGCGCGGTGTCGTCACCGCGGGCAAGGGCAAGGGGCGCTATGTACTCGATGCTTCGCTCCAAAGCTATTGCGCGCATCTTCGCAAGCTAGCGACCGGCCAAGGTGGTGAGAGCGCCATCGCCTCGGCGACCGTCTCGCGCGGCAAGCTCGCCGAGGCGCAAGCCACGCTCGCGAAGACGAAGGCGAAGCAGTTGGCGGGCGAGCTAGTCGAGGTTGCCGAGGTCGAGCGGGTGTGGACTAGCAAGCTCAAGACGCTTCGGGCTCGCCTGCTCGGCATCGGCGACTGCTTGCGCTCGCTGCCTGCGCGCGAGCACGTCCGCATGATGACCGAAATCAGGGGCGCGCTTACCGAGCTTGCCGACGAAGGCTAGGAGGTGGAGGACATGCGCGAGTTAGTTTTAGGCTTGTGCGGGCTGCTAATAGGTGGATCACCGGCAGCAAGCCAAGGTGTGTCCGTCATCGGGGATGGCGGTCTGTCGTGCGGGGCATGGACAGCGGATCGAAGCGATAACGCTATGCACAACATGGAGTTGGATTGGGTGCTCGGTTTCGTATCTGGGAGCAATTGGGAAAACCCACACAAGCAAGCTCGGTTCGCCGATATTGATGCGGTCGCAGCCTCCATCGACAATTATTGTGCGCGGAACCCTTTGCATGGGATTGCAGCAGCCGCTGCCGCCGTTGTTCAGGACGGGGGCGGTCCACCGGCGACGCATCCCTGGAGACGATGACAAGGGCGGTTGAGCTTTGGGCGCGTGCCGTCGAGGCGCTTCGCCCTCCGAAGATCGAGGCGCTGTCGGTTTGGCCTGAAGCGAATGTCCACCTGCCGCTCGGCTTGAGCGCCGAAGGTGGTCCGCTGCATCTTTTTTTGCCAAGGAGGAAGATTGTGCTCCGAATAGGTTTCGCCAGTCTTGCCGTCGCGGCGCTATTCGCACTGTGTTTGCCGGCCGATGCGCACATCTCGTGTAACGGCAATTTCCAAATCACCAAATACGGGCCGATTGCCACACCTTATTGCGAGGAAGAGCAAATCGCGATCGTGGCCCAAAGTTACGGATGGAACGTGTCTACCTCTCAAATTCACAATGACCCTCTTAAGAAGGTCTATGTCTGCCAAATCCTCGGTAGTGATGTGCGGCTCAAGGGCTCCTGCGCAGGCTATGGACCCGATTCCTTCCGCCCATAACGCTAATCTGGCTCGGGAAGCGGAAGGCGGCCGAAGCCGACGCCCGTTGTGGCGCAATAGACACGCTCGCTTAATTTCTAGGCAATTGCCCAGATTGTTGCTTTCAGCCCCACCGGGGCGGGAGCTAGTCTGCCCTTCTCCGGGAGGGGGCGTGAGCGATGAATTGGGCAGGGGGTAGCTGGGCCAACAAGAGAGGGATGGTTGCTGCCTACGCGGCATTAAGTTTCGTTATCGTTGGCATCGTTCGCGTCGCGGTCTTTGTGCTTTTGGGTTACTAGCCGACAGTCGGTTCGACGCGTCGCCATAGGCACCAGCCAAAGCCGACTGGATTGCAATCTGGCCAATGAAAAGCCCCGGCCGTTGGGGCGACCAGGGCTGGCAATTGCAATCAGGAGAAAGCGGAAGCTAGCTGGCTTCCATGACAACCGTATCACGGCCTTAGCTCTCCTGTCGCGCCGGCCCAGCCGGGCCCCACGAAGAAAAACCCCGAGCGGGAGCGCGGGGCTTTTAGTTGCAACTACGCGACCTGGTGGCCTTAAGCCACCAGCCGAAACCTTATCAGTCAGGGTTCAGCCGACCCACGCGCCCAAATAGCGCGGTGGCGTCACGTCACCGGGCTCTCGCCGAAGCCTACGCCCCATTGCATTCCCGGCTGATCCTACAAATCGAATCCAATACGTCTATTTCTCAAACGAATACGTACTGGGATGATTAGCCACCCCTCATCCTTCATTGGGTAGACCCCAAAAATGGGGCGTATGCTGACTTGCTCGGCGGGAGGCATGCCGACTAGAAGGAACCCTATGCATGAATTAACCAGCTTAGAGCTGCGGGCTGTCTCTGGCGGCGCCATCGGGATGCGCCCTGTTCAGCCCGTTCGCAACCCCCTGGAGCGCTTGATAGTCCGACTACTCGAGGACATCGTCCTGCTCGAGCGGAGACTTGGTGGTGGTGGAAGGCCGGTGGCTGCGAACCCGAACCCGCCAAAGGCGGCTGCCTGAAGTCCCAACCTATCGGCAGAAGGCGAGGGCGGCATTTGGGGAGGCCGCACCGCTGCCGCCCTCTAGCGAGAACCCTGTGAGCTTGGAGTTTCCAGGGCTCCGCGCTCTAGCTCCTTCTAAGCCGCTTGACCTCCTCCGGCGCGATGACGCCGGCTAATGCCAAGGCGCTCTCCGATATCACCAGAAGCACCCGGCAGAGAAGGAACCGGGGCCAGTAGAACGGCGGCCACCCCAACGTGGGGTCGGGGGTCATGCCGCGTCCTCCACTGGTGGCCCGGCTTGCCCGTCGAACAGGTCGAGACGCCAATCAAGATGTCGTTGCGATAGACGAAGACAAGCTGCTTCGGGATCGAGACGATGATGGCGACCGGACCCTTCGGCGACCGTTCCGGGTGCCAGAGGAATTGGCCTGGCTGAAGTGTCTCGACGTCCTCGCCGACGCTGTCGGCACCTTGCGCCAGGGCAGAAGGCACAAGGGTGCGCCGACCGGCAAGGAAGCCCACACCTAGAGCCGCCAGATTGAAGGACAGACCGTCGGCTTAGAGCTGCAGGGCATCGAGCGTGCACGGTTGCCCCCTTCGCTGTCACTTGACCCCTTGACCACCCTCTCCCACCGTAGGAGCAGCGTGCAGTCTCTTCACGTAGATGACCTTGCCGTCGCCGGGCCCGTAGAAGTCTGGAAGCCGCGCTTCCTCGCAGAAGCCCATGCGCTGGTAGAAGCCCCGCGTCGTCGCGTAGCGGTCGGAGGAGGAGGTATCCGCATAGATGTGCCGGGCGCCTGCCTTGCGCATCGCCGCCTCGGCGCGATTGAAGACTTGTACCCCAAGCCCCTTCCTTTGCTCCTCCGGCGCGACCGCGATCCAATACAAATCGAACGAAGTTTGCGTGCCGTCGATGGGCCCATAGCACGCATAGGCGACGAGCCCGCTGCCGCGCTCCGCCAGAATAAAGTGGTAGCCGGAGCGCACCCCCTTGGCGAGGCGCTCCGTCACAAGCTCGCCGGCGATCTCCACCTCCGCGGCGCTGAAGAAGCCGGTGCTGACGACGAGCGAGCGCACCCGCCCCACATCGTCGGCCATCACCGCGCTCCGCCATTCGAGCCCATCGCGGGCCGTTGAGCGCTGGCCTGCGCTCCGCGCCAAGGCGGGCGCCACTTGGCGCGCCGCCGAGCGGCCAGTGACGAGGCCGGTGAAAAAGTTGCGCACATTGGTGCCGAGCGTGCGCACGCGGTAGCCGCCCTCTTGCACCACGAGGGTGGAGTAGCCCTGCTCCCCGATCATGTGCCCGAGCTGCTCGAAGTCCTTCGCCCGATTGGGCCAGGTGCCCGTGGGATCGCCCCGTGCCGTATCGAACCCGGCGCAGACGACAAGGAAGGCCGGGGCGAAGCGGCGGATGCGGCGCAAGGCTTCGGCAACAGCGTTCCGGTGCTGCTCCGGCGTGATGTGCTCCGGCAAGGGCAAGTTTAGATTGTAGCCGGCACCGGCGCCGATCCCGGTCTCATCCCGGAAGCCGGAGAAATAGGGATAGGCAAAGCTCGGATGGCCGTGGATGGAGACGGTGAGCACGTCCGACCGCGTGTAGAAGATCTCCTGCTGGCCATTGCCGTGGTGATAGTCGATGTCGAGCATGGCGACGCGGCCGTAGCGCGACAAGAGGTTGGCGGCAATCGCCCCGTTGTTGAAATAGCAGAAGCCGCCGAAGGTGCGCGTCTCGGCGTGGTGACCCGGGGGGCGCACCAGGGCATAGGCAAGGTTTGCCCCCTCCAGCACCTTCTCCGCCGCCGTTAGCGAGCAATCGACCGCCGAACGCGCGGCCAGATAGGCGTTGAGGTTGAGCGGCGTGAAGGTGTCGATGCAGTAATAGCCGGCAAGCACGGTCTCGTCCTTCGGCGGGCGCGCCGGGTTGCGGGTCGGGAAGACGTAAGGATAGATCGACTTCTTCGGCCCGGCGATGAGGCACGCCTTGCGGATGTAATCGACGAGCCTCCCGTCGTGCACGGCGCGGATATGGCGGTCGGAGAAACGCTTCGCCGGCAGCCTCTCGAACAGGCCCGAGACGTTAAGCTCGGCCATGATCGAGCGGATGCGTACCGGCGCCTCGACATAGCCTCGCTCCTGCACGTGATGGATGGCGTGGTCGTCGTTGAGCACGAGCGCGATATGCGGCTCGTTCGTCGCCCGCACCGCCGCCTTTTGCGCCTTGGGCTTGGTGTAGCGCGGCTCGCGCAAGCGGATCGGATCGTCCTTGATCGAGTTGACGACCATCTGCACATAGTCGGCCGGCGACCCGTATTTCCGCTCCAGGATGGCGCGTGCAACCTTCCGCACCGTATCGCGGCTCGGCAGATCGTTGGAGCCGAGCGGATCGAGCAGCAGGTAAGGCGGGTCGCTCTGCCCCGGCTTGATGGGCGTCTCATAAGCGGTGTTGATGATCGGCCGGGCGCCGTAGCGCTCATAGAATTTGAGCCGGTTGGCGTTGCTCGCCCTGATCTCGCGGTTGGGGCTGAGCGCCGGCTCGTCGGGCAGGCTTTCGAAATAAAGCTGCGTGCCGAGCGCACGGGCCTCCTCGCGCACCCGCTCATACAGCGTGGCGCCGATGCCCCGCCCCGTGCGGCCGAGCGCCGTCGAGATGATCTCGAGATAAGAGAAGCCGATGTCCGGCGCATATAACAGGAGCGCCACGCCGAGCGTCTGGTCGCGCGCATTCTCGGCCACAAACAGCCGCGAGACGAAACGGTGCTTCAACGGATTGGAGAGCTGGTCCGGCAGCTTGGCGATGTCGTAATCCGCCATCAGCGGAAACTGCTCGCGCATGATCTTTTGTGCAGCCTCGATCGCAGCGCGGTTCGGCGCCGTGGTGGCATCGGCCACTTTGCGGATACGCAACATGGTCACATGCGAAGCATGTCAGGCAATGGCTTGCAAGGCTCGGGGCGCGGCCTCGACGATTCTGCCGATCAGATCGGGATAGGACAGCCCAACCTGGCGCGCCGAGGCGGCAAACCCCGCGTCGGGGCTAAGGCAGGGATTAACGTTGACTTCGAGGATCCAGGGCTCGCCCTCACCATCGACGCGGAAATCGACGCGGGCGTAGCCGGTGAGCCCGAACAACGCCCAGCAGGACTGCGCAAGCTGCTCCAGCCTGGCGGCAAGCTTGGGCTCGGCCTGCTCGAGCCCGAACCGCCGCGGCGTGCAGGTATAGGCCTCGCTCGCGGGCGTCCATTTGGCGTCGTAACCGACGATGCGTGGAGCCCTGTCACGCCAGTCCTCGAACACGATCTCGGCGATCGGCAGGACCCGCATGCCATCGGGGTCCTCGAGCAATGCCAGATTGAACTCGCGCCCCTCGACATAGGTTTCCGCGAAATGCTCGGTGTCGAAGCGCGTCGCGCGCTCCGCGATGACGCGCGCGGCCTCGGCACCCCTGACTACCGAGCTCTCGTCGAGGCCAAGGGAACCGTGCTCCCACGCGGCTTTGACGATGACCCGAGCCTCGGGATCGAGCCCGCTGCCGGTCTCCGACCATGCGGGCGTCGGCAGATTTTGGCGCCGAAGCTTCCGTTTGGTCGCAACCTTCGACAGGGTTTCGAGCCACGCGTCGGAGTGGGCGCCCGTGTATGTAAGCCCGACGGCATCGAGGAGTGAGGGGATGACCGGCGCGAGCCTGCCGTCCCCCCGCACCGCGTCGACCAGGTTGAAGACGAGCACGGGCAGCCGGCGCTGCAACGCCTCGAAGTCGCTAAGATTGAGATCAACGGCGACGATCTTCGTGGCATAGCCAAGCTCGGCAAGGGCTCCGGCCACGGCTTCGGCGGCAACTATTGTATCGATCTCGTCGGGACGCTCACTGGTCGCGGCATGCACGACCGGGATGAAACCGCCGGGCCTTGCGGCCATCAGGCACGTCTCCGCCGCCGCTCCGATGTGGGCCGGCAAAGGCCGTAGCGCGCAAGCCCAGCGTCGAGGATCATGCCGATCAGCTCGACGAAGGGCACGCCGTTCTGCGCGGCGAGAATGGGCAGATCGGAGTGATGCGGGTGCAGGCCCGCAAGCGTGTTGGCTTCGAGGAAATAGGGATCGCCTAGAGCATCGGAGCGGAAGTCGATGCGCCCCGCGTCGCGGCACTCGAGCGCGTGGTAGGCGGCGAGAGCGCGCGTTCCAGCGATTTTCGCCTCCTCGTCGTCGGCGCGGGCGTAGATCACTAGGTCCTCGCAACGCTCCTTGTTGCGGAGCGAATAGACATTCGCCTCGGCGTGCTCCTTCAGCAGGATCTCGCAGATTCCGAGCACGGTCGCGTCCGTGCCGTTGCCCACGATGCCAACGGTAAATTCGCGGCCCGGCAGGTAGGTCTCGACCAGCACCGGCTGGCGATAGTGTTGCAAGAGTTTGGTCGCTGCGGCCGCAAGCTCCTCGCCAGAGCTCACCAAGGACGCCGCCTCGCAGCCTTTGCCAGTGCCTTCCGCGAGCGGCTTGACGAAGGCGGGGTATTGGCTCCAGTCCTGAAGCTCGGTCGCGGCCGCATAGGCCACCGTGAAGGCCGGCGTCGGCACGCCCGCCTCGCGAACGAGCCGCTTGGCCACCGCCTTGTCGAGGGACGTGGCACTGGTGAGCGGGTCGGAGAACAAATAGGGCTGGTCGAACAGCTCGCATAGCGCGGGCACCTGGGCCTCGCGCGAGCGGCCCTTCACGCCTTCGGCAATGGAGAACACGAGGTCGAAGCGTTCCCCCGCGACGAGCCGCGCGGCGAGCGCCTGTCCGCGGCCCACGCGGTCGACCTCGCAACCAAGCGCCTGCAAGGCGCCCGCGAGCTGATCGATTGTGTCGACGTGATCGAACTCGGCCACCTCCTCCTCGGAGAAGCCGATCGCGCGATAGTCGTCGCGCAGGTCATAGACAAGGCCGATACGCATCAGAGGCTTTCGGCGCAGCGCGCCCGATCGGCGCCGACCGTCCCCTCGGGATCGGTGTAGCGATAGGTCTGCCCCTCGAAATTGCGCAGGATGAGATCGTCCCCCTCGCGGCCGATGACATAGTCGGGAATCAACGGGATCTTGCCGCCGCCGCCCGGTGCATCGATCACATAGGTCGGCACGGCATAGCCGGTGGTGTGGCCGCGCAGCCCTTGCATGATCTCGAGCCCCTTGTCGACGCTGGTGCGGAAGTGGGACGAGCCGGTGATCGGGTCGCATTGATAGAGGTAATACGGCCGCACGCGGCGCATCAGCAGCCCGTGATAGAGCGTCTTCAGCGTCTCGACTCTGTCGTTGATGCCCTTGAGCAGCACCGTCTGGCTGCCGAGCGGAATGCCGGCGTCGGCGAGCCGCGCAGTTGCCTCGGACACCTCCGGCGTGAGCTCGGCGGGATGGGTGAAGTGCAGGCTCATCCAGAGCGGATGATGCTTCTTCAGGATCCTGGTCAGCGAGCGGGTCACGCGCATCGGCAGCACCACCGGCACTTTGGTGCCGAGCCGTACGAACTCGACATGCTTGATGGCGCGGAGCCGCCCGAGCAGATAGTCGAGACGCTCATCGGACAGAGTGAGCGGATCGCCGCCCGAGATCAGCACGTCGCGAATCTCCGGATGCGCAGCGATATAGTCCAGGGCCTGCTCCCATTGCGGCCGGCTGAACGAATAGTCGCCGCCGGGCTCGCCCACCATGCGCGAGCGGGTGCAGTAGCGGCAATAGGTCGAGCAGAAGCCGGTGGCCAGGAACAGCACCCGATCCGGATAGCGGTGCACGAGGCCGGGCACTGCGCTATGGCCGTCCTCGCCGAGCGGGTCGTCGTCCTCGCCAGGCGCCTTCAGATATTCGGTGCCGACCGGGATGTGCGTGCGCCTGAGCGGCTCCTCAGCATCGTCCCGGCCCATCAGGCTCGCATAATAGGGCGTGACGCCGAGCGGCAGCGACCCTTGATGGCGGCTCACCGCGTCGCGCTCGTCCTCGGAGAGCACGAAGATGCGCTCAAGCTCGGCAAGGGTGCGGATGCGGCGTCTGGCCTGCCAGCGCCAGTCGTTCCATTCGGCAGGCTCCACCTCGGGGAAGTAGCGCTTGCGGAAGGCGCGCGTGAGCGGTCCGACCGGGAACCGCTCCAGCCGTGCGGTCAGCGCGCCAAGGCTTTGGGCCGTGACGGGCGAGTGCGAGTTGATAAGAAGATGAGGTTTGGTGAGGAGTGATGTTGTTGCCGTTGGGCAACTGGGCGGCTCTTCAGGCTCGCCGGGAAGCAAATTCATTGGACTTGGATCCCCTCCGGCTTTCGCGGACGGTCATCGGCGCCCATCGCCAATCTCATTGTCCTCAAAAGCGCGAGTCATTTCAGCGACTCTCTCATCAATTTCAAGTGGTATTGGCGTCGCGTCCCAAATTTTTTGCCGGGCGTGGCAGCGCCGCACATCCGGCCCTGGGAGGTTGGCCGGCGAGCCGGGTCCGAAAGGCCGTTGCCGGGTCTTTCAACGCCGTTCGAGCACCGCCACATAGAAGCCGTCGGTGCCGAAGCTTCGGGGCGTCATCAGCAGCGTCTCGGCGGAGCCATCGGCGGAAGGCGGCGACGGCGAGCCGAGCGTCTGCTCCCAATTCCCCTGCCACGGGACGATCCCGAAGTCCGGGAAGCGAGCGATAAACGCATCGACCTGGTCGCGGTTTTCCGGGGGAAGCACCGAGCAAGTGATATAGGCGAGCCGGCCGCCCGGCTTCACGAGGCGCGCGCCTTGATCGAGCACGGCACGCTGCTCGGCGAGCCTCGCCTCGAGCATCTGGGGCGAAAGCCGCCATTTCGCGTCGGGCCTCCGGCGCCAAACGCCGCATCCCGTGCAGGGCGCATCGATGACCACGCGATCCATCTTGCCCTCAAGCTCAGCCAGTGCGCCGGCGTCGCCGGCGGCGAGCACCTGGGCGTTGCGGACGCCCGCCCGTTTCAAGCGCTCGAAGATCGGGCGTAGCCGCAAGCGGTCGGTATCGTAGGCATAGAGCTGCCCGCTATTGTCCATGGTGGCGGCGAGCCCGAGCGTCTTGCCGCCGGCGCCGGCACAGAGGTCGACGATCTGCTGTTTTGGCAGGGCGCCCGACAAGAGGGTCGCAAGCTGCGATGCCTCGTCCTGCACCTCGTACCAACCCTTCCCATGGCCCGGCTCTGCCTCGACATGCGGGCTGCGGCTTGGGCCTGAGCCTGGCGCGATGCGGACGCCAAGCGGCGAATAGAGCGTGGGCGTAGGCTCGAACCGGCGAAGCGCATTCAGCACCTTCTCCCGCGTGGCTTTCAGCGTGTTCACCCGGAGGTCGACCGGGGCCCGCATCGCCAGCGCCGCCCCCTCCTCCGCAGCCCGCTCGCCGAAGGCGCGAACGAAAAGCGGGTCGAGCCACTCGGGATAGTCGCCGCGCATTGGGGCCGGCGCGTCGGGGGGCACGTCTCGCTCAAGTCCGACAAGCTCGGCAGGCGTTAGAGGCGCCGGCGCGAAGCGGCTGCCATCGGCAAGAGCGGCCACGGCTTCGGGCGTCTCCTTCCACCCCGAAACGAGCGTGCGCAGCACCAGCGCGCGCGGAGCGTCGTCCCCCATGGCATAGGCGCTCGACGCGCGGGCGCGGAGCGCGTCGAAGACGAGGTTGCCGATCGCGGCCCGGTCGCCGGAGCCGGCAAAGCGGTGGGCAAGCCCCCAATCCTTCAAGGCTTCGGCCGCCGGGCGCTTGCGCGTCCCGATATCGGCGAGCACCTCGATGGCGGCGCTCGCCCGTGCCCCCGGGGTCATCCAGTCGACGCGATGGTGACGCGGGCGGCGACGATGATCCACATCAGGGCAAGTCCTATGGCCCCGACGAGGAACACGGGTGCCCGCCGGTCGATGCGATTAGAGGTGAGGTGGATATAGGCGTGCGCGAAACGCGACACCACGAACAGCCAGCTCAAAACGTAGAGGATCGAGTTTGCGGTCCTGGTCACGAGCGCGAGCAGGATCAGCACATAGAAGAGGAGCGGCGTCTCGAGCTGATTGTGGAAGGCGTTGCCGACCTGGAGGGTGCGGGCGGGCCAGTTCGGCTCTCTGAGCGCAACCGAGTGGGCGGGCACCTGGCCGCGCCGTATCGCCCGCATGCGCAAGAATTGCATCCAGAACAGAAGCACGAAGGTGAGCGCGACCTGCGCAAACACCGGCATCAGCATGGCCTGCATCGACATGAGAGCCCTCCCCTTGCCCCTGACCAAAGGGCCGGCCAGCGCTCGCGCCCTTGGCTGCCCTTATACTCTGCATCGATCGCCCGTGTAGAGCGCGGGTTGCCCCCCGGCAGCCCTGGCGACCATTCACCTCATGAACGGAAGTTCAATTGACGAGGCCCTGTAGCATCGCTTTAAAGGGGGGAAAATCCCGAATTTCCCTGGTCTAAGGAGGAATAAATGCACGTGATCAGGCGTAAGGCCATGGTATCGTGGGTAGCTATTGCTGGAGCGCTGGCGCTCGCATCGGCCTTGGCGGCACCCGCATTGGCTGAGGACTTGCAAGCTCCATCCACGCCGGCCGAGGCTCCGGTTTTGACCCCCGTCGAGCCCGCGGCTCCGAGTACGTCCCCGGCCGCTTCAGCCAGCAGCGTCGAGAGCAATCGCTGCTTCACCGGCAAGGGCTCGATCAAGGAGGTTCTGGACGGCTGCGCGGCCTTCATCGCCTCGGGCACCAAGGACACCGACAAGCTTGTCGCCGCCCATGGCAACCGTGCCATCGGCCTGTCAGCAACCGGCGATTTGGATGGAGCCCTCGCCGAGCTGGACGAGGCGCTTCGCCTCGATCCGACAGAGGCTAATTTCTATTTGATGCGCGCGGCGGCGTATCGGGCCAAGCAAGACTTCGACAAAGCTCTCGCCGATGTGGACGAGGCCATCCGCCTCGATGCGAGCCGCGGGGATTTCTACATGCTACGGGGGGAAATTTTCAGCGACCAGGGCGACCTCGATCGTGCCATCACCGAGCTCGACCAAAAGGTCAAGCTCGATCCCGATTCATCGCAAGGATACGCCAAGCGCGCCGACCTCTTCCGGCAAAAGAAGGACTACGACCGCGCGGTGACGGACTATAGCGAGATCATCAAGCGCGAGCCGGACAACCCCAAAAGCTATGTCGATCGCGGCTGGATCTACGTGCTCAAGAACGATCTCGACCACGCCATGAACGACTTCAACATGGCGCTCAAGATCCATGAGAATGATGCCTCCGCCCTGGTTGGAATTGGCCTGGTGAAAAGCCGCAAAGGCAAGCCCACCGATGGCAGCGCCGAAATCTCCCATGCGCTCGAGCTGGAGCCCGGCATCGTCGACGAGATCAAGAAACTGGGAGTGGAGTAGGCTGAACCGGCCAATGCACCCCGATGCCGCTTAGCCTTCTCTTGGATAATTGGGCGATTCCCGCGTGATGGTCACGTCGTGGACGTGGCTCTCGCGTAAGCTCGCCGGGGAGATGCGGATGAACTCGGCGCGGGCGCTGAACTCGGCAAGGGTCCGCGCGCCCGTATAGCCCATGGAGGCGCGCAAACCCCCGATCAGTTGGTGCAGCACGCTGGAGAGCGGCCCCCGATAGGGAACCTGCCCCTCCACCCCCTCAGGCACGAGCTTCAGCGCGTCCTTGATGTCCTGCTGGAAATAGCGGTCGGCCGAGCCCCGCGCCATGGCACCGACGGCGCCCATGCCGCGATAGGCCTTATAGGAGCGGCCCTGGTAAAGATAGACTTCGCCCGGGCTCTCGTCGGTGCCGGCGAGCAGGGAGCCGACCATCACGCAGTCGGCCCCCGCGGCGAGCGCCTTGGCGAGATCGCCGGAATATTTGATGCCCCCGTCGGAGATCACCGGCACATCGTGCTTCCTCGCCACCTCCACCGCCTCGAGCAGCGCCGTGAACTGCGGTACGCCGACCCCCGCCACAATGCGGGTGGTGCAGATCGAGCCGGGACCGATACCGACCTTAACCGCGTCGGCGCCGGCGTCGATCAGGGCCATGGTGCCATCGCGCGTCGCCACATTGCCGGCGACGACTTGCACCGCATTCGATAGCCGCTTGATCCGGCCGATCGCCTCGAGCACCCGAGCCTGGTGCCCATGGGCGGTATCGACAACGATGAGATCGGCGCCGGCGTCGATCAGCCGCTCGGTGCGGGCAAAGCCTTCGTCCCCCACGCTGGTCGCCGCCGCCACGCGTAAGCGCCCCTGCTCGTCCTTGCAGGCATTGGGGTGCACCCTCGCCTTCTCGATGTCCTTCACCGTGATCAGCCCGATGCAGCGATACTCGTCATCGACCACGAGGAGCTTCTCGATGCGGTGCTGATGCAGGAGGCGTTTGGCATCCTCCATGCCGACGCTTTCGGTGACGGTGATGAGCCGTTCCTTGGTCATCAGCTCGTGAACGGGCTGGCTCGGATTGGTGGCGAAGCGCACGTCGCGATTGGTGAGGACGCCGACGAGCTTGCCGTCGCGGCCGCCGTTCCGCGCGGGCTCCACCACGGGAATGCCCGAGATCTGATGGTCGGCCATCAGCTTCAGCGCGTCGGCAAGGCTTGCGGTTGGGTAGATGGTGACGGGGTTCACCAC
This sequence comes from uncultured Alphaproteobacteria bacterium, assembly GCA_963804515.1. Taxonomy (GTDB): domain Bacteria; phylum Pseudomonadota; class Alphaproteobacteria; order Rhizobiales; family Methyloligellaceae; genus Methyloceanibacter. The sequence continues at coordinate 67,888 of CAWDQR010000009.1, read as the reverse complement.
CATGCCGGACTCGAACTTCTTCACCTGCGCCACCTGGGCCGCCTGGGCGTCGGGATCGAGATTGCGGTGGACGACGCCGATGCCGCCCGCCTGCGCCATGGCGATGGCAAGCCTCGCCTCGGTGACGGTATCCATGGCCGACGAGAGAATGGGGATATGCACGGAGATGCTGCGTGTGACGCGCGAGCTCACATCCACGGCGCTCGGCAGCACGTCGGAGGCGGCCGGCCTAATCAGCACGTCGTCGAAGGTGAGCGCGACGTGGGAATTCTGGGGGAACTTATCTTTTTCTGGAGCTTGCCCTTCGGACATCGGCCAACCTCATCGACAGGTGGAATGACTTGCTAAGCGACGCGAAACACAAACGCGAAGCGTCCACCGGTTGGCGGCTTCCTTTAGCAGCTTGTCTCAGCTTTGGGAAGCTGAAGGGAGGGGATCCTTGCCCCAGTCGCCCTGAAGCCTATCGAGGCGTTTCAGCTGTTTGCGCAAGCGCGCCACGGCGAAGGCGATGAAGCTCTGGACCTTGGCTTGCGGCAGACGGTCCTCTCTATGGACCAGGCTGACGGGAGCGGCTTCCAGCTCGTAGTCCTCGAGGATCAGGCGCAAGGAGGCGCAAGGAACCGTCGGGGAGCCCTGCCTCGGCCTGATAGGAGAGCACGCGCGTGATGCCGAGCCCCGCTTTGGCGGCATCGATGGCCGCTCCGCCGTAATGACGATCAGGCGTGGCTGCAACTTCACCCGCCGCTGGGGCTTCGGCCCTGCAAAGCTCCCACAGCTCCGGCGGCGACAGCGCCGTGAAACTGATGCAGTCATGGCCCGCAAGCTCCTGCGGCAGTTGCGACGCGCCTCGCCTGGCGAGATAGGCTGGGCTTGCGCAAACGATTTGGCGGATGGTGCCCACGCCGCCTGCGGTGACGATCCGCCCTGTATCGACCGATCGACGAGGTCGCCCGAATCATGGAGTACAAGGCCGCCTACGGCCTCTACAAAGATGACGTCGAATATGCGGCTGGTTGAGTGTGACACCTTCAAGAGCCGCACCCTGTTGCTCCCGCTCCCCCCTTGAGGGTCGGAGGGGGGTGAATTGCGAGCGATGGTCGAAGTCTTTTTTGGTCTTGCCCTCCTCCCTGTCCCTCCCCCCTCAAGGGGGGAGTGAAGCACAAGCGGCCCGAACCCTCATCACACCTTCAGGATTTTCGGTCTTCTTCAGGGAGTGGATGCATCTTCAAGTTTCACCTGTTCTCTCAATTGCTTAGCCCAGCAGCGCTTTGCCCGACTCCCCTCCGTAGGTAACCAGCGAGGTAACACTCGCAACCAAAGGAGGTTGAAATGCAAACTTCTGCGATCTCAAAAGATATCGTCTCGATCCTCTCGCGCTGGGAAGCGGCCGAGCTCGGCCTGCGCGGCCTCGAGGACGACGAAGTTGATGCGCGGGTCGACAAAATGGTGCGGGCACTTTGGAGCGATCTCAAAGTTCTCAGCAAGCCTGTCAGCGCAGCAGAAGCGCTAGCCGCATTCGAAATGTTGCGGGGCGAGTATTTCGCTCACCTCGGCGAATACGAAAGCGATTTCGAGGATGCAATGCTCGCGCTTGCGGAGGCAGGTACGGGATTACCTTGCGCGAGCAGCCTCACGCTCAAAGGAGGTGCGGTCATGAAGCACCTCAGCCGCCGTTCTGTCACGACTGGCGGCTCTTGCGGCCGTGGCGGCTATCCCGGCTGTGGGGCTTTCCATCGGCCCCACGAAGGCTCAATCCGATGTCCACGTCGGGGACACCGAGGACAAGCTCGGCGAATTAATCACCCGGTACAGAGCGGAAATCGCAGCCATAAATGCAAAGCATGATGACCTAAGCGAGGAGGATATCGACGCCTGGCATGACAGGGCGAATTCCATACTCTCTGCGGCCGCCCGTACCCCAGCTCTCAACACTGCAAGCGCGATAGCAGCGCTCGATCTCGTGGTCGAGGAGGAGGATATCGGCGAGCACAGCATTTTCGGCGATCACTTCAAAGGCCTCATCAAGACAGTGCGCGACTATATCGCCTCAACCGAGGAGGTGCAGTCATGAAGCGCTCTAGCATTGTCGACCACAAGGCAATCGGCGTGAGACTTGCCACGCTGCGCCGCATACATAGCCTGCAGGTGAGCTGGCGCACGTTATGGGCGCCAATGGAGTGGCGGCTTGGCTGGTTGGCCTAGCTGTCGCCGTGGCGCCTGAGGAGGTGAAGCGGCTTCGGAGGCGGCGGGTGACACCGAGCCGCTCACGCTGCTGAAGCGCACGGGAAACTCCCTCCGCCCGAGGACGGAGGGAGTCCCTCGAAAGAGCAGTAGCTGTTTATAAGGCTCTTTTGGCCGTAACTGGAGTACCGCCGCATCTCGGCTCGGGTCTGCAGACGACTCGGATCGGACGGCATATAGGATGACATACAGGAACAGGTTTCAAACTGAGGCCGCCAGAAACTGCTTGCAGCTCAACGCTGTTTAGGACGCGCATAATCTTTCTCCTTGGGATTTCCCGTTAACACAAGTTGTTAACGGCCAAGTCAAGCGCAGCTCATGGTCGAGGCAAGTACAAAATACAACTATAGCTAAGGGCTCTATTTTGCCTAATATTTTTGATAGCTTTAACTTGGTGACATAACGGCGCTCCATTTAGCCGCGTCGGTCCGGTCGAGACGGGCTGATAACCTTTCGGCTGGTGGCGTTTAAGCCACCAAGCTCGCGTAAAAACTAAGCCCCGTGCTGCTCCCCGCGCCGGGGCCTTCTTTTATAGGTTTCGCAGATTGACGTCGGCTTCGGCTAGCACCTAAAACTAAGCCCCCGCGCGAACCCCGCCGAGGGCTTAGCATTTCCAGCTTAAATCAGCCGGGTATTTGCCTAGTAGTGATAGCGGTACCCGTAACCATAATGCCGGTAGCCATAGCCATAGCCATAGGGCCGGTAGTAGCGATGACCGCACGCGCATCGGTACGGGCCGCACCAGCACGCAGCGTCTTCAACGAGCGAAGAGCTTTTTGCCAGAGACCCGATCCCCGTCGCCGGCGTCGCCTCAGCATGCGACACAATAGAGCCGGCAGTGAGTATCGCTGCTGTTGCCGCGAGGGCAGTGATCAGCTTTTGCATGTTTCCTCCTTTGTTTGAGATGCCCGCTAGGGGATGCGAGGCGCAGGTTACCATCGGAGCATGAACATTATCGTCTCGATCCTCTTGCGCTGGCCCGAAGCCGCATACTTCGTCGCCCAGGACGGTCTCAGGAGCGCAATGATCTTCTTCGACATGCAAGACGCCTCGGACATTCCAGGTATCGTCGAACCGTTGTTTATGGGCTTCGATGCGGAGGTTGAGCTGCTGCCCGTCATGAACGCTGACAATCTCAAAAAGGGACTAGACGCTGCTCGACAAGCGATGTGAGACCGGCGCTACCCGGCGCGTCGCCCTCGACCAATGCCTGAACGGTACACTTCATGTGGTAGACTTCCCGCGTGTACCCAGCCGCAGGAGTATGAATCATGAGAATGATGATCTTGACATGCGCGGCAGGGCTTTTAATTGGCGGTGTTGCGCAGGCTGCCGAAAAAGGGGTTCCCCTCGATGGCGCCAAATGCCAAGAACTCTGGACTCTGGTATCACCGAATGGCGCCACCATCACCAAGTACAAGGCGGATCCTTACGTGATCGATTTCGGCATGGTCGACACTGACAGCGATGGAACGATCGACGCCAATGAATTCAAGGCAGGCTGCAAGGGCGGTTGGATTAAGGGACAATAATTAGTGGCGTCGGCTTCGGCCGGCGCCTTTTTTTGTCAGTGGGACCCTATGCAATCAGCCTCGCCGGAATTCTTCGAGGGTGATCACTTTGCAGCCAAATGCTCTCGCTGCATATCCCAAGCTCGCGTCATTTGTTACTAGGACCAGCCGTTCTTTGATTGCCGTCTCTGCGATCAGGGCATCACGTTCCTGATTTCCAGGATGCGACTTCTTTTTTGCCTTTTTATCCAAGAGCTGTATCTGCGCGAGAAGCTTGTTGTAGATGCTACCTGGACTCGGCCATCGCGCCTTATCCCACTTGGACAAGTCCCATACTGCGCTGCTGGTCGGCAGACTTTCAGGGGCCACGCTTTCAAATGCTGCCAGCAGCAGATTTTTCCGGTCAGTGCGTTCAGTGTTCGACAACTCATCATGTTGAACATGAGTTGCGATCACTCGGCGATGACCAATATCTCGCAACCATAGCTCACCGTCCGCGAACTTATTGAATATGACTGTGTCGAACATGTAGCCGCATTCTTGCTTTTCCATGCGACGACCCCTTCAACACCTAACACAGGTTCCCTTTTATAGCGCCGCCCTCGACGGTTTGGGGTTTGTTTGTGTGGGGTCATGTCTCACGCGACCTCCACACTCTTGGCGCTGGCACGCTCGAACAAGGCGCGCTCGTAAGCAACGATCGCGCTCAGATACCAAAAGCGACGCCTGCGCATCCGGACCGGGACTGGCATGTCGGCGTCACCGTGTAGGCGCCTCCATATGAGCATATCGGAGCAGTCGCCCCGGCGGTGCCGCAGCTGTGCTGCGGTCAACAGTACGTCCTCTAGCAAGGATGGATTGCAGTCTCTAACGGAGTTTTCGTGCGTCATCTCGCGTTCCTTCAAGTGAAGACACGAGATGAATCGCATACGGATTCACTGGGGGATAAATGAATTTAATACTCCCCACTGAGGCGATGCCGAGCCGCATTCAGCTGCGCGATCAGATCAGAGAAGTTGCTATTTTCTGAGCCACCGCTAACTATAACGTCGATGGTATCTTTAACAAAACGCACAGCTGCATCTTTGCCCTTATGTACCTCAATGTAGTTCAACATCCGATCCAAAAAGTTCATGTACGTTTCCCAGACTCCATGTCGCTTCCACCGCGACCTTGTCTCTCGATACCGCGTCCGAAGCGTTTCGGCGTTGCCTTCCATAACCTCTTTGTCTGCGATCTCTTCGATGCTTTTCTGTCACTTAAATCTCGCCCTTCAAATAAATCTCGTCGCTTCAAAAAATAAAATAACCACATCAGCGTTACGTCATCTTCCTTACGAGTGAGTGGCTGTCCCCGACCAGGAGGGGGCGGCCTAAATCCTGGGACATGACGTTTGGCTAATGCGAGGGCGAGTTTGCGCCAGCAGTCCTCCCCCGTAGGATCAATTCCGTGGTGGCTTAAAAGAAGAGCCATCTTATTGGTGCGCTGGCGAATCCATTCTTGCACCCGTTCTTCGCTGCACATATCCAGCACAGACAGCGGATACATCGGTTCTGCTAGCAGCCCGCGATATTCCTCAACTTCCGAAGAGGCCTTGTTACCACGGGACGCTTTTTGGGCTTTGGACATGCACTCTCCGTGAGGAGCTCCGCGCAGGTTCACCGGCAGCGCGGGTAGAAACGGGGCATTCGTCGGGGATCAGTTTAGCCGCGATTTGCATACTTTCGCTCAGCTCCGCGAGTTTGTTTTGATTGGCTCAGCCCCTACGAGGAGCGCTCTGCCTATAGCCTCGGCGTGCCGCGTATCGGCACCACCTTGCCCGGCTCGCGGCCCTCGACAAGCACCGTCACGTGCGCACCCCAGACTTCCAAAGCAGCGCGTTTCTCGTTGGCGTAATCGTGCCGCTGGTAGATGCCCACAATGCCGCCCCGTGAGCCTGCGGTGTGTCCTAGCGCGGCCTCGACCACCTGCAGCACGACACCGAGCTTCTGCATGCCGGTGGCGACGGTCCGCCGCAGATCATGGATGCGCCATGCGCTGATCGATGCGAGCTCGTCCAGTTGGATCTTTGCCCCAGACCAGCCGCGGATCGGCCGGCGGCCGCTGATGGTGAAAACGTAGTCGCTTCCAGCGACGCGGGGAGCGTGCTCGAGCAGCGCCATCGCCGGAGTGGACAGTGGGATGAGGTGTGCGTTGCCGGTCTTGGTGCGGGCCCCCTCGAGGTGAATGGTAGCGCCCTGCACCTCGGACCATCGAAGCTGTCCGATCTCTTCCCGTCTTGCGCCGGTCAAGAGCAAGAGTTGAACGGCACGGCCATAGGGCCAGCCGAGTTGCTCCGCTCCGCGCCACACCGCCGGCGAGCTCGTCATCGGAGAGCACACGGTCGCGCTTGATATCGCTGCCAGGCTTGGGCAAGCCTTGCATTGGGTTCAGCGTGAGGATCCCGCGGCCCACAGACCACACGAACAGCCTATTGAGCCGAGACTGGACGCGGCGGGCCATCGCGATCGCACCCTTGTCGGCGATGGCGTCGATCACGTCGAGCACGTCACGGCGCCTGATCCCCTCGATGGGGCGACGCCCCCAACCGGGAAGCACGTAGCGCTCGAACATGCGCTTGACCTCGGGCGCCGTGCGGTTCTCCGCCTGGTCCCGTAGCAGCCACTCCTCAAAGACGCTTTGAACATCCGTGGCGCCCTTTATCCATCTTGCGGGCCTGGCCCCCGGGTCGCGACCGCGTTGCGCCTCCTGGCGGGCCTCCCTCCAAGCCTCGCGGGCTTCTGCCTCTTCAGGGAGTGAAGAATTCACTTGGAGCCCCGAAACCCGGTGGCGAGGACATAGACCTCCGGCGACTCTGGACGGCTCGCCTTCGGCTTGATGTGGCTCACCTTGGCAAAGGACCGCTTGAGCCGCGCGACGAGCTCACCTCCCGCGCCGCCCTGAAACACCTTGGCGAGGAAGGTTCCGCCGGGCGCGAGCACACCGTCCGCGATGTCGAGGGCGGCCTCGACCAGCGCGATCACGCGCAAATGGTCGGTCTGCCGATGCCCCGTGGCGGGGGATGCCATGTCCGAGAGCACGACATCGGCGCGGGCCCCCTTGAGGGCCGCCCGGATGCGGTCGGCGGCGGCGGCCTCGGTGACGTCGAGCAGAAGTACCTCGACGCCAGGCAGAGGCTCGAACGCATTCAGATCGACGGCGACCACCCGGCCCTTTCCCTCGCCCGAGCCCGCCCGCTCCGCCGCGATCTGACTCCAGCCGCCGGGTGCGGCGCCGAGATCGACCACCGCAATACCAGGACGCAGAACGCGCCGCTTGTCGTCGATCTCGATCAGCTTGAACGCCGCGCGCGAGCGATAGCCCCTCCGCTTCGCCTCCTCGACGTAAGGATCGTTGAGCTGGCGTTGCAGCCAGCGCGTCGAGGCCGTCTTGCGCCCTTTGGCGGTGCGGAGCTTGACGGCAAGCCTCCGGCCTCCGCCGCCTACCTCACTCCCGCCACGCTTCGTTTCGCTTCCCATTCGTTAATCAGCCATATCGCCGCGAACGTCTTGACCTAACAGGTGTACTCGCCCCATGTCCGGCTTGTCGTTCCTCTACACCTGGCACATGCCCCGCTATTTCGTCACCCTCATCGTCGCGGTCGCCCTTTTTATGGAGACCATGGATTCGACGGTGATCGCGACGTCTCTACCGGCGATTGCACGCGACATGGGCGTGGACCCGATCGCGCTCAAGCTCGCGCTCACCTCTTATCTCCTGTCGCTCGCCGTGTTCATTCCCTTGAGCGGCTGGGTCGCCGACCGCTTCGGCGCCCGGACCGTGTTCAGGGCCGCCATCGTCGTCTTCACTCTGGGCTCTGCCGCCTGCGGCTTCGCCCACTCGCTTCCCGATTTTGTCCTCTTCCGCATCCTGCAGGGCATCGGCGGCGCCATGATGGTGCCCGTGGGCCGGCTCGTCATCCTGCGCAGCGTGCCCAAATCCGAGCTCATCTCGGCGCTCGCCTGGCTCACCATCCCGGCCTTGCTCGGACCGGTATTCGGGCCCCCGCTCGGCGGCTTCATCACCACCTTCGCCTCCTGGCGCTGGATTTTCTGGATCAACATTCCGACCGGCATCCTGGGCGTCATCCTGGCCACGCGCTTCGTCGCCAACACCCGCGAGGAAGCAATGCCGCCGCTCGACGTCAAGGGCTTCGTCCTGTCGGGCATCGGGCTCGCTGGGCTCGCCTTCGGTTTTACCACCATCGGTCAAGGGCTCTTGCCGCCGCAGATGGTGGCGTCGCTCCTTGTCGTCGGCGCCATCGGCTGTTGGCTTTATGTCCGTCATGCGCGCACCGCCCCCGCCCCGCTCATCGATTTGAGCCTGCTCAACGTCGAGACCTTCTATGCGAGCATTGTGGGGGGCTTCCTCTTCCGCGTCGGCATCGGCGCCACACCCTTTCTGTTGCCGCTGCTGTTGCAGCTCGGCTTCGGCCTCACGCCCTTCGAGTCCGGCATGCTCACTTTCGCCACCGCCGTTGGTGCCATCGCCATGAAGGCGACCGCCGCGCCGATCCTGCGCCGGTTCGGGTTCAAATCCGTGCTCGTCGTCAACGCCCTGGTGAGCAGCCTGTTCATCGCTTCGACGGCGCTGTTCACGCCCGTGACGCCGCACGGCATCATTCTTGCCGTGCTGCTGGTCGGCGGCTTCTTCAAGTCGCTGCAATTCACGAGCATCAACACGATCGCCTACGCCGACATCGAGCCAAGAGCGATGAGCCGGGCAACGAGCTTTGCGAGCGTCGCGCAACAGCTCTCGATGTCGGCCGGCGTGGCCGTCGGCGCCCTGGTGCTGGAGATCGAGCGCCACGGGCGTCCCGAAACGGCCGTGCAGGCGCACGACTTCGCCGCCGCCTTCCTCGTCGTCGCTGCCATCTCCGCCGCGTCGGCTTTGGTCTTCATGATGTTGCCGAAGGAAGCCGGCGCGAGCCTTTCGGCTCCGGCCCGCCCTTTAGCCGCTCCCCAGGATTCGGTATCTCAGGCCTGAGCCGAGCAAAGGCTTCAGCGCCTGCCTTGCAGGGCATGGTTCCATCGCCCGCCCCCGCCTTGACCCTCGGAGGCGCGGCGGTCGTGACCATCCTCGGCCATGAGCGTGGCCAGAATGCCTTCGCGCAGTCCCCGGTCGGCCACGCGCAATCGCTGGCAGGGCCAGACCCTAAGCAGGGCCTCGAGGATGGCGCAGCCGGCAAGCACGAGATCGGCGCGCTCCTGCCCGATGCAAGGCTGGGCCACGCGCTCCGCATAGTTCATCGCGATCAGGCGGTTCGAGACGGTGCGCACGTCGCCGGCGCCAAGCCAGCAGCCGTCGACGCGCGAGCGCTCATAGGCCGGAAGGCCGAGATGAATGCCGGCAATGGTGGTGACTGTTCCCGAGGTGCCTAGGAAATGCGTAGATCCTTCGGCGATACGGCTGCCGAAGCGGTGCTTGACTTCGAAGTCCGTGAGCGCCGCCATCACATCCATCACCATGGCCTCGTAATTCTCGGGCGTGACGTCGCGGCCGCCGTGGCGTTCGGCCAGATTCACCACCCCGATAGGCAAGGAGGTCCAGGCGGCGATGCAGCTCTGCACCTCGAGCCGATCATAGACGGAACGACGCCACGGGCGATCGAGCCGGGTGAGATCGAGCCAGATCAGCTCGGAGCTGCCCCCGCCAATATCGAAAACGAGCGCCCAGTCGCAATTGCGGTCGATCAGCGACGCGCACCCCGACACCGCGAGCTTGGCCTCGGTCTCGCGGCTCACGATCTCGATGGAGAGACCGGTCTCGCGGCGCACACGATCGATGAACTCGCCGCTGTTCGAGGCAATCCTGCACGCCTCGGTGGCGATCAGGCGCGACCGGGAGACACCCCTTCGGCGCATCTTATCGGAACAGATCTTCAGCGCCTCGATGGTGCGACCCATGGCGGCGTCGGAGAGTCGCCCGGAGCGCAGCACGCCCTCGCCCAGGCGAATGATGCGGGAGAAGGCGTCAATGACAAGAAAGCCGCGGCGCGAGGGCCTGGCGACGAGCAGCCTGCAATTGTTGGTGCCGAGATCGAGAGCCCCGTAGACTGGAGACGCGCCGCGCCGGGCGCGCACACCCGCATCGTTCTTGCCCTGGGCTGCCCCCAACAGGCCCTCAACCGGCGCGTTCAGCAGCGCCCGGGCCGCTACCTGCGTCGGACCGCCGCCTTCCCCGCAGTCATCGGTCTCGCTCCGCCTGCCCTTGGGGTCAGGCGGAGGAATGGCAGCCGCGCGGGCATCGCCGCTCGGCCCAGTCACGATGTTCAACCCTTAAAGCCGCGGAACCGGCTAACCTAGCTGTTCGGGGCTCGGCTGCGGCATTGGTTCAATGGACCCACTCTAGCAAGCTCAGGTCGCAGGTAAAGTAGCATTTCCCGCCGCCATGATCTGAGCGTCATGGGAGGCGCGATTGGAGCTAACCTAGGAGCTCCCGTAATTTCAGCCTGCGACGGGCCATCACAATGCCGCCTTCATGGCTTCGTAGCTCGGGTTCAAGGCGCCGTGCGGGGCGTCCTCGACCACGCCTGCCGCGGCCAGATGGCCCTGGCACGGCTGGGGGGCGGCCCCTTCTATGGAACCGCAAGACGCCAAGCGTACATTTCGTGTAAATAAGCGAGTTGATAGCCATCCAACCCGGAGGAATACAATGAAGCATGAAGACCGCAAATCGACACGGTTTGGAACATCATCCCCTGTTCGCTTTGGGCCTTGGCTCGGGGCGGCTCTCCTGTTGGGCCTCGCCATGCCCTTGAATTCGGTTTCGGCCGGCGTCCCGGGTGAATTGAGAGATCCCGCAGGCCTCGACAGCGCCACGGTCAACCCGGCGCTTCCCAGCGAAGCCGCAAAGGCATCGGACGGCGGCGCGATCGTCGTCGCCGACAAGCACAACAACAAGAACTGGAATAACAAGAAGGTCGTGGTGGTTCGGCCCTATCGACATTGGAGCAAGCGGCCTTACTACGGGACCGTCATCGGTGGCGTTGCGCTTGGAACCATTTTGGGGGCGGCCGCCTATTCGGCCGCGGCTCCGGCACCAAATCTCTGCTGGTACTGGGCCGATCCATCCATGACGCGGGGCTATTGGGACTACTGCCAATAACCTAAAGCGCACTGGGCGCCTGTAGCTCAACGGATAGAGCACCAGACTTCGAATCTGGGGGTTGCAGGTTCGAGCCCTGCCAGGCGCGCCAATATCTAAATAAAATCAGTTAGTTGCCACCTTCCGAAGCGAACAGCTCGGAAGGCTTCATTTTGTGTCCGCTCAATGTCCGAAAAATCTACCCCCTCATCCTCACCCCCGGCCGCTTGCCATTGGTGAACTCGATGCCGGCCGCCTCTAGGGCCGCTCGCATTCGGTCGGCAGCCTCGGTAGAAACGCGCCGACGCCCACTCTCATAATCGACCACCGTTGTAAGGCTGAGACCGGAAGCCTCGGCAAGGTCGGGCTGCGTCCAATCGAGCAGGGCGCGGGCAGCGCGGCATTGCATGGGCGACATCGGTAATCCTGATAGCGTCGCACGCCGGCCTCATTCCTTTTCCCTTTCAATCGCGCCAAGTGGCGATCAGGGAGGGGCGCCATTCTGGTTGGCTCCCGCCCCCTGTTGCTTAGCCTGCGCTTTCTGCAGGTCCGCGATCGCGGCCGCTTGCTGTTCCGGGGTCAGCGTCTTGTCATAGCCTTTCAGGGATGCGTTGAAGTTTGGGGGTGGTCGTGTATCGGCCGACGAACGCGAGCACCCGCCCAAAGCGAGCACGGGCAAAACAAGGATGACGAAGGCAGTAAGTTTAGGCAGCGGGCGCAGCATTGGCTTAATTCAAAATGAGGCTGGCTTGGAGAACCCAGCCGCCAGCATAGGACCTCGCCCGCGGGGAGAACAAATTTTCTGCGTCCGACCCGCTACTTTTTTGTTTCCGAGGATTGCTAGAGCAGCCCTGGAAACGGTCTGTTACAAACCGGGGGTGTTCTACCGGAGCGTAGGCGATAGCTCTGAGGCAAGATGGAGGCGCCTCTAAGTTCGTGAGCAAACAGCTTGGCATGATACTCCGTCATCAGCTTGCCCCCCAGCCGGGATAGCCGTGCCCCCCCGGCTTCAGTTCCGGCAGTGCGTATATTTCCCCACCCGCCCGCGTCTGACGTGAAAAGGGAGTGGCGGCTGGCTCTACATTGTTACCTGACAACAGTGGAGCGTTGGAATCTACAAACTTAACCCTTTGGAATTATTGGTGGGCGCACAAGGACTCGAAGCTTGGACCTGCTTTTAAGAGTTAGATACCTCACGCCCTCGTCTGCGCCGTCGGCGAAACGAAAGGTTTGTCCAGGTTTTGAAATTTCAATGGTCCGTGGAAAACAGGGTCTAGGGACGCTTAGCTGCACGCGGGTCATTTGGTTTGATTTTCATTGGCCTTAGCTCGAAGCCAATGGGCGTCTCTATCTCGCGCGTGACGATCTCCTCGTCATCGCCCATGACACCAAGATCAACGTCTTTGTCTGGCAAGATCACGATAGCCCGACGTCCAATGCAAACAACGACCTGGTGTCTTTTTGGAACGGCCAGTCGTGCCCACCGCTTCAATTGCCCGTAATACGGCTCTGCCTTCCAAGCGTTGGGCCGACTTGGATCGACGTGAGCTACCATCCTCTTACCCCCCAACTCGACTGTTAGAACAATCTTGCACTTAGAAGGACGCCAAGCCTCGGTCAGTATGTCGAGGGTAAGGAAAGCGCAATTGAACACCTCGCAAGAACGAGGCCGCGTTTCATATATCCGGCACCCGGTGCCGACATCGCAATGTTCGCACCAGACGCCCATTGGCTTATCAAGCTCGATAACACCAATCAATTTGCAGCAGAGGGTGCAGCCATCGCATCCACGACCTGGGACGAGAGGATCGAGCGCGACGTTACTGGCCATGTGTGACCTCTGACTGCCGTCAACAGGGCGTGCGCATCTCAAGAGAAAGCCGCGGAGCATCCTCAATCTTTATTGCAGTCTCAGCCTGAGCGCGGTCCAGTGCCACGGCACGCTTGTTTCGAGGTAAGGAACGGCAAAAAAAGTTGATAGGCCGCCAATCTCACACTGTTCATTACCTCGTTTTAGTTCAGCCTCGATCATCATATGACGCTCGCACTACAACTTCCAATCCACCCGCGGCGTCGATTAGAGTTCCGAAGACGCGCATCCAGGTGGGGCACCCCTTCGGGTTTCCCGAGCGCCCCTTACGGAACCGGCCCCCTGCTCTCGCCCTGTATTGTCAGGCCGAGCGGTCATCGGTAGCCCCTCAGCCCTATCCCGAGAATGCGCGCGATGGCGAGCCTTCCTTGATCTCGGAGGGCGTCACGAGTGAGGCGCCTTACCGCGATAGGGGCGGAAGCCGAGCAGCCCGGTCGGCATCGGCCGGCACGTCGCAACAACCTAGCCCGGGGAGAGGCAACGGAAAGTGACGTTGTTTTGGCTCGCGGGGTTCGGCGTGATTAAGAGTTTCTGCCCCTTCGCGTGGCAATATTCGCCCGCCTTATCGACGGCGGCGTCCAGCGCCTTTTTCTCTTGCGATTGGCCTCCTAACCCATGATGACTGACGCTGACGTCAATGCTGTAGGTCCCTGGTCCGACCTCCTGCACCTGCCCGACCGAGGTGGTGGCGCAGCCCGTTGCAAAGGTAGTGAGGCAAGCCGCAACGCCTAAAGCAATACGAACGTCATCCATCGAGTGCGTTATCCCATGCTGAAGCTACCACGGGGCGCCTTCACATCGAACTCGGGGCAAATTACTCTTTCGGCGTATCGGGGTGATGTTCGCTGCCATCACTCCAGCCAGTAACCGATTTGGTGACCCAGCCAGAGACAGTTACGGAGACCTTGTCGTCGTCCTTTTTGGTTTTCTCCTCGAGCTTGGAGATGCGGTCCTCTAAACTCGTGCAGCAATAGTTGCCGTTCTCAGCGGCCTTAGGACTGATAGGAAAACCGCCAAGCGCAACCAGGATAACAACCACACTGCCGATCGGCCTTAGTCCCGCTTTGGCAAACATGTCCCGACCCTCCCTTAGTGGCCGACATGAATTTAGGTTACCCAGGGGAAATTGTCCGGCGCCCTTTTTCTTTGACTCTAGCGCGAGCAGTTTCGGCGCCTCAAACTTTTTTGTTTCGGAAGGTTGCTAGAGCGGCCCTAGAAACGGTCTGTTACAAACCGCCACGATTAAGCTGCTCGAAGATCGTATGCACTGTGCGTGATGGGCTGCACCATCACTTCTCCATCCGAAAGAGTTGGGAGAAGCCCCGCCCCCCAACGGTGGGGCTTCTTCTTTGGCGCAAGGGCGTCGGCTTCGGCCGGCACCCTCGCTTTTTTTACCGCGGCTAATTGTGCATCGTATGGTGAAGTGCCCGGAGGTCCTCTTCAGCCAACCGCCTTTTAGTGCCGTCCGATGACCACCAAATATTGCACGACATGAAACCTGTCAGCAGCTCCGCCGTAGCAGTCGATAGCCGTCAGCGGCTTCTTGCATTCGCGGCAGCATACAATGCGGCATTCGTCTGTCATTGCGCTCGTCCGCTGGCGGCAGTTTCAGCATTCGCCCTTTAAGTTTTCAAACGAATTCATACGCTGCTCGCCAACGGCCAGTTGCTCGCATACGTCTATTCTCCCTTGAATCTAATAGAGTCGGGCGCGGCCTCGAATCTAGTAGAGCACCCCTTCTTCACCGAAGTTTGCAGGATGGCATCGAACTCGCCTTTCAACCTTGTGTATTCGGCCATCCGGGCTGGGTCATTCACCATAAAAGCCGTCGGCCAGAAGACGACCGGAGCACCCGAAGGAGGCACTATTTCCCAAGTGTGCTTACTGTCGTCGCGCTCACCGCGTAGGTTGAAAGCTCTTTCGGAAACCAGCGCGGCTTCTTCTGCGAGTTGCCTGCAGTTGAGCTGATTATAGTTCGGTGGCGAGACATACGTGGCGGCGATGTCTTCGGATCGTTTGGCACAACCAAAACCCATTAGCCCCGCCGCAAGACCGGCGAGCATGAGCATGCGACACCGCATGGGACCGAGCCCCCCTGATAACGAGCGCTTGCAGCTCCAATATCAGGTTGTGATCTGAACGGCTAGGTGCACGCCCTATTCGCGCCGTCGCCGCCCCCACTCCGGTACCACGCGACGAAGCTGCGGGTCGAGGATCTGAAGTGCGCTGCAGAACGTTTAATGAGCCTCGTCGTCGACAGCAACCTCCGGATGGCCGCCCTTGGGCCTCGGCTAAGGCACGTCCGATGTCGACAGTCGCGTCCGCGGGGCGGACCCATTCCTCAACGGTTCGGTCCCAAATTCTTCCAGATGACGATTTGCCACAATTGATAGCTCTGTTACGCGATAACTGAACGGCCGCCGCAGGGTTTTCCTCTTTCCCGTGTTCTTAGCTTTGGGAAAACGGCGAATGAGCTGAAAAAAGGGACCGATGACTCTCGCCCGATTGCACGTCTGTTGGATGTATGGGATAGCGATCCATGCC
The DNA here is from genome assembly GCA_963804515.1 of uncultured Alphaproteobacteria bacterium. GTDB lineage: Bacteria > Pseudomonadota > Alphaproteobacteria > Rhizobiales > Methyloligellaceae > Methyloceanibacter. The sequence continues at coordinate 52,597 of CAWDQR010000009.1, read as the reverse complement.
AAGGAGCGCGTCTATTGGGAAGAATGCTTGCTGCTCCAGTAGTCGTCGGTTCGTACCTAGCGCTGCGCTGCTTCGAATCACCAGGCGGTCGCGCACCGCCGAAGTGCGCATCGATCGGCTCGCCGCCATGTTGCCTCCCTCGGATGCGGACAAACTGCGTGCTCGGTTCAAGACGGAGAGCTCAAGCTCCGAGGCCCCGCGCGAAACCTATGATCGGGCTCTGGAACAGGCGAAAACCGCTCTGTCGCTCCGCGTCTCCGTGGCCAACGCGCGTTCGGCACGGCCTTCGATCAGGTACAGTAGAAGGTCATCTCGACAAGTGCCGCGCAAATGTCGTCCCCAGGGCGCAGCCAGCTCGCCGAGCCCCATCCCGTGCGGCGGCAAGCTGGCCCCGATGAGTCTGACTATGCTGCCGACCCGGCTTCGTTGCTCACCCCATGCTCTTGCCTACCCGTACTTGCCGCCGTGGTGACGGTCACGGCGGAAGTGACGACCGGACCGGTGGTACGATAGTATGAACCAAGAACTCCAACCTGCGCAGAAGGCTCTTCCTGGCATTGTTCAGCCAGTTTCCAAACGCGCGCCGCGGACGCTTAAGGCTTTATTTTTCATACTCGTCTTGGAGCTGTTGTTAGTGGCCGTTTTGTGGAGCCAACAAGAACCCTCTCAGCAGTCGCCCGGCGATCGCCGGAATGCCGGACAAATGTCGATCGGTTCTGCAAAGGTCGAAAATGGGAATATCGGAGTCACCTTAACCGAGCTCGGCACCGTGACTTCACTTGCGACCGTGACGATTAGGACGCAGATCAGCGGCTACCTGATCCGCATCGACTTTACGGAAGGTCAGGACGTCAAGAAGAACGACTTACTCGCCGAGATCGATCCGCGACCTTATGAAGCCGCCTTGGCTCTAGCGAAGGGGAATTTGGCGCGCGACGAGGCCCTACTCCAAGGCGCACAGGTTGACCTGGAACGATACCAGAAACTGGCCACACAGAACGCTGTACCGCGCCAAACTCTCGAAGACCAGGTGGCAACTGTGGCCCAGGATCAAGGCACCTTGGTGGCGGACCGCGCTGCCGTGCAGGCCGCCGAAGTCAACCTAGCCTATACGCGCATCATCTCTCCCCTGGATGGACGCGTTGGCCTACGCTTGGTGGACCAGGGCAATTATGTGACACCAGGCGATACCAACGGCCTCGTCGTCATCACGCAGATACAGCCGATCACGGTGATCTTCACAATACCGGAGGACAATCTTCCGGCCGTGTTAAGCCGGCTGCGCGACGGCGCTACGCTGCCGGTGGCTATCTATGATCGCAGCGATACAAACAAGCTCGCCGACGGCGAGTTGCATGCAGTCGATAGCCAGATTGACCCGACGACTGGGACGATCAAGTTACGCGCTCAGTTTGCGAACGATGCAAGGACCCTTTTTCCAAATCAGTTTGTCAATGTCCGACTGCTCGTTGATACGCACAAAGATGTAACGGTAATGCCAACGGCCGCCATTCAGCGCGGCGCGCCAGGCACCTTCGTCTATATGGTCAATTCAGACAATACCGTATCAGTCCGTCCCGTCGTCCTGGGAGTTACCGATGGCAACCGGGTGGAGGTCCGCTCCGGACTTGCCCCCGGCGATCTCGTTGTCGTTGACGGGGCCGACAAACTGCGTGATGGCGCCAAGATCAGCATGGGGACCGAAGCCGATGGCAGCAAGTCCTCAGAGCCCACGAAGTCCACACAGCCGGACCAATCAAACGGCAAGCAGCGGCATCACAACCACGGGTCAACGCAATGAACCCGTCAAGGCCCTTCATCGAGCGGCCGGTGGCGACGACGCTGCTGATGGCGGCGATCATGCTCTCCGGCATACTTGCCTTCCAGTTTCTGCCGGTCGCCGCTTTGCCCGAGGTCGATTATCCAACCATCCAAGTACAGACCTTCTATCCCGGTGCGAGCCCAGACGTAATGACGTCGTCCGTAACGGCGCCGCTGGAAGTCCAATTCGGTCAAATGCCAAGTCTCAATCAGATGAGCTCGACGAGTAGTGCGGGCGCCTCGGTCATTACGCTTCAGTTCAGTCTCAACATCTCGCTTGATGTCGCAGAGCAAGAAGTGCAGGCCGCCATCAACGCTGCCGGCAACCTGCTGCCCGCGGATCTTCCGGCCCCGCCGATATATGCCAAGGTGAATCCGGCCGACGCACCGATATTGACGCTGGGCCTGACCTCTAAGACCATGCCTTTGCCGGAGGTGCAGGAAGTCGCCTATACGCGTCTGGCGCAGAAGATCTCCCAGCTTCCCGGTGTCGGACTTGTCAGCCTCGCTGGCGGTGAACGACCGGCAGTGCGTGTCCGCGCCGACATTCGCAAGCTGGCCGCCTACGGCCTCAACATTGACGACCTTCGCACCACTCTTAGCAACGCTAACGTCAACACTCCGAAGGGAGGCTTCGACGGTCCCTCGCGCGCTTATACGATTAACGCCAATGATCAGATTAGAAGCGCGAAAGATTACAGGTCGCTAGTGATCGCCTACAAGAACGGCTCACCGGTGCTGCTCAGCGATGTCGGCGATGTCATCAGCGGAGCCGAGAATGACAAACTCGGTGCCTGGATGAACACGGTGCCAGCTATCATTCTGAACATCCAACGGCAACCAGGGGCCAACGTCATCGCAGTGGTAGACAGAATCAAGGCTGAGCTACCGCAGCTGCAGGCCTCGCTACCTGCAGCAATCGATGTGGCCGTTCTAACTGACCGGACCCTGACCATCCGCGCGTCGGTGCGGGATGTCGAATCTGAACTTCTGCTATCCGTGTTTCTCGTCGTAATGGTGATCTTCGTATTTCTGCGTAGCACGCGCGCAACCTTGATTCCGAGCCTCTCGGTGCCGCTATCATTGGTTGGCACGCTCGGTGTCATGTACCTATGGGGTTTCAGTCTCAACAACCTCACTTTGATGGCTTTGACTATCGCGACCGGCTTTGTGGTCGATGATGCCATCGTGGTGATCGAGAACATCTCCCGCTACCTTGAAGAGGGCGAGACCCCGCTTCGGGCTGCCTTGAAAGGTTCGAAGCAGATTGGCTTCACAATCATTTCTCTCACGGTGTCGCTGATTGCTGTGCTGATCCCGCTCCTGTTCATGGGTGATGTGGTTGGGCGGCTATTTAAGGAATTTGCTATCACGCTGTCGGTTACCATTCTGATCTCGGGGGTGGTGGCACTCACATTGGTACCGATGGCCTGCGCCAAGTTGCTGCGGCCTCCAGCCGACGCTCGCGAGAATGCATTTCAAAGATACAGCCGCGAATGGTTCGATCGCCTGATCAATGCATACGGCCGTATGCTCACTTGGGTGCTCAATCGCCAGACGCTCACGCTGCTCGTAGCATTAGCTACGCTTGCGCTGACTGTCCTGCTCTATGTCATGATTCCGAAGGGTTTTTTTCCTCTCCAAGATACCGGTGTCATACAAGCTATCTCAGAAGCACCCCAGTCGATCTCTTACGCGGCCATGGCTGAGCGTCAACAAGCGCTGGCGAAAGTCATTCTCGAAGACCCTAATGTTCAGAGCCTGTCTTCATTCATTGGCGTGGACGGAACCAACACGACACTTAATAGTGGCCGGATTTTAATCAATCTTAAACCGCAGGATCAGCGCGCGTCCGACATTACTGCAGTTATGCGGCGGCTTAAGGAGAGCACGGCATCTCTTCAGGGCATCACCCTTCATATGCAGCCAGTTCAAGATCTGACGATTGAAGGAACGGTCAGCCGTGCCCAATATCAATTTATCCTGGAAGATGCGAACGGCACTGAGCTGGCCGAGTGGACGCCGCGGCTAATCGACCAACTTAGAAAAGTTCCACAACTTGCCGACGTCTCCAGCGACCTCGAGGCTCATGGGCTTTCTGTCTTCGTAGACATCGACCGGGAGCAAGCCGCGCGCTTCGGCATCACACCAGCAACGATCGACAATGCTCTCTACGATTCGTATGGGCAGCGCATCGTCTCCACCATCTTCACCAGTTCCAACCAACACCGCGTGATCCTGGAGGCCGATCCGACTCTTCAAACGTCTCTGCAGTCGCTGTCTTCGATCTACCTGCCGTCATCGGTCGGCAGCACGCCCGTGCCGCTTGATGTGATGGCAAAGACGCACGTGGAAACGGCACCGCTGCTGATCACGCATCTCGGACAATTCCCCTCAAGCACGATATCCTTCAACCTCGCAAAGGGTGCGTCGCTAGGAGAGGCAGTTGCCGCGATCAAACAGGCAGAGGCAGACATTGAACTTCCACCGAGCATGGTCGCCAGTTTCCAAGGCGCAGCGCTGGCCTTTCAGTCTTCATTGTCGAACCAGTTGTTCCTCATTCTGGCGGCGATCGTTACCGTCTATATCGTGTTGGGCGTGCTCTATGAGAGCTACATCCATCCGATCACAATTCTATCGACTTTGCCATCAGCCGGCATTGGTGCGCTGCTGGCTCTTATGATAGCCGGCGAGGATCTCACGGTCGTTGCAATCATTGGCATTATCCTTCTGATCGGCATCGTCAAGAAGAACGCGATCATGATGATCGACTTCGCGCTCGATTTACAACGCAATGAGGGTAGACCACCGCGCGAAGCAATCTACCAAGCGTGCCTGTTGCGCTTTCGACCGATCCTGATGACCACGCTCGCCGCGATACTGGCGGCGTTGCCCCTGATGTTGGGGACAGGTACAGGCTCCGAGCTCAGGCATCCACTTGGAATCTCCATTGTTGGCGGTCTTTTGGTTAGTCAGCTGCTCACCTTGTTTACTACACCGGTGATTTATCTGTGGTTTGACCGACTTGCGACGCGCCTCACTGGACAGTCAATTGACGTCGGTCGGACGAGCGAGATCGGAAACGCGTGATGAACCTCTCGGCCGTCTTTATTCACCGACCGATAGGGACGACCCTTCTGACGTTCGGACTCGCAGCAGCTGGGGCTGTTGCCTTTTTCCAACTTCCTGTCGCCCCACTGCCTGAGATCGACTTTCCGACCATCTCGGTTCAGGCGACATTGCCAGGGGGGAGTCCCGAGGATGTCGCCGTTACTGTCGCCAGTCCTCTTGAGCGACATCTTGGGCAAATCGCCGACGTCACCGAGATGACCTCGTCGAGTTCGGTGGGATCAACACGGATCAATCTGCAGTTTGGCCTCGATCGCGACATCAACGGTGCAGCGCGCGACGTGGAAGCTGCAATCAATGCAGCACGCGCCGACTTGCCAACAAGTCTTAGGACGAACCCTACCTACCATAAGGTCAACCCGGCTGATTTTCCGATTATGATTTTGACCCTGACTTCAGACACCTTGAGGCGCGGTCAACTGTATGACGCAGCGTCCACGGTGCTGGCGCAAAAGTTGTCACAGGTTGATGGGATTGGCGAAGTGATCGTCGGCGGCAGCTCGCTCCCAGCTGTGCGCGTTGACCTTATTCCCCAGGCGCTCAACAATTATGGCATCGGCCTGGAAGATGTGCGCGCGGCGCTTGGCGCTGCCAATGCCCACAGCCCGAAGGGTGGAATTGATGTCGCAGACCGGCGCTACCAAATCTACGCCAACGACCAAGCCAACGACGCGGAGGCTTACAGACCGCTCATTGTCGCCTACCGCAATGGTGCGCCAGTACACCTATCGGATGTCGGCGAGGTGTCTGACGCGGTCGAGGATATTCGCAATGCGGGTCTCGCCGACGGTAAGCCGGCCGTCTTGCTGGTGCTATTCCGTCAACCCAACGCGAATGTCATTGGCATCGTTGATCGGGTGATGGCTCTAATGCCTCAGTTGCGAGCTTCGATCTCGCCGGCCATCGATCTTGGCGTGGCCTTGGACCGATCGAGGACCATCCGATCATCGCTGCGCGATGTCGAGTGGACGCTGATGATCGCAAGTGTCCTCGTGATCCTCGTGGTCTTTGCCTTTCTTCGCAACGGTCGCGTCACGCTGATACCGACTGTGGCGGTACCGGTGTCGCTGATCGGAACGTTCGCGATCATGTATTTGTTGGGGTACAGTCTCGACAATATTTCACTAATGGCCCTGACGGTCGCTACCGGCTTCGTTGTCGACGACGCCATCGTCGTACTTGAAAACATCTCACGCCATATCGAGGCTGGTATGTCGCGCGTGGATGCAGCCATTCGTGGCGCGCAAGAAGTCGGCTTTACCGTCGTCTCGATGAGCATCTCCCTCATTGCCGTGTTTATTCCCATTCTTCTAATGGGCGGCATCGTCGGCCGCTTGTTCCGCGAATTCGCGGTGACGATTTCGGTAGCGATTCTGATTTCGCTGGCGTTGTCGTTGTCGACCACGCCAATGATGTGCGCGGTGCTGCTGCGCAGGGATCGGGGGCAGCATGGATGGCTCTATCTGACGAGCGAGCGCTTCTACGAAGCTATGCGTAACGGCTACCGTCGGACGCTGGCCTTTGCGCTCCGAAATCGGCGCTTGGTGATGTTGATTCTACTCGCGACCATCGGTCTCAACTTTTATCTTTACGACATCATCCCGAAGGGATTCTTCCCGCAGCAGGACACCGGGCGGCTGATGGGCTCCATCCAGGCGGATCAAAGCATTTCATTCCAGCTGATGCAGCAGAAGCTCACGCAGTTCGTCTCGATCATTAAGAATGACCCTGCGGTGGACACTGTCGTGGGTTTCACGGGAGGCGGAAGTGGCGGGGCTTCAGGCCGATCGACTAATTCGGGTAACGTGTATATTTCCTTGCGGCCGCTCAGTGAACGTAAGCTCTCGGCTGATCAGGTTATCGACCGCCTGCGCCCGCAGCTTGCTGTCGTGCCGGGGGCAACGCTGTTTCTGCAGGCCGCGCAGGATATTCGTGTCGGGGGCCGTCAAGGCAATGCGGAATACCAGTATACGTTGCAAGGCGCGACGTTTGCCGAGCTCAATGAATGGGGTCCGAAGATCACAACTGCGCTGCAGGGCGAGCCCCAACTGGCCGACGTCAACAGCGATCAACAGAATAAGGGCCTTGAATCCAACCTGGTTATCGATCGAGACACGGCAGCTCGCTTGGGGCTTACCGTCAGCCAGATCGACAACACGCTCTACGATGCCTTCGGTCAGCGTCAGGTCTCGACCATCTTCGTAGCTCGCAATGAGTACCATGTCATCATGGAGGTAGCGCCAAAATATTGGCAAAACCCACAAACTCTGAACGATGTTTACGTCAGCACCTCAGGTGGCGCGGTTGGAGGTTCGCAAGCGACCAACGCCGTGGCTGGTACCGCCATCGCACAAGGACAGTCAGTAGCTGTCAACACCATTGCGTCGGACGCCGCTCGAAATCTAGCGACGAATTCCATCGGCACCATCGGTCATGCCACCGCGTCGACTGGCTCCGCGGTCAGTACGAGCCGTGAGACGATGATTCCCTTATCTGCTGTCTCACATTTCGGACCGGGTGCCATACCGCTTGCTGTCAATCACCAAGGTCTTTTCGTCGCGAACACAATATCATTCAATCTGGCGCCGGGTGTTTCGCTCGGCACTGCTGTCGACCTCATCGAGGCTACGATGACTCGGCTTGGTGTCCCGGCAACGATCCACGGCACGTTCCAGGGGACTGCGAAAGCCTTTCAGGATTCTCTAGCGAATCAGCCTTTTCTAATTTTGGCAGCCTTGGTCACGATCTACATCGTCCTCGGCATTCTGTATGAAAGTTATTTCCATCCGCTGACAATTCTTTCCACGTTGCCTTCTGCGGGTGTGGGCGCGTTGCTGGCGCTCATGGCATTCGGAATGGAATTCAGCATCATGTCGCTTATCGGCGTGATCCTGCTGATCGGCATCGTCAAAAAAAATGCGATCATGATGATTGATTTTGCGCTTGACGCGCAACGCACGCGTGGCCTGTCTGCGTTGGAAGCGATTCACGAAGCCTGCCTGCTACGTTTTAGGCCGATCATGATGACCACCATGGCCGCTATGCTGGGCGCGCTTCCTTTGGCGATCGGCATAGGCGAGGGCAGCGAGCTGCGGCGACCACTCGGCATTGCCATCGTCGGCGGCCTCGTCCTTAGCCAGATGCTGACGCTGTACACCACCCCCGTAATTTATTTGTATATCGACCAATTCCGGCTTTGGTGCCAGCGGCTCCGGTGGGCCACCATTTTCCGCTCGCAACCGAAACCAATGTCAAACTAGGCGAATAAATGCCTGGGGCAAGGGGGGTGCGAAGAAACTGTGGGATAGTAGGCTCACCACGCCCGTATTGCCCCCACTCGATTGGGCTTTACTCTAAAATGATGCCGGCATCGGAGGACCGGCTGTCGTGGGGGTGTGCGAGGTCTGACGATGCGATCACAACTGCAGCTTGGCTGGGTGATAAATGCTTGGTGTAGCATCGAAGTCCTACGCCTTCGTTTCCACGCTCAAACGTTGGACTCGCCTCATTCCAGGCCTTTGCACGGTGATGCTGGCTTCTGCACTGTCTGGTTGCATCCTGGGCAGTGAACATCCTGAAATCGGACTTGTCGTTCCGAAGAACTATGACGAGGCGCCACGCGCGCCAGAAGCCGCCGTTCCAGCTTTAGATTGGTGGCGCGGTTTCCATTCCAAAGAGCTCACCGCGTTGATGGAGCAGGCCCAAGTCTCTAACCTCGATATAGCGGTGGCCATTGCTCAAATCATTCAAGCTGATGCGCTAGTAGGGATCGCTGGTTCCCCTCTGTTGCCGACGATCATTGGGAACGGAACAGCCGAGAGCGTGCGCGAGTCAACAGCTGGCAGCGTAGGCACGAGCAGTATCAGTGGAACTGGCACTAGCAGTGGCCGGGGCGGCAAATCACCCGGCCCTCCGACGTTCTCCCTTTACAACCTTAATCTAACCGCAAGCTACATGGTCGACTTTTGGGGCAAAAACCGCGCTACGCTTTACGCGGCCGAGGAAACTGCAGCCGCCAGCCGGTACAATGAAGAGGTCGTAGCCCTTACAACAGTCGTTAGCGTAGCCAACGCCTATTTCCAGGTGTTGGCCGCTCAAGATCAGCTGCGCATCGCGCGTCACAACCTGGCCGATGCCGAGCGGATCCTCACTGTCGTCCAACATCAATTTTCCGGCGGAACAGCAACACAGCTCGAGGTGTCGGAACAGGAAGCGCTGGTATGGACCCAGCGCGCTACGATCCCGCCCCTTGAAGTGGCATTGCGACAGAATATGAACGCGCTCGCCGTGCTGATCGGGCGCCCACCGGAGAATTTTAGGGTACGTGGCGGGGGAATGGCGCAAATCACAATCCCACGCGTGACGCCCGGTCTGCCCTCAGAAGTGCTTTATCAACGCCCTGATGTTCGCCAGGCTGAAGCGCAACTTGCTTCCTCCAACTTCAGCGTTGAGTCAGCGCGCGCTGCCTTCTTTCCACAGATACCGTTGACCGGTGAGACCGGCGTTCAAAGCCAAAACCTTGCGATGCTGTTCGTGCCCAATGCCTGGTTCTATACTCTCACAGCCGGTGTGACACAGCCCATCTTCGAGGGCTTTCTCCTGAAAAACCAACTGAAGCAGGAGAGAGGGCTACAGCTGCAATATCTGGAGGTCTATCGCAAGGCAGTGCTATCTGCGTTCTCGGACGTAGAGAACGCTCTCATCGCAGTCCAAAAAACGAGCTTGCAGGTGCATGAACAAGCACAGGCAGTCGCCAGCTATCGTGGCGCTTTCAACGTGGCCGAGGATCAATTGCATGGAGGGACAATTAATCTGACCGCAGTACTGCTGGTGGAACAAAACCTGTTCACCGCGGAAGCCACGCTGACGCAGGATCAACTGACACAGTTGACGGACGCGGTGAGCCTGTTTCAGGCGCTTGGTGGCGGGTGGGAACAACCAGAGAAGGCTTTCATGCGGGCGAGCGTACCCGCTTTCGTAACAAAGGCATTTTAAGTTCCGACGGCAAAATTTCGTAGGATGAGTTCAAAGCAGGCTGCGCGAAAGGTATGGTATCCAACCCGGGCCCAACTCGGGCTTGATAAGGCCGGCCGCCCTCTGCATTTCGACATGTCCGTCGGAGATGGGATGCCATTGGCCCTAGTCCCTCACCTTATGCCGGACGATCATTATTCCCATGGCATCCTCCTGCCGCTTGTACGCTCGCGCGAAGATCCCTCGGGCTCCGCAAAACCCGTCAACGAGGACGACTCAGCCTAGCGATGCACCTTTGACACGTTCAGTAAGGTGGTCCCGCTCAGACGGCCAAGCCCATATTTCTTTACGTTCACAGACAGGCGATCGACACCAGCACGCCGTCAGGAAAAAGGCTATTCCAGATGCTCGGCGTTTTTGCGGAGTTCGAGCGGGAAATTATCAGAGAAAGAATTATCGCGGGACAACAGCGTGCGCGGGCGCAGGGCAAGCGAATTGGTCGGAGATGCGTGATCGACGACACACTTCGAACGCAGGCTCTACGTCTGCGGTCGGCAGGACACTCTCTTAGGGACATTGGTGGGCGCCTGAATGTTAGCGCTGCAACCGTTCTAAAAGCGCTCATCGCCGGCCAAAAACACACCAGGTTGTCAACGCAGTGACACCTTTCATTTAAACGTCGCCGGGGCGGCGTCGTAAAGTGTAACCATTTCGATCTGTGCGCCGGGATCATTGGCGATTTGCATCGGCCATGGGCTGGTTGGTGAATTTTACGTCAGTGCTACCGGCGCCCTGGGGTCTTGATCCTATCGTTGACCAGTTCTCTTTGTTATTTATTGCGATTTTCAGCTCACAGATCGTGGTACAGCTTTTGCATGTCTGCATGTCCGGCTGCCGCATTGATTGCTGCTCCGATGGCGCAAGCAGGGCGACGCCAGGGCGGAATCGTGGGTGGTTCGACAGGGAGAGCGCGTCGTGCGCAGTTGGCGCCCCACGAACCTCAGCTTCGGGGTTCAGCAGGAGATTGATCCATGAGCATTCAAGCGATTCTGGACCGCAAAGGTAGAGATGTGGTCACGATTAGCGGAAATGCGACGCTCAAGAGCGCCGCTGATCAGATGCTAATGCATGGGATAGCCGCGCTGATCGTAACAAGCGGGGATGTGATCGCCGGCATCATATCGGAGCGCGAAATCGTCCGTGCGATAGCCCGCCATGGGACGCTCGCGGTTTCGTTGCCGGTGACGGATATTCTGACACATTCCATTTTCCCTGTGGCACCGGAACACAGCCTGAAGCATGCCATGAACGTGATGACGCGAAATCGCGTCCGGCATCTGCCTGTACTCTCTGACGGCAAGCTCGTCGGCATCGTCAGCATCGGCGATATCATCAAACGCCGACTGGATGATTTAGAAATGGAATCGAACGTCCTCAGAGATGTCTACATCGCCGCGCGCTGATATGCCGGCGGCCAAATCTGAACCAACTATCAGCGGACCAAGTTTCTCTTGGAGGGAGTGGCAGCGCTTGGCCTCGTCGCGTTTAGTCCGTCCGCGTATCTCGACCCGACCCTCACAGGGGTCACTTAGTCGATGGGCGTCGTCGTACGACTTCGTGCGATTTGCTCGGCTGCATCAATGAGTTGATCTAGCTTCCGATTGATTTGGCCAAGCTGATATGCCGCATATTCGGTGGCACGGGACAAGCGGACATCAAGCGGCATCGAACTGGGGTAATAACCAGGATCAAAATCCTGCTCCAAATAGGCCTTGCGACGACCGACGAAGACTTCTTTGTCCGAGTCCGAGTTTGCCATCGTTGCCCCCTGTTTCCATCAAGTACATGCTACCCCAAGGGCATTGGAGGGGTTGCCTTGAGACACGGGCCACCCCTCCTGCTGCAATCTCGCGGGAGTGGGAATTACGGGTGATCTTAAGTCACTACGTAGGACCGCTCCCTATGGAGTGCTTCATCGCCGATCTTCCGACTACTCGCCTTCCGCCCCAATCGCATAAGCGGTCTCGCCGTGAACCGCGTCGTCGCCCACCTTCAGGGTCGCTTCATCCATGCGCAGTGGGACGATCAACGAGATGACCTTGAGGATGATGTAGGTCGCTATCACATTGTACACGATAATGAAGGCGGCAGCCTCGGCCTGAAGTAGGAGCTGTCCGGAGTTGCCGTAGAGCAAGCCTGTGACGCTGAAGCCAGGCGCGTCCTTGTCAGTGCCGATATACATGAACATGCCCGGGTTGGCGAGGACGCCCACAAGCATACCGCCCATGAGGCCGGCGATACCATGTGTGGAAAATACCGACAATGTATCGTCCACCTTCATCATCAACTTGGTCTTTTGCAGCCAGTTCATGCTGGCCCACGGGATGATACCGGCGCACACACCAATGATAATGGCGCCCCACCCATCGACGAAGCCAGCCGCGGGAGTGATGGCCACCAAGCCCGCAATCATGCCGTTGACAGCGCCGATGACCGACGGTTTGCCATAGGCCATCTTGTCCATCAGCGTCCAGACCAGAAGCGCCACTGCGGTGGCGGTGTTGGTGTTGAGAACCGCCGCGCCTGCATCCGCGTTGGCGAAGTACGGATCGCCTCCATTGAAGCCGTTCCAGCCAAGCCAGAGAATCCCTGCACCGACCAACGTGACCAACAAGCTATTGGGTGGGAATGATTCGCGATCCTGCTGTAAGCGTGGGCCGATCACCGCCGCAGCGACAAATCCGGACGTACCTGCAGCAAGATGGATAACATAGCCGCCCGAGAAGTCTGCCGCGCCCGCTGCCGCGAGCCAGCCGCCGCCCCACAGGCTAAACGCACCCACCGTGTAGACGAGGGTCATCCATACTGGGCAAAAGATCATCCACGCAGTAAAGTTCATGCGGCCAAGTACTGAGCCGCCGAGGATGATGACGGTGATGGCCGCGAACACGAACTGGAAGAACATTAACGTGGCCATTGGGAAGGCAAGGGGCGGCATGCCCGAGGCTGCAGCCGGAATTGTGGCCTGACCGGTGGTAAACAAGGCCGACGTTGCCAAACCCGGCTTGCCTAAGAAGGGGAACCATTGAGGCCCGAACGCCATGTTGTAGTCGAACAGAACCCAGACGACCAGGACCGAGGCGAAAGCGTATATCGCCATAAAGGCGGAGTTGATCGCCCATTTCTTCTTGACAATGCCGCCATAAAGAACCGTTAGCCCGGGAATGCTTTGCAACCCGACGAAAGTCGCAGCGGCCAACTGCCAGGCATTGTCTCCCGTATCTAGCCATTGTGGTGATGCTACAAGTGCCATTTAATTCCCCCCATGTTAGATTGCTCGAAGGCGTACCGATGCCGATGGCAAGGGAGTCCAGATGACGCTCAGAAATCAACGCAAAAGTCATGCCATATGGGCGCCTTGATCCGACGGTGTTTTCTGCAGCGTTTTTTTTATTACCGGCGATATTCTGCACATAAAATAGGCAAGTGGGCCTACTCGCGCGGCATTCTTTGCCAACTCGCGATCTGAGTAAGTGAGGGGATAAAGAGCCATGCAGGTGCAACCATGTTCGTGAGCCGGCCGTGGATTGCTGCTTTGGCGACTGGCATAGCCGTTTTCGCCATTAACGGTCAGGCGCAGGCCAGCGAGACCGCGATTACCTGCACCAATCCGACCAGCGGCGTGAGCTGGCAGATTAAAATTGACTATGATAGGCGCACTGTGGATTCCAATCCGGCCCGCATTAGCGACGCAGAGATTTCGTGGCACGATGGGGCAGACGGCGGCAACTACACGCTCGACCGCAAATCCGGGAACCTCACGGTAATCATTGCGTCGAGCACCGCCGGTCATTTTCTCTATGATCGTTGCAGGCTAGAGAATTGAAGCCGCGCTCCGGAACTGCAATGGCCCCCGCACCGGGACACGATCCAGGCTGCCCGTCGCCCGGCGAAATCGGAGCAACGGCGATGGTCGAACGTGTCGCCGGCGTTAACGCAAGCGTCGGGTTCTTCTCGAAGACTGGGCCACGTAAACACAACGAGGATTTCGCCGGCGCCGTTTTCGGTGCGGAACTGCCCGAGCCGCGCCGAGACGTGGTGGCGGCGATTGCCGACGGAATTGGAAGCGCAAAGGGCGGTCGCGTGGCGGCCGAGACCGCTGTGCGCGGTTTTCTCGATGGATTTTGCGACCTGCCCGAAACGATGGAGGTGAGACGCGCGGCGGCCAGGATCGTGAGTGCGCTCAATGGCTGGATCCATGCCCAAGGTCACCACGACCCCGCGCTCGCGGGAATGGGATGCACCTTCACGGCCCTGGTGTTACGCGGTCGCATCGCCCACTTGTTGCATGTCGGGGACACGCGCGCCTACCGGCTGAGCGGTGACCGCTTGACCCGCCTCACCACTGACCACGTCCGCGGAGGCACCGGTCGGTCGCGGACCCTTTACCGCGCGCTGGGCGTCGAGGCGGAGGTGCGACTGGACTACGCCACCCAGCCGGTGGCGCTGCACGATCGCTTTCTCCTGTGCAGCGATGGCGTGCACGGATTCCTGACGGACCAGAGCATCGCCGACCTCTTGCGCGAGCGCTCTGCTCCCCGGGATACCGCCCGCGCGTTGGTCACGGCCGCGCTTCAATCTGGCAGCGCCGACAACTGTACGGCCTTGGTGCTGGACGTGGTTGGCCTGCCGACGGCGGAATCCACTGACATCGGCACCACCATCATGCAACTGCCGTTGATCCCGGTGCCGCTTAGCGGCGAGACGATCGATGGTTTTGTGCTCAAAGTGCCGCTGTCCGACGGGCGATACAGCCGCCTGTTCGGTGCCGTGGATGAGGTCGAGGGCGGCGAGGTGGCATTGAAGTTCCCCAAGCCCCAGGTGGCCGCCATGGCCATCCACCGCGCGGCATTCGTCCGCGAGGCCTGGGTGGGCGCGCGCGTGAATAGCCCCTGGCTCGGCCACATTATCGAGTTGCCGCCGGGGCGGCAGACCTGCCTCTACACGGTCATGCCGCTTTATCAAGGCGAGCTTCTAGAGACGCGGCTCAGGCGTCGCCCGTCGCTGGGTCTAGAGGAAGGACGAAATATCGCGGTCAAGCTGGCACGGGCTGCGGCGGCGCTACACCGCGCCGGCATCATCCATCGCGACATCAAGCCGGACAATGTGATTCTCGAGGGTGGCGGATCGCTAAAGCTGATCGATCTCGGGGTGGTGCGCGTACCCGGACTGGAGGACTTCCCGCCCGAAGACATCCCGGGTACCCCTGGCTATATGGCGCCTGAATTGTTCGCCGGCGAACCCGGAAACGAAGGAACCGATATTTATGCGCTGGGCGTCACCATGTTTCGCGCCTTCACCGGGGAGTTCCCTTACGGCAATGCCGACGCCACCAGCCCGCCGCGCCGAGACCGGCCGCAGGAGCTCTCCGCACTGCGCCCGGATCTCCCTGCGTGGCTCCAGGCCGCACTCGGGCGAGCGATCGCAATCGATCCCACCCAACGTTTTCGCGACATGATCGAATTCGCGGTGGAGATGGAGGCGGGACCGGCGCGCGCCCCGGCTGCGGTCCGCCGGCCTCGGACGCTCTATGAACGTTCCCCGCTCCAATTCTGGCAGGGTGTGGCCGCGCTGCTCGCGCTGGCGCTCCTCCTGTCGCTGCTGCGGCATTAAGTCTGACCCTGCTTCAATGGATCGGCATGCGCCCCGACCACCGTACATTCGCTCCACCATTGAAATGATCCGCGCCGTCACCAAAATCGATCACGCCCACAAACAAAGACCAAGGGCGATGTCCACTACTGGCACCAAGCGGACTAAACCGACAAAGCTCCTTGGGGTCAGTAAACTGAGCTAAAGCAGATATAAATTTAATTGGGAAGGCACCGTCTAACGGCACTCCCAGGGGAGCGGCATTTTTCAAAAAGGGGGTCCGGTGTATACCCCCTCGGGGGCTGTGTGGTAGTGTACCCAAGGCTCTTTGCCTGGTCGTGGCACTTGATAATGCCGCTACTGGGCTCAGGCGCTTGGTATGGTCCCAAAAACACGTTCATTGAGTAGTTGGGCCCCAAGATTGACTTCCTGAGACCCCGTCGAGGGAAAACCGGAAACCATATGCGCGATGTGAGTTTTTCAGCTTGTGACCCAAAGCGGAAGACAGTCCAGGTCAGAAGACTATCAGACTATCAGATAAGCCTGAGCGAGTGCCGCCATGGTCACGAATCCAAACGTTCCTGATTGGCTGTTAGTGTTGCATGCTGCGTAAGGGGCGCGCTGATCAGGCCTGCGGACGGACGTTCGGAAAGAGCTGCTGGCCGTCGATCTTATAGCTTCCGATTGCGGCTTATCCTTCGGGGCCGGTGAGCCTTGGCCTTCACATTCGGGTGCTTCGCCGGTATTGACCAGGATGACGCCATATTGGTTGAAGAGCCTGTCGTCGCCTTCGACCAGAAACTTGAAATCGTCCTTGTTAGCGCGCTGCCTTTCGCCGCGTCCAGGTAACAGGCCTGAAGATAACAACATTGCAAGTAGCGGGTTCGCGAGCCAGTTATTGCCCGCCTTGGAACGTATTAGCCACTAATTCTTGCTCCTTTGTCATGAGAATCGGTACCTGCAACAGGGAGGCGGTCGAGACCGACACCGCCTCGGGTCCTTCCACTGGACTGGCCGCAAAGCGGGAGGCTGTCCAGCCGCTTGTTTCGAGTGCCTCCTGCAGTTCCGCCTGCCGTTTCTGATCCACAACGCTGCGAAGCATGGCATAGAAATCGAGCGAGCTATCCTCGAGTTCTTGCATCTGGTCGGCTTGGCTCAATTGCGTGAAGGGGCTCGCAACCGAGCCCGCGACGCCTAGGTTGTTGACCGCGAAAGCAACCTGGGTTGGCAGCAACTCCACGAACTCTCCGGCGGGGATCGCAGTGGCGAGTTCGGCAGTCGTTCCAACTAGATCGCGTAGGTTGGTCGGCCCAATAATCGGCAGGACGAGGTAAGGGCTTTCGCGTACGCCCCAAACATAAAGTGTTTGTCCGAGATCGCCGGATTGGCGCGGAAGATTTTCCTTCGTCGCGACGTCGAAAAGGCCACCAATGCCAAGGGTTGAATTCATGGCAAAGCGCCCGAAGGTCGTTGCCGCGGCCCCCAAGCGCAGTTGCAGGACGTCGTTGGCGAAGATTATGGGTTCGGTGAGATTGCCAGCGAAAGCTCCGATCGAATCGCGGACGGGCTCCGGTACCGTTTCGCGATAGGCCCTAGCCACCGGATAAACGATTGTATGATTGAAGCGCTGGTTACCTTCGAACACCGTGCGGTTCATCCTCTCGAACGGGTCCGCTACCTCTTTCGACTCGCCGGGTAGGCTCGCGACATCTGTCGGTGCGTCGACAGAAGCGGAGGTGCTTTTCAGTGCGTCAGGAGAGGTTTGGCTGGTGAGGAATTGGGACGACGGAACGGTAGCACCGCTCGAAGCGCAGGCTGAGAGTACGCTCGCAAGCGCGACCGCCGCGGCGCGGCATAAGGTGGAGACCTCCCTCACCCTCGTTCACCCGGTCCCGTCCAAGGGGCATATTTTTCTTCGTCAGCCAGGGCCTGGTCAAAACCCAAAGTTCCCTCATATCAGCGCCTATCTAGTTCAGACTTTATTAAAAATTTCGAGCTTCGATTCGCAGGCTCACCAAGGGTGCTCAGCCAGAGACGATAGGATGAGCCGAGAGGGTCCTGCAGCGTAACAACCTTCGCATCAGTGTCGGCAACCAAGAGATAGACCCCCTCCGGGCTTGACTGGAGCCGCATCGACATTCGCAGTCTCAACATCTATCAGCCGCCGGGACCTGACAATGTGCTAGGCAGCGTCAAGTTCGTGTTCCCCAACCAGCATGACGTCTACATGCACGACACGACGCAGAAGTTCCTGTTCACCGAGCCCATTCGCGCCGAGACCGAGGGCTGTATGCGCGTGCAGCATCCCGACCAGCTTGCGCTCACCCTGCTGAAGCAGGATCAGGGCTGGTCGGCAGGCCAGCCCGCCTCGGCCATGCAGACCAGCTATGACCAGCATGTTGCGCTGAATCAGGAGATCCCGGTCTACATCACCTATTTCACCCTTTAGGTAAACGACGACGGGTCGATTTCGACCTTCGGTGACTATATGGCCACGATGCGGCATGGCGGCCGCGCTGTTCAGCAATGATGTGGGCCTTTGACCCCCCGACGGACGATAACGAGTTCTTCGTGAGCCGAGAGTTGCGGGGCAACCAGGTGCGGCGGAGGGGCGCTATGGCCAACGCCATAGCGGAGAGCTTGTCCGGATTTATAGGCAATTGAAGGACCCCTCAGGTCGCGATTTATTATTGCAGCCAACGTACCCACAAAGAGGGGCGCAATGACCAACCAATCGACTTTGAGGCTCGTGAACCAGGCACGAGTCGACTTTGTTCCGCCCCCGATGGACGGGACAAAGGCATGATCGGCTTTTCGCCGGCTTATCGATTGGCGCCTGTCTCGGCTGCTTACTCGCTGCCCTGTTCGCCGCATCCGGTCGCGGCGAGTAGGGTCGGAGCCGTCAGCGGCTGCGATCGTGAAAGCTGCCTCGCTGCAGACGGTCCGGACAATTGGCAGAATTGGGAAAAAAGGTGGGCCGGAGGTTTTAAGCTCCGGCCCCAAGCTTTTGCGGCACTTGCGGCTTGGGGGGCCGAGGGATAGGCCGCCAACAGCTGCCGATGAGCGTCGGCGTAGCTACTCGCCGGCTGTAAGGAAACGGGGGGGCACTCCTCGCAGCGCTCACCATCAGCAATAATTAATCTACCATAACTCCCGCGTTCAGAGTGCAACTAGGTTAAGGCATGGTTAACGACGCGCCCGCATGGGCGCCGGCCGGTCGGGCGTGCATGCCGGGCTCGAGGCCGCTCAGCACTCCCGCAGCGAGCACAACGGCCAGCCCAAGCGCGGTCTCTGCCGCGATGGTACGAATGAGCGCCCATCTTGCAGGCTGCGCGTCTCGGTTCGCCAGCGCCGGGGTGAGGAGAAAGCGGTTGCAAGCCGCCAACAAGAGCAGCGCGGCAAAGAGCGTCGCCTTGAGGAGGAGCACCCACCCATAGGCGGTGGCAATCAGGCCACGCGTGCCACCGGCGAGATACCAGCCCTGGAGGCAGGCGGTTCCTGCGATCGCGGCGACGCAAAGAGTCGCGAGATGAGAGAAGCGTCTTAGCACTTCCGCCGCGGGCTTCGGCGGGGCGTCGCGTACCAGGATAACCAGCGGCGCCAGGCCGCCAAGCCATGCCCCGGCCGAAAGCAGATGCAGCCCTTGCGAGTAGAGCAGCAGGTTCGGGCCATGCTCCATGGCGAAGGCATGGCTGTGCCCGGCGTGAAGCGCTATGGCGAGCCCGGCAAGCCCGACCGGCGCGAGGGGCCATCGCTGCGGCTGCACCGTCGTCAGCAAGAGCGCCGCGAACACCGCCAGCGCCTGGGCAAGCAGATCGTGGCCGAAGCTCGTGCTGAGCAACACCGTGGGAATTGCCGCGAGGACTTGCTTCGCATTTGCCGCGTCGGACATATCGGATGCTTCAAGCACGAGCCACCCGAGCAGCGCGAAAAGTGCCGCGACCAGGCTTGCTCGGACGAGGTGCAAGCAGCGTCCCTTAATGGCGTCCGCATCACGGGCGCCCATCCGTTTCAGAGCATGCGCGGCGACGAGCTCGGTGAACAGTGACGCACCGAAAGCCGAAAACAGGGTGGCAACGAACAACCCTCGCACCAAGGTGAGCAGCAGCCCGCCGGCCCCCAGCTCAAAATTCGGCCAAGTCATCTCCAGCACGACTAGTTTGCGAGCGGGCTCGCGAGAAGGCCCGCGAGTGTGATGACGACGATCGAAGGCTGGGACATCGGCAAGCTGGCTTTGCGTCGTTTAATGATGGTTGTGTTCGTCCGGCTTAAGGCCACCGGCCCCCGTCCCTTCGACCTCGAACGTCACATCGAGGGTGCCCGCCTTTTCGAAGGTCAGAGCGCCTGAAAACTCCTCGCCTTCTTTCAATGGCCTTTTCAGGTCCAGGAACATCAGATGGTACTCGTTGGGCCCCAGCACGACCGAGCCGCCCGCGGGCACGGGCAATCCATCCGTCACCTCACGCATTTCCATGACGCCTCCGCCATGCTCACGTGATGGATCTGGGTGCGACCGGCAATTTCGGCGGCTACCGAGACGAGTTGATCGGGCGCGGTGCCGTCGTTCTTGATGGTCAGATAGCCGGCAGCCACTTGCGCTCCGCCAGGTGTCGCCCGCGACCACGGATGCTCGATCGTGATCGAGCCCAGCTTGAACCCATGGGCAAAGGCCGGACCGGCCAAGAGGATCAGTGCAATAGCAACGACATAGGCTGATAGCCGGGACACGATCATTCCTCCTTGCGCTTCGTGACGTACGCGACATTGACAGCGCACCGAGCGACGGCAGGCGTTATTTCGCGACATGGAAGCTGAAGCTTCCTTGGGTCTTGTGCGTGTCGACCGAGAGCGCGTGCCACGTCACGCTGTAGCTGCCTGAGGGCAGGCCACCGACCGAGGCCAAGCCGTAACACAAATCGGGCCACCAAAAGAGGAGGCGCTCCAGCTTCTGGCGTCGCCACCCTGCCGCGGCGGCAGGACGCCCAAAGCAAGCAGCCTGCGCATGATCATCTGCGCGGCATCCGCCTCGTCATAGCCGGCCTCGACCAGGAGATCGATAACAGTAGCGATGCGGCCGAGCATGGCCTCGCTTGGCGGGGCCGGGCGCTCCGGCCTCGCGAGCACGCCTGCCGGGCTTCTGCTGCTCTTGAGCGCGGCTTCGAGCTCGATGAGCGGCTGCAAAGCCTCCTGCGCGAGGCCGTCCTCGGCGAGCTGAGGCATTTTGCGCCGAGCGCGGCTTGTCCTCGCCGCTGTCATGGGTCTGCCGAAGCCCGGAACGCAGCACCGAGACGGTCCAAATTTGGCGCGAGCGTCTGCGTGACGATGACGAATCCTAGGGATGGGATCGTTAAAGAAACATGCCAGAAACATCCCGCGCCCGGCAAGAGCCTACCTAGCTGGCAGCCAGGCGGCTAGAACAGCCAGGCTTCGCCGCCCAACCCCTTGTGAATCGCATCTCCTTGTTCGATATGGTGGAAAAGTTGGGGGATCGTCTAACGGTAGGACAGGAGACGATCGGCAAAACAACCTGCAAATTCAAGTACATCCGTTTTCCAAGCCTACCCGGACAAAGCCGAAACGTGCCGGGAACGAACGGGCATATTGGAAAACATTTCGGCTGGCCCCTCCCCCTGCTCGCTCCAGGAATCCCTTGCGATTCTCGTCCCGCCTTGATGGCAGGCCTGGCCCTGCGATAATGCACCCATGCAAATCGCTGAGACGCGCCAGGTGCGCGGCGTGGCCGTGCCATCGATCATGTATGGTACGGCCTGGAAGGAGGATCGCACCCAAGCGTTCACGAGTACTTTGATAGTGCGCATAGAAATCTGGGTTGTCGCGGCGCTCGAACTTTTAGCTAACATACACTCCCTTGGGCATGCAGCTGGGAAGGTCTCACAATTTGCATAGGCCGCTTGGATACGCTCGCGCGCCTGAAGGCCGGTCAGGATGCTCGCTCTCGCCACAGTCTCTGACATGAACCGTCTGGCACTTGTGCTCGATCTGAGCTCGGGTGCCCTGGATGCTGCCGCTTAGGGGTCAAAAGCTGAAACGCGCGACCTCGCCCGATAGCTCCGCTAATAGCGGACGAGCGGAGCTGATCACGGGGTTCAGTTGTGGAACGCGAAAGTCCTACGACTTTCTCCGGGTCTTTGACTTTTGCGTGAGCCCGTTTCGCGACGAGCACTTTCTCGAGCAGCTTCGCCGCTGAGGAGCAGAAGGACGATGCTCGCCCACACCCATGGGAAGAAACGACGGAAGACGCGATGCCAGAGTGCAAGCCGCACCGCAGGCTCGAGCGGTACTGCAGACTGACGAAGCACCATGTAGGCGAAAAACATGCCGCCCACCCAGACCACGGCGGCAAGGACATGGAGCGTTACAAGGATTGTCATGCCCGGAGGCTTTCGACGAGCGGCCTAGAAGAGCAGAGTTCCCAGTGTCGCCGAGAAAGTCTAGGGCATCGGCCTTCACAGCGCGCGAGCTGGGGAGTCAACGCGCACCCCTCATTTTGAAAGTGAGCCTTCCGGCTGCCACGGGCGCGCTGTGGGGCTTTTCCTTTGCCCGATGTCCCGGGGATAGGCCCAAACCCCTTTCGCCCGTCCTGGGGTGTCAGTGTAGGCGTGAATGTGGGCTGAACCTCAGGAAGAGCAGAAAAACCCTTATAGATCAGCGATTTCTGGCGGTGGAGGCAGTCATCAGCGAACTCGTCTCAGCGCGTCTATTCCCTGTTGTGCGGGAAAATACAGCGAAATTCGCCGACTTCAGCCTGGAGATGACGATTGTCCGCCGCCTTCGTAGTGGAAATTCAATTGCTTACCACCGAATTCCCTAAGCATTAGATCAGGGAAGCTGCTGGCCTATAACAGGGAATGGAAACCATCCAGCAGGGAAAATGCCTCCAGGTTGGGACTCTTGCGAAGCAAGTCCATGGCGGAGACATTATCGTCACCCTGTCGTACGCACTACACGATGACTTATTACAAGCCCTCAAATTCGCCGCAGCTTCTGGCAAAGCATTTCCCAGGCAACGACGATCCACACGCTCGCCTGACTCACGCGGAGTCCCTCGCTCGCACTGGTTTCCATCTATTCTATGATCTTGAGGGCGACGCCTCAGGAAACGTGCCTTTACGCCTGAAGTTACAAGCGCCAGCCGGCGGACGATTTGAGGCATATCAAGGCCACCGCTCTCGCCCACGCTAGTCTTGCGTCGGCGACGCGCCCACGGAGTGGAGAGCATCATGGCCACGGGCCTCGACACTTTCGACACCACCATCCAAGAGTCCAACCTTTGGCTCAAGGACTTGATGGAGCGACTCGGCACTTACGACCGCCACCACGCCTATTCCACCTTGCGAGCGGTCTTGCATGTGTTGCGTGACCGCATCGGGCCGGACAATGCGGCCCATCTCGGCGCTCAGCTGCCCATGCTGATCCGCGGTCTTTATTACGAAGGCTGGCGCCCGAGTGGGAAACCGACCAAGGAGCGGCATGATGCGCAGTTCCTCGCCCGCGTTCACGACCTGTTGCCCGGCGCCGACGAGGCGGAGGCTAAAGCTGGCATCCACGCCGTCTTCGATCTTCTATCAAAGAAGATTGACCGCGGCGAAGCGGTCAAGCTCGCCGGCATCCTACCCAAGGAGCTGCGCGACTATTGGCCTACCTTCATCCAAACCGCAGCGCAGACCAAGAGCTCGGCTGTTTCTTGATCAACGTGTCGCCAAGGAGTGACGCATGCTCCATAGGTTGCCCAACGTCGGCGTCGTGCCATGTGTGGACGGCTCCGGGTTGGCGAGTCAAAACTTCACGTTGCGTCGCATAATCGGCGACGAAATCCCTCATGCTCACATCTGGGTTTTCCCGAGCAATGAGGCTCAGGGCGACAAGGAGGATCTTGCGGGGAACGCAGAGAAGATTCGCGTAGCGCTTGCAAAGTACTAAACGGGTGATCGCCGAGTCGGCGTTTTGCCGCCGAAAAGTCAAAAGCCTGCTTGCGATAAACCTTTGGTGACTCCCTCAGTGCCGGTGCAGTCATAAACGCAGAAAGGCGTGAAGGTCCGGTCATGCGCGCGCACCGCCGCCAGCGCGGGTCGCCGACCTGCACTTGAACGATCGATCCCTCGAACATGCGTCAAATCGCTGACCGGCTCAGGACAACGACCGATTGTTCTCGAGTTTCACATCTCGCCAACTGGCGACTAAGTCCCCTACCCGCTAAGGCCTATTGCTTGGCAATCATTTAGAGGAAGATCTCGCCCAAATCGGCTCTGTGCAGGTTTCGAGCTCAATCGGCTGTAAAGCATCCGGGCGCGGCGAACGTTGCTCGCTCCAAGGACGAGGAGGTTCTCAATAATGGCAATTAAGAGAGTTCTGCTGCCGGTCAGCGGGGATGGTAATTTTGAGCCACTGGCAGACATGGCATTCCTTATTGGTGAAATGTTTTCCGCTCAGGTCATGGGCTTATTTGTTCAGTCGCCGGGTGTGGTGGTGCCATTGTTCGATGGGGTTGTAAGTCCGGAGCAGGTGCGTACTCTCATCGAGACCGCGCAAGGGAGAGCCGCGAGAGCACAATCCATGTTCAAGGCTAGTGCCGAGCGCTTTCCGCATGTTGGATCCGCCTTTCACTCCTTGATCGGTGATGTTGAGACCCTGTTCATCCGGCATGGACGGTTGGCTGACATTTCAATCATCGCTCCGCAAAATCAGCTTGAAGATGGCTTCTGGGGTTCGAGCTTTTGGCTTGATGTGCAGAACGCAACTCTCTTTCGCTGCGGTCGTCCTGTGCTACTCGTGCCACCGCATGCACCCGGATCGAACTTCGAAACAGTTGTGATTGCCTGGAAGGAGTTGCTCGAGGCTGCTCGTGCCATCGCGGCGGCGCAGCCGTTCATGACGAGGGCGCGCGAAGTCCACCTGTTCACGATCGATGACGGCGGAGAGGCAGTGACTTCCTTACGAGAGGCAGAGGAGTACTTGTCGCTGCACTATGATGAGGTACGCTGTGAAATCCTCCGAGGCGACTCTGATCAAATTGGCGAATTGCTATTGGCGCAGGCCCATAGTCTGGGAGCATTCCTGGTCATGGGCGCCTTCAGCCATTGGCGTTGGCGGGAACGTCTGCTGGGCGGCGTGACTGATTACATGCTTCGCGAGGCGAGCATCCCGGTGCTCATGATGCATTGACCGGGTTGCATAACTCTCCTCGCCTTTCCGCAGCCGCTTGATCACGTTTCCCGAGATCAACGAGCGATGGCGTCCTTCAACTGCGAGCTGTGGCAAGTCACTCATGCCAACCACGACGACCTGCCAATGCCGACAGCCATCTTTGGATTGCCATGAAAGGATTTTGAGGGCCGTCTTCTTCCCCACGCAAGAAAACTCATCTGCGAGAAACCGCAACAACGTGGGGCTTTGGGTGTTACTTAGCATTTGGATGAGCCGGCCGAGCTCAATGCCGTGCGGATGGGTTTTGATTTCTTTCGGTCGAACTGGAAGCTGGTCGGTGCTACGGATGAAATGGATCTGTTCCTTTTGAGGGTCCTCGTATGTGATGGTCACATGCGGATTGGCGATAGCAGTCTGCTTCAGGTAGACCTCAATTGAATGCGGCCCCTTCTGATAGTGGCCCTCCATTTCCATCTCGACCCGCGTCCCATGAGGGCTACCCCATTTCACGCGTTTCTTCTTATGGATATCGGGCCGGTTGTTGGCAGTGTCGATCGACACATAGAGTTCCGAAGCAAGCTCATCGCCCGCGACGCGACTGATGATATGCAGCGGCTTACCGACGGTGAGTTGCCCGTACATTCCCGCTGCCGAGATCCCCATCCCCTGCTGGCCGCGCGACTGGCTCAGCTTGTGGAATTTAGAGCCGTAGAGAAGCTTGCCGAAAATGCGTGCGATCTGGCTCTCTACAATCCCAGGGCCATTATCCTCCACGACAACTCGCGACTTCCCGTCGCGATCGCGCACCTGCACACTAATTTCAGGAAGAATCCCCGCTTCCTCGCAAGCATCGAGGGCATTGTCCACCGCCTCTTTGACAGCAGTAACCAACGCCTTGGCGGGCGTATCAAACCCGAGTAGGTGACAGTTCTTGAGAAAGAACTCTGAAACGGAAATTTCGCGCTGCCGACTTGCCATCTCCAAGGCGGTGGCGGGTGCGGGTTGCCTGTCAGACACGATTCATAGGGTACATCCACCCCTCGAAGTTGGCCAGGTCACCGCACGATGCCGTCTCGTCGAGCTGTTCAAGAGGGTCTCATTCGGTGCGCGTTGGACGACATCAGGTGATAGTTGCAATGCGACCGTCACTCCAGGCCATCCAGCAGCAGGCATTGCGGTTTTCCACCTCGCCGGAATCCGCACCGGTGATGACTTGGGGTCTTGCTTATCGAGTATACCTCAGGGCTCGCCTCTGCCACCCTTCCAGGACCGTGTTCCAACCCAGGACCTCCATCACGTCCTCGAAACTTATCGGTTGCTATGAGAGGGGACGTTCTGTCGCTTGATAACAGGGAACGGAAACCGTCTACGTGCCTAGTAGTCGCTCAAACGGGCGAATTTCAAGCCACGATCCCTCAGACCTTCAATAATCTGTACAAGCTCGCCAGCAGCGTTCGCGGTTCTCATCATGATATCATGCATGAGCATCACGACTTTGCCTGGGCGACGGCCGCTGGAAGCAAGACCAGCAATTTGATTCACCATCGTACTTGATGCCTGCACGGGTATGCCTCGCGAGTCATGCAGCCATTCCACGTCCCATCCGTAGAGATAGAAGCCTGCGGCAAAGAGCTCGTCATCCGCCGTGTCCTCTATTCGCATCTCGGAGCGCGAAATCCCAGGGTCGTCGATGTGCATTCCAGGCAGGCGCCAGACATTTCGTCCCGGTGTCCGCGCGGGGATTGGAGAGGAAGTTAGGCCGAGTTCTACGTTGGCCCTTTCGAAGTCGGAAACGATCGATTTTGCCTCGTGGTAAGAGGTTGCGTATTGCATAAGGCAGTGACTGTAGCTGTGATTTCCAACGGTGATCCATTCGCTTTCATGCGCGCGTTCGAGCAAGGCGCGATTTTCTCTGTCGGCGGCAACATTCATACCGATCATGAACAATGCAATGGGTACCTGATGACGTTCGGCAATGTCGATAATGGCTGCGGTTCCCGCTTCGGGACCATCGTCCGAGGTCAGAAAAACGGTACTGGCTCGCTGCGCATCCTCCGGTTTCAGTCCAAAGTTAAAGGCTACGCCGCCAACCACAGTTCCTGCTGCTGCGCCAATCATCCATCTCCTGGTGATCATTGGTCTTGTCCCCTTCGCCCTCGTGGGCAATGCATGCCTTTGTAGAAGGACTTCCGCCAGCAGAATTGATTCAAGAAAGCGGGAGGTCTGTGGCGCATCGTCAATTAGACGGACGCGCCAGCCGGCGCTGACCAGTTTCTTGAGCACGACCTCGGCGTCGTCCATGCCGGCGTAGTCGAGGGCAAGCGCACGGTCGAGAACGTGACTGGCATCGACCGCGAAGCCCTTGCCATCAACTGGATCCTGGCACACTCTGCGTCACCGCGGTGACCGCCGAGCTCGGAGAGGAGGCTCGGCTCCGCTTGGTTGCCGCAAAGCAAGCGAGCCTTCGCCGTGCCGCATAATGCAGGCTCCGCGAGCGACATCTTGTCTTGCACCTTGCCGTCCTTCACCTTGACCAACAAGGCATCGCGGTTAGTGCCGGCGTTATTAATGAGGCCGTTTACGCTCCCAAAGTCCTCGCGCACGGCGGCGAAGAGCGCCTCCACTTCTGCCTCATCCGCCACATTGCCGGGTAGCTCTTGGCTTCACTGCCGGCATCAGCGCAGAGGCGCGCGGTCTCTTGAAGCTTCGCCTCATCGAGGTCGACAAGTGCAATTCTGGCTCCTTGGCCCGCTAAGACCTCCGCCATTTTTTGGCCAAGCCCTTGCGTCGCACCCGTGATCACAATCGTTTTGTCTTTTAGGTCCATGCGCCTGCGCCTCCCGCGGCCATTCAAAGGAATTGAGGTTGCCGCCCTCCCGAAGCTCACTCGCCTTGGAGAGTGCGGCATCGAATGCGCCATCGGCCGCCGCCTGCCCGTGCAACACCGCGACCTTATCCCAATTGAAGGGTAGGCCTGCTTGTGTCAGGCACCAAATGATGCCGCTATACGCCTCGATCGCGCGCCAAGCCGCAAAGCTAGCCGCCAGATTTGCCGAAAGGTGATTTCGGTCGTTTGGATGACCCCGAAGAACTCCCGAACCATGGTCGCCTAGAATGCGAGCGGGCGGTAGTCACAAGCGAGAAACCCGCTCAATGACTCGATGTCCGCTTATCGCCAAACTTCAGACGCGAGACCGAGAGCACAACTTGGTCCGCTATGTGCCATTAGCAGACATTCGACGGCTCAAAGGCAATCAGCAACCTGCTACCAAACATCACGATCGCCCATACACTGGCACGATGGCCCCTCTCGTCACCTTGTTCTCCGGTGAAGCGAGGAACAAAGGCGTCATGGAACCGTTCGGCCTCAGCTCCGGGTCCCGACGGCACGCTGAACGACCCCACGGCCCTTCTGCGTCGCGTTCGAAATGACGACGAGTTGGACTGCCGGCATTCGGCGATCGGAGCCCGCGCCTCCGGCAGCTGAGTGGCGCGCGGCGCCTTTGACGTGGATCGAGTTGGCCGCGAAATCAGGACGCGGCTTGAGCGACCTGCGCGTCCCGGTTGACGTGAATCAAAGCCGCCGATCCTCCACAATGCAATATAAACAATGCTATATAAACTGTGATCTGCGCTTCCGCTTGTTCGACGCAGAGTGATGTCCGCCTTTCCTTGCAGGCCAGTTCGCGGGGACGCATTATGATTACTTTTAACGTTGTCAAAGAGCAGCACGGCTGGGCCATCCGGATGGATGAGCGCATGACGATGCCCTTCTGGTCGAGGGACCTGGCGGTCCGCGAGGCGAACTGCCTGGCCGACGCCATCCGTTGCCACGGCGAGTGCACGGAAGTGATTGTCGAAGGCGCCGAGCCGAACGAGCCGGCCAGAGGGATCAGCGGATCGAACTCGCGTGATCGCGACTCTGCGGGGGCCCCTGGGGGGCTGCGCAGTGACATGAGCGACGTCCAGGCCCGCTGAAGGCCGCAAGACCATGCTTCTCGAGACGGATGCTTTCGCGCGCTGGCGCAGATCTCGCCAGAGCGCGGAAGTGACTCCGCCGCTCAGCCGCCTGCTCGGGGGCGCCCGGCGGAGCCCGCTATGGGACGACGGCGCCCCCATCCAGGCTGAGCTCTTCAGCGTCGAGCGTTTGGAAGAACATGCACGCAGCCTCGCCGCCGCGCAGACGGTGACGTCCGGCGAGGTGAAGGGCGCCTCGCTGGCCAAGAGGCTCGCCGACAACGAGACTGTGCTGCTCGCGGCCTATCGCGATGTCGCCGAGGCCATCGGCGCAGGCGCGGCCGTCACCCCCGCGGCCGAGTGGCTGATCGACAACTTCCATGTGGTCGAGAAGCAGATCCGCGAGGTCCGGACCGATCTGCCATCCGGCTACTACCGCCAGCTGCCCAAGCTCGCCGGCGGGCCGTTCGCGGGCTACCCGCGCGTGTTTGGCATGGCCTGGGCGTTCGTCGCTCACACGGACAGCCTGTTCGACCCGGAGGTCCTGCGCCGCTACCTGCGCGCCTATCAGGAGGTCCAGCCGCTCACCATCGGCGAGCTGTGGGCCGTCGCC
Organism: uncultured Alphaproteobacteria bacterium; assembly: GCA_963804515.1. Taxonomy (GTDB): domain Bacteria; phylum Pseudomonadota; class Alphaproteobacteria; order Rhizobiales; family Methyloligellaceae; genus Methyloceanibacter. Next base: position 23,286 of record CAWDQR010000009.1, on the reverse strand, counting down.
ATCACGCTGCGGATCGTCCTGGTCGAGAACCTCAGGCGGATCGCCAAGCGGGTCACGGACAGCCACGCGGGGCGTCGCGCGGCCAATGAGCTGGCCGATCGGTTGCTGGACGCCGGGGGCCGCGCGCCCGAACCGCCCGAGGCCGTGCTTCCGCCGCGTTCTCAGACGAGCTTTCCCGACGCCTTCCTCGTGCAGCTGGTCCATCGGCTGCGCGATCAGGATCCCAGTATCACCCCGGCGTTGGAGTGGCTCGACGATCAGCTGGCGAGGCAGGGAACGACCGCCAACGCCGTTGTCCGCGACGAGCACCAGAGGCAGGTCGCCGGCAGCATCACGGTGCGCAACATCATCACTAGCATGCGCTTCATCTCTGACGTCGATTGGACGGAGTTGTTCGAGCGCATCAGCCTGGTCGATGAGGTGTTCAAGGCGGGAAGCCGCTTCCAGGAGATGGACTTCCCGACGCGCAATCTCTATCGCAGCGCCGTCGAACACCTCGCCCGCGGCTGTGAACTTACCGAACTGGAGGTGGCCCACGCGGCCGTGGAGACGGCGAGGCGCGCGCTCGGGGCGAACGCCGATGGCGGCGACGCCCGCCTGGCCGATCCCGGTTACCATCTGATCGCGGGCGGGCGGGCCGGGTTCGAAGCGGCGATCGGTTTCAGGCCGTCTCCGAAGGCCTGGCCGGGACGGGCCTTTCGCGCGCTGGGGATCGGCGGCTATGTCGGCGCCGGCGCGGTCGTCGCAGCCGGCCTGCTGGCCGTTCCGCTGTCTGTCGCCGCGTTGAGAGGTGTGGAGTGGAGATGGTTGCTGCTGCTTGGGATTTTGGGGTTGGTCCCGGCGATCGACGTGGCTGTTGCGCTCGTCAACCACATCGTCACCCGAGGTTTTCGCGCCACCTTTCTGCCGGCGCTGGAGCTGCGCGGCGGAGTCCCTGCGGACCTGCGCACGCTGGTCGCCGTCCCAACGTTCCTGACCTCGCCCGAGGACATCAAGGAGCAGATCGGACGACTCGAAATCCACTATCTGGCGAGCCCTGAAGGCGACCTTCACTTCGCGTTGCTGTCCGATTGGCGCGACGGCCCGAGCGAGCGCGTGGATGGGGACGAAGAGCTGCTCGCCACTGCGAAGGAAGGCATCAGCAGGCTGAACCAGCACTACGGACCTGCGCCGGGCGGTGACCGCTTTCTGCTGCTGCACCGTCGACGCGTCTGGAACGAGGGCGAAGGCCGGTGGATCGGATGGGAGCGCAAGCGCGGAAAGCTGTGCGAACTCAATCGGCTGCTGCGCGGCGCGGAGAACACCACGTTCCTGGCGCCGCCTGCCCTGCCCGCCGACATCCGCTACGTGATCACCCTGGACGCGGACACGCGGCTGCCGCGCGAGACGGTCGGGCGACTCATCGGCAAGATGGCCCATCCCCTCAACCGACCGCGCTTGGACACCGGTTTGGGTCGAGTTGTGGAAGGCTACGGCCTCCTGCAGCCGCGGGTCACGCCGGCGCTGCCGGTGGGGCGCGAAGGCTCGCTTTTCCTGCGCGTCTTCTCCAGCGCCACCGGCATTGACCCCTATGCCGCCGCGGTCTCGGACGTGTACCAGGACCTCTTCGGTGAAGGCTCCTACATGGGCAAGGGCATCTACGACGTGGACGCCTTCGAAGCCGCGTTGGACGGCCGTGTGCCCGAGTCAATGCTCCTCAGCCATGACCTGTTCGAGGGGATTTTCGCGCGCGCGGGTCTGGCTTCCGACGTGGAGGTCGTTGAGGACTTCCCGTCCCGCTACGACGTCGCCGCGCTTCGCCACCATCGCTGGGCGCGGGGCGACTGGCAACTGCTTCCATGGGTCCTCGGACACGGGCCCAGAGGGGCCGCTCGTTGGCCGCGGTGGGGCATTCCCACGATCGGCCGCTGGAAGATGCTCGACAACCTTCGGCGGACGCTGTCGGCACCGTCGGTCGTTCTGGCCCTGATCGCAGGATGGGCCATGCCTCTCGAGGATGCGGCCGTCTGGACCGGTTTCATCCTGTCGACGATCGTTCTGCCGCCTCTCATTCCCGTGATGACGGAGATCGCTCCGAGCCGCCCCGGCGTCACACTCCGCAGTCACGTCCGCGCCCTGGGCGCAGAGCTGCGTCTTGCACTCATCCAATCGGGCCTGATGATCGTGTTCCTGGCGCACCAGGCCTGGCTAATGGGCGACGCTATCCTTCGCACCCTGGTCCGGCTCTCGGTGACACGGCGCCACCTGCTCGAATGGGTTCCGGCGGCCCACGCGGCGTTGGGTCGCCGTCCGGGGATGATGCGTTTCTACCGCCGGATGTCGGGGGCGTTGGTCATCGGCGCCGCGGCGATTGCCGTGGCGTGGATCTGGGGGTGGCAAACGTGGCCGTTGGCCGCCGTGTTCGCAGGCGTCTGGTTCGCCTCTCCGGCCGTCGCCCTTTGGGCGAGCCTGTCGCCTCGGGTCTTGGGCCGCCGTCCGCTGGCCGAGGCCGACGCGCATAGTTTGCGCCTGGTCGCCCGGAGGACGTGGCGCTTCTTTGAAGCCTTTGTCACACCGGCCGACAACATGCTGCCGCCGGACAACTTCCAGGAAGCTCCGGAGTCGGTGGCGGCCCATCGCACATCGCCAACCAACCTCGGTCTCTATTTGTTGTCGGTAGCGTGCGCGCGGGACTTCGGATGGATCGGGACCCTCGAGGCCGTGGAGCGGCTGGAGGCTACGCTCGCGACTATGACTCGTATGGCCAAGCTCCGCGGCCATTTCTACAACTGGTACGATACACACGACCTGCGTCCGCTCGATCCGCAGTATGTCTCCTCGGTCGACAGCGGGAACCTGGCTGGACACCTGATCGCACTCGCCAACGCGTGCCATGACTGGCGCACCTCGTCCCTGGCGCAGCAGCAGCGTTTCCAAGGCGTGGCCGACGCTCTCGACCTGGTCCGGGACGACGCCCGCCGGTTGAGCGACCTGCGCAAGTCGCAGGCGGTGTCGTGGCGACGGCTCGATGACGAGATCGGACGCCTAGCGTCTGGCCTTTCTCAGGCGAGCGCCGGCCGCGGCGGCATCGAACAGCGGCTGGCGGGGCTCTCCGACGAAGCCGCGATCCTGGCCGATGCGGTCAGCCAGATCGTTCTCGAAGAAAGCGACCAGGCCGGGACGGACCTGCAATTCTGGGCGGATGCGGTCCGCGCCTCAATAGAGAGCCATCGGCGCGATCTCGGAACTCCGCCCGCGGCCTCGCTTGAGGCGCGGCTGCAGGTGCTCGAGAAGGCCGCGCGGTCGATGGCGCTGTCGATGGAGTTCGACTTTCTGCTCGACCCCGACCGGCTGTTGCTCTCAATCGGTTATCAGGCGTCCGAGGGCGCGCTCGATCCAAGCTGCTATGACCTTCTCGCCTCGGAGGCGAGGCTGGCGAGCTTCATGGCCATCGCCAAGCGGGACGCTCCGGCGCGTCACTGGTTCCGCCTGGGCCGCGCGGTGACGCCGGTGGCGAACGGCGCAGCGCTCATCTCGTGGTCGGGCTCGATGTTCGAGTATCTGATGCCGTCCATCGTCATGAGGGCGCCGGCCGGCAGCCTCATTGAGCAGACCAATCGGCTCGTTGTCAGACGCCAGATCGAATACGCGGCGACGCTCCGGGCGCCCTGGGGCGTATCAGAATCGGCCTATAATGCGCGCGACCTGGACTTCACCTATCAATACTCCAACTTCGGCGTTCCGGGTCTCGGCCTGAAGCGAGGGCTGGCGGACAATGCCGTAGTCGCTCCCTACGCCACCGCCCTGGCAAGCATGGTCGACCCCGAGGCCGCCGCGCGGAACTTCGAGCGCCTCGAGGCCATCGGCGCCCGCGGTCGTTACGGTTTCTACGAGGCGCTGGACTTCACAAGGGCCCGGGTCCCGGACGGCGAGCGCGTCGCCATTGTGCGCGCGTTCATGGCCCACCACCAAGGGATGACGATCACCGCGATCGCCGACACCCTGCTCGACGGTTTGATGCGAAACCGCTTCCACGCCGAGCCGATCGTTCAGGCGACAGAATTGATTCTACAGGAGCGCGTGCCACGCGAGGTCACGGCGACCCCGCCGTCGGTCTCGAAGACGATGTCGGCGGCCAGGATCCGCGAGATCGAAGGACCCGACGCTTGGCGAAAGGCCAGCCCGTGGAGCTCCACGCCGTCCACGCAGCTGCTGTCGAACGGCCGCTACTCCGTGATGCTTACAGCCGCAGGGTCCGGCTACAGCACCTGGCGCGACCTGGCGGTGACCCGCTGGCGAGAGGACGTCACCTGCGACGATTGGGGCTCGTACGTCTTCTTGAGGGACGTCGCGAGCGGCGAGGTCTGGTCGGCGACCTACCAACCAATCGGAGCCGAACCCGAGACGTACGAGGTCACCTTTAACGAGGATCGCACCGAGTTCACGCGTCGGGGCGGGGCGTTTACGACCACCCTGGAAGTGCTGATTTCCACCCAAGACGATGCAGAAGTACGCCGCGTGACGATCTCGAATTCCGGCGATCGCACGCGCGAGGTCGAGGTGACCTCCTACGCCGAACTGGTTCTGGCTCCTCAGGCCGCCGACGTCGCACACCCGGCGTTCTCCAAGCTCTTCATCGAGACCCAGCACGTCGCCGGCCTCGGCGCCATAGTGGCGACGAGGCGGCGGCGGTCCCCGACGGAGCCGCAGGTCTGGGCCGCGCACCTGGCGGTCGTTGACGGCGAGGCTATAGGCAAGCGCGAGTTCGAAACCGACCGCGCGCGGTTTCTAGGTCGCGGCGGCGGGGTTCGCGCGCCGAGCGCGGTGATGAGCGGCCGCCCGCTCTCAGGCACGACCGGGGCCGTGCTCGATCCCATCTTCGCCGTGCGTCGGCGTGTTCGGATCGCGCCCGGAGCGACGGCCCGCGTCGACTTCTGGACGATGGTCGCCTCCTCACGCGAGGATGTGCTGGATCTCGTCGACAAGCACCACGACGTCGGCGCATTCGAGCGCGCCGCCGCGCTCGCCTCGACCCAGGCCCAGGTGCAGTTGTACCACCTCGGCATCGATCGGAGCGAGGCAGGTCAATACCAGCGTCTCGCCCGCCACATCGTCTACGCCGCACCGATGCTGCGCCCGCCGTCGGACACAATTGGAAGCAGCAGCGGAGGGCAGCGGCGTCTATGGACCCTGGGCATATCCGGCGATCTGCCGATCATCCTCGTCCGCATCTCCGACATCAACCAACTTGACGTCGCCCGCGAGGCGCTGCAGGCGGTGGAATACTGGCGGATGAAGCGGCTTGCGGTGGACCTGGTCATCCTCAACGAGCGCACCTCGTCCTACGTTCAGGACTTGCCGATTGCTCTCGAGACCCTGGTGAGGGCCAGCCAGTTCCGGCCCCAGATGGGCGATGAGCGGCCGCCCGGCCACATCTTCATGCTGCGCGCGGACCTGATCTCGCCGGAGGCGCGGGCCCTTCTCGCGTCCGTCGCGCGTGTCGTCCTGTTAGGAGAGCGCGGACGGCTCGCTGATCAGATTGAGCGCGCGCCCGAGGCCAGGCCCTCGCCTCGGGCCGTGGCAAGGCGAGCCGCGCCTGCTTCCGAGCTTCAGGTGTCGCGCCCGCCGCCCGGCGTGGAGTACTTCAACGGGCTGGGCGGCTTCGCCGAAAGCGGTCGCGAATATGTGACGATCCTGGGCCCTGGCCAATCGACTCCGGCGCCGTGGATCAACGTGGTCGCCAATCCTGGCTTCGGCTTCCAGGTGTCCGCGGAAGGCGGCGGCTACGCCTGGTCGGTGAACAGCCGCGAGCATCAGCTGACGCCGTGGTCCAACGACCCCATGACCGACCGGCCCGGGCAGGCCTTCTATCTCAAAGACGAAGAGACGGGGGATCTCTGGAGTCCCACGGCGCTGCCGATCCGCGATGAAGCGGCGACCTATGTGGCGCGGCATGGATGGGGTTACAGCCGCTTCGAGCACGCCTCGCACGGCATCGCCGCCGAACTGCTGGAGTACGTGCCGCTCGCTGATCCGTTGAAGATCTCGCGGCTGAGGCTGCGCAATGTTTCCCGCCGCTCCAGGCGCCTGTCGGTGACCGCCTACGTCGAATGGGTTCTCGGCGCCGCGCGCGGCGCGACCGCGCCATGTGTGACCACGCGCGTCGACCCGGACAGCGGCGCAATGCTAGCGATCAACCCCTGGAACCCGGCGTTCGGCGATCGCGTCGCCTTCGCCGACCTCGCGGGACGCCAGACGAACTGGACCGGCGACCGCCGAGAGTTCATCGGCCGCAATGCCGCGCTCGCCTGGCCGGCGGCGCTGGTCAACGGGACTTCGCTCTCGGGGCGGGTCGGCTCCGGACTCGATCCCTGCGCCGCTCTCCAGACCACGGTCGAGATCACGCCGAACGGTGTCGCCGAGATCGTCTTCTTCCTCGGCGACGCTCCGGATACAACCGAGGCGCGGTCGCTGATCGCCCGCTACCGCAAGACCGATCTCGACGCTGTGCTGTCGGACGTCCGGCGCTTCTGGGACGACATCGTCGGGACGGTTCAGGTGAAGACCCCCGACCGGTCGATGGACATTATGCTCAACGGCTGGCTGACCTATCAAACCCTCGCGTGCCGCGTCTGGGCCCGATCGGGGTTCTACCAGGCCAGCGGCGCCTACGGCTTCCGGGACCAGCTGCAGGACTGCATGGCCTTGGCCACGGTCCGGCCATCGATGACTCGAGAGCACCTGCTCAGAGCCGCGAGCCGCCAGTTCGTGGAGGGCGACGTTCAGCACTGGTGGCTGCCGCACTCCGGCCAGGGCGTGCGCACGCGCATATCGGACGACCGCGTTTGGCTCGCCTACGCCGCCGCGCATTATGTCGGCGTCACCGCCGACACCGCCGTTCTGGACGAGGTCGTCCCCTTCCTGGCGGGCCAGACGCTGGAGCCGGACGAGAGCGAACGCTTCTCTCAGCCGACCGTCTCGGACGAGGCCACAAGCCTCTACGAGCATTGCGCCCTTGCGCTGGACGCCAGCCTGGCGGTTGGCGGCCATGGCCTGCCGCTGATCGGCGGCGGCGATTGGAACGACGGCATGAACCGCGTCGGCGAAGGCGGCCGCGGCGAGAGTGTCTGGCTCGGCTGGCTGTTGCACGCCGCGCTCGACGCCTTCGCAAGCATCGCCGATGCGCGCGGCGATGCGACGCGGGCGGCGAACTGGCGGACGCACATGCGGGCGCTGGCGACCGCCTTCGAAAGCCAGGCCTGGGACGGCGACTGGTATCGGCGCGGCTGGTTCGACGATGGCACTCCGCTCGGCTCGGCGGCGAACGAAGAGTGCCGCATCGACTCCATTGCCCAATCCTGGGCCGTGATCTCCGGCGCGGCACGGCCCGACCGCGCGGCCCGGGCCATGGCGGCCGTCGACCGCGAGCTGATCCTGCCCCACGACGGGTTGGCGTTGCTGTTCACGCCGCCGTTCGACCGTACGCCGCTCGACCCCGGCTACATCAAGGGCTATCCGCCGGGCGTGCGCGAAAACGGAGGGCAGTACACCCATGCCGCCCTGTGGTCCGTGATGGCCTTTGCGGGTCTTGGGGAAGGCGACAAGGCGGCGGCGCTCTTCTGGATCCTCAATCCGATCAACCACGCGCGCAAGCGCACCGACATGCACCGTTATAAGGTGGAGCCCTATGTCGTCGCTGCCGATGTCTACGCCGCCCCCGGTCATGTCGGGCGAGGCGGTTGGACCTGGTACACGGGCTCGGCGGGCTGGATGCAGCGCGCCGGCGTCGAGAGCATCCTTGGACTTCGCATCGAGGGCGGCGCCCTGCGTCTCGACCCTTGCATTCCGAGGTCTTGGCCCCGGTTCGAGATCACGCTCCGGCACGGCGAGTCACGGTATGAAATCGTGGTCGAGAACCCGCAGGGCGTGCAGCGCGGCGTCGCCGCCGCCGAGCTCGATGGCGCGACGATCGTCGCAAGACCCCTCTCTATCCCGCTCAAGGACGACGGCGGCGTCCATCGCCTGCAAGTCCGGCTGGGCTGAGCGGCTATTATGGGGGCGAGCATGAGCCCTAAGGACCCCAGCTATCCTGATGTGAAATATGTGAATGCTCTCATCGGTCCCGGCACCGTCGCTACGCTCCCGCTCCAGACACTCACGGCGTTCTGCGATCACGGCGACCCCTCGTGCCGCCTGGAAGACGATCTAGACGCCGCACGGGCAATGCCCGAAGCACTTCAGGCATTTGCTATCGATCTTGAGAGGTGAGCGCCAAGCTCAAGGAAGAGGGCATCGACAAATTCATCAAGCCATTTGACTCCCTGCATGAAGCTCTCGCGCTCGTCATCGACGTGATCGACCGAGTCCCGGCACTCACCGATAGCGCCGCCTATGTGCGCCAAGCCATGCTGGCCGAGCTCTCGGACCACCGTCACTGCATCACCACCTATGGAGACGATATGCCCGAGGTGCACGACTGGACCTGGCCCGCCCAGAAAGCTCTTGCAAGGTGAGCGCGAATGGGCCTTCCCTCCTGAAGACCGTGGCTGTCAAGACAATCAGCACGCGACCTTTCGAGGATCAGAGACCGGGGACGTCGGGCCTTCGCAAGAAGGTCTCCGAGTTTCAGGTGCCGCACTATCTCGAGAATTTCGTGCAATCGATCTTCAACAGTCTGGAGGGATTTCGAGGCGCGACGCTGGTACTCGGTGGCGACGGCCGCTTCCATAATCGTGAAGCGATCCAGTCGATCCTCAAAATCGCCGCCGCCAACGGGGTTGGACGCGTCCTCCTCGGACGAGGCGGGATTCTTTCCACGCCAGCTGTCTCGTGCCTCATCCGCAAGTACAATGCCTTCGGCGGCATTATCCTCTCGGCAAGCCACAATCCGGGCGGACCCGAAGGCGATTTTGGCGTGAAGTTCAACGTCTCGAATGGCGGCCCGGCACCTGAGAGCGTGACCGAAGCAATTTACGCACAGAGCCGCAACATTCGGAGCTACCGTATCTTTGATGCAGCCGACGTTGATATCGATCAGTTGGGGTGCATGCACCTCGATAGGATGGCGGTCGAGGTGATCAATCCAGTTGCGGATTATGCCGGCTTGATGGAAAAGTTATTCGATTTTGACGCCATCTCAGAATTGTTCGCGTCGGGTTCGTTCCGAATGCGCTACGACGCCATGCACGCGGTCACGGGTCCTTACGCGCATGAGATTCTCGAACGGCGGCTGGGCGCACCCGCCGAGACGGTCGTCAACGGTGAGCCACTGCTTGACTTCGGCGGTAAGTCCCCAGATCCAAATCTCGTTTACGCCCATGACCTCGTTGCTGCCATGAGCGGCCGCGAGGCCCCAGACTTCGGTGCCGCTTCCGATGGCGACGGCGACCGCAACATGATTCTCGGGCGCCGCTTCTTCGTCACTCCGAGTGACAGCCTGGCTGTACTTGCGGCTAATGCGCGTTTTGTCTCAGGATATAGTGAGGGCCTCTCAGGCGTCGCGCGCTCCATGCCAACAAGTCGGGCGGTGGATCGCGTCGCCGCACATCTACACATCCCGCATTACGAGACGCCCACAGGCTGGAAGTACTTTGGTAATCTGCTCGACGCCGGCAAAATTACGTTGTGCGGCGAGGAAAGCTTCGGAACGGGATCGGATCATGTGCGTGAGAAGGATGGGCTCTGGGCCGTGCTTTTCTGGCTCAATATTCTCTCGGCGCGACGCTCATCCGTGGAGCAGCTCACACGCGCTCATTGGCGGGAATATGGCCGGCACTACTATTCGCGGCATGATTACGAGGGCTTGGACAAACAGGTTGCCGAACGCGTCATAGCCGATCTGCAGGAGAGTATCGCAGCGCTGAAGGGCCAGCGGATCGGGACGCATGAGGTGACCCTCTCCGATGACTTCAGCTACCTCGACCCAGTCGATCGCTCCCTGACCGAGCACCAGGGACTCCGCATCGTATGTTCGGACGACGCGCGCATTGTGTATCGACTTTCAGGCACCGGCACCGAGGGTGCGACGCTGCGTATTTATCTGGAGCGCTACGAGCGCGACCCGTCGCGTCAGGATCTCGATTGTCAAGCCGCGCTTGCCGACCTCGCGGCGGCAGCACGGCAGATTGCGCGGATCGAGGAAAAGACGGGGCGCCGATGTCCCTCGCTCATCACGTGAGCGCCACCGTCCATCGACTGCCGGCGTGCCGTCTTATTTTTTAATGGCCGCGTCCACCTGCGATAGCTGGACTGCAAAATGCGTCGTGAGCCAATAGATTGTTTAAGTGCCAAATTTCAGCGTGAAGCGGCACCCTGGTTTTCTTGTCTGGATGGGAGTTGAGTCGCCCAGCTAGACGAGACAGAGATCGTGGAACGGCCACTAAGCGTTCTTCCGGTGAACGACGGTAGGACCCATCATTTGCGGATTCGACTGGGGTGAGCGGTGCGAGGGACGCCCCTCGGGTGCGCGGACCTCCTTAGCTCACAACCGCCGATGCCTCGATGAACCGCACAAGAGCGATCGGGGGCTGCGATAATGGCGCTTCAGTCTCCCGCACCATCAGTAAACTCTCGACGAAACACCGTCGACGTGGTGCAACAGCTACTCGTCTAAGAGTACGTCAAGTTCAGCGATACTCTCCTTCACTTCCTTTTTCGTCGCATCGGTAGTGTCGGTCGTCCCTTCATGCGTGCCCACCTTCCCCGATTCTAGCAGATTCAGGAACTGCCGCAGCTTGGCTCGTTCGCGCTCGCACCAAAGGGACTTAAGATCATATACGAACATTGATAGGGAACTCCTCTCGCGGCCTGCCCCTCCTTAGAAACTACCATTTCCGGGAAGCGGTCGGAATGAGCTTTACAGCAGGCCAAACCGACCAGCTCAGCCTTTGCCCCGGAATGTCCGCTAAGGGTCAGTAGCTGACTTCACAGCGCCGCCCCTGGCCGATCTGGGCCTACGGGCTGATTGAGGCCCATGCGCGCGAGGATCTCCGCCGCGCCGTTTGGCTCGCCCGCTACATACCGGCCAGCGCCAGGCCGATGTCATCCGCATGGGCAAGGGCGACCTCGAGGATGGCGGGATCAAGGTCGTCCAGCAAAAGACCGGCAAGGAGCTGTGGATACCGCTGCACGCCGATTTGAAGGAGGAGATGCGGCGATGGGAGATCAGACCGCCCTGGTTCTTCGTGCAGACAACCCAAGGGCGACGGCTACGATACCGAGCGGTTCCGAGCCGCCTGGACCCGACTGATGAACACGACGCCGGCGGGGAGGATCAGACGCGAGGGCTTCACGTTCCACGGCCTGCGCGCGTCGAGCGTGGAGAACCTGCGCGAGGCCAGCTGCGACGACGCCGGGATCGAGTCCATCACCGGCATGTCGCAACCCATCATCAAGCGCTACAGCCGGTTTGCCAATCAGCGCCGTCTTGCCAAGGCGGCGATCCTCCGGCTAGAACGAACAGGTCAGGAACAATGATTGGAAAACATCGCCAATCTTGGAAAACGCATCTCATTGATCCACCTAGGGAAAAGGTGGGGGATCGTCTAACGGTAGGACAGCGGACTCTGACTCCGTCAGTCTAGGTTCGAATCCTAGTCCCCCAGCCACCCAGTGCTGTCTCTGCGGTGTGATTTCCGGGTGTGTGAGAACCGCCCACATTCCGGCGGGTTAGGCTGGCGCGCCCGAGTCTCTGGCCGGCAATTTCCGGACTTTCGGTCCTGGATCGGTGGCTTTGCGACGCCAGTCTCTGCTTGCCATTTTCCAATTTCCGTTTCGGCATGCCGCAGACCGATTCGAGATGGGACGGAGACCGGTTCGCAGAATCGCACATCGGGTGTCGAGCCTGACGCTGGCGTAAAGTCCGCGGCCTCGGAAGACCTCGGAAGACTCTTATTGCAGGAGCCCGATGCTCTGCTCCTGCTCGGACCACGAATACGGCAGCGCTCTGACGAGGCCCGTGACCGTGAGATCCGCAGGCGCGGTGCCATCGACGATCGCCGTGACGATGCAGGGCGACACGAAGGCGAGGCGTGCCCGCAGGCGGATGTAGCGTTCGCCTTGGTCTTCACGTTTCGCAACCTCGGCGAAGGAGGCGATGCGACCGAGCCGGATGGCATCGATCCATCCCCGGGCCTTGGCGATGGCGGTGAGCAGAGCATCACGGCTCTCGGGCTTCATCGCGGGTTTGGCGAAGGGCGCATGAACGATGCCCTTCACGGCCGCGAAGCTTGGAGCCGTCCATGCCAGTGTGATCGTGGTCGTCGGCAGCTGGCCGGGGGCCGGGTCGTTGATGCGGGGCTCATCGGTTTGAGCCGTAGCCTCACCTGGGAGAACGAGGTGGACTTCCGACGCCTGAGGTTTGACTATCACGCTGTCTACATGCCGTTCGATCAGGTCGCGATCCGCCATGGCGGTCGGAGGCTCCGCTTCACCCACCGATGCAAGGTGTTTGCGGATGCCGTCGAGCACGAGCGTCTCGATCTCGGGGGCAGGCATACGCGCGATGCTGCCTGCTTCGGCCTTTCGTTGCTGCAGGATTGCGTGCGACACATAGTACCGGTAGCGCACGCCGAGCTTGTTCGAGTGCGTTGGGCTCATGCGATTGCCGCGATCGTCGAAGATGCGACCGGTCAGAATGGCGGGAGAACCCTTGAGCGGAACCTGCCGCGCGACCGCATTGGCGGAGAGCCTGGCTTGCACGGAGGCGAACAGGTCACGGTCGAGGATCGGCTCGTGCTCGCCACGATGCACCGCGCCCCGGTAGACGACCTCGCCGATGTAGAACCGGTTCTTGAGCAGATGGGCGAGTGATCCCACGCCGAAACGGATACCGCCCCGCACGCGGCCATCCCTACGGCCATTTGCCTTGGTCCTGATGTCGCGCCGATCGAGATCCTCGATCAGGGCGCCCATCGAGCCAAGTTCGAGATAGCGCTCGAAGATCAACCGAACCGTCTCGGCCTCCTGCGGCAAGACCACGAGCTTCTTGTCGATGCACCGATAGCCGAGCGGGACCGGTCCCCCGACCCAGATGCCCTTGCGCTTGGAGGCCGCAATCTTGTCGCGCACCCGCTCCCCGATCACCTCGCGCTCGAACTGGGCGAAGGAGAGCAGCACGTTGAGCGTGAGCCGGCCCATACTCGCAGGTGGTGTTGAACGACTGGGTGATCGAAACGAACGACACCGCATATTGATCGAACAACTCGACAAGCTTGGCGAAGTCGGCGAGCGAGCGGGTGAGCCGGTCGACCTTGTAGACCACCACGGTGGTGATCTTGCCGGTCCTTACGTCGGCCAGCATGGTCTTTAAGGCGGGACGGTCGAGCGAGGCGCCCGAGAGGCCGCCATCATCGTAGCGATCGGCGACAAGGCGCCAGCCCTCGTGGGCCTGGCTCTTGATGTAGGCCTCGCAGGCCTCCCGCTGGGCATCGAGTGAGTTGAATTCTAGATCGAGATTATGCTCGGTCGACTTGCGAGTGTAGATCGCGCAGCGAAAGAGTTTGCGTTCGGTGGTCTTCATCGTGGCACCTTTGTGACGCTGCCACCACGCCGACGCGAACGGTCCGCATCGGCGATGCCTGCCCGGGTCCCGGCTCGCTCAACCTCGACGTCCTCCAGACGATTGACGCCGCCGCGCAGCCCAAAGAAGCGGGGACCACTCCAAGCCGTGCCGGTGATGGCGCGCGCGATGCTGGAGAGGCTTGCATAGGTCGCCTCGCGCCAGACATATCCGCCCGGCACGACAGTCACCGTGTGCCGCTCGCCTTGGTATTCGCGCACGAGCACGGTGCCAGGCTTGAGGCGCCGGTCCGCTCGCGGCTTGTCGCCCCGCGTGAGGCCGTCCAGCAGCTTTGCCGTATTTGGATCAAGCCCACCGAGGGCCTGCTCCTGGATGTGCCAGTAGATGAACCGCGCGATGAGGTCCTTGGTGAAGGCAGGCGGCGGGGACGACCGCATCATCGTGCGCCACAGCGTACGAAGCTCATCGAGGCCGAGCGACCGCACGCGCTCGATCTCGGCCTCGATCGCCTCGCGATCGAATGATCGGCAAGCCATACCGATCACGCCGCCCTGCGAGCCGACTTGCCTTTGCGCTTAGGCGAGGCGCCCTTGGCGATGATGCGGTAGACCCGCTTCCCGCCGGTCTTCTCGGACAGAAGCGTCAGGCCGAGCTTGTTGCGCACCACCCCGGCCAAGAAGCCACGCACCGAGTGGGGCTGCCAGCCGGTGGCCTTCGTGATCGTCGCGATGGTTGCTCCCTGCCGGCGATGAAGCATCTCGATCACCCGGGCCTGCTTCGAATCCGCCCGGCTGGGCTTGGCCGAATGTTGAGGAGGCTCGTCCCTGGACTTCCTACGACGAGCAGCAGCGACCCGTTGCGAAGACTTGTCGGGTACGAGATCGGCCCCATGCTCGCTTTCCCGGGGCTCCTCGCCCTCCGGCAGCGCGCCGCCCTCGCCAACCCCGATGGCCGCAAGGCCGCTCTTAGTGATGCGCAGCGCAAGCGGTCCCTTGTCATCGTCGCGGCGCCAGACCGGCAGCAAGCTGCGCGGTTGAATTTCCTCGACCAGTCCTTCGGTCAAGAGTTTGTCGACCACCTTTTGGGCGGCGCCGCCCTTGAGGTTGGGCGCAAGTTCAATTGCACAATCCTCGCGCTGCGAGGCGGCGGACAGCAGCACAAGCTGGGTGTCGGTGAGTTTGTTCGGTGACATTGTCGGGATCCTCCGTTCGGGTTGCGACGACGTCTTGCGCCGTCACCACCGAAGCCCCGCAGTGGCGATGCAGCCGGCGGGGCAGGATCCCGGTAGGGCCTACGGCCCTGTACGAGGCCGGAACAGTGACGCTCTCTTCGCGGTGGAAATCCAGTCCTTTCTGGAGAATCCTATTGCTGGTTTTTGGGCCGAGCTGATCATGGAATGATCTTTGCCCTCCGCCTGCACGTGTCCGCCGATCTGTTGCGCTATCAGCGCGCATAGGTCCGTGTCGATCTGCGGCCGGCCTCTAGGTGACCCCGATTTCCAGCGCCAGTACCGGCGAAAGCCGGCTGGCAGAATGACACTGGTCGAGCGCGATGGCGAAGCGCGTTCCTCAGGCCCCTCCGCGTCAATTGCACAGCATTTTGTAAGCTGGGAATCACGAGGTTCCGGAATCGCGGTGAAGCTTGAATCCACGCACACCAAGAGTCATGTTCGACCGACCCGGCTGCAAGTTGCCCGTGAAAAGCCGCAGTAGCTCAGTCGGTAGAGCATCGCATTCGTAATGCGGGGGTCGGGGGTTCGAATCCCTCCTGCGGCACCAACAAAATCAGTGGCTTAAGGTGAGATCGCAGATCTGGGTTTCAGGTGGTGTCACCACCGTGTCACCAAAGCCAGAGGGAAATCCAGGACCGCGAGGGAAGCCGCGGAGGGGCAGATGGGCGTCAGTGGGAGGAACGACGCGGGAGAGCACTCGGCGCAGGCAATGGGCCAGGGCCATTGGGATGAAAAAAGCAGGGCGGCGAAAACCAGTAGTGAAAGCCCAAGTATTCTCATCGACATTCCCCATATGGCCGTTTGATCCAGCCACCTGGAAGCGAATTTGGGTTCGCGGGCCCCGGACTGCATATCAACGTCATGCAGGGCACGGGCATTGTGATGATGTTGCGCGCCAAGCCGCCATTGATGCCGCCCTGGCCAAACCGCCGCCGCCCTGCGTGACCCAAGAGAATTGGGACCACTGGCATCGGCACGGCCTGGCCTGTCCGAGCTTGGGTTCGCCGGCGACGGCTCACCGCTCCGACGAAAGGACCGGCCTCGCTGCGGCGCCTGGACCCAGACGGGCGCTCCCTGTCTAGTCAGGGTCGAGCCTGGCAAAAGGCGCTGCCGCTTCCACGGCGGGCTGTCAACTGGCCCCAGGACCACTGAGGGCAAGGCGCGGATCGCAGCGGCGCAGCGCAGGCGGTGGGCCGAGCGGCGAGCTCGTTTCGGGGTCCCAAGAACTATTTGAAGCCGCACACCCCTCCGCCGAGGCATGAGAATGAAGGCCACTCGCCTTGCGGGCCTTGCTCCTAGCCGCTCTCAATATGAAATTTGGGTCAGATGGGGGAGTTTGGCTCCCTGGCCGCATCAGACTTGCGGGATGACGGCCAGGTTGCTCATGTCGATATAGGGGTCCCCGTCCTCTCCGATCCGCATGAAAGTCGATGATATTGGCGAAGCCGAACGCTGCGATCTCCTCGACCACCCGGTTGGCGGTGACCTTAGGCACTCGGCCTATCATCTACCGGATGCGTGTAACGACCAGGCCTGTGCAGTTATTCATGCTGAAGGTATTCGGCCCTGGAGACCTGCAATCGGTGCACTTCTTGACGCGGATTGCGCCGGGCCTCTGGAGCTACTAGGGCCTAGCCCGGTCAAAGAGGAGTCGTACGTGAACCGTGCATTGGCGCTCTATTCGCATTTCACGGACACGCCCATCGGTCCTGTTCGGCCATAGCTGCAAAGACATGGGCTCCTTTGTCAGGACCAATCGGAAAACGCGGAGTGGCGGGCAGCGGCATGGCGCTTGTGGCAACAGCCGATAGCCTAACGCGCTTGGTGCAAGTCGGCTTAGGGGCCAGCATCAGATTGCCAGCATAGTGCGGGCCGGCGTTAGGATTGTGGATGATGAAAGATCGGATTTGTCGACTGATCCGGCTTAGGATTAGCGGCGTCAATCGCGTCGGTGAGTAGCGTTGTCTCCTGACCCTAATCATGCGGAGATTTTGCGCAGCGGTCCCAAAGCGTGGAACGCTTGGCGTGAGGAAAATCCTTCAACGGTTCCGGATCTGGCAGGCATCGCTCTGAAGGTGAGCGAGCGACAAATGGGGCCGATCAATGGAGGGCCTATCAACCTAAAATCAGCATGTCTGCAGGACGCCGGGTTGCGCTTCGCGAACCTGTCAGCCGCCAATCTTGAAGCTGCCGATATGTCTGGCGCTGATCTTTCGCATGCGCGGCTTAATCAGGCCAACCTCAGCGCCGCCAAGTTGAGTAATGCCCTGCTGGATCACGCGGATTTCGCCGACGCCAATCTTACAAAGGTCAACTTGTGCGGCGCGAGCTTGCGTTCAGCGACCCTGTCGACAGCTGATCTTGGAGCCGCCGATATGTCTGGCGCTGATCTTTCGCATGCGCGGCTTAATCAGGCCAACCTCAGCGCCGCCAAGTCGAGTAATGCCCTGCTGGATCACGCGGATTTCGCCGGCGCCAACCTTACAAAAGTCAACTTGTGTGGCGCGAGCTTGCATCACGCCAAAAATCTCACCCAGTCACAACTTGAGGAGAGTATAGGCAGCGATTCAACAATCCTGCCACGGGATCTTCGAGGTCCGTGGCGTGGTCAGCCGACAGTCAGACCGAGACCACTGCGCTTGAGCGTCGTGACCTTAGACCGAGAGCTGGGCATACGGCCGATGTAGATGTTCCCCATATCAGTTCCCACAACCGGCCGGTTTGGATAGTAGCGGTCCTTTTGCTCGGTGGAACTCTGGCCACCACTGGGGTTGTTTGGCAGCAGATGCCTCTCGACACGCCGGGCGCGCAAAGCGGATCGGAGCAGTCCCTCATCGAGCCGAAACCTAGCCTCAGCACTGGTGAACAGGAATTGCAGCCAAGCGCCCCCGAAGCGCTGATGGAAACAAAAGCGGCTGCCGAGCGCCGACCATCAGCCGACTCAAAGCAGTCCCTCATTGAGCCGAAACCCAGCCTCGACACTGGTGACCAGGAATTGCAGCCAAGCGCCCCTGAGGAGAAAGCGGCTGCCGAGCCCCAACCATCAGCCGACTAGAGCAGCCTCATTGAGCCGAAACCCAGCCTCGACACTGGTGACCAGGAATTGCAGCCAAGCGCCCCTGAGGAGAAAGCGGCTGCCGAGCCCCAACCATCAGCCGACGCGGAAATACCACCTATGCCTTTTGCTGCGAATACAGCAGATCGGACCGAGAATGTGCCAGAACAGCGCCGGCTCTTGAGGAGGCGGGGGCACCGTTCCTCAAGAAACAAGCGCGAAGCGGTCGACAGAGGCCTTCGGACCGTATGAGCACGCTCCGGCGAGCCCTGAACAAGGTCACGAGTCTAAGAGCAACGAAGCCTCTGAGGCTCCGCCGCAGATGGTATTGCCCCGCGACACCGGGACCCCTCCAATGCCTGTCGGAGACCCTGCGCGGCTTTCGGCCGCGGCAACGAACCTCGCGGCCGAGGAGCCCACGGCCCGCCGCAAGACGGAGCGCGGTGGTCGGAGTTTCAATCGCCCGGGCGTGGATTTGCAGTCTCCTTCCCGAGCACACCACAGGCAAACAGCGCAGCCGTGGCGGGTCTAAACCCGCTGGTCCGGTACAGCTTCCAGGCGAATGAAGGAGATGACACCGTCTACACCGTGGTGGTGCTCGATTATCGCGCCGGCAAGGCACCGAATCCGCCGGAGCCGGACCTCTATGCCAAGATGGTCTCGGCCTACGCCAAGGACAGTCAATCGAGAGTACGCATTAAGGGCCCGGCGACCATTGCCGACCATGAAGGGTTCGAGGCGATTATGGACGCCGCCAACGCGAAGGTCGACCATCTCGTGGATATCGTGCCCGCCGGCGACCGCATCTACATGCTGATCTCGGCGGGACCCAAGGGCCATGCGGCGAGCGATGACGCCGTGCGATTCCGCGACTTGTTCCGCCTCACCGGAGACCGGTCACAATCTGCCGCCCGCCTGGCACCCTCTCCTTGCCGGGAACGAACGAGCATATTGGAAAACATGATCCAAGACGGTGTGGATCACTTAAGCTTCCCCTCTCCGACTTGTCGCTGAAAAGGAAATCCTACCCGAGCAGCTCTCTCGGGAAGACCTTTAAGACATGGTAGAATTAGGATCGGTGGGGAGGAAGGGGACGATCTGGCGCCCCCTGCAAGGCACCAGCGCATTCAAAAAACAACTTCACTAGCGGGGCATTCGGAAGCCGAGCTCTTGCTCATAGAGCAATCTTAGCGGGCCGCGGTCCAACAAAAAGCAGCCGCTGAAGACATGGAACTGCGCGAAGGCCATGAGGCCATACATTCCGATCTGCCAGGCAGTGAGCGCCAGAGTATCGGCCTTGAGCGCCGCCACCAGCCCCTCTCTCACCGATCGATTCCGCATAGGCTTGATCGTGAAGTACTGGAAGGCGATGGCGAAGGCGAAGATGAAGTCGAGGATCCACACCGCGAACATCTTCTCGGAAAAAAGTGTGGTGTAGCCGAACCAAACGGCGATGGCGGGGACAAAGAACCCAACCACAAGCCCATCTCGCTCAACAAGGCCGCTTTAGCCTCCAAGGCTATGCTCGAAGCAGGCGATCCGAGGTCAGGCGATAGAGCGCACCACGCCGCCATCCTGTGTGTACCGAAAACCTAAACCCGGACGTAGTGATGATGAAGTCCGCCAAGGATCGCGTGTGAACTGATGATTCCGGTCCGCTGAACCGGGCGAGAGACCGGCGCATCTTTATTCAATGATCGGTGCGTTCTGACGCCGTTGTAATAGTGAGCATAGGATTTCAGGATCCGGCGCAGATGCGCCTCGCCCAAGACGATGATGTGGTCCACACACTCGCGCCGGATCGATCCGATCAGCCGTTCGGCAAAGCCGTTCTGCCAAGGCGAGGCTGGTGCAGTAGGCTTGTCCCGGATGCCCATGGCGCGCAATCGGCGTGTGACGACGGCGCCATAGATCCGATCCCGATCGCGGATGAGGTATTGCGGAGCCTCATCCCAAGGAAATGCCTCCGTTATCTGACGTGCAACCCATTCCGCCGTCGGGTTTGCTGTGACGTTGATCCAGACGAGGTCTCTGCGGTCGAGCCGGACGATGACGAAGGCATAGAGCAGGTCGAAACCGATAGTCGGGACAACGAACAGGTCCATGGCGGCAATGTCCGGCGCGTGGTTACGCAGAAAGGTCCGCCATCCCTGGCTTGGCGGCCCTCGTCGTTTGACCATGTACTTGGCGACGCTTGATTGAGCGACCTCAATCCCGAGCTTGAGCAGTTCGCCGTGGATGCGCGGCGCGCCCCAAAGCGGATTCTCGACGCTCATCCGCCGGATCAACGCGCGCAGCTCCGTCTCGATCTGCGGCCGCCCTCCCCGTGGGCGCGACTTCCAACGCCAGTAGCAGCGAAAGCCGGCCCGATGCCAACGCACGAGCGTCTCGGGCCGGATGATTGTGAGAACCTGCAGGATCGACGGAAACCAGCGATACAGCTGGATAAAGAACCAGCGATCATTGTTCGTGAGCCGGACGCGACCATGCAGCTTACGCCGCAAGACGATCAACTGATGTCGAAGCACCGCATTCTCAGCTTCAAGCCGGAACTTCGACTTGAATGGCGAGGCCAGGACGGCCAGAACGAAACAGAGCAGCCCGATCATTCTGCACTGACTTAGGCGATTCCTTCAGCTAATCAATCCGAATGAGGTTTTCGGTACACACAATGAGGATTTCGGCTTTCAATCGTTCATGCGAACGAAAGCAGTCCCACATATATCCGAGCAGAAGTCTGAAGAGTCGCCATCAGTTTCGATCATGATCCGATTCTCTTTCTACTGCGAATCCAGCGGATGAGGTTTTCGGAAGGCACAACCAATTAGATTCCGTCTCTTTTATCCGCGTGTTTGTTCACCTCGAGAAAACAACAAACATCTTGGTTGTCAAGTACCTGAAAAAACCCTTCCATAACTTACCTCTTTTATAGTAAAATAGAACATCGATAAGTTCTTTTGTTTTAAGATATCCCAAATAAGTAAACGCCTTGTCGATCTTTGAATCGCTGTCCATTATATATCTTCTGATCGATGCGTTGGCTGACGCATCCCACTTTGACAAAAAGTGCCGCCGCATCTGAATCTGGTAGTCTCGAAAATCGGAAATTTCATTTTCCAAGTACCGCTTTATATATCCCGCCGCCATTTCCGCGCTATACATGCCATAGAGACTCCCTTCTCCTCCCAAAGGATTCACCGTCGAGGCAGCGTCGCCGATCGCGATCGAATTATCTTTATAGTAACGATCCTTAAGGCCCTGAGAGTATTTGATCGTTGCGCCGTGAATATCTATAATTCTATATTCCTTCGGCATTACATGTTTGTCAATCAACAGCTGGATATAATATTTGAGCAACTCAGTACGCTTGATGAATTTATGTGGCAGGTTAAAGCGACCAGCGCCGACTTTTAACAGATATTCTTCCATCGGAAATATCCAAGAATACCCTTTGGGCATCCATTTACATCCTAGGAAAAAGAAGATCGTCTTTGCGTATTGGCTGTAAGCTTGTTCGTTTACCTCGATGACATACTCAAGCCCGGTGGCGCCCAAGAGCTCTGGCAGGTCGCGTCGCTTTTCGTACATGACTGACCGAGCGAAGCCAGTTGCATCTACCAGGACTTTCGTACTGACTGTCTCCAACTTTCCTGCCGCGCGCTGTTTGAGCCTGACCAGCGTTTTCCCGTGATCCTGAAAATGCCTGACATAGCGGTACCCCGTTTAAACGTCACCACCATGAGCTTTGACATCTTTCGCGAGAAATGCCCGAAGCTTGGCAAAGTCCAAGACCGCACCTAAGTTTTCAGGAGAGCCCCAAACCTGTTGTGTGTTCGTCGTGACAGCAACAAGTTTATCCCAGAAACTGCCGACAACGTCTTCGGGCAGGGCAAATTGCTCCAGCGCGCTCAAAAGAGTAACGGCACTGGAAAAATCGTTTTTTGAGAAATCTTCATGTTGCTCTACAAGCAAGACCTTGTAGCCGGATTTTGCCATCAATCTGGCCATTTGACCGCCCGCTGGCCCGGCGCGAACCACAGCGACATCGAAAATAATTCATGGAAAATTTTCCTCGTGCGTTATGACTTTTGATTTTGCGGCTCTCGTAGGGGACCGGATTTCGGTAGGCCACCATACGCAGAGGTCCTGTTCCGGGCAGCAACCTCCAAGGACTGCTCGAGGCAGCTGAGACTGCCTTTCAGTGGATCCCACTGCCTTGGCGCTCGGATCGACGAACGGCACCGGCCCGAGCCTTTTGAAGAAAAGAACGCCCCGTCCGGTCGAAATCGAACCCCATCCGGCGGCTCACACGTCTCCTCAGCTCCTACATCACATTCTGTTTTGCAGGATTAGGTAGACTCGACCAAAGCGACGGTTTCGAGCCTGATAAGCCAAGAGTGCTCGATGAAATTCAACCGCGTCGAAATCAGGCCAGAAGGTGTCGGTGAAGTAGAGTTCGGTGTAGGCGAGTTGCCATAGCAGAAAATTGAGAATTCGCTGTTCTCCGCTGGTGCAAATCAGCAAATCTGGGTTCTGCTTTCTGCCCGTGTACAGATGCTGCTCAAACAACGCCCGATCAACTTGCGAGGCGTTGATCGTGCCGGACGCTACGCCTGCTGAGATCCCCTGGCAGGCGTGTCGTATGTCCTGCTGCCCGCCGTAATTGATCGCCATCACAAATTCAACGCTCGTGTTGTCTGCCGTCTGTTCAATCGCCCGCTGAATTTCGCAGCGCAGGGAGTGCGGCAAAACGGTCAAGTCCCCGATACAATCAAACCGCATTCCGATCGCGCTCAACTCGTTCAGCCTGCGGCAAATCGTCCTGCTCGATCAACCACATCAGCAGTTCCAGTAACTCCACCTTTGGGCGTGCCCAATTTTCGGTGAGAAAACATAAGCTGTAAGGGTGCGAATGCCCCAATCCCTACAACAGTGCAGCAAGTCTACAAGCTTCTCTGCTCCGCGACCGTGGCCAGCAAGGCGGGTTTGCCCTCGACGCTTAGCCCAACAACCATTGCCGTCCATAATCACCGCTACGTGGGCCGGTAGGGTGCACGGATCCAGGTCTGCGGGCAGCTCGCGTGGCAGGGGCGTTTTCAAGGCAATCCCTCCTGATGAGAAATGCGATCGACGCGGTTCATCGAGGCCAATAAATCGCGGAAGAACTCGAAAGGCTCAACTCGGATCACTTCCTGCTGGATTTCACGGACATCGAGCTACCATTTGCAAATAGCTACATTCACCGGGTTATAGTCTGGGAGATGGATCGGTACGACGTCATAGTTGTCGGAGCGATACCAGGCGGAGCCTCGGCTGCTGCAGAGTGTGCCAAGCGCGGCATGAAGGTAGCTTTAGTGGAAAAACACCGCCTGCCTCGGCACAAAACCTGTGGCGGGGGCATGCCGTTTGTCGTCCCTCATTCCTTTCCCTCATCTGGATGAAAGACTATTGGTCAAATCTGAAACCACTCACATGCGGCATACTTGGCAGTTTGGGGAGGCT
>CAWDQR010000008.1:500000-988721 GCA_963804515.1 uncultured Alphaproteobacteria bacterium | reverse complement strand
TCCGGAGCCAAGTCGTCAACATCACGGTTCGGTCGCCGTTATTTGCGGCAGAGCGCTAACAGCGGCTCATTGTCACGCTTTGTGTCGATCGCATGCCAATAGCCTCTGCCGCTCCCGATGAAAGGTCGAGCATGACACCTGGCGTGAAGGGTCCCCGATCATTCACGCGTACCGCAACCTTGCGCCCCGTCTTTGGATTGCCAATCACAAGGCAGGTACCGAAGGGCAACGACTTGTGTGCCGCGGTCATTCCACCGGGGTTGAACGTTTCACCGGACGCTGTGCGATGTCCTCGAAGTTCGTTGCCGTACCATGTGGCACGAACCACTTGATCGGCAAATGAGGGCGTCGTTAGGCAGATCACAATCAGCGTAAATGACGCGATGCGTTTCATCGTGTTTTCTCCGTCTGCTTGTTGGGTGAGGTGAGAACCGACAACAACTCAAGTCGGTCTGGGCGCTTCCGCGCAGTCCTAACCTAAGGAGAAACAAGACGGAAAATCGGCTGGCAAATGGCCATAGGTGGGCCATTTAGCGATGCCCGGACCCAATTTCGGAGCTTGAGCGCTAAGAGGCTCTACGCGGGCCGTTGACAGCCGAGCCCGTCGAGGAGGTCGTTGCTAAAGCTGCAAAGAAGGTCGCCTAGCCGACTTCGATGTTTTAGTTGGGCGAGGAGACCTGTGGTTAGCCTCGGGTCTTTATGTGCTTACTGCTTCACAACCGGATTGAAGCACGCGCAGGTCAAAAAGTTGTGCTAACAGAGCCTGCGAATAAAAGAGGAGAAAGTTATGGCCAAAACTATTGCCAGGAGAAAGCGTGTTGTCCGCCATTGCCGTCGCCGCGTTGCTCGCCCGTGCTAAGGACGCCGACTTCTGGGTCCCTCACACCCTCGAGGTGCAGCAGGGCGCCCAGGGCCCCACTGATCAGTGTAATGTGACTGACGGACGAAAGCCGATTCAACTTGACCGATGGGGAGCCTCAACCCTATCGCCCTTGGGCGGCCGGACGCCCCTGGGAGAGCAGCATGGCTGAAGATTACGTACACCCACTTCAAGCTTGAGAGCGGTTATGGTGCAAAAGCGCCGTACTTTGGCGGAATCTCTTCAGCGCTCACGCAAACAGGCAAACTCCGTAAGGCGGCGCAGAAAACTCATCAAACTGCAGCGTGAAATCGATCTAGTCGACAATGCCATCGCGGATGAGCAATTGCTAAGTCCAGTTTTGCGCGAACAGTTAGGTAAGAACTAAGCCGCAGGCGAAACGGTCACGACGTGGCCTTGGCGGCGGCCGGGCGGACGTGCGCGGCGAAACCTTTTGGCGGAGCCGCGCCTGCACGGAACCCACTTTGCCGCAGGGCGGTTTTGCTACAGTGTGGCCCTCGATAAGGATCAACGCTCCCAGAGGATCAACCGGGCCGATCCTGTTGCGAAGTAAATGCAATTCTTGTCCGAACGGTCCGTAAGCCGTGCAGGATAAGTCAACTAGGCTCGTTAGGAGCATGTCCACTTGTGCTAATCGTCTCGCTAGGAGCAGGCTGATTGGCGCTGCGCTCCTTGTTCTTTCGGACCAAGCCGAGTTCTGGGAACCTAGAAAGGAATAGAAGATATGCAATGACCGCGGCGGCAAGGAGCAATCCATATACTTCAAGAAGGTATGTGTCTCTGATCCTTTCAGCTAATGAAGACACCGTTGCGCTTGTGCTCGATCCTGACCCCTTAACAGCGTTCAGCAGCGCCTCACTCTGTGCGTGGAGCGCGCCTAAATTCCAAAAGCTCAAAAAGATGAAAGCGACTGTGGTGAAGACCGCAAGTGGTATTCCCAAATTCTCTCGGAACGCCGCAGGATGCCTATAGGCGACAAAAGCGAGTCCGCCAGCGATAGCGATAAGCACAGCTCCAAAAACTGCCAACCAGTTGCTATCCATCGGGTTCCCCAGCGAAGCGTAGCGAATCTGAACCGTCGCCCGGTCCGCACAATTCGCACAACGACCCATGCCTGGAACGCGATGGCTTCGGCCGAGTTCCCTTTGAGCGTTGCACACGCCAGCAATTGAAAGAACGCCTGTGGCAATTACGCCACCAATTCCAATCGCGAAATATGTTCGACCTGGACTGTAAGTTTTTCGACCTGCGGCGAGCGTGACAGTAGAGTATCAGGGGGCAGTTATGCGTATCATCGTTGCAGCGGCGATCTTCGCCGTCTCATTTGCATTGGGTGGTTGTCTCCACTTTCATCAAAGTCAGATGTACACGGCACCGCAACCGCTTCCACCACTTAAATAGGCATCCTTCCCGCCCTATGAATGGTTTTTGAGAAAATCGCTGCTGCTTTTACAGCGGGTAGAATGATGTCCCTCGGAAATTCGCCGACTAAAGTGGTTCGCCATTATCGATCTCGGGTGTGCGCCAACCGACGGCACTTGTCGCGATGAGTTCGGCCAAGTCGAGGTGCTGGCGGCCCTCCGATGGGAACTAGCAAAATCCCGGGGAGCGGCTCGAAGCGTGGGCCGGCATGCTGAAGCGTTTCATTGCGCCATCACCGGCCCGTGGTGAGGCGCACACGCATCTTCCCGCCGTCCATACCCTTTTTTAACCATGCTCTGTCACGGTCTTACGATGTTGACGGGCGGCGGCCCAAATGGCCGTCGAAGGTGGAGAAGTGAGTGAAAACATAGAACCAGCAAACGGTAGTGCCAATGGTTCTTCCACCGCAACCGCGGTGGGAGCGGCGGCACCTTCATGTTACCGTGTCTCGCTCTTGTCGGGTTCACTCGAGGTCTCGGCTCGCTTGAAAACTGCTGAGGACTTGGAACTCCTCGTGAAGGTCTTGGAAGCGAACAAAGCCCTCTTCGCGAAGGCGACCGATCAGCGACCGAGGCATTGACTTTGACTTAAGAGCGGGGGGCCAAGCGATGGCCGTCAACGGTGCTTCGCTCAAACTCTTCTATGACTGGTCGCTTCGGCGGCACGATTCGAGAGAACTCAGCTGGCGCCAAGGCCAGCGTGCCGTTCTGAGCATACCGCACGCCATCCTCTGTACGCAAAAGTCCGTTTAGGGTCATTAGCGGCAGTGGCACGAAGTAGGCGAAGTCCACTCCCCGATCCAAATCGGGCATTCGTGTGAGCTTCACCTTCGGCTGTCCGCAAGCAATCTCGACTTCTGTCAAAGGATGATGAGTTTGCCGGGTCGCCGCCTGACCGCTTCCGCGAAAGCGCCGCGCGCCACCGCGTGATCCCCCCGGCAGCGCGATCAGTTCCTCGACGTGGGAGCCGTGGTCGTCCCACATCTCGATGCTGACAAGGCAGATCTTGTTCTAGGCCACTCGCACCGAATCCAGGCCTATGTGGCGCGACGGGTTCCACTGATTCGGCTTTGCTCAAGCGCTCACCTTGGGTCAAGCCTGCGCTCGGTCGGTACGCGCATATGTCCGAGTCACCCGAATTTCTTCAACAGTCTCTTCTACGGCGGGGCTCGTTAGCGGAGGTTCGGTGCTCTAAAATTCTCGCGCGGGGGCCCAGGTCGGTCTTGAAACGGGGAATAGCTCAATGGACTCAAAGTCACGCAACTGGAGCACGTATTCTACGAACTCAACATGCTCCGCTATACCTTCGACAAGCTGATACTGGTCGAGCAGACCGTCGCAGCGAATGCTCCGCAGAGCATTCAGGCGGGGCTCGTCTACGCACTGATCGAGACGTTCAGCATCCATGCGCGTAACCTGGATGAGTTCTTCCAGGGCTCTCGTCGCGCCGACACTCTCAAAGCCAAGACGTTTGCCGATGGGAAATACAAGCCGCTCCCCCGCGACAAGGAGCGGAAGGACCTCATAGCCAAGATCAATAAGCAGATCGCGCACCTAACCGAGCAGCGAACCTCCGTGGCGGCGGAGAAGATTGGGCCTGCGGACCGCGCGAGGCTGCACTCAATCCTTATTGCTGAGGCGGACAACTTCACGCGCCATTTGCTGCCGAAGCTTCGGCTGGATTGGGAATACGTTCCGACTGAGCCACCCTTGCGGGTTAACTAGCTCGGGTGCGGCGCAGTAGCAAACGCAGGCGCGCTGGATGCCACGGCAGAGGGCCTCCGAGTTGGCAAGTCAAAACGTCACGTCGCGTTGCTGGTCGGTGCAGCCATGTGTTCGGCGTGTTAGCGCGGTTTGCATGACCGCTGGCCATAATGCCCTCCGCGGAATCGGGTCCGGTCAAAAGCCCGCATTCGACGATGCACTGGCACATGTGGGTTTGTCCCGATCGCCGGATCGACCGGCTCTGTAATTTACGTGCTGTTTGCCCTCCCAACTCCTTCCGCTAGCGCCTGCGGGCGTGAACGCCCGGCAGGATTTAGAGGCCTATTCTGGGAGAAGAGCGGACCTCCGTGCGGACAAGTTCCGGTCTTAGGAGTTGAGCCGACCAACTCGACAGGTCGCTGTGACGTCAGCGATCGACCCAAAGCGGCCTTTCTTCGATTCTGAGGGTCCACGAAATCACCTTGATCAGCAATTAGGCGTCTGCGCGGGGCGTACCCCTGTCGATAGTGGATTTTGACGGCGGCCCGCGCGGCTGCGGTGCAGCTTTTCGACAATCCTCCAAGCCCATCAGTTGAAGGGGCCATCGTGGCTGACCGCCGTAAAATGTTGCTGGAAGGACCCATCGCCCCGGCGCTCTTCCGGCTCGCCATTCCGATCATCTTGGGAAATGCATTGCAGTCGGGCTACCAGCTGACCGACGCGTTCTGGGTCGGCCGCCTCGGCGCGCCGGCGGTAGCGGCGGTTGCGGTCAGCTTTCCCGTCACCTTCCTCGTCATCGCGCTCGGGGCGGGGCTGGCAATGGCGGGCGCGATACTCAGCGCGCAATATATGGGCGCCGGCCGGCAGGACATGGTGAACCATGTTGCAGCGCAGACGATGGTGATGGTCGCCGTCACTTCCGTCATTCTCGGAACGGTCGGCTACGTCGTGACGCCCTATCTGCTGGAGCTTCTTGGTGTAGCCCCCGATGTTTATGAGGGCGCGCTCGGCTTTATGCGCGTCTCTTTCATCGGCATCATTTTCGTTTTCCTCTACGCCATGTTTCAGGCGCTGATGCGCGGCATCGGCGAAACGAGGATTCCGCTTATTATCGTTCTCGGCACGGTCGTTCTGAATTTCGCTCTCGATCCTTTATTCATTTTCGGATGGGGCCCGGTGCCGGGGCGGGGGGTGATGGGCGCGGCGCTTGCCACGCTGATAACACAGGCTCTCGCAGCGTTGATCGGCGTGGTCATTTTCTTGCGCGGCCGCCACGGTATCGAGCTTTCATGGCGCGGCCTCGTACCAGATCCGCCTTACATCAAGCGCGCGTTCCTCCTTGGCTTTCCGGGATCAGTCGAGTTGTCGACCCGCGGACTGGGTCTGGTGGTCATGTCGTTTCTCGTGGCGAGCTTTGGGACTTTGACGACCGCCGCTTATGGCGTCGGTTCAACCATCTTGCAGGTCGTCATGATTCCCGCGATGGGCTTGTCGATGGCGGTGTCGACGCTGGTTGGCCAGAATATGGGAGCCGGCAACATCCAACGCGCATCCCGCATTGCCCTTCTCGGCACCGCGTTTGGCTTCGGCGTTCTGACACTAGTCGGGATCGTGGCCTTTCTGTTTGCTCCCCTGATCGTAGCGTTTTTCGTGCCGCACGATGCCGACGTCATCGCCGAGGGAGCGCGCTTTATTCGCATCATGTGCTTGGCCTGGGGCGGCATGGGCATCCAACTCTGCGTCGTGGCGGCCTTCCGCGCGTCCGGAAACATGCTGATGGCAATGGTCATTGCGCTCGTATCGCAATGGATGACTCAGTTTCCGCTCGCTTATGTGCTGTCGAAGCACACGCCCTTGCAGGCGCGCGGCCTGTGGTGGTCCTTTCCCGTCACCAACGTCCTCGTTGCCGTGGTCTCGTTAGGCTGGTTCGCGCGAGGCAGCTGGAAAACGAGACGGCTGACGGAGGAGGACCGAGAGGCCGCGAAAGTGACCGAGGAAGCGATCATCGAGGAAGGTCTGCGCTAAAGGGCCCAACGCAGGTGCATGTCGACTTCTGGCACGAAGCGGACTCACTCGATGGGTCGTCGCCATACCCCGAAACTCCATACGAAACCCTCGTCGTCCTTGGCTAAGGTTTTTTCGAGCGTCGCCGACGCGCTCGGAACGCACCCAGTCGAGGCCGTAAGGCAGAAATTTTTCTTTATGATACGCTTCCGGGCGGTGCGGGCTTCTCGACCCTGCTGGTCGAACGCGGGGTCGAACTCTGCGAGCGGGCCCTGCAATTGCAGAAAACCTGCCCCGAGAACTGCGATGCCTCCTGTTATCGATGCCTGCGGAGCTTCAAGAACAAATTCGAGCACATTCTTCTCGATCGTCACGTAGGCGCGGAGCTGCTCGAATACCTTCTTAATGGACAATTGCCACAATTCGATGCGGAGCGGTTGAAAAAGTCCACACGGCTGGCTGTCTCACGACCTTCGACGACAGGGCGGCGATACGAAATACGAGGATAGTGTTTCTGTATCTGTCGGCAGAGGCGCCGAAATTACGATTCCCATTCTCGCGACCCGAAGGGACGGGAAGCAATTTGCGGTTGCGCTCTCCGGTCCTCCGACGACCGGTCACCCGGCGGGACAGTGCGCTTCTAGCGCTCAGCGCAACGCCAGAAGCTCCTGAGTTAATCGTGTTCAACGAGCTTCTTGTCCGCGGGAATCTGCCCACGGCAACCAGGGAGGTGATGCAACGTCTGATGCTTTAAAGCGGGAAAGCGGGCCGATGGTCGAACCATCGCGCGGGGTGCTGACGCGGGGGTTACCTTCTTTTATCGGCAATCCGAAGCGACAGAAGGCCCGCCGAATGTTTGGCTCTCGTGATCGTCAGCCCAAAAACCGAGAGGTCTTTTGGATCTTGTCGCCAAGGGCCGCCGAACAACTCGCCCAGAGCATCGTGGATGCGGTGGTGACCGGTGAAAAAAACCGGGAGGGCCATAGCATTAGTATAGAAGTTACAAAACTGAAGGGAAAAGGGGCACCACCGCGGCTGGAAGAAGCGCCGCGAAATACTGAAGCGGATTCGAACCACCGACACGCGATTTTCAGTCAACTGCTCCTCTGCCGGCTAACTATCAGGTGGCCCGGTACCCGCTTATTGGGGAAAAGTCGGGGAAGAAGCTGGTGCGGTCCAAAAAAGTGGCGCCCCGTAGGGGAGTGCCAAAAGCATTGTGAATCAAACCATTAGCCAGTTTTGCGACAGAAAAACAGTCCAATAGATATCAATAGCTTACACGCCCAGCTGTCCCAAGATCACGATCGATGCAGGTTGAAATCCCGGGCCCGCAACCATCTTGATTTGCAGCTCAGGACTCTGACTGTTGCCCTAGTCTCAGATTCCTAACAATCTGGCGGCGGAGCATCTTTTTAAAGTGATCACAAGCCCGCGCATGTGTGTCTTGCGAAGTATTGCCTTCAACACCTGCCGACAAAGAAGCCGCGTAGCAGCGAGGTCTACTTTGGCCACATCCGGTCCCTAAGTGCACGGCTCGGCAACAAGTATATTGGGGTGATCGGCAAGACCGACGTTGCCGATCTGTCGCTAGTTATAAGCGTGATGGACTCAAGCCCCCGACCAGCTATCGCTACAGAGCTTCCCGGGTAATTAGTTCACCGATACGTCCCCATCCCCCGGAGTAGTCTCCCAACTGGAAGGCTCGAACGCGGTTAAGTTCGGAATG
Organism: uncultured Alphaproteobacteria bacterium; assembly: GCA_963804515.1. GTDB lineage: Bacteria > Pseudomonadota > Alphaproteobacteria > Rhizobiales > Methyloligellaceae > Methyloceanibacter. Next base: position 980,986 of record CAWDQR010000008.1, on the reverse strand, counting down.
TAGCCGTACGTCATCATTTGTGGGTGCCTAGAGCGGATACTTAGAGTAAGCGGGATGGCTTGTTCGATCATCTGCGTGTACTGCCAAACGGTGACGTAAGAAGCGCGTTGACGCTCAGCAAAGCCACGTGCTGCTAACAGCAACTCCTTAGCTATTTCAGCCTCAGCGTTTAGGCAGCGACATTCCAACAAATAGAACGAATTATGTGACCTCTTCATCGCTGCGTATCCGACAAGTTGTTTCCCTGATCGAGCCACAAAAACTGCTCTAGTTTGTCGGACGAACTTTGAACCGAAATAAAGCCAATTCAAAGTCTTAATGTCGCGTACGGCATAGGTGGATGCTTTTGAGGCGCGGCATTTGTTTACGTCATGGGTGTCGCGCTCTTCAAATTTTTTGATCTGATGGGCAAGTAAAAGCTTTCGCCGCAATCTTTCCGTTTGTAACGATTTTTCTAGACGCCTTGACGGAGGGAGATGTGGCCTGTCCCAAGCACTAAGATCTCCTACAATCCTGTAGCTCGACTTTGGCCATCCCCTCTCCAAGGGCCGCATCCCCAGTGACAACCAGAGCTTGTATGCGACGTCTGTCGAGTCAGTACCGATAAGAAGGTCAGGTTTGCACTGATCTACAAATGCGCGACCTACCAACTTTGATAATCCTTGTCCTCGCCAGTCGGAATGAACTGCCAAGGACCCAGTTGCGCAACAAAGACCGGGCTGCCCTCCTATGATGTAATTAAATGGGATATTGGCGGTGAAGGCGATGGGAGCACGTTCACTTGAACGGATGAACCAGCCTCGCGGTATAATCGAACTCCAAGCTGGGTTCAGTTCCCACCAATGCGCAAAGCATCCCATCGTATGGTCTCGTGTGCCTCCAAATACGGACGTGAGTAAGCGACTTGCGTCTTGGAAGTCACTTTCTTTCAATGGAGACACTTCGAATGAGCCGCTCATGCTAGCTCCAAAGCAAAGAATTTTCCCCTGCGGCTGTACGGCATTACAACTTCGCCGAGACCCCGAAAAGCTCACAAAGGAATTGTAAGAACCTCCCCGTAGATTCCGTGCTTGTTCGTCTCAACAAGCTTGACCTCCTGGACAGGGGACTGAGGTGGCTCTTGTTGCCCTCTGCTGTTTCTTGCCGCGCGGAGGTTCTCTGGTAGGGCCTATGGCCTGTGCTTCGCAGACCTCTTGGCACAAAGCAGTCGAACGCGCTTGAGTGCTGTGACGTCAGAAACTGACCCCCGCAGAGAATGACCCGGAAGCTGACATCAGCACGCTGTACTTGGCGAGATCCCGCCAGGATGTAAGCTATCGGGGGACTCGTCGTTGTCGGAGAGCCGGCAAGGGCACACTAAGCCGAGTGGTTAGCTTGTGGGCAAAAAGAAATCTGGCATTGGAGAAGTTACCCGCGACGACCTGATAACGATGGTCCAGCGCGGGCAAATGATCCCAGCCGACGCAGAATCTGTGGCCAAGCGGCTAGGATTGGGCCCACTCGCGTCGGAGCCCGACCCGAACAATTACGATCCGATGCGAGAGCCGTTTTGGACCCTGCCAATGGCGGTGGCGTGGATCGCGTACCGCACCCAAGACGCCGTCCGCAATTGGTGGGAACGAGTATCGGAAGAAGTTCTCTTTTTGGAGCTTTCGGGAGTGGCGTGTCGGGCCGGACGGCCCCGTCAATCAGGGGCACTTTCTGGAGCAGCGCTCAAACGCGACGCTCGTTCGATTGCAGATGGTAGATGCGACCCGCGACCAGGCAGATCTCATGAGCGTTGCAGGGGCGATCGACGCGCTTTGGCTCGCGATTCGGAGCGGAATCCTCTCCTACGGCGAAGGGAGCAAGTTGTGTCCTCATGAATGAGGGCTAATCGCAGTCGAGAGCTTAATGTCCGCATTGAACCCGATAGCGGACTTCCCTTCCAAGCTGAACCTTGGTCCGCTTAGTGCCATAAGCAGAAGTCGAGGGCTCGCCGCCCTGCTCGTGCCATCGACCACCGCGAGCGCGGCCTTCAGCGCACCGGCTGCCAGCTTCCACTGTCGCACCACCTCGACCACCAGGGGAGTGGACGCGGTGGCGGTGCGGCGCGGACCTGGTCAAAGCTGCGGTCCACGTCGATCCTTTCAAGAGCTGGGTACAAGACCAGGCTCCTACTCCAATTTTGTGCCACGGCGGTGCCGGGGAAAGCTCGAGCTATCAAATCAGCAATCAGGCAAGCTCCGGCCCAATGTCAGAGCAGCATCTATTCCGCTTTCGAGTATCTGCTTCGAGCGGGTTGGGTTAGGCTCAGCGCGCGCGAGTTGCAGGGCGCCCATCATAACCGCAAAGATTCCGATGGCTGTGCGCCTCCTCCTAGTTGCATCGCCCCTCGGCAGGTACGCGCCGATCAGCTCGAGGAGACGGTCCAATTTGGCCATAAAGGCCCGGCGCGTCGAAACCGGATGCCGCGCGATTTCCGCTACCAATGCGGCAGCGGCACAGCCGCTCTCGGGCCTGTCACGTCGGCCGGGCGTCAGGTAGCCACGGATGATGGCTTCGAGCTCATGCTCTCCGCTCCGCGCAATCTGCTCGTTTAGCGCATTCGTCTGATCAAATGCTTCGTTCATGGCTTCGCGAACGAGATCTTCTTTCGAAGCAAAATGGAAATAGAAGCCGCCATGAGTGAGGCCGGCGGCCTTCATCAAATCGGCTAAGCCAGCTCTTTCGAGACCCTCCCTGCGAAAGCGCCTCGATGCTGTCTTGAGAATGCGCTTGCGCGTCGCATCCACATGTCCTTTTGGGTAACGCAAGTGTCTCGACCCCTCGCGCTGCTCGACGCCCCTTTCCGCTTAGCCATAGGACAACAACAGACTGGACTGCGCCATTTCGTAGCATGATACATATCATACTATGCTAGCGCAACGCAAGATGATACCTCTTATGTTCGCCATAAGGCTAGCGATGCCGGCAAGGGAACGAGTGATGAGGGTGCCACTAACCCGCGAGGAGGCACGCCATGATCCTTGGACTGTCGATACACAGCTTTACCGTACTGCATGTCGTTATAAGCCTGATCGGGATCGTAACGGGACTCGTCGTTCTGTACGGCATGTTGGGGGCGCAGCGGATGAGCGGCTGGACTGCCGTCTTTCTCGCCGCCACGGTCCTGACTAGCGTAACGGGATTCCTGTTCCCTCGCGCAGGATTCACCCCGGCGCAGGGAGTAGGCATCGTATCGCTAGTAGTGCTGGCCGCGGCGCTCCTCGCGCTGTACGCCTTTCGGCTCGCCGGTGCTTGGCGCTGGATTTACGTTATCAGCGCTACTCTGGCACTCTATCTGAACGTCTTCGTTGGGATCGTCCAGGCTTTCCAGAAAGTGCCATTCCTGCAGCGGCTGGCACCGACACAGTCTGAGCCGCCATTCATCATTGCGCAGACCGTCGTGTTGGCGATCTTCGCCGTGCTCGGCTACCTGGCGGTTATCCTGCGACCAGCCGACTTGAGGGCTCCGTTGCCCGGCGTGCGGGGGTAGTGTGAACCTTATCCCGTAGGGACACATCATGACGCTAGAGAAAGCAGCCACTAAATTCGTGGAGGCCAACGGGACTAAATATGCCTACCGGAGCATCGGAGACGACGCAGGGAACCTTCCATTGGTTCTCCTGCAGCACTTCACTGGAACGATGGATGGTTGGGACCCGACGGTCGTCAACGGTCTAGCCAAAAAACGCAGAGTCATTGTTTTCGACAATGTTGGCGTTGCAAGCTCAAGCGGCACGACTCCCGACAACATCGCCCAAATGGCAATCGATGCGCACGACTTTTTTTCGGCGCTAGGGCTAAAGAAGGTGGACCTCCTCGGCTACTCGCTGGGCGGGATGGTGGCACAGCAACTTGTCGCCAATCACCCTGATCTGGCTCGAAAAATTCTACTGGTGGGCACGGCCCCGCGCGGCGGCGAAGAGCATCTCCTCAAGGTCCTGGATGAGGCGCGTTCGCAGAAAGACCTGCCGGACCCAAGGCTCGATCTGTTTTTTACAAAGTCACAAGCTAGTCGGGCTGCCGGGCGGGCGTTTCTCGAAAGGGCCAGAACCCGGACGGCGGACCGAGACCCGGAAGTCAGTCAGGAGACCACCGGTGCCCAAGCCAAGGCACTCATCGCTTGGTGTGCAACGAAGGATGCCGACAATTCAATCCTGAGCGCGATCCACCATCCGGTGCTAGTTGTGAACGGAAGCAATGACACCATGCTTCCAGCAGACAATTCATACTTTATGTTCAAGCATCTGCGTGATGCTAAACTCATCCTATATCCTGACGCTGGACATGGTTCGCTGCTTCAGCATCCAGAGCTTTTCGTTGCGCACACCGAACTTTTCCTCGGCGCGTCCATGTGAAGCTGGTCATACACAAGCTGCTGAACTGGTAGGTTCGTCATGAATGATAACGGCAAATCGGCGGAACGTGCTGGACCGTCAAGCGCCACAATCCAACACACGAACGTCGCCACGGGTCTGAGCTATGACGCCCTGGTCAGCGCCTTCGAGCACGAGCTCGGATACCTCGACCCGACAACCGTAGAGCGTCTGATCGAACGGAAGACTGCGTGGAGCGAGGTCGAGCGCGCGATTGATCGAATGGCAGGCCCGCGCGGTCTGATGATCATCATTCGTGCTGATCAGGGTAAGTTCACATCGCTTTCGGGCCATGAGAAGCGGTGTTCGCTGTATCTCGTGGGCAATCCCTTCATCGCCGACAAAATCATCAGCATCGATCTCCGCGCGAGCTTCTTCGTACCGTTCCGTGTCTGCCTGTACGATGATAGGGGTCCCAAAGGCGCGGTTATCTCCTACGACCGGCCGTCTTCCTTTCTCGCGGCCCTTGAACGGCCAGAACTGAAGGAGGTTGGTGAGCTGCTTGATCGAAAAATCGATGAGGTGGCAGAGGCTCTCCAGAAAATCCACGGTTGAGACGGCGCCGGGTCTCCTCCTATTTGCCTGAGTAGCCCTCTGGCTGGCGCTCTCACTATTATGTCTGAAGACAGTAAGGAGGTTTGGGCATGCCGACGATCAAGACCAAGGATGGGACGAAGATCTATTACAACGACTGGGGCAAAGGACAGCCCGTCGTCTTCAGCCATGGCTGGCCGCTGAATGCGGACGCGTTTGAAGACCAGATGTTTTTTCTCGCCTCCCGTGGCTATCGATGTATCGCCCATGATCGGCGCGGCCATGGCCGCTCGGACCAGCCCTGGAACGGCAATGACATGGACATCTATGCCGACGATCTCGCCGAGCTCGTCAAGAAGCTCAACCTGAAGAATGCCATCCATGTCGGTCATTCCACGGGCGGCGGCGAGGTCGCGCGCTATATCGGCCGTCACGGCACCAAGCGGGTGGCGAAAGCAGTGCTGATCGGCGCGATTCCGCCGCTGATGCTCAAGACGGAGGCCAATCCGGGCGGCCTTCCCATTGAGGTGTTCGATAAGCTCCGCGCCGGCGTGCAAGCCGACCGCTCGCAATTCTGGAAGGATCTGAGCCTGCCATTCTACGGCTACAACAGACCGGGCGCTAAGATTTCGGAAGGCGTGCGCGAGTTATTCTGGCTGCAAGGGATGATGGCCGGATTCCCGGCGTCGTATTTCTGCATCAAGGCATTTTCCGAAACGGACACCACCGAAGACCTAAAGAAGTTCGACGTGCCGACGCTGATCCTGCACGGCGACGACGACCAGATCGTGCCGATCGGCGCCGCGGCCCTGATGTCTTCGAAAATCGTCAAGGACGCCAAGCTCGTGGTCTACAAGGGTGCGCCGCACGGCATGTGCACGACGCTCAAGGACCGGGTCAACGACGAACTGCTCGCGTTCATCAAGACTTGAGACCATATTGGGACGTTTACGTCGCGGGCTCGACCGAGCCCGCCTGCTCATAGGATTTAGCTTCTGCTCTTATGCATCAAAATAGGCGCGGTGCGTCATGGCTATATCGCTGATTGGAAAGATGAGCTTCGCGCATATCAAGCTCCCGCTCGATGCGGCGCCGCGCCTCGTCCTTCAATTTGCCGCTGCGAAATAGATCGTTGATTCGCGTCCGCTCGGCGGCGATCAGCAGGCGTTCTACTTCGTCGTGAAGCTCAGCGTGTCCTCTCATGGCATCCTCGCCATCACTTCGGTTTTCTGTGTGTTTCAGCCGGTCCTGTTGTTGATAGCGGGCTGCTTCAATCACGTCCGGTGAGAGATTGCGTTCCGCTGCAAGCTGGTCGAGCCGCTCGATTGCGGCCTCCACGGCCTCGAAGCGCGCTTTGCGCTCCTCGGCCTCATTGAGTTCGCGTTCCTTACGTCCTGCATGGGAGAGGCCGAGCTCTCGGATGACCCACGGCAACATGAGACCTTGCCCTACAAGCGTTATAAGGATCACTGAAAACGTCAGAAACAGGATCAAGTCACGATAAGGAAATGGCTGTCCGGTGGAAGTAGCAAACGGAATGGCGAGGGCGGCCGCGAGCGAGACAATGCCGCGGACGCCGGTGAATGCCAGCACGAATGGCCACTGCCATGGCGGCGAAGGGTCCATCCTTCTGATTGCGGGAAACAGCCATCGGGGCATGTAAGTGGCAGGAAAGATCCAAACAAACCGGGCCACAATCACCACGGCAGTGATGACCGCGACGGAAATAACCAGTTGCGAGAGCGGGTAGTCGCCGATGCGGCTGATAACTGTGCGTGCTTGTAGCCCAGTAATGAGGAACACCATGCCTTCAATTACATAGGTGAAGAACTCCCAGAAAAAGACGCCCTGTAACCGGGTCGCCGCGCTGATCAGCCGAGGACCATTCCAACTGACGTAAAGTCCCGCAGTTACGGTCGCGAGCACGCCAGAACCACCCAAGTGCTCGGGAGGCCAAAAAGCAAGGAACGGTGTCAAGACCGAAAGCATTATTTCGATCAGGGGATCGTTGACCCACCGTCTTAACCGCAACATTAGCCAACCGACGCCGATGCCCCATACGATTTCACCAGCGACTATGGCGGCAAACATTCCGCTGGCTTGGGCAAACGAGAAGACGCCGACGCTAACGGCTCCAACGGCAAAGCGATAAAGGATAAGCGCGGTCGCATCGTTCGCCAGTCCTTCGCCTTCGAGGATAACAAGTATTCGCCTGGGGATCTCCATTCTGCGAGCAATGGAGAGGGGTGCGATGGCGTCCGGAGGGGAAACAATTGCGCCCAAGACGAATCCGACGGGCCAATCGAGATCCATTAGCCAATGGGCTGCGCCAGCAACCGCTAGCGTTGTAAACACAACGCAGCCTACGGACAGGAGCGTGATGGGGCGCAGATTGAACCGGAACTCGCGCCAACTCATCAAGAAGGCAGAGGTGTAGATAACAGGCGGCAATACCAAGAGCAGCACGAGCTCCGGAGCAAGCTGTGGCGGCGGCAGCCCGGGCACAAGCGCGAGCAGGACGCCGGTAAGTACCAAGAGGATAGCTGGCGGGATTTTGAGGCGGTTCGCAATGACGGCTACCGCCACAACGACGGCCAGCAGCAAAATGAGCACCTGGATTGTTGAGATCATCGGTGCTCCAAGTCAAAGCCTCAGGCACACCAGAGCGTGATTATCCGGCCGCAAGCACGCTATGAATTTGCGCCACGACAGCAGCACCCTCCCCTACCGCCGCCGCAACACGCTTGGTTGAGCCGGCTCGTACATTGCCGATAGCGAACACGCCCGGTTGGCTGGTTTCGAGCGGCAGCACGGCCCGGCGGGGCGCGCTTGGCCCTCAGTCGAGTCTACTCCGGTCAACACGAACCCTTTGTCGTCCACTGCGACGCAATCCTGAAGCCACGCGGCATTCGGATCGGCACCAATGAACAGGAAAAGGTGCCGGAGTGAAGAGCTATGCGTGGCCCCTGTCCCGCGGTCGCGGAACACCGCGCCGGTGAGCCCGCTGGCCTCGTCGCCCTCCAACCCGATGACTTCGGTTCGGGTGTGCAGTTCGACATTGGGAAGTGCAGCAATCCGATCGATGAGATAGCGGGACATCTTCAATGGATCACTGGGACCTCGCTGACTTTTTGCTTTTATTTCGGTGTGTTAGGCGCTTTACGAGCTTGTGAACTCGGTGGCGTTTTGGCTCCAACTCCGGCGCCTCATCAAAGCCAGCGCGGCTGCTATAGAAGATCAAGGCCATAAGGCCACAGCCAACCAGAAGCGAAAAGAAGATACCAAGACCCATCATCCACCAGCCCCACGCAGGCACGATGACGTCGCCTGCTAAAACCCATCCATAATGAGCGACGAATACGGCTCCGACCAGGATTGCAAGCAGAAGAAATATTACAATCCAGCCGTAAATACTCATGACACGTCTCCTCGTCATACGAGGTGATTTTACATCAAAAACTTGAGGGAGACAGGCATCATCCGCGCGGGCTCGCCGAAGCCAGCGCCTCTCAGCTGCGCTCATCTCTCGAGTTAATCGTTCCCGGGTTCCCCTTGGTCGTCCTCCGCCCGGGCATTTTATATGCGACGGGAAGCGTTTGCGGCGCTATCCCCCTCGGTGGCTTCGAGCTATGCGGAAGGACGCCAGAGGATTCGAACCCCTGACCCCCGGATTCATAGTTTGGTGCTCAACCGAGCTGAAGCCAGCGCCTTCTGAAGGACCTTCAGCAGGTCGAGCGTGGCATCAAACGCTGCCTGGACTTCATTACCGGGGGTGACAGCGACCCTGGTTGTGTCCGCGATCAGCTCCGGCACCTGGAGGCTCGCAAGCGTGCGCTCGCAGCCGATCTGAAGGCCCGGCAAAGTGACCTTGAGATCGCTATCCACCCCAATCTCCCGGACCTCTACCGCAGAAAGGTCACCAGACTGCAACAGGTGTTGGTTGATGAGACGACACGCCCGAAGGCTATCGAAATCATCCGTTCGCTAATCAATCGGATCGAAGTCCATCCGGACCAAGAACACTGCGATGTCATTATTGTCGGTGAGCTGGCTCAGATCCTCGCCTTCGCCCAACAAAAAACGACCGCGGCCTCCTCAGGAGACGGCGGTACGTTGTTGATGGTTGCGGGGGCCCGCAACCAGCGTTGTTTGCACCTTGACTATGCGGCTCTTTAGGTCGGTATCGGTGGTTGCGGGGCCTCGCAACCATCTTGATTTGCAGCTGCATAACCTACTCGAAACTGTCATTGGGTCCACCGGTGGGGGGCGGATTGGCACACCTGAGATTTCCGACTCGTGAAAAACGGGGAAAAGATTAGCTGCCCTCCGAAGGCAGAGGTCACAGTTCGAATCCTGTCGGGTGCGCCAATAATATCAAATGCTTAGGGGGATTGGTATTTAAGCAATGTGGTTGCAAGCAAACGCATAGCAACCAAGCTTGCAGCTGAGGGCATGGGCCTGGCAAAGAACTGTATCGGTGGGTGTCACCCGCTTTCTATTAAAATGCTCTTTCTATTAGGGACTTCTGGAGGCAATGCGAAGTGCTGGTCAGTGCCTGTCAATGAAGGTTGGCGAGCGACGTTAAATGCGCGGGCACCTTGAGCTCCCATTGAGGCTGCGGAAGGCGGCAGCCCGAACCATCGACGACCTCTGGACCGTGATCGCAGACTGCATCGACCAGTTCTCGCCGACCGAATGCCGTCACTATTTCGAAGCAGCAGGATATGACCCGGAGTAAGTCGAATCCGCTCTAGCTTGCCGCTGCGGTTGACGAACGTAGTGATCCACTCATCGTTCGCCGTGCGAAGCACCTCAAATTCGATACCAGGATCGGCGCTGCGCCCATAGTGCTTCTGTCACTATTTGCATGCGCTGGCCCGCGGCCAATTAAGGCGAATGACCTGCCTTAATTCGCGGGGGAATCCATGCTGGGGTCCCGCATAAGCGGTTGGCCCCCCGCGGGTCAGTGAATGGGCACCCGAACGGTAGCGGAGCACCACCATAATGGCACTCGAAACACTTGACCGTCTTGAGTTCCTGGTTGGTTCGGTGGCAGCCGGAGCGACGCTCCTCCTGCGTGGAGGCCTGTCCGCGGCAGAGGATGGGACGAAGACCTTTACGATCCTGCACACCAACGACCTCCACTCCAATTTCGTCGGGATGGGGCCAGCTGCGGACTACACCCCATTCGCGCTCAACGACGACGCAACCCGGGGCGGCTTTGCGCGTCTGGCCACATTGATCGCGAAGAGGAAGGCTGCGCGCCAAGATCAGGGTCCTGTGTTGTTGCTCGATGCGGGCGACTACAGCATGGGGACCGCGTTCGCCGCCGCTAGCCGCGAGACTGGGGGCGAGCTGCAACTCCTGTCCCGGATGGGTTACGACGCCACCACCTTCGGCAACCATGATTTCGACCTCGGGCCTGATGGCACGGCCCAGGCCATCGCGGTGGCCTTCAAGGCTGGCCGGGCTCCGGCGGTGATCGCATCGAATACCGACTTCACGGGGAGTGACGCGACATTGGCCGGTCTTCAGCGTCTGGCCGAGGATGGGGTGATCCGCCGCTACTTCGTGATCGACCGCGGCGGTATTCGCTTCGGCATCTTTGGGCTGCTCGGCAAAGAGGCGCAGCTTTATACCGATGGCGCCGGAGCGGTTAAGTTCTCCGACGCCATCGAGGCAGCCCGGGAGATGGAGAAAATCCTCCGCGAGACTGAGAAGGTAGATGTGATCATCGCGCTCAGCCACGGCGGCATGGTGAAAGGAAAGGACGGGAGCTTCACCGACGGCGAGGACGTGCGCCTGCCCATGGCCGTGCCCGGCATCGACATTGTCATCGGTGCCCACAGCCACACCGAACTGCACGAGCCGATCATTGTCAACGGACGCACACCCGTGGTCCAGACCGGCAAGTACGGGCAGAACCTAGGCGAACTGGTGATCACGTTGGACGGCGGCAAGCTGACGGTTGATTCGTACCGCCTCGTCCCGATCGACGATACCATTGCCGGCGACCGGGCTATCGCTGACGAGATCGACAAGTTCAAGACGACCGTCACCGAGGTCGTGTTCGCGTCGCGCGGTTACAGCATCGATCAGGCGCTGGCCGTGGCACCGCGGGACGTTCCCAACACATTCACCGACATCGCTGCCAGCACACTCCTCGCCAACCTCTGCACCGACGCCTTCAGAAACGCCACGAAAGCGGACATAGGTTTCACCGTCAACGGAATGATGCGTGCGGGCTTCACCCGCGGGAAGTCGGGTGTGCAAACCGTCTACGATGTGTTCGCCGTGGCGCCGCTCGGCGCCGGTGTGGTGGATACTACGGCCGGCAGCACGCTCATGACGGGCTACTTCACCGGCCAGGAATTGAAGAATCTGCTTGAGTTTTTCCTCGTGGATAACCCTGCCCATCCCGGCGAGTTTTTCCCTCGCGTCTCCGGCATGAGGTTCCATTACGACCCGTCACGACTACAGTTTGACGTTGTGACGGCCGTCGAGATGGGAGACCTCGACCGCGGCTACCGCGCGATCGACATCAGCGGGAAGGACGAGCGATTGTATAGCCTTACGTGCCCCCTGATGGTCGCCATGTTTCTCGTCGCCATACCGAAATACACAAAGGGCAAACTGACGCTTGTGCCCAAGAACAAGGAGGGTCAGCCCCTCAAATCGAAGGTCGAGGCACTCGATGACTCTCGCAGTGATACGCCCGACCTGCTGCCCCCAGCGGGTACGGTGGTGGATAAGGGCAGTGTTGACACCGTGACGGAGACAGGTGCTGTCCGGGAGATCAAGGAATGGCAGGCGATCATGGATCACCTCCGCAGTCTTCCCGCGAAGAGCCCGGGCGAATTACCCACGATCCCGGTCGATGAGCGCGCCGCAGAGGTCCGAGCGATCAAAGCGGGCTGAGATCGGGTTTGGACGGACTAGAAAGCAACCCGCTCTCGGGCCCGGTTTGGCTCTTCAGCGAGTTGAGCGACACTGCCTGCTGCGCAAGGACGATGTCTGCTTATGGCACTTCTGAGACATTGAAGCGGCGCAGTCTGATGTCTGGTTCCGAGCCCTTCTCGGACATCAGCGCGTGCACCGCTTATGTCGCTGACTGACCCAAAGCGGACGTCGCGCTGCTCGCCAGCAGTCAATGGAGGCATCGCAATATTGCACTAAACTCGCGCGGCGGAGCGACTCTTAGTAGTACCGAACGCAAACGCCTCCATTCCATCGCGCACACCTGCGGACGGCTCGGCGGACGTGCCGGCAGGCGTAGCCAACGCAGACTTTTTCAATGGGTGAATAGTTCTTCGTTAGAGGCGTCAGACCGCCGACTCCGGTTGACGTTGTTGCATCCGCCTTCCACGCCAAACCTCCAGCAAAAATCATTACCATCGTCGCAGCGACGGTAATTGCCAATTTGTGCATCTTCGGCTCCTCTCTTTTCAGTGCAGGGGTTCCTCAGGGTCCACGCTTCTAATTTCTGCCAGCTGCGACGCCAGCCATCGCCCTTTTTTAGGGCTCGCGCTGTCATGTGAGACTTCTGTTGCAGAAACAGATGGCACTTGGCGCACCAAGCAACATTGATCTGGCCCGACTCACGGGCGCGCCACCAGGGCCGACATTCCGCGCTGGCTCGCGAGGAAGCGTGTTGACCCTTTCGAGTACGCGAACACCGCCGAGATCGGCGTAGCAAATAGAGCATGGACTTTCTCGCCCGGATCTCCAAGCCCTTTTTCCGCTCCGCCAAAGCCCCCCTTCTATTGCGGCGGCGCGCTCCATCACCATGTTGTTGGTGTGCCAGCATTTGCCGCAGGCTGGGCAGCGCCGATCCATCCCAACTGCTTCTGGAAACACGGCATCATTGATCGCTGGAAGTTCATCTGCAATCCAGACGAACTATGGAGTCTTACGCGGCTTTGCAGCGCCTTTCAGCTAACCTTCACCCCGCCACGACAAGGGGAGCGATTGATGTCGGCTGTTGGCACCAAGCGGACGGACTCGATGACACGCTGTGACGGTCAGCTACTGACCCAAAGCAGACATTCACTGCGATCGCGCCTGCCTCTTGTCCGGACGCCCTTACATGATAACTAACGGTTATTCGAAATAGACGCCGGTTTTCCAACTTCCCGACGTCATGAGCCAAAGCTTCTCGCCGGCAGGCGGCCTGAATAAAAGGCACAGTGCAAACCTCTTGCCAGCCCATTACGTCTTCGGAACTTAAATAAAGACTCGCGTCGGTGGCGAGATTGGTGAAAACTTGGCACACCACCTGAAGTCGCCCGTTCCGACTCTCATAAGAGTGTACTTACTCCGCTTCAACGTTGCCGCGCTTATCGTGGGCCGTCGGGCTTTGTGGTGAGGTGAATCATGCGTCTCGATGAGCTACCCAGAAGCGATCGCATTGAAGATCGTCGCGGCCAGACTGCGGGTCGTGCTGGCATCGGCATCGGCACAGTCGTGGTACTCGCCTTGATCGGCTGGGCGTTGGGCATCGATCCGCGGGTCCTCATTGGCGGCGCGGAGATGATGTCCGGAAGCAGCCAGACGCAACAACAGCAGACTGGTGCCGGCTCGAGCAGCACCACCGGAGCGCCGTCTGACGAAATGGGCCAATTCGTCTCGGCTGTCCTTGGCAGCACAGAAGCAGAGTGGACAGAAATTTTTGCTCGCGCCGGGAAAACCTATAAACCGCCGACACTGGTCATGTTTTCCGGAGCGACGAAGTCCGGCTGTGGGTTTGCGCAAGCCGCGATGGGTCCGTTCCATTGTCCGATCGATCAAAAGGTCTACCTCGACACAAGTTTCTTTCAAGACCTCCAGCACCGCTTCGGCGCCTGCGACGTCGGGAGCAAGACCTGCCAGTTCTCGGAAGCTTATGTGATTGCTCACGAGATCGGCCACCACGTCCAGAACCTGCTCGGATTGCTGCCGCAGGTGCAACAGGCGCAACGTGCAATGGAACAGTCTGAGGCGAATGGTCTCCAGGTCCGAGTGGAGTTGCAAGCAGACTGCTTCGCTGGGGTCTGGGCGAACCACGCGCAGGCTAAGTGGCAATTCATTGAACCCGGAGACGTTGAAGCTGCACTGCAGACAGCTTCGGCCATCGGAGACGATCGGTTGCAGCGCAAAGCGCAGGGCTATGTAGTGCCAGACGCATTCACCCACGGCACTTCAGCACAACGCACGCGTTGGTTCATGACTGGCTTAAAATCAGGAGACGTGGCGAGCTGCGACACGTTGCGCACTCAGGAGCCTTGATACGGCACCCACCACCGTAGAAAGCTGCGTGGTCGACGCAGACGCCGCCGAGCGCGATGTCCGCTTTTGGCACATACCGGACGTGCAACTCGCGCTGACGAATGTCTGCTTTGGAGGGGATTGTGTTGCAAAACTCGATTGATGGAGGTCGGGAAGCGTGATTCGGTGGAGCTGAAGCGATCAATGTCGGGGGCAGGACATGATGGGTCGGCTGACAGCGGGTCAGGGGCAGCTCTTCTACGCATTCCATCTCGATGAAGTGGTTCCAGCCGATCACGTGGTACGGCGGATTGATGCTGTGCTCGATCTTGGCTGGATCCACAAGGAGCTTGCGCCGTTCTACAGCAGCACCGGACGACCCTCGATCGACCCGGAACTGATGATGCGAATGCTGCTCGTCGGCTACGTCTTTGCGCTCCGGTCAGAGCGACGGATCTGTGCCGAGGTTCAGGTCAATCTGGCGTACCGCTGGTTCTGTCGTCTGAGCATCGAGGACAAGATCCCTGACCACTCGGTATTCTCTCGCGCCCGGCACGAGCGCTTCCGCGAGAGCGAGGTGTTCCGACGTGTGTTCGAGCGCGTGGTGGGCACCTGCATTGCGGTCGGTTTGGTTGGTGGCGAGGCGTTCTCGATCGACGCCAGCCTGATCAAAGCGGACGTCGACCAGACGAAACGCATGCCGGGTGACGAGGCCGTCGATTGGCCCAAGCCCGAGGAGGCATCGCGCGCGATCGCGGAGTATCTCGCGGCGCTCGACGAGGCGCGTGTCGCGGAAGCCGGCGACGACGGCGATAACGATCGCAAGCCACCGAAGCAGATCTCGTTGACGGATCCACAGGCCGCTTGGGTGGCGAGGAAGAAGATGAGCCCGTTCTTCGCCTACGACGCCAACTATCTGATCGACAACAAGCTCGGCATTATCGTCGATGCCGAGGGTACGCGCGCCAACCGCGGCGAAGAGACCGCCGTCACCGAGACGATGATCGCGCGCGTTGCCCGACGCTATGATCTGAGCCCAAAGAGGCTCGCGGCCGACACGGCCTACGGGACAGGACGCCTGCTGAGGTGGCTCACCGATCGAGACATCGCGCCACACATCCCGGTATGGGACAAATCGCGGCAGACGAACGGCCACTTCAGGCGCGATGACTTCGCGTATGACAAAGAGCGCAACGTCTACCTCTGCCCTGGCGGCAAGCTGCTAACCTCAACCGGCAATATCGACCAGGGCCGCATCCTCTATTACCGGGCTCTCAAAAGTGATTGCTCAGTCTGCCCGCTGAAGCCCCAATGCACGATCGGGCCCGTGCGCAAGGTCACGCGAGACATCGACGAGGAGGTGCGCGAGCGCGTCCGCGCGCTGGCCAACACCAAGGCCTTCCAGCAGTCGCGCCGAGAGCGCAAGAAAGTCGAGATGCTGTTTGCACACATGAAGCGCATCCTGAAGCTCGACCGGCTGCGGCTGAGGGGCTTGAGCGGCGCCCGCGACGAGGTTCTGCTCGTCGCCACCGCCCAGAACTTGAGAAAGCTCGCTAAGTATCTCGAACGACCACCGCCGAGGGTGCCAGCCGCCTGCGCTGCGTAAGCCTAGTTCGCGTCGAATATCGTATCTCTGCCGCCGATCCCCCCGGAGATGGCGGCAGAGCAAACAAAGCACCAGCTCTGACACTCTCCCCAAAGCGAACTAACCCGCGCCATCGGTGAGTTTTGCAACACAATCGGGGGTAAAGCGGACATGACTCGAACGGGCCGTTATGTCTGCTACTGACCCATAGCGGACATTATTGCGACTGCGCAGACTGCTCCCAATGCGGGCGTGGGCCGGGCAATCTACGGTTGGTCGCGCTGGTTCGAGCGGACTCTGCTATGCTTGTCGATCCGGCGGCCCCATACGGGGAGAACTATAGGCGTGACGGCTCTCTTACTCGCCCTGGGCCTCGGCTTTGTCTCGGGGCTTCGTACCTTTACGCCGGTGGCTGCAGTGTTGCTGGTGCGCGGCGGCATCTGGGGTATCGTCCTGGCGGTCGCTGCCGTCGGTGAGTACGTCTGGGATGTGCTGCCGAATACTCCTTCGCGCACGCAAGCCATGGGGCTTTCGGCTCGCGTCATCAGCGGGGCGTTCGTGGGATGGCTGATCGCGACGATGCACGACGGCTCGGGGATGTTCGGCGCGATTGCCGGCATCGCCGGGGCAGTGATCGGCACGTACGCTGGTCACGCGGCGCGTCTCGCAGCGATCGCCCGCATCGGCGGCTATCCTGCCGCGATCGTGGAAGACCTCCTCGCCATCGGACTCGCAGCCTTCATCGTCACACGCTAGGACCTGCCTGCATCTTAACGCCGAGAACGGCAGCGAGGTCCCCGTGTCAAAGCTGGAGACAATCCTACTCCTATCGGCACTACGCCATACGACGATAATTGTGCTTCACTGGCGATTTCACTTGCGGGGATCGTCGCCGGGATCCAGGTATTCGAGGCCCAGCGGACCAATGGCCGTTACCTGGGTGACGTACTCACCGGACTTTGCCCAGTGAAAGTGGGACGTATTGCCGGGCAGAACGATAACGCTACCGGGCGGATACGCCTCCACCTTATCGCCGTCGAACTGATCGCCCAGGCCGATGTAGAAAACGCCGGACATGACTGTATAGACTCGGTCCTCCGGGTGCCTGTGCGGCATCAGCTTCACGCCTGATGGCACTTTGACCCTGATCACGTAGGGGCCGGGCTCTGAAGGCTGACCGACAACGACGGCAAGGCGGACCGAAGATGGGAACGCTGGGAACGGCTTCCAGTCCTGGTGGGTTCGAACCATTGTGGTCCCCCTTATCTGGACGTGTCGGTCGGCTACTGATGAGGACAAGTCCTACGGGAGTAGATGGAACGTCCGCACGCCTAGTCAGTTCAGGAGGCTGCTTCGGCTTAGGCCATCACCTCTCGCAAACGGCCGGTGTCGACATCAAAAATAAAGCCTCGCACCGGAACTTCTTTCGAAATCCAGGGATGCGACCTGACCATCTCGATCTGGTCCTTAGTTTGCTGCTCCGGGTCCTTGAAGGCAAAGAAGCGCATCGGGGCGGGTGTTGCGTCTCCAGTCAGCTTCGAGAATTTGGCGTTTAACTCTGCATCGGTAAAGGTCGCAAACCCGCAACCAGTATGATTTAGGAGCATGATCTCTTTGCTGCCGAGCACCCGCGTCGATACAAGCAGCTCCGCCAGAACATCCTCGGTAACGGCAGGCCCTCCAGTTCGGATCACGTCAATGTCGGCGCGCTTCAATCCGAGAATCCCGGGAAGGTCGGAGAGCCGAGGATCCATGCAAGTCACGACCACAATTTTCGGCTTGGGGGGCCCCGCCCCCCACTTCGGGTCATACGTCTTGGCATACAGTTCGTTTGCTTTCAGCGCTTGGTCGATAACGCTCATGACGGTCTCCCCATCTTAATTGCCGCACCTACCGGATCAAACCAGAAAGGGACAACTCAGGGCAACACCGAAGAGTCGGGTCTGGAGACCAGCGGTGTGGAGCGCCGAGAGCGCCCTCCTACTGATGGTACAAGGCATAAACCTCGAACCGCTTGATCGGTTCCTACCTCGCACAGGGGGGCGCGATTTGCCGCATCGTCGATGGCTTCATCTTCGAAGCTGTCGGCCGTCGATGACCAGGCGGTCAGGTCCTTGGTCGAATCGGCCACGATGTCTGCTTATGGCACAAAGCAGACATACTCAATGCGCTCACGAATGTCCGTTTTTGGGGGCAAATCGGACATTGACAATCCGCTGCTTGCAAATCTCGATTTATGAGTACACGGCCTCATCCACGGCCCCTACGAGGCCATTGCCAACGTAGCTCACAACACCAAGTCTGCCGTCCAGGACTTCCACGTCGGCGAGACGCCGATGCAGTTGGTAGATTCTGATCACTGTTCGCACGATCCTAGTTCCGCGAGGACCGGTCGCAGTGTCGCTGAGACGTTGACCCGAGAGCGATGGGATCAAGCAGATTTCACTGATGGCTAAGTGCAATTAATTGCACACCGGCACTTACCGCTAATCCACGTACCCCGCCCCTCAGGTAACAGCGGACTCTCGTTGCTCCATAAGACCAAAATGATTGCAAACCAAATTGCAAACCAACCACGCGGCACAGGACGGTATCAGAGATCACAAGCCGACACCGTCACGGCAAAATTGGCGAACTGGAGCACACGCTTAGCTACAAGGCGATACGCACCGGCACGAGAATCATAGAACTCGAAAACCGTTGTACGGGTAACCGTACCGTGGGTTCGAATCCCACCCTCTCCGCCATAGTGCATTGATTATATTGACTTATTTCTAGATTTCTGAGGTTGACCCCCGCTTTGACCTCGAAAAGCTTGGCGAGGCCATCGATGGCGGGCATACATCGCCTACCTCCCGCAAAGGTCAAAATCCCCATAAGGCAGGCCCCCCAAACCCTGTTAAAACGCGGTCTACATCGGTCTGACCAGCCGTCTGGCCCAAAAGGAAGGGCGGCAGGCCATTGGCCCACCGCCCGCGCTTGTGCCCTATAGGCAGCGGGCCCGGCATTGGAGAGCAGAACCGCTTCGTTGACCTCGCCGCGTTGGCCACCACAACCGTAGTCATCGTGCAGCGGTTTAGCGTGACTTCATCCAAGTCATTCCAGGACGTCGCATCACGGCTGGAAGCGGCTGTCGGCCATCCCGATATGAGCGTATTTCGCAGGGACGTCACTTCAGCAAAAACATATTCTGAGGTGGAGAAGATCGTTAACAAGGCGATCGGGCCTTCCGGCTTTATGGAGTTCACGCGTTTTGACCTGGGTGAAGTCCTGCGCAAGGAACGTGGAGCGGGAGCGCCAAGAAGTTTGCGGCTTGTCGTCGGCAACCCGCTGATCATGAAGCAGATGGTCGAGCGCGTGCCAGATGCGGGTTCGTATGCGCCGGTGACGATCCTAATCGACGAGCGAACGGACGGAGTGCATCTGTCTTACGACACCATGGCCAGTTTCTTGAGCTCTTATGGGAGTCCGGAAGCTATGAAAGTCGCGCAGGATCTGGACTCAAAGGTCGAGGCGCTGCTAACCGCCGCGGCTAGCTAACGGCAGGCCGTCATCGCAAGGGATTCGAGCGGTCGTGGCAGCGGAGATGAACAAGGAGGAGATGAAAATGACGGACCCAGCACTTCACATCGGCGACAATTCACCGGAGTACGTTGCTTATCGCTTGATGCTCGACATTGCAAAGGTCGAGAAGAAGGCGCTTACCCCATCAGCATCGTGCCAAACAGCGGATCGAAAGTGGGTTCTCGATACCTACGCGGAATGTCTGCGCATTGTCAGATCCCCCCAAGCAAGAAGGTAGAGTTTGTGCTTTCGAGATGGGACATATGGACGCCGCCGCTCCCGATCAGGCCGCGAAGCGGTTCGACCATCCACAATCATGGTTGCAGTAATTCAGCCCAATAGGGCGCCACCCCTGGAGGCGCCCCTCAGGTCAGTCCCCTTTTGGTGGAACAGAGTCGAATCTCTCCGAGACATGCTCGAGGTCGCCGCAACTTCTCCACGTTCAGTGATCTACGCGGCCATGGCGCGGCGGCAAAGTACGAAGGAAGATCACCGCAATGAGTGAGCTGACGCTCGTCCGCTCCCACATCCTGGAGCTAAGTCATGGGTATCGTTCGGTTCGCGCTTAGATTTCCGCACACTTTCTATGTGCTGGCTGCGCTGATTGTGTTCCTCGGCATCACCGCCATACGCACGATGCCGACCGATATCTTTCCCGAAATCAACATTCCCGTCGTGACCGTGATCTGGCAGTACACCGGTCTTAGTACGCCGGAGATGGAGCAGCGCGTTTCCACCTATAGCCAATATGCGATCAGCTCGAACGTCAACGGCATCAAGGATATTGAGGCACAGACGCTCAATGGTCTTTCGGTCCAAAAAATCTTTTTTCAGCCGGACGTCAATCTCGACCTCGCGATCGCGCAGATCGTATCGGCCACCAATTTCATCCGTGTCCTCCTGCCGGCCGGAATCCAAGCGCCGGTGATCGTGCAATTCAATGCCTCCAGCGTTCCGGTGCTGCAGCTCACCCTAACCTCAGACAGTCTGAATGAGCAGCAGCTTTACGATTACGGCATCTATCGTCTGCGCCAGCAATTGGCCCCTGTGCACGGTGTCACCTTCCCCACCCCTGCTGGAGGCAAATATCGGCAGATCATGGTCGACATCGACCCTGCGAAGCTGCTGGCGCGGGGTTTAACCCCGCTTGACGTGGTGAACGCGGTCAATGCGCAGAACCTAACGTTGCCGTCCGGCCAGGTGAAGATCGCCAACACCCAATACACCGTGCGCACCAATGCAACGCCGGGCTCGATCGCGGAGCTGAACGACATCCCGATCAAATACGCGAATGGTGCCACGGTCTTCATCAAGGATATCGGCCAGGTCCACGACGGCTCGGCGGTGCAGCAGAACATCGTGCGCGAGGACGGTCAGCGCGCCGTCCTGCTCAGCGTCATCAAGAACGGCAACGCGTCTACGCTCGATGTCGTGAACGGGGTGCGTTATGTGCTGCAAATCGCCCGCGCGGCGGCGCCACCCGGCCTCAACATCAGTGAACTCTTCGACCAGTCGGTGTTCGTCAAATCTGCGGTGGCGAGCGTGGTTCGTGAGGGTGCCATCGCGGCTGCTCTAACTGCGATGATGATCTTATTGTTCCTCGGCTCATGGCGGTCGACGATCGTGGTTATGATCTCGATTCCGCTCGCGATCCTAACCTCGCTCGTGGCGCTCTACTTCCTCGGCGACACGCTGAATACCATGACGCTGGGCGGCCTTGCGCTCGCGGTCGGCATCCTGGTCGACAATTCGACGGTGACCATCGAGAACACCCACCGGCTGCTCACCGAGGAAGGTATGCCGCTTCCGGCGGCGACGCTGCACGGGTCTGCCGGGATCGCAGTGCCGACGCTCGTCTCGACGCTTGCCATCAGTTGCGTGTTCACCTCGGTGGTCTTTCTCGAGGGGCCAGCACGGTACCTGTTCACACCCCTCGGCCTCGCGGTGGTGTTCGCCATGCTCGCCTCCTACGGCCTGTCGCGAACGTTGACGCCGATCACCATCGGGCTGCTGCTCAAGGGGGAGCAGCACGGCGAGTCCGACGCTCCTTCACGTAACTGGTTTGGCCGCTTTCACGCCACCTTCGAACGCGGGTTCGCGAGCATGCGGGAAGGGTATGTCCGGGTGCTCAGGCTGTTGCTCGATCGGCGGCTCATCGTTCCGGTGATCGCGGTCGTCGTGCTGGTGCTTGGCGGTGCAATGTTCATGCTCGTCGGTCGCGACTTCTTTCCGCTCATCGACGGCGGCCAAATCCAGCTCCACGTCCGCGCGCCCGCGGCGACCCGGATCGAGACGACCGAGCGCATCTTCCAGGCGGTCGAGGACAAGATCAGACAGGTCATCCCCGAGGACGAACGCCAGCTCATCGTCGACAATATTGGACTTCCGGCGCGCTCGTACAATTTGGCCTTTAGTGACGGCTCGACCATCGGCCCCAATGACGGGGTGATCCAGGTGCAGCTGAAGGAAGGCCACGCCCCGACCGCCAACTACATCCGCAAGCTGCGCGAAGTGCTCCCAGCGGCGTTTCCCGAGACCACTTTCTATTTCCAAGCGGCCGACATGGTCACCCAGATCCTCAATTTCGGGTTGCCGGCGCAGATCGACGTGCGCACGGTCGGTTATGACCGGGCAACCAATCTCAGTGTCGCCAGGGAGCTTCGGCAGCGCATCGCGGCAATTCCAGGTATTGCCGATGCCCATCTGCAGCAGGAGGTCGATGCTCCGGCGTTCTACGCCATGATCGACCGAGCCCGCGCGGCCGGGCTTGGCCTCACCGCGAACACCATTGCCTCGAACATCAATGTCAGCCTGAGCTCGTCGGAGCAGGTTTCTCCGAATTTCTGGACCGATCCAGCCTCGGGGATCCCCTATTACATCGCGGTGCAGACGCCAGAGCCTCGGCTAGCCTCGCTGGACAATCTTCGCAACACGCCAGTCTCGACCGCGGTGGCGACCGATGGCGACCCCGTGCCCGGGCTGCTCAGCAATGTGGCGACGCTGCAGCGCGGCAGCGTCCCGACCAATTCCAACCAGGCGAACATCCAGCCGGTGTACGAGGTCTATGCCAGCGTTCAGGGCCGTGATCTCGGCGGCGTGTCCGGGGACATCAACAAGATCGTCGCCGAGCTGCAACCCAAGCTCAAGCCTGGCAACTTCATTCAGATCGTCGGCCAGATCCAGAGCATGAACGATAGCTTCCGCGATCTTGGCATCGGACTCCTGTTCGCCGCCGTCTTCGTTTTTGCGCTGATGGTGGTGAACTACCAGAATTTCGGCGATCCGTTCGTTGTGATCCTGGCGCTGCCTGCAACGTTCTGCGGTATTCTGGTCATGCTGTTCATCACCGGCACAACTCTCAGTGTTCCTTCCCTGATGGGGGCGATCATGGCCGTTGGTGTCGCCTCGGCGAACTCTATCCTGCTCGTGACGTTTGCCCATGAGCAGCAGCTGGCAGGTAGAACCTCCTTCGAGGCTGCCATCGATGCCGGACATACGAGGATTCGGCCGGTGCTAATGACCGCGGCGGCAATGATTGTGGGCATGCTGCCCATGGCAATCGGCGGCGCCGGTGAGGAGCAGAACGCGGCCTTGGCCCGCGCCGTGATCGGCGGGCTCCTGTTCGCCACGCCGACGACTCTACTCGTCGTCCCCTACCTTTTCGCCATGCTGCGGAGGCGCAACGACGGCAAGCCCGCCCATGGCGTATTTGAGGAGGATATCGCGTGAACGAGGTCGTGAGGTTGAAGCGACAACGCAAGCCGGCCGTCGAGCCCGCGCGCGAAGCGCCGCCGTCGGAGGAACGCCCGCGCACTCCGCGTGGTCGCGGGGGACGATGGCTCGGAGTGGGCGCGCTGCTCGCGCTATTCGCGGGGCTCGCTTTCGGCGCGTGGCGTTACGAGACGCAGCAACATGAGGCCATCGCAACGGCCGAGCGGCATGCCGATTTTGTGCCTAACCTGCGTGTTGCCACGGTCAAGGCGAGCGATTCAACCATGCTCGTCACTTTGCCCGGCACCACCTCAGCGTTCACGCAGGCGAACATCTTTGCGCGGGCCGGCGGCTACATCGACAAACGCAACGTCGACATCGGCGACCACGTCAAGGAGGGGCAGCTTCTAGCCCAGATCACCGCGCCTGAGCTCGATCACCAGATCGCACAGGCCGAGGCTACCCTCGGCCAGACCGAGGCCGCCTTGCGCCAAAACCAGGCAAATGCAGATCTCTCAAGCGCCACCTGGCAACGCGACAAGCCGCTGGTCGAGAAGGGCTGGGTCACCCTGCAACAGGGCGATGTGGACCGGCTCGGGCTTCAGGCGCAACAGGCCGCGGTCGGCGTCGCACAATCTAACATTGCCGCCCAGCAGGCCCAGCTCTCGGTGCTGCGTCAGCGGAAGGACTATCAGAGTGTGGTTGCCCCGTTCGACGGCGTCATAACCCAGCGCAACATCGACGTGGGCAGCCTGGTGCAAGCGGATGCAACGAGTGGCACCTTCATGTTCACCATCATGCAAGACAACGTGATCCGCACTCAGGTCTATGTGCCGCAGGACGAGGCGTTCGGATTGGGCCCAGGCGTCGATGCGGTCGTTCGGGTGCCAGAAATCCCTGGCCGAACCTTCCCGGGCAGAGTGACCCGCATTGCCGATGCGCTACAGCCCGGGACGCGCACGCTACTCACGGAAATCGACGTGCCTAATCCCGACGGCGCCTTGGATCCGGGGATCTACTGCACGGTCGAGCTGCATATCCCTCGGAAAGTCCCTTCTTTGATCGTTCCTGCCGACGCCATCATCTTCAATGCCGACGGACTCCACGTTGCCGTTTTGGAAAACGGCACGGCGCATTTCCGCAAAGTCACAGTGACGCGCGATTTCGGCACATCTGTCGAAGTCAGCGATGGCCTCAAGGCGGGCGACCAGGTCATCCTCAACCCACCGGTCGACCTTGCTGACGGCAGCAAGGTGCAGGCCCGCGCGGAAACGCCGCCCCCAGAAAAAAAGGGCTAAGCGACCGTCTCGATAACGACCACCGCCGATGGCGTCATCCCGGCGACGGCTTGAGCGATTTTGCTGTCAGGCCCACATCAATCGGCTACTTGCTTTCGCCAAAGACGGGAACCACGCCAGAGCCGTACATCGATCCTGTTGTCCGATGAAGTATGGCGCTGGACCGCTCAAGGCGGCAGCGTTAACGACGCAAGACCATCAGCAGGATAGATGGGAAGAAGAGATAGTCGGGTCATTTTGGCAAGATGGTCAAACAACTCCAAAAAGAAGTGATGCAATTGTTGCCGAGCTGAAGTCGAGAATCGATCGGCAAGCTCATGGAATTTGAGCAAAAAGACATGGCAAGGTCGCGCGCCGGAAGCAGGCCGACCAGCGTCACAGAAGCTTTGGGTCGCCGCAGGCTGATTTCCCCCGGTGGCATAGATCAAGTTTGTTTGCTGATGAACTCATGAAGAGTGCGGCGTGTCGGCTTGGAGCCTGTGTCGGAGCAAAACTTTTTGAACGCATCAGGCTCGACCTCAACGTCGCGGGCTCCTTCGTATGTCAAGCACTTGACCGCGTCCTCGCGCTTCGACCTTTCGATTTTTGCGACCCATTGGTCGTGCGTCTCCGGAAACTCGCCAGGCAGCATGAACTTTCGGAAGATTTGGTAATCCTCGAGGCTAATCTGCGGATAGTAGAGCTTTGCCATTGGCCTTACCTCCCCTCACGGATTGCTCGCATACCTCACCCGAGCGTTGCCACTTTCTCTATCGCATAGACAGCCTTTAGCAATCTTCGAGGCCCTGCAAATGCTGTTATTGGCTGGCGAGGCTGGATTCTGCCGCCTGCTCGATACGCTTGGCGGTATCCGCGGCGTCAGTGCTTCTGGTTCGGATGATGCCGCGTTGGCCTCGCCGCCGCTGCCGTGCGTGACCAAAGGGAACTGGAACCATTGGCATCGGCACCAGCTATAACGCTCTAAGGGCATTGACCTTCGATATCGGCTTCTTCCGCAGCGACGAGGTGACGTGCAGGCCGGTGAGGGAGGTATCCGGTTCCTACTGATTTCGGGCAAGCCGATCGAAGAGCCCGTCGCTTGGCATCGTGATGAACACGCAGGCGGAACTGCAACGGGCCGGCGCCGAGCTACGTAATGGCATTTTCACCAAGAACCATCGAATATGATCGTGTTGAGCGCGATTTTGCCGGTTCAACGTTGCCGGAGGTATGAGGTGATTTTTTCCATTGCGATCGTGACTAAGGTTTCGTCATGTTTTTGCAGTGTCGAAATGTCTCTATGGGCGACTCATGCGCCGGATAGAGTGATGCCGTGACGACCTATGCGGAAAGAGAGGTGCTCGTCCTGCAAGGCGGCGGCGCGCTTGGCGCCTATCAGGCGGGTGCCTACGAGGCTCTGGCGGAGGCTGGGCATCTCCCGCGCTGGGTCGCTGGTACATCGATCGGCGCTGTCAACGCAGCCATCATCGCGGGCAATCAACCCGACCAGCGCGTGCCGCGCTTGCGCGAGTTCTGGGAAGGGGTTTCCGGTCGCCTTCTCGGATGGCCTCTCGCCAAAGATGACAACTCGCGCAGGATCTTCAACGAAACCAGCGCGGCACTTTCCGCCGCCGGGGGCGTGCCCGGCTTTTTTGAGCCGCGAATTCCTCCCGCGGTGGTCATGCCGCAGGGCACGCCTGAAGCCATCAGCGTCTACGATACTGAGCCGCTCAGGACCACGCTGCTCGAGCTCGTCGATTTCGACTTGATGAATTCCGGCTTGGTGCGGATGAGCATCGGAGCGGTGCAGGTGCTGACTGGCAACATGCAATATTTCGACACCGCCTCACAGTTGATTGGTCCGGAGCATGTCATGGCGAGCGGCGCCCTGCCTCCCGGCTTTCCTCCCATCGAGATTGATGGTGAGCCTTATTGGGATGGAGGACTGGTTTCCAACACACCCCTCGAATACGTGCTCGAGCGAAGTGGTCCGCGCGAGGATATGTGCATCTTCCAGGTCGATCTCTTCAGTGCCAGAGGCTGTATGCCGCAAACCCTGTTCGATGTCGCGCAGCGGGAAAAGGAGATCCGCTATTCGAGCCGGACTCGGCTCAACACCGATGTCTTCCGCGAGCTACAGACCATCCGCAGGGCTATTCGTCATTTGCGGACAAAAGTGCCGCAAGAGCTTAGTGATAATCCCGATTGGCAACTTCTCGACAGCGTGAGCTGCAATGCGGCGATCACCATCGTGCTGCTCATTCACCGGCGCGCGGCCTATTGGACGCAATCCAGCGACTATGAGTTCTCGCGCTACACCATGGGGGAGCACTGGGAAGCCGGCCGCGCTGATGTCGAGCGCACCTTGAGTGATCCCGCCTGGACGAACCGCACGCGGCCGGAGGAGGGAGTGATGATGCTCGACCTGACGCGGGAGCTCGATTCAGATCCTAAGGAACGCGACCTATGAATGTCGATGAAGTGCGACGTCGCGCTTTTGCCATGCCGCTGACCAGCCCCGCTTTTCCGCCGGGGCCGTATCGCTTCGTCGCTCGCGAGTATCTCATCATCACCTACAGAACCGATCCGGCTGCACTCGAAGCAGTGGTTCCGGAGCCGCTCACTGTTGACCAGCCGCTCGTCAAATACGAGTTTATCCGCATGCGGGACTCGACGGGCTTCGGCGACTACACGGAGTTTGGCCAGGTCATCCCGGTGCAATTCAAAGGCCAGGAGGGCAGCTACAGTCACGCCATGTTCCTCAATGATGGCCCGCCGATCTATGGCGGCCGCGAGCTGTGGGGCTTCCCCAAGAAATACGCCCAGCCTTCCTTGAGCGTCGACAAGGATACACTGATCGGAACGCTCAACTATGGTTCCGTGCGCGTCGCCACGGCCACCATGGGCTTTAAGCACAAGGCCCTAGACCAGACGGTGGTTCGTGCCAGCTTAGAGAAGCCGAATTACCTTCTGAAGATCATCCCGCATGTCGACGGCAGCCCGCGCATCCTAGAGCTTGTCGACTACCGCCTCGAAGACATCGTCATGAAGGGCGCTTGGACCGGCCCGGCAACGCTTGAGCTCGAGCCACATGCGCTTGCCCCCGTCGCCGCGCTTCCGGTGCGCGAAATCATCTCTGTCACGCACATCATTGCCGATCTCACGCTCGGTCTCGGCAAGGTGGTGTACGACTATCTCAAGCCTTGAGGAGTGTGCCCCATGAAGCTCGACGGCAAGGTTGCGCTAATCACCGGAGCCGCTAGCGGCATCGGTTATGCCATCGCCAAACGCTATCTAGAGGCCGACGGTCGGGTGGTGATCGCCGACTTAAACGCGGAGGGCGCGGCTAAGTCGGCGAAAGAGCTCACAGGCGAGAAATCCGCCATTGGCGTCGGCATGGACGTCACCAAGGAAGATCAGGTTAATGCCGGGGTCGAGCAAGCGGTTAAGGCCTTCGGCCAGATCGACATACTTGTTTCCAATGCCGGCATCCAGATCGTGCATCCGATCGAGGACTTCCCTTTCGCCGATTGGAAGAAGCTGCTGGCGATCCACCTGGATGGCGCGTTCCTAACGACCAAGGCCTGCGTC
The DNA here is from genome assembly GCA_963804515.1 of uncultured Alphaproteobacteria bacterium. GTDB lineage: Bacteria > Pseudomonadota > Alphaproteobacteria > Rhizobiales > Methyloligellaceae > Methyloceanibacter. The sequence continues at coordinate 953,081 of CAWDQR010000008.1, read as the reverse complement.
AAGCACATGTACAAACAGGCCTCGGGCTCGCTGATCTATATGGGATCGGTACACAGCCACGAGGCCTCGCCGCTCAAGTCGGCCTATGTGGTGGCCAAGCACGGCATCCTCGGCCTTGGCCGCGTCATGGCGAAAGAAGGGGCCAAGCACAATGTCCGGGCCAATGTCATCTGCCCGGGCTTCGTCAGGACGCCGCTCGTCGAAAAACAGATCCCCGAGCAGGCGCATGAGCTCGGCATCACCGAGGAGCGCGTCGTTAAGGAGGTCCTGCTCGGCGAGACCGTCGACAAGGAATTCACGATGGTGAGCGACGTTGCGGAAGTCGCCTTGTTCCTTGCCGCCTTCAAGACCAATGCGCTCACGGGCGAGTCCATCATAGTCAGCCACGGCTGGCATATGAATTAGGGCTGCTTTTTCCATGATGCGGATTTGATCATCGACCTAGATGTCGCGAAGCCTCCGACCGATGAACAGGTCACCCGATTTTGCGATCTGCTCTTTGGTTCCAACAGAATCTCTCCGACCAAAATTGAATACGGCATGTTCGCGGCGAAGGCAGCGGCATTGCGTTCACTCGATCTCTCGAGACAAATCGGAGCTGCGATTTGTTCAATCGAAGGCGATATAATTTGCGTTGGGTTAAATGAGGTTCCGAAGGCCGAGGGAGGGAGTTATTGGTCAGGCCAAAGGCTTGAAGTGGTGCTTCGCAGCACGGATGTAATCGGAGACCGTGTGCTTAACCGCTTCAGGCAATGCATCTGGACTGGGAACCCGGCTTATGCATGCATACTTCGACAGACTCGATCAGAAGTTCTTCAAGGTAGAGTTCCCAGGCGGCGCAAAGGAGCAATACACCGCCTCGAGTGAGCTGACCCAGCCCCTGTTTTCCTGGTCTGTGTGTACCGAAAACTTAAATTCGGACGTAGTGGTAATGGAGGCCGCCGAGGAGTGGATGTGACATGAGGCGTCCGGTTCGCTGAACCGGACGCGAGACGGGCAAATCTTTGTCCAACGATCGATGTGTTCTCACATCGTTGTAATAGCGCGCGTAAGCCTGCAGGGTCCGGCACAAATGTGCCTCGCCCAGGGCGATGACATGGTCGACACACTCGCGACGGATCGATCCGATCAGCCCGAATCGTTGCTCGAGCTCACGACATCCAGGAGCGCCTGATGCAGAAAAGTGGGCTGACTCTGCATGCTATTGCCAGCCAGGAGCACGTCACGCCCGGCTACGTCTCTCGCCTCCTGCGCCTTTCTTCGTTGGCGCCCGATATCATCACTGCGATTGTTAACGGCAAAAATCCGCCTCAACTCACCGCCAAGAAGTTGATGCGACTGGCGCTTGAAATACCGGTCGACTGGACCGCTGTGTGTACCAAAAACCCCGTCCGCATTGATCTGGTGACAGAATCGCTTAACGTCAGCGGCGATGGTCATGCTGTTATGCTTCTTCCTGACCGTGTTCGCCTTGCCGTTCAAGTCGAAGAGCCGACTTGAAGCAGAGAATGACGCCCTCCGGCATCAGCTGTCGGTGCTGCGGCGGAAGGTGCGTGGTCGCGTCCAACTCACGAACAGCGATCGCTTGTTTTTAATCCAGCTGTATCGATGGTTTCCCTCAGTCCTCAAGGTCATCACGATCGTTCGACCCGAGACCCTCGTGCGCTGGCATCGTGCCGGGTTTCGCCGGTACTGGCGTTGGAAATCACGCTCCTTGGGAGGCCGGCCGAAAATCGACGCAGACCTGCGGGTGCTGATCGGACGGATGAGCGTGGACAATCCGTTGTGGGGCGCGCCGCGCATCCATGGCGAGCTGCTCAAGCTCGGCTTTGAAGTCGCTCAATCCAGTGTTGCCAAGTACATGGTAAAGCGATGTGGACCTCCCTCTCAGGGGTGGCTCATCTTCCTGCGCAACCATGCACCGACTATCGCGGCCATGGACCTGTTCGTTGTTCCAACCATTGGCTTTGACCTGCTCTACGTCCTCGTCATCGTTCGGCTGGCGCGCCGAGACCTTGTCTGGATCAACGTCACACCAAACCCGACGGCGGAATGGATCGCACGCCAGATCACAGAGGCATTCCCTTGGAGTGAGGCTCCGCGCTACTTGATCCGCGATCGGGACCGTGTCTACGGTGCCGCTGCCACGCAGCGAATACGGGCCATGGGCATCCGTGACAAGCCTATTGCCCCAGGCTCGCCTTGGCAGAACGGCTTCGTCGAAAGGCTGATCGGATCGATCCGTCGCGAGTGTGTCGACCATGTCATCGCCCTGGGCGAGGCACATTTGCGCCGGACCCTGCAGGCTTACGCGCGCTATTACAACGATATGAGAACACATCGATCATTGGACAAAGATTCGCCCGTCTCGCGTCCGGTTCAGCGAACCGGACGCATCATGTCACATCCACTCCTCGGCGGCCTCCATCACCACTACGTCCGAATTTAAGTTTTCGGTACACACACCCCAGCCAACGAAGCTCAGCGTGATCCGCGCTCGGGCTTGGCAGGCAGCGACAAGGCGCGTGAGCTGGGCTGGATCGTGCAGGACCGCCATAGCGGCCACTAATGCGGCGGCTTGAAATCGAAGTTTTCGAGCGTCCTGCGGCGCAGTTCTTGTTGGTCGGTCACCCCAGAGTCGGCCAAGGCCATCAGCGTGTCTGCAATGGCGTTCTGCAGTTCTCGATCTTTGTCTAGATACTCATGGGGATCGTGGGCCTTAAGCACTGCCCAAACTTCTCTCAACGCCTGTTCAAGAGCGAACAGGAGCATATCGTCGCTACTTCTAGGGGGACGTTGAGAGGCCATATAGCTCCCTCCATGCTTTTGCAGGCGGGAAGCGTGACTTATTACTCTCAGCCACCGGTGCCTGTGGCTCTCTGGCCGGTGATTTGGACAGCCTACCAGTTCCACAGCAGTCGAGCGCTTTAATCTAAGACATAGGGCACCGCGCCCTTAGGGCTAAACGATGCGGAAAGCGTGAAGCTCCTCGCAGATCAGATCATATTCCGCTTCGGCTTCGGTCAGCTTGGCCTTGGGAGCAAATTCAACATTTGGCGATTGTCTGGGCCGGCCCGTAGGAAGCGCGCCGAGGACTGTTCCTTGCCCGCCCGGCTGGCCTTAAAGCCAGTCAGCGGCGTTCTCTCGGCCGCCGACCGCTCGCAAGGCCATTGTGAGTTAGTTTGTGGGTCGCGCTTCCATGATGAGATGGCGCGCATCAATCCCCTTGCTGCCTAAGATTGGTAGCCGGTGACAAAGGCAAAACCCGGCCGCGTCAAGCCCGGCCATGGTAACCTAGCTATGTCAATAGCGCCACCACCACGGCCCGCAGCCTCCACAGCCGCCGCAACCCCCGCAGCCTCCGCAGCCTCTGTGCCAGCCGCCGCAGCCTCTGTGGCAGCCTCTGCAGCCTCTGCGATAGTAGGCAAGTTGTAGGCCGGGCCGGGATATTCCGGCATTTTCCTTGTCGAAGACATAGAACGTCGCCAAGCTGACGTCAGAGATTTCCTCTTCACCGAGAGTGATTTCGTGACTCACTCCGATGTTTTGCGTCGGTATATCCGCTGCCAGTCCCTCGGTTGCCGCGGGTGCGGCGCTCGCCAGCGACAATGACAACCCGGCCGCCCCCAACAAGGGTACTGCGCACGCCCGATGCTTTCGTTTGGAAGTTTGCTTCGCGTTTGACACGGTGGAGTCCTCCCATACCTTCGGGCAAATGTTCGACCCGTAGGAGTAATGGTATCGTACTCCCGATCAGACGCCACGACCAGCGGCAGGTTCCAAGAAAACCAAGCGGCGGCATGCGGCCGGTAGCAGCGCTTTCGGCGGCCTGGTCGTCAGGCTGTTCGCGAGCACCGTCCCGGACGAAGTCGTCGGGCTTGTCCTGATGGATGCCGCACAGGAGGAGTTCTGGACGAGGCTCAAGGCGCTGGTGACGCCCGAGCAGTGGAAGGGCATGATCACCGGGACGCCGCCTGAGCTCGCCGACTACCGCGACTTCGAAAAGCTGGACGTCGATGCGAGCGCGGCCGAGATGCGCCGGGCCGCGGCCGCCAGACCGTTACGCCCGCTGCCACTCATCGTCCTTTCCCGCGGGCTTCCGATGGAGTTATCCCCCGACATGTCGGCCAAGCTGCCAGCGAACTTCTCGGCCGAGCAGGAGAGGATTTGGCAGAATTGCCAGGACAAATTGGTGGCGCTCGTGCCCGGGGCCCAGCACGTAGTCGCCACCAAGAGCGGGCACTACATCCAGGCCACGGAGCCGGATTTGGTGATCGCTGCAGTGCGTCAGGTGGTCGAGGCTGATCGTCAGTGGTCGTCACTCCGGATCGTCGCTAGCTGACCTGTCGGAGGAGTCTGCTCAACGGGCGAGGACCGTCCGGCGCTGGCACTTATCGGAACTTCGACGTGTCGGGACGCTTGTCCGCTAACACCCCCAAAAGCAAACTCATGTTTGCGTGCGGTTTGAGCTTCCTACCTGCAGGTCATAGCGCCCTCACTTGAAGAAGACACCCCGCCCTTTCGCCCAACGGCCGACTTGAGGGTTGGAGCCCGGAGCGCTCTGTTCAATGTGGGCTTTGTAGGAAGCCGCTATTATTTGCTTCGCCGGTCACCAGCAAGGACCGCACCAGCAACGCCAACGGTTGCACCGACGAACGAATCCTGGCCCACAGCCGTACCGGCCCCAGCCCCCTCGGCATCCGGCCTCGTGCCTCAGAGTGTAATTGGCGTCGGGGAGAGCTTTCGATGGTCCTGGGCCGGTCATGGCGTTGGCGCTCCAGCCTGTGGGAATCAGGAAGAGGATGGCGGCGGATGCGGCAATCGTAATCACAAGCGTGCGCATGTCGTCCTCCCAGCTTTTATTTTAGGGCTTGGTGAGTGTCTTTCAGAGAGCATAAATTTTCAAGTAGGTTGGTACGGTCGTGCGTTCCTATGGTTAAGACGTTGATCGGACCCGAGGCGCGTGGTCCCGCGCCGTCGAGGCGCTGCGACCGCCGCCGCTGATCGCTCTCAGTGAGTGGCTTGAGGAACACCTAGTTGAGCGCCGAGAGCCGTGGCATAAGCGAGCCGGTTCATCGAAACTACGACGCGATGGACTCCCTCCTGCGGAGGGTGCTGATCGTGCGCTTGCGATAACGCCCGGCCATGCACCCATTGCTCAGTTGTCCGACAGCCTCACCAAAACGAGATCCCGCAATGTTTCTGGATCGGTGTCATTTTCGATCGGCGCATCAGCACCCCGGATTGCGGCGCGGGCGCCGTCAAGAGCCCTCTCCAGGATCTCTAAATCGAGCGGGTCGAATGAAGCCATTACGCCTCCCTAATCATGCAGCTATCGTTTCGGCTCATGTAAGAGAGCTCGATGACAAGATCGCGACAGGAGTGCGACACGTGATCGCCGCCGACAACTTCTTCTGAAGGCCATCGCGCTAGCTTTTTCTTTATCTTAATCTTGCGCTGTTCGCCGGCATCCGGCGCTAGCGGCAAACACGCGGCAATCGTCAAGCCGCCACCTTCATTTGCGCCCTAGCAGAACCGCCGGCCCGATCCCCGAACCACTCGGCCTGCGCCACGCTTGGCTGACGGGGGAGGCGATCATGCAGATATTTGAGTTTGCGCTCGCCCAGGATACGCTGAGAAGCCGGCGAAGAGTGGGGGGCAGTAATGAGCGACCAAATAGATAATTCGCGCAATCCCTCACGTCGCTCCGTACTGGGTGCGGCTGGTGCGCTGCTCGGAGCCAATCTCGCGCCTCCTCCCGCCCTGGCGGCATTGGCTCAGCTATCGCTCCCGGCCAAAGCGCCTGATGTGCCGCCACTTGGCTACAACATTCTGTTTGTCCTCGTCGATCAAGAGCACTTCTTTGAGAAATGGCCATTTCCGGTGCCAGGACGGGAATATCTGAAGAAGTACGGCACCGCTTTCCTGAATCACCAAGGCGCGTCGCAGGTGTGCTCATCGGCGCGCTCCGTCGTCTACACGGGCCAGCACATCCAACATACTGGCGTCTTCGACAACATGGACGCTCCCTGGCAGCCCGACATGTCTACCAACGTGCTGACGATCGGGCATCGTATGCAGCAGATCGGCTACCACGCCGCCTATCAGGGGAAGTGGCATCTCAGCGCCAATCTCGCCAAGGCACACCATCCGGTCGACGCCTCGTTGCTCAAGAACCGTGAGATAATCGAATTGTACGGTTTCGTGGATTTCCTGGGAGTCGGCGACCTGATCGACGGCCCGCTCGGTGGATACTCCTATGACAACTTTTCCACCGAGTCCGCTGTTACCTGGCTGCGGACCAAGGCGCGCGAATTGAAGACGCAGGGTCGGCCGTGGTTCATGGCTGTGAATCTGGTCAATCCGCATGACGTGATGTACGTCAATTCGGACGCGCCTGGCGAGACGGTGCAGGGCAAGGCGTCGGCCCACCCGATTGAACGGCCGCCCAGTAACGAAACCTACCTTGCGGAGTGGGACGTCCCGCTGCCGGCGACGCGCCGTCAGCCGCTCGACGCGCCCGGCCGCCCGCCCGCCCATCTCCAATACCAGCTCACCCAGGACATTTTCGTCGGTCAGTGGCCAGACGAAGACCGTCGATGGAGCGTCTTGCAAAATTACTACTTCAACTGCATACGCGACTGCGACCGGCATCTAGTTCGGCTGCTCGGAGAACTGACGGCCAACGAATTGGAGAACTCGACGATCGTGGTCTTCACCGCCGATCACGGCGAGCTCGGCGGCGCCCACCAGATGCGTGGCAAAGGCGCGAACGCCTATAGGGAGCAGCAGCATTTACCGCTCATGATCCTGCATCCGGCCTATCCGGGCGGTCGAAGCACGAAGGCGATATCCTCGCAGCTCGATCTCGTCCCTACTCTGCTTGCGCTGACGGGCAAGCCGGCCGAGGATGTCGCTCGGGTTAGCGCCGACTTGAAGGGACGCGACCTGTCCAAAGTCCTGAGCATGCCCGACCAGGCAGCGATCGACGTCGTGCGCCCTGCCGCTTTGTACAACTACAACATGTTCTCCTATCTCGACGCCGCGTGGATCGCTCCTCTGGTTCGCACCTTCTCGAAGGAACCCATGGAGGAGAAGATTAAGGAAATTGTGGCGATGCAGCCGAACTTCAACAATCGTGGCGCGATACGCAGCGTCTTCGACGGCCGCTACCGGTTCAGCCGGTACTTCTCGCCGCTCCGTTTCAACCGTCCGACCACTTACGAGGCGCTGGTCGCCGACAACGACCTCGAAGTCTATGACCTGGAGGAAGATCCCGAGGAGACGCGCAACCTGGCGCAGGACGGCAAGGCCAAGGGCGTCCTGATCATGGCTCTGAACGACACGCTGAACGCGCGAATCGACGAGGAAGTTGGCGTGGACGACGGCAAGTTTTTGCCCCTGCGAGATGGCCGTTGGCACCCGAAGCCGCCCGATCAGTAACCGGCGTGGCTTAGCGCCCACGCGCCGCGCACGGTGGGCGAGTACCTGGAGAAAGTTGAGGGTGCCAACCCGGGCGATGTGCGCTGCAACCTGGGCCGTGGCTTCTTAAAGCTTTCCAACTGCGCAGCTGAATACGCAGTGCGGGTAGTCAATGGAACATAAACACAGGTGAAGTGAGCCGAATTGGCCCCATCCAAATTGGCGCGATCCAAGTAGGAGAGGCGGGCCTCTGGAGCGTAGACCGTCCTATTGGAGCATCTTCGCGCCTTCGACACGTAATGGTAGTGTTGCGTCCAGGAAGAGACGCAACGAGCAGCTTACACCGCAGGACCTTTCCGAACTAGAGCGCATATTCATTGAGGAGGGCGCCGGTAACGCCGACGATCTGGAGCGTATTCGTAACGAAGGCGGTCTTGGGCTCTTTATCCGCTCGCTTGTTGGATTGGATCGGGAGGGCGCGTGTCGTCTGGTAGCTAAGCGTGTGCTCCAGTTCGCTATTTTCGCTCTCACGATCCTGGCCTGTGACACCTGATGCCGTCCTGTGCCGCGTGGTTGGTTTGCAATTTGGTTTGCAAACTCATCACCTAATGTCTGGCCGTCGATAGCCCGCTCGCAGGCGCATTGACTCGGGGCTCGTCCTCAACTGATGCTGGCGAGGCTAGGATGATTGGGGGACTATCATGAGTTTGACCCGTCGAATTGCGATCGGGGTCTTGCTGACCGGCGCAGGTCTGTTGTTCAGCAGCGGCTATTCAGTGATGGACGCGCTGGCGAAACCCGCGCGCAAGCCGTCCACTGGGAGTAAGAAACCCGGAGAGCTCAAGGTCGGCCAATTCGATTGGCATCCGGAAAGGTCGCCATCTGGCCCGCTCGCAATCATCGTCTCGCTGACCAAGCAGCGCGTCTATGTGTATCGCAACGGGATCCAAATCGGGGTCGCGACCTGCTCGACGGGCACGGAGGGCCACGAGACGCCGACGGGTGTCTTCACAATCCTGGAGAAGGAAGAAGAGCACTATTCGAACACCTACGACAATGCACCTATGCCCCACATGCATCGGCTCACTTGGGACGGCATCGCGCTCCATGCCGGCAGGCTACCGGGTTATCCTGCGTCGCATGGCTGCGTTCGCCTGCCCAAGGCCTTCGCCGAAAAGCTCTACGGCATCACCCAGATTGGCACGCCGGTGATTATCGCCGACCGGGAGACGCACCCCGCGTCAATCTACGATCCAGGCCTCCTCCTCGGTACTGAGGCAAAAAATGAGCTCGGCAAAGTGTCCAAGGAAAAGAAGCCAACCTTCGCCGAATCCAATGGCGTCACCTCGATCCTCGTGTCGAGCGCAGACAAATCCATCTACGTGATCCAGAACGGCGACATCGTCGTGGAAGGCGAAGCCGAGATTGCTGATCCGGACAAGCCGCTCGGCGAGAATGTCTTCATCCTCGCCAAGGGCGACGAGGAGGGTTTCACCTGGGAAGCCACCGGGTACAGCACCGGGAAAAAAGCCGCAAGGAAACCCAACTCATCGGTAGTCAAGCGGGTCACGCCGCCCCCAAACGTGCAGGCCGCGATTGATGAGCGCATGAAGGCCGGCATGGTGTTTGTCACTACGGATCAGCCGGCGACGCCGGATACCCGCTCCGGCAAGGACTTCGTGGTGATGGACGCAGAAGGAAACTAACGAAGGTCGCACAGTTGACCGTGGTGTCTGGCGCAAAATCCCTGAGGAAGACATTGAAGCGCTGAAAGGGATGTGGGGTCCCTAGCAAGGGAGATCGAGGAGGATCGTGAGCTACATTACACACGTCCTACAGCCTGGAGAGACCATTCGATACCAAGGCAGCGTGCGTTGGATTTTGTACCTCCAGGCGCTGCTTCTCGCCGTTGTAGGAGCGGTCGCGAGCCTATTAGGACCCCCCTGGGGATGGGTGGCATCGGCAATCTGTTTCCTCCTGGCGGTGATCCTTGCGTTGCGCGCGTGGTTCATCCGCTGGACGAACGAGATTGTGGTTACGGACCGCCGCGTACGTTTGGACACTGCCGACGCTATTCCGGTTCCCTTGCAAGACTTCTCATAGCCCGCAGTAAAGATGCAAGTTCTCGCCTTCGCGTAATTGCCTCGGCCGTATAACGGCCGCCCTTAAGAGCATTCCTATTGCCCCTCGGAGCGCCCGTGGATAGGCCGCCGTGCATACGGCACCGCCCGTTCGGCATCGCCGGTGATTGGCATGGGCTCCCGCTCCTTGTCCGCGCTCGACACCGCCGGCTGAGATGCATGGGCAATCTGCGTTGCATGAGCTTGATCCTCTGATTTCCGGTGATCCCCTCCCCCCGGGGTTTCGACCGTGCCTACCACCGCCTGACCACCGGCGTGCACGTGAACGTGCTCGACCGTAACCTTCTGCTGGCCCTTGCCGCGATGGCGATTGAGAGCTTCTAGCAGCGTGGCGTAAGTGTGTGAGAGCTTGTGCGGACGAATGCATCGATTGTGGTGTTTGCGAGCCGGAGTGCCCGGTCGACGCGATCAAGCCGGACACCGAGCCCGGATTCGAAAAGTGGCTCGACATCAATACCAAATATGCTCAGGTTTGGCCGAATATCACCGTAAAGCGTGAGCCGCCGCCAGATGCAAAGGACTGGGAAGGCAAGCCTGACAAGGCCAAGTTGTTATCGCCGAACCCTGGCACAGGTGATTGAGGTTGGACGGCGTATCCTGAAGGCGCTGGACAGGTCGCAGACCCGGCGGAGCGCGAGACGCTCGGGAGTGTGGCTAAACTGGTCACGCCAGAGGATAGGACCATGAGGCTCGATCAAGCGGCCCGGTCGATCTTTTTGACGGAGTCGTTAAGCAGAGGGCGCCATCACCGCCGTCAAGCGGGGCAGAACTCGAGCTCGTCACCTGGTGACGGCGTAGTCTCGAAAGTACCTAGTTGGGGTCTCGCCATCGGCGTGGAATGAAAGTTTGGGCATGACAGAAGAGCTGAGCGGACGGCGAATTGTGGTGCCGGAAACGCGCGAGCTCGGCCAACTAGTCCGCATGCTGGAAGAGCGTGGCGCCAAGGCGGTTCCCTGCCCGATGATTGCCATCCGCGATGCGCCTGATCCAGCACCTGTAGAGGCGTGGCTGCGCCGGTTCGCGGAAGGGACGTGTGACGATCTTGTGCTGATGACGAGTGAAGGTCTGCGGCGGCTCCTCGGTTTTGCCCGACGCCTCGCCCTGGAACCCGCCTTCCTTGCCGCGCTGGGCGCGACACGAAGGATCACGCGCGGGCCAAAGCCAGTCCGGGCGCTGCGGGAGATCGGATTGGCGGCCGACGTGTCCGCGGACGAACCCACGACCGAAGGAGTGATCGCGGCGTTGGAACGGCACAATCTCAATGGGCACCGTGTCGGCGTGCAGCTCTATCCCGACAACGCAAATGAGCGGCTTCTGAAATTCCTCAAAGGTGCCGGGGCGGAACCGGATCCCGTGCTTCCGTATGTCTACGCTTCCGAAGCGGACGATGCGCGCGTGATCGCTGTCATCGCCGAGATGGCTGCTGGCCAGATCGACGCGATCGCCTTCACGTGCGCGCCCCAGGTTCGACGGTTCCGCGACGTCGCCCGCGCGTCCGGCCGAGAGGCGGAACTGCTTCAAGGCTTCGAACGCATCGCCGTTGCGGCTGTCGGCCCAATTGTTGCGGCAGAGCTCGAGGCGCTTGGGGTGCAGGTGAACATTATGCCTCGCGACAACACGTTTTTCATGAAGCCACTCGTCCGAGAGCTTACGATCGCTTTGATGAAGGAGTAGGTCACGGCTTGGCGCGGAGGCTTGCCTTCAACCGCGCCTATGGCCGCTTGCCTGATTGGAAAACGCATAAGCAATTTCGCCTCTGACAGCTCAAGCTTCAGATACCCCTCTCTTACATTTGCCGCAGCTGAACCCAAGCTTGAGCCGACTCGTTAATCAGTATCCAGAATCAGTATCAAGGAGGCCAGTATGGCTACGGGAACTGTTAAATGGTTCAATACCCAGAAGGGTTTCGGATTCATCGAGCCCAGCGATGGAGGCAAGGACGTGTTCGTCCACATCAGCGCTGTAGAGCGAGCTGGCCTCAGCTCGCTCAAGGAGGGACAAAAGGTCAAGTATGAGATGGCGCGCGACCGCGGCAAAGAATTGGCTGCCAACCTGTCGCTGGTCGAGTAACCTGCACCAGAATGCCCCACCCAGGGGGGCATCGATAAGACCGCGATTTTGCCGCTGCCCACGGTCACCGTCGCCGCCCCGGTTGAGCAAACGGTCACCAGCTATTTCGAGGCGACCGGCAACACGGCGGCGGTCAACTCGGTCGATCTCGTCGCGCGCGTGCAGGGTTTTGTCCAGGAAATCAGCTATACCGACGGCGCATTCGTGAAGAAGGGTGCACCGCTCTTCACCATCGAGCCGGAGCCTTACAGTCTCAAGGTGGAGGCCGCGAAGTCATCGGTCACCGGCGCCCAGGCCACGCTGACGGAGGCGGAGGCGAACTTTAAGCGGCAGGCCGATCTCATCGCCAAGCAGCATACCACGCAAGCCAACTACGACAAGGCGCTCGCGCAACGCGCTTCAGCGCAAGCCGACCTGCAGTCGGCACAAGCCAAGGAGAAGGAGGCCGAGATCAATCTCGGGTACACCAAAGTGACCGCGCCGTTCGACGGCGTCGTGACTGCGCGGCAAGTCTCGCTCGGCCAGCTCGTCGGTGAAGGCAGTCCGACGGTGTTGGCCACGATCATGCAGTCCGACCCAATTTACGTGAATTTCAACGCTAGCGAGCGCGACGTACTGCGAATTCGCGCTTACCTCGCGAGCCGCGATCAAACCGACCGCGCCAATCTCCTGGGTCTTCCCGTCGAATTCGAGCTGCAGTCCGAAAGTGGCTACCCGCACAAGGGCGCGATCGACTACACGGCGCCGACCGTCAATCCGGCAACCGGGACGCTCGCCGCACGTGCAAGTCTGGCGAACGGCGACCGCTACCTGCTGCCCGGTTATTCCGTGCGCGTACGCATTCCCTTGCAGGCGCAGCCGGCGCTGCTCGTGCCCGATGTTGCGCTCGGTAGCGGCCAGAGCGGCCGCTACGTGCTCGTCGTCAACCAGGACAGTGTAGTCGAGCAGCGCAAGGTCGAGCCGGGACAGCTCGTCGGGAATCTGCGCGTGATCGAGAAGGGCCTGACCAAGGACGATCGTGTGGTCGTGGGCGGCGTTATGCACGCGATCCTGGGCCAGAAGGTCGATGCCGAGCTTGGCTCCGCAGCGGCAGCAAACTAGTGGGACCAAACTAACATTTGCGTCCCGCCGATCTTGGTCCGTTTCGAGGCTTTCTCGATCTTGACCCGGTCCGAAGTGTTAGAATTCCGCGCGGCTAGTATGGCGTCGGCTCACGACGAGTCGTGGAAGCGACGCAGGCATTTCAAGCGGAACCGGGGGCGCCGCCGCTGGACCGGATGAGGTGAGGAAGAACGGTTGCGTCGTTACGCCAAAAATCGGGATCTGGCGCAGGCTCTCTGATCGTGGAAGCGTCCGCTTTGGGTCATTAGCCGACATAACGGCCCGTTCGCGTCATGTCCGCTTTACCCCCAATAGCGGACATTCGTCGGTGCAGGCCGGATGTCCGAAAAGTGCCATTTGCGGACATTCGGTCACCCCCGCTACTCCGCTCGCTTTCACCTGTAGGCGGTGTCCATGCCCCACTTATGCTGTGCGGCTTTAAGCGACGCTTAATCTTAACGGCCGTGACCGTAGGCGTCCGGACCATAGCCGGCACAGGAGCCTTTCAGCCGCCAGTCCCAGCCGATTGTCTGGCAGAGATATACCTTCGTCAGCGGGTCGTTGTGGACCTGCGCCCCTGTGACGTTCGATCCAAAGCTCCTCGCCACGAACGCGATCTGCTCTTCCTCACAGAAGGGTGTCGCGATGGGCCCATATTTGGTGCTCTGGAAATCGCCACGGCATTCGATGCGCGCGGCGGCGGGCTCGGGCGCTGCCATAGCCAGCAGCATGGCTGCGGCGCAAGTGGCCAAGCAGGCTTGCAGAATTCGGTTCATATCGTCTCCTCGTAGGGAGCGGGGCAAGTCTTTACCGTCGCGCCCAGTTCGGCGTGCCAGTGATAGACATATGGGCCTTTACCAGAGGCATTAAAAGCTAAGCGAGCGAAATAGTCGCGTCGCCATCAGGAGTTGAATACGCCGCCCGGCGGCCTTCTGTCGCGGTACGCTCCCCTGATGTTGAAACAGGGTCAGTAAATCGCTTTTTTTGCAATGAGGGTCCCCGACCGTTTGGGATGGCCAGGGTTGCTAGTAAAGGCTGGGCTTGGTCAAACGCCCGTGGGCCGAGCTGAGACTCGACTGAGGCTCGGCAGTGCGTCAGGAAGCGACAATGTTAGATGGTCATTTATGTCGGTTGCATTACAGACTGCCTGAACCCAAGGAAGGCGGGCATCACAGCTAAGTGACTAAATGTCAAACTAAGTGCCGCTCTCGGGGTGTTAGAGAAATGGGGGGGCAAAACCCCACAAGCCCCCCAAACCCCTAGGAGTAAAGACGATGGTTAGAGGTTACATCACGTCCGCCGTTGCAGGCGCTCTATTGCTTGGTCTAACCACAGCGGCTCTCGCTGTGAGCGGCGAGTTCGGTAACATGTGCGCAATGAGTCTCGCATCCGAAAAAGACACACAGACCGACTGCTCCATCAATGCGCAACTTCAAGGCAAGACCTATTGCTTCGGCAGTAAGGAGGCCATGGCCGAGTTCATGAAGAACCCTACGGAAAATCTCGCCAAGGCGCAGGCCTACTACTCAAAGAAGCATCCTATGTAAGCTCGGACTTCTATAAGGACATCGGAAGGCCCTCCGCCCATCGGCAGAGGGCCTTTGTGCATACGAGTTAGCGGCCATTGTGGCCACGCCTTCGCCGCCGCCGAGGCGCGGGACAAGCAGCGCAAGAAGAAGCCGCGACGGCGAGGATCAGGCAGCAAGCGGGCGTCGGCTGGAGCTTGATCCCATGCTACCCTCCGCAATGGAGAGGTTGCCATTTTATCAGCGCGAATTGTCCGATCAGAACGATATGAAGACGCTGTTCGACACCATATTGATCGCAGATACCGATCACGAACAGCTAACAAAAGAAGCGAAGGAAAGATTTCTTGGCGAGCACGGGCGGTGACGGTCTCCTGCTTTCACGTTGAAGTACGGGACGACGACATCATCGTTGCCCTGCCGGCTTCCGGGTTCTGCGCGATCTACTCCAAGCTTGCCAATCAGCCTCAGCTATTCCTGAAGTGCCGCACAGAGCCAGAGGAGTACGAGCTGTTGGCTCGAGCATGGCAGGCGGCAAATACGAAAGCGCGCGAGCTGGGGTGGGTTGTGTAGGTGAAGCCGCGGCATTCTCGACGGTAGGGGGGCGTCAATCCTCGGCGCGTTTGCTTGGTAACCGCGTCGGGAGTCATTGACACACTTTTTTTCCTGTCTTGCTGCGCACTACGCACCGCACTACGCAACTACGCACTCTTGAGGTCAGCCAAGCGCTCCTGGATGCCCACGCCACTCCCGAGGCTCAGAGGCGGATAGGCTAAAGGGCGCCGGCCGAAGCCGACGGTAACGGCCCCGGTCGTCGCGTTCGCACGTTCGGCCAGGGGCACCTTCTCCCTCCGGAGCGGCGACGCAATCCGGGATTGACCTTACGCTAGGCTGCGCAAGCCTCTACGCCGCCTTGCGACTAGATCAAGTGATGGCCGAGGCAGATTGCGGGGATTTCGCCTATCTGCGCCCCGCAACGAGATGCGCCGCTCGGACGAGCGAAGCGGCTGCTCCGTTGGCCGTGGCAAGGTGAGCAACCCAGGCGAGATCGAGCGGCCTGTCGGCAATGAATAGCCTCGCGCTGAGCCAACTTGGCGTAGAGTTCACTAACGGCGACGCGCCAGGGGTTAAGCTTAGGAAGGGGGCATGATGAAGAAGCAGCAGGCCGAAGCTGATCGCCGCGAGCAGCAGATTTTGCAGGAGGTCAAGGAGGCGATGGTCGAAATCGGCAGCATCATCGCAAGGCTGCCCTACCATGATCAGAAGCGTCTCTTGGAGCTTCTCCGCATCCCTGGCGTCTCGTGGCGCCTTCTGGAGCGAGGCTGATGACGCCACAGGTCTACCAAGCCATTCTGCATGGCCCTTTCAACCCTTTCGCAAACCTCTCCGTCGTGCTGAGATATGCTGGGAGTATCGTCGTGGTCGTCGGCCTCGCGTTCAGCGCGTGGGGTGCCTACTCTGCTTCGAACGCCGTTCGGCTAACAGAGCACGAGGCCGTCGAGATAGGTGTTGCTCGATGGGTGGGCGACAACTTCGAAGAACAACTCAAACTTCCCGCCGTCCAAAGCCTACTGCGCGAGAGCCGGGGCGCGGCCCGGGGCTTTAAGCTGATCATGATCGGCACGATACTCCAAGCGGTCGGCGCCGTCTCGCTGATGGTTGCTTGATCGCGGGGGTCCTTCCCGACGCGGATCTCGCTGGGTAGCTTGAGACGAGGCAGCCTCGATGAGCGCAGCCGATCTCCACGTCGAAGTGCAGGATGGCGACATTGTCGTCACCCTGCCCGGCACGGTGACGTATTACAAGCCGGCAAAATCCCCTCAGCTTCTCGCAAAGCGGCTCCCAGGCAAAGACGATCCACACGCTCCCCTGACCCACGCGGAGTTCCTCACGCGGGCCTGGAAGCTCGCCAGCACCAAGGCGCGCGAGCTGGGGTGGTTTCAAATAGCTGGAGACTTAGCGCTGGGCCAGGGCCGGTGAGAGGCCGCCCCATCCCCCGTGTCGAGAATAGGACAGCCTCCCCGAGAGAGGCCCCGGTCCCTCGATCCGGGGTGAGATACCGTGGGCCGTGAATTGGGCGGACCTGCAGCTAAGTTGAGGCCATTCAGTGTGACCTGCGAGATTGACCACTGACGGCGAGATATAGCCTTATGCGAAGGCAGCGCTCGAGAATACGAAGCAGTGAGTCGGTCTGCGATATTTTGCAGCCACGAGCCCGCCGGCGATCTTCTCCACGGTCCACGGCGGCGGGAAGCGGCGCTCAGTCATCACCCCCAGATTACAGCAAAGGGGTGCCGGCCGAAGCCGAGGCCTCTGGTCAGCGCTGTGCTCACCGACAAGATTGGGACGCTTACGGCGCCGGGTTTCGGGGCCGAACATTTCCTAACTGCCGTTGTACTTCACCAGGTTGCATGGTCGACAGAGGAGTTGAAGGTTTGTCCAGGTTGTCTGGCCGCCGCGACTCCATGCGACGATGTGATCGGCTTGAAGCAGAGCAAGTTGGCGTCGTCCGCGGAACAACCGGCCACACCGCGAACAGACGATACCACCTAACGCAGAATCATAGAGGGCTCGAACCGCAGCGTCACGCCAGCTCGGAGGAAAGAGCCGCGCTCCGGGTTCGGCACTCTCCAAATTAGCCGGCGGCTCTCCTCTCATTGCGCTATCTGAGCAACGATGGCGTGCGCCGCCTGCAGTTGTGCGCGATACCCCTTGTGACCGTCCCACCGTCCTTTACTTTGCGGCCACACGTGGCCCAACGTTCTCGCGATATCCGTGGGCTTCCGTACAAACTCAACAATATCCGTCCACTGCTGCTCGCCAAGCTTATTCGGGTCAACCCTTGCGCGGTATGCGGCACCGATTAGGGCGGCGACCGTCCTGTGTTTCGTTACAGGCAGGCTCGTTCCCTTCTGGCCGATCAGAAGCTCAATCCAATTCGCGAAGTAGGGGAAAAAGACATCACCCAGTTCCTCGCGCGACATTAATGCCGGCGGCATCGTCGAATTTGTGTCTTGCCAATGAAGCTGCGCGCAATACGCATCCAGCGCTTCGTCGATGGCTCTGTTAAAGCGGCGGACATTAATTTTTTGAAGAGCGTTTGGGTTCTGTAAGATCGCATCGATCCGGTCAACCTGTGCGGCCATTAGGCTCCAAAGGAAGCTCTCGGATGCAGTCTGACCTCTGGAGATCTCCTTGTCCTCCCACCAATCCCGCCAGACTTCTTTGGCTCCGGCATTTTTCCAAGGATAGGCAAGGCCAAACTCACGTTGGGCGTTGTCGAGAAAGCGCTTAGCTGCCTGGCGATCAGGGTCGTAAATCTCCGCTAGCCTAATGAGCGCGAGCGAAGGAGAGCGGTCGCCGTAATATGCGAGGCGGATATCTTGGCCGATAAGGGGAGTACCGCCTTGGTTGATGCGTCTAAAGACCTCAAGGCGCATCTCTCCGAGATCGCGCAGCTTTATTACGGCCAGCCGATACTTCTTAAATGCGCGCTGATAGGCGTCAGGAAGCTCGTCGAAAGTCTTGCCGGCGTAATGGACGCTGTTTGGTGATATGTACGGCGCGTCCTGGCTATCGACTAATCGAAACTTGTGCTTAAAAAATTCATTCAACGTGGTGAGTCGCTGTTGTCCGTCGATCACCTGGTTGCGTTCGACGCCGCCATCAACACTTACCTCAAAGAAAAATGCTGGAATGGACAGATTGTTAATTACCGACTCCACTAACAACGACTTTGTAGGCTCTGCCCACTGGTCGCTGTCGCGCTGATAATCTGGAATTTGAACCACCCCGTCGCGGAGGTCGTTGAGAACGACCTCAACACTAGTGGATTCCGATGTGCTCGACTCTGCGATGAGTGGCTTGGGGTCAGTTGCAGCGTCCATCGTAGGCAAACTCCCTCTGGCACCACCCTCGATTACTGTCCTAATTCTCGCACAACCGGGGTGAAACAAAAAGGGCGCCAGCCGAAGCCGACGCCCCCTGGGCATTGCAAGTTGTCGGTGAGGGATTGGAGTTTATTGTGCCGCCAACCCGGGTAGGAGGTCCTGCACTTTTTGTGACCGGCGGCGGGTTCCATTGAAGGGTCCCGATCAGCGGCGCTATCACTACAGCGCGCTGGTCGATACTTGAGCAGATCGGCAGCTCTATTCAGTGGCCGTTCATGGCGATCCTGGTGTTTTGGCTCGCCATAATTTTCGCGAGCTTCGGCCTTTTCGCCCCACGTAACGCCAGTGTGACCGCAGCGCTGTTCGCCGCCGCGCTGTCGGTGGCCGGTTCAATCTATCTGATCCTCGAAATGGACCAGCCCTACAGCGGGCTTATCAAAATCTCCAGCGCTCCGCTGCGGACTGCTTTGGAGCAGCTCGGCCGACCGTAGCCTTCGCCGAGATCGAGCGGGCAGATTTGCGCGGGAGCGAGTTTTGGGGTGCGCAGGCACGGGAAACGCATTGTGAGGTTGGCCAGGCATGCCAATGTCCGCTTTGGGTCATTAGCCGACATAACGGCCCATTCGCGTCATGTCCGCTTTACCTCCGATAGCGGACATTCGTCAGTGCAGGTGGGACGTCCGCTAAGTGCCATAAGCCGACATCACAGCTTTTCGTTAGCGGTGCTTCCGCTCGCATAAAAAGATGCGGGAACCGCAGCGCAAAATCGAACGATACCCATAGCTCAGGTCCAAGACTTGCGTTGTCGCAGGCCTCCGTTGGCCGCGGGGATCGACTTATGCTCGTGGCGGGGGTGCCATGAATTCCGGCCCGACCGGATCGGTGATGGTCTCCGCAAGGATCCGGTTAATTTCGGCTTTGGCGGCGGCATCGAGCGACCACCCCATGACGTCGGCGACGGGCTGCAACTGATCGGGATGGCGCGCGCCCCAAAGCGCCGTGGTGGCGCCCTGGTCGAGCATCCAGCGCACCGCCAAATGAATCACGCGCTTGCCGTAGCGCTCTTGCGCGAAGTGATCAAGCCGCTCAACCGCAGCAAGATACTGAGCAAAGCGCGGCGGTTGGAATTTGGGGTCGGTGCGGCGCAGATCGTCGCCTTCGAACTTCGTATCGACCTTCATCCGTCCTGACAGCAGCCCGCGGCAGAGCGCGCCATAGCCGAAGGTCGCGATCCCGTTCTTGTGGCAATAAGGGAGAATCTCCGCCTCGATCTCGCGCTCGAACAGATTGTAGGGCGGCTGCACCACGTGCAGCGGCGCCACGCTGCGGAACCTTTCCATCTGCTCGATCGAGAAATTGCTGACGCCGATGGCGCGGATCTTTCCTTGCTCGTAAAGCTGCCGCATCGCCTTGGCCGTCTCCTCCATGGGAACCTTTGGGTCCGGCCAGTGGACCTGATAGATGTCGATGTAGTCGGTGCGCAGACGGCGCAACGAGTCATCGATCTCGGCCATGATCCGCTCGCGGCTCGCATTGCGGGTGATCTTTCCGTCTTGCCATTCGAGCCCGACCTTAGTGGCGAGGATTACCCGTGAGCGGAGACCGTCGGCTATGGCCTTGCCGACGATCTCTTCGGATCGGCCGAAGCCATAGACCGGCGCGGTATCGACGACGTTAACTCCATGGGCGAGCGCGGCTCGGATGGTGACAATCGACTCGGCTTCGTCCGTCCCGCCCCACATCCAACCGCCAATCGCCCAAGTGCCGATGGCGACGCGCGACACCTCCAGCGCCGTGCCGGGGATCTCCGCGAATTCCATTTGGTTATCGCGACGATAGCGCTCGCGACACTTGGTTTGGCATTCCGACATGTTTCAAGCTCCGCTCTTCAGGCTGTCACTCTCGAGCCCAGCCTCTTCCGCCGCGATCAGGGCAAGGGCCGACCAATCCAGCCCCGCATGCCCGCGCGCCACCCCGGTAATGAGCCGGTCGTGTACGACATCGACCGAGGGCATGGGAACGCCTGCGGCTTCGGCCTCTGCAAGCGCCAAGCGGACATCCTTGAGGGCGAGGGGGAAGGCAAAGCCCGGCGTGTAGCGCGCCTGCACCATCTTCGCGCCATAGATCTTATGCACGCGGCTGTCGAACATCGTGCTGGTCATGATATCGATAAACTTTTCGGGCTCGACACCGCGTTTGCGCAGAAGAGCAAGTAGCTCGCCGAGCACCTCCAAGCTCGTCGCGGTCATGGCGTTACCCGCGAGCTTAACCAAATTTGCGCCCGCCGGGTCGCTACCGATGACGAAGGTCCGCTGACCGACGAGGTCGAAGATGGGCCGGCAGCGATCGACCTGGTCGGATTGCCCCGCTGCGATGATGAAAAGCTCACGTGCCTTCGCGGCGTCGGGGTTTCCGAACACCGGCGCCGCCACATAGTTCTGGCCGCGCCGCGCATGTTCCGCCGCGATGCTCGACGACATCGCCGGGCTGATGGTGCTCATCGAAAGATGCAACGCGCCGGGCTTGAGACCGGGGGCGAGCCCCGCGCGCTCAGGTGAACTGCCACCGAATACGATCTCATGGGCCGCCGCGTCATCGGGCAGCATGGTAATGACGATGTCGCAGTCGAAAAGGTCAGTGAGCTCATTCGTCGGCTTAATGCCGAGCGCTTGAAGCTCGGCATTGCGCTCAGGCTGGCGGAGATAGCCGATGACGGCGCGACCGCCAGCGGCAAGATTGGCCGCCATAGCGCTGCCCATATGACCGAGCCCGATGAAGCCTCTGCTTCCCTCGAGGGTTCGCGCGACCGGCGGCGTCCGACCTGATGGCGCGGTCGAGCCTTTGGCCTCTTTCTTTGCCGGGGCGGAATGAGAGTCGGCATCGTGCATTGTGTCCTCGCAATCGCTTCACGTTTCTACGAAGATAGGTAATCCAACGCGCGGCAGCGCGTCGGGATTGCGGCAAATGGCTCGCGCTTGCGGCAATCGGTACCGGTAGCAGAGAAAGAGCAACGCGCCGTGCCGCGGTCTTCGGCAGCCAATTCCGATCAGTCGGCCTTGGCGTTTTTGATCGGCTGCAGAAAGAACTTGGCTGAACAGGAAACCTACAGCCGCGCCGACGGCCACATCGGCCATTCGAACGGATCCGGTCGTGGCCGATCCGAACGCCACGACCAGCATCGCCGACACGCCCGCTTGGATGGGAACCACTGCCGACTGCCCGTAGGAGGCTGCGACAATCATTGCCAGAAAAGCCGCCAAGGCGATCTTCAGCAGCGGAATATTATCCGACAGCAGCGGAATATTATCCGACAAAGCCGTTGTCAGTTCGCCTATCACGATCCCCGTCACGACACCTAGCAACAAGCCCCCAGTCTGCTTGGTGTGACTCGGAAGTCCTGGCGAAAGACAAACGATCGCGCTGATTGCCGCGAAGATCGGCTGCGGGTGGCCTAACAAACGCTCTGCCAAAAACCATGACAACGCAGCACCCAATGCCGATGCAAGAGCCTCCCGCCAAGCTTCCGACCAGCGCAGGAAAATTCTCGCGATGAGTTCCCCGGCCAAATGGCTCCTCCGGGTGCACGATTTAATTTCTTGTGGCGAAAGCATCCGAGGTCAAGTTTGCCGCCAGGCCGGCTTGCTCGGATCGACCAGCGTCAACTCGACGGGTGCCAAGCCGAACAAGGCAATCACAGCGGGCTCGGTTGCTGGCTTCTTCACGCCGTCATAATGCGGCGTGTGCGCCACGCGTCGCACGAATCCTCCTGCCGGGACAGGAACGGTGTTGTCAAGATCGAAGTCGGTGCCACTGTTGACCCACCACGTGCCGGAGAGGACCAGTGAGAGCCGGTCCGTTGCATAGAAGTGGGGAGCGCTGAAATAGCCCGGATGCCACTTCATCAGCACGAGATAGGGCCCGGGCTGGTCGAGGCCGCCGTAAAGCGTCGCCATCTCGCCGATATGAGGCGGAAGCCCGCTCCATGAGGTCCATTTGATGGCATCGGGAGGGGTGATCACCGTCTCGGAGGGATCGATCTTGGCGGCTGACGCAGTGCTTCCCGACAGCGCGAGCGGCAGGGCGGCGAACAACGGAGCGAGCGCGAGCCATCGGCGCGTCGGACAGAATTCATGGTCCGCGGTAAAAGCGACGGAGAGTATTTTTTCCAAGCCAATCATCGCCAGTCTCCGATATTTAGTTGATGCCGAGCTCGAGCGCGCGATGGATCGTGGCGATCGACTCCCCATCGGTTTTGGGGGCGGAGCGGGATGACAGAATGAGTCTCGCGTCCTTCTCGTGCCGAGACCGAGGGAAGTCCATCGACCGACAGCAGCGCGCCGCCGCGCGAGGAGCGAAGCGACATCCGCTCAAGCCCGCCAGAGGCGTCCTTCTGCAGCGCGTTCGTCAACATGGCTCTCACCCCTTATCGCTTCGGGTCTGCATATTGGTTGCCTCTCGCGCACAATGTAGGTCGCTTTCGAAGAGAGCCGCCATTCTACATAGGTTCGCGGGAACTGTCGGATGGTTGGGGTGATCTATACTTTGGTTTGCGACGCTTTGCCCAAACGCTTTGTGCTTCGCTCAACGGAGGTTATTCGCTCCGCGACGCAACGCGTTTGCGATGTGGTCGATCAAAACATCGCAGTCAATTGGCTTGCTCAAGAAACCAGCCGCTCCGCCTGCCAAGGCGCGCGCCCTCACCTTCTCCTCGGGAATGGCGGTGATGAAAATGATCGGCGTGTTAAGTCCCCTGGCGCGTAGCTCGCTTTGCAGCTCGATGCCGCTCATCCTCGGCATTTGCACGTCGGCAATCAGGCATGAGGTCAGGTTCACCTCGGGCGACTGCAAGAACTCTTCGGCGGACGCGAATGCGTGCGCCACGTAGCCGAGGGAGCGTACGAGGCACTTCGCCGCCATACGTACCGAATCGTCGTCATCGACAATGGACACCACCTGCTGCACCCTAACCTCTCCTTATGGTCGCGCGTTTACTTCGCGACGATCCAGAGATGCGCTCTCAAAGCGGTTTGGAGAAGACATACTTAGGTTTAGCCGGCCTGGATTTAGCCCGGCATCCGCTCCCCGCGCCGGATGCCGAGAACCTCTGCCATCCGCACCAGATCGGCCAACGATTTTGCGCGCATCTTGCGCATCACATGGCCGCGATGGAGCTTTATGGTGATCTCGCTCACGCCTAAGTCGCCGGCGATCTGCTTGTTCATCAGACCTGTGGTCACCAGGCTCATCACCTCGCGCTCACGAGGGGTCAACCCCTCGAAGAGGCTGCGCAGCTCAGCAACCCCCCTTTCCTCCTCGCGTCTTTTCCGGTCGCGCTCGAGCGCGAGCGCCACAGCATCGAGCAGATCCTGATCGCGAAACGGCTTGGTGAGGAAATCCACCGCACCCGCCTTCATGGCCTTCACCGACATGGGAATGTCCCCGTGGGCGGTGATGAAAATGATCGGAATCTGAATGTTGGCGTTGGCGAGCTCGGTTTGAAACTCAAGGCCACTTCGCTTGGGCAAGCGGATGTCCAGCACGAGACAGCTCGCCGCCTCCGGCAACTTCTTTCGCAGCAATTCAGGGGCCGAAGCGAACACCTCGACCCGAAGGCCCACCGAGCGAAACAGGCTGGAGAGAGCCTCGCACAAGGATGGATCGTCGTCGATGACGAGAACCACTGGCTCTTCGGCGGCCGCACCTGCGCGGGACGAGCGGTCGCTCATATCGCCATGCGGTGCGCTGGCACCGTGAACTGGAAGATTGCGCCCGGGCCGTCATTGGGCAAAGCCCAAAGCTCGCCCCCGTGCGCCTCGATGATCGAGCGGCAGATCGACAGTCCCATGCCCATACCGTCCGACTTGGTGGTGAAGAAGGCGTTGAACAGACAATCCAGGTTCTCGGGATCGATGCCGATGCCGGAGTCCTGCACCGCCACGAGCACCTGGTTAGTGGCATGCTGATGAGAGCGGATCAAGAGTTCGCGCGGCCCATTTGCCTGCGCCATGGCCTCAATACCGTTCATCATGAGATTGATGATGACCTGTTGCAGCTGCACCCGGTCCCCGAATACTGGGGTCAGCGCCCGGGCCAGGTCTAGCCGCAATTTCACGTGCTGACTCAGCACCTCGCGCTGTACCAGAGCGACCACGTCGGTAATGACATCATTGATGTCGAGCTGCGTTCGTCGCGGGTCGCTCTTCTTTGCTAGCGCGTGCAGCCGCTGGATCACCTCACTCGCCCTGTGGCAATCTCTAATAATGCGCTCCACGGCGCCTTGCGCCTCTTCGGGATCGGGGGGCTCGTTGCGGAGCCATCTGAGACAGGCCTCTCCGTTGGTGATGATAGCGGCGAGCGGCTGATTGATCTCATGCGCGATCGAGGCGGTGAGTTCGCCGAGCGTCATCACGCGCGTGACGTGGGCCAGCTCGCTTTGCGCCTGCTGAAGGGCCTCCTGGGCGAGCTTGGCGCCGGTGACGTCCATCAGTGCGCCGACATATTCGAGGTGACCTGCCTCGTCCTTGATAGGATGGGCAACGACGTGGACATGCTTGACGGCGCCGTCGGGCAGCAGCAGCCGGTGCTCGACATCCCAGTCTTGTCCCTGTCGGGTTACGCTCTCAATGAGGCGCTGGAATAGTGGGCGGTCTTCCGGGTGCGTGCGCTTCAACACTAAAGCGATTGTGGGCTCGGCCGTCCCCTCATATTCGAAGATGCGAAAGGCCTCGTCCGACCAATGAATTTTTCCGCTCGCCACGTTCCAGGCAAAGCTTCCGGTGTGACTTAGGCGTTGGGCCTCGGCGAGATCGGCCTCGCTCCGACGCAGCGCATCGGTGACCCGCCTGCGATCCTCGATATCGGTATTCGTGCCATACCATTTGACGATATTACCGTGCTCATCGCGAAGTGGTGCGCCACGATTGAGGAACCAGCGATACTCTCTTTTGGCAGATCTGATCCGACCTTCGCTTTCAAAGGGTATGCCCGCGGCCATACTCGCACTTCGCGTCTCCAAGACCCTTGGTAGATCCTCGGGGTGGTAGGCGGCCCGCCAGCCGAAGCCCTGCGCCTCGTTAAGCGAGAGGCCGGTATACTCAAGCCAACGCTTGTTCACGAAGTCCGTTGCGCCATCGGGTAAAATGCTAAAGACGAAAGCAGGGATCGTGTCGACAACGAGTTGGAGTTCTCTTTCAGCGTGTTTGCGCTCTGTTATATCGTTGGTCGTCTCGAGCGTTGCGATGGGTCGCCCGCGCTCGTCCCGCTGCAGTGACCATCGGCTTGCTACGATCACGCGGGTTCCGTCACGCTTGCGCTGCGTGAGCTCCCCTTCCCAGCGGCCGGTGCGTAGCAACTCTCCGGTGATTTCCTCGAGAGGCGACGGAAAGATCGTCTGCAGAAGCTCGTGGCAGACCTTGCCGATGGCTTCTTCCTTATGCCAGCCATAGAGCTCCTCGGCGCCGCGGTTCCAATAAGTGATGACGTCGCCCATGTCGCAGACGAAAACTGAATCGTGGGTGAGATTGAGCAGTTTTGCCTGCTCGCGCAGCGTCATGGCGGCAGCCTGACTTTTCAGCGCGAGGAACGTGGTAATGGCGATGGCGAGCAGGCTGACGAGACATCGCACAAAGGGCGGACCGTAGGTCGCGCCATGTTGCAGCGCGTAACTCAGCACCGTCAGCGCGATGCATGCCGCAGAGACCAGGAGCACACCACGGCGCTGGAGGAAACGGCCCGCCATCAGCACGACGACGACATAGAGGACCGCTACCGCAATGCCTAAAGGCGTGAAGGTGTCGATCACGAAAATCGCCGTGGCGAAGGCGACGGCCGTGAGAGGGAAAATCAATTTGGCGGCGAATTCGTGAGAAGGCGACTTGGGCTCCATATATTGCGCCCTTCTGCAACTCATCCTGCTGGCCCCTCACGCGCGCTTTTACGGTTAGAATTACCCCGTTTGACAGAAGATCTGGAGCAAAAATTACTGTCGTTAGTTGCTTCCTGTCCACTCAGCCATTGTATTCGCGATAAAGAGAGAGCTCCTAAGGCGACTGAGCAGCCATCTGGTCTCGGCCCGCCCTAAGTTCAGAAAGATTCATGCCGACCATCGCGCGCAGTGACGTTACTTCGAAACGCTG
Source organism: uncultured Alphaproteobacteria bacterium (assembly GCA_963804515.1). GTDB lineage: Bacteria > Pseudomonadota > Alphaproteobacteria > Rhizobiales > Methyloligellaceae > Methyloceanibacter. Next base: position 926,796 of record CAWDQR010000008.1, on the reverse strand, counting down.
CTCGGCAAGCGCCTCGCTTGGCAGGTTCCGAGATTTGCTCCCCCGCGGCGCAGCTCCTTGCTACGCTTTCAGGGCGAGAACTTCGCACGGAACCTCGAGCTGGTCAGGCGCGTCGAGGCATTGGCAAAGGAGAAGCGTTGCACACCCGCGCAGCTTGCGCTCGCCTGGGTGCTGGCGCAAAGCGACGATATCGTGCCGATCCCCGGCACGAAGCGCCGCAAATATCTCGAGGAGAATGCAGCGGCGCTCGACGTGACGCTCACGCCGAAGGACCTTGCGAGACCAGATGAGCTTACGCTGCAAGGCGTCGCGGCGCGTGCCCGTTATCCGGAAGAGATGATGCGAGCTGTCAATCGCTAGTGGCCGCGGCCTTCTCCTCTCTGGCGGCATCCGCGCCGACACGCCATTCCGGGGCGATGATCTGCGACACATTGACCCGAAATTCCAGCCGCCTCGGTTTGCGCAATACCTCGCGGCTATCGACAAGCTTGACAAGCTGGCGCAAGCGCGCTTCGGCAAACGCGTGATCCATCTTGCCCTGCGCTGGATTCTCGATCAGGGCGTGACCTCAGCGCTTTGGGGCACGCGAAGCCCCGACCAGCACCCGCCGCGAGTTGCCCGCGCGGTTCACAGGAGAGGTCCGAGATCGCAAGTCTTGGCACCGGGCTGCTGTGGGCATCGTTCGTTTCGCGCCGTGGTTTCCGAGCTGGAGCGTCCGTCGACGCCTACACCAAAGTATGATGCCGTCAAACCAAGACTCTATCCCGCTGAACGAACGTGCAGTGGAATATCTCCTCAGCCCCTAACTATCTCAGCTCACCACGATCAAGGACTGAACCAGCTGAAGGTGGCTGGCTCAATGTGGGGTGATGAGCCATGGGCATCGTTCGATTTGCGCTCCGGTTTCCCCATACCTTCTATGTGTTGGCGGCGCTGATCCTATTTCTCGGCGTCACTGCGATACGCGTGATGCCGACGGACATCTTTCCGGAAATCAACATCCCGGTCGTGACCATTATCTGGCAGTACACCGGTCTTAGTACGCCGGAGATGGAGCAGCGCGTTTCCACCTACAGCCAGTATTCGATTAGCTCCAATGTCAACGGCATCAAGGATATGGAGTCACAGACGCTCAATGGTCTTTCGGTGCAGAAGATCTTCTTCCAGCCAGACGTCAATCTCGACCTTGCCATCGCGCAGATCGTCTCGGCGACGAATGCAATCAGAGCCCTCATGCCGCCGGGAATCCAGCCGCCCATCATCGTGCAATTCAACGCCTCCAGCGTGCCGGTACTGCAGCTCACCCTGACCTCTGACAATCTCAACGAGCAGCAGCTTTACGATTACGGCATCTATCGTCTGCGCCAGCAATTGGCCCCTGTGCACGGTGTCACCTTCCCCACCCCCGCTGGAGGCAAATATCGGCAGATCATGGTCGACATCGACCCTGCGAAGCTGCTGGCGCGGGGTTTGACCCCGCTTGACGTGGTGAACGCGGTCAATGCGCAGAACCTGACGCTGCCTTCGGGTCAGGTGAAAATCGCCAGCACGCAATACACGGTGCGCACCAACGCGACACCTGGCTCGATCGCCGAGCTCAACGACATTCCCATTAAATACGCGAATGGTGCCACGGTCTTCATCAAGGATATCGGCCAGGTCCGCGACGGCTCGGCGGTGCAGCAGAACATCGTCCGCGAGAACGGAGCGCGCGCGGTCCTGCTCAGCGTCATCAAGAACGGCAACGCGTCTACGCTCGATGTGGTGAATGGGGTGCGGACGGTACTGCAAACCGCGCGCGCGGCGGCGCCGCCGGGCCTCAACATCAATGAGCTGTTTGATCAATCGGTGTTCGTCAAATCGGCGGTCGCGAGCGTGGTGCGCGAGGGGGCGATCGCGGCCGCATTGACCGCCCTGATGATCCTGCTGTTCCTCGGCTCCTGGCGGTCCACGATCGTGGTCATGATCTCGATTCCGCTCGCGATCCTGACCTCGCTCGTGGCGCTCTACTTCCTCGGCGACACGCTGAATACCATGACGCTGGGCGGCCTTGCGCTCGCGGTCGGCATCCTGGTCGACGATTCGACGGTGACCATCGAGAACACCCACCGGCTGCTCACCGAGGAGGGCATGCCGCTCCCGGCGGCGACGCTGCATGGATCCGCCGGGATCGCCGTGCCGACGCTCGTCTCGACGCTCGCCATCAGTTGCGTTTTCACCTCGGTGGTCTTTCTCGAGGGGCCCGCACGGTACCTGTTCACACCCCTCGGCCTCGCGGTGGTGTTCGCCATGCTCGCCTCCTACGGCCTGTCGCGAACGTTGACGCCGATCACCATCGGGCTGCTGCTCAAGGGGGAGCAGCACGGCGAGTCCGACGCTCCTTCACGCAACTGGTTTGGCCGCTTTCACGCCGCCTTCGAACGCGGGTTCGAGAGCATGCGGAAAGGGTATGTCCGGGTGCTCAGGCTGCTGCTCGATCGGCGGCTCATCGTGCCGGTGATCGCCGTCGTCGTGCTGGTACTTGGCGGTGCAATGTTCATGCTCGTCGGACGCGACTTCTTTCCGCTCATCGACGGAGGCCAAATCCAGCTCCACGTCCGCGCCCCTGCCGGGACCCGGATCGAGACCACCGAACGCATCTTCCAGGCGGTCGAGGACAAGATCAGGCAGGTCATCCCCGAGGACCAACGCCAGCTCATCGTCGACAATATCGGACTGCCAGCGCGCGCTTATAATTTGGCCTTTAGTGACGGTTCGACCATCGGCCCCAATGACGGGGTGATCCAGGTGCAGCTGAAAGAAGGCCACGCGCCGACCCCCGGCTATGTTCGCAAGCTGCGCGAGGTGCTCCCCGCAGCGTTCCCCGACACGACGTTTTATTTTCAAGCGGCCGATATGGTCACCCAGATCCTCAATTTCGGGTTGCCGGCGCAGATCGACGTGCGCACGGTCGGTTATGACCGGGCGACCAATCTCAGTGTCGCCAGGGAGCTTCGGCAGCGCATCGCGGCAATTCCAGGTATTGCCGATGCCCATCTGCAGCAGGAGGTCGATGCTCCGGCGTTCTACGCCATGATCGACCGAGCCCGCGCGGCGGGGCTCGGCCTCTCCGCGAACCAGATTGCCACGAACATCAATGTCAGCCTGAGCTCGTCAGAGCAGGTTTCCCCAAATTTCTGGACCTACCCAGCCTCGGGGATCCCCTATTACATCGCGGTGCAGACGCCGGAGCCGCGGCTGGCCTCGCTGGACAATCTTCGCACTACGCCAGTCTCGACCGCGGTGGCGACCGACGGAGACCCGGTGCCTGGGCTGCTCAGCAATGTGGCAACGCTGAAGCGTGGCAGTGTGCCGACCAATTCCAACCAGGCGAACATCCAGCCGGTGTACGAGGTCTATGCCAGCGTTCAGGGCCGTGATCTCGGCGGCGTGTCCGGGGACATCAACAAGATCGTCGCCGAGCTGCAACCGAAGCTCAAGCCTGGCAACTTCATTCAGATCGTCGGCCAGATCCAGAGCATGAACGATAGCTTCCGCGATCTTGGCATCGGACTCCTGTTCGCCGCCGTCTTCGTTTTCGCGCTGATGGTGGTGAACTACCAGAATTTCGGCGATCCGTTCGTCGTGATCCTGGCACTGCCGGCAACCCTTTGCGGCATCTTGGTGATGCTGTTCATCACCGGCACGACCCTCAATGTTCCGTCGCTGATGGGGGCGATCATGGCCGTTGGTGTCGCATCGGCGAACTCTATCCTGCTCGTGACGTTTGCCCATGAGCAGCAGCTGGCTGGTAGAACCTCCTTCGAGGCCGCGATCGATGCCGGCCACACCAGGATCCGCCCGGTGCTGATGACGGCCGCGGCCATGATCGTCGGCATGCTGCCAATGGCGATCGGGGGCGCCGGTGAGGAGCAGAACGCGGCCTTGGCCCGCGCCGTGATCGGCGGGCTCCTGTTCGCCACGCCGACGACTCTGCTCGTCGTCCCCTACCTTTTCGCCATGCTGCGGAGGCGCAACGACGGCAAGACCGCCCATGGCGTATTTGAGGAGGATGTCGCGTGAACGAGGTCGTGAGGTTGAAGCGACAACGCAAACCGGCCCTCGAGCCGCCGCCCGAAGCGCCGGCACAAGAGGAGCAGAACCTTGGGCGTCGTGGCGGCGGCCGGTGGCTCGGATTTGGCGCGCTGCTCGCGCTCATTGTGGGACTTGCCTATGGCGGTTGGCGCTACGAGACGCAGCGACTTGAGACTGCGGTCACCGCTAAGCAACAAGCCGATTTTGTGCCCAGCCTGCGTGTTGCCACGGTCAAGGCGAGTGACAGCACCATGCTCGTGACCTTGCCCGGCACCACCTCGGCGTTCACTCAGGCGAATATCTTCGCGCGCGCTAGCGGCTATATCGACAAGCGCAACGTGGACATCGGTGACCATGTCAAGGCTGGGCAGCTTCTAGCCCAGATCACCGCACCCGAGCTCGATCATCAGATCGCGCAGGCCGAGGCCACCGTCGGCCAAACCCAAGCGACATTGCGCCAGAACCAGGCAAATGCAGATCTCGCCAATGTGACCTGGCAACGCGACAAGCCGCTGGTCGATAAAGGGTGGGTAACCCGGCAACAGGGCGACGTGGACCGGCTCGGGCTTCAAGCGCAGCAGGCGACGGTCGGGGTTGCGCAATCCAATGTCGCCGCCCAGCAGGCCCAGCTCTCGGTGCTGCGTCAACAGAAGGATTATCAGAGCGTGGTCGCGCCATTCGACGGCGTCATAACCCAGCGCAACATCGACGTGGGCAGCCTGGTGCAGGCCGATGCGACGAGTGGTACCTTCATGTTCACCATCATGCAGAGCAATGTCATCCGCACGCAGGTCTATGTGCCGCAGGACCAGGCCTTCGGATTGGCCTCGGGGGTCGAGGCGGACATTCGCGTGCCCGAAATCCCTGGTCGGACCTTCCCGGGCAAGGTGACGCGCCTCGCCGACGCTCTCTCGCCCGGCACGCGGACGCTGCTGACCGAGATCGACGTGCCGAATCCAGACGAAGCGCTGTCACCTGGCGTCTATTGCACGGTCGAGCTGCATATTCCCCGGATGGTGCCATCGCTGATCGTTCCTTCCGAGGCCATCGTGTTCAATTCGGATGGACTGCGCGTGGCAGTCATCGAGAATGGCACCGCCCATTTTCACAAGGTCACGGTGACCCGCGATTTCGGCACGTCGGTGGAGGTCAGCGACGGCCTCAAGGCCGGCGATCAAGTCATCCTCAACCCACCGGTCGATCTTGCCGACGAGAGTAAGGTACAGGCCCGCACGGAAGCGCCGCCCCCAGCAAAAAAGGGCTAGGCGGCTCGACGACCACCACCGCCGATGGGGCCTCCGTTCGCTAAAGCGCCTTCGACGCAAGGACGCCATCCTGGCTGGAGCGGTTTTCGTCGGCCACTATGGATGGGTATTAGCAAGCGAACGTCGCTATGCCCGCATGGGACTGGCTGATGTTGGGTCTCGGTATCTTCTTTACCCTTCTAGTTGGCTTCGGTCTTATGGCCTTGGTGTTCTACAGTAGCCGTGCCGGCTTCGATGAGCCGCCGGAGGTCGTGCAAGAAAAGAAGCATCGAGCAGCCAAGTGGGGGAAGATGATACCGAGGCGCAAAAAACGGCGCTCGTCCTAGCTACTCTGCCACGGAAGTCAGCCCGGCACATGCGTGGGAATGTCTGCTTTGGGTCATGAGCGGACATTCCACACGCTGATTCGGCATGTCCGCTTTTCGGCCGAAACCAGACCTCGCGACGCGATTGGGGGAACGTCTGCTAAGTGCCAGAAGCGGACATTCACTCTTCCTCGATCGATCGTTATAGGCAACATGACGTGAGAACGTGCATGCGGACTGTCGTCTTCAGTTGTGCTGACTTCCTGCACTGGTATTGATGATTTGTACGCGGCGGTTGACCCCATCCTCCGGATGATCCGGATCAAGCAATTGAGATTTCCCGTATCCCTTTGCGGTAAGTCGCTCGGCCGCGATGCTGAATTGGGCGATCAAATAATTACGGACCGCCTCAGCGCGCTGCTCCGAGAGTTTCTGGTTGAAGTCGACGCCGCCTTTTGCATCTGTGTGCCCAGCGATGGCAAAGCTGAATGCTCCAAGCCGCGGGTCGCGCAGTGCGGTGCCTAATTGGTCCAGCGTGATGCGAGCGTCGGAAGTGAGATCCGCCGAATTGTAGTCGAAGTTGACGTAGAGATTGACCGAAAGGGGCTGCTCGGCGGAATTGCCTTCGACGGTTACTCCGCGCTGCAAGCCACGCTTGTGCTGCTGCGGTTTTGGGCAGTTCGGATCCAATGCGCATTCAATGTCGTTCGGGGAAAGCGTCGGTCCTGGCGCCTGCTGCGCCGAAGCCGGCGCGGGCGCTAGCCATGCGCCGGCAAAGACAGCAAAAATGAAAATGGAGCGCAGTAACATGGTCTACCTCTCGCTCGTTTGCAGAGTTGTCATGGTGGCAGCAAGTTCGCGATCTGGCATGTCCGGAACGGGCTTGTAGATCAGGGCCCGCCGTAACTCGCTCAGATAGTCGCGTTCGGTCTCATGCTGCGGCAGCTCGTGGTCGAACAAGGGCGAACGCGATGCAATCGCGACGATCATTTCGCGGCCGAATGGCGGACTGATGGTGAATTTAGGCTTGCCCTCCTCGCCATTACCGAACACCAGCGTTTGTCCCGGAAGCGTCGGCTGCGGCACGAGCCCGTTGGGCTGCACGAGGTGGACGACCGATCCGTCGGCCTGGATATAGGAGACGTAGAGAAAGCTGATCTGCCGAGGTGAACGGACCTGGATCTTGAGTGGGTCGCCGTCGTGCAGCGAGGTGGTCGGACCGATGTCGATCGCCGGCCGGTCCGCAACGCCTAGCGGCTTCTCCAGAGTCTGCAACGCCTCGCATTGCGGCCACGGCGCCACGATGACATTACCAAGCGACACATTCGGCACGTTTGCCGCGATCGCTTTGACCTTGTTGAGATCGTCGTCACTCGCAACGTAACCGGACAAAATCGATTGGCCGCCTTGCTGATCGACGGTGACGCGGCCGCATGACAAGGACTGCAGGTCGGTGAGCTGCAATCCCTGGATAGGCGGAACAGGCGAAGGCGTCGGAGACGGCTGCGGCCCGGGCGGCACCACTGCTTGATGACTGGGCCCGACGTTGAGCACATTGGCGGCTTTGATGCGGGTCCCCAATAAATCGTAGCTCACCCACGCGTAGCCATGATCTCCCCAGCCTTTGCCCCAGGAATTGATCAGGCGGAATGCCTGCCGGCGCTCGTCGTAACCGACAATTGTCATGGCATGACCACCATGAACCTTATCGTCGGCAGGCGGAGCACGTTCCATGAAGGTTTTGGCGCCCCGCAATTGGCCAAACGCCGTGCTGACGGTGAAGCTGATGATGACCGGATTGGACTGCGCTAGCTGGCCTTTGATGTCGTCGGGCTGGCTGATATCGACACGGTTCGCCCCGAGCACCCGGAAATCATGCGCGCGAGCGACGAGTTCCGGCGACGCAGCCGGCACGCAGGCGTCAGTGTACGGGTAATCGGCGAGCGACAGCGCACCGTTCTTGAGCACGTCGACGATTTGGCCGAGAGTGCTGCCAGCGTTGCAATCGCTGCGGCGGGCCAGATGATAGACGTAATTCGGGCTCGGCAGGTTGGCTGACTGCCTGATATTCCGATCTTCGAATGCGCCGGTGTAGTAGCTCCTTGCCGCATAGGCGGTCGCCCAGGCGGTACAGGACCCCAAGCCACCTTGCTTGCCTACCGCCGGCATGCGGCTCGAAAGATCGATACTTGTCGGCAGGAATGCCCGATGATGCGGGACAATCGACCGTCGGCGCTCAACCTCCGGATCCTCAGGGATTGCACCGGTGCTATAGACGGTGTCCGGCGGATCAACGCGATCGCTATCTGGGGGGTTGGGCGTTTGCGCCGCCAAAGTATTCGGCATCCATGGGGTTGCCGTCGCGGCCAGAACAAACGCGGCGAGCATGGACGTGATTCGGCGATCCATAAGCCACCCCGTAACCCGATCGATCATGTATCCATTCTAATGTCGTGCGAAATTACACGGTAGACTGGAAATGGAGCTCGTGGATCCGGAATAGGCCATGGCCAAGTTCGCACAATGGGTCGCCGGTCTGGTTATTGCGATTGCCATCGGCTGGCCCGCGCCGGCCTCGGCACAGTTGCGGGAGGCGGCCGCGCTCGACGCCAAAGTGGCGGCACTGTTCAACGCCGGCAAATATCAGGAGGCTATACCGCTTGCGCAGCGCTCGCTGGCGATCGTCGAGAGGGCGTTCGGCCCGGACAATTTGAAGATCGCGAATTCCGTTTACAACCTCGCCATGCTCAACGAGAACCAAGGCAATTACGCGGACGCCTTGGCACTGTATCAGCGCGCGCTGGCGATCTACGAGAAAGCGCACGGACCCGACCATCCCGACGTCGCCGATGCGGTGGACAACATCGCCAACCTCTACACGGAGCAAGGCCGTTACGCCGATGCCGAGCCGCTGTATCAGCGCTCGCTGGCGATACGTCAGAAGGCGCTCGGGCCCGACCATCCGGACGTGGCGAACTCCCTGATGAACCTGGCTGGCCTCTACAGCGACCTCGCCCGCTATCCCGACGCCGAACAGCTCTACAAGCAATCGCTGGCGGTCCGCGAAAAGGTGCGCGCATCCGGCCATTTCGGCGCCACCGACGCGAAGAATTACGCGATGGGATTGAACAACTTGGGCAACCTCTGCACCTTGGAAGGCCGCAACCTCGACGCCGAAACGCTCTACAAGCAATCCTTGGCGATCCGCGAAAAAACGCTCGGGCCCGAGCATCCCGACGTGGCCCAGTCGCTCGGCAATCTCGCGGTCGTTTACGACGAGGAAGGCCGCTATGAAGAAGCCGAGCCGCTCGACCAGCGGTCTCTGGCAATCTACCAAAAGGTGCTCGGGCCCGACCATCGCGAGGTCGCGAGGACCCTGAGTAACCTGGCTTTGCTCTACAGAGACGAGGCCCGTTATGCCGACGCCGAGCAGCTCTACAAGCAAGCGCTGGCGATCGGCGAAAAAGCGCTGGGGCCGGATCATCCTGATGTCGCGAACACGCTGAACAACCTGGCCACCCTCTACGACCAACTACGCCGCTACGAAGAGGCCGAGCCGCTGTTTAAGCGCGCACTCGCGATCGACCAGAAGGCGCTCGGGCCCGACCATCCCGAGGTCGCCCATTTGCTGAACAACCTGGCCGAGATCTACCGGGAAGGGAGTCGCTACGCCGATGCCGAGCCGCTGTACAAGCAGTCTCTGGCGCTGCGCGAGAAGGCGCTCGGACCCGACCATCCCGGGGTTATGGAGTCGGTGAACAATCTCGCCTGGCTTTACCTCAACCAGGGCCGCTATGCCGACGCTCTGCCGCTGACGCAGCGGCTGATCGCCAGTGGACACACCGAGCCGAACATTGCTCTGCCAGTGCTGTTCGCGGCTCAGCGCAGCAAACTCATCTCCCCCGACAAAGCGCTGGACCAGAGTCTCAACATCGTCCAGCACGCAACCCAGTCTTCGGCAGCGGCCGCAATCAATAAGCTCGCAATACGGCTGGCGACCGGCAGTGATCGTCTTGCCCAGCTTGTGCGCCAGGACCAGGACCTCGCCGCCGAGGGAGAAGCGTTGGATAAGGCCATCATCGCGGCTGTATCCAAGCCGCCGTCGCAGCGCGATGCCGCAGCCGAACAGCGCATCCAGGCGCGGCTGACTGCGATCGCCGGGCAGCGTGACGCACTGCAAAAGGTATTTGCCAGCGAGTTCCCCGACTACGCGGCATTGTCTAACCCGCTGCCGATGACCGCAAAGGAGGTCCAGGCGCTATTGTCCGACGACGAAGCGCTGGTGCTGTTCGCCGCCGCAGGCGACAATGAAAGCTACGTCTTCGCCTTCACCCGCGCAGCCTTCGACTGGAACTCTATACCGCTCGGCGGCGACGCGCTGGCGCAAAAGGTGGTCGCGTTCCGCCGCGGGCTCGACGTCGATATGGTTGAGGAACAGTACTATCTCGACTCCATCAACGAAAAGCGCGAGCTGTTCGATCTCGGCGTCGCCAATGAGGTTTACACGTCGCTCCTTGGTCCTGTCGAAACGCTGATCAAGGACAAGCGGCATCTAATTGTGGTGCCGTTCGGTCCGCTCACGGCGCTGCCATTCCATCTGCTGGTCACCGAGGCGCCACAGATCGCCAAGCCAGCGGTCGAGAACAGCCTTACGGCCGAGAATGTGGCGCCGTACCGCGATGCCGCCTGGCTTATAAAGCGACAAGCGGTCAGCGTGATGCCGTCGGTGGCAAGTCTCAAGGCGCTGCGGTTGTTGGGGGTGAAGGATCGGGCTTCGAAACCGATGATCGGTTTCGGCAATCCGGTCTTCAACGCCGCTGCCGCGGCGGCTGCAGAACAGCGCGGCGTGCGCAAGGCGGCATCGCGCAGCCTCGAAACAGGCTCCTACACCAACTTCTGGCAAGGCGCCGGCGTCAACCGCAGCGAATTGGGGCAGTCCTTGCCGCAGTTGCCCGAAACCGCCGACGAACTCAACGCCGTGGCGCTAAAACTCGGCGCGCCGTCCGCCGACATCCATCTTGGCCGCGATGCCAGCGAGACGACCGTGAAGCATCTGCCGCTCACCGATTATCGCGTTGTCTATTTCGCCACTCATGCACTCGTAGCCGGCGACGTCACCGGCGTTGCCGAGCCAGCGCTTGCGCTCACGATCCCTGCGCAACCAAGCCAAACTGACGATGGCCTCCTCGCTGCGAGCGAAGTGGCCCAGCTCAAGCTTGACGCCGACTGGGTTGTGCTCTCCGCCTGCAACACGATCGCGGGCGACAAGCCCGGCGCCGACGCGCTGTCCGGCCTTGCGCGCGCGTTCTTCTATGCGGGCGCGCGGGCCTTGCTGGTGTCGCACTGGTCGGTCGCTTCCGACGCCGCGACTCGGCTCACGACCGCGACCTTCGATATCCTAACAGCCGACCCGAAGCTCGGCCGCGCCGAAGCGCTCCGCCGCGCCATGCTGGCCTACCTCAACGACACATCGCAGCCGCGCAATGCCTACCCCGCCATTTGGGGTCCGTTCTCAATTATAGGGGAAGGCGCAGCATTATAGGAGAAGTCGCAGCGCGCTGAGCCGAATGGGATGTCGGCTTTGGGTCATTAGCGGACATTGTCCAGCGTCCGCGTCATGTCTGCTTTACCCCCGATAGTGGACATTCGTCGGTGCAGGTGGGATGTCGGAAAAGTGCCATTAGCAGACGTCGAACACCCCGCCACCCGGCTCGTTGCCGTCGTCCACCGAGAGCTCGGCTCTCAGCGCGCCCGCCGCGTGGCGCAACGGTTCACGGGCTCGGCGACGCCATCAGTGCCCTTTACGAGATCCTGGCAAACCCCCCTGCAGGTACCGGGAGTAGCCCAAAATGGACTCTCGCTCACACCGGCAACCAATCATGAGTTCACGGCCGCTGAAGCGGTGCTCTGTAGGGAAGGCAGTGTGGGTCCGCTTCGGATCAGTCGGCGACATCAGCGGGCAATGGCGTCGATGTCCGAAAGGAGCCCGGAAGCGGACATTGAACTGAGCTGTGTGAATGTCGCCGAAGAACACCGGCGCGGTGTTTCTAAATCGACCTTCCCTTCTATGGAATAATGGTCTCCCTGCTCCTTGAATTAGGGAGAGACCTATCCAACCCATTGAGATGCGAGGGCCTTCTGCTGGGATAAGACGGCGCTGTCCCTGCAATTTGGCAAAATCACCCTGCTTTCCCCCAAATTGCAGGGAGAGACAGGTTGGCTTCGGACTGCCAGCACAGCCAACAAGTCTTGGGTTTTCTGGCTCTCTCCCGCCCTTCGGCAAACAGTCCGGAAGAACCCCGGAAATGCGCCACGGAATGGGTATGCTGCTGCGGGAGGAGAGACGCCGTCTCAGTGCGAGAGTGTGCGATTTCTCCTCCATTTTCTCTCGAGGCCAGTTTTGGGGGTCACACTAGCCAATCACGCAGATCTTCCACCGATTGAGCTACCATCATGGTGAGATGCTGAGTTTGAATCCGATGCGCTCAGCCACCTCGTTGTCCTTGATGGTCGCTCGGGCAATTCCCATATCAAGGGTGACGCAAGGCCACTTGGATTGCGCATTCGATCCCTGCCCGGCTCACCAAGAGCGGGCGCCCCTAACATCGCTTCAAGGAGGATGTGTCATGGTAAACTTCGATCTTACTCCGCTTTACCGAACCACCGTCGGCTTCGACCGTCTCGGCTCGCTGTTCGACACACTCGGCTCGCTCGACAACGATGCGCCGAGCTATCCGCCCTACAATATCGAGCTTGTCGACGAGAACACGTACCGCATCAGCATGGCGGTCGCGGGGTTCGGCACGGACGACCTGAACCTCGAGGCGAAGGAGAACACGCTCACCATTCGCGGCGAGAAGCAAAGCGAGAAGGAGGAGAGCACCTTCCTCCATCGCGGCATCGCCGCCCGCAGTTTCGAGCGGAAATTCCAGCTCGCCGACCATGTGGTGGTGAAAGGAGCCGGCCTGGAAAACGGCTTGCTGCATGTCGAGCTCGTGCGCGAGCTGCCCGAGGCCATGAAGCCCCGCGCCATCCCGATCACGACCAAGGGCGTCGAGGCCAAGAGCGAGAAACCCAAGGTCATCGACAGCAAGGCGGCATAGCTTCGTCGTCCACGGTTTAAAAGTGGGGCGCTCCTCACCAGAGGGGCGCCCTTCGCATAGTGCAGCTGCCCTTGAGCCTCAGCTTCGTGCAAGATGATGGGTGTCGATGGCTTCTTGGCTCTAGAGTCACTTCACCCATTTGGTATCACTCCCTCGAACAGCGGCAACGAACAGCGGCAACCTTGCGTCGTCAGATTATCAAACTTGCGATGTGTGCAATCATCGCGATCGACGTTTACGTCCCCCGCCTCAATTAGGAGAAATCCCATGAGTGATAGAGCCCAGTTGGAAGCCCGGCTTCTTAACGCCGCTGAGCTGGAAATTGTGAACGCAACGCGACCTCCGGCTATCGAGCAGCTTTCTGTCGAACAATTGAAAGTCCTTGCCCAACGCCTGAGGCGAGCCCGCGATAGAGCCAAGGATATTGGTGCCCAACAGAAACGCGAAATGCGTGGAAAAGCCGACCCACGCGGAACCAAGCTCACTCAAGACAACACGGGTACGCTGGCGAAGGCCCAAGTGCTGGGGGAGGCCATTGAGCGCGTTGAGGTGGAGCTGAGCCGCAGGGAAAATATGACAACCGCGACGACAACGCAGGCCGACCTGTCACGACATGCACTTGAACTTAAATTGAGCCATCAGGCCCCCACGCATCCGGATTCGGGGCGCTGGGCATCTGAAGGGATGAAACCCAAACAGAGGCAAAAACCGCTCAAGATTGGGCCATCCAAGGGAGAGGTTGGTCGCGTGTCACAGGAGGGGAAGGTTGCGCAGGCACGCAAGGACAGCGGTAACCACTGACCAAGCGGTGATGAGGGCGGATCTGATTCCCATGTGGCCAATCTCGACGCGGGTGAACAGCCCCGACAAGGACGATCCTTCCCTGCATCCTGATCAACGTGATGCCAACCAGGGGAGCCAAGAGCCCTTTTCACCTTGTCATGACCAGCTCACGACCATCTGAGTGCCAATGCGCGGCGCGCCCCACAACGGATTGTCCACGCTCATCCGTCCGCTCAGCACCCGCAGGTCTGCGTCGATTTTCGGCCGGCCTCCCAAGGAGCGTGATTTCCAACGCCAGTACCAGCGAAACCCGGCACGATGCCAGCGCACGAGGGTCTCGGGTCGAACGATCGTGATGACCTTGAGGACTGAGGGAAACCATCGATACAGCTGGATTAAAAACAAGCGATCGCTGTTCGTGAGTTGGACGCGACCACGCACCTTCCGCCGCAGCACCGACAGCTGATGCCGAAGGGGCGGCATTCTCTGCTTCAAGTCGGCTCTTCGACTTGAACGGCAAGGCGAACACGGTCAGGAAAAAGCATAACAGCATGGCCATCGCCGCTGATGTTAAGCGATTCTGTCACCAGATCAATACGGACGGGGTTTTTGGTACACACAGGTACCACCAGGGGAAATGAATTCGGCCGGACTCACGGATGGCCTCCTGTGATGCGGCTCCTTTGGCGACCCGGGCAAAAAGAGAGCCCCGTGGAAAGGCCCGGGGCTCAGATTTCCCGGTCTTTTGGGAATTGCGGCTCTACCTGGGGGGCTAAGCCGCGACTCCCTTATCACAGGCAATTCGGACCCGAGCGTGGCGTAGGCGTCTTCATTTGATGGCGAGCTCAGACGTGGGACGAGGCTCAGTTAGCCATTATCGACGCCGTCACAGCCCCCGCACAGGGGGTAGGTTGCTTCTTTCGCGCCGCGTCGTTCAGGGGGATCAGTTTCTTGGAGTTAGGGTCCCATCTATACTGCGCCTCCTCTCCGGGCTTCGTCCCCCCGGGTTACCAGGAGTAACGTCAATGCCTAAGAACGACGTGCACCCCCCCTGCTGTCCGAAGGCTCGGTCGAAATCTTTGTCCGCGACGATGTGTGCGGCGTCCAGCAATAGCGATTCAGGCAAGCCCGACAGGGCGCAGCGGCCGTTGTAGGCGCTGACATGCTCGTGGTCGATGCCCTGCCCGGGGCAAAAATGATTACCTGTGCTTACCGCGTGAGGGGTGCCGGCCACGCGCCTGACGCGAGCTAAGCTGATGATTTAAGAGTGGGACTTGCCCCGCTGTATGGTGCATCGGGTGCGGGACGCTTGGTAGCCCTGCTGGCTGATTCAGCCGACCAGGGGAAGAACATCGGGCAGGCTTTGGTTATGTCCGGGACGATGAGGTCCAACCCAGGGTGGTGAAGCTCCTCGTTCATGAGTAGCAGCGCGAGCCAAAGCGGGCAGTAAGAGTAGTGGACACAGGCCGAGCAACGGCTGGTGTCTCTGAATTTCCTTAGTTCAGCGTTGCTAAAGCGACTCATGAGGCACGCTTATAGCACTAAAGGGTGACAAAATTTTGCCGAGGGGGATGGTGCACAGGGTAAGGGATGCCTGGTAGGACTGTTTCCCTTCCGAGTCCCATCATTCTGGTAGTGGCGCTTTAGCGACCCAGTCGCAGCGGTTGATGCCCGCGAAGATGTTGACGAGCACCGCCTTGACCTTGGGGTCCGACAGAACTAGCTTAAGCGCCGTGGCGATGCGCTCCGGCGAAGCGCCGCCGCCGACATCGAGGAAGTTCGCCGGGCTGCCGCCGGCGTGCTTGATGATGTCCATGGTGGCCGTTGGCAAGGCCCGCACCGTTGACGATGCAGCCGATCTCGCCGTCGAGACCGATATAGTTCAAATGGTGCTCGGCAGCTTGGGCCTCGCGCGGATCCTGCTGCGAGGGGTCATGCATGTCGGCGACGCTGGGACGGCGGAACAGCGCGTTGTCGTCGAACGACATCTTTGCGTCGAGCGCAAGCACGCGGTCGTCCTTGATCACGACCAGCGGATTGATCTCGGTGGCATCAGCAGCGTCACTGCCGACGATTTCATCCTGTAGAGCGGCTTCGGGCGTCAGAGCGCCTGCTCGGCACGCCTCACCTTGGTGAGCTTCTTAACGATCATGTCGCGCTTGAGCCGCGACAGATAGTCGATGAACAGCACGCCGTTCAGATGATCGATCTCATGCTGGACGATGGTCGACCAGATCCCTTCGCATTCCATCTCTTGGCGCTTGCCCTCGCGGTCGATGAAGCTGACGCGCGTGCGGGCAGGCCGCTCGACCTCTCCGGTGAAGTCGGGGATCGACAGGCAGCCCTCCTCATGCAGGCGCATCTCGTGCGAGCGCTCGAGGATCTCGGGGTCAACCATGATCAGGGGGCGTTTCGGCTCCTCGTCGCGGGTGGGGTCCATGACGATGAGGCGGCGCGAGATGCCGATCTGCGGCGCGGCGAGCCCGATGCCCGGCGCGTCATACATGGTCGAGAACATGTCGTCCATGAGCCGGCGCAAGGGCTCGTCGACACGCTCAATCGCAAGCGCTTGCTTGCGCAGGATCGGGTCGGGGACGGTGATGACGGGCAGGATGGCCATTGAGCCGCTGAAATAAGGATGGGGCGCCTTCCGGTCAACACGCCTTCGAGCGCGCCAGGTGCTAAGGGCCCCCATGCGCCCTCTCCCACGAGGGGAGCGAGCAGCCTGCGAGCGCGGCGATGCGCGCGTCGGTGAACGCGCTCCTGTCTGCGGCCGACGGATGCCAACGCGGAGGTTACAGCCCTAGAGTGCTGCCAATAAGGCAGCGTGCCGTGCGTGGCTAGGGAGGATTCCGCATTGGAAGATATGCCTTCCGCTGGCACCTCCCTCGCGCCAGTGCCGATACATCCTGGAGGAAATCCGGGAGGTCGTGCCCTCCGTTGCGCTCGTGGTCGAGCCCACACTCGCGGAGTACTTTGAGCGCCGGATCGACCCAGTTAGGGCCCTCACACTCCCCGTGCGCTACTGCCAAATCTAACGCCGTCCAGTCGGCCCCGTCGATCTTGCGATCTTCGGGCAGAAGGGCTCGCTGTTCTTCACGCGACCGACTCTCAATACCTATGCGGCCAAGCGTAGGGATCTGTTGGCGATGGCAAAGGATTGGTCGTGTATTCCATGTCGTCGAGGCCGAGGCGATGCGGCTCGAAGGGTCCGTGGCGCCGCATGTAGTTCGCGGTCTCAGTCGCCTGCCAGCGCGCGAGATCGAACGCAGGATCGTCGAACAGATCGCGAGGGCCGACAAACTTTCCTTCGTTCAATTGAAAGCCGGCCGCGATCACACGGGGCGGACCGTCGAAGCGCGATGGCGTCGCTTGGGAGAAGCTAACGGGCATGAGCGGCCCGCGATGCGAACCGCGCATCCACCCCTCGACGAGGTGCGGGAAGGTAAAGGGCTCCAGCGTTTTCACCAAGAGCGGGGAACCCTGACCGGCAGCGGGTAATCAGAACCGGATCGTCCTTGCCCACATATTTCCCCGCGATCAGGCTCAGCCTCTGCGTCGAGGCCGACGCCACGGTCTCCCCGTCCTGGCGGCGGTAGACATGCTTCACCACGTAACGGCGCGGCGCGCCGATGAACATGAGCAGCTCGTACATGTCTTCGGGACAAACGAAGCGGATGCTGCGGCTCTCAAATACGTCGAGCACCTCAAATTCGAAGCCCTTGTGCATCGCCGGATCGATCACGAGCCCGGCAGTGTTGAAAGGATTGGCGTAGATTTGGAACAGCGGCAAGTTCCATGCACCAGGCGAGGTTTTGTTCGGCCATGAACACGACCACTGGCTCGCTCCGACGTTCCTCGAACGCCGCGTCGTCTTAGGTATTTCAATGACTTAGGCAGGCCTCACGACCTCGGGGCAACTTCTGGGCAACCGCGCGCACGCAACCATTCTCAATCTCGCCCTGGTCCCACTTGGTGCTCGCAGTGGCTTCAACCGCGAAGTGCTATATGCCGACCTCGACCAGCTTCCCGAACAGGAGATCGAGGCGCGCGTCTCGCGGCGGACGTTTATGGCGAGGAGAAGCGCCCGCTTGTGCAACTGTATCTCGGTAACATGCTCCCGATCCTGATCGAGGTGCATGCTCTCGCGGTTCTCGGCGTGCGTCGGTTCTTCGATTTTGTCAGGCTGTTTTAACAGGCTGCTTTGCTGCTTTAGAGGAGTGGATCGGAAAAAGTTCCTGGGTGCCCACCGCCAGCACGACATAGGCGATGATCGCCACCCAGAAGCCGTGCTCGCCCATGAAAGGAATCGCAACGAAATGTCCGATCACGGCCAATACCGCTAGAATTAGCGATATCAACAAAAACCACTCTTGGTGGTGTAGGGTCATCCTGAGAGAGGGTTTGTGAACCATTTCGGTCCTCCATTTTGTGTTTCGTTCCCCTACTACGGGCTCTGCGCAATTGAGCATTGATGCATATCAAGTCTGGTACCGCTAAAATCCGGCATGCGCCGCGTCGACTGAGAGCTCCCGGTAAATGACTTGTCCCATGCCCTGATGACCGAGATCGCGCTAGATTGCGGGACAGCAAACTCATGGACGGCTACCTGCATTGGGTAAAACGCTTTTCCGGCAATCCGCCGCAATACCCAGGGACGGTCTATCGCCGGGCGACGCTCCACCAATCAAAGCCCTTCGCCGAACTGTTCGATGGCCGGAAGCCAGTCAGCATCACGAGATATTGGTGCGCCGCGCACTGCCAGTTGCACGTCCTCGAGCTCGCCATCAGCGCTGGTAGGCGCAGCCTCAAAGCGCCTTCCAGTCGATGTCCTGTAAATGTCCTTTTTCACACGCGCAGACGAAGCGGATCGGCGTCACATCGGACTTCTTGCCATCATCAAAGCTGAACTTGCGGCGGCCACCGACCGTGTCCAGGTCCTGCCAGCGCACCAACCGGCGGCGCCGAGCTGGCTTGCCACCGATCATTACAGTCTCGACTTGCTCGCAAACGAACCACGCAGGGAACACCGGCGCTACGATTCCGTTTGGCAGTTGGTCTAATCTGCCATTGCTCACCGGTGGTGTGCGAAGGGACAAAACCCTCGACTCCTCAAGCCGTCCTTGTGCCCTTGCAAAAGGCTGACGGCAGGTTAGACGTCCGAATGAGCCTAAGTCGGCCTAAATGGAGGTTCATCCGGTTCACGGTCAGTGCCTCCTCCCATTGTCTTGATATTTGAGGGTCCAGATCTTATGGACTGCCGCAATAAACCGCTCGCCCAAGATCTCCGCTTGCTGCTCCGCGTGCTCCAGTGAGTCAGAGCCGAGGACGAGGGCCGAAGCGGCCAAGTGCAGGCCTGCCGTGAGAACGGCATTTGTCTGATACCCTGCCGACAAGTCGGAAATCAGGTCGAACAACGCTTTCCCACTCTTAGCGTTTTCTAGGTCCCCTGTCATGGTTGCTCCTTTAGAACAAGGAGCCGGAAGCTTGACGGCTCCCGGCCCCGACGCCTTCCACGCAGCAAAAGCGGACGCGGTGCTATTCAGGCTCTCGCGGCATCGCGCCAACCGCGCTTGACCATCTCTAAAGCTTCATCGATCTGCCGACGCTGTTCTTACGGTCATTGCGGTAGTCCTAAATTGGGCTGGTCCTAAATCAGCCCTGGCCCGTGGCGTGGGCATTGCAGCCTGCACGAGCATCATCGCGCGCGGAGGACCCCATCGAGTTGGTCCGCTAAGTGCCACGTCAAGCTCCAATGCTCGCTCCAGTGCTGTTCTCAGCAAGGCATACCGTGTCAACTAAATCCGAGGACCGCCGACGCGGTTACGCAGAACGGAAGTGACATTTTACCCTTGGTGCACTGGCTGTCGCATCCCAGTCCATGCCTGCCTTTTCACAGGCAGCCTGAGTCTTGGGCGCGGTCTCGCCGGCGAATGCCGATGCCATGAATCCAACTGCGAAAATGAGAATAAGGATCGTCACAAGGCCTTTCATGGCGCGTCTCCTTCGAGTGGTGTGCCCGCCAGGCTGGCTTCAGCATTCTGGCTAGTGCTGGCGACACGTGTTTTTGTCAGGCCTCCACCAGGGCGATGCTCGAAAACTGCTACTCGTGCTACTCGGCTGAGTGATTCCGGTGAGGCATTTCCCCTGGTTTGGAAATGGCCCGGACGAGAGATTGCCGTTGCTCTCCATCCCATACCAGGCAGGCTTGATCGCCCGAATATCCGATTGGTTCTCATTGACGTCATGGGGAACGGTCATTGCGGTAGTCCTAAATTGGGCTGGTCCTAAATCAGCACTGGCCCGTACCGTATTTCCATCGCGGTGCAAGCCGTTCAGTTTGCCTTGCGCAGCTCATCCACGCCGCGTTTCACCTGCTCCTTAAGCGGCTCGCCCGCGGCGGCCGCCATCTTGGTCGAGAGCGCGCGGACTTCTTCGGCTTGGGACGTGAGGTTGCCGCATAGCTTCTGCCAATAGGCCCCTTGCAATTGCAGGATCTCGGCGAGGTTCTTAGCGCCCGCCAAGCTCTTGGCCAAATCGAAGGCGGAATTTGCATTCCGCTGGGCGATGTCGACGATCTTTCGGTTGAACGCCGCCACGCCTTGGCCAGCAGCGTCGAAGGTCCTCTCAAGCGTCGAAACCGACGTGTCGAAAGCGTCCTTAGAGCGGTCATAGACTTCGCGCGTCTGAGCCACAGTCTTCTCATTCATGGCCCGCATGGCCTCGGGCACAGAGCCGTCTGGGCTCGTCATTTCGCGATAATTTTTGCGCGCTTGGTCGGCGGCAGCTTGCGGATTGGAGGTAGCATTCATGGTAGTGCCTCTTGGGTTACGTTTGTGGCGATTATTCCAAGGCACGGGCCCAGGCTCGAAGTCCACTGCGTCGCAGACCTCAAGCCCTTAGGGGCACTCGACTGCTGAGAATTTCCGGAAAAGGGGGCGTGCACGAAGTTGGCACGGTAGTCTCTACCGTCAGCGCCTCGGGTCGGCGTGCCAGTAACAGACACATGGGCATTGACTAAGGGTATTACAATCTTAGCGTGCTAAATTGTCACCATCGCCCGCAAACGTTGCACACGCCCCTCTCGCCAAAGCAGAGCCGAGAAAATCCGCTTTGGGTCAGTTGCTGACGTCGCAGCGCTGCACGAATTGGTCCGCTAAGTGCCAGAACCGGACGTTCGGAGGTGCGATGCCGCAGCTGCCGGAAGGACTAACTATCCGGCGCCCTAACAGCCAACGGGCTAAAGCAGCTTGAGGACCCAATCGCGTTGGCATAGTGCTTCATTCGAGGCGCCGCATGGCGCTTGCGAGCCACAAGGCACCTATTTCACGTGTTGAGATGCTACCAAGTGCAATGTCAGCTGGAGGTAGCCGATGACGATTACGCTCAACCACACAATTGTTCCGGCCCGCGACAAGGAGGCCGCTGCGCGTACGTTCGCGCAACTCTTTGGACTGAGCTTCGAGGGTGTAAGCGGTCACTTCGCACCGGTGCGCGTGAACGAAACCTTGACGCTGCTTTTTGACGACGATGTGGACACATTTGAGAGCCATCATTACGCGTTCTACGTCGACGACGCTGAGTTCGACGCGGTCCTGCAGCGGGTAAAGGCAGCTGGGCTACCCTTCGGCAGTGCCCCCTGGTCCATTGACGACCGAGAGCTCAACGATTGGAACGGCGGTCGGGGCTTCTACTTCAAAGGTCCCGATGGCCACATTCTTGAGCTGATGACGGTGCCGCAGTAAGTTCGCCCATGAGGTGCTTTGCTCTAACCTAAGCGCTTTGCTCTAACCGCACCACGCCTTTGGCGGCGAATGGTTACCTTCCGAGCCTTGGACATTGTCGCCTTCATTGCCGGTGATGCTGCCGCGCGGATGACTCAAGAATACAGGATGCTCCCATGTCGAAACCACTCAAGGTTCAGGTCATCGAAAAGGCTCGAGCTCTCATCGAAGATGAGCGGCACTGGGTGCCGTGGTGAGCTCGCGAGAGACATGAATGCCTTGTCCGTATGTCCAACGGATAGCCGGGCAGAGAGGCGTTGCGCCCTTGGCGCCCTGATCGCCGCGGCGTATCAAATCACCAACGACTTTAGGCGGGCCCACGACCTTGCGATCAGCGCTGTGCGGCCACTGTATGGCAGCGCTACGCTCGTCAACGTCAATGATGTGAGGGGTCATGCGGCTGTGCTCACACTGCTCGATGAAGTGGTAGCGGTTATGTAAGCAATCCCGACTGCCGCTTCGGGTGCGTACGCTTTACTGAGATGCTGGCTTCGCCTCAAGGCATGTGAGCACTCGGACCAGGACGATCTGGGAGACGTTCAATGCCCTGCGCAAGGCTATTCCTTGCGACATGCGTTGCGCCCGTGATGTCGTAAGCCGACAAGGAGGCCCCCCCTGCTTCAGGCGTCCCAGACTTTAATAACGCCCAGTTGGTCAGCTCTAATCGCAGCGGGCTGACATTCACACGCCCGGCGGCATGAGGGCTGCATTCCGTAGGGGCGCTATTCGGCCTCAGGAACTTTGCCGGTCGTGCACGCTTATGGCATATAGGGTCCGTCAAGCCGGATAGGTCGCTCAAGCCGGTGCCCTCTCAAATCGTCGTTTTTTGGCGGTGGAGCACGCAATGACGCGGATTAGTCGCCTTGCGCTAACCCTCTCGTGCGTAGCATTGATGAGCTCGCCTGCCTTCGCAGCTGAGCCCGACGGGCCTGCTACGTTAATCACGCGCATCGAGGCGGTCCGCATAACCGTCGAGGACCACCTTTCCGCAAAGCTATCCGTAACCGGCGCCAAGAAGGCCGAGCAAGGGGCGCTCGTGGAATATTACTCGGTGCGAGATCAGCCTCTGCTCTGGGTCGACGAGAACGGCCTGACCGAGCGGGCGAAGTCAGTCATGGACGAGATCGCCAAGGCCGACGAATACGGCCTCCGCGCCGGGGATTACAGCCTTCCGAAAGCCGACGGTTTCAAATCCCAAGACGCCTCCGCAACGAACTGGCTCGCCGATGCGGAGATCAAGATCAGCTTCGCCGTGCTCAGCTATGCGCGCGACGCGCGCGGCGGCCGCATCCAGCCCTCACGGTTGTCTGACAATCTCGATCCGACGCTTGCCCTGCCCGATCCGCTGGAGGTGATGGAATCAATCGCCATCCGCTCCGATCCCGCCGCCTATCTGCGCAGCTTTCAGCCGGGTCAGCCTCAGTTCGAGGCGCTGCGCCACACGCTGATCCAGCTCAGAGGCCGGGGTAGCAGCAGTAATAAGACCGGCATCAGTAGCGGCAAAATAAATACGATTCTCATCAACATGGAACGCTGGCGTTGGTTGCCCGAGGACCTCGGGCCCTATTACGTCAACGTCAACGTCCCGGAGTTCATGCTACGTGTGGTGGAGGAAGGCAAGGTCGTCCATACGACCCGTGTCGTGGTTGGCAAGCCCGACAAACAGACGCCGATCTTCAGCCAGGACATGCAGGAGATCGTCTTCAACCCTTACTGGAACGTGCCCAACTCCATCAAGACTGAAGAGCTCCTTCCCTCCATTAGGGGAGGCGGCGGCGATTGGTTCGGCGGCGGCTGGGATACCTCCGTTTTTGAGCGCCACGGTCTTCGCGTCAATATAGGAGGCAGGGAAGTCGACCCCTTAAGTCTCGACTGGAGCCGCATCGACATCCGCAGTCTCGACATCTACCAGCCACCGGGACCCGAAAACGTGCTCGGCAACGTCAAGTTCGTCTTTCCCAACAAGCACGACGTGTACATGCACGACACGACGCAAAAGTCCCTGTTCGCGCAATCGATACGCGCCGAGAGCCATGGCTGCATGCGCGTGCAAAATCCGGATCAGTTGGCGGAGATGCTGCTCAAGCATGATCAGGGCTGGACGCAAGGGCGTGTAGCCTCGGCAATCGCCAATGGCTACGACCAGCATGTGAAGCTGGAGCGGAGGATTCCTGTCTACATCACCTATTTCACCGCCTGGGTGAAAGGGGACGGGTCGCTTGAGACCTTTGGTGACGTCTACGGTCACGACGCCCGCATGGCAGCCGCACTCTTCGGGAGGCGAGTAGCCTTTGAGGCGTCGACAGATACCGAAGTCGGCGCAAGCCCATGGACGCCGCCCAACAAACGGGTCCGTCAAGGTGGTGCTCTGAGCGCCCGAGCCCTCTCCGGGCTTTCCGGGAACTGAGGCCCTTCCCATCGCGCCACTCGCGCGGGCGTCGTGCGCTAGTCGCCGGAGAAACCTTGCAGCGAGCCGGCAAGATCGTTGGCGGTGGCCCGACAGTTTTCATAACTGGCTCAAGCGACGAAAGATCAAGGCTGTTATCCCATCAACCGCCACCCGACGGACCCCCATACCCGCTCGATCAAAAGACCTATCGGCGCCGCAATGTCATCGAGCGCATGTTCTGCAAGTTGAAAAACTGGCGACGCATCGCAACCCGATATGATCGCCACGCCCAAAACTACCTCTCAGGACTCGCACTCGCCGCCATCATATGTCAGTGGAATTGAATGACTCCCCAACCTAGGCTGACATGCGTCAGCAATCCTCTCCTACGACCGAAGGGAGCCCGCCGTGTCCTCATAAATGAGGGCTAATCGCAGTCGAGAGCTTAATGTCCGCATTGAATCCGATAGCGGACTTCCCTTCCCGGCTGAACGTCCGCTAAGTGCCATTAGCAGACATCCTCAGCCATTAGACATCGGTGGCCCTCGCCCCCGGCGCCGCCATACCCGATGAAGCCGAACTGCCAACACTGGCTCCCGCGTTGTCTTGGGTCGTTCCTACCGAAGGGATGTCACCCACCTTTAGAGTGGCGTCCCCATCGAACCTTCGCGATTACGTCTCGGCCGTGAGTGTCGAAGTCATCGGCCAAAGCATCTAGGAAGCTCTCGCTTAGCTTGTTACGGGCACCCGCCATCCCGTGGCAGAAACAAAGCGATCGAGGTACTTTTGCGCCCCTGTTTTCGCCTCTTCCAACACCGCTGATAGACTGACGGAGATGAAGGTTGAAGGCCTGTCATTCAGCAACTCGTGATGGGCGAACACGAAGTTTGTGATAGTCTCTTGATGGTCGCGGCACTCGGCAGCCTAGGGTCGCCGGGCGCTACGGGCCGCCCTAACATTTTGAGCCCCCTCTCGCGTATGGATGAAGCGCTCAGGTCGAGAATCCTCGAGGTTTTGCGGCGTCAACAGATCATGACGGTTGCGACCATTCGCCCTGACGGATATCCGCAAGCCACCACCGTCAACTACATCCACGACGATCTCATCGTGTACTTTGCGACCGCTGCGACCTCGCAAAAGGCCGGCAACATTAAGCTCAACGACAAAGTCTCGGTGGCGATCATCGACCTGGCGCAGGACTTCTACAAGCTTCGCGGTCTATCCATGTCGGGCACGGCGGCAAGGGTGCAAGAGAAACAAAGGGCCGAAGAATTTGCTTTGCGACTATTTAGCAGGCTCCCGCAATCGAGGCGGTTCGTTCCAGAAGATCCAAAGGAGCTTGCAGTCTACGCAATCAGGCCCGTGGCTATTGCGCTGGTCGACTACGCGTCGGGCTTCGGGACGACACATTTGGTAGAGTTATGGCCTTAAGCGGCCGTTTGGGACTTAGGCTGAGTACTCATTAAAGCCGCCGGATCGGCGATGCGTGAGATGTCCGCTTCTGGGTGAACTTCGGACATTGAACCGCGCCGCTTGAATGTCGCAGAAGTGCCAGAAACAGACATCACAGTGAGTTTCAACTCAGGTAGGCAGTATCCCACCGGTATGTCGCGGCCATTGGCGTGGGCTCACGTCTGGGCTATGGCACTGAAGGCCCTATGGCGATCGTGGGCAAAACAAGCGTCGCGGCGAGGATTGCTAGGATGACGATCATGATGATGTTGAAGACGATGTACCAGTTCGGCTCCCAGGGGTACTCAGACGGCATGGCGCGCTATCCCATCTTCCCAGACCATGGTGAAGCGCTTACCGTGACAGTAGTGTGAAAATCACGCTTGACCCTGGGTGCCACCCTCTTCCAGGTTCGCGCTGTCCGTGGCGCGATAAGGCGTCGGCTCAGTCTTGCTCCTTCGGCTGGGATGCGGGCTTCTCACGATCCTGTCACTTTACCGCCAGAGGTTCAGCGGTAATTATATACGTGCTTGACCCAGAAGACTTGATGCATTATATTTAGGGCAGAGAGGGAGGGTCTGGCCCCATGACGCACGAATTCGCGAGTCTCTATGAGCTGTTCGAGACTATTCCCGACGAGCAGGCTGCCATCGACCATTTCCGGGCGATCCGTTGGAAGCGCGGCGAGTTCTGCCCGTTCTGCGGCCACGGGACGATCTATCATTTCTCGGACAACCGGACACACAAGTGCCAATCGTGCCGGCGCCGCTTCTCGATCCGGGTCGGCACGATCTTTGAGGATACGAAAATCCCGCTGCGGAAATGGTTGGCCGCGGTCTGGCTGATCACGTCGCACAAGAAGGGCATCGCCAGCACACAACTAGCGAGAGACCTTCACATCACGCAAAAGTCGGCGTGGTTTGTTCTGCATCGCCTGAGACACGCGGCCCGCACCCGCTCCTTCAACCGGCCCCTCAAGGGAGAGGTCGAGGCTGATGAAACGTTCTTCGGCGGTAAAGACAAGAACAAGCACGCGCACAAACGCGGCAAGGATGACAAGGTGGTGGTGTTCGGAGTGCTAGAGCGTGGTGGCGAATTACGCGCCCGGCCGCTCAAGAGCCTCAAGGAAGCAAAACTCGAAATCGTCCGGCATGTTGAGCCCGGCACGAACGTCATGACCGACGAATGGCCCGGCTATCGTGGATTGGGGAAGCGCTTCCGCCATCACACCGTCAATCACTCGGCCGGTCAGTACGTCAAACACTACTTCGCGCACGTCAACGGCATCGAAGGTGTGTGGTCATTACTCAAGCGGCAGGTCTATGGCATCCACCATTGGGTCAGTAGGAAGCACTTGCATCGCTACATCGACGAGGCAGTATGGCGCTTCAACCGGCGCAAGGTGGTAGACGGGCATCGCGTCAGCGAGTTTCTCTCGCGCGCGGATGGGCGGCTGAAATATCGAGTGTTGATCGCGAAGGCTTAGCTCGCAGTGTCCGCACATTTATCTAGGCGTGAATTCGTGTGCTTAGTGGCGAATGATGGCTTGCAACTTTTCGCTAACCATAGGGACAAGCCATTCGCATTGTTCTTGTTTGAGCAAAGCGCTGGTTAGTTCCAGATTCGTCGTTTCGGCGCAGTTGTCTTCGCTTGTAGCAGCCGAACCGAAACTGACTGTGATTCCAGCCGGTCCGCATGAGATCGTCCATGGGTTGGACGCGGTCATGCCGATGACGTCCACCCCATCCGGGTCGATCAGGACAATCGTATTGCCGCGCAAGGAAATTCTGTGCGTGAGCTTCTTCTCGATTTCGAGCGACGACTTGTCTTGATTAGAAAATATCAGAGCTTCGGACTTGTCGTGTTCGGCCTTTTCTGCCTCTTCTTTACTTTGCTGACGCTCACAAGCGCCGCAAGCGAGAGAAATAAGGACAATGACGGTCGCCGCGCGAATCATCATGCTGCTACATATCGACATGCCGTTTACGGTCAGTTGAGCACTCAGGCGCAGGCTTGATCCGCTCCGGGGTGGAGCTCCTCCCAAACGCGGTCTATCACTCGCGCCGACATCGAGTCGGGGCCGTTTCTATAGCCTTGTGTATGGGGGTTGTCTGGGTGCCATAACTTGTAGTGGTTCCGTATCCACTGACCGGCACCCCAATGGAACATGATCAGATCGTCCCGGCTTGTGCTCATCCACTGCTCTAGCGTCTCTGGATTGCGCTGGATGGAATTTATGTAATCGCGCACGATCTCGTCCTCAGACAAAAACTGGGCCTTTTCGTCATCCCTTCGCACCGCAGTCACTCCCTAATGCGGCTAGGCAATTCCAAGCCAACGCTTCGCGTGCTGGAGATTGATTACTCCGCTGGCGTCGCGCTCCAGCCTGGCGATGAACCTGAGAAGGGGTCTTTCTGGCGGATCGGTCGCGCGCCAGCCCTTTCCGACCCATGCCGCGATCCGCTCTAAGTCGGAAGACCATGCGATCATTCCGGTTCGCTGTTCCGGTGTGAACCCAAACTCGTAAATGGCCCAGCGGCGGAACATCCCGGAAAGCGCAATCATGTCCTCGTAATCGAGTTCCTCGCGTATCGCGTCTGGATCGGCGTAATAGGTGATCGGGGGTTCGGCCAAAAGGTTCCTGCCGCAACAATTGGAAGGAAGAGCGTATGCGTGCTCGCCCTCGCGGGCTATAGCTGAATCGTTTCTATCCCCGCTGCCGTCGCGCGTCTCACCGTGTCAGCCGTGCCTCGACCTCCTGGGAATGCGATTACTAAGTCAGGCTTTCCTTCGTCCAGCATTTGTTGATTGCGGATTGGACCTGCCGCTCGGCGATGCTTTTCCCAATCAGCGGGGAAGCGCGCGACCTCGATACCCCTTGCCTCCGCCCACTCAATGCCAAACGTGTCAGCACCGCGAGCGCAGCCCGAAATAACCACGGTAATACCGCGCGAGAGCCTGAGAGCGTCAAGCTCCAAGAATAGTAGACCGCTATCGGCATAGTTCCGACCGCCGCAGACGAGAACGCGCATGGTCGCCGTACATATACGTGCTAGAATTGCAAATCATGCCTAAGCGGACATACAGCGACAAGCTGCATCTCGACATGCCTCTGGACGAGGGTAGTGTCCTAATTTGACCAGCGCTCGCCGAAATCTGTCCGAATATCCACTCATGCTCATCGAGTGGGTTGATTTAAGCAGAGTTGGGGATGGATGGATTGACCTTAATGAAATCGGGGAGCCGTCACCCCATCGCTGCGTATCGGTTGGTTTTCTAGTTAGGACCAATAAAGGAGGAAAGATTCTCGTACCGACGATTGCAGATATAGAGCATCAAGACAACCGGCATTCTCATGGCGGGATCATGATCCCGACATGTTCTATTATCTCAGAGAGGAAACTTAGGTGAGAGCGCGAATAATTATCGTTTTTTCGGTTTCCGCACTCCCTGTCTCACCGCCACCCCTTCCTCGGAGAGAATACGCCCAGCCGCTGGGTCGTGCCTTGGGAGTTTTTTTGCTTCTCTCGACACGAGAGGCGCTTTAGGCGGTGTGACTCTTTCTTTATCGCCGCTACCTTTTGATGATTTTGGCATTCCTACCTCCTTGCGCTCGATCTACCAATTCCTCCAACGACCATAGCCAAAGCAGGGACAGCCTAGCCCTTACCTGCTAGAATGCAAATGATGGCGAAACGAGTCTACAGCGACAAGCTGCATCTCGACATGCCGTTGGACGAGGCACTAGAGCGCTTCTCTCGCGTCTCGCCCGAGGAGATGCAAGCCAACATCAAGCGTGCGAAAAAGAAGAAGCCGCCGGGCGGCAAGAAGGCGTCCGGCGGCAAGGTTGCAAGCGCGAATATCGCTTCTCTAGCTCAACGGCGAGTCAGGAAGCGCAATACTGGTCGCTGACCTGCGGAGCGGGAAGCGCCGCCAGTGACCGCGAACGTGTTGGAGAATTCCGCGCATTATTCTATAGTACGGGTCTACCCAAAGCATCTTGGGTCTCCTTTTAGGCGGCTCCGTAGTTCCACCTACGGGGCCGCAGTTGCGTGGAGACTCTGGCTTATGGGCTGGAGCTTTGAGCGGGGACCAATCGCTCAACAAGGCAATGGAAAGGGGCAGCGATCAAAGCTGGCGCGCAAGCCAGAGCTGATCGTGCCCCGCCGCTCCTCGTCACTAGGTCTAGGACGGTCGGCTACAGCGGTCACCATCGGCGACCGCTCGTTTGAGCCGCCGACTCATCCTTCATAGCCGCCTTGCGGCACTGGGTCAAGCATGTATATAGGCCCCGGTTCAGCACATAGTTTGACGCCTTCAAGGGGACGAGAAGTTACTTTGAAGGTTTGGAGGCAGGTTATAATAGCCGCGGCCGGATGGGATCTTTCGAGGATGCCATTCAGTTATCAGAGTTGACCGACAGGAAGAAGATCGTCGCCGCCGCACAAGCGAGTAAAAAATGATGGCTCGGGGTTAGCGCCGCTGACACGGCCGACGCGTTGGTTTGATCGCCTCCATATTACCCCAAAATTACCCCAATGGTTGGACGGTCTTGTCTAACTTATTGATTTGTTTGGCGCCCCGTAGGGGTTTCGAACCCCTGTTTCCGGCGTGAGAGGCCAGCGTCCTGGGCCACTAGACGAACGGGGCATTCCGTTTCGGTAAGTCAACTCAAAGCTATAGCTTGGCGTCCCGAACCCGATCAAGGCTTATTGCGGCTTGAGCCTCACACGCGCGACGATCTTGCCGCTCGCAAGGTCGATCACCACGATCTCCGGCCCAGCGTTTCCATTGAGCTGCACGGCAAGCTGGTTCCCGTCGAGCGACACCCCGGCCAAGGTTGCATCGCGCGGCACGGGCAGATCGATGCTAAGCTCCCCCTGCCCCGGCATGAGTGGCGCGCTCGCGCCTACGCCTTGTGCCGACCGCGAGGCTTGATAGACAATGGCGGCGAGCACGAAGGCGAAGCCCCCGACGAGCAAGATGCCCATCACGATGACAGCGAGCTTGAGGATACGCACCTGACGTGGGGTGAAGACCATCCCCGGCACGGAGCTCAACTCTGGCTCGCCGACCGCAGCCATTGGCTTGATACCTCATGCCTGTTTCCACCGAGCGCCTGACGGCAGAAGCCGATGAGAGCCATTCCGGCCTCAGGCTCGACCGCTTCTTGAGCGACCGCTTCCCGGCGCTGAGCCGCACTAGGCTGCAGAGTTTGATCAAACAAGGCCGCGTGGTGCTCGACCGCGCGACCATAGAGGACGTGAAATACCCGGTCAAACCGGGCGACCGCTTCGAGCTGACCGTGCCTCCAGCCGTCGTGAGCGCCAAGCCGCGAGCGCAAGCGATCCCGCTCAATGTGGTCTATGAGGACGATGCCCTCATCGTCATCGACAAGCCGGCGGGGCTCGTCGTGCATCCTGGCGCGGGCAACCTCGACGGCACCCTCGTCAATGCGCTCATCGCCCATTGCGGGCCAAGCCTGTCGGGCATCGGCGGCGTGGCCCGGCCCGGCATCGTCCATCGCCTCGACAAGGACACGAGCGGCTTGCTGGTCGTGGCCAAGACCGACGAAGCCCACCGCGCGCTTTCCGAGCAATTCGCCGACCATGGCCGCTCGGGCGCTCTCGAGCGGGGCTATCTTGCGCTTGTCTGGGGAGCGCCCCCGCGGCCGCATGGCACGATCAGCGCGCCGATCGGCCGCCACCCGACGAGCCGCACCAAGATGGCGATCGTTCCCCGCGGTGGACGCGACGCCGTGACCCATTACCAGGTGATCACGACCTTCGGCCGCAGACGGGGCGAACGTGGGCCGGAGCCGGTCGCGTCGCTACTCGAGTGCCGGCTCGAAACGGGCCGCACCCATCAGGTGCGCGTCCATTTGAGCTCGATCGGCACGCCCTTGATCGGCGATCCGCTCTACGGCCAGGGCTTCAAGACCAAACTGCTCAGCCTGCCCGAGCCTCTGCACAGCAAACTTGCCGGCTTCAAGCGCCAAGCGTTGCACGCGGCAAGATTGGCCTTTATGCATCCCGTGACCGGCACCTTACTGGAATTTAATAGTCCGCTACCTGATGATTTCGCAGGAGTGGTCGAGGCCTTCAAGGAACTGTGAAGGCCCGCCGGTCTTTTATCCTTAAGCCAAACCATCTATAGAGAGGCGCCGGGGGGTATTATTTGGTGGAAAGATGCGGCCAGTCAAGGCTGCGGGAGAATTACCCTCATGGCCTCGCAGAGTTTACCGAGTGTTGGCGCGCAGGGCGGACTGACGCGCTACCTCGAAGAGATCCGGCAGTTTCCGATGCTGGAGCCGCAGGAGGAGTACATGCTCGCCAAGAGCTGGCGCGAGCATGGCGACCGCGATGCGGCCCACAGACTCGTCACCTCGCATTTGCGGCTCGTGGCACGCATCGCCATGGGCTATCGCGGCTACGGCCTGCCCATCGGCGAGGTCGTCTCCGAAGGCAATGTCGGCTTGATGCAGGCGGTGAAGCGCTTCGATCCCGACCGGGGCTTCAGGCTCGCGACCTATGCCATGTGGTGGATCAGGGCCGCGATCCAGGAATACATCCTGCGTTCCTGGAGCCTCGTGAAGATGGGCACCACAGCGGCGCAAAAGAAGCTGTTCTTCAACTTGCGCAAAATCAAGGGTCAGCTGAAGGCGCTCGACGAGGGCGATTTGCGCCCGGATCAAGTGAAGCGCATCGCCACCCAGCTCGGCGTTACCGAGGAGGACGTGATCTCCATGAATTGGAGGCTTGCCGGCGACAGCTCGCTCAACGCGCCGGTGCGCAACGACTCCGAAAGCGGCGAGTGGCAGGACTGGCTGGTCGACGACACCATGGACCAGGAGACCGCGCTTGCCGAGTTGGAGGAGAAGGAGAACCGGCGCGCGATGCTCAACGATGCGCTTAAGAGCTTGAATGAGCGCGAGCGCCGGGTGTTTCAGGCGCGCCGGCTCGCCGAGGAGCCCTTGACGCTCGAGGAGCTGTCAAGCGAGTTCGGCGTGAGCCGCGAGCGCATTCGCCAGATCGAGGTGCGCGCGTTCGAGAAGGTGCAGAAGGCGGTACAGAAGGCCGCCGCCGCGGCGGCGCCTGAAGCCGCAGCCGCCGGCTGACGCCCCCGAGGCGTGCGCACCGAGGGGGGCTGCTCACCAAGGCCGCGGCCGTGAAAAGCTTCAAGACCGAAGGCGTCGAGATCGCCTATCTCGACAAAGGCAAAGGTCCGACCGTCATCATCGGCCATTGCAGCTCCGCCTCCCACAAGGAGTGGCTGCCTCTGATCGAGGAGCTTGCGCCGGAATGGCGCGTGCTCGCCCCCGACTTCATCGGCTACGGACAGTCAGAGGCTTGGCCGGGCAACAAGCTCTTCTTCGGCACCGCCGATCTCGCCATCTTGCTCGATCTTGCCAAGAAGACGAAGCGCCCGCTCCACCTCGTCGGCCACTCTTATGGCGCGGCCCTGGCGCTTCGGGCGGCCCGGGAGCTTGGACCCAAGGTGAAGAGTCTCGTCCTCATCGAGCCCGTGGCCTTCAACCTGCTCCGCGTCGAGCACCGTCCCGAATGGGCCGAGGTCGAGCGGCTCGGCGTCGCCATGCTGACCGCGGTCGCAAACGGCGATGATCGCGCGGCCGCCGCGGCCTTCATGCGCTATTGGCTTGGCCGCTTTCGCTGGTGGCTATCGCCGGAGCGATTCAAGGCCGCGATCACGGCGACCATCGGCAAGGTGGCGCTCGAATTCACCATCGCCATCGACGCGCAGACGAGATTGCACGACTACGCAGGCGTCGTGGCCCCGACCCTGCTGGTCGTGGGCAGCAAGACGCGCGCACCGGCCCGCGCCGTGGTCGACATGCTGAGCGCGACGCTGCCGAATGCGACGGTGAAGGTGCTAAAGGGAGCGGGCCATATGAGCCCGTTCACCCATCCTTCCGAGCTGAACCGGCTGATCCTCGACCATCTCGCCGCTCAGCGCTGATCAGCGGACCGTCCTCGTCCGGCAGATCTTCCACGTCGCGCGCGAACAGCTCCTCGAGCTCCTTGGCTTGCGAGAGCGCGTTGGCGCGGACCTTCTCGAGATCCGTGTAATATTGATAATCCTGGTAAAGCCGCTTTTCGTCGAGGCGCTTGAACGTCTCGGTCAGCCGCCTCACCTCGGCTTCGCCGAGGCCGAGGCTCCTGAGCAGCTTCCGCGTCAATTCCAGCGACGCCAGAAACGTCTCGCGCTCGATGATGGTGACGCCAAGATCCATCAGGCGATGCACATGGGTGCGGTCGCGCGCGCGCGCATAGAGCGGCAGGTCAGGAAAGTTCTGCCGCACCGTCTCGGCCACCCTGAGCGAGTTCTCGACATTATCGATGGCAAGCACGAAGGCGGTCGCCTTGTCGGCCTGAGCGGCACGCAAGATATCGATCCGTCCGGCGTCGCCGTAATAGATCTGAGCCCCGAACCGCTTCACGAAATCCACCTGCTTGATATTCGAATCGAGCGCGGTGAAGGGAATTTGGCGGGCGCGCAGCACGCGCGCGACGATCTGACCGAAGCGTCCCAAGCCCGCAATGATGACATGTCGGTCGCCGCCGGGTGGCATATCATAGTCAGGCGCTTCCGGGGCGGCGCGGCGGCGAATCATTTCGTCGGCGAGCAGCAGCATCGGCGTGGCGGCCATCGACAGCGTCACTGCGAGCGTGAGCAGGCTTGCCAGAGATTGGCCGATCACCCCGGCAAGCGCTCCAGCCGAGAACAGCACGAAGGCGAACTCGCCGCCTTGGCTGACCACAAGCCCGAGCCGCACCGCCGCCTGGCGTTTCAGTCCCCACCAGCGCCCGAGCAGAGTGAGGATGATCGCCTTGATGGTGACGAGGCCGATGACGATGGCGAGCAGCAGCAACGGGCTGCCGACGAGCACGGTCAGATCCATCGACATGCCGACGGCGATGAAGAAGAGCCCGAGCAGCAATCCCTCGAAGGGGGCGATATCCGCCTCGATCTGATGGCGGTATTCCGAATCGGCAAGGAGCGCCCCGGCGATGAAGGCGCCGAGCGCGGCGGAGAGGCCTGCCGCCTCCATGACCAGGGCCACACCCACCACCGTGAGCAGGGCGCTCGCCGTCATGGCCTCGCGCACCCCGGTGGCCGCGACGATGTTGTAGAGCCGTTTGAGCAGCACGCGGCCCACCACGATGACGCCGAGGATCGTGCCGATGGCCAAGGCGGCACTGCCAAAGTCCCCGGCCGGGCGCTCCGCGGCGCCGGAGGCGAAGAGCGGCACAAGCGCGATCAGCGGGATGGCGGCGAGGTCCTGGAACAGCAGCACCGAAAAGGCGAGCCTGCCGTGGCGCTTATTGATCTCGCCCTTCTCGTCCAGCAATTGCAGCGCGAAGGCGGTCGACGACAGCGATAAAGCGAGCCCGACGAACAGCGCCTCACGGTTGGTGAGGCCAACCGCGAGCCCGATCGCGGCAAGCACGATTGCCGTGGCGACCAGCTGGGCGGAGCCAAGCCCGAAAATAGCCGAGCGCATGGCCAAGAGCCTGACCGGGCGAAGCTCGAGCCCGATCACGAAAAGCAGCATCACGACGCCGAATTCGGCGAAATGGAAGATGTTCTCGACGTCGTAGAGCGAGTAGATCAGGCCGATGCCGAACGGGCCGATGACGATGCCGGCGGCGAGATAGCCGAGCACCGAGCCGAGGCGAAGGAAACGGCCGAGCGGGGCGGCTATGGCTGCGGCGGCGAGGAACACCGCCACCTGGATCAGTTGTATCGACACCATCGCTTGTCTTGGGCTCCCGAGCGTCTCGTATCATGGCGAGCACATGACTCGCCAGCGAAGCTCTCCTGCATCGCCGCATTGCCCGCGACCGGCATTGGTTCTAGGATTGCCTATCGGGGGCCTCCTGCGGCCGCCCCGTGAGGCAGCCTTGCCCAAGCGCCGCTCCGTAGCGCTTTTGCGCCTAATTTGCGGAGTGTGCTGCCATGGGATCCAAAATTCCTCCCGCGACCATTTCACCCATCGAAACGCCTTTCTTCAGAGACGCCCTCGCCGTGTGGGCGAAGATCGGCGTGCTGTCCTTTGGCGGCCCTGCAGGCCAGATCGCGCTGATGCATCGAATCCTCGTCGAGGAGCGCCGCTGGATCGCCGAGGACCGCTTCTTGCACGCGCTGAACTTCTGCATGCTGCTGCCGGGACCCGAGGCTATGCAGCTTGCGACCTATGTCGGCTGGCTGCTGCACGGCACCTTGGGCGGCCTTGCTGCGGGCCTTCTCTTCGTGCTGCCCGGCGCTTTCGTCGGGCTGGCTTTAAGCATCGCTTACGCCCTTTTCGGCCATGTGCCGCTTGTCGAGGCGGCGTTTATCGGCATCAAGGCCGCCGTTCTCGTGATCGTCATCGAGGCCCTGCTCAGGGTGGCCCGGCGCGCGCTGCGCCGCCCCTACGATTGGGGAATCGCCGCAGCGGCGTTTGTGGCTATCTTCTGCTTCGCGGTGCCATTTCCTTTGGTCATCGCCAGCGCCGTGCTGTTGGGCTATCTCCTTGCGGACACGCAAGCCGCGGCTCCGTCGCAAGCGCAAGCCGAAGCCGCTTCCGTGCCGCTCTCGGAAACCTTGCGCACCGCGAGCCTGTGGCTTGCGCTCTGGATCGTTCCCCTGCTCCTGGTCACTTTCGTATTCGGGCGCGACCACGTCACCACCGACATCTCCCTCTTCTTTTCCAAGCTCGGGCTACCGCCAAGGCGGGGAGCCCAGACTCGGCTTTGGCCTGCTTGGAGCCGCGATCACGCTCTGGGCGACGTTTACGCCCTGCTTTCTGTGGATCTTCGTGGGCGCTCCCTATATCGAGCGTCTCAGCAGGAGCCCGCAACTCGCCGGCGCCCTTGCGGCGTCACCGCCGCCGTGGTCGGCGTCATTCTAAATTTGAGCCTCTGGTTTGCCCTGCACGTCTTCTTCGCCAAGGTGGGGGCGGAATGGCGTGGCCCATTACGGCTTTGGCTGCCCGACCTCTCGACGATTGACCTCGAGGCGGTGGTGCTTGCCGGCCTATCGGCAATCCTCCTGCTCTGGCTCAGGGCCGGGATCGTGAGCACGCCTGGCCTCGCGGGCGCCGCCGCGCTTCAGTACCTCGCGACCCCGAACGTCAAATATTAGGAGCTGCGTCTCAATTCTTTTGCACGATGCAGGCGCCGCCGCTTGCGCGAAGCTTCGCGCAGAGGGTGCCGGCATCGTCGCGGCTGTCGGCGCCGATCTGCACCATATAGAGATCGCGGCGCCCGCGGCTCAAATTGCGCTCCGGCAGCACGAAGGGCTCTCGCTCCGACAGCACCGAGGCAAAGCGCGCCTGCAACCGGGCGAATTGGGAGAGCGCCTTGGCCTTGGAGAAGGAGGTCGAGACCTGGATGCCCCAGGGCCGCCAGGCGCCGCTCGCCGTCAACGGCTCCGTCTCATAGACCGCCCGCACCACCAAAGGCGCAAGCTTGCGGCAAGACTTCGACCACTTGCTCGGCCGGGCTTTGCAGCATCTCGGGGAGCTCGGTCTCCGGCAGCTTCCATTCGTCGGCGCTGCGGCCGGTGACGAAAAACACGTAGCCCTCGGTCTCGGCAGGAAGACTGCTCTTGCCCGCGAGCCAAGCCCGCACCCGCTCGGCGCCCGCATTATAAGCCGCCGCCGCGAGACCGATATTGCCGAACTCGTCGCGGAGATCGGCAAGCAGGCTCGCGGAATGGACGATCGCCGCTTTCGGCTCGAAGGGATCGTCGAGGCCGCGGGTCTCGGCCGTCGCCGGCATGAACTGAGCGATGCCTTGCGCGCCCTTAGGGCTGACCGCGCCCGGATCGAAGCGGCTTTCCTTCCAGATCAGACGCACGAAGACCATGGGCGGCAGGCGCGCCGCGACCGCCTCGCGCTGCATCAGCGGGCAGACGATATCGACGGAGGGCGTGGGCCCAGGGGCTTGTCCCGCAGCGACTTCGGCCGCGGCTTGCACGCCGTCCGCCACATCGTCCCCGCGCGCTGGCGCCGCGGCAAGAACGAGCGCCGAAAGCAGGGCTGCCGATGCGATCCTCGTCATGGGCCCGACTGTGGAACACGGTCTGAACCAGGTCCAGCCAACCCACGGAGTGCCGGAGGGTTCCCGGCCAGTAGGGTGCTCGCGGCTAGCTTGCGATCAGAAACACGCCGGCCACCGCGGCCACGAGGCCAACCATTTTCTGCCACGTCACGGGCTCATGCAGCACGAGGACGCCCAGCACCGCGCCGCCGATGATGAACATGCCGTAGAGGGGCACGACCACCGTCGCCGGCCCGAGCGCCAGCGCATGGAACAGCGAGCTCACCGCAATCGTCAGCGAGATGCCGGCGGCAAGCGCCCAGAGCATCCCCGGCTGGCTGAATTGCGCAATGAGCACCTTGAGCTCGTCGCGCGCCACGACGATGGCGAGGACGAAGATTGCGACTATCGCCGTCGCCACCGCGACCACCACGAAGCTCGGAATGCCCGCCCGCTCCGCGAGCTTCACGAACAGCGTCGTGAAGGAATAGCCCGTCATGCCGATCAACGCCCAAAGGACGTAGGAGTGCGCCATCGATCCCTCTCTGTAGCGTGCGGTGTGTAATCACGGAGCTAAGCGGCAGTGCGCCAAGGCGCGGGCATCGACCCCTATTCCTCGTCGTCGACGACCTCCGTCGAGGGCCGGTCGTCGCCCGGGTCCAGCTCCTCGTGCCACTCCCCCTTCTCGTCCTCATATTCGATGGTCTCGGTCACGCCCGGGACCTTCTGCTCGGCCGCCGCTTTCTTCGCGGCGGCGAGCGCGTCCTCGTGGCGCGGATAGGGCTCGGAGAACACCTCGCCCACCTTGTAGGCCCAGCCGCCGTCATGCTCGACGATCTCATAGACAACTTTGCTCATGCGCTTCACCGCCTTTTGGGTAGGAGAGGAGTATAGCCCATAACCAAGGCCGCGACCGCCGCGTTCCAAGCGCGGAAGGCGTCCTCGGCCTCGGTGCCCTCGAGCCATTCACGCGCCTCTTCGAAGCTCATCCCCTCCCCCCTGCGCCTCGCCGAGACCGTCGACAAAGTCGCGGGACGCCTTCGGGCAGCAGCTGAAATCGCGCCGAAGCAGCGGCGCACTTCGCCCCGACAGGCGGGGCGCCGGCACGACGCATTGCCGCAGAGCCGCATGCGTCGTCGCCTGTTACGAAGAGGGCTCCTTTTGGCTGGAGAAACCTGTTCAAGGCCTGATACCCTACGGCATCAGGGAAAACTTTACGCCGCATCTTGCGAGGAAATCATCGGAATGAGACCGGGCCTGCTGCTCATCACAATGAGCCTTGCAACGTCGGCAACCATTGTTGCAACGTCGGCTATTGCAACGCATGTTTCGGTTTATTTAAAAAACTACTACACGGATTATGAAATTGTCAGAGATTGCTCTGACCACGACCATTTGACAGCAGCTGATGCGGAAATGGCCAAGAATGCAATATCAAAGATTGAGGCGTACTACCTGCATCAAGACCCATCGATCAACAAAGATAGCTTGTGGAAAGAAGCGGCTTCTAACAAAGACGCGGCGTTAAAAATGATAACGCTCACAAAGAAAGTAGATCCTCGACAATTTTGTCATGCGTCTCTGGATGAGCTCGTCGAGAGACTACATCAGATTGACTCCCCTGCTGAAAGAAAGAAGGGCTCCTGAATCGCAGCGACTCAGCCCCGAGTTGCTCGATTAGAAAGCGACCGCTTTCATGGTTGAGGCGTTGCGCTATCTGGAGTCTGAGCTCTTGGCGACGCTCACCCAACTACGTCAGGAAATGACGGTCGGTCAGGCATCGCAGGTGAACGTGGAGTGTGCCGTGGTGAATGGGGTTCGCAGCAGTGATGCCTACGCAGCGAGCCTATTCGCTCAATACACCATAATTTTGCGGACAGTCTGGGCTATGGTTGCGGCTGCTGGATGGCTCGCTGCATCGGCTTGCGGAGCGTCGGCCGACGTGGCGGTGCGCGGCTTGTTCCTTGCGACCAAAGAATGCCCGGCATTTCAGTCTTTCAGGAAGGCAACCAATCCGGGCGGTGTCAAAATCGAGGCGGGCCATTCCTATCCTCTGCTAGCAAAGAACGCGCCGGAGCCAAGCCATTACCGCGTTCGCGTCGAAGGCGCTGCTCCACCGGAGCGCTGGGTAAGTGTCGATTGTGGGAGCTACAAGGACGAGGGAGCGAGCGACGGTTTGCAGACGCCGCGTGCCGGCAGCGGGTCTTCTGGCGGACGCCCCGCTGAAGTCGTTCTCTCTCTCGGCTGGGAGCCCGGTTTCTGTGAGGGCCACGCGGAGAAGCCTGAATGCGCGAGCGAAACCCTAGGTCGCTTGGACGCCACCCACTTCACGCTCCACGGCCTTTGGCCGCAGCCGCGCAGAAGAGAGTATTGCAACGTGAGCCAAGCCCTCATCAACACCGATAGGCAACGTAATTGGCAGGCGCTCCCCGAAGTCGATCTCGCCGCAGATACACGGGCGCGCCTTGTCATCGCCATGCCCGGCACGCAGTCGTTCCTTGACCGCCATGAATGGATCAGGCACGGCACCTGCTATGACCGGAGCGACGCCGAGACCTATTTCCGCGAGGCCCTGTCTCTCCTCGATGAGGTTAACGGCTCAGCCGTTCAAGCATTATTCGCCGCCAATATCGGTCAGGAGATAACGGCTGGTGCAGTAAGAGGCGCCTTCGACGTGGCTTTCGGTGCGGGCGCTGGGGATCACGTCCGGCTCTCTTGCAAACGGGACGGGTCTCGGCGGCTTATCACTGAGATCACCATCGGTCTGGTCGCTCAGCCAGGCGCGGGCCATACGCTCGCTGACCTCGTGAAGGCATCAGCGGCCACTGATCCGGGATGCCCGGGTGGCACAGTTGACCCAGTCTGGTTCCAGTAAAGCCGCTGAGATGCAGAGTCCGAACGCGTCGCTAGATCCCGTGCCAATCACCCGCGATGCCTAACGGTCGCTGCCGCATGCACGGCGGCAAGTCGCCTGGCGCCCCCAAGTGAAACCGAAATGCCTGGAAGCACCGGTACTACTCGGCAGAGTCGACCGCGCTGCGGAGGATGGTTCGGCAACTGATGTTGGACGCGAGAGACACTTTAGAGCTCAGCTAGGCACTTGTGGGGCTCGTTGACGAGCCTCGCGATGCTTGACTAGCGATGCATGTCGAAGAGAACTCACGCCTCTATTTTTCACCACTTGGCTTCGGAAGCAGGTCCGGACGATAAACTTCGAGGTAGCGCTCGATGAAGCTAAGGCTTGCCGTACGCACTGGGCGGTACCACTTTGTACTGCTCTTGCAGCTCGTTGACGATCTTGTAGTGCTGCTCGGTTCCATTGCCGTAAACGTCGCAGAGGCGCGGGAGCCTAGCTGATCGTGAGCGCGTCCAAGCTTCCGCATGAGCTTGCACCCTAATCCCTTGCGCCCTTGTTCGGCCAAAGCGGAGGCTAGCTCGCGGTCTGCGAATGTCAGCTTCGCGCTGGGGCGGGCCGCACAGCACAGCGCGCGATCATCCCTGAGAGGACGCCGATAAGGGGACCGCATACCGGGTGAACGCCTCGAGGTCCTCAAGCGTTCGCTCGACCTGGACCGCTTGCATGATTGGCTCCTCCGAATCGTGGGAGTTTTAAACAGCACCCACATCCATGGCACTCATGTGCAGGTGGAGGACGACGACGCCGAGCATGCGCGCTCGATGACCGGCCGGCGCCGCGTCTAGGCCCAACACCGCCTGCGTGAAATGATCTGATTTCATCGTCAACGATCGAGGGTCTTGGTGCCGGCCGAAATCGAGGCGCCGGAACTCGCGCGAGCCTCTTCAACACGCCAATTGCGATCTTGCCAAGGCAGGCTCAAAGCGCTCTTGCCCGCCCTACCCTTCCTCCACATAGACCTCACTGCCCAGTGCGCGGAACTTGGCGCTCATCTCCACCATGCCGGCCTCCTTCTCCTTGAGCGCGGCCGCGTAGTCGCGCACTTGTTGCGTGATCTCCATGGAGCAGAATTTCGGCCCGCACATGGAGCAGAAATGCGCAAGCTTGTGCGCCTCCTTGGGCAGCGTCTCGTCATGATAGGAGCGCGCGGTCTCCGGATCGAGCGAGAGGTTGAACTGGTCCTCCCAGCGGAAGTTGAAGCGCGCTGCCGAGAGCGCGTCGTCGCGCGCCTGCGCGGCGGGGTGCCCCTTGGCGAGGTCGGCCGCGTGGGCCGCGATCTTATAGGCGATGACGCCCGCCTTCACGTCGTCGCGATTCGGCAGCCCGAGATGCTCCTTCGGCGTCACGTAGCAAAGCATGGCGGTGCCGAACCAGCCGATCATCGCCGCGCCGATCGCGCTCGTGATGTGGTCATAAGCGGGCGCGATGTCGGTGACGAGGGGGCCGAGCGTGTAGAACGGCGCCTCGCCGCATTCCTTCAGCTGCTTCTCCACATTGATCTTGATCTTGTGCAGGGGCACGTGCCCTGGCCCCTCGATCATCACCTGGCAGCCGCGGTCCCAAGCGATCTTGGTCAGCTCGCCCAGCGTCTCGAGCTCGGCGAATTGCGCAGCGTCGTTCGCGTCCGCAATCGAGCCCGGCCTCAGCCCGTCGCCCAGCGAGAACGACACGTCGTAGCGGCGCATGATCTCGCAGATCTCCTCGAAGTTCTCATAGAGGAAGCTCTCGCGGTGATAGGCGAGGCACCATTTGGCCATGATCGAGCCGCCGCGCGACACGATGCCGGTGACGCGGTCGGCGGTGAGGTGGATATAGGCGAGCCGCACGCCGGCATGGATGGTGAAATAGTCGACGCCCTGCTCGCACTGCTCGATCAGCGTGTCTCTGTAGACCTCCCAATCGAGCTTGACCGGATCGCCGTCCACTTTCTCCAGCGCCTGATAGATCGGCACCGTGCCGATCGGCACCGGGGCATTGCGGATGATCCATTCGCGCGTGGTGTGGATGTTGCGCCCCGTGGAGAGGTCCATGACGGTGTCGGCGCCCCAGCGGATCGCCCATACCATCTTCTCCACCTCCTCCTCGACGGAAGAGGTGACGGCGGAGTTGCCGATATTGGCGTTGATCTTGGTGAGGAAGTTGCGGCCGATGATCATCGGCTCGCTCTCGGAATGATTGATATTGGCGGGGATGATGGCGCGGCCGCGCGCGACCTCCTCCCTCACGAACTCCGGCGTGACGAAGGCGGGCAGCGAGGCGCCGAAGCTCATCCCGTCGGCGAGCTGCGCCTCAGCCTCGGCGGCCTGCGCCTCGCGTCCGATATTCTCCCGATGCGCGACATGGACCATCTCCTTGGTGACGATGCCTCCCTTCGCCAATTCGAGCTGGGTGACGGGATGGCCCGGCAAGCCCTTCAGCGGCTGCCGGTTCACCAGGAAGGCGCGCTCGAGATGCGCAGGCCCGACATCGCCATTGTCCTCCGGTCGGACCGCGCGGCCGCGATAGGCTGCGACGCCGCCGCGTTCGGCGATCCAGCGCTCCCGCAAAGGCGGCAGCCCGCGATTGACGTCGATTTCGGCCTGGCCGTCGCTGTACGGGCCGGAGGTGTCGTAGACGCGGAACGACGTTCCGTCGGTCAGTGCAATCTCGCGGAATGGCACGCTGACATCGTCATGGCCTTCAGGCGCGGAATGCACCTTGCGGCTCCCCGGCAAGGGTCCCGTGGTGACCTTGGGCGGCGCAACGTCTTTGGCGGAGATCGGCTTGTTCATCGTCAGGCTCCCGTGGCTCGGGGGCGCTGGCGTTGGGGCAGTATGAGCGTTCCCTGTCCCTTCGCCGGCATGACCCGGATCAGGTTCAAAGGGTCTCCGCGGGCCTCAGCTCAAGGCAGCGGACTCTCAGCCCCTACCCTGGGGCTCCCCTCGGAATGAGGTCAGTGTAGGCGCGGGGGCCGGCCCGATCAACTCGAATGCCCGGACCGCGCCGCGCTCGCCTTGCGCCGCGGCCGCTTCGCGATCTTCGGGGCGCTCGAGCCCGTGCTCTTGGCCGCGGCAGAGCGATGGGTCGGCCGCTTCTTTCCGTCGGCCCAAACATCCTGATATCCCATGACCGTGAGGAACGCGCCGAGCGCGAGGACCACGATTGCGGTCGCGATCGGCCAGGTTCGATGCGCGATGAGTGATTCCCCCACCCGTTGCACGAAGGACGTGGCCAGCAGGCGCAGAATGCCGCCGAGCAGAGCTAGCCAGCCGAAAACGGTGACGAGGACGCGCCAATCGCGCACCCAAACATGATGTACATTGAGGATGGCGAGGCCGATCGCGAGCGTGACAATCCCGGAGAAATAGATGAGCGCCGAGTTGCGCAAGAACTCCCCAGCGATGACGCGAAACGCTTCGCCTTCCAAGAGCAGGCAAAGGCCGACGACCACGAGCACAGGCCCCAAGATGCGCGCGATGAATGTCGATGGCGTCATGCGTCCTTCCTCCCATGCGGCCCACCGGCCGGCTCGCAGGATGCGCCATCGGGAGCCGGGCTGACGCCAGAGCCGCACCATCTCGATCGACTGCATCACAGCGTGAAGGGCGCCAATCCACATTCGGCCAGGCTTCTCCAGCGCCCGGGTCAATGTGAAGCCGATCGGATGACAAAGCAAGGCGCCGGCGGCGAGTGAGCAGTGCGCGGCGCAAGCATCGCTGGGCCCTGCGAAGCTTAACCTCCCGGGCCATCGACTGGCCTTCCGGTAAAACGTAGCATTCCGCCGAATCCTTGGCAGGTAACGGAAATCTTGCGAGATGCGGCTATCCAGTCTAAGCCTCCGTCATCATTCTGCCGCTCTTCACCTTGCATTGCGGGCTTGGAGGCTCTCCCTGGCCGATCCACCCCCCGCCGCAACCCGAGGTAGATCAAACGTGAATCAAGACGCTTCGACTGAAGCCCGCGCCGGCACGAGCACCTTCGCTACCATTCGCTGGATCGCGCTGTTCGTGGTCATCGCCGCGACGGTGGGCGGCGCCTTCGCCTATTGGCGCTATAGCGAACTCTACCCCACCACCGAGAACGCCTATACGGGGTCGAATATCGTCCGCGTGGCCTCTGAGATCAGCGGTCCGGTGATCCGCATCTACGTGCAGACGGACGAGAAGGTGAAGTCCGGCAATCCCCTGTTCGACATCGATCCCACGCTTTACGACGCCTCTTTGCGCAATGCGCACGCACAGTTCGATGCCGCCGCCGCCGCCGCCGGCACCGCGGCCGACGAGCTGAAGGCAGCCGCGACCAAGCTCGAGGAGAAGCGCACAGCGCTCGAGGACGCGCTCAAGACTTATCGAGACGCCAAGGACGTGCAAAAGCCGGACCAGCCGCCGTC
Organism: uncultured Alphaproteobacteria bacterium; assembly: GCA_963804515.1. GTDB lineage: Bacteria > Pseudomonadota > Alphaproteobacteria > Rhizobiales > Methyloligellaceae > Methyloceanibacter. Next base: position 882,311 of record CAWDQR010000008.1, on the reverse strand, counting down.
GGATCAGCTTACCACGGCCGAAAAGGGATGGCAGGACGCGCTGCAGGCCTACAAAGACGCGGAGGACGAGTTCACCAAGGCACAAGACAAGCCGCTGACGGTGACCACGCCCACGGTGCAGCTTCGCGGTGCCGCAGCCCAGCTCGACAAGGCGATCCACGACCGGGTCAAGACCCATGTGACGGCCCCCGCCAACGGCCTCGTCTCCAATGTGACCTTGCGGCCCGGCGCCACCGTCCAGGCAGGCGCGCCGCTGTTCGCCATCATCGAAGCCGACCCGTGGTGGGTGGACGCGAATTTCAAGGAGACCGATCTCGCCCGCGTCAAGGTCGGACAGAAGGCTAAAGTCCACCTCGATATGTATCCCGACGTCACCTTCGACGGGGTGGTCGACAGCATCAGCGCGGGCTCCGGCGCTACCTTCTCCGTGCTGCCGCCGGAAAACGCGACCGGAAATTGGGTTAAGGTGACGCAGCGCTTTCCCGTGCGCATCGGCATCAACAACCCCCCAACAGAGGCCGACAAGCCGCTCCGCGTCGGCGCCAGCGCCTCGGTAACGATCGACACCACCCAGGACGGCAAATGACCCGGCGCAAACCCGCGGCTCGTAAGCCGCGCTCGCCGAGCAAGCCCGAAGAACGACCGCGCGAGCCCCCCCGGGAGCAGCCCAAGCCCTCGGTGGCGCTTGTCGTCGCCGTTGTGCTCACCGCCATCCTCGAAGTGCTCGACATCACCATCGTCAGCGTGGCGATCCCGCACATGCTCGGCACGTTCGGCGCCACGTCCGACCAGATCACCTGGGTGCTCACCTCTTATCTCGTCTCGGCCGCCGTGGTGATGCCGCTCACGGGCTATCTGTCCGCCCGGCTCGGCCGGAGGCGATTGCTGATTTTCTCGATCGTCGGCTTCGTGATCTCCTCCGCATTGTGCGGCGTCTCCTGGAATCTCGAAAGCATGGTAATTTTCCGGCTAGCCCAGGGCATTTGCGGCGCGCCGCTCGTGCCCTTGAGCCAGGCCATCCTGCTCGATGCCTTCCCGAAAGAGAAACATGGGCAGGCGCTCGCCATTTTTGGCCTGGGTATCATGGTCGCCCCGGTGCTCGGGCCCACCTTCGGCGGCTGGCTGACCGACACCTTCGTCTGGCGGGCTGTGTTCTACATCAATGTGCCCATCGGCCTGTTCGCTCTACTGCTCGCCATGGGGCATTTGCCGCGCACCGAGGTGAAATATCTCAAGACCGATTGGACCGGCCTCATTCTGCTGGTCCTGGCGGTAGGGTCGCTGCAGCTCGTGCTCGATCAGGGACAGACCCGCGATTGGTTCAACTCGCGCTTCATCCAGATCTTCACCGCCGTCACCCTGTTCGCGGGCACGGGCTTCCTGATGCGCGGATGGAGCAAGCGCGACAACATCGTCGATCTGTCGCTGCTGCGGGATCGGAATTTCGCCGCGGGCCTGCTCGCGATCACCGCCTATGGCGTGACCCTGTTCGGCACCGTCGCGCTCTTGCCGCTCCTCACCCAACGTCTGATGGGCTATCCCGCCATGAGCGCCGGCCTGCTGTTCGTCCCGCGGGCGATAGCGAGCGCGATTGCCCTTGCTGTCACCGGGAACTATCTCATGCGCTGGATCGATTCGCGCGTCCTTGTCGCCGCCGGCATCGTCCTGTCGGCGGTCGGCACGATCATGATGGCGGGTCTGTCGCTGCAGGCCGATTCCTGGGCCATCGCCTCGCCTGGCATCCTGGCGGGCATCGGCATGGGACTGTTCTTCGTGCCGCTGACGGCCGTGGCCTTCGGTAGCGTGGAAAACGACAAGCTGGACGAGGCCGCGGGCCTTTTCGCCTTGATGCGAGGCATCGGCTCGTCGATCGGCATCGCCGTGGTGAGCTGGCTATTCGTGCGCCAAGGTCAGGTGCATTGGGACAACCTCATCGCCCACATCAATCCCTTAAATCCGGCGGTGCCGCCTTATCTCTCTGCCCTTGGGCTGAACGCCCAGTCGCCGAGCGCCATGGTCGCGGTGGCACGAGAGATCGGCCGCCAGGCGCAGATGCTCGCTTTCGTCGACCTGTTCTGGTTCATCGGCTTGGTCACCTTCGCCATCCTGCCGCTCGTTTTCATGATGAAGCGGCCGACGCGCGAGGGCGTGTTCATCCCGGCCCACGTCTAGCGCGGGCGCGATTTGCGGGGCAAGCCCCGGCGGCAATCAGGATAAAGCGCTAAGCCGCGCTACCAGCAGACCTTGGCGCCCGAGGTGCAGACCACCGGCGACACGACGCCGTGCCAGCAAACCGTATAGGACTTTGGCGTCACCACGTCGGGCTTCACATAAAGCTCGGCCGACACAGAATCGCGCCAATAGGGCTGCGGACTGGCCCGCATCGCGCTCACGGTGATCGCGCCCTTGTTCTTCGCCTTGAAGTCGCTGATCGCTCCGGCGAGCGCCGCCTGGGAGCCGCTCAACGCATCTGGCTTATCCCAGCCATCCGCGGTTCCGGTGAACTTGCTGCAACCACCCGCGCTGGCCGGCGCCGCCGCGGCCACGCAAAGCCCCACCACCACCAAAGCAAAAGCAGTGACGCACAAGAACGACTTCATGTGAGGACCCCCTTCCCACCGTATGAGAAGCTGTAGGATATAGCGGCGTGAGGCTCTTGCCAGTACCCTGCCGTGACCAACTTATCGGTTCGCGCCGTCCTGTAGCGTTTGTGCCACAGTCTGAATGCACTCCTCTAAGACGCGAAGTCCGCCAATGACGTCAATGGAGAAGCTGTATGGGTTCCGTTGACTTGGGAGGCGCGCGAAAGGCACGAGGCACCCCCATGGCAGCGAAACTCGTCCTTGTAACCGGGGCCTCGAGCGGCATCGGCGCGGCGACGGCGAGGCGCTATGGCGCGAGCGGCGCCCGCGTGCTGCTGCTCGCCCGCAATGCCGAGCGCCTCGGCGCCGTGGCCGACGCTATCCGGCGCGAGGGCGGCGCGGCCAGCGTCTTTCCCGTAGATCTCTCCGATGCGCTGGCCATCGAAGAGGCGAGCGCCAGGATTACGCGCGAGGCTGGCACGCCCGATATTCTCATCAACAATGCCGGCGCCGGCCGCTGGCTGCCGCTGATCGAGACCACGCCGCAAGAAGCGCGTGCGATGATCGAGGTGCCGTATCTCGCGGCCTTCACCCTCACCCGCGCCGTCCTGCCGGCGATGCTTGCGCGCCGGAGCGGCGCGATCGCCTGCATCACCTCGCCCGCCTCCTACCTCACCTGGCCCAATGCTTCCGCCTATATCGCCGCGCGCCACGCGTTAGCGGGCTTCACCGCGGCGCTCCGCAGCGAAGTGAAAGGGAAAGGCGTGGATGTGACCCTCGTCGTGCTTGGCACGGTCGAGAGCCCTTACTGGGAGCACAACCCGGGAAGCCGGGAGCACCTGCCTCCTGCGGATCCCCGCTTGGTGCCGACGCTCTCGCCCGACGAGGCCGCGGAGGCGATCTTTGCGGGCGTCGAGCAGCGAAGGCGAACCGTGGTGAAGCCTGCCATCTTTCGCGCTCTCTTCCTGCTCAATGCGCTTGCCCCCGGCCTTGTCGCAAGGCAGCTTCGGCGCGCCTCGCTGCAGCGGTGAGCAGCACTGAGACGATCGGACGCACGCGCTCATGAAGGCTGGGAAGGACTGACATGGCGGGAGCGGCAGTAATCGAGACTGAGCTCGAGGGCACGGCGCTCCTCACCAATCCTCTCCTGAACAAGGGGACGGCGTTCTCGGAAGAGGAGCGCACGGCCTTTGCGCTGCATGGCCTCTTGCCGCCCCATATCGGCAGCCTGGACGAGCAGGTCGCCCGCTCCTTGCAGGGGGTGCGCACATTCGAGACCAAGCTCGAGCGCTATCTGTTCCTGCGCGGCTTGCAGGACTCCAACGAGACGCTGTTCTATGCGCTGCTGACGCAGCATCTCGCCGAGATGCTGCCGCTCGTTTACACGCCAACGGTCGGCGAGGGTTGCCAGAAATTCAGCCACTATTGGCGCTACCCAAGGGGGCTGTTCCTGAGCTGGTCCCATCGCGACAGCATCAAGCAGATTCTCTCCCATCCCCGCTTCGATCCCGTCGAGGTCATCGTCGTCTCGGACGGCGAGCGGATATTGGGCTTGGGCGACCAGGGCGCGGGCGGCATGGGCATCCCCATCGGCAAGCTGTCGCTCTATACCGCTTGCGCCGGCATCGACCCCGCCACGACCTTGCCGATCCTGCTCGATATCGGCACCGACAATCAGGAGCGGCTCGCCGACCCGCTCTATATCGGCTGGAAGCACGAACGCATGCGCGGGTCCAACTACGACGATTTCGTCGAGGGCTTCGTCGCGGCGGTGACCGAGCGGTGGCCCCGCGTGCTCCTGCAATGGGAAGATTTCGCCAGGGCCAATGCGGGGCGTCTCCTCGCGCGCTATCGCGACCGGCACTTGACCTTCAACGACGATATTCAAGGCACTGCGGCGGTCGCCGCCGGCACGCTGCTTGCGGCGGTGAAGGTCACGGGCGTGCCCTTGACCGAGCAGCGGATTGCCGTGGTCGGCGCGGGCTCCGCCGGCTGCGGCATCGCCTCGCTTCTGCTGCGAGAGATGACCGAGGCGGGCTTGGGCGAGCGGGACGCGCGCCGGCGTCTCTTCGCCGTCGACCGCGACGGATTGCTGGTCGAGGGCATGGCGGGCCTCCTCGATTTCCAAATGCCCTTCGTGCAGGCGGCCGGCACCGTCGGCGCCTGGTCCCGCGAGCATCCCGACAGAATCGGGCTGCTCGATGTGGTGAAGAACGGAGAGCCCACCGTGCTGATTGGGGTCTCCGCGCAAAGCGGCACCTTCACCGAGGCCGTGGTGCGCGCCATGGCCGCCCAGACGCCGCGGCCCATCATCTTTCCGCTGTCGAACCCGACGTCTTGCGCCGAAGCCACCCCGCAGGATTTAATGACATGGACCGATGGCCGGGCAGTAATCGGCACGGGCAGCCCTTTCCCGCCGGTGACGTGCGACGGCAGGTCCTTCATCGTGGCGCAGACCAACAATGCCTATGTGTTCCCGGGAATGGGTCTTGGCGTTTTGGCGGTCAAGGCGAGACGCCTCTCGAACGGCATGTTCGGCGCGGCGGCCAGCGCGCTTGCCGAGATGTCCCCCGCCATGCGGGACCGCGACGCGAGCCTGCTCCCTCCGGTCGACGACTTGCGCAAGGTCGCGGTGACGATCGCGACGGCGGTCGCGAAGCAGGCGCGGGCCGAAGGCCTGTGCCAGCCCTTCGAGGATGCGGCGCTCCCCGGCATCATTGTGGCCAAGATGTGGGAACCGGTCTATCGGCGCTATCGCCGCAAGGCTTAAGGAAGTCAAGAATGAGCGACTGGTTGCTCAACCTGCCTATGGTGTGGATGACTCTGGTCGTATTCGCCGGCACCTATTTCGTTACCGCGGTGCTCTATTGGGTCATCACGAGATTGGCGGTGAACGATCGAGCGCTTGCGTTCAAGGCCCTGTCGCCGGGGATGTTGCCGCCGCTCGGAATCATCTTCGGCCTTCTCGTCGGCTTCATTGCCGCCCCAAGTCTGGAGCGACTTCGACCGTGCAAAACTCGCGAACCGCAGTACTTGCGCCATCGCACTCACGCTGTTTGCGACCGGTATTGCACTCTCGGTGCTGCTGATTGCGTCTTACAGCCGGCCCTTCACCGGCGATATTTCGGTCGGACCGGAGCTGCTGCAGCAGGTGCTCGGCCGCCAGCCGGGAGGCGGCAAGTGACAGGACGATCGAGCAGGGTCGTCACGACTCCTCGGGTTTCCCCTGATCACCAGAGCTGAGGCCGTACGCTTGCTGTAGCGGTGCGTGGCCTAGCCCCGCTCAATCGCCGGGCGGTCAGTTGTTCAGGAATCTCGATACGCTATCCGCGATTCCGTTGCCTCTGCTGGCGCTCCAGCGGGGCTGGTTACGGCGTGGATCCGGTCTCTCGCGCGGATCGTCAACAACTGGCGGGGGACCAAACGCCACGCTCTCGCCGAACAGCGCGGCCGCCATGCGCGAATCGTGGCCGTAGATATCGGCAAAGCTCGAGATCGAGCCGTCATCGTTCACCCAAAGGGTGAAATAGGTGATGTAGACTGGGATCTTCTGCTTCAGCGCCACGTGCTGGTCCTGGCCGTTCTCGATCGCCGAGGCGACATTCGCGGCCGACCAGCCCTGGTCCTCCTTGAGCAGAATGAGGGCAAGCTGGTCCGGATTCTGCACCCGCATGCAACCATGGCTCTCGGCCCGGACCGTCTGCGCGAAAAGGGCTTTCTGTGTGGTGTCGTGCATGTAGACGTCATGCTTGTTCGGAAATACGAATTTGACCGTACCAAGCACGTTGTCCGGGCCCGGCGGCTGATAGATGTTGAGGCTGCGGATATCGATGCGGCTCCAATCGAGCATTGCGGGGTCGACCTCCCTACCGCCAATATTGATGCGAAGGCCGTTGCGCTCGAAAACCGAAGTGTCCCAGCCTCCGCTGAACCACTGGCCGCCTCCCCCTCTGATCGTGGGTAGAAGCTCGTCGGTCTTGATCGAGTTCGGAACGTTCCAGTAGGGATTGAACACGACCTCCTGCATCTCCTTGGAGAAGATCGGGGTCTGCTTGTCGGGTTTGCCGACCACTACCCTCGTGCTGTGCACGACCTTGCCCCCATCGACCACGCGGAGCATGAACTCGGGCACATTGACGGTCACGTAGAACGGCCCAAGGTCGTCGGGCAACCAGCGCCAGCGTTCCATGTTGAGCAGGATGAGCCGCGCCCTGGTCGGGTTCCCGGTCTGCTGGTGCTGCTGATTGAGCAGCCGCCGCATGCCGGGGCCAATCATGCCGTCTGGCGTCACGCCGTGGTCTTCCTGGAAGCGCTTCACGGCCTCATCCACGGAGGTATCGAACAGCGTCTCCTTGCCGGAAGCGCCGTCCTGGGCCGCGCTCGGGATTTGAAGCCGTTTTCGGAGCAGCGCCACCTGCTCTTGCTCGACCCCGAGCTTGAGCACCGGGCCATCGGGGATCGTGACGACATTCTCGTTGGGGTTACCTCCCCTCGCCGCGACCAAAGCCTTGCGCAGGGCTTCGAACTGAGGCTGGTCGGGCTGGAAGCTCCGCAAATACGCTGCGGGGTCCGCGCGAATTGCGAGGGATTCGAGCAATTGCAAGGGGTCCGGTAGCGCCAGCGTCGGATCGAGATTTTCGTCGAGGCGCTCCGGATCGAGCCGTCCCCCTCGTGCGTCGCGGGCATAATGGAGCGCGGCAACGCTGATCTTGGTCTCGGCGTCGGCGAGCCAATTGATGCCGTCGCGATAATTGGCGTCGAATCCGTCGCGTTTGGGTAGGTCGTAATCGGAAGAGCGGAGGCCATAGGTGTCGGCCTTGGCGATCTCCTCCATCACGGATTTCGCTCGGTCGGTCAGGCCATTCTCGTCGACCCAAAGCAAACGCGCCTCGGGCGCCGAGTAATATTCCACGAGCGCCTCTTGCCCACCCCTCGCTTCGGCGCTCCTGCCGGATTTCTCGGACAGACGGTTCATCGAGATGCCGACGGCCTCGGTCAGGCTGATCAGCGCCGCCGGCCCGTCAGGCTCCGCCGCCTGGGAGGGAATCGGCAATGCGACGGCGACCCAGAACAAGGCAAGCGCCGTGCGAGAGAATGACCCCACAACCCCGCTCCCGAGTCTCGATAGACCCCATCTATCGCATCGACGCCGGCATGCGAGCTGACTGCCGGTGCCCCGTTGCCCGTAAGCCCATTCCCATGCGAGCGCTTTGCGACTCGCTCCGATCATGCTTGCGAGTATAGCCGTCACAACTTTGCGCGCACACCGCGGCAAGACCATGGCAGAAATCTTGCGGCGGTGGCCAGCTCAAAATCCCGTAATACCGGCTCAAAATCCCGGCATTATCAGTTAGCTTCGCGCTTGCCGGGGGCGCTTATCGCGCCAAAAGCAGCACCGCCGTCTCACCGATGACGAGACAGCACAACAGAATTTGCCAAAACAGCGGACGCGCTCTGAGCCGCCCGGCGGTCGAATTCAGCGCCGGCAGGCCGGGCTGAGGGGGAAGCTCAGGAGGCGAGCTTGAGCTCGGCCTGGTCCTTGCTGCCTTCGGCCCCTGGCACGGCGACCTTTGCCAACGGCAGCGTCGCCGAAGCGCCGAACTTCTTGAGCAGCCGCTTCATATAGGTGCGGAAGCGGTAATGCTGGATCTCGAATTTGTGCCAGGGCGTCCCCTTGTCGGGAATGCCGTGGCCGATATCGGGCTTGGCGGTGGCCTTCAACTTGCAGAACCAGGCCGCGCGCGCCGGGTCTGAGGCGCAAGCCACGATGAAGCTTGCAATCAGCTTCGCCTGGTAATCGGCGAGCTGCCACACCCCGCCTTCAGCGGGCTCGAACAGGCCGGCCACGAACAAATCGTCGAACTCGCGGTGGAAGGTGTGCATGAAGAGCTTCGAATTGCCAGCCTCGTCGAGAATATAGCTCTGATCCATGAAGGGGAAGCTTGGCTTGAAGCCCGTGGCGTAGACGATGAGGTCGATCTCCTCTTCGCTGCCGTCGACAAAGCGGACATGGTTGCCGTTCAGACTCTCGATGCCGGGCTTGGTCATGATGCGCCCATGCACGATGTGATCGAGATAGGTGGTGCAGGCGGTTGGATGCGCCTCGAACAGGTCGTGGTCCGGCGCCGGCAAGTCGTAACGATAATGCGACCCGACAACGATGCGCAACCCCAGTCGATAGAGTTTGCGCATCACCGAGCGCGGTAGCGGCCAGCGGCTGGTTAGATCGATGAAGGTATCCGTTGGCTTGCCGAAAACAATCTTCGGGAAGAAAAAGTAGCTCCGCCGCATCGAGTGCACGGCTCGCGCGCCGTCGTGCGCGGCATCCGCCAGAATATCGACGGCGGAGTTTCCTGCCCCCACCACAAGCACGCGCTTTCCCTTAAGCTGCTCCTTCGACTTGACGTCGTGAGAGTGGAGGATCTCGCTGTCGAAGCGTCCGGGGTAGCTCGGCCAGTTTGGCTCCCAATGATGGCCATTGGCAACGATAAGCCCGTCATAGAAGCGCGGGGTCGCTTCGTCTTTGATCTGAACACGCCAGTGTCCGTCGACCCGCTCGGCGGAGGCCACCGTGGCATTAAAGGTGATGCGGTCGTAGAGCCCGACCTCGCGCGCATAGGCGCGGAGATAGTCTTGCGCCTGCGCCCGGCTCACATAATGCGGCCACTCCTCCGGGAAGGGGTAGTCTGGGTAGCGCGACAGCTTTTTCGATGAGTTAAGGTAGGTCGAGCCATAGACCGCATGCGGGCTGTCTGGATTCCAGATGCCGCCCACATCGGCCTGCGCCTCGAAACAGTCGAACGGGATGCCGCGCTCGACGAAAGTCTTGGCCACGGCAAGCCCGCAGGCGCCGGCGCCGATGATGCAATAGTGCTTCAAGTCGCCCCCTCGCATTTGCCCGCTCTAGCTTTCCCCTTCGCCCCCGAGCCAGCTCGAGTGTGGATAGCACAGAACCTTAACGCCGAGCCAAGCCTTCCCCGGGGCCCCTTGGCATTGTCGGGAGAAGCCGGAACCTCCTTGATCTCCGTCAAATCCCTCATGCTTCTCTTCCGCTCTATGGGCTAGGCGCTGTTGCCCGCAGACCATACGGCTTGCTAACCGTAACCGGCGGCTCGCCGCCTGATTTTGGCGAAGCTTTGCTTTATGGTCATGCGGGCGTGCCTTGCCGGGGGACCTTATGGACATCAAACACGACGTCACGATCCGGAGCTGGGACGGCACCTGGACCTACCGCCCCAAAGTCCTGGTCACGCCGCAAACGGCCGAAGATCTCGTCGAGGTCGTGAGGAGCGTGGTGCGCTTCCCCTCGCCCGTGCGCCCGGCCGGCTCGATGCACTCCACGGCGCGCATGAATGGCGATGACGGCGGCACCATGGTCGACATGAAGGCCATGAACCGCATTCTCAGATTCGGCGAGGACAGTGTGACCGTGGAAGGCGGCGCGACCTATATCGTCGTGTCCAATGCGCTGAAGGAGCGCGGGCTCCAATTTCACGTCACCACCGAGATCGGCAATGTCACCCTTGCCGCCATGGCCACCGCCGCCACCAAGGACAGCTCCTTCCCTGGCGGCTATGGGCAGATCAGCTCCTATGTTAGCGCCATGCGTCTCGTCACGCCAAGCGGCGACATCCGGGAGATCAACGAGCGCGACAACCCGGAAGAGATGCAGATCATGCGCTCGAGCTACGGGCTCCTCGGCATTGTCTTCGAGGTGACCATCAAGGTCCGTCCTACCACCGCGCTCAGCGTGCGCCACCATTCCATGGGATTGCCTGAGTTCCGCAAGCGCTTCCCTGTCTACAAGGCGCAAGGCTTCGCGGTGATGTACTACGTCTTTCCCTATGTGCGCCGCGTGCTCGTCGAGCTCAGGAAGGACAATCCCGCCGTTCCGCCGAAGTCGCGCCGGCGCTGGACCTACCGCAACCGCTTCTGGCGCAAATACGGCCCCGCCATCACGCTCTGGATCCGGGCACGCACCGAGAATCGCAAGCTGCGCGACCTCGCCGACAGGCTCCATTTCTTCATCCTGCGCCAGGGGCTGGTCCGCGTCGTGCGCAGCGACGCGACCTGGCCGCACGCCCAGATCATCAACTACCCGCGCGATCCGGGCCCGTTCAAATATCTGTTCAGCATGTGGGCCTTCCCGGAGCGGAATTTCTTCAAGATCCTCGACGAGTATTGCGACTTCGTCGACGCGCATGACGCGGCGACCGGCTTCCGCTGCGACCTACCTTGCGTCGGCTACTCGATCGTGCAGGATCGCGAGGCCCTGCTGTCTTATAGCTGGGACGGAGCCACGCTCTCGATCGATCCCGCCTCGACCGGCGGTAAGGAGTGGGAGGCGTTCCTGCGCGCCTATAACGATTTCTGCAGCGCACGGGGCGGCGTGCCCCTGTTCAACCAGACGCCGTTCCTGACCCGCGAGCAGGTGCGCAAGGCCTTTAGCGGACGGCTCAAGCTGTTTGCCGATTACCGCCGCCAGGCCGATCCCGAGGATCGCCTGCTCGACAGCCATTTCCGTGACCTGTTGTCCAACTCGTAAGGGAAATCTCTAACGGGCGCTGCGCGGTTGCGGGGGGCCGCAACAACCGTCTCGCCCTTGATTGGGCCGAGACCCGTCTGCCGTTAGTACAGGATGAGGTCGAGCGACGGCGCGTCGTCGGCGATCCGCGTCAGGAGGCAATGCACCTGCCCGCGATGATGGGTCTGATGGTTGAAGACATGCAAGAGCGCGAGCGAGAGCTGTTGCTCGATGTCCGCCGGGTTGCTGATGGTCCGATAGCGGATGGTGCGGTCGAACTCCGCCGGCGTGAGCGACGCGACATAGGCGATGATGCGTGCGTCCTCCGCCTGGCGGGCCGCGCGCAGGCCCACGAAATCCTCATGGAGAATCGCGTCGAGCGCGGTCGGCGACGAACCCTCGCCGGTGAGGCGGTGCATCCAGATGCGATCCCCCACGAGAAGGTGGTTCAACGTTCCGTGCACCGAGCCGAAGAAGGCGCCATGGTCCGCGCGGTAATCTGCATCGAAGAGTACGGCGGCCGCGCCATACAGCCGTTCATTGGCCCAGGCATTGTATGCGGCAAGCATCTCGAACAGCGGTTTCATGATTGCCCCATGCGCGCGGTGAACCAGCGGATCAGCGGGAAGGACAGGTTGCGCGGCAGCGAGCGCACCGTCTTCAAGAAGCCTGCCACCTGTGGGGGAAAGGCAATCTCGTAAGGCTTGTCCCCGAGCCTCTCGAGGATCTTCCGCGCGCATCGCTCCTTGCTCATCACATAGAGCTTCTTGTTCGGTGCGTAGGACGCGTTCAGCGGCGTATCGACGAAGCCCGGATTGATGAGGGTAACGTCGACGCCTTCCGGCTCCAATTCGAGCTTGAGGCTCTCGGCGAGATTGATCACGGCCGCCTTGCTTGCGCCATAGCTGCCATTGCCGGGCCAACCGGAATAGCCGAACAGCGAGCCCATGATGGCGATGTGGCCGCTTTTTCGCTGAAGCATCGAGGGCAGCACCGCGGCGATCGCATTGATCACCCCGTCCACATTCAGCGCCATGGTGCGGTGGAAGCCCTCGAGATCGATATTGCGGATGTCGAAGGGCACATACATGCCGGCGCCGAGCAGCGCGAGATCGATGGCCCCGAGCTCGCTTTCGATCTTCGCGACGCAAGCCTTGAGCGCGTCGGGATCAAGTACATCGGCGGGAAAGGCCTTGATCCGATCGGCGCCGGCAGCAAGCGCATCGAGCCGCTCGCTCGGCCGCGCCGTCGCCGCCACGCTCACGCCGGCGGCGGCGAGGCGCCGAGCCACCTCGCCACAAATGGCGCCAGAAGCACCGGTGATCCATGCCAGTTTCCAGGGAAATTGCTCGCCCATGCACACCACCCGATCATTGGTCGCCGAGGCGCGACCTTAGCATCGGGAGCCGACGTTGCTAAACGGCGCGCTCGGCGCGGGGGTCGTCGGCCCCAGGCGGCATCATGCGCAAACTTGGCTTCGGACCCGGCGAGCGGCCCTCGGAGGTCTTAGTCCCACGATCGAACGTCCCCTCCTTCTTCGATTTGCCCGCAGCAAAAAGAACCTGTTTGGTCGCCTTCCTGGCGAAGTCGCGTTGAGATCGCCTTGAAGCTTTTTGCTGTTTGAATATCCATGGCACCCTCCCACAACCGCTGCGGGAAAGCCTACATCGTGCAACACGGGTTTGAATAGCGGTTCAAAGTGTTTGAGAGGTGGCGGACTTTGCAGGAGCTAGGCGCTCTCAATCCACGAAGGGATCATGCACGAGGATGGTGTCCTCGCGCTTCGGGCTCGTCGAGAGCAGCGCCACCGGCGCCTCGATCAGCTCCTCCAGCCGCCGCACATATTTGATGCATTGGGCCGGCAGCTCGGCCCAGGAGCGCGCGCCGCGCGTCGATTCCGTCCAGCCCTCCATGGTCTCATAGACCGGCTCGACGCGGGCCTGCTGTCCTTGCGCCGCCGGCAGATAGTCGATGACACGCCCGTCGAGCCGGTAGCCCACGCAGATCTTGAGCTCAGGCAGCTGGTCGAGCACGTCGAGCTTGGTTAGCGCGATGCCGTTGATGCCCCCCACCTTCCGTGTCTGGCGCACGAGGCAGGCGTCGAACCAGCCGCAGCGGCGGGGGCGTCCCGTCACCGTGCCGAACTCTTGGCCCCGCTCGCCGAGCAAGCGCCCGGTCTCGTCCTTGAGCTCGGTCGGGAACGGCCCCTCCCCCACCCGCGTCGTATAGGCCTTGGCGATGCCGAGCACATAGTCTATAGCGCCCGGCCCCAAGCCCGACCCGGTCGCCGCCTGCGCCGCCACGGTGTTTGACGAGGTGACGAAAGGATAGGTGCCGTGGTCGATATCGAGGAGAGCGCCTTGCGCGCCTTCGAACAGGATGCGCTTGCCCGCGCGCCGCTTGGCGTCGAGCAGCGCCCAGACCGTATCAACAAAGGGGAGCACCTTCGGCGCAATCTCTCTCAGCTGAGCGCATAATTCATCGGCGTCGATTTCAGGCTGCCCCAGCCCGCGGCGGAGCGGATTGTGATGGGCGAGGATGCGCTCGATCTTTGGCTTCAGGCTCGGCAAGTCCTGCAGGTCCAAGACGCGAATGGCGCGCCTGCCGACCTTGTCCTCATAGGCAGGCCCGATGCCGCGCTTAGTTGTCCCAATCCGACCATCGCCTGCCTGCGCCTCACGAAGTGCGTCAAGCTCGCGATGCAGCGGCAGGATCAGGGTCGCATTCTCGGCGATGCGCAGATTATCGGGGCTGATGCTCACCCCTTGCGCCTCGATCTTGGCGATCTCGGAGACCAAGGCCCAGGGGTCGACGACGACGCCGTTGCCGATCGCCGAAAGCTTGCCCTTGCGCACAACGCCGGAGGGCAGGAGCGAGAGCTTGTAGGTGGTGCCGTCGACGACGAGGGTGTGGCCGGCATTATGGCCGCCCTGAAAGCGCACCACGATATCGGCGCGCTCGGAGAGCCAGTCGACGATCTTGCCCTTGCCCTCGTCGCCCCATTGGGAGCCGACGACCACGACATTGGCCACCGAGAAAATCCTCTGAAATCCGGTACAGAGACGCAGAAACGGCCCCGTCTGAAGCGGGGCCGTGTTTCGTTATAGCGCGGCACAGGAGTCGACGCGAGCCTTCGTTCGTCCCGGGCGTTTGTCTTGAGAGCCGTCTTCGATCGCGGCTTGGAACCCGGGGCGAATGGTCGCGCGCCTTGCCATCATTGATCGCATTGTCGCCCGCATTGATCTCACTCGCGCCAGATTGCTCCGGCATGTCTTTGCTCACGCGAAACTGAACTCCCGCCAAAATCAGGAGCAAAATATGCGAGTAACCCTTCTCGCCGCGGCGATGCTTTGTTTCATGGGACTGGCGGCCAGCGCCCAGCCGATGACGCCAGATAGCTCCGGCCTCGGGGCGATCACCGGTGCCATGCGCTACGTGGATTTGCCTTGGCTGAGCCATGCCATGCACGACGTCGGAACCAATCCGACGGGATGGAAACGGCAATGGTGCGCCAAGTCGATGAATATGTGGCTGCAGCGGAGCGGCATGCGAGGCTGCGGCGGCAACTCCGCCATCTCTTGCCTCCAGGCGGGCAGAAAACTGTCAGGCCCGCAAGTCGGCGCGCTCGCCGTCATGGCGCATCACGTCGGCATCGTTAAGGAGGTCGGCGCAAATTCGGTGACGCTCGTCTCCGGTAATCACAATCGCACGGTCGGCGTCGGCAAATATCCGCGTGGGCGCGTCGTCGCCTATGTGTGGCCGGAATAGGCCTTCGTTCCGCAAATAATCTCAACACGAAGAGGGAGGGGGTCGAACTCAGGTTTACCCCCTCCGACCGTTTCAGGCCGCCTTTGCGAGGGCCTGCTTCACCTGCGCATAAACCCCAGTCGAGCCAAGGCATCAGCGCCTCCAAATCGTTCCGCTCGACCGTGGCGCCGGTCCAGATGCGCAAGCCCGGCGGGGCATCGCGGTACGAGCCAATGTCCCTTGGCCACGTCCTCCGCGTCGAGCAGCGCCGCGATGCGCCTCGGCACCTCGGCTCGCAACGGCTCGGGTAACGCCAGCACGACGGGATCAACCAGTTTGAGGCACACCGACGTGTTGGAGCGCGTCTCGGGTACCCGCGCCGCGAAATCCACCCAAGGCGTCCGCGCGACCCACTCGGCGATCACCGCGGCGTTGGCGTCGGAGCGTGCGATGGTCCCCTCGATGCCGCCCACGCTTTCGACAAAAGCGAGCGCATCGAGATAGTCCTCGAGGCAGAGCATGGAGGGCGTGTTGATGGTCGAGCCTTCGAACAAATCCGCCACCAGCCTGCCCTTGCGCGTGAGACGGAACAGCTTCGGCAGCGGCCAGGGCGGCGTGTAGCTCTCGAGCCGCTCCACGGCGCGGGGGCTCAAGATCAGCATGCCGTGCTGCGCCTCCCCGCCCAGCACCTTCTGCCAGGAATAGGTCGCCACATCGAGCTTTGTCCAATCGATCCTTTGGGCGAACACGGCCGAGGTCGCGTCGCAGATGGTGAGGCCGCTTCGGTCGCTCTCGATCCAGTCGCCATCGGGCACGCGAACGCCGGCCGTGGTGCCGTTCCACGCGAAGACCACGTCGCGGTCGAAATCGACCTGGGAGAGATCGGGGAGCTCGCCATAAGGCGCGACCATGGCCCGCACGTCATCGAGCTTGAGCTGCTCGACAATGTCGGTCACCCAGTCCCGGCTGAAGGCGTCCCAGGCGAGCACGTCCACGCCACGCGGGCCGCCGAGCAGCGACCAGAGTGCGAGCTCCACCGCGCCCGTGTCCGAGGCGAGAACGATGCCGACCCGATAGCCGGGCGGCAACTTCAACAGCTCGCGCGTCTTGACAAGCGCAAGCTCGAGCCTCGCTTTCGTGTCCTTGGCCCGGTGGTTGCGGCCGAGCAAGGCGCCCCCGAGATCCGCCAAGGACCAGCCGGGGTGTTTGGTGCAGGGGCCGGACGAGAAGCGCGGATTGGCGGGTTGCCGGTTGGGTTTGGACGGAAGGATCTTGTGGGCTCGGAAAAGAGAATGGGTGAGCGCTGCCCATACGTTCAGCCGGCCGATGCGTCAAGCCCGCGGAGCCGCGGTCCTGGCCGCGCAAAAAACCGCCCGTCGGAGAGACGGACGGTGAGAGGTGGTGCGGTTTGGGGTGTTGTGGGTTGCGTTATTTTAAGGAGACAGGTATCGGAGCCTGGCCGCCGCAGCAACCAAATTTCCAACGCGCGGCGAACATGATGTCGTTCGAGTGAATGTCGTTGAACTCGAGCGCATCGAAGGTGCCGCTGCCATTATAGGCGTGGGACTTACCGGCGTCCGCGTCCCCGATATTCAGGTAGCGATAGGCAAGATCGACGGTTAAGTTCTGCGTCACGGCCTAGGAGAGGCCGGCATGGAGGGGCCAGACGAAATTGTTTTCATCATGGGTATTGGCGAAGGCGACGCCGAGATTGGGCACGTTCACGTCGGTGTAGTCCCGATCCAGTTGTTGGCGTAGCCGATGCCGCGCGTGGCGGTGTAGTCGTTGGTGCCGGAGAAGCCGGGGCCTTCATAGCAGTCAAGTCCATGAAAGGTGGAGCGGTTCCGATATTCGCTGGTCACATCGAAGCGCAGCCAGCTGTTAAACTGGTAGCCGAGACCGAGGCCTTCGAAGCCGGAGCCTTCGAAGCCGGTGTCGAGGATGTCGAAGTCGGACGTCTTGAACACCGAGCTGTTGATGTCGTTGACGTCGTAGTCGGTGATGCCGATGAAGCCCTTGAGATACCAGTTGCTGACGCAGCAGAGTTTCGCTTGGGGAGGCGGCGGTGGAAAGCCCAAATCCGCGGCTTGACCCGCAGCGACCTGGGGCATCCACGAATTTTCGCGTAAGGATCAAAGACGTGGATGGCTCGGGACAAGCCCGGCCATGACGTCGCACGCGAGAATCGTTCGAAGCGCCAATTGGACTTCACGCCGCCGCGTCAGTCAGCGCGTGGACGATGTCGGAGACCACCGTGTCGACCAGCTTAACGTCGTCGCCTTCCGCCATGACGCGAATCACCGGCTCGGTGCCGGAGGGGCGAATGACGAGACGGCCCGATTTGCCGAGCCTCGACTTGCCGTTGTCGATGGCCTTGCGCACCGCGATGTTGTCGAGCGGCTGGCCGCCATTCTTGTAGCGCACGTTTTTCAGGACTTGCGGCAGCGGCTCGAAACGATTGCAAATCTCGCTCACCGGCTTCCCGCTTTGCGCCACCACGGCGAGAAGTTGCAAGGCCGTGACGAGGCCGTCGCCGGTGGTGGAATAGTCGGAGAGCACGATATGGCCCGACTGCTCGCCGCCCACATTGTAGCCGTGCTGCCGCATATGTTCGACCACATAGCGGTCGCCGACCGGCGTGCGCGCGAGGCCGAGACCCAAATCTTGCAGGTACCGCTCGAGCCCCAGATTCGACATGACGGTGGCGACGATGCCGCCGCCGGCCAAGCGTCCGCGGCGGAGCCATGATTCGGCAATGACCGCCATGAGCTGATCGCCGTCGATCAGGCGCCCGCGCTCGTCGGTGATGAGCACACGGTCGGCGTCGCCGTCGAGCGCAATGCCGATATCGGCGCGCACCTCGTTGACCTTGCGAGTGAGGTCGTCCGGCGCCGTCGAGCCGCAATCCTTGTTGATGTTGAAGCCGTCCGGATCGACGCCGAGC
This sequence comes from uncultured Alphaproteobacteria bacterium, assembly GCA_963804515.1. Classification (GTDB taxonomy): domain Bacteria; phylum Pseudomonadota; class Alphaproteobacteria; order Rhizobiales; family Methyloligellaceae; genus Methyloceanibacter. Next base: position 864,514 of record CAWDQR010000008.1, on the reverse strand, counting down.
TTGACCACCTCGGCGCCGAGCTCCCACAGCGCCTCAGGCGCCACCTTGTAGGCCGCGCCATTGGCGCAATCGATGACGGCTCTGATACCGTCAAAGCGAAGATTCTTGGGCAGCGTGCGCTTGGCGAATTCGATGTAGCGCTCCCGAGCGCTGTCGATGCGGGTCGCCCTGCCGATCTTCTCCGGCGGCGCGAGCAGCTCCGCGGTGTCGCCCAGCATCAGCTCCTCGACCTGCTCCTCTGTCTCGTCGGAGAGCTTATAGCCGTCCGGGCCGAACAGCTTGATGCCGTTATCGGCAAACGGGTTGTGCGAGGCCGAGATCATCACCCCGAGATCGGCGCGGAGCGACCGCGTCAGCATGGCGACCGCGGGCGTCGGCATCGGGCCGAGTAGGAAGACGTCCATGCCCACGGCGGTGAAGCCCGAAACGAGCGCTGATTCGATCATGTAACCGGAGAGCCGCGTGTCCTTGCCGATCACCACGCGATGGCGGTAGGACCCGTTGGTGAAGAGCTTGCCCGCGGCCATGCCAACGCGCAGCGCCACCTCGGAGGTCATGGGCGAAGCATTGGCGCTGCCACGGATACCATCCGTGCCAAAGAACTTGCGAGCCATGGCCCTAGTCCCCCTGCTCCCCCAAAGGCGCCGCCCGCTTTATTCGATGAGTTCGGCGCTTCATGGGATTATGCTCCTGCTCTAACCCATCTCTGTTCAAAAAGTGTAAGCAAAAGTTACACCAATTCCGACTGGTAAATCAGAGATTTACCCCATTTTTCTCGGGGTTGGCCCGGGCGCGCTCCCTTTAAGCGCCCACGCCCGTGACGCTTGCCTGCCAGACCTCGAGCGCCTGGCGCGTTCCGGCGACATCGTGCACCCGCAAAATCTTGACCCCCTGTGCCGCCGCGGCAATGGCTGTGGCAAAAGACCCCGGCTCCCGGGCGCGGGGGCTGTCGCCGCCGCTCGCGCCGCGGATGAAGCGTTTCCGCGAGGCACCGACGAGGAGTGCCACCCCAAGCCCATGCAACAGGCTGAGATTGGCGAGGAGCGCGAGATTGTGCGCCATGGTCTTGCCGAAGCCGATTCCAGGGTCGGCGGCGATGCGCGCGGGCTCGATGCCAGCGGCGAGCGCCGCGGCAATGCGCTCCTCGAGATAATCGAAGACCTCGAGCACGACCTCGTCATAGGCCGGATCGTCCTGCATGGTTTTGGGCTCGCCCTTGGCATGCATGAGGATCACGGCGAGGCCCGTCTCGGCGGCCGCGGTGAGGCTATCGCCATCATAGGTCAGCGCCGATACGTCGTTGAAGATCTTGACGCCCGTCTTCGCCGCCGCCCGCGCCACGGCGCCCTTCCGCGTATCGATGGAGATGGCCGCATGCAGCCCCGCAAGGCCTTCGAGCACGGGCAGGACACGGGCGAGCTCGTCGTCTTCGCCGACCGCGTCAGAGCCTGGACGCGTCGATTCGCCGCCCACATCGACGATATCGGCGCCCGCTGCGGTAAGCTCGGCGGCATGGACGATGGCCCCTTCCGTGGTGTCGTAGAGACCGCCATCGGAGAAGCTGTCCGGTGTGACATTGACGATGCCCATGATCAGGGGTCGGTCGAGACTGAGCCCTGCGAAGGGCAGCCGCGGCGCGGTCACGCGGCCGATGAGGCTGCCGAGGTCGGCATCGGCGGAGGCGAGAAGCTCCGGTACGGGGACGAGCCGCGGCTTGGACGGGCGGGCCCCGCCTCCGATCAGCTCCGCGGCGGTAAAGGCGATGAAGCCCCCGGCCAAGGGAAGCGCAACGCCCTCGGCCACAGCCGCTGCGGCCGTTGGCCCGTAGAGAAACCCGATCGGTCGGAGATAGAGCTTCGCGTCTGCCATGGCGCCTGGCTTAGCACGGTGTCGAACGCAGGGCGCGGTAGACGGTCCTGAAGACGACCATGGCCGGGGACGAGCCCGGCCATGGATTGGTGATCGTCCCGCAAGCCTCAGGTCTGCGGCTGGGGCGCCATGCCGCCCGTGTCGGGCTCCGGCTCCGGCGGCGCCTTCTTGCCGCGCCCTGCGGCCGGAACAGCGGAGGCCGATGCAGGCCGCGTTGTCGCCTCGGTCGCGAACTCGCGCACCGGCGGCTTGCCCTTGAGCAGATCCTTGATCTCGTCGCCCGACAGCGTCTCAAATTCGAGCAGCCCCCGCGCGATGACGTGCAGATCGTCGATATGCTCCTCGAGGATCCGGCGCGCTTCCTCGAAGCCCTCATCGACGATGCGGTGGATCTCCTCGTCCACGATGGTCTGGGTCTCGTCGGAGAGGTTCTGCGTCCGCGCAATGGAATGGCCGAGGAAGACTTCTTCCTCGTTGTCGCCATAAGCGAGCGGCCCGAGCTTGTCCGACATGCCGTATTGGGTGACCATCGCGCGGGCGAGCAGCGTCGCCATCTTGATATCTGAGGCGGCGCCCGAGGTCACCTTCTCGTAGCCGAAGATGAGCTCTTCCGCGACGCGCCCGCCCATGGCGACGGTGATGTCGGCCTTGAGCTTGGCGCGGGTGTAGGAGAGCAGATCGCGTTCGGGCAGCCTCATGACCATGCCGAGCGCGCGGCCGCGCGGAATGATCGTCGCCTTGTGCACCGGGTCCGAGGCATGCTGGTGCAGCGCCACCAGCGCGTGGCCGCCCTCGTGATAGGCAGTCAGCGTCTTCTCCTCCTCGTTCATCACCATGGAGCGGCGCTCGGCGCCCATCATGACCTTGTCCTTGGCGTCCTCGAACTCGACCTGGGTGACCACCCGCTTGGAGCGGCGCGCGGCGAGCAGCGCCGCCTCGTTCACGAGATTGGCGAGATCGGCGCCGGAGAAGCCCGGCGTGCCGCGCGCGATGACGCGGGTATCCACGTCCGGAGCGAGCGGAACCTTGCGCACATGCACCTTCAGGATCTTCTCGCGCCCGATGATGTCGGGACGCGGCACCACCACCTGGCGGTCGAAGCGGCCAGGTCTGAGCAGCGCGGGATCGAGCACGTCGGGACGGTTGGTCGCCGCGATCAGAATGATGCCTTCATTGGCCTCGAAGCCGTCCATCTCGACGAGCAACTGGTTCAAGGTCTGCTCGCGCTCGTCATTGCCGCCGCCAAGACCTGCACCACGATGGCGGCCGACGGCGTCGATCTCATCGATGAAAATGATGCAGGGCGCGTTCTTCTTCGCCTGATCGAACATGTCGCGGACGCGGGAGGCGCCCACGCCAACGAACATCTCGACGAAGTCGGAGCCCGAGATGGTGAAGAACGGCACATTGGCTTCGCCGGCGATGGCGCGGGCGAGCAGCGTCTTGCCGGTGCCGGGAGGCCCGACCAGCAGCGCGCCGCGCGGAATCCGCCCGCCGAGCTTCTGAAACTTCTGCGGATCGCGCAGGAACTCGACAATCTCCTGCAAATCCTCCTTGGCCTCGTCGACGCCGGCCACGTCGTCGAAGGTGACGCGCCCATGCCGCTCGGTCAGCAGCTTCGCCTTGGACTTGCCGAAGCCCATGGCCCGGCCGCCGCCAGATTGCATCTGGCGCATGAAGAAGATCCACACGGCGATGAGCAGCAGCATGGGGAACCAGGACACCAGCACGCCGAGCAGCGACGGTACGTCGTCCTCGGACGGCTTGGCGCTGATCTTCACCCCCTTTTTCTGCAATTTATCGACCAGATTCGGATCATTCGGCGCATAGGTCTGAAAAGTGCGGCCGTCGGAGTAATGACCGGTGATCTGGCTGCCGGCGATGGTCAGGTCCTGGACGGTGCCGCTGTCGACATCGGTCAACAGCTGAGAGTAGCTGATCTCATTGCCGCGGACGTGGACCCCCGGGCTTTGGAATAGGTTGAACAGCGCGACCAGCAAGAGGCCGATGAAGACCCAAATGGCGAAGTTGCGGAAATTCGAATTCATGACGACCCTAGCTGACCCCACTTCGCCTAGGTCCGCCGCCGGAGCCCCGGCGTCTCGCCCCGACCTGCGGGAACCTCACTGACATTAGGACCTGTTAACATAGGGGTCTGCAACCCCTTTTCCAAGTAAAGGTACGCCAAAGAGGTGCACGCTTTCTCAACGGTGCGTTGCAAGCGTCACGCCCTGAGCACCAAGCCATGCCGCATTGACGAAGCTCGCGCTGAAGCCGACTGAACTCGTGCTGATGCCGAGATGCGGGAGGCAGATCATCTCCCCGGCTCGCCAGCCGCCAGGAAGCGTGGTGCCCGCGTGGCGTGGCAGCGCCGCGAGCCAAGGCGAGGAGGAGGAGAGATCGCGAAAGCCTGACTCTCCGAGCGCCCGCACCGTGACGGGCTTCGCCTCGCTCGGCGCGAGCTCGACCCTGAAACGGTTGTCCCAGAGTGCGCGCGCCCCGGGCGCAAGGTGCAGCCCCGGAAGCCGTGCGCCCCGCGTTTCCCTGAACACGCCAAGCCTGTCGCCGATCGGCTGCAGGCGGCAGCCGCCGAGCGTGTGCGTCTTGCCAGGGTTCTCTTGCAAGGCCGCGAGCAGCGCCTCGAGCTTGGCAAGCCGGAGCGGCGCAGGCCGGCCTCCAACTGCCGTGACCGCGCGAGCGAGCGCACGGAGCGCAATCTCAGTCGGGGCGGCAGCGAGCGCCGCCCGGCCAAGGAGGCAATAGCCCGCTTCGCTCATGTCGCCATGAGCCCCAAGGAAGTCGGATGCCGCGGCGTCGAGCGCGACGCGCGCGCGCCTAAGCCGCAGCGCCGACCGCGCCAGGGCCTCCGAGGTGAGTCCAAGCTGCGCCAATGCATCGCAGCTCGCGCGCAGCCTCGCACGCTCGAAGCGCGGGTCGACATTGCTCGGATCCTCGGCCCAGCCGATGCCTGCTTCCGTCAGCGTAGCGGCAAGACGCGCCTTGGGCACGTCGAGCAGCGGACGCAGCACAGCGATCCCGGCCAAGCTGCTCACCTCAGGGATCGCGGCAAGCCCGTCGAGCCCGCTGCCACGCTTGAGCCGCATGAGGAAGGTCTCGGCCTGATCGTCGAGATGATGCGCCGTGACCAGGGCCGGGATATCATGGGCATGACAATAGGCCGCCATGAGGTCGTAGCGGGCCTCCCGCGCGCGGGCCTGAACGCCTCCCTTCTCGCCTTCCGCGTGCGACCAGGTGAGAATCGCATGGGAGAGGCCGAGGCTCGCCGCCATGCGGGCAACCATCAAGGCTTCCTCGCGCGAGCTCAAGCGAAGCCCGTGGTCGACCGTGAGCACCGTCACGTCGAGCTTGGCTCCGCCCTCGACCCGCCAGCGCGCCAAGAGGTGAAGCGCGGCAAGGCTGTCGGGCCCGCCGGACACGGCAAGCGCAAGGCGGGGGTAGCGGGCAAGCGGGTCGAAGACCTCGCGCGCCTCGCCCAAGGAGAGTGGCGCCGCCATCAGCAGCGCGCCTTGCGAAGCTCGCCCTTGGCTTGGTCTCGCAACAGCTGGTCCGCGGACGGAAACCGGGTGCCGAACTCGGTCAAGGTCGAGCAGGCCGCATCTTTCTGACCGAGCTCCGCCAGTGCCATGCCGAGCTTGAGCAAAGTGTCGGGCGCCTTCTCGCCGGATTGGTACGTCTTGTAGCCCTTGAGGAAGGCGTCGGCCGCGTCCTTGAATTGCCCGCGCACATAGTAGGACTCGCCCAGCCAATATTGGGCTTTCCCGGCGAGAGGGTCGTTCGGATAGCGCTTGACCAGCTGACGGAAGGCGGTCTCCGCGGCGGCATAGTCCCTGCGCAAGAGATCGCCATAGCCCTGATTGTAGAGGGAGGCGGCGTCGGTGCCGGGGGGCAGCGCGGCAAGGCTTTGCGGCTGGTTCGGCGAGGGCGGTTCCCCTTGGTGCAAGGCGGCGCTTGGCGGCTCGCGGGCGGGCGCTCCCTCCCCGGCCGGCTCGGGCGCCGTCGAGATGGTCGTGGTGCCGAAGGGCTCTGGCGTCTCGCCTCCGGCGTCCGCCAATGCTGCGGCGGGATTCGCCGGTGCGAGCCCCTGCCGGCCTGGCAGCTCGGGCAGCGGCTCCTCGCCTGCCGGCGGCCGCGACAACGGCTGCGGCGCGCCCGCGCCCCCGAGCTTCGCCTCGATGCCTCCGAGCTGTTGCGTCATCAGCTCGAGCTGGCTCGTGAGCGCGCCGATCTGCGTCTCGAGCGCATCCACGCGGGGACCGAGCCCGGCGGCGTTGTTGAAACCCTGAGCGGCGTCACGGCCGGCAGCTTCCTGTGGCAGCACCGCGTCCGGCTTCGACTTCACCAGCGATTCGAGCGCGCCCACCATCCTCTGGAGATCGTGGATTTGCTCCTCGAGCCGACCGATTCGGGCGGCGACCGGATCGCCGGGCGCCGCTGGCGCCTCGGCTTGCGCCGCAGGAGCCTCGCTGGGCTCCGGTGGCGGCGCGTCCTGTTGGGCAAAGACCGGCGGTGCGCCCGCGGCAAGCAGGAGCAAAGCTCCTGCCCATGCATTCGCCAAGCGCGATCGCTTGCGCTGTCTCGAAGCCGAAGAGATCACGATGAGAGCCTTGTAAAAGGGTTAGCGACGAATGCCCGCGCCTGGGCGCCAAGCAGCCCGCAACATAGCGCATTTGGTGCCGCTTTTGAGGCCAAACTTTGATGTGCCGCAGGCGCGCCTTGCCACGCCTCAGTCTAAGCCTGGATCATCACCGGCTGCATCGAACCACCGCTCGGCAGCTAGTTCCGGGCCATGGCCCCATTGTTCAGCACGGTTTGGGCCCGACGGTTCTGAGACCAGCAGGAGATGTCGTCGCAGACCGCGATCGGCCGCTCCTTGCCATAGGATATCGTCCGCATCCGCGCTGCGCTGACGCCTTGCTGCGCCAAGAACCCCCTCACCGCAATGGCGCGGCGTGCGCCCAGCGCGATATTGTATTCGCGCGTGCCGCGCTCATCGGCGTGGCCTTGGATGGTGACCGTGTATTGCGGATATTGATTGAGCCACACGGCCTGGCTACGCAAGATGCCCTGCGCCTCGCCGGTCAAGGCCGAGCTGTCGACTTCGAAATGGACGAGATCGCCCACATTGACGGCGAAATCCTGAGCCGTCCCCGGCTCAGCCGCACTGACCGATCCGACCCCATATTCCTTCGGTTGTCCGTGACGGGCACACGCCGCAAGGATTAGGGCGACGGCAACCACGCCTGCGAATTTGCAGGCGCGGCTAATCTCACCACTCAATCCCATACTGGTTACTCCCACTAGCCGCATTTAGAGATCGTTAGGTGCAAACCATTAACGATCTCCTAGGACCCGAAATTGTCAGGAGGTTGGCTTGTGAGAGGGACCGAACGCTGGGAGCTGTGCTTGCAAGAGCTAACCCTCTCATTCGAGAGAGCAAACCCCCAAAAAAGGAAGGGATGCCTGGGACGCCGCCGCATCTTGCTTCGGCGTCCCGGCATCCAAATCCATCTGCGGAAGGTGACCCTTCCGTAAGGACAAATCTCGTGTATTCGCGCCGGTTAGACGCGAACAACCTGCTCGACCACGACGTCGGCTGAGCCGAGCTTCAAGGGCTCGTGGGTTACAGCCTTTTCGTGATGGAAACAGCCGCCTAGCGCAACGGCGGCGGCCACGATCGTGGCGACGACGATAACGCCCTTCAAACCCTGCATGGTCTTCTCTCCTTTGGTTAAACGGCAAGTGCCGTTTTTGCATGTACCGGTGTGGGGCTTTCAGATCAAGATCGGACTGCCGTCCCCCGACCGTTTTCTCGGTCATTGATGCCAAAATGCCACGCCGAATCTCACCTCCAGCCAGGGTCAGGCTACGAGGCGGAAACAGCCTGATCAAGTATGGTTAACATAAGGATAAGGGGAATCCTTAATCGGGACCAGGAGCGGTTCAGGGCCCGATTTCGGGGGTGAGGCCAGAGGCTAGTTGATGAGGGGTGACCAGGCCGGGTCGGAGCCGAAGGAGGGGGTGGCGACCTGCCGCTCGTTATAGCCCGTGAGGTCGATGGTAAAGAGGCTCGGGCCGCCCGTGGCGCCGGGAGATTCTCGGAAAAACATCAAGACGCGTCCGTTCGGCGCCCAAGTGGGTCCCTCGTTGTGGAAGCCCGCGGTCAGAGTGCGCTCGCCTGTGCCGTCGGGCTTCATGACGCCGATCAGGAACTGCCCGTTCACGAGCTTGGTAAAGGCCACGAGGTCGCCGCGCGGCGACCAGACCGGGGTCGAGTAGCTGCCCTGACCGGAGCTGACGCGGCGCTGATTCGATCCATCGGCGTTCATCACATAGATCTGCTGCGAGCCGTCCCTATCGCTCTCGAAGACGATCTGGCGCCCGTCAGGCGAGTAGCAGGGGGCCGTGTCGATCGCCTGGGTGTTGGTCAGCTGCATCGTGCGCCGGCTGCGCAGGTCCATGGCATAGATGTTCGCGTTACCGCCCTGCTCGAGGCTCATGACGATTTGCTGCCCGTCCGGAGAGAATCGGGGCGCGAAGGTCATGCCTGGGAAGGTGCCCACGATCTCCTTCTGTCCGGTCTCGATGTTGAGCAGATAGACCTTGGGGTTGTCCCCCTCGAAGGACATGTAGGTGATCTCTTGCGTCGAAGGACTGAAGCGCGGCGTCAGGACCAAATCCTGCCCCGTCGTCAGCAACCGTACGTTGTGGCCGTCCTGGTCCATGATGGCGAGGCGCTTGACGCGCTTGTCCTTGGGACCCGATTCGTCGACGAACACGATGCGCGTATCGAAATAGCCCTTCTCGCCGGTGATCCGCTCGTAGATCTCGTCGGCGATGATGTGACCGATGCGGCGCGAATCCTTCGGCCGGGTGAAGAACTGCTCGCCCGCGAGCTGCTTGCCGGCGAGCACGTCCCACAGCCTGAACTCGGCCTTCAGCCTGCCCTCGCTGTTGCTGATGCGGCTGACCACAAGGGCTTGCGCGTTGATCGGACGCCAATCCTCGAAGTTAGGCGCGCGGGACACGTCGAGTCCCTTCTCGATGAAGGCCGCGTGGTCGATCGGCACGAACAGCCCCGACGATTTGAGGTCGTTCGACACCACATCGGAAATCTCACGCGCGGCGTCGGGCTCGATCGAGCCGTCGCTGGCGAAATCGGTGATGGCGATCGGCAGCGGCTGGATGTTGCCCTGGGTGATATTGAGCTCAACCACCGCGTGTGCCGTTTCGGAGCCGGAGCCGACGCCGGCCAGGACGCAGAGGAGCAGGGTGGCAAGCCGCCAAGCGCCTCTTGGCAGAGCGACTTTGCTGGACGCGCGGGCGGGGTCGGGCATGGGTTACGAATCAGCTCATGCGATATGGCGGCTCAGCCGCTGCCATACATCTGTCTTGGGTCGAAATTGAGGATCATGTCGCGCCAAACCGCATATTTCTCGCTCGGCAGGAAATAAGGCTGGCACTGGAAGACGGCGCGCACCGCGCTGTCAGCAGCAGCCTGGAAGAAAGGCGAGCCGCCGCTATTCGCCACGCTCGGATACCCGATCAGGCTTCCGTCCTCGTTCAGCTGCAGCCGCAGCTTGACGATGATGGCATCGGCGCCGAGCCCGCCGGGGGGCGGGCTCCAGCATTGCGCGATCTTGGCCCTGAGCGCGTCGATCTCATTGACCGACATGGTCGCCTCCGTGCCGCTCGACTGTCCGTGCACCGGCTTCCGCGGCGCGTCCGGCGGTGCGTCGATTGACTTAGGCTCATTGGCCGCAGCGGGGATCTTGTTGAGCAACGCCGCGATCCTGTCCGCGTTGAAGTCATGCTTCTTCTCCGTCTTAGGCGCCGGTTTCGGCTTTGGCGGCGTTGGCTTGACTGGCTTCTCGGGCTTGGCCTCCGCCTTTTTCGGCTCTGGATCCTTCGGCTTTTCCGCCTTCTCCGGCTTCGGCTCTGGCGCGGGCGGCAGCGGCACCGCGGGGACGTCGGGCGACTTCGGCGCCTCCTTCTCGGTCATTGCGACCGGCTTCGGCTGTTCCGGCTTCGGCGCAAGCGGCGCGTCGTCCTTGGCGTCGACAATGCCCGCCTTGATCTTGGTGAACTCGGAAGGGGTCAGGATGTCGATGGGCACGTCCTTGATCGCTGGCGCGTCGAGCGCCTGGCCCGCGGGAAACGACACCACGGCCCAGATCAGGATGGCGAGATGCAACGCGATGGAGATGAAAGCGCTTCTGCGCAACTCCCGTTTCTCCTATTGCGGTTTCTCTTCCAGGTCGGACACGAGCGCGATCCTGCGAAAGCCGGCGGCGCTGATCGTCCCCATGACCCTCATGACGACGCCGTAATTTACCCGGCGGTCGCCGCGCACAAAGATGCGCTCCTCGTACCCGTTCTTACTGATAGCCGTGAGTTTGGGCACAATTTCGTCCAGCCCAATCTCGGTGTCCTGCAGGAAGATCTTGCCGTCTGGATCGACCGTGATGGTGAGCGGCTCCTTGTCCCCTTCGAGCTGCTGGGCTTTCGACTTCGGCAGCTCGATGGGCACGCCGGCGGTGAGCAGCGGCGCCGTCACCATGAAGATGATCAGGAGCACGAGCATGACGTCGACCATCGGCGTCACGTTGATCTCGGCCATCGGCCGTGCCGAGCGCCGCCGGCGGCGGCCGCCATTGCCGGAGCTTGCCGGCACCGACGCGCCCATGGCCGCTAGCTCCTCACATCGATCTGGCGCGACAGGATGGCCGCGAACTCGTCGGCAAAGCCCTCGAGCCGGGCCCCCTGGCGGGCCACTTCGCTATTGAATTTATTATAGAAAATCACGGCGGGAATGGCGGCGAGCAGGCCGAGCGCCGTGGCGAACAGAGCCTCGGCGATGCCGGGCGCCACCACCGCGAGATTGGTGTTCTTGCTCACCGCGATGGCCTGGAAGCTCGTCATGATTCCCCAAACGGTGCCGAACAGCCCGACGAAGGGCGCGGTCGAGCCGACGGTCGCGAGGAAGGTGAGGCGGCGCTCCAGTCGCTCGAGCTCACGTGAGATGGTCACGTCCATGACCTTCTCGACCCTGAGCTGGGTCCCTGCCGTGGGCTTCGGATTGCGCTCGATGCTGCGCTTCCATTCGCGCATGGCGGCGACGAACAGCGCCGCCATGGAGGTGTTACGGCGCTGACTGAGGGCCTGGTAGAGCTCTTCCAGCGACTGTCCCGACCAAAACACTTGCTCGAACTTGTCCGTCTCCTTGCGCGTCCGGGCGAAGACGAAGAACTTCTCAAGGATGATCGACCAGCTCCACACCGAGGCGGCGAGCAGCCCGAGCATCACGATCTTGACGACGATGTGAGCGTGGTTGAACAGCTCGAAGATCGAGAGATCGACGGCAACATCCGGCGGATTCATGACGGCCTCGTGGCATGAGCTCCAAGCGCGTCTCTTGCGGACCTATCGCCTGTTGGAGACGCACTTGCCCCGCGCGGGCGTAGCCCTGCGGGCCTTGACGAACATCGCCAGAGAGAGCGCCGCCTCTTTGCGCGGGCGTCGACCTTACCCGAGCGAATGTGACTAAACTTGGGCTTGTTAACCCTAACGGCTCTGGTCACACTCGCGCTTATGGCCCCGCAAACTCGGACGCTTGACCAGCTTTCAGACCTACCCTTGCGCGGCTTGGTTAACGAACCGTTCAAGCACGCTGCGAATAAGGCTGCCAATTCGCTGCGGCTTGCCCGAGGGCGAGACCAGCACGACGCTGACCTTGGCGCGAGCGAGCACGGTTTCGCCCCGGCGAACCTCTTGGGCGAGCACCAGTGACGCACCGCCGATGCTGGCGCAGCGTGTGACCACTTCGAGTACCTCGTCGAGGCGGGCGGGCCTCAAGTAGTCGATCTCGATGTGCCGCACGACGAAGACTGCGGGCTTCCCCGCTTCCGGGTTGGCGAGGCTCTGATGGTCGATGCCAATCAGCCGGATGAAGTCGGATCGGCCGCGTTCGCAGAATTTCACGAAATTAGCGTGATAGACGTGGCCGGCGAAATCGGTGTCCTCGAAATAGACGCGGATGGGCAGGACATGCGTCTCACCTTCGATACGTCCGGCAAGGTCCGGCCAATTGTCACTCATGGCTCTTCGCTACCATTGAACAACGGGAACTGGGCCGAGCTCTGCGGCGCGGGCACGGGGAGTCCGAGATGGGCGAAGGCGCTTTGGGTGAGCAGGCGCCCGCGCGGGGTCCGCGCGATCAACCCCTGTTGCAACAGATAGGGCTCGATGATCTCCTCGATGGCGTCGCGGGGCTCCGAAAGCGCCGCGGCAAGCGTCTCGACCCCGACTGGGCCGCCCCCGTAGTTCACGGCGATGCAGCGCAAATAGCGGTGATCGAGCGCGTCGAGCCCGCGCCCATCCACTTCGAGCTGCGCGAGAGCACTATCGGCGAGCTTGGCATCGACGGCGGCGGCGACGCTCTCGACGGACGCGAAATCGCGCACGCGGCGAAGCAGCCGCCCTGCCACGCGCGGCGTTCCGCGGGCGCGCCGCGCGATCTCATGCGCGCCCTCAGGCGTCAAAGCGAGTCCGAGTAACCGGGCCCCACGCCGCACGATCTCCTCGAGCTCCTCGACCGTATAGAATTCGAGCCTGATCGGAATGCCGAAACGCTCTCTGAGCGGGGTGGTGAGTAGGCCGGTGCGGGTGGTGGCGCCGATCAAAGTGAAGCGCGCAAGATCGATGCGCACCGACCGCGCCGAGGGCCCTTCCCCGATGATGAGATCGAGCTGGTAGTCCTCCATGGCTGGATAGAGGATCTCCTCCACCGCTGGGTTGAGCCTGTGGATCTCGTCGATGAAGAGGACGTCGCGGTCCTCGAGATTGGTGAGCAGCGCCGCGAGGTCTCCGGCCTTGGCGATCACGGGGCCCGAGGTGGCGCGAAAGTTCACGCCGAGCTCCCGCGCCACGATCTGGGCGAGCGTGGTCTTGCCGAGACCCGGGGGGCCGGCGAACAGCACATGGTCGAGCGCCTCGCGCCGGCCGCGCGCCGCATCGATGAATATTTTCAGATTGGAGCAGATGCGGGCCTGGCCGATGAACTCGCTGAGCACTTGCGGCCGGAGCGAGACGTCCGCCTGATCCTCCTCCCGTTTTACCGCTGCCAGGATGCGCTCAGCCATTCGCAAGCTCCTTGAGGCCCAAACGGATCAGCTCCTCGGTGCGAGCGTCCCGTCCGGACTTGCCGACGGCGAGCGAGATGGCCGCAGCGGCCTGAGCGTGGGGATAGCCGAGATTGGTCAACGCCGAAACCGCGTCTTGCGCCGCAGGCCCTGGCGGCAGCACCGCTACGCCGGCAAGCCCGCCCCCGGGCCTGATCGCAGGCGCGAGCGCCGGCATCTTGTCCTTGAGCTCGGCAACGATGCGGCCGGCCACCTTGAGGCCGACGCCTGGCGCGCGCGCCACCTGGTTCTTGTCCTGTAGCGCCACGGCATTGGCGAGGTCCCCAGGCGCGAGCGTGCCGAGCACCGCGAGCGCCACCTTGGCGCCGACGCCTTGCACCGTTTGCAGCGCCCTGAACCAGGCGCGCTCATGCTCGCTGGCAAAGCCGTAAAGCCTGATCGAATCGTCGCGCAGATGGGTGTCGATGGCGAGGCTTACCTCCTCGCCAATGGGGGGCAGGCTGGCAAGCGTGCGCGTCGCGACCGTCACCTCATAGCCCACGCCATTGACGTCGACGATCACCGCCGCGGGCCCGACCTCGTCAAGGCGTCCAGTGAGCTTGCCGATCATGGCGCGCTCCGAGCCTCGAGCGCCAGGGACGCCTCGAGCTTGGCCCAGGCGCGAGCATGCGCATGGGTGATGGCAATGGCGAGCGCGTCGGCGGCATCGGCGCTGTCGGGCGTGGCGCGCGGTAGGAGCCGCGCCACCATGGCCCGAATTTGCCCCTTGTCCGCGTGCCCGGCGCCGACCACAGTCTTCTTCACCGCGTTCGGCGCGTATTCTGCGATTGGCAGCGCAAGCAGCGCCGGCACGAGCAGCGCGATGCCCCGCGCCTGGCCGAGCTTCAGCGTCGCGGAAGCGTCGCGATTGACGAAACTCTGCTCGATCGCGGCTTCGGACGGCGAAAGACGCGCGAGCACCTCCTGCAAGCCGTCAAAGATCTGGCGCAAGCGCACGGCGAGGCTCTCGCGCTCGTCGGAGACGACCGAGCCACAGGCGACGAAGCCGAGCCGCACGCCGTCAAAGTCGATCACGCCCCAGCCGGTGCGCCGGAGCCCCGGGTCGATGCCGACGATGCGAATGGATCGCATGGTGTGTGCCTCGAGATCCCCCGCTCGCCCGCCTCGCAGCAGGCGGCGATGGAAACGAATCAGCGGGCTGAGTGTGCCATGAAAGGGGGGTTCAAGGGGTAGCTGCAACGCGTTCGGGCCATCCTCGCGGACCTCTCGCAGCCCCGGTCAGATCCGACCAGAGACTCGGCTTGGCCCAAAATTCTGCGGTGACAGTCGAGGCTTAACGGGCTAATCCGGCAGGTGGATTGCACAACGGAAAAAGAAGGACCGGGCGATGGCCTTGATCCTCGATATCTGCGCCGGCGCCGCGCGGACGGACTTTGCTGCCGGAACCATTCTCCTGTCCGAGGGGAAAACCTCCAGGCGGCAGTATCCTGTCCGAGGGCAGCGTTGAGGTGCTCAGAGGCGATGCGCAAGTCGCCGTCGTCGGCGAGCCCGGTGCCATTCTTTGGCGAAATGTCCGTGCTCCTCAACCGGCCTCATACCGCCACCGTCCGGGCCACATCGCCGGTCGGCGTTTTTGTGCTCGAGCACGCCGAAAGCTTCTCAAATCCCATCCCGAGATCGCGTTCTTCTTAGGCAAACTGCTCGCCGAGCGTCTTAACGCCGCGACGACCTATCTCGTCGACCTGAAGCGGCAGCTCGAGGGACAAGGCAACCATTTCGGCATGGTCGGAGAGATACTCGAAACGCTGATTCACCATCAGCACGAGGAATTCATGCCGGCCCGGAAGGTGAGGCCGATCCGCGACTCTGAGCCAATCCGGAATCGCTTCCAGCCACGGCACCGGCCGCTCGAGCGGGTCGCAGAGGCGGGTAAACTGATTGCCCGCGGAGGAAAACCACAGCGCCTCGCCCGCGTCGGTATCGATGATGATGTGGGTCGGCCGAGCGCCAAGCTGGTTCCCGGCATTGAAAATCCAGGTGGGCCCGATGCGATCGACCCACGGGCCATCCTTTATGAAGGGTGACTGATGCACGTGACCGGATAGAACGATCTCCGGCCGATACTGATCGATCCACTCTCTCCGTTCAACATCGCCAAAATACCGGGCGCCTCCACTGATCGGTGATTTCGCGGGCGGGGCGTGAGGGATCCAAATCTACTGCTTCGTCATCCACTGCTTCGTCCGCTTCGCGGCAGCCTCGGCGAGCTGCGCGCGATACCAGCACGCGCGACTGGCCCATCCCACCAAGGGCAGATGGTGAACAGCGTCTCGTCGAGAACGAAGGACTCTCCATCGGACAAGATTCCTTCGTTTTGCGATCCTCCAAGCCATTTGGCGACCTTCTCGCCGGCCTCGTTGCGCGAATCGAGATCATGGTTGCCGGAACAGATCAGGAGCCGGGTTCTCGCGCGCAACCGGCTGAAATATTTCCGGACCACGACGCTCTGCGCTCGACCGTCAACGAGCGAACCGATGTCGAGATGATCTCCGGCCATCACGACCATGTCGAAATCGCCGGCAATCTCGAGGACCCAGTCGAACAGCGGAAGCGAATGATGGAGGTCGGCTACCAGGAGGAGGCGCACGGTACGGTGTGACTAGGCCGACGTGGGCCGTGTGCAAGCCATCAAACGCAGGCGGTGCGCCTCAAGCCCGGATTGATGCCGACACCGGCGCAAACACGGTCTGCGCTTGGTCGACACCCTTGAGCGGGAACGCGCCCAATTCTTGCAGCTCATGTTCCGATAAGCGCTTCTGAAACGACGTCGACAGGAGCAAACTCTGATCGAGCTCGCCGCAAAGGTCGGCGATGCGTGACGCAAGATTCACGTCGCGGCCGATGACCGTATAATCGAGACGCGCGCCGGAGCCTACATTGCCATAGGCCGCGTTGCCGAAATGCAGTGCGATGCCGACCTCGAAGCGGATCGCTCCGCCCTTCTTGGCGTTGCGGCGCGCCACCCTTAACAGACCGGCGCGGGCCGCCGCGAAGGCACGCATGCAGGCTTCGATATCCCCGTCTTCGCCAGCGCGGAAGATCGCCAAAATCCCGTCGCCCATGAATTTTAGCACTTCGCCGCCCCGCTCGTCGATCGGCGGCACGATGCAGTCGTAATATTCATTGACGAGGGCCGTCGCCGCTTCTTCGGGGAGGTGGGAGGTTAATCCGGTGAAGTCCCGCATATCGGCGAACAGGATCGCGGCGCGAATGCGCAAGACCTCTCCCCGTCTCACGTCGCCCGAGAGAATTCTAAGATGCGGCTCGTCGCCGACATACATGCGCATCACCTCGCGCATGACGCGCTGCAGCGCGAGGATCTCCTGAATCGCCGCCAGCGTGGGAAAGATGGACCTCAAGACGGCGACGTCCTGACCCGAGAAGCCGCGCGGGGCGCGCGTCGCAAAGGTAAAGCCGTTGCGCATGCCATTCGGGAGCACGACGGGAACGGCGACGTGGTGGGTGTAGCCCGCCGCCTTCAGCGGAGCGACAATGTCGTAGGTGTCGTCGGACATGTCGGGAAGCCAGGAAAAGATCCATTCGTTGAGGCGATGGGCATCCGCGAGCGGCCGCCTACCGGTCGCCTCCGAGCCACGATCATGCGTGTAGACGTGCTCCCGGGCAGGTTTGCCGAATTCCCAGATGCGGGCATTGGCCGCGCGTTCCGCGTGCCGGAGCTCGATCGCGCTGCTTGCCTGGTCGATCGGAACGCCCGCGTCTCTGAGCTTGAGGCAGAGACCCTCTAAAATGACATTGGGATCGGTAATCTCGCGCGCCTCGCCGACCAGCCAGTCGCGGACGGCAAGCGCTTGGCGCAGCCGCTCATTCCCAAGGATTATTGTCGGTTCCGAGGCGTCCACGGCTCACCTGGGTATTGCCAGATTGCTTTGGGCTTCGAGCGGATTGTGATACCCTTGCCGGGGAAACGCTACGCAAGCTCGCCGGCCGCCTCTGCCATCGCCTCACGCGCTCAGGCGCTCTAGGATTTCGTCGGCGATCTCAAAATTGGCGTAGACATTCTGCACGTCGTCAGAGTCCTCGAGCGCATCGATCATGCGCAACAGCTTTTGGCCGGCTTCCTCGTCAACGGGCACGCCGCTCTTCGCCCGCCATAAAATGCTCGCGGCGCGCGGCTCGCCGAAGCGCGCCTCGAGCGCCTTGGCGATCTGGTGCAGCTGATCGGGATGACAATAGACCACGTGGCCGTCCTCGCTCGCTTCGCAATCCTCGGCGCCCGCCTCGATCGCCGCCTCGAACATCTGATCGGGGCTAGCCTTGGCCGCGTCGAACTCGATCGCGCCGAGCTTGTCGAACATGAAAGAGACCGCGCCCGTCTCGCCGAGATTGCCGCCGAACTTCGAGAAGATCGAGCGCACCTCGCTTGCGGTGCGGTTACGATTGTCGGTGAGCGCCTTGACGATGACGCCGACGCCGCCGGCGCCGAAGCCCTCGTAACGCACCTCCTCGTAATTGGCGCCGCCCGCCTCCTGGCTCTTCTTGATCGCCCGCTCGATATTGTCCTTCGGCATGTTCTGGGCACGCGCGGCCTGGACCGCACCGCGGAGCCGGGCATTTATGGCGGGATCGGGCAGGCCCATTTTCGCCGCCGCGGTGATCTCCCGGGCAAGCTTGGAAAAGAGCTTGGAGCGCTTCTTGTCCTGGGCGCCCTTGCGAAATTGGATGTTCTTGAATTTGGAATGGCCAGCCATCGAAAGTCCTATTGGTTACCGGCCTTGACGGACGGTGCCGCTTATACGGGCGCGGGCGGGCAAAATCCATAGCCGCCCGGCTACCAGCCAAGCCGATCTTAGCGAAGCCTTAACCCTAATGGTCCGACAACAAATGAAAGCCTAAAGCAGGGCTTGAGGGCCGCTCGGCCCGCGAAACCGAAGGGGGGCATCGATGCCGCGCAAGGTCCAAGCTTCCACCGCGCCAACGCCGCAAGACGCGGAGCGCACTGTAACGCTCTCCGAGCTCTGCACCGAGGCGGCAAAGCACGTCGCGCAAGCCCGCATCGCGCTCTTCAGCGAAACCGTCGACACCGATGGCGCTCTCGACAATCTCGATCAGGCCATATTCTGCCTGCAACGGCTGTCGGCTCAGGGCAGAGCCTCCGGCGTCAACAAAGCAAAGCTCCGTTCGGCCTGAACGCCAAGCCTTCAGTCCGAGGACGCCGCCTGCAGCCAGAATTCGGGCTCAGCCTGGGACAGCCTGCCGCCGAGCCTGACGGGGCCGATGGCCGTGGCGAGCCCGGAAGCGTCGTCGATCTCGATGCCGACGCCCGAGATCGTGGCTTCCCCATGGGCAGGCTGGAAGCGGCCATTTGGAATCTTGGTCAGGAACCGCGACAGCGGCTCCTGCTTGTTCATGCCGAGCACCGAATCGTAGTCGCCGCACATGCCGGCATCGCTGATATAGGCAGTGCCCCGGTCGAGGATCTGTTCGTCTGCCGTCGGTACATGGGTGTGCGTGCCGATCATGGCGCTCGCCCGGCCATCGACGAAATAGCCGAAGGCCTGCTTCTCGGACGTCGCCTCGGCATGAAAGTCGATCAGGATCGCATCGGCGCCGCGCTTCAATCCGCAAGCCTCAAGCTCCGCATCGACGGCGCGGAACGGGCAATCGAGATCGCCCATGAAGACGCGGCCCATGGCGTTGATCACCAGCACATCGGCGCCGTTGGAGGCCCTGAACAGGCCGGCGCCGCGGCCGGGCGTGCCCTTCGGAAAATTGATGGGCCGCAGCAGGCGGTCGTGGCGCTCGATGAACACGAGCGCCTCGCGCTGATCCCAGACATGATTGCCGGTGGTCACGACATCCGCGCCAGCGTCGAGGAGCTCGATCAGGATCTGCTCGGAGATGCCGAACCCGCCGGCCGCGTTCTCGCCGTTGACGACGACGAAATGGGCGCCGTAGCGCGTCCGCAAGCCCGGCAGGGACTCGATGACCGCCGCCCGCCCCGCTCGGCCGACCACGTCACCGAGAAATAGAATCCGCATGCCTGCAGCCGATCCGCGCGCCAACAAAGGCTTAGCTCCAGGCTCGAAAGGGCCCGGCAAGGCGTCAATAGCCCAATCCCGCACCTTACCGCCAGCTTCGTCGGGCCGCGCCCCTAGCCAATCGCTAAAGCGGGCGGCATCGCGGGGCTTTGAAGGTGAGGCGCGCTGGCGGGGCGTCGTCTTCGGCGGGAAGCTACGAAAGTAGCGAGGCCGCGATGGCCGTCGGAGCGTCGATCCCTGGTGTCCCTACTCATGTAGGTGGGCGCCGAGTGACGGAGACCATGGTCCCCGTCAGTGTCAGCTCCCATAGGATCTTATAGGGCCCGGGGAATAGTGCTCCTAACGCACCTCGCAGCCCGCCGAGTTGGACTATAGCGGCAGACCGAAAGCGAAACTAGCGTCGCGGTCCCTCGCCTCCCGCGTTGGCGAATCGCTGGTTCAATATTTCAAGACGATCGGCCGCGGCGCTGATCGTCTCGGCCAGATCGGCGCGCATGGTCTTGGCCGTGTCGTCCGCCGCCGACCTGTCGCGGCGGAGCTCGGCCAAATTCGCCTTAAGCTCTTGCAGCTGGCGCCGCGCCTCCCAGAGCTCGTCGGTAACCATCAAGGATGCCATCAGGATCAGGCGGTCGTCCCCCACCTGCCCGAATTTGTGCTTCATGGTGTCGACGTGGGAACCAAGATATTCGGAAAGCGCGATAAGGTGCGCCTCCTCGCCCTCCCCGCATTCGAGGCGATAGGTACGCCCGTTGAGCGTGACGCTGACCTGACCCATGACAAGCTTCCCTAGAGTTCAACCCCCTTGGCGGGCGCCATGTCCCGCAGCGTCCCCATCACCGCTTCAAGCCGGCCGGAGACCTCGCTATTGGCGGCCTCAAGCCGCCCCGCCCGGCCGCGCTCCGCATCGAGCTCCGCGGCGAGCCGATTTCGCTCGTCGGTCAAGGACCGCAGTTGCTCCTTGAGCTTCGCCATCGAGTCACGATCTTCGAAAAGCTGACCCAAGAAGCGCTCCAGAGTATCGACCGAGGCGCCGAACCTCATCAATGCCTGTTGCAAAGCGTCAGTTTGGCTCATCGTGATTTCGGGTCCCTCACCGTGCCGTTCCCGCTGCGTTCAAGCGGCGTCGCGACCCTCGCTTCTTCGACTGAGCGACTTTGTGACAATGTGGTGAAAGCGATGCCAATGTTCAACAACCTTTTGCTCCTCCCGTTGGTCTTATTGGTGGCCGCTTGGTGGCCGCGGCAGACATTGACAGCGCCACGGCTTAGGTGATTTGAGACGGACGCTGTTAACGCCGCCTCAATGCGTGCGGATACGCAAGCGGAGCCCCGATGATGGTTGCAGCCATGGCCCCTTGCCGCCTCTATCTCAAGCTTCCAGCGGGGCCTTCGGCCGCGCTCGAGACCTCGGTGGCGAAAGCCATGGACGAGGCTGACGTGGCTTGCATCCTGCTCTGCAGCGACGGGGCCCCGATCGATTCGGCCTGGGACGCCCGGCTGCGCGAGATCACGCGCGAGCGAGAGGTGGCCTTCCTCATCGAGAACGATGCCGAGCGCGCCGAGCGAATCGGCGCCGACGGCGTCCATGTCGCTGCGGATGTGTCGCTCTACCGGCGAGCGCGTGAGCATCTAGATCAACGCACAATCATCGGCGCGGGTTGCATCGCAAGCCGGCACGAGGCCATGGTCATGGCTGAGCTTGGCGCGGACTATATCGCCTTTGGGCCCATGCAGGGGGATGGCGAGCCCGATCGGCGCGCCGAGTTCATTGGCTGGTGGGCGGAGATCTTCGTGGTGCCTTCGGTCGCCTGGGACGTCGAAACCGCCGAAGAGGCGGAGACGCTCGCAAGCCTCGGGGCAGACTTCGTCGCGCTGTCCACAGCGATTTTGCAGGCTAAGGACGCCGTCAAGCGCATCGCCGGGATCGGCGCGGCGCTGCGTCAGGTCAGGACCGCGGCGTGACGGGGTCCCGCACTCGCCGCGGCCTCTGGTCCGCCGTGCTCCTGGTCGCGACCAGCGGGTCTTGCGCGCAAGCCGCCGAGAGCCCCGCCTACACTGCCTTTGCCCAGGGCCAATATCTGACCGCGATCAAGCTCGCCGAGGGCGAGGCCGAGCACGGGTCAAAAGAGGCCTACACGCTTCTCGGCGAGATCTATGAGGAAGGCCTCGGGGTCGCGCAGGATTTGACGAAGGCCGCCGACGTCTACGCCAAGGGTGCCGATCTCGGCGATCCCAACGCCCAATTCGCCCTCGGGACGCTTGTCCTGCAGGGCCACGGGGTCAAGAAGGACCTCACGCTTGCCGCCAACCTGTTCGAGAAGGCCGCGGCGAGCGGCAATGCCTCGGCGCAATACAATCTTGCCCTCATCTACCTCGACGGCAAGGGACGCCCCGCCGATGAGCAGAAGGCGGTCGAATGGATGCAGAAGGCCGCCGAGGGGGGCCTTCCCGAGGCGGAGTACGACCTCGGCGGTTTCTATCAATTCGGGCGCGGCGTCTCCGTGGACAAGGCGAAGGCCGCGGAGTGGACGGGCAAAGCCGCCGAGGCCGGGGTGTCGGAAGCTCAGGTCGAATATGGCGTGATGCTGTTCAAGGGCGAGGGCATCGCCGTGGACGAGAAGCGCGCGGCCAAGATGTTCCGCATGTCGGCTGAGCAGGGCAATCCGGTCGCCCAGAACCGGCTCGCGCGCCTCTATGCCAGTGGTGTCGCGGTGGAGGCCGATCCGGTGCAGGCCGCCAAATGGCATCTGCTCGCGCGCGCGGCCGGGGTGAGCGATTTCGATCTCGACCTGATGCTCTCCAAGCTTACCCCCGAGCAGCGGGCGGCGGCGGACAAGGCGGCGGAGGCCTGGCGCGACGATCGCCTCACCGAATGACGCGCTGCCCTTGACAGCGGCGAGCCCCCACGCCTTAAAGACAGCCGCGCCAAATTTCTCGAATCGAGCGGGCTTCATGAAAATCAACGGCAACGAGATTCGCCCCGGCAACGTCATCCAACACAAGGGCGCCCTTTGGGTCGCGGTCAAAACCCAACACGTGAAGCCCGGGAAGGGTCCGGCTTATGCGCAAGTCGAGCTCAAGAACGCCATCGACGGCACGAAGCTGAACGAGCGCTTCCGCTCCTCGGAGACCGTGGAGCGCGTGCGGCTTGAGCAGAAGGACTACCAGTTCCTCTTTGCCGAAGGCGACATGCTCACCTTCATGGATCTGGACACTTATGAGCAGATCCAGCTCCCGCAGGATTTCCTGGAGGAGCGCGCGGCCTTCTTGCAGGACGGCATGAAAGTGACGGTCGAAAGCCATGAGGGTACGCCGATCGGTATCTCGCTCCCCGACCAGGTCACCCTCGCGGTCGTCGAGGCCGATCCCGTGGTGAAGGGCCAGACCGCGGCCTCGTCCTATAAGCCCGCGAAGCTCGAGAACGGGGTTCGCATCCTGGTGCCGCCCTTCGTCGTGGCCGGCGAGCGCGTGGTCGTCGACACCAACGAGCTCACTTACGTCAGGCGCGCCGAGTAGCGCCTGGCTCCGTGCTATCGGACTGTCGTCATGCCGGCGAAAGCCGGCATGACTTCGCGCGAGCCTTGCATTTTTTCTTTCGCTGAGTCCGGCCTCCGCCAGAATGACGTAAACAAGCTGCGGCAACAAACCCAAGAAGCGACATGCCCACGTCTGCTCTGATGAACGTCATGCTCGGCGCCGCCCGCAAGGCAGGCCGCAGCCTCGCCCGCGATTTCGGCGAGGTGGAGCAGCTCCAAGTCTCGCTCAAGGGCCCCGCCAACTTCGTGACCGCCGCCGACACCCGCGCCGAGGAGATCCTGCACAAGGAGCTCACCCGCGCCCGCCCGGGCTACGGGCTGCTGATGGAGGAGCAAGGCGAGGTGGAGGGCGCCGATCGCAGCCACCGCTTCATCGTCGACCCTCTAGACGGCACCACGAATTTTCTGCACGGCATCCCGCTCTTCGCCATTTCCATTGCCCTTGAACGCGATGGCGAGCTGGTTGCGGGCCTCATCTACAACCCGGCAAGCAATGAGGTGTTCACCGCGGAGCGGGGCAAGGGCGCCTATCTCAACGACCGGCGCATCCGCGTCGCCGCCAGGACCGAGCTCGCCGATTGCGTCCTCGTCACCGGCATCCCCCATCGTGGCAAGACCGGGCACGACTTATTCCTGAAGGAGGTGCAGGCCGTCATGGCGGCCTCGGCGGGGATCAGGCGCACGGGCGCCGCGGCGCTGGATCTTGCCTGGCTCGCCGCCGGCCGCTTCGACGGGTTCTGGGAGCGGGGTCTGGGCCCCTGGGATCTCGCCGCGGGCATTGTCATCTTGCGCGAGGCGGGCGGCTTCATCAGCGATGCCGACGGCAAGGATCGAATGCTCGAGCAGGGCAGCGTGGTCGCGGGCAACGAGACCATCCACCGCAAGCTCTTGAAGCAGCTGAAGATGGCCGCGGCCGACCACGCTGCGGTGGCGGCTGTCCCTTCGGGGTCCTGAGCCGCTCGCCCACGAGTGACGATGGCCTGCGTCGCCGATCCTCTCACAAGTCAAACCGACCAAGACTATATGCTCAGCTCGCCCTGAGGTTGCCGTTTTGCCCGTCTTAGTATTCGGTTAATCTCTGCCCCCGCGTTCGGCCCCGACTCACCAGACGGCACTAATGGCAGCGACGACCACCTACAAGGCGAAGCTCACCTACCCGCAAGTCTTTCTCTGGCGGATGAGTCTGTTTCTCATCCTGGCGATCCTGCTCGCCATCATCCTCGACGGCCAGACGCAGCAATTGCGCAAGAGCTTCTTGGCCAATCCTGGCTTGAACAGCCTCATCATCGGCGTGCTGTTTGTCGGCATCGTCTACTCCTTCCGCCAGGTGTTGCGCCTCTATCCCGAGATCCGCTGGGTCAACAGCTTCCGCATCTCCGATCCCGGGCTCGCCGTCGACACCACTCCGGTGTTGCTCGCTCCCATGGCGACCATGCTCCGCGACCGCACCGGCCATTTGTCCTTGGCGACTGGCGCGATGCGCTCGCTGCTCGATTCCGTGGCCTCGCGCCTCGACGAAGCGCGCGAGACGACGCGCTACCTCGTCGGGCTCCTGGTGTTTCTCGGTCTGCTCGGCACCTTCTGGGGATTGCTGCAGACGGTGAGCTCGGTCGGCGCCACCATCGGCGCGCTGGATACGAATGCGAGTGAGAGCGTGATGTTGTTCGATCAGCTCAAAGAGGGCCTCGCCGGACCGCTCAAAGGCATGGGCACCGCCTTCTCCTGCTCCATGTTCGGTCTTGGCGGCTCGCTGATCCTGGGCTTTCTCGACCTGCAGGCCGGCCACGCCCAGAGCCGCTTCTACAATGAGCTCGAAGACTGGCTCTCCGGCATCACCGAGCTTCAATCGGCGGAAGGACTGACCGTCACGGGCGTGCCCCCACAGCTCCGCTTCGCTCTGCTCGACATGCAGCGCTCGCTCTCGGATCTGAGCGAGAAGATCGAGCTCCGCCTGCTTGGCGACAATACTGGCGACGCCGTGAAGGACCTCGCGCAAGGCGTGGAGAAGCTGATCCGGCAAATGCGCGCCGAGCAGAAGGTGGTGCGCGAATGGGCCGACGAGCAGGCCCAGCAGCAGCATGAGCTCGCTATGGTGCTGAGGCAGATCACCGACAAGGCGAAGCTGCCCGCGCATGAGGAGCGGAGCTAGCCATGGCCTTATCGCGGACTCGCCGGGGGCTGGCGGCCACCAATTATTGGCCCGGCTATGTCGACATGCTCTCGACCCTGTTGCTGGTGGTGACGTTTCTCATGTCGCTGTTCATGCTCACCAACTATTTCGTCACCCAGCAGGCGAGCGGCAAGGACACGATGCTGTCGCGCCTCAACCGGCAGCTGTCGCAGCTCACCGAGCTGTTGGCGCTGGAGCGCTCCAAAAAGGAATCGCTCGAGGACAACCTCTCCTCGCTACAGGCGACCCTCCTCGACAAGGACAAGGAGAATCAGCGCCTCAACGCGCTGATCGGCGAGCAGGGCGGCAAGACCGAAGGCGCCGAGGCCCGCGCGACCGCGCTTGGCGGCCGGCTCGACCAGCAGAAGCAGATCACTAACGACGCCCTCGCCAAGGTCGAGATCCTGAATCAACAGCTCGCGGCGCTCCGGCTGCAACTCGCTGCGTTGCAGGAGGCGCTCGATGCCTCCGAGGTCAAGGACAAGGAGAGCCAAGTCAAGATCGCCGACCTCGGCCAGCGGCTGAATGTGGCCTTGGCCAAGAAGGTGCAGGAGCTGGCGCGCTACCGATCCGACTTTTTCGGCAAGCTTAGAGAGGCGTTGGGCGACCGGCCCGATTTCCAGGTCGCCGGCGACCGCTTCGTGTTCGCCTCCGACGTGCTGTTCGATTCGGGCTCGGCCGACCTCAAATCCGAGGCCACCCCGCAGCTCGACAAGCTGGCCGACGCGCTGAAGCAGCTCGAGAGCAAGATCCCGTCCGATATTGCCTGGGTGATGCGGGTGGACGGTCACACCGACATCAAGCCGATCACCAGCGCGAACTTCCCGTCGAACTGGGAGCTGTCGGCCGAGCGCGCCATCTCCGTCGTGCGTTACCTGATCGACAAGGGCGTGCCGGCGAACCGGCTGGTGGCGGCCGGGTTCGGCGAGTTCCAGCCGATCGACACCGGCGATAGCGACGAAGCGCTGCGCAAGAATCGCCGCATCGAACTCAAGCTAACCGAGCGCTAGCCCCCCTCGCAAGCGCTGCGTCAGATGGTCCACCCCTTGTCCCGGGCTTGACGCCCAGCGGCGATGTTATGTTATATCATCGCATGAATGCCGCCCATCACCACGCCCCCAAGCTCTCGCGCAACCAGGGACAGATCCTGTCCTGCCTGCGCAAAGCCAACGAACCTTTGAGCGCCTATGCCATCCTCGACCGGGTCAGGGTTGCGGGCATCTCCCATCCACCGACGGTCTACCGGGCGCTGAACGAGCTGATGCAGCTCGGCATGGTGCACCGTCTCCAGTCCCGCTCAGCCTTCGTCGCCTGCGGCCACGGCGCCTGCGACGGCAAGTTCGCCTTCGCCATGTGCCGCCGATGCCAGAGGGTGGTCGAAATTCCATTGAGCGAAGACGACCAGGCGGCGCTGCTCGCGCTGTCCCCGGACGAGATCGCGGCCGAGCAGGTGACGCTCGAGATCGCAGGCCTGTGCGAAGCGTGTCGCCCGGCCATGACGGCTTGAGACAAGGACGGGGACCCGGCGCGGAGGCAAGAGCCTTCGCGCCAGACTGCCCCGCCTCTGAAATCGACCAATCGTTGAGGAAGCGCCGGCCTATGGACCAGACAAGCGGAATAGGCAGAGGCGCTAACCGCTTGGCGACCGCCCATCCGGCGCTCGGCTTCTCGCTGTTGCGCCTCTCGGTGTTGGCCCGGCTTGCCATGGTGGCCGTCTTCGCCAGCCTGCTGTGGGCCTCGGTGCTGCTTTGGGCGCTCGCATGACCACCGACAAGCGCCCCGCCATTGACTTTCGCGATCTGACGCTCGGCTATGACCGCCACCCTGCCGTGCATCACATCAGCGGCGAGGTCGCCCGAGGCGAGTTGCTCGCGCTGGTCGGACCGAACGGCGCCGGCAAATCGACCCTGCTCAAGGGCATCGTCGGGCAGCTCAAACCTCTCTCCGGAACGGTTAGCCTCGACGGCCTTGAACGGCGTGACATCGCCTATCTGCCCCAGCAGGTCGAGATCGACCGCACCTTCCCAATCACGGTGTTCGATGCCGTGGCCATGGGCCTTTGGCACGACATCGGTATGTGGGGCGGCCTCGACCAAGCGCGCAGCACGGCGGTGGCCAATGCGCTACGGACGCTTGGCCTGCAAGACCTGGCGCAGCGAGGGGTCGGCGCGCTGTCAGGAGGACAATTTCAACGCGTACTGTTTGCCCGACTGCTCTTGCAGAACGCCGCCGTCATCCTGCTCGATGAGCCGTTCAGGGCCGTCGATGCCAAGACCATCGAGGATCTGCTTCACATCATCAAGCGTTGGCACGCCGAAGGCCGCACCGTCATTGCCGCACTTCACGACTTCGATCAGGTGCGGGCCCATTTCCCGAGGACGCTGCTGCTCGCGCGTGAGGTCGTGGCCTGGGGCCCGACCAAGCAGGTGCTGACGCCGAAGCACCTTGCCAAATCGCGCCAGCTCGTCGAGGCCTGGGACGAGCAGGCGGAAATTTGCGAGCGCGGCGAGGATGCCAGCGAGCGGATCTCGGCGTGATCCACGCCCTTATCGACCCTTTCGTCGAATTCGCCTTCATGCGGCGAGCGCTTGTAGGCTGCCTTGCGCTCTCGTTAGGAGCGCCCCCGGTCGGGGTGTTCCTGGTGCTCCGGCGGCTGAGTTTGATGGGCGACGCCATGAGTTACGCTATTCTTCCCGGCGCCGCCATCGGCTACCTGGTTGCCGGTCTTTCGGTGTCGGCGATGAGCCTTGGCGGTTTCATCGCCGGAATTGCGGTGGCGCTCCTTGCCGGTCTCGTCGCGCGAACAACGGTCCTGCGCGAGGATGCGAGCCTCGCCGCCTTTTACCTGCTCTCGCTCTCGCTCGGCGTGCTGATCGTCTCGGTCAAGGGCAACAGCATCGACCTGTTGCACGTCCTGTTCGGGACCGTGCTCGCTCTCGACGACCAGGCTCTGATCCTGATCGCTTCGATCGCCACGCTGTCCATGGTGGCGCTTGCCATCATCTATCGCCCGCTCGTGCTCGAATGCTTCGATCCGAACTTCTTGCGCACCGTCAGCCCACTCAGCTCACCCACCCATTTTCTCTTCCTCGTGCTCGTGGTGATGAACCTGGTCGGCGGATTCCAAGCGCTCGGCACCTTGATGGTGGTCGGCATCATGCTCTTGCCTGCGATCACGGCGCGCTTCTGGGCCCAAGACATCTCGATGCTCATCGTCGCGGCGGTCGCCTCGGCGTTTGCTGCGAGCACCGTCGGGCTGTTGCTCTCCTACTACGCCAATTTGCCGACGGGCCCGGCGATCATTCTGACTAGCGGCGCAGGCTATCTCCTCTCCATGCTGCTTGGCTCGAGAGGCGGCGTGCTGTGGCAGCTGTTGCCGCGTAAGCACCTTGAAGCTTGAACCCGAAGACAAGGAGTTCGTGCCATGCATAGACGTTCATTTCTCATCATTGCGGCAGCGCTTGCCGCGGTGCTCAGCCCATGGGCGGGAGCGCAAGCCGCCGACCCGATCAAAGTCTCTGCCTCCTTCAGCATTCTTAGCGACATGGTGCGCCAAGTCGGCGGCGATCGCGTCGAGGTCTTCACCTTCGTTGGTCCGAACGGGGACGCCCACGTCTACGAGCCAACGCCAGCCGCTACTAAGGAGCTATCGGAGTCGAAAATCCTCTTCATCAATGGCCTTGGCCTCGAAGGCTGGATGACGCGGCTCGAGAAGTCGTCGGGCTTCAAAGGGACCGTGGTGACTGCGAGCAAGGGCGTGGCGCCCCGGACGATGGTCGAGGACGAGAAGACGATCACCGACCCCCACGCCTGGCAGAGCCTCGCCAATGGCAAGATCTACGTTGCCAATATCCGCGACGCGCTGATCGCCGCCGATCCCGACGGCAAGGCCACCTATGAGGCCAATGCTGCGAAATTCCTCGACGGCATTGCGCAGATGGAGACGACGGTGAAAGAGGCGATCGCCAAGCTCCCGCCGGACCGCCGCAAGATCATCACCACTCATGACGCCTTCGGCTATTTCGGTGCAACCTATGGGATGGAGTTCATCGCCCCCGAAGGCGTGAGCACGGAAAGCGAAGCCTCGGCCAAGGACGTCGCCAAGATCATCACGCAGATCAAAAAGGAAAAGATTCCGGCGGTGTTCATGGAGAACGTCACCGACCACCGCCTGCTCGATCAGATCGCCAGGGAGACCGGCGCCAAGATCGGGGGCACGCTCTATTCCGATGCACTGTCCGACCCGTCGGGCCCGGCCGGGTCCTATCTCGACATGTTCCGCAACAATATCGAGACGCTGTCGGAAGCCCTCTCGTCGTAATCCTATTCCTGCGGGCGCGACCCGACTCCCCTCCCCCTTGCGGGGGAGGGCGACGAGGGGCTAACCGCTCGACAGTGAATTTGCGGCCACCCCGCTCCGCTCGCGTAACGCGAGGCAATCCGTGCCGAGAAGATTGCTCCCCTCTTTTGTTATCGCGTTGCTTGCACTCGTTCCGCCCGGCACGAGCCTCGCCCAGATCCAAAAGGATCGCGAATTTCAGGAATGTTCAGTTTGTCCGATCATGGTCGGGATACCGTCCGGGAGTTTCGTCATGGGAAGCCCGCGAAGCGAGAGCGGGCGCTTTGACTCCGAGGGTCCGCAGCATAGCGTCGCCATCAAGGCATTTGCGCTCGGCAAATATGACGTCACCAGCGAGGAATTTCTCACCTTCCTGAGAGAGACCGGCTACCAACCCGCGGCCTGCAATCCGATCTTGGATATGAAATGGCATTCTCCCGGACACGGTCGGGCCTATTCGCCTTATTATGGGGAGCCGCTGCGGTGGCCGGCTGTCTGCCTGGATTGGCGCGATGCGGAAAAATATATCGCGTGGTTGAACGTCAAGGTCCGCATTGAACATCCGGCAACGGCAACGGATCTTGCGAATGGGCCCTATCGTCTGCCGACAGAAGCTGAATGGGAGTATGCGGCGCGTGCGGGAACCACGACAGCGCGCTGGTGGGGCAATGACGTTGGGATCGGCAAAGCCAATTGCAACGGCTGCGGCAGCAAGTGGGACAATCGGCTATTGGCCGACGTTGACAGCTTTGCGCCCAATCCCTTCGGCCTTTACGGGATGCTAGGCAACGCCTGGCAATGGACCGCCGATTGCTGGCACCCCAATTACGTACGCGCCCCACAGGACGGCAGCGCGTGGACCGACAAAGATTGCAAAAGATATGTCATTCGCGGGGGATCTTGGGACAATTTGCCGACCTTCGTACGCTCCGCCGCGCGCAGCGGGAGCGGACCCGGCGGTGGTGAATATGATTACTCCAGTCTCACGGGCTTTCGCGTCGCCAGGGATCTCCCTTGACGTGAGATGAAACCCGTTCCAAGCGCCTATGGCAAACTATCGCAAGGTGTCTCTGGGGTTCAGATACAAGACCATATCCATCACGCCTTGGTAATGGCCGGCCGGCAGCGAGAGCGGAGACGACAAAAGCACCGCGTTGCGAGCGCTGACTGCGATCTCGCGATAGGCGGGGTCCGTGGAGCGAGCGGTGTCGACGATTTCGGCCTTGAGGACGACACCACCGCTGGTTATTTCGACATGGATCGGGACGGAGAATTGGTTATTTCCCAATGTCGCCAGATCCAAATTCCAACGGCGTTCGACTTGGGCGAGTATAAAATCCTTGACGCTATACAGGCCCTGTCGTCCTGAGGTCACATCGTCGTTTGTTGCCACCATATTTGGTCCACCGGAGCCGTTTTGCTCGCTCGGCGTAACCGACTCGGGCTGGCGGAGTTTCGCGAGCGCCTGGAGTTTTGTTTCCAGTTCGTCCGCAAGAGGCTGTGTTTTTTCTGGCGCGACGTCGACGGGCGTCGGGGTGAAGGACGGCTGTTGAGCCACACTTGGTTGGGGCAGAGCCGCCACGCGCCGCTCAGCGGGCGGGGTCGTGTCCTCGCTGATCAGTTCGACCTCAACGGGCACGATGCGCAGGCCACCCACCGACCCCTGTGTGCCATACGGCCCCACGACGAGGAGCCAAAGCAGCGCCAGGCCATGCAGGATCACCGAAAAGGCGAGTCCTACGGCCCTGTTGCCGCCTTGCATCTCTTCGGGGCCGGCAAGCCCGGTTCCGAGGGACTCTTCCTTACGAGCGATTGCAGACACATCGTAACGTACGTCCTTACGAGCTCCGGAATCTAGCCCGCGATGTTGCGTCGGAAACCAACTGCAGGGCTGAGGCGCGTGCGGCACTGGTGTCGCGCTCGCGGGAGAAGCGCAGGCCACATCGCCGGTCCAAGCGCTGGCGCGGCGCCCCTAAATCTGGTTTATCTGACGCATGTTGAAGGTCGCCGCAGGCAAGGAGGCTTCTCGCGTGGAAGGCCGCTCATCCGACCAGGGTAGCGCGCGGCGCCGCACCGTCCCAGTTCGCATCGGGGCCGTCACCATTGGCGGCGGTGCCCCGATCGTGGTGCAGTCAATGACCAATACCGACACCGCCGATATCGAGGCGACGGTGGCGCAGTTGGCCGCGCTCGCCCGCGCGGGCTCTGAGCTCGTGCGCGTCACCGTGGACCGCGCCGAGGCCGCCGCAGCGGTGCCCCATATCCGCGAGCGGCTGGATGCGCGTGGCGTCGATGTGCCGCTCATCGGCGACTTCCACTATAATGGCCACACGCTGCTTGCCGAGCATCCGGCCTGCGCCGAGGCGCTCGCCAAATACCGTATCAACCCCGGCAATGTCGGGTTCAAGGACAAGCGCGACAAGCAATTCGCGGCGATTGTCGACCTCGCGCTTCGCCACGGCAAAGCCGTCCGCATAGGCGTCAATTGGGGAAGCCTCGACCAGGATCTCTTGACCCGGCTCATGAATGAGAATGCGCGAGCGCCCGAGCCCAAGGACGCGCGCGCCGTGATGCATGAAGCAATTACCCAGTCCGCACTCATCAGCGCCCATCGCGCCATGGAGCTTGGGCTCGGGCCCGACCGGATCGTGCTCTCCGCCAAGGTGAGCGCCGTGCAGGATTTGATCCAGGTCTACGCCATGCTGGCGGCACGTTCGGACCTTGCGCTGCATCTCGGGCTGACTGAGGCGGGCATGGGCTCGAAGGGCATCGTCGCGTCCGCCGCGGCGCTGGCCGTGCTGCTGCAGCAAGGCATCGGCGACACCATCCGCATCTCGCTCACGCCAGAGCCGCAAGGCGACCGCACGCTGGAGGTGAAGGTGGCCCAGGAGCTGTTGCAGAGCATGGGCTTCCGCAGCTTCGTGCCCCTCGTCGCCGCCTGTCCCGGCTGTGGGCGCACCACCTCGACCACCTTTCAGGAGCTTGCCCGCGACATCCAGGACTTCATCCGCGACTCCATGCCGGACTGGAAGCGCCGCTATCCCGGCGTCGAGACGCTCACCGTCGCGGTGATGGGCTGCATCGTCAATGGGCCCGGCGAATCGAAGCACGCCGATATCGGCATCTCGCTGCCCGGCACCGGCGAAGCGCCCGCGGCGCCCGTGTTCATCGACGGCAAGAAGGCGGTGACCTTGCGCGGACCGACCGTCGCGGCCGACTTCAAGAAGATGGTGCTCGACTATATCGAGCGCCGCTTCGGGCACGTCGGCAGAGGCCGCACTGCGGCGGAATAGAGTTTGATGCGGGTCACACCGTTTCCGGCGTCGCTTGCGCTTCTCGTTTGCTGCATGAGTGCCGCCGCGGGTGGAACCAAGGATCCCTGGCTCGGCTGCTGGACGCGCGTCTATGACGCCGATCACCTTGCCAAGCATAGTGCCCAGCTCGTGACAGCGATGAGCGTGTCGATCTTCCCGCGCGCCGTTGCGGGGCCGGACAAATATCTGGCGCGGGTCCAGGTCAGGGTTCGGGACAAGCCCGAGGTTCATGCCAATTTCGGCGGCTGGCCAAAGACCCGAGCCCAGGAAATTTCTGGCTGAAGCGGCAACGACCTTCAGTTGCAGCTTACCGCGGCGGGTCAGGGCGTGGAGGTCGTCTCGGCCACCAATCGGCTTCGTGCAAATTCTCGCGCAAAACCCCGTACATCGCCTGTTCGTCATGCAACCCGCGCCCACAGGATCTTGCGCGCTCTGAGTCCCGCCCGCGTCCTAACCCGCAAGCTGCGAGGTGAGATTCACCACGAGCGCGATCACCGTCGTGTTGAAGAAGAACGACAGCAGCCCGTGCAGCGTCACCACATGGCGCATCTTCCGCGAGGAGACCAGGACGTCGGAGGTCTGTGCCGTAGTGCCGACCACGAAGGAGAAATAGACAAAGTCGAGATAGTCCGGAATGTGCTCACCCGGGAATTTGAGGCCGCCGCCGGAGCCGCGCGAGCGCTCGTGGCTCTCGCTGTGAAACTCATGGGCATAATAGAGCGCGAAGACCATATGCACGAGGAACCAGGAGACAAGGATCGTCGAGAAGGAGAGCGCGAATTTGAGCGTGCGCCCCGAGCTATGGTCCTCGTGGAGCGCCGAGAGCTGTGCCACGATGGCGAGCACCATGGCGACCGAGGCGAAGGTGGTAAGGATAAGAAGGAGGGTGCGGCTTTCCTCCTCTAGGCTCGCCTGGCGCTTGATGCCTTCGATCTCGCATCTGAGCATCATGGTGCCAATGAGCAGGACATAGAGCCAACCTGCGACATTCCACGCCGCAAGCACCCGTGTGATGCCTCCGCTCAGCGGGACGGCAATCCAAAAAGCGACACCGACAAGCACCGCGATTATGAACCTGAGATGCGCATGAAGGTGCTCGTACAGGCTGTGATGCCGTTTGCTCGTCCGCTGCTTACCGCTCTTTGCTGCTGCCATTTTCCTTCGCCCTGCGCCCTCCTCCGCCCCTTCCGGGATTTTCACGCTCCCGTTCAACTGTGCCGTTCAGCGATGAAGCGCGCGGCTTCCTTGAGCCCATCAGCCCTGTCCCCGAACGGTGCCAGCGATGCTTCCGCATCCTCGACCAGCGCTGCGAGGCGCGCGCGCGCCGCCTCGATCCCGAGCAGGGCCACGAGCGTTGCCTTGCCGCGCGAGGCATCCTTGGCCACGGCCTTGCCGACCGCCACCGCATCGCCCAGGGCATCGAGGAGATCGTCGGCGAGCTGGAACGCCTGGCCAAACGCCGAGGCATAGGCCGTGAGCGCGGCCCTCGCCAAAGCGTCGGCATGCCCGAGAACGGCGCCGGCAACGCAAGCGAATTGGAACAAGGCGCCGGTCTTCATCGCCTGCATGCGCGCCACCTCGATCGCGCCCACGCTTTGCCCTTCGGCGGCAAGGTCGAGCGCCTGACCGCCGACCATGCCCTTGGCGCCCGCCGCCTGAGCAAGCAAGGCGATGAGCTCGACCCGTACGGAGGCGTCCTCGTGCACGCTTCGCCGGCTCAAAATCTCGAAGGCAAGCGTCAGGAGAGCGTCGCCGGCAAGAATCGCAATCGCCTCGCCAAAGGCGATATGCGTCGTGGGCCTGCCGCGGCGGATGGCATCGTCATCCATGGCCGGCAGATCGTCATGCACGAGCGAATAGCCATGCACGCATTCGAGTGCTGCGGCAGCGTCGAGCGCAGCTTCCTCCGCCACGCCGAAGAGGCGCGCCGCCTCGATGAGCAAGAAGGGGCGCAACCGCTTGCCGCCGCCGAGCACGGCATAGCGCATGGCCTCGCTAAGCCATGCCTCGCCCGATGGGGCAGGCTCGAGCGGAAGCAGTCCATCGAGGCGCTCCTCGATCAGGCTGGCGATGCGTTCGAGCTCTTGGGTGAAGGCCATGCTGCAGGGGCGGAATGGAGGAGATCGAGGCCGATTGTCTCTCGGCTTAGGGCGCGACCCTAATACCACGTTGCTCCTCACGGCAACCGGGGGGTACAAGGCGCGCGCCACGGCGATTCAGGCAGCGATGGGCGCGCGCACCAAGGTCAAACATCGGCACCCCTGGCTCAGGCGCGCTGCAGGCGTGGTCTTGCTCGTCCTTGCCGGGTTGCTTCTCTCGATCCTTGTCTTCCGCTTCGTGAACCCGCCCATCACCCCGGTGATGATCGCGGAGAAGCTCAGCGGCACGACGCTCAAGCGCCGCTGGGTGCCGTTGGCGAGCATCTCGCGGGACCTTCCGCTCGCGGCGGTCGCGAGCGAGGACGGCCGCTTTTGCGACCATTGGGGCGTGGACTGGGGCGCGGTCAGGGACGCGATCAAGGAAGGCGAAGGGGTCGGCGGAGGCTTCCGCGGGGCGAGCACGATCCCCATGCAGACGGCGAAAAACCTGTATCTGTGGACGCGACGGAGCTATGTGCGCAAAGTGCTCGAAGTGCCGCTTGCCTATCTCCTGTCGCTGTTTTGGCCGAAACAGCGCGTGATCGAGGTCTACCTCAATATCGCGCAATGGGGCCCAGGCATCTTCGGGGCGGAGGCGGCAAGCCAGCATTATTTTCACAAGAATGCGGCAAAGCTGACCCGCCGGGAGGCGCTGCTGCTCGCGGCGGCGCTCCCCAGTCCGCGCCTCCGCAATCCCGCGAAACCAAGCGCAAGAATGCTGAGGATTGCCCGTTCGATCGAGAAGAGACTGCCGATTCTCGCCTCGCGCTCGGCCTGCGCATTGCCGCAAGAGTGACGGCGAAGCGCGCAATTCGCGCCTCTGGCCAGCGCCTGGGTTAGCCCCTATAAGGGCGGGCACGAAAAGCGCTGCGAAATCCCCGCGGTCATCTCAAAGGTTGGACCATGGCTGTACCGAAAAGAAAAACCTCTCGCATGAAGCGGGGCAACAGGCGCGCGCATGATGCGCTTGCCGCGCCGGCCTATGTCGAGGACAAGGATTCAGGCGAGCTTCGCCGCCCACATCACATCGATCCGAAATCGGGCCGGTATCGGGGCCGTCAGGTGCTCACCGTCAAGGAAGGGGTCTGACGGGGGAACCGGGCGCCGCCCCGGACGTTGGAGGACATGGCGATCGTGGAGCCTGAGGAGAGGACCGTCCGCCGATATAGGCGGACGAGCTGGGTCGCGTCGGTCCCCCTTCTCGCCTTCGTCTTGATGGCTTATGTGGCCTTCGCATCCGCCGGGGCCGACACTTCACGCTGAACCGTTTCTCCGTGACGATGCCCTCGGGCGGGGCGTGGCAGATCACGCTCAGCGATATGATGCTCGCATTCTCTCTATTCGTGCTGTTCTTCGAGATCCTGAAATCGACGCGCACCGGCGGCAATTCGGTCGTCGATCATGCGCTCTCCATGATCGTCTTCGTGATCTGTCTGATCCTATTCCTCATCTGGCCGCCCGCGGCGACGTCGCTGTTCTTCCTGATCACGCTCACGACTCTGATCGACGTCATCGCCGGCTCCTCTGTGACCATCCGCGCCACCCGCCGCGACTACAGCGTGGGTGGAGATAACTGAGCGAAGGCTTCCAGCCCGCTCGCCAGGACTGACTTTCCGCCCAAATGGGCCGCGGGGGGGCTTTGTCCCAGGCGCCGACCCGCACAAGTTTTCATAAACCGAGATGCAAAAAAACAGGCATCGGTATCACCGGATGGCCGCCTTTGCTTGCTTACGTCTGTGCCGAGACGGCGACCGACGGCCAATGGCTGCAAGGACTTGAGGAATTCACCGGCGAGGACGGCAGAAGCCTAACCGAGCGTCTCACCATCGAGATTACCGAGACCGCGGCAATCTCGGACTTCGCCGAGACGGTGAAGTTCGTGCGCGCCTTGAAGGCCTTGGGGCGCTCGGTCGCGCTTGACGATTTCGGCGCGGGCTACACCTCCTACCGCAGCCTCAGGACGTTTGGCCTCGCCATGGTCAATATCGACGGCTCCTTCATCCAGAATCTCGGCACGGAAGCCGAGGACGAGCGCTTGGTGCGGACGCTGATCGAGCTGGCCCGCAGCTTCGGCGTCTCCACCGTCGGCGAAAGGTGGGCGACGAGGAAACGGCGCGGATCCTCGAAAACGCCGGCATCGCCTACATGCAGGGCTATTTCTTCGGTGCGCCGGAGCTTGCCGCGCTTTTGCGCGCTGGGCGCCCGACGGGCGCAGCAATTGGTCAAGACAAGCCAAGCCTACCCCTTCCGCCATGCGACTTGCGAGTCCCGCAAGGGCTAACTAGCGGCGGGAGAGCTGCTCGAGCCGCTCCTGCATGGCCATAAGCTCGGCCTTCAGATTGGCGATCTCGTCGTCGCTGCTGGGCGCCGGCGCTTGGTTGAGCCCCGGTCCAGAGAGAGCGTGGTCGTTCTTGGTCTCGCCCCCATCCACCCCGGAGAACGGGCTGAACAGGCCGAGCGCGCGTTCGAAGGTGGCGAAGTTCTTGCGCACCTGCTCCTGCACCGCATCGAACGCCGCAGTGCCGAAGGCATGAGCGAAGCGGCGGCGATATTGCTCCTGTTGACGGGTGAGCGAGTCGAGGCTGAACTCGAGATAGCTCGGCACCAGCCTCTGCATGCTGTCGCCATAGAAGCGAATGAGCTGGCGCAGGAAGCGGATCGGCAGCAGGTTCGTGCCTCGGCTTTCCTGCTCGACGATGATCTGGGTTAGCACCGCGTGGGTGAGGTCTTCGCCAGTCTTGGCGTCATACACCACGAAGTCCCTTTCGGACCTTACCATTTCGGCAAGGTCCTCAAGCGTCACATAGGTGCTCGTGTCAGTGTTATAGAGCCTGCGGTTGGCGTATTTCTTGATGATGACCGGCCGGCTCTCCTGGTCGGTGTCCCGTGCCACGTGTCTTAAAACTCCCTGGGCCCTCGGCTGCTTAGCCAAGGCCTCCATGCCGCAACTGCGAAATCACTAGCACGATCTTTGTGCGCAGCACCAGAGGTTTGCCGAACCCCTAAGGGGCCGGGGGCGTGGGCTTCCATAGGAAGAATCACTAGGGTATGACCTTGGAACCCCTGGGGAAGTGGAGATTGGTATGAAAGACGAAGAGATTGTCATCGTCAGCGCGGCGCGGACGCCGGTCGGCTCATTCAATGGCTCGCTATCGAGCGTGCCGGCGCACAAGCTCGGCGAGGTCGCCATTCGCGCCGCGCTCGACCGGGCCGGCGTCGATGCAGCCGATGTCGACGAAGTCATCCTGGGCCAGGTCTTGACGGCCGGCCAGGGCCAGAACCCGGCCCGGCAGGCCGCAATCGCCGCCGGCATTCCGGTCGAGGCAACCGCTTGGGGCGTGAACGAGGTGTGTGGCTCGGGCCTAAGGGCAATCGCCGTCGGCGCACAACAGATCGCGACCGGCGATGCGGAGATCGTGGTTGCCGGCGGACAGGAGAATATGAGCCTTGCGCCGCATGTCGCGCATTTGCGCAACGGGCAGAAGATGGGCGCGCTCGAGCTCGTGGACAGCATGATCAAAGACGGGCTGTGGGACGCCTTTAACGGCTATCACATGGGCGTCACGGCCGAGAACGTGGCGCGACAATGGCAGATCACGCGCGAGGAGCAGGACAAATTCGCCACAGCCTCGCAAAACAAGGCAGAGGCCGCGAAGAAAGGCGGCAAGTTCAAGGACGAGATCGCGCCCGTCACCGTCAAGACGCGCAAGGGCGACACGGTCGTGAGCGAGGATGAGTACATCCGCGAGGGCGCCAAGATCGAGGATGCGGCCAAGCTGAAACCCGCCTTCGACAAGGAAGGCACCGTCACCGCTGGCAATGCCTCCGGCATCAATGACGGCGCCGCTGCCGTGGTGCTGATGACCGCCAAGGAGGCGAAAAAGCGCAAGCTCAAGCCGCTCGCACGCATCGCCTCATGGGCGCAAGCTGGCGTCGATCCCAAGGTCATGGGCTCCGGCCCCATCCCCGCTTCGCGCAAGGCGCTCGAGAAAGCCGGCTGGAAGGTGGAGGATGTCGAATTGGTCGAAGCCAATGAGGCCTTCGCCGCGCAAGCCTGTGCCGTGAACAAGGATCTCGGCTGGGACACCAGCAAGGTCAATGTCAATGGCGGCGCCATCGCCATCGGTCACCCGATCGGGGCCTCCGGCGCGCGGGTTCTCGTCACGCTCCTGCACGAGATGCAGCGGCGCGACGCCAAGAAGGGTCTCGCCACGCTTTGCATCGGCGGCGGCATGGGCATCGCCATGTGCGTCGAGCGCGACTAGAGCGGAGTTTGGGAGTGCAGAGCCTCGCGCCGGTGCTTGCCGGTGCGAGGTGTGGCTTCAAGATAAGCGCCGCAAGAGCGCCTAACGGGAGGGAACGCATATGGGGAAGGTGGCTTTGGTCACGGGCGGAACGCGCGGCATCGGCGCCGCCATTAGCAGGGCTCTGAAGAAGGCGGGCTATTCCGTCGCCGCGAACTATCACGGCAATGACGAGGCCGCGAAAACCTTCAAGAAGGAGACGAAAATCCCGGTCTACAAATGGGACGTCACCGACTATGTCGCCTGCG
This sequence comes from uncultured Alphaproteobacteria bacterium, assembly GCA_963804515.1. GTDB lineage: Bacteria > Pseudomonadota > Alphaproteobacteria > Rhizobiales > Methyloligellaceae > Methyloceanibacter. Next base: position 825,379 of record CAWDQR010000008.1, on the reverse strand, counting down.
AGCAGGGCGTGGTGAAGGTGGAGAACGAGGTCGGCCCCGTCGAGGTGCTCATCAACAATGCCGGCATCTCGCGCGATGCCATGCTGCAGAAAATGACGCATGACCAATGGTCGGAGGTGATTCGCACCAATCTCAACTCGCTGTTCAACATGACCCGGCCGGTGATCAACGGCATGCGCGAGCGCAATTTCGGCCGCATCGTCAACATCGCGTCGATCAACGGGCAGAAGGGGCAGCTCGGCCTGACCAATTACTGCTCGGCCAAGGCCGGCGTGATCGGCTTCACCCGCGCGCTCGCGCTCGAAAGCGCCCGCAAGGGCATCACCGTGAATGCGATCGCCCCGGGCTACGTCAGGACCGAGCTGCTCGCTGGCGTGTCCGAGGACGTGATGAAGAGCATCGTCGGGCAGATCCCGGTCGGACGCCTAGGCGAAGCCGAGGAGGTCGCCCGCTGCGTGGTGTTTCTCGCCGCCCCCGAGGCAGGCTGGATCACCGGCTCGACCCTCACCATCAATGGCGGCCAGTTCATGGATTGAGCCAGCGCTGAGTTTGTCGGCTAGAGCGTTAGCCACGGTCTCCATCCCTCCCCTTCAAGGGGAGGGATGGCTTGGCCGAGGGCCGAGCCGGGTCCGGCGAAAATAGTTATCCAGTGCCGGATTGCTCGGCGACCTCCCCGCAAGGGGAGGTATTGGGAGCGTGCTGCGGTGTCGAATGCAGACGCGAAGGGTCACGGCTCCCAGCCGTCAGGGGCGAACTCGAATCCGGCAAAGTCGAAGCCCGGCGCCACGGTGCAACCGGTGAGCGTCCAGGCGCCCAGGCTATGGGCGCTATGCCAAGCGCCTGCCGGAACCAGCGCATGCGGATGCTCGCCTTCGAGCCAGTCGGGGCCAAGCCGATGATCGTGGCGCGCTTCTCCATCCTTGACCTCGAGCAGCAAGGGTACGCCGCCATACCAGTGCCAAAGCTCCGCTGCGTCCACGCGGTGCCAGCGGGACACCTCGCCCGCTTTCAACAGATACAGGATGGCGGTGGAGTGCGGGCGCCCTTTGTGCCCCGGCGCGTCGCGGAACGTCTCCCGGTAATACCCGCCCTCCGGGTGGGGGCTAAGCTTGAGCTCTGCGATCACCTCGTCCGCGGTGAGGGGAGCCGCCACGGTCAGAACCTGTCCTTGCGCTTCCGCGTCTCGCCGAAAATCTCCCAGAGGTCCCTCCCCTCCATGCCGAGCCGCTTCTGGATCTCGGGGCTCGATGGGCGGAGGAAGGGGTTGGTGGCAAGCTCCTGCGCAATCGTCGTTGGCAGGGCCGGCTCGCCCTTGTCGGCCAGTGCGTTGACTTCCGCCGCGCGCGCTTGCAGCGCTTCGTTGCCGGGCTCGACGGTGAGCGCGAACTTGGCATTAGCGCGGGTATATTCGTGCCCGCAATAGAGCTGCGTCTCGGGCGGCAGCGCCATCAGCTTTTGCAGCGACCGCCACATGGTCTTGGCGTCGCCTTCGAGCAGCTTCCCGCAACCGATCGAGAACAGCGTGTCGCCGACAAAGACGATCCCGTCCTCCGGAAAGAAATAGCTCACATGGCCGCGGGTGTGGCCGGGGGTGTCGATCACGAGCGCGCTTGCCTTCCCCACTGCGACGCTGTCGCCTTCGCTGACCTCCACATCGATGCCGGGGATGCCCCGTGCCTCTCGTGTCGGGCCGACGATGGTGCAGCCGGTCATCCGCTTCAAGAGCTCATTGCCGGCGGTGTGATCGTGGTGGTGATGGGTGATGAGGATGTGGGTCAGCATCCAGCCTTTCTCATGCAACGCGGCCAAGATCTCCTCGGCGTCGGGAGCGTCGATCGAGGCCGTAGCCTCGGTTCCAGGATCGTGGATCAGCACGCCATAATTGTCGCCGCGCGTGGGAAATTGGTGAATTTCGAGTCGGGCCATGGCTCATTCCGCCGTCGAGGAGCTGTCGGCGGGGACCGTAGCATCTCCTTAAGCGGGATTGAAATCGAGCCGACCGTTCAGCCTCACGAGATAGTATCCTTCGTGGCTCGAAGGACGACCAAGGCTGAAGCCCTAATGCATCTCGATGCTCTCGATCTGAAGGACTTCTACGCCTCCCCCCTCGGGCTCGTGGTGCGCAGGCTGCTGGGGGCGAGGCTCAGGGCACGGTGGAACAATTTGCAGGGCCAAAACGTGTTCGGCCTCGGCTTTGCCACGCCCTATCTTGGCGCCTTTCGCGGTGAGGCTTGTGCCGTGGGCGCGTTGATGCCGGCCGAGCTCGGCGTCATCCCCTGGCCGGAGCACGGCAAGGGATCTAGCCTGCTCGTCGACGAGACCGAGTTGCCGCTACCGGACGAATGCGCGGACCGCATCCTCCTCGTGCATATGCTGGAGTGGAGCGAGAAGACCCGCGCTCTGCTGCGGGAGCTGTGGCGCGTGCTGGCGCCGAATGGCCGGCTGCTCCTGATCGTGCCCAACCGCCGCGGGCTGTGGGCGCGGGTCGACAGGACGCCCTTCGGCCACGGCACGCCGTTCAGCCGGTCCCAGCTCGCCAAGCTGTTGAAGGAGGCTCTGTTCTCCCCGGAGGAATGGCAGCACGCGCTCTATATGCCGCCCTTCGGCTGGCGCATCCTGCTCAAATGGCCGGTGTTCTGGGAGCGGCTCGGGCTCCTGCTCTGGCCGGCGTTCTCCGGCGTGATCATGGTCGAGGCCACCAAGCAGATCTATGCCGCGGTCCCGGTGCGGGAGAGCCGCAAGCTGCGCCGGCGCGTCGTGCCAGTGCCGGCGGGAGTGACGCCGCAGACGGCGGCCACTTCATCTTGTCATCGCCGGGCTTGACCCGGCGATCCAGTAACCACCCGCTTGCGTGACATTCGCTGATGTCCGCGTTTACTGGATGCCCGCGTTCGCGGGCATGACAATGAACCTAACGCGACAACAGAAACACCGCCTGCTCGCCGAACAGGTTCTGCATGAACAGCGGCATAGCGACGCCGAGCTTGGTGCCATAGGCGTTGAGCGCCACGGCGCGCTCGATTTTAGCGCCGACATCGCCGCAAAGGTCGACGAAGTCCTTGATGGTGCAAAGGTGGATGTTCGGCGTGTCGTACCAGCGATCGGGCAGGTTGTTGGTCCGGGGCATCTTGCCGCCGAACAGCAGCTGCGTGCGCACCCGCCAATGGCCGAAATTGGGGAAGGAGATCACGGCGCGGCGACCGATGCGCAGCAGCTGCTCCAGCACATGGCGAGGGGAGTAGGTCGCCTGGATGGTCTGGCTGAGGATGACATAGTCGAAAGCAAGGTCGGGGTAGTAGACGAGGTCGGTGTCGGCATCGCCCTGGATCACGGCGAGCCCTTGCGCCACGCAGGAGTTCACCCCGGCCTGGCTCAGCTCGATGCCCCTGCCGTCGACGCTACGTCTTGAAGCGAGAATGCGCAGCAGCGTGCCGTCGCCGCAGCCGATGTCGAGAACGCGTGCGCCTGGTTCCACCAAATCGGCGATCAAGAGCAGGTCGACGCGCGCGGTGTCGGTGCCGCGCACGGAATGCGGAGGAACGCTAAGGTTCATGCACGCCATCCTTCCGCCTCGGCGATACCGCGATGGCGCGCGGCGGCGTTCAGGAACCCGCGGATGGTGTCGAACAGCTCCGGCTCATGCAGCAGGAAGGAGTCGTGACCGCCTTCGGTCTTGAGCTCCACAAAGCTGACATTGGCGGCCACGGCGTTCAGCGCATGCACGATCTCCCGGCTCTCCTCCGTGGGGAACAACCAGTCGCTGGTGAAGGAGATGAGGCAGAAGCGCGTGCGCGTGCCCTGGAAGGCGTTGGCAAGCACGCCCCCATGATCTGCGGCGAGATCGAAATAATCCATGGCGCGGGTGATATAGAGATAGGAATTGGCATCGAACCGGTCGACGAAGCTCAAGCCCTGATGGCGGAGATAGCTCTCGACCTGGAAATCGGCGTCGAAGCCGAAGGTGACCTTCTCGCGGTCCTGCAGATTGCGGCCGAACTTCGTGTGCAGCGCGTCGTCCGAGAGATAGGTGATGTGGGCGGCCATGCGGGCAACCGCGAGCCCTTTGCGCGGACTCTTGCCGTCCTCGAGATAGCGGCCCTGGCACCAATCCGGGTCGGCCATGACGGCCTGGCGCCCGACCTCGTGGAAGGCGATGTTCTGCGAGGAGTGGCGCGCTGCGCAAGCAATCGGCACCGCCGCGAATACGCGATCCTTATAGGTCGACGCCCATTCGAGCACCTGCATGCCACCCATGGAGCCGCCAAGCACGCAGAGCACGTCGGGGATGCCGAGATGGTCGAGGAGCTGCGCCTGCGCACGCACCATGTCGCCGACGGTGATGACCGGGAAATCGGGGCCGTAAGCCTTGCCCGTGGCGGGGTTGATCGAGCTCGGTCCGGTCGAGCCCATGCAACCGCCGATGACATTCGGGCAGAGCACGAAATAGCGTTCGGTGTCGATCGGCTTGCCGGGGCCGATCATGGTCTCCCACCAGCCCGGCTTGCCGGTCACGGGATGGACGTTGGCGACGTGCTGGTCGCCCGTGAGTGCGTGACAGACGAGCACGAGATTCGACTTGTCCGCGTTCAGCGTGCCGTAGGTCTGATAGGCGATGGAGAAGGGCGCGAGCTTGTCGCCGCAGTCGAGCGGCAAGGCTTGGTCGCTGCCGAAATGCACGATCTCGCTCTGCGGATTGGCGATCTGCGCCAGCCGTACCGAATGGTCCGAGAAGATCTCAGCCGCAGGAGTCTCGCTCATCTCACTCGCCCAATCCGCTCCAGCCCGTGGGGGTCTCATCCCGCAACCGGCGCGCCGTCTGTCGCCCACGAGACCAAAATATCCCCAAAACCGTAAGTCCGAGGTTAGCTAGGAGCTTGTTGTCGAAAGTCAATCTTTTCTTTGCCTTCGCTGAAGGAAAGGTCCTATGAGAGGCCCCGCGCATGGCGGAAGCGACGCTTCGCCGCGCAGAACCAGGAGCAGCAGAAATGACGGCGAAGCGGGCTTTGCGCCCACGGCAAGGCATCCTCGACATCGCGCCCTATGTGCCGGGGAAGAGCGGGCTCGAGGGGGCAGAGCCCGTGATCAAGCTCTCCTCCAACGAGACGCCATTTGGGCCAAGCCCACGCGCCATCGAAGCCTACCTTGCGGCCGCCCCTTACCTGTCGCGCTATCCGGACGGCTCGGCGACGCGCTTAAGGGAGGCGATCGCCAAGCTCTATGGGCTCGATCCGGCGCGTATCGTCTGCGGCGCGGGCTCCGACGAGCTCCTCAACCTTCTCGCCTCGGCCTATCTCGGCCCAGGGGACGAGGCGATCTACTCGGAGCACGGCTTTCTCGTTTACCGGATCGCCATCCTGGCGCGGGGTGCCGCCCCGGTCGTCGCGCCCGAGACCGCGCTCACCGCCAATGTGGACGCCATCCTCGCGCGCGTTACGCCCGCGACGCGCATGGTCTTTCTCGCTAATCCCAACAATCCGACCGGCACCTATCTGAGCTTCGACGAGGTCAAGCGCTTGCGCGCAGGCCTGCCTGAAAGCGTCCTGCTCGTGCTCGACGCGGCCTATGCCGAATATGTGCGCGCCAACGACTATGAATCCGGGATTGAGCTCGTCGCCACGACCGAGAATACGGTGATGACGCGGACCTTCTCCAAGATCTATGCCTTGGCCTCGCTCCGGATCGGCTGGGCCTACTGCCCGGCAGCGATCGCCGATGCGCTGAACCGCATCAGGGGGCCGTTCAATGTCTCCGGCCCCGCCATCGCTGCCGGCGTCGCGGCTCTCGAAGACCGCGCGCTGATGCAGCGGGCGGCCGAGCACAACGAGGTCTGGCTCGGGCGCATGGCCGAGGCTCTGTCCGCGCTTGGCTTAACCGTCACTCCGAGCGTGGCGAATTTCCTCTTGATCCACTTCCCGAAGACCAAGGGCCGATCGGCGGTCGAGGCCGATCGTTTCCTCCATTCGAGGCGGATCATTTTGCGCCGAGTGCAAGAATATGGCTTTCCCGACGCGCTGCGCATGACCATCGGCACCGAGGACGATAACCTCGCGGTGCTCGGTGCGCTCAAAGCCTTCATGGGCGCGAATGGTACTCGCCGCCAATGACCGAGCCTCTGTTCGACACCATCGCCGTCATCGGTCTTGGGCTGATCGGCTCCTCGGTCGCGCGCGGGATCAAGGCCCGCGGGCTCGCCCGCAAGGTTGTCGGCTACGATCTTTCGCCCGAGGTCCGCGCTCGCGCGTCCGAGCTCGGCTTTTGCGACGAGATTGCGAACACGACGGCGGCTGCCGCCGGGGCCGGGCTCGTGGTCGTCGCCGTGCCCGTGGGGGCAACGGCTGAAGCCGTGGAGGCAATCGCGCCGCATCTTGGGAAAAGCACCATCGTCACCGAGGTGGGCTCGGTGAAGGCGGCGGTGATCCGCCAGGTTGTGCCTCAGCTTCCACCGGGCGTGGCCTTCGTCCCGGGCCATCCGATCGCGGGCACCGAGTATTCCGGCCCGGATGCGGGCTTCGCCGAGCTGTTCGACGGGAGGTGGTGCATCTTGACCCCTTGCGAGCGAAGCTGCGAGGCCGCCGTGGAGAAGGTCGCGGCACTTTGGCGGGCGCTCGGCTCCGCCGTCGAGATCATGACGCCCGAGCATCACGACATCGTGCTCGCCATCACGAGCCACATTCCGCACCTGATCGCCTTCAACATCGTCGGCACCGCCGCCGACGTCGAGGAGGTCACCCGCTCCGAGGTGATCAAATTCTCCGCGGGCGGCTTCCGCGACTTCACCCGCATCGCCGCCTCCGATCCTGTGATGTGGCGCGACGTGTTCCTCAACAACAAGGAAGCCGTGCTGGAGATGCTCGGCCGCTTCTCCGAGGATTTGGCGGCGCTGCAGCGCATGATCCGCTGGGACGATGGGGAGGCACTGCTCGAGCTTTTCACCCGCACCCGCGCCATTCGCCGCGGCATCATCGAGGCAGGGCAGGATACGCCCGCGGCCGATTTCGGCCGCCCCCATGGCCACGAAGATTAGGCGCGAAACGAGTCGCATCGGCGGGCAACCCGGACTTGGGATTTGGAATGGCTGAGCTCTGGGTGTTCGGCTACGGCTCCTTGATGTGGCGGCCGGGCTTTGCCTTCGAAGCGGCAGTGCCGGCGCTGCTCAAAGGCGCCCATCGCGCGCTCTGCGTCTATTCCGTCGTGCATCGCGGCACCTATGCTGAGCCCGGCCTCGTGCTCGGGCTCGATCGCGGGGGCGCCTGCCGCGGGGTCGCTTTCGCCGTGACCGCGGGAGCCGAGGCGGAGACGATCGCCTATTTGCGCGAGCGCGAGCAGGTCACCGACGTCTATCACGAGGCGGTGCGGCCGGTACGCCTGCTCGACGGATCGGGCCGGGGCGTGCGGGCGCTCTGCTATCTGGTCGACCGCAATCATGCCCAATATGCGGGCGGCCTCTCCCTCGAGCAGCAGGTCCGCATCGTCCGCGGCGGCAAGGGCCAGGTGGGCGGCAATGTGGAATATGTGCTGAAGACGCTCCGCCATTTGGAGGATGCCGGCGTGCACGATGCTCTGCTCAGCGGCCTCGCGGCGCGCCTTGCGGAAGGAGAGAAGTAAGCGGAGGTTAGGCCGCGTCGGTGGCGAATTGCAGCTCGGCAAGCCTCGCATAGATGCCGCCATTGCCGAGCAAACTCTGATGCGTCCCCTCCTCCACCAACCGCCCCTGGTCCAGCACGAGGATGCGGTCCGCGCGCGTGACCGTCGCCAAACGATGCGCGATCACTAGCGTGGTGCGGCCTTCCATGATCGAATCGAGCGCCCGCTGCACCAGGGTCTCGCTCTCCGAATCGAGCGCGCTCGTCGCCTCGTCGAGCAAAAGGATCGGGGCCTTGCGCAACACCGCCCGAGCGATGGCGATGCGCTGTCGCTGGCCCGCCGACAAGGTCACGCCCCGCTCGCCGAGCATGGTGTCGTAGCCTTGGGGAAGGCTCGCAATGAAATCATGGGCGAAGGCCGCGCGCGCGGCCTTCTCGATCTCGCTCCGGCTCGCTTCGCCGACGCCATAGGCGATATTGGCGGCGACGGTGTCGGCGAACAGCGCCGTCTCCTGCGGCACGATGGCGAAGCGCGAGCGGAGCTCGGTAAGGCTCGCTTTGTTCACTGGTACGCCATCGACGCTCACGCGCCCCGCAATGGGATCGTAGAAGCGCAACAGCAGGGCAAAGATGGTGGTCTTGCCCGCGCCCGAGGGGCCCACGATCGCCACGCGCTCGCCCGGCTTCACCCGAAACGAGAACTCCGTTCAAGGCGCTGACGGCGGGACGCGTGGGATAGGAGAACGCGACCTCGTCGAAACCGATCTCGCCACGCGGCGGCTCCGGCAGCAGCACGGGATGGCGCGGCGACTTGATTTGGGATTGCATCGCAAGCAACTCGCCCAATCGCTCCGCGGCCCCAGCCGCCTGGTTCACCTCCCCCCACACTTCGCTGAGCTCACCCATCGATGCGGCCGCGAGCACGGCATAGAGCACGAATTGTCCGAGACGACCGCCGGTGATGGTGCCTGACAGCACGTCCTGGGCCCCGTACCACAAGATGCCGACCACGCTCGCGAAGACGAGGAAGATGGCGATTGCCGTCAGGCCGGCCCGCGCCTTCGTGCGCGCCTTCGCCGCTGCAAAGGCCTGCTCGACGGCATCGGCGAACCGGGCGCTCGCCGCGCGCTCATGGGTGAAGGCTTGCAGCACCCTCACCTGGCCAAGGCTCTCGCTCGCATAGGCCGAGGCTTGCGCGAGGCTGTCTTGCGCCTGCCGCGACAGCGCCCGCACCGCGCGGCCATAAGCCACCAGCGGGAGCACGATCAGGGGAATGGCAAGGAGCACGAGCAGCGACAGTCTCGGGCTCGTCACGATCATCATGGCCACGGCGCCCAGCATGACCACAATATTGCGCAAGGCCTGCGAGATCGTGCTGCTCGCCGCCGCCTTGATTTGCGTGGTGTCGGCGGTGAGCCGCGACATCACCTCGCCCGAATGCACCGTCTCATAGAAAGCGGGGCTCAAGCCGGTCAGATGCTTGAACACGTCGGTGCGGATATCGGCGACCACCCGCTCGCCGAGCCAGTTCACGCAATAAAAGCGGGCGGCGCTGGCAAAGGCGAGGATGAGGCCGACACCGAGGAGCGTGGCGAAATATTTGTCGACCAGGTCGGGCTCGATCCCGGTGAAGCCGACATCGATCATGCGCCTCACCGCCAGAGGAACGGCGAGCGTGGCGGCGGCCGCGACGATGAGCGCCACGAGGGCCGCAGCGACCATGCCCTTGTAACGCAGAATATAGGGCTTGAGCGCCAGCAGCGGGCGGAGCGCGGCGCGGCGCTCTCCTTCCGCTTCCGCCGCAGCCGAGGCGGGAAGCGGAGCGTGCCGGTCTTGACCGTTTGGTTTGATTGTCACGAGCTGGGGTAGCCCTTCGCGGATCTTTCGTATAGGGGGAATGTACGTGGCGAGCGCGCTCGCGGAAAGGTCTAAGCCCCGCGCCTTTCCGGCGCAGTCTTGTGCCCGTGCTCAACTTCCGTTATAGGCTCAAGCCCGCAACAAATATCGCGATTTCCAAGGCAAAACGGCCATGAAGAAGGACATTCACCCCGATTATCACCGCATCAAAGTGGTGATGACCGATGGCACCGAGTTCGTCACCTATTCGACCTATGGGGCAGAGGGCGAGGCGCTCAAGCTCGACATCGATTCCAAAACGCATCCGGCCTGGACCGGCGGCGGCCAGCACCTTATCGACCGCGGCGGTCGGCTGACCCGCTTCAAGCGGAAATACGAAGGCTTCCTCAAATAGGCCGCTAGTCGGCCTTGGTGCCGAAGGCCGCGTGCAAGCGCGACAGTTGCGTCTGCAACGGATTATCGATGTCCTCCGTCGCGGGGGCTTGCTCGAAGCCGAGCATTTGGTCGAGACGGATCACCCGCTCCTGCAACTTGATGCTTTGCTCGATCAGCGCTTTCAGCCTCGGCGGCAGCGCGTTCGCATCCCGGCTCGGCTGATCGCACCCCTTCACGGGAAGCTTGATCTTGCGCTGCTCCTCGATCGCCTGCTCAAGCGTCAGCTCGCCTTCGCTGACCGCCCGGCGGATCAGCAGCCAAGAGGCAAGCTGCATCAGCCGCGTGGTGAGCCGCATGCTTTCCGTGGCATAGGCGAGCGAATGCGGCGGGCGCAGCTTGCGCGCCTCCTTGCGCCCATCACCGTCGAGATAATTCGCGGCGACCTCAACCAGCGCCATGCCCTCGCGGAAAACGTTTCTGAACTGATCGGATTGCGCAAACTTCGCGCCGAATGAGACGGTGACGCTGCCGCGGTCACCGCTCCTTGATTTCCCTGCCATCGGCTACTCCCCCTCAACGCGTGTGCCCACGGCATACTATGCCACATGGCGAGCTCGTCCGCCCCCGTGTGCGCACAAAGGTTAAAGGGCTTGAATTTGGCCAAAAAAAGAGCCGCCTTGAGGCGGCTCAGGAAGTTAACAGGGAGGCGTCAAACAGAGTGGACAGGCCACTCAAATCCAGAGGACTGGATAACGTTGAAATTAGCCTAAACCTGCTAACAACGAGTTAACGCTAAGCCGCGGTTTACCTAAAGGAAGGGGTTTCGTGTCAGCGTGGAGCAGCGAACCCCTCAACGCCGGAAGGCCGCGTCCGCCGCGCTTTTCGAGGACTGCTTGGCCGCAATGATTGCTTCCACCCGTGCGATCTCCGCCTTTAGCGCTTCGACCAGCGCGGCAAGCTCACCGATGGAAAGCTTGGACAGATCCGTGCCGAGCTCGTGCGCCTTGGCCTTCTTCGGTTCGATGTCTTCGAGGTCCATGCGTCCCCTCCGTGATCGCATATCAAGCATAGCATCGCGTTGCGCTTTGTGCTCGAAAGGTGGCGCGGAGACTTCGATGCTGCCCACGACCATGACCGTCATAGAAACACGAGGCCAAGGCGGCCCCGAGGTGCTTAACCTGGCCGAGCGGCCCGTGCCCACTCCCGGTCCGGGGGAAGTGCTGATCGCGGTCGAGGCGGCCGGCATCAACCGTCCCGACGTGCTGCAGCGTCAGGGTCTCTACCCTCCGCCAAAAGGCGCATCGGATCTGCTGGGGATGGAAGTCGCAGGGACGGTGGCGGCCCTCGGCCCGGGTGCCACGCGCTTCAAGCAAGGCGACGCGGTCTCAGCGCTCGTGAATGGCGGCGGCTATGCGCAATTCTGCGTGGCGACGGAAACCACCACGCTGCCAGTGCTCCAAGGGCTGTCGATGGTCGAGGCCGCTGCTTTGCCCGAGACCGTGTTCACCGTGTGGCACGACGTCTTCGAGCGCGGGGGGCTTCAGAGCGGCGACTGGCTGCTGGTCCATGGCGGCGCAAGCGGCATCGGCACCACCGCCATCCAAATGGGGCACCTGTTTGGGGCCAATGTAATCGTGACGGTCGGAAGCAAGGAAAAGGTTCAGCGCTGTGAGGCGCTGGGCGCCGTCCGCGCCATCAATTACCACGAGGAGGATTTCGTCGAAGCCGTGCGCGAGCAAACGGGCGGACATGGCGCCGATGTCATCCTTGATATGGTCGGCGGCGACTATGTGGAGCGCAATTTGCGCGCCGCGGCAATTGAAGGCAGGATCGTGCAGATCGCCTTTCTGCAAGGTTCCAAGGTCCACATCGACCTGATGCGGCTCATGATGCGGAGACTGACGCTGACCGGCTCCACGCTCAGAGCCCAACGCGCCGAGGCCAAGGCGCGCATGGCGCGGGGCATCGAGAGCCGCGTCTGGCCGCTCGTGGCGGAAGGCAAGCTCAAGCCCGTGATCAACTCGACCTTCCAGTTCGCTGATGTCGCGGCTGCCCATCGGCGCATCGACGACCCCGCTCACATTGGCAAGATCGTGCTGGTGACGGAAGGGCGAGGCCCCGATACCCCCTAAGGCCAGCGGAAATACTCCCCGAACCGTTTGCGTCCAAGGCCGGAGCACCCTATATAGGGCTCTTCCCCTTCAATCGAATTTGATCGGCTCTCGCAGCCTTCAGGGGGCGAGAGACCATGCCTTCTCTTACAGGTTTTGCAAGTCCATGGACCGTACCCCACTCATGCCCAAGGCGACCGCCGTCTGGCTGGTCGACAACACCTCACTCACCTTCGAGCAGATCGCCGAGTTCTGCGGCCTGCATGTGCTCGAAGTGAAGGGTATCGCCGATGGCGACGTCGCCCACGGCATCAAGGGCATGGACCCCATCTCCTCGGGCCAGCTCACGCGCGATGAGATCGCCGAGGCGGAGCAGGACAGCGCCTATCGGTTGCGCCTCGCCGAGCCGAAGGTCGAGGTGCCGGAGGTGAAGACGAAGCGCGGGCCCCGCTACACGCCCGTGTCGCGCCGCCAGGATCGGCCCAACGCCATTCTCTGGCTCTTGCGCAATCATCCCGAGCTCAAGGACTCCCAGATCATGCGCCTGGTCGGCACGACCAAGCCGACGATCATCGCGATCCGCGAGCGATCCCACTGGAATTCGCCGAGCCTTCAAGCTCAGGACCCGGTGGCGCTCGGGCTTTGCTCGCAGACCGACCTCGATGCTGAAGTGAAGAAGGCTGCGACCAAGCTCGAGCGCGAGCGGGGCGATGCCCCCGAGCCGGCCAAGGTCGAAACGCTGATCCCGGCCGAGGAGAGCATCGCCGCGGCTCCGCCGGAGCGCGAGGCGCCGATGGCAACCGCACTGGCTCAACAAGCGCGCGAGGCCATGGCGGCTCCCGAGGAGGAGGAAGAGGTCCCGGATGCCGACTCCGTGTTCGCCAGGCTGAAAGATCTGAAGCGGGACCCACAGCACTAAGTCGCGCCCTGGCGACTGCACCCCGGCCGGCGAGCGACCGGCCAAGCGCGGCTTTGACGTAGATCAAAGCGCTACCGCCGATTTATCCCCGATGCTTGCATACCTCTGATCCGGTGGCGAGGTGCAGCATGAGCACGGGCGAAATTCTCCTTCTGGTCTTGATCTTCGCCGCGTTTGCAGGGTTTGCGGCGACGCTTGCCTATTATTCGAGAGGCTGATCGGCGAGCCCCCTCGGCTACGAGGGGAATTGCTTGGAGGGCTTGAGCTTGGCTAGGGTGCGACAAGGAAACGCGCCCAAGGCATGAAAAGCCCATACGACACCGATCTCGGCAAGACGGAAGCCAACTATCAGCCGCTTACGCCGCTCACCTTCGTTGAGCGTACCGCAAGCGCTCACCCCGATTACACCGCTATCATCCACGGCAAGCGGCGCTACAGCTATGCCGAGTTCTACGCCCGCTCCCGCCGGCTCGCCTCGGCGCTTGCCGCGCGCGGCATCGGCAAGGGCGACACCGTCTCGGTGATGCTCGCCAACTCGCCTGCCATGCTGGAGGCCCATTACGGGGTGCCGATGACCGGCGCGGTGCTGCATTCCATCAACACGCGGCTCGATCCGCCCATCATCGCCTTCATGCTCGACCATGCCGACGCCAAGGTGCTGATCGCCGATACCGAGTTCGGCCCCACCATCAAGGAGGCGGTGGCGCAGGCGCGGGTGAGGCCGTTGCTGATCGACTATCGGGACCTCGAATGCGGGGTCGAAGGCGAGCGCGCGGGTGAGCTCGACTATGAGGAGCTGCTCGAAAGCGGCGATCCGGGCTATGCCTGGGAGATGCCGTCAGACGAGTGGAACGCCATCTCGCTCAATTATACGAGCGGCACCACCGGCAATCCCAAAGGTGTCGTCTACCATCACCGCGGCGCCGCGCTGATGTGCTACGCGAACACCATCGCCACCGGCATGGGCGCCCACCCCGTCTATCTCTGGACCTTGCCGATGTTCCACTGCAACGGCTGGTGCTTTCCCTGGTCGCTGTCAGTGGTCGCCGGCACCCATGTCTGTCTCCGCGCCGTGCGGGCTAAGCCGATGTACGACGCGATCGCCGATCACAAGGTAACGCATCTGTCCGGCGCGCCTTTCGTCATGTCCTGCCTGCTGAATGCCACGGAGGGCGAGAGGCGGAGCTTCTCCCACGCCGTCGCCTTCAACCATGCCGCCGCCCCTCCGCCCGAGGCCGTGCTCGCGCGCATGGCGGAGGCAGGCTTCGAGCTCACCCATCTCTATGGGCTGACCGAGACCTATGGGCCCGCGACCATCAATGAGTGGCATGCCGAATGGGACGCGCTGCCGCCGGAGGAGCGCCTATCGAAGCGCGCAAGGCAAGGCGTGCGCTACGTGGCGCTGGAAGGCCTCGACGTGATGGACCCCGAGACCATGGCGCGCGTGCCGGCCGACGGCGAGACCATTGGCGAAGTCATGTTTCGCGGCAACATCGTCATGAAGGGATACCTCAAAAATCGACAAGCGACCGAAGACGCTTACGTCGGCGGCTGGTTCCATTCCGGCGATCTCGGCGTGCTGCATCCAGACGGCTACATCCAGCTGAAAGACCGCTCCAAGGACATCATCATTTCGGGTGGGGAGAACATCTCCTCCATCGAGGTGGAGGACGTGCTCTACAAGCATCCTGCCGTCGCGGCGGCAGCCGTGGTTGCCAAGCCCGACCCCAAATGGGGCGAGACGCCTTGCGCCTTCATCGAGATCAGGCCCGGGGCGAAGGTCACCGAGGCGGAGATCATCGATTACTGCAAGCCGCGGCTTGCCCGCTTCAAGTGCCCCCGCCACGTTATCTTCACCGAGCTGCCCAAGACCTCAACGGGCAAGATCCAGAAGTTCAAGCTGCGCGAGATGGCGAAGGACGTTTGAGGGTCATGCCGCTCATCCGGATCGACGTCATCGAAGGCAGGAGCGATGTGGAACTGAAGGCCCTGCTCGACGCGGCGCATCGGGCGATGCTCGCCGCCTTCAATGTGCCTTCCCGCGACCGCTACCAGATCCTGCAACAGCATCCCTGCGCGCATATGATCGTCGAGGACACCGGGCTCGGCATCGAGCGCAGCGACAAGGTGGTTGTGGTGCAGATCACGACCCGGCCGCGCAAGAAGAAGCAGAAGGAAGCCTTCTATCGCTTTCTCTGCGAAGAGCTCGAGCTTGCTTGCGGCATCGCCCCCTCCTCCGACGTCATGATCACCATGGTCGAGAACAGAGACGAGGACTGGTCCTTCGGCCACGGCCGTGCCCAATTCCGCACCGGCGAATTGTGAGCTCCCGAATCCGGCTTGCACCGGATCGGCGGTTCGCACCAATCTGAAGTCGGGGGGAATCAGCCATAGCGATCGACGGCCAGTTCAAGCAGATTGCCGAATTCGTTGCACTTGTCATTCAGGCCGGCGCCGTGCTTGTCGTCACCTTCGGCGCCGTGCAGGCGCTCGCGCATGTGGCTGAAGCGATCTGGCAGCGCGAGGCGGACACTCCGCGCGGGCGCGAGATCTGGCTCAAATTCGCAACCTGGATCCTGCTTGCGCTCGAATTTGCGCTCGCCGCCGACCTGGTGCGGACGGCGGTGGCACCCACCTGGGACGACATCGGCAAGCTCGCCGTGATCGCCACCATCCGCACCATGCTCAACTACTTTTTGGCCAAGGATATCGCCTCCTTCGACCGTGACGCCAAATCCCGCGCCGCCAGACGCAATTAAGGCGCATGGCATCGCCCCTATTCGTTGGACGGCGCTTCCGTAATGTGGTTCTGTTCATGCCAATGACTGCCGCACCGTCCAGGGACACCAGCGGCAGCGCAAAGGTGTTCGCTTCGGGGGTTTTTCCACGCGAGTGACGCTTCAGGCGCCGGCCATAGCGGCTTGCGACGAACCGCCAAGAACGTGAGCCGCCTTCACTTTTCCCCGAATATGAACACCTCTAATCGGGAGCCGACGCATGTTGACCAAGGCAGCGAGTCGGCGTTTTCAGCTTATCCTCATCAAGCCATCACATTATGACGTGAACGGATACGTCGTGCAGTGGCTCCGCTCGACCATGCCGTCCAACTCGCTCGCCGCGGTCTATAGCCTGGCACAAGGCGCCGCTGCACTGCAGTTGCTTGGCCCTGACGTCGCTATCGATGTCACGGCTATCGACGAGACCAATACGCGCGTGAAGCCGAAAGAGCTCGCGCGACGCATCGCCCGCCACGGCGGGTTGGGCATGGTCGGGCTGATCGGCGTGCAATCGAACGAGTTCCCGCGGGCGCTCGACATCGCCCGGCCGCTGCGGGAGGCGGGCGTCCAAGTGATGATCGGCGGGTTCCATGTCTCCGGCTGTCTCGCCATGCTGTCCGAGACCCAGGCCGACATCAAAGTCGCGCAAGAGCTCGGCATCTCCATCTACGCGGGGGAAGCCGAAGGAGGGCTCGACGAGGTCCTTGAGGACGCTGCCAAGGGCGAACTCAAGCCCCTTTATGACCACATGAAGGAGCTCCCGAGCATCGGCGACATCGCCTCTCCGCCTTTCCTACCGCACGATTTCATCAAGCGGACGATCGGCAATGTGACGAGCTTCGATGCCGGCCGGGGCTGCCCGTTCCAGTGCTCCTTCTGCACCATCATTAACGTGCAGGGACGCAAGTCACGTTATCGCTCCCCCGACTCGATCGAGCAGATCATTCGCATGAATTGGGATCAGGGGATTAAGCGCTTTTTCATCACCGACGACAATTTCGCCCGCAACAAGGACTGGGAAGCGATCTACGATCGGATCATCAAGCTGCGCGAAGAGGACGGCATGGACGTCCGCTTCGTGATCCAGGTCGATACACTCTGCCACAAGATCCCGAACTTCATCGAGAAATCGCATCGCGCCGGCGTCACACGCGTGTTCATCGGGCTTGAGAACATTAACCCCGCGAACTTGATCGCCGCCAAGAAGCGGCAGAACAAGATCACCGAGTACCGCAAAATGCTGCTCGGTTGGAAGGCCGTCGGCATTATGACCTTTGCCGGCTACATCCTCGGCTTCGAGAACGACACGCCGGAGTTGATTCGGCGCGACCTCGAGATCATCAAGCAAGAGCTGCCGCTCGATATGATCGAGTTCTTCGTGCTGACGCCCCTGCCCGGCTCCGAAGATCACAAAGTGCTGTTCGAGAAGGGGGTCTGGATGGACCCCGACCTGAACAAATACGACGTCGAGCACGTCGTCACCGGCCACTCCAAGATGACCAAGGAGGAGTGGAAGGGCGCTTATCGCTCGGCCTGGGACATCTTCTATACCAGCGAGCACATCGAGACGATTCTGCGCCGGGCCTATGCCACCGGCATAAACGTCCGCCGGCTGATGCCCGTGCTGATGTGGTTCTCGAGCGCCGTCAAGATCGAGAACCTGCATCCGCTGCAATGGGGCCTGATCCGGCTCAAGTTCCGGAAGGACCGCAGGCCGGGCCTCCCGCTGGAATCCCGCAGGTCGTTCTATGGTGGCTATGTTGTCGACATGACTCGCAAGGCGTTCCATCTGGCGCGCCGTTTCCGGCACCTGCAGCGCATCGTTGCGAAGATTGAGGCCGACCCGAACGCGAAGTCCTATACGGATGCCGCGCTGACGGCGGTGGCCGACGAGGACGCCGAGCATATGGGCCTCTACACCCAAAACGAGGCGGCCCGCGTCGCGGTGGAGCGCGAGCTGCGGGTGGCGGGACACCACACGCACGCCCATCCCGCCAACGGCCACAAGGTCAACGGCCACGGCGATGCATTGCATCAAGACGCCGCGCATCACGATCATCACGACAGGGACGGGCGGCGCCCGGAGATCGTTCCGCCTGCCGCTTGAGATGCGGGCTCCCCACGGCAATCAGTCGGCCTCGGCCATTCGACGCGTCGTCACGGGCGAGGCGCGCGACGGCAGCTCTATGCTGGCGAGTGACGTGCTCGTCGAGCCGATCGAGGTCACGCTCCTGCCCGGCGTCGCCTTCTTCAAACTCTGGGGCGCCGACGCGATGCCGGCACTGCCGAATGACGGCGCGCAGCCGCCCTCTCGCGATTGGTTTCCCCCGCAAGGCGGCTTTCGCTTCGAGCTGATCACACTCCTGCCCGACGCCGCGCATCCGCCAAGCAGCGCAAGCGCCGATGCCGAAGCGATGGCCCGCAAGCTCGCCGAGACGGATAAGCTCTTGCCGGGTCTTGTGGGCGAAATGGACCCGCAAAACCCCGGCATGCACCGGACCGACACCGTAGACCTGATCTATGTCACCTCAGGCCGATGCGTGCTCCAGCTCGACGGCGGCGCCAAGGTGGAGCTCAAGGCGGGCGACACGCTCGTGCAGAACGGCCCGCGCCACGCCTGGCATAATCCCTACGATGCGCCTTGCGGCCTACTCACACTATCGATCGGCGTGCCGCGCGTGGGTATGACGGACAATGTCTGATGCGCACATTGCTGGTGGGACTGCTTGCGCTTCTCGTCTCGCCAGCGGCGGGCCTCGCCGACGAGGTGCCCTATCGGGCCGGCTTTATCGAGTTAACGGTTAAAGCCGATCCGTCCTTTCCGGTCGGACTCTGATATCCGACGAACGCCGAGGAGACCGATTGGCGCTCTGGCGTCTACGAGATCACCGCGGCGCGCAATGCGGCCATAGCCCAAGGCCCCTTCCCCCTCATCGTCCTATCCCACGGCAGCGGCGCCGATGAGTTCCATCACCGCGACTGGGCCGAATATCTCGCCCGCCACGGCTTCATCGTCGCCGCCATCCGCCATGCTGGCGACAGCCTGAATGACGTTGGCGGCCGTGGCAGCGACATCCAGCTCACCGGCAGACCATGGCAGGTCGAGGGGACCCTCGACGCCGTTCTCGCCGACCCGCAGCTCAAACCCGTGATCGATGGAAGCCGCATCGGCATGATCGGCTATTCCGCCGGCGGCTACACCACCATGACCATGATCGGCGGTCGGCCCGACTACGCGCTTTGGGGTGTGCATTGCAAGGCGCATCCGGAGGACGAGGAGATGTGCCCGGTGGACAGAGCTGGGTGCCGCCGCGCATCACCAAGCCCGGTTGGGAACTGCCGCCGCCAGACCCGCGTATCAGGGCCGCGGTCGTCATGGCACCGGCCGGTATCCTGTTCGATGCCAAGGGGCTTGCGAGCGTCAAGGTGCCGTTGCGCCTCTATCGCGCAGAGGGCGACCGCTTCGTGCGCAATGAATGGAACGCGGATCATATCGCCGCGCTGTTGCCGGAGAGGCCAGAGGTGGTGAGCGTGCCGGGCAACCACTTCATCTTCATCGCCCCCTGCCCGGCGGAGATCGCGACCAAATTCCCGGAGGCCTGCACCGACGACGCCGGCATCGACCGCGCTGCGATTTACCGTCAGATCGCCGCGGAGCTCGTTCGCCTTCTTCACCCGCACTCTTGGGGTGGGCACGACGCCCTAGAAGCCACCAAGCGCCCGGCGCACAAACTCGCCGAATTGGCCGCGGCGTTGCTCCCAGCGCCAGGACGGGTCGGGGTCCCGATAGCCTGGCCCAGCAGCGTCGTAGCCTGGCCGCGCGTCCGGTCCCGCGCTCGGCGCGAGAGCCGTCGCCTCGACCCAGCCTGCCGCGCCGCTATTGGGATCCTGCACCTGCACCCAGCCTGGCCTGCGCGAGATCACGCGCACCTGCCACCCTGCCGGAAGCGCGTAGATCATCGGCGACTGCACCGAGGGGTCGGAACGCATGTCAGCGGTGCCGGCTACGACGCCAGCCCACTCACCTTGGGCCGGGTCCTGGTCGGGTCCAGGCTGACCCTGGTCAGCTCCCGCTTGGCTTCGGTCAACGCCGGCCCAATCCTGGTCAGCATTGGCCTGGTCCTGGCCCCGATCGCGAGCGGATGCCTCCTGATCTTGTGACCCGTCGGCCGACGGCGCCTGCTCGGATGGCTCCCCCGACGCGCCGGTTACGGACGGCGGCGGGGCGGAGCGGTTTGCCAGACTGGCGGTCTCCTGCGGCTTGTCCGCCGGGGCAGGCTTTTGCGGCAGGGGCGCTGCGGCCTTTGCCCCGCCAGCCTCACCGGACGGCACGCTGGCCTTTTGGCACTGCGCGTCGGCCGCCACGGCAACATTGGTGGGCTTGGACTTGTCGCCACCCCCGATGCCGCCCAAGACGGCGCTGGCGAGGAACAGGGTGCTGCCCGTGTAGAGCACGGCCCCCAACAGCCACAGCGACAAAAGCAGCTTGCTTTTCATACCCGATCTCCGCTTGGGGCCGGCCAATCGACGAAGGCAGCCCCTAATTCGTCGGTCCCAGTTAAGCAGGAAGGCCCGAAGCAGGCGTTAATTGGGCACGTCAAAGTGGCAAAGCCTGGGCGTGAAGCGGCTTATCCAGGGCGAAGATTGGGGGCGCCCCCGTCCTTGTCCTCGCAGATGAAGGGTGGCACTCCCCTGAGCGCGTCGTTTCAAACGGCCTCGGCTCATGCCTGTCAGCGCCGGCTACAAGGAATTCCTGGAGGACCTGCTCGTAGCCTTCGGCCCGGTGAGCATCCGCAATATGTTCAGAGGCGCCGGCGTCTATGCCGAGGGTGTGATGTTCGCGATTCTGGTGAACGACACGCTCTACCTCAAGGCCGACAAGGCCTCGGCGCGCGAGTTCGCCGCCGAGGGGAAAGCTCCCTTCACCTCCCGGCGCAAGGGCCGGCGCCGATCGCCATGTCCTATTGGGAGGTTGCCTGACCGGCTGCTCAAGGACCCTGTAGAGCTTAGGGTCTGGGCCAGGTCGCGCGCACGCCGATTGCGCTAGCCGCCAAGGCCAAGCCGAACCGGCGCTGATGGACAGGGCCGCGGGCTATTGGGCCTGAATGCTCTGCAAATAGTCGATGATGGCCTCGACGTCGTGCGGGCTGAACACGAAGACGGGCATGTCCGGATGGCCCGAGACGATCCCTTCCGCGAGCGATTTGGCGAGATCCTCGACCGGATATTTGCTGGACAAGGTCCGGAATGGAGGGGCTTGCGGATGCGGGCTGTCGCCTTCCTTGCCGATCGCATGGCAGCGCGAGCAATTCTCCCGGACGAGCACCTCTCCCTTGTCGACGAAGGTCTTGTCGGCCGCGTAGACCGTGGCGGCAACGCTCAGCAGCGCGACGCTCCCCAAGAGCGCCGACCTGAGCGCTCCCCGCGCCGCGCTCGCCACACCAAACAATGGCACGGGACCCCTTCCTCTTTCGTGATTCGCCACTAAGAATAGCGTAGCCCTGCCCCCTCCTCCTTGACCACGGTCAAGTTCCGCGAAGGGTTTCGGGGCGCGCGAAGGGCGAGGCGCACGGGATTTGCAGACCATCGCTCCCGCGCACTTGACGCGCCGTGATAGGGCTAGGGGTAGGGCATCGGCTACTGCTTCCTCGCCTTGGCGAGGGGGGCCTAATCGGCCCTAATGGCTCGCCTCATGCTTGAGCCGCTCTATCTCATCCTTGAGACGCAATTTTTGACGCTTCAGCTCCGCGATCTTGAGATCGTCTGCGGTAGGCCGCGCCAATTCCTCCTCGATCTTGCGATCCAGCAACCGATGTTTCTCCGACAACTCCACAAGGTGTGTGTCAAAAGCCATATCCAGACCTCCGATTCAGTTGGTCTCAGACCGTTCATTCTGGCAAATCACCGACGCTTTGTCTAATGGCTGACCCGTGTCAGGCGGTCACCCCGATGGTTGTGGACGACATCGAGCGTTACGCAAGTTCCACTGCTAGAAGCCTTGCACGGCTCCAGATTCGCCGTGATAAGTTTACGCAATCCTCCAACTAAAGGAGCAGGGACGCCCCATGGAGAGCGAGGAGATTCGCGAGCTCCGGGCGACGTTGCTCAAGCTAAAGCAAGAGCACCGCGATCTCGATAGCGCCATCAATGCGTTGGCGGAGTCAGGCCGCGCCGATCAGCTGCAACTGAAGCGGCTGAAGAAGAAGAAACTCACCCTCAAGGACGAGATCGCCCGCATCGAGGACCAGCTGCTCCCCGACATCATTGCCTAGATCGTAGACTTGCGGTGCTCGAGGGCGAGCACGGCCAAGCCGAGGAGACCGCCTGAGACCTCGACCCCGAGATAGAGGTCGAGCAGCCGGCTGGGAGCGCCGTCGACGACGAGGCTGATCACCCGGCCGAGAGCGATTGAAAGCATGAAGAAGACCGCCCAGATCACCGCCACGCCGGCCTGAAGCCGCGATGGCGCAGAGGTGGACATGCCGAGATAGAGGCACATCAGCGCGCGGAAGATCTGCGTCTGGTCGGTTCCCTCGACAGTGATGGTCATGAATTTCGGGAGAACGGCCGCGGGGTCGATTCCATGCTGAGCGCGGGCGGCACAAGGACAGCGGCGACGATCAAGAGATAGAGCCTCATCCCTATCGGTTCCGTGATGCTCGTTTGGCGCGTTAGGGCAGGCGAACCATCCTCCGTCAATCGCCGCCGCCGCTCCAGCTTCCATTTGCACCGAGCGCGGCAAACTCGGGCGGCAGACTTGCCTTGCCAAGCTTCGCGCAACCCTTTAATCCCCCGCTTTCCTTGAAGCTAGGCGCGCCGTCCAGATGAGTATGACATGAGCGAGGAGAAGCCCGGCGTCGGCATCATCATGGGCAGCCGCTCGGACTGGCCCACGCTCAAAGCCGCAGCCGACGTGCTCGAAGCGCTGCACGTGCCCTACGAAACCCGCATCGTCTCGGCGCACCGCACCCCCAAACGGCTTTACGACTACGCCACCAGCGCGCGCGAGCGGGGTTTGAAAGTGATCATCGCAGGCGCCGGCGGCGCTGCGCATCTGCCGGGGATGACGGCCTCCATGACGGAGCTCCCGGTGCTCGGCGTGCCGATCGAGAGCAAAGCGCTCAAAGGTCTCGACAGCCTGCTTTCTATCGCGCAGATGCCGGCAGGCGTGCCGGTGGGGACACTGGCAATCGGCGAGGCAGGCGCCACCAATGCCGGCCTGTTGGCGGCACAAATCCTGGCGCTCGCCGATCATGCCCTTGCCGCCCGTGTCATGGCATGGCGCGCGGCCCAAACCGAAGGCATAGCTGAGGCCCCCGAGGATCATGCCTGAAGCGCTGTCCCCGGGGAGCACTATCGGCATCCTGGGCGGCGGCCAGCTCGGCCGCATGCTCGCCGTTGCCGCGGCAGGGCTCGGTTTGAAGGCCAGCATCTATGCCGACGAGGCGAACGCGCCCGCCTTTGCCGTGGCTGCGTCCTCGACGGTGGGCGCCTTCGAGGATGAGCACGCGCTCGGCGCTTTCGCCGCGAGCGTCGACGTGGTGACCTGCGAGTTCGAGAACGTGCCGGCGCGGGCGCTGGAAATTGCGGGCCGCAAGGCGCCCGTGCATCCGCCGGTCAAGGCCTTTGCTACTGCGCAAGATAGGCTCGTCGAGAAGGACTTCCTGCGCGGGCTGGGGATAGCTGTCGGCAACTATGCGGCGGTGAACGATGCGGACACGCTCCGCACAGCACTCGCCAGGGTGAAGCTCCCGGCGCTCCTGAAGACGCGGCGCTTCGGCTATGACGGCAAGGGGCAGGCGCTTATCCGCAACGAGGCCGAGGCGGCTGCGGCGCTGAAGCATTTCGGTGGGCAGCCGGCGCTGATCGAGGCCCTCATCGCGTTCGAGCGCGAGCTGTCGGTCGTCGTCGTGCGTGGTCAGGACGGCGAGCTCCAGTTCTACGACCCGATCGAGAATGTGCACCAGAACGGCATCCTCGCCATCAGCCGCGTGCCCGCCAATATCCACGCCGAATGCGCCGTCGAGGCGCGACGCATCGCAGGCAAGGTCGCCGAAGCGCTCTCCCATGTCGGCGCGCTCTGCGTCGAGATGTTCGAGCGCGAAGGCGAAAACCCTCGCCTCCTGGTCAATGAGATCGCCCCGCGGGTGCACAATTCAGGCCATTGGACGCTCGATGCCTGCCTTGTCAGCCAGTTCGAGAACCATATCCGGGCTATCGCCGGCTGGCCGCTCGGATCGCCTGAACGCCACAGCGATGCGGTGATGACCAATCTGATCGGGTCTGATGTCGAGCGCTGGCGCGAGCTCGCCGGTGAGGAGGGCACAGCCTTGCATCTCTACGGCAAGGCGCAAGCGTGGCCCGGCCGCAAGATGGGCCACACCACGCGCCTCCTCCCGAAGAGCTGATTTCGCATTCGCCTGTTGCGAGCGGCAAAGGAGCATAGCAGGTGCGTGCGAACCATGAGGCCTGCACGCTCTAGACAACCAAAGCCCCTTCTGTTACAGCAAAATCCGGATGCGGGGCCGGCTGGTTCCGGCTAGGATATCCCAATCTCTCAACCCCGGAATGGAGATAGCGCGCGTGCAAGTTGTCGTTCGCGATAACAATGTCGATCAGGCCCTTCGGGCGCTGAAGAAAAAAATGCAGCGCGAAGGCATCTTCCGCGAGATGAAGCTCCGTAACTATTACGAAAAGCCGTCGGAGAAGCGCGCGAGAGAGAAGGCCGAAGCCATTCGCCGCGCCCGCAAGCTCGCCCGCAAAAAGGCGCAGCGCGAGAGCGGCATCGTTGCCAAGCCGCGCACCCAGGGCCCCCGCTAGGCGCCCCTCTAAGCGATCCTCTTGCATTGTCGAATCGGCGCTCGGGCCTTGACCCGAGGCTCGATCCTATTGCCACGCTGCGATCACGAGGCCAAGGCCGTCAGCTCGAACTGAGCCGAACGGGTGACGGCAGGACGCATGGCCGCGGGAACATCCAGAAACGCCGTGACCTTCTCCCAGGCACCGTGGTCGAACAGGTCGTTATGCGCGCCCCGGCGCAGAATGGCGAGGCTCTTCGGCTGGTTGGCGGCGGCGTAGATCTGTCGTGCCTGAGTCACGGGGATCAAACTGTCTCGCGCGCCGTGGACGATGAGGAGCGGCACGCGCACCGAGCCGATGCGGTCGATGGTGCGGTATTGGTCGGTCATGATCAGGCGAAGCGGCAGGAACCACCAAACCTGAAGGCCGACATCGACCACCGACGTGAAGGGCGCTTCCAGCACCAGGGCCCGCACCGGGCGCTGCAGAGCGAGCCGCGTAGCGACTGCGGTGCCGAGCGATTCGCCATAGGCGACGATCTCACGCGCGGGCACACCTAGCGCCCGCAGATAGTCGAAGGCGGCACTCGCATCGGCGACATTGTTGGCCTCCGTCGGCCAGCCGCCCGAGCCGCCATAGCGGCGATAGTTCAGCATGAAGACACCATAGCCGTTGGCGGCAATCGTCTCGATCTTTCTCGCGCGGTTCGCCGCCGAGCCGCTGTTGCCGGTGAAATAGAGCAGCGTGGGCTTCCGCCCCCGCGCCAGCAGGTACCATGCGATCAGCGTGACACCACCCCTGCCTTTGAAGGTGATCTCTTTGACGCCGGCCAAACCGACATCCTTGGGGGCGGTGCGCTTGGTGTCGGGCATATAGATGAAATAGCGGTGGAGCACCCAGGCGCCGATACAGATGATCGCGTAGGCGCCCATAAGCGAGAGCAAAAGGTTCAGCATGACGCTATCAATACCCTTCCATTGTTTCTGCGAGAGACGGTGCTCTCACTATCGTTTCCCCGCTGAACCAGACTTGAAAGAGACGTTCAGCAATGGGATGGCGCACGACCTTCTTGGCTCACCTCAGGTGAGCCGAGCAATCGCCAATTCCAATCCGGTCAGAAAGCTACACAGGCGCGTGGGACAATGACGCCGACGGATCGCGCTTGGTAGCACGCCTTGCGGGCGACGGCGTTGATCACGCTCTTTGCTTTCGCTTCGGTGCCGTGCGGCCCCATGATGCGAATATCCTTATCGACACAGTCCGATTCAGTTCCGAGATCTGCTGCAATCCTCATGCCGAGGAACCCTCCCGCATTGCCGGGACAGCCAGACACGGTCATTGGGGCCCTGGCGTGACCCCATTCCGGCAGAAACGCGATAAAACAAAAGTACTTAAGAAGCTTTGGCTCTGGATCGGAGTTTGCCGCGAAAGCAGCCAGGTCAAATCTCTCACAGCGCCTTGGCGATCTCCTCGGTCATCTTCTTGGCATCGCCCAGCACCATCATGGTGTTGTCGCGATAGAACAGCGGGTTGTCGATACCGGCATAACCGCTCGCGAGCGATCGCTTGTTGAACAGCACGGTGCCCGCCTTCCACACTTGCAACACCGGCATGCCGTAGATCGGCGACGAGGGATCGTCCTCGGCGGCGGGATTAGTCACGTCGTTAGCGCCGATCACGTAAGCCACGTCGGCCTGCGCGAACTCGTTGTTGATGTCCTCGAGCTCGAACACCTCATCGTATGGGACGTTCGCCTCAGCGAGCAGCACGTTCATATGTCCCGGCATGCGGCCCGCCACCGGATGGATCGCGTATTTGACCTCCACGCCAGCCTTCTTCAGCCCGTCGGCCATTTCCCGCAAAGCGTGCTGCGCCTGCGCCACCGCCATGCCGTAGCCCGGCACGATGATCACCTTGCTTGCGTTTTTCATCAGGAAGGCTGCGTCCTCGGCCGAGCCGAGTTTCACCGGCTTCTGCTCGGTGCCGTGAGCGGGCCCCGCCACCTCGCCACCGAAACCGCCCAGGATGACGTTGATGAAGGAGCGGTTCATGCCCTTGCACATGATGTAGGAGAGAATGGCGCCCGAGGAGCCGACCAATGCGCCGGTGACGATCAGCGCCGTATTGCCAAGGGTGAAGCCGATGCCGGCGGCGGCCCATCCCGAATAGGAGTTGAGCATCGAAATGACGACCGGCATGTCGGCGCCGCCGATGGGCACGATGATGAGCACCCCGAGCAGGAAGGACAGCGCCGCAATCGCCCAGAAATAAAACTGCGTCTGCTCGCGGCAGAACGTCACCACGCAAAATACAAGGAGTGCAGCAAGCGCGATGTTGATGAGATGGCGCGCTGGCAACAGGATCGGCTTGCCCGACATGCGTCCCGAGAGCTTGAGGAAAGCGATGACCGAGCCGCTGAAGGTGATGGCGCCGATGGCCGCCCCCAAGGACATCTCGATCAGGCTTGCGGTGTGGATGGCGCGAGGGCTACCGATGCCGAAGGCCTCCGGCGCATAGAAGGCGGCAGCGGCGACCAGCACCGCGGCGAGACCCACGAGCGAATGGAACGCGGCGACCAGCTCTGGCATCGCCGTCATCGGGATGCGGCGCGCGACCAGCGCGCCGATGCCCCCGCCAGTGGCGATCCCAATGACGATCATCGCCCAGGTGAGCGGCGTTTCCGGCCGCGCCACCGCGAGCGTGGTGACCGCGGCGATGGCCATGCCGATCATGCCGAGAAAATTGCCTCGGCGCGAGGTCACCGGCGACGACAGGCCTCTGAGCGCGAGGATGAAAAGTACGCCCGCGACGAGATAGAGCAGCGCGACGAGATTGGAGTTCATGACTTGCCTCGCCGCCCGGTCATTTCTTTTTCTTCTGATACATGCCGAGCATGCGCTGGGTGACGAGGAAGCCGCCGAAGATGTTCACGCTCGCCATGATGAGCGCGGCGAAGCCGAGCAGCTTCGCCGTCCAACCGCCAGACATCGCGGCATTTGCGGCTTCGACGGCGACGGCGAGCAGTGCGCCCACCACGATCACCGAGGAGATGGCGTTGGTCACCGACATGAGCGGCGTGTGCAATGCCGGAGTGACGCTCCACACCACGTAATAGCCGACGAAGATCGCGAGCACGAAGATGGAGAAGCGGAACACGAAATCGTGGCCGCCCTCGGAGGCGGCAGCGGCTTGCGCATGGGCGCCGCCGGCAGCCACACACTCAACCAGCAGGGCCAATCCAATGACGGCAAATGCGAACCAGGCAGTGGCGCGCCTCATGTCTTGCCTCCCTCTGGAGCCGGCCGCTTGGGCGCTCCATTCGTCTTCGCCGCAGTCTTCGCGCTGTTGCTCGGTTTGGGTTTCGCCGGCGCAGGCGCTGCCGGCGCTCCGCCAATACGGTCGGCAATCATGGCATTGACGATCGCGCCGTCGCGGGCGATCAACGTACCCCTGACGAGATCGTCCTCCCAGTTGACGGCGAGCTCCTTGCTCGTCTTGTCGATCATTGGCTCGACGAAGGCGAGCAGGTTGCGGGCATAGAGGCTCGAGGCATTCACCGGGATGGCCCCCGGGAGATTGAGCATGCCCATGATGCGCACGCCGTTGTGCTCCACCACCTCGCCGGCCTTCGCAAGTTCGGCATTGCCGCCACGCTCGACCGCGAGATCGACGATGATCGAGCCCGGCCGCATGCTTTCGATCATGGCTTTGGAGATAAGCCTAGGTGCGGGCCGGCCCGGGATCAGCGCCGTGGTGATGACGATGTCCTGGGTCTTGACGTGCTCGGCCACGAGTGCCGCCTGCTTTTTCTTATAGTCGTCGGACATCTCCTTGGCGTAGCCCGCCGCCGTTTCGGCCTGGCGGAATTCGTCGTCGATCACGGCGATGAATTTGGCACCGAGGGACTCGACCTGCTCCTTGGCGACCGGACGAACGTCAGTCGCCGTGACGATGGCGCCGAGCCTTCGCGCCGTGGCGATGGCCTGGAGGCCGGCGACGCCCGCGCCCATTACGAACACGCGCGCCGCGGGCACGGTGCCCGCCGCCGTCATCATCATCGGCAGCGCGCGCTCGAAGAGGGCGGCGGCGTCGATCACGGCCTTGTAGCCCGCGAGATTGGCCTGGCTCGATAGCACGTCCATGCTTTGCGCGCGGCTGATGCGCGGCATCAGCTCCATGGCGAACAGGCCGGCGCCCGTCTTGCCAAGGGCCTGGAGGCCTTCGGCGTCGGAGAAAGGATCGAGCATGCCGATGAGCAAGGCGCCCGGCTTCATGGATTTGACCAGCGCCAGGGGCGGACGCCGCACCGTGAGCACGATGTCGGCGCCGCTCACCGCGTCGGCATCACTCGCGGCCGTGCTCGCACCGGCGGCCTGGTACTCCGCGTCGGAGAAATGGGAGCGCAGCCCTGCGCCTGCGCGGATCAGCACCTTTGCCCCTTGCTTGACGAGTTTCTTCGCGGTCTCGGGGCTGAGCCCGATGCGAGACTCGTCGGGGCTCTCGGCGGGCACGCCAATGGTGATCATCGTGGCTCCGTCGGCTGGCTCAACGCCAGGGCTTGCAAGCGCTTACGCGCGGTCCCAAGTCGAATGGATGGCGGCAGGATCATGCCGCCCTTGAGGCGGGGGAAGGCTGAGCCTGTCAAACCACAAACACGGCCAAGATCACCATGATGACGATCACGCTGGCGATCGTGTAGAGTGCCAGCTTGAGGAACAGTTTGTAGGTCCTCTGGTGCTCGGAGTAGTCCATCGCCGGATGGCCTTCGGCTGGATCGATGCGCATGCCGTTCCCCTTATGCTCATTCGCCCGTTGCTCTGGCCTGCGAGATACCACAAAGCCCGCGTCCCGGGCAATCCGGGGGTTTGTCGACCTTGTAGGGTCTCTTAGCTCGAACCCTCTGGCAGCGGCACCCCAGCCGCGGTGAAGGCTTCCCGCTGACGCCGCGTTACATCGGCGAGATCGACGCCCGCGATAGTGTCGTCGAACAGACGGTGGAAGTTCAGCTCGGCACCGAGGTGCAGGAACACCCCGCCGAGGCCGATCGCGGCGCGGTCCATGAACACGAACTCCCGCGGCACCTTGACCGGCCCCTTGTCGCGCAGGCCCTGATGCACCTTGAAGGCCTCGCGCCGCCCATACATGCCTGGGCTCATTTCGTCGGCGATGGTGCGGGCGCGGTCCTCAAGCATGGGCCCGTAGATGAATTTCGCCCAGATGTTCAGAATGTCGATCAGCTCGTTGGAGAGCCCGCCGAAGCCCCAGGTCTCATAGGCGTGCACGATCAGCGCGCGGTCATGGGTGAGAAGCCCGCGATAGAGGTCGACCACACCTTGCACGAATTTCGGCGCGAAGCTGCGCATGCAGCCATAGTCGAGCAGGTTGATGCCGGCCGCCCTCCCCTCCTCGTCCTCGAACACCGTGTAATTGCCGAGATGCGGATCGCCATGGATGACGCCGTAATGGCTGAAGGGAAACCACCAGGCGCGGAACATGGCCCTGGCGATCTGGTTCCGCTCCTCGAGCGGCCGGCTCGTGTAGTCGAGCAGCCGGCGCCCTTCGAGCCAATTCATGGTGAGCAGCCGCTGCGTCGACAGCTCCGGCAAGACCTCCGGCACGCGAATGAGGGGATCGCCCGCGAAGATCAGGCCATAGAGGCGCATGTGGCTCGCCTCCAGCGCGTAGTCGAGCTCCTCCCTGAGCCTCGCCGCAATCTCCTGCATCATCTCCGAGGTTTCGATCGCGGGCCGCATGCGCCGATGGATCGAGAACAGCATATTGAGCTGCTTCAGATCGGCTTCGACCGCAGACTGCATGTCCGGATATTGCAGCTTCACCGCAAGCTGGCGCCCATCATGGGCGCGCGCTCTGTGCACCTGGCCGAGCGAGGCCGAGGCCGCCGCTTCGCGCTCGACGCTTGCGAACCTGCCCTCCCAATCCG
Source organism: uncultured Alphaproteobacteria bacterium (assembly GCA_963804515.1). Lineage (GTDB taxonomy): Bacteria > Pseudomonadota > Alphaproteobacteria > Rhizobiales > Methyloligellaceae > Methyloceanibacter. The sequence continues at coordinate 795,017 of CAWDQR010000008.1, read as the reverse complement.
GGCCGAGCTCCGCCGCCATGCGCCGCCTCACGAACGGCCAGCCCATGGGCGGCGCTTGGCTCTGCAGCTGGCCGAGCTCGGCCGCATATTCGGCCGGTAACGCCTCTGGGATGGTGGCGAGCAGCTGCGCCACCTTCATAATCGGACCCTTCAACCCCCCAAGCGCTGCGGCGAGCGCGGCGGCATCCCGGTCGCGGTCCGGGTCGAGCCCGAACAGACGGCGGCTGGCGATGCGAGCCGCAACGCCCCCGACATTAGCGCCGACGCGGCTATAGCGCTGCACGCGGGCAGTGAGGCGGTTACGTTCCTTGTCCGAAGTCATAAGGGGGATCCGATCTGACCTCAAAGGTAGGGGGCGCAGGCAGAATTGCCAGAGGCGCGAGGCCCGCGACGGCCACCCCTCCCGACATCATTTTCGAGCAGGATCGGGGAGACCCTTGCGAAGGCCGCGCCGTCCCTTGCGGGGCGGTTCGAGAGTTGGACGCTCTGGGGGAGGCAGAACTTCCGGCGTTGGTCCAGCCTTGAGCGATTCGCGCATCGCCCTCCGCGCCCTTTCAATCTCATCTTCGATGCGCGGCGGCGGTGCCTCTCCACCTGCCTCTTCGATTCGAGCAACCAAGGAGCGTTCAGAAGCCTCCGCGGCGCGTTCGGACCGCCGTGGAAATAAAAGCAGGAGCACGAGAATGGCGATCGGCGTCGCGAAATCCGTGTACAGGATCGGGCCCGCATTGCCCGGAGCGAGATTATCGCCCTGGGCGATATCGATGATGTGGCCGATGCCCGCTCCAGCCAGGAAGCACGCAGCCGCGATGGCCGTCGCTGCCCGCGCCTCGAAGCCTTTGAAGGCGGCGTAGAGGCTTGCGAGCCCAAGCCCGAGATTGGCGACGCCCACCTCATATTGGAACGGGCTCGGCTCCCAGCCGATCGCGTTGGCCGACACTTCGTCGAAGAAGACATGGCAGACAAAGGCCCAGAGGCTCTGCACGCCCAAAGGGAAGATGAACAGGTAGCGCAGCAGCCTGTCGACGATGAACCGATACGTGATCGGCCTCGGCCCCCGCAAGATCGCAATGCCGGCGCAAATGAGCGCCGCGACCCAAAGACCCGCGGGGACGGCGGAAACGATGATCCCCCCAGGCGAAGCGACCCAGGTATCAATGTCCGGCATCCATCGCCTCTAGCTCGTCGATCAGGGCTTCGATGATCTTAAGACCCATCGACCAGAAATGCGGCTCGGAGGCATCGAGCCCGAACGGCTTGAGCAGCTCCTTATGGTGCTTGGTTCCGCCCGCCGCGAGCATGTCGAGATAGCGGTCGGCGAAGCCCCTTTCGGACTTCTCGTAGACCGCATAGAGCGAGTTCACCAGGCAGTCGCCGAAGGCATAGGCATAGACGTAGAACGGTGAGTGGACGAAATGCGGGATGTAGCACCAGAAGCTCTCATAGCCCGTCTTCAGGTCGATCGCGGGCCCCAGGCTCTCGCGCTGCACCTCGAGCCAAATCTCGCCTAGCCGCTCCGCCGTGAGCTCCCCTTCCCGCCGCTCCGTGTGCACCTTGCGCTCGAAGCTGTAGAAGGCGATCTGCCGCACCACCGTGTTGATCATGTCCTCGACCTTGGCGGCGAGCAGCGCCTTCCGCTCCCGCTTGCTCGGGGCCCGTTCGAGCAGCGCGCGGAAGGTCAGCATCTCGCCGAACACGCTTGCCGTCTCGGCAAGCGTCAAGGGGGTGGATGCCATCAAGGGCCCTTGGCAATTGGCGAGCACCTGGTGCACCCCATGGCCGAGCTCATGCGCGAGCGTCATTACGTCGCGCGGCTTGCCCTGGTAGTTGAGCAGGATGTAGGGGTGGGCGCTCGGCACCGTGGGATGCGAGAAAGCGCCCGGCGACTTGCCCTCCCGCACCGGCGCATCGATCCACCGTTTGGCGAAGAAGTCCCCGGCGATGGCCGCCATGCGCGGCGAGAAATCGCCATACGCTCCCAACACCGTGCTTTGCGCGTCGTCCCAGCCGATGCTCTGCGTTGACTCCTCCGGCAAGGGCGCATTGCGGTCCCAATAGGCAAGCCGCTTTTTGCCGAGCCATTTCGCTTTGAGCGCGTAATAGCGGTGGGAGAGGCGCGGATATGCCTCACGCACCGCGCTCACTAGCGCATCGACGACCTCTTTCTCGACGCGGTTGGCGAGATGGCGGGAATCGGCGACGTCGGCAAAGCCGCGCCAGCGGTCGGAGATCTCTTTGTCCTTGGCGAGCGTGTTGGTGATCAGCGTGAACAACCGGACATTGTCCTTAAACACGCGCGCGAGGGCCTCCGCCGCATGCCGGCGCTTGGTCTCGTCCTGATCCAGCAGACGATTGAGGGTCGGTTCGAGACTGAGCTTCTCGCCTTCGACCTCGAACCGGAGCGAGGTCATGGTCTCATTGAACAGCCTGTTCCACGCGCCCCGCCCGGTGACGGCCTTCTCGTGGAACAGCTGCTCGAGCTTGTCCTCGAGCTGATAGGGCCTCTCCTTGCGCAGGTCCTCAAGCCATGGCCGGTAATGGCCAAGCTCGGAACTGGCCATGGCGGCTTCCAGCACCTGGTCGTCGAGCCGGTTCAGCTCCAAGGGAAAGAACAGCAGCTTGGACGAGATCGTGGTGATCTTCTCCTGGATGTCGCCATAGAATTTCTGCCGCGCCGGGTCCGACGTGTCGGCGGCGTAGAGCAGGCTCGCATAGGAGACGATGCGCCCCATAATGTCGTTGAGCGCCTCGAACTCCCGCACGGCTTGCGCGAGCGCTACTCCCCCCTTACCCCCGTCAGCGAGGGCGGCAAGCTTGCCCGCATAGCTCTCCTGCATCGCCGCGGCGGCGCGCTCGGAGGTCTCAAGGTTGGCTTTGAGAGCAGGCGAATCCGGACCGCTATAGAGATCGGCGAGGTTCCACTCGGGCAGCGTCTGCTTGGCCGGGGCTTCGCCGCTTCCGCGTTTGACTTTGCCTGAAGCGGGTGCAGCCGTGGCGTGAACCGGCAACCATTGGATCGATTTGAGCTGCATCGGCCTCTGTGTCCGTCCTCTTCGAATGCGTGGCGCCTCTTGGGCCTAGCCTGCTCTTAAGGCGATTTTGCGAGGGGGCCAAGGCCGACCCTCACCAAAATCGGACTGGAATAAAGGGGATGTTTACCCTTCCACTGCACAATTTTGGCACAGGAGCACTTCCTCTCGGGCCGTGTAGGGGCCCCTCGGAGCGGCTTCCGGTCTCGTGTCCAAGGGTAACCGTAGCGAGCATTGCGTCATGCCTAAACGTGTCTTGGTCGTCGGCGACGACCCTGCTCAGCGTCGTATTCTCGAAGAGACCGTCAAGCGCTTCGGTTATGCCGTTTCGGTCGCCGAGAGCGGGGAAAAGGCTCTTGCGGCGCTCAAAGCCGACGCCTCTGGCGAGTTCTGTCTCATCCTGCTCGACCTCGTCATGCCGGGCACCGATGGGATGGCGGTCCTTGCCGCCATCTGGTCCTTGCCCCGGAAGCCTCCGACCATCGTGCAGACGGCCAATGGCAGCATCGACGCGGCCATCGCCGCCATGCGCGCGGGCGCCGTCGACTTCGTGGTCAAGCCGGTGAGCCCCGAGCGGCTCGAAGTTTCCATCAAGAACGCGCTCAAGATCGGGGCGCTGGAGGACGAGCTGACCCGGATCAAGGCCTCCGCTAGGGGCGAACTCGATTTTGCCGATCTCATCGCCGGCAGCGAGGCGATGACCCGGGTCATCGAGCTCGGGCAACGCGCCGCCAATTCGTCCATACCCGTGCTGATCGAAGGTGAGAGCGGCGTCGGCAAGGAGCTGATCGCGCGTGCCATCCAGGGCGAAAGCACACGCGCCGGCAGGCCTTTTGTCACGGTCAATTGCGGCGCCATTCCCGAGAATTTGGTGGAGAGCATCCTGTTGGGCCACGAGAAGGGCTCGTTTACCGGCGCTTCCGAGAAGCGGACCGGGAAATTCCAGGAGGCCAGTCACGGCACGCTGTTCCTTGACGAGGTCGGCGAGCTCCCGCTCGATGCGCAAGTGAAGCTGCTGCGTGCGCTGCAACAGGGCGAGATCGATCCCGTCGGCGCCAAGTACCCGGTCAAGGTCGACTTCCGGCTGATCTCGGCGACCAACCAGAATTTGATTAGCCTCGTGCAGGAGGGACGCTTCCGCGAGGACCTCTATTACCGGCTCAACGTCTTCCCCATCTGGGTGCCCCCCTTGCGCGAACGCCTCGAGGACGTGCCCGAGCTCGTCCGCCACTTCATCGCCCGCTTCACCGCGGAAGAGGGAAAGCACATCGACGGCATCGACGCGGAGGCCCTCGCCATGCTTCAGCGCTATACCTGGCCGGGCAATATCCGCCAGCTCGAGAATGCCGTGTTCCGTGCCGTGGTTCTCGCCGACCAACCGATGCTCACCGTCAACGAATTCCCGCAGATCGCGGCGCATGTGGACGGCTATTGCGTGACGGTGCCACCGGCGCCGGCACCGAAGGACCGTGCCCCCCGGATCGAGGGACCTGTGATGTTGGGCGAGTCCTCCATTGCCCCGGTCACGATCCACGTACCGTCCGCAAACGGCCGCGACGCGGTCGGCATTCGGGCCTTGAGCGACGAAGGCGACATCCGCTCGCTGGAAGCGGTCGAGGCCGACATGATCAGGCTCGCCTTCGGCCGCTACCGCGGCAGGATGACCGAGATCGCCAAGAGGCTCGGCATCGGCCGCTCGACGCTCTACCGTAAGATGCGCGAGATTGGACTAGAAGCGAGGGCTAACTAGCTCATCGGCAAGGCGTTCGGCCGGAAAGCCACACTCGCCGAAAAAGCGCGGTCGGGGGAAGCCAATATTGCATCGCAGTATGGCCAGGTGCGAGGTCCCCAGCTAGGGTTTCCGAATTCTGCCGAAGGTTACGATCGGCTGGAGGGAGCACAAATGAGGCCTATTTGTCGTATTGCGTTCGGCTTGTTGTTGGCCACGCCATTAAGTATACCGGCATATGCGGCCGAGCCGGATGCCCCAAGCGCTTTGATCGGCCGCTCCGAGGCGGTCCGCATCGCCATTCAACAGCGCCTTTCCGCCAAATTCACCGCGGCAAGCGAGGCTCGGAAGAGCGAGCAGGGTGCCCTCGTCGAATATTATTCGATCCCCGAGAACCCGCTCCTGTGGGTCGACGATAACGGCCTCACCGATCGTGCGAAGTCGGTGATGGAGGAGATCGGGAAGGCCGACGATTATGGCTTGCGCGCGTCGGACTACGAGTTGCCGAAGGCGAGCGGCTTCAACGCCAATGACAGCGCGGCCGCCAATTGGCTCGCCGAAGCCGAGATCAAAATCAGCTTCGCGGTGCTTGGCTATACGCGCGACGCACGCGGCGGCCGCATCGACCCGGCACGCCTGTCCGAAAATCTCGATCCAAGCCTCGCGCTGCCGAATCCTTCGGAAGTCATCGACTTCGATCGCCATCCGCTCGGACCCGGGAGCGTATTTGCGGAGCTTCCAGCCCGGTCAGCCCCAGTTCGAAGCCTTGCGCCAGGCGCTAATGGAGGCGAGAGGCCTAAGCAGCAGCACGAAGGCCGTGGTCAAGATCCCGGATGGCGCGGTGCTCAAGCTGGGCGTCGACAATGAGCAAGTGGCCCTGCTCAGGAAGCGGCTCGAAGTGCCTTTTGTGGGGGAAGGCGGCCTGGCCATCAAGGAAACGCTCTTCGATGCCTCCGTGGACGAGGCCGTGAAGCGGTTCCAGGAGGCCCATGGCGCCCTTCCCGATGGTCTGGTGGGCGCGGGCACGAGACGAATGCTTAATCAGCAGCACCAGCAGGCCTCCAACCCGGCGAAGACACGGCTCATCCTGCTCAATATGGAGCGGTGGCGCTGGCTCCCCCATGATCTCGGCTCATACTACGTGAACGTCAACGTGCCAGAGTTCATGCTCCGCGTCGTCGATGACGGCAAGATCGCCCACACCACCAGGGTCGTGGTGGGCAAGCCCGACAAGCAGACGCCGATCTTCTCCAACGAGATGCAGGAGGTCGTGTTCAATCCCTTCTGGAACGTGCCGAACTCGATCAAGACCGAGGAGATCCGGCCCTTCCTCACCGAAGAAGGCGGATGGTTCGGTGGCGGTGGTTGGAATACCGCCGTGTTGGAGCGTCACAATCTTCGCATCAATGTTGGCGGCCGGGAGGTCGATCCCTCCAGGCTCGACTGGAACCGCGTCGATATTCGCAGCCTGAACATCTATCAGCCGCCGGGACCGGACAACGTGCTTGGCAACGTCAAATTCGTGTTCCCCAACAAGCACGACGTCTACATGCATGACACGCCGCAGAAGTTCCTGTTCGCCAATTCGGTTCGCGCTGAGAGCCATGGCTGCATGCGGGTGCAGAATCCCGACGAGCTCGCCCTCACGCTGCTGAAGCACGATCAAGGCTGGACTGCGGGCCGCGTCGCCTCCGCCATTCAGACTGGCTATGACACGCACGTTGCGCTGAACCAGAAAATCCCCGTCTACATCACCTATTTCACTGCATGGGTGAACGATGACGGGTCGATCTCGACCTTCGGCGACGTATATGGTCACGACGCCCGCATGGCGGCGGCGCTTAGGCTCTAGGCCGCCGGGCCTCCCACCATTAAGTTAACGTTAACGCTGCCTGGGGATTCCGGGCAATATTGACTTTTTTGCCTTTTTTTTCCCGCATTTAGGCAAATACTGTTCCTTAACCGGCGGTGTCCAAAACTGCCGGTCGGGATTTGAGCCTGACGGGGGCTTGAGCCCGGAGCCGGCTGAAGGGAAGTCGGCCAGAGGGAAAGGCTGCGAAACGCGGGGATGGTCGTTCGGGGGATCATTGCACGTCGCGCCATGCTTGGCGCAGGACTGGCGCTCACGATCGCGGCCGGTTGGTTTTGGCCCGCGACGGCCCAGCGAGCCAGCGCCTTGGGCGAGACCCGCACGCTCTCGCTGTTCAACATCCACACTAAGGAAAGCCTGACCGTCACCTTCAAGAAAGACGGCCGTTACGATCCCGAGGCTCTAAAGCAGCTCAACTATTTCATGCGCGATTGGCGCCGCAACGAATCGCGCGACATGGATCCGGAGCTGATCGACCTGATCTGGACCCTGCATCAGCAGCTCGGATCGAAAGTACCGGTCAATCTCATCTGCGGCTACCGCACCGCCACGACCAACGAATCGCTCCGGCGCAAAGGCGGCGGCCAGGCCAAGGCAAGCCAGCACATCCTCGGCAAGGCGGCTGATATCACTTTCCCCGACGTTTCCGTGAAGACGCTGCGCAATTCGGCGCTGGTGGAGGAATGGGGCGGCGTCGGCTACTACCCGACCTCGGGCGTGCCCTTCGTCCATGTCGATACCGGAGGGGTGCGTATGTGGCCGCGCATTCCGCGGCTTGAGCTCGCGGCGCTGTTTCCCGACGGATACACGAAATACCTGCCGATCGATGGAAGGTCGATCACACCGCATGACTACCAGCTGGCTCTAGCGAACGCCAAGGCGCGTGGCGAGACGCTGGTTGCGACCGCGGCGCCGGTGCCAAGGCCGTCCACCGAGCCTGAGGCTGTGCCCGAGGCCGCGACCCCGCAACCGATCCTTGCCTCCTATACGGCGGGGCCTCTGGCTGCGCCTACCGTTGCGAGCCCGCTTCCCGAACAGGCCGCGCGGCTTCCCGCGCATAAGCGCTTCGTCTATGCGAGCGCCGCCGCACACATCCCAAGACCCGAGACGAATCTGAGCAACGCGAGCTTCCCGCTCTACCAGAGCGCGGAGGTAGTTGGCGCCCCGGAGGCGGATGACGACCATCCCGAAGAGGAGAGCTACGTGCCCTTCGAGATTGCCAGCCTGATGACCGACATGTCGGTGACCTACAACCACGGGGCTGCAAGCCTCACCCCTCCCGAGCAGCGGAGCATCTCTTATCTGTTCGAGGACATGGACCGGCCGCTGGCCTCCACCTTCCGCGCCAATTCGGGCTATCGGGGCTTGGCCGCCGCCCAAAGCTTCACCGGCCACGCTGTGCGCAGCGTCTATGCCGAGCTCACGCCCCCGGCCCCGACCCGCCTCGCCCAGTCGGATCGCTGAGCCGATCGCGCTTAGGCCCATCCCCAAACAACCACGTCCACGCGAGCGGCTTTTCCTGAATGGGAAGGCTTCGCGCCGCCCGTCTTTCGACCAAGCGGCCGAATGCTACGGCGCGCGTGCGGACGCTGTTCCGGCGGTCAAACAAAGCCTAAGCAGCCTCCGCCTCGGCCATGCCGAGCGCGTGAAGGTAGGTAACGAGCACCGCCTCCTCCTCTCTCCGCTTGTTCTCGTCTTGCTTGCGGATGCGGACCACGGTTTTGAGCGCCTTCACGTCGAAGCCGTTGCCCTTCGCCTCGGCATAGACCTCGCGGAGATCGGTGGCGAGAGCTGCCTTTTCCTCCTCGAGCCGCTCGATGCGGGCGATAATGGCACGAAGCTGGTCTTTTGCTGAGTTTTGGAGCGGCACGGTCGAACCTCGAATCTGTGATGAACCTGCCGCGGAGCTTAAGCGGCGCGGCCGCGCCGAGGCAACGGGCGCATCGAACTTATCCAGCCTATCCAGAGCCTTGGCATGCAGTCTCAGTATAGGAGCCGTAGCGCTCTATGGCATACAGCCGCGGCGCGAGATCCGCTGCCACGAGAATCCCTCGCAGGACCTGCGCCAGATGTTCCGCCCATTCGGCTTGGCCCTCGGGACCAAGAATCAGATCCTGCCGAAGCTCGACCAGCGCATGGGCAAGCCCGCGCGTCGTGCCGTGCTGGTAGAGCGTGTCGCCCTTAAGCTGGCCGGAATAGGGGACATTGTCACCGACGGTGATGCCGGGAAGCGCCTGCAACCCGCTCAGCAGCGGCGATGCGAGCCTTGGGTCCTTGTCCCAAAGCACGGCGACGTGCCAGGGTCTCGGCACGCTCTTCCAGGCCTGCGTGAAGCTGTGGATCGCAAGCAGCACAGGCGGTTTGCCGGCAGCCGTTGCGGCGTCGATGGCCATTTCGATGGCGTGGTGATAGGGCGCGTAGTAGCGGCAGATGCGCGCGTCGATCTCGACCGGGTCGATACCGGCATTGCCGGGCACGATGCGCCCATCGGAAAGCTGCATGACGAGCGTTGGATCGTCGATGCCGCGATTGGGATCGATCAGCAGCCGCGAGAACCGCGTCAACAGCGCCGGCACCCCCAGGGTTTGCGCGAGGCGCTCCGCGACCGCGGCCGCGCCGATGTCGTAGGCGATGTGCCGATTGAGATCCTCGGGCGTGAGGCCGAGCGTGCCATAGGGCGGGGGGATTCGATTCTCGGCATGGTCGCAGAGGATGAGAAGGCCTCGCGTCCAATCTCCCTCGATGCGCCGATAGGGCGCTCCCTCCATTTGCTCCTGCCGCAGACTATCGAGCTGCTGGTCCACGGCCCCTCTCATCGCCCTTGACACACATGCCGGAGGTCTTATCTCGGCTCCCCGGCCTCCATCGCAAGCGAAAGCTGGTCCTCGGGTCAAGGTTGTGACTCATTTATCCAGGAATGTGGGAGCGGTTTCCCGGCTGCAAAATGACCTTATAGTTGATAGCTCTAGTCAGACAAACGCAACCAATTCGATGCTATCTTTCGGAACTCCTAACCGTGATCGATGGCCTTGAGACAGTGACGCGCGCTGCCCGCTTGACCCCCTCCTGGGCATCCCCGGCCGCCTCACGGCCATGGGGACGGCGCGCCCTTTGTCTGCTTGCATCTGCGGTGGCCATCGGCTTGGCGCCCGCACCCGCGCGGGCCGATCTCAAGCTTTGCAACACCACGGCGAGCCGGGTGGGCGTCGCCATCGGTTATCGCGACGTCGAGGGTTGGGCTACCGAAGGCTGGTGGAACGTCGCCTCGCACACCTGCGAGACCCTGCTCAAAGGCGTGCTCATTGCCCGCTACTACTATATTCATGCCATCGACTACGACCGAGGCGGAGAATGGGGCGGCGCTTTGTTCATGTGCACCGACGATAAGGCATTCACGATCCGCGACGCCAAGGAATGCGTCAAGCGGGGCTACAAGCGGACTGGATTTTTCGAAGTCGACACCGGCGAGGAGCGTGACTGGACCGTACGCCTCACCGACCCCGAAGGCGAAGCGAAAAGTCAATGAGGCGCAACCGCCGAGTCAAGATCGTCGCCACTCTCGGTCCTGCTTCAAAGAACGAAGAGACGATACGCGCCCTGTTCGAGGCGGGCGCCGACGTGTTTCGCATCAATATGAGCCACTCGACGCATGATGCGTTGCGTGAGGCTCACACCCTCATCCGCAAGATCGAGGCGGAGTTCTCCCGCCCTATCGGCATCCTTGTCGATCTGCAAGGGCCGAAGCTCCGCATCGGCAAGTTCGAATCCGGCGCCATCCGTCTCACCGAGGGGGACGTCCTGAGCTTCGTTCGCCGCGAGGCAATCGGCGGCTTGGGTCGGGTGCACCTGCCGCATCCGGAAATCTTCCAGGCGGTTCGCCCGGGACACGCGCTCCTGCTCGACGACGGCAAGTTCAGGCTCAGAGTCGTTGAGGCGAGCGATGTGCGGATCGACGCCGAGGTGCTGACCGGCGGGATGCTTGCCAGCCGCAAGGGCATCAGCCTTCCCGACACCGTCATTCCGTTGGCCGCCATGACCGACAAGGACCGCGGGGATCTGGAGCAGGCTCTGTCCCTCAGCGTCGACTGGATTGCACTGTCTTTTGTGCAGCGCGCCGAGGACGTCTCCGAGGCCCGCAAGCTCGCGCGGGGCCGCGCTGCGGTGATGGCGAAGATCGAGAAGCCCTCGGCGCTTACCGAGCTCGAGGAGATCATCGAGCTCGCCGACGGCATCATGGTGGCGCGGGGCGACCTCGGCGTCGAGATGCCGGTCGAGAAGGTTCCTGGCTTGCAGAAGCAGATCACCCGCGCTGCGCGCAACGCCGGCAAGCCCGTAGTGGTCGCCACGCAAATGCTGGAATCGATGATTCTGGCGCCTGCACCAACCCGCGCCGAGGTCTCCGACGTCGCCACCGCCGTGTTCGACGGCGCCGACGCGGTGATGCTCTCGGCGGAATCGGCGATCGGGAAGTACCCGGTCGAGGCGGTGGCGACCATGGACCGGGTCGCCATCGAGGTCGAGCGGGATCCGCTCTACGAGCGCATCATCCACGCCCAGCGCATCGATCCCGAGGCGACCGGCGCCGATGCCATTTCGGCGGCGGCGCGCACCGTTGCCGAAACGCTCAATCTCGCGGCCATCATCTGCTACACGGCTTCCGGCGCAACCAGCCTCCGGGCCGCCCGCGAGCGGCCACCCCAGCCGATCCTGGCGCTCACGCCGGTTCCGGCCACGGGCCGCAAGCTCGCGGTGGTGTGGGGGCTGCATTGCGTGCTGACGGGCGACCCGCACGATCTCGATGACATGGTCGCGAGAGCCTGCCGCATCGCCAATCAAGAGGGCTTCGCCGTGCCTGGGCAGCGCGTGATCATCTCCGCCGGCGTGCCGCTCGGCACCCCCGGAGCGACCAACATGCTGCGCATCGCCTTTGTCGGCGACGACAGCCCCGAAGCGCTGTAGCGCGCCAAGCCAGCATAGCGGTTACCCGCCGGCGCTGGCTAAATGTCCTGACCCTCGAGCTCGCGGGAGAGCTGCTCCGCCGCTTGCCGCGCCTGATCGAGGAATGGATCGACCTCCAGCGCCCTCCGAAAGGCCTCGAGCGCTCCCTTCCTGTCTCCCGTCTGCTGGAGGACGACGCCAAGGTCGCGGATCGCCTTGTAATGCTTGGGATCGATGGCAAGCGCGTGCCTGAGATCGGAAAACGCGTCCGCATAGTTCTTCTTCACGAGGTTGACGATCCCGCGCTGATGCCAGGCTTCCGCGTCGTCGGGGGCGATCTCGGTCACGGCATCCAGCACCTGAAGGGCAAGGTCGAGATCGGCCTCTAGCACGAAATTGTCGACGCGGCTCATGAGCAGGTCGACGGTATCGCTGCCGGAGTTGCGCCAAGCCTCTTCGATTGACTCGGTAATCGGCTCGGCCGCTGCCGCATCCTTTGCCGCGCGAAGCTCGTCATAGAGCCCATTCAGAACCTCCTCGCGCGAAGCCGGGTCGGCGAGCGGCGCCTCCCCATCCAGGACGTCCGCCCTGTCCTCTTTGTTTGGCGTTGACGAAGGGGCTGGCCTGGTGCCGTCTTTGCCGGGCGTTGCCGACTCCGAGCCCTCCGTCTCGCCGCTATCGGGCCGCTCGATGCCTGGAACGGAGTTGGACCCCTGCGCAGCCGCGCGCAAGGGCTCGAGCTGCGCGGCGGCCCCCATCAGCCCGAGGACGCAAAGCGTCAACGCGGCGTTCGTCCCGATTCGTCTGTTGCGCATGAGCGAGAAGTTACGCGGGGCGCATCGGCGCCGTCAAAGCCATTCCGTTCGACCGCGAGATCGGAACTAACCCTGCCGCGCCTTGAACCGGCGGTTCGTCTTGTTGATGACGTAAAGGCGTCCGCGCCGGCGCACCACACGGTTGTTGCGATGGCGCTTGCGCAAAGCCCTGAGCGAATTCTTGATCTTCATGCGAAGCATCCAGCAACGGTGAAGGAGAAAGGACTCCCCCGGCTTGCAGCACAAGCCTTCGGGAAGGCCGGGCGGACCATAGGAAGGGCCAAGAGCCCTGTCAACGTCCTCAAGAGCGCGGCCAACGTCCTAGGGGCGCAATGGCCGGAGCATTTTCCTCGACCTTTTCACCATCGCCACGCCCTGGACCGGCTTGACGGTAGTGACGGGTCTCGATCCACATTCGCGGGTTCTTGCGAATGACTATGAGCGTGCGGTGGCGAAGTTCGTCAATCTTTCCTTCTCCGCGATCGAGGGGCGCATGGAGGACTGGACTCAACATCGTCGGAAACGATTGGAACCTCGTCGAGGCGCGGCTCAAAGCGCGCGGCATTCTCTAGAGTTAGGCGGCCAAGGCAATCCGCCTCGAGCGGCGGCGGAATGCGGCAATAACGGGAAAATGGTGGGCGCGGCTGGGATCGAACCAGCGACCCCTGCGATGTCAACGCAGTGCTCTCCCGCTGAGCTACGCGCCCGCTTTCGGCCTTGCGGGGAAGGCTTCTATATCGGGTGAGCCCCCCTCTACGCAACCTGCGGCTTGCCCATTGATCAGGCGGCGGCTAGCAACCGTTCCACCTCATCGACGAGATCGCGCAAATGGAAGGGCTTGGACAGGATCTTCGCGTCCTTGGGCGCGTGATTGTCCGGATTGAGCGCGACCGCGGCAAAGCCCGTGATGAACATGATCTTGAGATCCGGATCGAGCTCGCTCGCCCTGCGCGCAAGCTCGATGCCATCCATCTCCGGCATCACGATGTCGGTCAGAAGCAGCGTGAACGGCTCCTCCTTCATGCGCTCATAGGCCTCGACGCCATTGCCGAACGACACCACGTCATAGCCGGCCTTGGAGAGTGCCCTCACCAGGAAGCGGCGCATGTCCTCGTCGTCTTCGGCGAGGAGAATACGCTGAACGCTGCGCGCGTTCGGATCATTCGCCACCATCCTTCTTCCCCCTTCTAACGCTACGGCCTACATGAACTTGGTAAATGACCGATTGCCTCGGCCCAAGGCCCGCCCGTCGGCCCCGTCACCATGAAAACCAAATCATTGCGTCTAATTGGCTCCCGCACAAGGCAGAACACGCCTAGACAGGTTCAACTCTCATTGGCAGAGTTTACAAGCGAATTCGGCCCGGGGTCAGCGCCGGTTCTTGGCCACAATCAGGATTGACGATGAGCCGATGCGAGGCTGAGGCGATCGAGAGCGAGCTCGACCCCCCCTTCGAGGTGGTGCGACCGCGCGAGCTTAGCTCGCCGCTCGTCTTCAACTCGCCCCATAGCGGCCGGGTCTATCCAGGCGCCTTTCTCGCGGCCTCGAAGCTCGATCCACTGACGCTGCGGCGCTCCGAAGACGCCTATGTGGAGGAGCTGTTCCGGTTCGTCGGGGGCCTTGGAGCTCCCCTCCTCTATGCCCATTTCCCGCGCGCCTATCTCGACGTCAATCGCGAGCCTTACGAGCTCGATCCAGCGCTCATCCGCGACGGTCTCCCCCATTACGCCAACACTCAATCGGTGCGTGTGGTGGGGGGCCTCGGCACGATTGCCCGCATCGTCTCGGAATCGGACGAGATCTATCGGGAACAGCTGTCTCTGGTTGCGGCCCTGGAACGCATCAACCGGCTGTATACGCCCTATCACGCGACGCTCCGCTTGCTCCTGCTCGAGGCGCAGCAGGCATTTGGGCTGGCGGTGCTCATCGACTGCCATTCGATGCCGTCAAATCCAATCGCCGATCACGGTGGCGGCAGGCCGGATTTCGTCCTCGGCGACCGCTACGGAACCTCCTGCAACGGCGAGTTGACCCGGCTCGCGGCCCAGCACCTGAAAGCGCTCGGCTATGTGGTGGCGCTCAACAAGCCATATGCCGGGGGCTACATCACCGAGCATTACGGACGCCCCCAGGCGGGTCAGCACGCACTCCAGGTCGAGATCAACCGTGCCCTTTATATGAATGAAACGAGCTTCGATAAATCGCGGGGATTTGAGCGGCTGAGACGCGACCTGGAGCAAATGGTCCGGGTGCTCATGGCCGGCGTTCCTGGGCGTGCTATCCCGCGCGCGGCAGCCGAGTAGCACCTCATTTTGAGCAAAAAAAGGGCCGTTCGAAAGGATGCGAACGGCCCAAGTCTAGGGAGGAAACGCCCAAAGAGGGCAGCGGCATGACAGGAGGGTCATGCCGCGTTGCAGCAATATGTCATTGCGACGCACAAAATGCAAGGTTCCAAATGGCGTCCTCGCGTCAATTTTGGAACACTGATGCAAATGAGTCACAGGATGCGAGACTAGGTCCCAGTTGCTACAGACCCACTTTGTGGCATCGGGGCAATTGACGCTTGAATCCAAAGGGGAAACTCCTCTAAGGGACGCCGTGCCCACCAACCCCGATTTTCCCGATTTCCTCGCCTTGGCCCATGCCGTCGCCGATCAGGCAGGCGCGGTCATATTGCCGCATTTCCGGACAAGCCTAGGAATTGATCACAAGGGGGGCTCGACCTTCGACCCAGTCACGGTGGCGGACCGCGCCGCCGAAAGTGCGATAAGGAGCGCCCTTGCCCACGCCTATCCGGCCCACGGCATCGTCGGCGAGGAATTGGGGTCAAGCCGAGCCGACGCGGAATATTGCTGGGTGATCGATCCGATCGACGGCACCCGGGCCTTCATCTTGGGGCAGCCCCTTTGGGGCACGCTGGTCGGGCTTCTGAGGCATGGCCAGCCCTTGCTCGGGCTCATGGACCAGCCCTTCACCGGCGAGCGATTTTGGAGCGGCACGTCCCAAGCCTTCTTCCGCCGGCATGGCGCCGAGCGGCCGATGCGGACCCGCCCCTGCTCGTCCTTGAGCGAAGCGCTGCTGGCCTCAACCAGCCCCGACCTGTTCGCCACAGAAGACGAGCAGGCCCGCTTCGAGGCTATCAGCCGGGTCGTTCGCTTAAGACGCTTCGGCGGCGACTGCTACAATTACTGCTTGCTCGCACTTGGCCAACTCGACCTCGTGGTCGAGGCGGGACTGAAGGGCTACGACATCCTTCCCCTGATCCCGATCATCGAGCGCGCGGGCGGCGTGGTCAGCACCTGGGAGGGAGGCGATCCACGCGGGGGCGGCCGGATCGTCGCCGCCGGTGACCCGCGCCTCCACGCAAAAGCAGTGATGGCGCTCGCTGGCTAGCACGGGGCTTAGTCCGGCTGGGCGCGGGCCTTACGCGACCACGCGCTCGCCTAATTTGCTCGCAACCGCGCCCGGCACGAAAGCGTCAAAGGCCGCCCAGAACTGCTCGCGGATCACGTCCCGCTCCTGCAGGATTTCGTGACGCGATCCGCGCAGCACGAGCTGCGAGCCGACCTTGAGCCGCAAGGCAAGCTCTTCGATAGCCTTGCTTGACACGATGCGGTCGTCGCCCGCGGCAAGCATCAACACCGGCACGCGCAGGCGCGTCGGGAACTTGTCGCTTTCGAGTGCCGCCATGGCGGCAAACGCGGTGCGGACCCAGCCGATGGTCGGCGGCCCCACGGCCAGCTGGGGCGCGACGGTGAGCACGGACAGGTTGCGCAGGAAACGCTCGCGGTCGGAGGTCAGCGGATTGTCTTCGAAAATCTGGCCGTCCAGATAGTCCTTCATCCTCCCCGGAACGGCGGACCGACCAAATCCACATAGCGCCAGCGCGCCCGTCAGTCCGGCAACGGCCGGTTGCGACATCGGCAAGCCAACGATCTTCAGCATCGGCGCGGTCATCACCATGCGGGAGAACCAGACCCCGCGCATCGTCGCCGCTTTGAGCAGCACGGTGCCGCCCATGGAATGGGCGAGCGCATAATAGGGCGGCGGACAATCGGGGAGCGCGACATCGTTCATGAAACGCGCGACGTCGTCCTCATAATCGGCGAAGTCCCTGGCGTGACCCTTGAGAGAATTCTTGAGCAGCCGGCTCGAGCCACCTTGGCCCCGCCAGTCGAGCACGGCGACGGCGAAGCCCCTGCGCCTGAGCTCCCCCACCACCTCGAAATATTTCTCTATGAATTCGGTGCGCCCCGGAAAGACACAGACCGTGCCATGGCGCTGCTTGAGCGACGATGGCCATCTGGCAAAGCGCAGGCGCACGCCGCGCTTGCCCTTGAGATACCCTACCGAGGCTCCGAGCGGGATGGGGTTTTTCGGAGTTGCGATCAGATCCATGACGGGACCCAAGCCTGGTCTTTTGGCGCGAAGCGCGTAACGGTCACGCCCCTTATATCAGCGGAAGCGACAGTATAGGATATTGTTGCGTCGAAACCATCACTCGCGCCGGCCGGTTCCCTCAAGAGCCGGTCGAAGCCGATTCCGCTTCGAGGCAAAGAGCCGCCCGGGCGCATTCCCGGCGGACCATGTTTTTACCGCTATTTTTTCAAACGATTACATCCCCTTGACGGCCAAAGTAGCGATTCCCATATCTCGTTCGCGCAGGCCCTAAGGCTGCGCAAATCCTGTCCCGCCCGGCTCGAACAGAGCGGGCTCTTTGCATATCGCTTCTCAAGGAGGATGTGACATGAGGCACTTTGATCTTACCCCGCTTTACCGCTCCACCATCGGCTTCGACCGGCTTGGCTCGTTGCTCGATACGCTCGGCACGTTCGAGGGCGACACTCCGAGCTACCCGCCCTACAACATCGAGCGGACCGGCGAGACTGAGTATCGCATCAGCATGGCCGTTGCCGGTTTCGCTGCGAGCGACCTCAGCATCGAGGTGAAGGAGAATACGCTCTCGATCCGTGGCGAGAAGCAGACCGAGACGGAAGGGACCACCTTCCTGCATCGCGGCATTGCGGCCCGGAGCTTCGAGCGGAGATTCCAGCTCGCCGATCATGTCGTGGTGAAAGTCGCGGGCCTCGAGAACGGCTTGCTGCATGTCGATCTCGTGCGCGAGCTGCCCGAGGCCATGAAGCCCCGCACGGTTCCGATTACGACCAAGAGCGACAAGCCAAAGGTGATTGACGGCAAAGCCGCCGCCTAGCGGCCTGTCGCTGGCCACATCAGTTCAAGAAGGGCGCTCCCGAAACGATTGGGCGCCCTTCTTTTGGGCGATGAGGCCATCGCGCCGCGCTCCAGTCCGCGCCAGCGCTCCACGGGTCCGAATCCCGCTTGTGTGCACTTTGGAAATCTGTCATTTTGAGGACGAATAGGACAGGCTTGCTGACCTTTGTGGACGTCCTGACGCGTCGCGCTTGAGGCGCGGACTCGCTCGGCTCTGGAAGCGAGATCGTTATCGAGCCGGGGTGTCATTCTTAAGCGAATGCGACCTATGCTGGGTCTTGGTGAGGAGACGCGCGCCGCCCAGAGGGTGCGGTAAAGTTTCGGTGTGCCATGGTAATGCTCAGGCCAGGTTCGAGTAGCGAGAGCGCGGGGCCCTCGGGCATGCCGCCGGCGCAAGGACTCTATGATCCGTCCCGCGAGCACGATGCCTGCGGTGTCGGTTTCGTCGCCGATCTGAAAGCACGGCCGAGCCACAAGATCATCGAGCATGGCTTGCAGATCCTCGAGAACCTTACCCATCGCGGCGCGGTCGGCGCGGATCCGCTCGCCGGCGACGGCGCCGGCATCCTGGTGCAGATCCCGCACTCCTTCCTGAAAGAGGCTTGCGCGTCGCTCCGCATTCAATTGCCGGAGCCTGGACACTACGCCGTCGGCCATATGTTCATGCCGCGGAGCCAAGCTCAGCGCATCTATTGCGAATCCGTGGTGGAGCGCGTGGCGGACGCCGAGGATTTGCGGGTGCTCGGCTGGCGCGACGTCCCCACCGACAATTCTTGTCTATCGGCGCCCGTGATCGAGACCGAGCCCCGGCATCGGCAGGTGTTCATCGGCTGCGGGCCTGGCATCGAGGACGAGGCGACGTTCGAGCGCAAGCTCTACATTCTGCGGAAGGTGATCTCGAACACCATCAACGGAGAGACCGGCGGTCGCGACATCGGCTTCTACACCGTGTCGCTCAGCTGCCGCACGCTCGTCTATAAGGGCATGTTCCTCGCTTATCAGCTCGGCGCCTACTATCTCGACCTGCATCATCCGAAATTCGCTTCGGCGCTCGCGCTCATCCATCAGCGCTTCTCCACCAACACCTTCCCCTCCTGGAAGCTCGCCCACCCCTACCGCATGGTCGCGCATAACGGCGAGATCAACACGCTCCGCGGCAATCTCAACTGGATGGCGGCGCGGCAGGCGAGCGTCTCCTCGCCGCTGTTCGGCAAGGACATCGGCAAGCTCTGGCCGATCTCCTATGAGGGCCAGTCCGATACCGCCTGCTTCGACAATGCGCTCGAGTTCCTGGTGCAGGGTGGCTACTCGCTTGCGCACGCGGCGATGATGCTGATTCCCGAGGCCTGGGCCGGCAATCCGCTGATGGATGCCAAGCGCCGCGCCTTTTACGAATATCACGCCTGCCTCATGGAGCCCTGGGACGGCCCGGCCGCCATGGCCTTCACCGACGGCCGGCAGATCGGGGCGACGCTGGACCGCAACGGCCTCCGCCCGGCCCGCTATTTCGTGACCGACGACGGCCTCGTCATCATGGCGTCGGAAACGGGCGTCCTTCCCATCCCTGAGAAGCACATTGTGCAGAAATGGCGTTTGCAGCCCGGCAAGATGCTGCTCATCGATCTGGAGAAGGGCTGCATTGTCTCCGACGAGGAGATCAAGGCCGACCTCGCAAACGCCCATCCCTATCAGCAGTGGCTCGACCGGACCCAGATCCGGGTGCATGAACTGCCGGGGACGTCCGAGCCTCAGCCGCGCACCAATGTGTCCCTCCTCGACCGCCAGCAGGCCTTTGGCTACACGCAAGAGAGCGTCAAATTCCTGATGGTGCCGATGGCCCAGGTGGGGCAGGAGGCGGTCGGCTCGATGGGCAACGACACCCCGGTGTCAGTGCTGTCCAACAAGGCGAAGCTGCTGCACACCTATTTCAAGCAGAACTTCGCGCAAGTGACCAACCCGCCGATCGATTCGATTCGCGAGGAGCTGGTCATGTCGCTCGTGACCTTCATTGGTCCGCGGCCGAACCTGCTCGACCTCGAAGGCACCTCAAAGCAGAAGCGCCTCGAGGCAGCGCACCCGATCCTCACCAATGAGAATCTGGAGCGCATCCGCGAAATCGGCGACGTCGCCGACAACCAATTCCGCACCGTGACGCTGGACATGACCTATGGCGCCGATCACGGCGTGGCCGGCATGGGCGAAGCCTTGGACCGGCTGTGCCGGCGCGCAGAAGGCGCCGTCCGGGCGGGCGAGAACATCATCATCCTGTCGGACCGGGCGACCGGTCCGGACCGGATCCCGATTCCATCCCTGCTCGCCACGAGCGCGGTGCATCACCATTTGATCCGCTGCGGGCTCAGGACCTCCGTGGGCCTTGTCGTGGAGACGGGCGAGGCGCATGAGGTGCATCAGTTCGCCACACTTGCGGGCTATGGCGCCGAAGCCATCAATCCCTACCTCGCCTTCGAGACGATCGAGGCCATGCTGCCCGAGATCGACGAGGAGGTGACCGCCGAGGAGGCGATCAAGCGCTACATCAAGGCGACCAACAAGGGCATCCTCAAAGTGATGTCCAAGATGGGCATCTCCACCTATCAGTCCTATTGCGGCGCGCAGATCTTCGATGCGGTGGGGCTCCGGTCCGGCTTCGTCGCCAAATATTTCACCGGCACCAACAGCCAGGTCGAAGGCGTGGGGCTCGAGGAGATCGCGCGCGAGACCGTCGAGCGCCACCGGCTCGCCTTCTCCGACGCGCCGGTGATGCGCGACATGCTGGAGGTTGGCGGCGAATATGCGTTCCGCATCCGCGGCGAGGCGCATATGTGGCGGCCGAGCGTGGTCGCGGACCTGCAGCACGCGGTGCGCGGCGAGCTGCCGGAGAAATACCGATCCTACGCCAAGCAGATCAACGAGCAGACCGAGCAGCTGCTCACACTGCGCGGCATGTTCCGCATCAAGACCGCCGAGGAGATGGGCCGGAAGCCTGTGCCCTTGGAGGAGGTGGAGCCGGCCAAGGAGATCGTGAAGCGCTTCTCCACCGGCGCGATGTCCTTCGGCTCGATCAGCCGCGAGGCGCATACCACGCTCGCCATCGCCATGAACCGCATCGGCGGCAAGTCGAACACCGGCGAAGGCGGCGAAGAGTCCGACCGCTACAAACCGCTCCCCAATGGCAACTCGATGCGCTCCAAGATCAAGCAAGTGGCCTCGGGCCGCTTCGGCGTGACCACCGAATACCTCATGAGCGCCGACATGATGCAGATCAAGATCGCCCAAGGCGCGAAGCCCGGTGAAGGCGGGCAGCTCCCGGGCCACAAGGTCGACGCCATCATCGCCAAGGTCCGCCACTCGACGCCCGGCGTCGGCCTGATCTCGCCGCCGCCGCATCACGACATCTATTCGATCGAGGACCTGGCTCAGCTCATCTTCGACCTGAAGAACGTCAATCCTGACGCCGACGTCAGCGTCAAGCTCGTAAGCGAGGTTGGCGTCGGCACGGTCGCCGCGGGGGTGGCCAAGGCGCGCGCCGACCACGTCACCATCGCGGGCTTCGAGGGCGGCACCGGAGCCTCCCCCTTGACGTCCATCAAGCATGCCGGCAGCCCTTGGGAAATCGGGCTCGCCGAGACGCAGCAGACGCTGGTGCTGAACCGGCTCCGCGGCCGCATCGCGGTGCAGGTCGACGGCGGCGTGCGCACCGGGCGCGATGTCGTCGTCGGGGCGCTGCTTGGCGCCGATGAGTTCGGCTTTGCCACGGCGCCGTTGGTCGCCTCCGGCTGCATCATGATGCGCAAATGCCATCTGAACACCTGCCCTGTCGGCGTCGCCACCCAGGATCCGGTGTTGCGCGCGCGTTTCCAAGGCAAGCCCGAGCACGTCATCAACTTCTTCTTCTTCGTCGCCGAAGAGGTGCGGGAATATATGGCGGCGCTCGGCTTCCGCAGCTTCTCGGAGATGATCGGCCAGACCGAGATCCTCGATAAGAGCCAGGCCATCGACCATTGGAAGGCGAAAGGCCTCGACTTCAGCCGCATCTTCCATAGACCGGAAGTGCCCAAGGAGGTCGCCATCTTCAATGCGGAAGCCCAGGACCATCATCTCGACAAGGTGCTCGACCGTAAGCTGATCGAGCTTTGCGCCCCCGCGATCGAGGAGAAGAAGCCGGTCAAGCTCGAGCTTCCGATCCGCAACGCCGACCGCACCACCGGCGCCATGCTGTCGGGCATGATTGCCAAAGCCTATGGGCATGCGGGCCTGCCTGAGGACACGATCTGGGTGAGCTTCAAGGGCTCCGCCGGCCAGAGCTTCGGCGCCTGGCTCGCCCATGGCGTGACCCTCGATCTCGAGGGCGAGGGCAACGACTATGTCGGCAAGGGCCTGTCCGGCGGGCGCATCATCGTCCGTCCGCCCGCAGATTCCGGCATCGTGCCGGAGAAATCGATCATCATCGGCAATACGGTGCTCTACGGCGCCATTGCCGGCGAGTGCTACTTCCGCGGCATCGCCGGCGAGCGCTTTGCCGTGCGCAATTCCGGCGCCATCGCCGTGGTCGAAGGCACCGGGGATCACGGCTGCGAATATATGACCGGCGGCGTGGTGGTGGTGATCGGCCCCACCGGCCGCAACTTCGCCGCAGGCATGTCGGGCGGTATCGCCTATGTGCTCGACGAGGACGGCGACTTCGAGCGCCACTGCAATCTCGCCATGGTGGAGCTGGAGCCGGTCCCGGGCGAGAACCAGGTCATGGAGAAGAGCCGCCAT
Source organism: uncultured Alphaproteobacteria bacterium (assembly GCA_963804515.1). Taxonomy (GTDB): domain Bacteria; phylum Pseudomonadota; class Alphaproteobacteria; order Rhizobiales; family Methyloligellaceae; genus Methyloceanibacter. The sequence continues at coordinate 772,643 of CAWDQR010000008.1, read as the reverse complement.
CAGACCGGCGATCTCGAAAGTCACGGGCTTGTCGATGTGACCGACATGACGCGCTTCGACGAGGAGCGCCTGTACCAGCTGATCGAGAACCACCTCCACTATACGGGTTCCGAGCGCGCGCGCTCCATCCTTGCCAATTGGAGCGAATACTTGCCGAAATTCGTCAAGGTCATGCCGGTCGAATATCGCCGTGCGCTGGAGGAGATGGCGCGCCAGCAGGTGCTCGACAACACGGGGTTCGGCGAGATCGAGATCGGGCTCCGCGCCAACGGCAAATAATCTTAAACGAAGGCGAGTTACGCTCCCTCGTTCGGTCGGGAGCAGGCGAGGCCGACCTCGCGCTCCGGGACCGCTTGACGCGAAGGGATCGGGTGGTGACTCTTTCAGACAAATAAGGCTCGGCTGCTGGGATTGAGATGGGCAAGATAACGGGCTTCCTCGAGATCGACCGCCAGGACCGGACCTACGAGCCGGTGGCGGACCGCATCCGTCACTATCGTGAGTTCCTGGTCCCGATCGGCGACGCCGAGGTAGCGCGTCAGGCTGCCCGCTGCATGGATTGCGGCATTCCCTATTGTCATCAGGACTGCCCGGTAAACAATCAGATCCCGGACTGGAACGACCTCGTCTACCACGCCGATTGGCAAGAGGCCGCGCAGAACCTCCATTCCACCAACAATTTCCCAGAAGTGACGGGACGCGTCTGTCCGGCCCCCTGCGAGGCCGCCTGCACCCTCAACATCATCGACGTTCCCGTCACCATCAAGACCATCGAATGCGCCATCGCTGACAAGGCCTTTGCGGAAGGCTGGGTGAGGCCCGAGCCGCCGGAGGCGAAGACCGGCAAGCGCGTGGCGATCGTAGGCTCCGGCCCCGCCGGTCTGGCTGCCGCCCAGCAGCTCGCCCGTGCTGGCCACGACGTACATGTCTATGAAAAGTACGCGCAGCCTGGCGGCCTTCTCCGCTACGGCATCCCCGACTTCAAGATGGAAAAATATATCGTCGAGCGGCGCGTGGAGCAGATGCGAGCCGAGGGCGTGACCTTCCATCTGAAGGTGAATGTTGGCCGCGACGTGTCGGCTAAAAAGCTCGAGCGTGACTACGACGCGGTGCTGGTTACCGGCGGCGCCGAGCACCCGCGCGACCTTACCGTCGAGGGGCGCGAGCTGCGCGGCGTCCATTTCGCCATGACCTATTTGCCGCAACAGAACCGGCGCGTTTCGGGCGAGCCCTTGGGCGATGTCGAGCCGATCCTGGCCACGGGCAAGCAGGTGGTGGTGATCGGCGGTGGCGACACGGGGTCAGACTGCATCGGCACGGCCTTTCGCCAGGGCGCGGTCTCGGTGGCGCAGCTCGAGATCATGCCGACGCCGCCGGAGAAGGAGAACAAGGCACTGACCTGGCCCCATTGGCCGCTCAAGCTCCGCACCTCATCGAGCCAGGCGGAGGGCGCTATCCGCGATTTCAGCGTCGCGACCAACCGCTTCCTGGGCTCCAGCGGCGAGGTCAAGGAACTCGAATGCATTCGACTCGATTCCCAGATGAAGCCCATTCCGGGCAGCGAGTTCCGCATTCCGGCGGACCTCGTGCTGCTCGCCATGGGCTTCCTGCATCCGGTGCAGCAAGGCATGGTAAAGGATCTGAGGCTCGACCTCGATGCCCGCGGCAACGTCAAGGCGAACGAGCTCGACTACCGCACCTCGCGCCCGAAGGTGTTCACCGCCGGCGACATGCGCCGCGGCCAGTCGCTTGTGGTCTGGGCGATCCGCGAGGGCCGCCAGGCCGCTCACGCCATCGACAAATTCCTGATGGGCACGACCGACCTGCCGCGCTGAGCTCTGTTACCCGAGCGCGCTCACCCTTGCTCTAGCTGCGTGGCCAGGTGAAGTCATCGGCTCTGCCGGCCTTGGGCTTGAGCTGCTCTCCTTGGATGAGAACCTTGTAATAGGGCTGTTGGGTAAGGGGCAGCCGCGGTTTCGACGAGGACACGGACGGATCGTTCACCGTTGAGATCGAGGCCAGCGCCGTCAGCCCTCCGCTCAGATCGCTCGCGATATTTTCGTTGTCCGGCAGGGAGGCAGCCGCTCCTTGCGGCGCGAGGTTCTGTGCGGCCGCGAGCGTCGTCGGCGAGATCTCGGGTCGAATCACGTCGACCTCTCCGACCTTGCTTTGCGGGGTTTCGGAAGGTGTGGCCTCTGCGGCTTGGCCAGCCCGCGGCGCCGCTTCATCGCCTTGGGCCTCGGTGCCCTTGGGCGGCAGCGTCTCCTCTACCTTCCCGGACGGCGTAGCCAATTTACCCGGGCTCACCACGCGCCCCATGACCTTGGCCTGCTCGTCCTCACTGCCTGCGAGCGGGATAGTGCGCTCGAGCTTGGCGAGACTCAGATCGCGGCGGATCTCCTTCTCCGCGAAATGAGCGAGCTTGAGGTAACCGCGCATGGTGAAATGGACGCCGTCATCGTCGCGGAGCCTGCGCACTTGGCCCGACATATCGGGACCATAGGCGCTGTACCGGCCGGACTCGTCGGTAAAGCCACCCCACGTGTCGATAAACTTAGCGCCATTGATGAAGGCCTTCTCCCGGAACACCTCATTCATGGCCTCGGCGTCTTCGCTTTGGTCGGGGCTGCGCAAGATCGGCAGCCCAACCCAATAGACGGCGACCGCGGCCGCGCGCAGCTTCTTGATGAGGGCTTCGACTCGTTGGCCATAAGCATCGCGCCAGGCGTCGGTGCCCGGCTTCAGCAAATCTTTGCCGCTGCGAATCGCCTGATTGTCATTGGCGCCGAACATCACCACCGCGATTTGGTAGGTCTCGTCCTTGAGAATATCGGTGATGGCCGAGTTCCAGTCGTAAGCGTCGGTGCGCACGAATCCGCTAGAGGGCTTCGAGTGATTCACGATGTCCAGATTGGAATCCTCTTGAAAGGCGCGGTAGATGCCGGACCAAAGTCCATCGGCGAGGGAATCGCCAATCACCAAGACCCGGTAGCGGTCGCCCTTTGGGAAGGGGTCGATATAGCTCCGTTGGAACTCAGCGTGCTGCGCCAATGCGGCTATTGACGTCAGGCTCAACAGGAGCAAGGAGAGAACGACAGCGGCGAATGCGAGCATTGATGCCATGAGACATCGCCCGAAACGTCGCTGGTCAAGATAAGACGCGCTGCGAAACATGACCCTCCGGCCTTGCCAGGCCTTCCTCAACTGCCGTGGGATAATGCACCCGAACCTCGGGCCGCACTCTATCGGCGCCCACTCTACCCTTCCTTGCGCAAGAGCTCCAGGATCGTGCGGCTCGGAAACCCATCGACCGGCAGGCCCTTCGTCCGCTGATAGACCTTCACCGCTTCGAGCGTTGCCGGCCCGATGACGCCGTCGGTATCTCCGACTAGGAGGCCTCTGGCGACCAGCAGCTTCTGCAACTCGACGCGCTGATCGAGCGCGAGATGGTTCTCGTCGGTCGGCCAGGGGCGCGCGAAGGGTCCGTAGCCCTTCAGGCGATCGGCCAGATGCCCGACCCCAAGGGCGTAGGACGTGGCCATGTTGTAGTGGAGGATCGAGCGGAAATTATTGAGCGCCAGGAAGGCCGGGCCATCCGCGCCGGCCGGTGCGAACAGGGTGGCCTTATCCGCAACACGCGGAAATGCCTCGCCGCCGACCCTGACGATGCCAAGCTTCTGCCAGTCGCCGAGGCTTTTCATCGTCTTGTCGCTCACCTTCTTCGGATTGAACCCCTTAGGCAGCGTCACCTCATAGCCCCAGGTCTCGCCCGCGTGCCAATTTGCGTGCTTGAGATAGCTTGCCGTCGAAGCGAGCGCGTCGGGCACGTCTGTCCAGATGTCACGCTTGCCGTCGCCGTCATAGTCGACGGCATAGAGTTGATAGGTCGTGGGGATGAACTGAGTATGGCCCATGGCGCCGGCCCAGGAGCCGTTCATCTGCTCCACCGTAATATCGCCCCGCTGCAAGATCTTGAGCGCCGCGATGAGCTGCTGGCGGGCGAAGGCCGCCTTGATTCCGGAATAAGCGAGCGTCGCGAGCGACCGGATGACGTTCATGTCGCCGGGCTGCGTGCCGTAATTCGATTCGACTCCCCAAATGGCGATGAGGATGGTCCGGTCGACGCCATAGCGCTTCTCCAGGGCATCGAGCAGCGCCTTGTTCTCCTCGAGCTTTTGCTTGCCCATGGCGATGCGCTTGTCGGAGACGACCCGGTCGATATATTCGCCGATCGGCTTCACATATTCGGGCTGGAAATTGGCGGCCTCGATCACCTTCGGGTCCGGGGTCACCCCCTTGAACGCGCGGTCGTAGGTCGCGCGCGTGATGCCGGCAGTTCTGGCGGTTGGCCAGAATTGTTCAACCCACGCGGCAAAGCCTTGGCCCGCGGAAGCCCTTCCCGGCACGCCCGCGATTGAGAACGTCGCGAGAAGAGCGAGCAGCGAAAGAGTCAGCCTTTGATTTCCAGCGATTCGCATTGTGCGGAACTTAGCAACCCCAGCGGGCAAAACCTAGGCGGCGGAAAGCCGCGATAGGCCTTTACTGCGGCGCTCCGGCCTTCGCCTGTTTCAGCACGGCATCGACGAGCCGCTGGCTCGGATAGCAGGTGAGCGGCAGCTTGAGCTTCTTCTCGGTGAGCCCGATGGCCGCGCGGCTCTTGAAGCCGGCGAGTCCATCGACCTTGCCCACGTCATAGCCTTGGGCCACGAGGGCCTCTTGGAAGCGTTGGATGCGGTCTCGCGGGAACTGCTCGACCGGCTGCCAAGTTCCTACGAACCCGACCGGCGCATTGGTGGCGATCATATCGGCGACATGGCCGACGAAAATCGCATAGACGTCGGAGTTGTTGTAGAGCTTCAGCACCGAGAAATTGTTGGTGGCGAGGAAGGCCGGCCCTTTAAGGCCCGCAGGGAGCACGAGAAAGGCAGGATCGGCAAGCGCAGCTTGCGTAAAGGCGCTTGCGCCTGCGGCGGGGCCCCCCACGCGACTGACACCGAGCTTCACCCACTCTGCAATCGGCCGCGCCTTGTCGGGCCCTTGCAGGGTGCAATCGAACCCCGCTGGCAGCCGCACCTCATAGCCCCAGGGTTGCGTGCCATCCCAACCTTGGGTGTGCAAGGAATTGCCGGTCGAGGCGAGCGAGTCCACGATCGAGCCCCAAATGTCGCGCTTGCCGTCGCCGTCGAAATCGACCGCATAGTTCTCGAAATCCGTCGGCATGAACTGGGTGTAGCCCATGGCGCCGGCCCAGGAGCTTTTCAGCTGTGCCCGCGTTGCGTGCCCCTCTTGCAAGATCTTGAGGGCTACGATGAGCTGCTTGCGAAACTCCTCCGGTCTTCGTCCCATGAAGGCTTGCGTCGCGATGGCCCCGACCGCGTCATAGGGCGCGTCGATCTCGCCGAAGCCCGTCTCCCTCCCCCAGATTGCGACGATGACGCTCGCCGGCACGCCATATTGCTTTTGGATCGCCGTCAAAATCGGCCGCCATTCAGCGAGCTTGGCGCGTCCCGTTGCTGCGAGAGCGCTAAGCGTGCCGTCCTTGAAATAGTTGGCTGGGACATCGAACTCGGGCTGATGGCTCGGCGTCATCGCTTGCGCCAGAGCCTTGGGCAGGGGCGGACCGCCGGGCGCTGCGGGGTCGGGCAGGACAAGATGCGGCAGGGACCAGATGAGCTTCAGTCCCTTGAGATTGGCGTCGAAGGTCGCGCGGGAAACACCGGCCGCTTGCGCGTCGGGCCAAAGCTCTTGCAGCCATTGGGCGAAGCGCTGCTCCACCGCTCCCCGATAAGCGGCCACGTCGCCATCTGCCGCGGCTTCCGCGCCCCGCGCGAGCCAAGGCGGCAACAGCCAGACTACCATGATGATGGTGAGGACCGTTGCCAGCCCGCGTGCCGCACCCATCATGGCGTAAGACCTCCATTGTCGCGAGTTGCGAGATCAAGAGCGCGATTGTGGGGAGATCTTTTGGCGCTGAAAAGGCAAAAAGTGCGTTGCCGGGCGCTCTCGGTCGCGCCGGCGCTAGGGAGTCTTACGAGGCGGCGCCGCGATATTCGATCAGGCGCCGCTCCCAGGCGAGCGCATTGCTCACGATAGGTTCAGATCGTCATGGGTCGGATGCCAGCCGAGCACCTCACCGATGCGTTCGGCTCGAGCCACCAGCGCCGCGGGATCGCCGGGCCGGCGCGGGCCGAAGCGGACGGCAAAGTCGGTGCCCGAGGCCCGTTTCACCGCGGCGATCACCTCGAGCACGGAGAAGCCATTGCAGATGGGTGGCGTTTTGCGTCGACTGGCCGCTCCTGCCTTGCGGGGCGGCGCCCGCCACATTGAAATAGCGCAGGGCCACGTAGCGAATTGCATGGGCATGGCCCACATCGCGCAGCATGATCTCGGTCATCAGCTTGGAGCTGCCACAGGGCGAGATGGGCTCGAGCCGCGCGGTCTCGGCGACCCGGGTTCTCCTCTGACATGCCGTAGACCGCCGCGGTCGAGGAGAAGATGAAATGCGGCACCTTCATCTCCACTGCGCAGCCGATCAGGGAGCGCGACTTGCAGGTGTTGTTGATATAGTGGGCTAGCGGATCGGCGACCGAGTCCGGCACCACGATCGAGCCGGCGAAATGGATGATGGCGTCAACGGGATTGCGGAGCAGGATGGGTCGAACAAGGTTATGGTCGCCGATGTCCCCTTCGACGAATTTCGCCTCGTCGGGGACGGCTGAGCGAAAGCCCGTCGATAGATTGTCGAGAACGATGACGTCCTCGCCCACGTCGAGGGGGTCCAGCACCATATGGCTGCCGATATAGCCTGCCGCCAGTGACAAGAACGCCCACGCATCAACCTTGCGAGACGCCGCGGTTGCAATTCGCTGCTCGTTATCGGAAAGAGGTTGAGGGACCGTAATTGAGGCTGGGGTTCCCGCCCACGCTTGCCCATCCTTAATGTTAACGAGGACCTGAATGGCCGCTCCCGTCCGCAAGGCCGTGTTCCCTGTCGCCGGGTTAGGCACCCGTTTTTTGCCGGCGACCAAAGCGATCCCGAAGGAAATGCTGACCGTGGTCGACCGGCCGCTGATCCAGCACGTGGTCGACGAGGCGAGGGCGGCCGGCATCGAGCAATTCATCTTCGTCACCGGGCGCAACAAGGGCGCGATCGAGGATCATTTCGACAAGCAGGGGGAGCTGGAGCAGGCGCTCGCCGCCCGCGGCAAGAAAAGCGAGCTCGAAGCTCTTGCCCGCGATCTTCCGGCGCCGGGACAGACGAGCTTCACGCGGCAACAGGAGCCCCTCGGGCTAGGCCACGCCGTTTGGTGCGCGCGCGAGCTCGTGGGCCACGAGCCCTTCGCGCTGCTCCTTCCCGACGTGCTGGTGCAAAGCAAGGGCAAGGGATGCCTAGCGCAAATGCTCGAGGCCTATGGCAAGTACGGCGGCAACATCGTCGCCGTTGAGCCCGTGCCAGAGGACGAGCTCAAGAACTACGGCGTGGTGAGCGTGGGCCGAGGCGATGGCCGCGTGTTCCCCATCGACGGCATGGTCGAGAAACCGAAGCCGGGGTCTGCCCCCTCGAACCTCACCATTCTCGGCCGCTATATTCTGCAGCCCGAGATTTTCGACATCCTCTCGTCGCACGAAACTGGCGCCGGCGGCGAAATCCAGATCACCGACGCCATGCGGAAGCTGTTGCAGACCCAATCCTTCCACGCGCTGAAATATGAGGGGCGGACCTTCGACTGCGGCTCCCGACTGGGCTTTCTCCTTGCCAATGTGGCGTATGCGCTGGACCGCCCCGACGTCAGCGACGCCTTCGCCACCGAGCTCAAGAAACTGCTGTGAGGCGCCGGCGGGATGCCGCGATCACCGTCTGAGCGTGAGGCCGAACCTCACCTCGTCCTCGGTGAAATCGTTCGCGGCGACGGTGCTCGTGAAATCCGTATGCTCGTAGCGGCCGTAAACCGACACGACTGGATTGAAATAATAGTCGGCGGTGAGGCCTGCCTTCACCCTTTGGTCGACCTGCGGATCGCCGACATAGTCGGCAATTTCATAGGAGGCATACGTGCCAAGCACGAGAAAGCGTCAGAACGCATGCTGCAGCGACAAGTTGCGGTCGATGGCGCCGAGTGAATCGACGAGCGTCGTCTCGTCGATCTCGGAGCGGGCGAGGAACTCGAGCTTGAATCCAAGTTGTCATAATTGTAGTCGGCGAGTGTCTCCGACAGCTTCAGCGACAACCGGTTGAAGGTGTGGTCGACCGAGCCGATGATATGCTTTTGTGCAGATTGGTCTGATTGCCGGTGATGTCGGTCAGGCTGACCGAGTTGCGCCCCACTTGGGTCTGCGCCTGTTCCGCTTCGCCGCCAAGATGGGTCTGCAGCGTCACGTCTATGCGCCCCCGGAGCAGGAGCTGATAGATGCGGTCGTCCTCCACCGGAAAGCTCTCATACCAGCTCCGGTCGGCATTGATTTCGGCGGTGAAGGAATGCCGGCTCCGGTCGGATTGCAGCCTGAGCGTCGGCGCGACCTCATAAGGCAACGTCGGAATGGGGGTGCGTTTTCGTGCCGAGAACGTTGTGGGTGAGGATCATGCCGGTTTCGATTTTCGGAAACAGCATGAAGCTGCCCGCTCTGATTCCGATCGGGAGATAGGGGTCGAAGTCATGCGGCTCGGGCTGGAGCGCCGTGTGAAGGGCACGCTCTCGCCGATCGGCTCCTCAGGCAGCAGGCTGGCGCCCTCTTCCTCGATGATCTCCGATTCCACCTCGGCGCTCGGCTCGAGCGGCGGCAGCTCGTCGCCCATGCCGCCAAGGGGCGGGGGTTGCCCCGGCAAGGACCGACCTCGATCGACCAAGGCGCTGGGCGCGGCCTAGGATGGCCCCGCGCCTGGGGCCGTTGATCTCGGAAGCCTAGGGTGAATACAGTTAACGAGCCGTTTAGCCCTGTTCCGAAACGACCCAGTTCTTAGGGCGCGGGCGCGGCCGATCTGTGCTACATGAGGGGAGGCGAAACAGGGGGAGCGAGGTCATGGCGGTCGGTCTCAAACGTGACCGTTTTCCAGGCCCTGACGCGCGCGAGGCGATCGCCTCCGCCGCACGCACGGTTCAGCTCGAAGCCGAGGGCCTGAGCGCGCTCGAAGCGGCGCTCCGCTCCGAGCTCGTGGACAGTTTCGCCGAAGCGGTCGCCACCATTCGCTCCTGCCGCGGCCGGGTCATCGTCACCGGCATGGGCAAGAGCGGGCACATCGGGCTGAAAGTTGCCGGCACGCTCTCCTCCACCGGAACGCCCGCCTCTTTCGTGCATCCGAGCGAGGCGAGCCATGGCGATCTCGGCATGATCACCCGCGACGACGTGATCCTCGCCTTCTCCTGGTCGGGCGAGACCGTCGAGCTCGGCAATCTCGTCTCCTATTCGCGCCGTTTCGCCGTGCCCCTCATTGCCGTGACGTCGAACCCGGACTCGACCCTCGCCAACGCGGCGGAGGTGGTGCTGGCGCTGCCCCAGAGCAGGGAAGCCTGCCCGCACGGGCTTGCGCCGACCACGTCCACGGTGATGCAGCTCGCGCTCGGGGATTGCCTCGCCATCGCGCTGCTGGAAAGCAAGGGCTTCACGGCGCGAGACTTCAGCCTTCTGCATCCCGGGGGCCAGTTGGGCGCCCGGCTCAAATTCGTGGGCGACCTGATGCACAAGGGCGATCGCCTGCCCCTTGCCACCGCCGACGCCACCATGGCCGAAGCCCTCGTGGTCATGACCGAGAAGGCGCTCGGCTGCCTCGGCGTGCTCAACGGCGATGGCTTGCTCGCCGGGATCATCACCGACGGCGACCTTAGGCGGCATATGGGCGACGGCCTGCTTGCGCGGCGCACCGGAGACATCATGACGGCTGCGCCCAAGACCGTGACGCCCGACCTTTTGGCCAGTGCCGCGCTCGAGATGATCAACACCTCGAGCATCACCGCTCTTTTCGTCGTGGAAGACGGGCGCCCGGTGGGCATCATTCATATCCACGATCTTTTACGCGCGGGCGTCGCCTAAGCCGGCATTAAGCGGCAATTAGCAGGCGCGTGCTATCGGTGAGCCTTCAGCTCGGGCTGAAGGAGAATCTCTCCATGCGGCTGGCCATGCCGATACCAATGCCTCGATCGGAGCCCTAACCGCGCTCGCGGGGGGTCTTACTGCTATTGTCACTCAGCGCTTGCTCGGCGGGTGCTGTCGCGGGGGCCGCAGTCGGCACCGCAAGCCTCACCGCCAAAACCACCGTGAAGGCCGGTGCCACCGCGATACGCGTGACCGGCCGCGCGGTGGGAGCTACGGCGCGCACCGTCTCGGGCCGCGGGGGTGCTCGGTAGAAGCGAGGCGTTCGGCTTTTTGCAGCCAATGCGCATCTCTCCAGCACGAAGCAGAAGGGTGGCGACGTTCGGTGACGACGCAATCGGTTGACGTTCTCGTCATCGGCGGCGGTATTCACGGCGCCGCCGTCGCTCGCGACTCTGCCGGCCGCGGCCTCAAGGTCATGCTCGCCGAGAGAGGCGACTACGCCTGCGCCACGTCCTCGGCATCGTCCAAGCTCATTCACGGCGGTTTGCGCTATCTCGAGCAGTTTGAGCTTTCGCTGGTACGGGAGTCGCTCGTCGAGCGCGCCGGGCTGCTCAAGACCGCGCCGCATCTGGTCGAGCCGATCCGCTTCCTCCTGCCGATCTATCGCTGGCAGCAGCGCCCGGCGTTCATGCTGCATGCGGGGCTCGGCCTTTACGACCTCCTTTCCATCGGTGACGGCCTGCCGGCAAGCGGAAGTCTAAGCCCGCAAGAGGTCGCGAAGCTGCCCCGGCTCCGCGGCGAAGGCCTGACCTCCGTGCTCCATTATCATGACTGCCAAACCGACGATTCGCGGCTCGTTCTCGCGGTGCTGCTCGATGCGCGCGCCCGCGGCGCCGATATCAAGAACCGGCGCGGCGTGACGGCGATCGAGCCGCTTGAAGATGGCTACGCCATCGAGCTCGATGAGCGCGGGGCGCGAGCCCGCGTCGATGCCCACTTCGTCGTCAATGCGAGCGGACCCTTTGTCGCCGGCGTCGACGCCATGAGCAGCGTCGCGCCGCCCGCGCGCCCCTTGAGGCTCCTCCGCGGCAGCCATATCGTGCTCAAAATGCCCACGCCTCCGGAAGCAAACGCCTATACACTGCAGGATGCTGAGGACCGGGTCGTGTTCGTGCTGCCCTGGCTCGATCGGCGCTTCCTCGTCGTCGGCACCACCGAGGTGCCACAACAAGGCGACCCGGCGGCGGCGGTCTGCTCGGCGCAAGAGCAGACCTATCTGCTCAAGGCCTACAATCGCTACTTCGCGCCTGCCGGCGGTCCGGCGACCGCTGCCGATATCGTCTGGACCTGGTCCGGCGTCCGCGCGCTGCAAGACGATGGCGGGAAGCGCCCGAGCCGCGTGACGCGGCGCCCTGCGCTTGCCACGGCCACCAACGGCGCGGGCGGCTTCGTGACCCTCTATGGCGGCAAGCTTACCATCCACCGGGTCTTTGCCGAGGACGTGCTCGACGCGCTCCGGGCGCTCGGCGCGGGCGCCGGAGGTCCTTGGACCAAGGACGTTCCGCTGCATGGCGGGAGCCTGTCGCGCGATGCGCTTCTCGCTCTCGCCTCGCAACGCCCGTCAGGCATTCCCCGCGAGGTCCGCCATCGTTGGGCCTTCACCTATGGCGATCAAATCCAGGCTCTCTACGACCGGATCGCGCGCGACCCCGGGCTTGCGTCAGAGATCGCGCCGGGCGTCACCCTCGCGGAACTCACTCACGCGGCGGAGGTCGAGGACGCCATGACAGGAGAAGATTTTCTCCTCCGGCGCACCAAGCTGCACCTGACCCTCAACCAGCGAGGCCGAGACGCTGTCGCGGCCTGGTTCGAGCCAGATACCCGGTCGCGCTCAAACACATAGTTGCCTTATGCTGAAACGCAACCCAGAACGGACCGACATGTCCATGTACACCGTTCACAAAGGCAGGCGATACCGCGCGGCGATCTCGCTGAGATGGTGGGAGCAGGTCGCCACCAATAAGGTGATCGCTCAGCAGCTGCGTGAGTTGGTTTTGCCGAGGTGAGCGTCGCGGGAGACGGCTACAGCCGTCAAGCCGAGGCGCTCTGGCCAGGTCCCGATACGACGGCAGAAGTGCCGTCCCAGGTCAGCTCGATTCAAGAATCGAGGTTTGAGCGCCCCGCCTCCGACTAAGCGGCTTCCGCGGCGCCGGCCGGGGCGACCTTGAGCAAGGTCCCATCTGCGCCGAGGACGCGCACGCGCGTGCCCTTTGGCAGCTCTGGCCCTTTCACCCGCCAAATGCTGTCGCCGATTTTGACGCTGCCGCGGCCATTCACGATCGGGTCGACGAGATCAAAGCACTGGCCGATTTGCTGGACGGCGCGGTCATTGAGCAGCGGCCGCTCGCTTTGCAGCGGGTGCTTCCGCAAATATTTCAGCGCGATCAACACCGCTGCGAGCGCAAGTAGGCAGAACCAAACCAGCTGCCATTGCCAGCCGATGTCGAAGGTAAAGGCGAGCAGGCTGGTGACGGCGGCAGCGAGGCCGAACCACATGAAGAAGATACCGGGCGCCGCCACCTCGAGCACGAAGAGGACCGCGGCGAGGATCATCCAGTTCCAGGGCCCGAGCGCAAACAATGCAGTCATGGCGTCAAATCCTTCGGAAGGCCTAGACCGTTGGGACCGCGCCACCGACGCGAGGGACCGCGCCAGCTGGCTTCGCCGGAGCAGACGGCGAGGCGGAATTGCCGCCCCTGTCGCCGAACGCTTCGCGCGCGATCTCGGCAACGCCCGCGATCGCGCCGATCACCGAGGTGGCCTCGATCGGCAGGATCAGCACCTTTTGATTTTTGGCCTCTGCCAGCGCCTTCAGCGCGCCAACATAATTGTTGGCGACAAAATAGTTGATCGCCTGCACGCTGCCCTTGGCTATGGCATCGCTGACCACTTGCGTTGCTTTGGCCTCGGCTTCCGCTGAGCGCTCGCGCGCCTCGGCGTCGCGATAGGCGGCCTCGCGGCGGCCTTCGGCGGCGAGGATCTGCGCCTGCTTGGCGCCTTCGGCCTTGAGGATCTGTGACTGCCGCTCTCCCTCGGCGACGAGGATCGTAGCGCGCTTGTCGCGCTCGGCCTTCATCTGCCGCGCCATGGAATTGACGAGATCGCGCGGCGGCTCGATGTCCTTGATCTCGATGCGGGTGACCTTGACGCCCCAATTGCTGGTGGCGTCGTCGACCACCTTCAACAGGCGATGGTTGATCTCGTCGCGCTGGGAGAGGAGCTCGTCCAGAACCATCGAGCCCATCACCGTGCGGATATTAGTCATGGTGAGGTTGAGGATGGCGGACTCAAGATGGGTGACCTCGTAGCTCGCTTGCGCGGCGTCGAGCACCTGGAAAAAGGCGATTCCGTCCACCTTCACCATGGCGTTATCCTTGGTGATCACCTCCTGGCTCGGCACCTCAACCACCTGCTCCATGACATTGAGCTTGCGCCCGATGCGATCGATGAACGGGATAATGATGCTAAGCCCAGGCCGCAGGGTGCGGGTATAGCGGCCGAAGCGCTCGACCGTGTAGTTCCACCCTTGCGGCACGACTTTAACGCCCGCGGCGACGACGGCGATGAACAGAACAAGCAGAACCAGGACGAAGACATTGAAGCCGAGCATTGGCCCCCTCCCAGGTGTCGGACGAGCTAAGCGTCGTCAGCTATAGGGCACTCGCCTTCCTTCGGCAGCCAATAGATGGGAGCGAGGCGAGCGGTTTGTAAGGGTTGCGCTGCCGCCCACACTCGGGGGCGAAGGACAAGGAAGGGCAAGACGAGAGTCGCCCGCTAATGCGGGAGGAGCTTGGCGATTTCATTGGCGGCTGCCCGCGCGGCAGCATCGGCGGCAGCGCCCCATTTCCGGTCGAGAGCGCCCTTGCGCACGAGCTTGGTCTGCGACACGCCACCGAGCGTGTTGCCATCCGGAGCGAAAACGGTCCAATCGATGCGGACGCTCTGCCTCCCGCCATTGGCCGCCGTCACCCGGACGATGCCTTCCACCGAATAGACGTTCGTCGCTTGCGCTCTTCCAGGTTTCACCCCGACCGCGGAGAGGCGCTTGGCGAGAGCGGCAGTCAGCGCCTGCTCGCCGTCGCCTGGAGCGCCGGCAACGGCGACATAGGCAAGCGGCGCCTCGTCTGACTTGGTTGCGTCCTTCTCGACGCCAAAGGCAACAGGCATTGGCCCCAGGAGCAGCAAACTGCAGCAAAAAGCGAAGAGAGTGCCGCGTATCATCTGTGGACTCGCCAGAACCCCAACAGCTCTTCAACTAGCCCTAGCAGGACCGTTTGGCGCGCCGAAGCTCGGCGAGCTTGCGATCGATGGCACCCGCGGCCATTCTCCCGTCGCGATGGCGACGTTGCTACCATAGGTGCCCCGCACGAGGCTCAAGACCACAAGCGCCGGTGCCACCGATTGGACGCCGGCGAGCAGCCTTTGGTCGTTCTCGGCCTTCTCCCGTTCAAGGGCTGCGATCTGCCGGTCGATGCGCGAGCAGTTGGGCCTGATCGCCTCAATGTCGCGCATGGCCATGGGCGTGGCGCAAGCCGTCAACACCAAACCCAACACTGGCAGCAGCGGTTTGTGCGCTTTCATGATCGCCGCCCCCTGCGATCGTCATCCCGGAATTCAGACCCAGCCCTTCAACTCGCGCTCGATCAAGTGCACGAGCACGCAGATGCCGCCCGTGCTATCGTTGAGGCAGGGAATGAAGCTGAACTGCTCGCCGCCATGCTCGAGAAAGATCTCCTTGTTCTCCCCCCCGATCTCCTCGAGCGTCTCGAGGCAATCGGCTGCAAAGCCAGGCGTGACGATCGCCAAGCGTTTCACGCCGTCGCGCGCCAGCGCCTCGACGGTCTTGTCGGTGTAGGGCTGCAGCCATTCCGCACGGCCGAAGCGAGACTGAAAGGTGAGCTTGAGCTTGACGCCAGGAGATCCCAGCGCTTCGCGTAAGCGCTCCGTGGTCAGCATGCATTGCCCCATATAGGGGTCGCCCTTGTCGACATAGCTCTTGGGCAGCCCGTGATAGGAGGCGAGAATCACCTCTGGCTCCCAGGCTAGCCTCGCAAGATGCGCCCTGATGGACTCCACGAGTGCCCCGATATAGACGGGGTCCGCGGGATAGGCGGGCACGGTCCGAACCGCCGGCTGGCAACGCATCAGCTTCAGCGAATCGAAGGCCTTGTCGTTCACGCTCGCGGTGGTGGACGCCGAATATTGCGGATAGAGCGGAAAGATCAGCAAACGGTCGCAGCCTTGCGCTTGCAGCGCCTCAATGCGCGAGGTGATGCAGGGGCTCCCGTAACGCATCGCCCAATCGACGATCAGCTCCGAACGAGCCGCGAGCGCCGCTGCAACCTTCTCGCTTTGGGCGCGGGTGATCGTGCGCAAGGGCGATTCGTTCAAGTCCTCATTCCAGACCGCCCGGTATCTCGCACCGCTTCTCGATGGTCTGATCGTGAGGACGATAAAATTGAGGATCGCCCACCACAGAGCCCGGTTCGTCTCGATGACGCGGGGATCGGAGAGGAACTCCTTGAGGTAGCGCCGCACCGACCAGTAGTCCGTGGCGTCCGGCGTGCCGAGATTGACGAGGAGCACGCCGATCTTGCTGGCGGGGTCTCCGACGACGCCAACCGGCGCAACCCCCGGCGCAAAGCCCTTGGCGGGCGCTCTCTCGTTCATCCACGGCACTCCACCAAGCCTAGTGGCGCTTAGATAGAGCATCGCGGAAAAAGCGGCTAGAGCGTGATCCGGAAAAGTGAGTACCAGCGTTTGCGAAAAGAGCGTCTCAAACAAGAAGGAAAGGCACCCCGCGATCAATTTGCTGCGATTTGCGCTCTATCCTCGGGGGGCCATACACCGAAACCCAAAAAAACCGATGCTTAATGGGTCGCCTGGCTGCGCCCCTGATTCTCCTCGCGCACATGCATCAGGGCCATAATTAAGAGGTAGGCTAGAAAGTTGTGTCCTTGATCTTGAGCAATCACAATTAATGTCTCAAGCATCCGCTCTAGATCGTCGGGACTTGGATCGCGCACAAACTGCCCGGTGGGGACTATCATGTCCTCATCAATCATTGAGGGGCCGCTCGTCTCGGAAGTGTCTTGAGGCCAAACTGTATACTGTCACGAAACAATGGCAGGAGCGATTGACAATTGGGGTAGAGTACTTGACCTCGCTCCATAAGGGCGGGTCAGCCAGTGCACAATCTTCGGCTGTATGACGGAGCAGGGGATGGCGCCATTCGTTCGACCTGAACTCGAGTGCGATGCCGATCAACACCGTCCCTGGTAAGCATCGCATTAGGGCGCTTGTCTTGTCGGGATTGCGAGAAATGCTGCGGGGCTACAGTGCCGAGTTCCTTCCTGTCTTGCAGGAAGTTGAGCTCCCCGTGGAGGTCGTTGGGGACGAATTCGCTTGGATCTCGCTCGAGAAATTCGCAAAGCTCCTTACCGCTGCTGCGCGTGTCACGGGTGACCCCTATTTTGGCCTGAAGCATGGGGCCCGCGGACGTTTCACCAGCAATCCGCTCGGCTACCTCATGGCCAATGCCCGCGATCTCAAGACTGCGCTTCGATCCTTTGCTTACTTTCAACCCGTGCTGAGCAGCAACAGCCTCGAATTCGTCGAGAGCGCCGGCGGCGGCCGCCTCGAATGGTCCTATCCGGTGACCGTACCAAACATCGTCCAGCTCACCGATTTCGTGCTGATGCGGTTTGTCGCGCGGATCCAATCGGGCGTCCCGTCTCGGTGGGCGTGACGCATCGGCAGCCTCCCGATCTCGCCGAATATGAGCGGCGCCTGGGACCCCGCATCGCCTTTAATCAACCCGTGAACAGCATCGGGATTGCAGGCCCGACCCTCTCGCTACCGATGCCCCATGCCGATCCTCAGCTCTTCAAGCTCGTCGCCCGATTCTGCGAAGAGCAGCTCGAACGGCAGAAAGCCGCCGACCATCCGCTCAATCGTATCCGCGAGGCGATGATCCGCTGCCTGCAGCACGGCAGCTTCGGGCCCAAATGCGTTGCCAACGAGCTCGGGCTCACGCCGAACGGCTTGCATCGCCGTCTCAAGGCGGAAGGCACAAACTTCCAGCGCCTGCTCGACGACACGAGGCGCTGCCTAACCCACCGCTATCTGTTAGAGACATCGCTCAAGCTCACCGACATCGCCGCGAGGGTCGGCTATTCCGAGCTTAGTGCCTTCAGCCGCGCGGCGCGACGTTGGTTCGGCACGAGCCCCCGCTCCTTCCGCCGCCGGCCGCCTAATCTTGACGCTGCGAGCAGCGTCTCGGCGTCTTCGAGAATTTGCGCGTGATCGAAGGCGAGCGCGAGACTCCGCCAATCCGCGATCCATTCGGCGCTCGCCGCGTCGGACCCCGACTGCGGGCTTAGCGCGCGCGGCAGCATGGCGGCATAAGCGACGCTGACCGTATGACCGCGCGGGTCGCGGCTGGGATCTGAATAGACCCCGACCAGGCGAAGCTCGCTGACCTCGATGCCCGTTTCCTCGCGCACCTCGCGCCGGCAAGCGGCCTCCATCGTTTCGCCGATCTCGACGAAGCCGCCTGGAAGCGCGTAGCCGCCGGCATAGGGATCGTGCCCGCGGCGGATAAGCAACACGCGCCCCTCAGGATCGTAGATCGCGCAATCGGTCGTGAGCGCTGGCGTCTTCGGCATTGCCATGGGCAGGCTCGCTTCCATCGCGGGATCTGAGAAGGCCACGCTTACGATAGCAGCTTTTGGCGGGAGCACGCCGGTCTAGCCACCGTTCTCCACCTCCGAAAGCCGGCGCGACTCCTTGAGTGCAATGCCGAGCAGATAAGCGAGGAAGCGAACCCCGGGCCCGGGCCTTCCGCACCAAGGGGGCAAGCTCCCCGGCAATGCGGCAAGCCGTTTCACGCTGCTTCCCTAGCCCGGGAGGGGTCCCACTCGCTTGGTTCAGAACATGGTACGCTGCCCCGCACTCCTGGTCGTCCGGGCTTACCGGACTAGCGCGCCTCGCGCGTCGTGCTGTTGCCGATCGATATGTTCCGTGTACAGCGTTTTATGCCGAGCTCTCGCCTTGCCAATCGATTTCTCGGCAACCGGTAACCCATTTTCAAGCTTAACCGGCAAGCGAGGTCACGCTGCCGCGGTCGTCAGCTCTTCGGCTGCGGAACGATGCGCAAATACGGCTTCTGGGCCTTCCACCCGTCCGGGTATTTCTTGCGGGCCTCCTCATCGGACACGGAGGGGACGATAATGACGTCCTCGCCGCTCTTCCAGTTCACCGGCGTGGCCACCTGATGCTTGGCGGTAAGCTGCAACGAGTCGATCCCCCGCAGGATCTCATCGAAATTGCGGCCCGTGCTTGCGGGATAGTTGATCGAGAGCTTGATCTTCTTGTCCGGGCCGACGATGAACACCGAACGCACCGTAAGCGTGTCGCTGGCATTGGGATGGATCATGCCGTACAGGTAGGCGATCTTGCGGTCGGCGTCCGCGATCATCGGGAAGTTCGGCGCCATGCCTTGCGTCTCCTCGATGTCCTTCGACCATTGCCGATGCGCATCGAGTGGATCGACGCTGAGGCCTATGACCTTGACGCCGCGCTTGTCGAATTCCGGCTTGAGCCTCGCAGTATAGCCGAGCTCGGTGGTGCAGACCGGGGTGAAGTCCTTGGGGTGGGAGAACAACACGCCCCAGGAATTGCCAAGCCATTCGTGAAACTGGATATAGCCTTCGGTGGTGTCGGCCTCGAAATCCGGGGCGATATCGCCGAGTTGGAGTGCCATCGTACCCTCCATCGCTTAGGTTGAGGCGGAGGACCCCACGCCCTCGTTGGACCTCATCTATTCTGCCAACAATTAGGCTGCTCTCGTCGCTCGCCGCAATCCTGCGCGACAAATAGAAATAGGTTTCTTGCCTTCTCCGCAAGAGGAGCATGGCCGATCCCAACTTGGCGCCACTCACGCGATTGCTCAAACGAAGGGCCCGCGAAACCAAATTCGCGGGCGCTGCCCCTAGTTTGAGCCGCCAGTGCGCCCCCAGGGCTCAGGCGACGGCGCGCCGCTCATGTCGGCCTTCGCGCACCTCCTCGATGATCTTGGCACAGAAGGCTGGGAGATCGCCTGGGTTGCGGCTCGTGATCAGTCCCTGATCGACGACGACGTCCTGATTGACCCAGTTTGCCCCGGCATTCTTCACGTCGGTCGCCATGGAATGATAGGAGGTCATCTTGCGGCCCTTGGCGAGACCCGCCTCGACAAGCACCCAGGGCGCATGGCAGACGGCGGCGAGCGGCTTCTTGGTCGCGTAGAAATCGCGCACGAAGGCAACGGCACGTTTGTCGGCCCGGAGCAGGTCGGGATTGATCTGACCGCCTGGGATGACAAGGGCGTCGTAGTCGTCGACGCTCACCTCGTCGAGGGTCCTGTCGACCTCGATCGAATCGCCCCAGTCATCGTGCTGCCATCCCCAAATCTTGCCTCCTTTGAGGGAGACGATGTCCACCTCGGCGCCGGCGTCTTCGAGCGTCTGCTTCGGCACCATCAGCTCCGATTGCTCGAAGCCGTCGGTGGCGAGGATCGCGATCTTCTTGCCTGTGATGTCACTCATGAGAACAACCTCCTGGTTAGGTCGTCTTAAGTAACGCTCGGATGCGGGGATTGTTTCGCCGCAGGCGAACCCGCCCGCGGCCGCGCACGCGCCGACCTACAACGATGCAATAACCCTCTTTAGCCTGTCCGCAACAGCCGCCGCGATCGCCTTCAGTTGCGGGTTGTCGATCGCCGACATCGATGCCACCGGGTCGACCGCGGCGATTTCCACCCTGCCGTCGCCGATTTCCTGCAGCACGACATTGCAAGGCAGCATCGTACCGACCTTGTCCTCGAGCTGCAGCGCCTGATGGGCGAGCGTCGGGTTGCAGGCGCCGAGGATCTTGTAGGCTCGGAAATCAACCCCGAGCTTCTTGCGCAGCGTCTTCTTGACGTCGATTTCGGTGATGATGCCGAAGCCCTCCACTTTGAGCGCGTCGGTCGTGCGCCGAACCGCATCGTCGAAGCCGAGGGGTAAAGTGGCGCTGAAATAATAGGTCACAGCTTCGCCAATGGGATCGATATCCGCGCGGGGCCTTGGCACATAATCCCCGTCGAGCCTCGGATCAGCTGATCTGCGACCTGTTTCTGAGCGTCGCTCGGCGCCGCATAGAGGGGTTTCAGGGCCTTCACTGTCGCACGAAAGGCGTCGAGCCGCGCCGTCAGAAATTGCTCATGGGCATCGAGGCGATCGGGGAGACTCGGTTCAGTTTCCCCTCTGGCTCATCATCGAGACGCAGCGGGACGATAGTGCCTGGGCGTTGCCCCGAACCGCGTTCGCATAGTCATTCCAAAACGATTCTTGCTCGGGGGTGATTTCGATCTCCGCTTTCAGGAAGGCAAGATGGCCTTCGATATGACCGGTCATCATCGTGCATATGGATGCATCGCTTTGCTTCTGGCCCATGCCCTGCATCATGCCCTGGCGACCCATCATCGAGCCTCGATCATTCCTTGACACATCGTGGAGCCGCTTTCCGGCTAGTTCTCTTGCTGCGCATTCGCGCCACTCGTCACCGACACCGCTGCCAACACGGCAAAGATCACCGTCAGAACCTTGGTTGCGTTCATTGCCTCACTCCCACTGAATATGCGTTCTATCCTCCGAGCCCTGCAGCCGTGTCGTTGAGCCAAATCAATCCTCAAACTCGGCAACTCGGTCGTCTTGCCACGGAAGCGGCGTGCATCAGAACGGCCGCGCCGGTCCCAACGAGGCGGCGAACAGAATCACCCCGAACAGCAGGATCAGCGCCGAGCCGCCAATGGCGCAGACGTTCCAGACGGCGTTGGCCCAGGCGCCGCCCGTGCCACCAAGCTTCAGCGCAAGCTCGCGCGAGCCAAGCGCTAGCGTCGCGAGCACTGCGACGGTGATAGCGGTGCCGAAGGCCATGGCGAAGGTCGCGGCAACGCCTGCCCAGAACAGGCCTTGAGTCAGCGCGAAGACAAGCACGAGGACGGCGCCCGAGCAGGGCCTCACCCCGACCGAGAACACCACCGCCATGATCTTGCGCCATGAGAGCGGCCCGGATACGGCTCGCGGGTCGACGATATGGTGGCAGACCTCTCCCTCGGCATGGTCGTGAGCATTGCCGTGATCATGATCATGGTGATGGTGATGATCGTGGTCATGGTCATGATGATGATCGTGACCGTGACCGTGCTCAGCGAGAGGCGGCGGGGCCGCCGAGCCAACCGCTCCTCTGTGCCAACGGCGCCAGATGCGGACAAGCTGAGTCGTCAGCAGCCAAAGGCCCACAAGCGCGATCAGGGCGTAGCTTACGCTTTCGAGCTGGAGCGACCACGACTTGATGGCCATTCCGCTCGCGTTGAGCGCGATGGCGAGCACGCCGACGAGAGCAACAGCCGTCACTGCCTGCATCGCCGCGGCGATGAAAGAGATGAGCACCCCGCGCCGCACCGTTTCCTCATTGGCTACAACATAAGAGGAGATGATCGTCTTGCCGTGGCCTGGACCCACGGCGTGGATCACACCATAGAGGAAGCTCAGCGCCGCCAGGCCCACGGCCGCGGCGAATGCATTCTCGGTCTTGAGACGCATGACGCCCGTGGCGAGCTCGCCTTGCATGGTCTGCTGCGTGTCTACCACCCAGCTAACGATGGCGCCGAGGGCCCCCGGGGCGTGCAATGGCGCTGCTTGTGGTGGCCCGAAAGCCGACGGCGCGCTCGGGGGCGCGAATGTCGAGGGGGGCGCTGCCGGGGCGCTCTGTCTCGAGCCAGTTTGAGCCGCGAACGGACTGAGCGGCTTCGCCTCGGCGTGCGCGGCGGCCGTCACCACTAGCAGGGCCACGGCGAGGAGCAGAAAGGCCGCGGCTGTACGACCTAGGAAGGAGCGCTGCCGCATTTCACCACCACCGTCTGGGCAAACTGGGAGCCGAAATTGCTGTTGGGGCCAAGCTGACTGAAAAAAGCTTCGCTCAGAGCCTTGGCGTCCTCCTCCGACTCGGCGTCTGGTTTCTTGATCTCCGCGGTGCAGCCTTTGGTGCCGGTCCCCGACAATTTGACCGGCGCCTCGATGGCAAAACCAAAGGCGACGAAGAAGGATGGGTCATAGACGTCGACCTGCACGGGCTGGCCGTGGGTATCGAGCGGCGTCTCGAGCGGCAAGGTGAAATGGAGGGTAAGCAGGCCCTTCTCGTAGTCGAGCCAATAGTCCTCCGGAGGCTTTAGCGGCAGGTTGTCCGCGTCACCGATGTGCACGAAGGTGAAATAGTCGAAATCCTTGAGCGAGTTGACGTTGACCTCGGCGAGCGGCTTGAGCTCCTCCTTGGAGAAGACGCCGTCGCCATTGGTATCGAGCCCCTGCACCGCCATGGCGGAGTAAAACTCGTCGAAGGTCCAGGCTTGTCGAATGCCGATAATTTGCTGTTTTGCGTCGAGGACTATTTCCGAGCGCACCGTGGCCCAGACATGGGGATGTGCGTGGCTCGAGCGGGCAAAACTACAACAGGCCGCGACCGCAAGCGCTGCCATCAGTACCCGCTGGCACTTGGCTAAGCCCTGCGGCGACAAAGCCTAAGCTCCTTTGCAATTGAACTCTTGCTAGGCGCCAATTATGGAGGTTTGGAGGCTGTCGACCGAGCGACGACGGGTCATCCTGTCGCGGGGCGACTGAGGTGCTTGGACGCTATCCGTAAGCTTGCCAGGTGACGACGACCCGTGTGCCGACCCCAACTCGGTCATAGAGGTCGATGACATCGGCGTTGTACATGCGGATGCAGCCATGTGAGACCTCTTGTCCGACGGTCCAGGGCGCATCGGTGCCGTGGATGCGATAGGTGGTGTTCCCGAGATACATGGCGCGCACGCCTAACGGATTGAGAGGATGGCCGCCAGGGACATAGGCGGGCAGCGTCGGGTTCTCACGCCGCATGTCCGGCGTGGGCGTCCAGATGGGATTAACCCGCTTCTCGCTAATGAAGGTGACGCCCGACCAGCGCGCCTCCCCCATCGGCGCGCCGATCGGATAGCTGATCGCCCTTTGATCAGGGAGGACGTAGTAGAGCTTCCGGTCGGCAAAGCTCACCACGATGGTCCCGGGGTCGGCCTTGGGCGTGAAGACCACGAGCCGCTTGCCGCTTGAGGCCGCATTGGGTGTGCTTTTGAAGAAATCGAAGAAGCTTGCCGATGCTGGGCCTGGCAGTACGGCACTGAGCATGGCCGCTGCCGCGATAGAGGCCGCGGCGCGGGTGAAGCTGACGATACGCATCGCAATCCCCCATCGCTTTGTCCTCTACTTGTCGCCGATTCGTGGTTACCGGAATGCAAATGCGAGGGTGGCTGGCCGGGGGGCAGATTGCAGCAGTCGTTCAGCTTGCACTGCGGCGGGCGAGCTCGGCGCGCGCGGCTTCGGCCAAGAAGCGCGAACGGTTATCGGCGACCTCATTCGCCCGAGGTTTTCTGGATACTTTTCAACGTTCCGATCGGTAGATCTTTTACCGGGTGCGGGATCGTGAACCTTTCCCGACTTGTCTCGTGCTTGAAATGCACGTGGCTACCGGTCTGATCCACGCGATACCAGCCATCCCGCTCGAGAGCACGGATTACGTCTTTCGAAGTACGCTTCATGAGTAAATCCCATCATTGTCTGATAGCCGCTGCCCATGAGACGTGCTCCTTTCCCAATCATTTTTACACACTCTATACACATCGCCTATGCAATCGGTCCCAACCCCTTAGTCACCTTGACTCTCGTTCCAGACTCTCATTAGAACAAAATAGGAACGAAATTCGGAGTTTGGTGCCGTGCGTAACAACGTTCCAGGTGGTGAAAACGTCGGTGAGTTTCCGCCTTCTGGCGTTGAGAGAGCAGGCGGGGCAAGGGGCGAAGGTCTGATCGAGCGCTTGCGCAGGCGTATCCGAGCGCTCGAGCAGGTTCCCGTGTCTCTGGCCTTTCCCCCCGCACCGGGCGCGGGCCTTCCCCGCCCCGCCTGCTCCCTTCTTCTCTCTCCCTGCATCGTGTCTTCTTACCCCTCCCCCCTTCCGGGGAAGGAAGCACCTCCCCTGAGCAAGCTTGCGGCGGGCGGACTGCACGAGATCAGGGCTGCCGCTTACCGCGATCAGCCTGCAGCACTCGCCTTTGCCCTGGCCTTTCTCGGCGAGCGTTTGGCCAGGCGAGACAGTGCCTCGCCCGTACTGTGGTGCCTGATGGAGAGAGCCGCGCGCGAATGGGGCGCCCCTTACGGTCCGGGCCTGCTCGCCTTCGGTCTCGACCCAGCCCTTTTTCTCATCGTCGAGACGCGCAATACGCTGGACGCGGCCTGGGCCCTGGAAGAAGGACTGAAGAGCGGGGCCTTCGTCGCCGCCCTGGGACAGGTCGAGGTCGAGGTGCCGCTCGTCGCCAGGCGTCTTGGGCTTGCCGCCCAAACGAGCCGCACCCCCTGTCTTCTCCTCTCCGGGCATCAGGGAGGCGGTCTGCCCGGGACGCTTACCCGCTGGCGCATCGGGGCGGCGGGAAGCAGCCTCGCCTCCTTCGATGCTTCCGCTCCCGGCGCGCCCTGCTGGCATCTCACGCTTGAGCGCTGCCGGGGGACAGCACCGGAGCGAAGCTGGACTGTGGAGTTTAGTCATGGCGCGTATGGTTTCCGTCTGGCTGCCGCATTTGCCGATCGAGCGGCTCAAGCGGGAAAGCCGAGGCGAGCCCTTTCTGGTTGATCGGCCCTTCGCGCTCGTCGGAAGCGAAGAGCGCGGGCTCGTGCTCACGGCCCTCAATGCGGCAGCCATGCGCGCGAGTCTCTCTGCCGGCCTGGGGCTGGCCGACGCCCGCGCCATCTGTCCGCATCTCGCCACCGCGCCGGCAGAGCTTGAGAAAGATGCGGAAAGCCTAATCGCGCTCGCCCGCTGGTCGAGCCGTTACAGCCCTTCCCTCAATGTCGACGGCAGGGATGGGTTGTGGCTCGACGTGACCGGCATTCCCCATCTCTTCGGGGGCGCCCGCGCCCTCCTCGCCGACATGGCGATGCGGTTTGGCCGCCTCGGCTTCAGCGCACGGCTCGCCCTTGCCGAGACGTTGGGAGGGGCTCACGCCCTTGCGCGCTTCGGGCGTTCATCCCCAACCATCGTTCCTGCCGGGAAGCTCGGAGAGGCTCTCGCGCTCCTGCCCGTAGAGGCCTTGCGCCTCGCAGACGCGACCACAAGCCTGCTGAGGCGGCTCGGTTTGAAGCGCATCGGCCAGCTCTACGATCTGCCGCGCGCAAGCCTTGAGCGGCGATTCCACTCGCGGGAAGCGGCCGAAGCCGTTCTCCATCGTCTCGATCAGGCGCTGGGGCGGCGCGAGGAGCCACGCGGGCCGCTCTTTCCCGCACCTGAATACGCAACGAAGCTGACCTTTCCCGAGCCCCTGATCACCCATGAAGGGGTCGTCGCGGGCCTTGATCATCTCTTGAGCAAGCTTTGCCACGCACTCGCTGAGGCGCGCGTCGGCGCGCGAACGGTCATGCTCGCGATCTATCGCACCGACGGGTCTTGGGCGGAGATCCAAGCGGGTTTCAGCGCGCCAGCCCGCGAGGCTTCCCACCTGTTGCGGATCTTGCAGGATAGGATCAACCATCTCGACCTCGGTTTCGGCGTCGACCTGATGATCCTCGCCGCACTCTCCACCGAGCCGCTTCTTCCCGCCCAGACTGCCTTTGCCCAGCCTGAAGATCGCGCGCCCCAAGAGCCCCTGATCGACCGCCTAGCGAACCGGTTGAGCGGAAGCGCTGTGCGCCGGCTCTTTCCCCGGCAAAGCCATCTCCCAGAGCGGGCGCAAAAGACGAGATCCGCCTTTGCCGGCTCTCCCCTCTGGCCCGAGCAGGGTATGCGCAAGCCTCCTCGGCCTCTTCTTCTGCTTGCTGACCCTGAGCCTCTCGACGTGCTCGCCGAAATCCCCGAAGGGCCGCCCGCGCGCTTCACCTGGCGGTGCGTGACCCGCCGCGTGGTCAAGGCGGAGGGGCCAGAGCGCATCGCGCCCGAATGGTGGCGCGAGCTCGCGCCATCCTCCAAGCCCCCGTTGTCATCGCCCGGCTTGACCGGGCGATCCAGTATCCCTGGACGTCTCATTGAGACGAAGTCACAGCAAAGCAACGAAGGCCGTTGGTTACTGGATGCCCGCCTTCGCGGGCATGACAACGAAAAGGCAATTCCTGCACGCCCGCGCGACTACTACCGCATCGAGGACGAGGACGGGCGCCGCTACTGGGTGTTCCGCGAAGGCCTTTATCAGGAGAGTGCCCACGGCACTCCCGCCTGGTATCTGCACGGCGTGTTCGGGTGATGGCCTTAGCCATGCGCTATGCCGAGCTCGACATCACCACCAACTTCTCTTTCCTGCGCGGCGGCTCGCATCCAGAGGAGCTGGTGGCGACGGCCAAGGCACTTGGGCTCGAAGCCCTCGCCGTCACCGATCGCAACACGCTCGCGGGCGTCGTCCGCGCCCATCTGGCCGCCAAGGAGGTGGGCGGCATCAAATTCATCGTCGGCGCGCGGCTCGACCTGCAAGACGCTCCGAGCCTGCTCGCCTATCCGCAAGACCGCGCCGCTTATGGGAGGCTCTGCCGGTTGCTCACCTTGGGCCAGCGCCGCGCCGAGAAAGGCCAATGCACGCTTTATCTTGAGGATGTGGCGCCCCACGCCGAGGGGCTCATCTTCATCGCTCTGCCACCGGATGATTGGAAGCTAACCACATCTCCGCTGTCATCGCCCGTCTTGACCGGGCGATCCGGTAACCACGGCCCTCTCATGAAGGCACAGCCACAACAAGACAATAAAGACCAGCGGTTACTGGATGCCCGCTTTCGCGGGCATGACAACCGTGCAGAGA
The DNA here is from genome assembly GCA_963804515.1 of uncultured Alphaproteobacteria bacterium. Taxonomy (GTDB): domain Bacteria; phylum Pseudomonadota; class Alphaproteobacteria; order Rhizobiales; family Methyloligellaceae; genus Methyloceanibacter. The sequence goes on along the minus strand of CAWDQR010000008.1, from coordinate 745,668 downwards.
TCATCGCCTTCCCCCCTCACCCCGTCCCACGCGGGGAGAGGGGACGTTGTGGCGCTACCGCAGACTCCAACCCCTCTCCCCTCGTGGGAGAGGGTGGTGACCCCGACCTTGAGTCGGGGGTGCCGGGTGAGGGGGTCCAAGCAAACAGCTTTGAATCCGAGCTGCGGCGCATCAAGCAAGCGCTGCACGCGCCGGCGCGAACGCACCTCTATCTCGCCGCGCGGCATGCCTATCGCGGCGACGATCGCGCCCGCATCGAGGCCGTTGCCCAATTAGCAGAGCGCGTAAGGCTTCCCCTCGTCGCCACCAATGCCGTGCTCTACCACGCTTCCCACCGCCGGCCCTTGCAGGACGTGCTCACCTGCATCCGCGAGAAGTGCACGATCCATGATTCAGGCTTCCACCTCGAGGCCAATGCGGAGCGGCATCTCAAAGCTCCCCCTGAGATGGCGCGGCTGTTTGCCGGCCACGAAGACGCGGCTACCCGCACCATCGAGATCGCGGATGCGTGCCGCTTTTCCCTCGACGAGCTGAAATATGAATATCCGGACGAGCCGGTACCGCAAGGCAAGACACCCCAGTCGCAGCTGGAGGATCTGACTTGGGAAGGCGCTAGATGGCGCTTCCCCGACGGGGTCCCGCCTAAGGTCCAGGACACGCTCAAGAAGGAGCTCGCCCTGATCGATGAGCTCAACTACGCCCCCTATTTCCTCACCGTCCACGACATTGTCCACTACGCCCGCGGGGTCGGCATCCTCTGCCAGGGGCGCGGCTCTGCCGCCAACTCCGCCGTCTGCTACTGCCTCGCCATCACCAATGTGGACCCAACCGAGATCGACCTCCTATTCGAGCGCTTCGTCTCGCCCGAGCGGAAAGAACCTCCCGACATCGACGTCGATTTTGAGCATGAGCGGCGCGAGGAGGTGATCCAATATATCTATGCCCGCTATGGCCCCGACCGCGCCGGTCTCGCCGCCACCGTGATCTCCTATCGCGGGCGCTCGGCGGTGCGCGAGGTGGGCAAGGCGCTCGGGCTTTCCGAGGACACCGTGGCGGCGCTCGCCACCACCATCTGGGGCTTGAGCAATTCCAGCCTACCTGAGCAGTACGTCCGCCAGGCCGGGCTCGATCCTTCCGACCCGCTGCTCGCGCGTGCGCTCGAGCTCACCCAGGAGCTGATCGGCTTTCCGCGCCACCTCTCCCAGCATGTCGGCGGCTTCGTGCTGACGCGGGGGCCCCTGTCGGAGGTCGTGCCCATCGGCAACGCCGCCATGGAGGACCGCACCGTCATCGAATGGGACAAGGACGACCTCGATGCGCTCGGCCTACTCAAGGTCGATGTGCTCGGCCTCGGCATGCTCACCTGCATCCGCAAGGGCTTCACCCTTCTGAAGCAGCATTATGATTGCGACGTGAGCTTGGGCACGGTGCCGCGCGACGATCCGAAAGTCTACGACATGCTGTGCAAGGCGGATTCGATTGGCGTTTTCCAGGTCGAGAGCCGGGCGCAGATGAACATGCTGCCGCGGCTCAAGCCCCGAAAATTCTACGATCTCGTCATCGAGGTCGCCATCGTGCGCCCGGGTCCGATCCAGGGCGACATGGTGCATCCCTATTTGCGCCGCCGGTCAGGAGTCGAGGCAATCGACTTCCCCTCGCCGCATCCCGACCACGGCCCTACCGACGAGCTCTGCCAAGTGCTCGGCAAAACCATGGGCGTGCCGCTATTCCAGGAGCAGGCCATGCGCCTTGCCATGGTGGCGGCGAAATTCTCTGGACCCGAGGCGAACGAGCTTCGCCGCGCCATGGCCACCTTTCGGCGCCGCGGCACCATCGACCGATTGCAGGAGAAGATGGTCAGCCGCATGACAGCGCGCGGCTATCCGGCCGAGTTCGCCGAGCGCTGCTTCAATCAGATCAAGGGCTTTGGCGAATACGGCTTTCCCGAGAGCCACGCGGCGAGCTTCGCTCATCTCGTCTATGTCTCGGCCTGGCTTAAATGCCATTATCCGGCGGCGTTCGCAGCCGCGCTGCTCAATGCCCAGCCCATGGGCTTCTACGCACCGGCGCAGATCGTGCGCTGCGCGGTCGACCATGGCGTCGAGGGGCGCGAGATCGACGTCAATCACAGCCTCTGGGATTGCACGCTTGAACTGACCTCTGGGGGCGCCTTCGCGTTGCGTCTAGGCATGCGGCAGATCGACGGCCTGCGCGAGGCCGACGCCCAGAAGATCGTCGAGAGTCGTGATGGCAGCCACACCGCTTCGGAAAAAAAGGGAGGAACTCCCTTCAGTGATGTCCCGGACCTGTGGCGGCGATGCGGCGTCGGCCGCGCGAGCTTGGAGAAGCTCGCCGCCGCGGATGCCTTCCGCTCGCTCGGGCTCGATCGACGCCAGGCGCTCTGGGAGGTGCGAGGCCTGCCTAAGGAAGTGACCCTGCCGCTGTTCGAGCACGCGCAAGCCGCCGAGGCCGGCGCCGAGCCGGAGATTGCGCTTCCCGTCATGCCGCTCTCGGAGCATGTGGTGAACGACTACCGGACCTTGCGTCTCTCTCTCAAAGCGCACCCTATGTCGTTCCTCCGCGCCCGCGTCGCGAGCGAAGGCATCTGCTCTTGCGCCGATCTAAGGCCGCTACGTGACGGCGCGTGGGCGAGCGTCGCGGGCGTCGTGCTCGTGCGCCAGCGGCCCGGTTCCGCTCAAGGCGTGGTGTTCATGACCATCGAGGACGAGACGGGCGTCGCCAACTCGGTGATCTGGCCCAAGGTGCTCGAACGGGAGCGGAAGGTCGTGATGGGCGCGCGCCTTGTGGTGGTGCATGGCCACATCCAGCGCCATGAGGACATCATCCATGTCGTGGCCGCGCGGCTGGAGGATCGTAGCGATTGGCTCCGTCTCCTCGACGAGGATGCCGAGAGCATGAGCCTTCCGATCGCCAATGCCGACGAAGTGAAGCGGCCGGAGCCAGGGTCCTGGCGCCCGTCCCGCGAGGAGAATGGCGTTCCCGTCCCCGTCGCCCCGTCCGATCAGGTCAAGCTCCCCGACGAGAAACGCGAGCGCCTCCATCCCCGCTGGCACCAGCGCCGTCATCCGCGCGTCGAGCGCATCATCTCGAAATCCCGCGACTTCCATTAGCCGCGTGGTGGTCGAGGCCAAACCCGTTATGCTGCCTAGCACCATGCGGACTCGCCTCATCCTTCTCGCCGCTTCGCTCGCGTTTCTCTTCAGCTTCGGCGCGACCGCTGCGCTGCTCGCCTATGAGCACCCTGAAGGGCCAACTGGCTTCACGCCCAAGGCTCTCGCCAGGGCGAAGCAACATATGGTGGTGGCGGCAAACCCGCTCGCCGCCGAAGCCGGCCTCGCGATCTTGCGCAAAGGGGGCGGTGCGGTCGATGCCGCCATCGCCACGCAAATGGTCCTCAACGTGGTTGAGCCGCAATCCTCCGGTATCGGGGGCGGAGCCTTCATTCTGACGTGGGACGCCGCCACCAAGACCTTGTTGAACTTCGACGGCCGCGAGACGGCCTCAGCCGCGGCCACCCCGGAGCTGTTCCTCGACGCAGAGAGCAAGCCCCTCCCTCGCAAGGCTGCCATGGAGAGCGGCCGGTCGGTCGGCACTCCGGGCATGCTCGCGGCGCTGAAGCTCGCCCATGACAAATACGGCAAGCTCCCCTGGGCCGAGCTGTTCGCTCCGGCGATCGCCCTTGCCCGTGACGGCTTTTCCGTCTCGCCGCGGCTTGCGCAGCTTTTGGCGGACTCCGATCCCGCAAGCTTCGCTCCCGACGCGCGGGCCTATTTCTTCGATGCCCAAGGGAGGCCCTGGCCGACGGGCTACAAACTGACCAATCCCGCTCTCGCCGCAACTTTCGAGGCGATTGCCACCGACGGACCGGCTGCCTTCTATAAGGGCGACATCGCCCGTGAGATCGCCACCGCCGTCGAGAATGATCCCCGCGGGCCGGGTAAGCTTACGGCGGAGGATCTGTCGCGCTACCGGGCCAAGCTGCGGGAGCCGGTCTGCGTCCTCTATCGCGCCTATGAGGTCTGCGGCGCCGCGCCTCCCTCCTCCGGCGCCGTCACCGTGGGCCAAGTGCTCGCGCTCGTCAGTCCCTACGATCTCGGCAACAAGCCGCTAGAGCCCAAATCGGTGCATCTCATCGTCGAGGCCGAGCGCCTGGCATTCGCCGATCGCGCACGCTATCTCGCCGATCCGGATTTCGTGACGGCTCCCGTGGCCGGCCTCCTCGATCGGTCCTATATCGATCAGCGCCGCGCCTTGATCGACCCCAATCGCGCGCAGGGCAATGTGACCGCGGGAACGCCTCCCAACGCCCGCCAAGGTGCCTATGGCAAGGATGCCACCCATGAGAATGTCGGCACGAGCCAAATCTCCATCGTCGATGACGGTGGCAATGCCGTCTCCATGACGACATCCATCGAGCAAGCTTTCGGCTCCCATCTGGTGGTGCGCGGCTTCCTGCTCAACAATGAACTCACCGACTTTTCCTTCCTGCCCGTGGATGATAAGGGACGCGCGGTGGCCAACCGCGTGGAGCCCGGCAAGCGCCCGCGGAGCTCCATGGATCCGACCATGATCTTCAGCGACGGCGACGGCCGCGGCTTGCGCTTCGTGTTGGGCTCGCCGGGCGGACCCGGGATTATTCTTTTCATCATCAAGGCCGTGGTCGCCATGCTCGACTGGCACCTCGACCCGCAAGCGGCCAGCGATCTCGTCAATTTCGGCTCGACCGGCGAGGCCTTGCTCATCGAGCCCGACGAAACGTGGGATGCCCTCGCCGATTCCATGCGTGGCTTCGGCCATGATGTCGAGCGCTTCGCCTTCACCAGCGGCCTGCATATCATCGCCGTCACACCCGATGGGCTCGAAGGTGGCGCCGACCCACGCCGCGAGGGCGTCGCGCTCGGGGATTAGTCGCTTCGCGACAAGTCTCTTGATAGAGAACCAGGAATGACCAGCCACATCCGCAAGATTGTGATCCGCGGCGCCGGCGTTGTCGGCCTCTGGCAAGCGCTGACGCTTGCGCGCCGGGGGCATGCCGTCACGCTCTGCGAACGCTCCCCGGTACCATTCGCTCACGCTTGCAGCCTCTATGCCGGCGCCATGCTCGCCCCCAATTGCGAAAAGGAAAGCGCGGACATCATAGTGCGGGAGCTCGGGCTCCGGGGCCTCCCCCTTTGGCGCGAGGCCTATCCGGGCACCATCGCCAATGGCACCCTCGTCGTGGCCCTCAAACGCGACCGCGCCGAGCTCGACCGCTTCGGCCGCATGACGGAAGGCCATCGGCGCTTGTCGCCGACCGAGCTCGAAACGCTGGAACCGGCCCTCGCGGACCGTTTCGCCGGCGCGCTCCACTACCCCGAGGAAGGGCATCTATCGCCCGAGCCCGCGCTGCATTTCCTGCTCGAGCAGGCTCAAGCCGCGGGCGCCCGCTTGCGCCTCGGCGAGGAAGAGTTTCCGCCCGACGCTGACGTCGTCATCGACTGCCGGGGCCTAGCGGCCAAGGATGAGCTGCCCACCTTGCGCGGCGTGCGCGGCGAGCGGATCGTGGTGAAAAGCAGCGAGGTGAGCCTCTCGCGCCCCGTCCGCCTCCTGCATCCGCGCTTCCCCCTCTATGTCGTGCCTTGGGGAAAGGGCGTTTACATGATCGGCGCCACCGTGATCGAGAGCGAGGAGATAGGCCCCATCAGCTTGCGTTCGGCGCTCGATTTTCTCTCGGCGGCCTATGCGCTCGACCCAGGCTTCGCCGAGGCCGAGATCGTGCTGCAAGGGGCCGGCGCCAGGCCCGCCTTCCCCGACAATCGGCCTAGGATTATGGTCAGCCAACGCTATATCTATGTGAACGGTCTCTACCGGCATGGCTTCCTGCTCGCTCCTGTCATGGCCGAGCTCATGGCCAACTTCATCGAGACGGGGGCGACCGATGCGGAGGTGTTCGTTGCAGATCCAGCTCAATGGTGAGGCCGTCGCCACCGATGCGCGTACGCTCGATGAGCTGTGCGCGAGCCTCGGCTTTGCTGGGGCAAGAGTGGCGACTGCGGTGAATGGCAGCTTCATCGCCTCGAACAAGCGCGCGCTGACGCCACTTTCCCCCGAGGACGAGGTCGAGATCGTGGCGCCGAGGCAGGGCGGCTGATGTTCACGCTTTACGGCGAGCGCTTTGCCTCCCGCCTGCTCTTGGGAACGGCGCAATACCCCTCCCCCGCAACCTTACGGCAAGCCGTCGAGGCCTCATCCGCCGAGATCGTCACGGTCTCGCTCAGGCGAGAATCCGCACGGGCTCGCGCCGGCCAAGGCTTCTGGGAGCTGATCGAGCAATTGGGTGTGCGCGTGCTGCCGAATACCGCCGGCTGCCGCACCGCCAAGGAGGCGATCGCGACCGCCGAGATGGCGCGCGAGCTGTTCGGCACGCCCTGGATCAAGCTCGAGGTCATCGCCAATGACGACACGCTACAACCCGAGCTGTTCGGTCTTGTCGAAGCTGCCACCATCCTTGCCGCCGAAGGCTTCCAGGTGTTGCCCTATACCACCGAGGATTTGAGCGTGGCCGAAAGGCTGGTCGGCGCGGGCTGCGCCGTGTTGATGCCGTGGGCAGCGCCGATCGGCTCGGCGCGCGGGCTCATCAATAGGGACGGACTGAGGACGCTCCGGGCCTACTTCCCGGACACGGCGCTGATCATCGATGCCGGCATCGGCGCTCCCTCGCAAGCCGCAGAGGCCATGGAGCTCGGTTACGACGCCGTGCTGCTCAATACGGCGGTCGCCAAGGCCGCCGATCCGGTAAGGATGGCTGCCGCCTTCGCCCGCGCCGTCGAGGCCGGACGCCTCGGCTTTGAGGCCGGTCTGATCGAGCCACGGGACATGGCGACCCCATCCACCCCGGTCGCCGGCACACCCTTCTTCAAGATCGATCGCGTCTCTTGATCGACTTCGATCAGGCTTGAACTTGATCAGACTCGATCCGTTCTACCCCATCGTCCCCGACGCCGCCTGGGTGGCCCGGCTCGCGGCCCAGGGCGCGAAGCTAATCCAGCTCCGCGTCAAGAACGGGACGCCGGAAGCGATCGAGGCCGAAATCGCGCGGGCGCTCGAGACCGCTTCGGCGCATGGCTGCCAACTCGTCGTCAACGATTATTGGCGCGAGGCGATCCGCTTAGGCGCGGACTTCGTGCATCTCGGCCAAGGAGATTTGGCAGATGCCGACCTCGCCGCGATCCACGCCGCCGGCATCAAGCTCGGCGTGAGTACCCATAGCCCGGAAGAGCTGACGGTAGCGATCGCAGCCGAGCCAGACTATGTGGCGCTCGGCCCCATCTACCCGACCAAGCTGAAGGAGATGCCTTGGCCGCCGCAGGGCCTTGCCCGCATCGGTGAATGGCGGTCGAAGATCACTTGTCCCCTGGTCGCCATCGGCGGCATCACCTTGGAGCGGGCGCCCTCGGTACTCGCGGCAGGGGCTTCATCCGCCGCCGTGGTTACCGATATCGTCATGAGCGACGATCCGGAGCAGCGCACGCGGGTTTGGCTTGCCGCCACCGCGCCGTGGCGAAACTTGTCCACAGCCATTCCACCGCGCTGACCCCTCAGGCAGGGGGCTTGACCGGAAGTGCCCGCTCCTGTGAACATCGCCCCCAGCTGCGCTCAAGGGCGGAGGATTTTGATGGGTTTTAGCCTCGATCCGGAAAGTCCAATGAGCGAGGCTGTCCGCCGCGTCGCTTGCGCCGAGCTGGAAGCGGCTTACGCCGCCGTGGCCTCCCCGCCGGACCGCCATCGGGGCGTACACGACGCCCGCAAGTGCCTGAAACGATTGCGATCTCTCCTGCTGCTGATCCGGCCCGGGCTGCCCGAGCCGGTATTTCTCAGCCTCAGCGAGCGGCTTCGCACCATTGCCCGGGGGCTCGCGCCGGCCCGCGACGCCCACGCTTTGCTCGATGCGATCGACAAGCTCGGCAGTGACGCTGAGGGCCCTCGCGATGCCACGCCGATCCCCGCCCTGCGCTCTTGGCTACACCGGCGACGTCAGGCGGCCGAGCGGAGCCTCGAAAGCAGAACGGCCTCCGACGCCATGCGCGGCCTCTTCGCGCTCCGGCCTGCGATGGGGGGTCTTGCGGTCTACCCCGATGACTTCCATCCCATTGCCAAGGGCTTGCGGGAACTCTTATCGCGGCGGACGCAAAGCCTTCGCCCGTGCCTTTGCCAGCGGCAGCGACGGGGATTTCCACGAGTGGCGAAAAACCTTGCAGCACCATTGGCGCCATATGCAGCTGCTCATGCCGTGCTGGCCCTCCGAGCTCTCGGCGAGGGTCGAGGCGGCGCGAACCTTGTCGCAACTCCTCGGCGACGACCATGACATCGCTTCGCTCCGCCAGCTCGTCTCCGCGCCGACCATGGTGTTCGCAAGTCCCGAGGACACGGCCGCCTTCCTCAAGCGCTGCCGCGGCCGGCAGAAGGCGTTGCGGCGGGAGGCTGAGGCCCGCGGCGCGAGATTGTTCGTCGAGCGGTCGCGACCCTTCGTCGAGCGCATCGAAGCCTATTGGCTTACCGCCGCACGAGGCGCGAAAAAGCCCGAGCCACCCGTCCGCGCCGACAATGTCGTTGCCTTCGGCGAGTTGGGAGCGGCCGGGCGGACGCGCGCTTCGGGCTAGTCACATCCTGCGTGCTTCCCGCCAAGCCTGGAACATCAGCACGTTCCAGAGCGAGGCGTGCCAGTTGCGCCTACCCTCGAGGTGCTCCTGCCAGCGCGCCCGGATCGGAGCGGGATTGAGCAGACCGCCCGCGGAGAGGCGCTCTTCCGACAAAAGCTCCTCGGCCCAGGCGCGCAACGGACCTCTGAGCCAGCTCCCGATGGGCACGGCAAAGCCCGTCTTCGGCCTCTCCACCAGCTCCCTCGGCACATGGCGATAGAGCACTTGGCGCAACAGCCATTTGCCCTTCCCGCGGCGCATTTTGAAGCGTGTTGGCAGCCGCCAGGCGAACTCCACGATGCGGTGGTCGAGGATCGGGACCCGCACCTCGAGCGCTACGGCCATACTGGCGCGGTCGATCTTGGTGAGGATGTCGTCCGGTAGATAGGTGAGCGTGTCGAGATATTGCATGCGATCGAGCGGGTCGGGCAGCGTCCGGGCGAGATCCAGGTCGAAGATCGGGCCCTTTGGCTCAACAGCGTGGCGCACAATCGCCTCGGGCGCGTTCCAGGCGCTGACGAGAACTCCGGTAGCCGCTCTCTCCGCCCGCGCCGAACAGCCCCGCCGCCTTATGCATCTTGTCGGCGCCAAGCCAAGGACGCCGGCGGGCAGGAAGGACGCGGAACAACCGGTCCCAGAGGGCCGGTCCGGCGAGGCTCAGACCGCACGCCAAAGCCCGTCCGACGCGTGCCGGCACCTTTCCCGCCATGCGCGCGAAGCGATGCCTCGTATAGCCCGCGAACAGCTCATCGCCGCCGTCACCCGAGAGAGCCACGGTGACATGCTCGCGCGTGAGCTTCGACAGCAGATAAGTCGGCACCTGCGAGGAATCGGCGAAGGGCTCGTCATAGATGGAGGGCAGGTTGGGAATGACCTCCTGCGCCTCACGCGGACTGACATAGAGCTCGGTATGCTCGGTGCCGAGATGGGCGGCCACCGCGCGCGCGTGCGGCGCCTCGTCGAAGCCTTCCTCCTTGAAGCCGATCGAGTAGGTGCGCACGGCGGCGTTGCTCCGCGCCCGCATCATCGCCGCGATCACCGAGGAGTCGATCCCGCCCGACAGAAACGCTCCCAATGGCACGTCGGCGACGAGCCGCCGTCCCACTGCATCGCCAAGCACAAACTGGAGCGCGTCGCAAGCTTCCGCGTCGCCCACCTCGAGGGGGTTTGCCCTGCCACGCTCGACCGCCTCCTCGAGACTCCAGAACGCGGCGGTCTCGACATGGCCATCCGCATCGACGGTGGCGACACGACCGGGCTCGAGCTTGTGAATGCCGCGATATATCGAATGGGGCGCGGGCACATAAGCGAGCCGCATATAGGCGGCGAGCGCATCGCGGTCGAGCTCCGGCTGCCAGGCGGGCAGCGCCTCGAACGCCTTTAGCTCGGACGCGAAGACGAGGCGGCCGTTCTGCCTTCCCCAGTAGAGGGGTTTGATGCCCAGCCGGTCGCGAACGAGGCTCAGAGCGCGCTTGCGCCGATCCCAAAGCGCAAAGGCGAACATACCGATGAGCCGCTCGACCGTGGCGCGGACGCCCCATTCGGCGCAGGCCTCGACCAGGACCTCCGTGTCGGAGTGTCCCTTGAAGCGCCGGCCGCTTGCTTCGAGCTCCGGTCTGAGCTCGCCTGCGTTGTAGATCTCGCCATTATAGGTGACCACGCAGGCGCCGCAGCTCGACACCATCGGCTGCGCGCCGGCGGAGGAGAGATCGACGATCGCGAGGCGCGTGTGACCGAGCACGACGCCGGCTTCCGCGTCGGACCAGAGGCCCTTTGCGTCTGGGCCGCGATGGGCGAGCGTCGCCGCCATGGCACGCCCGAGCGCTTCGATCTCCTGGGTACCGGAGCGGCGTTCGAGGTCGACAAAGCCCGCGATGCCGCACATGGCCTTAAACCCTTATCGCCATCCCGTCATAGGCGACTTCCCAGCCGGCCGCCTCCACCGCCGCCCGCTCAGGGGAATCCTCGCGCAGCGCCGGATTGGAGTTGTTCACGTGGATGAAAATCTTGCGGCTGACCCCGAGATCGGCAAAGGCCGCGACGGTTCCGTTTCTCCCCGACATGTTCATATGGCCGATCCGCTCGCCGGTCTTGTTGAGCAGACCCTGCACGATCATCTCGTCATTGGTATACAGGGTGCCGTCGAAAAAGAGGAGCGGGGCTCCCGCCAGCCGCGCCCTCGTCGCAGCATCGAGCCTGGCGCAACCCGGCACGTAGAAGAAGTGGCGGCCTGAGCCCGTCTCGGTCACCTTCAAGCCCACAGTGTCGCCTTCCTGGGTGCCGAAATCGGCGCCAGCCTCCGCGTCCTCAAGATAAAGTGCGACCTTGCCCGGCACGGGGAAGGCCTCGACCTCGAGCCCGACCGGGCCTTCGGGTCCTTCCACCGCGAAGGGGCGCCCCAACGCCATGGGCCGCCTCAGGACCAGGGCTGGATCGAGCACATCGAAGATGTTGTTCGCGGCAAGCACCTGCAGCACCCGCTTGCTCCCGTAGATCGTGAAGGGCTGGCCCTCGCGCAGTGTGAGCAGCCCGGCAACGGCATCAACATCGCCATTGGTGAGGACCACTGCCTTGATGGGACTGTTGCGCGGTCCCTGGTCGGGGGCCGGATGCAGCTCTGGCGTGTCGTTGATCTGCTGCCGCAAATCGGGGGAGGCGTTGAGCAGGACCCAATCCCGGCCCTTAGCGCGGACCGCCACGGAGGCCTGGGTGCGGGCGCTAAGCCCCACCACACGCTTGCGTAGGTCGGCAGAGTTCCGCCCGTTGCAATTCCACTGCGGGAAGCCGCCGCCGGCCGCAGACCCAAGCACCTTGATCAGCATGATAATGGTTGAATGGCGGGCCGAAGTCGTCTCCGTCAAGCCAAAAGTGGCGGTGCCATTGATGCCGCACCGCCCTCCATAGTCCCGGCGACCAACGGGCGGCTCAGAACTGGAGCGAGCCCTGGAATTTGAGCGCGGTGTCGGACGTGGCGTCGGTCAGCCCGAACTGGACGCCGACATTCATCGAGAACTCCATGTCCGACGCACCCGCGACCTTGCGTGCATGTTCTCAAGAGCGGCTGCCGACGGCGCGATTGCCCCTCGGCCTATCGACCTCGCACAACCATCTACAATCGCTTCAATCGCTGGTCTCAACGGCGCATCTGGCAGCGGATCTTCGTAGGGCTGGTCGACAGGGGGTGGATTGATGCAACGGTCGCAATCGACTCCACCTAATGTGAAGGCGCATCGCTCCGCCCATGGCGGGAAAGGGGGGCAAAGACGCAGGCCATTGGTCTATCGCGCAGCGGTCAGACCACAAAAATCCATATCCTGACCGATGTTTTGGGCCGCCCGGCGGTCATCCGACTCACAGCTGGCAATGTCAGCGACATCCGCATTGCCAACGAGCTCATCGAGATGGCAGGTCTGGCTGACCGCCTCCGCCGCACACTCCGATCAGTGGGGACAGTACCCACCATTCCACGACGTTTCACGCAAATGCCCAATCCGGCACGATGAACGGCGCTATCGTGATCGCTGGAGGATCGAGGCAGCGTTCTGTCGTCTCAAGGACTTCCGGCGCGTTGCCACCCGCTACGATAAGCTCGCGCTCTACTTCTTGTCCGCCGTCGTCCTCGCCGCCATCATCGCATTTTGGGTCTGAGTGAGTTCGAACTCTAAAACCCTTCAATCCAGTTGGCTTTGAGCTGCGAAAAATTCACATCAGGAAAGGGCACGTACGGAGGATAGAAGAAGCCGTGCCGCGAGTAGAGCCCGATGACGTAGGTGAACGGGCCCCCTAGCAATTTATTGGGCTGCTGCTCTTCTACACTCTGGGACCAGTGTCGATCAGTTGGCGGAAGGCGCGCAATCTGGGAGATCGACAGAGGCCGGCCGTCTTGCGCCAGCGCAATCCAGTGGCTAGTGGAATCGACCACGATCCAGCCGCGGTCGGTCCTGATGCCGGACACGGCATGCGACTCTATTCTGGGGGTAAACAAGACGATGATACCGGGCCACCCGTTGCTTCTGCGGTAAATTGATATGTGCTCCACAGGGAATCCCGTATATGCCGCGAGCTTCTCAATCAAGCGTGAGCGGTCAAAGCACAATGCCTTTCGCGCCAGATAGACGTCCTTTGGCTCACGGGTGTGGAAGAGGCCGATTGGCTGGTTTTCCGGTGAGGCGGAGAAAGCTGTGTCTTGGAGCGCCCTGATGATCCCGATCTGCTGTTCGAATGAGGCAGAGGCGGCAATCCCGGGCAGGATGTTAGCGTGACCTGACTCGTCCAACATCTTGCGGATGTAGAACCGGTCTTCTTCGGTCAATTCATTGGAGACATTGCTGATCGCTGCCATGAAAAGTAGTGCGAGGACAGCAAGCACTGCCACAGTCTTGAGTACACGCCACATCGACTTTTCCGCCTGTTGCGATAGGTACAGAACAGGATAGAAATGCCGTTGCGCCGATGCAACGTTCAAGTTGGCCGCTCACCCCAAAGGGACTCTTCAAGTCTGGCTGCTCGGGGAGGCGAGCCGGCCCAGAGAAGTTCATGGAGTGGCCACTTAGGATGCGCCATATGGATTACCACGCCGTCTGAATGAGTTCACGCCCTAGGTTGAGAACTCATACAGCACGTTGAATATTTTGGCGAATCGCGGCCTTCATTGGGTCTAACTGACAAGGAGGCCGCTATGACGCATTTGTTCTGGTTGTCGGATGACGCCTGGGCAGCGATCGAGCCCCATCTTCCGCACGGCAAACCTGGCAAGCCGCGAGTAGACGACCGTCGGGTGATCAGTGGCCTCCTGCACGTCCTTAAGACCGGATGCCGCTGGCGCGATTGCCCCTCGAAGTACGGACCTCACACAACGATCTACAACCGCTACAACAGGTGGTCGAAGCGCCGTATTTGGCAGCGGATCTTCGAGAAGATGGCTGCGGCAGGGCCAGTGCCTGAAGAGCTTTGCATCGATACCAGTCACGTCAAAACGCACCGCTCGGCCGCTGGCTCAAAAAGGGGGAGTACGCGGAAGCGATTGGGCGCTCGCGCGGTGGAAGAACGAGCAAAATCCATGCTTTGGCCGATGATAGTGGCCGACCGGTCGCCTTCGCCCTGACGCCCGGCAACGTCGCCGACATCACCATGGCCATTCCGCTCCTGGGCGCCGTGGACAAGCCCAAACGTTTGCTTGCCGATAAGGCCTACGATGCCGACAGTTTTCGTAACTGGCTCAAGCGACGAAAGATCAAGGCTGTTATCCCATCAACCGCCACCCGACGGATCCCATACCCGCTCGATCAAAAGACCTATCGGCGCCGCAATGTCATCGAGCGCAGGTTCTGCAAGTTGAAAAACTGGCGACGCATCGCAACCCGATATGATCGCCACGCCCAAAACTACCTCTCAGGACTCGCACTCGCCGCCATCATATGTCAGTGGATTTGAATGAGTCCCCAACCTAGCAAGATTCACGCGTCGGTGAATGGCAACAATGGTTGCCAAGGCATGAGGCGCCCACGACGCGAACATGAAAAGCACATGACGTAAAGATGAAAAGGTCATGATGTGCGCCGGAGGACACCGTCGGGCACATGACAAAATGCAGTATAGACTGGGAAATCGTCTTTTGACGGCTCTCGGCGCCGCAATCGCGTCCAGGCGTCGCCGCCGGAAGCATAAGAAAGGACCCTTCGCCGCCCGCGGCGCCGGATTTTAGGCTACGAGACTGACATGCGCTATCAGACCAAGCTCCTGATCACCGCAGGCCTGCTACTCACGATGTCCTTGGCGGCGGCGGCGCTCGCTTATTGGGGCGTGACGCAATCCCACAGTTATTTCAGCCGCTCTCGCATCGCCCACCAGCAGCTGGAGCGCCAGCTTCAGCTTTCTCGCCATAGCCAGCAGCTGTTCAAGGCGTGGACCGACACGCTTTTGACCGGCATGAGCAATCGCCCCTTGGGAGCGACCTATCTGCATCAAGTCATCCAATCCGACCTCGCGGAGCTCAAGCGGCTTACCGAAACCGAGCTTGCCATGGTGGGGCCAGAGGAGCGCAAGTCCGAATCCGCAGAGCTTGAGCGAATCGACGCCATCACGAAGGAGTTTCAGCACATCCTGGATCAGCTCGGCGAAGTGGAGCAATTGCGCAGCCGCGGCCGTCCCGACATCGCCTGGGCGACGCTGATTACCTTGCTCAAAGGAGGCATCGATCAGAAACTGAACCAGCTCGTCGAGGTCGCGGTCGCCGACGAGACCGCCGAGGTCGACAGAATCGATGCGGATGCGGCGAGACTTTTAAGCCGGCTCGAGCAAATCAGCCAAGCCCATGCGGTGATTGCCATTTTGGTCACGCTGGCGCTCGTGATCCTGCTCTTGCAACGTCTCCGGTCGCCGCTCGGGGAGTTGTTGCGCGGCACCCAGGCCCTCGCCGAGGGCGATCTCTCCCATCGCATCGCCATTTCCGGCCGCGACGAGTTCGCCCATCTTGGCCAGAGTTTCAATCGCATGGCGACCGACCTTCAGGCGCATCAAAGGGCGCTAGAGAGCGCGCACGCAAATCTCGAAGAGGTCGTGGCCGAGCGCACCGAGGAGTTGCACCAAGCAAACCAATCTTTGCGTAAGATCGACGAGACCCGCCGCGGCTTCTTCGCCGATATCAGTCACGAGCTGCGCACGCCACTGACCATCATTCGCGGCGAGGGCGAGATCGCGCTGCGCGGCAAGAACAAGCGGGTTGCCGAGTACAAGAGCTCGATCGCCCGCATCGTGGAACAGGCCAAGCACCTGTCCTTGCTCGTCAACGACCTGCTATTCATTGCCAGGCAAGGGGCTGGGGCCGCCCGTCTCAACCTGCAGACCATCGACCTTAGGGGGCTGCTTGAAAAGGTCTGTGGCGATGCCAAGGTGATAGCCCACGCCAAGGCCGTGAATATCAGATACAGCAACGGATCGGCGCATGATTTTGTGCGCGGCGATCCGGCAAGGCTCAGGCAACTATTTCTGGTTCTCCTCGATAACGCCGTTCGCTATTCAAATTCCAAAGGCGAGGTGAAAGTCGATATAGCGAGCGACGCAGGCGAGATCAGGGTTCGCGTCTCCGATCGCGGCATCGGCATCGCCCCCGAGGAGCTCGAAGTGATTTTTGAGCGGTTCCGCCGGGGCGGCAATGCCATGCAGCACAATGAGGAGGGCCTGGGCCTGGGGCTACCCGTCGCCAAGGCCATCGTCGAGGCACATAAGGGAAGGATCGAAATGGCGAGCCGTTTGGGTGAAGGGACGACCGTCACGGTCGCATTGCCGGCTTCTACCGCGGAGGCGAGCGCGTGAACGTGCTTCTGGTCGAAGACGAGCCGCGGGTCGCCGACTTCATCGACCGCGGGCTCCGCGCCGAAAATCACGGGGTCACCGTTGCCGCGTCCGGGACCGAAGGTGTCGATCTCGCCAAGACTGGCGAGTTCGACGTGATTGTCCTCGATCTGATGCTTCCCGACATGCATGGCTATGACGTGTGCCAGCGGCTGCGCTTGGAAGGCTACCACACGCCCATTCTGATGCTGACCGCCATGGACACGCTTGAGGACAAGATCAAGGGGCTCAAGATCGGGGCCGACGACTACCTCGCCAAACCCTTCGATTTCGACGAGCTGCTCGCGCGCATGGAGGCACTCGTGCGCCGCTCGCACAACTTCGCGCCGAGCTCGAACGTGTTGCAGGTTGCCGACCTCGTGCTCGATAAGGACCTGCTCGAGGTCAGGCGCGGCGGCGAGCCGATCAAGCTCACGGCCAAGGAGCTCGCTATCATCGAGCTTCTGATGAGCGCTCCTGGACGGGTGTTCTCGCGCACCCGCATCCTCAACCAGGTCTGGGGCTATAGCGAGGACCCCCTCACCAATGTGGTGGACGTCTACATTGCGCGCCTCCGACGCAAGATCGACATGCCAGGCCGCGAGCCCTTGCTCGAAACCGTGCGAGGCCACGGCTATCGTCTCAAGGCTCCGGCATAACCCGATGGGGCGGGGAACTTTTGCCAAGACTGTCCAGCAAAGTGGCAATCGAGCCCGGCAAAACTTGCGTAGTTCGGCGGGATGAGTAGAGTATGCGCCGCCACTCTCGCGGTCCACGCGCTATATCGATTCCGGGTCTCGCCCGCGCGAGCCATGGCAGCATTTGCCGCTTCCGGTGGCACCAGAGCTGCCCCGCTCTACTCGTGGCAAACCCCAGCGATTTGGGACTGAAGCAAGAACAACGCGGAAGGAGCGCCCGTTGCGTCCAGCTCTATTAGCACTCTTGATTTCCACCATTGCCGGTCTCTCTCTCGGGCAGCCGGCCCAGGCGGCGACCAAGGTCACGGTCGGCGTGCTCAAATTCGGCACTGTCAGCTGGATGCTCGACACTATCCACCGCAACGGGCTCGACAAGGCTGAAGGGATCGAGCTCGACGTGGTGCCGCTCGCCAGCACCGAGGCTACGGCCGTTGGCCTGCAAGGCGGCTCGGTCGACATCATTGCCACGGATTGGCTGTGGGTGTCGCGGGAGCGAAGCGGCGGGGCCGACTTCACCTTCTCCCCGTTCACCACGGCGCTCGGCGCCATCATGATCCCCTCCAATTCGCCGATCAAAACCCTGGCCGACCTCAAGGGCAAGAAGCTCGGCGTGGCGGGCGGCCCCCTCGACAAGAGCTGGCTCCTGATGGTGGCCTATGCGCTGCGTACCGCCAATCTCGATCTCCGGACCGAGACCACGCAGGTGTTCGGCGCTCCGCCGCTTCTTGCCGAGAAGACCAAGCAGGGCGAGATCGATGCCGTACTCACTTTCTGGCCCTATGCCGCTAGGCTGGAGGCGCAAGGCTTCAAGCAGCTGATCGGCGTCGAGGATGTGGTGAGCGAGCTTGGCGCTAGGGGCGAGGTCGCCATGGTCGGCTATGTGTTCAGCGAAACCTGGGCGAAGGCGAACATGCAAGCCGTGGATGGCTTCTTGCGCGCCGCCGCCAAGGCGGACGAGCTGCTCGCGACTTCGAACGAGGCGTGGCAGGCGGTCAGGCCGCTGATGCAGGCAGATGACGAAGCCACTTTCGAGGCCCTGCGGCGGCGGTACCGGGAAGGCATACCAGAGCGCAGCATTACCGAGAACGAGAACGACGCCAAGATTCTCTACCAGTTCTTGCGCGAGCTTGGCGGCGAGAAGCTTGTAGGTCCCGGCCCCGACCTTGCCCCAGGCACCTTCTGGAAGGGTGGCAAGTCTTGAGCGTCAGCTTCGCCCGTTCCGACGCTTCAACTGGCTTGCGTGTTTTCCGCGGGCCACTTGTGTCGGTGATTTCCGTCGCGGGCTTCCTGCTTGTCTGGCTCATCGCCGCGGAAGTCGCGCAGAGCCGGGTGCTGCCAGGACCAGCAGAGGTGCTGCGCTACGTCGTCGACGAGGCCCTTCACGGCGATCTCTTGGCCGAGCTCGGCATCACCCTGTGGCGCGTGGTTGCGTCCTTCGTCGTCGCCATGGCAATCGGCAGCGTGATCGGGCTTGCCATGGGCCAGTCGCCGGCGCTGGATCGCGCGCTCGATCCCTGGTTGATCGTGCTTCTCAACCTGCCGGCACTCGTCATCATCATTCTCGCCTATGTCTGGTTCGGCCTGAACGAGGCGGCAGCCATTGGGGCCGTTGCCCTCAACAAGATCCCGAACGCCATCGTCACCTTGCGCGAAGGCGCCCGCGCCCTCGATCCCGGTCTTGACGAGATGGCGCGCGCCTACCGCCTTTCGCCTTGGAGCAAATTGCGCAATGTCACCTTGCCGCAGCTTCAGCCCTATTTCGCCGCTGCATCGCGCTCCGGCATCTCATTGATCTGGAAGATTGTTTTGGTGGTGGAGCTGCTCGGGCGGCCGAACGGCGTCGGTTTCGAGCTTCACCTCAACTTCCAGCTTTTCAACGTGACGGCGATCCTCGGCTACACCGTCGCCTTTGTCACCGTCATGCTCGCAATCGAATATTTGCTGGTGCAGCCCCTTGAACGACGTACGACCCGCTGGCGCAACAAGCCAGTTTGAAATCCACGTCCTGGAGAAGACGTATGTCGGGGCCGACGGCACGCTGGTTCCGGCCATCCGCGACCTGGTGCTCGAGGTCCAGCCGCAGAGCATGACGGTGCTGATGGGGCCGTCCGGCTGCGGCAAGACCACGCTGCTGCGGATCGTCGCCGGGCTCGATGACCGCTTCACGGGCGAGCTGCGCGTCCCCGAGAACGCGCGCATCGGCGTCGTTTTCCAGGAGCCGCGGCTGCTTCCCTGGCGCACCGTGCGGCAGAACATCGAACTTGTCGCCGACGAATATTTCTCGAGCGCGGACCTTGATCGTCTTGCCGCGTCGGTCGGCATCGCCGACATGCTGCCGCGCTTTCCGCAGGAGCTGTCGCTCGGGCTCGCACGCCGGGTGGCCTTGGCGCGCGCCTTCGCCACGCGGCCAGACCTGCTGCTGCTGGACGAACCATTCGTGTCGCTCGATGAGCGCACCGCCGACCGACTGCGACACCTTCTGCTCGAGGTCTGGTCGTCGCAGCCGACCACGGCGATCCTCGTCACCCACAACCCGAGAGAAGCCATCCTGCTCGCCGACCAGTTGGTGCTGCTCGCGCCAAGGCCGACCCATGTGGTGGCGACGGTGCCGATCGAGATCCCGCAAGGCGAGCGCGATTCGGCTGCGGTCGAGGCGATCTACGCCGATCTTCTCACGCGCTATCCCGCCAATTTCGCCACCGGCTAAGGGGGTTACTCCCCTTTAGGGGGGGAGTCACCTTAACTCAGCAAAATCGGGCCTACAACGCCCGCGCGTGACAGGCTGACGTTAGTTGAGATTACGCCGCAGATGGTTGAGGCTGGAGTCAACGTTTTCGAGGATTGGCTTTCTGAGTGGCCCTACGGCTACGAGGACGTAGGTGCTCAAGATTTGATTCGCCGCGTTCTTCTTCGAGTAGCAGAGCGCATCCAAAAAGATGCCCATGAACATCGATCAAGCCAGCTAAAATCTCTTTGAGGCTGCTTCGATCGAATTGAAAGCCTTGGTATTTGATTTGGCCGCGAGCCATAAATCGCAACGTCGATTTTGAAATTCCCTGGAGAGAGAGAGAATGGACCGTGAACCAGTTGGCTTCTCTCATCATATCGAGCCTTGGCGTTCTTAATTGCAGTGCGAAGACTTTGCTGTAATCCGGGAGATGGCACGGTTGATGGCAGAAGAGACGAAGCAATGTCGCAAAGGCTGCCAAAATTCTGGTGAGCCACTATTGCGATACCATCCAACCACGGAGCCCCAACGAGCTTGACGATAAGTTCTTTCATCTGCTGTTCGATCATACCAGAGAGAACAGCGATCTCGCCGATTAGCTGGTATTCATATTTGTCGAATCCGATAAGTCTCATCTCGTGAGGTAGGCGCATGGGCGGTTCCAGAGGGACGCGAAAGAATCAAGACGACAAGCGTATCGAGCTAGTGCCAGACGCCTGGGCACGCTTCGAGCGATTTGTGAAGGATATCGCAAAGGCTGGTCCGCAACATCGGGTTGCAAAGACAAAGATACGGCCAGTCAGCAAGGGGCGCGTTCACCAAGGAAAAACTCGGGCTTAACTCTCCGTATGGAGCGGTAGGTGATGGAGAATGGTGTTCCCTTAGTTTCCGATATGGACGCACTTTGCCACAGGATTGCGGCTGCGGTCCGAGTGGGCGCCATGTCTGCTGCTCGTTTCCCAGGATGGTCGCAGCTAATAATGATCTCTGGCCTTCTCGACAGCAAAGTCTGTGAGGGCCTTGAGATTGCATGCACGCTGGCGGTGAGGCGCTTGCCTACGATGCCCTTGAGCAATTTTCCCGCGCGGGCATTGTCGTTGACGTCAAGTGCTGAGCGTTCGTTGTAGCGAAAGTCAAACTCAGCAAGGTAGCGCTGTAGGTGCTGTTGGCTGACGTGGTGATACGTGCCGACAATGCGCGCTTGAGGATCGAGAAATAGCCCTCAATCGTGTTGGTGTGCGCGTCGCCCCTCACGTACTCATTAGCGCCGTGGTTGACGACTTCGTGGCCTGCAAACTCAGGGCCGATAATTCGGTATTGTCCGGCGTCATCCGTCACAAGGAGGGATTTGCGGCTCACTTGGGCAACGAGGATGGGGCGCAGCGTCTTGGCGCTGACCTCGGGGACGTGGAAGGAGCGGACCTTGCCTCCTCGCTCAACCAGCGCAAAGGCAATCTCCTTACCCGTTCCGCCAATGTTGCCACGCTTGCGTTTGCCGACGTGCTTGTTTTCTTTTCCTTGCCGCCAACATAGGTCTCGTCCGCCTCAATGATCTTGTCCGCACCACCAAGGGGGCCAGGGAACTTGCCTTCGCGCATCGCCTCACGAATGCGATGCATCATGAACCACGTCGATTTGTAGCTGATGCCCAACATGCGATGCAGTTGACGAGCCGACATGCTGTTCTTGCTGGCGCAAATTAGGAAAGCCGCCATGAGCCACTTGTTGAGCGGGATGTGCGAGCGCTCGAATAGCGTCCCGGTCATCACCGTGAACTGCTTGCGGCAAGCGGACTCATTGCATTGGTACAGGCCGGGGCGGGTATCAAGCGCCGTTCCGTTATTCACGGTACCGCAATGGCTGCACACCGGAAGATGGCAGCTTGAGGTGTTTACGCATGAAGAGTGGGTTTTGAAGGTCGGTTTTCTCGTTATCAAGCTGGATTTCTTTGTCTATTAGCTCACGCGCTGCGTGAAGGGCGGATATCTGATTTAGCGCGACGGACTTCATGTTCTGCTCATCGGATATCACTTGGCCCGATATCCATTGACCTAATTGTTCAGGTTCAGAAGCCTCGCCAGCGAAAAACGATACCAATCCCACCGTCTCGCGCGGATCGGAAACTTGAAACGTCACTTTCCGAAGCTCGAATGCCATGACTTTCTCCCATCGTCTTGATCCAAGATATAGATCGGATGGTTTGCTGAGTCAAGGTTATAATTCCCCCTTTATGGGGAGGGTGCCGTCGTGAGGTCACGCCGAGTATGGCCCGGTGGGAAAAACTAAGCCGCCGCCGCTGCCACCTTGCGCTGCTGAATGCCGCGCGCGGGATCGTAGGCCCAGACCGACAGACCGAGGAACCCGACAAGGCATCCCATCACCACGGCGAGTGCCTCCCAATTGACCTCGAGATAGAAGGCAAAGCGGATCAGCTCGACGGCATAGGTGAAGGGGTTGAACAGGCAGATATAGTAGAGCCAGAGGCTCCCCTCGCGCATCTTCCACAGGGGATAGAGCGCCGAGGAGGCGAAAAACATCGGAAAAATCACGAAATTCATCACGCCGGCGAAATTCTCGAGCTGCTTGATTGTCGACGAGAGCAGCATGCCGAGCGCCCCGAACATCATGCCGGCCAGGATCAGCGCGGGCAGCGCCGTAACATAGCCCCAAGGCGGCAGCTCCACGCCGCAGAAATAGGCCACCAGCAGAAAGGTGTAGACCTGCAGCAGGGAGACCGCGACGCCGGCGAAGAGGCGTGACAGCAGGAGGAACCAACGCGGCAAGGGCGTCGTCAGCAGCACCCGCATGGACCCCATCTCGCGGTCATACACCATCGACAGCGAGCTCTGCATGCCGTTGAACAACTGGATCATCGCGAGCAGGCCCGGGGTGATATAGACGTCGTAGGTGATGTAGGTCTGATAGGGGGGGATGATCGAGATCCCGAGCGCCGCGCGAAAGCCCGCCGCGAAAATAATCAACCAAATCAGCGGCCTGACCAGGGCGGCGAAGAAGCGCTCGCGCTGCTGCAGGAAGCGCAGCAATTCCCGCCAGACGATGCCGTTGAAGGCGCGGACCATATGCATCAGGTTCATGCGGCGATGTCTTCCTCGGTATCGCCGCCGATCAGAAGCGTAAAGGCGCCGCCAAGGTCGCTCGCACCTGTCTCCGCCACCACGTCCTTGGCTTTTCCCCGCGCCACGATCCGTCCGCGACTGAGCACGAGCAGGTCGTCATCCGGCTCGACCTCGTCGAACAAATGCGTGGCCCATAACACGCCGATATTGTCCGCGCGGGCGAGCTCATGGACATGCCGCACGATGGCCTTTCGGGTCGGCGCGTCGAGCCCGATCGTCGGCTCATCGAGCAACATCAGCTTCGGCGAGTGCAGCAGCGCGCGCGCAACTTCGACCCGGCGGCGGTGGCCGCCATTCAGGGCGCGTACGCTCTCGCCGATACGCTCCCTCATGTTTAAGGCATCCAACGCCCGGCCCATGCGCGCATCGGCATCCTTGCGCTTCAAGCCCCGCAGCGCCGCAAAATACCGCAAATTCTGCTTGACCGTAAGATCGAGGTCGAGTGTCGGCTGCTGAAAAACCACGCCAAGCGGCTCGAGCGCCCTGCTTCCCCATTCCGAAGCCGAGCGACCGACGATCTCGATGCGGCCCGTGGGGGCATCGAACAGGCGCGTGATGAGCGAGAACAGTGTTGTCTTACCCGCGCCGTTCGGGCCTAGCAGTGCCGTCACCCGGCCGGGTAAGACCTCGAAGCTCACATCGTCGAGCGCCTGTTTCGACCCATAGAAATAGGAGATGTCCTTGACGGTCAGGACCGGGGTGGAGGAGGCTCCGTTCCTGGACGTTTCCTTCTGCATCGTGATCTTTCTCAAGCGCGAGGCGCTGGTTTTGCTTGCCGGCCTCTCGGCCCCACAGATAGCTCCGGATCGGGCCTTCCACAACCCTACCCCTTGTCTGAAGATCGGACCACTAAGAGCCCGAAACCCGAAGCGGCACCTCGCGTCTCTGGCTTCATCTGGCTTCTGCTTCTGGTTTCCGAATCCTGATTTCCTTTTCCTGATTTCTGGCTTGCAGCGAGGCAAAAAAAGAAGCCGCCCGAAAGGGGCGGCTTCCCTGTTGGAAAGGTGGTTTTTTGGTCTAGAAGAAGATCACACCACCGACCTGGAATATGTCGAGGCTGTCAAAGTTCGTCTTGATCCTATCACCTTGACCGACAAGCCCCCACTTGCAGTGACGCAGCTCGAGTCAGCACATAACACTGCTAAGATTAACGTCCAGATGCTGCCAGCGGAAGAAGACATGCATCGCCGCAGAATCGATCTCTTGCACGATCCCAAGTCCATAACGATTGACCGTTGACCCGGTAATGTTCACCTGGTTTGTAATGTTGTTCCCGTTGGAGTCAACTGAATCCAGTTCCCTAGGGCAACCTGGCAAGTGGGATTTAGGGCCGGGTTCGAGCCAAAAGTCACTCCCCCAAAACCAGTGCACATTCCGCTGAACTATTGAGATATTGCCCCCCTTCACCCCAGATCACCGTTGCGCCAAGCGGGGTCCAGGTACGCTTGATGCCGGCCTTGATGAACCAGGTAGAGTTGTTGTTGGCGTTTTGCGCTGGGCCTTGCCACTGGGTGCCCTCATTTTGCTCGTTCTGATAGAGGCCATAAAACCACAGTCCAGACGGCACATGCATGATGGAGGCGCCAACCTGAGCAGTATCGATTTCCTTTCGGAAACCCTGGAAAGGAGCACCACCACCGCCGCCAACTGAGACCCCACTGCACGACCCGTTGGGTAGTGTTTGCCCTGGCGAGCCAGCAGAAGAACAACCTTCATCCGTGCTCTGGTCAAAACCGGCTGCTGCCGACACTTTCCAGTTGCTCCCCCAGTCGGCGGCGTATTTGAGCGCGACGTCCCACACGTCGTTCTCGTAAAAGCCGCTCGACACGCTGAAGCCGGCAAAGGTCGGGCTGTCATACCGGAAGCCTTCTGCGGGTATCCGTTGCAGTCGGCACCCATGCCACCGCCGCCGTCAGTGCAGGTCTACCACATTATCCCAAATGAAATCGCCCGCCATATCGTTAGAGTTCCGGGCGCCCTTGGGCCGCACAAACATGCCGCCACCGTCGAAGAGCACGGCGTTCGATTCGATGATGGTCCCGGACAGATCGGGCAACAGCGCCACGTTGTCCGTCGCTTGGCTCAGGTTACCCCAGTTCGTGGTGCCCCATTTGTCGGACTTGATCCACATATAGGAGAGGAGCGTGTTCTCTCTCCCGAACAAGCAAGCGTTGTTGTTGAACTGATTCTCCGCGAAACCGCCTGCGCAGCCATTACCTGCCAGCTCCTCGGTCAGCGTGTAGCCTCCCGACCAGCCAGGGGCGATCGTCGCGCTACCCGAGAGCTGGAAGTGGCTCGATAAGGTCGTGTCCTTATCCCCCGTATAGAAGCCCGACGTCTTGCCGTCGTCCCACCAGGATCCGAGCTTGACCACCCAACCGGACAAGGTCACCGAGACCTTCTTATTGCCCTTGCGGACGGTCGTTGCTTCAAGCTCCGCTACCCGCTCCTCAAGATCCGCGCAGCAGTCGCCCCCAAGATCCGCTGCCTTGGCAGGACTTGCGCCCATGGCGAAACCGCCGAGCGTCATGCCAAGCGCGGATGCGATGGCGATGCGGCTGGATGTTTTTGTCAGTCCCCCAAACATGTCCATCTCCACCTTCCCTGATAAATTGCCTAATCCAAACTCTCGGTCCGAATTAGCCTCTCGGCGTCACCCGGTAGAGCCCCGCCACGAACACCGTGACAGAACCCCCCCGTTAAGAGAGTTCTAGGCCTACTAATACGGATTCCTCTTGGAAGGTAAATTGCTATCGAAGCAGGCGCGGACGTTTTCGAAAGTCTTGTGACATTTCCGCCACGAAATTCGGCGGTGGCGGCGGTGCGGTCGCCTCGTCTCGATAGCGCCGAAAACTGCGTTTAATCAATAAGTTGTTCACGGAACCGATAAATGGTGGAACACCGATGTCCACCGTTTCAACCCGCGTGGGCTGCAAGCAAGCCCACCGTGAAGGACGCCTGCTGCCTAAACCGCGATCACCCTCAGCGTATTTCGGCGGCATTCAAGTTAACCGTCCTTGCTGACCATTTTGGACCCCGGATCGGCTCGTTGCAGCCCTCCTTCCATGAAGGCCCCCATCCAAAGGGCAAGCCGACAGTCTCACGACCTGGCAAAAACACCTTCGAGTTACCTCACGGTTACCTAACGCGCAAATGTGCCAAGGAAATACCGCATGATCGCGTGGTTTGTGAGGCAACGGGCCGCTCCTTGAAAAGAAGAAGCGGTACCTCCGTGGCGCTTAAACTTTTCTTTTTGTCGTGGTATGTGGCTGCGCGGGGGTTCTCACGGCGTCGCAGGCGTGGCAGGTTTTTTCTTTTGCGCGGTGGTGTAAGCCGGTAGCTGAGCCGGGACCTGCGCGCCAGCCTGCGGCGTCGCTCCGGCTTAAGGCTGTTCCGCCCCCTGCTCTTTCTTCTGCTCGGCGACCTTGTTAGCGAGCTCGATCTGGCGCTGACGGGACTTCTCCATCATCTGGCGCCGGGCTTCCTCATATTTGGCGTTGTCGGCCGGAGGGCCGTCATAGGCCTTGCCGAACCCGGTCAGCGGCACCGAAAAACCCATGGTCTTCTGCTGCATGTTCATAACAGCGACGATTATCTGCTTCCCGTTGCGCATCTTGTCGAAAATTTCCTTGGTCAGTTCCATTTGAGCCTGACAGTCCGTGGAGGAGCAGACGGCATATTGCAGCGCGATCGGCTCGCTATCATCAATCTTGATCTGGACGCCGACGGGGATGACCAGCGAGTAGGCGGTCGTCACTCCGACCAGCAGGTTCTGCTTGTCCTCGCCTTCGATGCTGCGCACGGCGGCGGTGGCCAGCACCGTCCCGGTATTGGGGTCGAGCCCCTCGTGTCTGACGAGGCAAAGCTGCTTGTTGCCCGTCTGCTCGTTCTTGGTGCAGAGCTTCACCCATGCCGACCCGTCTGCTTGAGCCGCCTCAGCACCAGCCGCAGGCACGCCAGCTGCTCGCGCGGCGGCAGGCGCAGCAGTGGCTGCCTTTGGAGCCTTGGTCGTCGGCGTCGGTTGGCCTTCCTGCGCGACCGCCAAAGACGTTCCGAGCGCGAACGCAAGCGTTAGCAAGTTCCACGAACCCATGTGGCGCAGCGTGTTCATCGATTCAGCGACCCGAGCATAATCAACACCCTCCTCGTTTCTGCTGGAAGTCCGATCAGAAAGTTCTTAAACTAGACTTTCCGGGGCATCCCTACCTAGGGTCAATACCTGAAATGCGGCGCAGGCGCGGCCTTATGGCGTGCCCGAATAGAAAATTTCAAATAGGCGAGCGAAAGCAAACCCGCCGGAGCGCACACGCGAGGCGGAACTGCTTGGTTCGCTCTCGCGCTGTCCGGCTATCGGCGCTTTGCGCCCTTTGGGGGCGCGCGCCTCAGCCTCTCTATTTCCCCATCAAGCGAACTCGACGTGGATCACGTACTGAACGTCGGACGAAGTGACGATAAGTGGGTTCGGCACCAAGTGCCGCTAGTGGTCTCAGACAAGGTCCGCGCCAGTGAGTACGGCCCCTGTTTCTGGTGTGGCACTGGGTTGCTGCGCACTCATAAGACTCTCCCATCCAGATTGAGGAAGCCGTCAGGATCGCTCTCGAAAAAGATTCATTGCAGATGCCTCGCAAATTCGCGTAGGCGTTCGAGGCCGCAAGGTTCATTTGACGGGACTGGTCAAATTGGCAAGCTCGCGCGACGCCGCCGAGCGGGACGCCTGGTACGTCTTCGGAGTCGACGACATGCCGGGCACGGACGGTCCATGTTAATCAGGAAGCTCCGCAGAACCACGCCCATGAGGACGTGTATGTTGCCATCCGCGATGCCTTCGATGCCGCGGTGCGGCAGCTTGAGGACCATGCCCGGCGCCTGCGTGGCGAGGTCAAATCGCACACGCCCTAGCATTCCGGGCCGCGGGGCGCGGCGCAATACAATGAGGAGCTCCCGATGAAAGTGAAAGACATAATGCATAAAGGCGTGGACTGCGTTTCGCCCGACGCAGCGATCGACGCCATCGCGAAGAAAATGAAAGAGCTCGATATCGGCGCCATTCCGGTGGCGGAGAATGGCAAGCTCGTCGGCATGGTGACGGATCGCGACATCACGATCAGATGCGTGGCTGAGGGCGCGGACATGTCCAAGGTGAGGGCTAACGATGTGATGACGCGCGGCGTCGTCTATTGCCGCGACAATGAAGATGTCGAAGATGCCGTCCGCATCATGGAGGGCAAACAGATCCGCAGGCTCCCGGTCCTCGACGAGGCGATGCAAATGGTCGGCATGGTGAGCCTCGGTGACGTTTCCCATGCCTTGCCGCGGGACATCACCGGCGAGGTGACGAAGGCGGTCTCGGCCCATCACCGCTGACGCCGCGACGACCGGCGGCTGCCGAGCCCGGAGCGGCCGCCAAGCTCAGTCCTTGAGGCTCAGAATATAGGCCGCCACATTGCGGAGCTCCTGGCCCCTGATCATCAAGTTCGGCATCGTGGGATGGTTTGCGTTTTGCAGCCACACCATGAGGGCCGTCGGCGTCATGCCTGGTGTATTGGCGACGTTCTTGAAATCTCGGCGCCTTCAGATCGGGCGATAAATCGGGTGGGCCGACGACCATGTTTCCAAGATGACCGCCTTTATTCGCTGGTTCGACGAGCTTGGACGTGGCGACGTTGCCTCGGTCGGCGGCAAGAACGCCTCTCTCGGGGAGATGCTGGGCCATCTCGGCAGCCACGGCATCAAAGTTCCTTTTGGCTTTGCCACCACCGCCCGTGCCTATCGGCACTTCATCGAAGCGAATCGCCTCGATCCCCTGCTCGCCGCCAAATTCGCCGACCTCAAGGCGGGAAAAGCAACGGTAACCGAAACTGGATCGGCGATTCGTAGCGCCATCCTCAAAGGCGAGTGGCCCGAGGACTTGGCCAGCGCCATCTGCCAGGCCTACCAGGATCTCTCGCGGCGTCTGAGCATGGCCGAGGCGGACGTGGCGGTTCGCTCAAGCGCCACCGCCGAGGACCTGCCAGAGGCAAGCTTCGCCGGTCAGCAGGAAAGTTTCCTGAATATCCGGGGCGAATCTGCCTTGCTCGGTGCTTGCCGCCGCTGTTTGGCCTCGCTCTTCACCGACCGCGCCATTAGCTACCGTGAAGCCAAGGGCTTCGATCACCTCAAGGTGGCGCTGTCGATCGGCGTGCAGCACATGGTCCGGTCTGACCTCGCGGGCGCGGGCGTGATGTTCACCCTCGATACCGAGACGGGCTTTGATCGCGTCGTCCTCATCAACGCGGCTTTCGGACTCGGCGAGAGTGTGGTGCAGGGAACCGTCGACCCCGACGAGTATCAGGCGTTCAAGCCGCTGCTCGAGGACCCTTCGTTTAGGCCGATCATCCACAAGCGGCGGGGTGAGAAGGTACAGAAGCTGATCTACACGAGCGGAAGCGAGCAATCGACCCGCAACGTCGCCACCTCCTTGGCCGAGCGCTCCTCCTTCGTGCTCACCGACGAGGAGATCCTGCACCTAGCTCGCATGGCAATTGCCATCGAGCGGCACTATGGCCGACCCATGGATATTGAATGGGCCAAGGACGGGAGAACCGCCGAGCTGTTCATCGTTCAGGCGCGGCCCGAGACCGTGCAATCGCGGAAGACCGCGTCGCTCGAGCCTAGCTACCGGATCACGGGGAAGGGGCGGACGCTCGTCTCCGGCCTCAGCATCGGCGGCGGGGTCGTCGCCGGGCCTGTCTGCCTCATCCACGACCCGCGCGATATCGGCCGTTTCGTGCCGGGCGCGGTGCTGGTGACCGAAAACACCAACCCCGACTGGGTCCCGATCATGAAGCAGGCGGCGGCCATCGTCACCGATCGCGGCGGGCGCACCTCCCATGCCGCCATCGTGAGCCGCGAGCTTGGACTTCCCGCCGTCGTAGGCGCCGGGAACGCGACCGAAGTGCTGCATCAGGAGCAGGAGGTGACAGTCTCCTGCGCCGAGGGTGACGAAGGGTTCGTCTATGAGGGCGTTGCCGAAATCACCGTGGAGGCCACCGATGTCGCGGCGGTGCCAGCCACGCGCACGGAAGTCATGCTTAACCTGGCCAACCCAGCGGCTGCCTTTCGCTGGTGGCGCCTGCCTGCGGATGGGGTCGGGCTCGCGCGCATGGAATTCGTGATTACCAATCAGGTCCGCTTGCACCCGATGGCTCTCATTCATTTCGATGCGCTCGAGGACGCGGGAGCCAAGGCCGCAATTGCCGAGCTCACCCAAGGCTATCGGCCGCGGACGGACTATTTCGTCGACCAGCTCTCGCTGGGGCTCGCCCGCATTGCCGCCGCCCTTTACCCAAAACCCGTGATCGTCCGGATGAGCGACTTCAAGACCAACGAATATGCCAATCTGCTCGGCGGCGCGGCGTTCGAGCCCAAGGAGGAGAACCCGATGCTCGGCTTTCGCGGCGCGTCGCGCTACTACTCGCCCCGCTACCGGGAGGGCTTCGCGCTGGAATGTCAGGCAATCCGGCGGTTGCGGGAGCTCATGGGCTTCACCAATGTCGTCGTCATGATCCCCTTCTGCCGATCGCCCGACGAGGCCGACCGGGTGCTCGAGGTGATGGCGGAGAATGGCCTCAAGCGGGGCGAGAAGGGCTTGCAGGTCTATGTGATGTGCGAGATCCCCTCGAACGTCATTCTCGCCAGCGCCTTTGCGCGTCGCTTCGACGGCTTCTCCATCGGCTCCAACGATCTGACCCAGCTCACCCTTGGCGTGGACCGTGATTCCGAGCTGCTCGCTCCGCTCTTCGACGAGCAGGACGAGGCGGTAAAATGGATGATCCGTACCGTCATCGAAGAAGCTCACAGGGCCGGCGCCAAGGTGGGGCTTTGCGGCCAGGGCCCGAGCGATCATCCGGACTTTGCCGAGTTCCTCGTGGACTGCGGCATCGATTCCATCTCGGTGGTCCCCGACAGCTTCATCGCCGTGAAGCAACGCGTGGCCAAGGCCGAAGCCAAAGCGCCTTAAGCCCCACGATGCCCGCTTCCGACCTTGATCTATCGCAACGACGCCGCGTCACGCATGCACGATCCTTTTCCAGACCCACACGCATCTCGGGATCTGAGCGGAAGGATTCCAACTGCCATGGAATTGCTCGAAGCCATCAAGGGACGCCGCGCCGTGCGCGACTATACCGGCGAAGACGTGGCCGACGCCAAGCTACGCGAGCTGATCGATGCCGCTATCCACGCGCCGAGTGCCATGAATCAGCAGCCATGGTCCTTCGTCATCGTCAAAAATCAGGCGCTGCTTGCTGAAATCTCGGGGAAAGCCAAGGCCCACCTGCTCGACGCGTCGCTCGGCACGTTACCTCAGCGTTTTTGCGATATGCTCAGCGATCCGAAGTTCCATATCTTCTATCACGCGCCGGTGCTGATTGTGATCGCCGTGGTGGAGCCAACAGGATGGGCCATCGAGGACTGCGCTCTCGCGGCACAAAATCTGATGCTCGCAGCCCATGCCGCCGGGCTCGGCACCTGTTGGATCGGCTTCGCTCAAGGTTGGCTCGGCACAGCTGACGGGAAATCGGCCCTCGGGCTGCCGGCCTCGCACGTTCCAGTCGCCCCGATCATTGTCGGTCATCCCAAGCACAAAGCCGCCGCAGTTCCGCGCAAGGAACCGGAGCTGCGTTGGATCGAATGATCAGCGGGCGAGTCCGTTGCCGCGTCGGCCGCGACGGCCAGACCGGTACATGAGCCATTGCAGCGGCGTGAAGTCGCTCGCGGCAAGTTGGAAGCTGGTGCCGACCAACCGGCCCCATTCCTCGCCATAGTCGGCGACGCATTCCTTGAACCACGATTGTTGCAGCTGTGCGATCTCTTGCCAACCCGTGCAGTGGCGCAAGTGCCGCATGAATTCCAGATTGCTGTAGGTTCTCCTGGCGGCGAAGCGCAGTGTTTCCACCTGATACTCGCTCAGCGCCTTCAACGCCTGCTCGGCGCTCCATGTCAAGGCGTCGAACTCCGGAGCGCCCGACGATGGCTGGGCCTTCGGCTCAACGTGTGCGATACGCTGGTCCATGATGTCTCTCCTTTCCCCTCCGGCCTCCCCTGGCGCCAGACACCCGTCCCCCCAGCCTCATATGGATCTCATGCAACTGATTGACATTGAGCCAAGTCAATAAGACTCCCGACGATTCGTACGCAGCCCCTCCGGAGGCCGTGTGCCGCGTCACTGAGACGTCAGACCCGGCGAGCCGATCGAGCCTACGCCTAGCCGGAGAGAGAGACCGAGAGCGTGAGCCCGTCATGGGCGACGCGCGCATTCACGCCCTGCGCGAGCCCGAGCTGCCGCACCCGAGAGTTGATCGCTCTGGCATCGCTGCGCACAATCTCGCTGCCGCAATGCGTGAAGATGGCGCGGGCGACGTCCCCCTCCTTGCACCAGCCAAGTTGTGCGGCGATTGGCGCGTGCCCGATCAAAGCGGGCCCACGCCGGCGCACCATGGACCTCGTGACGGTGGCGCCGTCGCCGATATAAAGCTTTACGCCGCGCAACGCTTCCCCGCGGTCGCGGATGGAGACGAGATCGGGGACATAGAAGAACGCAGCGCGCCCCGCCCTCACCCGATAGCCGACGGCAGGGGCTAGTAGAGAGTGGTCTACGGGAAAGGCCTCGAAGCTGATCCCACCAATCCGAAACGGTTCTCGAGGCCGAATTGTCCGCCGGTCAGTGACCGGATAGCGCTCGAGCAGAGACCAGGTTTCTTCCGTCGCATAGACCGGGCATGGCGCGCCGCTCGCGAGGCCGAAGGCGTGGTCGGCATGGGCATGAGTGATGACGATGGCCGTCGGACCCACCCGCTTCAGCCGATCAAGCCAATCGGCGCCGCAATCGATCATGACGCGAGCATGCCCGTGCCGCACCAGCAATGCGCTGTGGCGAAAGTGGCGGCGAGATCTGATCTTGATCTCGCCGCGGGTCCCGAGAAAGGTGAGCTTGATGGCGCTATCCCTAGCCCTTCTTGATGGCGATCTTCTTCTCGTTCTTCTGCGCCTCTGGGCTTTTCGGCAGCCTCACCGTGAGCACGCCATTGACGAATTTCGCCTCGATCTTGTCCGCATCCACGCTTTCGGGAACTTGGAAGGATCGCTGGAAAGAGCCGTAGCGGCGCTCCGAGAGGTAGTAGTCTTTCTTCTTCTCCTCCTTCTCCTCCTTCTTCTCGCCCTTGATGGTCAGCACGCCGTCGGCGAACTTGACGTCGATGTTGCTGTCATCCATGCCCGGAAGCTCGGCCGCGATCTCATACTCCTTGTCCTTCTCCGCGATGTCCACGGCGGGCACGGCTCCCCATCCAGTGGCCCCACGCCAAAACGGCTCGGCATCGAACAGGGTGCGGGCGATCGGCAGGCGCCAGCCGCCCAAATGCAGATCATCGAACAGCCGATCGATCTCGCGGCGCAAATTCGCAAGCGGCCGCCACTCTGCGGGCGCACGCTCAGTCTCTTTTCCTTCCACTTTGACGGGCATTTTGGTCGCTTCTTCAGTCATGACCTGGCTCCTCTTTTTTTGGTTTGGGGGAAGCGATAGCCAACCACACCAAGGCCGACATTGTCCTTGACCCGCGTCAAATTCTGGCGAGCATCGGTTTGATGTCCATCAATTCATTCCCTGACGTGACGCGTTATTGGGGGGACATGGCGCAAGAGACAGACATACGCGAACAAGCACTGGCCGCGGTTCGCAGCGAGCCGCGCATTGGGCGGCACTTCAAGCCTGAGGCTCTCGCGATCGATGGCGAAGGCATCGCCACCATCGAAGCCGAGGTGGAGAATGTCGCCATCAAACGGCTGGTGCTCGAACGCCTGGCCGCCACGCCAGGCATCGGCGCAATCGTCGACAGACTGCGGGTCAAGCCGGCCATGACCATGAGCGACGACGGCATCTTGGACCATCTGCGCAAGGCCTACTACCAAGAGCCGGCCTTCCAGCAGCTCGCCATCAAGGAGCGCGAAGACGGTCAAGTGAAACTTATGCGCGCCGGATTGCCGGGCTTCCGCGGGGAGATCGAAATCGAGGTGGAGCATGGCGTCGTCACCCTGAACGGAAGCGTGCCGAGCCTCGCCTCTAAGCGCCTTGCCGGCGTGCTCGCCTGGTGGGTGCCCGGCAGCCGTGACGTCATCAACGGCATCACCGTCGATCCGCCCGAGGAGGATGGGCCCATCCAGATCGAGGAGGCTGTCAGGATTGCGCTGGAGAAGGATCCCTTGATCGATGCCTCGCAAATCCGCGTAGGGGTTCGCGGGCGCAAAGTCCACTTGACCGGATTGGTCGAGAGGGAAGCTTCGCGCGACGCCGCCGAGTGGGACGCCTGGTACGTCTTCGGAGTCGACGACGTGATCAACGACATCGCGGCCGGCTCTTGAGCGGCGCCCCGCCGGTGCCCAAATTTGTTACATGCCGAAAGGAGAAGACCATGCAGGTACCCTTGCAGATCAGCTTCCGCAATATGGACCCCTCTCCGGCTGTAGAAGCGGTCGTGCGCGAGAAGGCCGCCAAGCTCGACCACTACTTCGACAGGATCGTGAGCTGCGACGTCACCGTCGAGGCACCGCATCACCATCATCACAGGGGCAAGCTGTACAAGGTCCGGATTGATATCGGCGTGCCGGGCAAGGACGTCCATGTTAATCAGGAAGGTGCGCAGAACCACGCCCATGAGGACGTGTATGTTGCCATCCGCGATGCCTTCGATGCCGCGGTGCGGCAGCTTGAGGACCATGCCCGGCGCCTGCGTGGCGAGGTCAAATCGCACACGCCCTAGCATTCCGGGCCGCGGGGCGCGGCGCAATACAATGAGGAGCTCCCGATGAAAGTGAAAGACATGATGCATAAGGGCGTGGACTGCGTTTCGCCCGACGCAGCGATCGACGCCATCGCGAAGAAAATGAAAGAGCTCGATATCGGCGCCATTCCGGTGGCGGAGAATGGCAAGCTCGTCGGCATGGTGACGGATCGCGACATCACGATCAGATGCGTGGCTGAGGGCGCGGACATGTCCAAGGTGAGGGCCAAGGATGTGATGACGCGCGGCGTCGTCTATTGCCGCGACAATGAAGATGTCGAAGATGCCGTCCGCATCATGGAGGGCAAACAGATCCGCAGGCTCCCGGTCCTCGACGAGGCGATGCAAATTGTCGGCATGGTGAGCCTCGGTGACGTTTCCCATGCCTTGCCGCGGGACATCACCGGCGAGGTGACGAAGGCGGTCTCGGCCCATCACCGCTGACGCCGCGACGACCGGCGGCTGCCGAGCCCGGAGCGGCCGCCAAGCTCAGTCCTTGAGGCTCAGAATATAGGCCGCCACATTGCGGAGCTCCTGGCCCCTGATCATCAAGTTCGGCATCGTGGGATGGTTTGCGTTTTGCAGCCACACCATGAGGGCCGTCGGCGTCATGCCTGGTGTATTGGCGACGTCCTTGAATCTCGGCGCCTTCAGATCGGGCGATTTCTCTTCCGAGATGGCGTGGCAGGCGGCGCAGGTCGCATGGGCATAGTCGAAGCCCGCCTGGGGATCGCCAATCTCTCCCATCGGCACGTTCCCCACGTCCTGAGCGTGGGCAACGCCGCCAGCGCCGAGCACCATCGCTAAGCCTAGGACGAGTCCTATACGCATGGATGCATCTCCTTGAGCGCTCTAAACGCTCCGCCTGAAGCAGATCAGCCGGCGTGCTCGAGCTCCGGCTTCCACTGTCCGAGCGAGGCAAGCCCATTCATCTGCGCCCGATGGCCGAAGGCCTGTTGCGCGGCCGGGACGTTCTCGGCTTTCCCCGACCAAGCCTTTTGTGGCGCCGCCTGTAGCGCACGGCTGAAGGAGAAGCTTAGCTTCCAGGGCAGGCCGCCGATCTTGTTCATGGCGTCGAGCCGCGCCGTCGCATCCAAATCGGACTGCCCGCCGGAGAGAAAGGCAATGCCTGGCACCGCCGCCGGCACGCATTCCTTGAGCACGCGAATGGTCTTCTCGGCCACTTGGGCGACAGAGGTTTGCCTTGCACATTTCTTCCCCGCCACCACCATATTCGGCTTGAGCACGGCGCCCTCAAGCTTGACCCGCGCATAATAGAGCTGCTCGTAGACGGTCTTCAGTACGAACTCGGTGACCTCGGCACAGCGGTCCACATCGTGGTCGCCGTCCATCAGCACCTCCGGCTCCACGATCGGCACGATGTCCTGGTCCTGGCAGAGCGCGCCGTAGCGAGCAAGCGCATGCGCATTGGCGTTGACGCAAGCATAGGTCGGGATACCGGCGCCGATATTGATGACCGCGCGCCATTTGGCAAATTTGGCACCAAGACCCCGATACTCGATCAATCGCTCGCGCAAGCCATCGAGCCCCTCGGTGACGACCTCACCCGGGCAGAACGGCAGGGGATGGGTCCCCCTATCCACCTTGATGCCTGGAAGCGCGCCGGCCTGCTCAATGATCTTGACGAGCGGCGTGCCGTCTTTGGCCTTCTGCCGGATGGTCTCGTCGAACAGGATCACGCCCGAGATGTTCGCCATGCCCTTGGAACGGAACAGAAGCTCCCGGTAGTCACGGCGATTGTCTTCTGTGCATTCCACCCCGATCACCTCGAAGCGCTTCTTGATCGTGCCCGCGGATTCATCCGCAGCAAGAAGGCCTTTGCCCGGGGTCACCATAGCGTTTGCGACTCGGTTAAGCTCTTCGAGATCCACGTTTCCCTCCCCTTTTCCGAGCAGATCGATTTCTAGTGTAGCCTACTTCGTTGCCCCTTTTGCATGGAAGCCATTTCGCATGAAACCCGACCTGCGCCCCATGCTCGCGACCTTGACCGACAAGCCTTTCGACGATCCGAACTGGATCTTCGAGACGAAATGGGACGGCTTCCGTCTGATGGCCGAGATTAAGGATGGGTCGGTTTCGCTTTATTCCCGGAACGGCATCGACCTGTCGAGCAAATATCCGTCCATTTGCACGGCTTTGCGCGGCATCGGCCGCTTTGCCGTGATCGACGGCGAACTCGTGGCGCTCGATGCGCAAGGCCGCTCGCGCTTCCAGCTCCTGCAGAATGCCGAGCGTGAGACGGTGCGCCTGCTCTACTGCGTGTTCGACCTGCTCTATCTCGACGACAAGGATCTGCGCCATCACCCTCTCGTGGAGCGTAAGGAGGCATTGGCGCGCATTCTGCCCAAGGACAAGCTGGTCCACTATAGCACCCATGTGTGGGACAAGGGCATTGCGGTCTTCGAGCGCGCAAGCCGCGCCGGCGAAGAGGGCATCATGGCCAAGCTTGCCTCGAGCCATTACTACTCCGGCGAGCGGAGCCGCGAATGGCTGAAGGTGAAGGCATCGCAAGGCCAGGAAGTAGTCATTATCGGCTTCACCGCGCCGCGGCGCTCGCGCCAATATTTCGGCTCCCTGCTGCTCGCGGTGCGGGAGGGCAAGCATTGGCGCTATGTCGGCCGCGCCGGGACAGGTTTCGATGCGGCCATGCTCAAAACTCTCCATGACCTGATGGTCCCGCTGGTGACCAGCTCGAAGTTGATCTCCGAGAAGGTGCCTGACGAAGCGAACACGACCTGGGTGCGGCCCAAGCTCGTGGGCGAAGTGAAATTCACCGAATGGACAGCCAAGGGCGAGATGCGCCACCCGGTGTTTCTGGGCCTCCGTACCGACAAGAAGGCCACCGACGTGGTCAAGGAGGAACCGAAGCCCGGAGCGCGTCCCGCTCATTGACCATCGTCAAGGCTAAGACTCACGGACCGAATGAGTTGTGGCGCCATGGCCAAGGGTGAAAAAAAGCAAAAAGGCAAATCGGGCCGCCCGCGGCAGGGCAAGCGGGCGCCCTGGCCGCGCGACTTCATCTGGGGCGTCTCCACGTCGAGCTTCCAGATCGAAGGAGCGACCCAAGCAGACGGCAGGGGCCCGAGCATTTGGGATACATTCTGCGCCGCCGGCCGCGTTGCCAATCGCGACGGCGGCGACGTCGCTTGCGACCACTACCACCGCTACCCCGAGGACATCGCGCTGATGCAGCGCCTCGGCGTGCAGGCTTACCGTTTTTCCGTGGCCTGGCCGCGTCTTCTGCCCAAGGGACGGGGAAATGCAAACGAGCCGGGGCTTGCCTTCTACGACCGGCTGATCGACGCGCTGCTTGCCGCGAATATCGAGCCCTGGCTCTGCCTTTATCACTGGGACCTTCCCCAGGCGCTTGACGATCAGGGCGGCTGGACCAATCGGGATTCGGCTGGGTGGTTTGCCGACTACGCGACCCTCGTGGCGCGCCGCTACGGCGACCGGGTCAAGCGCTTCACCACCTTCAACGAGCCCTCGGTCTTCAGCCTGTTCGGCTACGGCTTCGGCGACAGCGCGCCGGGCCTTTCCGGCCCCGCCAATTTGCTCCCCGCCATCCACCATGTGAACCTTGCCCATGGCGCCGCGGCCGAGGTCTTGCGCGCCCTCGTGCCGAAGGCCTCGATTGGTGCCATCCACAATGTCCAGCCATGCCTGCCCTCGACCCCGGCCGATGCCGAGGCCGCGCTCGATTTTGCGGTCTATTGGAACCGCGCCTTCCCCGACCCGCAATGCCTCGGCGCCTATCCGGAGCGGCTCGCCGCGGCGATCGAGCCTTATCTCCGTCCAGGCGACCTTGCGCGCATCTGCCAGCCGCTCGACTGGTTCGGCCTCAACCATTACTCGCCCATCTACGCCAAGGCGGCTCCAGAGGCGCCGCTTGGCTTTAGCCTTGGTCCGGCGCCCGCCGACCTCACCCGCACCCCCATCCAATGGCCGATCTGCCCGGAGGCGTTTCGGGAGACGCTGCTCGAGGTCAGCACGCGGTATCGCCTGCCCGTCTATGTGCTCGAGAACGGCTATGGTGGCCACGATACGCCGAACGCTTCGGGCGCCATCGAGGACCAGCCCCGCATCGATTTCCTCAAGGCCTACACCGGCGCCATGCTGAGCGCGATCGCCGATGGCGCCGATATTCGCGGCTATTTCGTCTGGTCGCTGCTCGACAATTTCGAATGGGGCTCGGGCTATGGCGTGCGTTTCGGCCTCGTCTATGTCGACTACCCGACGCTGGCGCGCACGCCCAAGTCCTCGTTCCGCTGGTACGCGGATCTGATCAAGGCGGCGCAGGGCCGACGGCTCAAGCGCGGCGTACCGGCGCGAGGTCGGCCTTAGTCTCCTGTCGGGTGCGGCACCTCTTCGATGTGCGCGAGCGCTGCGACCGCATCGAGCGCAATCAGAAGGGTGGCGACCCGATTGACCGACGACCTCCAATCGGCAAGCCGCCCGTAATTGTCGACGAGCCAGTTGAAAGCGCTTTGCACCGTGACGAAGGCGGCAGCGGACTGCGTGAGCTCGCCGAGCGACATAGTGCCTGCGAGATATTTCGGCGTGCAGAGCAAAAGGGCCAGCACCGGTGCCAGGATGAAATTGGCGTGGGTGACCACTGTCGTCCGCACGAGCTGCCACGAGAGGCCCCGCCACCGCAACAGCACGGTATGCACGGCGAGCCAGAGCGTCCGGCGCTCCGCCGTTTCGTTGCCGCGCGTGATCGTCCCGCCGCCGTCCTGCCGCAGGCGATCCGCTGCCGCCCTGAGCTCCGCCTCGGCCTGGTTCTTGCGCTCGATGATCGCGGTGAGCCGGCGGCCGACGATGATCATGGCGCCGGAGAACAAGGTGGAATAGACGATGACGCCGATCACGAGATAGCCGGGGATGGTCCGGGAGCGGCCAAACGCGTCGAAGGTCAGGCTCCCGCCGACGCTCCACAGCACGCTCAAGAAGACGATCGCCGTCAGCACCGAGGCCAGGAAGGCGAGCACCAGGTCGATGGGTGCGTCGGTGGCGATGCGAACGTCCTCGGAGATGCGGTATTCGGGATTCTCCGAACCGTTCGCCAGCTGGTCGAGCCGCCGGAACCGATCCTCGGCCAGCCAATATTCGATCACCTGGCGCGTCACGGATTCGCGCCATTTGCGCTGCGCCGTCATGCGTCCCCAGACCGAGATGGCGGCAAGCGCGATGCTCGCCAGCGCCAAGGGCACGAACAGCTTCGCCTGCGTCCACAAAGCCGACGCGTCGCGGCGCTCGACCGCATCGAAGAAATTCCGGTTCCACAAGTTCAGGAGCAGCTGCACCAGCAATTGCGCCAAGACGACGAGCATAAGGATAACGGTGAGGCCCCAAGCCACCTTGGCCCAGCGGCCGAACCAGAAGCGTGAGGCCGTTTGCCAGAAGCGTGCGAAGAGGCGCCTCTCCAAACGCGCCTGCTGTAAGGCCGGACTGATCTCGTGAAGCGCGTCCATGTCACTCCACATCCGGGTCTATGGCGGCGGGCACCAACTCTACTGCCGTCCAAGTGTGGCAGCCATTGATATCCCTCAAGGTCGCACCTCATATCTACAATAGGCCGTAGGTGCCGTCGCTTGGTCCGCCTCGGGAGACAGAAACATGAAGGCCCGCGATGTGATGACGTCGGCCGTGGTGTCGATCAGGCCGGATGATTGCGTCTTGGCGGCGGGCGAGGTGATGCTGCGCCACGACATCGGGGGCCTGCCTGTCGTCGATGGGAGCGGCCGCCTCGTCGGCATCGTCACCGAACGCGACTTTCTGCGCCCCGTGCATCGCAATACGAGCTATCGGCGGCCGCGCTGGCTGGAAATCCTGACCGGTGAAGCCAAAGTGAACGAAGTGCATGGACGCGTAGCCGCTTGCAAGATCGCCGAAGTGATGACGGAAAACCCGATCACCGTCAGTGACGAAACCCCGCTCGAGGACGTGGTTCGCATCATGGACAAGCACGAGATCAACCGCTTGCCTGTGCTTCGCGAGGGCAAGCTCGTGGGCATGATCGCTCGCTCGGATCTGTTGCGCGCCCTCGTGGAGAGCCTCCGCACGACCCACGCCGTGTCCACGCAGGATGCCGATTTGCGTGCGCGCATGACCGAGCTGGAGCGCCAATCCTGGCTGCATCGCATGAGATCTTAACAACGCGCCTGTACCTTAGCCGATCGGCGTGGCGATGTGGCAATCGCGGAAGGCGCCATGCGGTTTTTGTCATGGAGCGGTCATGAAACTCGCGCTTGAATCCGGCCTCGGCCCCCGACCAGGCGCCCTCGACCAATTGGAATGAACATGGACCAAGCCCCTTCACAGCCGGCCGCAGCTTCGGACGCCGGCAAAAGTCCCGCCGCGGCGGCGCCGTCGCCGTCGCCATCGCCACCGAGCGACGGCACGAACGTCCCCTCCTTCGAGACTATGGACCGTCTCGGACGGGCGGTGACCGCACGGCTTACCCAAGGCGTGTCGCCGCACGCGCTCTATGCCGCCTGGTTTGACTGGGCCTCGCATCTCGCCCATGCGCCGGGCCGCCTCGTCGAACTGGGGATAGAGGCCGTGAACATCGGCGCGCGGTTGGCGCGTTTCGCCACGCACAGCCTGTCCGAGGACGCGAAGCCTACCTTCGAGCCGCAGCCAGACGACCGGCGCTTCAATGACCCCGCCTGGAAGCATCTCCCTTACGTGCTTTGGCAGCAGGCCTTTCTCGCCCAAGAAGCCTGGTGGGCGAGCGCGACCCGCGAGGTTCGGGGCATGACGCCGAAAAACGCCGCGCGCGTCGCCTTCTTAACGCGCCAATTGCTGGATGTGTGGTCGCCATCAAACGTGCCCTGGCTCAATCCCGTGATCATCGAGCGGACGCTGAAAGAGTCCGGGACCAATCTCGTGCGCGGCGCGACCAACTTTCAGGACGACGCGTGGAGCGCGCTGGCAATGCAGCCCAAGCCACCGGCCGACGGTTTGCGGGTGGGCGAGGACATCGCCGTCACGCCGGGCGTGGTCGTCTACCGCAACGAGCTAATGGAGCTCATTCAATACAAGCCCACAACCGAGAGCGTGATCGCCGAGCCGGTGCTGATCGTTCCGGCCTGGATCATGAAGTACTACGTCCTCGATCTCAGGCCGCAGAATTCGCTCGTGCGCTATCTGATCGAGCGCGGCTTCACCGTCTTCATGGTGTCCTGGCGCAATCCGACCGCCGCCGATCGCGACCTCACTTTCGATGCCTATCGCACCTCCGGCGTCATGGCCGCGCTCGACGCCGTCACCGCCATCGTGCCTGGCTGCAAGGTCCACGCTTGCGGCTATTGCATCGGCGGCACCTTGCTCGCCATCGCCGCCGCGACCATGGCGCGCGACGAGGATCACCGGCTCGCCACCATCACCCTGCTTGCTGCCCAGACCGACTTCAGCGAGGCCGGGGAGCTGATGCTGTTCGTCGACGAAAGCCAGGTCGCCTTCCTCGAGGACATGATGTGGGATCAGGGGGTGCTCGATACCAAGCAGATGGCCGGCGCCTTCAAGATCCTACGCTCCAACGATCTCGTCTGGTCGAAGATGATGCGCGAATATCTGCTCGGCGAGCGCGACGCCGTCACCGACCTCACCAGCTGGAACGCGGATCAGACGCGCCTGCCCTACCGCATGCACTCCCAATATCTACGCGGGCTATTCCTCGAGAACCGCCTCACCGCCGGCCGCTACGCCGTTGAAGGGAAGGTGATCGCGCTCAAGGACATCGACGCACCCATGTTCGTCATCGGCACCGAGACTGACCACATCGCGCCATGGCGCTCGGTCTACAAGGTCCAGCTCTTCACCGACACCGAGGTCACTTTCGTCCTCACCAATGGCGGCCACAATGTCGGGATCGTGTCGGAGCCCGGCCATCCCGGGCGCCATTATTTCGTTGCGACCCGCAAGCGCGGCGACCGGTATATCGACTCCGACACTTGGCTGACGCTTGCCACTACCGCTGAGGGCTCGTGGTGGCCGGCCTGGGCATCATGGCTCGAGGCCAAGAGCGCGCCGGAACACGTGGCGCCGCCTGAATTGGGCGCACCCGCACGCGGGCTCGTGCCGCTTTGGCCCGCTCCAGGCCTCTATGTTCACCAGCGCTAGCCGCCGTCGGGGCCCCACGCCCGGCGGTAGAGCCGCCGCTTGACCAGCTCGACGAGAAGCAGATAGGCGGCAACGGCGACGGCGCTCGTTGTCGCCGGTCAGGATCTTGACCTCGACGCCGACTGCGGCCGGCGCCTGGACGGCCGCCGCATCGCATTTCGGAGGGTCGACGAAGACGGCGAAGCCGGCAAAGGTGAGCTCGGTCTCGTCGCTGACGACGGCGCTGTCATGTGCCGGGGGCATCGCGCGGTACGCCACTCCCAAGACGCGATAGCCTTCGCCGAGCCGCTCGAACCGTTGCAGGAGCTCATGGCGTGCTTCGGCATCGAGCTCCCGTCGCTCCCCGTCCGACGTGGCATAGTCCACCGACAGCTGGATGATGTCCTCG
Source organism: uncultured Alphaproteobacteria bacterium (assembly GCA_963804515.1). Taxonomy (GTDB): domain Bacteria; phylum Pseudomonadota; class Alphaproteobacteria; order Rhizobiales; family Methyloligellaceae; genus Methyloceanibacter. The sequence continues at coordinate 702,722 of CAWDQR010000008.1, read as the reverse complement.
GGCGCGCCTTTCACCGCGAGGAGCCGCGTCGTTCCGTCATCGACCAGCACCGAGACCCGGCGCCGGTCGAAATCGAACGGCACCTCATCGAGCTTCTGCCTACCGAGCGGCGCAGCGCATCGACGGTATTCTCCGCGCGGGCCTGCTGGACCACGTCGAGCACCACGCTCAACAGCATGATGACGACGATGATGACGAAGCTCGTCACCTCGCCGGTCCAGGCCGACAGGCCGCTGGCAAAAAGCAGGATCAGAATCAGAGGATTGGCAAGGCGGTCGAGCGTCTGCCGCCACAGCGGCCGACGCCGGCGCTGAAGCGCATCATTCGGACCGCATGCCGCGAGACGCCGTTCGACCTCTGGGTCGCTTAACCCGCCGGGCGTCGCGTCAAGCTCGCCGAGCAGCCCGTGCAGGGACAGGTTCCAAGGCAGGCTCTCAACCATCGCTTTGCCAGCTAGTTCCAGAAGGATTTGACCTTGGCGAAGCTCGCATGCGCCGCTTCGGCGCGCTCGAGCAGCTCCTGCACATCGGCCTCCTTCGAAGCCAACAGCGCGGCATGCTCGCCGAGCTCATGCCCATTGGCGATGAGCGCCTCCCGCTGAGCCATGTCATTGAGGGCCCCAAGCGTGTCCTGCAGCTCCCGCAGAGCCGACAAGGCAGCTTCCCGCCGCTTGGCCTTCTGGTCGTCGGGAAGGACGCCGGCGAAAAACTCAATCGCATAGCGCAGATTCTTCGCTTTGATCCGGAGCTTGTGCCGCTTCTCGGCATCGATTTCGCGTAATTCCGTCCCCTTCTTCCGAATATATTTCCGCATTTTGGCCAGCACCTTGGCGGCGTGGGTCTTGACCGGGCGCTCGCGCCGGGCGGAGAGCGATGCATCGGCTGTCCAGGGGCCGACCTCGATCCATTCGGCGACGTCGAGCAGGAGACTGCGGAAGCGATCGGAACGCACGGAGCCGATCGCAGCCGCGTAGGCTTTGGCACGGTTCTCGGCGAAGATGCGGCGGGTTTCGGCATGGTCCGTGTCAGTGTGGCTCTTGCCCAGCGGCTTCAACACGTCGGCCGCAAAGACATCAAGATCGCGGGCCGGTCCAAGCTCGTTCGTGATCCACTTCAGCTCGCCCTTGATCCGCTCCTGCTCGGAATCGGCGACCTCCTTGGCAAATACAGCGATGGCCGCGCGCAACCGGCGCAGACCGACGCGCATCTGGTGCAGTGCCTCGGCCTCGCCCGCACACACTCCGGGCGCGTTGGCGATGATCTGGCGCAGGCAATTCTGAGCAATGGCCCGAAAGGCCTGCCTGCACGTCATGTTTTGGTCGAGCTCGACCCGCGTGGCTTTCTCGATGGGCTGCACAGCATCCTCCACGAGTTCATAGCCACGCTCGGCTTTGGTCTTCACCGCGAGCCGGAGTGGGACGACCGCGGCCAAACTCCGCGCTAGATGAAACAGCTCCGCCGGATTGCCCTGTTTCAGCTCAAGCTCAAGCTCATGCACGGTGCACCAACGCTCGGCTGCCTCGATTTCGCCCTCGTCGAACGCCACCTCGACATCCGAGCCGTTGCTCGGGAGGCGATAGACGGTGCGCTCGATCCGGGTCCCAAACAGTGGCCGCAAGGCAGTGCGCACAGGCTCCGTCAACAGCGGTTCGAGCGAGGTGCCCGCCGCCAAGCTCAAATCCGGCTCGCGTCCCGCGACCTCATGCTCCCATTCGGGGCGGTCGAACAATTGAGCGCTGCCGTCCATGCCTTTGATCGCCTGCACATAGCGTGTGCCGATCTTGCGCACGCGCAAAGCCACGCTGGCCTTCCGCAAGGCGAGGTCGTCCGTATCGAAGTAAACCGAGATCAGCGTCTGCTTCTCGGCATTGGCTGCAGCAAGCAGGGGATGCGCCTCGATCTCCGCCCTGTCAGCGGGATCGAACTCCAATTTGAGCTCGAACTCCCGCGATTCGCTCGCGCTTCCGCCAGCCTCCGTCATGCCTGTACCCATACTCACTCAAAACTATTCCACGCGGGCCTATTCAACGCAGGCCAAATCGCCACGTTGCGGCTGGCTGCGAGCCTGACTACGCCATCGTGCCACCTCGTTCAATTCCGCCACTGGCCGTTCCGTCAGGATCTCGCGCTGCCCGAGAAAGACCTCGCCCGTGGTGCCATCCACGGAGATCCAGTCCCGTTCCCTGATCACTCTGCCATCGATCTCAGCGCGCCGCGCCTCTGCACCCACCTCAAGTCCAACACAGCTTACAACACAGGCCTTTCCCAATTGTCTTGCGATCAGCGCGGCATGGGCGGTGCGCCCGCCCGACGCCGTGACGATCCCGGACGCCGCCGCAAGACCTTTGACGTCGGCGGTGTCGATGTCCGAGCGTATCAGAATGACGGGGTCGCCGGAGGCTGCCAGTCGTTCGGCCGTGGCGGCATCGAAGGTGGCGAGCCCCACCGCGACGCCCCCCGCAGCCCCGATTCCCAGCCCGGCGGGCGATGCGCTACCTTCGAACCGGGCAATCGAAAGCCCCGGAAGATCGATCCCGCGCAGACGCTCCAGGCCCTCCTGTTCGGAAATTAGGCCCTCCCGCACGAGATCGACGGCAATCCGGAGCGCGGCCCTTACCGTCCGCTTGGCCGCCCGGCTTTGCAAGATCCACAGCCGGCCGTCTTCGATGGTGAACTCGACGTCCTGCACGTCTTTGAACTGCTTCTCAAGCTGCACCAGGCAGCGGCGCAGCTCCGCCGCGACCGCCGGAGCCGATTGCGCAAACTCCTTTTCGGTCTTGGGCGTACGCCGGCCCGACACGACGTCTTCGCCTTGGGCCTCGAACAACACGTCGATTTGGGGTTCCGGAGCGCCGCTGGAAGGGTCGCGCGAGAAGGCGACGCCGGCACCGGAGGCGGACCCCCTGTTGCCGAAGACCATGGCCTGGACCATCACGGCGCTGCCCTCGAGGTGCTCGAGGCCTTGTAGGCGGCGATAGGTGCAAGCCCGCTCGCTCGTCCACGAATGGTAGACGGCGCGGGAGGCGGCGACGAGCTGCTGCATCGGATCGTCGGGGATCTCCCGATCGGCGGCCGCGATCACAGCTTCATAGGCGAGGGCCAGGCGTTCGAGCGCCTCGCTGTCGAGGTCTCGATCAGTCTCGGCGCTCTCCTCGGCGATCAACGCATCGCGTCTCGAGAGCAACGGCGCCGAATCGAGGCCGAGGACGATTTCGGCATAACCCTCGAGCAACCGCCGCCGGCAATCCCAGGCAAAACGCGGATTGCCCGTCATCCTGATCAGGCCGCGCGTCGCGTCCGCAGTGCAGCCCACGTCGAGCACGCTGTCAAGCATGCCCGGCATCGACCGTGCAGCGCCGGAGCGGACCGACAGCAAGAGCGGCTCCCGGCGATCGCCAAAGCGCCGTCCCGTTGCAGTCTCAAGGAAAACAACGCCTTCCTTCAGGCCTTCGTGGAACGCTTTTTCCGCGCCGCCGTCGCCCGCGGTCATGGCGGCACCGAGACTGATCGGCAGGACGAAGGCGGGTGGAACCGGCCCACCCGCCGCCGCAACGGCAGCGAGGATCGCCGCCTTGGCGCCAATCTCCTCGGCGGTCCCGCCTTCAAGACTTGCCGCCTCCAATCGAAAGATGGTCATTGCTTTGCTGCTCTTCTAGCCTGATAGACCGGCCATGACATGGTGGTGCAAGAGATGCCCCATGGCCGACAGCCGGTCCGTCGCTCGCTCCAGGGCGCGCGCAAGTTCGAGCACGGGCAGCGCTGTCCTCACGTCTCCGTCACCCTGCAGCACGACCGTGGTCACCGCGCGCTCGGCATTGTCTGCGGCATGTTCGAGATCCGCGAGCCGGTCCGTTGCCGCAAGCGCATCGTCGGTCTCGGTGCTCTCGCCCTCGGCGATGCCGGCAGCGGCTTCGAGCCCGCGTGCAGCAGCTTCGGTGCCGGCAGCGGCGGCGGCGCAGAGATCCTCGAGGGTTCCCAGCACCGTCGGTTCGAGCCTTGGCGGCATGAGAGAGGCGAAGAACGCGGCCTGCTCTAGCTCATCGATCGCGTTCTCGGCGGCATCCACCATCTGCGCGATGGCGGCACTGCCCTGGCTGCGCAGGATGGCGCTTCGCGCGTCAACCGCGATCGCATCGGCCTTTTTTTCGATGCGCTTGGCGCGCCTCGCATTGGCGCCTCCCGTGGAGGGCGTGTGGGCTTGCCGATCCGCCAAGGTTGCGGCGATGCCGACGGCGATGTCGCGCGCAAGGCCCATTTGCCGCACGACGGTGGTGAGAAGCGCGCTCTCCGTCCGCTCGATGCGGCGGACGAGATCGGCCTCCAGAGCCTCTCGCACCGACCGCGCCGAGCGTCCCTGCCGCAAGGCGTCGGTGGACAGTCTGAGCGCCGTGCGCAAGAGATCGACCGCCGCCTCCCGGCCAAGCACGCTGCCGAGCTCCTCGCCGAAGCCGATCCGGGCCGGCGTCGCATGCCGCACAGTCGCGGCCACGAGCTCGGTCCCACCAAGCTCGAGGAAGCCGCGATGGCCGATCTCGTGGCGCGCTGCCCAGTCGAGCACGCGGATGGCATCCCCGTTGCTCACCAGCTTCCGCAGGGCTTTGCGCGCCTTGTTCCAGTCGATGAGAAAAACCAGCGCGGCGCCGATAGCTTCCAGAAACGCGTCGCGACGCTCTTGGCTCTCCGCATCGTACCGTCCAGTCACAAGATAGAAGGCCGCTCCCTCGGCGAGCCCCTCCGCCTTCTCCGGGTTTAGCCCGCTCCAGCGCACCGGAAAGGCATCGAAGAGACCAATGAAGAACTTCGCGCGGGGCTCATGGACGTCGGTGTGCGTGACTGTCACGCACAGCCCCTCCACGCCAACGAGCAGAACATGAGCATCCGTGGTCCCGATGTCGTTCTGTATGACGAGGCGCGCTCCCGAACGGATCGCGATCGTATCGAGGCCCGGATGGTTGAACTTGAGCGCGCGCGTCCGGTCGAGACCGCGCATGAAGGCCGCAACCAATGGCTGGTCGTCGGGTTGCAACCCATGCGTATGGGCGCCGGCTACGACCTCCTCGGCGCATTGTGCGGCGAGACGGTTAAGAGCCTTGTGTAGATCCATGACGAGGCGATGCAGGCTGTCCTGCTCGCCGCTGGTCACGGCGGTGAGCTCGGCTATCTCGGTTTCGGCAATGTGCTGCTTTCCGAGACTTTGCCCTGCCCGGGTGGCGGCAAGGCGATCTTCCGCGGCCTTGCCTACGCTTGGGTCCCCGGCACCTGCCGCCTTGATCATCGCTTCGACATCGGCCAGCAACGCCTCACCGAGCTTCGCAAGGCCCGGCGCCTCGATCACGCCGTTCGCGGCTGGGCGCGCGCCGGCGATCAGGGCTCTCGTGGCCATGGCGTCGACGCCGGCCCTACGGCACTCGGCGGCAAGATCGGCGGGCGGGCCATGCGGTTCATGGGCATGCTCAGCGGCCGCCTGGAGCGCGCTGAGGCGCACCTTGGCGCGGTCGTTTGCGCGCAAGCCTTCTGCGACGAGGCCTGGCAGCAGGATTTCGGCTTGTCCCAACTGTTCGACGATACGCGACTTCATAGGGTCCTTGGGCTCGGTCGAAAATCAAAACTACCATGCCAAGATGAAAGTGATCTTGCGCCAGATCAGTCATCGATCTGTCACATAGCCGCGGAGATCACGGCCAATGGGCGCGCTCTATCAGGATTGCTGCGCTAGCTCCGCTTCGGCGGCGCGTCGGGAGGTGGCGACGCTTCCGGTGGCGGCGACGCTTCCGGTGGCGGCGACGCTTCAAGGGGCGCGGCCTCCAGCGGGGGCGGCGCGTTGTTGACCGCGTCTGCCGCCCAAGGCACGAGCTCGTTCGCGGCCTTGCCGAAGGCCTCGTTCAAAGCGGCAGCCGCCGCTGGTGCATCGGTGCCGGTCGCAGGCGCCGCGTTATGGAATGTCTGCGCGGCGATGATCTTGCCATTGGGCCCGAGCACCTTCGCCTCGAACTCGATCTCCGCTATGGGCTCGCCCGCGGTGGAGATGGAGAAATTTCTGATGTCGAGCAGGAGCTGATAGCCGGCTTCCAATCCGTCTCGCGGCCGGCTCACCGCGCGCGAATAGCCCGCGTTCTCAAAGCTTTGAATGATCTTCTCCTGCAACAGGATCGGAGCATTGTCGGTCCATTTTGCGTCTGGCAGGTCGGTGATCTCGGGCGCGGTCGACGGCCGGACGCGAATCTTGTCGGTGTTGAGCGCGAGCAGCGCAGAGGGCTCCGGGACGACGAGCTGCCAGGATGGGGGCACCGCGAGGGCCGGGAAATCTTTCGCCGCGGTGAGATCGTAGACAGGCATCTCGGTCTTCGGCGTGCCTCCGCCCGTCAGGCGCTCGAGGCCGGCCAGGAGGCCTTCGATCCGGTCGGAGTTCCGCGCCAGCACGTCGGTGAAGGTATTGAAGTTGGCGATGGCGCTGTGGAAATTGTCCGCATTGTCAGTGAGGATCGTATCGAGCTTTCGCAGCACGGTGCGCCCAAGCCCCGTCCAATCCTCGGTGGCACCCGGCTCGGCCACGAGGACCGGCAGCTCTCCCTCGCTGGCCGACACGGCGGGGGATGCGGCATTGCCGCCGACAAGCGTCACTGCCGCGCCGCCCGTCAGCCCTTGGGACTGGATGCCGACTTGCGTGTCGCTGCGGACCGGCGTGTCGGGCTCGACTGCGACTGTCGCCAGCACCTGCTCGGGATGCTCCGGTTCAAGCGCAAGATCCGTCACCTCGCCGACCCGGATGCCATTGAACAGCACCGCCGAGCCCACCAGCAGGCCGGACACCGAGCTCTGGAAGCGGATTCGATAGGTGGCGCGCTGGCCAATTCCGCCCTTGTTCTCGAGCCAATAGACGAAGCCGAAGCTCGCCATGATAACGGCGAGCATGAACAGTCCAATCAGTGCGTAGCGGGCACGCGTTTCCATCTGTCAGGCGCCTCAATTCACCAGCTGGCCGATCCTACCCGTCAGCACGCCACCGCGTTTGCCTTGGAAATAGGTCTGCACCCAAGGATGCTTGCATTCGAGTATGGTCGCCATCGGCCCTACGGCAACGATGCGCCCATCGGCGAGAGCGGCGATGCGGTCGCACACGGTGTAAAGGCTTTCCAGGTCATGCGTAACCATGAACACGGTCAAGCCGAGCGTCCGCTGCAGTGTCTTGATCAGGGCGTCGAAGTCGCCGGCAGAGATGGGATCGAGCCCCGACGTCGGCTCATCCAGGAACACGATCTCGGGATCGAGCGCGAGCGCGCGAGCAAGCGCCGCGCGCTTGGTCATGCCTCCCGACAATTCCGCGGGGAATTTGTCGGCGTCGGCCGGGGTGAGTCCGACCATTTCGAGCTTGGCCAGCGCCATCTCGTCGAGCAGCCGCGGCGAGAGCTTGAGATTTTCGCGCATCGGAAACTGCACATTTTGGCGCACGGTCAAGGAGGAGAACAGCGCCCCCTGTTGAAACAAGACCCCCCAGCGGCGCTCAAGTGACCGCCGCCCTTCCTCATCGGCCTTGTCGAGATCGACGCCCAGCACCTCGATCATGCCCTCGCGTTTCGGCAAGAGCCCGATGATGGTGCGCAAGAGCACGGACTTGCCGCTACCCGACCCACCGACCACCCCCAGGATCTCGCCGGGAAGTACGTCGAGCGACAGATGGTCGAGCACGATCGTGTCGCCGAAGCCGACCACGAGGTCCCGCACGGAGATGACGGGCTTTTCCTGCACTGCGCGTCACATCCCGATCGAAGCGAAGAAGATGGCGAACAGGCCATCGAGCACGATCACGAGGAAAATCGATTTCACCACCGACGCCGTGGTCTGCAGCCCGAGCGACTCGGCGCTGCCCTTGACCAGCAGCCCCTCGGTGCAGGCCACCACTCCGATCACCAGTCCCATGAAGGGCGCCTTGATCATCCCCACTTTGAAATGGGTCAGCGAGATCGCTTCCTCCAACCGCGAGATATAGATTTCGGGGCTCATCCCGCCATAAAGAAAAGCCACCAATCCCCCGCCATAGAGCGCGGCCATGCAGCCGATGAAGGTGAGCGCAGGCAGTGCGACGATAAGAACGAGCACGCGCGGCAGAATGAGCACCTCTACGGGATCGAAGCCCATGGTGCGCAACGCGTCGATCTCCTCCCGCATCATCATCGAGCCGAGCTCGGCCGTGTAGGAGCTGCCCGAGCGGCCAGCCACCATGATGGCGACGATGAGGACCCCGATCTCGCGCAGGATGAGGATGCCGACAAGATCGACGGCGTAGAGCTCGGCGCCGAATTTGCGGAAGTGAAAGATACCCTGTTGCGCGATGATGCCGCCGATCAAAAAGGTGATGAGCAGGATGATGGGCACCGCCTGCCAGCAGACGCGATCGAGCTGATGCACGGCGGAGGTGAACCGGAAGTCGCGCGGCCGCGTGAGCACACGCACCGCGGCAACGCCGATAGCCCCGAACATGTTGGCGAAGCCGAGAAGGTCGCGTCCGATCCCAGCCGCCCCCCGGCCGATGGCCCCGAGAGCGACCAGGAGCCCATATTCGCTTGCGGGAGGAGCTGAAGAGCCCCGATTCACGCCGCTCATTTCTTTGAGCAGGGTCCGATCGTGCTCGGGCAAGCCGACGATCGATGCCGCCCGGCCTGCGGCGCTCCACTGCCGCGTGAGGCGCTCCAGTAACCAGGCTCCGAAGGTGTCGAACTCGCGCACCCCGTGCATGTCGATGGAAACGCTGCGCGCCCGGGACGCGTCCTCGGCGACTCCGTCGACCAGTGATTCCAGCTCATTCGCATGGGTAGCGGTCCAGGAGCCGCCCGCGGCAAGCTCAAGCTGGCCGTCCTCGAACTTGGCTGTCAGCAAAGACCGGTTGTTCACCATGGGGCTCCTCCAGCTCTATCGGCGCGCTAGCCTAGCCATAGAGCCCTCGCTGGCGAAGGCAAGGTCCGATTCGTGACGTGGCAGGAGGTGGAAAGGGTCAGCTTCGCCCAAGCGCAATGCTCACGCTTTTCAACGCGACGCCTTGCGTTGAGATCGACACGTTTTGTCGCGACTTGCTGTAGGAGACGACCATGGTGCCGGACACGCCGCCGCTGATTGAAAGCGTGATCTTGTTGGGTGTCGCCGTGCCCGTGGCGTTTCCTTGCGCATTGAAGGTGCGCTCTTCCCAATTGCCGGAAAGACGCCCGCCGCTATAGCTGAGCTTGCTCCTGATCTCGATCTTGTAGCTCTCACTCGCGCAACGGATGGCGAGGCCAAGCTCGGCTCCGCCGCCGGTGTAATAGGCGTTGCATTTGATGCGCTCCATCCTCCCCTGATCGAGCCGGATCTCACCGCTGCCGCCCCAGGAGCCAAGGAGCGTATCGAAGGGGCTCGGATCCGCATGGGAGTGGCCGGCTGGGACGAGGACAGCCAGCACAGCAATGGCGATGCTGGTGACGAGCCGCACAATGCCTGAATGCAACATCATAGACTGAATTTCCTCCATCGCCCGAATTTACGTCCTCAATGAAACAGAATTGCTACCGCACCATGATGGTCATCGGCAACGCGTCGCCATCCCTTGGGTTGCATCGATGCCTGATGCGTCAGGGCGTCACAACCCAAATCCGTAAGGTTCAAGGGCTCCGAGGGCGCTTATCTCTGTCAGATCGCAGCCACCACCAGCCCTAACCCAAGGAGGAAAATGAGCAGCGAAGCGATGATCAGGCTCAAGCCAAGCCGCCTTATAGCGCGTGAGCGGCACCGGGCCTCGAGCCAAGACCCTTCCCTCGATCCCATAAAAAAACCGGCAGGCTAGACCTGCCGGTTCAAAACCAGTCGCCATGGCGAAAGGGTTAGGCGAGCTGCACGTTTGCAGCCTGCTTGCCGCGGCCGCGCTTGTCGTCCTCGATCTCGAAGGAGACCCGGTCGCCCTCGTTCAGCGAAGGGACGCCAGAGCGCTCGAGCGCGGAAGCATGCACGAACACGTCCTTGTCGCCACCCTCCGGCGAGATAAAGCCGAAGCCGCGCGTATGATTGAAGAATTTCACTGTGCCATTGACACGAGACATTTGGGATTCCTTTCCCGTTTGCAGTTTCACATAGCGGGCCGTTCACCCGAGAGGACGTCCGGCGTCTTCAGATTGTTCAGGAAAGGTCGTCGTGCTCGTAGTCGGCGCGATAGTCTTTGCCGTCACTTCTTAAAGTCCCGCGCCCACCTAGGGCGCGCCGATAAACCACATATGGAGGAGATGACGCGCTATTGCAAGGCGCGATTCCAGCGCACGAGCCGCCACGGCCCTTATCGGGCATCGCAACCGCAATGCTTCCGCCTTGTTGATCTGGCTCAAAGCCTGTCGGGTGAGCGCCGATTATGAATGGCTTTGGCAGGGCAGTCGTTTCGAATGGTGGTCTCCTGCCTCTGCTTTTGCGGCCTCGACCGAACGGGTAACACCGCTACGATCGGGGTCGCTTTGCCTGTTTCGAACGCTCGCGCAGAAGCCAACTTGCCGGCTCGAGCACACAAATATGCGCCGGCACAGCATTGCCTACAGGAGGCCCTTTTTTGGTCGGCTTCTTGGCGGAACGGTTATGGCTAACGCCGGTTTAAAATGACCCGCCCATTAATCCTTTTCTAAGAGGCGGAGTGTAGAAAACCGGGAGTATCTTTTAGGGGGATCAGTTCATGCGGACCTTTGTTGCTCTCGTCATCCTCGCCGCCTCTACCATGCTGGGCGGCTGCTTCCACCATAATCAGGCCGTTTATGCGGAGCCGCTGCCGCCTCCGCCACTCGCCCATCCGCCCCTGAAATAGGGACACGTGACGGGTTCCTGAAGCGCGCTCGCGCTCGGGGAACAGCGGCTTGCTTGGCGAGATTTCGGTTAGCGACGGAAAGCTGGAGGGGCCACGCCCTCCAGCTGTTCTATCTGCCAGTCTTTGGGGGCTGGAACCAATCAAATGCGCTCGACGTTAAAGTCTTGGCGGTCGGTGTGGCATTCGTCCCCCGATGCCAAGTGCCCCCCACGCACCGACCCTAACCATGCAGGTATTGCGTAAGTTGGGAGAAGCCCGTACCGGGCTTCTTCATATATGGGCCAGTAGACCTGACCTGATCCGGCTCTGCGCAGACCGAGGCGACCGTGACCTCGTTGAGGGTCACGGCCCCGCGTTGAATGCATTGCCCGGCAGGAGCCCGACGTCACGCCCCGCTCGCGCAGCTATTCGCCCAGACGAGCAACATCACCGCGGCGGCGACAGCGCCCGACGCTACGAACAAGTTCAGCCAGCTCTGCTTCTTCAGCGGCGGCGCTAGGTCGCCGCCATGCTCGGGTAGCTTCACCCAGAACATATCGAGACAGAGCACCGCGAGGAGAAAGCTCAAACCCACAGCGGCCAGGTGCAACGCTGAGACCCCGGTGCAGACCCCCATGGCTCACCCTCCGCTACTCGGCCGCGAGCTTATGCGGCGGAGGCACGGGAGCAGCCAATGGGTCGCCCGGCTGTATTTCCGCCGCCGGCTCGGCGCCCAGCTCTGGCTCATGCAGGATCACGCCGTCGAGCAGTCCGAACTCCCCGATCCAGGCCTGCTTGGCGAGCGCACGCTTGGTTTCCTCGTAGCCCGCCTCCCACCGCGTGCGGATGCCCGCCGGCGAGAGGTCGATGTCCTTGGTGTGGCTTTCATGGGCAACGCGGGGCGCGAGCAGCCGCACCACATGCATGCGCGTGTCGCAGCGATATTGGGCAAGCTCCTTTAGGAGCAGGTCTTGCTTCTCCTCCTCCGGGACAAATTCGAGCAGATTGGTGATGACGTGGCGGAGCTTATGCGCCTCGCGCTCGCGCACGATGTGGCTCGCGATACGGCTCGAATATTCGGATGTCCTTGGCGCGGTGCAGGATCTCCCAGATAGTCTCGGGCTCGTCTCCGGTTGGGTTCCAGAGATGCACCGCGAAGATCAGCGAATTCCGCCGCGGATGGCCGTCGAAGATGCGCTCCGTCGGGGTGTTGGAGATTGACTACTTCTTGGCGCGTGGCGAAAACGATTGGTCGCTGAAAGGGGAAGCCGTGGGCACTTGAATGACGATGAAGCCACGGCCAATTGCTTGGTGACAGGCATTGCACGCGGCGGTCAGTTCACTAAACCCTTTGGCGAACTTCATGCTGTCCTTCACCTCTATCGCAGCGCCGATTAATTGAACCGGCTCTGCTACGATCGTCACGTCTGTCACCGGGATCCCTGAGTAAAGCGTTGCTGCATCCTCGAGGCTCGATTTGATCTGCGCTAATTCATAGGCTGCAAGCTCCCAATTCCGAAGCTTGCCCGCGAAGCACAGTTTGATGTGTCTCAATTGGATCGTGCCCATAATATCGCCAAGATTGGGCACATAGCCCTCCCCTTGGGCAACAGCGAGCGGGGCCAAGACAACGGCGATGAACAAAGCACCGACCACTGCAAGATATTTCATGTCCATACTCCAACTGCCAAAGTCGTCTTGCTCTTTGCGACGTAATATCGGGGCCAATGCCGACGTGCGTTATCGCATCTTCGATTTGAGCTTAATCGTCACGCCATCCACGACGAATGTGCCGTTGCCACGATGATGGATGGTCCTCGGATTTTTCTGCTTCGGGTCGATCCAGGCTTTGAGCACCTCGAGGACGAAGAGGTCGTATTTGTCCGTGAACCCAGTATCGATAATCCTGCATTCGAGATTAGCATAGCACTCGACCACCAGTGGCGCCGCCACGCGGTCGGCCGGTGCGGGTGTAAGATCGAAGGTCTTGAACTTGTCGATGTCGCAGCCTGATGAGTTGCCTACCTTCACCACCTTGAGCGCCAATTCCACCGCCGGAATGGCGATCACGCATTCGCCAGTTTCGCGCAACGCGGCAAAACTGTAATTAGCTTCGCTGACGATGCAAGCCAGGAGGGGCGGCTCGAAATCCATCATCATATGCCACGACATGGTCATGACATTGGCGCGCCCCTTTAGAGCGGTCGTAAGCAGAACCACAGGCCCCGGCTCGATCAATTGGTAAACCTTGGATAAGGGTAGATCTCTCATTCTCATCCCGCCGCGATGCGGTGACCGTAAGACGTGCCGTCTTTGGAAATGTGGCCCGAGAGCGCATCCTTTGTTAGCGCGATCTGCCATCGAGAAGCGGAGCCCACTGCGACGCTAGATCGCTTCTAGGCTCGCCGCAATTGGGATAGTTGATCGACATCAAGGTCCCACCCAAACCCCGACGATGGATTGTAGCCATGGACGTGATGGAGGCCATCTACGGACGCAGGGCCATCAGGGATTTTCCTCGGATCCGGTCGATGAATCCGTCTTACGGATCCTAATAGAGGCGGCCGTTCAAGCGCCGAGCGCGGTCAATCAGCAGCCTTGGTTGTTCGCGATCTTAAGAAACCAGACCGTGCTCAAAGAGATCTCTGAAAAATCGAAGGCTTACCCTTTGCAGAGTCCGCCTTCAGGGATCGCAAGGGAGCAGCTGCAGGATCCAAATCTCCAAATCTTCCACCACGCGCCCGTCTTGATTGTCATCTCGGCCAGGGAGCCAAGCCACTGGCCTGTCGAGGACTGCTCGCTTGCGGTGGAGAATCTGATGCTCGCTGCCTATGCCGCCGGGCTTGGCACATGCTGGATCGGCCTTGCCAGGGATTGGCTTGCAACCCCGGCAGGGGAGGCGATGCTCAAGCTTCGGACGGAATGCATCCCGGTCGCGCCAATCATCTTGGGCCATCCCAAGAGCGCCGCAGCGCCGGTTCCGCGCAAAGTGCCGGATGTGAGCTGGATCGGCTGATCTAGATCGACCAGCGCTGACCGGGCTTAGCCGGTCTGCGCGGCGGCGCGCCGGAATCGGAGAAGCGCAGCAGCGAAGAACATTCCGCCGATTGCAGCGACCGCAAGGAATTGCGGCCAAACCACGTCGAAGCCGGCGCCGCGATAGAGGATCGCTTGCGCGAAGGACACGAAATGCGTCGAGGGCGACGCTTGCATAATGGTGGCCAGCCATGGCGGCATGCTTTCGAGCGGCGTATTGCTGCCGGAGAGCAGGGCCATGGGCAGGTACACGAGTAGGTAGAGCAGGCCGAGCTGGGGCATCGAACGTGCGATGGTGCCGAGGAAAATGCCGACGGCAGTCGCAAAAAACAGGTAGATCGCCACGCCGAGCATGAACAGCGGTATCGACCCGGCAATCGGAATGGCGAGCATCGCGCGCACGACGAGATAAAGCGAGAGGCCGACCGCCACGATGATGACGAGGCCGTTCGCCCAGACCTTGGACATCGCGATCTCGAACGGTGTTACCGGCATGGCCAGGAGATGGTCCATCGTCCCGTGCTCCCGCTCCCGGATGATGGCGGCGCCCGCCAAGACGATGGCCAGCATGGTGACGCTGTTGATGATCCCCATCACGCTGGTGAACCACGCTGTCGTCACATTCGGGTTGAAGGCGATGCGCACGACGAGATTGACCAGCGGCAACGGGGTCCCCTGCGCACGGGACAGAAAGTCGTTGATTTCGGTCGTGATGATCTGCTGGGCATAGCCGGAGCCAAGGCCCGCCTGTACCATCGTGGTCGCATCGACGTTCAGCTGAATCGCGGGCTGGCGCCCGCCGAGAACGTCCCGCTGAAAATTCGGCGGAATGTCGACCACGAAGGTGTATTTTCCACTATTCATGAAGGGGATGATGTCCCGCTCGGCGATCGGCTGCGGCGGTTGAAAGTAGGGCGGGAGGAACGCGTGCCCGATCCGGCGCGAGAGTTCCGAATGATCTTCGTCAACGATGGCGATCGATGCATTGTACACTTCCTGCGAACGGCTCTGCGCCTGCGCGATGACGGCAAGGGAGAAGGTGTAGATGACCAGCCCCAGAAGCACAAAATCGTGCATGAAGCTGCGCAGTTCCTTGGTGCCAAGCCAGAAGATGTTGCTGAATGTTTGCATTGAGGCGCGTTGGCTTAGCGCTCCTGCTTGCGTAGGAGGAGAAGGCTTAGCAACGTCAGGATTGGGATGAACGCAGTCAGCGCTACCAAATTGGTCCAGAGGTCCTGAAAACCGAGGCCCTTCGTGAAGGTGCCGACGCTAACCGGGAGGAAGTAGGTCATCGGGAAGCCGCGACCCATGATCCGTGCCATCCCCGAGAGCGAGGAAACCGGGACTTGCATGCCGGCAAACATCGTCGCCGGCAAAACGGTCAGAATGGCCGTGCCGAACAGCGCGGCGATCTGGGTGCGGGCGAAGGCCGAGATCAGCATGCCGTAGGCAGTGGTCGTGGTGACGTAGATCAGCGTCCCCAGGAGCAGGGTCACAAAGCTTCCCTTGAGTGGCACATTGAAGACAAATAGCGCCATCAGGAACATCAATGAAAAATTGACCATGGCGACTGCGATATAGGGAAGCTGCTTTCCGAGCAGAAACTCGATGCGCGTGAGGGGGGTCACATAAAGGTTGGTGATCGAACCGAGTTCCTTTTCTCGTACGACGGCAAGCGCCATCAGGATCGCCGGGAATAGAGCAAGCAGCAGGGCTATTTGCGCCGGCACCATCGCATAGATGCTGTCGAAATCCTGGTTGTACTTGAATCGGATCTCGATGTAGGCAGGTGGAGGCGTCGCCGGCCGTGTCGTCTTCACCGCAGGATCCGCCAGATACAACTGGTGCATACCCTCCAGATAGCCGCGGATCGTCTGGGCAATGAACGGCCTCGCGCCATCAATCCAGGCAGCGACCCAGGGGGGCCGGCCGCGCGCAATGTCACGCCCGAAGCCCGGCGGGATTTCGATGCCGGCGCTGATGTCTCCGTTCTGGAGCCGCCTCCCGAGATCGGCATAATCGGCGAGCGGGGCCTTCTCGACAAAATAGGACGAGCCCCGCAACTCTTCGAGATAGGCCCGACTTTCATGGCTCTGATCGTGGTCGAGGACGGCAAAGGTGAGATTGTTGACGTCGGTCGAGATGCCGAAGCCAAAGACGAGCATCAGGAAGGTCGTACCGAACAGGGCGAAGCCGAGCCGGATCGGATCGCGCAGGAGTTCCAGCGTCTCGCGGGTCGTGCAGGCAAACAGGCGTCGCAGACTGAGCGGCGACCGGGCCCTCGTCTGTCGCTCTACCGCCTTGGCTCCCAATCTCTGCCGCGCTTGCCTTGAGGCATCTGCCTCCGTCGTGCTAGCCGCACGCACTCCCGAAGCCTCTTCGAGGTAGCTGACGAATGCATCTTCGAGCGTGGCAACGCCGCGAGCCTTGACGAGGCCCGCGGGCGTATCGGTGGCCAGCACGCGTCCCGAATCCATCAGTGAAATCCGGTCGCAGCGCTCGGCTTCGTTCATGAAATGGGTCGAGACAAAAATTGTCACGCCCTGATTGCGCGAGAGATCGATCAGCAATTCCCAGAACCGGTCGCGCTCCAACGGGTCGACGCCCGAAGTCGGCTCGTCCAGGATCAGCATCTCCGGCTCGTGCACGATGGCGACGGCGAGCGAGAGCCGCTGGCGGATGCCGAGCGGCAGATCCAGGGTGCGCTGATCGAGATAATCGGTTAGGCCGAAGCGTTCGACCAGCTCGGCAATGCGCGCCTTCGCCTTGCGTGACGGCAGGTGAAACAGGTGCGCATGAAGATCGAGGTTCTGCCGGACGGTCAGCTCGGTGTAGAGCGAGAACGATTGCGACATGTAGCCGACACGATTGCGCGAGCTTAGGTCGCGAGCATCAACGGGCCGGCCGAAAAGCAGCGCCTCGCCTTCGCTGGCCGGCAGCAACCCGGTCAACATCTTCATCGTCGTCGTCTTGCCGCAGCCATTCGACCCGACGAATCCGAAGATCTCGCCGCGGTCGATCGTGAAACTGACGTGGTCGACCGCTGTGAAATCGCCGAACCGGCAGGTGAGACCGCGCGCCACGATAACCGGCTCGGTATCGGCGCTTCGGCGGGGCGGTATGTGCAGCGCCTTGTGACCGGCGCGTTGATGTTCCGGAAGGAGCGCAACGAAGGCATCCTCGACGGTCCGCACCCCGGTGCCAGCCTTGAGTTCCGCCGGCGATCCGGCCGCCAGAATTCTCCCGGCGTTCATTGCGACGAGCCAATCGAACCGCTCGGCTTCTTCCATATACCCGGTCGCGACCACGACGCTCATACCTTGGCGACGCGAACGGATGCGCTTGATCAGCTCCCAGAACTGGCGGCGCGACAGCGGATCGACGCCGGTCGTGGGCTCGTCGAGGATCAAGAGATCGGGATCGTGGATCAGGGCGCAGCACAGGCCGAGCTTTTGCCGCATCCCGCCCGACAATTTCTTCACCGGGCGGGCGGCAAACGGCGCGAGCCCGGTATTGTCGAGAAGTTCGGCGATCCGCAACTCCCGTTCGGCACGGGATTGCCCGAATAGGCGCCCGAAGAACTCGATGGTCTCGCGAACGCTGAGATCCGGATAGAGGTTCTTGCCGAGGCCTTGCGGCATGTAGGCGATGCGGGAACATACGGCGGCGCGCTGGGCGGGATCGGCCATGTCGGCGTCGAGCACGAAAACGTTGCCGGATTGGATCTGCCGAGCCCCGGCAACGATGCTCAGCAATGACGACTTGCCGACCCCATCGGGCCCGATGAGCCCGACTAGCCAGCCGCGGGGCAGCGTGAGCGTGACAGCATCGAGGGCGACTGCCTTTCCGTAGCGCTGGGTAACGTCATGGAGAAGCGCGACAGACCCGCCGACCCCGCGGGCGACTACCTTGCCGTAGCGCTGGGTGACGTCATGGAGACGCGCGACAGACCCGCCGACCCCGATCATGGCGGCGCGCTCGCTTGCAGCTGAGGCGGCCACGCCGCATCCGGATTCGTATGCACATAGGCGACCCCTGGCAGCCCGCTTCTCACAATCTCCGCGTGGCCAAGCAGCCGATCGGGATCGATCTTCACCCTGATCCTGAACATCAGCTTGTCACGCTCTTGTTTGGTTTCAACTTCCTTGGGGGTGAACTGCGCCTGGCTGGCAATAAACACCACCTTGGCTGGGATCACGTGAGTCGGATAGGCATCGAGAATGATGCGGGCGTCCGACCCGAGCCTGATCCGGCCTGCCTCCGCCGTCGGCAGGTAGATGTCCATGTAGACATAGGAGGTATCGAGCATGGTAAAGACTTTGCCGCCTGCGGGGAGAACCTCACCGACATTAGCGACCCGGTACTGGATACGGCCCTCGCGCGGCGCGAACAGAGCGTTGTCGGCGATATTGACCTTGTAGAGCTCGACATCGTGCATTGCGGCTTCGAGCGCCCGCTGCGCCTCGCCGATCTTGTCAGTCGCCGCATTTTCCGCGGCGACAGCTCCAGCCATCTGTTGCCGGCGCTGATCCAGCAACTCTAGGGTGGCGTAGCCCTTCAGGACTAGCGCGCTGGTGCGGTCGAGCTCCTGCTTTGCGAGGGTGACCTGGGTCTGCTGTTGCACGAGGTTCGCCTTCGCCTCGTCGAGCGTCCGCTGCGCCTGGAGCACCAGCGCCTCGGACTTCTTCAGCGAAGCCTCGAGATCCCGCGTATCCATCAGCGCGACCACTTGGTCCGCCTTCACCATGTCGCCTTCATCGGCGAAGAGCTTCGCGATGCGGCCGGCGAATTTGGTGTCGATATCGATCTCGTCGGCTTCGAGTCTGCCATTGCCTGAGGCGAATCCTGGCGGCAAGGATGGCTCGGAATATTTTAGCCAATAAATCGCACCGCCTACTGCGCCAACTGCGAGTAGAAGCAGCAGGATCACCGCCCGCCGCAACAGCCGGCGGTGTCGCGGTAGTTCAGGCGGCAAAGGGACCGGAAGCTTAGGACTGATTGCCGGCACGACGTCGTGCGGAATCAG
Source organism: uncultured Alphaproteobacteria bacterium (assembly GCA_963804515.1). Classification (GTDB taxonomy): domain Bacteria; phylum Pseudomonadota; class Alphaproteobacteria; order Rhizobiales; family Methyloligellaceae; genus Methyloceanibacter. The sequence continues at coordinate 683,875 of CAWDQR010000008.1, read as the reverse complement.
CACGGCACCACCGGCGGCATCATGTGGCCCGTCTTGCTCCTTTAATTTTGGATCCAGTTCAGAGGTTGCGTTCATATGCGCTCGGCGACCGTTCCGATCAGCTGCCCATCGCTATCAGCCCTGTGGGGCAACTGGTCTGTTTGTGGACCCTGAAGGGACATATGTCCGTGGGTGGATTATTGGAACGACTAGCACGATGCAGGGAGCGAGACTTGCGACCTTCTGTGACACGCTCCCCAGCAGCAAAACCGGCAAGCCGCCCGCGGCCCCGTCTGCCGACCACGATAGCATCCACCTGCTCGCGCCGGGCAGTTTCGATGATCGCCTCCGCCGGATCGCCCCAAGCAACTTGGACCTTGATGGTCGACACCCCGATCTGTCTTCGCCCGAAAGGTTTCCCCCCACGTTTAGGATGGAGAGCTTGCTGCCCGTAGCTTTTGCAATATTAGCAGCGACATCGACGGCACGGCCTGCTCCTTCAGATCCATCCGTGGCTATCATGATTTGCCGCATTGTTTCCGCTCCTTGCTTCGCACTATCGCTCAGTTGGTCTCAATTATCTGGCTTCCTAGCGCTGAAGGAGACTCTCGCGCGAAGGTTGGCTACTGAAGGGCCAAGACTGGGGCGAATGGTGGTAGCCCCAACGGGGAATCGAGCGGGATGAATGCTTCGCCAGCACGGTTGGGGTCGGGTCCCACAAACTCCAGTGAATAATTGAGATTGGCATCACATCGGTATGGCAGATATCCCAATGATAGATAACCCCGTTCAAAGCCCTGCCATCGACGTTCGCAATTTAACGCGTCGGTTCGGCGATATTATCGCAGTCGATCAGGCCACTCTCGCGGCCGAACAAGGCGAGATCTTCGGATTGATCGGCCCCAACGGCGCGGGCAAGAGCACGCTAATCAAGATGCTGACGACCCTGCTGCCGCCAACGTCGGGATCGGCAACGGTTGCCGGTTTCGACATCGTGCGGCGGCCGGCCGAGGTGCGGCGTCGCATTGGCTACGTCCCGCAGCTCCTCTCCGCCGACGGCTCGCTCACAGGGTATGAGAACATGCTGCTCTCCGCGCGTCTCTACGGCGTTCCTCGGGCCGAGCGGGCACATCGCATGGCTCGCGCGCTCGCCAGGATGGGGCTCTCAGAGGTAGCCGATCATCTGGTCAGGAACTATTCCTGCGGCATGATCCGGCGCCTTGAGATAGCCCAAAGCTTGCTTCATCGCCCCAAAGTCCTCTTTTTGGATGAGCCTACTATTGGTCTCGACCCAGGTGCGCGGGAGACAGTCTGGGATCATGTTCTTGACCTGAAGGCGTCCTTCCATACAACCATGATAGTCGCCTCACATCACATGGATGAGATTGAGGAGTTCTGCGACCGCATCGCCCTAATTGATCACGGTCGGGTCGCAGCGGTTGGCACTGCCGCAGAGCTCAAAGCCCGGGTTGGACCGAACGCCACTCTCGATGACTTTTTCATCCAGCTCGTTGGCTCCAAGACCGAAACTGAGGTGGAGAGAGGCTATGGTGAGGTCAGACGCGCGCGCCGCGCAGCCCGCGAGCATGGCTGACGAGTCAGTCGGCCGAACGCTTTCCAATTACGCGACGCAAACATTGGCGGTCGCTGCTGCCGAGGTTGAGAAGCTTCGTCACGATCCGCTGGAGCTTTTCACGCGCGCAGTCCAGCCAGCACTCTGGCTTCTGTTGTTCGGCGGGGTCATGGCGCAAGTTCGCGGTGTTTCTCCCGGCGGCCTCCCGTACCTCGACTACCTCTCCGCTGGCATCCTCGCGCAAAGCGTTCTGTTCGTCGCGATCTTTTACGGTATTTCTGCCATTTGGGAGCGAGATCTCAGCGTGGTTCAGCGGTACCTTGTCAGCCCTGCGCCGCGTTCAGCGCTCGTGATGGGGAAAGCGCTTTCGGCAGGCGTGCGGGCGTTGTCCCAGGCGCTCATCGTCTACCTGCTCGCACTCGCCCTCGGCGTCGGAATAAATCTCAATCCTCTTAGCATCCTGGGCGTGGTCGCGATCATCGCGCTTGGTTTCCGCGTTGTTTTCGACGTTTTCGCTGATCATCGCCTGCATCGTGAAGACGCGCGAAAGGTTCATGGGCATCGGCCAGGTGCTCACGATGCCTATCTTCTTCGCCAGCAACGCCATCTATCCACTGTCGCTTATGCCCGCTTGGCTGCGCGCCGTTTCTCGCGCTAACCCTTTGACCTACCAAGTCGACGCACTCAGGGCTCTGATGCTGGTTGAGGGAGCATCCGGCTACGGATTATTGCTCGATTTCGGTGTGCTGCTAGGTGCGACAGCAGTGCTCACAGCCATCGCTGCAAAAATGTATGCCCGAATGGGGTATTAACTGGAGTTCCTTCGGCTGCCTTCGCAGAACGCGTCCCCGATGGCAGCGCCATCTTCGTCGGCGGGCTGGTCAACATCGGTGGGCTAGACGAACTTTCTTATAAACCCGAGTACAATTGCTGTTGGTCCGGTTCAACGGGGCGCTACAATTCTCAGTGGCGACCCCCGCAAACCACGTCCCGATAGTGCGGCGCTTCTCTGCCCGAAAATGCCTTCCACGACGGCAGAGCGCAAAGCCGGTTGCGCCAAAGGCTGCAAGCAAGTGACCCAAGAGGGCAAGCAGCGGTAGTCGGCCGAAATACATCTGCAATGAGAGCGCGATTACCGTAGCCGCAAGAGCGATGATGACCAACACGCCAACAATTGGACACATCATGTTGTTCTGGGAGATTGGCTTTTGGCGTCACTCGGTACTGGCTAGGCGGTAAGGCCCGCCCGCTTCATGCCGTCCAATTCAGGACTAAGGACGCTCTTTTTTCATCCTCTCGAAGGCATCCCTGGCGGGCTCCATTTAGAATCTCCGCATCACAAAATGGCTCGTTTCGTAAGGCCGAATTCGGCTTCTCGCAAAGAATAGAGCGCCCGCCGAGCTCTCAGGTGCGCGACAATGCCGCATTCAAGCGCAAAGCGTTGACCGGTGCTGCTGGAGAGATCACCTTTCGAGCGGTCTAAGCACGCGGTTAGCAGCAATCATCGGAACCCCCATCGGATGCCTAGTGACAGTCATGGTCGATTATTCCTGCCGTCAGCGGTCGGCGTGATCCGATCCTAGGGTGATCGGCTCACCTCGATCGTACCTGACGGCCGATCGAATAGAGGTGAGCTATGAACGACGCAGTCGACGCCTCATCCCCCTTTGACCCCGCCGAATTTGCGGCAACGCTGGCCCAAGAGCACGTTGCCGACATTGTCGAGCGCCTGAACGCAGAGCCGCTGGAACGAGCGTCGGCAGTGCTCTCCGCGATGCCGTTAGAACGCGCCGCAGAGGTCCTCGATGAACCAGGACTAGAGGCAGCGGCGGATTTAGTTGAGTCACAACCTTCCGAGAGGGCAATTACCCTTCTCAAGGCCCTGTCTGCGGATCAACGAGCGGACATATTTCGGCACCTTGGTGCACCCGCCCGCGAGCGTCTCCTCTCGCAGCTCGATGCGGAGACCAGAACTTCACTTGTTCAGCTCCTCTCCTATCCTGAAAACACCGCTGGTAGCATCATGACGACCGAGTTTGTCAGTGTGCCGTCGTCATGGACCGTCGGTGAGACGCTTCGACATATCCGCGCGGTCGAAAGCACGCGGGAGACGATTTACGCGATATACGTGCTAAACCCAAAGACGAAAGCCCTCATCAAGGCGGTTTCCCTCCGCCGGCTGATTGTCAGCGAGCCACATGTCTCCGTCCTCTCCATTGCACCGCCGCGCCGACCCGTGACCGTGTCGCCTTTTGCGGATCGTGAAGAGGTTGCCCGGCTTATCTCCAAATATGACCTCCTTGCCGTCCCAGTCGTTAGCAGAGGCGGTCATGTGCTAGGCATCGTCACTGTGGATGACATCATTGATGCCATCGTCGAGGAAAATACCGAGGACGTGCAGAAGTTCGGTGGCATGGAGGCGCTCGACGCACCCTACATGGACATCGGCTTCTTCGAGATGATCCAAAAGCGGGCTGGATGGCTGTGCGTGCTATTTGTGAGTGAGATGCTGACCGCAAGTGCGATGCAGCACTTCCAGGACGAGCTTCAGAAGGCGATCGTTCTCACCCTGTTCATTCCGCTCATTATGAGTTCGGGTGGCAACTCCGGGTCACAAGCGACCTCGCTACTCATTCGCGCCATCGCGCTCCGGGAAATGCGACTGCGCGACTGGTGGCGCGTAGCGCTCCGCGAGTTGCCTACAGGGTTAACGCTTGGCGCCATCCTTGGTCTACTCGGGATTATGCGCATAGCGCTCTGGCAGAAACTCGGCCTGTTCGACTATGGCGAGCACTGGCTTCTAATCGCCTGCACCGTTGGCGCGGCTCTCGTGGGCATTGTCACCTTCGGCTCCCTCGTCGGATCAATGCTCCCATTCATTCTGAAACGGATTGGCTTCGACCCGGCGAGCGCTTCGGCGCCCTTCGTGGCTACGTTGGTCGACGTTTCTGGTTTGGTGATCTACTTCAGCATAGCGCTGGTATTCCTGAGAGGAACGCTTCTTTGAGGCCGCGGACGTCGGAATTGAGGGCCCCATTGCCATCCGATGCAAGGACCGGATGTCCGCTTCTGATGCTGTGGACGGCTCCTCCACCGGCACATGAGTGCGATGGCTGTGGGTGCTGTTAATGCGCCCACGATTTCGAGCTCAATCATGCAAGCAATCACGACTATCGGTCTCGATATCGCAAAGTCGGTATTTCAGGTCCATGGCACCGACGCGGAAGGCAACGTGCTCATCCGTCGTCAGCTGGAAGCGCCGCTACGTCCTGACGTTCTTCCAGAAGCTGCCGCCGTGCCTGGTTGGCATCGAGGCCTGCGCAAGCGCCCCTAAAGCCCTGCAACGCGGCGCGGCGTCGGCTTCGGCCGGCGCCAGCAGTTCGGCGCTCAAACTTTTCTGTTTCGGAGCGTTGCTAGAGCGGTCCTGGAAACGGTCTGTGACAAACCCGCAACGACGAAACTGCTCGAAAATGGTATGCGCTATACGTGATGGGCTGCACCATCACTTCTCCATCGGAAAGAGTTGGGAGAAGCCCCGCCCACCAACGGTGGGGCTTCTTCTTTGGCGCAAGGGCGTCGGCTTCGGCCGGTGCGCCTTCTCAGCTAGGTTGCAGTAGGCGTAGGATGCTATCCTAACTGGCGTCACGACGCGGTCGAGCGACTCGGGGCAAATTACTCTTTCGGCGTATCGGGGTGATGTTCGCTGCCGTCACTCCAGCCAGTAACCGATTTGGTGACCCAGCCAGAGACAGTTACGGAGACCTTGTCGTCGTCCTTTTTGGTTTTCTCCTCGAGCTTGGAAATGCGGTCCTCTAAACTCGTGCAGCAATAGTTGCCGTTCTCAGCGGCCTTAGGACTGATGGGAAAACCGCCAAGCGCAACCACGATAACAACCACACTGCCGATCGGCCTTAGTCCCGCTTTGGCAAACATGTCCCGACCCTCCCTTAGTGGCCGACATGAATTTAGGTTCAGACCCAGGCGAAAAATTGTCCGTCCCTAACACCGCCCTCGACACCGGCTTTCGCTACTTCGTGTGGCATTGGGGAGCGTCGGCTTCGGCCGGCGTCCTTTTTCGGCGATTCCAGCGCGAGCAGTTTCGGCGCCTCAAACCTTTTTTGTTTCGGAAGGTTGCAGCGGCCCTGGAAACGGTCTGTTACAAACCCGCAACGATGAAGCTGCTCGAAAATGGTATGCTGTAGGTGATGGGTCGCTCCCATCACTGCTCGAGCCCCGCCCCCCTATGGTGGGGCTTCTTCTTAAGCCTGCCTCGTTCATGTCAAGACGACCCATTGGCGGGTAGTGGGCTCTTTTGATAGCCCACTACCCATTGGCGATAAGGCAATCACGAGCGCCGAGCGACAGCGGCGGCGGCGTGAGCGGTTAAGGCGAGAGCGCGAGGAAGCAGCGCCCGAAGCCGAAAACTCGCACAAGCCATTGCCCAGGAAAGAGCCACCGAGGATTGACAGGCTGGACCGCTCCGGAGCGTCGGCCTCACATGCGTTGCCGCCTATGTCGCTGTGGCGGAGCAGCGTCCATTCAACTGGCCGGTGGCGGCGGTTTTCGGGGCTGTAGGCATTGGCATTTGGCTCTCTGGTGGGCAATTTCCTATTTGTTTAGTCGCCGGTAGCTGCCACCGCCGCAGGATTACCCCTCGTCCGGTGTTCTTAGCCGTAGGGAAACACCTTCCCTGAACAGAGCCGCAAGACGAAGTCTCCCCCTGCTTCACCCCTAGCGGCCTGTATGGGCGTCGGCTTCGGCCGGCGCCCTTTGTAGCTCCTCGAGCCAAAGCCAGGTATGATGGAATTGCGATGTCGTCGCCATTCGAGAATCTAATTGAATTTTGTGAACGAAAGCGCCACGCTCTCGTGCGAGAAATCGAGATGTTCAAGTCCGGCAGAATGAGGACGAGCGAAAATCACGGGCAGGGATTAGTCGATACCACGACGCAGTCGCTTGACCGTGCGCAATCTAATCTCGCCGAGATTGAGCGGATTTTGGCCGAAGCCGAAGACCAGCTCTAACTCTCCTTAGGATCGCCACCAGCATCACAGGGCTGGGCAACATCCTCTCGGCCGCTTCAGGCGGACGCGAGATATGAACACCGTCTTTCAGGCGAATGGCAATCGCGCGCAACGCTTGTCGCTCCCATTGGGGGCCGTTCCGATGCCGCCGGCGCCCGCCGCTAGAGGCCTGCGGCTGACAACAGTGCTGTCATGTATCCTATGGTGCTACGCTCGGAGTATGTGGGAACACAGCCGCCACAGGCTGACGAAGGACGACCTTTTGTTCTTCGTAATAGCTGTAGTGCTGATTCTGTTCGATCGCGCAACCGCCTGGATCGCCCTCGGGTTGGATATGCAAAGTTCAACACCCCGTCGCCTATCACGACTGGTCAGATCGAGGGTTATTGCTTGGACGGCTGAGGCGTTGAGCGAGGAAGGCGGCAAGCGCTTCGACCCTCGCCGGGCGTGGTCCCCCCGGAGGCATGACGAGGTGCAGTGCGATCGGCGGCGACCTCCAGTCGGGCATGACCGCCTCGAGCCGCCCTTCCGCCAAGGCCTGGCCGACGACGAAATCCGGTTGCACGGCAAGGCCAAGACCGGCGAGCAACGCCGGTGCGAGGGTATCGGCGTTATTGGCCCGCAAGGGTCCGGAAGGTCGCAGTGCCACTTCCTCACCGGCGGCGTTCACAAACCGCCAAACGTCTGGGGTCAGCAGATAGGCGTAGCAGAGGCAGTCATGATGGCTGAGGTCCTGCGGATGGGTCGGGCGTCCATGGCGCTTGAGATAGTCGGGCGCGGCGACGAGGAGGCGGTTCACCCGGCGGAGCCGCCGGGCAAGCAGGGAGGAATCCGACAAGGCGCCAATGCGCAAGGCGGCGTCGAATCCGGCGCCGATCAGATCGACCATCGCATCGCTCAAATGCAGGTCGACCGAGACTTCAGGACATTCCGCGAGGAAGTCCGGCAAGAGCGGCGCGACCTCGCTGAGACCAAAGGACATGGGGGCGGCCAGACGCACGAGCCCGCGCGGGCTCGCCGACTGAGCCAGAGCTTCGCTCTCCGCTGCTTCACCTTCGGCGAGAATGCGGGTGGCGCGGTCCGACAGGAGCCGGCCGGCATCGGTCAGAGAAAGCCGGCGCGAGGTCCGGTTGAGGAGCCGCGCGCCCAACCTCTTCTCCAGCCGGCCGATCGCTTTGGAAACCGTGGCCTTGGAGAGAGCGAGATCCTTGGCCGCCCCAACAAAAGAGCGAAGCTCTGCTACCTTGGCGAAGATCGCAAGCCCTTCGAGGTCCGGCAGCTTGGCCATAGATCGGAAACGATGAGTTTCTAAAGTTTCCCTTTATTCGCTGATCCTGCACCCTATTTTGGGATCATGCAACAGCGCCAAGCATGGCGCGGAGGATGACATCATGATTGAGCTGAGATCATTCAAACGACTTGGAGGCGCGGACCACGGCTGGCTGAAGGCCAAGCATCATTTTTCCTTTGGCGGCTATTACGATCCCGAGCGGATGGGCTGGGGTGCCATCCGGGTGTGGAACGACGACGAGATTGCACCCCATACCGGCTTCCCACCGCACCCGCACGCGAACATGGAAATCATCACTTATGTCCGCCAAGGGGCCATCACCCATGAGGACAGTCTCGGTAACAAGGGACGCACCGAGGCGGGCGACGTGCAGGTGATGAGCGCAGGGGCGGGCATTCGGCATGCCGAATACAATCGGGAGCCGGAGACCACCCGCATCTTCCAGATCTGGATCGAGCCGGAAGGAACCGGCGGAGGGCCCGCATGGGGTGCGAAGCCCTTTCCAAAAGGCGACCGCTCCGGCAAATTCGTGGTCTTGGCGAGCGGCTTCGACGCCGATGTCGAGGCGTTGCCGATCCGTGCTGAGGCGCGCGTGCTGGGTGCCACGCTGAACGCCGGTGAGACGGCCGAATATGCGCTCGGGCCAGACCGCCACGGCTATCTCGTGCCGGCCGAAGGCGCCGTTGAGGTGAATGGCGTTCGGCTCAATGCGCGGGACGGCGCCGCCATTGAGGACGAGCCGGTGGTGAAGGTCACCGCGCTCGAAGATTCCGAGATCGTCCTGGTCGACGCCGCTTAGGCCGGCGTCCTGTTCAGCGAAGGAAGCAGAGGGCCTGCGACAGCAGGCCCCCTTTTGCTGGCACTGGCTTGCGTCGGTGAGCCTACAGAAGCTAGCGGATCGGGTTGTAAAACGGCCAGTTGGCTTGGCAGCGGCTACGCCTCGTCCTCTGCCCTGGCGGGAAAGGCCGGAGCGGACGCAGAGCGCCGCTAGAGCGCGGTGAAGGCGTCAGCCGATTGCGCGGCCTTGACGATGATCTCGGCGACCTCCTCGGGACGCTCCTCATGGGCAAGGTGGCCGAGCCCGTGCAACAGCACCACCTGCGCTTCGGGCAGATGTTCGCGGACCCTGAACGCGTCCTCCGGCGAAATCGCCCGGTCGGCGCTGCCCACCGCCAGGACCAGCGGCACCTCGAGGCGGTGGAGATTGCGCTCGAGCGTGAACAGGTCCCAATGGGCCATCATGCCGAGCGCGGCCGAGACGTGGCTCTCGGTCTGGAACAGCCGGCCATAGCGTTCGACATCCTGAGGCTCGATCGTCGAGCCGATATTCTTGATGAGCCGGGCGACGGCATCCGGACTGGCCGCGCGCCAGGAGATAAACCACGGCACGAAGGGATTGAGCACCAGGAGCTTTGCGAACGGGGCGAAGAACTGGCCGGCGATGCTCCCAAAGGGCAAGAGCGCCCCATTGATGCTGACGAGCCCCGCGGGCGCGCTCCGCCCGTCAAGACACATTTGCACGAGAATGGCGGCGCCCGCCGAGTGGCCGACCGCGAGCACGGGATGGAGATCGAGCGCGTCCAAGAGCTGCCCGATATCCTCAGCCATTCCCGGCAGGGACAGGCGCTCCGATGCGGGAAGGTCAGTGAAGCCATGCCCCGGCAGGTCCGGCACTACGACGGTGAAGGCCTTGGCCAAAATCTGTGCGAGCTGGCCATAGGAATGGGTCGAGGCGCCGGTGCCGTGCACCAGCAGCACGACGGGGCCCTGCCCCATCACCTGCACGTGCCATGAAAGCCCCGCCGCCTCGACGAAGCGGCTCGCGTCCCGATTCGGCCAGTCTTGCCCGTCACGCTCGAAGACGAGCCTGTCGTTCATGCCTCGCTCCCCCCAAGCCGCGTCCGGACGGCTTGCGACAGGCATTGGTTGCGGGGGCCCGCAACCAGCGTTGTTTGCACCTTGACTATGCGGCTCTTTAGTTCGGTATCGGTGGTGGCCTGCAACCACCGAGAATTGACTATGCCGCCCAGCGTGCGGTCTGTACATCGGCTTCTTGGGGAAAAGCGGACAACTCGATGGGTCGCTGTGACGGCAACTACTGACCCCAAGCGGACATCATGACATTTCGGAGAGATGCGCAGATTAGCATAGGCTCCGTCCGCCGCCCTTTTTAGAACTCCAACTGCCCGTTCAGTTTAAGCGCAGTGTCGGATGTAGCGTCTGTGAGGCCAAACTGTAGGCCCACGCCTAGAATCAGCGTAGCGGACTGCTCACCAGACTTCTCGTCTTTCTTATCGTCGTCCTCTTCGGCCTTAGCACCCTCATCGGAATCGGCCTTTCCGAAGGTGTAATAGAGCGTTGGTCCCAGACCGTGGTTCTGGTCATTGAACGAACCGGGATCTGCCAGATCATCGATCTCTCCGAACATCTGCAAAGCCAATGTCCAACGAGACTTCAACTCGTATTTCAACTGCCATCCGTATTGGAAGCCTAGACCTTCTTGGTCAGCAAATTCGCATTTTTTAATTTGACGCGCATCCAACGGAGCATCAGTCTCCGACCCGCTGGTCCCAAACGACGGCGCGGGCCGGAAGCGTCATAGGAGGAAAGCCTACGCCGATGTCGAGTCTTATAGTCCGTAGTCCGGGTCACGCTGCCAGGATATTTGTCGGCGCTGCGGTGGGTTTTCTCTCCATTTGGACGCTAACCGGGACGTCGGTGGCCGAAGTGCCGAGTGCGGCCCCCACCGCGCCCCCGGCAGCCTCTGCCGCTAAGGGTCTTTCGCCTGAAGCTGTCGCGCCCCAACGAAGTGGCACGCCCGCCTACCAGGAGCTGAACGCGACTCCTACGCCCAGCAAAGAATTTACTGAGGATGACGCCGCTGAGGCCGTGAAGGCCATCATTGCTGAGCGCTCAAAAGACGGTGTCTTTAGCGTGAGAGACTCCTGGACCGGCACCGATCTCGCTCTTGTTTTCGACGAGGTCCGCTTAGTGCGCGGCCTACAAGGCCACGGATGGTTTCCCAACGTAGTGTTCCATGACAAGCACGATCCCGAGAAGCAATACGCGATCGATTTTTGGCTCGTCCCTGAAGGCGATCACCTCAAGCTTATGGATATGCGCGTGCAGAAGGAGCCGAAACCTTACGGGCAGTCCTGGGTAATGATCACGCGCTTACCGCTGGCCTGGTGGTGGCTTCCAACGATGCAGCGATCGAGCCGCTCGGACGTAGCCGTAAATTGGCAAGTCATGTCTTCGATCTACACTTTTGTGCTTAACCAGCAGAAGGACGGCGTCTACTGGGTTAGGGACGAAAAGACCGGCACGGATCTCTCCTTGGAGCTGGTCGAGGTTTTGCAGCCGGTGCTGCGGCTGAAAAGCGATGGCCGCTATTTCGTCTGCACCGCCTTCCGCGAAACCGGCAAAGGCGCAATTTATGACGTGGACTTCTGGGTCGACCAAAAGAGCGGATCGGTTTCGGTGGGCGCCGTTGAGCCACGTAAATCGTCGATCCAGGAGAATGCCACCTGCGAAGTACCGGTCTCCGTTCTGACTGACCTTTATTTCGATGTTCTTAAGTAAAGGCGCCAGCCGTGCTCGCCTCTCGATAATGTCTGTCAACGGCATTGGCTATGCTTCTTTGGAGACCTCGAATTGTAGCGGCCTAAGCGCCGTTTCCTTCTCAACCGAGCTGATCGCGCAATAGGTCCGCTTCTGATGTTGTGGACGGCTCCTCCACCGGCACATGAGTGCCAAGGATATGGGTGCTGTTAGGGGTACCCACGATTTGGAGGAGCCAATCATGCAAGCGGTCACAACTATCGGTCTCGATATTGCAAAGGGGTGGGTATCGTTGGGGGCCCTGAACTCGAGGTCTTACAGTCCGGCTCCCTCACCAGTTAAGACAAGAAATAAAGGACCAGAGTGAGGATGACGCTGATAACTATCAACGTCGTGATGGGAAAGAAGCGGAATTTGCCGCTCGGACTTTCGTACCTGATGTCTCCCGGCAGCAGCGATGCGCGGACGCCTCGTCCCTTGTGGGATCCGCTCACTTGCTGGAAACACACGACACAAACCCAAGCGCCCGCATGATGATGCCGGTAGTGATCAGGAACGTCGTCATAAGACTCTGCAGCCCTTAGGCAGCATGGGAAGACATGGAATCAGTTTTGTGCTAGCCTTTTTACTAGACGGTGGGACTGCCGGTTCGGATAACGGACATGAATCGGCTGCTGCTGTCGCTGTGGCTCGTAGGGGCGACCTACACTGGCCATACCCCTATCCTGCTCCAGACAAAGCAAGAGGCTCCCGCATCCGCTGAGCAGCTCGTTGAGGGGCATGCGACACCTCTGATTTCCAGCCCCGCATCGCTGCAGCAAATGAACGTGCCCGAACCCAAAACGTCGGAAAGCCAAAGCGTAGCCGTTCGATCATCGGCTGCAACCCGCGACGATGCGCAGTCGATCACTTCCCCGCTGAGGGATGGCCAGATGAACAAACCTCCCGCGCCCTTGCCGAGCGCTCATGAGTCCTATGAACCAAACGAGGAGGCGATTTGGGTCGTCGTGTCACGCGCGGCGAGGGTGCATAGCGGTCCCTCTGTTTCTGCTCCAACGGTTCGCTTTTATCGCGCCGGCACAGAACTACATCTGATTGGATACAAGCAAGGTTGGTTCCAAGTCTCAGATCCCGCGACATCGCAGCGTGGATGGATCTACGAGAAGTATTATCTTGAGGCTATCCGTGACCTCGACCAAACGCGAGCCACAGTGCAAGATTCGCGGAGCGCCACCCGATCGGCGTTTGAAGCACCGAAGCAGGGCCAGAAACGAGTGAAGAAGCAGCAGCAACAGGTCGAAAGGGTGCAATTTCCCATCCCAAGTACTCGCACCCCGAGCGAGAGTGTCGCCAGCTTGGTGGAGAGGGCCTTTCTGGGGTACTGAGCTGACTTAATGCCGTGGTGAAGGTCGCGGAAACAAAGTTGTTTGTCCAGGCCAGTGCCAACTCAGCAGCATGCCGGCTTCTGGCACATCCCCGACGTACGGGAGTTTAGATGCTGTGTCCGGTTACGCACCGAAGCGGACGGCTAAACGCGACGTCGCGCTGTTTGGCGTTGAACAGTCACTAATTCAATTTGGTCCCCAAGCTGCGCAGCCACCAGGGCCGGTGCGAGGCCGGCAGGGGGTGTTGGGTTCGGACGGCCGTGTTTTGCTGTATCCTGATCCATGAGCAAGAGGAGTGCGTGCCATGCTTCACGGAAAGAAGGCCGAGGCGGCGATCTTGATGTAGCTGATCCGGCCGCTAGTAGCGGACGGTATACTCAAGCGCGAGACAGCCCTCGCGCTGTTTGGAGATGCGGCCGATCAATTGCTGAGCAATCCGAAGCACGCAAATGCCACTGTCGATGAGGCAGTTGATATCATCAGGCAAGAACGGTAGCCCGGCCAGCGCAACCCACGAGAGGAAACATGCATGGCCAAATTTGTGAGAGCAGCGAGCACAAGCGAGATCGCACCTGGCCAAGCTCGACTGGTCAATGTCAAAGGCAAAGAGATCGTGCTGTTTAACGTCGATGGTGCATTCTTTGCGCTCGACAATGCCTGTACGCACGAGGAAGGGCCGTTGGCCGACGGAGAAGTCTTGGGCCACGAGGTTACCTGTCCGTGGCATGGCGCGACGTTCGACATCCGGACGGGAGAGGTCCTCGGTCCGCCAGCTTATGAAGACGTTGCGCGTTACAACGTGCGCGTCACGGGAACCGACATCGAGGTCGAGGTGTAGCGATCACACAATCCCGATAGTGTCGCAGTGTGAATAAAGCAGGCTGGCTGATGGCAAAGCTTACGCGACAACTGCACGGGCGGATCGGGGGTGACAATACGGAAAATAAGGACTGGTGGAGGCTTGTTTTCGACACTGAAGCCAAGCGCTTTTATATTGAGCACGAATGGAACCATACGGACACGTGGCGAGCCGCCCGTTCAAACAATGGGACTGCGGAGTTCGATATCAACGGGTTCCTTGCCGAGGGTGAAGCCCCAGCCCAAGCAGAGTGTTGCTCCGAATTATCGAGAGCGTCTTCGAAAAGGGGGGCGGCGAGAATGCCTAGAGGCCCCAAAGGCCAACGGCTCAGCGTCCCAGCCCGAACCGCTCAGTATTAAAAGTAAGGCCCAAAATGTCGTGGCAATTCACTTTCGGACTGAGGGTGAAAGGAAAGGCCGACCGAATGGTCGTTGGCGCCGAAGACGCGCTCGTTGCGGCCTTAAAGGCCAAGGATGACCAGCCCGGAGCCACGATCATGTATGTGCGGCGGTCGAATTGACGCGGCGACACACGTCACCCGTGACGCCATTGACCGTTAATGGGCGCACCCCCAAGGATTCGACGACTTCCCCGTGGACTGTTTCTACGAGGGCGAGAACATGCTCGTCATCCACCCGGACGAATACATCGATTGCGGTGTTTGCGAGCCGGAACGCCCGATCGACGCGATCAAGCCGGATACCGAGCCCGGTCTCGAAAAGTGGCTCGACATCAATGCCAAATATTCTCTAGTCTGGCCAAACATCACCGTAAAACGTGAGCTACCGCCAGATGCAAAGGACTGGGAGGGCAAGCCTGACAAGGCCAACCTGTTATCGCCGAACCCTGGCACAGGTGAGTGAGATGGAAAACGGCACGATGGGGCTCTGGCCTAGGGAGCGGTGGAACATTTGTCGGTCTCGTGGTTGGCCTCCTCAATTACGGGACGATCATCACAGTCGTCGAGCAAGTTGAGGGAGCTGGACAGGTCGCAGAACCAGGCGGAGCGCGAGATGTTCGAGCGCGTGGCCAAACCTGGTCACGCCGAAGAGGATGAGACGATGAGGCTCGATCAAGCGGCCCGGTCGATCTTCTTGACGGAGTTCGTGTCCGCGTTCTTCCTGGCGATGCGCTACTTCTTCAAGCCGAAGGTGACGCTGAACTATCCGTTCGAGAAGGGGTCGCTCTCGCCCCGCTTTCGCGGTGAGCTTGCGCTGCGGCGCTATCCGAACGGGGAGGAGCGCTGCATCGCCTGCAAGCTGTGCGAGGCGATCTGCCCTGCACAGGCCATAACCATCGAGGCGGGGCCGCGGCGCAACGACGGCACGCGTCGGACCACCCGCTTCGACATCGATATGATGAAATGCATCTACTGCGGCTTTTGCCAGGAGGCCTGCCCCGTCGACGCCATCGTCCTGGGACCGAACTTCGAGTTCGCGACCGAGACACCCGAGGAGCTCTACTATGACAAGGGACGCCTGCTCGCGAACGGCGACCGCTGGGAGCGACAGATCGCGAAGAACATCTCGCTCGATGCGCCCTATCGATAAGCCGGTCAAGCAGACGGGATCCAATGAACTTCTTACTTGGTCATCCGGTTCGATCCTTCTTCACCGGGCTCGCCATCGCGGCTCTCGCGCTCGCGGTGTGGGTATTCACAGAACCAGTTGATCCTCGTGGCCTCATCTCGATCCTGCTTCGCTTCATCCATGTCGTCGCCGCGATGGTTTGGATAGGATTCGTCTTCTTCGTCAATTTCATCCAGCTCCGAGTGCTTGAGGAGGCGGACGCTGCGTCTCGCAGCACCATCTCGAGGTTGATTGTCCCGCGCGTCGCGGCGGGCTTCCGCCACGCGTCGTGTTTGACCGTGCTCGCCGGCGCCCTGCTGCTGGTTTCGACCGGCTATTTGTCAGGCGAATGGGCGTTCCCGTCCGCCGTTTACATTTCGCCAATGCGAACCATGATGCTTGCGGCTGGTGTGCTCGGCGGTGTTCTCATGTGGGGCTTTGTAAAACCTTGCGATCTGGCCGAGCCTTAAGATCGCTCTTCGGCATACCGCAGGCGACGCACGCGCTCGTTGCCCGCGATCCTTGTGCAACGATGTCAATGCACGCGCGAGGGGATAACTTGTGATATGTAAGTTACGAATCAGAGGGGAGAGAAGTCATGGCTAAGACTGTTGCCCGGAGAGCGAAGCGCGTTGCACGTCGCGACTGGTCCGCACAGGATGAGAGGGAATTAAAGAGGCACTCGAAAAGTAAAACACCTGTCAAAGACATCTCGAAAGCGCTGAAGCGTACCGCCGGTGCTCTGAGACAAAAGGCGCGCCACCTCGGAATACCGATTGGCCATCGTCGCGCTAAAAAGAAGAGGGCGAGGCGGCCTTTGTAAGTGCGCTAACTAACTCGCAAAAGCAGCATCAACCCCGCAGCTCCGAGGGAAAATGATGTTCCGGTTGGCTGATCGCTTCGTTCTGACCTGTTGCGCAACCTTACTATCGCTAGCTGCTGATGCCTCAACGCATGTTTCGGTCTATTTAAAAAACTACTACACGGATTATGAAATTGTCAGAGATTGCTCTGACCACGACCATTTGACAGCAGCTGATGCGGAAATGGCCAAGAATGCAATATCAAAGATTGAGGCGTACTACCTGCATCAAGACCCATCGATCAACAAAGATAGCTTGTGGAAAGAAGCGGCTTCTAACAAAGACGCGGCGTTAAAAATGATAACGCTCACAAAGAAAGTAGATCCTCGACAATTTTGTCATGCGTCTCTGGACGAGCTCGTCGAGAGACTACATCAGATTGACTCCCGGTCTGCTGAAAGAAAGAAGGGCTCCTGAATCGCCGAACTGGCCAACTCCCGCCGAGCGAATGAGCTGGGGCTTCAAAACCAATAACCGCGGGCCGCGCGCCGTCTGAGGAGAGTCCCAATGTCGAAATCACTCAAGGTTCAGCTCGTCGAAAAAGCTCGAGCTCTTATAGAAGATGAGCGGCACTGGTGCCGTGGTGAGCTCGCGAGAGACGTTAATGCTCTTTCAGTCTGTCCAACGGATAGCAGGGCAGAGAGGCGTTGCGCCCTGGGCGCCCTGATTGCAGCGGCTTACCAGATCACCAACGATTATAGTCGGGCGCACGATCTCGCTATCCGCGCTGTGCGACCACTTCACGGCTGCGCCACGCTCATCAATGTCAATGACGTAAGGGGCCATGCGGCTGTGCTCGCGCTGCTCGATGAAGTGATAGCGGCGATGTAATGCGACCACGCCTGCCGAACTCGACTGCGTCATCGGTGGTTGCGGGGGCCCGAAGCCACCTATACCGAACACGCTTCCAATATGAGCGAAAAGCCCGAGAATAGGTCCAAATCCTGGGCCCGCAACTACCTTGATTTGCAGCTTCGGGAGTTGCTCGCGACACTGATCGGCTCAGCGGGTCCGTGAGGGTCAAGCCAACTTCGCGCCTTCCGACTTCCGCTCCCGGGGTATAAGCCGGGCTCAGGTTCGAGCTAGCCCGGTGCGGGCAAGTCAGCTGACGATCGAGCAGCGAAGGCTGGACGAATGACGCCGAGCTCGTCTGCGGGGATGACGTCCACCTCGACTTTCAGCACCTGTTCACCCGGCGCCAGCATCACGCCGTCGATGGGGGCGATATCGGCGTAGTCGCGCCCGATCGCCAGGGTGATGTGATCATCCTGCACCAGGATGACGTTGGTGGGGTCGAAACCGATCCAACCTCGTTCCTCTCCACACCACAACAACACCCAGGCATGGGTGGCGTCGCCGCCTTCCAGACGGGGGCGGCCCGGTGGGGGGATGGTGCGCAGATAGCCGCTGACGTAGGCGGCAGGCAGGCCCAGGCCGCGCAGGCCCGAGATCATGATGTGAGTGAAGTCCTGGCAGACGCCGCGACGGGCCGCAAATGCCTCGCCCGGCGGCGTGGAAACGCTAGTGGCCTCAGCGTCGTAGGTGAAGTCCCAGCGCATGCGGGTCATCAACGTGGCCGCCGCCTCGATTATCGGCCGGCCTTGGGGAAAGCTTACCCTCGCGTAGTCGGTGATCGCCGGCAGGATCGGCGTTCGAGCGGTCGGATAGAGATAGGCGGCTGGGCTGTCGGCCCCGAGCGCCGCGGTCTCAAAGCTGCGCGCCCGCACAGACTCCCAAGCCGGGCTGTCCGCCGGGGACTCTATTGGCGGCGCATGCACGTCGACCCGAGATTTGGCCTCGATGATCAGCGCCCGGTGCGGCTGGTCGATCATCACCGTAAGCATCTGTTCGCCGAACGGGCCCGTTCGTTCAACGGTCTGCGAGGGCTGAGGCGTGATGGTGATGGCGTTTTCCAACACCGTCTGGGCGGCCGAGGACTGCGGCGTCAGGCGCAGCACGCACCGCGCAAACGTCACCACGTCTTCGTAGCTGTAAGTCGTCCGGTGACGCACGTTGTAGATCACGTGAGCGCGGCGAGTTTGATGGTGGGGACAGCGTTGGCGCCCTGCAGAAAATAACGGTCGGCGACGGCGTTGGAGAGCCGCATCAGAGCCTGTTCGAAGGCGAGCATCTTGTCGGCGTTGAGGCCGTCCGCATCCTCGGTCTCTACTTGAGTCGCTAGCGGAAGCAGGATTTTGTTGGGCTCCTCCAGCATCCCGTCGTCCAACAGGGAAGGCAGGGCGGCCAGGTGGCCCTTCAGGGCGAAAACCTGGAAAGCCAGTGACCGCGTATTGAAGGGATCGAGCATGACCATGTCGCGCACCGGCGTCAGCGCCAGTCCGACGAGGTAGCGGGCGCGGTAGGTGATCTGGCTATCGGCGAGGTCGAGTAGCAAGTCGAGGTCGTCGTTGGTCGCCGTGCCGTCGGCGAGCGCCCGGGTGAAGCGGCAGGTGTTGATCCCGCGCTCGATCCTCCGCCCCATATCGAGGAAGCGCCAGCCCGCGCCTCGGTTCATGTTCTCTTGTGCCAAGCCGGACAGGGCGGCGAGGATTTGCAGCGCGCTTTCAACCTGTTGGAGAACTTCTGCCTCCGACAACAAATTCCGTGCGCCGTCGAGAAGGCGACCGTCCAGGTTGAGCAGCAAAGTCCAGAAGTCGCCGGACAATCGTTCGCGCATGCTCGAGGCCGTGCGGCGGGCCTGGCGGACCAGGTCAATGACCGAGCCGAGCGCGTCCTGGTCGTGCAGAGCATCATTGGCGGCGTCCAGCGCCCGGCGCCCCAGGGCCGCTTCGTCCAAGGCGCCCGAGGCGACCAGAAGCTGTTGCAGGCGGTCCAGGGTCTCACCGGCGCTGTGGAGGGCGGCTTCGGAGTCCATCAGGCTGGTGCATAGGCTGCGCACCAGACGCAGGGTGGCCTCGGCGCGCTCGAGATAGCGGCCGAGCCAGAACAGATTGTCGGCGGCTCGGCTGGGCAGGTAGCCGAGAATCCGCCTGACCTTCACGTCGTCGGTGCTAGCGAGCAAGGTGACCCGCTTGACCGGCTTGTCTGCGATGACCCAGACATCGGACGTGCGCGCATCCTCACCCATGGAGATGGCTCGGACATCGAGCTGGTCGGAGGTGCGGCAGAACCCCCCCGGCATGATGCGCAAGCCCTCTGGCGTGGCCGCGGCGTAAACTCTCAACACGAAGGGCGCGGGCTCGAGGCGGCCGTCGCGCAATACCGGCGTGGTTGACAGTCGGACCACCTCCTGACCGACGAAGTCGCCGGGCCGGTCGTTAAAGCGCGAGAGGAAGGCCGCGCGTTCCTGGGGCGACAGGTCGGCCATCAGGCGCGGCCTGGACGAGGTCCCGTCCGGCCCCGGGCCGTTGAAGGCGGGCGCGATCACCCGGTTGTCCAGATCGCTCTCGACCAGGTCCCGTTCGGCCGGCTGGCCGCACCACCATGTCGCGACGTTGGGCATTGTCAGCCCTTCGCCCAGCAGCCGGCGACAGAGCTTCGGCAGGAAGCCCAGCAAGGCCTTGGATTCCAATACGCCGGAGCCCGGCATGCTGAGCACCGCCACGCCGCCGCTGCGGATCGCCTCGAGCAAGCCAGGCACGCCGAGCCGCGAAGCGCTGTTGAGTTCGAGCGGATCGATGAAGTCGGCGTCGACACGGCGCAGGATGACGTCCGCTCGTTTCAGCCCCGCGATGGTGCGCACATAGGCGCGGCCGTCGCGAACGACCAGATCGTCGCCTTCGACGAGCAGGAAGCCCAGGTACCGCGCGAGATGGGCCTGTTCGAAATAGGTTTCGCTATACGGGCCGGGTGTCAGCAGACATATTCGCGGATCGCTGCGGTCGGCAGCTGCGGCCAAGCCTTTGCGCCACTCGTCGAAGAACGAGGCCAGACGCTGGACGTTCATCGCGTTGTAGAGGTTGGGATAGGCGCGTGAGAGGACGAGGCGGTTCTCCAGCGCATAACCAGCCCCCGACGGCGCCTGGGCGCGGTCGTCCAGCACCCACCAGCGTCCGTCCGGGCCGCGGCCGAGGTCGGCGGCGTAGAGTTGCAAGTAGCGTCCGCCAGGCGGCTTGGCCCCCCGCATAGCTCGGATGAAATCGTTGCTGCCGGTGACGGCGGCGGCCGGTAGCGCGCCGTCGGCCAACAGCCTCGCCTCGCCATATAAGTCCTGCAGCAGCGCTTCCATCAGATTCGCCCGCTGCTCGACGCCCGCGGCAATCTGCGCCCACTCGCCCTCGCCCAAAATCAGGGGCAGCGGGTTAATCGGCCAGCTCCGCTCGTTTTCCTCGCCATAGATCCGGTAGGAAACGCCGGTGTCGCGGATATGCCGGGTGGCCAGGCTGAAGCGGCTCTTGAACTCGCCTTCCTCGTATTCGGCGAAATCGCCGAGGAAACCCAGCCAGTAGTCGCGGGGGCGACCGGTAGGATCCAACAGCTCGTCGGGCACGCCCGGTAACGGCCGATAACCGCGCAGCCAACCGGACAGGCGACCGGCGGCGGACGAGCCGAGGGTCTCGCGTCTGCGAACTGCACTGGAGGGCTCAGGGGCCAACACGGGTCCTCAGATCGAGGGTTATCGGAAATTCGCCCGTCACGTCCGCGGGCGGCGGCGTCACGATCCCCGGGCTGTGCCCACGCTCCTCGAACCGCGCCTCGCGACGCGCCTGGGCTTCATTCGAGTTGACCGGGAATGTATCATAGTTGCGCCCGCCAGGGTGGGCGACATGGTAGACGCAGCCGCCCAGCGATCGGTTGTTGGCGCGATCGACGATGTCGAAGGTCAAAGGCGCGTGGACCGCCAAGGTCGGGTGAAGCCCGCTGGGTAACTTCCAAGCCTTGTAGCGAACGCCGGCGATGGCCTCCATCGACACGCCGGTCGAGGTCATCGGCAACGGTCGGCCATTGCAGGTGATCACGTAGCGCTCCGGATTGAAGCCGCTCGTAAACACTTGCAGCCGCTCTACCGAGGAATCCACGACTCGGACCGTGCCTGACCCGGAGCTTTCCTCGCCCATCACGTGCCAAGGCTCCAGTGCATGGCGCAGCTCCAGGCCAACGCCTCCGTACTGGACGTGGCCGTGCACTGGGAAACGAAACGCTCTCTGCGCCTCGTACCATTGCGGATTGAAAGCATAGCCCGCCCGGTTGAGGTCAGCTAGGACGTCGAGGAAATCGCTCCAGACGAAGTGCGGCAGCATGAAGCGGTCGTGCAGGGCCGTGCCCCAGCGTACCAGGCGGCCGGTCTGCGGCTGCCGCCAGAACCAAGCGATCAAGGCGCGGATCAGGAGCTGCTGGGCGAGGTTCATCCGCGCGTCCGGCGGCATCTCGAAACCACGAAATTCGAGCAGGCCCAGTCGCCCGGTTGGCCCATCCGGCGAATAGAGCTTGTCGATGCAGATCTCGGTGCGGTGGGTGTTTCCGGCGACATCGGTGAGCAGGTTGCGCAACAGCCGGTCCACCAGCCACGGCACCACCGGCGCGGCGACGTCGGGTTGCGGGATCATGCCAAGCGCGATATCCAGTTCGTAGAGCACGTCGTGGCGGGCCTCGTCGATTCGCGGGGCCTGGCTGGTCGGCCCGACGAACAGACCGGAAAATAGGTACGACAGCGCCGGATGGCGCTGCCAATAGAGCAGCAGGCTTTTCAACACGTCGGGTCGGCGCAGGAACGGCGAGTTGGCTGGGCCGGAGCCGCCGACAACCACGTGGGCGCCGCCGCCGGTTCCGGTGTGCCGCCCATCGATCATGAACTTGTCAGCGCCGAGCCGACACGCCGCTGCATCCTCATAAATTCCGGTGGTGATCACGACCGCTTCCCGCCAATCGCCGGCCGGCTGAATGTTCACTTCGATGACGCCGGGATCGGGAGTCACCTTCAGACACGACAGCCTGACATCGTCGGGGGGGGTATAGCCTTCGATCCGGACGGGCGTCCCTTCGGCGGCGACTTCCAGGTGGGCGACCAGCTCGAGGTAGTCCTCCAGCCGGGCGAGCGGCGGCATGAAAACGCAAAGCACGCCATCCCGCAGTTCGATCGCGATCGCTGTCCGCACCACCTGCTTTTTGGCCCGGCGGCCGCCCGCGGCTGGCGGGGCGGCCGTGGGCGCAGCGCGATAGATTGCGTCGAAACCCGGCAGCGGCCCGCGCTCTTCATAGGGGTCCAGGGGGATGATGTACGGATAATCCTTGGGCTTTACCGGCGGCAGCGCGCCGAGCGGCAGCCGCAAGCCGATCGGCGAGTCGCCGGGGACCAGGTAGAGGCGTCCGCGCTTGAACCGCCAAGCCTCGCTGAGCCAGCGCTCGCCCTCGGCCCTGGTGAGCCCGCGACGTAGTGGCAGGACGTAGCCGACCGGCTTCGAAAGCCCGCCCGCCATGGCCCGGCGCAGGCCGTGCCGAGATGGCACGTTGTCGATTTCGGCGTCGTCCAGCTCGACGCCTGGCGGAAGATCGCCTTCGGCCTTAATCCAGTGGAGCGGATCCTCGCGCGCCGGAAGAGCGAGAGCTGGGTCGACGCCCAACCGGCCCGCCAGTCGGCGGATCAGGGCCAAGGCGTCGGACGCCGTCGGCGGCCTTACCCTTGGCGTCCCGACCGGGGCTGCGCCACGCCAGACCGGCTGGCCGTCGCGCCGCCAGTACAGCCCCAGCACCCAACGCGGCAGAGCCTCGCCCGGATACCATTTGCCCTGACCGTAGTGCAGCATGCCCCTCGGGCCGAAGCGGCGCTTCAGACGCTCAATCAGTTGCTCGGCGATGACCGGCTTGGTCGGGCCCGAGGCGTCGGTCTTCCATTCGGCGGCCTCGAAGTCGTCAATGGACACGAAGGTCGGCTCGCCGCCCATGGTCAGCCTCACGTCCTGGGCTTGCAGATCAGCCTCGACCCGCTCGCCAAGTTGGTCGAGGGCGTCCCAACCGGCGTCATCGAACGGCCGGGTGATGCGTATGGTATCGACCAGCCGTGAGACGTTCATCTCGAACTCCAAGGCAGTCTCCGCCATGCTCACGGCGCCGGTGATGGCAGCCGACGACCGGTAGTGGGGGGAAGCCGCCAGCGGCAGGTGCCCCTCCCCGCACAGCAGACCGGAGGTGGCGTCAAAGCCGATCCATCCCGCGCCTGGGATGTAGACCTCCGCCCAGGCGTGCAGGTCAGTGAAATCGCGCCGGGTTCCGAGGGGTCCATCTATCGGATCGATGTCGGCCCTGAGCTGAATCAGGTAGCCGGAGACGAAGCGAGCGGCGAAGCCCAGGCTGCGCATTATCTGGACCAGCAGCCAAGCGCTGTCGCGGCACGATCCAGATGCGAGCGACAGGGTCTGATCGGGAGTCTGAACCCCGGGCTCCATGCGCACGAGATGGGCGACGGTATGCTCAATCTGCGTATTCAGGCCGACGAGAAAATCGATGGTGCGCTTTCCCGCAGGCTCCAGGCTGGCGACAGCGGCCTCGAGCAGTGGCCCGCCCTCGTCGACCTCCATATAGGCCGCTAAGTCGCCGCGCAGATCGTCGGCGTAGCGGAACGGCAGGGTTTCGGCATGGGGTTCGACGAAAAAATCGAAAGGATTGATCACTGACATCTCGGCGGTGAGGTCGACCGCAACGCTGAATTCCGTCGTCCGTTCCGGAAACACCAGCCGCGCCAGCCAGTTGCCATGGGGATCCTGTTGCCAATTGATGAAGTGGTTCGCCGGCGTGATCTTTAGCGAATAACTGAGAATCCGAGTACGGCAGTGCGGCGCCGGCCGAAGGCGCACGACCTGCGGGCCCAGCTCCACCGGCCGGTCGTAATGGTACCGGGTCACATGGTGTAGTGCAGCGACGACCGACAGGGCGATCTCCTGGTTCGAGGCAGGCTGAGCTTCATTGCGCCGCCATCCCTAATGACCAAGCCCGCCACCAAAAGGCTGAGCAACCCTGAGGCTCCTTGGTGGATCGTCGAGGCTGTCGACAAGAAGCAGGCCAGATTGAACTGCATCCAGCATCTGGTGAGCATGATCCTTTACGAGGGAGTTTATCACGACGAAGTAGCTTTGCCGGCGCGCGTCCACAACCCGGACTAAATACGAGGCCGATCCCCAAGCGGAAGTAGTTCCATCGATCTACTAGCCAAACCGCCCCAGAGAGCGACAACGATCTTTAGTGTCTAAAACTCCGACGCAACTGGCGAGACACCTAATGTCATCAACATCATGGCCGCGCTGAAGGAGAGCATGCAGGCCAAGGTTCGTGACGCGGTTCGCCGTCGCATGGGCAAAGAGGTCGTCAAATCTTGAGCACCAGCCTGAAGCGCAGCCGAACAGGTTGGTTACCGATGCGCTCGTGCCCACACGCGGCGTAAAGTCGCCGACCCAACGTCGGCATTCTATTTAACGCCCTCTCGCAATCATCGAGACGTTAAAAAAAGTTCCAGCGTGTGCATGTCCAAGCAGTGGCCAACGATACCCTCATCGCATATCGCCACCTTTTGAACGTCGTCATGTGGTTGGGCCGACGAGCGGCTGGTTAGAGTTTCACTGGCAACGATAGCCAACGAGATCGCGATGACCGTCAGAACTGACTTCCTGAGGCGGTCAGCGCCCGTACCGGCAAGCCTGAGGCTCGGGACGTCAGTGTTGACGAATGACTGATCATGGCGTGACGGCTCGCGCGGCGCGCCGGCTCGGCCGTCCAGGTTTGGCTGAGCTGATCGAGAAGGAGCAGACGTGCGGGGCTTATCCGGTCGTCGAAACGGTACTGGCATCTTGCTGTTGCTTTCTCCGGTAGCGGTCATCACGCAAAAGGCCAGGGTCGTTTGCGCCGCTCTGAATTGCCATTAACCTGAGCCCGACGTGCAGGATGTCGCTGATGCGATCAGGCATCAAGTCTATCACTCCCTTGACGAGAATTTGTATCAGACGGGCGTCCAGGTTTGTTGGCGTCCATTCAACCTCCCTGGCGCTACCACGACCGATGCCGGTCTTTCGCGGAGGCCTCCCACAACGTGGCGCTCGTGCCGAAGGTCGATCAGGGGCTCGTGCTGGCGCTGCGCGGGGTCGATGTCGTGAGCTACGACGACAACTGGCATCCTTCCGCAGGAACCACGGAAGACGGACAAAAAGGTGGGGAAGGCCGCAGCCTCAATTTTGCGGCTCCGGCATGCATCGATCATGCGCCGATAACAGGATCATTCGCCTTTCAGATGCACCGCGGGGAAGTACAGTCCCAGCAATCGCCGGTCCCACCATCGGCCCCTCGCCTTTTCCTCGCTGCCGGCATAGGTGTAGTCGTAGAACTGCGCGCGCACATAGATCGGCGGCTTGTCCGGAAAGGGGTTCCTTTCCAGTAGCGCCGTCACTGTGGGTTCGTTCTCCAGCAACCGTTCGAGGAAACGCGAAAACCACCGCAGGCGCCGCGGGTCGTCGAGCGCGGCGAACCACATCTGCCAGTCCAGGCGCGGCTGATGCGGGATGTTCCAGCGCGGGGGGCGCGCGACATCGCCAGGCTTGTACCAGAATTCGTAGTCGCGCCATTCGGCACCGTCATACGAACCCTCGATGACGATTTCGTGGCGCTTCGTGGTCATGACCGCGAACAGGCCGTAAGCGCTGACGATATGCAGCGGTTCGATCAAGCCGTCGACCGCCTGCGCCACCACGGGCGGGTTGCCGCCGAAACGCTCATCCATCTGCACCAGGCTGCAGAACACGATCAGCAGCGCCAATGCGTTGACGACGACCGTCACCGCCCGTCGCGGCGCCTGATTTCTCGCCTGCAGCAGCGGGGTCAGGCGACGCGGCAATATCTTTCGCATCGCCGCGTCATCGAACAGCGGCAGGCATAGCAACATGGTCTGGAGATTGAACCAGTTGTAATTCCCAGTGATGAGAATGCAGCTTTGCAGCAGCAGGATGCCGAAGGCCGAGAAAAACCGCAGCCGGCGCGGGCAGAAGATCAGGAACGGCAGAATCAGCTCGATGAAAAACGTGCCGCCGGCGGTGAATTTCAATAGGCCGGGCGGCAGCCGCGCGGCGTACCAAGCGAGCGGCGTGGGCAGCGGCTGCGTCAGAAAGTGATCCAACAGCGCGGACAGGTTCCACCAGTTGGGATCGCCGCTCAGCAGCTTGACGACGCCCGACATGAACATGAAGCGGAACAGCAGCCAGCGCAACAGCCAAATGCCCGGCGCAGTGGCGACGCTCAACAGAAGCGCGACAAACCCGGTTTCCAGCAGGAACGTGTCCCACTGGAAGTTCATGAAGGCTTGCCCGGCATAAAACAGCGAAAGGTAGAGCGCATAGAGCAGAAACAGGCTCAGGCGCGGCAACAGATTCACGACCAGCAGTAGCGACAGCCCGGCCCCCGCCCAGCATACGGCCTGAATGGCGACATCGCTGTCGTTTAACCAGAACACCATCGGCGCCAGGAAGAAACGCTCCGGCCCGAGACGGCCGGCGACGGCATCGACCAGTTCGGCCACCGGCAGGATGCCATGGCTTCCGATGAGCCCCTGCGCCTGCACGGCGAAGGAGACGAAGGCCGACAGGTAGACCAGCCCGAACAGGCGCAGGAACAGGAACGAGATGAGATCGTAGCGCGGCGGCTCGTGGTTCCTGCCCCACATCAGTAGGCTGACGCGGAAAAATGCCGGCCGGTGCGCGGCGATGAACGCGTAAGCCAGTTCCGAGACGGCCGCGAAACCGGGCAGATTTCTGTAGAGAGCGAGCCAGAATCCCTTGCCGCGCGCGTGGCTCAGGGTCAGGAAACTGGCCTCGGCGGCGCTGGCATGATGTCCGTCGGGCGCGATGAATTGCACCGCGCGCTGAAAATCGGCTTGTGAGATCGCGGGATATTGCGCGGCTACTTCCTGATACGGCCGGTATTCGACGCAGTCGCCCGTGAGCTTCTGCCAGTAACGCGCCCAATAGCTGCAGAACCCGCAATCGCCGTCATAGACCAGCAGCGGCCGCGGACTGGCGGCTGGCGTTTTAGCGGCATCGGCGGACTGATTTCCGGATGTCTCTTGCACGATATTAACGACGACTGGCGCCGAGTCGCGCCTCGACGCATATGATCCTGGGCTAGCTTACCGGCCCTGGCAACCAGGCGGATCGAGTGTTTGCCGCGCTCAAACACGCGATGGAAGCGCTCTTGCCGACCTTGCTCTCGCCAACGATCGCAACGTCGCCCCAGGTCTCGACCTCAAGCTCCTTGAAGTTGGCGAAATTAGCGATCCGAACGCGAGAAACACGCCCAATCGCCCCCACAACTCTGACCTAGGGTGACACTGTACACGTCTCGCTGCTCGAGCGCGCGCGAGATTACTGGATGTCGGCTACGGGTCATTTGCTGATCCCAAGCGCCCGACCGATGCCTTCCGGCTTGCCCGCTGGCTTGCGGGCAGTCGGGTCGACGGGGAAGACATCGTGCAAGAGGCCGCGATTCGCGCTTTTTAAGGGATTCGGGGGTTTGCTGGCGGAGACCCTCGTGCCTGGGTGCTAACCATCGTGCGTATAACACAAGCTACAGCTGGCTCGCCAAGAACCACCCTGCAGCAATTGTGCTTGCGAACGACCTCGATGAATTCGCTCGCGAGCAGATAGACGAGACGGCTGTGAGCGAGGCGGCGCAAACACCGGAGTTGGCGCTGATCGCCAAAGCCGAGGCTGAAGGAGTGCGCAAGGCGGTTGCATCCCTGCCAGCGCACTTCCGCGAAGTGCTGGTGCTGCGCGAGATCCACGATCTCAACTATCGGACGATTGCCGAGGTGGTGGGCATCCCCATTGGTACGGTGATGTCCCAGCTTGCCCGCGCGCGGCGGCTCTTGATCGAAGCCATTGAGGGGAGTGCAGCATGATCCTTTCCAAGCAAGATGAGCTTCTTCTCAATGCCTATGTGGAGAGCTCGACGCGATCGAGGCTACGCGTTTCGAGAAGCGCGTCGCGCGCGAATCCGCACTCAATGTCGCGTTTGAAGCCCGTCGCGCGCTCCGTGCCGCGCTTCGCTCTGACCTGGGCGAGGATGTGCCGTCGGACGATCTTCGCCGCCGCATCACTAGGCGACTGAATGTCGGCACATGGGGCCGTCGCTACTCGTGGCGCTCCGTGGCAGCATCGTTCCTCCTCGGCGCCGTAATGGCGGGCACGAGCTTCGTTGTGCTCAAATATCAAAGCGACGACCTTGGAGGCCAAGTCGTGTCTGCGCACATCCGCGGCCTCATGGCGCCGCAGCCGACGGACCTGCTCTCCTCGGACCACCATACGGTGAAGCCTTGGTTCAACGGAAAGATGCTTTCGCGCCCGTCGTCGAGGATCTCTCCGTTGACGGCTTTCCGCTCGTCGGTGCAAGGATCGACGTCATTGGGCTCGAGCCGGCTGCGACTCTCGTCTATCGCCCCGGCATGCATCTGATCAGCCTGACGGAAATGCCAAGTACGCGTGCGCTATCCGCATCCATTAGTCATAACCTCCAGCGAGGCTATCTCGTCCTGTCTTGGAGCGACGGAAAAATCAACTATTGGGCGGTTTCCGATAGCGCTGCCGATGAGCTACAGAGTTTCGTCAGGCAATTCCTGACCGCATCAGCGGGTTCCTGATCGGCGTCCTACGCGGCTGCAATTTACGAGACTAGCGCCTTCGCTTATCACTTCTAGACCCGGCAAAGGTCGCGCAATGTCCGCTCTGGGTCATTCGCGGACTCCCGGTGAGGGCCCGGCTTCATCGGTGCGATGGCTTGAGAACGCGTTGTGCGAGGTGAAGGAGCCGCTTTTCCCTCAGAGGTCCAGCGCACCTAAGGTGGGTCGGGCAGATTTGCCCTTGATCGCTCAATCGACGCTTTAGACGCTGGCGGCCCGCAAACAGGATGCCCTAGCGGAAGCGAAGCGCGACATTGATTAGCTTCTTTCGCGACTGTAGAGGGATGATCCGGGCCTCCGCCGACCAAGGGTCTGAACTGACCTCACGCGCTTGACCCCTTCGCTGATGCTTGCTTGCCGCGGATGATGTCCCACGCCACGTTGATCTGTTTGAGCCTGCGCTCCCTCATTAGACGCTCTTCCTCTCGGGTGGCCCGATCGGGGTGCCAGTTCTGGCGAAGCGTTTTGACGATCTTCTTCAGCATCTCCTCCCCTGTTTCCGGACTTGCGCCGAGCACCTGCAGCGCCTCTTTTCGGGTCGACGGCAGTCGCTCGCTCACTTCTGCGGATGGCGCAATCGGTGCTGATGGCTGCGGCCGAAAAGGATTGGGCGTAAAGCCTGTGGATGCCCTAGCGTTGGTTTCTCGTTGAGACACGGTCGTGACGTCCATTCGATCGTCACGCCGCGCCCATACTAACCACATCGCGGAGATTAGAAGTGTTGCGACTAGTCCAAACCAAACGTTATTGGCAATCTTGCCCCACAGGGGTGCAACCGGAGCTTGGCCGCCAGGGCTAACCTCATTGGTCGTTGCTTCCCTTCTCTTCGGAAGCCGGGCTACTGACGCTCCTGCCATCAATGATCTCGCTTCCGCGCTGCCAAAGGTTTGGCCGGCTTTTGAGACCGAAGGTTCTAAATTCGCGGTCTGCATGTCGGGCCGACGCTCTTCCTTGGGTAGCCCTCCGGCGGCCCTATTGACCTGAGGCGCAGGCCTCTCGACCGGTTCGGGTTGGCCACTCGGCTCAGACGTGAAGTGGGCGAACGGTCCCACCACCGGGGCAAACCCGGAGGGCATGTCGATTACTTGCTGTGGGCTATCTGGTGGCGCACTCGCGCATGGCCCATCGAAGTCAGGACGGCCATATCGCCACGGCGCATAACCGGACGGCCGCCTTATGTAGCATGGTCCGCCGCGCGTCCTGTTCCACCAGGGTCCCATCTTCACGTGGAGCCGACCGTCGCTGACCCAAAAGCGGCTGCCACTCCGCCTCGTCAGGGCATCGACTACCGATAGCCACGAGACCCTGACGCCGCTGCAGTCGATGTCAAACCGGTGCACCAACCAGTTACGACAAATCTCAGGTGCTTTCGGCGAGCAGGCTGTAAACAACTGACGTTCGGGAGTTCCGTAAATTCGATACGATTGGCTCGGCCCCGGGACGAGCGCGACTTCTCCTCCCCGGTCCTGGCACGCAAAGGGCATAACAAGTCGTTCTTCTGATTGTGCGGCATTCGCTGCCAGAGACGACATTGCGATGCCGCAGAGGGCGGCAACTTGCACCACCAATGCGCGCATTGTTAAGTCCCCCGAGTTCGGCACCAAACGTCTCCAAGTGGAGGTGGGCTGAGCATCCAAGGTATCTACCAGACCTTGGCACCTTTATGGCTAGGGACACGTCGTGTCGTCGCAGTATCCTTGGAACAGAGCCAAAAAGCGTAGCCCTTAGCGCCTATTTGGTGGCGTATTCATGGGTGGGCTCCGCGGGCACGGTCTCCACGACCGAGCGCCTGGTCCGCTTTGGGTCAGTAGCTGATGTAATAGGTGTGTGCCAAAGACGTCCGCTCCCCCCCACAAACGAACGACGGGATAGGGGTGTCAGTGTCGGTTAAGTGCCGCAGGAATCCTGTTCCGTGAAGGTTGGTCGCGAGGGCCCGCAACCAGCTTTGTTTGCACCTTGACTATGCGGCTCTTTAGTTCGGTATCGGTGGTTGGGGGGCTTGATAACCCATCTGAGGCCAGGCACGCCAAAATTGGACCCGAATGCTACATCTGTAGTCGAAGCCACTCAAAGGGCTGCACAGCCACCTCTGGTCCGCTTTTAACATAGGAAAGCAGCGTGAAGGCGGAGTCGGATTGCATCATTTGGAGTTGGGAGGGTCAAGAGGTTCGGGTCGGATATGACCGCCTCGGAGTAGGACCGATCGTCCTT
This sequence comes from uncultured Alphaproteobacteria bacterium, assembly GCA_963804515.1. GTDB lineage: Bacteria > Pseudomonadota > Alphaproteobacteria > Rhizobiales > Methyloligellaceae > Methyloceanibacter. Next base: position 652,954 of record CAWDQR010000008.1, on the reverse strand, counting down.
TTGCTCCCCGCCCTGAGCTCGATATCCACTCGACAAGAAATGAGGCCGCTTCAGGAGCGGCTCGCGTCCGACTTCGCTACCGTTGCCATTGACTGGCCTGGTTTTGGAGACGAGCCCCGCCCGCCAATCCCGTGGCAACCTGCGGCTTATACGGCCTTTCTGCAATACGTCCTTACCCATGTGGCTACCCATCCGCTCGCCACGGTAGCTGCCGGGCACGCCGCGAGCTACGCCCTCTCGGTTGCTGCTGCCTCGCCGAACTCAGCAGGGATGTTATGCCTGATCGCCCCAACCTGGCGTGGCCCCTTGCCGACCATGATGGGTGGACGACGTCGGGTGAGAGAATGGGTCGCCCGCGCAAGCGACCTGCCGGTGCTTGGCCAGATACTCTACCGGCTCAACGTCAACCCGGCCATGGTGCGCATGATGGCGCGCGGCCACGTCTACGCCGACCCAGATTGGCTCACAGGAGAGCGGTTCACCCAAAAGATGGCTGTCGTTACCGGTGCAGGTGCACGGTATGCCGCCATCCGATTCGTTACCGGCATGCTCGACCCGATGGCCAACCACTCATCATTCATCGAGACAGCAAAGCGTGTCAAAGAGCCGATACTCGTGGTCTACGGAGCCGCGACACCGAGAAGGTCTAAAGCAGAAATGAAAGCACTTGCGTCGGTCCCGCATGTTCGGTCTGTCGAACTGCCGCACGGCAAACTGGCCGTCCACGAGGAGTTTCCCGACCCGGTCTCCGAAGCGGTGAGGTCATTCCTCCGGCGGGATAGCGGTGGTAAGTCACCCCACTGAGAACGTGGTAGAGCGTCCACAGGAATGGGTATGCCACTCAGCGAAACAGAAGAGGACTTGCGCCGGGTCGTCGCCCGCGTGGCCCTCCTGAACCTTGCCTATTTCGGGGTCGAGTTCAGCGTAGCGCTCGCCATCGGCTCGGTGTCTCTGTTCGCCGATAGCATCGACTTCCTAGAGGACACCTCGGTCAACTTCCTAATCCTCATCGCTTTGGGGTTGGAGCGCTCGTCACCGCACGCATGTGGGCATGGTGCTCGCTGGCATCCTGCTCATTCCGGGGCTAGCGACGCTCTGGATGGCTTGGGATAAATTCCTGCTTCCCGTGCCACCGGCGTGCTCCCGCTTTCTCTGACCGGGGGCAGGAGCCATGGCTGTGAACCTCACCTGCGCCCTCATGCTGGCGCGCTATCGCAGTCATGGCGGAAGCTTGACGCGCGCCGCCTTCCTGTCCGCGAGAAACGATGTTCTAGCCAACGCCGCGATTATCGGTGCCGGACTTTCACCACTTACACCGCATCCGCGTGGCCCGATTTGATTGTCGGGCTGGGTATCTTCTTCATGAACTCAGACGCGGCGCGCGAGGTATACGTTGCGGCTCGTAGAGGGCTAGCCGAGGTCGAATCGCCGGTCTTTGAGTCCGCTTTGGGTCAGTAGCCGACGTCACAGCGCCCCATCGAGTTGGTCCGCTTCGTGCCACAAACAGACCTTTCCATCGCTGCCTAGGACAATCATTGATCCTACGACCGCCGCCGAGGCTGCGAACAGGATCAGGAATGCGGTACCGCGCATTTTCAGTCATGTGATCCGGCCTCACCGCTCGCTTCTCTTTTTTGGGTTGGAACTCTCGGCAACGCCGGCACACAGGGCAGAACGCGGCCGAAAAAAACCTTGGTGGCGACCCGCTGGCGACCTTCAAGAAAGAACGGGACCGTGGCGGGTTCGTTAGAATGCCGGGGGGCTTGGCCTGACCCGTACCCAGGCCCCGGTGCCTGCACACCGTTGTTTGCCGGGCCGCGACTGCCATCGTGTACTTGTCATCGGCCGTCGTACCCCTATGGTGAGGGTTCGGTGGAACCCTCCTTTTGTGGAACTTCGTGGAGCGCTCGCAATGAGTAATCAAATCGGTGACTTAGCCCAGGAAGAGGAATCCGGAAACAAGCGCAAACGCCCCGTGAAACAGATTCTGCTTGATGAGGCAAAGAAGTTTATCGGTATTTTCGTTTATCTTGTGATCGTTTTCGGTTTGTTTGTTCTTCACGAATGGGTTGTGCTGAGCAATCAACACATCAGTTATAGATTTTACGGATTTGCGCTAATCAACGCATTGGTTCTAGCCAAAATAATTCTCGTGGCGGAAGGATTGCATTTCGCCGATAGATTCAGGGAAAAGCCTCTGGCATATCCAATTGTATATAAATCTCTGGCATTCACTATTTTGCTCATATGCGCCTACATCGCAGAAGAAATTATCGTTGCAATGTTGCATGGGAAGACCGCGGTCCAGGGCATGCCAGATATTGGCGGAGGAACGATTGGGGGATTTACATCCGTCGCGATCATCATGTGTGTCGCCCTGATCCCTTTCTTCGCATTCAGAGAGATCAGCCGGGTTTTTGGTGAGGCCGAACTTCACGCCCTCGTTTTTACCCGTGGAACGAAGGCTGCTCGCTCGCTCTCCGAGTAATGAATTCATCAATGGGCGATTGATGGCGGCCTGGAGGTGAACGATCGATCGGAAGACGCCCCGTTTTAAGCGCCGCCCGGTTCCGCCCGTCAGCAGGATGATCCGGACACGCCAGACATGCTTCTGCGGGCTGTTTCGATTGGCCACGATCGCCGCAAGCCGCAAGCGATCCTCGCCATTGACGTTCACCACGATCCTTCTGCGCAGGCCCCAAACTCGCATGCACGCGAACCATCGGGAACCCTTAAACGGACTCGTTCGTTAAGTTGCTACCACTTCTGGCAGCTCGGCTGGAACAAGCACAGGTACCTCCAGCTCACCATCATCGTCGGCATGCTTAAGAACGCGATGGCGAAATCCTAAGCAGGATCGCTAGCAGAGCTGGCCTAAGACGTTATTTGCACTGTTTCATGTCTGCCATGGCCTTCTCGGCCGCATGCTTGAGGCCCAGTCGATTCCTCCTCGACTGCTAAACGGATGGCTTCGGCGGCAGAGGTGAAGCTCCCAACGGATCGTCTTCGCGGTGCCTATCTTGAAGTCGCCGAGGAGAGGTCCGATGCGAACGGAATTCGCCAGCTGTACGAGAGCGACAATAGTCGGCCTTGCGTATGTTGCCTCGGCGTACGCTTTCTTGAACCCGACAGCAGCAGCGGGTGCACGATTTCTCACGCCACGAGTTTGATGTGGGTCAACGACCGGCACGCACCGCCACCTGATGATGACTTGCGGGTCGCTAATTCAGCAATTCGCTGGCAAAAATGAAGGCACTGATGCCAACTTCAACGCGCCTGTGGCCGACGCTCAAGCAGGTCCAACGTCGGCAAGATCCGATGGACCGCATGATGCAGACGAGTGGAGTTCACGTGCTTACGGCCGTTCGCCTTACGGCGTGATAGCCTCAGCCTAGCCATCAATCAATGCCTCGATCGCCAGCGTGGTCTTGTTTCGGGCACACCTCGGTCTGCCGGCGGGATTGCCGCCTTCGCCCTTTTGAAATCTCCTGTCGATGTCTGTCGTTCGCCTGTTCTCAGTGAGCTCATTCGGAGGTGATTAGCCTTCCATGCGGGCAGCGCTCCCACAACGTGCAGGCGGCCCATCGTGGGCCGCGGTGATCGTCCGGCCCAGTGGCGGTAGAAAATGCCCTTGGTGATTTCGACGAGCGCCAGATACGCAGCTGTCACGATGATCAGGAAGACGAAAAACAGCGGCGGCGGCGCCACGAAGCCGAACCACCGGCCCAACGGAATAAGCGGAAGAACGATCGCGACAGCGACCGCACCAAGGGTCATGGCGACGAGGAACCCGCGCGGCCTGCTCCGAAAGAACCGCCGCCGCGTTCGGATAGCAGAAGACCACCAGCACCTGGGTTGTCATCGACTCGATGAACCAGCCGGTCTGAAACAGCGCCTCGCCGGCGCCAAACAAATTCAGCAAAGCGTAGAAGGTGATAAAATCGAAGATGGAGCTGACCGGCCCGAATACCAGCATGAAACGCTCGATCAGCTTGATGTCCCATTTCACTGGCCCGGCGACAGCCTCCGGATCGACACTGATCGAACGGGATCGCGATCTCCGACACGTTGTAGATCAGGTTATTCAGCAAAATCTGGATCGGCAGCATCGGCAGGAACGGCAGGATCAGCGCTGCGCCGGCCATGCTGAACATGTTGCCGAAATTCGAGCTCGCGCCCATCAGAACGTATTTGGATACGTTCTGGACCGTGCCGCGCCCGGCGACCACGGCTTCGCGCACCACCGAAAGGTCGTGTTCGAGCAGGATCAGATCGGCAGCCGCGCGCGCGACATCGGCGGCGCCATCGACCGAAATCCCGACATCGGCCGCATGCAGCGCCGGAGCGTCATTGATGCCATCGCCCATGAAGCCGACGACATGGCCAAGCCGCTTCAGCGCCAGCAGGATCCGAAGCTTCTGCTGCGGGATTGACGCGGCAGAACAAATTGACCCGCGGCAATTGCCCGATCAGTGCCTCGTCCGAGAGATGCGTCCAGCGCGTCGCCGGTGAGCACGCCCGTGACCGGCACGCCGATCTCGGCGAAGACGTGGCGGGTCACGAGCTCGTTGTCGCCGGTCAGCACCTTCACCGAGACGCCCGCGGCCGCCATCGCCTGGATCGTCGCTCCGGCGCTGGCCTTGGGAGGATCCAGGAATACGGCGAAGCCGGAGAAAACAAGGTCGCTCTCGTCCGCGATCGCGGCGGTCTCGTGGCTCGCGTCGACCACGCGGCTGGCTATGCCCAGCGCGCGGAATCCCTGCGCGCCGAGCGCGTCGAGGGTGGCCTCGAAGATCGGCGCGTGCGCAGCGTCGAGCGGCCGCTCCTCTCCGTCCGCATCCTCGTATCGCCCCGACAGCCGCAGCAGATCCTCCGGCGCACCCTTGACGATCAAACGGCGCTTGGCGTCGTGCTCGACCAGGACCGAGACACGCCGCCGCTCGAAATCGAACGGCACTTCGTCGATCTTCTTCCAGCCCGTCATGTCGAACGGATGGGCAGCGAGGATCGCCTCGTCGAGCGGACTTTTCATGCCGCTTTCGAACTGGCTGTTGATATAGGCATAGGCATAGGCGCGCTGCGCTCTCGGCGCCGCGGCCCGTCGATCGCGCGCACGAGCTTGATCGTGGCTTCCGTCAGCGTGCCGGTCTTGTCGGTGCACAGCACATTCATGGCGCCGAGATCGTGGATCGCGGAAGGCGCTTCACGATCACCTTTCGCTTGGCCATCTGCATCGCCGACCGGGCAAGCGTGACCGTCACGATCATCGGCAGCAGTTCGGGCGTCAGCCCGACAGCGAGTGCCACCGCGAACATCAGCGACTCCAGCACCGGCCGATGGAAAGAGATGTTCACCACCAGGACGAACAGCACCATCAACACGGTGAAGCGCATGATCAGCATGCCGAAGCGGCGAATGCCGACCGCGAAGGCGGTGGCCGGCGGCTTTTCCGCCAGGCTGGTCGCGAGATGGCCGAGCGCCGTTCTGCCGCCAGTTCGGCAGATCAGGATTGTTGCGGTGCCGCTGATCACGGAGGTGCCGGCAAATACGGCGTTGGACGCTCCGGCGGGTTTTCCGCGCCCGACGCCGCATCGCTGACCTGCTTCTCGGCCGGATAGGGCTCGCCCGTCAGGAGCGCCTGGTTGACGTAGAGATCGCGGCTTTCGAGCAGCCGCGAGTTGGCTGGAACAAGATCGCCGGCGATCAGTTCGACAATGTCGCCGGGGACCAGTTGATCGATCGGCACCGAGACGCTCGTCCCGTCGCGCCGCACGGTTGCCTGCACCGCTACCGACCGGCGCAGCGCCTCAACCGCATTCTGTGCCCGGACTTCCTGGACGAAATCGAAGGTGATGCTGAGCATGACGATGCATAACGATGATGACGAAGCTTGCGACGTCACCAGTCGCCGCGGACAACCCGCTCGCGACGAGCAGGATGATGACCAGCGGGTTGCGGAAGCGGGCGAGGAATTGCAGCCAGAGCGGCGAACGCTTGACGGTTGCGGCGTCGTTGGGTCCGTAGGTCGTCAACCGCGATTGCACCTCTGCGGTATCAAGGCCCGCAGGGGTCGTTCGCGAGTCGGTCGAGAAGCCGATCAGCCGGCTCCTTCCAGATTTCTTCCGGGCCAAGTTCGCCGTTTGCGGGGTCCTTGGCGCCATCGCGATGTGACCCGCTCACTTCTCCAGGTTCACGCGCATTCATTGGCTGTCGTTCCTTTGAGTGCCGCTCCAACTGCGCGCAACGATTGATCGCTAGAAAGTCGTTCAATGGACCGCCGTCGCGACGTAGCCAAGTAAATTGCCCTTTTTGGCAACTAGGAACCCACCCCTGATCTGTCTGTACTAGCGTGACCGGGAGTCTGTGCTTCTAGCTTGGTGGCTTGCTCGGCGTCGGGCGGCCTGGAGCCATAAGCCGGGGGGGTACTCGCGGGAAGCATTAGTTCCGAAATGTGCCAAAGGCGAAAGCTTGTGCGTCAGCCTTCACTTCTTCTCTGGGTGTGCTCCGATCACTTCGCAAGCCATCCTATCGCCAGCTCCAAACCGGCATTCGACCTGGGTCATTCAATAGTGGCTGACTTACAGGCATGCTTTCCTTGAGCCAATTGCCCTAGCGACGGGCCCCCGCTAGCGGGGCATATTTATAGGTTCTGCGCGCGAATGCTACACGTACGTTGGCGGTCAGATGACGATGGAAAAAGATCAATCAACAGGCGGCCAGAACCGCGAAATACCCGAGCCTCCCCACCCGCGCGAGCGGCGCGAGCCGTTGCCGTGGCAAGTCCCCAAGGCCGCTGAGGAAGATCCCGAAGCGCTACGTCGCGTTCAGGCGATTTTGAACAGTTCGAGCTATCGACTGGCCGAGGAGGACGTTGATTTCCTCGCGCAACGACCTTCGCGGCGTACGCCTTCTGATCGAGTATCTTAAGCCGGAATTGTTAATTGCGGAGCATGGAATTCGTCACACCATAGTAGTCTTCGGCGGCACGCGCATCTGCGAAGGCGCAGCTGCACGCCGCAAGGTCGAAATGCTGCGCCGGGCATTGGCAGCCGATACTGGTAACAAGAACCTCGAGCGGCGGCTCGCGATCGCCGAGCGAATTCTGGCAAAGAGCCACTACTATGAGATTGCCCGCGAGTTCGGACGCCTGGTCGGCGAGGCCAACAGCGGCCACCCTGCGCCGCATACGGTTATCATGACCGGCGGCGGCCCGGGTATAATGGAGGCGGCCAATCGCGGGACTTTCGACGTCGAGCCTTCCGTTGGCCTGAATATCAGCCTGCCGCACGAACAATATCCGAACCCCTACGTCACAGCTGATCTCTGTTTCAGCTTTCATTCATTTCGCGTTGCGCAAACTGCATCTGCTTCTGCGGGCGCGTGCGCTCGTTGCCTTTCCAGGCGGCTATGGCACATTCGACGAGCTGTTCGAGGTCCTAACCCTGGTACAGACACGCAAGATCAAGCCGATCCCAGTCGTGCTTGTGGGCGAGAGCTACTGGCGGCGAGTTGACAGACATCGATTACCTGGTTGATGAAGGCGTCATCGATCCAGAGGATCGCGATCTATTCTGGTTCGCTGAAACCGCACAAGAGATCTGGGACGGCATCCTGCGTTGGCATAAGCAAAGCGGCGAACCCCTGCCGCATACGCGTTGACGAGCTGTCTCACGCGAGTTCAGTCACGTCCCTCGCAATGTGATACGGCTCTGCAATCTGAATTCAGGGAGGATTTTCTTGAAGCTGTCTTTTCATGGCGCCGATCGAGGTGTCACAGGTTCTTGTCACCTGATCGAATCCGCCGGCCGCCATGTCCTCATCGATTGCGGCCTTTACCAGGGTGAGCATGAACTTGCAGAAGGAGAATGCGGGTCCCTTCGGTTTTGATCCGACGGCCCTCGACTATGTACTGTTGACACACGCCCATCTTGATCATTGTGGACGCTTGCCGCTTCTCGCGGAAAGAGGCTTCCGTGGTGAAATCATCACGACCGCAGCCACGCGTGGACTCACCCGGCTGGTGTTGCTTGATGCGGCCCAGTTGCAGGAGGAAGAGGGGCGCTACCTTGCCCACAGGGCAGCGCGACATGGCGCCAACCAGAAAGCGTTCCAACCGCTGTACTCGGTGCTCGATGCGCTCAACACCCTCGATTTCTTCGGGCGGACCGCCACATACTGGACCATCGTTCGTAATCGCCCCGGGCATCCATGCGACCTTCCTCGATGCAGGCCATATTCTCGGCCTCGCCCCGCATCTTCCTGCAACTCGAGGAGCGTGACCTTCACTGCGGAGTTCTGTTTTCCGGCGATCTCGGTAATATCGGTGGCCCATTGCTGCCAAACCCTGCGATCCCGCCCAAGACGGACGTCGTCGTGCTGGAAACAACCTACGGCAACCGCCTGCATAAACCGCTGCATCTCTCGGTCGATGAACTCTACCAGGCCATCAACGAGACGTTCGCGCATCGGGGGGAAACGTAAATCATTCCGACTTTTGCGCTCGAACGTGCGCAAGTGCTGCTCTATTTCCTACGCCAAGGCCTGGAACAGGACCGCCTACCAAATACGATGCAAGTATTTCTGAACTCGCCGCTGGCGATTTCGGCTACCGCAATCTTCGAGCATCACCCTGAATGTCTTGAGCCAAAGGTCGCCGAACTCTTCCGCAATAGCGGCGACCCATTCAACCTGCGTGGCTGCAATTCGTTCGGGAGACGTCGAAGTCCGTCGCTTTGAACAGCATTAAAGGCGGGGCGATCATCATTGCTGGCTCAGGAATGTGCACCGGCGGGCGGGTCATGCACCATCTCAAGCATAATCTTTGGCGAGCGGACTCGAGCATCGTATTCGTGGGCTATGCCGCCGTGGGAACCCTGGCTCGCCGCATTATCGATGGGGCAAAGCAAGTCAGCATCTTCGGCGAAGATATCCAAGTCAAAGCCAGTATACACACGATCAACGGATTTTCTGCCCATGCGGATCAGGCAGAGTTGCTGGCATGGCATAAACGAGCTGATGCCAGCCGCACCTTCCTCGTTCACGGCGAAGAAGATGTTATGCGATCCTTTGCAGCCAAACTGGCCGACACACGCATCGAGATGCCGGCATTGAATGAGACTTTCGACCTTTGAGGAAAGCTCACAGGGGCAGCAATCCAATTAACAAACGCGCGCTGAGTTTGAGTGCACATATCTTGTCTGGCACCAGTGAACCACATGGATAGGAATGAACGATCGACTGAGTAAGGACAAGCGTGACGGCATTGACGCTTATTGGCGCGCGGCAAACTACCTTTCCGTGGGACAGATCTATCTGCTTGATAATCCACTGCTGCGCGAGCCGCTGAGACCGGCGCACATCAAACCTCGCCTGCTTGGCCACTGGGGCACGTCACCCGGACTTAATTTCATCTACGTTCACCTCAACCGGGTCATTCGCAACCACGACCTCAACATGATATTCGTCACCGGTCCTGGTCACGGTGCACCCGCAATCGTAGCAAACACCTATTTGGAAGGAAGCTACACCGAGTGCTTTCCCGCCATCACTCGGGACGCCGGAAGGTCTAAGGGAGCTGTTTCGCCAGTTCTCTTTCCCGGGCGGCATTCCAAGTCACACCGGACCGGAGACGCCAGGATCAATCAACGAAGGCGGCGAGCTCGGCTATTCCCTCGCCCACGCTTTTGGCGCGGCCTTCAACAATGCAGACCTGATCGTTGCCTGCGTCATCGGTGACGGCGAGGCCGAGACCGGCCCGCTTGCTGCTGCATGGCACGCCAACAAATACCTGAATCCCGCGACCGACGGCGTTGTTCTGCCGATCCTTCACCTCAACGGCTATAAGATCTCCAATCCCACCATCCTGGCCCGCATCCACCGAGACGAATTGACTAGCCTGCTTCGCGGTTACGGCTACACGCCTTATTTCGTGGAAGGTTTTGAGCCGGCCGCGATGCACCTCAAAATGGCCGACACTCTCGATCAGGTGGTTGCTCAGACTGGCGAAATTCAGAAACGCGCACGCACCCGCGAAGAAGCCTTCCGTCCGCGCTGGCCGGTGCTTCTGCCCTTGTCACGCCGAAGGGGTGGACGGGGCCCAAAGAGGTCGATGGTCTCAAGATGGAAGGTACTTGGCGCTCGCACCAGGTTCCTCTCGCCGAGGTGCGTACCAATCCTGGGCATCTCGCCATCCTCGAACGATGGTTGCGCAGCTATAGAGCCGAAGAGCTGTTCGACGCTTCTGGCAGGCTGCGAGCGGAGCTTGCGGCGCTTGCGCCTGAGCGCGAGCGGCGCGTGGGATCAAATCCGCATGCGAATGGCGGATGTTTGCTTAAGGACCTTAAGCTGCCCAAAGTTGACGCTTACGCGGTCGAGATGCCTGAGCCAGGCCAGAGTTTACGCTAAGTCAACAAGGGTTCTTGGCACTTATCTGCGCGATGTGGGATCGGTTGCTCAATGCGGACACCCGCAACTTTCGCGTCTTTGGGCCTGACGAGACCGCATCCAATCGCCTCAACGCCCTATTCGAGGTTACCGACCGCACCTGGGATGCTGAGCGCCTCGACAGCGACGACCATCTCAGCCCAGACGGCCGCGTCATGGAAATCCTGAGCGAGCATATCTGCCAGGGCTGGCTCGAAGGCTATCTGCTCACGGGACGGCATGGCCTGTTTTCGAGCTACGAGGCCTTCATCCACATCGTAAATTCAATGTTCAATCAGCACGCAAAATGGCTGAAGGTGGCGAGCAGGGAGGTGCCTTGGCGCCGGCCCATCGCGTCGCTCAACTATCTTCTCACCTCCCATGTCTCGCATCAGGACCACAATGGCTTCAGCCACCAAGACCCAGGCTTCATCGACCATGTTGTGAACAAGAAGTCGGACGTGATCCGCGTCTACTTGCCGCCAGACGCGAACACCTTGCTCGTTACTTTCGACAGGTGCTTGCGGAGCCGAAACTTGGTCAATGTCGTCGTGGCCGGCAAGCAGCCCGAGCTGCAGTGGCTTTCGCTCAAAGATGCCATTCACCATTGCGACGCCGGCATTGGTATTTGGGCCTGGGCCAGCAACGATGTCGATGGCGAGCCTGACGTGACTATGGCCTGCGCCGGTGACGTGCCAACCCTTCCGACGTTGGCTACGGCAACTCTGTTAGGGGAGCATTTTCCTGAGCTCAAGGTCAGAGTGGTGAACGTCGTTGATCTCATGCGCCTGCAACCGCAGGAGGAACACCCCCACGGGCTTTCAGCCCGCGAATTCGATGCCTTATTCACCGCCGACAAGCCAATCATTTTCAATTATCACGGCTATCCGTGGCTCATTCACCGGCTCACCTACCGGCGCACCAATCACAACCTCCATGTGCGCGGCTATAAGGAGGAGGGCACCACGACGACCCCTTTCGATATGGCCGTGCGCAACCAACATCGATCGCTTCCAGTTGGTGATCGACGTCATCGACCGCGTCCCGTCGCTCGCCACCAGTGCGGCATTCGTACGCCAGGCCATGCGAGACAAGCTGTCCGATCATCGCCATTACATTGTCGAGCATGGCGAGGACATGCCCGAGGTACGGGATTGGAAGTGGCCGATTTGTACTGTCGCGTTGAACACCCAGAGAGGCCTATCCGCTAAGTAGATCGGATGCGTGCGGAACCCGTGATACGGAGCCAAGAATAGGCCCAATACATTGCTCCCACGACCTTCGCTTCACTGGCTTTAGTCTGCTGAGTTCATGTTGCAGGCGATCCGCAGGAAGGTTGGAGACAGAGGATGAGTTGGTTACCCCATGAGCGGCAGTGGGGCCCCGCCGCGGCAGGACCGGTCTGAGTTGGCCCACAAGGCCGATCCGAGCCAGGACGTCGTGCTCGTTGTCAATGCGGGCTCGTCCAGCATCAAATTCGCCGTCTATGGCGTGGGCGGTGATGGGCTCGATCGTCTGACCCATGGCGAGATCGACGGCATCGGGACGTTGCCACGCTTCCATGCACGCGATGCCTCTGGCGCCGAGATTACCGGACTGCCTTGGGCCAAAACTCCAATTTCTCGGTTCACAAGCTGATCGAGGCCCTGATCGAATGGATCGAGCAACGATGCGGTCGCGGCAGGATCATGGCCGCCGGGCACCATGTCGTGCTCGGTGGGCTCGAGCATACAGCACCCGTGCTGATCAATGCCGGCCTGCTTGAGCGGCTCCGCGAGCTCATCCCTCTTGCTCCCATGCATCAGCCCCGCAATCTGGAGCCGATTGAGGCGCTCGCGAAGTTGAACCCCAAGATGCCGCAGGTCGCCTGTTTTGACACGGCCTTCCATCGGACCATCCCCGAGATTGCGCAGCTTTACGGCCTACCACGGAAGCTCACCGAGGCAGGGGCGAGGCGCTACGGTTTTCACGGGCTCTCCTACGAATACATTGCCAGCGTCCTACCTCGGTTCGATGAGCGGGCTGCCGGTGGTCGCACGGCAGTCGCCTATCTCGGCAACGGTGCCAGCATGTGCGCGCTCGTCGGCGGACGCAGTGTGGCGACGACGATGGGGTTCAGCCCGCTCTCTGGGCTTCTGATGGGTACGCGTCCAGGCGAAATCGACCCAGGCCTGCTGCTCTGGCTGATGCAGACCAAGGGCATGGCGGTGGAAGCAATCGAGGCCATGCTCTATCACGAATGCGGCCTCAAAGGCGTGTCGGGCATCAGCAGTGATATGCGTGATCTTTTGGCTAGTGATGATGCGCATGCGAGGCAGGCGGTTGATCTTTTCATTTACCGAATATGCTGGGAATTCGGCTCGCTCGCGGCCGCTGCCGAGGGCCTCGATGCCTTGATCTTCACCGCCGGCATCGGCGAAAACACGAGCTCTGTTCGCGAAGCTGTCTGCCGCCAGTCGGCTTGGCTCGGTATCGAGCTCGACGCCGCGGCGAATGCACGAGGCGAGCAACGGATCAGTACGATCGCCAGTCCCGTCTCCGTTTGGGTGATCCCAACCGATGAGGAGCGCATGATCGCTATCCACACTTTGGCAATCCTTAAAGAGCTACCTAAGCAATTTTTTGATGAGGCTGAACGCATGGAGCATCGCGAAGCAGCAATCAATCCGAAATCGGAGCATTCGGTCCCATGGTTCTGGCCTTACGCGGCGGCAATCGAGCTTGGCGATGAAGGTCTCAGACTATTCAGGGACAACCTGAAATTCGTCGCCGAGGCTGGCGAGATCAGCGCTCCGTCGCCCCCCGATCGGGCAACGGACAATCGCGTCGTCCTTGATCTCGATACCATGCGCCTCGGGACTGCTGGAAAACTGAGCATCAGTCCCGCCGGTCCTCGTTGACCCGCCCTATGCCGGGCATAGCTCGACGATCACGGACTATGCCAAGGGCCAGAGCTTGGTCGAGACCCTGCTGGGGGCAGGCCTCGATCGCGTGCTCGTCACCGACTGGAAGGGCGCCACCGATGCGATGCGGAATTTCGATATCGATAAGTACCTGGCGGAAATCAACGTCGTGGTGGACGATCTTGGCGGCGCGGTGTACCTGATCGGCCTTTGCCAAGGCGGTTGGATGTGCGCCATGTTTGCAGCCCGCTTCCCGGAAAAGGTCAGAGTCTGGTCCTTGCTGGCGCACCCATCGACACCGACGCCGGACATGGACCCATCAAGGAGCTCGTCCATAGGCTGCCTCTTGACATCTATCAGGAGATGGTCGACGTCGGCGGTGGCCGGATGCTCGGCAAGACGATGCTGGCCGGCTGGAAGGACATGCATCCCGGTGAGCAGTTCATGGGCAAATACGTGGACCTATTCGCCCATATCGAGGACAAGTGCTACATCGAGCGTACCGAGCGCTTTGAACGGTGGTACGAAAACCCGATGGACCTGCCGGGCGTCTATTACCTTCAGGCGGTCAAGCTCTTGTTCAAGGAAAACCGGCTGGCTAAAGGCACATTCGTGGCCCTTGGCCGCAAGCTTGCGCTGAAGGACATCACCGTACCTACCTACCTTCTCGCCGGACAGTCCGACGATATCACCACCGAGGAACAGGTGTTCAATGCCGAGAAGCTCATCGGCACACCTTCTTCCGCCATCATAAAGAAACTTGCTCCGGGTGGTCATATCGGCCTCTTCATGGGCCAGCGCACCCTGGCCGAAATATGGCCGGAGATGGACGATGGATCCTGGCATACTCTGCGTCACCGCGGTGACCGCCGAGCTCGGAGAGGAGGCTGTGCTTGGTTGCCACGAAGCAAGCGAGCCTTCGCCGTGCCTCCTAATGCAGGCTCTCGAGGACCAAGGCGATGCCTTGGCCGCCGCCGATGCAAAGGGTGACGACGCCGCGCTTGATGCCGTCCCGCTGCATCGAATGGAGCAGCCGCGTGGTCAGGACCGCGCCGGTCGCACCGATCGGGTGCCCATGAGCGATGGCCCCGCCTTCTACGTTCACGATGTCTCGGCAAGGCCGAGCTCACGCGTAACCGCAATCGACGATGGCGGCGAAGGCCTCGTTGATCTCGATGCGTTCGATGTCGGCGATCGTCCAATCTGCCCGGGCAAGGGCTTGACGGACGGCAGGGATCGGACCCAGGCCGAACATGCCCGGCTCGACCGCGGCGATGCCGTAAGACACGAGCCGCGCCATCGGCTGAAGACCTTGCTGCTCGGCCCAGTCCCGCTCCGCCACTATCATGGCGGCGGCGGCGCTGTTGAGCCCCGGTGCATTTCCGGCGGTGATCGTTCCGTCCTTGCGGAATGCCGGATGCAGTTTGGCTAGAGCTTCGAGTGTCGTGCCCGGTCGGTTGTGCTCGTCCTTGTCGAAGAACTTCCGGCCCCTTCCGGCCTTTCACCTCAACGGAACGATCTCTCCCGAACTTCCCGGCGGCTTGCGCTGCGGAAAAGCGCTGCTGGGATCGCACGGCCCACCGATCCTGCTCCTCACGCGTGATCTGGCGAGATTTGGCCAGATCCTCGGTGTGCCAGCCGGATGCTCGCCCGAGAACGCATCGTTCAGCCCGTCGCGCAGCATGCTGTCGTAGATCTGGGCGTCGCCAAGCCGATAACCCCACCGCCCGCCCGCGGCGAGATAGGGGGCCATGTCCATGTTCTCCATGCCGCCGGCGATCGCACTGTCCGACATGCCGAGCATGATTTCCTGGGCGGCGGAGACGATAGCTTGGGCACCGGAACCGCAGACGCGGTTGACCGTCATGGCCGGGACGTCGACGGGAAGCCCGCCATAGACGGCTGATTGCCGCGCTGGATTCATCTTGTTGCCGGCCTCGATCACGTTGCCCATCACCGCCGTACCGATCTTGGCTGGATCAAGTTTTGAGCGGGCCAGTACGGCGCGCACCACGGTGGCGCCGAGTTCGGTCGCCGGCACCGATTTCAGACTGCCGTCGAACGTGCCGATCGCTGTGCGCAGCGGCGTGCACAGCACGGTTTCGCGTGTAGCCATTCTTCCTCCCTTGATGCCAATCTGCCAGCAATCACAAACGCAGGCCCCCATCGATCTCGAGGATGCGGCCGTTGTAGTAGTCGTTCTGCAGGATATAGAGCACCGTGCCGCCGATCTCTTCCGGCTCCCCCAATCGTCTCAACGGAATCGTCGAGATTATCTTCTCACGGATCTCCGGCTTAATGTTGGCCACCATACGCGTGTCGCAAAATCCCGGAGCAATGCCGGCGACGCGTATCTTGTAGCGCGCCAGCTCCTTGGCCCAGGTCACCGTCATGGCGGCCACACCTGCCTTGGCGGCGGCGTAGTTGGTTTGTCCGATGTTGCCGGCGCGAGAGATGCTGGAGATGTTGATGATCACCCCGCCGCGTCCGCCTTCGACCATGTGCACCGCGGCCTCACGACCGCAAAGAAAGACACCAACCAGGTCGACTGCGATCACCTTGTTGAAGTCGGCGAGCGACATCTTGTTTTGCACCTTGCCGTCCTTCACTTTGACCAACAAGGCATCGCGGTTGGTGCCGGCGTTATTGATAAGGCCGTCTACGCTCCCAAAGTCCTTACGCACGCTGGCGAAGAGCGCCTCCACTGCCGCCTCCTCCGCCACATTGGCCGGGTAGCTCTTGGCTTGGCTGCCAACATTTGCACAAAGGCGCGCGGTCTCCTGAAGCTTCGCCTCATCGAGGTCGACAAGTGCAATCCTGGCTCCTTGGCCCGCTAAGACCTCCGCCATTTTTTGGCCAAGCCCTTGCGCCGCACCCGTGATCACGATCGCTTTCTCCTTTGGATCCATGACGCCTGTGCCTCTCACTTCACCGAAACATAGCGCCCGGGCGCATCCTCAGCGGCGCGAATCCAGCCGCCGCCTTGCCGAGCGGTGCCGGTTGGACCGGATCGGCCCGATTGCGCGTCGAGCCATGCAGTCCAGGTCGGCCACCAAGACCCCTCGCGCGGCTCATAGCCGGCAAGCCAAGTGTCTGGACCCATCACCGCGCCGTCCTTTTGACCAGGACACACATCAGGTGCCAATCAAACTAAGCGCGACAGCTGGTAGACACAATCCGACCCATCGACGCAGAAGCCACACCCCGGCATTGCGGCGCCATCGGTCCGTTCATAGCGCGCCTTGCTCGCGGTAGTGATGCGCGAGCAACAGGGCGATGGCGCAGGACGCCATCCGGCTCAGCGTCTTATCGGCTCGGCTGGTCAGCACGATGGGAACGCGCGCGCCAAGTACGATCCCTGCTCCATCGGCGTCGGCCAAGTATTCAAGCTGCTTCGCCAACATGTTTCCCGCCTCAAGGTCCGGCACGAGCAGGATGTCAGCCTGTCCCGCCACTGGCGAGACGATGTGCTTTGTCTTCGCCGCGTCGGCGGAAACGGCATTGTCGAACCCAAGCGGCCCATCAAGGATGCCGCCCGTGATCTGGCCGCGGTCTGCCATCTTGCAAAGGGCTGCCGCATCGAGCGTGGACTTGATCTTGGGCGAGACGGTCTCGACCGCGGACAGGATTGCGACCTTCGGCCTTTCAATGCCGAGTGCGTGCGCGAGTTCGATCGCGTTCTGGACGATATCTCGTTTCGCCTCGAGATCGGGATAGATGTTGATAGCCGCATCGGTGATCAGCAGCGGCCGGGGATAGGTCGGCACGTCCATGACGAAGACGTGACTGACGCGCCGTTCCGTGCGCAGGTTGCGGTCTCCAGCGACGACAGCATGCATGAGCGCGTCGGTATGCAGCGCGCCCTTCATGATCGCGTCGGCCGAGCCGGCAAGCACGAGGTCCACGGCCTTTGCGGCGGCTGCCTCGGCATCTGTCGCAGGGGCAATTTCGTACCCTGAAATGTCGATGCCACTCGCATTGGCCGCAGCCTTAATGGCATCGGGGGGACCGATCAAAATCGGAATAATCAGCTTGGCGCGTGCCGCCTCGATCGCACCGGCTAGGGAGAGGTCATCGATGGGATTGACGACGGCAATGCGGATTGGGTCATGGCCTTGCGTCTGGGCAATGAGCTCCCGGTGACGACGCCCAGGCTCCTCAAGCCGGACTTCCGGCAAAATGACGCGGGTTCGCTAAATCTTCTCGGCCGGGGCAATAACGGTGGCCACGCCGTCGATGACGACTTTTCCGGTCTGGTTCACGACGCGGCAATCGAGGATGACGTCTCGCTTGGCCGCATTCTTTTCACGCACGGTGACTGTTACCACCACGGTGTCGCCCAGAACAACAGGATTTCGGAAATTGAGCGTCTGACTGCGATAGATGGTGCCGGGCCCGGGAAGCTCCGTGCCGAGCAGGGTAGAGATCAGGGTTCCGCCCCACATGCCATGCGCAATGATCGTATGGAACATGTCATCGCGCGCAAACGCTTCATCGACATGAATTGGATTTACGTCACCGGACATCACGGCAAAGAGCTCGATGTCCTGCTTGGTCAGCGTGCGACACAGGCTGACCAATCCCCGACCCTGATTTCGTCGAATGTCCGATTCTCGATGTCTGACACCGCTTCCATCCAACGTCATCCCACGACGTGATATCCCGCATCGACGTAAGCAATGTTTCCGGTGATCGCTTTGGCAGCGTCGCTCACCAGGAAGGCAGCAAGAGCGCCGATATCGTCGAGCGTTATGAGTTTGTGCTCGGGAGCCAGTTTGACGGCGCGCTCCAAGAGTTCATCAAAGTGCTCAATACCCGATGCCGCGCGTGTGGCGACCGGTCCGGGCGAAAGAGCATTCACACGAATATATTTGGGGCCGAGTTCCACCGCCATGTAACGCACCGCTGCTTCGAGCGCCGCCTTGACTGGCCCCATCACGTTGTAGTGGGCCATCGCTTTGTCTGCCCCGATCACGCGCGCGTGTCACGCGGTATTCTTTTCCTGTGGTGTCTCCTCCGCTTCCAAACAGAGCGTATTGACATCAATATCGCCGTCCTGAATGCGCTTCTTGGCTTTGATCAGAGTCTTGGCCGTTTGCGAAAGGGTCCTATCGCTCACGACGAAACAGCGCGGGATATCGTTACCCGGCCCCTGAGCTTGATGGATCGGATCGCAGTGATGTGCCGAAAAATGAACATAGAAAACCTCCTGCGGGCTAATATATGCATGCCTATGGGGTATGCCTGAGCGCGACAGGCACAAGCCACGCGCCTTGGTATCGACAGCTTGCGGTCGTGCCGCTTTGTAACTTGTACTGGAGGTTGGGCACGAGGCTTGTCCCCAAAGCGCGGCATCCAAAAGGGGAGGGACTACCAATGGAAAACCATGAACGAAAGCCTTGGACGAAGCCAATTCATGTTCTCGCCGCCAGTTGGGCGTTGGCGGTAGCCTTAGTGATCTTGTTTGCGCTTTGCGTCCTCGCGGCAGTGCTGTTTCCAAACCTCCCCCTCGCGCATGGCTGGGCGGGCGTCTTCTCAACCGCACCTATAGGCTCCGCTAGAAACCTTATGGAAGGAATCGTCGGCAGCCTCCTATTCGGCTGGGTAAATGCCGCCGTATTCGGCCCTGCTCTACAACTTGTTGGTCTCAAACGGCTCCGGGCCTATCTTGGTCTGACAAAGGAGTGACGATGATGACGCGACGCCAAGCCAGTGGCGGAATTCTCGCCAGCGCGGCGCTTGCCGCAGCTCCAACGGTCGCGGTTGCGCAGGAGCCTAAGCCCTTCGACTTGCCGCCGCCGCGAAGCGAGGGCGGCCAGCCATTGACCGCAGCGCTCAAGCTGAGGCGTTCCACGCGCGAATATTCGGACCGGCCGCTTCCGGTGCAGGTTCTGTCCGATCTGTTATGGGCGGCCTTCGGCGTCAATCGTCCGAGCGGCGACCGGACCGCCCCCTATTGGCGCCATGTCATGGTGATGGACATCTACGTCGCGATGGCCGACGGCGTCTGGCTCTATGAGCCGAAGGCCCATACGCTACTGCCCCATTTGAAGGACGATATCCGCGCGCAGACCGGCCTTCAGGATTTCGTCGCCACCGCACCGCTCAACCTCGTCTATGTCGCGCATGGCGAGCGCATGACGGATGTCTCTGCCGAAGAGCGCCGCCTCTACGCCTCGGTCGATACCGGCTTCATCGGCCAGAACGTCTATCTGTTCTGCGCCTCGGAGGGGCTCGCCACGGTCTTTCGGGGAGCGGTCGACTATCCGAAGCTCGCTCGCACCCTGCAGCTGCCAGACCAGCAGTTCGTGACCTTCGCGCAGACAGTGGGATACCCCCGCGCGTAAACGCCAACCGAAGAACAGTAAAATTTGCAGAGGTGGATGTCAGACCGAACCTCTCGAACTTGTCCACGTCGCGACCGGAGCAGTTACCGACCTTCACGTTCTAGAGTGAGTTAGAGCGGTCATCGTCGTTGATTTCGATCATGGCGCAACGCGGCGAGACGACCGAAAAGTTGCCATGACCACGACGTCCTGATCGAAAATGAGAATACGTGTTCGCTCGCCGATGGCGATTATTGCGTTGACAATAGTCTCCGCATGGAATGCCGACGCATCTGCCGCGCCGCACCAGCTCGATTGCGTCTTGACAGACACTGAGGCACAAACCCAATCCGAAAACCGACCGATTGTCGTCGTATTTGATGAAGACAAGAGGACATTGACGGCCGAAGAAGGCAGTCACATTTACAGCTTCATAAAGGTTTCAATTAGCAACGTGACCATAAACGGTCAGGCTGATAATGTCAGCCTCGGCATCGACCGATCCTCCTTGGGCATCGTTTGGCAGCAATACGAGGCAGACAAGGTGCGCACCGAGTACGGGCATTGCCACCCAGTCCGGGCGCCTACGTGATTTTATGCCTGCGTCGCAGTGGTTGGCCATGCCCCGCGCTCATCAATTCGGCGAGCGTGCTGCTCGCGGACGAGCCGACCGGCAATCTCGATATCCGCACGTCGCACGAGATCATGGAGACGCTCGTATCGCTCAATCGCTACCGTCACCATCGTGGTCGTTAACCCATGAGTAGGACATTGCCATCTACGCCAACCGCACCGTGACGATGCGCGACGGGCAGATCATTTCCGACCAGCGCACCAACAAGCCAGCGCCCGGTGTGAAGACCGCGGCGGCCAAACCCGTTGCCGCCGGCATGTCATTGTTCCATCCCAAGACGATCGGCGATCTGACCGCACACGCTGTCAGCGGCCTATTGGGCCTTCTGTGTGATGATCATGGCGGCGGCGGCTCGGGCACACAACGCATCAGCGAGCCCCGATGCACAACTACTTTGGTCGGCTGTGAATGGTAAGTATAGCATCTGGACTGCATGACGGAATCTCACTCGTAGCGCAGCGCCTCGATCGGATTGAGGCGTGCGGCCTTGCGCGCCGGATAATAGCCGAAGAAAATGCCGACCGCGGCGGAGAACACAAAGCCGCCGGCGACGGCCGCCAGCGACACCGGCGCCGGCCAGTCGACAGCAACGGAGATCACCGCCGAAAATGCGACGCCCATGACAATGCCGGCGACTCCACCGCTGACGCTGAGAAAAACCGCCTCGGCGAGGAACTGCAGCAGCACATGCAGCCGGCGCGCGCCGATCGCCATGCGCAGGCCGATCTCGCGCGTGCGCTCGGTCACCGAGACCAGCAGGATGTTCATGATGCCGATGCCGCCGACCAGCAGCGAGATCGACGCGACCGCGGCCAGCAGAAGCGCCATGATCCGGCTGCTGCCCTCGGCGGTCTCGGCGATCTGGCTGAGATTGCGGACGGCGAAATCGTTGACGGCGCCGGGCTGATACGGTGGCGCCGGATCAGCGTGTCGGTCGCCTGACGAATGGCGGTCTGCACCAGGGTCTGGCTCACCGCCTGGACATAGATCTGATTGACGTAACCGGTGAGGCGCGGCTGAGATTGTAGGGATTGGGCGGCGGCGGATAGGGCCAGTTGAGCGGCGTCTGCTGCTGGCTCGGTGCCGCGACGCCGAGCACCTTGCGCTCGGCCGTGGTGAACGGCATCATGACGAGATCGTCCTGGTCCTGCCGTAGGCGGACTGGCCCTTGGCGGCGAGCACGCCGATGACGCGCAGCGGCACGCCCTTGACCAGGATGACGGCGCCGATCGGGTTCTCGCCGGCGCTGAAGAGCTGATGATAGACCGTCTGGCCGAGCACGACGACCAGAGCGGCCTTGCTGTCGTCCTCGGCCGATGATGCCGCGCCCGGCGGCGATCCGCCAGTTGGTGATCGGCGGATAGATCGGGCTCACGCCCTGGATGTTGGTCGTCCAGTTCTGGTTGCCGTACTGGACTTGGCCCTGCTGGCGGATGAGATAGCCCACCTGCGCGACGGCCGGGTCCTCGCGCCGGATCGCGCGCGCATCGCGACGGTGAGCGTCGCGGCGCTGCCGAAGCCGGCGCGGACGCCGCCGGTGGTCGTCGCGCCGGGCAGGATCACGACGACGTTGGTGCCGAGGCTTTCGATCTGCTTGCGCACCGCTTCGTTGGCGCCCTCGCCCACCGCCACCATGGCGATCAGCGCGGCGACGCCGATGAACACGCCCAGCATGGTCAAGCGCCGAGCGCATCTTGTTGCGTCCGATCGCCTGCGCGGCGGCGGCGAGGATCATGAGCGCGAAGGCCAGAGACGCCGCGGTCGCAAGCGTGGAGGTCGCGCGGCTTGGCCGGGTGGAGGAAGGCCGGCGTGCTCGTCGGCGCCGCGGCCGGCGCTGGCGCCGGCGCTGCCGGCTTTGGCCACCCGTTCGTCGGAGATGATCTTGCCGTCGCGCATCGTGACGACGCGGTCGGCATAGGCGGCGATGTCGGGTTCATGGGTGACGAGGACGATCGTCACGCCCTGCTCGCGGTTGAGCGCGACGAGCGTCTCCATGATTTCGTGCGAGGTGCGCGTGTCGAGATTGCCGGTCGGCTCGTCGGCCAGCAGCAGGCTCGGCGAATTGATCAGCGCGCGCGCGATGGCGACGCGCTGCTGCTGGCCGCCGGAAAGCTGGCCGGGCGTGTTGCGCTCGCGATCGCCCAGGCCGAGCAAGCTGCAGCGCCGCGCGCGCGCGCTCGATGCGCACGGCGCCGACGCGTCGGCCCGAGGCGGCGTAAAAGAGCGGCAGGCCGACATTCTCGATGGCGCTGGTGCGCGCCAGCAGATTGAAGCTCTGGAACACGAAGCCGAGGCGCTCGCTGCGGATGCGGGCGAGTTCGGGCTCGCGCAGCCCCGCAACATCGACGCCCTCGAACAAGTAATGGCCGCTGGTCGGCCGGTCGAGGCAGCCGAGAATGTTCATCAGCGTCGACTTGCCCGAGCCCGACGAGCCCATGATCGCGACGAACTCGCCGGGCTCGACGCGTGAGACTGACGCCGCGCAGCGCTTCGACCTTGACATCGCCGACGATGAAAGTGCGGGTGAGGTTCTCGACCTTGATGACCGGGTCTCAGTTAGGCCTGTCGCGCGTGCCTCGGACGACGCCTCAGAGGCGCGGCGGCGGCAGCCGCTGGCCGCCCGCTTGCACGCCGCTTTCGGCGATGATGACCTGATCGCCTCGGCTGAGATCGCCCTTGACGATCTCGGTGAAGTTGTCGTCGTCGAGACCGGTCGACGGGGACCGCAACCGGCTGACCGTCGCGCAAGACCCAGACTTGCGCTGTCTGCTCGGCGGCGTGCGGTGCCCGGGCTGCAACCGCTGAAAGGCCGCCGGGCGCATAGCGCAGCGCCTGGTCCGGGACGCGCAGCACATCGTCTCGCTGATCGACGACGATCTGGGTGGACGCGGTCATGCCGGGCATCAGCGCCAGATCGCTGTTATCGACGCCGACCACGACATCATAGGTGACGACGTTCTGCACTGTCTGCGGCGACTGGCGGACCTGGGTCACCGTGCCTTGGAACACCCGCTTCGGATAAGGCGTCGACGGTGAAGGTGGCCTCGTCGCCTTCCTTGATGCCGCCGATGTCGCTTTCGCTGACATTGGTGTCGACCTCCATCTTCTTGAGGTCGGTGGCGATGAGGAACAGCGTCGGCGTCTGGAAGCTGGCGGCGACGGTCTGCCCGCTGGTCACGTTGCGCGACACGACTGTGCCGTCCACCGGCGAGACGATGTTGGTGTAGTCGAGATTGAGCTTGGCGCCTTCGACCAGCGCCTGGTCGAGCTTGACCGTCCCCTCGTCCTGTTTGACGATGTAGGTTTGGTCCTCGGCCTGCTGGCGGGCGATCGAGTTCTGCGCCGCGAGCTTCTGATAGCGCGCGAGGTCCGTTCGATCCTTGTCGAGTATGGCCTGATCGCGCAGAAGCTGGCCGGAATATTGATCGAGTGTCGCCTGATAAGGACGTGGATCGATCTTGGCGCAGACCTGGCCCGCCTTCACCTGCGTGTTGTAGTCGCAGTAGAGGTTCTGGATGACGCCGGACACGTAGGTGCCGACGATGATCGTGAGTACTGGATTGACCGTTCCGGTCGCGGTTACAGTGCGCGCGATCGCGCCGCGCATGACCGGCGCAGTTGACGTATTGCACGGGCGTGGTGCGAAGCATGCTCCACCATGCCACCCCGATGACTACGGCAAACACAAGCAAGGCAACCACACCCCAGCCTCTCCGGACATTGATCGGGCGCCAAGAGGACTTCGCTCCTATCGATGACGGTGACCTCATTTTCATACTCCCGCAAAGGGGTACATGACTTCCAAATAGACAAAATAGATGATGTACACGTCGACCCGCGTGCTAGCCGCTGCCGGCCGGAAGCTCGCCGAAGCCTTTGCGCCAGGCGCGCGCCGAGACGAGAATGACCCCCGACGCCGCCATTTAAAAAATAGCTCCCTTCGATCATGCCGCGTTGATGTAGCTCAAATTGCTGGCTGCCCTCGCACGAAAAAGTCGGTGGCTGGCATTTCGCATTTCGGGCGGCAAAATTGTCTCCCGAAAATTTTCGTCTTAATGGAACTGAGAGGGCCTTTCGCATTCCACGCACAGCCCAAGACCACTGGTCTGGGAAGCCAGGATCAGGGCGATGATCTGACGCTTCGACCCGAAGCGGCTCTTGCAGCCGCTCTTGGAAAGCACCCGGATGATTTTCGTCAACTCGACGAGAAAGCGCGTTCGCATATGTGTTTTGGCGTTTCGGTCGAGAACTGCGGCTCCCGCATCGTGCATCTCAAAAGGCACGTACCAGTATTCGTTTCCTGTCGATAGAGCCGCTTATCGCTAACGTTTCCAGGCACGCGTTCTCCGCTTTAGGCGCCTCACGTCGTTTGCCTGCAAGCCTCCGAAGCGCTTCCGCCAAGTATAGAGAGTTCTGTTGAGTTTCAGGACGCGAAAGGCGGCGACTTAAGACGTTCATCGACGAATTCCGCAGAGAAGTCGAACCTACAAGCAGCTGAACTAAATATAACCAAACCGAACGTGATCCGGAGAGGACCGAGCGCGACATTCGAAGGCTGATTGAAGCCATCAAGGCAGGCGTCCTCGGTGCCTCCGTAAGGGACGAGATGACGACCTTGGAATCCCGTCGGATCGATCTTCTCAGTCAGCTGAAAGAGGCACCCCTGCCTATGCCGCGTCTGCACCCAAACATTGCCGAGATGTACCGCCAAAAAGTCGACAATTTGGCCGAAGCCCTCAACGAGGAGCGCACCTGCGTGGAACGTGCAGAGTGCATCCGTGAGCTCATCGAAGCGATCCGGCTCGTGCCGGAAAATGGCAAGCTTAAGATCGAGCTCTATGGCGAGCTTGCAGCCCTCCTCAACCTCGCAAACGAACACCCCCGCTCCAAAGGAACGGGGGTGCAAATAACGCTGGTTGGGGGGGCTCGCAACCATCTTGATTTGCAGCTTCGGGGCTTGCTCGCGACAGTGATCGGCTCAGGCGGTCCCGTGGGGGGCAACCCAACTTCGCGCCTTCCGACTTCCGCTCCTGGGTGATAAGCCGCCGTGCCGCTTACGTTATGCAGATGGCCGCTTCTGACCCAAAGCGGACATTCGGATGGCGATTTCTTTCGAAGTGCAGTGTTCCGCTAGGGCTCTCGCCGCGACAGCGATTTCGCAGAGGAGCAGAGTTGGCTCAACATTCTTTCGACCAAGCGGTCGCATCGCGCCCTTTCGAACGGAAACGCATCCTTGAGGGCAATTCCGATTTGAGCTACGGACGGCGCCGCAAGGCGTCAGACTATGCCTATTACGTGCGGTGGAAGCGATGGGCTGCGAGGTCACCTCCAACATGTCGAGCCTCGTGGTGCTCAATCTGCCGGGCAAGCTCGCAGGGAAGGAGAAGGATCTGGTCGCAGGCTGCCGGGCGCATGGCTTCGGCATCTGGCCGACCCTGTCGGAGCCCTTTTAGGTGCGCATTGGCATTCTCAACCAGCTCACGCCGGAGGCAATCACCGAGATCGTCAACGGCTTCGCCGACGCCATGCTGGACATGGGCGCCGAGTTCGACAAGCAGCTGGTGATGAACGGGCTCAAGCCTTTGGCGAAGCCCGAGGTACCGGCCCCCTCTTCGCAAGAAGCTGCGCGGCAAGTATGGAGATAATTATAGCTCGACCAAATAGGTCTTGCCGAAGCCCGAAGTGTAGTTGACCAGTGCAATGGCCACGGGCGTAATCTCGTAGACTGCGAGCTGCTTTGGATCCTCCGGAACATACCGCTTTGATTGCGGGAGCGCCCGAAACAGGCGCAAGGATAATTCTTCGGCCCTCTGTTCGTCACCAACCCTTGTGGCTATGCCCGACATGGATAAGCCGCGAAGCTTATAAAAATCCTGCGTTTCGCTAGCGATTGCCGCAGAGACTTTGTTGTTACGTTTGATGTTGCCGGCCTTTTGCGATGTTGCGTCGGTCGCAAAATACAAGGTGAGATCATCATGGATGTAGTTGACCGTCGTGGCCTGCGGATAACCGTCAGAGCGAATGGTCGCAAGCGTCATGGTATGATAGCGCCGCAAAACTTCGAGGATTTTTGACCTGAGCGCTTCATCCATTTTGTTTTCTACGAGTGTGCGTGACCGTTCCCCATTTGCCGCACTAAAACACAACAGACCTTTGCCAACCCCGCTTTGATCCAGGTCATCGACGCAAAGTCGATACCAGAATTCGTCGGCCCGCGGCAGATCAACGCACTCGCATAACTGGGGAATTCGGGGCCGAGCCGATTTGCAGGACTAGCACATCGCGGAAGCGAGTTAGCTGGTAGCCGCAGCGGCGTTTCCATACCAGCTTGGCGGGCTCACAAGACGCTCGTTGCTCAAATGAGACGTTGGGTGGCTTGGGTTTTCCAACAGCCAGGCTTGGCGGATCGCGGCTTAGAGTATGATTTTCACGCTTGCACGCGCGGAAGAAACGAATTCAAGCGACAATCTGCAGAGCTTCAAGGTTTCTGCCGCATACGTGTACGACAGCATCCTGAGCCTTACCGCCGGTTACTTCAATCTACGCGGCATCGGGGACGCATTCCTGTACCCGGCAAGGTGTCCAGTTCTCAGGGGCACCGAACCGGTTTTGCAGTTTCACCTGACAAAACTGAGGTACGACGCGAGGGCCTCAATTTCGTTGGCGGACAATTGGCTCGCAATTCCAGGCATTGGAGCCGCTGCGGCCGCATGATATCCTTCGCCCCACTGCTCGAGTCTCCGTTTCAAGTAGTGGTACGACAGGCCTCCCAAACGAGGAATTTCTCCAGCACCCTCAGCACCAGCACCCTCAGCATTCGGGCCGTGACAAGCAATGCACGATGGAATATTGGAGGCCGGAATTCCCTCTCGATATATTGTTTGTCCTCTAGCTGCGAGCCCCTTGTCTCCGTCATTCGCGGATTCAGCGTTTAGCGTGGAAACATACATGGCTAAATCACGTGCAGTCTGCGGACTAAGATGATTCGCCGCTGCACCCCACATGTAATGTTTAGAAAGCGGGTTGTCTCGCGTGTGAGCTCTAAAATTCCGAAGTTGATTCTCGATGTATTGGCGTGTCTGTCCGGCCAATCGTGGCGCGGTCGCGAAACCTTGCAGAGATGGCCCGTGGCACCAGCTGCAGTTCCTGTCCGCAAACCTTTCCCCGTAGCTGGCGATTCCTACGTCACCTGCAAATGAGGAAACAGAAGAGGAAACAATTGCGAGGATCGCTATTGCTGATTTGATGAGCTTCATGGTCTGGACCAACGGAAGGAGTTACTCCAGATGGCTGACATAGGCCGCGACGGCGTCAATTTGTGACTTGTTTAAGCTGTGCGCAATCGGTTGCATGACGGCTGATGTGTCTGGTGCCGCCGGATTCTGACCCCGCTCTGTGCTCCAATTCGCCAATTCCTTTATGGTGTAGGGATAGAGCTGACCTGCTAAACGAGGAATTGCCCCGCTACCCTTAGCCTCTGGACCGTGACAGGCAGAGCACGCAGGAACATTGGCATCGGGATCTCCTTCTTCATAGATTTTTTCCCCCGTGTCCACGAGTTCCCTTGGAGCGCCCCCAAAGGGTTTAGGATTGAGATCTCTAAAATGCGTGGCCAGAGCCATTCGCATCTCTGGGCTGAGGCCATGTACCTTAGACATTACTATAGCAATATGAGTCTCCCGCCTGTGCTCAACAAAGGCCCGTAACTGATTCTCAAGGTACTCGGTTGTTTGTCCCGCGAGTTGTGGCATGGGAAAAAATCCACGATAACCTTGCCCCGATGGTCCGTGGCAGTCGTGGCAATATTGTATCTTGGCCTGAAGGGTTCGAGCTCCCGCCGGAGCTTCTCGATATCTGCGCTCTTCGTCCCGATGAGGATGCCTGGACGCCCGGTATGCACGGTCACCCGACACTTCTTGTGCGGCCATTCGCTTGGAAAAGGCGGGCGCGCCTGTGCCGTCCGCACGACCTACCCCCGAGAAAACAATTGCCAGGATTACCGCTGCCAATGAAAATTGTAGCCTAGAGACCTTCATGATCTGGCCCTCGCATTCTTTTGCGTTATGGCCTAAGCACTGCGAAGCCTGGTTTTGTCATCATCTTGAGAGAACCTAGAAAACGACCCAAGAGTAGGCGAAGATTGAATTGTTGTCCGAAGCTTTTAGTCCGGGAGTCATGTCAACGTTAATTACAGAGCCGTCAAACTCGTTGTAGTGGGTGTAGAGTATACCAATCCGGGCATTGAGCCACGGCCATATCCTTGGACCGCCGTAGCTGAACGGCAGAAAGGCTAGATCGACTGTTTCCCCGCTGGAGTTCGGTGAGCCTGTTGTGTAGCCCGCTCCCGTATAAAGGAGTACGTCGGATGTTCCCCATGTATTGAAATATCCACCCGTAAGGCTGATCGTGTGGTTGTAAATGTAGCTAGCGGATATGTTGAAGCTGTTGAGATCGTCAGTCGGATTACTCGAAACCCCAGCACCAAACTCCCCGTTCAGCTTCTGATTCTCCCAAATGTAGCTTGCCCGGAGAGTGAAAGCGTGGACATCGCCGATATATTGATATTCCGTGTCCACGCCGACGTCGGTAAACAGATCCGTTATCCCCGGGAATGCAAGCTGGTTAGCCCCGGGCACGTCCCCTCCTACCGTGGGTTGAACATTTGCAAACATGCCGAAGGTGCCGACCATGAGGGAATTCTTGTCCCACGTCTTTTCGAGACCAAGGCGCCAATAAGGCGCGGCCCCGGCGAATCTCGGAGTTCCGTCGCCCGGATCGTAGCCAAGAGAGGCGAGTATGCCGGGGTCGAAACTTCCATAGGCGGTGATTTCCGCATAGACCATGTTGTTGATCCAGACATACCCGCCCACGCCGCCAACACGTCCAGCAAATGTCCCCTGGATCATCGTTGAGGCACCTGGCGCTGGGGCAAACTCTGAGGCAATGTACGGGTAGGACCAAGCTGGCGTCGTGTTCCAGACGTCCTGGACCGTAGGATTGTTGTTGGCTGTCACACCATAGACAAGGTCAACTCCCCTCACTTTGGTAGTATTAGCATAGCGAATATCGGTATTGTCCCAAAAAAGACTTTCTGACGGGCGATCATAGGTGCCTTGCATAAGTGCACCAAAATTACAGTAGATTTGGCCACCAAAAAAAGCGCTTACACCCCCAGCTGTCAGGTCATCGTTACCGGTCAGGCCGGGCCCCGGCGGGATGCCCTTTTGCACGTGAGTAAAATTCGGGTAAGTCATCCCGGCTATCGGAATTTGCGTCACCTTGTCTTCCGCAGCCACATTGCCGCAGCGCGTCCCGCCGGCGGTGTATCCCCGAAGCTTGAATTCGCGCCCGTATGGTGTCAGCTCAGGAAATGCCGTATGACAAGTTGCGCAAGGCTGTCCCGTTTGGCGGGCAAAGCTCGGCACGGCCGACGCCGGTTTTGGAGACAGTACGACCCCTCCCACCAGCAGCAACGCAAAAAACGCAGAACCGCCGAAGGCATAGACCGCCGCGTCATGGCCGTTGCCTAAAGGTGCCGGAAAGATACGATCCTCTGCGGCCGGCTTGTGAACCGCCTTGCAGCTAGCATCCAGCACGTCAGAATCTCCCCCCACTTACCTTAAATCGAGTGCCCGTCCTTGGGTATCTCTCAGTGCGAAATTTTTTAAAAAAGTCCCCTGCGTGGCACGCATGTCACATCAGCAGAGCATGCGAGCCCGAGCCTCGCGCGAACTTCCTCAAGCTGATTTAGAAACTCCGTTGGCTCGGAGAGGAGGATGAAGCGAAAAACGCCAAGATACAGCGCACCAGAATTCCAGCAAGAGTGCGCCTCCTGAATTGATCTCCATGTGCTTCCGACAATACCCCCTTGGCATGCTGGACGATGCGGATTAGCGGGCTCCACTGAGCAATGCGCGACAGTGAGTTGTCTCATAACTGATCCCCCTAGAGCGAATGGCACCATCGTGGAGATTAAGGTCGCGCGTGTTAGACTTTCGCCATGACCAAACCCGTTGAAATAACAGGCATCGATCTCTGTCGCTTGCTTGGCGTCTCGCTCCAAGCTCTCTCCGATCCGGCGAAGCGCGAGATCGTCGTGCCCGGCGAGAGGCGCGAGCGTTACAGGCTCGAAGCGAAGACCTTGGCAGTCCCTATTCTAAGATTGATCCCGTCCATGATCGGGTCTTACCAGGACGCGGGTAATCTTGCTGATTCTCAGATTCAGCGAAGGGTCGCGGCCTCTGGCTAAGCTGCAGCCGGCCAGCTTTGTACCAGCGTCGACGGTCGACTGGCCCAGGTGTCCAGGCAAATCCAATCCCACACTCAGTTAATGCCCTTTTGCGATTCCGTCATTTCAGTTGCTATCTTTAGGTTGCGGCGCTTCGGTCGAGGACGGAAGCGTGGGGGTCTCCTTGGTTCGCTCTCTAGGGCTTGGTCACACCTGACTTGAGGTTCCTCTCTTTGGCGAGGGTTGGGCGTTGCCTTCTCCGTGGACCCCCAACTTTGCTATTTTCGCGTCTCCCGGAACGCGCGTGAATAAGGATCAACGCGTGCCGGTCATGTCATGCCCACTCAAGGAGACAGCACCTTTTCTCCTTGGAACACCTTGTGACTTGACGGACGCCCTCAGCACCAGATCAAATCCGGCCACTCCTCTTCTAGGCGGACGTCTCACGAAAACCCATTAACGAAGCCGGCCAGG
The DNA here is from genome assembly GCA_963804515.1 of uncultured Alphaproteobacteria bacterium. Taxonomy (GTDB): domain Bacteria; phylum Pseudomonadota; class Alphaproteobacteria; order Rhizobiales; family Methyloligellaceae; genus Methyloceanibacter. The sequence continues at coordinate 621,967 of CAWDQR010000008.1, read as the reverse complement.
GCGTTCCAGTCAGTGAACTCGCGATCGCGCTCGCTGCTCGCAGCGCGGCTGCCCTTCATAACGATGAATTTGACGATCTGCTCTTGAAAGTAGTCGTATTCGGTGAAGCGCAGGGCGGATCTTCTGCGGCTGCCAGCACGTCGTGGCCACGAAACGATCCACGTATTTCTGAGCTTCCCTCTTCTCGCTCTCTAAGACTGCTGACAGGCTTACGGATATAAATGCCGTTGGCTTGGAGCTGAGCTGGTCGCGATGCGCTACCGCAAAATCTACGATGGTGTCCTGATGGCATTCCTGGTGGACCGATGCGGCAACGATGATCGCATGGAAGATGCTGACGTCCAGGTTGGTCGCGGGCGACGCGCTGTCATAGAGCTCATGCCCATGCTCTCCAACGCGCATGGCAGTCCGCTCGGCGATCTTTCGCGTCTGGCCTTCCGTCGTTCCGTAGATGATCAGGACATCCACACCGTCTCTCCCCCGGTGGCAGGAGGATTAAAGCTGCAATCAGCTTACGTAGTCGCGGGAATTTAAGGAACAGCTAAGGTCGGAATTGGGTCATAGGCTGACGAGGTACCCCCACCTTCGCAGCACGACCGCTCTGCCGCACTGCCCCTCCCGGTCGATCTCAAGCCGCTGGCTCAAGACGTGAACCAGGCGTTGAGCGCGAGATTTCCAGCTCTTCATTGGTCATGTCAACCGCGATATCCGCAAAAAGCGGCGTGCTCAGATATCGCTCACCTGTATCGGGCAGCATACAAAGGACCGTTGCGCCCCTGGGCGCCTCCTCGCAAATCCGGAGCGCCCCCGCGAAGGTCGCGCCGGCCGTAATTCCAACGAAGATTCCTTCCTTCTGGGCGAGCTGCTTGCTCCAGTGCATCGCGTCGGCGCCCGCGATCATCAGGATGCGATCGATGATGCCCATGTCGACGGCGTCACCTGTCAACTTTGGAATGAAGTCGGGGCTCCAGCCCTGCATCGGATGCGGCTTGAACGCCGGATGGGCAGCCGCTGGGGAGCCGTCCGCCTTTCTTTCCTGTTTGATCCCGCTGGTGAGCATTGGCGCGTCTTCTGGCTCGCAGACGATGATTTTCGTATCCGGCCTTTCCTTCGCAAGAACGCGCGCAACGCCCTTTAGCGTGCCGCCAGTGCCAAATCCGGTCACCCAGTAATCGAGCGGCTCGCGCTCGAAATCCGCAACGATCTCCCTGGCCGTGGTGCGCGAATGCATGTCAGCATTGGCCTCATTCTCGAATTGGCGGGTCAGGAACCAGCCGTGGGCTTCGGCAAGCTCGATAGCCTTATTGACCATGCCGACCCCTCTTTCGGCGCCCGGGGTAAGCACCACCTTGGCGCCGAAAAACCGCATCAGCTTCCTGCGCTCGATGCTGAAGGTCTCGGCCATCGTAACCACCAGCGGGTAGCCCTTTTGGGCGCACACCATGGCAAGGCCTATCCCGGTGTTGCCGCTCGTCGCCTCGATGACCGTTTGGCCCGGGTTGAGCTTTCCCGACCGTTCTGCCTCCTCGATCACCCCAAGAGCCAAGCGATCCTTTACCGAACCCAAGGGATTAAATGCCTCGATCTTCACGAAGAGGTTCGCCTCCGGGGGCGCCAGCTTGCCGATCCTGACAATCGGTGTGTTGCCCACGGTTCCGAGGATATTTTCGAATTTGCGTCCCATTTTATGAACCCCCACATTGGTCGGCCAAGTAAAGGCGGCGCCCGAAATTGCCCATTCAGAACGGCGTCCCTCGTCACATGCTTTTTTGGCGATGAGGTGGTCGACGCGGGCTTATGAGTACTTAGCGGGCTGTGTGGGCACCGGCACTGACGGAGTCACCAAGGCTTATGGTAGGCACGCTCTCGACTTGTTGGCGGAGAGGCGAGGTCAAGCCAAGACAAGGGCGGAATTTCAGAGTATTAAACCCTGGTTTCATAAGGGCATTTGCAGCCTCTTAGCCAGTATAAACCGAGGCTGCCCAGAAATACGCTCGCTCGAAAGGTATCAAGCTTGCCGTTTTGAGGCCCTTCGAGACCCGCGATATGGACGGCCGGACTCCCAAAATTATTTTGGGCATAACGATACAGCAACCTGCGAACCCGCGCGCGGCGCTCGTCATTAAAGGCAGTTACTCCAGATAACTGAGATAGGCTGCGACGGCTGCAATTTGTGACTCGGTCAAGCTGTGCGCAATCGGTTTCATGATGGCTGATGTGTCTGGATTTGCTGGTCCCCCCTGACCCCGCTCTTTGTCGAAATTCGTCAATACCTTTATGATGTACGGATAGAGCTGACCTGCTAAACGAGGAAATGCTCCGTTACCTTTAGCCTCTGGACCGTGACAGACAGAGCATGCAGGAACATTGGCATCGGGAAGTCCCTCTTCAAAGATTTTTTTCCCCGTGGCCACGAGTTCCGTTGGAGCACCCCCTAAGGGTTTAGGATTGAGATCCCTAAAATGCGTGGCCAGAGCCGTTAGCATCTCCGGGCTGAGACTATGCGCCACCTTAAACATAAACTTATTCACCCGCCGGCGGTCAATGAAGGCCTGTAGCTGATTCTTGAAGTACTCGGTTTGTTGTCCCGCGAGTTGTGGTATGGGAGAAGATCCAACATAACCTTGCCCCGATGGCTGGTGGCAGTAGGTGCAATATTGTATCTTGGCCTGAAGGTCTTGCGTGGAAAAGGCGGGCGCGCTTGTGTCGGCCGCACGCCCTACCTCCGAGAAAACAATTGCCAGGATTGCCGCTGGCAATGCCAATTGTAAACCAACGACCTTCGCCAATTGTAAACTAACGACCTTCATAATCTAGCCCTCGCGCCTTGAGCGTGCGTTTCCCTGTTGTTATGGTTCTTTGCCATCTCAATCGACATTCCCCATATAACCGTTTGATCCAGCCACCTGGAAGCGAAGTATAGCCTCGTCCACTACAAACGGAAGGCGTGAGAACATCGTTCCTCGCCCCGGATCTGCCTCCCATCCACGATTGCGCCGTCAAAATCCGGCATTGTGCTCCGTTTAGCGGGTTGTAGGACGCAGTTCTCCCGTCGACTGGCGCGTGCGGCGGTGCAGCTTGGCTCAACATCGCGCCGTTCGCCCTGATCGTAGTCCGTCGATCATTTGCAGAATGCGCCGGAACAATTCCCTCGCCACCGCGACCTCCGTACTGACCGTCAGCCGGGACGTAGCCATCTTCTTGGTTGAGGCTGGTCTCCTCTTCGAGGAGTTTTTCTCGCGTATGTCGCGGCTTGTCATTCCAGCCTTCGCCTTTTTCACATTCTATTCGCTTATCGTCATCCTCTTCGCCTCGGCTTACCGGCTTATCTCAGTATATACACCCGAACAGAATTTCAATGTGGGGGCGCTCTCCGCGGCTTGAGCTTTTCGAAGTCGATCTATTTCTCGATCGGCACCATCAGCACGGTCGGCTACGGGGATATTATTCCGTACAGCAGTCTCGCCCGCATGCTGTCGTCCCTCGAGGTCTTCTGCGGCATCATGCTGCTGATATCCGGCGTGTCGGAGCTGCTCGAATACGCGAGAGAACATCGCCGAGATGGGCGAAGCGAATAAATGAGGGCGGTAAGGGCAGCCAAACTCAGCGCGACGAGACTGCTTTAAGTGACAATTCCCCAGCCAGTTGCTGGCATGGCCGATCTAAAGTCTGCTGTTGGCACAAAGCGGACTCACTCGATGGGTCGTCGCGACATCAGCTATTGACCCAAAGCGGACATAGAAGCCCAGCTATCAGCAACAAAGACGTCCACGTGTCGCCAGTGTCCGATTTTCATCGGCACCGGGCTCACGAAGTGTCTTTTCTGAAGGCGTCCCAGCTTAAATCCGCTCTTGATTTGGCTCAAGGTCTTCTGCGGCCGGAAGTACCAATACTTATCTCTGCCGGGGGTTGGCCTCGGCGGACGAACTCATGCGAGTGATCCGCGGAGAAGACGTCCGACGACGTCACGGTAAGGCAGAAGCGGCCGAGATCAACCAGCATTACGACAATCCGGAGCAGGCCATGACTCAGCGACCGGGCAGACCGGCGGAAGCGGCATTTGCCGTCGCACCCCCTCCCGGACGGCGTCGCTCCGCAAAGATCGGCACGTCGCGGGCGGGCGAAAAGAAGGCGACAGAGGCGGTGCTCCGTCATGGCGCTAATCCCGAACTGCTGCCCGAGATGGCCGACCAGCTGTGGCGGGCCAACCCTCTCCACCGGCTGCTGCCGATTTCATGGGGCGAGATCACGCGGGCTCTCGTGACGCTCTCTGCCCGATCAACGGCGGATCCGGTCCACGCAATGACGGCAACCGCCAATTTGGGCCTGACGATGTGGCGAGAAGCGGCCGAGATCTGGATCGGCAGCGCGACGCCCTGGTGGGGACTCGCACCCGCCGCACCGGCCAGGCCGGAAGGCGCCGAGGCCGACCGGCGCTTCGACGCGCCAGAATGGGAGCAGCACCCCTTCTTCCGGCTGCTGAAGCAGAGCTATCTCGCGCTTTCCAAACAGCTTCTCGAGGAAGCCGAGCGGCAGGCGGTCGATCCCGACGAACGGCAGCGGCTTGTCTTCTATCTCCGGCAGTTCCTCTACGCGATAAGCCCCACCTCGTTTCTGCCGACCAATCCCGCGGCGCTTCGCAAGGCATGGGAGACGGGCGGCGGCAGCGTCGCCGACGGGCTCCGCAACCTGTTGGACGATCTCCGCCAGGGCCGGCTCAGCATAACCGATACCGCAGCGTTCGCGCCGGGCAAGAACCTCGCCACGACCCCAGGCAGGGTCGTCTACCGCAACCGCCTGATCGAGCTCATCCATTACGCGCCGATGGCGGCGCAGACCTACGCCGTGCCGCTGCTGTTCATTCCGCCGTGGATCAACAAGTTCTATGTCCTCGACCTGCAGCCGAAGAACAGTCTTGTCCGCTTCCTGCTCGAGCAAGGCTTCTCGGTATTCATGATCAGCTGGAAGAACCCGGACGCTTCGATGGAGGCCATCACCTTCGAGGATTACATGACCGACGGCCCGCTCGCCGCGAGCGACGTCGTGCGCGAGATCACGGGGGCCGAGCGCATCAACCCTGTCGGCTACTGCATTGGCGGAACGCTGCTGGCGATGACGCTGGCCTATCTGGCGGCGCGGCGGGACGAGCGCTTCGGTGCGGCCACGTTCATGGTATCGCTCTTGGACTTTTCTGAGGTCGGCGACACGGCGGTGTTCATCGACGAGCCGCAGATCGCCTACATGGAGCAGCAGATGCTCGAGCGCGGCTATCTCGACAGTCGCCGCATGTCGGACATGTTCAACCTGCTGCGCGCAAATGACCTGATCTGGAACACGGTGATCAACAATTACCTGATGGGGAACAAGCCGCCCGCGTTCGATCTCCTGTATTGGAACAACGACGGCACCCGGATGGCCCGGGCGGCGCACAGCTTCTATCTCCGCAACACATACCTCGAGAACAACCTGATCACGCCGGGCAAGATCTCGCTGCTCGGACAGCAGATCGACCTGCGCCGCATTCGCCAGGACATTTACGCGGTGGGCGCCGAGAAGGACCACATCGTGCCCTGGCGCTCGGCCTGGCGGATCGCGCAGCTGACAAGCGCGCAGCCCCACTTCGTGCTGGCTGCGAAAGGGCACATCGCCGGCATGATCAATCCACCGTCCAAAGGCAAAGGTGGGTATTGGACGAACGACATCCTCTCAGCCCCGGCGACCGCCGACGCCTGGCTGGCCGGCGCGCAAAAGCATGACGGCAGCTGGTGGACCGATTTGACCGGTTGGCTCGGGGCCAGATCCGGAGAGAGAATACCCGCGTCGCCCGTCGGAAGTGCTGCCCATCCCCCGATCGGCGACGCGCCGGGAACCTACGTCCTGGAAAAATAGGCGCATTAACGCATTGAAGTGCAACTCATAAAACCTCATATCGCCGAGGCGAATCGCGAGCTGCAGAAGAGCGCACACCCCTCTTCGGCACTCGGGCCAAAGCGATGGAAGTCAAGGCTTCTCTCGCTTGTCTGCTATCTCTATTCAAGCCGCGGGTCGTGGGCTCTGACAGGGTGGGGTCACCAGGTAATGCATAAGAGGGATTGGCGCGCTGCGCAGCGCGGCCAGGGGCGGTCAATCCGGCTCCGGTGCCTGCGACCGGCCGATATAGGCCGGTACCTCCTCCTCGACAGCGTTCACCGGCCCGCATCTATGCCGGGCTTCTTTTTTTGCGCCTCGCTTGATTCATCTCAAAACTCTCCGCTGATAAAAAGTCTAAGTTGTTGCGGGGTTGGGATACAGGGCACGCCCAACTCTGGCGCCCCTGACCGAACGAATGGGGATGGGGATCGCTCCGATCGGGCCGCCCTCGGTATGCCGATCCCGGGCCCGCCAAGGTGCAAGCGAACCAGGCCAAACAATGCAGTATCAGATTCAATAGGCCTCGCTGCAGCGGGAGCGCGACCGAAGTCTAACAGTTTCCGCATGGTGATGTCGGATGACAACTGTAAAGCATGTGCTCGATAAGAAGGGCAACGATGTTCACTTCATTCATCCGGGTGCTTCTGTGTTCGACGCCCTCAAATTGATGGCGGAACACGACATAGGGTCATTGGTCGTGCTAGAGGATGACAAGCTTGTCGGCATCATCACCGAACGGCATTACGCGCGGGAAATTGTTTTGAAAGGCAAGACGTCACCGGGAACTCTAGTCCGGGACATTATGTCGACTAAGGTCATCTGTGCGCGACCTGACCAGTCAGTGGAGGAATGCATGGTCGTAATGACCGCACGGGCCGTTCGCCATCTCCCGGTGCTCGAACATGGACGACTAGTTGGTATAGTTTCGATTGGCGACATGGTGAAAAGCGTTATCGGTGATCAGAAGTTCATTATCGAACAGCTCGAACATTACATCCATGGTGACCGGTGACCGGCTGGCGCGCACAGATGCTGTTGGGGTCTCGGACCTCTGGATGCGTTCTCAGAAAACGGTGGAGCACGTGGACAAGGGTCAGAACATGCTCCTTGTCGTTATGCGCTTGGCTGGCGCGGGTGTCATCGACAATCATGTCACGGATTTTTTTCGTGCCTTGCTCCGGAGTTCGAGGAGCGACCGTATCGGCCACCAACTGTCTCCTCGCGGTAGGCAGCAGTTCCGGGATGTGCCAGTGGAAGAAAGTTTGACGCAGGACAAATTCCATGCGGCCACAAGTGTGTTAAGCAAGACAAATAACGTTCTCGGCAGCCTATCTTTAAGGACCCAAAACCTGCCGAAAGCGAGGGCACCATGACCAACCGAAAGCTCGCGGACGTCATCAAAGTCCGGGAGGCACTTGTGTTGACTGAGCGCGAGACGGTGCAACAAGCCTGCCGGCGCATGTGGGAGCACTGCATCGGCTCGGCGCTGGTAGTCGACGACCAAAAGCGGCTGACCGGCATCTTCACCGACCGCGACGCGGTGCGTACGCTTGCTGAAGGCAAGAATGCGGAGGTGACCACGCTGGCGCAAGCGATGACGCCCAATCCAATAACGATCACTCCCGATAGCCGCGCAATCGACGCACTGCGGGAGATGAGCAATCGCGGCTTCCGTCATCTTCCGGTTGTCGAGAGCGGAAGGATCTGGGGCGTCGTCTCGCGCGGCGATTTCAAAGGGATGGAGATTGATCAGCTGGACGAGGAAGACCACCTGTGGGAATGCATCCGCTGATAGACTAGGACCTGGCTGAGGCAAATTGGTTTCTTGCGATTTCCTTTCGGTGGGAGACTTGCCCCACGCGCCTTGCTGACTGACGAGCCCCCTGATTCGGTCCGCGTCATATCCGCGATCTGCTAGCAACATTGTTCGTGGGGGTTTAACTGGCGCAGGAGAACAGAGCCGGTGTCGTGCGCATCACGGGCCATGAGGCCGGGGTGGGCACCGGCAGAAAGGTGATGCGATTGGCCGAGATCGCCTCACGGCGGCATTAAACCCGCGCCTGCTCCGATCGGCAACCGACGTGGCCCCCGTCGTCGGAGGAATGCCGTGAATGTTCTGATCGTTTATGGAACCACCGAAGGGCAGACGCGAAAAATTGCCGAATGGACGGCAACGCACGTTCGCGAGCGCGGGCATCAGACGGAGCGGCGTGATAGCGCAGCGCTCGCATCCGGTTCGGACCTTGAGACCTTCCACGCGTTCATAATTGCCGCGTCGGTCCATCAGCAGCACCATCAAGAGACCATCACAAACTTCGTCATCGCGCATCACGAGCTGCTGAACGCTAAGCCTTCAGCCTTCATATCCGTCAGTCTGTCGGCGGTGCTGGAAGAGGGGGAAACAGAAGCGCAAAAGTACGTTGATCGCTTTGTCTCCGTCACACGGTGGCAGCCACGCATGACCCTCCTTCTCGGGGGTGCTTTGCGTTTCACCGAATACGACTACTTCCAAGAGCAGATCGTCAAATTCATCGTTATGAAGCGCAGCGGCGCTACGAGCACCGAGCGCGATCGCGAGTTTACTGACTGGAACGCCCTCGCCGGCTTCGTTAATGGGTTTCTTGAGACGGCCACCTAGAAGAGGAGTGGCCGGGCGTAGAAGAACGTTGTGTTGTTGTCGCTGGCATTGCGGAAAGCACCATTGTAGTTGGAGCCCGCGACATCAAACTGGTTATAAAGTGTCCACGTCACACCGAGACGCATGTTAAGCCAAGGCCAAAGAGGTGGCCCCCCTTACTAAAGGGGAGCAAAGCCACATCGAAAATCGGTAGTGCCTCTTTGAATTTTGGCGCCCTTAACTCGAGCTTCGCACGCGCCGTCAGCTCCTCTATGCTTAGTGGAAAGCACGAGGATGGCTGATGGCAAAGCTTACGCGACAGCTGCACAAGCTGACCAAGGGTGGAAATGAGGAATGGTGGAGGCTTGTTTTCGACACCGAAACCCAGCGCCTTTATATTGAGCACGAATGGAGCCATACCGACGCGTGGCGAGCCTCCCGTTCAAAGAGCGGGACTGCGGAGTTTGATGTCAGCGGTTTCCTTGCCGAGGGTGAAGCCCCAGCCCAAGCAGAATTGCTGCGAATTATCGAGAGCCTGTTCGAAAAGGGGGGCGGCGAGAATGTCTAAAGGCCCCAAAGGACGGAAGTGCCCCGCTGACGTAATCGCGTAGACAGAGCGTCCCTTGGCCTAGGGCACTTCTGCCCGTGCCATGAAATTCCCACTCCAGAGGTTCAAAGGAAGACTCGTTACGGTCGACGCGAATAGCCCAAACCGAGTTAGCCGATGAGTAGTCTCACCCCAATGACCGCCCTGCCCGAACGCAAGACTACCATGCGCCGAAGCCTTGGAACCAGCCTCGACTGCCTTGTTGTCATGGCGCTGTCGGCCATTGCCTTGCCAGAGCCAGCCGCCGCGCGTATCCAGTGCCACGGCAATTTCCAAATCTCCAAATACGGCCAGGGAGAAAGAAGCATCATGCGTCTGACAGGATTGCGCACGGCAGTCATCGCGGCGTTGGTCGCGCTGTTGCCGGGAAACGTTGACATGGCTTGGGCACAGCCGATGTCGCCTCCGGGGGGCCAGTTGAAATGCGACGTCGAGGGCGGCATGAGCTTCTTTGTCGGCTCGAGCCGGCGGCTTGATTGCGTCTTCACGCCGACCGACAGTCCTCCCGAATTCTACAAGGGATCGATCAACAAGATTGGCATCGATGTCGGCTTCCAATCCCGCGGAGTGATCGTTTGGGCTGTGCTTTCGCCCGGGCTGACGCGGGGGCCCGGTTCGCTCTCCGGCAACTATGTCGGCGCGTCAGCGGAAGTAGTGGCGGGTGTCGGCGCGAGCGCCAACGCTCTCGTTGGTGGCAACAAGGTAGTGCTCAATCCCCTCAGTGTCAGCGGGGACGTGGGCCTGAACGTCGCCGGCGGCATCGCCGATATCGACCTCGTTTATGTGGGTGGGCCTCCGCCCACACTGCGTGGATGGGTGCCGTTCGGCGCCCAGTAGCACAGCGTAGCAGTTAGCGCGCGACGTTGGCGTAGATCGCGAGATTGGGGGAGGTCCTCCGCGCGCGGTCTCGCGCGACCGCTACGAACGGCAAGCCCGAGGTCTACAGGGTGATGCAGTCCTTGGATAAGGGCTATGCGCAGGTGCGCGAGGAAATTGAGGAGCGGTAGCACTGGTGGGTTGCCTCGCGCTCCGAACCTCTCGGAACGGGCCGCGGTTGCGCCAACTGGGGTCCACGATTCCAGAACCGAACCGCGAAGGCGGGCACCTGAGAAAATTGCGTTAAACAGACTGTGGGAGATCCCAAATTGGGCTCTCTGGAGTTGGTTGTGCCGCCTTTCCGGAGGCTAACCCTCGGATAGTTCGCGGCAATTCCAGAGAGCGAACTGGCGGTTCGCTCAGAGAAATTTTGCCATTGAAACTCGACAGAATTTCGCGCTTCAGTCGCCAAATTGGGCCTCTGAGACATTTCCCGCCGAAGGTGCTGCTTGCGACTGGTTCACCCAGTCTCAGCGGTGCGGTTCTTTTCCTTGTCCGTTGTGGAGCGATAACCGGCGCTTAGTGGATTTCACGTGCGGTCGCGTATTGACCCAAAGCGGTTCCTCGGCGAGACGCTGTCCCTCCGATTGTGCAACTGCGAACGAAGTCCCATGTAGAGGGTACGGCACGCCCCAACGACAGGCGCGGATTTGGACCGACGGGCAAGAGCGTCAACGGCTCTTTCCCGAAGCCTCGAGACCCTGTGCCCGGACCGACTTTCTTCATCAATCTCGAAAGGAACCCACTCTGAAAGTTTTCGTTCGTGAGAACAACGTCGATCAGGCCCTCAGGGTCTTGAAAAAGAAGCTCCTACGCGAAGGCCTTTTCCGTGAACTGAAGCGCCGGAAAGCCTATGAAAAGCCATCCGAGAGAAGAGCGAGAGAGAAAGGCGAGGCAATTCGCAGGAGAAGAAAGGCCGCACGGAAGCTCGCTCAACGCGAAGGTCTGATCGCACCTCCGCGCATCAAACCGCCCGCTTTCGGACGGAGATAATTTCTTCAAGTCTAGGATCCAACACTGGCGGGGCGCTGGACCTGACCGCGCCCGTTCGCTTCAGCCTCAAATGATCCCGGTCAGCCTAACTGTCCTGCTTGATGGATGAGGCGCCGCCCGCCCTTACCTCTTGCAAAACGGTGAACCCCTCGAACTCCGGATGATCGAGGTAAAGGGGCTTGTTCGACCCGGCCCTGGCATGAGCCGTGCGAAAGGACTCCGACCGCGTCTAGGCCTCGAACGCGCCCTGGGATTCCCAGATCGTGTGCGAGGAATAAAGCACATGATCCTCGCGTGCGGGTCCCTCCAGGAGATGGGAAACAACAAAACCTGGATTGCCGTCGAGATGCGTTTCGCGGGATAGCCAGAGCTCCTCGAAAGCCTGCTCCGATCCTTTCGGCACCTTGAACCGATTCATGGCAATGAAATTGAGCCACCCTTGATGCTGGATAGCGACACAAGGCAGGAGGTTGGGCATCAATAGATGCGTTTCCGCCGACGCCCCCGGCCAAGATCTCCCGCAGCGGGCCTTTGCTATCTCGTTTCGGACGCAGTTTAATCCTCAACCCACATCTCAGCTCGTGCGCACCCGCCAGGCAAGACGGGCTGGGGCTGTGCCTTCTGAGACAACGCTAGCTCCTCCCCGGTGCATCAGCGCGTGGGTCGGCGCGCCGTTGGGAGATGTCAATCTCTGGCGAATGATGCCACCGCGCTCATACTTTATCGCTTCGCTGTGGCAGCCGTGAGCCTCGGCGCCTTTTCCTTTGGCCAAGCCACCGTACCGTGCAGCCCAAGGCGGTGATGTTCCCAACATCCGACTGCCAAGGATTATTGCCGCCGCTACTGACACTAGGGCAGTGTCGCCGGGGGCTTAACCCTGTCCTGCGTTGAGGAACTTGCCCACATAAGGCGAGTTCGGCCGTCCCTCACGGCTATAGTGCCCGCTTGGCCCATGCCCCAAGAACTCGGAAAACCAAGCTTCGTGTTCGATCTCCTCATGCAGGATAGCGAGCGCCAGGTCATAGGTTCGGTGATCTTTCCCGAACGTCATATCGCAGATTTTGTTGTAGCCTCGGACGGCGCACTGCTCGGCCTTCAGCAGTACATTCAGCATGGCTTTAATATCGGTCGGGTCGGCCGGAAGCCTTGCCGGCGGGCATGCGGAAATATTGTGAAATTCAACCATGTCCTCAGGGAGCTTGCCGCCGAGTTCGTAGATGCGGGGCATCAGGGCCTCGAAATGATTGCGATCTTCGATCCTGGCGTCTTCTGCAATCTGCTTTAGGCCTTCGCCTTCCAGCCCAATTAGGTTCACGCGCAGGATAGTGTAGTAGTAAAAGGTCGTGAGCTCCGCGGAAGCGTTGCTGATTAACAGATTCAAGAGCGTCTTCACATTGATACCGGCTTTTTCCACTAGCTCTACGGCGACAGTTTTTGCGGGCATTTAAGCCTCCTATGCGAGCTCTATTGAGTTAGCTGAGCTTTGTATAGCAAGACGAGGTTGTCTTTGACTTGGGTCAACCCCCCTCTCTGGGGCGCGTTGCGACGGGCTGCCCCGGCTCGCGCTGGCCTGCCAAGCTTCGCCCTGGCTCGCTTGTTAAGGCAATTCATCCCAATCGAGCCCGAGTTTCTCGCAGGCGCGGCGGCGCTTGCAAATTCAACTAATGCTGGTGATCGTGATACTTTACTCGCAGGGCTTGTAAAAAGCCTCTGCGAAGGCCCAAGTGTTTAGTTAGTGGGTACGCCGAACTGGGCTCTGACGGTAAAGACTGCCGTGCCAACTCCGTGCACGCCCCCTTTCCGGAAATTCTCAGCAGTCGAGTGCCCTTAACTTAACCAGAACAGGAGACGACAATGAAAGAGTGGCAAAAACCCCAGATTGAAGAGTCCCAAGCTGGCATGGAGGTCACGAGTTACCTGCCAGCTGAGCTGGACCGCGCTTGATCGGCACAGCACTGATCACGACAAGTGGCGGTCTCGCGCGATGAGCGGGATCGTCGCAGGTCCTAAACTGGGCCTGAGGCTCAGTCAGGATCAGGGACCGCGATCAAAATCAGACCCTGCGCGTTACCAAATGGACTTGTGGACAGATCCCACAAGAAATCCCCCACCAGGAGATCATCAATGACCAGCATTTTCAGCACGTCCGCCATCGCGGGCGCTTTACTGCTTGGGCTCGCTACGGCTGCGTTTGCCGCCACGAACGGAGAGTTTGACAACATGTGTGCAGAGGGCCTCGCTCTTCAGAAAAATATCAAGACGGATTGTTCCGTCAATGCATCCCTAAAGAGCAAGACCTACTGCTTCGGTAATGAGAAGGCCAAGATGGAGTTCATGAAGGACCCTGACGGCAATCTTGCTAAAGCGCAGATTTACTACTCGACCAAGCATCGCGGCTAAGGCTTGTAGCCTGTTTTGAAGCCAAGTAGCGTGAATGTGAAAAATCAGAAGCCAAACCTTCGTCCAGGAAAAACCCAGTCAGCTAGTTTCCTGATCTGGATCATCTCGGGTTTCTACCTTCTTGCGATGGTTTGGTTTCTGCTGGCTACGATGGGCAGATACGGCACGAATGAAACTCAGCCGTGGCTCGCGTCAGCAGTTGCCGCGTTGACTGCTGCCTATAGCATTCTCATGTTGTTGCTTTGGCCGCATGAAAAAATCTCACCCGAACGGAGGCCAGAGCGATAAGACGAGCCTCGGCCAAGTGAACCAGGGTTGGGATTCCTTCTCAGATAAAATCCAAGGCATTTAAGATCCAAGGCATTTGTGGAAAGGGGACTTCCGGCGTGGCCGATCGCAACCCTTTGGCCGCCGTTGCACACGGGCATAGTTTGGCGGACGCCATCGTTGATGGATCGGTGCCAAGCCATGATTCGGCGGTCGAACTCCAGGATCTGCGTTTTCAACGTCCCCAACTGGGCGCCGAGGCGTGCAACCTCAGGCGCGCGTTGGTCACTAGAATCCGCGACGACATCAAGCAGTTGTTCAACACCATTGCGTCCCACCGGGGCTACGATTCCGAACGCCAATCCCGACAATTGCTCGGGCAGACACTCTCAGTTTTCGCTTGGAGCGGCTAGCCTCATCCGCCCGCCAATGAGTTCTTGGTCAACGCCGCGCGTAGCTTACACGTGCTACTGCAGAGCCCGAGTTGACTTGTTGTCCGTTACCACGGTGAAGCCATGCAAAAGTTGACGCCAGCAATGGATAAGCAGGGCTCGGACGCTAGGCAGCGGCCGCGCCTCTCATTCGATCGCCCGCTGCACGCCGCGATTGCACGCCTAACCGCGGGACTGTCTCCCGCGGCCTTGTTCCAGGCTTATACCGATTGGGCGCAGCACCTGTTGTTCTCGCCGGATAAACAGCTTGAGCTCGCGGAGGAGTCCGTCCGCAATTGGATGCATTTTCTCGAGTACTGGCCCAAGGCATTGATCGATCCAGACTGCGAGGCGTGCGTGGAGCTGGCGCCGAATGACAAGCGCTTCGCGGGCGACGCGTGGCACGGCTGGCCGTTCAACGCCGTGTCACAGGGCTTTCTGTTCACGCAGCAGTGGTGGCATCACGCGACAACGGACGTAAAGGGCGTCTCGGTACATCACGAGGACGTCGTGTCCTTCGTCGCCCGTCAGATGCTCGACGTGGTCTCGCCTGCAAACTTCCTACTCACAAACCCCGAGGTGCTCGAAACCACGTTCCAACAAGGTGGGATTAATCTCGTGCGTGGTGCCATGAACTTCTGGGAAGACCAACGGCGCGTTGCCGAAGGGAAGAAGCCCGTCGGTGCAGAGGCGTTCCAGGTTGGCCGCGACGTTGCGGTCACGCCGGGTAAGGTCGTAGCGCGCAATCGGCTGATGGAACTCATTCAATATCTGCAACGGATAGGGTCTATCGCGAGCCGGTCTTGATAGTGCCGGCCTGGATCATGAAGTACTACATTCTCGACCTGTCACCGGCGAACTCGCTGGTCAAATTTCTAGTCGACCAGGGCCATACGGTCTTCATCCTCTCTTGGAAGAACCCAACTGGCGAGGATCGCGATCTCGGCATGGAGGACTACCACCGGCTCGGCGTTATGGCCGCGCTCAATACCGTTTCGGCGATCGTCCCCGGCCAGCCGGTTCACGCCGCCGGGTATTGTATCGGTGGCACGCAGCTCGCCATCGCCGCGGCCACCATGGCCCGCGATGCGGATACGCGCCTCGCGTCGCTCACTTTATTGGCAGCGCAGACCGACTTCACCGAGGCGGGCGAGCTTATGCTGTTCATCGACGAGGCTCAGGTGAGCTTCCTCGAGGACATGATGGCTGAACGGGGCTACCTCGACACCAGGCAGATGGCGGGCGCCTTCCAGATCTTGCGCTCCAACGACCTGATTTGGTCGGCAATGGTGCAGAGCTACCTCAAGGGTGAACGTCCGCCGATGTTCGACCTCATGGCGTGGAACGCCGATGCGACCCGCATGCCTTACCATATGCACTCGGATTCCCTGCGCCGCCTGTTCCTCAACAATGCCTTGGCAACGGGGCATTTCGAGATCGACGGCAGACCGGTCTCGCTGCGCGATATCCGCGTGCCGATCTTCGCAGTAAGCACGATCTCCGATCACGTGGCGCCCTGGCGATCGGTCTACAAGATCCAGGCTTTGACCGACGCCGACGTGACCTTTGTCTTATCCAATGGTGGGCACAATGCCGGGATCGTCAACCCACCGGGTCGTCCAAACCGGAAGCATCAGATCGCCACGCATGTCCAGAGCGAGAACTATATCGACCCCGACACCTGGCAGCAGAGCGCCATCCATCACGAAGGCTCCTGGTGGCCCTGCTGGCAGGACTGGCTGGTGAGGCACTCTTCCGCCGATCGTGTACCGGCGCCAGCTCTGGGCGCGCCGTCAAAGGGATACGCGCCGCTATGCGATGCGCCCGGCACATATGTACTGGGCTCCTGAGCGGCGCAGCAACTTGAGGTGGCGGCTACGTCTCGGCTCAGGCCGGCGTATCGCGACCGTGAACCTCGGCCGGTGGCGCAGTCGCCTCTACAGCCGTGAAGGGCTCGATAAGCGTGTGCTGGTGCATCGCACCCGCCGGCACCAACCATGAGTCCCCGGCTTTTAGATTCAGGGTCTGTCCTTCTAGATCGAGTCGTGCCCTGCCTGAGATGACATAATAATGCTGACAACAGGCTCGCAGCTTAACGCAGCACGTGCCCTGGCTGGCATGACGCAGACTGAACTGGCCAACCTCGCCAGGCTAAATGTTAGCACCATTGCCGAAATGGAGGCGCGTGCGGGCGAGACGTTGCGCTCATCGCTCGAAACGGTGCGCGCCGTGCAAAAGGTGCTTGAGGCCGCCGGCGTGGAGTTTCTCAACGGGTGGCTGAGAACAAAGGGATGAGCCTAGATTCAGATTTCCACGTCGAGGTGGTGGACGATGGAATCGTCGTAAGCTTGCCCCGGTCGAGCTATTCGGTGACCTATTACAAGCCGGAAAAATCTCCGCGGCTACTCGCAAAGGGTATTACTTACAAATACGATCCGCACGTCGCCATGACGATGTCTGAGTTCCTTGTAGCAGCTTGGCGAGCTGGCAACGAAAAGGCGCGCGAGCTTGGGTGGATCGCGTAGCGACGCTGCATGACCGATGTCGCCCGTCTCAGCCACTGCCGTCGGCGATAATGAGCTGGGTCAGATACAATTTGCATAGCCTAGAAACGGCCGGGAACTCAATGCATATTGCGATCATGCCAGAGAAACAGCCAAAGCGTCCGAATAATTATGCCAAAGCACTCGAAAGCTGGGAAAGCGAAGGCGGCGCTCCTGCGTCACACGATTACTCAACAAAGAGGAAACGTCCCCGCGAGCTGAACCAGATCACAAAGGCCCAGCCACCCACGGATCACAAGCAAAAACCGAGGAGGGCCTAGGACCAATGTCGCGCGGGAGGTTATGCGCGTCAATGTAGAGATCAAGTGTCCTGAGTGTGGAAGCGAGCACGTCCGCCCGTGCACTCGCCTAGATGAATATAGCCAGGAATGGATTGACACCTCTTGCGAAACCTGCGGACACAAACTCAGCTTTGACGAGATAGGCCGCCAGGTTGTCAATCAAATGCGCGCGCTTCTGGCCTTTGGGCCTTTAGGCATTCTCGCCGCCCCATTTTCGAACAGCTCTCGATAATTCGCTGCAGCTCTGCTTGAAACAGTGATAGCCGACCCGCCGGGCGATCTTCGGGATGGTGGGAGAAGGAAAATCGTCTCGCACAGGCTAGTCCGATGTCCCGCTCACGCGGCGCTGCGGTGCTGCTTTTTTTTGGAGCGCCGCTCTCCGCCAGTTAAGGTGCGCCTGGCATCGAGCATCCCGACTTTCCAAGCCTACACTTGCTCCAGAAGGCCGACTTTTTCAACGACGATCCATGTCCTAGTGTGGCACAAGCTTCCGTCGTCGGCATAGACCCACAAAAAATCATGCCCATTCGTCAGACATTTTTGTTGGTCCGATGTCACCTCGGTCATTGCTCGTAGACGCCGAATCTCTCAAGGCGACCATCCGAGAGGTCGCTGAAGCGCACCTTCTCCCTGCCTAAGTTGGCACGGCCTCAATTACGCAGATCGGGTTTTGGGTCGGGACGATGCGTCCGAGGCGTAACCCTGCCGACGCAAACAAGTCTCGGAATTCCTCTACCGTCCGCTCCTTGCCTCCCGGAGTCATTACCAGCATCTCGATATCTAGCATCTTGGCTGGCGTTGGGGCTGGATCATCGGAAACCACTTTGTCGCAGACAAGCACCCGCCCATGGGCCGGAAGCTGATCCCGCATCAACCTCAGAACCTTCCGACAATGATCGTCGCTCCAATCGTGGATGATGTGTTTCATAATATACGCGTCACACCCTTCGGGCACGCGCTCGAAAAAGCTGCCTGAACTCGATGCGAATTCGGCCCTCACAGCCCGCAAATTGGGTCGCTGGAACTGAGGTAAGGACTTCTGGGAGGTCGTACAGCAGACCCTGCATCTGCGGGTATTGTCTCAAAATGGCGGCGAGCAACATGCCGTGGCCGCCGCCGACATCCGCCAATCTGCCGATTCCACTGAAATCGTAGGCCTCCAGGAGCGCCTGAGCCGCAATGGCGGAGGAGTTGGTCATTGCTTGATGGAACGTCTCTGCTTGATCGGGACGCTCGGCCAACAGTTCGAACGCGTGTTTGCCATACGCCTTGGTCACCCCGTCAGCGCCGGTACGGACGCACTCGGCGAAATGTTCATAAGCCCTTGTGGTCCACTCGTCGCCGAACAGCATTGCCATGTATCGCAGCGATTTGGCCTGATCGGTCTTCAAGAGTTCGCCAACTGGGGTCAGAGCGAATTGCCGTCCTGGCGTTTCCCTAAATACGCCGACACTCGCGAGCATCCGCATAACTCGATAAAGCGATGGGGCATGAGCGCCCACCTTCCCCGCCAACACATCAACAGAAATCGGCGTTGCACCCATCTGGTCCGCTACGCCGAGCCGGGCCATCGCAGCCAGCGAATAAGTGATTTGCTTGCCGAACAGAAGTTGCATCATCACGGCATCAGGAGACAGCGGGGCTGTTAGAGGGGTGTCGACCATTGGTGTCATCTCTCTCGGATCGCTCCTCGGCCAGCGGAGCCACATGGGTTTGCCGCAGAGTTCTTGAATTTGCTTCAGCATTGTTGTGGGCAACGATGGCGACATTTGCCCAAGGTGCGGTCGACCGACCGAAATCCGTCAGCATGCCGCCATCACTGAGAAGCTGTTGCGGCAACCGTCCTACTATTCACGTTGGTTCTACTGCATCAATCCGAGCGGATCCTGCCGCCGCCCTCAGGCGGAAAATCCAAAGACGTTTCCTCGACGTTGGAATAGGCGTCGGTGAGGCTCTTGCCGTTTTGCTAGCCTTCACAGGACTCGGGACCTAGGCCTCTGACTTCTGCACGCCTTTCCAACCGGGTTAAGGCAGCGGCTCTACGATAGCGGGTAAATCCAGCATTCCACTCTACCTGCCGCGCAACCCATCACTGGACCCAGTGTGACGTGCCGTTCCCAAGGCCCTTGAAAAGCGCCTTGCGATAGCCAGGATCCCTTCACCTCGGAAGAGTAAAAAGATCGAAAACAAGTGCGCGCAAAATGAGTCGGCTCAATGGCATCTTGGCTGCTCTGCTACGGTCGTTCTGCTGAGCGTTTTAGCATGAGCAAAGTTTTCGGTTCTGATTTGGTAGAGAATGACAGGCGGAATGACCTGGCAATTGTCGGCGCTGATGCTGCGCGGCTGATCTGGCGCGACGAACCAGAAGCGCGAAATATAGTCACCCGGTCATCACTACCCATGCAGGGTCGTAGCTCGACTGCTGGCACAAGGAAAAAGCCGTGGTCATCACGGCGACGTGGTCGCTACAAACACATTGGCGCTGGCTTCGCTGGCCATGACATCATGCGCCACAGCAAGGGCCAGTGGTCCGCCTCATGCACGAACACGATTCAAGGCTATTCTCGATCTTCAAGCACGGGATGAAGGGCATCTACAAAGCATTGCAGCGAGCGCTATTGCTGCGAAGTCCAAGAACGCAGATCGGCAGCTCGGCTGCGATGACGAGGCTGCTTATTCTCAGGCTCGCAAAGACTACTCCGAATTTGAGGCTGATGAAGCCGATGTTCTCGTCAGTTTATGATTTTGCCGAAGCCGGGGTGAGTGGCATGAGCGGAAGCTCTAGGAGCGCGAGCTCGAGGCTTTTGACGAGCTGAGCCATGAACGTGAAATCAAGAGTATCGATCGTGTCGCTGGGAAGGTGGTAGTTCGGATTCCGGAAGAAGGCCGTGTCCGTTGCCATGAGCGCCGGCAATCCCGCATCCCAGAACGACGCGTGATCACTCAAGCGGGTTTCGGGCAAGATCCGGCCATCGAACGGCAGAAAAAGCGATTCGACTGGCAGATCTCTGTTCTTGCGGAAGCCCCTCAGAACCGCACGTCCCAAGCGTCGCGAATGCCAGTTTCCGATTATGCCAATGAAGTTCCCTTGGGCCGGATAACCAGGCCAACGGGGCACGAATGGATAACTCTGGCGGGGCGCCGTATAGCCAACCATCTCTAATATGATCGCTCCGAGCACGCAGTCGCCGTTGCTCTGGCAGCTACGAACGAAGATCCGGCTGCCTTGATGACCTGTCAAATAGGCTGGCGGTTCCTCAAGCGTGAAGGCCGCGAATAGAACAGGCACTTTTAGTTTGGCTTGCTGCAGGCGTCCGGCCAGTTCCAGCATCACCGCCACGGCGCTCGCATTGTCGTCTGCACCCGGGGTGCTTGGGACGGTATCGTAATGAGCGCCGACGACGTAGTAGGAAGAGGCCTCAGCGGTCGCCGGAGACATCGCAAGCACGTTCGTCACGCGCTGGTCATAATATTGGTAGTCCTGCTCCCTTACAGAGAGACCCACGTCCTCGAAGACTGAATGGATGTAATTAGCAGCGCGCACCAAACTGTCAGGAATTGAGGGCGTGCGAGGACCGATGTCGACGGCGAGAGCATTGACATGTTCGCGCAAGGCGTCCCCAAGGATCTCTAGTTCACGATCCGCCAATCAGAGCCCCCTTTGATGCTAACGGCTGGCCTTTGTCTCTCGCCCAGAACCTCAACTGGAAGGGGCGGCATTCATAATCTAATTCTTTGCCAATGTGCGGCCGTGTGATCCAGAGCGCCGGACCTCTTCGCCTCGCCATCGTCGACGGCCTTGAGGTCAGCGATAGGCGCATGGGCAACCTCCGCCCACGCTACAACGCGGCACCAGGCCAAGAACTTCTCGTCATTCGGCAGAACCACAAAACAGGCGAGCGCTCGCTCGACCTGATCAAATGGGGTCTGATCCCACATTGGTGCCAAGACCCGAAAGGTGGTCGCAGGCCGATCAACGCCAAGGGGTCAGAGCAAGCAAGATGATGGACGCCAAACTCCAAAGCCAGATCCAGGCCTTTGTTGGTGACCCCGGCATACCGAACACGCTTCCAATATGAGCGAAAAGCCCGAGAATAGGTCCAAATCCTGGGCCCGAAGCCACCTATACCGAACACGCTTCCGGTATGAGCGAAAAGCCCGAGAATAGGTCCAAATCCTGGGCTCGCAACCATCTTGATTTGCAGCTGAGGACTCTGACGTCTGTTGCCCTAGCCTCAGATTCCTAATTTGAGGGTCGCAGGTTCGAATCCTCTCGTGGTCACCAAATGTCACAAAAAAATCAGTTAGTTGTGGACTTCAGGAGCTAACAGCTCGGGAGGCCTCAAATTTTTTGTCCGCGAAATGTCCGCAAAATGCTGTGAGACGGCCACAGAAGCCCTAGGGCAAAGGGCCCCATGAGATGGTTCCGCTTCGTGCCAGGCGTGGTTCCGAGCGAGACATCAAGAATGCCCGCATGGTCCACCCGGACCGGAGCATATGATCGCAGAAGGTCGGAAGATGCGCTTCTCTGCACTCTTGTCATCGCTGGGCGTAGCTATCGCCCTCCGGCGCGGCGCCCTTTTGACGAGGGTGCGGCTTATGGGTCCGAACTGCAGGGATTTGATTATCCCTGGCCTGTGCTGCATTTCCGGTTCACGTCGCAGGGGTGAGGCCCTGGATATGGCGTATATGGATGTGAAACCGGTGAAGCCGAACCGGCACGCCGTGGTGCTGCTGCACGGCAAGAATTTTTGCGCGGCCACTTGGCAAGGCACCATCGCGGTATTGAGCCAGGCCGGCTATCGCGTGATCGCCCCGGACCAGATCGGATTCTGCAAATCGACCAAGCCCGCGCATTACCAATTCAGTTTTCATCAGCTCGCGGCGAATACGCACACGCTACTGGCCTCGATCGGAATAAACCGAGCAATCTTCATCGCTCATTCGACGGGCAGAATGCTCGCAATTCGCGGTGAGATGCATGGCTCCTCCTTGTGACTGCCTTATCACCACTTCTGGGGCTACTGCCGACGCACAGCTGGTCGAGTTCCCCGATCTATCCTGCGATGAGCCGCAGAATCTGCTGAAACACTTGCTGCAGCACCCCGGCTATCGGGAACATCGGCACGAACATGGGGGCATTGCTGGTCTAGGCGGAGCCTCCTCCCTTCGCGACGCTAATAAGTTATAATTGGGTTTGAGGACGAAATGGCGTGGAGCCGTCCGGGGTCTGGTGATCGACGGGGAACCAAGGGCGTCCGGGCGGCACCGATGGCATCTGAGCGAGCTCGTCTGCCGAGCCGGCGTCAGGGCCTCGTCCTGAGACTTGGAACAAGGATCAGGCCATGGAGATCGAAGCCACCACATTCGGCACCATCACGATTGACGGAAAGACTTATGAGCACGACGTGATCATTCGCCTCTCCGGCGAAGTGGTGAAGCGGAAGAAGAAGCTGTCAAAGAAATACTATGGCACCTCGCACGTGCTCTCAAAGGACGAAGCGAAGTTTGTCTTCGAGAGGGGATGCGAGCAGCTCATTCTCGGTTCGGGCCAGATGGGCAATGTGCATCTATCGCCGGAAGCTGAGGCTTATTTCGCGAAAATGGGCTGCAAGGTACTATTGCAGCCCACCCCCGAGGCGATCCATGTGTTCAACAGGTCGGATGCAAAGAAGATCGGGCTTTTTCACGTGACCTGCTGAAACGGACGGGTGCTGGCCGCGGCTGCGCTGCGGCAGACAAGCGCTTCGCTCGGGAACGTCGAGCGCCGGGGCGAGGCCGGTTGCGGGATAGCAACCCTACGGACCGCGAGTAGCCGTCAAGGCGTCGGAGTGATACTGCCGAGAGCAATGCCTTTGACCTGCCTATACACACCTACTGCAAACCTATCTGTCATGCCGGTGACGAAGTCGCAAAGACCCATCAGGCACTCATACGGGGGAAGTGCTGTGATCGCATGGCGGTCGCCCATTAGACGATGCATACGTTGACTCTTAAAAGACGCCTTATGGCCGTTCTCTTGGACGTCCAAAAACGCATCTGTAAATTCGTCCAAAAGTCCTTCAATGATTTCAAATGCGGCAATCTCTGCGTATTGCTTTCTCGCGTGATGATAAATCCGATCGCGACGTTCCTCGGAAAGCCCGTAACCAAGGGGGTATCAGGACGTTCGGCCTTGAACACGTTGCCGGAGCGCCGCGGACTTAATGACTAATGCCCCTGTTGGTGAGGCCCCGCGACGGTTAGCGAGCGTCGCACCTCGAATCCAACCAATAGCAGGATGGAAAGTAGCAGCGGCAGCAGAAAATAAATAGCTCGGTACGCGAGCAGTGCGGCAGCCACCGTGCTCACGGGTGTACTCCTTCCAAGGGCATACAGGATCACCACTTCAAACACCCCGAGGCCGCCGGGGATGTGAGTCAGCACACCCAAGATCAGAGCCGAAGCGTAAAGGGCTGTGAAGGTAAGAAAGTCAACAGGGCTGGTCGGAAGTAACACCCAAAGTACCGCTGAAGCAGCGAGTATGTCTGCGGTCACCAAAGCGAGTTGCGCGAAAACCATGTTTGCGCTCGGGGCCTTAATCTCGAGGGCACCCAAACGAATCGGGCTTCGGCGTATCAACCAATATGCGAGGGAACCGAGAACGAGTGCCAGATAGCCGCCAGCAATCATCTGCAAAATTACGGGCGGAGCGCCCAGCAGACGCCCTATCTCCTGCGCCCGCAACTCGATGCAAAGCGAGGTGATCGTAAAAGCTCCGACGCCAAAAACGAAGGAAATGAAACCCACTACGCGTGCGATTTGTGCGGGCGACAAGCCCGCTGCTGAATAGAGCCTGTAACGAACCGCCCCACCCGAGAACGTGCCCAGCCCGACTGCGTTGCCGATGGCATAGCCGCAGAACGAAGCAAGGAGAATAGTGAGGAGGGGCAGACGGATGCCTCCATAACGCAAAGCCAAAAAGTCATAACCGACAAGCACTGCATAGCTTAACAGCGTAGCCGCCAAAGCTGAGATAAGAGTCGTGAGACGCAGCGAGCCGAGCGCAGCCACGAGGGCATCGAAGCTGATGTCGGCAGCCGCCCTCCACAGGGCCAAAAGTGCAATTCCGCCGAGCGTAAAAAGTGCAAGAGTTGTCAGCAGCGGCCGCCAGTGCTGCCGGACGAACCGCACGTCGACTAAATCGACGGGTCTTTCGCGAAACGATTTCCTCAAATGCTTTCCAGCATTCGGGTCCCATTAAGGGTGGTCAATAATTACGCTGAAGCAACGCACATCCATTGTCTCGGTCGCCGGCTGAAGAGATCTATGGTGGAGGTTCCTCCAGCGAATCAAAACATGTACCTCCAATCCAGCGGAAGCACTTGTTGATGAACCTGCTAAGACAGCCTTCGTTCCGGGCAGCTATAGCGGGCGCACTATTGTCTGCAGGCGGCCATCTCGACTTCGGTGCGAGGAGCCGAGCCGGTTACGCTCGAAGCCGCCATACTGGAAGGTACTTCGTCACCATGCGCAGGCTGGCAAACGAGAGGGCCATTCAGGGCGCGGCCACAAAGGCCCGCCTACACAATCCACCCCAACTCCCGCGCCTTATCACTTGCTGCCTTCCATGCTTCGGACAAGAGGTCGTAGTCGTCGGTCTTTGTGCGTTCCCGTAGGATTAGTTGCGGCTGACCGTGCGGCTTATAGTAGACAGCCCTGAACCTGGAACTCGGGAGGGTGACGATAATCGCGCCAGCCTGCACCGTGACCTTCAAGGTTGTCCAACTCTTCAAAGACGGTCCCTCATTGACCCATGCCAACGCCTGCTCAATCGAGGGCCCCAGGGGTTCCATCAATTCGACCGCGATCGGATCGGGTGTTCCTGGACGGCTTCGGTCGCGCCCTCAATCCATGAATCGAAGGCTTAACAGTCCGCCAAGGACGTTGCCGGCGACGAGGATCAGATATCCTCCGCAGTCAGCCATTGACTCGCATAATCGTCAATGGCGGAACGAAAGCGTTCGATCTGGACTCCCTTAGCTTTGGCGGCCGATGGTCTCCCGTCGGCGGGCATCAGATCGCTCCATGTCGAACATGAGCCAATAAAAGTCCTCCTCGATCAGTGTAAGCGATAGAATTCTGGGTCAGTTTGACAAATTGAGATGCCTTGCGAACCCGGACAGGACGTCCCTCCACAAAGCCTCATCAAAATCGTCGCTGAAACGAGGACGCTCATTGAGCATCTCGTAGCCGATCGCTCGGGCCTCGACCCAGAGCTTCCGCTCCAAGGCTCCAACCGTCCGCCGATTAATCCGGAAGTCAGTATGATCCTCCGCGCCGTGGAGCAGTGGGCCATACGCGAAGAATTTTAGCTCTCTGCATCGTTTTGCTCCCGAGCTGCGGCTTGCCCGCAATCTTGGACAGGACCGGTTCATCGGCATCGAGTATTACGCGGACTTGGGCCAAATCGGAAACTTCTTACCGCTGAATGAGCAGAGCCATCAGGTATTCGCCGTCACGGATTTCAAGCTCAACAAATTCGATGTCGAGCTCGGCGTCGGCTACGGTCTTACGTCAGGATCGGACCGGCTTGTCACCAAAGCTATCATCGGCTACGCATTCCCGGTTCCCGGGGAAAAGTAAATGATTCAACCGGACAAGGCTTGACCGGCTCGCCCACATCGGTGCGGTAAGTTCGCTCCTATCCGGTGCCTCAAGCCTGACGGGCCGCTATGCCGCGGGGAATGGCGGGTGGAGTGTCATGAGGAGCTGAAGGTTCATGCAGGTTGGGTTCATCGGGCTTGGCGGCATGGGCAGCGGCATGGCCGCCAATCTGCTCAAGGCCGGACACGCCCTCTACTGGGTAGAAAACCTAAAGGCTATTGAGACTTGGTCGCGTCTGCCGTGACCTGAGCCCCTTGTTTCATCCGGCGATGAGTAGAGTCCCGACTGTCTGGGCTTGCGCTCCCTCACTAGGTATATGAGCGTTCAAGAGCAAGATCTGTCTTATCGCGTCGCCCTTCGACCTCGACGAATATCGTCTGCGCTTCAAGTGCGCGAAGCGGCAAAGTGAGCAACTGCCACCATGGACGAGAAGGTATGTGAGTGCGAGATTGACCCTTACAGCGATCCACCCCAACTCGCGCGCCTTGTCGGGACGCGAAGTAGCAGCGTCACAGCGATGTTTCCACCAGGTCAGGTCTAGCGATGTTATCGCCGCGCGTAGCGGAGCAATTCCAGGTCGCGACGTATTGGGAGCCTGTCAAATGCAAGCCTTATTGAAGCTGAGTTTAGCGTCCGCAGCGTGTCTATCGACTTGCACTCCCGCGGCCACTCAGGCCCTAGTGCCAGGCGGTGACCCGGACATTGTGTACGAGTGCTTTGTAAACGGTCAGCCAAGTGATCAATGTAAATTTTCTTGTGGCTCGGAGTTGAACCAGTCACCCCAGGGGCAGAGGGTGGAGTGGGCGAATGTCTCTAGGGTAGAGATTTATCACAAAGGCTCAGTCGGTCGCGTCGACACACGTTCTTTCGTGGTCGTGAAGTTTAAAACCCTTATTGGGACTGATATCGCATCGCTCTACATTGCTCCCCCGATCTACTGCGAGACCGGCATAGTAAGCGTTGGGGGCAACGGCATGAAATTCGAAATGAGAATCACGAAATTTAATTTCAATAAGGGCGGCTGAATTCTAACGGCAGTCTTCCATGTCGCTGACAGACTTCAAACTGCCCTTCCCCTGCGAGGGACTGTGGAAATCACAGTGGATCGATGGTTACTTCCTAGGCAGGCGGTCGAGCAATTCGCGCCACCTGATTTGGTTCAGGGATGGCGGACAGATCCAAGCGTCGGTTCATTTGCATATCAGCAGATCGCCGAGAACCTGCGTTCGCAGTTGTTAGAAGGAAGACTAATTGCGAGAGGAACTCCGCACTATGGCACCGCACAGGATGATAGCCCTGTCGTTATAAGTCCTGCCCAGTGGCAATCATTGAGGCTTGCAGGGGCCGATTTCAGTGTCGCGGCGAGCAGCGTCGGTCCAATGCAGAGTTACGATAATCTGGAAATCGGAAAATCAGCGCGGTACATCATACACGCGGCAAATATCTCAGCTTTGAAGAGGCGCACAAAAGCGGGCAGCTTGATCGCTTCCAGGCGGATCGCTTGCTTTTGCACTCCCTGATGGCCGCATTAAGTGCTTCGGCGGCGCTCTGCGGTGCCGTAAATCCGTTTTGCTGATAGGCCAGCGGCTTTACGGGTTCTGAGGCTCGCGGCTGCGTGGCCGGGACTTTGTCAATGACGTACCCAGGTCGAAAGGTTAACACTGAAAAAGGCAAGCACCGACTCCACACGATGCTGTCTACCCTTATTACGACTCTAGCCTGCGTTCAAACCGCTGTCGTCTACAGAGCAGGAGGCAAACATGATTGGAAGGCGGGTGACTATATGGCATTCGAAAGCTACTTGTTTGATGCTGAGCTGCGGCTGCCCCTTGGTGGCGTCGTAGAAACTCTCATCGCCAAGACACCCATAAATAGCATCGAAGTCGGAATTTGCGAAAAGAGCTGGGACTACCAAACACCTAGAGAGGGAGAGAGGTTTGGTCCAAACTTGCTGGATATCTACACAAAAATCATAACGCCATTTTTCGTGGAATTTTTTGAAGATTACCGATCTTGGTTAGATGCGAACGTAAGCATGGATTTTACGAAGTGGCCAAACGTATGGCAGTTTGCTCGGATCGTGCGAAATGCAGCATCACACAACGCCATCAGCATCAACGACCCGAACTTCAAACCAGTTAGCTGGTATGCACACACATATGGTTCGGCTCAGCATGGGCGCGCAATATTTGGATCCGATCTCCCGCTGGCAGACATTCTCATTCTGATGTTGGAGATGAATGATTCTCTGGATGCGCTTGGCTGTCCGAGCTAGCCAGCATCCTCGGGAAAATTGTTATCACTAGTCGGCTCTGGAATTCTGGCGTCCAAGTTTCCAGGCAAAAGGGAGAGCTCCGGGAAAGTGGTTCAGTTTCCAAGCGGCGAGGGCGACAAGGTGTCGGCGTAGCTTCATTACCAAACCACGTCGGTTTCATGACCACGGTCAAGGTGGCCCAATTTCAGATATCGCTATACCCCCCCGCGGCCGATCATCGGCCTTCCGCTCTTCAGAAACATGACTCTGACGGAACCCAACACTTGGGTGGGGAATGCCTACAATCCCGAGGAGGGTCACATCTATCGCGGTGGTCGCCCATTGCGGAAATTCCGGACACCTGGAGCGTCACGGTATTAGAGGCGCACGAGCCTTTTCTTAATTCCGAAAAGGAGGCTGAGCTGAAGCTTGGCCTAAGCCAGACGCTCGTAGCACTCGTCGCCGAGGGCGTGACCGATGCCGATCGGCTACGAAAGTTCGCATTGGAGAGACTGCCGCTAACGCCGCATGCACCCGCAGCTTCGAAGCTCACCGCAAAATTGCGACCGAGATGAGCGCCCGGTTAGTTTCGCTACGCGCTTACATTGCGACCCCTTGGTCCTGCGCGACTTGAAGGTCATCCGTCCCTCTTAGCGGGCATGGAATTTGCCTGCTTGTAGTAACCTCATAGGTGGTACCCGGCAGTGTGACGACGATGTCTTGGTCGAGCACGTCGACGCGGAGATCGTGGGCGTCAGTCATCTCGCTCTAGGCCCTGCCCGCAAACCATTCCGGCGCTAGCCCCCACGTCAGGACCGAGCCTCTACAACTTCGGCCGCGAGCTAGCGCTTCTCAGTGCTGCTAGGATTTCGCCATCGCGTTCTTAAGCATGCCGACGACGATAGTGAGTATGGCACCGCCCACGCTACCGCCAACCAACTGGCCCACGACCGCTTTGAAGTCGACTCCGCTCGCGGCCGCCGCAAGTGCAGGAATAAGCGCGCCAAGAATTTGGCCGCCACCGACACCGCCAAGTGCCCCAGCAATGGTGTTGCCGACTTTGCCTAAGTCGGCGTTGTCCACGCCCGCAGCTGCTGCATCGCGCGCAGAGGACGCAAAGATGCGGAGGTCAGAGCCGAAGTACTGGATGCGTTAGCGGCTTGGGTCGAAATCGTAGTCTAGAGGCGCTTGTTCGGTTTAACCGTGGCGCCGGCATTCAGCCCAGGGCCGGGATCTCCATGGGTTAAGGGCTTTGCCGCTCCGCTCCCGTGGCTGCGCTCGGACGGCCATCTGTACGCGTGGTTGGAACTTGACGAGCGATTCGACCTGCCAGTTTAGTACACCGGGTCCCCCGGGGAAAACGTCATAGCGTCGTCATGCGTGCTGGGTATCCTCTTCATCATCCGCACTGTCCAACTTTCGCATTTGTCAACCGATTCTGAACATGTCGAGGTGTTGCGCCGCGGCCCCCGGTTGTGGAACGCTTGGCGGCGGCAGCACCCGACTGTAATTCCCAATCTGACGAGAATTTCCCTGAGCGTGAGCGAGCGCCAGATGGGTCCGATCAATGGAGGCCCGATCAATCTCGCTTCGGCGCGATTGCGGAGAGCATCTCTTCGGTTTGCCACGCTTTCGGGAGCGAACCTCGAAGAAGCGGACCTGTCCAGCGCCGATCTTACCGATGCCCGGCTCGATGGGGCCAACCTCTCCAACGCGGATTTAAGCGAAGCCGTCCTTGATCGCACGGATTTTGCCGACGCCAAGCTGACAGGCACCAATTTGAGCGGCGCAAACCTGATGGAATGTCGCAATCTCACCCAAGCTCAGCTTGCCGAAGGTGTGGGCGATGCTTCGACGGTCCTGCCTCCGCATCTCAAGAACCCGGAGTCCTGGACGGCGAATGAGGTTTATCCCGAGCAGCAACCGAAAAACGGCCAGCCCCAACATTTGCTTAAAGTCACGTCCTGTAGCACGGCTGGCACGATGTCTTGGCTGATAGGAGGCACCCGCTCAACAGAGGTTCAGAAAATCAAATAGCGGTCACAAAGGAATCGGAAAGCTTCCTCGTAGATCCCGGGAGCTTCGCTTTTCACGCAGGCCGCCAACATTGAGCGTTTGGATTCTGCTTGAAAGCAAAAGCCACTTCGTGGCTTTGTCCAGACGGTCAAGCTGGTTGTGACGAACAAGCAATTGGGGGCTTGCCTAAGCGCCGTCACCACGGAATCACGCCATAATGTCTCGAGCCCGGCAGCCTAGCGGCCGCCAAGCCGCAACGGTGTGGGAGGCGGAGGGCCGCGCGCCGAAGCCGGCAAGATCTTGAGACCTGGAGGGGGTTGGTCGGGATGTCCGTCAATGGCGTTACCGGGAGCCGTGGAAGCTCGGTAGGCGGCCTCTTCGCGACTGGCTCAAGAGACCTCTTTGCTGGCCTCGTCACCAGCGTCGTGTCGGTCGCCTATGGGCTGTCCTTCGCGGCCCTCATCTTCGCGCCGCCACTCACCCCATGGATCGCCTATGGCATGGCCGCGACGTTTCTCACCAGTGCGATCAGTGCCTCTATCATGGCGGCGCGCAGCTCGCTTCCTTTCGCCATCGCGGGACCGGACGGTTCGACCGCCGCAGTCACAGCATCGCTGGTGACAGCGCTGATCGAGCGGCTCGCGGCCGGGGGTGCCCCCGATGATTTGCTTGCACCGGTCATGATCGTCCTCGCTCTTGCGGCGGCGCTGACCGGCATCCTGCTCTGCGGACTCGGCT
Organism: uncultured Alphaproteobacteria bacterium; assembly: GCA_963804515.1. Lineage (GTDB taxonomy): Bacteria > Pseudomonadota > Alphaproteobacteria > Rhizobiales > Methyloligellaceae > Methyloceanibacter. The sequence goes on along the minus strand of CAWDQR010000008.1, from coordinate 591,367 downwards.
TAGCCCGCGCAGGCGGCGCCATCCGCTTCATACCCTATCCAGTGATTGGGGGCTTTCTCGGCGCGACCGGCTGGTTGATGGTCGGCGGCGCTGTGCGTGTCATCACGGATCGCCGGCTCAACTTTTCAACCATTGACGACCTGCTGGGCCTCTTGACTCTGGCAAAGCTTGCGGCCGCTGGGGCCGTTGCGCTTGCTCTCTATCTTTCCTTGCGTCGTCTGCGTAACCCCTTCGTCCTGCCCGGTATCTTGCTGGCCGGCATTGCTGCGGCCGATCTCGCCTTCGCCCTGCCGGGAACCACGCTTGGCGAGGCGCAGGCTGAAGGCTGGATGTTTAAGGCCCCGGCGGCGGTTGGGCTGACCCAGACCTGGGACCTCTCAGATCTGCGTAATTTCCCCTGGCGGGTCGTCCCTGCGCTGAGCGGCGATCTGCTAGCCGTCATGTTCGTGACGGCCATCAGCATGCTGCTCAACACGACCGGGATCGAGTTCGTAACAAAGCGGGAAGCTGACCTCCAGCGCGAGCTCAAGACGCTTGGCATCGCCAACCTTGCCGCCGCGGCGCTGGGGGGCTATGCGAGCTGCACCTCCTTGAGCCGGACGACGCTGAATTATGCAGCGGGTGGCCGCGGCCGCATTTGCGGTCTCACCGTCGCGGTAGTCTCGGTGGTGGTGCTCACCGCCAATCCCGGCTTCCTCGCCTATGTGCCCAAATTCGTGCTGGGAGGCCTGTTACTCTATCTCGGCTCCAGCCTGATGTATGGCTGGCTCGTCGACTCGGCGCGGCGAATCTCCCAGCTCGAATACGCCTCGCTCCTCGCCATCGCGCTGCTGATCATTCAATGGGGCTTCATCGCCGGCGTGCTGATCGGCGTGATCATCGGATGCGCCACCTTCGCAGTCAGCGCGAGCCGGGTGAATGCGATCAAATTCAGCTTCGATGGCTCGGAATACCGCTCCTCGCTCGATCGCAGGCCCGAGGAGCTCGCCGTCCTTGCGGCACACGGCCACGAGATCCAAGGCATGAGCCTGCAGAGCTATCTGTTCTTTGGCTCGGCCAACAGGCTCTATCAGCAAGTCAAGACGTTGTTTGCGAGCCGGCCTGAATGCCGATTCTTGTTGTTCGATTTTCGATTGGTTACCGGTATCGATTCCTCCGCCATGCATAGCTTCACCCAGATCAAACACGCCTCCGATGAGCTAGGTACCCGTCTCGTGCTGGTGAACCTATCGCCGGAGCTTCGCGGCACCTGCAGCACCCTCATCTCGGACGATGTCATCCTTGCGGACGATCTCGATCACGCGTTGGAGTCCTGCGAGAAGGCTGTCATTGCCGCCCATTCGGGCGAAGGTGGCGACGGTCGCAGCTTGCGGGAATGGTTCGCCAAGGCTCTCGGCAACGTGGACTATGGGGAGCAGCTGGCCGAAAGCTGCAAGCGGCTTGAGTTCCGACGGGGCGACGTTATCGCCTCCCAGGGCGACCCGGCCGACTGCATGCATTTCATTCTTGAAGGCCGGGTGGGTATCATCGTGAAGCTGGAGGATGGACGCTCGATTCGTGTACGCAGCCTCGGACCACACACCACGATCGGCGAGATGGGGCTCATCACCAGGCGGTTGCGCAGTGCCGCCATCCAGGCGGAGGTGGACAGCCTGCTTTATGCCCTCAGCATCGATGCCTATGAACGCATCAGAAGCGAGAACCAGCCCTTAAACCAAGCTTTGCTCACTTACATCATCACCGTGATGGCCGAGCGACTGAGCTTCGCAAGCCGGGTGATCGGCATCTTGCGCCGCTGAAAGGCAATCCCCCCTGGCACGCGAGCTTTCGTGGCCAGATGCCTTACCAAAGGCCACGCGACACAGGTGCGACACCAGGACCTCCAGCAAAATCAATGGGCGTAGTCATCTTCCTAATCTGAGGGGTCGCAGGTTCGAATCCTGCCGGGGCCACCAATACTTAGCCACCTAGGGTAACGGATGAAATTTCACTGGGGTAACTGCCAATTGTCTTATCCCAGACAAAGAGTGGCAGCCACACATATACAGCTTCAGAGTCAGTCGAGAAGTGTAAGCCAAGCAGGCGGCGATGCAGTGGGGCTTGAAAGCGCAGTTACGCGTCGCGGGCTCCGGGGCGTACCCCCCGATGGGGCAGTCTGCATGATGTTCCGCTGGCTTCACGCGGCCGTCGGGAGGTGCTGGCCAAATGTCTTCTCCACGTCGCCGCCCACTCTTTTCGAAGTGAGGTGCTCTAGGAGCGCGGTGATGAGGATGGGGAATGGAATTAGGTAACGCATGCGGGAAATCCCCTGGTAGTAGACCTCCCCAATTAGTACCGCCGAGTCACACGTGGTCTTGCCTTTCCGCATAACTCAAAAGCTCCCCTTCCACCATTGCCTGAAAAGGTTATGACGATGGGGAAACATGCAGATAATGAATATTTATCAGGAGAATAGGTGCAATCTGTGCATGATCATGCGCTAAACTGCCGACCCCTTTGTGCGCAGGTCGCCCATACCGTCACCGTAGCGCGTGCTTGAGGCGCCAGCGAAGCGCAGCTCGGAGGAAGAGCTTCAGCGCTGCAAGCAGGCTCGTGAGGACGCAGCTTTCGGAGACCCTCAGCGCCCGCATCGCTAGCTGCATCGCCGAGATGATGGACTCGTACCGCAAGCAGAGCGATCCGCCGAGCGGTGCAGTAGCGGTGAGCGAAGGCTCAGACGCGAGCCTCTTCTAGTAGCTTCAACTTATCAGTGCGGATGCAAATCCAGAGTGGTGGCTGGGGCAACCACATCGATCGTGTCCTTCTCCAAAACACAAGAAACAAAACCGTGTGATTGTTCTCATCCAAACGCCGACCATCCTTGTACAAGGGAACAACGCGCAGCTCTGTATCTGTGCCCGGCGCTATCAATCGGACGAAGCTGGCTCCGGCGGCAGCGTCAAGGATGTCATAGACGTCCGACCTAGCCGCTAGCGAATAGATCCCCTCGGGAAATACCGAATGCGCGTCGATAACAACGTCATGCAATCCGATGTTTTTGACACGAAGGGCGAGGCTTGTCAGCAGCCGGAGGCGGGGAATGCAGGTCACCGCCCATCAGATGTCTGGTTTTGACAGGTTCTAGAGTTCTCTGAGGAGGGGCGAGGCCGCTGTTTGCCACGGGCGTCGGTACCGCGTGTTTGAGGTGGGTTGCTCTGGAGCCAGCCGCGCCTAGCAAGCCCCTTACCTTCCGATGAGTCCTCTTTCAACGCTAGAGGCCAGAGCGCTCTCGGATCGACTCGCCCTGCAGCTTAGTGGGTCCCCACCCTCGCGATCATCCCTGTAGGGCCGGGGCACGGCCAGCGTCGCGGTCAGATCCCACCGCCAGGCGCTCCCGCGGGGCCAGGCGGTCCTGCGGGGCCAGGTGGTCCTGCGGGGCCAGGCAGTCCCTGGGGCCCCGGATCGCCTTTTTCGCTCTTCTCTCCTGGGTCGCCTTTCTCGCCCTGCTGTCCTGGATCGCCCTTGTCGCCTTTCTCTCCCTTGGGTCCAGGCGGACCGGCCGGACCTGCCGGGCCTTGCTCCACCTTCGGCGGCGACTTTGCCAACATCGCCTTGCGCGCAAGCTCAGGAGTAACGGCCGTGCCCGCCATGCTAAGGCCGACCAGAAAGCACGCAGTGCCGCCCACGACAGCCGCAACGGAAAGCCACCATAAGGCCGTCCGCAACGGCACGCGTTCGGGCGCTTGCAGGCGGATGGTACGTCGAAGATAAGAAAAGAACGTGCTGGCTAAGCCTGCCGCGGCACCGGCGCCAAACACCAGCATGGCATCGACGACTTTGCCGGCATCTTTAACTTGCGGAGCTAGGTGGGAAAAGCTTGCAAGAAGCACCAGCGCCGCAATGCCGTTCAAGAGGATCAAATAAGCGACGCCGCGACTTGCATATCTGTTCCGCTGTTTTTCAAAAAAGAGCGGGTCGATGCTCAAAATGTCGACTTCTTCTCTGAAATCAGGAGGAGGCTCTGTCACGGTGGGGCTCCCTAATCACCGAAGGTTTGCGCCGAGTAACGCGCTTCGACAGCCGGAGGCTACCATGGTCCTTGGATTTTGTCTTTACGCAAGCACAGGGAACAAGGCTTGCTAACGCCAACGCCGACTTTCTGCCCCTTCGCGTCAGAAGCTCTGCTGCGCACTCAGCCCGCGCGCGGCCCCTGCTTTCTGTGCGGGCGTCGCCCTAAAGAATCTCGGTCGGCCGATGGAATATTCTGACGCCCATGTGGGGAGATCCGGAACCCTAGGAGTAGCAGCCCGTATAAAATAAGAAGGGCGGCAAACGGCGACGGTAGCACGAATTGCACGCTGCACATGTTGACGGACCGTATCGAGTTCCTGTTACCAAGAGGATTGTCGCGCGGAGCTGCGAACCGGCCCAAGCAGCAGCTTTTGACCGCGCTGATTTTTTGCGTCGATCGGTGGTTCACCCACAAGCCAAACTGCATTTTTCGAGCTCAACTCCAGCGCTTGCACACCGAGGTGGTGCTTTCCGATGGGACGCTTGGTCGTGTCGGTGACCGAGTGATCGATCTACACTTTTGGAACGAGCAAATTCCGACGATACCCGCAGAAGGTCCTTCTTTGGCATGGGGACACCAAGTCAGCATAAGTTTTGGGGAATCTCTTCGTGAATTCGCGGACAATGGTGTCGGAACCATTTTGAGGGATGGTAAGGTCACTGAGGCTGTGGCCCTGAGCGGCGTTATGTCGATTAGGTCCTGCCCCGGTGGAAGTCCTCCACATAAAGCCAGTGTTGTACGCAGCATCTTTCGCAACTATGCCGCGGGACAGAGCCCTCGTGGTATAGCCCGAAAGCTCAACGAGAAAGGAATCCCGGGCCCTTTGGGTCGACCATGGCGCGATACGACAATCCGCGGCCATTTTACGCGCGGTACCGGGATCCTCAACAACGAGCTCTGTCGAGTGCCTTGGTGTAAGGGCTGTCGCCGTCAGCTCCGTCCTCCCACGTTGCCAGGTTGCGTGGCATGAGGGATTAGGGTGCCTTCCGGCGCCTCCATCTGCGCGAGCCCGCCGGCGCTTGACCTGAGACCCCGCCCGCCGAAGGGATTATTACGGCAAGCGTCGAGCATCACGACGTTGAGCTTGGTGCCTGCGGCTTCCATCTGCCGGAGCACGAGCGCAGCGTCGACCATTTGAAAGTCGACATCTGCTTCGCGGGTTGGATTAGCACTGACTGCAACGAGATAGTTGGCCCCGCGCACCTCCGGCGTAGTAGAATAGACCGACATCGGCGCCTTGCAACTGATTGCCGAAGCTCTGCACGGCGCTGTCGAAACCTGCCTTGTCGAGATCGAGCTGTGGGCCATCGCCTACGAGCCTGAAGCCGAGCGAAGAGAGCCTAGGTAGGATTGCTTTGCCGGGCCAATAGCTGAATGGTCCTTATCCACGCTAACGTCGCGCGCTGTCCGTGGCCTCTTTCAGAGCGCCACGGCCACCCAACAGATCTGTAATCGCAAATTCACGAGGACGCCGACGCAACGAGAACTGTGTCGGCCTCGGTGCGGACTATTCGGTCCGCTAGCGCCATTTAGGAGCCAGTGACGCGGCTGTTGCTGTGTCGCAGTCGGCAGCACTATGCTTTGGCGGGGAGCCTAAGCTTCTGCCGTTGTTTCGCGCGAAGGACCCCGATTAAGGAGGTGGCCTTTGAGTGTGATCATCAGGAGAGCTGAGTCCTTCTGTAGCCGCTTTAATCTGCGTGCACCAATTCTTCTCGCGCCGATGGCGGGCGCTTGCCCACCTGCTCTGTCGATTGCTGTCGCCAACGCGGGCGGCCTAGGGGCTTGTGGCGTGTTGCTGATGAAGCCCGACCAAATCGCGGCGTGGGCAAGTGAATTGCGCGCGAACAGCAACGGCGCTTTTCAGCTCAACATATGGATTCCAGATCCATTGCCAAAGCGTGATACTGCCAAGGAGACGCGTGTGCGCGAGTTTCTCCAGAGATGGGGCCCACCCGTAGCTGCAGAAGCCGGCGATGCCGCACCACTAGACTTTGCGCAGCAGTGTGAGGCCATGCTGGAGGTACGCCCTCCGGTAATCTCGTCGGTAATGGGCCTCTTTCCGCCCGTGTTCGTACAGAAAATGAGGGAGCGCGGGATCGCTTGGTTTGCCACGGTCACCACAGTCGGCGAGGCGCGTGCGGCTGAAGCGGCAGGCGCGAATGCGATTGTGGCGCAAGGGGCAGAAGCGGGCGGGCATCGTGGTTGCTTCGATGCTGCAGCCGCGCAACGAAAGCAGGTGGGGTTATTTGCGCTGTTACCGGCAGTGTCGGATGCGATCAGGGTGCCGGTAGTAGCAGCCGGCGGGATTGCCGATGGGCGCGGCGTCGCCGCGGCACTAACGCTCGGCGCGAGCGCTGTGCAGATTGGAACGGGCTTCCTTCGTTGCCCGGAAGCCAAGATCCATCCCGTGTGGGCAGACGCACTCGCCCAAACGGCGCCAGAGGACACGATGGTGAGCCGTGTCTTCAGCGGTCGCGCGGGCCGTAGTATTGCCAATGACTATGTTCTTGCTGCAACCGGGGCGGATGCCCCGGAACCTGCTCCTTATCCCGTGCAACGCGGTCTCACCGCTGCCATGAGGGCCGCCGCCCAGACGGAAGGAGACATCAGCCGCATGCAGGCTTGGGCAGGTCAATCGGCAGTCTTGGCGCGAGCCGAGCCCGCGGCGGCAATCATGCGACGCGTTTGGGAAGAAGGTGCAAAGACCCTCTTGGGATGATCGCGCCAGGCCTGCGGAAGCGGGTCGTACCACAGGGCTCAGCTTGAGCTTTCGCCGCTAAAGGTTTGAAATAATAATGGGAACCTACAAGACGCCGGGTAACAACCAACCGCCAGCAGCCACAATCATCATGTGATGCACTAAAGTCGCCGGTGATTGGCACTGTTCCCGCTGACAAGGTCGAGCGCAATCTCCCTGTCGGGAGACGCCCACGCGAGCACCCATGCTAGGGCGATCAGAGGAGGCGCCCAACGAGTTCGCAAGCGGCACTGATCGCCTTATCACCGTCCTCGGTCATGGTCTGACGGCCAATACCTTCATTCTTTCCCGGACATCTGGTCGTCCGTGCCGACACGGTGCCGACATGTGTTTTGCCGAGATAAGCGCGGGCCTCCACAGCCCAGAGAATTAGTTTGCTGGACAATGAGTTAGAATGGTTGCGGGGGTAGGATTTGAACCTACGACCTTCAGGTTATGAGTTGAATTTTTACGTTTCCTGAGCATTCCCAGTCATTCCTCAAGTTGCACAAGTACTTGATTTTATTACGTTTCACTTGTAGGACGATTCCCGAGGATGCTCCCGGTTTCCGTTACGGTGGCGACCCGGTGGCGACCCGAAAGGTTTTTGATGCCCATCGCAAAGCTGACCAAACGCGTCGTCGACACCATCAAGCCAGGCGATCAGCGCGTCATCTATTACGACAGCGAACTGAAGGGGTTTGGCCTCAAGGTCTCGCCGGCCGGCGGAAAAACATGGTGCGTGGAGTACCGTCCAGGAGCGCGAGGGCGCAACGTCTCTAAGCGACGTATGGTGCTCGGATCGGCAAGCACGCTGACGCCCGACCAAGCGCGCAGTGCTGCTCGCGGCGTCCTGGCGCGCGTGGCGCTCGGCGAAGATCCTGCGGCATCACGGTCCGCGGCGCGTGAGATGCCGACCTTTCGCGACTTCGCTGGACGCTACCTCGCCGAAGAGGCCAAGGCGAAGCTCAAGCCTCGGACGGTTGTCAATTACGAAATCTATCTCCGCAGGCACGCGATCCCCGTAATCGGCAGCCTGAAGCTCGACAGAATAGCCACATCCGATATCGCAAAAATGCATCGGCTGATCGGCCAAACCAAGCCGATGACAGCGAATTGGGTCGTGGAATGCGTCAGCTCGATCTACCGCTACGCCGCAATATGCGGGCTCGTTTTGCGCGGGCATAACCCCACTTCCCACATTGAGGCTTTCCGCGAGCAGCGCCGCGAACGTTTTCTCAACACCGAGGAGCTCGCACGTCTCGGAGACGCGATCCGAGAGGCGGAGACCATCGGCATCTTGTGGGAGGTCGACGACACCAAGCCGACCGCCAAGCACATCCCTAAACATCAACGCACTAATATCGGCCCGCACGGGGCGGCCGCCTTGCGACTCCTTATTTTAACCGGTGCGCGTTTACGCGAAATCCTCGGCCTGAAATGGGAGTATGTCGACATGGAGCGGGGGCTTCTATTCCTGCCCGACAGCAAAACCGGACGCAAGACGATCGTGCTCAACGCCCCTGCCCTCGCCGTCCTCTCCGCGCTGCCGCGCGTCGGCTCCTACGTGATCATAAGCGGTGATCCAGAAAAGTCGCGCCATGATCTCAATCGCCCCTGGAAGCTCGTCTCGAAACGCGCTGCCCTCGAGGGCGTCCGGCTGCACGATTTAAGACACACTCATGCAAGCTTTGGGGTGGGCGCCGGTCTTGGCTTGCCTATCATTGGCAAGCTCCTTGGTCATACACAGCCAAGCACCACCCAACGCTACGCCCACCTCGACCTCGATCCGCTCCGCCGAGCGTCAGAGAATATCGGCAACCGTCTGGCCAGCGCCATGGGGGATCCAGCCACCTACCAGAGTTCATCGTTTCGGAGCAAAGAGTAGTCCCACAGTCACCGGTTGCGTCAGAACAACTTCCAAGAGCGGACATCCGCGAGCGCCTGCACCGATGTCGCAGAATGACCCAAAGCGGAAGTGTTGAATGCCTGTCGTTGCGCTGGGGTCTGAGACCCCCCTTCGATGATGCTTATTTGGAGCATAGTTCGGCGCGCATCTCGCCAGCTTCCATGAAAATCGCCACCTTCAACATCAACAACATCAACAAGAGGCTCGAAAATCTCTTGGCGTGGCTGCGCGACGCGCGCCCTGACGTGGCCTGCCTTCAGGAGCTGAAGGCGACAGACTCGGAATTCCCGGCCGTGGCAATCGAGAAGGCCGGTTACGGCGCCGTGTGGCGCGGGCAAAAGTCCTGGAACGGCGTTGCCATTCTTGCGCGCGCCGCTGAGCCGGTCGTCACCCACACAGTGCTGCCGGGTGATAAGGCCGATACGCAAAGCCGTTACATCGAGGCTGCCGTGAATGGCGTTCTGATTGGCACGCTCTATGCCCCTAACGGCAACCCGCAGCCGGGTCCGAAATTCCAATACAAGCTGGCATGGATGGAGCGACTGCTGACGCACGCCGCCGAATTGTACGCCCTCGATGCGCCGGTCGTGCTGGCAGGCGATTACAACGTCGTGCCCACCGACGCCGACATCTACCCGACGAAATCCTATAAGAACAACGCGCTGGCGCAGCGAGAGCCTCGCGCGCTATTCGCCCGCCTTCTCGATCAGGGCTGGATCGACGCGATCCGCACTCTGCACCCTAACGCGCCGATGTACACGTTCTGGGATTACATGCGAAACCGCTGGCAGCGCGACGCAGGGCTTCGGCTCGATCATCTGTTGCTGAACCCGAAAGCTGCAAAGCGTCTTGCGAAGTCAGGAGTTGATCGCGAGGTGCGCGGAGAAGAGAACGCGAGCGATCACGCTCCGGCGTGGATCGTTCTTGGCGATGCGCCAGCCGCACGCGGGAAGCCCGCTCGAAGCGCAGCGAAGCCCGCGCCAAGAAAGAGTGCACTAGCCGCACTGCGCGCGTCACCGGTCGCACGCCGGCCGCTACTGGTGATCGACGGCGATTTATTCGCCCACCGCTCCCACCACGCCTTGCCGAAGACAATCCTGCGATGCGGCCGCAAGCAAGCCGGCGCCATCCTCGGCTTCGCCAATCTTCTGCTGCGTCTTTACCGCGAGGAGCAGCCGCGCGCCGTCCTTGTCGCCTGGGACACGTTGGAAGTTCCCACCTACCGGCATGAGAAGTTTCCTGCTTACCAGAGCGGCCGCGAGTTCGATGACGCCTTGGTCGAGCAGCTCGACGCGCTACCGGAATTCGTCTCTGCATGCGGGTTTCGGAACGCGAAAGCGCCGGGCTTCGAGGCCGACGACTTTCTCGCTGCCGCTGCTGCTGCCGAAGAAAAGCGCGGCGGCACTACCCTCATCGCAAGCGGCGACCGCGACACGTTCCAGCTTGTTTCGGAACGCACCACGATTCTTTATCCCGTTCGCGGTAAGGGGATGGTGCGCATCGATCCCACCGAGGTCCGTGCGCGTTACGGCGTCGATCCGGCGCAGGTGCCTGATTTCATCGCCTTACGCGGCGATCCAGCCGACAAGCTGCCCGGCGCGCCGGGCGTCGGCGCGACCGGCGCGGCGACACTGCTGGAACGATATGGCAGCCTCGAAGCGGCGCTCAAAGCAGGCCGCTTTCCTACTCAAGTGGAGAGCCTTCGGCTCTACCGGTCGATCGCCACGATGAACCGCAAGGCCCCGCTGCCAATCCTTCGCAATCAAAAGCCGACATGGCGGAAAGCGGCCGCACTGGCTCGCGATTGGGATCTGAAGCAACTCGCGAGCCGCCTCGATGACCTCTCCGCGAACGGCGAAAGATGAACCGGCGGTCGGTGTACCCCAATGTCTGCCGGAACGCATCCGATTTGGTTACGTTTTAGGTCGGTGACAGTCTTTGGAGGATTTCCCTTGCCGAGAAAATACTCACCCAGCGCTTCTAAAGATGTTGAGCGCGAAATGCACAAATTTAAGCGTGGCGAGCTGAAGAGCGGTAAGGGCGGCAAAGGTGGAACCGTTAAGAGCCGCAAGCAAGCGATCGCAATCGGACTTTCGGAAGCGCGAAAAAAAGGAAAGAAAGTTCCGAAAAAGAGGGCCAGCTAGCCGCTCACACCAAGCTGACTGAAGAGGTTAAACCGGGGTAGTTTTCGCGGCAAAGGATCCGCTCAAATGTCTGCTTTGGGTACAAACCGGACGTTCAGCCGATCGCGTCGACACGTCTGGTTCCGGCCGAAAAGCGGACATGCCTAATCAGCGTGTGGAATGTCCGCTTATGACCCAAAGCGGCCATCCGTGTCCTTTATGAGGTTGCCGCAAAATGGCCGCTCTATTGATCATGGGTAGCGACCAATCTGAGAAATATCGGCAAGGGGTCGAGCGCGATGATACAATCAACGAGCATTGTAACAACTGGTGTCCTGGCAGCCGTTTTGTGGGGGATGATTGGCGTTAGTGCTGCGCAGGAAGTTCTTCCCCGACCGGAACCTCCCTTCAAAGGCCACATCGGTCCTACTATCCAAGACTCAACGCTTGATTTTCCTCAGCAAGTCAAAGCGCCACAAGGAGCGCCAAATATTTTGCTCATCCTGACGGATGACGTGGGCTTCGGAGCGAGCAGCACATTCGGTGGGCCAATTCCGACGCCGCGCATGGATCGACTAGCGAGGGAGGGTTTGCGCTACACGCAGTTCCACACGACGGCTCTCTGCTCACCCACGCGGGCTGCCTTGCTGACCGGGCGCAATCACCATTCCAACGCCACTGGCGTGATCATCGAGCTCGCTACAGGGTTCCCCGGCTACAACTCGCTGATGCCGAAGAGCAATGGCACGTTCGCGGAGGTTCTTAGGCAGAACGGCTACAACACGGCCTGGTACGGCAAGAATCACAACGTCCCCGATTGGCAATCCAGCCAAGCTGGCCCATTCGATCTTTGGCCAACGGGACTAGGCTTTGAGTATTTCTACGGGTTCTTGGGCGGCGACACGAGCCAGTGGGCACCAGCCCTTTACGAGAACAACAAGCCCATCGAGCCTCCGCATGATGACCCTAATTACTTTTTTGAGAAGGACATGGCGGATCATGCAATCGCTCGAATCCGCATGTTGCACGCGGTTGCGCCAGACAGGCCGTGGGTAACCTATTACGCACCTGGCACGGCCCACGCTCCGCACCATGCGCCTAAGGAATGGATTGCCAAATTCAAAGGCCAATTCGATATGGGGTGGGACAAGATGCGGGAGGCGACAATTGCCCGTCAAAAAGCGCTCGGGATTGTTCCTCCAAATACGCAACTCACTCCGCGGCCGAAGGAGATCCCGGCTTGGGATTCGCTAAGTGCCGACCAGAAGAAAGTCTATGCGCACATGATGGAGGTGTACGCTGCTGCGCTTTCCTATTGTGATACGCAGATGGGTCGCATCCTCGACGCCATAACTGACATGGGAGAGCTAGACAACACGCTAGTCATCTACATTCAGGGCGACAACGGCGCTAGCGCCGAAGGCACGCCGCAAGGTCTGCTCAACGAGATGTCTATCTTCAACAACATCCCAGAAGACTTCAGCCAAGTGCTGGCCCATATGGATGACCTAGGCGGGCCAACGACATTCAATCACTATCCAGTGGGCTGGGCCCACGCTATGGACACGCCTTTCCAGTGGACAAAGCAGATAGCGTCGCACTTCGGTGGCACGCGTAATGGTCTCGTGATCTCCTGGCCTACACGTATCAAGGATAAAGGCGGCATCCCGCAATTCAGTAGTGTGATTGATATCTATCCAACGATCCTCGAAGCCGTTGGCGTCCAATCGCCATCAATGCTCAACGGTGTGCCGCAGAAGCCGGTGGAAGGCGTGAGTATGGTTTACACCTTTGATGACGCCAAGGCTGCTTCTAAGCACCGCACGCAGTATTTCGAGATGTTCGGCAACCGCGCCATCTACAATGACGGCTGGGTCGCCGCCACCACGCCACCCGTCTTGCCATGGGTCATGGGACAGACTCCCAATGTGAATGACTACAAATGGGAGCTTTACAACGTGGAGAACGACTTCAGTGAAGCCAACGACCTCGCGGCCCAAGAACCCAAGAAGCTGCGCGAGCTTCAGGACCTGTTCTGGGCGGAAGCCTCGAAATACAACGTGCTCCCCCTCGATAACAGCAGGATCGAACGATTTGATGTGAGTCTACGTCCAAGCCTCGCGCAAGGCCGCACCGAGTTCACCTATTATCCGGGAATGGTGCGCATCCCTGAAGGCAGTGCTCCCGACTTCAAGAACAAATCCTATCGCACCACCGCCGACGTGGAGATTCCTGAAAGTGGCGCTGAGGGCGTGCTGATGACACAAGGCGGCCGGTTCAATGGTCTCGGCCTATACCTGCTGCAAGGCAAGCCGGTCTTCCACTACAATCTCGTAGGCGTTGATCGAACTACCATTGCTGCGAAGGATGCATTGAGCCCCGGTAAGCACACCATCATTGTCGATTTCAAATATGATGGGGGTGGAATTGGCAAAGGGGGTGTCGCTTCACTGACGGTAGACGGCAAAGACGTCGCCAGCGGCAAACTGGCACGAACAATCCCATTTCGTGTCTCCGCAGACGAAACGCTTGACATAGGCGAGGACACCGGCACGCCAGTTAGCGAAGATTACCGTGTCCCGTTCAAGTTTACCGGCACGCTCGACAAGGTCGTGGTTGACCTCGGCGAGGCCGAACTCAGTTCCCAAGATCAGAAGGAACTGGACCAACAAGAAGGGACAAGCGAAGTGGTTGACTGAGTGTCAGGCGCCGAGTGTGGCAATGTCCGCTACTGGCACTTCAGCGACATTGAAGCGACGCCGTTTGATGTCCGGTTCCGAACCATCTTGGGACGTCAACGCATCGCCAACGCATGTCGCCGAATGACCCAAAGCGGAAGTCCGAGGCACCTTCAATGGGAGTTTTCCGCCATGAAAATCAGTCGCAGCATGCTTGCGGCCGCAGGTCTTCTCGCCCTCAGTTGCGTCTCGGCGTTGGCTCAGCAGATCACAGGTGTCCCAGGTTCGCCGAGCGCCACCACCACAATCGACGGAAAGCAACTTCCGCCGCCCGATCCGAAATTCGGCGGGGTGATCAACGAAAAGGCCTCGGAGTCGACGCCGTGGTGGCCGCCGCGCGTCGTGCCGCCGAAGGGTGCCCCCAACGTGCTGCTCATCATGACGGATGACCAGGGTTTCGGTGCACCAAGCACCTTCGGCGGTGTCATACCCACTCCCACCATGGATCGCATCGCAAGAGATGGACTGCGCTACACGAATTTCCATTCGACGTCACTGTGCTCACCGACGCGGGCGGCGATCATCACCGGACGCAACCATCACTCGGAGGGCTACGGGGTGGTGGGCGAAATTGCGACGGGCTTCCCGGGTTACGACTCCATCATCCCGCTCGAGAAGGGCACGATTGGCACCATCCTGAAGGACAACGGGTACGCAACCGCGTGGTTCGGTAAGGACCACAACACGCCCTTTTACCAGTCGAGCCAGGCCGGGCCGTTCGATCAATGGCCGAACGGTATGGGCTTTGATTATTTCTACGGGTTCGTCGGTGGCGACGCCAGCCAGTGGCAACCGAACCTGTTCCGCAACACGACGGCCATCTACCCCTTCCAAGGCAATCCCGGCTGGAATTTGGAGACGGCGATGGCCGATGAGGCCATCCAGTATATCAAACAGCTCAAGGAGATTGCTCCCGGCAAGCCGTGGTTCGTCTATTACGTGCCGGGCGCCACCCACGCGCCTCATCATCCGACGCCGGAGTGGACCAAGAAGATCAGCGACATGCACTTGTTCGATGACGGGTGGAACAAGTTGCGGGAGACAATTTTCGCCAACCAGAAGCGGCTGGGCATCATGCCCGACTACGCCCAGCTGACGCCGTGGCCGAAAGAACTGCCGGAGTGGGATTCCCTCAGCTGGGACGAGAAGAAGCTCTTTATCAAGCAAGCGGACATCTATGGGGCCTACCTCGCCTACGCCGACAATGAGATCGGACGGGTCATCCAGGAGGTCGAAGACCTCGGTGAGCTCGACAACACCTTGATCATCTACATCGGTGGCGACAACGGCGCGAGTGCCGAAGGCATGCTCAACGGCACCCCGAATGAGTTCACCACGTTCAATGGCATTGCGGTGCCGGTGAAGGATCAGTTTCTTTGGTACCCGTTCTGGGGATCGGAACGAACCTACCCGCATTTCGCGGCAGAATGGGCGTGGGCGCTGGACACCCCCTTCAAATGGGTGAAACAAGTGGCATCGCACTATGGCGGAACGGCCCAGGGCGTGGCCATGTCGTGGCCCGGGCACATCAACGACGTGGGCGGTATCCGCCGCCAGTTCAGCCACATCATCGACATCGTGCCGACCATCCTCGAAGCAACCGGCATTCCGGCGCCCGATACGATCGACGGCATCAAGCAGCGCCCCATCGAAGGCGTGAGCATGGTGTACACGTGGGACAAGGCGAACGCGGACGCCCCGACCCGACACACCACGCAATACTTCGAGATGCTAGGCAATCGCGCCATCTATAACGACGGGTGGCTGGCGGCCACGACGCCAGCGACTCTCCCGTGGGAGCTGAGCACCAAGACGCCTCCGGATGTGATCACCGGGTACAATTGGGAGCTCTATCACGTCCAGGAGGACCCCACCGAGTTCAATGATCTGGCCACCAAGATGCCGGAGAAGCTCAAGGAGATGCAGGATCTCTTCTATTCCGAGGCGAAGAAATACGACGTGCTGCCGCTCGACAATTCGACGCTCGTGCGCTGGAATACGCCGCGCCCGAACCTGACAGCGGGGCGAACGGAGTTCACCTATTCGGGCGAACTGGCCGGCACCCCGGCGAGCGCCGCGCCGAGCATCCTGAACAAGGGCTACACCATAACAGCCGAGGTCGAGATCCCCGAGGGCGGTGCAGAAGGCATGATCGTGACCGAGGGCGGGCGCTTCGGTGGCTACGGCCTGTTCCTGAGTAAGGGCGAATTCGGCGTCGGCCGGGGCAAGGTGGTGTTCCTCTATAACCTGCTCGACCTCAAGCGTACGATGTGGGAGGGGCCCGAGTTGGAAGCTGGCAAGCACACCATCGTTTTCGACTTCAAGCCAGACGGGCCGGGTCTGGGCAAGGGCGGCACAGGCGTATTGTCGGTGGACGGTCAGGAAGTGGCCAGGAATTCCATGGAACACACCACCCCGATCACGTTCCCGGAGGACGAAACCTTCGACATCGGCGAGGACACCCGTACCGGGGTCGCGCTGGTGGAGTATCGCTACGACGTTCCGTTCAAGTTCACCGGCAAGATCGACAAGCTGACATTCAAGCTCGAACCGGAGCAGGACACGGAAGCGAAGCCCTAGCAGCTTCCAGTCATTGCCAACCCGGTCGCGAGCGCGAAAGACTAAGCGTATCGGGCGATGAAAAAGGTGCTGAATTTCGCCGCTTTCGCCGAGGCCGCTACAGGCTTGGCGTTGCTGATCGCTCCATCGCTCGTTGGGCGGTTGTTGTTGGGTGAGGAACTGACCGGCATCGCCATACCAGTTGCAGGCGTGGCCGGTATCGCCCTGATCGCGTTAGGGGTCACCTGCTGGCCTGGCCCGCCGCTGGTCGGGATGTTATCTATAGCGCAGTCGTCACGCTGTATCTATCTTATGTCGGTTTGGCGGGTGGCTTGACCGGCATTTTCCTGTGGCCAGCAGTTGCTTTGCACGCGATCCTATCAGTCTTCCTTGGACGTCTTTGGCTGGCTGGCGACCAACAGTAAGGTGAAGTCGGCGACGGCATGAGATGGGGCCCACGCGCGTGCTGTCTTGACACCGCTAACAATGTCTCTTGTTGGCACTTTTCGGACATCCCACCTGCACTGACGAATGTCCGCTATCGGGGGTAATGCGAACATGGCGCGAACGGGCCGTTATGTCGGCTAATGACCCAAAGCGGACTCTAGCCAGATTGGCGGCACCAGAGCCGGCGATCAGTCGGTGGCGAAGTTTGCCGCATAGATTTCCTCGACCTTGGTCGCATCGCGCTTTTGCTCGAGGGGATCCCGATATCTTCTCCTCGATGCGTATTTCAGATTGATTTGTTGCGCGAGCGGGTCGTGCGTCGTTCAAGGGGCTGCACCAGCAGAGAAGCCTTTGGCAAGATTCACTCGGCAGCGCTTTGGAGCACCGGCCTCGTTTGGGGACGAGACAATTGCTTGGCGATTTCAGCGATCGAGGCGTTGGCTTTCGCGGAAGCCCGTCCTAGCGATACCGCGACTTGATTGTAAGCCACAACCGCGGGAATCGCGGCGGCGAGCCCGAGCGCGGTCGCGATCAACGCCTCAGCGATGCCAGGAGCGACAACGGCAAGGCTCGTGTCCTTCTGCTGGGCGATCGAGGTGAAGCTGTTGACGATGCCCCATACGGTTCCGAACAGGCCGACAAAGGGAGCCGCCGAGCCGACCGTGGCGAGAAAGGGAAGGCCGACTTCGATGCGCTGAAATTCGGTCTTGAGCGCCCCGCGCATAGCCTGCTCCAGCCTGGCACGAAGCTCCAGGCGCGACTCATCTCGGGCGTGAGGTTCCTTGGCCTCTTCCGCTGCCGCAAGCAGAATGGCGCGCACCAGACCTTTCGTCGAACGGGGAGACCCTTGCCCGCTCTCCGCTTCGCGCAGCCACCGCAGCTGACGCTTCAGCACCATCAGGCGAAATGTCTTCTCGATGATAATTGCCCAGCACGCCACCGACGCGAGCACAGGACCAACACTCCCTTGACCACGGGGTCGGAGTGCATGACGAGACCGTAGATCGAAAAATCCGGTGCCGCAGGAGTTGGAATGCTGATTGTCTGCTCCACGAAAACCTTCCTACTTGCTCAATTGCTGCTGGGGGAGAGAACTGACGGTGATGTCGCCATGCAATTCGGTAGAGAACCCGGTTCGCCACCACATTCCACCACGTCATTTATCATGGGGCGCAGGGTCGGCCGTACGACAAATCGCCTCCGACCGACTAGACATCGCTGTTCGTGCAGGTTGGGGCGATTTGCCTGCGCGAAACGCCTTTGCCGCTCAGCGGCCCGGATCCGTTGGTAAGGCCCGGTCGGGAGCGGCGCGGCAGATCCCAGATACCATGGCGTTGCCTTTACTTCCCGGTCTTCTTGGAAAATACTCCCGCTGAGAGGGGAACGTCAGGCAAAGAGCCTTACGCGCCTGCCACTTGCCTGATGGTGGCTTCCCATACCGCCGATTGTGTATGGCAAAGACGAACATCGGAAATGTCGGATACATGTTTCGAAGTCGCTCATTGCTTGGCGCTCTTGTGCTACTGCTCGTGTACGGGCTTGCCACGTCCGCGAGCGCTGACTGCATAGTTGGCAACCGAATCTTTCCGGGAATGTTGAGTGTCGACGACCCCTGCGTCGATGACGAGTTTCAGTTTCCTATAATCGCATCTTTCCAAAACAGTGATGCTTCGGAAGAGGTGCGGATCTCTGGCGAATTGGACAAAACGATCACCAACAATTTTGCCGTGGATATCATTGAAGATTGGGTACATCTCCACGTTCCAAACCTAGGCGGCAGCGCCGGCTTTGACAATTTCGGTACAAGCTTCAAGTACCAGTTTGTCAATGATGCCGAAGAAGAACTCGACATGGCCGCTGCGCTCGTTGTGGATTGGGGAGGAACCGGGAGTAGAGCCGTGGGTGCGGCGCCGTTCACAACATTGACCCCCACCTGGTACGCCGGTAAAGGCTTTGGCTTTCTTCCCCAGTCCATGAAGTTCTTGAAGCCGCTCGGGGTGACCGTGCAGCTTGGGTATTCGTTTCCCACCGAGTCTTCCACGACTACATTTGATAAATTGGCGGGGCTATCCACCGCGATCTCCAATCCGCAATTCTTAGTTTGGGGCGGATCGCTCCAGTATAGTATGCCCTATCTCAAATCGATGGTGGCAGATTTCGGGTTTCCGCATTTCATCAACTACCTGACTCCAATCGTAGAGTTGAGTTTTGAGACGGAGGCGGCAGATTTTGACGGTAACGAGAAGACGACAGGTACGATTAGTCCAGGAGTAATCTATAATAACGAAAAATACCAACTCAGCTTTGAGGCAATTATTCCAGTAAATCGTGCAAGTGGCGATGGAGTGGGCGCGATCGCTGCTTTTCACCTCCACCTTGACGATCTTTTCCCTGACTCACTCGGTAAACCGCTCTTCGTGGCAAGAAGAACGGATGATTGAATATAGGTTATTGTCGTGCTTGTTCGACAATGACCAAGTCAAGAGGAGGTAGATTGCAAATTGACGCCTGCCAAACTGAACTCACATAGGCACCAGCCAGTCGCAATTACTCCCGGTCTGGCGAGAATTCTAAGGGCAACCTGACCCCGATGTTTGCTATTGGCACTTCTGCGACATTCAAGCGGCGCGGTTCAATGTCCGAAGTTCACCCAGAAGCGGACATCTCACGCATCGCCGATCCGGCGGCTTTAATGAGTATTCAGCCTAAGTCCCAAACGGCCGCTTAAGGCCATAACTCTACCAAATGTGTCGTCCCGAAGCCCAACACGTAGTCGACCAGCGCAATAGCCACGGGCCTGATTGCGTAGACTGCAAGCTCCTTTGGATCTTCTGGAACGAACCGCCTCGATTGCGGGAGCCTGCTAAATAGTCGCAAAGCAAATTCTTCGGCCCTTTGTTTCTCTTGCACCCTTGCCGCCGTGCCCGACATGGATAGACCGCGAAGCTTGTAGAAGTCCTGCGCCAGGTCGACGATCGCCACCGAGACTTTGTCGTTGAGCTTAATGTTGCCGGCCTTTTGCGAGGTCGCAGCGGTCGCAAAGTACACGATGAGATCGTCGTGGATGTAGTTGACGGTGGTGGCTTGCGGATATCCGTCAGGGCGAATGGTCGCAACCGTCATGATCTGTTGACGCCGCAAAACCTCGAGGATTCTCGACCTGAGCGCTTCATCCATACGCGAGAAGGGGCTCAAAACGTCAGGGGGGTCCGTAGCGCCCGGCGACCCTAGGTGCCGCGACCATCAAGAGACTATCACAAACTTCGTGTTCGCCCATCACGAGTTGCTGAATGACAGGCCTTCAACCTTCATCTCCGTCAGTCTATCAGCGGTGTTGGAAGAGGCGAAAACAGGGGCGCAAAAGTACCTCGATCGCTTTGTTTCTGCCACGGGATGGCGGGTGCCCGTAACAAGCTAAGCGAGAGCTTCCTAGATGCTTTGGCCGATGACTTCGACACTCACGGCCGAGACGTAATCGCGAAGGTTCGATGGGGACGCCACTCTAAAGGTGGGTGACATCCCTTCGGTAGGAACGACCCAAGACAACGCGGGAGCCAGTGTTGGCAGTTCGGCTTCATCGGGTATGGCGGCGCCGGGGGCGAGGGCCACCGATGTCTAATGGCTGAGGATGTCTGCTAATGGCACTTAGCGGACGTTCAGCCGATCGCGTCGCGAGGTCTGGTTCCCACCGAAAAGCGGACATGTCTAATTAGCGTGTGGAATGTCCGCTGATGACCCATAGCGGACAGTCCCGAGTTTGCAATGTGACGATGCTGCTGTCGCGACGAATGG
The DNA here is from genome assembly GCA_963804515.1 of uncultured Alphaproteobacteria bacterium. GTDB lineage: Bacteria > Pseudomonadota > Alphaproteobacteria > Rhizobiales > Methyloligellaceae > Methyloceanibacter. The sequence goes on along the minus strand of CAWDQR010000008.1, from coordinate 571,011 downwards.
TTATTCTGCGATCGTTTGGCGCGGAACCGCCTCGTAGGGATCGGCTTTTCCTTTAATGCCGGATTCCACGTATCCAGGATAGGAGGCCACCTCAGTTCCTCTGGCCTTTGTGCCGGGCATGATCTCAAAGCGCGGGTCGAAGTCGACCATGATCGAAGCGAGCTGTGTCAAGATGCCTGCGTCACCGTCCACTTTCGCGGTTCCGTCCGCAATCTGCGCTTCGAGGGTTTTCGCGCCCATCATTGTCTTCTCCAGATCCGAGCGATTGATAGTGAGGGTCAAACCGGGCTTATTGGCAAGAAAGCCCTTGATATTGGTGAGCGTGGCGTTTTCCAGCTCGACTAAGAACTTCTCGCCGTTGTCCGGCGTGATCAGGTTGATCGTGAACCGCATGCCCTCGGCCTTGCGGCTGTCCATGCGAATGCCGAGGAAGTTGAGAAACAGCTCGGTGGACATCGCCCGTATCACGTCGGGGCCGCTCGAATCGGCAGTCTCGCCCTGCGGAATCCCCGTCCTGAGCTCGTAAGCGCCGGCAAGGAAGCTGTTGCGCAGCCCTGGGTTCTCCTGCTGGTACCCGATCTGCTCGAAGATGTCCGCCAGCAGGTCCTTGGCGACCTGGTTCTGCGGTTCGGCCTGTACCAGCTTGTTCACGATCTCCGAGGCGAGCAGGTATTGCCCCTCGTCATGCAGCTCCCGGCCGCGAGCGAGGATCTTCTCGGCCCCGCCCATCATCTCGACATAGAGCGGCGCGGAGTTGCTCGGCGATGGCGGAATGAGGGTTGTCGGGTTGCAATCCCAGAACCCGAGATAGCGTTGGATGACGCCACGGCTGTTGTGTTCAGGAGAGCCGTGATAGCCGCGGCAGAACCACTTGTCCTGCAGACCCTCCGGGAGCTTGTAGACGTTGTGGATCTGGTTGATGGTCACGCCCTGGTTGGCAAGGTGCAGAACCTGGTTGTTCATGTGGGCGTAGAGATCGCGCTGGCCGCGTAGCACTTCCTGGATGCGCTCGTTGCCCCAGCGCGGCCAATGATGCGAGGCAAACATGACCTCGGCCTCGAGACCGAACCGGTAGAGCGCCTCGCTGATGTATTTCGACCAATTCAGAGGATCGCGCACCTGAGCGCCGCGCAGCGTGTAGATGTTGTGCAGCGACGCGATGACGTTCTCGGCCATCCAGAGCGCCTTCATCCTGGGGATGTAGGTGTTCATCTCCCGGGGCGCCTCGGTGTTCGGCGTGTACTGGAAAATCATAGGCACGCCGTCGACCTCGATCTCCTCGATGGCCTCCTTGACGTAGCGGTTCGGCGCAATCAGCCCCACGGCTCCGGCCGATACGGCCTGACCGAGCCCCTGACCGACATAACCATGAGGACTGGCTGGCAGCAGGAGGCCGTACTGGTAGAACAGCCGCCGGTTCATGGCGTTGCCGGCGAAGACGTTTTCCGAGATCGTGAAGTCCATGAAGTCGATGGGTGCGATGACGGGGATCTTCCCCGACCGCACGTCCGCCTCGTCCACGATGGCGCGTACGCCGCCCCAGTGGTCGGCGTGGGTGTGGGAATAGATGACAGCCGAGACGGGAAGGCCTTCGCCGACGTGCTCCTGGAACAGTTTCCACGCCGCGCGAACCACTTCCGCGGTCACCAAAGGGTCAAAGACAATCCAGCCGGTCTTGCCCCGGACGAAGGAGATGTCGGAGAGGTCGAAACCGCGGACCTGGTAGATGCCCGGGATCACCTCGTAGAGCCCGTAGTTGTTGTTGAGCACGGATTGGCGGAGCAGAGAGGGATGGATGCTATCGAATTCCTCTTGCGCTTCCAGAAACTGGAACCGCTCCATGTCCCAGGCGACATGGCCGGCATCAGCCATGATCTTGAGGTCTTTCATCGGAGCAATAAGTCCCTTCTTCTGCTCCTCGAAATCTCTTTTATCGGCGAACGGCAGCGTCGCCTTAGCCTGCTTGAGCACGTCCAACGTGAACTTTGAGGGCGCTTTGCCCTTGATATGGAAATGTCCCTGTAGGGGGTCGATTTGTTGAGCGCGCGCCCGGCCGACATCCAAGACCAATTGATCGGCCAGGGCGAAGGCGGCTGCCGCAGCAGGAACGGAAACCATGAACTGCCGTCTGGTTGTCATCGCCTGCTCCTCCTGCATCGCCAATCACTTAGAAGTAGGGCTGTCCTGGCCCACCTGCCTTGACGTTGTTAAAGTCTGATGGCGGCGGGATTCCGGCGAAATGAGTTCCGTCCTGCGTGCAGCCAAGGTCCGCTTGTGGCACTTCTGCGACATTCACGCGGCGCGGTCTAATGTCTGGTTCCGGCCTTCTCGGACATCGGCGCGTGGCCCGCTTATGTCGCCGACTGACCCAAAGCGGACATGACGGCCATTTCGTGGGCCAGCCCATTGGGAAGCGAGCAAGTCCAGGGGCTGAGCGGACTGCGGTGAGGTGTGAGGGTTCGCCCGCTCGTAAACCGCGCCGAAGCACGTTGACCCGCCCCGGCCATGGCGTAGGTCCGAACACCCTACGAGTGCAGCTAGTCCAGCCGCCTTCCAGCTACGGGCAGATGAACCTCCAGCGACCTAATAGGCCACGGCGCCAAAAGCAGTTTGGGCGAATGGGCGCTGCCCACCCTGTCGCAAAGGCTGGAACTGCCACGACCACATGCTGTTGGACCCAGACACATTCGTCGGGTCCACACACCCACGTCGCCTTTGCCGGTTGGCCCGCAAAAAAATCCCGGTCGCCAAGACCGAGCTTGCCAAGATAGTTTTGATCACGCTGAAACCCCCTACAGATTTGAGAACCACGAGTGATCTAACTCACACATCTGACTGGAGTCCATAGCGCCAAACAGGCTGCTTTCAGCAACCAGGGGTGTTGTTGACTTGAGAGGCAACGCCACAAACAAAAGGGGCAAGTTTCGCAACCCGGCGGCGCGCTTCTCCAAGAATTTACAGGAACTTGATCGTCGCTCTCCTTAGGAATAAGGTTGAGATGGTCGCTACTCAGCGTCCGATTTCCTTGCCTTGCCTCATGCCAATCAACGAGGAGCAAACCCATGAAGCCGATTAGTCGTGGCGGCATGCTAACGGGTATTTTGTGTGGCGCTCTAGTCGCCGCCGTCGGCTTGGCCGTCTTGCCAAACGCCGCGCAATCTACACCGTTGGGGATTGCAAGGTCTGGCGTCGTGAAGACTGAGCCCCTCGTCGAGAAGGCTGTCGTCGTCGTCGTGCACCCGCGCCGCCGCGGTCGCCACTGGCGTTGCTGGTGGCACCGAGGACGTCGCGTGTGTGGCTGGCGCTAGTAGCCGGCCCACAGGAGTTCGGCCTTAGACAAGCTTGGCAAGCGGCACTTGCCGAGGACGAAAACGGGGGGATACGTCGATGACGAGCTATCGCGCGAGCCTGCTTATCGCCTTTGCTTTGATTGTTGGAACTGCCGGCTCGGTGCAGGCCAATCGTAACAACATACGGCATTGTGCAGACGATTATCGTAGGTTCTGCCACCAGTGGGGGCTCGAAACCCGAGGCCTGGAAAACTGCATGCGCAGGCATGGCGACAGACTGACCAACGCATGTATTGCGGCGTTGGTTCATGCGGGTGAGGTCTCGCAAGCCGAAGTGAACCGTAGGAGACAAGCACTCGGCCGCTAAAGTCAGCGCATTTCGAATGGATCAGGCTCGAGGGCGGCGTCACCGAGCTGTTCGACGTGCGCGTCCTCCCAGGCATCCGCAAACCCACAGCCACCGCCTTCCTGACTGACGAGATCCACCGTGGCTTCAACATCGAGGTGGAGTGAACGCGCCCCTAATGGATCAATGTCGGCTTATGGCACATCTGCGACATGCACCGCCTTGGCGAACTCGTCCGCCATACCCCCCAAAGCGGACATGTGGAGGCGCTACAGGCCCTAGCTCGCCCGAGAAGCTTTGTCCGCTCCAAGTGCCCGGTATACACTCGCCTTGCTGAGTTCAGCTAAGCGCATGATCTCTGGCACTGTCTTGCCAGCCTTCCTTAGCTTCCTCACTTGCCGGATCGTTTCAGGGATTAGGAGAGGTTTGCGACCGAAGCGGGTTCCGCGCTCGCGCGCCTTCTTGATCCCATCCATCTGCCGCTCGCGTCGGATGTCGTTCTCGAACTCCGCGATCAGCGCCAGGATACCCATGACGAGCTTGCCGGTGCGCGAGCTTGTGTCGATTGCCGGATCGTCGAGCACTTTGAACTGAACGTCCTTCTCCGCCAGTTGCGAGACGATGCGGTAGAAGTCGAGGTCGAGCGTGCCAATCGGTCGAGCTTCGTGACCAACAGCGTGCGCTGCGGACACGCCAGCGCACGGCAATGCCTGGCCGTGGTCACGTGTTTTGTAGTCGCCGCGTAGCACTTCACCATGGTGGTCACTTATGCCCCAGATGAACTCGACGGCTACGGGGGGAGCCGCCAATTGAAGTTCACCCTTCCCTGCATTGACGTATTGAGTCCACTGTGTGTACCGAGAACTTCATTCGGATTGATTAGCTGAAGGAATCACCTAACGTCAGTGGACAATGTTTGCACTGCTCTGCTTCGTCCTGGCCGTCTTGGCCTCGCCATTTCGGGTCGCAAGGGGAGACGTGCCGGAGAGCCGAGGTCTCATCAGCCCGCACGAATTTGGGCTGATCATGATCACCATCGGACTCCTGTCTCTGCTTATGGCCACGTTGCAAAATCGGTCGGATATCCAGGCGTTGAAAATGCGATATCCCGCTGCGGCCATTCCGCCCTCCCGGGCAACAATGCTTGCAGCCCTGATCGCGATCCTCGGGCTTCTGGCGTTGATCTCGATGCTCTTCCACGAATAGCCACTCTCCGCAGATCGGGGCCGGCGGGCGGGCGCCTTAAGGAAGGCTGCGCCCGGGGCTAGATGCCGTTGTTCCTCAGGCGCTATGGTTCGATGTAGAAGCCAGGGCCCGCATCCGCCGATGCTTAACACTCACGAGCGGCGTCCTCACCGACCAAGACGTTTGACCTTCGCGGCCATGTCGGGGTCAAGTCTGACGCGGTAGCGTGCGCCCTCGCACTGTAACAGCCAGACATCCTCATCGGGTTTTGAGGCGCGCTTGTCGCGTTTGGCGGTTTTTGGCTGATCGCAGCTATAGCCTTGGCTACGGATTTGGGCTGCGATGATGCCCTTGATACTCTCCAACTCCTTAGCGATAGAGGCCTCCGGCGTCCATGAGATACAGAGCATCGTGACGGTGCCGGTCAGCAAGTGGATCGTGCACGTCAGGAAGATAGCTTTGGCTGAGGACAACATGGCGTGGCGAACTCCGACACTCGCTTTAATCTGATCAAAGCAGCAACACGCCGGGCATCTATGTTTGTCGATGAGATAAGCGTTATCTCAATCAGAAAATTTGGCTCCGTTGCCAAAAGGCATCAGCTTTGTCTGCCGAGTATTGTAACGTCATCCACTGGTTTGATTTGTTTGAGACAAAGTCCAGCAGCGTTTAAGGCGCCAACTTCCGCCAGCGCCGTTGGGCGGAGGGGTGGCATGTCCTTCGGCAGAGTCTCTTTCGTTGCTGTGACGGCTACGCTTTGTGCCCTGCTCGCAGCACATCCCGCGACCGGCGCGGATCTGGGTCCGCCGCCGGGTGAACAGTTGGTCGAACCTGCGCCGCCACTCAGCCAATGGCAGTTCAGCTTTACGCCCTACGGCTGGCTACCCTGGATATCGGGGAACATGGTGGTCAAGGGGCGCGCCCTAGATGTGGCGGTCGACCCCTCAGAGATCATCGACCACCTCGACTGGTCGACTCTGCCGATGTGGATGAGCTATGCGGAAGCACGCCGCGGTCCGCTGAGCTTGTTCAACGACATTGTCTACGCACAGCTCAGCGACGAGGGAGGCTTCACCAGGACGGTCAGCGGCACGAGAGCCAGCGCAACATTTGGAGCCGACATCAAGGTTAACTACCAATTAGCGATCGTCGAAGCGGGGGGTGCTTACGAAATCTGGTCCCACGGCAGTCAGGGTTCCACTGGCTCCACAGCTTTCGACCTTCTTGCAGGCGCACGCTATTGGCACCAAGAGGTAGATGTCTCTGCTGATTTGACGGGCACCGTGGCGCTTAGCGGCCCCCTCGGTATCACCGTAACCGGAAATCGCGCGATTGCGTCATCCGGCTCCGTCGATTGGGTCGATCCGTTCATCGGCGCACGTGTGCGGCAGGAGCTGGCGCCTGGCCAGGAGATCGTGCTCCGCGGCGACGTTGGCGGCTTCGACGTCGGTAGCCAATTCACATGGCAGGCAATTGCCACCTACAACTGGCTGCTCGGTGTGACCCACGGCATCCCGGTCGATGGCTACGTTGGATTTCGCGCCTTGTCGGCAGACTATTCGCAGGGTTCCGGCACATCCAAATTCGGATTCGACAACGCCATATACGGACCGGTGATAGGCGCGACCATGAGGTTCTAATTCCCTTTTTTTTCTCCATCTTTACATGCACATTTGCCATGCTGCTCCAATTTCGTTGCGCTTTCGCGTTGGCGTTGCGGAGTTGGCGAGACGCGGGACGCGAACCAGCCGCGCCTGTTGGCGCTTGCCGAGATTTACGACGGCGGCTCGCGCGGGCAAGCGGCGCGCATTGGCGGTATCGGTCTGCAGACAATCCGCGACTGGGGCTGCGGTTCATGCCAGGGGGCCGGACGGTCTCATCGATGGCAAGGCGCCGGGACGGGCGACCAAGCTCAATGGCGCCCAGCGCCAGGAACTTGCCCGCATCATCGAGAGCGGCCCGATCCCGGCGATCCATGGGGTCGTGCGCTGGCGGCTGATCGACTTGCGCAGTGGGTATGGGAGGAGTACCGCATCAGGGTTGCCAAGCAGACTTTAGCCGGCAGTTGCGGGCGATGGGCTCCGTAACTCTCAGCCCGGCCGCGGCATCACGCCCACAACGAGCACGCCGCCGAGGCTTTTAAAAAACTTCCCCGACCTGCTGGCGCAGATCGCGCGCAGCAAGTCTGCAGCCCGAGATAGAAGTCTGGTTCCAGGACGACTCGCATCGGCCAGAACAAGATCACGCGCCGCTGCCAAGCGCGCACCCGCCCCTCAGCCCCCGCGACCAGCGCACCTGCTCGCCTACATCTTCAGCCATCTTCCCAAAGGCAAGCGCCGGCCTTGTCAGCCGTTCTGCAACAGCACACCATGGAGATGCATCTGCCGAGATATCGCACCGTTGCACAAGCGCCCACGCCATCCTGCTCAGTCAAGCCGCTCACAGCTCGCCAAGCTACGTCCCCGACAACATCACCATCTCCTATCCCCTCCCCTCCCCACTCACCCTCAATTATCAGCCTCAACAACTTCAACCTCTCACACCTATACACATCTCACCACTCCACCTACAACTCTCACACCCTACATCATTCAATCCACTACTCCTATCTCAGATCATCCCTGTCAAGTCTCAGGCGACCCAGGCCGGGCCCTTCGACCAGTGGCCGAACGGCATGGGCTTCGATTATTTCTACGGCTTCGTCGGCGGCGACACCAGCCAGTGGCAGCCGCACCTGTTCCGCAACACGACTCAGATCTACCCCTTCGAGGGCAAACCGGGCTGGAACCTGACCACGGCCATGGCCGACGAGGCGATCCAGTACATGAAGGAGCTCAGGGAGATCGCGCCCGACAAGCCGTTCTTCGTCTATTACGTACCGGGCGGCACGCACGCGCCGCATCAACCGACGCCGGAATGGGTCAAGAAGATCAGCGACATGCACTTGTTCGATGACGGCTGGAACAAGCTGCGGGAGACGATTTTCGCCAACCAGAAGCGGCTGGGCATCATGCCTGCGAACGCCCAACTGACCCCTTGGTCGAAGGATATGCCGGAGTGGGATTCCCTCAGTTGGGATGAGAAGAAGCTCTTCATCAAGCAGGCGGATGTTTATGGGGCTTATCTGGCCTACACCGACCATGACCGCGCTTTTGACTTGTGACATCGCGCGAATGCTACGCGACTTGCGCTCATGAGCCGATGATGACGCGTCTTGCGAGTGTCTGCATATGGCACTAAGCGGACGTTCAGCCGATCCCGTCGCGAGGTCTGGTCCCCGCCGAAAAGCGGACATGTCTAATTAGCGTGTGGAATGTCCGCTGATGACCTTAGCGGACATCGCAATGTCAGGGCCGTGGATTGGGAGGCAGAGCACGTCTACTCTGCCTCGGTTCTCAAACGTGAGTACGCGGCTAGGTCTTGGAAGACGGAAGGTCGAACTGCTGTGCCGCAGCCTCAGCGATCTTGGGGTCTAGCGGACGCGGCTCCAATGGGAGTCCTTCACCCAGGCGATCGATGAGTATGGTGAATGCAGCGAGTTGCCCATACGATTTGTCGTTGGCCGGAACAAGGTGCCAGGGAGCTTTTTTTGTTGACGTCTTCTCCATCATGTCTTCGATCGCGACCTCGTAGTCTGTCCAGCGAGACCGATTACGCAAGTCCTCATACGATAGCTTCCAGCGTTTGAGTGGGTTGGTAAGACGATCCTTGAACCTTCGGATTTGCTCTGCAGGCGTGATGTGGAGAAAACATTTCACAATTCGAACGCCATCGGCGACCAACATTCGTTCAAATTGATTGATCTCCTCGTAGCCTCTCTGCCATTCCTGCTTGCTGGCGATTCCCTCCACCCTCTCGACCAAGACGCGCCCGTACCAGGAGCGGTCAAACACTACGATTTGGCCGGGGTCGGGGAGCTTCTCCCAGAAGCGCTGAAGGTAGTGCTTACCCTCCTCGTGCGACAGCGGCGCCGCAATCGGATAGACTTTGAAGCTTCGTGGATCCATAGCCCAGCCGAGCCGCCGAACAATTCCGCCCTTGCCTGCGGCGTCCCATCCTTCGAGGACGACCACCGCCCTCTCTCGTGTTCCGAGATAGGCTTGTTGGATGGCTTGCACAGTGAATTGCATTGAGCTCAGCTGCTGCTCGTACTCCGCAAACGCGACCTTTGGGTGCTCCGTTGTCGCGACTAGTCGCGGTCGCTCGGCGACGATGAAACGCTTGGCTTTCATGGCAATCAAACATGGCCATTGGCATTGCGCCGCGCGCTTTGATCAGGATCAAAACTAAGGCCTGCGGTCTGCGCCGACCAACCACGATCTGTTGCTCGGCCCATTCAACGCCTGGGTCGCACGTCTCCTCCTAGGTCGTGAGCCGATCCCTTAGCTGATTGGCGGCGAGTCAGTTCCTGACCCATAGCGGAAGTCCGGCCCTTGGCCTCATCCTCTTGATGCTCCGGCCTGGAAGACAGGGTTCCTATGTCTGCTTATGGTACAAAGCGGAAGTCAGCTACCTCCGCGTAATACGTCCGCTATAGGACATTGTGTTGCAAAACTCGATTGATGGAGGTCTGGAAGCGTGATTCGGTGGAGCTGAAGCGATCAATGTCGGGGGCAGGACATGATGGGTCGGCTGACAGCGGGTCAGGGGCAGCTCTTCTACGCATTCCATCTCGATGAAGTGGTTCCAGCCGATCACGTGGTACGGCGGATTGATGCGGTGCTCGATCTTGGCTGGATCCACAAGGAGCTTGCGCCGTTCTACAGCAGCACCGGACGACCCTCGATCGACCCGGAACTGATGATGCGAATGCTGCTCGTCGGCTACGTCTTTGCGCTCCGGTCAGAGCGACGGATCTGTGCCGAGGTTCAGGTCAATCTGGCGTACCGCTGGTTCTGTCGTCTGAGCATCGAGGACAAGATCCCTGACCACTCGGTATTCTCTCGCGCCCGGCACGAGCGCTTCCGCGAGAGCGAGGTGTTCCGACGTGTGTTCGAGCGCGTGGTGGGCACCTGCATTGCGGTCGGTTTGGTTGGCGGCGAGGCGTTCTCGATCGACGCCAGCCTGATCAAAGCGGACGTCGACCAGACGAAACGCATGCCGGGTGACGAGGCCGTCGATTGGCCTAAGCCCGAGGAGGCATCGCGCGCGATCGCGGAGTATCTCGCGGCGCTCGACGAGGCGCGTGTCGCGGAAGCCGGCGACGACGCGATAACGATCGCAAGCCACCGAAGCAGATCTCGTACGGATCCACAGGCCGCTTGGGTGGCGAGGAAGAAGATGAGCCCGTTCTTCGCCTACGACGCCAACTATCTGATCGACAACAAGCTCGGCATTATCGTCGATGCCGAGGGTACGCGCGCCAACCGCAGCGAAGAGACCGCCGTCACCGAGACGATGATCGCGCGCGTTGCCCGACGCTATGATCTGAGCCCAAAGAGGCTCGCGGCCGACACGGCCTACGGGACAGGACGCCTGCTGAGGTGGCTCACCGATCGAGACATCGCGCCACACATCCCGGTATGGGACAAGTCGCGGCAGACGAACGGCCACTTCAGGCGCGATACTTCGCGTATGACAAAGAGCGCAACGTCTACCTCTGCCCTGGCGGCAAGCTGCTAACCTCAACCGGCAATATCGACCAGGGCCGCATCCTCTATTACCGGGCTCTCAAAAGTGATTGCTCAGTCTGCCCGCTGAAGCCCCAATGCACGATCGGGCCCGTGCGCAAGGTCACGCGAGACATCGACGAGGAGGTGCGCGAGCGCGTCCGCGCGCTGGCCAACACCGAGGCCTTCCAGCAGTCGCGCCGAGAGCGCAAGAAAGTCGAGATGCTGTTTGCACACATGAAGCGCATCCTGAAGCTCGACCGGCTGCGGCTGAGGGGCTTGAGCGGCGCCCGCGACGAGGTTCTGCTCGTCGCCACCGCCCAGAACTTGAGAAAGCTCGCTAAGTATCTCAACGACCACCGCCGAGGTGCCAGCCGCCTGCGCTGCGTAAGCCTAGTTCGCGTCGAATATCGTATCTCTGCCGCCGATCCCCCCGGAGATGGCGGCAGAGCAAACAAAGCACCAGCTCTGACACTCTCCCCAAAGCGAACTAACCCGCGCCATCGGTGAGTTTTGCAACACAATCGGACATTAAGCGGACCTCCGCGAGCGCCGCACCGATGTCGCAGAATGACCCAAAGCGGACATTTAGGATGTCGTGATCCTTGTCACCGGTGCGCATTTCAAGGCGGCTTATGAGCTTTACGCCCATGTGCTCGTCGGTGAGCAGCGTGGCCTGTCGGACGAGAAGCTTGCGACCATCGTCGCCGGACAGCGCCCCGTCGATCTGACGCGGGACGAGGCGATTGCTTACGATTTCGCGAGCGCGCTGGTGAACGGCGGCGTGCTGCCCGAGCTCACCTACAAGACTGCTATCGTGGCCTTCGGCCAACACGGCGCGGCCGAATTGTCCTACCTTGTCGGGCTCTACACTCTCGTGTCGATTACGCTGAACCGTTCGACGTGCCGGTACCGGAGGCTTAGAGGCGCTCTAGCGCGTTCTCTCTCACACTTATCATGACCAAGGACCTCGCCTCCGCTCAATCTGGAAGGCCCTTGAGTGGCGCGGCTGAAGCAGCTTGACCGAACTCTGCCTCAAGAAGGGTGTGAGGAGCATGCCGGTAAGGAATCCTCCGACATGCGCCCAAACGGCTACCCCTGGCTCGCTTAGGACGGAAAAGGTTGCGCTCGCGATTTGTGCGGCAAACCAGAGACCGAGAAAGATCAGAGCGGGTACGTGCGCGACGATCGGGATAAATCCCAAAAAGAATAGGACCCGTATGCTGGCCAGCGGGTGCAGGATGAAATAGGCGCCGAGCACACCAGAAATAGCCCCGCTCGCCCCGACCATAGGTAGCGTCGACCCAGTGTTCATCATCGCCTGTGCCACGGCCGCGGCGACCCCGCAAAGGAGGTAAAAGACCAAGAACCGAGAGTGGCCCATGGACTCCTCGACGTTGCCACCGAAAACCCACAGGAAGAGCATGTTCAGTCCTAAATGCAGCCACCCACCATGCAGGAACATGGATGTCAGCACTGTTGCCGAGGCTGGTATCGCTACAAGATGGGAACGGAGCTTCGCCACGCCAAAGAGGCGGGCTGGAATCATGCCGTACTGATAGAGGGCGATTTCGCCTGCTTTGGCTCCAAGAGAGCTTTGCCAGAGGAAGATTAGGAAGCAGGCTCCAATGATGAACCAGGTCACGACCGGCGTGATCGTGCGTGGAGTGTCATCTGAAAGCGGAAACACGCCTTTAATCCCTCAAAGCGAAATCCCGTCCACCTGATCTAGCAGCGAAGGATCGTCATTGGCAGGTGTGTTCACGCGGGTAGAGATCGGCCACATGGTCATAGGTTCAGACGGATAGATGATGAGGAGATCGCGGGGATCAGGTTCGCTTCCGTGCGCGCTCAGGCCTAGGGTGCGGCCAAGCGGTCACAAACCTGCTAAATCTTAGGACTTCAATAGCTTCAGTCGGTGTTTGATGGGCGGCGACCCTGGAGTTTGAGCCCTCGTGAATATCCCCAACGCGCTGACGCTGGCGCGCATCATCCTGGTGCCGCTCATCGTGTGGCTGATCATCACCCATGAGATGGCGGCGGCCTTCGTGCTGTTCCTGCTTGCGGGCCTCTCCGATGCGGCCGATGGCTACCTTGCCAAGCGCTTCGGCTGGCACACCGAGCTTGGCGCCTATCTCGACCCGATCGCCGACAAGGCCCTGCTCGTCAGCATCTATGTGACGCTCGGCTTTGCCAACCATTTGCCGGTCTGGCTCGTGATCGCCGTCGTCAGCCGCGACATCCTCATCATCGGAGCCTTCCTCTTATCGTGGATACTGTCGCGCCCCGTCACCGTCTATCCGCTCCTCGTGAGCAAGGCCAATACCCTTGCCCAGCTCGTGCTTGCCAGTCTCGTCTTGGCGGAGCTTGGCCTCGGGCTCGGGCTTGAGCCGTTCGTGGCCGTGTGCATCTGGGTCACGGGCGCGCTCACCATTTTGTCTGCAACCGTCTATTTCTGGGCGTGGCTCAAGCACATGGCGAGCTATGAGCCTCAGCCTGCGCCGCTGCCGGCGCGCAAGAGCCAACGGGAGCCGATCAAGACCGACGCGGGTTCGCGGGTCAAGACCTCGTGACCCTCGGTCAGCTCCTCCTCGATCTGCCGCATCGCGCCGCTCATGGCGCGGAGGATTTCCTGGTCAGCGGGTGCAGCCTCGCCGCCGTCCGGTGCTGATCGACGCTTGGCCCGACTGGCAGGAGAAGGTGCAACTCCTGATCGGGCCGGCGGCGAGCGGCAAGACGCATCCCCGCGTCATTGCCACCAGTTGGGATGAGGCAAGCACCTTTTTCTCGTTCTCCGGTACCAAAACAGGTCCCCAAGAAAGGACTGCCGTTCTGCCTTCCCGATGTACCATGCGACGATGTTATCACCGTTCTTCAAAACGAACACGAAGCAGCCGCAAGCATCTGGTAGGACCGTCTCTCTCCCCAACAAGCTTCCAAAATGACTTGTCGAAAACACCGTGACGGGTCTTCTTGTCTCGAGCGATCTCGAACCCGCCATAGATCTCAAAGTTCATCTTTCGTCCCCCGCCGCTTGCGCGTTTCGCTGCGGCCATGATTCACATCGGCTCGGGAAGTACGTGGCCCTTGCTCCGTAACGTGAAAAGGTTGTGTGCCAGGGACCGGCGGCATGGCTAATACTCGCAAAGATCAAGACGAGAAGCAGCTAGAGAAGCTAGATGGCTGGGAGCGCTTTGGACCGCGCCGTAGACGCAGCATGCTCCCGCGCCAGCGATGTATTCGATGCAGCGATGAGCCACTCGCCGTAGTGGTCGATCGGCGGAGGGCCGGGTCTTCCTCACCAGGGCGCCTTACCTGATTTCGCCGGCTACGACCTTTCTGTAGCCGCCTTGATTGGGCCAGGAAAGCTGTGGGTCCATGCCTAGTTTGTTTGAGTTAGCGGATTTGAACGCGACGTGCAACATAGCACCGTGTGCCACCCAAGGGAGAGCTCTATGTCGGTCCGCAAACGCTGCTGGCGAACGTCCAAGGGCGAAGAAAGACACTCCTGGGTGGTCGACTATGTCGACCAAGAGGGCGAGCGCCATATCGAGACGTTCGATAAAAAGAAGGACGCCGACGGGCGGCACGCCCAAGTCAACGTCAACGTCAGCTCCGGAATTCACGTCGCGCCGAGCAAGAGCAAGAGGGTCCGCGAGGCCGGCGAGAGTTGGATCAAGGCCGCGGAAAGTGGTGACGCTGACAATGAACCCCTAGAGCGGTCGACGATCGATCAATACCGGCAGCACCTGAGGACACTAGCACAGTGGTTTATGCGAGATGTGATAGCATATAATGCCTGTGAGAAACGTCCGGCTTTCTGTACCGACGAAACCGACTTCCTTGAGAAGCTCGGTCAATTCGCGTGGCGTGTAGAAGTGCCGTATGGCATTCGCGAAGTAGCCAATACACTTCATGCTCTCGGCGGAACTCCCGAAAAGCTTGGCCGTAAGCCATACCGAGAAGCGCAAGTAGACGAGGTACGGCACCTCGACGACCCTCGACGTCGGGCGGAGCATATCACTATGGCAGAAGATGCCACCCGGTTTGAGAACCCTATAGATCTCCTTGAACGCTCTGATGATCTCGAGATGGCGCGATGCAAACTGGAGCGTCACGGCATCGAATGAGTCGTCGGCAAACGGCAGTGTATGAGCATCGCAGACATGGGCACGGATCGTCAGATTGCGCTCGCAAGCTCGGCGCTGACCCTCGGCTGTCATGTGCGAACTGCCATCCACAGCGTGGATCTCGAGAGTCGGGTCCGTTGCGAGAAGCCTCAGCGGGATATCGTGCGTGCCCGAGCAAACGTCGAGTACTTTCGATCCGCGCGGCAGATGCCTGTGGATCGCGGCAGCGAATGTATTGCTCCATCGTGAACAATTCCCGAGCGATGCGACCGCATTGCCCTTATCGTAATAGGTCGGCACGTCTCGAAAGACTTCCGGAATCAGAGTCCGCCATGTATCGCCGAAAAGACGTGAGCGGAGATCTTCCTTCTTCAAAAAATCTTTTGAGATGCTAATCAGGAGTCTCCACAATCCCAAAGGCATGCGCCGAAGCCGCCAAGGACCTGGATCAGATCCGACGCATCGTCGCGATCAATCTCATGCTCGGCCTCCTAACGGTGATTGTAGGCGCGAGCGGTCGCTTCTGGTAGTCGCAGCCAATTCGTTCTCGCGCCCACCTTCAGCGCTTGCCTAACCACCGGGGTCACCAGCGCACCTAGGAGCAGGCGCCCCTAGGTGCGCTGGGCCGTGGCCAGGCGTGGAGGGAGGCGAAGCGCTTGCGGCAATTGGCATCCTCATGGAATGTCTCACCCGAACAGAGCGTCGCGCTCGCGCGGGTCATGGGCTTTTACCAGGAGCCTGACAAAACTTGACATCGGCTCACCAAATCGCCGCGTGAATACTAGAGGAGGAGCGGCAAAGGGAGGTTGCGCGCCAAGCCGCCATTGATGCCGCCCTGGCCAAGCCGCCGCTGCCGTGCGTGACCAAGGAGAATTGGAACCATTGGCATCGGCACGGCTGGATCGTCTGTCCCACAAAACGCCACCTGGAAACGAAGCTCTGAATGGCTCGAGGCTGCATTTTCCGGACAAGAGCCCCTTGCCAGAAATCTCGACTAAGCGCCGAGGGCGCGGTTATGCAGCGGGTCTCAACACCCGCGCGGTGTGGATAGGCTTCAAGCAGGAAAATCATGGAACTCATTGCGTGGCTTGTCGCGGTCTATGCCGTGATTTGCGTGGCGGCCTATTTCGGCAACCGCCTGTTCATATATTTCCCCGATCCGACACGCGCCGCGCCGGCGGAGGCCGGGCTGGATAGCGTGAAGGAGATCGAGATCGCGGTCGCCGATGGCGTCACGCTGGTTGCCTGGCATGCGCCGGCGAAGGAAGACAAGCCGACCATCCTTTATTTCCAAGGCAATGGGGCCAACGCCGCCAGCCGCGCGCCCAAAATCGAAACGATCCGCGCGAACGGTTTCGGCGTTTTCTATCTCAACAACCGTGGCTATGGCGGCTCCAGCGGAAGGCCCACGGAAAAGAACAATGTCGCCGACGCGATCGCGGCCTACGATCACCTGACCGGGCTCGGGGTGCCGGCAGGCAGAATCGTCGCCTACGGTGAGTCCCTGGGCTCGGGCCAGGCGGTGCGGCTGGCGGCGGAAAGGTCGGTCGCCGCGGTCGTGCTGGAAGCGCCGCTCACCTCGACGATCGATGTGGCGCGGAGGACCTATTTTTGGCTGCCGCTCAGCTTGCTGATTACCGACAAATACAACAATGAGCGCAACATCCGCTCCGTCACGGCCCCGGTTCTCATCCTACACGGCGAGCAGGATGCGGTGATCCCAGTGGAAATGGGCTGGCGGGTCTATCGCGCCGCCAAAGAGCCGAAGCGAATCGAACTGTTTCCCCAAGGCGCCCATGACGATTTGTTCGATCATGGCGCGTGGGAGAAGACACGGGCCTTTCTGGCTTCGCCGGGCGGCTAACGCGTTCGCCCGGCGGCACCACATTTACCGTTCAGAGACAAGGTGTGCGCCAATTTTGTCGGATCTCCAGGGGTTGGCGGCGCGCTCCCCCGGGCGATCCCGGTGCTATCCACGATATGAGAGACTACCGCCCGGCCTTATCGACGACGGCGCAATCCACATTCACCTGGCCGGCTTGGCCGCGGGTCGCCTATGTCGACGGCGCCGGCCACGGGTGCCATGCGAGCGCTGCTTGGGCGGGCTGAAAAGCGACGACTGGTCTATGCAGGCGCTGCGCTGATCTGTCTTTCCGCTAACGCAGAAGACCTGCGGCTCCGGCTAATGGGCTTGAGTAGTGAAGCGCCTCCTATTGCTGGGCTCAGGCTGAAAGACGCGCAATGGAGCAAGCCCGAACTCGTGGTCCGAGTTCGTCACCTTGCAGGTGCAAAGTCGCTGCGACATGCAACTGTGAGGTCAGTCTGCTAGTCTCATGTCTTCTGGGTGCCTCCGGCCTTCTACGAGATGTTTGGGTCAGAGTGGTGTCCCAGGAGCGAAGCGCCATCCTTCTCCGGGGTGTTCACGCGCCTGGTACAGCGCTTCTCACGCTCTGCCCTCGGACCTCAGGGGAGCCCATACGTCGCATGGGTCGGCAGTGCGATCTAGCAGTGAGGGATCATCATTCTCCGGCGCGTTTACCCGCGTGGAGATGGGCCATATGATCATGGGCTCAGACGGATAGGTGATGAGGAGATCGCGCGGATCAGGTTCGGGACCCAGCCAGCGCTCGTAACTTGCAGCCTCAAGGATCGCGGGCATGCGGTCGTGGATCTGAGCGACCAATGCGTTGGAAGGAACCGTGATAATGGCAAAGGTGCGCTCCCACTCTTCTGTGATGGGATTTCGCCAGCTCTCCCATAGTCCCGCCAGACCAAAGGGTGAGCCATCCTTCATGGCGATGGCGTAGGGCTGCTTGGCGCGTGCACCCTTAATGGCCCGCCACTCGAAGAAGCCATCGACCGGCACGATGCAGCGCCGCTGAGCGTAAGCGTCGCCAAACATGGGGAGCTTGGCGATAGTCTCGGCCTTGGCATTGATAGGCCTCCGTCCACCCTGTGGATCTTTGCACCAATGTGGGACCAAGCCCCACCTGATCAGGTCGAGCGAGCGCTCGCCTGTCTTGCGGTTCTGCCGAATGACCAGCAGTTCCTGGCTTGGCGCAGCATTGTAGCGCGGGCGAACGTTGCCCATCCGGCTGTCGCTGACAGCGAGACCTTCAACAATAGCGAGGCGAAGAGGCCTGGAACTCTGGATGACACGTCCGCACATGCCGTCAGGATAAATCAGCGGCTGCTTCTAGGGGGCTCTTTCGAGTGGGCAATCGAGGGTCTGGAATTGCCCCAGGAGCAGACATCTCTGAGCCCCGCATTGATGTCGCCGAATGACCCAAAGCGGACACGCCGCGCGGGCTCGAAGTCCTTTGGACAGGGAAGGCTGCCCTAGCGCTTGGCCATGGCGTTCATAATCATACCGACGATGACGGTAACTATGGCACCACTCACACCACCGCCGACCAGCTGACCAGCGACAGATGCTAGGTCGACACCGCCCCCCGCAGACCCTGCAAGCGCCGGAATTAGCGCACTGAGTATCTGCCCGCCGCCGAGACCCCCGAGGGCGCCAGCGATGGTGTTGCCGGCCGTGCCCAAGTTAGCCTTTTCCATTCCAGCACCCGCAGCATTACCTCCGATAGCGCCGGCAATGATTTGGATAATCAAATTGATAATGGTGGCTGACATGATGTTCCCCCCTTTATGGCGGCGGCGGCGGTTTGTGCCGTGTCGTCAGCCAGCAGATTGCCTTCGGCAAGTCCGCGCAGCAAGCGAGATTGCCAATCTGTCCACCGGCCGCAGCAGCGACGCCTCCACGAAAATCAAGGACTCGTGCCAGGGCGCGCCACGGGCGTGCGCTGGCACACACTCCCCTTGCGAAGCCGCGACTAGCCGCCGTCCCCCGCCGACGACATGCGGTTCTTGTTGCTGGTCCTTCAGCATGGGATCGGCAGCGAGCTTTTGGACATGTGTTTCAAGAGCAACGGCCCCAAGCTGTCCAGGTGCGGTCCACCGATTTTCTCGTGAGCCGCACCGAACGGTCTTTCATGTCTGCAATTGGCACAACTCGGACCTAATTGTTGCTCCGGTCCAAGGGTCTGAAGTTCGCCGGTAACCGGACATCAAGTGCACGCTGGCGGCATTCCATCTGTGGCCTCGAACGGCTTGCTTTCGTCGCCATGAAAGCGACAATAGGTCGACGATTCGAATCATGCGGCTATCGCCGCGTTGAGCCAACCACTTGGCCCTCCTCTTAGAAATGGCCCTTGGCCCAAGAAAGCGGGGGTGGCTCCTCATCAAGAGAGTCAGAGCTGTCAGTGAGAATCCTGCCCCCGTCTGGATATGTGTCGCTGCACAATGCGCGCGACATACTTATGCACGATATGTACGAGGGCATACCGCCCTCCGAGAACATCAAGGCGTACCGAAACCGTGGACTTCATGTCGTCGATGCCGCACAGGCCATGGCCGCTGCGAAGGCCCTTCGCCAAGCTATCTTGGCCGGCGAATTAGATTTATTCGCACTTTTCTCTTCGCGCGATACACCGATGAGATTTCACAACAAGGCGCTTATCGAAGCAGCGCTGTTCCCCCCGAACAGCACGGTATTGACGTTTGCCTATGTCGACCGTCATTCCCAAGCACCCTTTGGACTCTCTTGGTCGGACTTGAAAGAACTGACCCGTGACCCACTCTGCGTCGAGGAACGAGCTTTTCGGAGCTGGGTGAGAAAGCAAGAGCGAAGGAAGTCCTGGCTATGCCATCAGCAAGAGGATCACGTCCGACGTTCGAGGGGCCGGCCTTCTGATCTTATGGGTAGGGTCGTGGAAGTTATTGAAGAACTGCACTCGAACGGAAAACTGACGCCTTCAATGCGCAACAAGGAGGTGCAGGCGCTAGTACAAAAATTCTTTCCTTCGGGGCACGGCCCTTCGCTTGAGACGGTGCGACTCGCAAGGAAAGAGGCGGAGATCGGCCACCGCTAAGTCGCTCAACCGGCTGCTCCGTTGAGACGCTTCGAATTTCTGGGAACAATTATTTATTTGCTGGGCAACTTTGTTGGCACCCTCCGACGATACCCAGTCGGAGGATTATCCATGGCGACGACATCGACTAAACTGCTCATTGAAGCGGACGACCACCCCTGCCCTGCGCGATCTTTGACGCAAGAGGGGGATGAAATCTTACGAACGCCGATAGAGGCGGCCGCCAATCTCCGCGTCAGCAAGAGCTACCTCGACAAGCTGCGGGTCTATGGCGGCGGTCCGAAATTTTTGCGCTTCGGTCGCAAGATCCTATACCGCCAAGCGGACCTCAACCTTTGGGCAGCAGTGCCTTGCTTCAGCTCGACCAGCGAGTACTAACAACAGCGTGCATAATAGTCAAACAACAGGAATCGTAATACATCAATTAGACTATGCACAAATGCTTATTAGGAAAATAGATGAGTGTATTGGTGGATGATATTCCTTGAACATCTTCATAAATATAAGTATTGTCCAAATACATCCATCCAAATGCAACCGCAGGAAACTTGAGGTGCTCCTAATGAATGTGATCGACAGGCCCGCAGACCTCGCAAGAGGGCTGATCGGCGAGCCCTCCTGGGCCGACGCTATGACCGCGATCGAGAAGAGTGAGGACCTTACGCCCACCCAGAAGCGCCATTGGTGCACGTCGCTGCGCCAGATGGGACGATATTTGGATCGGCCGCTGTCTCTGATTCCTGCGCGGATTGCGGCGGTCAGCCCAGCGGTGAAGAAGCTTCATCCTGCAAGATTGGGAGTCAACGCTAAGACCTTTGCCAATCACCGCGCCAACGCAAGAACGGCTCTTCTCTGGTTCAACAGGCAGATGCCTGAGGGCGGACGGAAAGCGCCCATGGACCCTTCCTATCGATCGCTTTTGGAGCAGATCCCGGATCGCCATGCGCGGGACGTGATGTCACCATTCTTCCGCTTCCTCTCCGCCTTTGGAGTTCGACTTGACGTTGTCCGTGAGAGCCATGTCGAGGCTTTCCAGGCCTACCGGAGAGAAACGAGCTTCGGGGAGGTGACCCGCTCCCGGCATAGGGCTCTTGTCCGCCACTGGAACGCCTGCGCGGCCCAGATTGCGGGATGGCCACAGATCAAGCTCGCTGAACCAGCGTACGCGAAGTGCTTCACTGGCCCCGCCTGGGAGGACTTTCCGCAAGGGCTGCGAAATGACATCAATGCCTATTGCGCGCGCATCGGCAAACGCCACAAAAGTGTGAGCGGCAGAACCTTCGGGCCGTGCAAGCAATCCACCATCGACGCGCGCCGGCGGGAACTGATTGCTGCCGTGCGAGCCGCCGTGGCGGCCGGCATTCCGCTAGAGGAACTCAAATCCTTACCCGACCTTCTGCGCCCCGATTACGTCGATATCATCATCGACTTCTATTGGGAGAAGAACGGAGAGAAGCCCTCGCTCTACACCATCGATCTCGCCTCCAAGCTGCTGGCGCTGGCCCGTAGCAAGGCCATTTCCGAGGTAGAGATTGAGCGATTAGACGAAATCAGAATCGCGCTTGAGCAGTACCGCTCTACCGGTCTCACCGAGAAGAACCGCAAGCTCATACGCCAAATCGCCCAGAGTGACATATGGCGGGACGTCATTCGGCTTCCGCAAAAGCTCATGGCCGAGGCCAGGGCCAATCGTAAGACAAAGCCCTACAGAGCCGCCGTCACCGCACAGCTCGCGATCGCCATCCTCATCCTGATCCGCGCTCCTATTCGGATGCAGAACCTCGCCTCGATCCAGATTGGTCTCAATCTAGTCAAACCAGGCGGCCCGGAAGCGCCTTATATGCTGGCCTTTCCCGACTACGACGTGAAGAACGGCGTGCCCTTGGAGTTCGCCTTCGACGCGACCACCACGGCCACCATCGATGAATACATCTACCAATTCCGGCCACTGCTGATGCGGGGCTCCAACCACGATTATCTCTTTGTCGGAGGAAACCAGGGACCCAAGCTTACCAAGTCCCTGTCGAGGCAGATCTCGGAGCGCCTCTGGAAGGAGCTCGGCCTGGAGATAACTCCCCATCAATTCCGGCACGCTGCCGCCTATATCATGCTCAAGGCGGATCCCGGCAATTACGAGCTCGTCCGTCGCGTTCTCGGCCATCGCAACATCACGACCACCAAGAACTTCTATATCGGTTTGGAGACGCTCGAAGCTACCCGCCTGTTCAGCGAGATGGTCAGCGATCTTGCGCGCGGCGAGCCGCCCATCAAACTGCCCCCCAGGAAGAAGAGCCGTGCCTGAAAAAGTGAAAGCCTGTCCTCTCTCTGACTGGCCGACCGCCGATCGCGAGGCGTGGGAGCGGGCCTGCCTGACTGGGCAGCGTTTGAAGCCGGGTGGTCCTGCAGCCCACATGAAACCGTCAACGCGAGCTAGTCTGGTACGGGCCTACGGCTACCTACTCGACTTCTGTCGGCGAAATGGCTTGCTTGACCAGAACGCCGAGGCCGGCGCACACGTGACGCCCGAAATCATCGACGCCTTCGTCCGCGAACTGCATGACCGCGTCGGCTCGGTCACGCGAGCAACCTATATCGGCAGGATTCGGCGAATCGCCACGATCCTCGCGCCGGGACGCAACCTTGCCTGGCTGGCCGAGATTGAGGCCGATCTCCGCTATGAGGCACGCCCCCGGCCAAAATATCATCGCATCGTCTCGTCTGACCGGCTCCGGGCGCTTGGACTTGAGCTGATCAGACGCGGTGAAACAAGCGGTCATCTCACAGACCTTGCGCGCGCTCGGCTCGTACGTGACGGCCTGATGATCGCTCTGCTTGCGCTTTGCCCGATTAGGCTGCGCAATTTTGCAGAGTTGGGTATCGGTCGGCAGATCCGCCGGATCGGTGAGACTTGGTGGATAATACTGGAACCAGCCGAGACGAAATCGGGGCGACCCGACGAACGGCCAGTACCCGAGATTCTCACCGCACATATCGACCACTGGCTAGAATGCTGGCACCCGCTGTTCCTTGAGCCCGGCGATGCGTTCTGGCCCTCCACCAAGGGGGGTTCGCTCGCCTATACTATGTGGGCCAGATCATCACTGAGACCACGCTCCGAGAGCTTGGTGTCGCAGTAAGCCCTCATCTCTTTCGGGACTGCGCCGTCTACACAGTCGCGATCGCGGCAGGCGACCGGATGGGTGTCGCGTCAGCGCTCCTCCAGCACATCGACGAACGGACCACCGAGAAGCATTACAATAAGGGAGCGTCACTTGATGCGGTTCGGCGATATCAAAAGATTCTTGATCAGTTGATGACTGACTGATCGGCATGCACGGAGCCGATGTGTAGGTTCAAATCCCGGGTAGGATTTGTTCAAGAACGTACCACGAGGGAGCTAAAGAAGGTCGTCTGAGATTGGTTGCGGGGGCCCGCAACCGCCTTGATTTGCAGCTTCGACTTTTGACGACTGTTCCCCTACCCTCAAATTCCTAATCTGAGGGTCGCAGGTTCGAATCCTGTCGGAGTCACCAACACTTTCAAAGTGTTACGCTGAAAAATTAGGATTATCCAAAAAGCCGTGTCAACGCCAGTGTCAACGCATCTTAAGGAAAACCTGCTTTCGCCTCTAGCCCCCAGGAGCCCCGTGGCAGGCGAAAGCGGCTTCCCCCAAACAGAAAAGCCGCCAGGGGGGCTTCCCTGAGCGGTCTTCACCCAAACGAGGTAAGCCGGTATGACGGAGCCTGAAAAGCGCCCGCGAGCAGGCGCCTAAGCCGAGCAACGGTGACGGGCCTGGGGCCGCAGATTTAGAGGATTGCGCGAGCTACCTTCATAAGCTGACGAGGTCGCAAAACCGCAACGTCCGACAACAAATCGATGCCTGCATCGATGACTACCTCGTGCGTGCCGCGACGAGGGCCAAGGCGAGGGGCGAACTTGCGGCCGCGTTTCGGGCGTCTGCTTCAGACCTTGAGCTAATAGAATACATCCTGCGTCGACTAGTAGATGACCGGAGTCCATGATCGAGCGTCGCTTCCCGCCGCCATGGACCGTGGAGAAGATCCCCGGTGGGCTTAAGGTCTGCGACGCGAACGGGCAGTCGCTCGCCTACGTCTATTCGCGTGAGAATGAGGGCGACGCGGTCATAGCCAAGGTGCTAACCGAGGACGAGGCGCGACGCATCGCGAGCAACATCGCCAAGCTACCGGCGCTGCTAGGCGCCCCAGGACTGCTAGGGTCTGAACCCAATCAGATCGTTGCGCTGATTTAGCAAATCAGATTCCCTGCCGCCGAATGACTAACGGGGAGGGAGAAATGGGGGATCTCTTTTGGCTGAGCGATGAAGCCTGGGCAGCGATCGAACCGCACCTACCGAAGAACCAACCCGGCGCCCGGCGTGTCGATGATCGGCGCGTGATCAGTGGCATCGTGCATGTTCTCAAGAGTGGGTGCCGGTGGCGAGATTGTCCCCCGGTCTATGGACCTCGCACAACGATCTACAATCGCTTCAACCGCTGGTCTCGACGGCACATCTGGCAACGAATCTTCGGAGCGCTCGTCGATATGGGATGGATTGATGCGACGGTTGCAATCGACGCAACCTATGTGAAGGCGCACCGCTCCGCCCATGGCGGGAAAGGGGGGCGAAGGCGCAGGCCATTGGTCTTTCGCGTGGCGGTCAGACCACAAAAATCCATATCCTGGCGGATGTTTTGGGCCGACCGGCGGTCACCCGGCTGACGCCTGGCAACATCAGCGACATCCGCGTTGCCGACGAGCTGATCGAGGCGGTAGGTCCGGTTCGCCGTGTGATCGCCGATCGCGGCTATGACGCAAATAGCTTTCGCCGCGCCCTCCGATCAGTGAGGACAGTACCAATCATTCCGGGGCGACGCTCACGCAAATGCCCAATCCGCCACGATGAGCGGCGGTATCGTGATCGCTGGAGGATCGAAGCAGCCTTCTGTCGCCTCAAGGACTTCCGGCGCGTGGCCACGCGCTATGACAAGCTCGCCCTCAACTTCTTGTCCGCCGTCGTCCTCGCCGCCATCATCGCATTCTGGATCTGAATGAGTCCGGACCCTAAGAGCAGGCCCGCAGCGGCGGACAGCCCTTCCTGCCGCTAAATGACCCTTCAATAGCCCCCTACGAGCCGACTTTTCGTCTTCTTTCCCCGTAGGTTAGCCGCCACGCGCAAAGCGTTGCCGGGACCGGCTTGATCCTTCGTCGGTCCTCCCTTTCCCAATCGAAAATTGGAGCAACCCACCATGTTCGGAGTGCGAACTATCGTCATTGCTTTGGGGTTCTTGAGCATCACTGTCTGCCTACCCCTCGACCGTGCTAGTGCCCATCAGACTGGCTCGTGGAGCCGCCACGCTTACGCGGCACATGGGCGCCCTGCGCGTTGGTGCGGGTGGTGGATGAGAACACAAAAGGGCGGCGGTCCAGAATTGAACCTTGCTTCAAACTGGCGGTATTGGGGGCGTCCATCAGGACCCCAGGTAGGTGCCGTCGTGGTTTGGTCGCATCATGTCGGCATGATCACCGGCCGCACCGCTGACGGGGGATGGATTGTGCGCTCGGGCAATGATGGCGGTCGAGTACGCGAGCGCCCGCGTTCAGTGGCCGGAGCTGTTTTCCGAATTTGATACTCTCGTTTCCAGCGGCGTCGGCTTCGGCTGGCGCCTGATCTAACTGGCCGTCAAGAAGTAGGGCCGCCCCGAAAGGACGGCCCTCCTCAATGCATTGCATTCCCCGTGGATGCTACGTCTTGGGGGCGCCTTTGTGGGCTGCCTTGTAGACCTTCCATTGGCCCTTGCACCAATGTCTCCATTGCTTCCGGTCCTTGTGATCGGCGGGAAACTTTGCCTTGGCAGCTTTGAAGCACCCGCTGCGGGCGGCATCCGCTGGAGTTGACTGGATAGGTATTGCGGCACCGGCCAAGAGACCGGTCACAGCGGAAGCCAAAAGCACTTTCTTCCACATAGAAGCTTACTCCTTATTTTATGGGTCGCCCCTAGGGCTCTCTAAGCCATTGGCCGCCTTAAAGTGTGGTCCAGCGATGCGGCAAATTCGTCGTATTCGCCGAATTTGCGATCTGCGTCATCAACAACAGCGGCGACAGCGGCAATCGGCTCTTCCAGGTTGGGAAGTTTGCCGAAGCTGGTGAACTCTACGCGCGAAACAGAAAGGCCACGATCCCGACCAGCGTAAGAGCGCCGGCGCGATGGGTCCTTCCAGCAACATTTTGCGGCGGTCGGAATCACGCCATAATGTCTCGAGCCCGGCACGGCGACGGTAGCACGAATTCGCGCGGAGCTGCGAACCGGCCCAAGCAGCAGCTTTTGACCGCGCTGATTTTTTGCGTCGATCGGTGGTTCACCCACAAGCCAAACTGCATTTTTCGAGCTCAACTCCAGCGCTTGCACACTGAGGTGGTGCTTTCCGATGGGACGCTTGGTCGTGCCGGTGACCGAGTGATCGATCTACACTTTTGGAACGAGCAAATTCCGATACCTGCAGAAGGTCCTTCTTTGGCATGGGGACACCAAGTCAGCGGACGTGATTGGGTTCTTGGCCATGTCAGCTGTGGGTCATTAGCCGACATAACGGCCGGTTCGCGTCATGTCCGCTTTGCCCCCAATAGCGGACATTCGTCAGTGCGGGTGGGATGTCCCGAAAAGTGCCATAAGCAGACATCGGCGTTCCGGTGGGTCGGGTTCCCCGAAGCGCCATTCAGTTTAGGCGGGAAGCGCCGATGAAACCCCGCAAGTCCGCAGTGGTCCCTCAGTCTGTTTCGCAGACGGGTTTGCAGGTTTGCACGAGAAGCGGCTCAGCCCAGTGCGTAAGGGGATTGTTTAGGTTCTCCCTGCAAGCTGACCCCGCTTGCATCGCCAAGCAGGGGGATCAGTCATGCGTATTGCGTCCGCCGTCGTAGCGGCCTGTCTTGTATTGGGCGGCTGCGCCGACCGCTACCAAACGTACCAGACAGAGCCCCGGCCCCACCCGCACCGGCACCTGCACCCGCGGTACCTGCACCGACACCCGCCAAAGGCTCTGAAAACGCTGAGCGCAAGGACCAGCAAGCCGCTGCATGCCGCGCAAACTAACAACGGCGTCACTTATTCTCAGGAAGGTCAGCACCGGACGCCGACCGGTAGTGTGAGCCCTACCCGAAGTTCGAGCCCGAGCGGGAGTTCGAGTTCGGCCGGGAGTTCGAGCCCGAGCGGGAGTTCGAGTTCGACCGGGAGTTTGAGCCCGAGCGGGAGTTCGATTTCGGCCGGGAGTTTGAGCCCGAGCGGGAGTTCGAGTTCGACCGGGAGTTTGAGCCCGAGCGGGAGTTCGAGCCCCACTAAGAGTTCTAGCCCGAGCGGGAGTTCGAGTTCGGCCGGGAGTTCGAGTTCGACTGGGAGTTTGAGCCCGAGCGCTTCTGCCAAGCCTCCTGCCACCGCCAGGTATTATGTCGTGCTAGATCCGGTCGACAGTTGCGCCGTGATCGATACCAAGCCAAGCTCTGGCTTCAATACCGTCGGCGATAAAAGCGGCTACACCTCCTTGGCGGCCGCCAATAAAGCCTTGAACGCCGCTAAGGCTAAATGCAAACGCGTGATCGAGTAGTCGCGCAGTGGGAGAGCGGGAACGCCCGACCGAAGCCGACTGGAGGATGCACCCCGAGAACTATGATCCGCGCGACCGCGATCTAGCAGTCAACCTCGTCGGCTCCGGGCAAGAAGGTCGTGCTTTATTTCTACCCCAAGGACGACACGCCCGGCTGCACGGCGGAGGCCTGCGCGTTCCGGGATTCGCTGCCCGACTTTTCGAAGATTAGAGCGACGGTCGTGGGCGTCTCCAAGGATTCAGTCGCGAGCCACAACAAGTTCAAGACGAAATTCAAGCTCCCCTTCCCGCTCGCTTCCGACGACGACGGTAAGGTCTGCGAGGCCTACGGCGCGTGGGTGGAAAAAAGCATGTTCGGGAAGAAGTACATGGGCATCGAGCGCTCAACCTTCCTCATCGACGAGAAGGGCGTCGTCCGCAACATCTGGAGCAAGGTGAAGGTGGACGGCCACGCCGGAGAAGTGCTGAAGGCAGCGGAAGGGCTGAAGTAGCGCGGGGCGTGATCACCGGGCCTCGTCGATAAAGCCGACGCGCGGCCGATGCCTGGTAGTAGAGATCGATGGTCTCCACCCGAAGCCCCGGCAATAGAAAGCCGCGGTGATAATCATGCAAAACATCGGTTCTGTCGGAAGAAGAGCTCCCAACATGCCAAGCAGGGCCAGGGCGACCAACGAGTCCACGGCAACTGCCGGCAGCAACCAATTCCGCCCTGGTCCTCGGTCCAAGCACAACTGCGCCTTCTGCGCCGCGCCGTGCGATTTCGCGGGCCAGTTCGATCTTGGTCATGGCGGGGGCAGCATAGCTCAACAAGCTCGATTAGAAACTAGCCTCACAACGCCGCGCTGACGGCCTAAGCCTTCCCCGGTCCGGGGGGACGAACAATTTTCTCGCCGATGTCCGGTTTCCTCAGGTCGCGAAGGATCGCGCGTGCGTTGTGAACCTTGTGCGCCAACGATACACGAAGGATGTCCTCGTCGGCCTCCCGGAGATGTGCGAGATAGGCTTCCTTTCGCTCTTGCCAGCGCGCCTTACGCTCCCCTCTCGCTGTGTCGGGCCGCCAGCAGGTGGGCGACGTACGGGGTTAAGGTCCCCTTACGCACCTGTCCCCCATGTACATGGGTCGCGTAGAGGAGAGCACGATCAAATCGATCAGTTAGGACAGTTGCATTGCTCATTGGCCCGATCCCCCTTGGTTTGGAGCCCAATCTTGGCCATCACAAACGATGCAACTTAACCGGGGTGCCGGGCGATATGAAGCTCGTATGAGGGGTGAAGCCCCATGAAGGCGATGTCCATCGACGGCTATGGCGGCAGCGATCGCCTCAAGCTCGGCGATATGCCGGATCCGGTGCCGGCGGCCGACGAGATTGTCGTCCGCGTCCGCGCGGCCGGAGTCAATCCGGTAGATTGGAAAATTCGCAAGGGCCAGATGTGGCCGCTGGTGCGGCTACACTTCCCCTACATTCCCGGCGCCGATGTCGCTGGCGAAGTGTTGAGGGTCGCCAGCCGGGTGACCAAGTTCAAACCGGGCGACCAGGTGATCGCCTTCGTCGATGCGACACGCGGCGGCGGCTATGCCGAATTGGCGGCAGTCTCCGAATCTGCCGCCGCACCGAAGGCGGCGTCGCTAACCTTCGCCGAGGCGGCATCTCTGCCGATCGCCGCTGGCGCTGCCCTACAGGCCTTACGCGATTCGGGCGGCTTGAAGCCGGACGACAAGGTCCTCGTCCTTGGTGGGTCCGGGGGCGTCGGCCACTTCGCCGTACAGATCGCCAAGGCGCTGGGCGCCTGGGTGGCCGCCACGTGTAGCGCTGCCAATGTCGACTTCGTGCGTTCGCTTGGGGCCGAACTGGTTATCGACTACGGGAAGGAAGATTTCACGCGCCGACCGGAACGCTATGACGTCATCCTCGACGCCGTTGCCAAAAGCTCGTTTGCCGAATGCCGGCCTCTGCTCCTGCCCGGGGGCACCTATGTGACGACGGTGCCCGGGCCGGATCTGCTCGCCTGGGCCGGATGGGGATACCTTGCTGGCCTGCTGGGACCGACCCGCAAGGCCAGATTCATCCTGGTCAGCCGCCGCGGCGAGGACCTTGCGCTCCTTGGTCGTTGGGCCGACGAAGGCAAGCTCAAGCCGACGATCAGCCGCGTATTCCCCCTCGATCGCGCCGCCGACGCCCAAGAGGCCAGCCAGAGCGGCCATACGCGCGGAAAAATCGTACTGGAACTTTAGTGTTGTTCCGTTTCGCGTCATGGCTCCCCTTCCTTCGTCGCCAAATTTTCCATCGTTAGCTGATCCTGCGCGCCACCGAAGTACTTTGCCAGCGCGGCCTTGAAGACCGGCGCGGTGTCTTGGACCAAAGAAAACAATGTCATACTCGAATGAAACTTTCGATCGTCGAGACCACCGAAAATCTCATTGATCGATCGGCCTTTCACTCTATTGACGAGTTCGCTGCACTCGATCAGTCGCGGCCCCAAAATCGGATGCCGCAGATACGCCTCTGCCTCGTCAAGTGAGGCGATGGCGTAATGCCGGGCCATGGAGCTGTGACCTAGACCTCTCAACTGAGGAAACACGAACCACATCCAATGACTTCGTTTGCGACCCTCAAGTAGTTCACGGCGGACCTGTTCCATGACTTGGTCTTGCGCCTGAACGAAGCGGTCGAGATCGAATAGTTCGGGCATCCTTTAGCACCCTCGTTGTGGCTCAGCCGACATACGGAATGCGATCAGAGCTTTACCCCGCCAGAGGGCCTTGATCTACTATCGGGATGGACGCGATCGGCCTGCCGCCTTCGCCATGGGCCAGCCGCTCGATCGCGCTCCAGTTCGCCCTCACAAAGCGCGTAGCCGCATCGCTGACGTCACCGAAGGCCTCTCCGGTCAAGCCGCGGGCGAATGTTGCTTCCGGCTCCGGGCTCCACGACTGCGGCGCTGCTCGGTATCGTGAAATCGATCCGCAGAGCACGATCATGGCGGCATCTTGCCTCCAAGACTTCGATGCGCTCGACGAAAAGAGCCTGACAATCCGCTCGGCCGTGAGCCCGTCGGTGAGGATCAGATCGGCAGCGCGAGCGTACCCGATCGATCTCGCCGCAAGTGAGCCTCCGGCGCAGAAAAATTGGGAGAGCATCGATATAGCGATAAGCCGATGCGGATTGGAAGCCGGGAAGGCTGGCGAGTGCGTCATGTTAGCGAGCCATCATAGGTGTCATGATAGCGCCGCCAGCCCCGCCGACACCGGCTCCAATCGGCCCCGCGAGAGCGAACCCCGCTACGCCACCAGCAGCGCCGCCAACGACGGCTTCCTGCATGATCGTGCAACCTGTGAGCACAAGGGCCAGAGCTATTACTGTGACAATCTTCGTCACGCTCCCGCTTCTCTAGAGCCTTGCCATGATGAGGCGGATTTTGGGAACGGTCCCACCACCCACCTTGGCGTCACCAATTGGCTCTTGCTTATTCACACAGCCAGAGACCACGAGTGCGGCCGCTACGGTAACGACGAGTGCCAGCGCCTTCATCAGCATTTCCCCCGAGGGGAAATTATCTCGGGCAATTTCTAACGGATAGTGAATCGACTTCGCTTCCATCGACGCCCACTAGTGGCGGCGCTCGCCTGAGACTCGGAAATCAAAATTGAGCCGGACAGACAACATCGCTGCGCTTGCTGCAGCCAGACGCTCGTGTCGCCGCGCAGGCTGCGATGGTGTCGCCCGGCCGTGGACGCCGCCCCCATTGGCGCGCGGGAATCGACCGAGGGAGGATAGGGGGGTTTCTACCGTTGGGGGGTGCCTCAAAAAGACCGGTGCCGTGGGTTTGTATATTTCTCCGCGAAATTCGGACCGGGGGTGTCGTAACTAAAAATGGGTAGGCGACCGTACTTTGGGCGACCGATGACAGGTGCCGAACGTCGGTGAACGTGTTACCGTTCGCCGGTTGGGGGCGCTCAATGTGGGTGCGCTTTCGGACAAGTGCGAGGCTGGCACCTGGTCTGCGGCTCTACGCCGGTCTGTCTGGCCTTGCGCTCCGCGTAGGTGGGCACGGTACAGGTGTCACCTTCAGTCGCCGAGGCACCATAGCGAGCCTTACATCTGCTCGTGGCCTTTGGTTCTTTCAGAGACTCAGTGGCCGAGGCGTTTCCACCGACGGCGCGGCGTTATCGATCATCTTCGGGCTGATAGTCGTCGTGCTGCTAGTCCTCGGCTGGCTTGGCAATTTGACCTACTGAAACGGCAACGGCAAAAACCCCGGCGGCACGAGGCCCGCCAGCAGTCAAAGCCACTTATCGGGGCGTATTGGCCTGCGTCAGACGATAGGAGGATGGCATGTCCATGAACTTCTACTTCCGAGCGTTCGACCTCGAACACGTCTTCGTCCTTGGGTCGGATGGCAACCTTTGGCTTGAACAGCCGTTACCGGGCGTGGGATGGATCATGCCGCCTGCGCGCGTTCAGATCGACGCCAAAGTAGCGGCTTTTCAGGCGTTCGACCTCGAACACGTCTTCGTCCTTGGGTCGGATGGCAACCTTTGGCTTGAACAGCCGTTACCGGGCGTGGGATGGATCATGCCGCCTGCGCGCGTTCAGATCGACGCTAATGTGGCGGCCTTCCAGGCGTTCGACCTCGAACACGTCTTCGTCTTTGGGACGGATGGCAACCTTTGGCTTGAACAGCCGTTACCGGGCGTGGGATGGGGGACGGTTCCCCCGCCGCGAGTTCAGGTTGCCGCCAAAGTATGGGCTTTTCAGGCGTTCGACCTCGAACACGTCTTCGTCCTTGAGAACGATCCTGGCGGTTTGGGCCTTCGGCTTTACGAGGCGTCATCGTCGCCCCAGGGACAACCGTTATGGTCCTTCCCGCCGCTTCCGCCTCCCATTGTGATCCACGCTGGTGCCTTCGGTTTCCAGGCGTTGGACCTCGAACACGTCTTCGTCCTTGACGGGGATGTAAACCTTTGGCTTGACCGCGCGCCGTTCGGGAACGTCCCGCCGCTGCGCGCTCAGATCGACGCCAATGTGGGGCAGTGGGAAACTCGGAGTGATAACGCTACACAAACGGCTTTCCAGGGGTTTGACCTCGAACACGTCTTCGTCCATGGGGAAGATGGCAACCTTTGGCTTGAACAGCCGTTGCCGGGCGTTGGGTGGGGGGCGGTTCCGCCACCTGAGCGCTGGCAGATCGACGCCAATGTGGCGGCCTTCCAAGCGTTCGACCTCGAACACGTCTTCGTCCTTGGGACGGATGGCAACCTTTGGCTTGAACAGCCGTTACCGGGCGTTGGGTGGGGCGCGGTTCCGCCGCCTGAGCGCTGGCAGATCGACGCCAATGTCCACCTGCCGGCGGTTTGGGTAGACGATAGCCCAGGCGATGACGGCTAGTGGTCTGTAACGGGCGAATTGGTACTTAGATTGAAGCCCGGAGAGCGCCGGGCCGCATTGGCCATGCTCGATGATTGACCTCGTCCATAGTCTAGGGTGCGAGCTTCGTCACGTATAGCAGGTAACCTCGCGTCACGAATCCACGGCTTTTCAGGCTCCGCCGTTGGACGCGGCTGGGGGGAGGCGAAGCGCTTGCGGCAGTTGGCATCCTCATGGAACGTGTTACCCACACAGAGCCTCGCGCGCGTGCGCGTCACGGGCTTTTACCAGGTCGAGTTCATCGATTGCCTCAGTTCCGTCAACGTTTGCCTGAACTGGAAAAAAATGGCCGCCGAATGGTGGCCAGTTTCCATTGAAGAAATCAACTCAGAGCCCGAACTTCACGCACTCTATATACCGAAGTACATGCTGCATGGAAGATTGGTACCTTATGACACTCCGGGCGCAAGCCCCCTACGAGTCGGAAAGGCGAGAACGAGTGTTCGTCAGTGGCCTCCATGCGGACAAACACTCGTGTACAGGTACGAGGCAACCTTTTTGGCATGTCATGCCCCAGTCGGAATGATGTTCCCCGCTTACCTTCTTCCAAATTCCGAGAGGCTGCTTCTTGATGGAATCCACCGCGCCGTGGCGCTGGCTCTCTCGGGAGTTCCGTTTACGCTGAAGGTGCTATCCATAAATGGGCCAATTGACGTAGGCGCACTGCCGGACCTAATGCACTGGCAGTGATTTATTGACCCATCAAAATTTCACTAGCCGATGCACTTTCGGAACCAAAAAGTCTAACCCTTAGTCATAATTCGCAGTGTCGTATTTCAGGTAAAAGTATCTCCTTCGACTTGCCGAACTCCATCCTCTTCCTACCTTGCTGCAAGCTGCCTCACGAAGGAGAGAAAGCCATGCGCAAGCTGATCGGTGCCTTAGCAGCAATTCTGGTGCTTATCCTCGCCGGAGACCTGCATGCGACACCTTTTGCGGGAGCCGCGGGTGCGGCCCCGCCCGCAGCGACGTCCTCAGCTGTCGAGAAAGTCGCGTGCCCCCGATGGAGGCTTTATTGCCATCCAGGCCGGCATAGGGCCTGCGGCTCATACCGCTGCTGGTGCGCCCCCTGTGGCCGCTACCGTTATTGGCAGAACCCCTGGGATCGACGCTGGTTGTACTGAGCTACAGAGACGAGCTGCAGAGATTATGTGAGGCCGCTTCACCGGCGGTGTTGATGTGCAGCGGCTTGCTTCTTCGCGGGCAGTCTGGTTCGGATAAACAACAGTTGCCAGGAACGCGGGTTATCGGAATCAGCGTGACGCACGCCCGCTCGATCTCTTCGTCGGTGTACTCGCTTGGTCTGGAAGGGGTGACCATGGAAAGACTATATACCAAAGACCATTCGCAAGGAGGGGGCTCGCATGCCGCGGGTGCGGTTTCTCGGTTTCGTACATCCCATGAAGGTGATCAAGGTTTTGGTCACGACTCCAGAGATAACTTGGAAATCGCCAGACATAGGATTAGACGCAACGTTCACCGTTCAGATTCGTGATTCTGCGGTGCAAGTTGACTGTGAAACCAATCGCGCTGGGCCTGGTGATTTCATACACTTGTACTTCCGCGCGTTCGATCTGAGTCGAGCCTCTGTCGATTTAATTTCGTTCGCCACGGGCATTGGCCTAACCGTCGTTCTCGAGACGTTCATAGACGAACGCGGCGTCGGGTCGCCGATGGTACCGCAAGATCCAGGCCTGAAGGGTGTATGTACGGCCTATATGCTGGGCGACCCAGCTTCGTATGATGCAGTGTGGAGGATCGTTGTCGCCACGCCGGCGCTGTTCATGGCGCTCAATGACCTGATTACCGGAATAATTCTTCCCCATCAAGGCGCGCGCATCGCTGGACAGATCCTTGAGACGATTAGAGATCTGGTATCACCTGATGGACTAAAGCCAAAACAGAAGTGGCCGCACATGCGACAAAACTTGCGAATCGAAGAGGCGTACCTGAAATTCATTTCTACTCATGCCACGGGACCAAGGCATGGAGACAGAAGTCATATTCCACCGGACATCACGCGCGAACTCGCGATGCGCTCGTGGGTCGTGATGAACCGTTTCTTGGAGTTCAAGAAGAGAGGCGGCGCACCTCTACCGGCATCAGAGTTTCCAATGCTCAGCTAGATTGGCGTCCGTTGAAGAATGTAGTTCTCGGTTGAATTACTCTCAATGGACCTTGATGCCGTGACATGGCTGGTCGATGAGCCGACGGATGGTCCACTGCTCCGGCTGCAATGGCGGGAGACAAGCGGTGCGCCTTGCGAGAAATCCGAGAAGAGAGGCTTTGGATCCGTCTTGATCGAGCGGAGCGTCGCCAGAGAGCTTGGCGATCACGCAAGCCTCGATTTTGCTGCCGAATTCGTTTCTTGTGTACTCACGCTCCCGCTCCGGGCTGACGTAAAGCCCGGCTGATCCAGACAGAGGAGAAGTGTCCCGCAGCGACACTTGGCCCATCACGTCCTGACCAGGAACTTGGTGAAACCGAGACGAGGACAAGAAGGGGAGGGGAACGTGTCGAATATCTTTGCCAGTCCCATCCATTGCCGAGACTATTGGCGGTTGCTACATGCATACTCAGACCGCGCCGGCGGCCGCATCTGGCGCTGCGTGTTACAATGTTTGAAAGATAGCAGGGAGCCTTTGTGAAAAATTCACGTCAGCCCCAGCTCTTCGCAGGAGGCATCACATGCAGGAATATAGAAACGACAAGCTCGTCGTTCGCTACGACCCCGCCATCTGCATCCACGCAGGCGAATGCGTACGCGGCCTCCCCTCTGTCTTCAATCTATCGAGGAAGCCGTGGATAGACGTAAACGGCGCTTCCGGGGCCGCGGTCATCGAACAGGTCGAGCTTTGCCCTTCGGGCGCGCTGAGCTATGAACTGCTTAAGAAAGCCCAATAGACCACTTTGGTGGTGCTTCCGGCGGACCGATTGAGTCAAACCCAGTCGTGATGTCTGCTTGTGATGCTGTGGACGGCTCCTCCACCGGCACGTGAGTGCCATTGATGTGGGTGCTGTTAATGCGCCACGATTCGGAGGAGCCAATCATGCAAGCGATTACGACTATCGGTCTCGACATCGCCAAGTCGGTGTTTCAGGTCCACGGCATCGACGTGGAAGGCAATGTGATCATCCGCCGTCAGTTGAAGCGGCGCTAGGTCCTGACGTTCTTCCAAAAGCTGCCATCATGCCTGGTTGGCATCGAAGCGTGCGCGTCGTCTCATCATTGGTCGCGCGAACTGCAGGCTCTTGGGCATAGGGTGCGCCTGATGCCGCCGGCCTAGGTGAAGCCTTACGTCAAGCGGCAGAAGAACGATGCCGCTGACGCTGAGGCCATCTGCGAAGCGGTCACCAGGGCAACCATGCGGTTCGTCGAGACCAAGACGCCCGAGCAGCAGAGCTGCTTGAGGCCAGGGCCTTGTCTTAGGGTTGGGATGAAGATTCGAGGCTCATTCGCCGGCGCTTTTCGACCTTGAATGAGGTCGATGTCACCGAGCAATAGCCAGCGACCGTCGGCAGCACAATCCTATAGGGCACATACATCAGGGTCCCGGGGAGAGAAACGAGCCAGACCTCGATCGCGTCGGTCTGAGACATGAGCTTGATGTCGGGATTGTCGGGCTGATATCCCGAGATCGGGATGAATGTGACTCGGCAAACGGCGGCATAACCCGAATATCCAGTCGGCGTTTCCTTCTGCACCCGCACCGTCCGTTTGGGCGCGAGCACAAGGTCAAAACGCCACTCGCCATCGAACACCGGTATCGTTTGATCGCACACCTTCAAGTCGCCATTTGGGTTGTCGGAATGAGCACGAAGAAAGCCCGCGGTCATCGGATCGAGGACGCCTTCAAGTTGCTCCTTAGTGATTGGAATATCGTGAGGGTCCGGTTCCTCTTTCGGAACCATCGAGACTTGCGTGACGGCGCCGGCGTCGAAGGACATGCGGAGCTGCGCGCTCTCGCCTCCGTCCCTATAGTTCAAAGCGTACATCGTTGGCTCGGGGCCGGAGCTAGTGACCTTGCCCGAGCTTATTGTGGTGCCGTGCCAATCGTAGATCAGGCCCGCCAGAATGGAGAAGCGCCCTTCGCCCCGTATCTGGTAACCGGAGCCTTTCAAGACCGTTGTGAGACGATAGTTCCCGAGATTAAGGCCGACCAAATCGACACGGTAGATGGCAACGATCCGCATCGCTGCCGCAGGAGTCTCCTTGGCGAAGACGCCACCAAGCGACAAGCTGCAAGTGAGGAGCAGAATGCTGACAAAGACTAATGCGTATCGCCTCATACTCATCCCGGAAACCCTAGACGTGCCGCTGGCACCCGGACCCGCCTTGCCATAAGAGGGAAATGTGCCGCTTGTATGCCAACGCTCGCTGCGCCATTCCGTGGGGCCGCTTGAGCCGGATCACGTCAGCGGGGCGCTTCTGTCCTTTAGGGCCTTTGGGCATGGCTAGTCGCCGTCCTCTGTTACCAACTTCCCGTAAGGATCGGTGACACGCACTCTGAAGCCTTGCTCCCGAAGCTCGCGCGCCCTTTGTAGGGCCTGGTGCTTCGTTTCGGTCTCTGCACTAACAGCTCCGGCCCCACGTTCATCAAACCAAGCTCGGACATGATATGGCATCCGCTAAGCATATAGGAGCCGAGGGTCGAATGCGAACCCGAGTCAAGAGCGTCAAATTTCAAACTGAGGCACTACCGGAGGCTGACAAAAGTTGACATTGGTTCGCCAAATCGCCGCTCGAATACTAGAGAAAGAGCGGCAAAGGGAGGCTTCGCGCCAAGCCGCCATTGATGCCGCCTTGGCCAAGCCACCCTGCGCGACCGAAGAGAATTGGAACCACTGGCATCGAACAACCGTTGCCAGCAAGCCCACGCTGCCCGTTTGCCGGAGCGATCCGCGCCTTGCCCTCGGCGGTTCACAGCGAATCAGAGCGTAGAACGAACCCGCGCCGTGCGTGATCAACCAAATTTGGGAAGCTATGTACGAGCGTGACCCCTTGAGAGGTCCGTCTCTTAAGCGCTCAAGGCTTTATTGCGGTGCCGAGGCCAGCGAGATCGAACTCGGCAGTAACAAGGTTCGAAATCGTATGGCTCGCAACCCGAGACTAAGGACGGAGACTTTCAGGCCTGAACGGCCAGCTGCCGATATTCCATGACTTAATCTCCTGATCTTTGCGGGGCTCATTGCCGCCGCCTTCGCCCCTGCCGGGATGATAGGACTCATCGGCGTCCTCCGACCTCGTCGATATGGAGCAACAAATCGGCTGGACTTCGTAAACGCGAGTCGCACCGGACTGACGAAGCTCTTCGGAGCCATATCCACCGCTGAGAAGGCCAACTCCGAGCGCTCGGCATCGGGCTGCGGCAAGCATGTCCCAGATGCTGTCTCCGACAACTACGGCGGTCTCAATCGGGGCGACCAGCCGGTCAGCTGCGGCGAGGAAAAGGTCCGGATCGGGTTTGGCATACTTGACCTGGTCTCGCGTCACGACAGGTATGAGAGCCGGATCGACGTCGAGCGCGGCGAGATTGACCGCGGCCGTTTCCAAGCGGCCACTGGTTGCGATCGCCCACAGGACGCCGGCATCTGATAGCCACGATAACAATTCGCGCGCGCCCGGAAGGGGTCGTATGTGCCTCGCGTATCGCCGATAGGCGGCGGCATGGGTTTGGCGCAATCTCTCGACGCGCTCGGCATCGAACTCGATCCCGGTCTCGCGAAGAAGCTGATGGGTAAACAGCCCTCCGCTCATGCCGATCTTGCGATGTATGCGCCAGACGGACAGCTCAACACCCTCGGCATCGAGCGCCTCTTTCCAGGCAAGGACGTGCTGGTAAACGCCGTCTACGAGCGTGCCGTCGAGGTCAAAAAGGAAGACCGGCTCGATGCGCTTGCTATGTTGCATTGTCGATAACATTGTCTTCTTCAGCGCCGCAAATTGGTCTGCGCAAGTTCAACCAGTTCGTCGCCTCGGCCATTTATGATGGCCTTCAGCATGTAAAGGCTGAACCCCTTTGCCTGTTCGAGCTGGATCTTCGGTGGCATGACGAGTTCCTGCTTCGCCGTCATCACATCGAGAAGCACTGGCCCATCATGGCTGCACGCATCTTTGATGACGCCTTCGAGATCGGCTGGATGCTCAACGCGAATGTCGCGGATGCTACCGTTTCTGTCGCTCCCTAAGCAGCCTGCGCCAGCGTGATTCCCACACCCATGCCAAGGTGTCGATTATGCCTAGTGCCGCTGCGACACCAGCGATAAGCGCACCTCGCCGCGAGATCTCTTCCGGTCTGAACTCCGCCCTGGCGTCGGTTGCTGGCCGAACTTCTCCTCGCGGAGGGTGTCGGATTGTCCATGCTCACCGGCGAAAGAAGAGCCCGCGCCAGATGCAGCTTGCGAATGCACTCTGCCGCTACGTCGAACTTGCTGAAGCTGTAACTTGAATTGCTCTTTAAAAAGTAGCTCCTTTACCGCTAAGCTCTGTTTTAGTTTGACCGAGCATCATGGTTTTCTTAATTGGAAAGCGGTATGGACCGCTGCTCGGTGCGATGAGATGGGTGAGCGGGTCACCCTGACGGCTTCCGATGGATTTCATCTCGGCGCGTACCGGTCCGATCCGGAAGGTGCGCCCAAGGGCGCAGTTGTGGTGATCCAAGAGATCTTCGGCGTCAACCATCACATCCGTGCTGTGTGTGACAGGCTCTCGGGGCAGGGCTTCATCGCGCTCGCACCCGCAATCTTTGACCGCAAGGAGCGAGATTTCGAGTTTGGCTATTCCGAAGCGGAGAGGGCACGGCCACTTGCCTTCCTCTCTGATTTCGATTGGTCGGCAGCGCTCCGTGACATAGAGGCCGCAGTGGTCGAACTCCGCGCGACGGGTGCGCCCGCTGTTATCGGCTTCTGTCTCGGAGGGAGCCTCGCCTTTTTGGCTGCAACACGCCTCGATGCGCTTGCGGCTTCGATTTGCTTCTACGGCGGCCAGATCGCACGATTTGCGGATGAGAAGCCGCGCTGCCCGACGCAGATGCATTTCGGCGACCACGATCAGTCGATACCGTTAAGCGATATTCAGAAGATCAAGGCTAAGCGACCGGATTGCGATGTTCACATTTACCACGCCGGCATGGCTTCGCTTGCGACGAGCGGGCAAGCTATGAGCCTGAAAGCGCTGCACTCGCCTGGAAGCGAAGCTCTGAATGGCTCGAGGCTGCATTTTCCGGACAAGCGCTCGTTCCCAGAAATCTCGACTGAGGGAGCGGTTTGTGCAGCGGGTTTCAACACCACCTTCGTCCAGCCCTCTTCGCGCGCATCGAAATGTTGATAGGCGTCGCGAGCGTCACCCAACGAAGAGGGTGCGACACGATGAACGACGGCTTTGCCTTTCCGAGAGCAACCAGATTGCAAGGACTATAGGCCTTGACTTTCATCTGACCGGCGCCCATCCACAGACCCTTCTTGAAGAACATAAGATTGAACCCGGTCTGGCCCTGTTTGCTCATCTCATCGGGATTTCCGTGGCGCCGCCGGAGGAGGAGAAAACATGAGCCTGAAGGTAGGCGACAAGGCGCCGGATTTCACCCTGCCGACCGATGGCGGCGGCAAGGTTTCCCTCAAAGCTCTCAAGGGCAAGAAGGTCGTGCTTTATTTCTACCCCAAGGACGACACGCCCGGCTGCACGGCGGAGGCCTGCGCGTTCCGGGATTCGCTGCCCGACTTTTCGAAGATTAGAGCGACGGTCGTGGGCGTCTCCAAGGATTCAGTCGCGAGCCACAACAAGTTCAAGACGAAATTCAAGCTCCCCTTCCCGCTCGCTTC
Source organism: uncultured Alphaproteobacteria bacterium (assembly GCA_963804515.1). Classification (GTDB taxonomy): domain Bacteria; phylum Pseudomonadota; class Alphaproteobacteria; order Rhizobiales; family Methyloligellaceae; genus Methyloceanibacter. Next base: position 530,650 of record CAWDQR010000008.1, on the reverse strand, counting down.
CGACGACGACGGTAAGGTCTGCGAGGCCTACGGCGCGTGGGTGGAAAAAAGCATGTTCGGGAAGAAGTACATGGGCATCGAGCGCTCAACCTTCCTCATCGACGAGAAGGGCGTCGTCCGCAACATCTGGAGCAAGGTGAAGGTGGACGGCCACGCCGGAGAAGTGCTGAAGGCAGCGGAAGGGCTGAAGTAGCGCGGGGCGTGATCACCGGGCCTCGTCGATAAAGCCGACGCGCGGCCGATGCCTGGTAGTAGAGATCGATGGTCTCCACCCGAAGCCCCGGCAATAGAAAGCCGCGGTGATAATCATGCAAAACATCGGTTCTGTCGGAAGAAAAGCTCTTTCGCGTCGTGTAGCCGAGCAATGCTTGCCACAACACCTGAGCAACCTCGGCGTCATCAAGCGGAGGCCGACAGCGCACGCGGTTCCAGGCCAATAGCAATTCAAGCGTCACATCAGGATCGACGCCATGCCACAGCAAATGGCCTGTCAGCGACGCGACAGTCGAATTACGCTGACCCTCTGCCACTCCGTCTCGCACCAGCTGGCGCCAATCAGAAAGCGAACGTCCGACACGTGGCGCCGCGGATCGGCAAAATTATCCAGCGGGGCAAAGCGGCGAGCGTAATCTCATCCGGTGCCCGTCCCGGAGCCCATATGTAAGGACGGCCCGTCGGATGGATCGATGGCGAGGCGACGATGTAGCCGCCGTCGCCGCGCAGGTCGATCCCTTGGGCAAGCCCGGCCCGATTTCGCGTGAGACCGCCGGGATGAGCAAAATAGAGGTGACGTCCGCCGCCACCGGTAATCGCCTCCACTGTGGCAGAGAGCGGCCTGAACCTGTGCTCTAGCCGTTCGAGCGCGGCATCCCCGCCATGTTTCGGATCGACATCAAGTACAATGAGATTTGAGATCTCACCCCTAACGATTCCGATATTGGCATCTGGCCAACACCGAAACCATTCGGCGATGTCATGTTCGGACGGTCGTTCACGCTGCAGATACTCCCAACGAATGAGAGGCCGCTTGTCGCGCGGACGTAGGGGCAACACTGACCATCCCCGAGCTAAGTAGCGCTTGGCCGCCTCGCCCGTGCTTTGCTGCTCCACCATCACCGTCCTCATTTGCTTGCTTCAACGGTGTGAGCGATCCCGAAACCCTGCGTGACCTAGTCGTGACCAATCTGTCGCCAGTCAGACCAGAGGCATAACCCGTTCCATTCCGGTGCGAGGCCTCTGATCGCCTGGAAGCTCGCCAACGACAAGGCGCGGGAGTTGGGGTGGATCGTGTAGGGGGGGCGCTGCCGCCCTTTCGTGCGTTTGCTCGACACACTCGCGGTCTGTTGTCGGGGGCCCGCAACCGCCTTGATTTGCAGCTTCGCCTCTTGACCACCGTTCCCCTCAGCGGGTCGAAGATTCGAGTCCTTCTGCGCCCACAAATCAAATCAAAATCTTAGGCGCTTTGATCGACATCTGTCGTGCCGGAGCTTGAGAAGCGATCCGGCTAAGTCGGCTTCGGCCGGACCCTTTGGCGTTAGGTAGGGCACAAGGCAAAAAAACCCCCGCCTGGCGGGGAGCCAAGCGAGGGCGGTAACAAGCAGAAGGCTATAAATTAGGCGTGGCTTCCGGCCTCATGGAAGTGAAAGTTTAGGCAGTTGCAAAGAAAATGGCCGCGAGTGGCGACAAGGACACAACCACTCGAACGGAGTTGAGTGGTGAGGACGGGGCGTGCCGCATCGCCAGCAATATCGCCAAGCTGCCAACGCTACTCGGCGCGAGCTAATTGCGTCGGCTTCGGCCTGCGCCCCTTTTGTTTCCCTCCGGGTTGCGAAGCGCAGTACATTGGCCGCTCTGGAAGGTGAGGTAGTCATGCGCGCGAGTCAGACAGCGTATCGGGGTTATGGCATCGAGGTCTTCGGCAAGGGCAACCATTGGCACTATAGCGCGAGGCCCATAGGCCTTCACCTGCCCATCCTCACCCACAATGCCTTTGCTGTGGATGCCAAGAGCGAAGCACTCGCGCTCGCTACTGCAAAGCAGCAGATCGACAGCCTTCTCATGTAGCTCAGTTCGGGGCTCAAGGCGCTCGCGCCAAGTTACAAGCCAAGCCCCAACTCTGGCCATCGGCGCGCGGCGAACCGATGGGCGGCGGAGCAATCTATGATGCGGTCCGTCGTCGAACCACGGAAGCATTAGGCTCCCCAGTCAATCTCCACCTGTGTGTACCAGGGACCGCGACAGATGATGATCTCGGCCTCTTCGTCGTTAGACCGCGTTTGAGGTAACGGCATGGGGGCAGACCCTGCTACAGCGACCCAACGAGTCTGCTCGCTAATTCTTATCGGAACGCTAAGGTCGAGGCACACTGCCAAACAGCCTGCTCCCCACCGCGACCGTTAGGAGTGATGTCGGCTATTGGCACTAAGCGGAAGTCAGCTCCCTCCGCGTGATACGTCCGCTATACGGCACGAAGCGCACCTCCGCCAGCGCCGCACCGATGTCGCAGAGTGACCCAAAGCGGACATTCGCGGGTACTGTTTAGACTATCGTACTTGCTGGCTCGGCGCCTTGAACCCCCGCTCGAGCACTGCGATCCGGTGGCGCAGCTCAACGGCTTCGAGTTCCGCGTACATGGCAGCGGCGAAACGGGTAAGGCGGGAAAGCGTTGCACGTTCGTTTGCATCGAGATCGGTGCCTACGGCATGCGGACCATATAGTGACAGGGCAAAACAGCGGACCGGATCGGCCGCAGGCACCGCGAGAACTGGCCGCCTGAGACCAGGTGGGAAATCGATCCCATCGTCATCCTGTTCCTTGAGCTCGAAAGGCTGGCCAGTGGAGACGGGTGCGATCATGGGCTGCTGAAGATTGAGTTCGCGGGTGGCGCAGTCGTCCCACCCCTTGCCGTCTTCATCCCGCACGAAGGACGATCCTTGTCGCCGGAAGGTGACGGCAGAGCTGAGCTTGAGCACGCGCGAGGGCTCGTCGGCAAGGAGCCGGTCGATGTCTGCGGGCTCCTGCGCTTCACGCATCGCCTGACTAAGTGTTCGTTCGAGTTGATCGAGCGCCCGGTTGAAGAAACGATCCACGACGGCCACGGCACCCTCGTGCAGTCGCGAAATCAAAAACAAAGCGAATGCTCCAAGTGCGAGCCAAGCCCAGCTTGGTAGCGCAAGATGCTTTTGAATGCCGTCGACCTGATGATGCAAAAGCAGTGCAGGAGCGCTGAGTATAAGACCGAGGAGCGTAACACGGCGGAGTGGAATCGCGACGCTCACAACGCGCGAGCGTCGAACGGCTTCGAACACGAACAGGCAGAGAATACCGTTCACTAAGTAAAGCAGACCAATGATGTCCTCGGAAGGCGTAAAGTCTCCCCAGCGCGTATTAAACAGTGTCGTCTCTGAGGCGAGCTCGGCGATGAGGAAGGAGGGAAGGCCGATTAAACAGCCCCAGATCACCCAGCGGACACGCTGATAATCTTCGGGCGTCTGGGTTCGCCGCCGTGCCATTAAGATGGCGAGGGCACACGAGGCCACAACAAAGCCGGTGAGGATGCCTGCCCGAGTCCCTGTCTCCGTCCGGTAGCCAAACGCGCTGCCGTAGGAGGTGAGCAATAGCAATGTGAGAACAAGTGCCATCAGCGGCAGTGCACGTTCCAGCGCGCGCCATCTGGGGTCGGGCTCGTCATTGGGAACGCGCAGGACGAATAGCAGTAGTCCAGTAAAGCCTACCGCTTGAGCGATGCAACCGGCGACGCACTGCGACAGCAATAGCAGCGGCCAGCGTTGCAACAGGGCATAGAACTGAAAGCTCTGGCCAGGGTTGAACCACATAACGTAAAGGAAAAAACCCCAGCTCATACCGCCGGGACGCGTCCACACCAGCCACGCTGCAGCCAAAACGACCAGAATCCCAGCGATCTGATCGAGAATGAGAACGGCGCGCTTCAGAAAGTTGGTAGGTCGCTCTTCTGCAACGAGGACTACGTGCCGAGCCGGTCGATCGGGTGTGGAGGCTAGATCAATTGTGATAGTGCGACCCGGCACGGTAAGTTGGATGCCTCCAAGAACTGCGAGCACCGAACCGCATGTCGCTGCGTCGTAAGGGAAGCATCGCATCTTCGAGAGATCGAGCCTGTCACCCTCCCGAACCCCAGCCTTCCAGGCGGGCGATGCGGTTTGATCGTCAAATGGCCCGGTCACATTGTAGATTAGGCCATCATTGTTGGCGTAGAGGCCGAATGATCCCAATGGCTGCACGACGCGCCAAAGATCCGGGACGATCATCAGGAGTGCCCAGGCAACGAGCACGATAAGCAGAGTTCGCTGACCGGCTACCAACTCCGATCGCCTTTCTTGACGTAAGCCGCGAATGTTACCCCTTGAGGCTCACCGCCTTCCACCGATCTCGTTAACTCAGCATGTCGCCATGTATTGCCTACGACTAGCGCCATCCCGGGAGTAATGCGAAATTCCCGCACGAACGCACCTCCCTGAAGAGTGCTGTGATAAGCTCCGTTATGCGCCCGACTCTATACTCTTGGGATCGGGGCATCGCCAGCCGCTGTTCCGGGGTCATTTTCATGCCCGGCCTGTCCCATTAGTGGCACTTCTAGGCCCCCATTGAGGAAGGAGTTGCAGGCAGCCGTTTGCTATGGAGGAAGTCATGTTACGCAATTTCGCATTCGTCGTCGGTTATGCCGTGGTGGGCGCAGCGTATGCGACTTGCGGACCTATGCTAGTGACACGCAAGCGTTAAATCAGTCAGATCGCAGAATGTCCGCTTATGACCCTAAGCGGACATTTCTACCGGCAGGCGGTGCCTCGCCGACCTCAAGCGCTCTTTCGTCTCTTCTGAGAGCGGACGGGGCGAGCGCTAGCTCGCACCGACGTGTTCAGTGCCACGGCGGCGCGAATGAGCGCCTTCAACGCCTTTTCATCAATCTTGTCGCCATCATGGAAATCGATGGCACGCCTGGTGTTGCCTTCGAGGCTGGAGTTGAAGAGGCCTGAAGGGTCCTCCAACGAGGCGCCCTTGGCGAAGGTCATTTTCACGACATTCTTGTACGTCTCACCGGTGCAGATCATTCCGGCGTGCGACCACACCGGAACCCCTCTCCACTTCCACTCCTCCACCACCTCGGGGTCGGCTTGCTTGATCAATGCGCGGAGCCGGGAGAGCATCTTGCCCCGCCAGTCGCCCAGCTCCCTGATCCTCTCGTCAATCATCTGAGATGGAGACTTTTCTTTTTGAAACCCGCTCTTCCTCATGATGTTCTTTCCGTTCCTTCTGTTTCTTGGGTCAAACCGAACACGGGAGACTGCTGGTGAAGATCCTTGCCCGCGCTACGGGACCCAGCCGGGCAGCTCCGATGCCTGCCTAATCCAACTCGCCACGAGCTCCTCGTCGAGCTGCTCGTCCTCGTGGATGTCGAGGTAGCGCGTGTATTTGTCCTTGGACTTGCCGGGGGGGGACAGGACGCAGCGATGTGCCGCGGAAGAAAGCCACCTTGACGTACTTCGTGAAGCAATGGATGCCGAGGAACCAGCCTTGGCCCTCGACTCCGTACAGCGGCGAGTTCCATTTGACCGCCTTGCGCACGCCGGGGACGGTGCGCACGATGAGTGCGTCGAGGCGGCGCCCGACGTTGCGTTTCCAGCCCGGCATGGCCGCGATGTAGGCCTGCACGGGGGCGTCGCCGTCGGCCTTCGCGATCTGAGCGTTGCCGCCTGTGAGGAGGGTCGGCTTCGCAACGCCCCGCTTGGCGGCGGCCTTCTTTGCGACCTTCGCCGACTTCTTGGACGTCTTGCCGGCCATTGTCTTCAATCCAACGTATAATCGATACAGGCCCTCACTTGCGAGATGTCGGCTTATGGCACTAAGCGGACATGCAAACCGCGCTGATGAATGTCCGCTTTGAGGGGAATAACGGACATGACCCGAACGTGACGCGATGTCTGCTCATGACCCAAAGCGGACGTCATCGGCAATCTATCAGCAGAATGGCAGCCTCCGCGCCTATTGCCGCTGGGGTTGCGCCTGAAAGAAGCGAATCAAAGGATTGACTGCGGGTGCCGCCTTTTCCGCCAAGGGAAGCTCACCGTTCCCCGGTCTTGCGTTCATCTATGCCTTGGGAAGCCCTAGCTCGCTAAGTACTTCGAGCGGCTACTGTAGATGGCTGCTCGTGGCACTTAGGAGACATCGATTCCAGCGATAAGCACGGAAGGTCGTACCGCGCCTTCGGGCAGACAGCGAGAGTCATCATGGCGGGGAAAATCCCGGCAAGCGATTTCGCTGCGGTTGTCGATGCAGTAGAACAGCGGCGCGCGATGGAGGAATACGGTAACGAGGATTGGGTGATCCATGCAATCAACTAGCGAGAGATTTCACGGCACCATGCACACCTGGAGCGGCAAGGGATATGGCTTCATCCGGCGGGACGATAAGCAGCCGGACGTTTTTGTGCATATCAGCGACGTGATGGAGTTCATGGGCGACCAGCTCGAGGTCGGCCAGCGCGTCACGTTCGAGCTAGGGCAAGACCCAAAGAGCGGAAAGACGAAAGCCGTAAACGTGAGAATATCGTGAACGTAAGACTATGAGGCTTGGCAGCGCTTGATCAGGTGGAATTGACTTCCAAGTCTTGTAGAAATCGTAATGACCGTTGGTGGGAAGGCTAACGAAAATGACCGACGAGACGACATCGACGCCGACATCGACGCCGACACCGACATCGACACCGAAGCCGAAGACTGAGCTGCACCAGGATCGCTTCCGCGTGGGGTTCAGTGGAATCTCCAAAAGCGACTGGGATCGCATCTTCGGGGATAGCAAAGATAGCAACGAGAAATTAGCAAACGCGCGGGTCAAGACCGGGAGAAAGACGCGGCGGTGATAGAAACCCAGGGCGCCAATCGGGCTCAATAAAGTTGACCTGGCCATCGGCAAGTTTGCCGAATTACGAAGGCGCGCGAGTTTTAGCGCCACGAATTTACCTCAAACGTTTGTTAGATTTTTTCTGAAGTTGAAGACTTCAGGGGGGAAATTTGATCATGCCGACATCCTTGAAGGCAATCAGCGCAACGGCGTTGATAGGTTTTGGTCTCTCGCTATCGTCACCGGCTCACGCGGGCTGGTGCGGTTGGGGATGTGGGTGGGGTTCTGCTCTCGCCGGGTTTGGTGTTGGCGCGATTGTAGGGAGCACGATAGCGGCCCCACCGGCTTATGCAGTGCCCCCCCCACCGCCGTACCATTACGGGCCAGCTGCCTATGGGCCCTACGATGGACCAGCGGGCTATGGGCCACCTGACTATAACGGCGGGCCACCTGCCTATCACGGACAAGCGGGCTACGGGCCACCTGACTATAACGGCGGGCCACCTGCCTATCACGGACAAGCGGGCTACGGGCCACCTGACTATGACGGACAAGGGGGCTATGGGCCACCTGACTATAACGGCGGGCCACCTGCCTATCACGGACAAGCGGGCTACGGGCCACCTGACTATGACGGACAAGGGGGCTATGGGCCACCGCCACGGACGCCGAGTGGGTATGGCAATCGCCCGTATCCGCCTTCGAATACGCCACCGCATGTGACCGCTGATGCACAGCGGCCCGTGGCGTCGCGTTCGACGACAGCGAAAACAGGCGTCATCACTACCTCCAAGGAAAAAATGGAGGCCAAGTTCAAGTACGCCGAAGCAAAAGCAAAACGCGACGGTGTTGACTCGCTCACCAAAGAGGACGTTGAGGGTCTAAGCCCCGAACAAATGAAACAACTCAGGGGGTACTAATGCCAAGCCTCCCTGACTTTCCGCCGCGTCCCCGAAGCCAGGCGGGGCCGTAGTTGGGCGCTGCGATTGACACGACCACGTCGGCATCTTTGCGTCGCTCGCCGAGTTCGAGCGTAATCTAATATCCGAGCGCACGCGCGCTGGACTCACCCCGGCCTCCTGAGAGGCAATCAATCTCGTTAAGAAGGCCCACATCGGGAACTGCGGGACCGGTCGCCCGATGTTAAGAGCTTACAGACTCAATACAGGTTGTTGTCGCCGGGTGTGTGCATCTTCATCTTCACTTCCGACAATGGCCCGGAGATGACTGAGCCCTGGAACGGATGGGCTGGGCCGTGGCGAGGGACATACTTCACCGGTCTGGAAGGCTCGTTGCGCGTCCCGTTCATTGTCAGCTGGCCGGGTAAGATCCCTGCCGGTCGCGTGAGCACCGAAATTGTAAATGAGATCGATCTTTTCCCGACTGTCGCCGCCATTGTTGGCGGAAAAGTACCGACCGACCGCGCGATTGATGGTGTTTGACCAAAGCCAATTTCTTCTCGGCAAACAGCAACAGTCCAACAGGGATGGCTTTGTGGTTTATGTCGGCAACGAGATCTATGGCGTGAAGTGGCAGAACTGGAAGATGATGTTCAAGGAACTCGAGACCGGAACCGGCCCGGTCGAGCAGTGGAGCATTCCCAGGTTCTTCAATTTCAACCTAGACCCGAAGGAGGAACACGTGCTCAGCTACGGGCCCCAGTACCTGTGGGTGCGTTGGCCAGCGGGTAAGATCCTAACAGACCACTTGGCGTCGCTTAAGAAGTATCCCCCGATCCCGCCAGGCGTGGCCGACCCGTATGTGGCCCCCCAGAGCAATGACGGCGAACACCAGGTAGTGTCCGATGGAAAGGCGCGCCTTAGTTAGATGCTCGAATAGGTATGCTGTTTGGTGCCTTGCATGAGTTTGAAATTGGCACTTTTCGGACATCCCACCTGCACTGACGAATGTTCGCTATCGGGGGTAAAGCGGACATGACGCGAACGGGCCGTTATGTCGGCTAATGACCCATAGCGGACTTGGCCCAAAGGCAGCCGATTGAAATTGCGAATAAGGGCGCCCGGCGGCAGCCGACGCCCCCACACTAAGCCATCGTCACTTTGGGTCGCCGACGAAAAAAGCTCCGATGACGGCACCGGAAGCGTCTTTGATCGGCACATATCCAGTGTCGTAACTCTTGCCGAAGAGGGTCGCGTCTCCATAGTAGGCTTCGCCGTTTTTGAGCTTTGCAAGAGCGGGGCTATTGGCGGCGAGAGTGGTTCCAACCGCGCTTGTACCGTCTTCCTTCTTTAGTGTAGTGGCCACACGCACAAACTGGTCCCCACTCTTTACGAAAAGCGAGGCCACGCCGCCGAGCTTTTTCACCACAGCGTCAACAGCGTCAGCGGAGACCTTGGTGTTGCCGAAGTAAAGGTCGCCGCCTTGGACCTTTGGTGCGCCGAGCGCCTCAGTGTCAGCCCGCAAGGCCGCCATCAAGGACTCGACGACGGCCGTCTGGGCGGTCCCGAGGCTTGGCATCAGGATGATGCAGCAGGCAAGCGTAAGGATGCAGGCAATCAAGTTGTTCCTATACATTGGCGTGTCTCCTCCCAAAGGGTACAATTTTACTCACCGCTTGCTCGGCGGGAGCGCCTAAATTTACTCCAATTCAAAGCGCGACACGACGAGGACAAATTCGATGTGCTGAAACGTCAGCGACTGCCCCGTAGCGGCCAAGCCGAGGAGCCGATCTTGGTAGGGCCAGCGAGTTGACGGATGTCCGCTCTTGGCACCAAGCGGACGTCCAGCCGATCGCGTCGCCAGGTCCAGTTCCGGGCGAAAAGCGGACATGCCTAATCAGCGTGTGGAATGTCCGCTTATGACCCAAAGCGGACATGGCACTACTAAACGTTGAAACACTTTCGCTTCACTACGGTTGTCTGGCTGGCCCAATCTGCGGCGTCCGCACCGGCTTGGCCATGCCGTAGAACACTACCACGCCCTGGCCAGCACAGCGAGTAGAAGCGCCCTCATTGGGCTTGCCGTAGCAAGAAGCGTGATCCTGCCAGTTGTTGGTGACCCAGACGTCGCCGGCCGGGCCGACGCCGATGTCGACCTGCAACTGCAACCCGCCGCCGACATAACCGCCCGGAGGCGAGATCGCATCGCCCGTCTTCATGCCTGCCGGGCAGGTCTCGGGGCGGAAGCCGCAGAGATGCACGATCCCTGCCGCCGCACTGGCGAAGTTCGAAACCCAGATGTTGTCGTTGCCGTCTACCGAGACCGCCCAGGGAGCGTAGATGCCCTTGCCGTAGATCGGCGAGAACTTCGCCTCAGTGCCGTCGGGGCGCAGGACCGTCAGGCTACCGCCCTCCCAGCCGGGCTCCTGTTCGAACATGGCGTCGACCAGCGCGTGGGTGAGCCTGACGACTGCGTCGGGATCGCCGTCGTAATTGACCTTCCCCGCAAGCGCCATCTCCACCATTTTCAGGCGGCCGCGTTCGGAATTGCCGAGCTTGTTGGTGATCCAGACGTTTCCGAGACTGTCGACGGCGAGACCGCTACCGGAGAAGCCGGTCTTGAAGGTCTCGACCTTGGTTGGGTCGGCAGCGGGGAAGCGCGTGACGTGGTCGCCGAGGATGTTGGTGACCCAGATGTTGTCTCGCTGGTCGACGGCGAGCGCGAAGGGTAGCACGAGCTTGCAGGGATTTTTCAGGGGATCGCTACCGGGGTTCTGGCACAGAAGTTCGCCCTTGGAGGGATCGCCCTTGGGGAAATGAGCCAACTGGGAACTCACCGTATCGGCGGCCCAGATGTCCCCGCTTGGCGTGACAATGATGCCCTGCATGTCGGTGAGCTTGCCGCCGAAGTTATAGCCATCGGGCGGTGAGAGTGGCTTGCCGCTCTTGTCGAACAGCGAGACGGTGTTGTTGCCCGCGAAGCTGGTCGTCCATGCGTTGTCGCTGGCGTCGATGGCCAGCCCGAAACCGGGGCCCAGAAGTCCGCCACCGGTGAAGCCGGTGACGGGGGGCGAGAGCGGTGTGCCGTCGGGGGCGAACTTCGAGAGGCCGCCCCTCCAGAAGGCGTCCTGGTTCTGCGCGCCTACCTGGAAATTGTCGACGACCCAGGCATCGCCCTGGCTGTCGAACATGAGCTTGCCGCCACCGCTATAGCCTCCGCCCGTGAACTTGAGCGGCAGAACCCAGGCGCTCGGAGCAAAGCTCAGATACGGCATGAAAGGTGTAGGCCGCAGCAGGGGCTTGCGCTCCGGGACAGGATAGAAATTCTCCAGTAAGGCGAAGATCTTTTCAGGTTGGTGCGAGGGGAAACGGGCGATGAACTCGGCCGCCGTTAGCGTGTCGGTGGGCACCTTGCCGTCCGGAGCGGTGGTAGCCGCGAACAGACTGTTGCACGCATCTGCCTTTACCCGCGTAGCACAGCCAGCTAGCACGCTCGACAGCGTGGCAAAGTTGGCCATGGTCGGCGTCTGGGCGCTGTTCAGTGCGTCCGCAATTGTGGTGCCGTAGCCGCCGGTCGAGAGATCGACGAAGTTGGGCACGTTGCCTGCGGCTATGCGCAGAGCTAGCGCGGAACCTTTAATCGCGGTGCCGTCAATAAACTGATTGTGGGTCCATGCCGATGCGACAGTGGTCATTTCATTGATGACAACCTTGGCCGGGGGCGTGCTGCCCAGCACCGTCAACAGGGCGATGGAAGGATTGTCACCGCTACCCTTGTTGACCGTGGCTTCGCCACCTTTGGCAACCAGGTAGAGGATGACATCCTTGTCAGGAGTCTCTGTGGTGCCAAGCTGAAATCGGCCGTCACTGCCGGATTTTGTTTGAGCCAACTGCCTGGGCTCGCCCGCACTCGCGGCCCATAGGGTCACGGTAGAACTTGCGAGCGGACCACCCCCCGCTTGCACTTGCCCCTCGATGCGAACGTCAGCGGCAGCCGGGCCGCACGCCAAACTGAGCAGTCCGCCCGTCATCACTGCGAAAGTCGAAAGCACGACACGGCTGATACGGGGGAGAGAAGGCGTGGTCATCATGGATCACTCCAATGTCGTCTTGCAGGGCAAGTGTTTAAAGAAAATCAAAGGTTGCGGCTATCCGAATAAGCGTTGTTGACAGGAGTTGAACCATGAATCTTGGAAAGGTGCTTCGTTTTGGCTTTGGTGCTCTGACCGTCGTGCTCCCTTGGGCCGTGGCCGCTACGCCTGTTCTCGCGCAAGAGGGGAAGCCCAACGTCGTGTTCATCCTCGCCGACAACGTTGGCTACGGTGACCTCGGACCCTACGGCGGGGGCGAGTTGCGCGGTGCGGCGACGCCACGAATTGACCAGCTTGCTCGCGAGGGACTGCGGCTCACGCAGTATCTAGTCGAGCCCGGCTGCACACCATCGCGCGCGGCGCTAATGACCGGTCAATACTCGATCCGCAACGGCCTGTCGCTGATCATCGTGCCCGGCAGCGAGAGTACGCTGTCGAAGAGTGCGGTCACGATGGGCGAGTTATTCAAGGGCGCAGGCTATGCGACGGCAATCTTCGGCAAGTGGCACCTCGGCGCCGAACCGCAGAGCCTACCGACAGCGCACGGCTTCGATGAGTTCTACGGCATTCCGCCCGACATCTCCTGGGACTCGGCGACCTATGTCGACACAATCACAATGACGCACTCCATCAACGCGCCGCCCGACGAACTGCTAGCGAAGGGGCCGCAAATCGTCGAGGCTGTCGCGGGCGGGCCATTGCGCACGGTCAAGCCGTACACGCGGGAAGTCCGCGCCGAGATCGACAATGAACTGGTGGCCAAGTCCATCGACTTCATGAAGCGGCAAACAGCGGCCGGGAAACCCTTCTTCCTCTACTTGCCGTTCTCGATGGGGCATTTTCCGAACCTCCCGTCGAAGCAATTTGAGGCAAGTCGCGGATCGGCCAGTACGGCGACAAGCTCATGGAAGGCGACTTTCACGTCGGCCAGATCATGGACACGCTTAAAGAGCTTGGCGTGGACGACAACACTCTTCTCGTCTTCGCCTCAGACAACGGGCCGCAAGGCGAGACCGCCCGCGAGATGGGCAACCAGGGAACGCCGGACATGGGCAACTCCGGACCCTTCCGCGGGGAACTGGGCGAAGCCACCGAGGGATCGATTAGGACGTTCTGCTTCGTCCGCTGGCCCGGCAAGGTCAAGCGGGGTACCAGCTCGTACGCGATGTTCTCGATCATGGATTTCTTTCCCACCTTCGCCCGCCTCATCGGCAGCAAGATACCCACCGACCGGCCGATCGATGGCGTCGACCAGACCGACGTGCTGTTTGGAAAGAGCGAGACCGGCAACGGCGACAGCCTGCTGACCTTCATCGGCGCGGACATGGTGGCGGTACGGTGGAAGCAATGGCGCATGTACCTTACCGATGTACATCCGACCGGCATCGGACCCCAGCGCGAGCCCGGCATGTTCTCGGCTAGCGCACCCATGGCCGGGTATCCGAAGCTCTACAACATCGAAATGGACCCGCACGAAGATCTTCAGGTCGGCGCGCTCTTTGGGTGGGCAGCGGGCCCCGCGCTTGAGGTGGTCGAGAAATACAAGGAAACGCTCAAGCAGTATCCGAACCCGCCTGCAGGCAACCTCACGCACTTCTGACCGAGCGAGGCTCGGAGCACGCGGTCGACAGTGTCATTGAGCGATCACTCGCCGCACGAGGACTGCGATGAAGAGCAGGCATTCGTAAAGAAATCAGGCCGGCGTTGCCTATTAGTTGGTCGGAATGTCCGTTATTGGCACTTTTCGGACATCCCACGCGCACTGACGAATGTCCGCTGTTGGGGGTAAAGCGGACATGACGCGAACGGGCCGTTATGTCGGCTAATGACCCATAGCGGACATTCGGAGGCCGATCAGAATGGAACGGCACCCATAGGCGCCGCCGGTGTTATCCTGGTCGTGTCGCCGAAGCGCCCATCATAGAAGAACTCGATCGACGCCCCCCTGGAACGAAGGCAACTGAGATGTCCCAACCCGTTTGGCAAAACGAGGACGCAATCGTGGACTAGTCCTTCGTTGCATCCTGTGGAAAATTAATTTCCTTAGCCGGTGCTACTGGGACGAACGACGGTCGGAGGCAGCATGAAGGCTCAGAGAGAAGGCATCAATGCGTTGGCCAAGCCAAGCGGTACAGGTTGCGTTGAATGCTTGGCGACCGGCAGTTGGTGGTTGCATCTTCGTAGATGCGCCGAATGCGGTCACATCGGCTGCTGTGATAATTCGCCAAATCAGCATGCATCGAAACATAACGCCGCTACGGGTCACCCGATTATCACGAGTTTCGAGCCGGGGGAGCGCTGGTTTTACGACTACCGTTCAGGCGAATTTTTTGCCGGCCCGAATCTCCCCGCTCCGCACGCGCATCCGTTAGATCAGCCAGTACCGGGGCCGGCTGGGCGTGTGCCCTCAGACTGGCAAACGCTGCTCCACGAATAGGAGCCCCACGCTCCTAACCCGGCCCGCAGAGGCGGGGCCGGAATAGTAAGGCCGGAGAAAAACAAAAAAGGAGAGCCCGGCCCTGTGTGTACCAAAAACCCCGTCCGTATTGATCTGGTGACAGAATCGCTTAACGTCAGCGGCGATGGTCATGCTGTTATGCTTCTTCCTGACCGTGTTCGCCTTGCCGTTCAAGTCGAAGAGCCGACTTGAAGCAGAGAATGACGCCCTCCGGCATCAGCTGTCGGTGCTGCGGCGGAAGGTGCGTGGTCGCGTCCAACTCACGAACAGCGATCGCTTGTTTTTAATCCAGCTGTATCGATGGTTTCCCTCAGTCCTCAAGGTCATCACGATCGTTCGACCCGAGACCCTCGTGCGCTGGCATCGTGCCGGGTTTCGCCGGTACTGGCGTTGGAAATCACGCTCCTTGGGAGGCCGGCCGAAAATCGACGCAGACCTGCGGGTGCTGATCGGACGGATGAGCGTGGACAATCCGTTGTGGGGCGCGCCGCGCATCCATGGCGAGCTGCTCAAGCTCGGCTTTGAAGTCGCTCAATCCAGTGTTGCCAAGTACATGGTAAAGCGATGTGGACCTCCCTCTCAGGGGTGGCTCATCTTCCTGCGCAACCATGCACCGACTATCGCGGCCATGGACCTGTTCGTTGTTCCAACCATTGGCTTTGACCTGCTCTACGTCCTCGTCATCGTTCGGCTGGCGCGCCGAGACCTTGTCTGGATCAACGTCACACCAAACCCGACGGCGGAATGGATCGCACGCCAGATCACAGAGGCATTCCCTTGGAGTGAGGCTCCGCGCTACTTGATCCGCGATCGGGACCGTGTCTACGGTGCCGCTGCCACGCAGCGAATACGGGCCATGGGCATCCGTGACAAGCCTATTGCCCCAGGCTCGCCTTGGCAGAACGGCTTCGTCGAAAGGCTGATCGGATCGATCCGTCGCGAGTGTGTCGACCATGTCATCGCCCTGGGCGAGGCACATTTGCGCCGGACCCTGCAGGCTTACGCGCGCTATTACAACGATATGAGAACACATCGATCATTGGACAAAGATTCGCCCGTCTCGCGTCCGGTTCAGCGAACCGGACGCATCATGTCACATCCACTCCTCGGCGGCCTCCATTACCACTACGTCCGAATTTAAGTTTTCGGTACACACAGCCAAATCGCGGGATCGCCAATAAGAAGAAACCGCGCCGCCAAGCGCACGAAGCAAAGCGTCCTCGCGCAAAAAAGTCCATTGTGAGTTAGTTTGTGGGTCGCGCTACCGCGGTGAGATGACGCGCATTGTTGCGGCCCTTCCGCGCGGGCTAAGTGAAGCCGACCGCCCTGATCCTCGGTCCAAGGGAGATGATAGCAACGCTGATTGGAACGCGTTCGGGTGTATACCATTTCCGCGCCCGCGCCAGATGCTCTCACCAAGGGGCGAAACCAAAAATGAGTGAAACTGAAAAGTCAGCCGAGACTCCCAGCGAATCCGCTGAGGAAGCGCCGCTGCTTAGCTTCGCTGAGTTTCTGGAAAGCACGCCACTGGGTCAGTCGGTAAAGGTCGCAGGCCTTGCTAACTATCGAGACGGACGGATCGAGCTGAGTTGGCCAGAAATTCAACTGCACTGCACTAGCGATCAGTGCAACGGTCCTCGTTTTTTCCGGTATGCAGGGGGCCCGACGATAATGGCAAATTTAGATCAGCTAACTTTCGTCACCTACATATGCTCTAATTGCCGCTCCACCAAAAAGGTTTTCGCACTTCATCCACAGCGAGAAGAAGCGTTTTCGGAGGAAGGCTTCGCCTACAAGTTTGGGGAGGACCCCTCTTATGGTCCTCCTACTCCAAATCGCCTGCTTCGGCTGTTCGGTAGCGACCGAGAGCTTTTTCTCAAAGGCAGACGATCCGAGAATCAAGGCCTTGGGATCGGCGCGTTTACCTATTACCGGCGAGTCGTAGAGAACCACAAGGACCGGCTGTTGGAGGAGGTCATTAAGGTCGCTCAGAAGGTTGGCGCACCTGTGGAGATGGTACAAACTTTAGAGGCCGCAAAGGACGAGATTTCTTTCTCTAAGGCACTCGACGCGGCTAAAAACGCAATCCCGCAAACCCTTCTCATCAAGGGGCATAATCCGCTGACGCTCCTGCACAAAGCCTTGAGCGGCGGAGTTCACGAGAAAACAGATCAACAGTGCTTGGAGCTAGCTCAAGATGTGCGAGTGGTGCTTATTGCGCTGGCCGAACGTCTGAGCCAAGTCCTTGAGGAGGAGACCGAGCTAACCACAGCGGTCCGTCGATTGCTTGCCGCGAACGAAAAGGAAGAGAACGATCCTTCCTGACCGTAGCTTATAGCGGGCTCGCTGGCTCCCGGAATCTCGCCAGTTCTGCGTAGTCGGCGCGACGACCGACTCGGAGGCCGGCCTCTAGACCTGACATGGACCTGACACAAGATCAGCCCCGACTTAGGGATATCGCCGTCCTTAGGCTAAATCTTTGATCTTGCTGAGAGAGTTGGCGACCCCGAGCGGATTCGAACCGCTGACCCTCAGATTAGGAATCTGAGCTACTACTCCCATCGCTTAGGCTTGTTGCAGCGAAAGACATACAGTTAGGAGTCACGCGCGAACGCGCAGATCACAATGAGGAGTAAAATGTGGGGTGACGATCACCATTACTGATTATAACCATTGAATTACAATAATATATATCAATTATCTGGCGGAGAGGGTGGGATTCGAACGCACGGTACGCTCACACGTACAACGGTTTTCGAGACCGTTAGGCGATATGGTTTTTGTTGTGGCGCGGTCGTAGAAGCCGCCAACGTTCCTATAGCGGGTCAGAGCAACCCAAGATCATGCCTACTTACTCCAAAAAGGACTTTGAACTCATTGCCGCGGCGGTCAACAAAGATGTCGCTCATATTATCCGATATGAGAAACACTTCGAAGCCGCAGCCACGTGGTATCGGCTGGACTGCCGGGGATCCAACATCAAGCGGGCCACCCCCTCGGTTATCAAAGACCGGATGGACAAGATAGCCCGCGCGGCTCGCAGGCTACTCAAATGGCTCGACATAGATCATCGCGATAATTACCGATATGCGGCAGACGGACCTCGGGATTTCGCTCTTCTGGAATTTCTTGCCTCAGCAGAAAATGGGAACCAGGATGAGGTCACTCGGGCGACAGCGCGAGTTGAACAACTCGTGGAGATTCTCGACGCCGCTGATGCCGCACAAAAACTTGAGCATCTTGCGCGCAAGGCTGCTGATGATGCCGTGCAAATAGGGGAACTCACCGTGCCAAAGAGGCATCGTGGTCACGCCGCCGAGAACGATTGGATTGCGGCGATGATGTCGACCTACAAGAAGATCACCGGCAAGGAGCCCCGTACCTCCGTGATTGCCCTCGGAAGATCAGGTCGGGGCAAGGCCGCCGGCCCGCTCATTCGCTTCGTACAGCCAGCGGGCAAACCACTTGGCATGAAGTACTCGGCCGATTCTTGGAGAGGCCGAGTTGAGGACATCCGAACGGGCGGTCGCCGCCTAAAATAGATCCGATTGCACCATTTCGAAGGTCTTCGCCTGGATCCCAATGTCCAGGCGAATATGGCTCGCGTTCGCTCAAAAACCAGGAAAAACGGCAGTCCGGTATCAGCCGCACTGATTGAAATCGCACGCCTGCTTGCTCGGCAGGCGGCACGCGAATGGGCTGAATGTGGCCAAAAGGTCGACCGCCCTGGGGCGCCCGCCCCTCTTCCGGAGCAGCAGCAATGAGCGACGCCGCGGAGTATCTGCGCGCGACTGACATTGCGCGGATCACAGGGATGTCGCTCCGGACCGCCCAGCGTTGGATCGCCGACGAGATCATCCCCTCCACCAAGCTCGGCGGCGCCAGGCTCGTAGCGAAAGCCGAGCTTGGGCGCCTGCTGTCGCCCCCACCCACGGCTACCGAGGACGTCACGGAGGATGACGATGAATAACTACGAGAATCAAGCAATTTGCGCAATATCTGGAAAGCTTCGTCCAAGAACATGTTCCACCGATGGTGACCATGTGGTGACCAGATACGGTTTAGTACTTAGGCCGTTGTTCAATAACCTACTGATTTGGTTGGTGACCCCGGCAGGATTTAGAACCTGCGACCCTCAGATTAGGAAACTGAAGATAAAAGCCTGCTTCGTGCGCTAGGTGTCGTGGGTCGATACGGTGGCGACCCGGTGGCGACCCAATCGACAATTATGCCAAGGCGGCCGTTAACCTGCTCTAAAAAAGTTATTATTTTCAGATGTTTGGGTGGTTGCGGGGAGAGGATTTGAACCTCTGACCTTCAGGTTATGAGCCTGACGAGCTACCGGGCTGCTCCACCCCGCGTCAATCCACCATGCTCGGTCGGCCGGGCGCGTACCCGAGTGAAACCCGATCCGCCGACAAGGGCGGGAACCTATAACAGGTTCGGAGGAGATGTGAAGCGCGCCGCTCTCTGATTTCGCCTCGGCGCGATCTTGAATGTCATATAGGCGCTTATCGGGCCTTTGTGAACCACCTGTTCCGGCCCAAATCAGCCGCCGGCGCTCGACCGGTTCACCGGAATGGCCGTCTATTGATAGGGCTCATATGGCTCGGGTGGGCCACCGAAGCGGTAGGAGACGCCGAACGTCACATGGTTGGTCCAAAAACATCGGTGTCAAGCGAGCCGCCCCAGGTCCGTGTCATTGGTCGCAAAGCTCAGCTTGTAGTCGCCGAACAGCGAGACGTGCGGGCCGATATGGCATTCAAGCCCGACCAACCCTTCGACATCCACACCGGCCAGCTGATAGTCAAACGTGTAGGGCTGTGCCGGCCCTCTGCGCCGCACCTCGACATGGCGAACGGAGACTCCGACGCCGAAGCCTAGGTAAGGCGTCCACCGCTCATGCGGCCAGCGATATTGACCACCCAAGTAGAACTCGTTGAGGCCGTCGGTGAACTCCATCACCTGAAACGTGTTGCCGACGCGGTCTGTTGGACCGAGCGAAATACCATCGCGGGTGCCGGAGACGTTGACCACCGCACCCTTATCGGTAACGACCTTGGTGTAATTGTAATCGAACATCACGCCCCAATTGGGGTTGGCGTTAAACCAATAGGTGCCGCGCAGCCCCCAATAGGGCGGCATCTCAAAGAACTGGCACGTCCTTAAGCGTCAGGTTGGTGCCGTTCGGTTGGATCAGGTGGATATCGAGTCCCCCCTCGCCGCGAGTCTGGGGACCAGCAAGCGCATCACCTGTCCGACGCCCCCAATCGGGCCCCCTTAAGGCGCCTCGTTTACGCCCCGCGCGCGAGGCTTCGCAAAACATGCCGCTCGCGTAGCTTACAACTTCCTTACAAAACCCAGCTTGCGGTGCCAAGATCAGTCCCCGTCTATCGCGCCTGTTGCCGAAAAGCCGCGCCCGGCCCCGCCGGTTGAAGATCCTGGCCAACCAAGCCAATTTCGCGTGCGACCCCCGCGCAACCGGTAGCCCCCGCGTGGTATGGGCTCGAACAGCCAGCGGCGTGCCGCAAATCGCGAGCGCACGAAATAGGGAAAGGCTGCGCCCAGGATCGCACCCGCAACCACGTCGGTGAAGTAGTGCTGGCCGATCAGCACGCGGCTTGCCGCGATCCAGGCTGCGACGGTGTAGAGCAGCACTTTTCCCCGCGGCCACAGCATGACGATCACCGTGGCCAGGGCGAAGATGTTGGTCGCATGACCCGATGGAAAGGAGGCGTGATCGGGATTGAAGGCGAAAGGCTGGAAGTCGAACGGGCCCAAACTATCGAACAGCTTCGGCCGCGCCCTGCCGATGATCTCCTTGGCGAGATTGGCGATGAGGCCCGCACCCCCCACGCTCACGAATACAAAGCCGATGGTGCTTGCGATCAGGCCGTAGCCCGCGGCATTGCGGAACCCCTGATGCGTGCGCTTCAGCACAAGCGCGAGCGCGACCGCCGAGCCCGCGGGGATCAGCATCCAGTTCGACCTGCCAATATCGGTGATGGCCTGGAACGCGCGGCGCGCCCCCGGCGCCAACACCCTCGATCGCTCAAGCAGAAACGGATCGATCAGCAACACGCCGATAAGCACAAAGGACAGTGCGAGCACCACCTGCTCGACGAGGGTGAGGTCCTGCAGGCGAAGGCTCATGTTCAGCAAACCGCCCCTTGCATTCGACCGCCGGACGCCTGCCTCCGGGAGGCCAGTCACGCGATATTGGCCTGGCTCGGCGCCCGCTTGCCGAGCCAGATGAAATAGACGTTGCGGGCATAGATTGCGAGACCGGCCGCCTGGCCGACGATGAACACGGGGTCCATGCGATAGACGGCATAGGCCAGCAGCAGCGCGCCGCCGGCGCGGCTGAAATACCAGAACGTCTCGGGGATGATGCTCGCCCGCGCCCGCTCCGTGGCGAGCCATTGCACGATGAAACGTATCGAGAACAAGAACTGGGCGATGAAGCCGATGCTGATCCAGACCAACTCCGTGATCGGCGTCGTCGCCCACCATCTCGCCAGATTTGCCACGTTCATTCTGACGAAGACCCCACTTTGACTTGGCTGCGCGGGTTTTGGCCTTCTGACCGGTCGCAATTTCGCCGGATAAGGCTTCCGCGATCGGCGGAAGCAGGGTTCGTTTGCGGAGCCAGCTGACGCCGACGAGGTCAATAGCCCGATTAGGGCCCGCCCGAGGTTGGTGTATTTCGACGCGCCCCTGAGCCGCCGCCGATCGTTGACCGGCTCATAGGCGATTTCGTGGCCATAGGTGAGGAAGAAGACCGGCAAATAACGGTGCATGCTGGTGAAATAAGGCAGCGTCAAATAGGCCTCCCGCCAATAAAGCTTGAGCCCGCAGCGGGTGTCGGGGCAGCCATCGGCAAGCACCTTGTCGCGGATCCAATTGGCGAAGCGCGAGGCGGCCCTGCGCGAGCCCTTGGCCTTGCGGTCCTCCCTAAGCCGCAACCATGGCAGGCTCGCCACCCTTCGCGGCCGAGCCGGGCCAAGAGCCGCATGATATCGGCAGGATCGTTCTGGCCCGTCGCCGTCCATGGTGGCGATGACGGGCGCGGTGGCCGCCCTCACGCCGCTACGCAGCGCCGCACTCTGGCCGGCGCGCCTGCCGTGGCGGAGATAACGCAACACCGGGTGGCGGCCGAGCAGCGCTTTGATCTCGGCATCCGTCCCATCGTCGCTCGCGTCATCGACAACGATCACCTCTTGCAGCGTCCCCACAGGCACCGCGGCAATCGTCTCCTCGATGAGGGGCCCGATATTGCCGGCCTCGTTATAGGCGGGGATGACGACAGCGATGCGCATCGGCAAATCTCTCAAAAGGCGCCAGAGGGCAAAGGCGCCCCCTCTATCGATCAGTAGCAAGCTTTCATTTGCGCGCACAACATTGTACAGGGGGCACCGATCCCCAACCATCGGCCGTAACCGCTTTGCAAGCCATTCAAGCTGCTCGCCGCATCGATCCACGCCATTGGTGCGAGCGTCATTGGCGCGAGCAGGACTATTGGGTCTGGCTGCTGGTCTTCCTTGCGGTGCTGCTTGCCGTCAGGCTGCTTGCGCTCGTCCTGGATCGGACCGATCTGTTCTTCGACGAGGCCCAATATTGGACATGGTCTCGCGATCTCGCCTTTGGCTATTTTTCTAAGCCCCCGCTCATCGCCTGGATCATCCGGCTCGCGACGGATGTTTGCGGCGACGCCGAATGGTGCCTGCGCGCGCCATCGCCGATCCTCTACACCCTGACCTCGATCTTCGTGTTTCTCGCCGGCCGGGCGCTTTACGACGATCACTTCTGGTCCGCGGTGGTGTTTGCCACGCTCCCGGCGGCGTCCTTCTCCTCCCTGCTGATCTCCACCGACGTTCCCCTGTTGGACGCTGGCGCTTTATGGCTGGATCAGGCTCGTGCAGAGCCAACGCATGGTCTACGCGCTCTTGCTCGGCACAAGCCTCGGGCTTGGCCTTCTCGCCAAATATGCCGCGATCTATTTTCTGCTCTGCGTGGCGATCGACGCATGGAGCAACAAACGGGCAAGGGAGGGGCGCTTCGAGGAGGCCGGGCCATCGTGGCGCTCGCGATTGCGTTCGCGTTGATCGCTCCGAACCTTGTCTGGAACGCCGAGCACAGCTTCGCCACCTTCTCCCACACCGCCGAAAATGCCGGCTGGAAGGAGGCCATCCATCTCGGCGCGGCCCTGGAATTCTTGGGCTCCCAATTCGCCGTGTTCGGTCCGATCCGGTGCTGATCTGGGCGGCGTGGCGCGCGCTGCGACCCGGATGCGAGGAGCCGCAATGCAGATTGCTCGCCTTTTCGGTGCCGGTGATCCTCCTGCTCACCCTGCAGACCGTTCTCTCCCGCGCCCCTGCCAATTGGGCCGCCGCGGCCTACCCCGCCGCCACGATCCTCGTGACCGCGGAACTGCTGCGGCACTGGCCAAGGCTGTTCCGGATCTCGCTTGGACTGCATCTCGGCGCGGCCCTCGTCATCACGCTCGCGCCGGCTTTCGCGCCCAAACTCACCGAGCTCATGGGGCCCACGTGGAACCCCCTATGCGCGCGTGCTCGGCTAGCGCGACTTCGCCGCCGCCACGCGGCGTCTGGCCGGGGAGAAAGGCGCAAAGTCCGTGCTCACTGACAACCGCGAAGTGACGGGAGAGCTCGCCTATTATCTTCGCGATACATCGCTGCCCGTCTTGATCTGGTTTCGGGAGGACGGGCCCCGCAATCATTTCGAGATGAAGAACCTCTTCACCGCAAGCGCGCCGGAATCCGTGCTCTACGTCACCGTGAATCGCTCCTCGACCTCGGTCCCGAAGCATTTCGGCACGTCTAAACTCATTGGAAAACAGAGCTTTCCAACTAAGGGAGCGCCGCTGCGCCAGGAGCGCTACCTCTTGCGCGGCTATGAGGGCGACGATGACTGATCCGGGCGTGGCCTATCACGATGCCGATAGGCGGACACGGCTTTGGCTCGTGGCGGTTGCGGCCTCGATCGGCGTCGCGGCCGCCTTGATCTTCGTCGGCTGGCCCGACCTCGATCTCGCCGTGAGCCGCCTCTTCAATCTCGGGCCACGCCATTTCCTCTTTAACGACTCCGATCTCGCCAGCGCCCTTCGCCTAGGCTTCCGGCTCCTGACCTGGATGGCCAGCATCACGGCAGTGATCGGCATCGTCCTTGCCCTGGCCAAAAGACGCCGTCTGCTTGAGCTCGGCCTGGCGCAATGGATCTTCCTCGCGCTCGTGCTCATCACCGGACCCGGCCTGATCGCCAACACGGTGCTGAAGGACCATTGGGCGCGGCCGCGCCCTGCGCAGATCGTCGAGTTCGGCGGCTCCGATCGATTCACACCTGTTCTCGAGCGGTCCGGTCAATGCGCTCGCAACTGCTCCTTCATCAGCGGCGAGGCCTCCTCGACTTTCGCGCTTGGGTTCGCCATCGCCATGCTTGCGCGGCGCCGGCGCGCGGCCCTGATGGGCGCTGCGCTGGCGGCCGGCGGCATCACCGGTCTCATCCGCATCGGCGAAGGGGGGCACTTTTTAAGCGACGTGATCTTTGCCGGCGTGTTCATGGCGCTCGACGTGGCGCTCATGCACTGGCTGGTGTTTTATCTCTTCGCCCCAAGAGTCGAGAGCGAGGCGTGGTGGCATGCCAGAACCGTGGCGGCAGCGGCCGACATCCGCCGCGAGACGGCGGCCGCCTTCGCGAGAAGCGCGGACTGGCTGCGGCAAAATCGCCCCTCGGCGCTCGCCAACATCTTTGCCGCCAAGGACCGCAGCCAAGGCGGCAAGACCGATCCCGACGACCCGCTGGCGTAAGCAGCGGTCCTCTGTTGGCTGCAGTCGGCTCAGTCGAACGCCGCGGCTTCGGCCGGAGCGCCGATCGCGCGCTTGTCCGGCAGCTCAGCCCCCCATAGCGTCAGGCCGACGAATAGAATTGCAGCGACCGTAAGCAGCAGGGCCACAGCGATCTCGACGATGCGGAGTTTGGTCAGCGCGCACCTTCGCCCTTCGACTCGCGCGCCGCTGATTAGATGAGGCCGCAACCTGCAGATCCTTCTCGATTCTCCTCTGTCCTCTCTATGCCGTGGCGATGCGCGTGTCGTTGCGTTCTGATGTCGCGTGGCGCTCCGTCGCCTGCGCTGAATTGTCCGGGGCCCGGGTCAGGATGCGGCCAGCTCGCCGCAGCGGCTTGCCCGCGCCATTGCGAGGTATGCGATCAACCCGACGAAAACGTGAACATGGTGCGTTCGTGGAGCCCGGGGCGGGCCGTCCACCCCACTTCAACTCGAATTAACGATGGCACGCTCACGGCGTGACGGCGCGGCGCTGCTCGGCGACGACAGCTCCCTGATCGTCAGGCTCATCGGCGCTCGGGGCGTCGCGGCCATAGATGTCGGGTCTGAACTGCACCACGCCGTTGTCGGATACGAACGCCGTGAGATAGACGAAATGCACCGGCACCGAGTTTGTGAGCGTGACATTGATGCGCTGGCCATTGGCGGCCGCCGCCTGCACCTTTTCGGGCGTCCAGCTTTGCGGGCCGAGCAGCCAGGCCACGAGATCGAGCACCTTCTCCACCCGCACGCAGCCCGAGCTGAACGCGCGCGCCGATTGGCTGAACAGCTGCTTGAGCGGCGTGTCGTGCATGTAGACGCTGTATTTGTTCGGCATGTTAATGCGCACGACGCCGAGCGCATTGAAGGTTCCCGGGTCCTGCACGAATTTGTAGCTCACGACCTCCGACGAGTTCCAATCGACCCTGGTTGGATCGAGCGGTGGCGCCTTCCAATCCCGCATGACGCTGAAATGCTCATCGGTAAAGTAGCTCGGGTCCTTCCTGAGCTTCGGAATGAGGTCCTGCTGGGCGACGGTGTCCGGCACGGTCCAGGTTGGATAGAAATTCACCTCGACGATCCTTGCCGATACCGCGGGCGTGGCGCGCGCGGGCTTGCCCACCACGACGTTGCTGTCAAGCGCGAGATTGCCGTGGTCGATCGCCTGCAAGGTGTAGGCGGGCACGTTGACGAGCACGTAACGGGGAGCCTTGTTGATCGTCATCAACGACTTGACGCGGGCGAGATTGGTCTCGAGCTGCTTCAGCCGCTCGGGCGCCGATACATTGAGCGCCGCCAGCGTCCTTAAATCGACAAAGCCGCTCACGCGCAGGCCGTTGCGGATCTGAAAGCGCGCGAGCCCATCTTGAAATTCGTCATCGAAGGTCGGACTCATCCGGTCGCTGGAAAGATCGCCGGTGATGGCGAGTTGGCGCCTGATCGCCACGATCTCCGCGCCGGTATCGCCCGGCCGGAGCGTCGTGCCCGCGGGGACGGTAGGCCAGCCGCCGGCGGCCATGATGCGTTGATATTGCTCGATGCCCCGCTGCAGCGCCGTGGCGCTCGCATCACTGACAAAGGGGACGCTCATGCGGTAGCCGGGGCTCAAGCGGTCGTAGAGCTCGTTGCGCGCCTGCTCCCGCCGCGCCCTTTCCTCGGGGCTTATCGTTCCGCCGTTGGTGGTGGTCCCGAACGGATTGAGAGGATCGAGGAGACCGGCGCCGGCGGGGGCCACGGCAATCACGCCAAGCATCGGCAGCGCGGTGACGGCTGCCGCGACGAAACGCTTAGCCAATTGCTGTCTTCCGGGCCCCTCAAACGGCATGCGGCAGCGAATTTCCCGTCTTTGGCGCATCGCCCGCAAGGCTTCGCGCCCGTTTCTTCCCCCTATGGTCGGACGAGGCGATTGTTTCGCGCCGACGCCCAGAAGGTAGGAGTCGAACACGTCTCGCGCCGTTTGCGCAACCCCAAAAAAGCGCGCGCGACAGTCAATAAATCGAGGGATCGACATGCCGCCCCCCGACCTTTTCGCCGCGCCGTAACGCGAGGGCACCCCGAATGAAAAAGCGCAGACCTCGCGCAAGCTCAGTTCAAAAGGTCAGACGCCCGGCACGAATTTTTTCCACCGGCGCGGAAAACAGCGCGCTGATCGCTTGACCGCTCCGCCCCACGATCACCACGCCATCGCCTGGCGCGATGCACAAGGATCCGGCTGAGTGATGGCGTCGCCAACGCGACGGTTAAGCTGCATCTCGGCGATTCGCTCCGCGCCGATATGGGTCGGCAGCACCACCTTGTTGGCTCCGGCATGCAGCAGCTCGCGTTCGGTCGAGATGGTGTCGCCGCGGGCGATGATCTCGATGCTGCGATTTAGGCTACGCGCGCTCAAGGTGATGAAGACATTGGCGGCATTGTTCGGCAGCACGGTGGCGAGACAGCGCGCGCGATGTATGCCCGTACCTAGAAGCGCCAACTCTTGGGTGACGTCACCCTGCGAGCAAAGATGGCCCGCCTCGCGTGCCTCCATGATCCGCCGTTCATTTTGTTCGAGCACCACGAAGGGGGCGCCGCCATCCTTCAACGCCTTGGCGAGCGCCACGCCGATGCGGCCAAAGTCGCAAATGATGACGTGATTGCTGAGCTTATCGATTTCGGTGTGCACGCGCCTAACGCCCAAAATTTATTGCAAAGGACTCAAGGCGAAGAGTTGAACAGCGCGCCCGTGCGTGGCTTCGTGGCCGAGGTCATGCAAACAAACTTGGCAATGCTCAACCTCGCCAGGCGGCTTGGCCACATCGAGATCACGACGGATGACGGCGCATACCACGTCACGCTGCTATTCGCGTAGGCACTTGCGCCGCCAGATTCAGAGGGGCGCGCGCTTGCCGATTTCTGCGAGCAGGCGGTCGATGAAGGGGCGTTGCCCCGGCAGGATCTTCACCCTGGCCTCCTCGGGGGTGAACCACTCCGCCCGGTCGACCTCGGGGAAGGACTGCGGGTGGCTGGTTCTCGGCGGCCATTCCACCTCGAACAGACTGGATTTGAGTCGGCTCGGATCGAAATCGCCTTCAAGTGCATAGGCGACGATCGCCTTGCGGCTCGGCTGCATTAGCTCGCCGAGCTCGATGAAGACACGGGCGCCCGCGGCTTGCGGAGCGCTGCCGAGCTCCTCCTCGAATTCGCGGATGGCACAGGCAAGCGGCTCTTCCCCTTCCGTATACTCGCCCTTCGGGATCGACCAGGCGCCGAGGTCCTTCTTCGCCCAGAACGGACCGCCCGGATGCACGAGCAGCAGGCGAAGTTCGGGCCCGGAGCCGCGATACAGCAAGATGCCAGCGCTGCGTTTGGTCATTGGGGCCGGAGCTTAGACGCAAAAAAGCCGACGCGGAATGAACCGGCGGCGGGCGCTCAAGTGGCGCGAAGCGCGATAGCGCATCAATACTGTTGGATAAACCAACTCGTGTAAAAGGGGATAATCTCGATGAACGCGCTCAAGGAGCGCGAAGCGCGATAGCGCATCAAACAACGCGCTCATAAAGGTCGAAGGCCGGTAGCGCGATGAAGGATGTCAACCGCCCTTGGCAAGCCTGGCGACGACCTACTCTCCCGTGCCTTGAGACACAGTACCATCGGCGCTGGAGCCTTTCACGGCCGAGTTCGGGATGGGATCGGGTGTGGGCGCTCCGCCAAAATCACCAGGCCAGCGAAGGGCGGTGACACGAAATCTGGTCTTAGACATGTTTGTGTCCATCGTGCGCAAGTAGCCCAGAGGGCGATAGCGCGACCAAAGATGGGCACTGACGATGAAAGCAATCAAGCCAATCGAGCGATTAGTACTGGTTAGCTTCATGCATTGCTGCACTTCCACACCCAGCCTATCAACGTGGTGGTCTTCCACGGCTCTCAAGGGAGAACTAGTTTCGAGGTGGGTTTCCCGCTTAGATGCTTTCAGCGGTTATCCCTTCCGTACTTAGCTACCCTGCTATGCCGCTGGCGCGACAACAGGTCCACCAGAGGTACGTCCATCCCGGTCCTCTCGTACTAGGGACAGATCCTCTCAATTCTCCTACACCTGCGGCAGATAGGGACCGAACTGTCTCACGACGTTCTAAACCCAGCTCACGTACCACTTTAATCGGCGAACAGCCGAACCCTTGGGACCTGCTCCAGCCCCAGGATGTGATGAGCCGACATCGAGGTGCCAAACGATGCCGTCGATATGGACTCTTGGGCATCATCAGCCTGTTATCCCCGGAGTACCTTTTATCCGTTGAGCGATGGCCCTTCCACACGGGACCACCGGATCACTAAGGCCGACTTTCGTCTCTGCTCGACTTGTCAGTCTCGCAGTCAGGCAGGCTTATGCCTTTGCACTCGACAGCTGATTTCCGACCAGCTTGAGCCCACCTTCGCGCGCCTCCGTTACTTTTTGGGAGGCGACCGCCCCAGTCAAACTACCCACCATGCACTGTCCCGGACCCGGATGACGGGCCGCGGTTAGATATCCATGATCACAAGGGTGGTATTTCAATGTTGGCTCCCCGGGAACTGGCGCCCCCGGCTCAAAGCCTCCCACCTATGCTACACATGCCACCACGAATACCAGTGCAAAGCTATAGTAAAGGTTCACGGGGTCTTTCCGTCTAACCGCAGGAACCCCGCATCTTCACGGGGAATTCAATTTCACTGAGTCTGCGTTGGAGACAGTGGGGAAGTCGTTACGCCATTCGTGCAGGTCGGAACTTACCCGACAAGGAATTTCGCTACCTTAGGACCGTTATAGTTACGGCCGCCGTTTACCGGGGCTTCGATTCAGAGCTTGCACCCCTCCTCTTAACCTTCCGGCACCGGGCAGGCGTCAGACCCTATACGTCGCCTTGCGGCTTCGCAGAGCCCTGTGTTTTTAGTAAACAGTCGCCACCCCCTGGCCTGTGCCCCCCACGCCCGGTTGCCCGAGTATGGGGCCCCCTTCTCCCGAAGTTACGGGGGTAATTTGCCGAGTTCCTTCAACGCAGTTCTCTCAAGCGCCTTGGTATGCTCTACCAGTCCACCTGTGTCGGTTTAGGGTACGGTCTGATGTGGGGGCTATTTCCTGGAACCCCTTCGCTGCCGGGACAATCCGATAAGCCCCGACAACTTTTGGAATTCGTCACCACCCACTGGCCGAGGAATATTAACCTCGTTCCCATCGACTACGGCTTTCGCCCTCGCCTTAGGGACCGGCTAACCCTGCGCTGATTAGCATTGCGCAGGAACCCTTGGACTTTCGGCGGGAGTGTCTCTCACACTCCTTATCGTTACTCATGTCAGCATTCGCTCTTCCGATACCTCCAGGCCACCTCACGGTGACCCTTCGCAGGCTTACGGAACGCTCCGCTACCGCGTACACTTGCGTGTACACCCGCAGCTTCGGTGTATGGCTTAAGCCCCGATACATTGTCGGCGCAAAAATCCTTATTTAGACCAGTGAGCTGTTACGCTTTCTTTAAAGGATGGCTGCTTCTAAGCCAACCTCCTGGTTGTTTTGGGATTTTCACATCCTTTCACACTTAGCCATAACTTGGGGACCTTAGCTGGCGGTCAGGGCTGTTTCCCTTTTCACGACGGACCTTAGCACCCGCCGTGTGTCTGCCGGATAGTACGTCTCGGTATTCGGAGTTTGGTTAGGTTTGGTAAGCCGTTGAGGCCCCCTAGCCCATCCAGTGCTCTACCCCCGAGAGTATTCGTCCGACGCTCTACCTAAATAGATTTCGCGGAGAACCAGCTATTTCCAGGTTTGATTGGCCTTTCACCCCTAGGCACAAGTCATCCCCCGTCTTTTCAACGACGGTGGGTTCGGCCCTCCAGTGAGTGTTACCCCACCTTCAGCCTGCTCATGCCTAGATCACCTGGTTTCGGGTCTAATCCGCCGAACTTGACGCCCTATTCAGACTCGCTTTCGCTGCGCCTACACCTAACGGCTTAAGCTTGCTCGGCAGACTAACTCGCTGACCCATTATACAAAAGGTACGCCGTCACCCGCTCGCCATTGGCGAGCTCCCCGGAAGTCGAAATGCAGCAAATCGGAACGCATGGAGATCAAGCCCCAAGCCCGAAGGCTCGCTGCTCTACCTCTCTGTCTTGGTTCTGACTTGTGACTTCAGGACTTCGGGCCGCTCACCAAAGGTGAGCGGGCTCCGACTGTTTGTAGGCATCCGGTTTCAGGTCTCTTTCACTCCCCTCGTCGGGGTGCTTTTCACCTTTCCCTCACGGTACTGGTTCGCTATCGGTCGGTAAGGAGTACTTAGGCTTGGAGGGTGGTCCCCCCATGTTCAGACAGGATTTCACGTGTCCCGTCCTACTCGTGGCTTTGGTTTGGCATTACCTGTACGGGGCTGTCACCCTCTGAGGCCCAACTTTCCTGATGGTTCCAGTTGTCCTTACCAAAGCACTGGCCTGATCCGCGTTCGCTCGCCACTACTAGCGGAGTCTCGGTTGAT
>CAWDQR010000008.1:0-495000 GCA_963804515.1 uncultured Alphaproteobacteria bacterium | reverse complement strand
GGCTACGGCAACTATATCCGCCTCCGCCATCCCAATGGCTTTGCCACCGGCTACGGCCATCTGTCGCGCTATGCCGACGGTCTCGAGCCGGGCGTCAGCGTCAAGCAAGGCCAGGTGATCGGCTATGTGGGCTCGAGCGGCCTCTCCACCGGCCCGCATTGCCACTATGAGATCCTGGTCAACAACCAATTCGTCAATCCGATGACCATCCAAGTGCCCCGCGGGCTACAGCTCACCGGCCGCCAGCTCGCCGAGTTCCAGAAAGAGCGGAAGCGCATCGACGAGCTTCGCCAGATGGATCCGGTCACCAG
This sequence comes from uncultured Alphaproteobacteria bacterium, assembly GCA_963804515.1. Taxonomy (GTDB): domain Bacteria; phylum Pseudomonadota; class Alphaproteobacteria; order Rhizobiales; family Methyloligellaceae; genus Methyloceanibacter. Next base: position 494,689 of record CAWDQR010000008.1, on the reverse strand, counting down.
CCGCGTCGCCCAAGCGACCCAGTAGGAAGACTCCGCTTCTCTCTCTCTTCCTTCCTCTCCTCTGTCTTCTCCCCTAGTCCTTCTTTTGTCATCCGTTCGTCATTGCCGGAAAAGCCGGACTGCCGCTGCCTCAGAGTCGCCGCTCGTTTTCCCCTCCCCCTTGAGGGGAAGGGTTAGGGGCGTCCAAACAAAAGACTCATCGACAATCGCGCCTCTGTTTACCCCCCTCGGCAGCCGCCTTCGGCATCGCCTGCTCCCCCTCAAGTGGGGAGCGGAAAGAATTCAGTCATGCCCAATAGTCTCGCCGGGCTTGCGCCCGCGAGGTCATGGATGAGGGAAGAGCGGAGCGCGCGGCGTTTCTACGGGCTCTCCTGCCGGCTCTTTCGCCGCCCTGATCGTCGGAGGTGGATTCCGCGCTCAAATAGCGCGGAGCGCGGTAGCGCAACGAACACCACCTCCGATCGAGCGGTCGTCAGCCTCATTGGCGCTGGGTCCTAATGCCCAGGGGCCGGCAGAGACCACACCCGGGTCGCGAACGTCCGTTGGGTGAACTGGTAGCGCGACATCTGGTCGGATAGGACACCGTCTGGATCCTTGTCCGTGAGGAACTTGTCGCCGACGGGCCTGATCTCGACGCGATCATCTGGATCGACCCACGCCAGGCCAGACATCACGAACTCCTGCTTGAGCATCCGGGCAAGCGGGGCTCCGCCGTGCTCGCCGGCCGCGGCGTCGGATATCTTCTCGTCATTGAGGCGCTGGACGTATTCCTGCTGGCACTCACGCCACGCCTTGGTGCCCTCGAATTCCTTGAGGACCTTTAGGCGCGGCTTCAGGGAGTTGGTGCTGACGGCCAGTCCCTTGGGGACGTACCAGTAGGCGCGGTCGGCTCCGTAGTCGGTTGGCGAACTGGCGCCACTCCTTCGGAAGTGTGAGCTTCGCCTTCGCCCTTCCCCGGGCCTCTGGCCGCAGAGTCAGACGAGCGTTAGCTGGTCGTCCTTTTTAAACATCAGCTTGCGCCCGTAAGTCTTTCGTTTGTGCTTCGCTTCGGCGATCTTGCCGTTGCTCCCGGCTTCCGCGGCGGCGATTTCCTGGAGCTCGTCCTTACCAGGATACTTGGCGCGTCCGACGAGCAACAGTGGCTCGAATCCGATGGCGTCGCGTACGCGCTCATGTGCAATCTTTATATAAGATGGGTTAATGTCGACGCCGATGTACCTCCGTCCCATGCTCTTTGCGACAGCACAGGTGGTGCCCGTGCCTACGAACGGATCAAGCACGACCTCGCCTGGGAAGTGCGCCATGGCACCATAGGTATAAAGCCGCATCAGTCGTGCAGGTAGCTTTTCTGGGAAAGGTGCTGGGTGATCGCCCTCACGCTTCACCTCCTCTGGGTACATAAACCAGACCTGCTGCGCGAGATCGATCCATTCGCTGCGGCTGAGCTCGTTGGCGTCCTTTACGTCGCGATCGAATTTCGGAGGCTTCCCGGCCTTCACGTAGACATTTATGAATTCGATAGTGTTATTTTCGATGATGTTGCCCGGATAAGGGTAACTGCCGAACATCATCTTAGACGTTTGTTTCTGCCATATGAATAGACTGTACCGCTCAAGATCCGTTTCGGCGAGGATCTTGTGTTCCATATCAAAGGCAATGTTCTTTAGGTGCCGCGTGTGTTGCTGGATTAGGTCCTTTGGAATCGGCATAATCGGCGCGTTGATGCATAATTTGCCATTCGGACGCAGCACCCTAGCGCACTGATTCCACACCGACTGCATGTCAGCCAAATAGTCCTCATAAGAAGACCATGGATGTGCGTTCTGGTCATATTTGACGGCCGTCCAGTAAGGCGGAGACGTCACGATAAGATCAACGCAGCCGCTGGGAAGCCCTGACATGACGTCAGCGGCATGGCCGATAAAAAGCTGGTCACCGATTTGCTCAATTGAACCAAAATCGTTCCGCTGCGCGGTTTTGGACATAATGTGCCTTCGAATCGTTCGGGCCCGGCGTGAGGATAGCCGCTTCGGCGCTGAGCACGATCAGTCTGCGTCCCCGGGATGCACGATCCATACACAACATAATAGTGGACCGTGGCGCACACCTCAAGAACGAATAGAGAACAATAGGCTTTACGCCGGCCAGACCACGACGCATTAGCAATTGGAATAGATCGGCCGGTCTGCTCGGGCATGACCCCAGATCAAGTGTGGGGGCCGGCTACCCTAAGCCGCTTGCTTCACCGCCTGGCCGTTGATGACGAGGCCGTCCTTGTTGACGGTGATCTTCACCTTGTCGCCGTCGTGCAGTCTGCCTTGCAGGATCAGCTCGGCGAGCGGGTCTTGCACATATTTCTGGATGACGCGCTTCAACGGCCGCGCGCCATAGGCCGAATCGTACCCCTTGGTACCCAGCCAATCCTTGGCCTTGTTGTCGAGCTCGACGGTGAGCTTGCGGTCGGCGAGCAGCTTCGCGAGCCGCTTCATCTGGATGTCCACGATCGCCGCCATCTGGTCGCGTTGCAAGCGGTGGAACAAAATGATGTCGTCGACGCGGTTCAGGAATTCGGGCCGGAAATGCGCGCGCACCACCGCCATCACTTGATCGCGCACGGCCTCGGTATCCTCGCCTTCGGGCTGGTTCACGAGATATTCGGAGCCGAGATTGGAGGTCATGATGATCAGCGTGTTGCGGAAGTCGACGGTGCGGCCCTGGCCGTCGGTGAGTTTGCCGTCGTCCAGCACCTGCAACAGCACGTTGAACACGTCCGGATGCGCCTTCTCGATCTCGTCGAACAGGATCACCTGATAGGGGCGCCGCCGCACGGCCTCGGTGAGCGCGCCGCCCTCTTCATAGCCGACATAGCCGGGAGGTGCACCGATCAGCCGGGCCACGGAGTGCTTCTCCATATATTCCGACATGTCGATGCGGATCATGGCGTGCTCGTCGTCGAACAGAAAATTCGCGAGCGCGCGGGCGAGCTCGGTCTTGCCGACGCCGGTCGGGCCTAAAAACATAAAGGAGCCGATCGGCCGGTTGGGATCTTGCAGGCCGGCGCGGGCGCGGCGCACCGCGGTCGACACCGCGGTCACCGCCTCGCTCTGGCCGACCACCCGCTTGATGATCTCCTCCTCCATGCGCAACAGCTTGTCGCGCTCACCTTCGAGCATCTTGTCGACGGGAATGCCGGTCCAGCGCGACACCACCTGTGCGATCAGGTCGGCGGTGACCACCTCCTGCGCCATGGCGCCGCCTCTGTCCTCGCTCTCCTCCAGGGATTTGAGCTTCGCCTCGAGCTCGGGGATGACGCCATAAGCGAGCTCGCCGGCTTTCGCCAGATCGCCGCGCCGCTGCGCCTGCTCGAGCTCGACGCGGGCGGCATCGAGCTGCTCTTTCAGCTTCTGCGCGCCAGCGAGCTTCTCCTTCTCCTCCTGCCAGCGCTGCGTGAGGATGCGCGCCTCCTCCTCGAGATTGGCGAGCTCCTTTTCGAGCTTTCCGAGCCGGTCCTTTGAGGCACTATCAGATTCCTTCTTCAGCGCCTCGCGCTCGATCTTGAGCTGCATGATGCGGCGGTCGAGCTCATCGAGCTGCTCGGGCTTCGAGTCGATCTGCATGCGCAAGCGCGACGCCGCCTCGTCGACGAGGTCGATCGCTTTGTCGGGCAGGAAGCGGTCGGTGATGTAGCGGTTGGACAGCGTGGCCGCGGCGACGAGCGCGGCATCGGCGATGCGCACGCCGTGGTGCAGCTCGTATTTCTCCTTGAGGCCCCTGAGGATCGAGATGGTGTCCTCCACGGTCGGCTCCGAGACGTAGATCGGCTGGAAGCGCCGCGCCAGTGCTGCGTCCTTCTCCACACGCTTGCGATATTCGTCGAGCGTGGTGGCGCCGACGCAATGGAGCTCCCCCCGGGCCAGCGCGGGCTTCAACAGGTTCGAGGCGTCCATGGCGCCGTCGGCCTTGCCGGCGCCGACCAGCGTATGCATCTCGTCGATGAACAGGATGATCTGGCCGTGGCTCGCCTGGATCTCGGACAGCACGGCTTTGAGCCGCTCCTCGAACTCGCCGCGATATTTGGCGCCGGCGATCAACGCGCCCAAATCGAGCGAGAGCACCTTCTGGTCCTTCAGGCTCTCCGGCACGTCGCCATTGACGATGCGGTGCGCCAGCCCCTCGACGATCGCGGTCTTGCCGACGCCAGGCTCGCCGATCAGCACCGGGTTGTTCTTGGTGCGGCGCGACAGCACCTGGATGGTGCGCCTGATCTCCTCGTCCCTGCCGATCACGGGATCGAGCTGGCCCTTGGCCGCGGCCTCGGTGAAATCGCGGGTATAGCGCTTCAGCGCGTCATAGGCCTGCTCGGCCGACGCCGAATCCGCGGTGCGGCCCTTGCGCAGCTCATTGATGGCGGCATTGAGCGAGACGGGCGTCACCCCGGCATCGGCGAGAATGCGCGAGCACTCCGCCTCCTTGGCGAGGCTGAGCGCCTGCAACACGCGCTCGACGGTGACGAAGCTGTCGCCGGCCTTGGTGGCGATCTGCTCCGCCTGGTCGAGCACGCGGCCCAATGCGGGGGCCATATGCACCTGCGCCCCGGAGCCTGTGACATTGGGGAACTTGGCAAGCGCCGCCTCCGTCCGCTCCAACGCCTCCTTGGGGCGGCCGCCGGCTTTGGTGATGAGCCCGGCCGCAAGCCCTTCCGGATCGTCGAGCAGCACCTTCAACAGATGCTCCAGCGTGACCTGCGGGTTGCCTTCGCGGATGGCGACGGTTTGCGCCGACTGCACGAAGCCCCTCAGCCGGTCGGAGAATTTCTCGAAATCCATTGGACGCTTCCCTCTTCAGCACGCCTCAAGAGCGCAGTCGGGACAGAAGAGCCTGAAAAAAAGTGCCAAAGCCAATACCAGCCCACCCCTTAACGGAGATATAGCGCCGGCCTTAATCAACCAAAAGGGGAGCGTCGATTGCCGGGACCCGGCGCAGCCCCGACCATCCTCCCGAGGGATCACGGTACGGAGCAATTCGGGGCTTCAGGGAGAGATGTTTAGCCGACCGGGTCGGACGCGCTCTCATCGGGCTGAGGAGCATCGCCCGGATCGCCACCACCATTTGTGTCCCGCGCCGGCGCTTCGCTACCGTTCGGGCCACGGCGCCCATAATGCTCACGCCCGCCGCTCCCGCGCATCTCGTCCCCGCCGCCCACTCCGGCGCCGCCCTCCATATCCGAGCCGCCATCGTCGAGCGAGTCGGAGCCATCGGCGTTCCAGCGCGGCCGGAACCCGCCATTCGCCCCTTCGCCTGACTGGCTACCGTGTTGCGCACCGAACTGCGACTGCGCGGCCATGATGATGCGGTTGTAGTGCTCCGCGTGCTGGAAATAGCTCTCGGCCGCCACCAAATCGCCCGAGGACAAAGCGTCCCGCGCAAGCGTCATGTACTTCTCGGCGATATGAGCCGCGGTCCCCCGGATCTTCACGTCGGGCCCGTTTGATTCATAGCTCCGTGCCAATGGATTTTGCGGCTTGCGGCCACTACGGCCGCGGCCCCTGCGATTCTGCTGTCCTTGCCTCATAGGCTTCGTTCACCTGATAGGCGGCTAATGGCCGCGACTTCGTCCCTGCTCGTCAATATTCTTGTCGGCTCAGATCTAAAGGTCCGAGTATTGCTAATTCCTTCGCGCCTCCGGGTCCGAGCCGGCGTCCACGCCGCGATCCCATAAGCACCTTGTAGCTGTAGCCTTGCGCTAATTCTCGGCACCGAGCCGATTTTCCTCGATACCGCCAGCAAGCCTAAACCGAGCCAGCCTGAATAAAGATGGGCGGTTGAGCGTCACCTGAACGTCCCGAGAGGCACGCCGTCCTACAATCGAGGTTCAAGAGATGTCCGCTCTTGTTGCCGTCTGCAACCGGCCCAGCGCTCTTAACGCCAATGGCCGAGAATAATCATTTCGCTGGCCTCACACTAGCCTGAACCCCGCCATTTTCCAAGTCCCTTTTTTGCGCCTGCAGCCCAGGGCGCTGGCGAGGCCTCGCTCGCGTCAGGCGCTCGCGACAACAACCCGCGGCCGGCCGCCGAGGTCACGCCACACGCAATGGCCATCTTCCACTTTGAGGCCCGCCTCGCCCAGCAGGCGAAGCACGGCCTCCGCCTGATCGGCTCCAGTCTCAAGCAGGATGCTCCCCCCTGGGCGCAACGCCTCGCGCGTCCGAAGCGCAATGCGGCGATAGGCTGCGAGACCGTCGGCGCCACCATCGAGTGCCACCCAAGGGTCGTGGGCCCTCACCTCGCGGGGCAGCCCGGCGATATCGGCGGCCACCAGATAAGGAGGATTGGCCACCACCAGGTCGAAGGCACCGCCGATCGCCTCCAGCCAATTGCCAGCGACGAAGCTAGCCCAGGCCCCTACCCCGAGACGGCGCGCATTGGTCTTGGCAAGCGCGAGCGCCGGGACGCTCACATCGACGCCTAGGCCGCTTGCCTTCGGCAACTCCGCCAACAGGGTGACCAAAATGCAGCCGCTGCCGGTACCAAGATCGAGCAGCTTGACCGCGCTCTCGCGCAAGCCCTTTCTGCCCACGACCGCCAGCGCTGCCTCGATCAGCGTCTCCGTATCGGCCCGGGGGTCGAGCGTGTTTGCATCGATACGGAACGGCCGTCCATAGAACTCGCGGCAACCGACGATGCGCGACACCGGCTCGCCGCCAAGGCGCCGCTCGACAAAGCTGCCGAAGCGCGCCGCGGCCTCGGGCTTAAGCCTGTCATCACGGCCCGCGACATAGGCTTCATGGCTCAGCCCCGTGGCATGACAGATCAAGAGCCGCGCGTCGAGCTCAGGCGTGTCGATCCTTCCCTGGCGCAACATTCCTGCCGCGACGGCGCAGGCCCTGCCTAGGCTGAGGGGATGCGAAGCGGCCTCACCCATGACCCTGTTCCTGCATGGTGGCGAGCTGGCTCGTCTGATGTTCGGTGATCAGCGCATCGATCAGCTCGTCGAGCGCTTCCCCTTCCAGCACCAGATAGAGCTGGTGCAGCGTCAGTCCGATGCGGTGGTCGGTGACGCGCCCTTGTGGGAAATTATAGGTGCGGATTCGCTGCGAGCGGTCGCCGGTGCCGATCTGGCTGCGGCGGTTCTCCGAGCGCTCCGCATCGAGCTTGGATCGCTCCAGCTCGTAAAGGCGGGCGCGCAGCACCTTCATCGCCTTCGCCTTGTTCTTGTGTTGCGACTTCTCGTCCTGCTGGCTGACCACGACCCCGGTCGGCAAATGCGTAATCCTGACCGCGCTGTCGGTAGTATTGACCGATTGTCCCCCCGGACCGCTCGCCCGGAACACGTCGATACGCAAATCCTTCTCATCGATCTTGATGTCGACCTCTTCGGCCTCGGGCAGCACCGCGACCGTAGCCGCCGAGGTGTGGATACGCCCTTGCGCCTCGGTCTCCGGCACGCGCTGCACCCGGTGCACGCCAGACTCGAATTTGAGCCGGGCGAACACGCCCTTGCCGGTGATATTGGCGATGATTTCCTTATAGCCGCCCGTGGCCGACTCGCTCGCCGACAGGATGTTGACCTTCCAGCCCCGCTTGTCGGCATAGCGCTGATACATGCGGAAGAGATCGCCGGCGAACAGCGCAGCTTCCTCGCCGCCGGTGCCGGCGCGCACCTCCAGGATGGCGCTCTTGTCATCGGCGACGTCCTTGGGCAGCAATTGCACCTTCAGCTGCTGCTCGAGGTCGTCGATCTTCCCGTCGAGAGCGCCGAGCTCCTGCTCGGCCAGCGCCGCCATCTCCGCATCGGTGGAGGGATCCTCGCTCAGCTGCCTGAGGTCCTCCCGCTCGCGCAAGGCCGAACGGAGCGCGGTGATCGTCGCCACGATTGGGTCGAGCTCCGCGAACTCGCGGGACAGGCGCACGAAGCTCTCCTGGTCGGTGCCGGAGGCGAGCGCGCCTTGCACCGTCTCCCAACGGGAGACGAGCCTGTCGAGCTTCTCGGCGGGAATCGTCGTCATGTTCGGAAGCAGCGGCCAGATAATCCGGTTATGTGGGCCCGGGCAGCCGATCGGCCTTCCGGCTGCGCGGATCGTTCGGATCGGTGACGGGGGGCGCGGGCTGCGCACCCTTCGAGGGTTTGGCTCCCGGCTGCGACCCAGAGGAAGCGGAGGAGCCGTGCAGACTCGGCCCGGCCAACCACATCCATAGTCCGAATGCCGCACCCAAGACAACCAGCGCGACCAGCCCCCATTTCACCAGGGCCATGCGTGACGACCGGGCTTTCCGTGCCGGCTTCGGCGGCTCAGCAGGCGCCGTGCGAGGCGGCAGCGCTGCTCGGGCCTGTGGCTGTGGCTGAACCGGTGGCGCCGGGCGGGGTTGTGGCTGTGGCTGGAGGGGTGACGCGCGGCGGGACTGTGGCTGCGGCGCCGCCCGAGGTTGTGGCTGTGCCGCCGCCCGGGGCTGCGGCGGCGACTGCGGCTGGGGCCGTGGCTGTGGCTGTGGCGTCGGTGGCCGCCGGAGTTGGGCTCGCCAATCCGGTACCGCTTCGGGCGCCCTCGACGGAGGCGGAGCGGCCTGGCGCGGCTGCGGGGGAAAGGGCTCCGAGACCGAAGGTGCCGAGGGCCGCGCCTGCTCCTGGATTTCGCGGTTGATGTCCTCTGGCGGCGCCATGAAGGGCATTTCGGGCATCGGTTTCGGGGCAAGCTCGACGATCCCGGCCTCGACCTGGGCATAAATGCGCCGCAGCAAGGGGCGCACGTCGAGGTTGAGTAGGGTTCCATAGGTCGCCACGACGCGGCAGGTCTCTGGCCATGGCGGCAAGGCGTACAGCGCGCCCTGTTCGAGCGCCTGCACCACCTCTATGCGCGTGGCAAGGTGGCCGGCGAGATCCGCCTCCGACAAGCCGCTCGCGGCACGCAGATCCCGAAACAGCTCCGCCACCTCAGCATCATAGCCGGCTGGCATTTCCTCGATCCCGTGAATATGCAAACGGCCTCCGGTTCCAACGTCCGGAAACAGACTTCCGGACGCTGAGCGCGGCGAAGTTGCAATCGCAAGGCCGATCCCATGCACTGCGAATCTCGTCCCACACAAGCCCATCGGCTGTCGCTTTGCAAGCCTGCGCGCGACCATGCAGGCGCCGCTCTTTGGCGCACCCTCTCATATTTGCACGCCCTTCTCGGCCGCGTAGCTCTTCAACTCGTCGCGCACCGACGTGGCCTTGCAGGCCAGCAGCTCTTCCAGCCGGGTCCACAGATCACCTGCATCGAGCGACAGGATCATGGCCTTGACCGGACCCACGGACGCCGGCGCCATGGAGATCGAACGGAACCCGAGGCCGATCAGCGCCATGGCCTCGAGCGGCTTGCCCGCCATCTCTCCGCACAGATTGAGCGGCACCTTGTGCCGCCCCGCGGCCTCGACGATCGTGCGCAGCGCCATGAGCCCCGCCGGATTGAGCGTGTCGAAGCGGTCGGCGACCAGCATGTTGCCGCGGTCGGTGGCGAACAGGAACTGCATCAAATCGTTCGAGCCCACCGAGGCGAAATCGGCAAGGGGCAGGACGCGATCGAGCTGCCATAACAGCGCCGGGACCTCGATCATGGCGCCGATCAGCAGGCGCTTCGGTTCGGGACGGCCATGGCGCTTCAGGATCAGCAGTTCACGGTCGATGAGAGCCCTTGCCGCCGCAAGTTCGGCGACGTCGCCGATCATCGGCAGCATGATGCGAAGCTCGCGTCCTTGCGCCGCCCTGAGCAGTGCGCGGATCTGCGTGCGGAACAGCGCCGGCCGATCGAGCGCCATGCGGATCGCACGCCAGCCAAGGGCCGGGTTCTCCTCCTTGCTCACGCGAAAATAGGGCAACACCTTGTCGCCGCCCACGTCGAGGGAGCGGAACACCACGGGTCGGTCGCCGGCGGCATCGAGGATCGCCTTATAGATGCGCGTCTGCTGCTCGAGCCGCGGGAAGGTCGAGGCGATCATGAATTGCAGCTCGGTGCGGAACAGCCCGATGCCGTCGGCACCGGACTGGTCGAGATGCGGCAGATCGAACAAAAGCCCGGCATTGATATTGAGCGATACCCGCGCCCCATCGAGCGTGACCGGCGGCACGCTACGCAAGGCCGCATATTGAGCTTGGCGCCTCGCCCGAAACCGGACCTTGTCGGCATAGGCCGCCACCACCTCTGGCGTCGGCCGCACATGCAGCTCGCCGCCTTCGGCGTCGACGATCGCCGCATCGCCCGCCTCCACCGCCTCGAGCACGCCCTTCGCCTGGCCGATCGCCGCCAAGCCGAGCGCCCGCGCCACGATGGCGACGTGGCTCGCCGACCCCCCTTCCTCAAGCACGAGACCGCGCAAGCGCTGGCGGTCGTAGTCGAGCAGCTCGGCCGGCCCCATGGTGCGGGCGACGAGGATCGCGTCTTGCGGCAGGTTTCCCGCCGCCGCCGTCCCCGCCCCGCCCGCGAGCAGGCGCAAGAGGCGATTGGAGAGGTCGTCGATGTCGTGCAGGCGTTCGCGCGCATAAGGATCGGTCTGCCGCAGCATGCGCGCCCGCGTATCGTTGCGGACCCGCTGCACGGCCGCCTCTGCGGTCAGCCCGGTGAGCAACGCCTCATCGAGACGCCGGCGCCAGCCGCGGTCGTGGGCAAACATGCGGAAGGCTTCCAGCACCTCGCGGTGCTCGCCGGCGCGCTCCAAATCGCCCCTCCCGAGCATGCCATCGATCATGCCGGTCAGGTCCTCGATGGCCTGCGCCAGCCGCCGGCGCTCGAGCTCGACATCCTCGGCAATCAGCTTGGTGACGACGATGCGCGGCTCATGCAGCACCACATGGCCGAGCGCTACGCCTTCGGAGATGGCAACGCCAGTGAACCGGGCGCTCAGGTCGCGGCGCGCGTCCTGCGTCGCCTCGTCGCTCACGATCAGGCCGCCGGAGGCGATCATCTCGGCGATCACCATGGCCGTGGTTTGCAGCGCCTCCACCTCCTCGTCGCTGTAGTGACGCTGGGTACGATTTTGCACCGTCAATACGCCGATGGTATGACCGCCCCGGAGGATCGGCACCCCGAGGAAGGAGTGGTAGACCTCCTCGCCGGTTTCCGGCCGGTAGGAGAAGGCCGGGTGGGTTTGCGCGTCGGCGAACTGCATCGGCTCGGCCTGCTCGGCGATCAAGCCAACGAGACCTTCGCCACGCTTCAGATGCGTGGCGTGGACGGCCTCCCGGTTGAGACCTTCGGTGGCGAACAGCTCGAGCGAGCTGTCGCGGCGGCGCAAATAGAGCGAGCAGACTTCGGCCACCATGTTGGAGGCGATCAGCACCACGACCTTGTCCAGCCGCACCTGTGCGCTCTCGCGCTCGGCCATCACCTCGCGCAAGCGGCGGAGCAGCAGTCTCGGGGCGCCAACAGAAATTGGCATGGATACCAGTCCTCGCCGGCCGGTCGCGGCGAACCAAGCTTACGAAAGACTTGAGGTAACCGCCTAAGAATTCCTAGCGGCTGTCCAATCCGAACAAGGAATGCAAGGTCCGCACCGCAAGCTCGGCATAGGCCGCATCGATCAATACGCTGATTTTGATCTCGGAAGTCGAGATCGCCTCGATATTGATGCCCTTTTCGGCAAGCGCGCTGAACATCTGGGCGGCAACGCCCGCATGGCTGCGCATGCCCACGCCGATGGCCGACACCTTGGCGACCTCGGTCGCGCCGCGCAAGTCCAAATAGCCGATGCCCTCCTTGGCCTTCTTCAGCACCTCGACCGCACGGTCAAGGTCGGCGCTCTGCACGGTGAAGGTGAGATCGGTATAGCCGTCCTCGGAGACGTTCTGCACGATCATGTCGACATTGATGTCGGCGGCGGCGAGCGGGCAGAACACCCGCGCCGCCACGCCGGGCTTGTCGGCGATCTTGAGCAGCGTCACCTTGGCCTCGTCCCTCGCATAGGCGATCCCGCTGATGACATTTTGCTCCACGATCTCATCCTCATGGCAAACGAGTGTCCCAAACGCCTCGGCGCCGGCGGTGCCCAATCGCTCCAGATCCGGAGGATCGAAGCTCGAGCGCACCAGCACCCGGACCCCCTGCTGCATGGCAAGCTCCACGGAACGGGTCTGCAGCACCTTGGCGCCTTGCGAGGCCATCTCCAACATCTCTTCATAGGAGATCCTGTCAAGCCGGTGGGCGCGCGGCACGACCCTGGGGTCGGAGGTGTAGACCCCGTCGACATCGGTATAAATGTCGCAACGGTCGGCGTTTAGCGCCGCGGCAAGCGCCACCGCGCTCGTATCCGAGCCGCCGCGCCCCAAGGTGCTGATGCGACTGTCGGGTCCGAGCCCCTGAAAGCCCGCCACGACCGCGACCTCGCCTTGCAGCAACCGCGCCTTCAGCGCCTCCACGGCGACACCAGTGATGCGGGCCGCGCGATGCGCGCCGTCGGTGACGACCGGGACCTGCCAGCCCTGCCAGGACCGCGCCTTGATGCCGATGGACTGGAGCACGATGGCGAGCAGCCCGGAGGTGATCTGCTCGCCCGAGGCCACCACGGCGTCATATTCGCGGCCGTCATAGTGGGCGGAGGCGGGCGCGTCCTTCAACTGCTGGCGCTGCTTGAAGCCCCAGGCGTCCTCGACCAAGGCCACGAGTTGATTGGTGTGGCCCGCCATGGCCGAGACCACCACGGCGCAAGCGTGGCCTGCGTCAACCTCGCGCTTCACATGGGCCGCGACGTTGCGGATCCGCTCCACATCGCCGACCGACGTTCCGCCGAATTTGAGCACCAACAGGGACAAGTACCACTCCCGGCCGGGCGCCGCGTTTTAACGCCGCGCTGGCCCTAGCAACATTATGGCCGGCCCCGCCGGCCGGCCAGAAAAGCGGTTCTTCATACTGACTGCGGGCCCCCGCCGCAACCTGGCTTGCCTTGAGCACGGCGATTCTTGACAGGAGGTTAAGGGCCACGGCCAATGGCCCCATGATGGCGCAAGCCCCGCAGAACTCACCCACGCTCGACCGCGAAGAGGTCGCCCGCTTCGCGCGGCTTGGCGGACAATGGTGGGACTTTGCCGGACCCTTCAAGCCGCTCCACCGCATCAATCCGGTGCGGCTCACCTATATCCGCGACCAGCTCTGCCGCGCCTTCGGCCGCGACGCCGCGCAAGGCGCAAGCCTTCAGGGTTTGAGCGTGCTCGATATCGGCTGTGGCGGGGGCCTCGTTTGCGAGCCGCTCGTGCGGCTTGGGGGCCGCGTGACCGGGATCGACCCGGGCGAAGAGAACATCGAAGCGGCGAAGGCGCATGCTTTAGCCGCCGACCTCCAGATCGACTATGCGGTGGCGACCGCCGAAGAGCTTGCGGGCCGGGGGCATACTTATGATGCCGTGCTGCTGCTCGAGGTCGTTGAGCACGTCCCGGACGTGCCCAAGTTTCTTCAGGCCGTTGCCCCTCTGGTGCACCCGAAGGGTGTCATGATCCTCTCCACCCTCAACCGCACGCTCAAGGCCTATGCGCTCGCCATCGTCGGCGCCGAGCTGATCCTGCGCTGGCTGCCCGTGGGCACCCATCAATGGCAGCGTTTCGTCAGGCCCGAGGAGCTTAAGGCCGCTCTCAAAGCCGCCGGCCTCGCCCTCACCGACACGAGGGGCATGATTTACGACCCGTTCGCCGACGAATGGCGCCTCGGCGCCGACACCGATGTGAACTATTTCGCCACCGCCGTCCGGCGGTAGTGCAAGAAGAGGCTCCATGATTTTCCGGCAGCTGTTCGAACTCGACCTCCAGCACCTACACCTATCTTTTGGCGAGCCGCCATGGGGGCGAGGCGCTCATCATCGACCCCGTGATTGAAAAGGTGGACCGCTACATTCAGCTCCTGAACGAGCTTGACCTGAGGCTCGTCAAGGCCATCGACACCCATCTGCATGCGGACCACATCACGGGGCTGCTCGCGCTCCGCGAGCGCACCCACTGCATCACCGTCATGGGCGAGCAGACCAAGGCTGATGTCGTTTCGATCCGCGTGACCGACAGCGACCGGGTCGAGATCGAAGGCATCAGTCTCGATGTCGCCTACACCCCTGGCCACACCGACGATTCCTACAGCTTCATCCTACCGGATCGCGTATTCACGGGAGACACCCTGCTCATCCGCGGCACCGGACGAACGGACTTTCAGAATGGCGATCCACGCGCGCAATACGACTCGATCTTCGGGCGCCTGCTGAAGCTGCCGGACGAGACGCTGGTCTATCCTGCCCACGACTATAAGGGCGATACCGTGAGCACCATCGGCGAGGAGCGCGCCTTCAATCCCCGCCTGCAGGTCAAGTCCATCGCCGAATATGTGGACCTCATGAACAATTTGCGCCTCCCCAATCCCAAGATGATGGACGTTGCGGTCCCGGCGAATATGCGGATCGGGCTTGCTCAGAACATCGTCGCCGATCGGGGATGGGCTTTGACGGCGGCAGAGACGAAGGCCCTGTTAGGCCAGCAAGACGTGGCCCTGGTGGACTTACGGGAAGATCAGGAGCGGACGCGGGATGGGATCATTCCTGGATCGCTGCACGTCGCTTACCCCCAGTTGCGGGCGAGCCTCCAGGCGGACGGTCGCTTACAGCAGCTGGCAAGGGCTGCCGGCAAGCGCCTGATCTTCTATTGTTCCTTCGGCGAGCGGTCCGCCATGGCGGTCCAGGCCGCGCAAGCCGCAGGTCTCAGCGGCTCGCGCCATCTCCATGGTGGCATGCAAGCCTGGAAAAGTGCCGAAGGGCCGCTCAGCAGCTAGATCCAAGGTGGCGCTGCCCGCGCCGGCGCACCCTCAATAACCCGGACCTTGGAACCAACCGCGCGGCGGGGCTCGGAACCAGGGGGCAGACGCGTCGTCCCCCCACCCGGGGCCTCGTCGCCAACTATAGGAATAGGAGGGGTAGGACCGGTCGGTGTACCCATCGCCTGGCCCAGCTTGTCCGTACTGAGGCTGACGCTGCTTCTTAGGCTGGGCCACCTCCTGGCCGCCCCCGCTCACCACGACCTGGGTGTTGGCCATGCCTTCCTTCTCCACCAAGGCATAGAGGGTTGCGGCGTTCTCCGGCGAGACCCGCACGCAGCCATGGGAAGCAGCCTTTCCAAGGTTCTTCACCTCATAGCTGCCATGAATAGCGTGACCATCTTTCATAAAGAAGATTGAGTGCGGCATAGGAGAGTTATCCCATTGCTTCGAATACCATTCTTCATTCATGCTCAATGCTGCATAGGTGCCAGAAGGTGTATCAAATCCAGGTCTACCGGTCGAGACCGGCCAAGTGTACTCCTTGGTGCCGTCGACCCAGACGGTCATCCGCTGCGCACTCTTATCGATGGTGATGAGGACGTTGGCGCTAGCCGGACTGCTCAGGGGACCGACGAGCAGCGCGGCAAGAAGCGGCGACGCGAGAAGACTTTGGGGAATACGGAAGAAACTCAAGAGGCGCATGACCTTTCCCTGGTTGCGCGAAAACCAAGGCTCGGCGGCTTTCCGATATTAGATCATCAAGGGTGTAACAGGGCGCCCCCAACAACAAGTTTATTTGAACTCGACTTTTTTGCACCCACTTGCATACCGCCGGGGGCCTTAGTTCCGGTCCTCGGGCAGCGGCGGCAACGGGTAGACGGCGATGCCTTCCTCGATCAGCTCGCGCGCCTCTTCAGGTGTAGCCTCGCCATAGATGCTGCGGGGCGCCGCCTCCTCGAAATGGATTTTGCGAGCCTCTTCCGGGAATTTCGCCCCGACATAATCGGCATTGGCGGTGAGCTCGGAACGCAACTTGCGCAGCATGGCATAGGATTTGGGACGCTCGTCGCGCTCGGGCGCGCGCCGCTTCGGGCCTCGCTTCGCCACATAGGGCGCCATGGGGGCCTTGCCTACGCTGAGGCTGCCGCAACACGGGCAAACGATCACCTTCGCATCCGCCTGCTCGTCATAGGCCTCGGCCGAGCCGAACCAGGCCTCGAAGCCGTGACCCTCGTCGCAAGCCAGCGCATAGCGGATCATGACGCCCCTCTTTGGGCCTCTGCGCCCGGGCCCGCGATCTCGACCTCGAATTGGCGCCCGTGGCTCAACGAGGGCACTTTCCCCCGCGCCTCGGCGGAAAGCTTGAGGTCGATATCGGCGAAGAGAATTTGGGGATCCTCGCCCGCTTCCGCCAGGACCTCACCCCAAGGCGAGACGATCATGCTGTGCCCATAGGTGCTGCGGCCGTTCTCATGCAGCCCGCCTTGAGCGGCGGCGAGAATGAAGGCGCCGGTCTCGATCGCGCGGGCGCGCAGGAGCGCGCGCCAATGGGCCTCCCCGGTCTGTTTGGTGAAGGCGGAGGGCACGGCGATGAAGTCGGCGCCCGCGCATGCCAGGGCGCGGTAAAGCGCGGGGAAGCGAAGGTCGTAGCAGATGCTGAAGCCGAGCCGTCCCCAAGGCAGATCGGCAAGCACGGCCTTGGTGCCAGGGCGGAAGGTGCGGGATTCCCGATAGCTCTCCCCGCCCGCGAGATCGACGTCGAACATATGAAGCTTATCGTAGCGCGCGACGATCTCCCCGCCGGGGGCGATGAGATAGGACCGGTTGGCGAGTTTGGTTTGGTCGAGCTTGATGGCGAGCGAGCCCACATGCAGCCAAAGGCCGAGGTCCTTGGCGAGGGCTCGGAGCTGCGCGAGAGGCGTGCTTTGCTCCTCGAAATCGACCTCGGCCAATAGCCGCTCGAGCTCAAGCTCCATGATCGCGGTGTTCTCGGGCGTCTGCACATAGACGGCGCCGCCGGATGCCGCGCGCCGGATGAGCGTCTCCGTCAGCTCCATATTGGGCTGAATGGAGCGGCCCGACCTGAGCTGAACCAAGGCCGTCCGAAACGGAGCCGCCAGAGGAGCGATCATTGCCCCGGCTCGTCGGCAACCAGACGAGCCTCGGCCACAAGCGGCTCGGCCGCGCGTGGCTCGGCCGCAAGCCAGGGATCGAGCTTCGCGGCGCGGTCAAGCGCGGCGAGCTCCTCATAGCCGCCCACATGGCTCCCATCGATCAAGATCTGCGGCACGGTGCGCCGGCCAAAGGCACGGGAGATCATCTCCTCGCGCTTGGTGCGGTCTTCGCTCACGTCGATCTCGATGAAGGCGTGCCCTTTGCGCGAAAGCAGCTGCTTCGCGGCGCGGCAATAGCCACAAAAGGGCGCGGTGTAGAGGATAATTCTGGTCATCCAAGCTTCTTTGCTCGACCGGTCGATTCGTCCGAGATTAGAGGCTACAGGAGGAAAGCGGCAGGTTCCACAGCCCGAGCCAGCGCCAAAATATCGACCCGCGCCGCGCCCGCCCGCTTCAAGGCCCGCGCGCAGGCATCTGCGGTGGCGCCGGTGGTAATGACGTCATCGACGACGACGATACGCTTGCCGCGCATGTGGGCACGCGCGAGGGTGACGCGAAAGGCGCCTGCGATGTTCCGCCGCCGCTGCGCCGCCGTGAGCCCCACCTGGCTCGGCGTTCGCCGCATACGGCCGAGCAGGAAGCAATCGACCGGGACGCCTGCGTGCCTGCCAACCGCATGGGCGAGCATGGCCGAGTGATTGAAGCGCCGCGACCAGAGCCTCGAGCGGCAGAGCGGCACCGGCACGATCAGGTCGGCGTCGGCGAGGAGCTCCGCGCCGGCGGCCGCCAACCACCGGCCGAACAGCGGCGGTTCTTCGTGCCGATCCCCATATTTGAAGCTCTAGATCAGGTCGCGCATGGTCGAAGAATAGCGCGCCGCGGCGCGCGCGGTCGTAGACTGGCGGATCGGCGATCGCCGCCGCCGAAAGGCAAGGCTCGGCGGTGTCGTAGGGAAGCGGCAGGATGCGTTCAGGCGCATGAGTGAGGAGCTGCAGCTGTTCGACCGCGGCCTGTTGCGCCGCCGCCGCGCGCGCTTTGCGGGCGAGATGGCGCAGCACGAATTCCTGCTCGACCGCGTGGCGTCTGAGGTCGCCGACCGTATCGGGGCGATCTTGCGCGACTTTCCGCGTGCCCTCGACCTCGGCGCTTATGACGGGGTGTTAGGGCGCGCGGTGTCGGCGCTCCCCTCGGTCGGGCAGATGATCTATGCCGAGAGCGTGCCGGCGCTAGCCGCGCTTTGTCCGCGGCCCTGCGTCGTCTGCGACGAGGAGCTGCTGCCGTTCAGGGACGCAAGTTTCAATCTCGTGGTCTCCGGCCTTGCGCTGCATCGTGTCAACGATCTCCCCGGCGCGCTCATCCAGATCCGCCGCGCGCTCTGTCCGGATGGCCTGTTCATCGGCGCGGCCCTGGGCAGCCGGTCCCTGCAAGAGCTCCGCAACGCGCTGATCGAGGCCGAGGCCGAGCAACAGGGCGGTGCAAGCCCACACATCGCCCCCTTTGCCGATGTCAGGGAGTATGGCGGCCTGCTGCAACGCGCGGGCTTCGCCCTCCCCGTGAGCGATGCAGAGGTGCTTAACGTCATCTATCCGGCCCCGCGCGATTTGATGCGTGAGATCAGGGCCATGGGGGGCGGCAATGTGCTCGCGGCCAGGCGGAAAGCGCCGCTGCCACGCCGGACGCTTGAGCGCGCCGAGGAGATCTACCGGACGCGTCACGGCACGCCGGCTGGGAGGGTCGTGGCGAGCTTCGAGATCGTCCACTTGAGCGGATGGGCGCCCCATGCGAGCCAGCAAAACCCTGCGGCGCCTGGGAGCGCCACCCAGCGGCTCGCCGAAGCGCTTCGGACCACGGAGCATGCGGCGGGCGACAAGGCCGCTTTCGCAGCAGTCGCCAAACCGAAGACCAAAGCCGGCTCATAGGGAAGCGCCTCACAACAGCTCGCGCAAGATCGCCTTGAGCGGCTCATCGGCCGGCGGCATGGCGTAGGCGGCAAGCTCTTCGGGCCTCACCCAGGCAAGCTCTTGACCTTCATGGGCTGCCGGATGTCCCCGCCAGCGTCGGCACAGAAAGAGCGGCATCAGCAGGTGGAAGTCCGCATAAGTGTGGCTGGCGAAGGTCAAGGGCGCAAGATCGGCCGGCGCGATCTCGATGCCGAGCTCCTCGGCAAACTCGCGAATCAGCGTGGCCTCCGGCGCTTCTCCATGCTCCATTTTGCCGCCCGGGAATTCCCAGAGCCCCGCAAGCGAACGCCCCTCCGGGCGCTTGGCGATCAGGAGTTCTCCCTTCCCCGTCGAGGAGAACGCAGGCCACGACCAGAACGAGCGGAGGGCCGTTGCCCATCTCCGGTCAGGACCGGTAGGCGGCATTGATGGCGATGTACCCGTCCGTGAGATCGCAGGTCCAGATGGTTGAAGCGGCACTACCTACGCCGACATCCACGGTGATGGCGATCTCGCGCCTCTTCATATAGGCGGCGCCGAGCTCCTCGCGGTAGCTCGGGTCCACCTCGCCCTCCTTGGCGACCTGAATGTCGCCCAGCCGGATGGCGAGCTTGTCGCGGTCGGCCGCTTCGCCGGCCTTGCCCACCGCCATGACGATGCGTCCCCAATTGGGGTCCTCGCCCGCGATCGCCGTCTTCACCAGAGGCGAGTTGGCGATGGACCGCGCGATCGCGCGTGCCGCGCTCTCGCTTTCCGCGCCGGTGACACGCACCGTGACAAATTTCGTCGCCCCCTCCCCGTCCTTCACCACCTGATGGGCGAGATCGCGCATCAATTCGGTTAGCGCGGCGCGGAAGCTCGCGAGCCTCGGATCGCGCGCCAAGCCAATTCTCGGCGCACCTCTCGACGCGGCGCTTCCCGTGGCGAAGAGGAGCAGCGTATCGCTGGTCGACGTGTCGCCATCGATGGTGATGGCGTTGAACGTCTCATCCGCGGCGGGAGCGAGCACCTCTTGCAAAGGTCCGGGTTCGATCGCCGCATCGGTGAAGAGAAAAGCGAGCATGGTCGCCATGTCCGGGGCGATCATCCCGGCGCCCTTGGCAATGCCGTTGATGGTGACGGAAACGCCCTCGATCGCCGCCTGGCGCGTAGCAAGCTTCGGATAGGTGTCGGTGGTCATGATCGCGCGGGCCGCTTGCTCGATTCCCTCTGGCTCGGCCCCAGCGGCAAGCCCTGCGAGCAGGGTCGTGAATTTGGCCGGGTCGAGCGGCTCGCCGATCACCCCGGTCGATGCGAGATAGACGTCGGCCTCGAGACACCCCGCCGCCTGCGCGGCGGCTTCGACCGTCAGCTTCACCGTTTCGCGGCCGCGCCGGCCGGTGAAGGCATTTGCGTTGCCGGAATTGACCACGAGCGCACGCGCCATGCCGTGCGCCAGACGCGTCCTGCACCACTCGACCGGGGCCGACGCCGTCTTGGATCGGGTGAGCACGCCCGCGACACTCGTGCCCGGATCGAACAAAGCGAGCAAGAGATCGGTGCGCCCGGGGTAGCGGATCCCCGCGGCGCAAGCGGCGAACCGAACGCCAGCGATGCCGGGTAGCCGCGGCAGGTTCTTTGGTGCGAAAGGCGAGATCGTGGTCATCGCGACGCGCGACCCTGGATCAGGCGATCCCCGTCAGTGATTGTCTTCGACGCCCCCCGAGGGCTCGCCCTCGTCCTCCGGTGGGGTTTCGCCCCTGACCGCCGCATCCTGCATCGCCTTCTTGATCTGCGGATCGACGATGTCGATTTTGGCGGCGTCATGCAGCTCTGTGAGCGTCTGCTTCGCCTTTTGCTGGGTGAGCTGGCTGATGATGGTGTCCTTCACCTCATCAAAGGTCGGCAGCGGCCGCATGCGCTTCTCCTCGACCTTGATGATGTGCCAGCCGAACTGCGTCTGCACCGGCTCTGAGATCTGGCCAACCTCGAGCGCGAAGGCCGCATCCTCGAAGGGTTTCAGCATCTGACCCCGGCCGAAAAAGCCAAGATCGCCGCCTTCAGCGCTCGGGTCCTTCGATTTCTCCTTGGCGAGCGTGGCAAAATCCTCGCCTTTCTTCAGCCGCTCGGCGATCTCCTTGGCCTCGGCCTCCGTGCTGACGAGGATGTGGCGGGCGTGGATCTCTTCCTCGGGCTTCACGCTGGAGATCTTCTCGTTATAGACCTTCTTGGCATCTTCCTCGGTGACGGCATTGCGCACGCTCTTGTCGAAATACGCGTCACGCAATGCGCGGCGCCGGTGGTATTTGAGGCGATCCTCGAAGCTCTGCCCGCTGTCCAGACCGTCCTTCATGGCGGCCTCGGCCATCAGCTCGTTCTCGATGACGAATTGCAGCAGCATCCTCCGGCGATCCTCTGGCGGGTAGTTGGCGAGCTGAGCGCCCACCTCGGAGGCCGCAAAGTCGAGATCCGACTGCTTGATGTCCACGCCGTTGATCTGGGCGACGACCACGTCCTCAGCCGAAGCAGCGAGCGGAACCCAAACAATAGAGGCTGCGATGAGCAGCAAGGCTCGCCAAGTTTTCACGGAGTGAGATCCTCTTCTTCTGCCCGTCTGACCACAAGACGGGTGGGTTCGCTCGCTTCCCCCGGGCGCCTTCATAGACTGGGGGCGGCGCGATGCCAAGCGGCGAATTTAGGGCACCTTCGCCCTCCAAATGGCCTGCTGGCGGGCCTGCCGCGCTGTGGATCGACGGGCGACAAGCGCATTGACTCGCGCCCCATTGTTTCCATATGTCTCGATACATGGAAATATTCGCGCTTGGCGCCTTGGCACAGGAGAGCCGCCTGAAAATCTTCCGTCTGCTCGTTCAATGCGGGCCTGACGGCATGGCGGCGGGTGACATCGCGCGGAGGCTTAAGGTGCCGCACAACACCCTGTCGTTCCATATCGCCATTCTCTCTCGCGCGCAGTTGTTGGCGTCGCGTAAAGACGGCCGCTCGATCATCTATTCCGTGGATCTTGAGGGCACCCGCAACCTCTTGTCCTTCCTGGTGGAGGATTGCTGCCACGGCCAGCTAGAGATTTGCGGAACTCTTATGAAAGACAAAGACGCGGTGGTCGGGTGGTGCCCCGCATGACGAAGGAGGAACCGCTTATGAACGTGGTAAGCAGCAAGGTGCCCCTCAATGTTCTCTTCCTTTGCACCGGAAACTCGGCGCGCTCGATCATGGCGGAGTGCGTCATGAACCGCCTGGGCACAGGCAGGTTCCGGGGCTTCAGCGCCGGCAGCCAACCGAAAAGGACACGTGGATCCCATTGCGCTCCAGATCCTGCGTCAGGCGCATTTCGATGTGTCGGAGCTCCGCTCGAAGTCTTGGGAGGAGTTCTCACGGCCCGACGCACCGACCCTCGACTTCGTCTTCACCGTCTGCGACAACGCGGCCAAAGAGGTCTGCCCGATCTGGCCGGGCCAGCCCATGACGGCCCATTGGGGCCTGCCCGACCCGGCCAAAGGCGAGGGCAGCGAGGCCGAGCGCCATCTCGCCTTCGCCGACACCCTGAGAATGCTGAACAATCGCATCGGCATCTTTGTCAGCCTGCCATTCGACAGGCTGAGCCAGCTGTCGCTGCAAAAGACGCTCGACGAGATCGGTCAGACCCAAGCCGCCCCCGCCTCGAAACAATCGGCATAGCCCTGCGCTCGTGATGGCCGCCGTCGGCCAGGCATCGGCGGAGCCCCGCGTTGACAAGGGTTGGGGCTCCTCTTATGTCTCACGGGCGTTTGTTCCCTGGCATTTTTTGGTCGCTTTCCGCGGGTTTGATGGGGCCGGCCTGGGAAGGGGAGCACTACGCTTCGCGGCCCGATGATTTCGCGTCATGCGAGATCGCCACTGAACAAGCTCTTGCGATAAGAGGCTAGATCGATGCTTTCCTTTGGCGCCTTGGCCAGCAAGGTCTTCGGCAGCTCCAACGACCGCAAGCTCAAGAAGTACCCGGCTTCTGTCGCCGCCATCAACGCCCTCGAGCCCGAGGTTGCGGCCCTGTCGGACGAGGCCTTGCGTGCCCGCACGGAAGTCTTCCGCGCCCGCGTGAGAGAGGGGACCTCCATCGAGGACCTGATCCCGGAGGCCTTCACCACGGTCCGAGAGGCGGCCAAGCGCACCATCGGGCAGCGTCATTTCGACGTGCAGCTGATCGGCGGCATGGTGCTGCATGAGGGACGCATCTCCGAGATGAAGACCGGCGAAGGCAAGACGCTGGTGGCGACGCTCCCCGTCTATCTGAACGCGCTAGCCGGCCGTGGCGTCCATGTCATTACCGTCAACGACTACCTCGCCAAACGCGACGCCGCCTGGATGGGCGCCATCTACAAGTTCTTGGGGCTCTCTGTCGGCTGCATCGTGCACGATCTCAACGACGAGGAACGCCGGGTACAATATGCCGCCGACGTGACCTACGGCACCAACAACGAGTTCGGCTTCGATTATCTGCGCGACAATATGAAATACAGCATGGCCGAGATGGTGCAGCGCGGCCACTATTACGCCATCGTCGACGAGGTGGACTCGATCCTGATCGATGAGGCGCGCACGCCGCTCATCATCTCCGGCCCCCTCGACGACCGCTCTGATCTCTACAACGCCATCGACATCTTCATTCCGAAGCTCGCGAAGAGCGACTACGAGCTCGACGAGAAGACACGCGTCGTCACTTTGACCGAAGCCGGCAACGAGCATGTGGAGCAACTGCTCACCGCGGCCGACATGCTCAAGGGCGAGTCGCTTTACGACATCGAGAATGTCACCGTCGTCCACCACGTCCAGCAGGCGCTGCGGGCGCATACGCTGTTCCAGCGCGACCGCGACTACATCGTCAAGAACGACGAGGTGATCATCATCGACGAGTTCACCGGCCGCATGATGCAGGGACGCCGCTATTCCGAAGGCCTGCACCAGGCGCTCGAGGCCAAGGAGCATGTCAAGGTCCAGCCCGAGAACCAGACGTTGGCCTCGATCACCTTCCAGAACTACTTCCGGCTTTACGAAAAACTCGCCGGCATGACTGGCACGGCCGTGACCGAGGCCGAAGAGTTCCTCGACATCTATGGCCTCGACGTGGTCGAGGTTCCGACCAACATGGACATGATCCGCGACGACGAGGACGACGAGGTCTACCGCAGTGCGACCGAGAAATACCGGGCCATCATCGCGCTGATCAAAGAGGCGTCCAAGCGTGGCCAGCCCTTGCTCGTGGGCACGACGTCCATCGAGAAGTCGGAAATCCTGTCGGAGCTGTTGAAGAAGGACAAGGTGCCGCATCAGGTGCTGAATGCGCGTTATCACGAGCAGGAGGCCCATATCATCGCGCAAGCCGGCGTTCCGGGCGCCGTCACCATCGCCACCAACATGGCCGGACGCGGCACCGACATCCAGCTCGGCGGCAATCCCGACATGCGGATCGAGGACTGGATCGCCGAGGAGACCGCCAAGGGCAAAGAGCTCGCCCCTGAGCAGATCGCGGCGAAGCGAGACGAGATCAAGGCCGACGTCGCCCAGAAGAAGCAGACGGCGCTTGCCGCCGGCGGCCTCTACGTCATCGGCACCGAGCGCCATGAGAGCCGCCGCATCGACAATCAGCTGCGCGGCCGCTCGGGACGCCAAGGCGACCCCGGCCGCTCGCGCTTCTTCCTGTCGCTCGAGGACGACCTCATGCGCATCTTCGGTTCCCAGCGCATGGATGGCATGTTGCAGGCATTAGGCCTCAAGGAGGATGAGGCCATCATCCATCCCTGGATCAACAAGGCACTGGAGAAGGCTCAAGCCAAGGTCGAGGCGCGCAACTTCGACATCCGCAAGAACCTGCTCAAATACGACAATGTGATGAACGATCAGCGTAAGGCGATCTTCGAGCAGCGCCGCGACCTGATGACCGATGCGGATTTGGGCGAGACCATCGGCGACATGCGCCGGCAGGTGATCGACGACCTCATCGCCAAGCATATTCCGCTGAAGTCCTTCGCCGAGCAGTGGGACGTGCCCGGCCTAAAAGAGGACATGCAGTCCACTTTCGATCTCGATCTCCCGATCGCCGACTGGGCCCAGGAAGAGGGCATCGGCGAGGAGGAGGTGCATGAGCGCCTGGTCAGGGCCGCCGATGCGCGAGCCGCTAAGAAGGCCGCGGATTTCGGGCCGCAGATCATGCGGCAGATTGAAAAGGCGGTGCTGTTGCAGACCTTGGACCATCTTTGGCGCGAGCATCTCGTGACGCTCGAGCATCTCCGCCAGGTCATCGGCCTGCGCGGCTATGGCCAGCGCGATCCGCTGAACGAGTATAAGAGCGAGAGCTTCACCTTGTTCGAGCATATGCTGGCCCGCTTGCGCGAGGCCGTGACCGGCCAGCTCATGCATGTGCAGATCGCCCGGCAGGATGAGGCTCCGCCGCTCGAAGCGACTGAGCTCCCCCCGATGGAAGCGCACCATCTCGACCCTCTCACCGGAGAGGACGAGTTCGCGCTGGAGGCGGCCAATGGCGGCCCCATGGCAGGCGAGGGGCGGGGCAGCGCCAAGCTCGCGCGGGCGCGGAAAGCGAGCCCGGGCCCGAACCCAGCCGATCCCACGAGCTGGGGCAAGGTGCAACGAAACGCGCTCTGCCCTTGCGGGTCCGGTAAGAAGTACAAGCACTGCCACGGCACATACAGCTAGCAGGCTGTGTTCGAGCCGGTGGCCGGGCGCGTGAGCTCCCTATCTCGGTCTGCCCCTAACGCTGATCGTCCTCGTCGCCAGCGTGCCCTGATCCTGAACTTCTGGCCGCTCACCCCTTAAGCGTCGCGCAAGGCCTCAAGACTGATGCGCCGCCTTGGCCGGGCAGCCCGTCTCCCCCGGCTCGAGGGACTTGTCCTCGATGACGTAACGGCCGTCGCAGACGTTGACGGCGGGTGGAACGTGACTCTGCTCGAAGGCATCGTAGCCGGGCTTCAACTCTGCCCAAAAGCCGCTCCACGGGCTCGATTCTCGCGCGGCGAGTTTCACATCGGTCATGCGGAACGGAAAGATCTGCACCTGGAAGCTCGGCTGACCCCCAGCGAGCGCCGCCGTCACGATCCGCCAAAGCTCGTCGACGACATCATTGGTCATGGCATAGCAGCCAATCGACTGGCATCCGCCATGGACCATGAGTAAGGAGCCGGTGCGCCCATGGGCGCGGTCGAACTCGTTGGGGAAGCCGAGATTGAAGGAGCGGTGCCAGCGGCTGTTGGGATTGAGCTGCTCGGACCCAACCGTGTAGAAGCCTTCCGGCGCTTGGAGATCGCCTTCGCTTAGCTTGGGGCCAAGCCGTCCCGACCAGAGGCAGATCGGATAGGTCGCGAACAGGCGATAGCGGCCGTCCTTCTCCATCCACAGCTCAAGCACCGATTCGAGCTTGAAGATGCGCAAGAAGACCGGCGCGCCGAGCTGCAAGCCCTGAGCCGCAAGTCTTGCATCGAGCTTGGCGAGATCGGGCGTGCCGGGGAGCGGCTGTCCATTGCGGTAATACCAATGGTTCTCGAAACGCTTGAGGGCGATCGAGCCGCGGTCGAGCAGCTGCCTGCCGTCGGGGCTGAACAGGACGAAGCCCACGCCAAAGAGCGCAACGACGATGAGAAGCCCAACAGCCTGCCGCACCATATCCGCCATCATGCGGGGAAGAGAGGCGATCGCGTGGCGGGACTAGCGCCCCATGGCCGGCGTCGCCGGGCCGAGGGTGAAGGCCTGGTAGACCGGCTTCAGCTCCCCGAAACTCAGACCGAACCAGCTACCGAGCGGCTTGCCGATCGATGCTGCCGCGATGGAGGACGTCGTCCCCGCGTTAGCCGAGGGGCCTTGCTTCGTTTGCGTCTGCCAGGGGCCGGACTTCACCGAAGCCTGCTGCAGCACCGGGCCGCGTGGCGCGGCCTGCACCGGAAGCCGCTCATAGGCCGGGCAAGCACCGGCCGGATCGGGCCTTGCCCCACGATCGACGAAGGCCGTGTTGATGAGATAGTGCTTGTCGCACACATCGATCTTGGGCGGCTGGTGGGTGACCTCGAAATAGTCGTAGCCTTCCTTGAGGTTCCGCCAAAAGTTGTACCATTTGTCGCTCTTGTGCTTGGTCATGTTCGCCGCCGTCATGCGGAACGGATAGGCCTGCACCTGGAATGCGGGTTGGCCGCCGGCAAGCGCCTCGCGCGCGAGGATGTAGATCTCCTCGACGACCCCGTCGGTCATGGCGTAGCAGCCCGCCGACTTGCAGTCGCCATGCACCATGATGTCCGCGCCGGTGCGACCGTTGGACCGATCATAGGCGTTGGGGAAACCTATATTGAAAGAGAGGTGGTATTTGCTGTTCGGGTTCATCTGCGCTGCGGAGACGAGATAGAACCCTTCGGGAGCCTGGCGGTCGCCTTGGTTTACCTTGGGTCCGAGGCTGCCCGACCAGTCGCAGATCGGATAAGTCTTGAAGAGATAGAAACGTCCGTCGTCTTTTGCCTTCCAGATCTCAAGCTCCGACTCGGCTTTGAAGATGCGTATGAGGACGGGCGAGTCTTCAGTCATGCCCTTCTCGGCGAGAAGCGCCCGCGTCTGGGCCGACAGAGGTCGGAGATAGGGTGGCGAGAATTGGCCACAACCGCCGAGCGCGACGACTGACGTCAGCGCGCTCGCCGCGATAACGGCGTTGACCAAACCTGAGCGAAGCATACGCAGTGCCCCTTGCGCACCTCGTCCAAGATCAAACTTCACGGGTTAAGACGAAGTTAGCGCTCAAACAATCCCCCGCGCCAAAGCTTCGGCGTTTCTCCCGCTTAACTCCTATTATAGCGTCAAGCAAGCCACAGTTGGACTCAAAAATGGCGTTTTTCCAGGCAGAAGCCTCAACCTACCCGGCCGATGGCTAGGAATTTCTCGCGCCTAGCCTTGCGAATGGCCTCGGGCGGCAGGTCGTCGAACTCAGCCAAAGCCTGACCGATCCTCTCCCCGGTAGCCTCCACCACCTCGCGGCCGTCCCGGTGGGCGCCCCCGACCGGCTCGGCGATGATGCCGTCGATGATGCCGAGCTTGAGCAGATCCTGCGCCGTAATCTTCATATTTGTGGCGGCATCCACCGCGCGGCTCGAGTCGCGCCAGAGGATGGAGGCGGCCGCCTCCGGCGACGCGACGGTATAGATTGCATGTTCGAGCATATAGACGCGATTGGCGGTGGCGATGGCCACGGCCCCGCCCGAGCCGCCCTCGCCGATGATGACCGAGATGGTCGGCACGCCTAGGCTCAAGCAGCAGTCGGTGCATCTTGCGATAGCCTCGGCTTGGCCCCGTTCCTCCGCGCCAACGCCAGGATAGGCCCCCGCGGTGTCGACAAGGCTCACCACGGGCAGCGAGAATCGGTCCGCCATCTCCATGAGCCTCAGCGCCTTGCGATAGCCCTCTGGCCGCGCCATGCCGAAATTGTGTTTGATGCGGCCTTCGGTGTCGGAGCCTTTTTCATGCCCGATGATCATCGCCGAGCGGCCCTTCAGGCGCCCAATGCCGCCAAGGATCGCCTGGTCCTCGCCGAAATATCGGTCGCCGGCGAGCGGCGTGAAGTCCTGCACCAGTCCCTCGATATAATTGCGGAAATGCGGGCGCTCGGGGTGACGGGCAACTTGCGTTTTCTGCCAGGGCGTGAGCTCTGAATAGGTTTCTTCGAGGGCTTCCCTCGCCTTGGCCTCGAGCTTGGCGAGCTCCTCTTGAATGGACACGGAGCCCTGCTCGGCAGCGAGCGCCTTGAGCTCGGCGACCTTGCTTTCAAGCTCGGCAATCGGCTTTTCGAAATCGAGATAAGTACGCATTCGGTTAGGGAAGCCACCTCGAACCCGTCCTAGACGGGCGCAGCCGCCTAAGCGGCCGGAACGGATTTGTTAAGTGGCCTTGGGGAGCAACCCTGTCAACGGGCAACGTCCTCTCGGCCTTGGCGGTGAGCTTAGCTCCGTTTGGTTAAATGGAGCTGAGCCAGCGGGTGGTGTTGTTCGACTAGGCGGCGCAGCCGCTCCTCGATGACATGGGTGTAGATCTGGGTGGTCGAAATGTCGGCGTGGCCCAAGAGCTGTTGCACCGTGCGCAAATCGGCGCCGCGCTCGAGCAAATGGCTCGCAAATGCATGGCGGAGCACATGCGGGGACACGCGCGAAGGTTCGATGCCGCCGGCAAGCGCAAGCGCCTTCAACTCCTGGCCGAACCGCTGGCGGGTCAAATGTTGAGAGCCTCCAGACGGAAACAGCCAGGGTGACGGCGCCTTGCCTCGAGCTTGGTCCGCGTCGAGCGCCGCTAAATGGGTCGCAAGCGCCTTGCGCGCGGCGTCGTTGAGGGGCACGAGGCGCTCGCGGCCTCCTTTTCCCTTGATGGTGAGGACGCGGTCGTCGCTGACGAGCACACCGCGTGGTAGGCCAAGCAGCTCCGACACGCGCAAACCCGTGCCATAGAGCGTCTCGAGCAGCGCATAGACGCGGAGCGCGCGCCGGCTGGCCGAGCCGTCCGCCGCATGCTCAACGGCTTGCGCCGCGGTCTCGAGCAAGGTCTCGACCTCGGTGAGGGACAGCAATTTCGGCAAGGGTCGCCCGAGCTTCGGACTGTCGATGGCCGAGCAGGGATCGTCGTTACGCAAACCCTCCGCCAAGAGAAACCGGAGGAACTGACGGATGGCCGAGAGCTTGCGTGCCCGAGAGGTCACGGCAAGTCCCTTGCGGCTCAGCTGCGCGAGGAAGGCGCGCACATTGTCGGCCGATGCGTCGAGCGCGGTCGTGCCCTTGGCGGCGAGGAAGGCGAGGAACTCGCTCAGATCGCGCGTATAGGCCTCGACGGTCTGGGCCGCGGCGCCGCGCTCGGCCATGAGCATGTCGAGGAAGAGCGCGAGCTCGGAGCTTGCTTCGCCGCCCGATCGGCCTTTCGAGGCGCCCAAGGCTTCAGACCTTTCCGCGCGCAGGCCAATGGGCGTAAAGCGCCTCGAAGGCAATGCGCCTTGCTTCGGCGTCGAGCCCTACGCGCTTCAGCGCCCGCAATCCATCGCCAAGCGCGATCAAATGGGCGCCTGGCGGGCCGTTGGGCCCGAGCGCCGCGGCGACCAGCAGCACCGTGCGCCCCACCTCCCCGGCATCGGCGGCCTCCTTCAAGGTGGTGAGGAGTCCGGTCTCCGGCAGATAACCATCCTCGGGCTGCGGGGTCTTGCCGGCAAGCTCCCAAAGCGGGATGGGCACCTCCTCGTCAAGCGCATCGAGAACCGTGACCAGGCGTTGCAGCAGCGGGCCGGGCACCTCGGTCTTGAGCGCAATCTCCACCCCGGCATCGAGCGCGGCCCGGGCCCGCTCGTCGACGGGATCGATTGCGCCAAGCAGCAACTGCCAGCTCCGCACATGCTCGCCGCCGGTGTCGGCCCACTCCCAGGCCGCCTGATCCTCGCCGGCAAGCGCCGCGACGCGCACCCCCGTCTCGGCGAAACCTGCCGCTTGTGGGTCCTCCGCAAGGCCGGCGTTTGCCTGCGCCAAGGCCTCGGCGATCGGAATCTCGATCCTCGCGTCCTTTCCACTTGCCAACAGGGCTTCGATCGACTCGGCGCGGATCTTGGCCGCAGCCTGTCCTTCGAGCGTGGCGAACAGCTTCGCCCGAAGCGCCGCGGGCGATTGCGCAGACTTGGCGAGCTGTGGCGCCGCTTTCCGGTAGACGCTGCCCAGCCCCTCCCCATCGATTATGTTCAGGGCTGCCGCGCGCTCTGCCGCCGCCAGCCGAAGCTCCGCCGGCGCTTGCTCGTCCTGCGCCAAGAGAAAGAGAAGCTCAGGAGTTGCCCGCGCCGCGATCTCGGTGCTCCCGCCCGCTTGGCCGAGCTTGAGAAAGAGATAGTCGAGCACGTCGACGCTTCTCGGCAGAATGGCCCCGCGCGAGGCGCCCTTGGCCAGACGGTCGATAGCATTGGCCGCGAGCCCTGCATCGATGCCGCTGTCGCGAGCAAGACTGAGCGCGAGACTGGCGCCATCCTTGTCGCCCTCGGCCGCGGCGCAATAGGCAGGAATGAGAAAGGCGGCTCGCTTGGCGTTGCTATTCGCCGGCGCGGCGGCGGACCCGGCCCCGAGTTCCATGGCGCAAGCCTCGTCGCCGCGACCCTCCGCAAGCAAGGCCAACGCATAGCGCGCCGCGCCCGGCTCATCCGCGCCCCCAAACCCGCGTAAGGCCTCGGCCAGCTCCTCGACGCGGCCCGCCCGCTCGAGTGCCGCAAGCCGCACCTCGCCGCCCTCTCCCTTGGGGTCGGTTGCAAGCGCCTGGGCGATGAGCTTCGTAAGCGCGGGCGATGGGGACGGAAGGGAAATCTGAGCGAGCAGCCGTTCCTGCGCGGGCCCCCCGAGCCCGCGCCAAGCGTCCAACGGCAAAGCGCTTGCCTCCGGCGCACGCGACGCCGCCTCAGGCAGCGAAGATGGCGACTGAGGCAACGCTGGACGCCGATAGCCGGACCCCGGGCGCGACTCCTCGGCCGGGCCTCCGAGGCCGTGAGGCGCAGGGCTTTCCCCCTGGAGCACCGGCAGCTCGCGGCGCTCGA
This sequence comes from uncultured Alphaproteobacteria bacterium, assembly GCA_963804515.1. Lineage (GTDB taxonomy): Bacteria > Pseudomonadota > Alphaproteobacteria > Rhizobiales > Methyloligellaceae > Methyloceanibacter. Next base: position 463,326 of record CAWDQR010000008.1, on the reverse strand, counting down.
CCTGCGCCAAGGCCGGCCCCCATCCGCTGAGGATGATCGCCAGCACCGCGACGAGCCCTGCGAGGATACGCCTACTCGGTCCGTACCTTGACGTTACGCAAGGATTTGGAGATTTCCTTCGGCTGCGGTTGAAAGTATTCGGCGAGCACATAGAGGCTTCCAGTGACGACACCGGCGATCACGGCTATGACCATCAGGAATCGGAAGAGTGTCGGCATCGAGGCGCTCGTTTCCTTAAGCGTCTTCTAGTCGCGAACAGGGCGTCATTATGGCCCAAACCGCGGGATGGCTTCCACCTTTCTCCCATGATGGACGATTCGAAAGGCCGTTGTCAGCATGGGAAAATCGTGGAACCGTGCGCCCGACCGAATGCGCCGAGGCGGCTGCTCGTCGCGCCACCTTAGATGATTGGATGAGTTTACGACTGGCTGAGCGCAAGAAAGAGCTGAAGCAGGAACGGCTAGCACGCATCCGCGAGGCCCTTGGATCGAGGAGCATCGTGCTGATCGGCCTCATGGGAGCCGGCAAGACGGCGGTGGGCAGGCGGCTTGCCAACCGGCTTGAGCTTTCCTTCACCGATGCCGACAGCGAGATCGAGCTTGCGGCCGGCCAGACCGTCAGCGAGATCTTCGCCGAGCATGGCGAGCCCTATTTCCGCCAGGGCGAAGCTCGGGTGATCGCGCGCCTTCTGCAGGCCGGCCCCCAGGTTCTCGCCACCGGCGGGGGAGCCTATATGAGCGCCGGTACGCGGGCGAACATCAAGGCGCGCGGCATCTCGATTTGGCTCAAGGCGGAATTGCCCGTGCTGCTGCATCGCGTGCGGCGTCGCGGCAATCGGCCTTTGCTGGCCGCGGGCGACCCGGAAACAGTGATGCGCGAGCTGATGCAAAAACGCTATCCCGTCTACGCGGGGGCCGACATCACCGTGGAGAGCCGCGACTTGCCCCACGACGTGATCGTATCCGAAGTGGTCGAGGCTCTGGCGCGGTGGCTCGGCTCTCAAACGAAAGCAGCGGCGCAAGGCGGCCGTGGCAAGGTGCAATGATGCGAGAACACGCGGCCGCGTTGGCGCCCCACCCGGACGGGACCACTATCAGAGTGGGGCTCGCCGAGCGGAGCTACGACATCGTCATCGGCGAGGGCCTGCTCGGTCTGGCCGGCCAAAATATTGCGGCCGCTCTCCCCGGCGCGCGCTGTGCGGTGGTTAGCGATGCCACCGTCGCCGCGCTCTATCTGGCGCGGCTGAAGGCGAGCCTTGAGGCGCATGGACGGTACCTCGGCGAGGCCGTGGTGGCGCCCGGCGAAGCGAGCAAGAATCTTCCTGTCCTCGCCAAGGTCTGCGAGCGGCTGCTCGATCTTGGCGTCGAGCGTAGCGACGCCGTCATCGCTCTTGGCGGCGGCGTGGTGGGCGACCTTGCAGGCTTCGCGGCCAGCATCCTTCGCCGCGGCGTGCGCCTGGTGCAAATCCCCACGACCCTGCTCGCCCAGGTTGACTCCTCGGTCGGCGGCAAGACCGGCATCGACATGGCCCATGGCAAGAACCTGATCGGCACGTTCCACCAGCCGAGCCTGGTGCTCGCCGACATCTCCGTACTGACCACGCTCAAGCCGCGCGATTTCCGCTCGGGCTATGCCGAGGTGCTGAAATACGGGCTGCTTGGCGACGCCCCCTTCTTCGCCTGGCTGGAGCAGAGCTGGCCGAAGATCTTCTCGGGAGAAGGCCCCGAGCGCGCCTCCGCCATCGCCACGAGCTGTCACGCCAAGGTGGCGATCGTCGAGGCCGACGAGCGCGAGGAGAGCGGGACGCGGGCGCTGTTGAACCTTGGCCATACCTTCGGCCATGCCTTGGAGGCCGATGCCGGCTATTCCGATAAGCTCCTGCATGGCGAGGCGATCGCCATCGGCATGCGCCTCGCGTTCGTCTTCTCGGTTGAGCAGGGCCTTTGCCCCGAAAGCGACGCGATCCGCGTCGAACGGCACCTTGGCGCCGTCGGTTTGCCGTCACGGATCACGGACGTTCCCGGCGAGACGCCGAGGCCCGGGCGGCTGCTTCAGCTCATGGCTCAGGACAAGAAGGTCAAAGGCGGCAAGCTTGCCCTGGTGCTGGTGCGCGGCGTAGGGCAAGCCTTCGTGGAGCGCGATGTTGACATGGAGCGCCTGGGCGCTTTCCTGGCGCGGGCGTGCGGCAGCCGATGACATTGGGCATAGGGTTGACGCTCGGTGCCATTATCGGGCTGCTGATCGTCTCGGCCTTCTTCTCGGGCTCCGAAACGGCGCTCACCGCGGCCTCTCGCGCTCGCATGCATACGCTCGAGGAGGACGGCAACCGGCACGCCCGCATCGTCAACCGGCTCCTCCTGATTCGCGAAAGGCTGATCGGCGCCATCCTGCTTGGTAACAGCCTCGCCAACATCGCCGCCTCCGCGCTCGCGACCAGCCTGTTCCTTACTCTCTTCGGCGAGGCCGGCGTGGCCTATGCCACCGTGGTGATGACCGTGGTCGTGGTGCTGTTCGTTGAGGTGCTGCCCAAGACCTACGCGATCGTCAATGCCGACCGGATGGCGCTTGCGCTCGCGCCCGCCGTCAGCTTCGTGGTGGCCGTGCTCGCGCCGGTGACCGCGGCCCTGCAGTTCCTGGTCCGCCATACCTTGCGGCTGTTCGGCGCCTTCGTCAGCGACGACGCCGAGGTGCTATCGGCGCATGAGGAGCTGCGCGGCGCAATCGAGCTGCATCATAAGGAAGGCGGCGTGGTGAAGCTCGACCGCGACATGCTTGGCGGCGTGCTCGATCTACGCGAGCTCACCGTCTCCGACATCATGGTGCACCGAACCAAGATGGACGCCATCGATGTCGAGCTGCCGACCGAGCAACTCGTCGATGCGGCGCTGAAGAGCTCGCATACCAGGCTGCCGCTCTGGCGCGGCGAGCGCGAGGAAATCGTGGGCGTGCTGCACGCCAAGACGTTGCTCCGCGCGCTGCGGGAAACGCGCGGTGACCTGAGCAAGCTCGACATCATGGCGTTGTCGACGCCACCCTGGTTCGTGCCGGACACCACGACGCTCAAGGACCAGCTGAACGCCTTTCTCAAGCGCAAGGCGCATTTCGCCATCGTGGTCGACGAGTATGGCGAGGTCATGGGCCTCGTCACGCTAGAGGACATCATCGAGGAGATCGTGGGTGACATCACCGACGAGACCGACATCGCCTCGATCGCCGCCAAGGTTCAGCCCGACGGCTCCCTGATCGTCGACGGCTCGGTGCCGATCCGCGACGTCAATCGCATGATGGACTGGGACATCCCGGACGAAGAGGCGACCACCATCGCCGGGCTCGTCATCCACGAGGCCCAGACCATCCCCGATCCGGGCCAGCGCTTCACCTTTCATGACTTCCGCTTCGAGGTGCTCCGCCGACAGAGGAACCGCATCACGAGCTTGCGCGTGACCCCGCTCGCCACTCGCAAAGGCAAGCGCCGGAGCGGCGACACCCCCTGAGGCCTGCTCACGCTCCGGAGCGCTCCTCCGGCGTGAGCGCGGCGATGGCGAGCGCGTGCACGGAACCCGCAAGCTCATTGGCGAGCACCGCGTTGACCATGCGGTGACGCTCCAGCCGGGACTTCCCGACAAAGGCCGCCGAGACCACCGCGACGCTGAAATGGCTCTCCCCCGTCCCGGGCGAAGACCGATGGCCGGCGTGACGGTGCGAGTCGTTCACCACCTCAAGCTCGGTCGGGGCGAAGGCCCGGGCCAACTTCTCTCTGATCGACTCCTCTACGTTCATTTGAGGCGTGCCCTTCTCGTCAGGTTGATCTCTACTATTTCGCGCGGTTGCGTTCGATGAGCCGGACTGTGAAAGCCGGAGCAGCAATGTGAATCGCCTCGGCGATCTCCTTCAACCTGTCAACCGACCCGTCCATCGCCACGATCCTGAGCGCCGGGTTGAAATACCCCAAGGTCGGGCGTCCGTTCGAGACGTCGAGATGGGCACATCATGGCCTTGGGTGGCGTGACTGTATTCGTAACCGAGGCCTCGTTGCAGCTTGGCGAGATGGTACAACGCCGGAAGCTCGATGAGGACAAAGACGGCGATCGCCACGCCAGCCACGGTCGGCGCCCGCCGGACCCGCCTCGATGTGCCCGGGCCGGGAATAAACTGGATCGCGGCAAGCGCGAAGGGCAGGAGCAGGATCCCGATATATTTTGCCCCAGCGGCAACGCCGAGAAGGACGCCGAGCAGGACCGCACGGCGGGGCGTCGGAGCTCCGGCAATTTGATCAACGCGGCGAGCGCCAGGATGACGAAGGGCGCGACGAAAATGTCCTCTTTGAAAATGCGGGCATGCACGGTGACGAGCGGCGTCGCCGCCGTGGCGGCCGCCGCCGCCAAGGTCGCCAGCTCTGGCAGCACCAGTCTTGCCAGCCTGACCGTCGCAAAGACCAGCACTCCGCCCGCGAATGCGGCGCAAGCGCGCCTGACTTCGACAATGAACTGCAAGTCGCGAGCTAGGATCAGGTTCGCCGCTTGCGTCACCTCACCGCGTCGATCTTGGCCCACTCGTCGCCAAGGGTGCCGAGCCGAAAGTCGATGGCGCTCAGCGTCGCCGCGACGGAAATCGCGGCGAGCAAGAGGGCGGCGAGGGTAGGCCACGAAACGCGTCTATGCATCGACTGAACCCGGCCCTCCGACCCCACCCCCAGCCCCCGTGGGGGCTCGCGTCATACTTTGTTCAATAATCACGGATCCAATGCGAGCAGCGCGCTCGACCCAGACTAGCAGAGTTGGGCCCGCAGTTCGAGACGAGAGGCACGCCGCTTGCCCTCGACATGCTCACGACCCATAATTGGCATTAATGAAACTCGACTCGAAATTCTTCGATCGCCTTCGCGTCAAGCCCGACGCGAACCGGCTCATGCGCGATGCCTGCCCGTCATGTGAATGGCAAGGTTGCTCGGAGCCCGGACTTTATCCTGCGCCCAAAGGGCGCGGCCGGGAGGGCGAGTACCACCGCTTCTGCCTCGAGCATGTGCGGGAATACAACAAATCCTACAACTACTTCTCCGGCATGCCCGACGAGGACGTAGTGAAGCACCAGAAGGACGATGCGACCGGCCACCGCCCGACTTGGTTTGTCGGGGTGAATTCCTGGGCGCGAAACCGCACGGCGAGAGCTGGAGGGCGCCGCAACGGCTTTCCTTACCGCTTCACCACCCATGACACCTTCGGGCTATTTGGCGCAAAGGCGGGGGGCGCGCAGAGCGCGCAGGGCGAGCCGGCCCGTCCGTTGCACCGGGCCGAGCGCAAATGCCTGCGCCTCCTCAACCTCGAGGACAGCGCCACCAAGGCCGAGATCAAGGCGCGCTTCAAGGACTTGGTTAAGCGCCACCACCCCGACCGGAACGGCGGGGACCGCCGTTCCGAGGACAAGTTGCGCGAGGTGATCCAAGCCTATAACTATCTGCGGCAGGCGGGGCTTGCTTGAGCGGCACGCCCCTGACCTCTATTCGGGCTAAAGCTTGGCGAGCCCGTACGCAACGCGACCGACAGGCTCTTAACACTCCATGACACTTTTAGCTGCTACCAACGGCGCCGGAATGCCGGATATGACGGTTTCCGTGCGCCAGGTTTTCGGCCTCGACACCGATCTTGAGGTCCCGGCGTATTCGCGCCCGGACGAGCACGTGCCGGATGTCGATCCGGACTACCTCTTCAACAAAGAGGTGACGCTCGCCATCCTCGCCGGCTTCAAGCACAACCGCCGGGTGATGATCCAGGGCTATCACGGCACCGGCAAGTCCACCCATATCGAGCAGGTAGCCGCAAGGCTGAACTGGCCTTGCATGCGCATCAATCTCGACAGCCACGTGAGCCGCATCGACCTCGTCGGCAAGGATGCCATCGTCATCCGCGACGGATTGCAGGTGACCGAGTTCAGGGAGGGCATTCTTCCTTACGCGCTGCAGACCAACACCGCACTCGTCTTCGACGAATACGATGCCGGGCGTCCGGACGTCATGTTCGTGATCCAGCGAGTTCTCGAAGTCTCGGGCAAGCTCACGCTGCTCGACCAGTCGAAGGTGATCAGGCCCCACCCAGCTTTCCGCCTGTTCTCGACCACCAACACCATCGGGCTCGGCGACACGAGCGGCCTCTATCACGGCACCCAGCAGATCAACCAGGGTCAGATGGATCGTTGGTCCATCGTCGTCACCCTCAACTATTTGCCCCATGACGACGAGGTCGCCATCGTGCTCGCCAAGGCCAAGAGCTGGAACAATGAGGCCGGCTGCAAGGCCGTGGGCAATATGGTTCGCGTGGCGGAGCTTACCCGCAACGCCTTCATGAATGGCGACCTCTCCACGGTGATGAGCCCCCGCACCGTGATCACCTGGGCCGAGAACGCCGAGATTTTCGGTGACGTCGGCACGGCCTTCGCGCTCAGCTTCCTGAACAAATGCGACGAGCTCGAGCGCGGCCTGATCGCCGAGTTCTATCAGCGCTGCTTTGGCGAGGACCTGCCGCAGTCGACCGCCAATGTGGCCTTGAGCTGACGATGGGGCTGACCAAGCGGAAGGAAGCGCCGCTCGATCCGTTCAAGCGCGCGGTCACGCTTGCCACCCGCTCCATCGCTGGTGATAACGCCGTCGAGGTCGTTTTCACCAACGAGCCACCCGGTCTTTCGGGCAAGACGGCGCGCTTGCCGGAGCCTTCACGCGTCCCGACCAAGGCCGAGATCGCGGTGATCCGCGGCCATGCCGACGCCGCAGCACTTGCCGTCGCCTGTCACGATCCCCACCTGCACGCGTCGCTCGCGCCGTCCAGTGGCGAGGCGCGCGCCGTGTTCGAGGGGATCGAGCAGGCGAGGGTCGAGGCCATCGGCGCCCAGCGCATGGCGGGTGTCGCGGCCAATCTCACGGCGCGCCTCGAGCAGCGCTACGAGCGGAGCCGGTTCGGCGAGGCGACCGACCGCTCCGAGGCGCCGCTGCCCGAAGCCCTCGCCCTCCTCTTGCGCGAGCGGCTCACTGGGCTGGCCCCCCCGGCCAAGGCGCGGACGATCGTCAATCTATGGCGGCCCTGGATCGAGGGCCGCGCGAAATCGGTCCTCGACCGCATGCCGCAAATGGTGTTCAACCAAGAGGCCTTCGGCCGCCTCGCACGCGACCTGCTCGCCGCCCTCAACCTTGCCGACCAGCTCGACCAAAGCGGCGAGGAAGGCCAGCAGGGCAACGAGGGAGAGCCGGAGCCCTCCTCCGATGCGGAGAACGACGACGCCGAAGGGCGGGAGCGCGCCGAGCTGGCCGCCGAGAGCCAAGCCGATCAGGATGCGATCAGCGAAGAGGCCCTCGATGACCGGGAGGACGGCGCGGCCGATCGTCTCGATCGCGATACCGACGCCCCTGAGGGCCTGCGCCGCCCCGAGCCCCGGGGCCCCAACCTTTCGGTGCTCGATAATCCCGAAGCCTTCGGCTACAAGGTCTTCACCCGCGCCTATGATGAGATCGTCAGCGCCGAGGAGCTCTGCGACGCGGACGAGCTCGACCGTTTGCGCGCCTTTCTCGACAAGCAGCTGCAAGTGCTGCACGGCGCCGTGGCGAGGCTCGCCAACCGCCTGCAGCGCCGTCTTCTCGCCCAGCAGAACCGCGGCTGGGATTTCGATCTCGACGAGGGTCAGATCGACGCGGCGCGCCTCGCCCGCGTGATCGTCGATCCCATGCATCCGCTCACCTTCAAGCAGGAGCGCGAGACCACGTTTCGCGACACAGTGGTCACGCTGCTGCTCGACAATTCGGGCTCGATGCGCGGGCGGCCGATCATGGTGGCGGCCTGCTCGGCCGATATTCTCGCCCGCACGCTGGAGCGCTGCGGCGTGAAGGTCGAGATTTTGGGCTTCACCACCAGGGCCTGGAAAGGTGGTCACGCCCGCGAGCAATGGCTCAACGCCGGCAAGCCTGCCTTGCCCGGCCGGCTCAACGACCTTCGCCATATCGTCTATAAATCCGCCGACGCGCCCTGGCGGAGGTCGCGCCGCAATCTCGGCCTGATGATGCGCGAAGGCCTGCTCAAGGAGAATATCGACGGCGAGGCGCTTGCCTGGGCGCACCAGCGGCTGCTCGCGCGCCCCGAGCAGCGGCGCATCCTGATGATGATCTCTGACGGCGCTCCGGTTGACGATTCCACGCTTTCGGTCAATTCCGGGTCGTATCTTGAGCGCCATCTCCGCCAGGTTATCGAGGAGATCGAAACCCGCTCCTCCGTCGAGCTCGTCGCCATCGGCATCGGCCATGACGTGACCCGCTACTACCGCCGCGCCGTGACGGTCACCGACGCCGAGGAACTCGCAGGCGTCATGACCGACAAGCTTGCCGAGCTGTTCGACGACGATCTCTCCTGGCGGCAACTGCACCGCGCGACCCCCAGGGCGGCGCGTGCCCGCGGCCGCAAGCTACATTAGCGTGCCGTTCCCTTCGCCTAAGGTCTGGCGCAATCCGGCGGCGGTGGCCGTTGCCTTGGGCGTCAGTCTCCTCATCGCTCCGGCCTTCGCGGACAAGCCGACGAGCATGCTGGCTCGCGTCGAGCCCGTGACGATCACCGCGATTCCCATCGACTTCGATCGCGACAACCCCGAGCACAAGCAGTTCCGCAAGCTCGTGTGGCGAAGCGGGCTCAACCTCTTCGCCAATTCCTCCAATTTCGGCGGCTACTCCGCACTTGCCGTCGACGCTTCCCGCTCCTTGACGGCGACCCCACGCAAGGCACCGCCTACATCTCTTTCGAGCGCGACCATCGCATCATGCGCTACCCCTTCACACGCGACCGCTTCGGGCCACCTGACGGCGCGCTCCCCCTCCCGGCCGAGGCCAAACGCATGGACCCAAATCGCGGCATCGAGGCGGTAACCCCGATCCGCGCCGGCAAGCTCAAAGGCACGATGGTGGTCTTTTCCGAGCGCCTGCTGGACAAGTGGCGATCTTCGCGGCTGGCTGATCGGGGACCTACGCCAGGACCGATCACGCTCAAGAACATCGGCGGCTTCGACATCACCGACGCGACGTCCCTCCCCGATGGCGGCATCGTCCTGCTCGAGCAGCGCTTCCGCTACAGCGAGGGGGTGAAGATGCGCATCCGCCGCGTCAGCGCGAAGGAGCTGAAGCCTGGCGCCCTTATCGCGGGCGAGGTCCTGCTCGAGGCCAATGACAGCCTCAATATCGACAATATGGAGGGCATCTCGGTCCACCAGTCATCGACCCGGCGAGACGATCCTAACGCTCATCTCCGATGATAATTTCAGTTCGCTGCAGCGGACGCTGCTGATGCAGTTCGCTTTGCCGGACAGCAAGCCCGTGCTCGCCCAGCCGGGCGCGCGCTAGGATGCCGCTGGAGCCTGCGCGCCCTGCACCTTCGCGATTTCGCGCTTGAGACGCTTGGCTTTGAGCGAGAGCTCGTCCTCTTTGGCTTTGGCGAGGTAGGCATCGAGCCCGCCGCGGTGCTCGACCGAGCGCAACGCTGCCGCGCTGATGGTGAGACGCACGCGCTTCTTCAGAGCATCGCTTGCAAGCGTCACATTGCACAGATTGGGCAGGAAGCGGCGTTTGGTCTTGCGGTTCGCGTGGCTCACATTGTTGCCGGTGAGCACCGCTTTGCCGGTCAGCTCGCAACGACGGGCCATCGTTCTTGATCCTTGTCTCTAAACATGCCTGGAAGCAGCTGGCGTGGAACGCTCGTCGAAAGCGGCAAGCGTTGCGCGAGGTTGAACGGAGATATACGGAACCGGCCGGAAACGGTCAAGGCGATGAAATCCGCACCCCAAACCTCAGAATTGACGAATTCTGCGAATAACCCGACATTCGGGCAAGGGGCTTGCCTGGCTGCACCCCATAGCCCAGGGTCTGGGGTTATGCCTATAGCGCGACATTATTTGAGCCTTACGGCGGTTGCAGTCCTCACTTGCGGACTAAGCGGTAGCCCTTCGGGCGAAGGGGCCTTGGCCGAGAACAGCTTGGGCTCCGCCAATCAGATTGTCGCCGTCTATCGCGTCGATCTGGCCGGCTTCAATCTCGGCGACTTTCGCCTCACGACGGTGTTCCGCGGCTCCGACTACGAGATGCGGGGCGAAGGACGCTTCTCCATCCTGGAGGGGCTCATCTACGATTGGCACGGCACCACGGCGAGCACGGGCAAGGTTACGGACACTGGCCCGGAACCCACGATGTACGCCCTGAACTTTAGGGGCGGAGATAAGAGCCAGCAGCTGCGCATGACCTTTGACGGTGGCGCCGTCACGGAAGTCGCGACGGTTCCGCGAAAGCGACCGAATCCGCACGACATTCCCATTACCAAGGAGCAGCTCGAGGGCGTGCTCGATCCGATGACGGCGGCCTTTCTTTACGCCCGCTCCGAAAACCCCAATGGCGACCCCAAGGTCTGCGACCAGACCATACCGGTCTTCGACGGCGAGGCGCGATTCGACCTCGTGCTCCAGCCGAAGCGGACGGTGAGACTGCAGAAAGATGCATCGACCGGCTATTCGGGCTTCGCCGCGATCTGCCGCGTGAAGTTCATCCCGATTTCGGGGTATCGACCAGACAATCCCGGCATCAAGCTCATGTCCGAGACCAACGAGATCGAGGTCTGGCTCGTCTCGCTGCCGGGTACGGCTATGTACGTTCCTTATCGGATTGTGCTACCGACTCTTGTGGGCTATGGCTCGGCGACATCGACCTCCTTCCAGGTCAACCGGGGTGCCCGGCGCGCGAGCATCGACCCGGAGTCCCGGCCCTGAAGGCGAAAAGGCGATTACCCAAAGGGTTAACGTGAAGCCCTCAATCCCAACATGTAGTGGCGAACAGATGACGAAGATTAACACTCCCCTGATTCGTCCGTGTTCCGTTCCCGTTGCCTTCCGCAGTTGCTGAGTCCGGGTGGCGCCGCACGCCAGCGGGGTTGATCGCCTTGGCGGAGAGGCCCTTCGCGGTGGCATTGACAGAGCAGGGCCTGGTCTCGTGCAGCGCTTACAGAACGAAATCCGAATGGGCAGAGTCAGCGATTCGGTCGAGATTCGTTCCCCCTCGTTCCAACCGACTTGTGGGCCGCACAACCCCAAGCCCTAGGTCTAGGAAGGACGCCATGAGCCGATCCTTCACGTCAGCGTCTGGAGGCCTCATCAGGGGCCGCGGCGTCACGGCCGTGTTGGGGCCGACCAATACCGGCAAGACACATCTCGCCATCGAGCGCTTGCTGGCACACGAGGTTGGGATCATCGGGCTGCCGCTGCGCCTCCTCGCCCGCGAGGTCTACGACAAGATCGTGGCTCGCATCGGCACGGGCCACGTGGCGCTGATCACGGGCGAGGAGAAGATCAAGCCGCCCTCGCCCCGCTTCTATGTCTGTACCGTCGAGGCGATGCCCCTCGATCTTGAGGTCGATTTCGTCGCCATCGACGAGATTCAGCTCGCCGCCGATGGCGAGCGCGGCCACGTTTTCACCGAGCGACTATTCCATGCCAGGGGCTCGAGCGAGACGCTGCTGCTCGGCGCCGCGACCATGCGCGACGCCATCCGCGAATTGCTCCCAGCCGCGCATATCGTCTCGCGACCGCGTCTCTCCAAGCTCTCCTATGCCGGCGACAAGAAAATCACGCGGCTTCCGCGCCGCTCCGCCATCGTCGCCTTTTCGGCCAATGACGTTTACGCCATCGCCGAGCTGGTCAGGCGCCAGCGCGGCGGCGCCGCGGTGGTGCTCGGCGCGCTCAGCCCGCGCACGCGCAATGCCCAGGTCGATCTCTATCAAAACGGTGACGTCGACTTTCTCGTGGCGACCGACGCCATTGGCATGGGCCTCAACCTCGATCTCGACCATGTGGCATTTGCCGAATTGCGCAAATTCGACGGGCAGGCGCACCGCAATCTGACCCCCGCTGAGCTCGGCCAGATCGCGGGCCGCGCCGGACGTCACATGAATAACGGCACGTTCGGCGTGACCGGACAGCTCGCACCCTTCGAATCCGATCTCGTCGATCGCCTGGAGACACACTCCTTCGATCAAGTAGGCATGCTGCAATGGCGCAATCGCAAGCTCGATTTCACTTCGATCGAGACGCTGAAGGAGAGCCTGCGCGAGACACCGGACCATCCGAGGCTCATTCGCTGCCGCATGGTCGACGACGTGATCGCGCTTGAGAATGTTACGCATGACGCGACCGTGCGGGAGCTGGCTTCCGGCAAAGCGGGCGTGAGCCTCCTCTGGGAAATGTGCCAGATCCCGGACTACCGAAAGATTTCGGCGGCAAGCCACGCCGAGCTCGTCGCCACGCTCTACAGCTTCGTCATGAGCGATACGGGGGAGATTCCGGCCGACTGGTTCGCGCGGCAGGTGGCGCTCGCTGACCGCATCGATGGCGACCTCGACACGCTGTCCAATCGCCTCGCCCAGATTCGCACCTGGACGTTCGTCTCACACCGGCCGCAATGGCTAGAGGATCCCGAGCATTGGCAAGGGCGCACCAGAGCCATCGAGGATACGCTGTCGGATGCGTTGCACGAGCGGCTGACACGGCGCTTCGTCGACCGACGCACGAGCGTGTTGATGCGGCGATTGCGAGACAAGGAGGAGCTGTTGGCTGAGATCGGTCCCGACGGCCGCATCCTGGTCGAGGACCACTATGTCGGTCGGCTCGACGGATTCCGCTTCACCCCGGACGGGAGCGGCGACGGCATCCATGGACGGGCTGCGCGTCACGCCGCCGCCAAGGTGCTCGCCCATGAGCTCGGCGCCCGCGCCGACGCCCTGACCGCCGCCGGGGACGACGCCATCGAGCTCAAGCCGAATGGCCGCATTGCCTGGGGCGGTAGTGAGGTCGCGCGCCTCGAACGGGGCGAAAGCCCCCTCAAACCCAAGATCCAGCTGTTTGCGGATGAGCATCTCGGGGCCGCCGAGCGGGAGCGGGTCTTGCACCGCATCGAGACCTGGCTTTCCGCCCAACTCGGCGCCCGGCTCGCTCCGCTTGTCGCGCTGAGCGAGGCCTCCGATCTCTCGGGCCTTGCGCGCGGGCTGGCCTATCGGCTGGCAGAGACGCTCGGCGTGCTCCGCCGCGATGCGATCGCCACCGAGATCAAGGCGCTCGATCAGAGAGCGCGCGCTCAGCTCCGCAAATACGGCGTGCGCTTCGGCGCCCTCAACATCTATATCCCCGCTTTGCTCAAACCCGCGGCAGCAGACTTGTTGTTGCTGCTCTGGGCGCTCCATTCCGGCCGCGACTACGGCATCGACAGCGATGCTCTGCCCCCCCGGCCACAGCAGGGCCTGACCTCGGTGGAAGCCGACGCGAGCGTACCTGAGCCCTATTGGCACGCCGCCGGCTTCCAGCTTGCCGGCACGCGGGCGGTTCGCATCGACATGCTTGAGCGGCTGTCCGATCTCATTCGCTCGCGCGTCGCCTGGCGCCAAAAGGAAGGGGGCGAGACCGCTCCGTCCGGCGCCACCGGCGATGGCGGCTTCCGCGTAGCGCCGGAGCTGATGTCGGTGGTGGGCTGCTCGGGCGAGGACTTCGCCACGATCTTGAAGGCGCTCGGCTTCAGGCGGGAGCCGCGGAGGCTCCCGCAAATCGAGGGAGCGACGCGCGAATCGCCTGCGGCCCCCGGTTTGTCGGCTGTTGACGCGGATATTGGCGAGGTCGCCGCTCCGGTCACCGGCGCTTTCGACGACATTTGGCGTCCCGGCAGGCACAAGGACGCACGGCATGTGCGCGCCGATCAGACCACGGGCAAGGCCCGGCGCCATGAGCGGCAGTCTCAAGGGCCCCGTCACCGTGAGTCCCCGCCACGCCTCGAAAAGAAGGAGCGCCCTCGCGCCCCCGACACATCGCCTTTCGCCGTGCTCGCGGAGCTGCGCCGGAGTCTCGCGGCCCGGCGGCCGGAGGGTAGCTGACGCCCGCATGCGGGGGCAGCGCCTCGACAAATAGTTTTGGTGCGCAAGGCTCGTGAGGACGCGATCGCTTGCCGCAAAACTGATCGAGGCGGGAAAGGTGCGCGTCAATGGCGAGCGCGGCCTGAAGGTGAGCCGCCATGTCAAGCTCGGCGACGTGGTGACGGGCGCGGCCGCCGGCCGCTCTTCGTCGTCCGTGTGACCAGAGAAGCCGAGAGACGAGGCCCTGCGGCCATCGCCCGGTCCCTATATGAGGATCTCACGCCCGAGACCCCGGCTCCAGAGCTGGGCCAGGTTCAGGCGCGTCGGGGACCCCGGCCGACCAAGCGCGACCGGAGGCGCCTCGATGCGATCAAGGCCGAGGACGCCTGATGCTCGTAAGGCGAGCGGCCTTCGGTTCTCGGCTCAGGCCGCTGCCGACCTCAGCACCCCGGCCGATGTTTTGACTGGCGCGATTCCGCCCTGCGGAACCGGGACAACCGGCCGCCCAGGACGGCGCAGCCAAGACACGCGTCGCCTTGTGCTGGTAGCGTGATTGGGATAGGCAAACCCCTCGCGGGCCCCAACTCTCGGGGCCGAATGGCCACCACGCGGGCGTCCCGGGCCCGAAGCCTAAGTGGGATCGATGACTTACGTCGTCACCGAAGTTTGCATCAAGTGCAAATACACCGATTGCGTTGAAGTCTGCCCCGTGGACTGCTTCTACGAGGGGGAGAACATGCTCGTGATTCACCCCGACGAGTGCATCGATTGCGGCGTCTGCGAGCCGGAATGCCCGGTCGACGCCATCAAGCCGGACACCGAGCCCGCGCTCGACCGTTGGCTCGACCTGAACCGCCAATATTCGGAGACTTGGCCCAACATCACGACCAAGAAGCCGGCGCCTCCCGATGCCGACGCCTTCGTCAGCGAGCCCGACAAATTCGCCAAATATTTCACGCCCAATCCCGGCGAAGGGGACTAGCCCGAAACGGAAACTACGCTATTCGTTCACCTTACCGTCAAAATGTCGCATGTTGCGGCGCAAAAAGGGCTGTGCTGCGACACGGCGCGGCTTTCGGATTCACTAAGATTATGTTATCCTCATGTCGAAATGGCGCGAACCGCCGCCAGTGAGCATCAGGAGAGGCGTCCTTAGTTTTGGGCGCACTTTTTTTCCGTCTCGAGGGAAGTTGCGCGATCAGGGCCCCTGATCGACGCCTGATGTTGTGCTCACGCGCCGACGGTCGGTGTCCACACCCATAGGGTGTGGCGTCTATCCGAACCGGGCCCCGTGGCAAGCGGCAGAGTTACGCCCTTTAGCACCTGCGCCGACCGGCAATTTAGCAAAGTGAGACGAGAGTAATGTCTGAAAAGAAGAAACCCCAGCAAAGACACGGCTTCCGCACCAACGAGTATATCGTCTATCCGGCCCACGGTGTCGGCCGCATCGTGAGCATCGAAGAGCAGGAAATTGCGGGCGCGACCCTCGAGCTTTTCGTCATCAACTTCGAAAAGGACAAGATGACGCTCAGGGTGCCGACCGGGAAGCTTGGCATCGTCGGCATGCGCAAGCTTTCCGAGGACAAGATTGTTAAGAAGGCCCTCGGCACGCTGAAAGGCAAAGCTCGGGTCAAGCGCACCATGTGGTCGCGCCGGGCCCAGGAATACGAGGCCAAGATCAACTCCGGCAATCTCGTGGCCATCGCCGAGGTGGTGCGCGACCTTTACCGCTCCGAGGCGCAGCCGGAGCAGTCTTATTCCGAGCGCCAGCTTTATGAAGCGGCTCTCGACCGTATGGCGCGGGAGATCGCCGCCGTTGAGCGGATGGACGAGGCAAGCGCCATCGCCAAGATCGACGACGTGCTCGCCAAGACGGCGCGTCATAACAAGATGACAGCCGAGGCCGACGCGCGGGGTCGCGCCGCCTAGCTCGAAAGGCTACGTCTTCACACGGTTTTGAGCCCGGCTTCGGCCGGGCCCGCCCTTGCGGAGAGAGCGGCAAAGCCCTCAATCGTCGCGATTGCCCCCGATGGCGGTTCCTTCGGTGCTTGCCGCGGAGCTCCGGGGCCGTCCGGCAACAGCAGTGCCGTCGGTCAGGGTGAGCGCCATCGATGACCTACGCCTCAGATGTTCCTACTTTGTTCTGTCACGATGAAAATGTCAACTGCCATTCGGACGGCACTCCCAAGGGCCTCAGCCGCCGCCGAAGGCGCGTTCGATCCTCTGCTGCCCCAAGCGCGGCCTGAGCCGCTTGGAGGGCAACGGCGGCCGCGGTGAAGCCGGCTTGGTCACGGGCGTAGAGACCCGGGTCGGACAGCACGCCCTCCAGCCGGCGGATCTCGGCATTGAGCGCCTCGATTCGGCCGGGCAAGGTCTTCAAGGCATGCTGGTCGGTGAAGGTGAGGCGCCGCTTCGGCTCGGCTTTGCGTCGTGCAAGCGGCGGCAGCCGCGGCGCATGGTCAGCGGGCTTCTCTGCGCGACGTGGGTCGACCCCAAACCCGCGCTGCGCCACCATGTCCGAATAGCCGCCGCCATATTCGATCCATTTCGCGTCGCCCTCATAGGCGATCACCGAGGTGACGACGCGATCGAGAAAATCGCGGTCATGGCTGGCGAGCAGGAGCGTGCCGGGATAGGCGGCCAGCATCTCCTGCGGGAGGTCGAGCGTCTCCAGATCGAGATCGTTGGTCGGCTCGTCGGGCGAGCGCCCGAGCCAGCATCAGCCTGCCGCGCTCGCCGCCAGACAGCGCCTTCGCCGACGTGCGCGCCTGCTCCGGCTTGAACAGGAAGTCCTTCATATAGCCGAAGACATGACGCGCCTCGCCGCCGATGATGACGCTGTCGCCCCTCCCCCCGGTCAAAGTGCGCGCCACATTCTGCTCAAGATCGAGACCTTCGCGCCCCTGGCCGAGCGTGGCGATCTCCAGATTGGTGCCGAGGCGGATCTTGCCTTTATCCGGCGCCAGCAGGCCGGTGAGCAGATTGATCAGCGTCGTCTTGCCGGCGCCATTCGGTCCGACGATGCCGATGCGATCGCCGCGCCCGATCTTGACCTTGAGATCGCGCACGATCGGCCGGCCGCCAAGGCTCTTGCTCAGGCCTCTGGCCTCGATCACCAGCTTGCCCGACTGTGCGGTATCCTGCACGGTGAACTTCACCTCGCCCGGCGCCTCGCTCGCGCGCCCGCCCTTCCGCTCGGCGCGAAGCTCATGCAGCGCTCCAAGACGCGCCTGGTTGCGCTTCCGCCGCCCGCTGACACCGTAGCGCAGCCAATGCTCCTCGTGCACGATGCGGCGATCGAGCTTGTGCCGCCCGAGTTCTTCCTCCTCCAGGATCGTGTCGCGCCAGGCTTCAAAACCCGCGAAGCCGGATTCGAGCCGGCGCGTGGTGCCGCGATCGAGCCACACCGTGGCCTCAGCCAACGTCTCCAGAAAGCACCGGTCATGGCTGATCAGCACCATGGCCGAGCGCACGGATTTCAGCGTCTCCTCAAGCCCCTCGATCGCCACCACATCGAGGTGGTTGGTCGGCTCATCGAGAAGCAGGATATCGGGCTCCGGTGCGAGCACGCGCGCCAGCGCCGCGCGACGGCTTTCGCCCCCGGAAAGTCGCGCCGGCTCCTCCTCGCCGGTGAGGCCGAGACTCTCAAGCAGATAGCGTGCGCGGTGGCGGTCGTCGCCGGGCGCAAGCCCCGCCTCGACAAAGGCGGCCGTCGAAGCGAAGCCGGAGAGATCCGGCGCTTGCGGCAAATAGCGGATCGTCACGGAGGGCTGGACGAAACGGCTGCCGCTATTGGCCTCGACCTCGCCGGCGGCGATCTTGAGCAGCGTCGATTTGCCGGAGCCGTTGCGGCCTACGAGACACAGACGCTCGCCAGGACAGATCGATAGCGTGGCGCCGGCAAGGAGCGGCGCGCTGCCGAAACTCAGCCAGATGTCCTGCAACAGGAGGAGGGGCGGCGGCGCCATGGTCAGGGCCGGGACGCGCGCCCGCGTTCGCGGCTCGTGGTCAGTTCGAAAAGCCCGGTTATTCTGGTCATGTCCGCCGCGTCGCGCAAATCTTCACCTTGAGGGTGGGTTCACCGCCACCTAGCCCCCTGCTGGGGACTGCTCGGCCCGGCCGCTCTTTATGCTTTATCCTGGGCGCGGGTGGCACTACCTATCGTCTTCGCCATGCATCGCCAAGAGCGTGGCGTTAGGTCTAGAACGTGCCTAAATGAAAGAGCAGGCGGGTTAGCCTACTTAGTTGACGAAAAGACCCCGTAGCTCAGTAGGATAGAGCATCAGATTCCTAATCTGAGGGTCACAGGTTCGAATCCTGTCGGGGTCACCAATTTCGCATTAAAATACAAAAAACTTAGATGATAGTTGTCTAAGAGAGCCCCCGCACATCCACGCGATCATGCTCATCGCGCCGCGGTTGGTTGCGCGCTTCAAAGCCTTTGCACCCGAGCTTGAGGGTCTCTTTCAGAGTCTAGGTCCCGCGAAGCGCGCCGCATACCGCACCCTTGCAGACCATGACGATCTCCGCCATGCGATCTTCTACTCGTCGAAGCTCTTGAAGCGGCCACCAAGGAGCTTGAGGGATATCGATTTATATGCGGTCTTGCCTAAAGCGAAGAGCGAGCCCGTCTATGTGAAGTCAGCTTGGGAGAGTGAGCTTGAGGCAGCGCTAAAAGAAGCGCGCGGTCGGGTCGGCCAAGCGCCCAGCCGGGGACCGTGATCAACGACATCTTTGCTTGGCCCAAAAATCGCGACGGACCTTATGCTCCCGCTCGTGGAAGCGATGCAACGCAATCTCTTTTACTAGCGCAGCGCGCCTAAGCTCATCTGCCTCATTCTAGGTGGCCATGTCTTCACCTCATCTCAGCAATACAATCGAAGCAGAGATATGGCGCCAGCCCAAGCTCTGCAAGCGAAGCCTGAATAGCGTCCAGGGTAGGCCATTTTAAAGGGCCAGGCTTTTCTCTAGGCGGTTCCTGACGGCCTAGTCTAAGGTTTCAACGCGCCCATGTTTGCCCCCGGTGTACCAATTAGCTTCATTACAAAATATGGCTACTGGGCCGTCGGTGGAGAATGTTCCGTCATGCCGCGGCGATAACCAAGGACTCGCGCCTTGCTCCCCAGCTCCCGGGCAGCGCCTCGAACAGGCCGGGACAGGTTTCGCCGCATGCGGCACAGCGTCCGCCGAGACCAAGGCCCCATGCCGTGATGGTGTACCAGTCGCGGCCGATCAGCCGCGCCCCACAGCCATGACAATAGGTGCTCTGGCCCGCCTCGTCATGCACGTTCCCAGTATAGACGTAGCGCAACCCCGTCCTTAGCGCGATCTCACGGGCACGTTTGAGAGTGGAAGGCAGAGTCTGCGGAACATCCAGCATCTTCCAATCGGGATGGAAGGCCGTGAGATGCAGTGGCACGTCGGGCCCGAGCCGTGTCGCTATCCATTCGCAAAGAGCACCCACCTCATCGGACGAATCATTCTTGCCTGGAATAAGCAACGTGGTGATCTCGAGCCATGTCTTCGTTTCGTGTTTGACATAGACGAGCGTAGCGAGAACGGCGTCAAGCGATCCCGTGCAAAGCTGTTTATAGAAGCCCTCGGTGAAGGCCTTGAGATCGATATTGGCGGCGTCCATCGCGGCGAAGAACTCTGGTCGCGCAAGCTCCCCGATGTAGCCCGCGGTCACCGCGACAGTTTGCAGCCCGACTTCCCGGCAGGCAGCCGCCACGTCGACCGCATATTCGAGAAAAATCACCGGATCGTTGTAGGTAAACGCCACCGAGCGGGCGCCCGTCGCGCGTGCGGCCTGGGCGATAGCTTGCGGCGAAGCCTGCTGCTGCAGCCGGTCCAAGGCCAGGGCCTTAGAGATATCCCAGTTCTGGCAGAACTTGCAGGTGAGATTGCAGCCGGCAGTGCCGAAGGACAGAACGGCCGTGCCGGGCAGGAAGTGGTTCAGAGGCTTCTTTTCGATTGGATCGAGGCAGAAGCCTGACGAGCGGCCGTAGGTCGTGAGGACGATCTGGTCACTGGTCCGCGCCCGCACGAAGCACAGTCCGCGCTGGCCTTCGTGCAGCTTGCATTCTCGCGGGCAGAGATCGCATTGGATGCGGCCGTCGGCGAGGGCATGCCAATAGCGGCCGGGCACCACCCCGTCGCTTGTGTAGGCGTTCTCCATAGGATGAAGATGGGTAGGTCTTAAGAGGAGTCAACGCTTCTCATGATCGCCAAGTTACAGAGCGAGTTCGCCGCCCGGCAGCTGGCGGAGCCTTTTACCCGAGAGGAGCCCAATAGCTTAAGAGCACTGTCGAGGCATTGCTCTCACAAACGACGGAAGAAAGCTAAGCGGTCTTTGCGGGGTGGTGGCGCCGCATGCAGGCTACCTTATTCAGGGCCAATCGCGGGAGAGGCCTTTTCGCTTCTCGCCCGTTCGAGTTATGGGCCCACCCGCATCCTGCTGATCGGCCCTCCACATTACGTGCCAGTGCGAAGGCATCGTTGCGCCGTCTTCAAGCGCCTTCAACACGCCTTTGGGAGACGTCGCGGTCGATGTCGGCGCGGTGGAGTCTCTGCGAGACGCCGGGGTCGTCACTATCGACGACACCCCGCATTCTCCCGAGCACGCGCTGGAGGTCGAACTGCCGTTTCTTCAGCGCGTGCTTGGAGACTTCACCATTTTCCCATTGCTCGTTGGCGCAGCTTCTCCGGAACAGGTGCTTGGCCGCCAACTATGCTCGTCGTGAGCACCGATCTCTCCCATTACCTCGACTATGCAACTGCGGAGCGGCGCGACCTGGCCACGGCAGGGACAATAGAGCGGCTCGACTACACCACGCTTGGCCCGAACGATGCTTGCGGTTTCAGCGCGCTGAATGGCGCACTTTGTGCCGCTACGCCCGGGCGGGCATAGCGGGCGAGTGGCATCACAGGTGTTTCAGTGGTGATGTGCCGAAACACTCCTGACGCATTCGGACAGCAGATCACCGGGCGCCGAATGGCTGACGTCGCCTAGAGTGAGGATGCCGACCATCCGCTTGCTCTTGTTGATCACCGGCAACCTGCGGACCTTCAGCGCCTCCATGTGCTGCACCGCTTTGGCGAGGTCATCGTCCTCCCGGCAGCAATGGATGCCTGGGGTCATCACATCGCGCGCCGTCGCGGCGGGCATCGAAGCTGTCCTCCGCCAACCCTTTGCAGACGATGTCGCGGTCCGTCACCATGCCGATAAGCTGGTCGTTCTCCCCAATCGGAATTGCGCCTATATCATGCTTACGCATCAATTTCGCGAGGTCGGTGACAGGGGTGTCCGGGCCGACCCAGTCGACGCCCTTGTGCATCGCGTTTTTGACTTTCATGGTGGAACCTCCGTTGTTGAAGTTGGGTGCGCTGTATGAAATGCAGCGCCGGTCCCCCCCCGTCGCTTTTAACTATACAACAGATCGGGTCCTGTGGAACGAGGTCTCAAAGCCGCCGTTGCCAGGCTGGTCCGGTTCGGTCGCGTTAGCAATCCCTGGAGCAACGCGGACTAGCGATGACGTCGGCTTGGGGTCAGGGCCAGAACCATAAGACCTGCGTCTTATGCGGCCGGTGTACCCTTACAAGCGGACCGACGTTGCACGCAGCAGCCAGTGGCTCCTCTGGCTTGACGCCGGGCAATCGGCGCTGCGATGCTCGGATGAGATCTAGGAGGTGATGCGATGACCAAGTACATAGAGAGATCAAGCAAAGGCGGAGAGGTCGCACCGCGCTACTCAGACCCATTCGGCACGTTGAGGTCTGAAATGGACCAACTCTTCGACACGTTCCTCGGCGGTGGATTCCCGACCTTTCCGAGCATCATCGGCTCTGGGGTGGGCCGAAGCGCTATGCTCGTGCCCCGCGTGGACATGAAGGAAACCGACAAGGAGATCATTATCGAAGCTGAGCTTCCCGGGCTGGAGGAGAAGGACGTCTCGCTCACTCTCCAGAACGGCATACTGACGGTCCAAGGGGAGAAGAAGATCGAGTACGACGAGGAGAAAGAGAATTATCACATGATGGAGCGCGGCTACGGCAGCTTCCAGCGTTCACTCCGCCTTCCCGATACGGTGGATGAGGACAAGGTCGAGGCCCGTTTTGAGAACGGCGTTCTTAGGGTAACTCTCCCGAAGCGCCCCGAAGCCGGGGGTCCGCAGCGCAAGATCGACATCAAAAAAGGCTAAGCCTGAACAAGCTGCCCTCTAGCAGCGGGAACGAAGGCAGGTCGCCAGACCAATGGCATCCCCAGCGCGCGCACAAGGCCTAATTCCAATAAGGTCTTATCAGGCGCGGCTGACGTCCGCTAAGGGTCAATTCCTGACGTCACAGCGACTTGTCGAGTTGTTCGGCTGAACTCCTAAGACCGGAACTCATCCGCTCGAGGTCGTAAGCCAGAAACGACGAAGCCCCGACGGGGGGGACGGGGCCTCTTCGGTTCCTTTTGGGGGGAACAGTGATGGGGAGGGAAACCCATCACACTAAGTAGCATATCACTTCCACAACCACCGGAATAGGCGTTTTGCCACAGCGTTAAACAGGAGACTGGCCGCCCATAACGCTTGGCGCTTCAGTGCGGGGTGCCGATCGGGTGGCCGCCTCTGTGACTTTTCGTAACGGAGCGAATTTATTGCTATGTGCTTTGGGATCGCCCGAGATTTGCCACGCTCGCGGTTTTTGCTGGTCAATGAAAGCGCGCGAAGACGAGAGGGAAACTGCAAGCTGAAACGGGGGAAGCTTGGCCAAGGGCCAGGCTTTCCCTTTTTGCTGAATTCGCCCCCCAAGCACTGACTACTCTTGTGCCGCCAGGTGGTCAGCTTAACCGCCGCATCATACGGTGCACGTAGCTTCCTCCCTTCGGCTTGTTGATTGACACCGAGCAGACCGGCAGGAGCATTTTCAATTTCGCCTGGTCGGGAAGCGGGGGTGGATGGGTTCATCATGGAACTCATTCCGTGGCTTGTCGCGATCTATGCCGTGATTTGCGTCGCGGCCTATTTCGGCAACCGCCTGTTCATGTATTTCCCCGATCCGACCCGCGCCGGCGGAGGCCGGCCTGGATGGCATCAAGGAAATCGAGATCACAGTCGCTGATGGCGTCACGCTAGTTGCCCGGCATGAGCCGCGAAGGACGACAAGCCGACCATCCTTTATTTCCACGGCAACGCGGCCAACGCCGCCAATCGCGCACCCAGAATCGAAACGATCCGCGAGAACGGTTTCGGTGTTTTCTACCTCAACAACCGCAGTTACGGCGGCTCCGGCGGAAGGCCCACGGAAGAGGACAATGTTGCCGACGCGATTGCGACCTACGATCATCTGACTGGGCTCGGGGTGCCGGCAGGCGGAATCGTCGCCTACGGCGAGTCGCTGGGCGCGGGCCAGGCGGTACGGCTAGCGGCGGAAGTGCTGGAGGCGCCTCTCACCTCGACGGTCGATGTGGCGTGGAGCACCTACTTTTGGCTGCCGCTCGGCTAGCTGATTACCGACAAATACAACCACGAGCGCAACATCCGCTCCGTTAAGGCCCCGGTTCTCGTCCTGCACGGCGAGCAGGATTCGGTAATCCCGGTGGGAATGGGGTGGCGGGTTTACCGCGCCGCCAACGAGCCGAAACGGATCGAACTGTTTCCCCAGGGCGCCCATTCCGATCTGTTCGACCATGGCGCGTGGGAGAAGACGCGGGCCTTTCTTTCTTCGCCGGGCGGATAACGCGTTCGCCCGGCGGCACCGCCTTACCTCCTTGCCGCGGATTGTGGTGCCAGGAGCTGAACTCGTGCCGGTGCCGCATGCTGCGCAGAGGCTCGCTTTAGCCTCCCGCGCCTCAGAAAACCGGCCCTGGCCGTGTACTCATAAATGAGCATCGGCAGACCGTTCAGTGCCGCGTGCGGCGTATGGTTCCATTGGAAGCTCAGATATCGCGGTCACTTGAAGACGTGCTTGGCGCTGGTTTCAACGGCTCGAAAGCTGAACGATCACCGCGCTGGCGGCCGGCACCTCGACGAAAAAGTCGCTCCGCCAGGGGAAGACCTTAGGCGGTCGGGGCGACCAATGGCCGAAGTTGTCGACCGCAGAGCCGCCGAATGTCACGTCGGTTCTCGCCTCCGCCGATGGAGCCGTTAGTCGAAGAAGGGAGGCGGATGCGAAGTGCCGCCCCGCCTCGATCCCAACACGCGCCCCTCTTTCGAGATCTTTGTTGATCAGGCAGACCTTCAGCGTGCCATCGGCAGCCCTTGTGGCGTAAGCGGCCATGTTGAGAACCGGCGCCACAAGTCGCGCTGGCAGCAGCGCCGCGCCCCGCGCCGCTTCTTTGAACACCAGCATGCCGTAATACAGCGGCCGCGCCACATCGCCCGGTCCTGGCCCGATCGCGGTGTAGGCTTTGGCGTCTCCGGTATGGAAGTTGACGCCCTCACCGCCGGCCTCGGCCACCTGAAACATGAATTCTACACCCCACAGCGCCGAACCGAAGACGTCGCTCACTCCTGGTTGCCCCTCCATGAAGATCGAATTTGTCTCGGCAATGCGAAAGGGCAGGCCATAGCTCTTGCTGATCGAGCGCATCTCCTCGAGGATCGGTTCGGCCTTATGCGCCGAGCGCAGAAGCCCGGCCAAGCTGATGTGCGGCGCGCGCGCCGGGCCATCGGCGTAGTAATGTCTCGTCACCAGCACGAGACCGTCGTCTGCTGCCTCAATAAATGGTCGTATCCATCTTTGCTCGCCGGCAATATCGGGACCAGCAAAAGGGGCGGTGGGTAGACGCGCACGTATCGCCGCGTGGAACTGCTGCCACTCCGGTAGAAAGGCGTCGAAATCGTAGCTTTGCGGACGCACGCCGGACCAGCGCCCAAAGCCATCCGGCTCGTTGCCGATCTGAAAGGCGAGGAGACGCGGCCCTGCGGCTCGTGCGACGTAAGCTGCCTCTTCGGCCGCTGCTTCGGGCTTGCCGCGCGCAAGGTTGAGCCCGTAGATGAGCCGCCAATCGAGCGCATTAAGGAGTGCCGCAAGTGCATCGATTGCGGCCGGCGTGATGACTAAGGTCTCGACCTCAGACCTATCGCCGGTGTCGCGCCAAACCGTGCGTTCGCTGCTGTTGCCACCAAGACGCAGCACGCCGCCAGGGCCAAGGCCGCGAAGAAAGCCTATGACCGAGAGGTTTCCGGGCGAGAGATGCTCGGGAGACGCAAGTACCGCGGACTCGTAGCTGAGGCCGATGAAGTTGTCGGGGATGGCGCGGCCCGGCTGGTCATAGCCGACCGCAACCGATGCATTTATGAAAGATCCCGCCCCAACGCGCCCCGACGCGCCTAGGTTCGCGGCGAGACTGGCGAGGGCGCAAAGAAAACTCCTGCGATTCAAGGCCTGCTCCCCGCACTTTGAACCATGGCGTAGCCGACGGGCCGATGAGGCATTTGGGCGGAGCGCCCATGTCCTGAACGGCGTTTCGCCCCCAGTTTATGCCTCTCTAGAATACGAGGCTCGCTTTGGGCGGGCCTGCGGCATGTTCCACGATCTGGTCGCCGAAGCGCGGGCGCAAAAATACGGATATCGCCTAGTCACTTTGCTGCGATGCCTACGCCTGCTTTTGGCGCGGTTTGAGGAGACGCGGCTCGACAACGGGGGGTGCCCGCCCTCATCGCCAACGCTCTCGTCGCGCCTATTGGCAACTCACTTACAGTTATCCTTATCCTTCGCAGCAGCCATGAAGGCCTCGGCCCCTCGTCTCGTATGACGATGTGCCAACCATCACCATGGTTTTGCCATCTGGCTTTGAGTCGACGATCTTGCACTGTTTAGTGGTTGGGTCCTGGGCCACGTAATATTCGGCAGCAAGCGCGGGGACGACGATTCACACCAGCAGGCCTGCTGCTGCTATCAGACACTTCTGCGGGGTGCGCAGGCGCGGAAGGCGCATTGTGAGGTTGGCTAGGCGCCAAGGAAAACCACGATCATCCTGAATGGCGAGGAGGCCCTCGAATCTCCATTTTCGGCAAGCGGTCTGGCACCACGCAGAGCATCGGTCCAGCTGCGCGTCAGCAGCGGCATGCGCGACAGCAAGATTAAGGTTGCCAGCCCCTGGCTCGATAGCTCCCAGCAGGTCAGCGCGAGATCCGACTGATTTTGGAACCCTCCAGCGTCAGATTGTACATCAGTCCCTTGGGATCAAGGATGAACCCGATGACGGGGCTCGTGATCTTATCGGTGTCGATCGAGCCGCCGACGCCCACGGTTACAATTGTCACTGATCCGTCGACGCCGACCTTCCACCCTGCCTTGCGCTTGAATCCAGCTAGGGCTTCATCGGTCATAAACATGATGATAACGGACCGCTCTTGCACACCGAGTTGAAAACCGAATGAGGCCGATATCAGGTTGTAGTACCCAGCGGGTCTGTTATGAACAAGCAGTAGTCCCTCGCCATATTCCCCCCCAAATCCAATTCCCGCCTTAACAACAGAGGGAAACACCAAAATGCCCGCGGCTTTGCTGCCGAACTCCCGCGCGCCCCCGATTTGGCGGACAAAGCTATGCAGTGTTGCAGTGGCGTCGGCATTGATCTTGGCTGCCGAAGCGGCCTCGCTCCTTGGAGGTGCCGCGACGATCGCTTGCACCGCAATTAGGATCAGCCATAGTGCTCGAATGGCCTTCATGTCCCTAAACCCATCAAGGCTCTCAGCGCGGGTCAGCAGCAACAAGCAATTATACGCCCATCGAGACAATGCTAACCAAAAGAGTGAAGGCAGTTTTAGCCTGATAGACGAAACCGAAATGCCGAAACCCAGGCAGAGAGCATGCCTCGAACAAGGCCTGAAGCTTGATCTCAACAAGCTTACTCGTCAGGGGCTGATGCGGCGGGGAGCAAAGGTCGGACCTCGCATCATCAATCGCTGGACTTATAGTTACACGGGTGAGGAAATCGCGAGGTGGTGTCGTCACTGCGAACATGGAAGGCAAATACGGGGGCTCGCTGAGGATTCAAATCGGAAGCCTGGAACCGCGGACAACCGTACCTGGTCGCAGCCCGCGTCGAACGGCGAACGCGATCTCACACTACCAACACTGCGAATGCGCTCTGTTCGCGCGCATCCGTTAGGAGGTCATGTCGTAGGGTGCTTATTCACGAGCGTTGCGCTAATGTCGAGAGACACCACCTCAAGAGTTCACCGGTGAACTCCCCCCCGGGGCTTGCAGATAAGCGCCTGGGTTGTAACCCAAGAGGCAGTAATCACGATCACGAACCCAAATCCAGAAGGCGCCATCACGGCGCGCGAGGCATCTCGCAAGAGCAGCAGTCGGTTGGAGGAATTGCTGGAAACCCCCTTCCCGCAAGCTGCACGCGAATTTGCTGAAAAGACGGTTGATCGGACGCGGGAGGCCTATGAGCGCTCCAACAGGACTCTCGAAGCTGCAGTGCAGGCTTTGGAAAAGTCTTTGGACGTGGCGGGCCAGGGCGCTGCGGCGCTAACGCGTAAAATCATCGACATCGCCCAGAAGAATCTAAATTTGGGTTTCGACCTAGCCAAGAGCTTGGCAGGCGCTAGGAACCTCTCTGAGATCGTCGAGCTGCAGGCAGCCTATTGGCGCAAGCAATTCGATGCATTCACCATCCCATCCGAGGAAGTCCGCGATCGGTTGTTCGAGTTTGGCGCGGCCCAGCGCAAGACAGCCGAGCCCTCGCCCGAGTCCATCCACCACGAGCCCGCCAAGAAGGCACCTCCTCATGCGCAAGAGACGCCGAAAAAGGGGCACAGCCCCGGCGCCCAGAGGCTGAAGCAAAGGCCTGACACGCAGAAACTTGAGACGCCACCAACTGCTGGGCCGGCAGACGTGCCCGGGGTTCGTCCGCCTGATGAAAGACAACCCGGGACTCGAAAAAAGGGCACTCCGGACGACAAGCCTAAGAGGCCCACAGCGCGCGTTTCTGCTGCGGAGGGAGGGAAGGAAAAACCTGAAGCATCGAGGACTAAACTCAAGGCGCGACCACCTTCAGGTTTGGTCGCTCCGCCAGAGGTTCGTCCCCCTGATGAAAGACAATCCGGGAACCGAAAAAAGGGTGCTCCGGAAGACGAGCCTTTTCAGCAAAGCCTTCCGACCGAGATCAAATTTGGCATGCTTGATGGGAACGCTGTTCGCTTTACCAACCTTGAGGCTTGGTGGCTGGTCGATGGCGCTTGGCGCCCGATCTCTCCAGGCGAGGTTCTCTTAAATGCCGCTGTCATGAGGGAAGCCCGGTTCAATCAGTTGTTCCCTCAGGTGCCTCGGCTCCCAAGAAATGCCTTCCAGGCGGACAATCGTCAAGCTTGATGGGGGGGGTGCTTTTATGTTAGCCCGCATTTATTTGGACTGCGAGTTCCTTTTTGCAAAATGGCGCACGTCATAGATTGCGCGGGAAGGTCACGCACTCACAATTTTTGCGGCAGGCCATCGAGCGTAACCTACGACACTATCAAAATGTCGAGCGCGCCATCTTCCGCCGCATCTACCACCAAGGCATGAGCTAGAACGTGCAAACGAGGTGGTGAGCTGTGCACGATTCAATGTCCGCTTTCCGCCTAGCTTCAGACCACGCACTGAGAGCGCAACTCAGTCCGCTTTGCGCCAGTAGCTGAACTGGATGCAGTTTCCCGCCCCATCACTCCAAGGCGAAAAGACTACCTTCTCGGTGGTGAGACTGGAGCGCATCATTTATTCCTGAATTGCCATTCATGGGTTCAGTGGTTTGATGACCTCCCCGCCCCTCATCGAGATTGTGACGATGTCCTTTGCGTCGAGGTTCATCTTCGTGAGGTCAACCATTCGGATCTGGCTGTTCTCGTAAGTGCGGAAATAGTACCGCTTTCTGGCAGCGGTCCACTGCGTCGGCCAGGATATTGCCGTGCTCGTCCTTCTCGTGTTCGCGGGCCGCGCCCTTTGGAATGTCGAATTGGTTCAGGATGTGGAACGCCTCAAGAATGGCGTCGTTCCCGGTCTTTGACGGCAGGACCGACTAGCTGAACGCGACGGCGCGAACGAAGCGCGACGGCGGCGTGAAGTCTCCCGGCAGCCCGAGCATCCCCGAGCCCTGGCCGAACGGCTCGAGCGTGACAGAGCCCAGTTTCACCGGAGGAATGTTGGTCATCGAAAAATTCACATAGTTGCGCAGATTGGTCATGTGCCAATCGAACGGCGGCGAGTTGGTCAGCGCGCCCAGCGGATTATCATAGACGTTGAGTTTGCCGTCGACATACTCGATCACGATGCTCTTGCCCGACGCGTCATGCACAACGGCATGAACCGGCGGAGCGAAGCCCCAGGCCTCGAGCACGACACCAGGGACGACGATGTTGCCGATGTTGGCCTTCACCTCGTCGACGCTGGCAAAATTATCCAGAAGCCAGGAACCCAGTTCCCACGGGGCAATCGACCTGTCGGCGTCGGCTGTGGTGTAGGGCATGTATTCGGCGGAGGTGGGGAAGTAGAACAACCCAACGGCCAGACCAGCTTCATTCAACCCGTCGACGATGATCGGCAACGCAAGGCCGTTGGCCCCGACGTTGGCGTACTTCGCCTTCCACTTGAGCCCTTCCTTTCCGTCGGGCGCGGTCCCTGTCCGCGCATAACCGCGCGGAACGACAATCACGTCGGAGTGAATATCGACGGCAAATTCCAATGTTCTTGCGTGAACGACGGTGCCGTCTTCCGCGGTCAGGCGGATGCCAGTGCAAGCCAGTACGGATTGTACGCCGCTCAGCAGCATTGCGCAGGCGCCTATGGTAGAAACAACCTTCCGTAAGATCCGATTCTTGATCATTCGAGTTCTACTTTCCGTTTGTAGTTGATGGCATTCCCTGTCGCTCGGCATCCTGGTTTCCCCCAGCGGCAAAACAATATCAGTCACTCGGCTTGCCGATCGGCGTCGGACCCCGTTCCGGTCTACGCCTTGCCCATTTAGTGACAACACAATGCTGAGAAAAGGCGACTGAATAAGGCTGCAAATGGCAGGTCGGGGCGCATCAGAGAGGAGTTCCGGTATGGGTCAGTTGCTGACGTAGAAGCGCACCGTCTATTCAGTCCACTCAGGCATTGTTTCATCTGGGACCTTTTGATCGGCCTGATCCAGCTCGTCGGCCGTGCCCTCATTTGGCTCAACCCTTTTGCCGGTGCAATTGCGATCACGGCGCTGATCGCACCTAAAGAGACGAAGGACGCTTGGTCAGCGGACTAGGTTGGGGACTCATTCAAATCCACTGACATATGATGGCGGCGAGTGCGAGTCCTGAGAGGTAGTTTTGGGCGTGGCGATCATATCGGGTTGCGATGCGTCGCCAGTTTTTCAACTTGCAGAACCTGCGCTCGATGACATTGCGGCGCCGATAGGTCTTTTGATCGAGCGGGTATGGGATCCGTCGGGTGGCGGTTGATGGGATAACAGCCTTGATCTTTCGTCGCTTGAGCCAGTTACGAAAACTGTCGGCATCGTAGGCCTTATCGGCAAGCAAACGTTTGGGCTTGTCCACGGCGCCCAGGAGCGGAATGGCCATGGTTATGTCGGCGACGTTGCCGGGCGTCAGGGCGAAGGCGACCGGTCGGCCACTATCATCGGCCAAAGCATGGATTTTGCTCGTTCTTCCACCGCGCGAGCGCCCAATCGCTTCCGCGTACTCCCCCTTTTTGAGCCAGCGGCCGAGCGGTGCGCTTTGACGTGACTGGTATCGATGCAAAGCTCTTCAGGCACTGTGCCCTGCCGCAGCCATCTTCTCGAAGATCCGCTGCCAAATACGGCGCTTCGACCACCTGTTGTAGCGGTTGTAGATCGTTGTGTGAGGTCCGTACTTCGAGGGGCAATCGCGCCAGCGGCATCCGGTCTTAAGGACGTGCAGGAGGCCACTGATCACCCGACGGTCGTCTACTCGCGGCTTGCCAGGTTTGCCGTGCGGAAGATGGGGCTCGATCGCTGCCCAGGCGTCATCCGACAACCAGAACAAATGCGTCATAGCGGCCTCCTTGTCAGTTAGACCCAATGAAGGCCGCGATTCGCCAAAATATTCAACGTGCTGTATGAGTTCTCAACCTAGGTCAGGCGATTTATTGGTAATTTTGAAGTTGGTTCCCTCGGAGATTGGCAAGGTCGTCAATCCATCGGGACTGCTGCAGGGAGGGTTCGTCGATGAAGTGGTATTGCGCAAGACTGCTTATCGCCGTTGTTTCGATTTTCTGTTCCATCTGCTCGGTGCAGGCCAGTCGTAACAACATACGGCATTGTGCAGACGATTATCGTAGATTCTGCAGCCAGTAGGGGATCGAAACCCGAGGTCTGGAAAACTGCATGCGCAGGCACGGCGACAGACTAACCAACGCATGTATTGCGGCGTTGGTTCATGCGGGTGAGGTCTCGCAAGCCGAAGTGAATCGTCGGAGACAACAACTCGGTCGCTAAGTCAGCCTGTTTGGCAGTTGGAGGGATACCGTCGTCGCCCAGCCTCACACCATTCGCGTTGATATCTGCCGCCTGATCCGTAGGCCTGAAATCGATTCTCCCTTGCCGAATGAATTTGACAGAGTCAGTCTAGCTGCCTCACAGCACATGAGTTGCCGGTAAAAAAGGGGGGGAACATGTCAAGCACCATTATCAATCTAATCATCCAGATCATCGCTGGCGCCATCGGAGGAAATGCTGCCGCTGCGGGCATGGATAAGGTCGACTTGGGCAAAGTCGGCAACACCGTTGCTGGGGCCCTTGGAGGTGTTGGTGGCGGACAAATTCTTGGCGCGCTCGTTCCTGCACTTGCGGCGGCCGCAGCCGGAGTTGACCTCAAGGCAGTCGTGGGCCAGTTGGTCGGCGGCAGTGTCGGCGGTGCCATACTCACCATCATCGTCGGCATGCTTAAGAACGCGATGGCGAAATCCTAAGCAGGATCGCTAGCCCGAAGTTGGAGAAGCTCGGTCCTGTCAGGCGGATCGGGCTGCGATCGCACCCGTCGGCGCGAGCGGCGCCGGCAAATCGACGGCACTCGCGCTTCTCTATCGCGTTTATGACCCAAAGTCGGGCAAAGTGAAGATCGACGGCCGCGACATCCGTGACATCAAGCTTACGAGCCTTCGGCGCAATGTCGGTGTTATTTTCCAAGAGCCGCTGCTTTTCAATTGATCAATCGCGGAGAACCTACGCGTCGGCAATCGCGATGCCACGGACGAGGATATACGCAAAGCCCACGAAGGCGGACTGAGCGCCATCGTTGGGGAACGCGGACGCGCCCTGTCCGGCGGTGAGCGCCAACGGCTCTCGATCGCGCGCGCACTTCTGAAAAATCCGCCGATCTTGATCCTCGACGAAGCCACGAGTGCACTTGATGCGACGACCGAGAGGCAGGTGAACGCCGCGCTCAACGAGGTAATGAAGGGCCGAACCACCTTCGTGATCGCGCACCGGCTCGCAACGGTGCGCAATGCCACCCGCATCCTTGTGTTCGAGCAGGGCCGCATCGTCGAAAGCGGCACCTTTGACGAATTGGTCCACAAGGAGTGGGTCTTCGCCGCATTGGCGAAAGCACAATTCATAGTCCCCGAACCCGCGCGTTTTGCGGTTGGCGGCGGTTCAAGTTTTGGAACCGCGCCTGACCGTAAACCCGACTAGGCAGTGACCATCTAAAGTCGTTTACGTCTGCTTTGGGTCAAAGCCGGACTAAGCAGTTATGTGCCAAACATGTCGGCTCTACCCCCACAAGCGGAAAGTGGAAGAGGTGGGCGTGGCTCTCTTTGGCGCCATCCGCTGATCATGGCGCTCGACTTCGGTCGGCGACCAGAGGTCTATAAGCCCCCTCTCTGACCAGTTCACCGGTGAACTTTGTCAGGCGTCTTGTCGGGCCAACCGAAACTCTCTGATTCTCACACGGAACGCGCCTGTCGGCGGCAATAAGGGTGTGCTACGCTGGGTAACCTCGGCCTCGTGCCGCAGAGATCACGAAAACGCTTTCACGTCTCTGGCACCCTTGGAACCGCGGACCACCGTTCCTCGTCGCATCCCGCGCTAGCTGAGACGCGCTGCCCCAGCTAGTTTGTTAGACATCGTGCCAGTAACTGCCCGTCTATTATTGTAGCTCGGATTCCGAATCTGAGGGTCACAGGTTCGAATCCTGTCGGGGTCACCAATACAATTTATGCAAACCCCCTAGCGAATATCGGGAGCAGGCTCAGCCGGCCGCAGGAACGACCTCGCGGTCTTTGTGCGCAATTTCCCGGAGCGACCTCCGGCCCACTCTCTCGGGCTCCCGCCCATTTGCGCCTCGAGTTTGCATCGAGCGGCCCTCAAAGTAAGCACCGCTCTCAATGGCAAGCGATTGGTGCTGAATATCGCCAACGACATGCGCCTGCGACTTCAAAACAACCTCCCCGCCACGAATTGGACCTTCGACTTTCCCGTCCACGACCACTCGCTCGGCTGCAATCGTTCCGGCCACATGAGCCCCGCGGGAGATCATGAGCGAAGTGCAATGCAACTCGCCTTCTATCTGACCGTTGACCTCGACCAAGCCCTCCGCGGTGACGCTCCCCACAATTTTGAGTCCCTTGGCAATAACCGTTCCTCGGCGCCTCGATGCAAACATGGGTTCTCTCCTACGCAAACAGTGTCTGATTTAGATGCTATCCGACCCGTGCAGGGATCGGACAAAGGTGGTTGACGGTTTATCTCTTCGCCTTTCACTACGTTCGGCAACCCGTTGCGGCTTAGTCGCAACCTGATCCTCTTGTGTTGTTCGGTCGGCAGACACCGGATCCGTGGAGCGACGCGACTCGCCTTCGAAATATGCTCCTTGCTCCATGGCCAGATCTTTATGGAGCACGTTGCCTTCGACATGAGCGGTAGATTGCAACATCACCCGGACCCCTCGCACCGAGCCAATAAGGCGGCCACGGATCACGACGTCCTCAGCGATCACATTGCCTTCGATCTGGGAATTCTCGCCGAGAACCAGCGAGGCGCAATGAACATCGCCTTGAATGCGACCATCAATATGGAGCTCGCCCTTCGATGTCACATTGCCGGTAATCGTCAGGTCCTCGCCGATTGTCGAGGGTCCGGGCGTGCTCGAATTTTGCGCGCGAACGGAATGTTGAGATGTGTCCGCAGCCATACCAACCCTCATCAGCGCAGCTCGGCAGCTGCCCCATGCAAGACTTGGACGTCAAAATGATGAGAAGCCCCCCGTTCCCCATAACCCTCAACTCGCAAGCGGGCCATGGGTTCCGCCGGCGTCCTCAAAATTCTTGGCAAGCGAACCTTGGCGTCAGCCCGAAAAACTGACCTTTTGCGGATGCCTCAAAGGTAGCCGGCATAACTGCCGCGATTGCGCCGACTCCCAGCCCGGGAGGGGTCACCAATAAATGAACGGTGCCTTGGCTCATCGAGGCTGGTCTCCCGGCGCCATTGGCTCCATACTCATTGGCCGCGTCTCGGGGGGGACGAGCGCCTCGCTATGGCAATCGACGCAGACGATCGCTGTAGAGTCTCGACGACGGAGTGCCGATGACACCCACCGCACTCATGTTCGTGGTTTGCCACGCGCTCGCCAATCAGGGGCCGTTGGACGTGAACGGCTTTCCCGTCGACGGCGTCAAGCTCGACGACGCGACTTGCCGCAACGAGATCGTCCCGATGGACGATCAGACGGCGGAGGAAGGGGCGCGGCAGCTTCCCGACTTCTCGAATCCCTATGTCTGCTCGCGCATGGCGATGAGCGAAACCGCCCATTGGGAACAGACCCATCCCGGCTGGTATGTGAAGCGGGTGAAGTGCCCGCACCCGGACGGGACCTTCCCAGGCGACACCAACGTCTAGGGGGAGAGCGCGGGCCGCGGGCTTAGAGCGCGGGACGCGTCCCCTAGCGGGTAGGCATGGGCTTCTCGCCGCGATAGTCGTAGAAGCCGCGCTTCGTCTTGCGGCCGAGCCAGCCGGCCTCGACATATTTCACGAGCAGCGGACAGGGGCGATATTTTGAATCGGCGAGCCCCTCATACAGCACCTGCATGATCGAGAGGCAGGTATCGAGCCCGATGAAGTCGGCAAGCTGGAGTGGGCCCATCGGGTGGTGGGCGCCGAGCCGCATCGCCGTGTCGATCGCATCGACCGAGCCGACGCCCTCATAAAGCGTGTAGACCGCCTCGTTGATCATCGGCAACAGCACGCGGTTGACCATGAATGCCGGGAAGTCCTCCGAGACGGCGGTGGTCTTGCCGAGGCTCTCCACGAAATCCTTGGCGCGGCCGAAGGTGACGTCCTCAGTGGCGATGCCGCGAATCATCTCGACGAGCTCCATCACCGGAACCGGGTTCATGAAATGCAGGCCGATGAACCGCTCCGGCCGATCGGTGGCAGCGGCGAGCCTGGTGATCGAGATCGACGAGGTGTTGGTGGCGACGATGGCCTCCGGCTTGAGGAATTGACAAAGCGCCACGAAAATCTTGCGCTTCACCGTCTCATCCTCGGTTGCCGCTTCGATCACGAGATCGGCATCGGCGAAGCCAGCAAAGGACTCCGCATAGCTGATGCGCGCCAGGGCCTGCTGCCGATCCTCATCGCTGATCTTGCCTGAGGCGACCTGGCGGGTGAGATTGTTGTTGATGATCTCCAGCGCCTTATCCACCTTCTCTTTGGCGAGATCGTTGAGCACCACATCGTAGCCTGAAAGGGCGACCACGTGGGCGATGCCGTTCCCCATTTGCCCGGTGCCGATGATCCCGATCTTGCGAATGGGCTGCATTTCATTCTCCTGCGGTGAGACTGGATCGGCGAGGATACGCTGTGCGCCTTGAACTATGTCGTCCATCGTCATTCCTCTTATATCCGCTGGCTCAATAGCCTGCCTTTTTGAGCTCGGCATCGAACTCAGGCAGGACCGTGAACAGATCGCCGACGAGGCCATAGTCGGCGACCTGAAAAATCGGCGCCTCGGCGTCCTTGTTAATCGCGACGATCACCTTGGAATCCTTCATGCCGGCGAGATGCTGGATGGCGCCGGAGATGCCGACGGCGATGTAAAGCT
The DNA here is from genome assembly GCA_963804515.1 of uncultured Alphaproteobacteria bacterium. GTDB lineage: Bacteria > Pseudomonadota > Alphaproteobacteria > Rhizobiales > Methyloligellaceae > Methyloceanibacter. Next base: position 427,394 of record CAWDQR010000008.1, on the reverse strand, counting down.
CGGGCGCAACCACCTTGCCGGTCTGACCGACCTGGTGATCGTTCGGCATGTAGCCCGCGTCGACGGCGGCGCGGCTTGCCCCGACCGCCGCGCCCAGACGATCGGCGAGCGGCTCGAGCAGGCTCTTGAAATTGTCGCCTGACTGCATGCCGCGCCCCCCCGAGACCACGATACGGGCGGCGGTGAGTTCGGGCCGCTCGCTCGCGCTGATCTCGCTACCCTCGAAGCTGGCGAGGCCGAGCGGCGCCGGCGCCTCGATCGTCTCGATCGCGGCGCTTCCGCCTTCACCCGCGGAGGAGAAGGCCGTGACCCGAACCGTGGCCACGATCTTCTTGTCGCTGGGCTGCACGGTCTCCAGCGCGTTGCCGGCGTAGATGGGGCGGACGAATATGTCCGGCGCCTTAACCTCGACGATGTCGGAGATTTGGGCCACATCGAGCAGCGCCGCCACGCGGGGGGCGACATTCTTGCCCATGGTCGTGGCCGGGGCGAGCAGCACGTCATAGCCTTGCATCAGCGGCAGGATCAGGTTCGCCACGTCTTCAGCCAGACGTTGCTGCAACTGGGGCGCGTCGGCGAGCAGGACCTTGCGCACGCCTGCGAGCTTGGCCGCCGCTTCGGCGACGCCGCGAGCGCCCTCGCCCGCAACGAGAATATCGACCTCGCCGCCGAACCTTTCCGCGGCGGCGAGCGCCTTGGCGGTTGCCGGCGCCAGACTTTTATTATCGTGTTCCGCGAGCAGCAGGACCGCCATCTACAGCACCCCCGCCTCGTTCTTCAATTTGTCGATGAGACTGGCGACGCTATCGACCCTGATGCCCGCCTCTCGGCCCTTGGGCTCGGCGACCCCGAGCACGTTCAGCCTGGGCGCGATGTCGACCCCGAGCGCCTCCGGCGTGGTCTCGTCGATCGGCTTCTTCTTCGCCTTCATGATGTTGGGCAGCGACGCATAGCGCGGCTCGTTGAGACGCAGATCGGTGGTGATGACCGCAGGAGCCAACAGCAGCAGGGTCTCGAGCCCACCGTCCACCTCGCGCACCACCCTGATCTTGTCTTCCGTGAATTCGATCTTCGAGGCGAACGTCCCTTGCGGCCAGCCGAGCAGGCCGGCGAGCATTTGACCGGACTGATTGCAGTCGTCGTCGATCGCCTGTTTGCCCATGATGACGAGATCCGCGCCTTCGTTCTCGACCACGCGCTTCAGCACCTTGGCAACGCCCAGCGGCTCCACGAGCGCGTCGGTCTTGACCAATATGGCGCGGTCGGCGCCCATGGCGAGCGCGGTCCGGAGCGTATCCTGCGACTTGAACGTCCCAATCGAGACGGCGATGACCATGTCGGCCTGCCCCCGCTCCTTGATGCGGACGGCTTCCTCGACGGCGATCTCGTCGAACGGATTCATCGACATCTTGATGTTGGCAAGGTCAACCCCGCTACCGTCTGACTTGACACGGACCTTGACGTTGAAATCGACGACACGCTTCACAGGAACGAGAATTTTCATGCGGCTGTTCTTTCCCGCACTTGCTTGATCTTCCCCCGGGCGCACTTAGCACGCTATCTCGCAAGTGCGAAATGGCCCGGACGGTACTGCCGGCAACTTCGCAAGTCAATGGTTGCTAGGGATTCCGGGAGCCCTTCAGGCCCCTCCCCCGGTTCGGTCGAAGAGCCGTATACCGCGCCGCCGCATAAACAGAATCAGCACAGCTCCGGCCACCAGCCCGCCAATATGGGCGCCCCAGGCGACGCTCTCCTCGGCGTCAAATGCGAGGTTCACAAACTGCGCCAGAATCCAGAAGCCGAGCGCCCAATAGGCCGTGATCTTGATCGGGATGCGCCACAGCGCGAGCACCCAGACCTTCACCTTGGGATGCAGGATCAGATAGGCCGAAATGATGCCGGCCACGGCCCCGCTCGCTCCGATCAGCGGCAAATCGGAGTTCGGTATCATCCATGAATGCACCACGGCCGCGAAGATTCCGCACATCAGATAGAACATGATGAAGCGGAGATGGCCCATGGCGTCCTCGACGTTGTCGCCGAAGACCCAGAGGAACAGCATGTTGCCGATCAGATGGATCCAGCTGCCGTGCAGGAACATATAGGTGACGAGGGTGAGGCGCTCGGGCACCGCGAAGGGCACGACGATCGACTGATCGCCTAAGGCATGGCCCATCAGCTCGGCCGGGATCACGGCGAAAGCCGCCAGGTTCTCCTCGTCGAGGGGAACGACCCAGCCGGTCTGAAAGATCACATAGATGGCGATGTTGAGGACTATCAACGACACCGTCACATACTGATAGTCGATGCTTTTCAGTGGATTGGTGTCGTGGAGAGGGATGAACACTAGGGCACGCGCGCCTTACTATCGGTTCTGACCCCGGACCCACAGCACATCGGTCGTTCCCTTGTCGTTGGCAAAGCGTGCCGTGACGAACAGGAAATCCGACAGCCGGTTGATATAGCGCAAAGCGGGCGGACCGACTGGCTCGTTCGGCCTTGCGGCAAGCGCGACCATGAGCCGCTCGGCACGGCGCGACACCGTGCGGGCCAGGTGCAGAAAGCTCGCCGCCGGCGAGCCCCCGGGCAGCACGAAGGACCGCAAGGGCTCAAGCTCCCGGTTCAGCTCGTCGATCTCGCGCTCGAGCCGCTCCACCTGGGCGTCCGTCACGGACAGGCGGCCGCGGGCATCCTTGGTCTCGTCGGGATAGCAGAGCTCGGCGCCGAGATCGAACAGATCGTTCTGAATGCGCGCGAGCATGGCGTCGAGGCCTGCGTCCGAGGCTCGCGTATGCAGGCGGGCAAGGCCGATGGCGGCATTGGTCTCGTCAAGCGTGCCATAGACCTCGACGCGAAGGTCGTATTTCGCCACCCGGCGCCCGGAGCCAAGCGCGGTCATGCCGTCGTCGCCGGTGCGCGTATAGATCTTGCTGAGAACAACCATCACCCACCCGCTAGGTCCTACGCGGGTCACTCCGTCAATAGAAGGGTTAGCCTAGCTGGGACTGGAGGTGGGTCAAGCCTTCGTGAAGAGGGCACTAATACTTCCCGGAGAAGTAGATGGCGGCCATGACCAGGCAAAGGGCGATGAATTGCAGCACGACGCGCCAGCGCATCAACATCTGGCTCCGGTTCGGGCTGCCGCCCCGCAACATGTTCCACATGCCGAGCAGAAGCACGGTCGCGACCGCCGCGAGCGCGAGCGGAATGGCGTAAGCGAGCACATGCATCACCGTTCCCTCGCTGGTTGCGGGCTCTGTTGTCGACTCAACGCTTTGGTAGGAGAGCGTTTCGAGCGGCCCTATCCTAGTTGCGCCTGGCGACGGCGTCGAGGCCACGAATGGGGAGCAGGCGGCGAAATAATGCCACGGCATAGGTTGGCAAGGTGACGTAGTAGCGAGGCTTCGGCCTGACACTTTCCAGCGCATGCACGAGCTTGGCGGCCACCGCCTCGGGGCCAAGCTTGAAGGTTTGCTTGCCGCCTTCCTCCATGCGGGCGATGCGGGCGCGACAGATGTCGCGATGGGGCGAGCCCTCGAGGTCGACATTGCGGCGGTAAGCCTCGATCGCATGCTCCACGAAGCGGCTGGCGATGGGCCCGGGCTCGATGAGCGAGACGTGGATGCCGGTGCCGGTAAGCTCGATGCGCAGAGTGTCGGCCAATGCCTCGACCGCGAATTTCGAGGCACAATAGGCGCCGCGATAGGGCGCCGCGATGAGCCCGAGCACGGAGGAGCAGAACACGATCCGCCCCTCGCTCCTTGCCCGCATCGCCGGAACGACACGGCAGGTCAGGTCGTGCCAGCCAAAGACATTCGCCTCGAACTGGGCGCGGAGCACGTGAGGCTTGAGGTCCTCGACCGCGCCGGGCTGGCCGTAGCCGCCATTATTGAACAGTGCGGTGAGACGGCCTTCGGTGGCGGCAAGCACATGGTCGGCAGCAGTAGCGATCGACCGAGGCTCGGCATAATCGAGATAGAGACTCTCGATCCCCTCCTCGTCCTTCAGGCGTGCAATGTCTGCCGGCTTCCGCGCCGTGGCGAAGACTTTCCAACCGCGGACTTTCAGTGTCTGCGCGGCGCAAAGCCCGATACCCGACGAGCAGCCGGTGATCAAAATCGACTGCTCGTTCATAGAGTGCGCAGAAGCGTCATCGAGGGAAGGCTCGATTTCGTAAGAGCAGCGAGCTTGCGACGCGGGAGAGCGAGCCGTGCAATGGCTAGTTCTTATCTTCGGCGCCGGGTTCGCTCCCTTCGGGTCCAAGGGCCTTTTGCTTGATGCCCTTCAGGCCGGCGAAGAAAATGTCGCTGATCTTCTTTTTGGCGTCGTCGTCGCTTGCGCCATTGGCATCGAAGTTTGCTTCCCAAAAGATCGTCGTACGCTCCGGGTTTCTTTCGTCCTCCTCAACCCAGAGCTTCGCCTTGTAATTCTTAACCGGTAAGGGGCTTTCGACGATCTCATAGCTGTAGCTAGTATCATCGGACTCAAGGAGCTTTTCCTTGATCTTGCCGCCATCCTTCAGCGTGAGCGTGCGTAAGGTTACGTCGCCCTCTTTTGTTTCCTGGCAATCGGACACCAGCGGATGCCAGTCCTTGATGGAGCAGAAGTCTCCGGCGATCGCCCAGATCACTGGCGGCTGCCCGGGGGCGGCGATCCGTTTCTTGACGTCGATGGCATGGGCCGAGCTCGTTGCCATGACGAGCGCCATCGCTGCGAAGGCGAGTTTCATCATACGCATGCGTTTCCTCCATTTTTCAAATTGGCTTTTTTTGCCGCTCATTCCTTAAGCAGGCGGCGTGCGATGACATGGGCCTGGATCTCGGCTGCGCCCTCGAAGATCGACAGGATGCGGGCGTCGCAGAGCACGCGGCTAACCGGATATTCGAGCGCAAAACCATTGCCGCCATGGATCTGCAGCGCATTGTCGGCGGCGGCCCAGGCGACGCGCGCGGCGAGCAGCTTGGCCATGCCGGCCTCGAGATCGCAGCGCCGTCCGGCGTCCTTCTCGCGGGCGGCGAAATAGGTGAGCTGGCGGGCGAGCAGAATTTCCGCCGCCATCATCACGAGCTTGTCGGCCACGCGCGGGAAGCTGACGATCGGCTTGCCGAACTGGATGCGCTCGGTGCCGTAGCGAAGCCCGAGATCGAGCGCCGACTGGGCGACACCGATGGCGCGAGCCGCGGTCTGGATGCGCGCGGCCTCGAAGGTCTGCATTAGCTGCTTGAAGCCCTGGCCCTCCACGCCACCGAGCAGATTGGCGGCCGGGACGGCGAAGCCGTCGAAGGAGATGTCGTATTCCTTCATGCCGCGATAGCCGAGCACCTCGATCTCGCCGCCGGTCATGCCTTGCGCCGGGAAGGGATCGTGGTCTGTGCCGCGGGGCTTCGGCGCCAGGAACATGGAGAGGCCGCGATAGCCCTTCTCGCTGGGATTCGTGCGCGCGAGCACCGTCATGAGGTCGGCGCGCGCCGCATGCGTGATCCAGGTCTTCTGCCCGGTGACGCGCCAGACATCGCCGTCCTTGACCGCCCGGGTGGTGATCGAGGCGAGATCGGAGCCCGTGTTCGGCTCGGTGAACACCGCCGTCGGCAGCACCTCGCCGCTGGCGATCCGAGGCAGCCATTCCTGCTTTTGAGCGTCGGTGCCACCATTGAGGACCAGCTCGGCCGCGATCTCCGAGCGCGTGCCGAGCGAGCCCACGCCGATATAGCCGCGCGAGAGCTCCTCTGAGACCACGCACATGGCGTCCTTGCCGAGCCCGAGCCCGCCATGATCCTCGGGAATAGTGAGCGCGAACACGCCGAGCGCTGCCATTTCCCGGATCAGCTCCAACGGCACATACTCGTCCTTGAGATGCCAGCCTTGCGCGTGCGGAATGATTTCTGCCTCGGCGAAGCGGCGCATCTCCTCGCGCATGGCTGAAAGCGTCTCGTCGAGGCCCGAATCGCCGAAACTCGCGGCGCCTTGAGCGCCCCGGATCAGCTCGATGGCGCGCGCTCGAGTGGCGGGCGTGGTGCCGGCGATCAGGGCCCGGACCTCGAGCGTGAGGAAGCCCGCGTGATCCTTCTCCGCCACGCCAAGCTCGTGCAGCCGCGCGATCTCGCCCTGGCTCATCATCACGCCGCCGAACAGCTGCGCGACATATTCGGCGGCGCCTATTTGCGCGAGCAGGGCCTCCATCTCGCCGAAACGGCCCTCCTCCTCCATGCGGCGGGCATAGCTTGCGATCTGCCTGAGCGCCTCGACATAGGTCGCTATCCAGGCAAGTCCGTGGGCGGCGTGCTGCTCGCGCTCGAGCGCCGCACCATCGATCTTGCCGTCGTGCGTGACCTTGGCGGACACCGCCTCGATCGACCGGTCGCGGAGCGTGGTCGCGGCCTCTGCCGCGGACTCTAAGAGGGGAAGGAGCTCTGACAGGTGGCTAGACTGAAGGTCGGCCAAGCTTTCGCTAGCGACGGTCACCGGTCGACATCCTTAAGTGCTATAGCATTTCGCGTCCGCGAGGAAAGAACCGCGCGAAAGCGCCAAAGTCAAACCTCAAATCGCAAGGGCGAAGCCCGCGCGCGTAAGCCCGGCCGGCCAGTCTAGCCGCCATGCATTTGGCGGCTCGCCTCGATCACGTCCTCGAAGGTGCGAAGTCCGGTACAAGGCGCGTTGACCAGCACGGCCATGTTGCCCGGGCGATGCTGATTGTTCAGCATACGCATATGCGCCTTGGGGATCTGCTCCCAAGGGAACACCTCGGACATGCAGGGATCGATGCGCCGCTCAACCACGAGCTTGTTGGCTTGGCTCGCCTGCAGGAGATGCGCGAAGTGGGATCCTTGGATGCGCTTCTGATGCATCCAGACATAGCGGGCATCCATAGTGAGATTGTATCCGGTCGTGCCGGCGCAGAACACCACCATGCCGCCGCGCTTCACCACGAAGCAGGAGACCGGGAAGGTCGCCTCGCCCGGATGCTCGAACACGAGGTCAACATTGATGCCCTTGCCGGTGATGTCCCAGATGGCCTTGCCGAAGCTGCGCGTCTCCTTCAGCCAGACGTCATATTCGGACGTGCCGACCGTCGGCATCTGCCCCCAGCATTTGAAGTTATTACGGTTGATCACGCCCTTGGCGCCGAGCGCCATGACGAAGTCGCGCTTGTCGTCGTCGGAGACCACGCCGATGGCATTCGCGCCCGCCGTCGCGCAGAGCTGCACGGCCATCGAGCCGAGACCGCCGGAGGCGCCCCAGACCAGCACGTTGTGACCGGGCTTCAGAGTGTGCGGCCTGTGGCCGAATAACATGCGGTAGGAGGTGGCGAGCGTCAGCGTGTAGCAGGCGGCCTCTTCCCAGGTGAGGTGCTTCGGCCGCTCCAAGAGCTGGCGATCCTGCACGCGGGCGAACTGGGCGAAGGAGCCGTCCGGCGTCTCATAGCCCCAGATGCGCTGCGACGGCGAGAACATCGGGTCGCCGCCGTTACACTCCTCGTCGTCGCCGTCATCCTGGTTGCAATGGACCACGACCTCGTCGCCGACCTTCCAGCGCTTCACCTTGGAGCCGACCGCCCAGACAATGCCGGACGCATCGGAGCCCGCGATATGATAGGGGTTCTTGTGCACGTCGAGCGTGGACATGGGCTTGCCGAGCGCCGCCCACACGCCGTTGTAATTAACGCCGGCGGCCATCACGAACACCAGCACCTCGTGGGAATCGAGCGGCCAAGTCGGCAGCACCTCGACCTGCATGGCCTCATCCGGCGGTCCATGCCGGTCCTTGCGGATGGCCCAGGCATACATGCTCGCCGGGACGTGACCCAGCGGCGGGATCTCGCCGATCTGGTAAAGGTCTTTCGGCGTGCCCAGCTGCGGAGACACTGCTGCCAATGACATCTCATTCATCCGTTTTGTCCCCCAAGTCCGCTCGACCTGGTCTTTTTGCACTGCGGCAATTGTCGGCGATCCATCTCGCGACTGCAACATCTTTGCGCGCGGCATGTTAAACGCGCGAAAGCCTTGAATAGCGGCAGCAAAAAGCCCTTCGACCACCCCCGACAGAAAACGATGCCGATCGAGGCAGGAGCGTTAGCAAAAACAAAGGCCGCTGCCCAGGCCCAAAAGACGTACTCCAAGGTCCTATTGCCGGAACCACGCCCGATGCGACGCGTTGATCCCGTGCTGTCGCGCGAACCGCAAGGGATGCCAGCCAAAACCCGGTCGCGCTCAAGCTCCCCCCAAACCTAGCCTAAGGAGTGCCCCAATGAGATCGCATTTAACCCTTTTGACCACGGCCAGCGCGCTTGCGCTCGCTCTGGCCGTCGCCGCCGCCAACGCTGAGCCCGCGGAGGCGCCAGGCGCAAAAAGCGATATCACCATTGCTGGAGATGCGGTCCCGAGCACCGGCGGCATGGAGAACAGCGCGGCCGGCCAGGGCGCCGATAATCGCAATACACCTGCCACGCCGCAGAGCGGCGCCAGCAGCATGAGCAAGCGTGGCCCGAACTCAGCCGATCAGGGCGGCACAGGCATCAAGGGTAGCGCCCAAGGCGAAGGCGTCACCAACAAGAGCAGTGCCAATGTGCCGGCGACCGGCGCGGGTTCTCAGGCCGGCGGCCCCTCGACCGGTACCGAGCCTGGCACGGGCGTCGAGGACAGCGCGGAGGGCCAAGGCGCGACCAACAAGGCCGGCAAGGCCGACATGTTGGAGGGTAAGCTTCCCTCATCCCACAGCATGGAATAGGCAAGTGCGAAAGAGCGTCTTGCCAAGGCGGCGCCTTCCGGGGCGCCGCCTTTCGCTTTACCGGCCCTAACCATGTCGTGCCCTTCGTGAAAAGCGCGACGCGCCACGCCGAGTGGGGTGCGCCATCCTTGACCCGGAACTCGGCTTCGTAGGCGGCGTTGCGGCTCCGAAAGAGTGAACGCGTGGCTTCTACGAGGTCGTCAGGAGAGACACAGGGTCGAGCATGGAGTTGACACATGGACATGAAGCGTAGACCGCTCCTTTGGGCCACGGCTGCGCTTGCGCTTGCCGCCCTTCCGGCGGAAGCCGGTGGTGGCGGCGGGGGACATGGGGATATGAGTCTCGGCGTTGCCGGAGGCTTCGGCGGCGGATTAGGCGGCGGTCGCGGCGCGATGAGCATCGGCGCTGGCGGAGACTTTGGCAGCGCCGGCAATGCCGGAATGTGCCGCCTTTCGCTTTACGAGCCCCTTAACCCATGCCGTGCCAATCGATGCCCTCGCGCGGAAGCGCCAAAGCGCTTTGGCGCAAGTCAAGGGCTTCCGGTTGCCCTAAAGCCCCCGGCGTGCTTCGATGTTTGATCGATTAGACTGATCGGCGATCCCATGAGCGGAAAAGCAAGGCGCGACAAACCCTGGATGTTCCGCACCTATGCGGGACATTCGACGGCGAAGGCCTCGAACGAGCTTTATCGACAGAATCTGGCCAAGGGCCAGACCGGGCTCTCGGTCGCCTTCGATCTGCCGACGCAGACGGGCTACGATTTCGATCATCCCCTCGCCCGCGGCGAGGTAGGCAAGGTGGGCGTCCCCATCTCGCATCTCGGCGACATGCGCGCGCTGATGCAGGGCATTCCGCTCGCCGAGATGAACACCTCGATGACCATCAATGCTACGGCGCCTTGGCTGCTCGCACTCTATGTCGCGCTCGCCGACGAGCAGGGCGCGGCCCGCTCGAAGCTTACCGGCACCGTGCAGAACGACATCTTGAAAGAATATCTGTCGCGCGGCACCTATGTGTTCCCGCCGTCGCCCTCGCTCAGGCTGATCAAGGACGTGATCGTCTATACGGCGCGCGAGATGCCGAAATGGAACCCGACCAATATCTGCTCCTATCATTTGCAGGAGGCGGGCGCGACGCCGACGCAGGAGCTTGCCTTCGCTCTCGCCACCGCCGAGGCGGTGCTCGACGAGGTCAGGCGATCCGGCGAAGTCTCGGCGGAAGAGTTCCCGCATCTGCTCGGCCGCATCAGCTTCTTCGTCAATGCCGGCGTGCGCTTCATCACCGAGATGTGCAAGATGCGCGCCTTCGTCGATCTGTGGGACGAGATTGCGGAAGCCCGCTATGGCGTGACCGATCCCGCGCTCCGGCGCTTCCGCTACGGGGTGCAGGTCAATTCGCTTGGGCTCACCGAGCAGCAGCCGGAGAACAACGTCTACCGCATCCTGCTCTCCATGCTCGCGGTGACGCTGTCGAAGAAAGCGCGCGCCCGCGCCGTGCAGCTCCCGGCCTGGAACGAGGCGCTTGGCCTGCCGCGGCCGTGGGACCAGCAATGGTCGCTCCGGCTCCAGCAGATCTTGGCCTACGAGACGGACCTTCTCGACTATGACGACATCTTCGACGGCTCCGAGGTCATCGAGCAGAAGGTGGATGAGCTGAAGCGGCAAGCCCGCGCCGAGCTTGCCCGCATCGAGGCGATGGGCGGTGCGGTTGCCTGCATCGACTATATGAAGCAAGCGCTGATCGAGGTGAATGCCGCGCGCGTCGCGGCGATCGAGACGAGCGAGCAGGTGCTGGTCGGCGTCAATGCTTATACCGAGACGGAGCCCTCGCCGCTGTCCGCAGGCGGCGATGGCATTCTCACCGTGCCTGAAAGCGTCGAGATCGAGCAGGTCGCGGCGCTGCAAGCCTGGCGCCAGGGGCGCGACGACAAGGCCGTGCGGCAGGCGCTGATCGAGCTCAAATCGGCGGCGGCGGATGGCCGCAATATCATGGAGCCGTCGATTGCGGCCGCCAAGTCGGGCGTGACCACCGGCGAATGGGGCCAGGTCTTGCGCGAGGTGTTCGGCGAATATCGCGCGCCAACCGGCATCGGCGCTCACCACCAGACCGACGCAGCGAGACTGGAAGAGGTGCGCCGCCTGGTCGACGATGCGTCGGAGAAGCTCGGCCGGCGGTTCACCTTCGTCGTGGGCAAGCCGGGACTCGACGGACATTCGAACGGCGCCGAGCAGATTGCCGTGCGCGCCACGGATTGCGGCATGGAGGTGGTCTATGACGGGATCAGGCTGACACCTGCCCAGATCGTCGACCAGGCGCGTGAGGCGAAGGCGCATGTGCTCGGTCTCTCGATCCTGTCCGGGTCGCATGTGGCGCTGGTGCGCGACGTCGCGCAGCGCATGCGCGAGGCTGGGCTCGGCGAGGTCCCGATCGTGGTCGGCGGCATCATCCCGGCCGACGACGTGAACGTCTTGAAGCAGTGCGGCGCCGCAGCCGTCTACACGCCCAAGGACTTCAAGCTCAACGACATCATGGTCGGCATCGTGAAGCTCGTCGACCGCAAGGCCGCCGAGCTGAAAGAGCAAGAGCTCGCGGTGCCTCCGCCGAAGGTGCTTGCCCGGGAGCGGGTCACCTCGTGAGCCTGCTTACGCGCTTAGCTCTGCTCGCCGGCGCAGCCCTTACCCTTGCTCCTCTTCCCGCCGAGGCGGCTGACCCAGGCTGCGGCTCAGGTACGATAACCTCGGTTAGCGAAAGCGTCATGGTGGAGGGCCACGCAGCGGCACGGGCAGGCGACACGGCGGGCTGCGGCGGGACCGGTGGCACCGGGCGCACTATCGCCCAAGGCTCGCCGGATGTCCTCATCAACGGCAGGCCAGCCGCGGTTCAGGGCGCCACGGGGTGCGGCGGGAGCATTGCCTCCGGCGCCTCGGGCGTCTTCATCAACGGCAAGCCCATGGCGCGCGTGGGCGATTCCGCCGGCTGCCCCGGCAAATAGGCCCTTTCAGAGGATTTGCTGGCACCCGCAGCGGGACACGGATGGCTTGCGTGGCACATCCTGCCCATTTCCGGCTAAAGTGCCGAATCGGCCGCCTGCCGCGTCAGGCGGCGAGCAATGCCATTAGGGGGCATCATGAACTTCAACTTAAGCGCACCGCGGAGAGAGACCTTCCTCGTCTCCATTGTCATCGCCATCCTGGTCGTTATCGGCATGATCGTGCCGTTGCCGTTCTTCACCAGTTACGGCCTAGGGCTTCTGCTGATCGCCTATTTGATCCTGGTCGCCGGCGTGCTGATGGACAATCTCTAGAGCGCTCGCGGTCATCACCAACACAGGAATGGCCGGGCTTGGCCCGGCCATCCACGACTTTGAGAGCTCGCAAGAGACCCGTGGCTGCCCGGGACTGCGCCGCCATGACGAGTTGGTTTGGGATGAACCCGTTCTTCCTCGCGCGATAAATAGGGGGCAAGCGCCGCCAAGAGCTCGCGCCCGCGGATGGGCTTGGAGACATAACCATCCATGCCCGCGGCGAGATAGGTTTCGCGATCGCCCTTCATCGCATGGGCGGTCAGCGCGACGATCGGCACCTCGGCGGCGGCGCCGTGCATCTTGCGAATGCGCTTGGTCGTCTCGACGCCGTCGAGATCTGATGTCCACGAGCACGAGGTCGTAGGCTTTGGCCGTAAGCCGCGTGATCGAGTTGGCGCCGCCTTCGACAATTTCATAGGTCAAGCCGAACTCGTCGAGATAGGCGCCGATCAGCATGCGGTTCACGGCATTGTCCTCGACCACGAGGACGTGGCCGGAGAGGGTGCCAGGGCTTTGAGGATCCTGGTACGCGGCCGGAATGGTGAACCAAAACAGGCTGCCTTGACCGGGCATACTCTCGCAGCCGATCTCGCCGCCCATCAGCTCGACGAGCCGCCGCGCGATGGAAAGCCCGAGGCCAGTGCCGCCATATTGGCTCGCCATGGCACGATCGGCCTGCACGTAAGGTTGGAATAGCCGCTCCTTCTGGTCCTCGCTCAGACCGATGCCGGTATCCGTGACGTCGAAACGGAGCGTGAGCTTGTCGTCGCTCTCTCTCGCGTTGACATGCAGATGCACCGAGCCCTCCTGGGTGAACTTGACCGCGTTGTTGACCAGATTGGCGAGGATCTGGCGAAGGCGGCCCGCATCTCCCTTGACGAAGCGTGGGCAGCTCGTGCCGATATGCACCCCGCTCTGTAGGGTCTTCTCATCGGCTCGCGCCTGCAAGGCGCTGCCTGCGCTCTTGACGAGGTCATGCAGGTCGAAGGCAGGGTATTCGAGCTGGAATTGGCCGGCCTCAAGCTTGGAGAAATCGAGGATATCGTTGAGCACGGTGAGCAGGCTGCGCGCCGACTGTTGCAGGGTCTCGGCATAGCGCCTTTGCATGCCGTCGAGCGGGCTTGTCAGCAGCAGCTCCGACATGGAGATGACCGCGCCCATCGGGGTGCGGAGCTCGTGGCTTATCTGCGCGTCCGGCCTGAAATCTTCCGGTTGCATGTATCCGGCCCATTCTGCTTCCCCAAGGGCCGCCACTTTCGCAGGAACCATTTAAAAACCGGCTAAATTGACCTGACTAGGTCTAGCTTTGAGGCGCCCACCAGCTACAAGAGGCCAATGCGCAGGATCGGAAGCGAGATCGATATTCGGGAAGGTGTGGCCGCGCTCACCCGCGCCTGCCCGCATTTGGCGCACGTGCACGCCGTCGCCGGGGATCCGCCGCTTCGCGCGAGGCCCAAAGGCTTCGAGGGGCTCGCCTGCGTCATCGTCGGTCAGCAGCTCTCGATTGCCAGTGCCGATGCCATTTGGAGCCGGCTGCAAGCCGGCGTGCGGCCCTTCGACGCGGCAAATTTTCTCGCCCTCGCGGATGAGGATCTGCGCCGGGCCGGCCTTTCGCGCGTCAAGATCACCACCCTTTGCACCGCCGCTCAGGTGATCAGCAACGGCACGCTGAGGCTTGACGCTCTCGCCAAGGCCCCGGACGAGACTATCCATGCCGAGCTGACCGCGCTCAAGGGCATCGGTCCCTGGACGGCCGACATCTACATCATGTTCTCCTTGGCCCGGGCCGACGCCTGGTCACCGGGGGATCTTGCGCTCCAACATGCGGTCAAGGACGCGCTCGGTCTCGACGAGCGGCCGGACCTTCTGCGGATGAACGAGATTGCGGAAGCCTGGCGCCCTTGGCGCGGCGTCGCCGCACGACTGCTCTGGTCCTATTATGCCTTGCGCCGGCGCACCAAGGCCGCGCCCACGAATTCCCTCCCTTCACCAGGAAGACGCGCGAGGACGAGCGCTGAGCCCGCATGATCGTCTGCTCCTGCAACCTCATCACCGCCAAGGACGTGGAAGATGCTGTCGACGCCCTGCGCACCGCGGACCCTTTCGTCGTGCTGACGCCAGGACTGATCTACCGCCATCTCGGCAAGCGGCCTTCCTGCGGCAGCTGCCTGCCGCTCGTCTCCAAGCTTATGGTCATCCATGACGAGGAAGGTCTGAGCGCTTCCGGCCCGGGCGCGCGACGCGGAGTGGAGGAGCCTTGAGCCGCAAGTGCTTCTACCTATGCGGAAACGGCCTAGCCGCGCGCATCAGAACAAGCCATGATCGAGATCGAGGTTGAGAGGAGACGGACGCATGAAGGGAAATCCACGGGTCATCGAGTATCTCAACAAGGGGCTGACCAGCGAGCTCACCGCCGTCAATCAATATTGGCTGCATTACCGCCTGCTCGACGATTGGGGCTTTACCAGGCTTGCCAAGAAGGAGCGTGAGGAATCCATCGAGGAGATGCATCACGCCGACAAGCTGATCACGCGCATCATCTTCCTCGAGGGCTTCCCCAATCTGCAGCACATCGACCCGCTGATGATCGGACAGAACATCAAGGAGGTACTCGAAAGCGACCTGAAGGCAGAGTACGGGGCGCGGGCCCTCTACATGGAGGCGCGAGCTTGCTGCCGCAAAGAGGAAGACTATGTGAGCATGGACCTGTTCGAGGAGCTGCTTGCCGACGAGGAGGGCCACATCAATTATCTCGAGACGCAGCTCAACCTGCTCAAGGACATCGGCATCGAGAATTACGGCCAGCTCAACGCCCATTCCGCCGACAAGCTGCCCGAGGAGGATGTCGGACCGTGACGCCACGGTTGCGGAGGAGACAGACTGACCTTTCAGGTGGTCAAGCAAGCACCCGCATGACGATCGTGGGTGCCTGCCTAGTCACGCAATTTGCGCGGTAACCGGACACGATCCTACTGCCATGTTTGGCAGTATGCGTTGGTGAAATTCTGCGCCATGGGGGGGCCGCGAAGGTGGTGGCCAATGCGAGGGCGATGATGAGCTTCTTCGTGCGAATCTCCTTAGGTTGTGGCCTTCGGTGCGAACCATTCGGACCAGCGGGCCAGCGCGTTCGAGTGAACGCCGTGGGCCGAATTTAAGGAGCGTCGTCGCGGACAGCCTGACCGCTATTGTTGCCGTTGGCTCGCGCTTGCGCCGACCAGCGAACTGCGTCAGGACACCGCAAGCAGGAGACGAATGTAGTGATGGCACGCCCCTTTCTCGACGGACCGCGCCTCGCGCCAGCCTCGGGCGGGCCGGCGCGACAGCTCGTGGTCTTCCTGCATGGCTATGGCGCCGACGGCAACGATCTGATCGGCTTGGGGCGGGAATGGGCAAGCGCCCTCCCCCATGCCGCCTTCGTCTCGCCCCACGCGCCGGAAGCATGCGGCATGGCGCCGATGGGCCGGCAATGGTTCGACCTCACCTTCCGCGATCCTGGCGAGATGGCGCGCGGCGTGGCGCAAGCGGAGCCGGTGCTCGATGCATTCCTCAACGCGGAGCTCGAGCGCTTGCGTCTTCCGTCAAGGGCGCTCGCGCTGGTGGGCTTCAGCCAAGGGACGATGATGGCGCTCGCGGTTGGGCTTAGGCGCAATCCGGCACTCGCCGCCATCGTCGGCTATTCCGGCGCGCTAGCCGGCGTCGAGGCCCTGCCCGAGCGGCCGGTCGCCGGACCCGCGATCCTGCTCGTGCATGGCGACATGGATGAGGTGATCCCAGTCGATGCCATGATGATTGCGCGTGAGCAGCTCGCACAAGCAGGCCTACCCGTGGAATGGCACGTGGCCCAAAGGCTCGGCCACGGCATCGACCCGACCGGTCTGAAGCTCGGTGGCGCCTTTCTGAAGCAGGCCTTCGCGGCAGCTGCTGCTGTTCAATAGCGCTCGCCGATCAGATACCGTCTCAATGGCCGTCGCCGCATCGCGGCAGCGCAGACCGGCAATGATTCGGCCTCCGAGAGCCTTCTCCGGTTCGGTCATGACCTCTCCTTTCCACCCGGAATCTACCGCATCTTGGGTGCTTCACAGAGCTGACACGTCCCTATAGTATGCCCCCGCGTGACCCGAGTGCGACGGGCGAGCTGAAGGATTTGACCGCCTTGAACGTCGCCACCGCATCCGCCTCGCCGAGCTCGTTTCCCGCGCTCGTGCTCAACGCCGACTACCGGCCATTGAGCTATTACCCTCTCTCCCTCTGGGGCTGGCAAGACACGGTGAAGGCGGTTTTCCTCGACCGCGTCAATATCGTCTCCCAATATGACAGAAGCGTCCGCTCCCCCAGTTTCGAGATGAAACTGCCAAGCGTGGTCTCGCTCAAGACCTATGTCCGTCCCGCGCTCTATCCCGCCTTCACCCGGTTCAATGTGTTCCTGCGCGACCGCTTCACCTGCCAATATTGCGGCGAGGGCCAGGACCTGACCTTCGATCATCTGGTGCCGCGATCCCGCGGCGGCCTGACGCGCTGGGACAATGTCGTCGCGGCCTGCGCGCCCTGCAATCTAAGCAAGGGCGGCAAGCTGCCGAACGAGGCCAAGATGTTTCCGGCGCAGAAGCCCTACCGGCCGACGGTGTTCGAGCTCCACCGCAATGGGCGGCTGTTCCCGCCGAACTATCTGCATGAGAGCTGGCTCGATTATCTCTATTGGGATACCGAGCTCGATCCGTAAACCCTCACCCCTAGTCATCCCTTCCACGTCATTGCCGGGCTTGACCCGGCAATCCAGGATAGCTTGCGCCGAGCCTGTCACCCTGGATGCCCGGGTCTTCGTCCAAGCATGACGATGTAGCGTGTGGGGAGTCAGCGCCGTTGAGCCGCACCCCACCCCGCGAGGCCGGCCAGCAACGCCGAGACCACTGCGTTCCATCCGGCGAAGGAGAGCCAGAGGAAGCGCCACGGCGCCTCGTCGCAGGCGATAACTTTCGTTGTGCCGAGCTGCTGGGCAAGCCCGGCCGGCCCCCATTCGATGACAGAGCCGCCAGAGCATTCGGTGGGTCCAGCCCACCATTTCCATTCGACGCCTGAGTGATAGACGCCGAGGCCGGCATTGATGAGGAAGCCAAGCGCGATGACCAGCAGCAGGATGCGAGTGACGCCGAAGGACTCCGCGCGGGCGGTGAAAAAGGCAACGCCGCTTGCCGGCACCGCGAAGTAATAGGCGTAGCGCTCCTGCAGGCAGAGATGGCAGGGCAGATAGCCCCCATAGCGCTCGAAGATATGCGCCGTCAGAATCGTTGCGAACGCGATCGAAAAGAGGACGGCGGCGACGAGCATGAGCTCGCCGGCAAACTTGTCGGACGAGACCACATCGGAGCGTTTGGGCGCCATCTCAGAACGCATATTTGGCGATGAGGAAGCCGCCGACGATGGCCGCGAGGAAGCCGGTGGTCACGAGCGTGAGGCGGCGCTCGATGAAATCGCGGATCGGCTCGCCATAAATGCGCAACAGCTCGGCCTCGATGAAGAAACGGGCGCCCCGCGTGATGCAAGACAGCAAGACGAACATCGGCAGGCTATAGCCGGCAAAGCCCGAGGCGATGGTCACGATCTTGTAGGGGATCGGCGTGAGCCCCTTGATCAGGATGATCCAGGCACCCCATTTGGCATAAGCGTCGCGAAACGCTTCGAAGCTATCGCCATAGCCATAGGCCTTGATCAGCCAGGCTCCAAGCGTGTCGTAGAGGGCCGCGCCGATGGCATAGCCCAAAAGGCCGCCCAGCACCGAGGCGATGGTGCAAACGAGCGCGAACGTCCTCGCGCGCTGAGGATTGGCGAGCACCATGGGCACGAGCACGACGTCGGGCGGAACCGGAAAGAAGGAGCTCTCGGCGAACGCAACCGCAGCCAGCGCCGTGAGCGCGTGGCGGCCCTTGGCAAGCGCGATAACCCTGTCGTAGAGGCCCCTCAGCATCGGACCTGATTAGCCGTGGCATAGGTCTTTGTCCACCGGCTCCCGCCACTCCCGCCGTTGACCGGGCTTGCCGGTTAGACCATGTTCCCGGCCGTGCCCCAGTGGCGGAATGGTAGACGCGGCAGACTCAAAATCTGTTGCCTGCAAGGGCGTGCTGGTTCGAGTCCGGCCTGGGGCACCAACGAAATCAGATACTTATGTTAGATTAGTTAGAAGCGTGGCAGTCCGCAGCTTTCGGTGTCCGCACAGTGTCCGAAAAATAGGCCGCCACGAAAGGACGGCCCCCCAAAAACCATGGAGCATCGGTTTCGGGCCAGCAGCTCAACGCACTTGGACGAAGAAAGGGCCGGCTCTGGCCGGCCCTCCCAGGAGGCAGTCATGCGTGAAAAAAGGCTATTGGCACTCTTTCATGCCGGCCATGGCGGTGAACTCCCGCCGCCTGAGGACGGAGGGAGTTGTCCGTCGCAATCGAAAAAGCCGGTAGTCTTGTTTATCAGAAAGCTTTCACTGGAGTACCGCCGCATCTCCTCTCGGGTCTGCAGATGACTCGGATCGGACGGCATACCGGAACAGGCTTCCGTATCGCCATGGCCCCGCCGGAAACGGCCTGAAGCTCTATGCTGTTTAGCTCGCGCATACTTTTTCTCCTTGGAATTTCCCGTTTAACGCCCAAGTCAAAATCGCAACACAAGGTCTAGGCAAGTAAAAAACGCAACTATAGCTAAGGCTTTATTTTGTCTAATATTTTATTAATAGCCTTAGCTTCGCGATTGCCGAGTCAGGGCAACAAATAGGGCAGCATCCGGCAAATTTCGTTTGTAGGAAAAAGCCGCCCCGAAGGACGGCCCTCCTCAATGCATTGCATTCCTTGAGATCTAGGTCTTGGGGGCGCCTTTGTGCGCCTTGTAGATCTTCCATTGGCCCTTGCACCAATGTCTCCATTGCTTCTGGGCCTTGTGATCGGCGGGAAACTTTGCCCTGGCAGCTTTGAAGCACCCGCTGCGGGCGGCATCCGCTGGAGTTGACTGGATAGGTATCGCGGCACCGGCCAAGAGACCGGTCACAGCGGAAACCAAAAGCACTTTCTTCCACATAGAAGCTTACTCCCTTTTATGAATCGCCCCAGCGCCCCCCTGCTTAACCGGAAGCACTGGTCACAGCAAGGCACGGCTTCGGCCGGCGCCCACAGGAAGCCCCGTGGCGTGTATAAGCTGAAGCCGGTATGATTTGCCCAGGTTAACCGTGAGGAGCCGATCATGGAAAGGACGTGTAGATGCCAAACGGAGACGCATGGCCATAAGGTGGGTAAGTGCTCCAAGCCCGCAACGGAACCGGATCATTATGTGCAAGCCGTGCCACGACAAGGCGGCACACGAGCAGCCAAAGTCCCACATGCCACTATCTGAACCAAGGCGGTAATTTTTGGACCGGAGGGGCCCATGGTAGTTGCTGGCTGAGCCTAAGGCCAAGGGGCGTCGGCTTCGGCTGGCGTCCTTTCGTGCCGATGCCAGCAAAAAAGAAGCCCCGACCAACGTGACCGGAACTTCTAGAACCAACACTTCGCAAAACGTCAGCGGGATCATCTGCCAGAGATGCGCTAGGGGGCGTTGGCAGAGCAATCCCCAAGACCCAACTTGCGTGGCAGTCATTAAGTTCCGGTTGGTCCGCGTCACTAGGAAAGGCAGGGCGGCTTCGGCCGGCGCCCGCGCCTGTGCGCGCGCTCGACCCTATGAAAAAAGCCCGGCGAGGGACCGGGCTTCTGGGCTCTACAAAGCCTTGTCGGCGAACTCCAGACGGGGGGGACTGGGACGCGTTCTGCCGACACTCTGGAGACTAAACGCCACCGAGGGTTGATGGTTCCCGCTCGACGCGACCCAGGCGTCGGCTTCCATCGGCGCCCTTCTTGTTAGTCGTGTCGCAGTTTATGAAGCGCGCGGACTTCCTCAGCTTGGGCCGTTAGTGCGCTGAACTGCCTCTGCCGATACGCCGCCTGCAATTCCACCTTCTCGGAAAGGTTCTTAGCTCCCGTCAAGCTCTTGGCCAGGTCGAAGCAGGAATTTAGGTAATTTAGGTTCTGCTGGGCGATGTCGATGATTTTGCGGTTGAACGCTGCTGCGCCTTGCTCCGCCGCATCGAAAGAACTCTCAAAAGTCACCACTGATGCTTCAAAGGCATCCTTCGAGCGGTCATAGGCCTCCCGATTTTGGCCTACGGTCTTCTCGGCAAGGGCCCGCACGGCCTCTGCCGTCACGTTGCGATATGCGTTGCGGGCCTGGTCGGCGGCAGCTTGGGGATTGAAGGTAGCGGTCATGATAATAGCTCTTGTTGTTACGGCTTGGGGTTGCGGGGGTTAGGCGACTACTCGCAGGCTAAGGGGCCGCGGGGCTCGAGGCCCCTAAGGGTACTCGACTGCGCCGCGGGCCTCGACCCCTAAGGGCACTCGACTGCTGAGAATCTCTGGAAAGGGGCGTGCACGGAGGCACGGTAATTCTTTACTGTCAGCGTCCAGCTCGGCGTGCCAGTGACATACATATAGGTCTCGACTAGCAGTATTACAAGCTCCACGCGCGAAATAGTCACTTCGCCAGCAGGAGTTGAATTGCCACTCGAGCAGCGGAGGCGCGCTTTCCTGGTGATTGAGGGAGCATCAGCCCAAGGGAAGACAATTCCCATCCGCCGCTCCTACTCACCAGTACTTTTGCACGCGCGTACGCGAGAGAGGGGTGAAATGCGACCGCACCACGCTCCGTTGACCGAAAGACGCTGATCCGACCCCCTCCCCTTGGCACGAATTGTGCTTGATTCTCCGATCAATGTGGGACTCTTCCGATGTCGATCATCACGATCAGACACGTTACCACGTACAAATATAGGCACCCAGTCGCATTCGGAAAACACCGGATGATGCTGCGTCCGCGGGATGATGAAGACCAGAAGGTGCTTAAGGCAGACATTGAGATCACGCCCGCCCCCGCCGACCTGACGTGGACCCTGGATAGGTTTGGCAACCACGTAGCCATGGCGCACTTCGCTGCCCGAGCGTCGGAACTCCGCTTCGAGAGCAACATCCGTCTCAATCATGTCCCGGCGGAATTGCGTGAGACGGATATCCAACATTTCGCTCACGCCTTTCCATTTGCTTACTCCACAGCGCGCATAAGCGATCTCGCGCACTTCATGTCGCCGCGATCTCTTCATCCGCAGCTCGATCGGTGGGCCTCGGAGTTCCTCCGCAAGGATGGGTCGGCAAATACACTCGAACTTCTCGGAAATGTGACGCGAACCATCAACACATCCCTCAAGCACGAGGCCCGACATGAGAAGGGAATCCAGCACCCGCTCCGGACGCTCACGCTTTGGACCGGGTGTTGCCGCGACCTCGCCGTGCTCATGATCGCGGCACTGCGTTCGCTCGGCATAGCCGCGCGTTTCGTCTCTGGCTATCTCCATGTGTCGGATGACCACGAGGATGACGACGCTGTGGGCGGCAATACTCACGCTTGGGTTCAAGCCTACCTGCCGGGCCCGGGCTGGGTCGATCTTGATCCATCGAGCGGCGTCGTCGGCAACCGGCGCCACGTCCGGGTCGCGGTCGTCCAGGAGCCGCGTGAGGCAATCCCGCTGCAAGGCACTTGGGTCGGAGCTAAGTCGGACTGTCTTGGCATGAGCGTTACGGTAAAGGTCAGATGCTACGCGGAGCAAGATGACGCAACATCAGATCGCTGCCGGCGTGGGACCATGGATGCGGCCAGCTCCGAGCGCGATAGCGATCCGCCCCGTTTTGCATGAGGGGCGGAACTTTGTCGTTCCACCCTATCTTAGTAGCTTTGCAGGCGAGGTCTCCGCTGAAAGGGCCGGGGAGGACGACGATGAAGATTCATGCGGGTTACGAAATCTCCTACGACTGCCTGCAGACGACGCCAATGATCCTCACCTTGAGCGTCCATCCAAGCCGACGGCCCACCCTGCTCACGCCGGATCGGATGCTGCTTGATCCCCCTCGTTCCGACTAAGGAATATTGCGATCGGTACGGCAATATTTGCCATGTGATCCGTGCACCGGCCGGCCAACTGACGACATCCGCCGATTTCCTTGTACGAGACAGCGGTGAGGCTGACGAGGTTGCACTGGAAGCCACGCAGCGCCCGCTTGAAACGCTGCCGGTGGAGACGCTGGTCTATCTTCTAGGCAGCCGCTACTGCGAAACCGATCGCCTGTCCAACTTCGCATGGTCGACGTTCGGGACGATCCCGAAAGGCTGGCCGCTGGTCCAGGCAATCTGCGATTTCGTGCACAATCACACATCAGCTTCGGTTACGCGCATGCGGACTCGACCGAGACGGCCTTCGACGCGTTTACGGAGGGGCGGGGCGTGTGCCGCGACTTCGCCCATCTCGCGGTTACCCTCTGCCGCTGCATGAATATACCGGCCCGCTACTGCACTGGCTATCTTGGTGACATTGGCGTCCCGCCCGACCCTTCACCAATGGACTTTAGCGCATGGTTCGAGACCTATCTCGGCGACCGTTGGTATACGTTCGACGCCCGCCACAACATGCCCCGCATGGGCCGCATCCTGATCGCGCGCGGACGGGACGCAACTGACGTCGCGATCGCTACGTCGTATGGTCCCTGCACACTCGTGGGCTTCAAGGTTATTACCGACGAGGTGACGTCGGCCGAGGCACCGCGATGTCCTGACGCTGCCGTCATAAGTTCCTGACCTGCCGCCTGGGCTCAGCGCTTCCGCAACGTCTGCTAAGGGTCAAAAGCGGCCCAATAAACCATGTCCCCGTTTGGTCCGCATTTCTCCCAGCTGCGGGCATAGCGTATTGATGCCATCTCAGCTCCCCAAGACCGGAGCTTCGACTCCGGCGCGCCAGCCTAACCCGCCGGCATGTCGCGGTTCTCACTCCTGAGGTCGCATCAGCTCGGATCACGCCGCAGTGGCAATCGTCTCAAAAAAAAGCCAACTGCAACAGATCCGTAAAGTGGCCAGCGGGGCGTCGCCTGAGGAAGAGTGCGGCGCCCACAAAATCAGCTACTTATGGAGCCACAGCCAAACGCTGAGTTGTCTTGGTCACCGCATGGTCACCATCGACGATCGACTTTTGCCCTCGAGATCGGCTTTCCTTCTCGCCACCGCCGGCCGTAATTGATGATCGCGTCCTGATTGTTCCGCACGTAAGTACGAAGACCGACGCCGCCAGAACCGTTGCTGTGCACAACTTGTTTGACGCATCAACCTCTGCCAAAGCACTCGCGCAGAGGGTGAGTTTGTCCCAGGTTTTTTTAGCACTCCCGCTGCCCACCGGCGCCTGGAGTTCAAAACCTACGGGTCTGCAGCAGTAAGCTCGTTTCGGTCGTTGAGATCCCGTCGACCGCGCGGATGGCGTCCAAAGCATCGCTAAAGGCGACAAGGTTAGCTGCGGACAACTCGGCAACCAGGTCCCAGCGACCGTTTGTGGTGTGCACGGCTTCCACTTGCGGTACGCCCTGAAGGGCCCGGAGCACTGACGGTGCCCGCCGGCCCTCCACCGCGATCGTCATGATGGCGCGCACGCGATCCGGCTCGGCCCCCGCGTTCAGCCGGACAGTGAAGCCGAGAATTACCCCCTGCGCCGACAGGCGATCGATGCGATTTTGAATGGTGCCGCGCGAGACTTTCAGGATTTTGGCTAGAGCCGCTGCAGGCATCCGCCCCTCGCTTCTGAGGAGGGCGATCAGCCGCCCATCAAGTTCATCCATAGAGCACGTCCTGCTATTACGTTAGTACACTATGATAGAACGCTAAACTAATCGCGATAAGTGCACACATTGTTGCTTTTCGCTAGCGCCGTCGCGAGCGATGCTATGCACCGGAGTCGCCATGTCCGCCATGATCCTGATGACCAATCCTGAGCATTTTGAAGTCCGCTATTCGATCAATCCCTGGATGCGGCCCGGCGAATGGCTGTTGGACGCAGCGCGTCACATCCGGTCTGCCAGGCTGGCATGGGAGAGTTTGCACGCAGCACTGGCCGAGGCCGGTGCCAGAATCGAGATTATTCCGGGTGCCGAGGGCTGGCCCGACATGGTGTTTCCAGCCAACGCCGCCTTGGTGCTGGATGGCCGTTCGCTTCTCGCCCGGTTCAGGCATCCTGAACGCCGGGGCGAGGAACCGGTCTTCCGCGCCGCCTTCGAACGCCTCGCCGCTCGCGGTTTGCTACGCGAGGTGGAGGAATTGCCATCGGACCTCATCCATGAGGGAGCAGGCGACGGCATCTGGGATCTGACGCGCCAGATATTCTGGACCGGCTATGGCCTCCGCTCGGATCGTGCGGCATCCGACTTCGTCGCGGACTTCTTCGAGCGCGACGCCATTGCCCTCGAGCTTGCCACCCCAAGCTTCTACCATCTGGACACTTGTTTTTGCCCCTTGAACGGCGGTGAGGTGCTGTTCTTTCCGTCGGCCTTCACCGCTGGCGCCATCCGAAAGATCCGCGAGCGGGTAGCACCCGATCTCCTGATCGAGGCGGCTCCCGACGAAGCTGCCGCATTCTGCGTCAATGCGGTGAGCATCGGTCGCACGCTGGTTATGGCCAAAGGACCGCCACGGCTCGCCGCCGTGCTGGCTGAGCGCGGCTACCACGTGATCGGGGTCGACTTGGCCCCCTTCATCCTGTCGGGCGGCGGTGCCTTCTGCATGACGCTGCGGCTCGATTCGAGTTCGGTACCGACCCCAGCACCCTCGAGCCGGCAAAGCCTCGCTCAAGGAGGTGCTTTATGACCGCCATGGCTACGCTCGAACACCCGCCCCTCAGCCCGGCGGAGCTGATCGCCACCGAGACCCTCTATGGCGCTCGCAACTACAAGCCCCTGGATGTGGTTCTGACGCGTGGCGAAGGGCCTTATGTCTGGGACGTCGAGGGGCGGCGTTACCTCGACTGTCTCTCGGCCTATTCCGCCGTGAACCAGGGACACTGCCATCCCAAGATCCTGCAGGCCATGATCGGCCAAGCGTCGCGCCTCACCCTGACGTCGCGTGCCTTCCGCAACGACCAACTGCCGCTCTTCTACGAAGAGCTCTGCAGCCTGACCCGCTCGCACAAGGCGCTGCCCATGAATTCCGGCGCAGAGGCAGTCGAAACCGCCCTGAAGGTCGCTCGTAAGTGGGGATATGAGGTGAAGGGCGTGCCGGACGGCGCGGCTGAAATCATTGTCTGCGCGAATAATTTTCATGGGCGAACGCTGGCGATTATCGGCTTTTCCAGTGACCCCACCTCGCGGAACGGCTTCGGTCCCTTTGCGCCGGGCTTCAAGGTGGTCCCCTTCGGCAACACCGAGGCACTGGAGCAGGCAATTACGCCCAACACGGTGGCTTTCCTGGTCGAGCCGATCCAGGGCGAGGCAGGGGTGATTTTCCCACCCGCAGGTTATCTCAAGGCCGCGCGCGAACTCTGCACGCGCCACAACGTGATCCTGATCCTGGATGAAATTCAAACCGGGCTTGGCCGCACCGGTCGGCTTCTTGCCGAAGATCACGACGGCATCGAATCCGACCTGACCCTGATCGGTAAGGCGCTGGGCGGCGGTTTCCTGCCCATCTCGGCAGTCCTGTCCAACAATGAGGTCCTGGGCGTGCTGAAGCCCGGCGAGCACGGCTCGACCTTCGGCGGCAATCCCCTGGCCTGCGCAGTCGCGCGTACGGCCCTCAATGTGCTGGTTCATGAGGGGATGATCGAGAACGCCGAGCGGATGGGTGCACGTCTGATGGCGGCGTTGCGCGAAATCAAATCCGCTGCGGTTAAGGAAATCCGCGGTCGCGGCCTGCTTGTAGCGGTCGAGCTCACCCCCGAGGCCGGGGGGGCCCGAGCGTACTGCGAGCGCCTCGCCGCGCGGGGGCTCCTGTGCAAGGAGACCCACGACACTATCATTCGCATCTCGCCGCCACTGATCATTACCGCTGAGCAAACCGACTGGATCGCCGAGCAGTTCACGACGGTGCTTCAGGACTGAGCTTGTGGCAAATGATCGAATGGGACTTGCCAGGCCCTTCAGCTGCGTCTCGAGAACTCGGAGCCGACAGCGTATCCTGCGGCGATCGCCGTTACGATGTGTAGGACGGTAGGCAGAATGGCGCGCTGGGAACTCAGGACCGCTTACGAAGTCGAATGCGCACCTCCTTTTTTGTCTTTCTCCTCGAGCTTGGAGATGCGGTCCTCTAAACTCGTGGGCAATGGTTGCCGTTTTCAGCGGCCTTAGGACTGATGGGAAAACCGCCAAGCGCAACCACGATAACAATCACACTGCCGTCCCGCTTTGGTAAACATGTTCAGACGCTCGCGAGGCGATGGCGTTTGCGAGAGAATGACGCCCGTTAAAAGAGTCCCGGCCTTGGAGCCTTGGCCGGGACCGCGTGATCGGCAGGAGATAGAGGCGGCTTGGGGACCGGACTGCCGATCGAAGCATAAAACTCAGATCGATGCTCGGCGGTTCCAGCACCGGCCATAAGATCCACACGGTTAGCCAACGGCAAGAGGGCGGATACTACGGCAAAGCGTTTAGCTACTCATTCGTCGTAGTCATGGTCCTGTCGGTCCCGAAATCGGTCCAAAGTTTTTTCTGCGCTACGAATGTTCCCGTGAGCGATCCAAGCCGATACTAGCCAGACACAGTGCTAGTTCTCTCGGCTAATCCATCCCAACTCCCTCGCCCTGTCGTTGGCGAGCTTCCAGACCCGAGAGAGGAACTCGGCTTGGGTCATCGGGGCACCGTCAGCCTCTTGGCCCGCGTGGAATTTGGCGAGAAGCTACCGAGGGGTCGCTCTGTAGTAGGTTGTCACGTAGTCTGTGCCGAGCAAGGTGATGATGATCTCGTCGCCGCGGAGTCCGACCCTGAAGCTCGTTCACATGGCTCCAAGCTGGCTGAGCAGGTTGAACCGATCATACTCGACCCAGTCCTCCGCCAGCTTGCCGCCAGCAAACCGGCCGATGATGATGACGGTCCAGGTCGCCTTGCGACCGCTCGCGGCGATTCCTTGCCAATCCCCGCGCTGGGTAGCATGCCAGGTACCACGCCACACTCCCTTGTCACCCGCGAAGAAGAGGTCGTTCAAGGTATAGGCAGCGTCGGGAAACGCGTGGAAGAAGCTCGCCATCGCTCCTTTCCAGGCTGGTATTCCACGCAAGCTCCGGTCGCCGAGCCAGTGCGAGACCAAATCGGCGCTCATATACTTGTCGAGCGAGCGCAGGTTGTGCCTGTTGAATACGTCCTCCAGGTATGCGCGAACCATCGCTTCATGTTGATCCACGGGCATTGCGAAGGCTCCTCTTGTAGGCGGTCAAAGCTCTGGACGTTCAGGGAAAGGTCCGCCGACAGTGGGCATGCTCACCAAGTCTGCAGACCTTCCAGAACATCTACTAGTCGGCATTTCTCCCTTGCGAATCGTGGCACCAATCAATGCCTCGTGACTCCCGTCGTGACACCCGTCGGCCCTGGCGAACTTCCGACGAAGACCCCCGTATCGCCTCCGATTCCCACGCATCTCACGCCGACGGATGCGACAGGCACCTTTCGGCTCCTGTAGCGACCTCCGATGGGATCACGCCCCTCGTCCCTGCCTCCAACATCGGATCAGATCAAAGTGGCAATCTGCTGTCCGTCGCTCCCGAATTCCCTAAGGAATAAGGGAAGACCGCGACACGGTCCGCCTAATGCGCGAACCAAAAAAATTCAGCTTCCCTCACTCCCTATGACAATGTGTTTTAAGCGGCGCGAAGTCTCGCTCCGCTTTTCAGTCGCAAGCGGGGGTGTGCCAGCGCTGGTGTTGGGTACAGATAGCCGCAAGTGTGCCCTCGCCGCGAGCGGTCTGCCGTGTCCTCGCGCGAGGGGCATGTCGGCGCCATCGTTCGTTGTGGACGTGGTACCGACCTATATCGGCCGGTCGCTGTCCGGATTATAGTGTCCTCAAGACCTCTACCGTCGACCGACCATCGCACATATTTGTGCATGTAGGCGTGCGCGCTACAACATCCAGGTACAAAGAAGACCGATCTCGCACGCAAGGTTTGGTCGACGCCGGTGAGCGCTTGTTCGTAGCCTAACTTAGCTTTGAGGAAGGCCCAAAAATGTCTTGGCAATTCAGCGTCGGAGTTATGGCGAAAGGAAAGGCTGAACGAATTGTCGTTGGTGCCGAAGACGCGCTGATTGCGGCTTTAAAGGTCAAAGCTGGGCGGCCAGCGGCCGCTATCATGTATGTTCGCCGGTTGAACCGACGCGGCGACACACGTCACCCACCTCACATCCTCACCGAAGATCGTTGATCGAGAGTGGGTGCACATGAGGATTCGACGAGGTCGCCTGGAATGGACGACCTTCGGAAGGAGGCTCAATTGACCTACATCGTCAACGAGAGCTGCATTCGCTGCAAGTACATGGACTGTGTCGAGGTGTGTCCGGTGGACTGCTTCTACGAGGGCGAAAACATGCTCGTCATCCACCCGGACGAATGCATCGATTGCGGCGTGTGCGAACCGGAATGCCCAGTCGACGCAATCAAGCCGGACACGGAGCCCGGTCTCGAAAAGTGGCTCAAGATCAATGCGAAATATTCTCAGGTCTGGCCCAACATCACCATAAAGCGTGAGCCGCCGCCAGATGCGAAAGACTGGGAGGGCAAACCTGACAAGGGCGACTTGTTATCGCCGAACCCCGGCACAGGTGGTTGAGGGCCTGGACAGCGTATCGGCGGCGGCTGGCTTCTGCCAGGAGGCCTGCCCCGTCGACGCTATCGTCCTGGGACCGAACTTCGAGTTCGCGACTGAGACACCCGAGGAACTCTACTACGACAAGGAACGCCTGCTCGCGAACGGCGACCATTGGGAGCGTGCGATCGCGAAGAATATCTCGCTAGACGCCCGATAAGCCGGCCAAGCAGACACAGCCCAGATCATTTATCCTTATCTCGACCAGGCATCGTCCCGCAGTCTCGGGGCATCATGCCCGCGGTCGTAGAGGCGCGCACGAGATCGCCCCATGGAGCCGTTGCTGAAAGTGAACGGCTCTATGTGTAGTCGGCAGTCTGTGGGACACCAATCGCGAATGTCGGAATAGCCCTCTGGGCGCTCTACTGCAGCCTCGGTCTGTAAGACCTCGACCCTCAATACCGTTATTGGCCAGCTTTCGCCGAACTGAAGAACGCAGACAATGGCAGCAACTGCTATTATCTGACTGTGGCTTCCGATCTCTCGCACGATCGCAGAGTCCGGTCGGCGGGCTCGCCCTGGTATGAGGAGATAAAGGTTGTCGCTATCTGGATGCACGTACAGATCACGATTTGCACAGAGAACGCTGACTCACGCAGCCAGGGTCGGGAACTCTCCTCACCACTCCAAGGGTTGGAAGCGCGCTATAGCAATCCTATGAACAAAATTGACACCGTCTACGCGAGCAGAGTGCCTTTATACCCACCGCGAGTGACGCCGCCACCGAAGCCTCTGAACCTGCCACAATCCTTCATAAAGTTTCTCAGTAACCCGCTGCTGGCCATACCGGAGTCCGTCTATCACGAGCCACTCGTCGTCTTGCGTGGCCCTCCCGCCATCGCCTGGGTGACCGACCCGGCCCTGGTTAAGATCGTGCTGCTCGACCGCTGCGATGAGTTCCCCCAGGATCTGCTCCTGCGGCGCGTGCTGGGCCCCTTATTCGGCAATGGTATCCTGACGTCGGAGGGCCGTGACTGGCGCTGGCAGCACCAGACGGTGGCACCGCTCTTTCGACATGGCGAGATCCTCCGATACGTGCCGGCCATGGTTGCGGGTGCGGAGTTTGCGATCAAGGCATGGAGCGCGGCACCGCCAGGCTCAACCCACGCCATCGATACTGCCATGGTGCGCGCCACGTATCATGTCATCTCCAACACGTTGTTGGCAGGCGACGGTGCCCTCATCGGCGAAACGATGGAACAGGGGACTGCCGACTATGTGGAGGGTCTTTCCTGGTCGATGGCCTATGCGGCGCTCAACCTGCCTGTCTGGCTGCCGCGCCCAGGGCGCCGCCGCATGCACTTTTGGGAGTCCCGTCTCAGGGGCGCCGTTACCGGCCTGATCCACGCACGCCGCGCCTCCCCCGACGATCACGACGACCTCTTTACCCGGCTGCTCGGCGCGGTCGACCCGGAGACCAGCCAGACGATGTCTGACGAGCAGCTCGTCGACAATCTTCTGACGTTCCTTTTGGCCGGTCACCATACCATCGCCGCGGCGCTGACCTGGACGCTCTACCTCACGTCGCGCGCGCCGGAATGGGAAGCCCGCATGCTGGAGGAAATCCGGCAGGTCGTGCCCTCCGGCCCCGTCACTGGTGAGCACATTGACAAGCTGGTGACCGTGCAACAAGTGTTGACGGAGTCGATGCGGCTCTTTCCGCCGCTGCCGGTGATGTCTCGCTACGCCGCAGAGGATGTCGAACTGGCCGGCGAGTACATTAAGGCCGGCACGCTCATCGGCTTGCCGATCTACGTGATCCACCGCCACCGCAAACTGTGGGACGACCCGGACCGCTTCGATCCGTCCCGTTTCGCGCCAGGGCGCGATGTCGGTTATTCGCGCTATCAGTTCATGCCGTTCGGCGTGGGCCCAAGGATCTGTATCGGTGCGGCCTTCGCGCTCATCGAGGCCACAGCCATGCTGGCCACGTTCGTCCGCGCCGCCCGGTTCGAGAACCCGCCCGGGCAGGAGCCTATACCGGTCTCGCGCGTGGTACTGCTGCCGAAGGGTGGCATGCCGATGCGGGTAACGATGCGCCATGGTACTTGGGCATAGTGCGGCTCGCCCACGTCTGCCGTTACAGTAAGGAAGCGGCAGCACTCGTCCTGCCCGACGCACATAGTTATGTTAGACAGCCAATAGATATGTCGAACTCCGACCACCCCCCGCGCCCTGTCGCGGTCGAGGAGCGCAGCCCCACCGGCGACGCGCGACAGTTCTCGCCGTCGGCCGCGCGCAATTGGGGGCCAATCCGAGAGGTGCTGACTCGCGTTCTGCCGAGGAAGGGCATCGTGCTCGAAATTGGGTCCGGTACTGGGGAGCATGCCATCTGCTTCGCCAAGGCGCTGCCGAAGCTTGTCTGGCTGCCGAGCGATCCAGACGCGGCCTCGCGCGCCAGCATCGAGGCGTGGATCGCGACCGAAGGGCTCGCCAATGTGCGTGCGCCGGTCGCCATCGACGTCCGCCGAGCGGTATGGGGCGTGGAGGACGCCGCGCCGTTTGGCGCGATGATTTCCCTGAATATGGTCCACATCACACCTTGGGAGGCGGCGCTCGGGCTCCTTGCCGGCGCGGCGCGCCTCTTGAGACCGGACGGGGTCCTCTTTTTCTACGGGCCCTTCATGTTGGGCCGGACACACACGGCGGCGTCCAACGCCGCCTTCGACGCAGACCTCAGGAGGCGGGACTCGCGCTGGGGCGTGCGCGACGTAGACGACCTCGTCGGCGAGGCCGCGCCCCACGGGCTTGAGCTGCGCGAGGTCGTGAAGACGCCGGCGAACAATCTTTCGCTCGTCTTTGTCAAGGCGAGCCCTGCCGTCCCAGCCTGACGCGAGCTGCAGGGGAGTGGCGACTCGCCGGCGGGAAATTCAACAGTGTCAAGGCAACACAAAAAACCTAAAGAAGCGATGGCAGCGTATCTCGTGACGTTAGACCGTCTTCTTGGCCAAAGCTGACTCGACGGGCCTGTAGGCGTTGCGGGCTAGGCCAAGATACATCTCGCCGAGCTTCGACATTTCGGCAATGTATGTGTCATAAGCCTTCTTGGCGTACCGAGATTGGATCTCGATAGCCTGCTCAAGCGACCTTGCACCCATCAGCTGCTCGAAGGCACGGGTGCCGTCCTCGAACGCCTTCTTGGAGTAGTCGGTGACCTCGGCGGTAATAGCCTGGAAGCCCTTGTTCGCCTCACCAAACGAGCGGACAGCCGCATCGAAGCCGTCCTTACCCACCTTCTGAAACTCTTCACCCACCTTCTGAAACTCTTCGAACCCTTTGGACATCTGAGACCTCTCCTCGATACCGGCTGTCCGGTAAGTGTTGCACACGACTGCTTGCATACAGGCCCTTGCTGCAAGACACCCTCGCTGGGTTACATCGAGGGCCCCCGGAACTCAGTTCACCTTGCGTAGCTCATCCATGCTGCGCGTTACGTGCGTCTTGACCGGCTCGGTTGCGTGGGCCGTCATTTTGGTCAAAAGCGCGCCGCCTGCAATTCCACGATCCCTTGGCGAAGCGATCAATGCCACTAGCTTCTTTCGCGCCTCAGACTCGGGTATTTTCCGCGCGACATTATAATCAGTTGGCTTTGTTCCGATGACCAGCATGGTCGGGTTGAGATCGCGCGCCTGTCGAGGAATGCCACTAAGATCCACCTTGATTTTGGTTCTTGCCTCGATTGCGCTTTTCAGAAGGCGCGCCGTGTCGTCTTCGGGATTAACCTGAATTCCGATAGCTCCCAACGCAAGGATGCCGCCTTCACCAATGATGCTTGGCCATCCTAGCCGCTTGAAGAGTTGATCAAAGCTATTAGCGAGTGCGGAGCACTCTGCCCTATTGCAAGAGATGTAGATCGAGCGCTGGCCTTTCTTGTGCAGTTGCTCGTAAAGCGCGTCGATCTCATCAGCGCTTAGGTCACCCCATCTAGCGGCTGCATAGCGTGCGACGCGATCGTGGATGCTCATCGCTACCTCGAGTCCAATGCTCAGACCGGCAAGGTCGTCGTTACCCTCTGACCCGTGAAGGAGAGGGGCGCTGCCGAGCGGGTCAGACTTGCAGTTTCTAAGGCGCGGCTGTTCGAGTAGGAATACCGAACAATACAGTAAACCACGCCGCGATCTCCGCAATTGTAGGCTGAGGCGGGATCGCTGACAGCAACATGCGCCATCGCTAAGACGAAGATCGCACCGAGAACAATCACTGCGAACCCCGCACGAAAAGCCTTATGAACGTGCATAGCCTAACTCCTGATAAAAACTCGCTGGAGGGAAAGCGATCAACTCACCTTGCTTCGAGAGCATCCTTAGAGCGGTCATAGGCCTCGCGCGTCTGGCTCACGGTCTTCTCGTCAAGGGCTCGCACGGCCTCGGGAATGGCGGTGTCGAGAGCTAAGAGACCGAGTTGGGCGGTGACGTTGCGGTAGGCGTTGCGGGCTTGGTCGGCGGCAGCTTGGGGATTGGACGTAGCCGTCATGATAGTGCCTCGTGGCTTACGGCGTGGCGATTATTCAAAGCGGCGGACCGCGAGGCCTGAGGACGCTCCACTGCGCCGCGGACCTCGAGCCCTTGGGGCACTCGACTGCTGAAAATTCCGGGAAAGGGGGGGTGCACGAAGTCGGCACGGTAGCCTTTACCGTCAGCGCCCAGTTCGGCATGCCAGTAACTTCCACATGGGCCTTGACTAGAGGTATTACAAGCTATGCGCGCGAAATAGTCACGTCGATAGTAGGAGTTGAATATCGCCCGGCGGCTTTCCTCGCGCAGCCCGCGCTAGTGGCCAGTCGCAGCGGTCGAGAGCAAGGGGCAAAGAGTCCGCTTTGGGTCATTAGCGGCCAAGCGGAATTCGGAACGGTGAGTCTGCTTTTCGGTCCTAATCGGACGCATACGGTATATCTCAAAGCAGCCTCGTCGAATCATGCGACGCGATCTACCGACTGCGGCGCTATCAAGCCGATCCTTCCGCATGGTACCGCCTTGGTACCAGCACCTTGGGCTAAACTAGGAGAGGCTGGGTATTGGGGGCCGTGGCAACGGTGAGGAATCAGCGTGTTAGGTCGAGACAGGACACGACCATCCCCGGCGGGAAATCCATCACTGAGAACTGAAAATCCGCGTGTCGCCGAACCGCCGAAGCATTGGCGGCAACTAAACCTGCGGCAATGTCCGCTCTTCGGGCAAGAGCGGACCAGTTAGACTCAGAGTGGGCCTTCTGCAGTTGACCCAAAGCTGACATCCGCGACGACCGCTGCAGGAGTGATGAAGACAAGTGTCCGGGAGAGTGACCGAATGCCAGGCTTGCGCGCAAGCCACCGCCGCGTTCCTACCAGCGGAAGCTCGCTCCAAGCAAGGGGCCATATTGGACGTCGTCGACGCCGTTCCTTCCATGCGCACCGGTCTCGCTAAAGTCCACCGCGAGGGCGCGATAGCCGACCACCGCATGGAGTGGCGTCCCTAAGCACATGGTGTCGAAGCCATAGGTCCCGACCACCTGCCACGAAAACTCGCTGCCAACCCCGAAGCCGCCAACGTCGCCTTCGAGGTCGAGCTCCTCTCCAGGGGCAATCTCATGCCTCAACCGCCCTCCGACCACAGGATCGACCCATTCAAGGTCGCCGGAGCGGGCCACTTCTAGCGACCCTGAGCGATGTAGCCCGAGGTCCTGAAAATCCACCGTGCCGGTAACGTTGAGGTCCAGATTGGACTGCTCATCCCAGTAACGCGCACTACCCAGCACATCCAAGGCGGTGTACGACGCCGCGTCCCCCCATTTGGCGATCTCGTAGGCCACGCCGGACTGGACGATGGTTTGCTGGTAACCAAGCTGGGCATGTGCCTTTAGGGTCACATTCAGATGGGCGAGCGGGTCACGGTGCACCTGCAAGTCCCCTGGGAAGCCGAGGTCCTCCCACACAACATCGGTGAAAAGTGCAAGCGGTCCCTTTCTCGCCTCGAAATAGCCCATCAAGGCCATGAGCGAGTCGCTCTTCTCGACAACCTGAAAGAAGCTATCACTGAAATCGACAGTGTGTCCCCGGGCAGTGACATTTCCGCTGATACTCGGCGCCCAGCCATAGGGCGTAAAGCTGAACTGCCATTGACTGGGCGCCGGCGCTGGTTCGGCCAACGGTTCAGGCGGCAGTGGACCCAGGTCGGCGCTCGCCGCGGGAACTGTTGCTGCAAATAGTCCGCAGAGAACCAGTGGCAGGCTAGCTAAGAAGCCCATGCGACAGGTCATTGGGCGCTCCCTCCACCCCCGCTAGCAACTATCTACTAGAGGGATTCTGAGTTGGCGCTGAGCCTAGCACCCGCAGCCCAGCACGAGTGATACGTAGCGGCAACATTCCGAACAAATCAACGCAGCAATGCTTGATGCGCTTCAGCTTTTGACCCAAAGCGGACATCGAGGTGATGCAGCGTCCGCATGCCAGGCGGCCCTGCAGAAGGCCGCCTCAACGGCAATGGAGCTGCCCATTGGGTGCGCTATACCGAGTCAAACTGCCCCTGCGTCCAGCTCATTCAACAGCGCCTTGGCGGCCTTAAGGTCAGGAGTGTCAAACCCTTCGGTGAACCAGTCGTGTGCGTCGGAGAGCATTTGGCGCGCTTCGTCGCGCCGACCCTGTTTTTTGCAAAAGCACGCCAGACTTGTCGTCGCTCGGAGCTCCCAGGCTTTGCTCAGCTGGTGCCGCGCCGTTCCGATCGCTCGACGGAAGTGTTCTTCGGCGTCCCCATTTTGTGACCCGGTCCGCAACGCAAGTTCGCCTTTGAGGCGGTACAACTCGGCCTTCTCTCGACGCGCTGTAACGCTGTCCTTGCCGGCGATCTCGAAATAGCTGTGCAGGAGTTCCACGATCGGCAAATATGCCGAGCCCTTGCCGTTATGCAATCGCCGTTCTGGACTCCGAGAGCAACTACCTCGACGGAGGGAAGAACTACAAACTGACGATACCGGCCAACCCGCCAGCCAAGAACTTTTGGTCCATAACGGTCTACGATGCGCAAACGCGATCAATGCTGCAGACGGACCAGCAATTTCCCGCGCTAGGAAGCTACAGCGCGGGGCTTCAGAAGAACCCTGACGGTTCCTACGAACTCTACTTCGGTCCCAACGCGCCAACCGGCAAAGAGAGTAACTGGCTTCAAACTGCTTCTGGTAGAGGGTGGTTCACGATCTTGCGCCTCTACGGCCCACTAGAGCCGTGGTTCGACCAAAGTTGGAAGCCAGACGAAATCGAACCTGTGAAGTAGTTGGTTTGGAGGACCTCGCCGATGCTCAGGCCACCGGCATAAATGAGCACGCAGCGGGCCTTGTGCATTGAGTTCAGCTAAATGACTGCTTTTGGCACCTAGCAGTCGTCAACGACACACTCCCTGAATGGCAGCTTTTGACCCAAAACGGACATCGGCAGCCATAGGCGAGTTTGGTGAAGAGATAGGCGGCGTCATTGACGCTGCCGATCGTCTTGTCAGCGGAGCTGAGCGCCGAGAGGGTCAGGCTCTGTCTTCGCCCTCGATCTCAAGTGTCACCAGCCTCGCCAGCAGCGTTGCAGGATAAAGTTGTCCTATCATCGCCTCCACGTTGCAAAGGCTACGCGCGATCGGATGCAAAGGCGCAAGATCACCGGAGCCAGCCGTGGTAAGGGTTCCAAAGCTGAAATAGATCATCGTGCTGGCGATCGTCGGACTATCTTTTACGGTCATCTCGGAAAATGCGTCGGGGACAAGCAGGCCAACGAAAGTATAGAGCGCGACAAAAGTTAGGCCGATGGCTAGATAGAGCAAGATGGCTCCCATGATGCGATGGTAGGTTGCGATGGTAGGTAATGTGTCCGGGCGCAAAAACCGCTCGGGCAACCACCCAGCTTAGGGCAAGACCTATTAGTACCCACGCGCTTGCGTCGAGGTAGAGATCGAGAGTCGAGTGATGATGGAGGCGAAGCACGGTAGCTGTAGCGGCCAGGCCGAGCGCCATAAGCATCACGACAACGGCCGTTGACATTCCGGACTGGAACACAACGGCGGCTATGACGACTAGCCCGACGGCCAATCCAACATCTTGGCTTTCGATGATCCCTGCTGCATGAAGCGGGGCGACGACGAACATCAGCAAGGCGAGCAGGATCGTGAGCACGGTCAGAAGCGGATCGCGCCACCGCTCCTGCGAGCGACGGAGGCGTTCTTTCACGTGCTGGCCAACCGCGGTGCGTCGCGTTCGCTGCCCAAGCTGACTGATTTAGAACTCCCCTTAGCGAGCGGCGCCAAGCAGAAGGGTCGCGAGCCCGCCTAAGCCGTTAGACCGCGAACACGCTGGCTTTAGTGGCCTTGTCTCCGGCGTTGCTGCACATAGGCTTTCGAGACGTCACCCGCCTGGATCAATGCCGCCACGCATGCCTTGGACAGTTTGGCGCCGTTGTTGCGAAAGCAGTAATTCAGAAGTGGGCTTCCGATCCCATATTCGCTGCAGAAATTGTGATAATCCCATCGACAGTCCGTTGACACGGCCTGGGTTATGTCGGGCGCCGATTGCGCCTCACAGGCGAAGCAAGAGATCGCGACAAAGGCAATAAGCAGTTTCGAGCGGTAGCACGCCATCGATGAATTCCCCCTTTTGAATTGTCACGGCAACGCCAGGATATCAAGCATGGGGCACTACCAGTATCCGATGGATAAGTATAGCCGCGACCTGGCCAGTTGGCGTTTTTTCAGCAACACAACGAGGCTTTTTTGAGAACTTCGATCCGTTGCGCGTGCTGGGCAAGGTATGACCCAAATGAAGCGCCAATGTCAGCTTCTGGCACTAAGCGGACCAATCCGCCGTGCCGCGCTGACGTCAGCTACTGACCCAAAGCGGACGTTTCAGGCAGACCTCTCGGGACCTTCAATGCTTGGTGCGTCTATCAGCCAGACTCTATGGCAAGCACGCTGTGGATCTGCGCCACGACAGCGGCGCCTTCTCCCACAGCCGCCGCGACGCGCTTGGTCGAACCCGCCCGCACATCGCCGATGGCGAAGACCCCGGGGCGACTGGTCTCGAGCGGTAGGACTGGCCGGTGATTACCGCGAGCTCCGCCAGTGGAATTTGCTCCGGTCACTACAAAGCCCTTATTGTCCACTGCGACGCAGCGATTCAACCAGGTGGCGTTCGGGTCCGCGCCAATGAACAGGAAGAGATGACGCAAGGGACAGGTGTGGGTGGTGCCAGACTTGCGGTCACGGAACACCGCTGCGGTGAGGCCCGTGCTCTCGTCTCCCTCCAACGCAACCACTTCGGTTCCGGAGTGCAGCTCAACATTGGGGAGAGCGGCAATGCGGTCGATGAGGTACCGCGACATCGAGGCTTCCAAGCCCGGCCCGCGCACCACGAGATGCAAGCGCTTTACCTTCGGCGCGAGGAAGACCACGGCTTGCCCCGCCGAATTGCCCCCGCCTACCAGAGCAACCTCCTCGCCCTCGCAGAGCTTGGCCTCCACCTGGGACGCCCAATAGGAAACGCCCGCACCCTCGAAGGTGGATAGGTTCGGGATCGGAGGCCGACGGTAGCGAGCACCGGAGGCAACCACAATGGATCGGGCTTGCACCGCGGCGCCATTAGTGAGCTCCAAGCGCAGGGGATCGCCTGACCCATTTTCCGCTGCCTCGCAATCGAGTCGCTTCACCTCTAGCGGAATTGCGATCTCGGCGCCGAATTTCAGCGCCTGGTTGAAGGCGCGCCCGGCAAGGCCCATGCCA
Organism: uncultured Alphaproteobacteria bacterium; assembly: GCA_963804515.1. Lineage (GTDB taxonomy): Bacteria > Pseudomonadota > Alphaproteobacteria > Rhizobiales > Methyloligellaceae > Methyloceanibacter. The sequence continues at coordinate 388,933 of CAWDQR010000008.1, read as the reverse complement.
GAAATGCCGGTCGGGAAACCGAGATAGTTCTCGATCCGCGCCGACGCCCCTGCCTGTCCGCCGAAGGCCCGCTGGTCGAGCACGAGGACCGACAGTCCCTCGGACGCGGCATAGACGGCAGCGGCGAGCCCCGCAGGTCCGGCGCCAACAACCGCCACGTCATAGACCGTCTCCGGGTCGAGCTCGGGCGTGATGCCGAGGCAGATGCCGGCCTCGGCGTCCGTGGGCCGCTTTAGGATCGTCCCGTTCGAGCAGACCAGCAGCGGCAGCTCCTCAGGCAGAATGCCCAAGCGTTCCAGCATGGCTCGGCCGTCTCCCTCGGAGGCATCGAGCACCGCGTAGGGGTAGCCGTTGCGGCCGAGGAAGCCTTCGAGCCGGATGAGGTCAGGCGCGCCCGGATTGCCGACAAGGACGGAGCCTGCGCCGCCCTCCTGGATGAGTCCGACCCGGCGCAGGATGAACGCGCGCATCATGATTTCGCCCACCTCGGCCGAGCCGATCATCAGCGCCCGCACATGGGCGGCATCGAAAGGCAGTGCAGTGCAGCCTTCCGGGCCCGCCCGTCCGGTGGCGAGGTATGCGCGCCCGGCAAGCTGGTTGACCTCGCCCGAAAATTGGCCCGCGTGATGGGCGGTGATCGGCACCTCGCCCTCGAGTCCGTCGCGGCGCACCACTTCGATCGAGCCCTTGAGCACCAGCCACGCCGGGGGCTGACGCTCGTCGATATCGAAGACAATCTCCCCGGGCGCGAAATGCCGCGCGGGGCCGCTGGCGAAGCGCTTGGCCGTCTCGACCTGCGCCGCATCGAGCACGGGAAACATCTGGTGATGGCGGGTCTCGATGATGCTCATGCTTGCCTTCCTGGGTGGCGTAGTCGCCGCTCCGCTTTTTAACACGCAAGCGCCCCATTACTGGTGCTTTGTGTCAATTCATCGCAAGGACATGAGGGAGCACAAGATCAAGGGGCCGACAACGTGGTGATCGTCATCTATCGGCCATCAACGAGCAATCCGGTGGACACCGTCCGTCCGCTCTTGGCACTTCAACGACATTGAAGCGGTGCGGTCACATGTCCGCTTCCGGGCTCCTTTCGGACGTCAGTGCGAAGGTGCTCACATAGAAAATATGAGCACCTTCGAGGCCGATGAGGGCAGCGAAGCAAACAAAGGAGCCGTACTACGCGAGTGTAGCGGATATGCTCGGGGTATTGCGAGCGCATAGTCCCAGCCACCGGGGTTGACGGCGCGGACGCCAGCTAGGGACGAGTTGGGGGGACAGCGACGAGTAGGCCACTCCAGAGAGCCAAAGACCTCGCGTTCTCTATGTCGCCCCTCGTTAGCAAACCCTCGGCATAACCTGAGGGGCCGCCGAATGGGGCGACCCCTTTGAAGTTCAGGGTCGCCCTTAATAGTTATAGCGGTAGGGCCGTGCGTAAGGATGCACGTAGGGATGCACGACTACGGCACCCCTCGCCCCGACGCAACCGGCGCGGTAAGGGCCTCGGGCACAGACCACGGCATTGGCGTCAGTGCGGTCGATAGTCATGGTCGCCACGAACGCGGCGATGGCGAGCGCAGCGAGCGCGAACAAACGCATAGTTGCCTCCTTGGTGTGGGGTTTAAACCGACAGATGCCCAGGTCGATGCAGCGTAACCAACAGCGCCCGAATTGAGGCTCAAATGCGTTGGCGAATGACCGCGTCGCGGTCAGTTTGGGTCTCGCGGGCGCCTCACGAAGTCGCTTTTTTGGGTGGCGAAAAGTAACTAGGTCCGCTGTTGGCACTAAGCGGACGAACTCGCCGGGGCGCTGTAACGTCAGCTGCTGACCCAAAGCGGACATCCCGGCGTGACGACTACTTCAGGAAAGGAGCGAGCATGTGTGACTGCCCCGCATTGCTATACACTGGCATCCCGGAGGCGCGACGCGCCTGTTTCGCCAGGAGGGCAAATGCTCATTTCAACGTATCGGTTCAAGTTCGCAGCCGTTGCAACTTTAGTCGTCTGCCTCAGCTGCGGTGGCCTGCGTGAGGCCAAAGCCCTTTATGACGTCAAGCCGGACGAGATTCCCGGCAGGCCTGGAACTATCATCCGGATCTGGCCCCTCGAAGGCGCCGGGCCATCCGGTGCCCGTGCCGACGCCTTCCGCGTCCTCTACCGCTCGACGGGATTGAAGGGCGAGCCGATCGCCGTCTCAGGCGCCATCTTCGTGCCCCATGGCGCAGCGCCGGCCGGTGGTCGTGACGTGATTGCCTGGGCGCATCCGACGTCAGGAGTGATGCCTCCTTGCGCGCCATCGCTCATGCCCGACACCGCAGGCTTGATCTGGGGTTTGGACGCGATGCTACAGAAAGGCTATGTGGTCACCGCGACCGACTATCCCGGTCTAGGCACCGACGGCATTCACCCCTATCTGATTGGAGAGAGCGAGGGTCGCGCCGTACTGGATTCGGTCCGTGCTGCGCGCGATATGCCCGAGAGTGGCGCCACTGATCGCTTCGCCGTGTGGGGTCATAGTCAAGGCGGGCAGGCCGCCCTCTATGCGGGCGAGCTCGCGGCCCGCTATGCGCCCGAGCTGAAGCTCGTAGGCGTCGCCGCTGCGGCACCGGCAACCTATCTCATCGAGCTGCTCGACACCGACAAGAACAGCCCTTCGGGGAAGGACATCACCGCCTGGGCGTTGCTTTCCTGGGCAAGGCTCGAAAACGTGCCGGTTACGAGTTTGGTCGAGCCCGACGCCATGTCGACGTTTGAGGAGGTCGCGAAGGACTGTATCCAGTCGCTTCCGCAGTTCGAACACATCGAACACGACGAGCGACCTTTGCAGCACGAGAAGTTCCTCAAGATCAATCCAACAACGGTTGAGCCCTGGCGCTCAATGATGGAGCACAATTCGCCTGGGCAAGCGCCCGCAGGCGCCCCTGTATTCATCGCCCAAGGAACCGCCGACACAACCGTCAACCCAGAGATCACCACTCGCTTCGGCGAGGCCCTGTGCGCACAGGGCACGCGCGTGAGCTTCATTAGGCTCCCCGGCGTCACACATACCTTTGCCGCTCGCGACAGCGCTGGCGCGGCCCTGGCCTGGATGACTGCCCAATTCGAGGGTGTGCCCGCCCCCAGCGATTGTGAGCGGTGAAAGTCAGAGAATAGGTCGAGACCTCTCAAGCCGGCGATTTGGCTCATTTACCTGCCAGGAGATCGGTCGGCCGCTTGTTCATCACGCCCGGAAGAACAACAGGTAGACCAGCCCGATCAGGAAATCACTTAGCCCGAAAGCCGGCCGTGATCCCTACGTGCCCACGAATCCATAAGGGATAAGGAAGCCAACTGCGGGAAGGCTAGTTGTTGCTGTTCTGCTCCCTCAGTTTTTCCATGACCTGGTCGATCGAGAAGCTGCCCGGCTTCTGCCGGGGCGGGAACTCCTGGAAGGTGCTTAGGTGCTGCGCCACGATCGCCTGCGCCGGAACCATCACAAACGCATGCTCAATGAACCATTTGTCATATGCACCTGCCTCCTGTTCCCCACGCTCAAAGGGGTCGGAGCGCAAGTTGAATAGTTTGGGTGCCCGCAGTGGGACCAAGGGCTGCATCCAGACCTCCAGGCCATGGGCCTGCTGCTCCATGAACACTACCTTGTATTGGTCGTAGCGGAGGCCCGCCAGGTTGCCGTCGTCGGTCCAGTAAAAGAATTCGCGACGCTTGTCGGGGCCCTTGGCTGACAGCAGGTCGCGCTGGTCGTAACCGTCAAGGTGCACCTTGAACGTCTTGCCGCCTGCGTCATAGCCCTGCAAAAGTTTGTTCTTGATGTCGGGGTCGCCCGCCGCCGCAACCAAGGTCGGCACCCAGTCTTCGGCGGAAAAGATGTCATTCAGCTCGGTGCGCGGCTGCACGAGTCCAGGCCAGCGTATCATTGCCGGCACGCGGTAGCTGCCTTCCCAGTTGGTGTTCTTCTCGCCGCGGAATGGTGTGGTCCCGCCGTCGGGCCAGGTGAATGTCTCGGCGCCGTTGTCGGTGGTGTAGATCACGATCGTGTTGTTGGCGATGCCGAGGTCGTCGAGCTTCTTTAGAAGTTGGCCGACCTGACCGTCATGCTCCACCATGCCGTCAGGATAGATGCCGAGACCCGTCTTCCCTTGAGACTCTGGCTTGAGGCGCGTCCAGATGTGCATGCGGCTCGGGTTGAACCAGGCCAGGAACGGCTTCTTCTCCTGGTTCGCGCGGTCGATGAAGTTGAGGGTGGCGTCGAGAAACTCCTGGTCCACATTCTCCATGCGCTTCTTATCGAGCGGCCCGGTGTCTTCGCAGTTCTGCTTGCCCCATTTGCCGAAGCGGGGATCTTCCCCTGGGGTCTCAACGGTCGTCGCCGTGCATCTGAGCACACCGCGCGGACCGAAGCGCAGCTTGAACTCGGTGCTCTTGGGGTAATCGGCGTGCTCAGGCTCATCTTCGGCGTTGAGATGATAAAGGTTGCCGAAGAATTCGTCGAAGCCATGAACGGTGGGCAGGAACTCATTGCGGTCGCCGAGGTGGTTCTTGCCGAATTGACCGCTCACGTAGCCGAGCGGCTTGAGCAACTCAGCAAGCGTCGGGTCTTTATCCGACAGTCCCTCTTTGGCGCCCGGCAGCCCCACCTTCAGGAGACCGGTGCGCATCGGGCTCTGGCCGGTGATGAAAGCAGCGCGGCCCGCGGTGCAGGACTGTTGGCCGTAATAGTCGGTGAAGATTGCGCCTTCGTTGGCGATGCGGTCGATATTGGGTGTGCGATAGCCCATCATACCGCGGTTGTAGGCGCTGATGTTCCAGTAGCCGATGTCATCCGCCATGATGACGAGGATGTTGGGTCTCGTCGGCGAAGCAGGCTGTTGTGCAAATGACGACGGACAGGATGTGAGGCAAAGCCCTGTTGCCATCAGTACTGCCGCACCGAGCTGACCTAGTCGCTGCATGACATTCCTCGATGGTTGAGTTCATCTGAAAATGCCGCGCTGCCAAGCCAATTGAACAGCGCGGCATTTGGACCAAAAGTCTAACGTACCCGGCTAGTCGCTCGCTCATAGCTCAGGCGCTTATCACAGTTTAGCAACCGCTATGATCTGAGGAGGCATGTTTGTGCTGGTATCCTTACCTGGCCAGACCCCTTCGACCCGACGTGTCGCTCCTGCACCTGAAACTCGCACTCTAGAGAAGCCCAAGTTGCGAAATTTTTGTGCGATCAGCGCGTTGTCAACTAGCTGCTCGACCGAGTTAAGGGCGAGGATTGCCCGGTATCGCTTTCCTTGGTGGACGGTAAATTCGGCGGCGAAGCTCGAGGCACTGACGAAAGTGGCGGCGATGGCGAAAGCTACAAAGGCTATCAGTGAATTGCGAAGGGTCTTGTTGGTCATGGCGAACGTCCTCTTGGTTCCGCTCTTTCGAGCCTGCCTTCAGGAGCATCTAACGGCCATTTGTAGTGGAGGCGTGCTGAGCCCGTTCTGAGCCGCCCATTCATGTGGCGTTCAAGGGGCAGGCAGGCGCTCTACCCCGCCAACCCACCCAAAATAAGGCAGCAATATGTGGTGGGCCTCCTCGCTTCAACCCAGCTCCGCGCCATAAGCCGCTCCACAACTTTCGAAGGTGCCGTGCAGCGCGGGCAAGTCATCAGGCATGGCCTCCTGACGAAAAACCCGGCTCAGTTGGCCGGGGTTGATAAAGGCTCCAGAAGCTACCATCTATTAGGAGTGGTTGGGTTCCCTCCCGATCACTGTTCCCCCCAAAAGGAACCTAAGAAGCCCCGTCCCCCCCGTCGGGGCTTCTTCTTTTCTGGCTTAGGGTGCATGAGGCTTAAATCAAGCCAACGCGCTCTCGCGCAGGCAGCTCTCGCGCAGGCAATTGACCTTTTCTGCCGCATCAACTCGATAACAGTAGCTGGGGTAGCTCGTTTAGGTTTGGTGACCGAAGGGGGGTGAGGCGTGATCGTGTTGACGTGAACGATATCCGCTACTGGCACGAAGCCGACGCCAACGCGCGCCTCGTCTTGGTCGGCTTGTAGGGGTAGAGCTGACGTCGTTGGCAAAGACCTTCTTGGTCCGGCTTTGACCCAAGGCGGCCATTGAGGTTACTGCATGTCTCTCAAGCTCTAGCGTATTGGAGGAGAGCAATGAAGATTGGCATCCGCCGAATATCTACTCGACGAGTGGCCTGAGAGCCTTCCCTATATGGGACACGCTCCAAACCCCACCATTCCGGTTTTCGTAGTCAGCGCAGTAGCCGCACACCCCCAGGCGTCACAAGGCGCTGGGTGTAGTCAGACCGGCGCTTGAGCAGCGACCGCGTCAGTTCGTCTGGGTATCCGCCTGTTTAGGACGCAATCAATCCGTCCAATACAGATGTTGTCTGAGATTCGGCGTTAGGTCGCCGTGCATACTGTTTTCAGACTTCCGCTTCAGGGGGTAAATCGGACATGGCATCTGAGCCCCTGTATGTCGCAGATGTGCCATGTGTGGACGGCTCCGAGTTGGCAAGGGATTTCTTCACGTTTGCAGTATTGGTCGGTGCAGCCATGTGTTCGGCCTGTTAGCGCGGTTCGCATGACCGCTGGCCATAATGCCCTCCGCGGATCAGGTCCCGATCAAAAGCCCGCATTCGACGATGCACTGGCACATGTGGGTTGTCCTGATCGCCGGATCGACCGGCTCTGCATTACGTGCTGTTCGCCCTCCCAACCTTCACATCTCGCCGGATGTCCGACGCGATCTCGTTCATGCTTGTTCGAGTTGTTGCATCCGGTGCCGGGAAGACCAGATTAGTCCGGCGCGAAACGCGTTTCATGGACCGCGGACTTTCTCCGTTCAGCCGTCCCCTTGGTGAATGCTGAGCTTGGCACGATCTCGTGGTTCGCAATTCAAGAAGGACCATCGCGCTTCGCCATATTTGATACGTTCGACGATGAAGCCGGGCGCGAAGCGCACCTCAATGGCAAGGTTGCAGCAGCCCTAATGGAGAAAGCTAAGGCCGGTGATCTGTTTGATAAGACGCCGGAGATTCACAAGATCGAAATTCTTGCGGACAAGCTTCCAAAGTAGGCGAATCGCCTCGCCGGTGCGGAGACTATCTGTGGACAGCCACCTTAGCTAAGATGGCCGCTATGAAGGTACATGCCATCCAGACGGGCTTGAAGCGGATGGCTGGGCCGCATGCGTGGATGCCTTCCTAATCGGTGGGCCTCCTGGTTCGGGCATCGCGTAAGCGGCCGGCCTGCTGCAGCCTCATCGATCGTAGCGAAAGACTTGATAGAACCCGGTCGGGTCGAGGAAGATCTCACGAGCAGCAGAGAATCCTGCATTGCGACCGAGCTCGAGCCATGTATCAGTGGTTTCTGGGAAGTCGCACGTGGTGACGTGATGATCGACCTGTGCCCACTCCTCATCGGTTAGCATGGTCCATGCCGGCCGATTGACGCGCTTGAAGCGCTCCAAATACTGATGACGACTCTCGCCGTCTTGCCGCGTCGGCTCGTAGATCATCAGCATGGTGCTCGTGGCGTCGCGAACCGCCTGCATCAGATGCAGCTTCCCGTCCGTCTGCAAATGATGGATCGAAAGGCTGCACCACGCCGCATCGGCCGGCTCCGGTCGTTTGATTAAGGCCTCAACGAAGTCTCGATGATCGAGCTCGACCTCGAACGGCATGCCCTTAAGGTTGTTCGCAGCCAATTCGAGGGCCGGCTCGGAAAGATCAATGCCGTGGTAGTGACAGATTTTTGTGGCGGCGAGCGCCTGCTGCATCTGGCTTGCGTCGCCGCAGGCGATGTCGAGAAAGGAAAACGACTTGGCGAACGTGTGGTTAAGCGTGTCGTGGAGGATCTTGCCTACAGCCTTATGCGAAAGACCGTCGGCATCCACAACCTTCTGGTAGGTCGCCCATTGCTTTTGGAACTGTTCGAGCGCCGCTTCGTCGACAACCCCGCCGCCCAGCTGAAATTGATGGATTGGAATGTTGATCATTGCGCGCATTGTTCCCTAGTAGAGCCGTCCGGTCGAAGCCAGCACAAAAGCGACCGTCACCTTCATTGACGCCCCAGCGGCTCGCCTTGTTTGGTAACTTTATAACGCGAATCTAGCTCGACCCTTTGGTCCGGGCTTCGATCGCCGCTTTTCTTGCAGCGTTCGTTGGGACCAATGATTGCCATTGAGACTCGTTTCCCTCAGCAGCTTCCCGAAGTCGAAGCCGACGCGAACCAGGTCGAATCGGCTTGTGCGGTGCTGAATGTCCGCTTTGGGTCATTAGCCGACATAACGGCCCGTTCGCGTCATGTCCGCTTTACCCCCGATAGCGGACATTTGTTAGTGCAGGTGGGATGTCCGAGAAGTGCCATGTGTGGACGGCTCCGAGTTGGCAAGGGATTTCTTCACGTTTGCAGTATTGGTCGGTGCAGCCATGTGTTCGGCCTGTTAGCGCGGTTCGCATGACCGCTGGCCATAATGCCCTCCGCGGATCAGGGCCCGATCAAAAGCCCGCATTCGACGATGCACTGGCACATGTGGGTTGTCCTGATCGCCGGATCGACCGGCTCTGCATTACGTGCTGTTCGCCCCCCCAACCTTCACATCTCGCCGGATGTCCGACGCGATCTCGTTCATGCCGCAAGCGCGACGGGTTCCTTGTAGCGCTCGCCCTTGGCCATCATCGCCCAGGCCATGCGTGCGATCTTGTTGGCGAGCGCGATGGCAGCGACCTTCGTTGGCCGCCTGGCCAACAACGCTGTGAGCCAGGGCCGATGCCTGGTGCCATGGATCTTGGCATAGCGGATGACGGCGAGTGCACCGGCCGTGAATAGGCTGCGCAGATAGCGATCGCCTTGTTAGCTGATGCTGCCGAGTCTTTCCTTTCCCCCGCTCGAGTGCTGCTTCGGCACGAGTCCGATCCAGGCCGAGAAGTTCCGTCCCGATCGGAAAGCCCTCGGATCAGCGACGCTGGCGACCAGAGCGGTGGCCAGTGCCGGACCGACGCCCGGGATCGCATCGAGCCGCTTGCTCGTCTCACTGGATCGGTGCCAGGCCATTATCATACGGTCGAACTCTAGAATCTGCTCCTTGCACCTGCGCAGCTGGGCACCGAGAGCGGCGAGACACACGCGCGCAACCTCGGGCACCCGTTTGTCATTTGGATCAGCGATTACTTCGAGCAGCGCCTCCACGCCATTGCGTCCGACCGGCGCAACGACCCCGAACTCGGCAAGATGGGCACGGATGGCGTTGATCACCGCGGTCTGCTGGCGGATGAACAGATGGCGCGTGCGATGGAGCATCAAGCAGCTCTGCTGCTCGGGCGTCTTGGTCTCGACGAACCGCATGATTGCCCCGGTGACCGCTTCGCAGATGGCCTCAGCGTCAGCGGCATCGTTCTTCTGCCGCTTGACGTAAGGCTTCACCTAGGCCGGCGGCATCAGGCGCACCCTATGCCCAAGAGCCTGCAGTTCGCGCGACCAATGATGAGACGACGCGCACGCTTCGATGCCAACCAGGCATGATGGCAGCTTTTGGAAGAACGTCAGGACGTAGCGCCGCTTCAACTGACGGCGGATGATCACATTGCCTTCCACGTCGATGCCGTGGACCTGAAACACCGACTTGGCGATGTCGAGACCGATAGTCGTAATCGCTTGCATGATTGGCTCCTCCGAATCGTGGCGCATTAACAGCACCCACATCAATGGCACTCACGTGCCGGTGGAGGAGCCGTCCACAGCATCAGAAGCGGACATGCGGGCCGGGCTAACAGGTACGCTCGGAGGTGCTATTCTTTTCCGAGGAGATCCTTAGTTCGAGACTCAAAAGCCGCCAAAAGCCTTATCCGACGACGACCCGCTTACGGGTCGCGGCTCTCCATGGGATACGTGGGATGATGAGCGACCGACTCGCAGTGAAAGGGCCCATCACGGACTTCTTGGAAACCAGCACGGAGCGGCACGGTCTTCACGTTCGGCCGGTGCGGAGCAAGGCTTAGGATTTTTGACCCTGTGTCTTCGACACTAACCATGAGCACTGGGGCAGCGCTCGACCTCAATTGTAAGGTGCGAAAGGCCTGGCAAGTCTGAGAGCCGCTCTTTGTACACGCGCGGCGACTCCGGATGGTCAGATACCAAAGAAATTATGCCGGCGAGATGGCCCGGGCCGACACGCCAGAGATGAAGGTCTGAAATTCGATCACCATGTCGTTGGAGCCGTGCAGCTATTTTTGCCGATAGAACAGGATCAGGAGAAGCATCGAGCAGGACCGCACCGGCCGATCGAATGAGACTCCAGGACCAACTCATGATGACGACTGTAGCGATCAGACCCACGACCGGATCCATCCAAATCCAACCAAACTGGCGTCCGGCGACAAGGCCGATGATAACCAACACCGAAACCGCAGCATCTGCCATCACATGCACAAATGCGGCGCGCAGATTGTGGTCTCGATGATAGTCCCCTCGATTCCCCTGCATATGCGCATAATCACTCTCATCATGAGGGTGGTCATCGTCATGATCGTGAGAATGGGCGTCATGCTGGCCATGATCATCACGCAATAAGAACGCGCTGAGCAAATTGATGGCGAGGCCAAGTCCTGCGATCGGAATCGCCTGATTGAATGCAATCGACACGGGATGGAAGAAGCGATCCAGGCTCTCGTAACCGATCAACAGCGCGATGATGGCCAGCACTATGGCGCTCGTGAATGCGGCTAGGTCACAAAGCTTCCCCGTTCCAAACGACAGACGCTCGTCGCGTGCGTATCGTCGGGAGTAGGTGTACGCCATGGCAGCTATGAGAAGCGCGCCGGCATGGGTTGACATATGGAGTCCGTCAGCAAGGAGAGCAACTGAGCCGAACCAAACCCCGCCAACAATCTCGGCGAGCATCATCGCTGTGCAGATCGCGATGACGGTCCACGTCTTCCGTTCGTTGCGTTCGTGTGTCTCTCCAAGGAAGACATGCGGGTGCTGGTATTGTTGAATTGACTGAGAATGCATAGCTGGTGCCCTAGTTCTTTCGATTTGAAGTATTCGATTCCCGGGGATCCCGGTGTTTGCGTGTGGGCCGCGGCTCGGCGAACGACCTTTATCTTGGTCTGGTCCGGTTGAATCATTGCTTTTCCCCCATAACCGGGAATGCGTAGCCGATGATAGCTTTGGTGACGAGCCGGTCCGATCCTGACGTAAGGCCGTAGCCGATGCCGAGCTCGACATCGAATTTGCTGAGCTTGAAATCCGTGACGGCGAATACCTGATGGCTCTGCTCATTCAGCGGTAAGAAGTTTCCGATTTGGCCCAAGTCCGCGTAATACTCGATGCCGATGAACCGGTCCTGTCCAAGATTGCGGGCAAGCCGCAGCTCGGGAGCAAAGTCCGCCTCGCCTGCCGCACCGAAGCTCGAGTCCACGATCGGATTGACAATGAACTCCCATTCCTCATTGCGGACGCCGATAATCGGTCGGATCTCCAGCGCGTATCGCGTCGGCGCGAATGACGGCATCTCGTAGCTGAGCTCAAAATTGACGCCGTAGAAGAAATCGCGTTTGGCGGCATCCGGAACAACGAACAGGCTGCGTATCTTGCCCCCATCGGAGAGGAATTGGCCGCTGTCGGTGACCGCGAATGGCGCATAGAAGCCGGCCTCCCACCAATCGGTGATGCCGTAGGCGAGTTCCGGAGTGCCCTGCAAACTATGGTTGGAGATCAGTCCACCAGGGAATTCCGGCTGGGTCTGCCCTAACCACGCGTAATTCAGATGCTGTTCGATGGTCCACTGCCCGACCTCCGCGATCTCGGCATTATAGACTTGGATCTCGTCATGGACCTCGTCCGTAGCTCGAGCCGGGAGGGGCGCCAGCGGCCATGAGATGAGGGCGCCGATGAGAACAACTCGTGCGTTCCAACCGGTAGGCATCTTCGGATCAATCGAGCCGCGACGGTTGAATCAACGTCGACCTTCCTAGCACGGGCGCGCACCGGTGTTCGAATCCATATTCTTCGCGTTCCCGTGACAGTCTCGCCCTTTTTCATTCAGCTAGAAACGTCGTGGTCCCTCTTTGGTGAAGTCTTTGCTGGGGCCGCTGGTGGCCCAGGTCGCCGGAGGGTGGGCCGGCGCTGTCTGATCCTTGGCGATGGAACTCGCCTTCTGGATGTTCTCGTCATGGTTCTTGAGGGAGGTTGCTTTTGAGGCTTCCGTACTAAAGCGATAGACCTTGCCGTCGGGAGCGGTCCACTTGACCGAGCGATCGGTCTTCGTCACTTGGCCTGACGTTAGGTCGAGCTTTGTCGTGGACAACGGTTCGCGTTTAGGCCCGTCAGCGGCCGCTGGAATGTCCGCTTTGGGTCATAAGCGGAAATCGTGTCACGCCCGCGTCATGTCCGTTCTTCCCCCCAAAGCAGACATTCGTCAGCGCGAGTGGCACGTCCGCTATGTGCCACAAGCGGACTCGCGGCGCTACCTCAAACCGCGGCCGTCCCTACTGGCGCAATGCCGCGCGGATAGCGTCGAGCCCATCGGTGAGAGACGCCGGGCCAGGTTGCAAGATCAGTGGCGATTTAATCTCGAAAATCTTGTTTTGCACTACGGCCGGCACCGCTTGCCAGCCTGGCCTCCCTCGTATTTCCCTTGAAGGCGCCTCGGCTTTTGTCCATGCTTGTGCGCGGACAAAGGTGGACGAAATGCAGCCGACGAACATCAAGGCCAGCAAGATGCATCGAGACATAAAAAGTTCCTCCCCCACGCTATGTGCGTGACCGCGCCAGAGGCGCGGGCCGCCCAAATATCTGTGTCTGCTTGCGGTTTCACCGTGCAGGTTTCTGCAAGTTTTGAAAGACGGAACTCAATCATCGATCTAAAACTGCATGTGAAACCGCCCGGCAAAAACATTAACCGGCCCGCGGTCGGTGTTGTAGGCGGGGTTGGCGATGAACTGATAGTCGAAGGTGAGGCGTGTCGGGGAGGAAACAGCGTAGCTGTAATACGCCTCGATGATCTCCTCAAGACCGGGGTCCGGTAGCTTTCCGTCGCCGACGAGGATTCCGAGGCCTCCCGCGTTCAAAAAGGCCTCGTGCACGCTTGAAATTCCATTGACGACGCCGGCAATCCCGATGGTGTCGTCCGGCCGGCTCCATTGCTTGCCGGAGATTGAGACGCCTCCCGATACGGTGCGGTCGATGTCGGTGAAATCCCATGGCTCGACGTTACCGTCGGCCCAGCCGGCGCGCGCGAACACGCCCCAATTTTCCGAAACTTGCTGTTCCAGATTGAGGCTCACGCCAGGCCGGCTGGTGTAGGTGCGCACGGCGTTGATGTCAGCGGGCTGACCGGTAACTGCGGCGAGGTCGATGGCATCCTGAAATTCTCCAGCCCGCCCCCGGTTGAGAAAGCCGGTGATCTTGAGCTTGCCGGGCTGGCCCCACAGTTCATGCCTTTCCTCAATTTCGCCGACCAACTGGAACTGTTCGAAGGTCTGGTCGAGACCGCGGCCTAAGGGGCTAATCCCGCCGGTGGGGGTTGCTGACAGATCGAAGATGCCGCCGCGCAGCGTCCAGCGGCCCTGGTACCATTCGGCGGCCGCGCCGTAGGTGTAGGCCCAGGCATCGGCGGCATAGTCGAACGTGCCGGCATTGATAACCGACCAGTTCAGGAAATCGGTTTTGGGATTGTTCGCATATTTATTGGTGTCGAATATATCGATGACGCCAAACCTGCCGACCGTCAGCACCAGGCGGTTTGCTGTCTGCGTACCGGCGAACTGATTGATGTCGGCGTCCACCTTCTCGGTTTCGCCGCCGAGATCGATCGTCTGCCGGACGAAATCGCGCTGCACTCGCGCGTAAGGGTAAGCCTCGCCGAGCTTGTAGGCCTCGGCGCTCGGAAATCCGGCCACCCCTAAGCTGTCCGCCAAACCGAAACCCTGATCGATCTCCGGATTGACCCACAGCTCGGCGCCCTGCCACAGCCGCACGCCGGCGTAGAGCGTGGCGTCCCAGGTCTCGCGGCCCTCGCCGCCGCCGGGCAGACTATTGGTGCCCGCAAAGGGCGATCGGAACGCAGGATACGCTTGCTCGACGACCGTGGTCTGGCCATGGAAGTTGATGCGGTCCACGTCCGGCGTAGCCGGCGCTGTCGCGACCGCTGCCGGCGGATCGTTCCCAAACTGATAGTTCAAGCCCGCGCGCAGCTCTTGCAGCGAAAAATCGGAATCAATTCGCTGTGCACCGCCCAGGAACGTCACGCCGCTGATGCCGTAGTCTGTGAACAGATATTCGAGCCGCCCGGTCCAGTGCGGCGCCACCGGGACCTCGACGCCGGCCCCGGCCGCCCAGCCCAATCGCCACAAAAAGGGCGATCCGGTCGCGCCGCTGGCCAGTTGCGTCAGCGACAGTTGGTCGTAGGTCCAGGCGAAACCGCCCGTCGCATAAAAGAGCCAGTTTCCGGGAGCATAACCGATGCGGCCGCGCACGGTGCCGGAAGAGCGGACTGTCTCGCTATAGCTCTCCGCGCCGATCGTTGGCGAGGTAAACGTCGAGGTGCCGCCAATGGAGATTCCGGCGAGATTTGGAAAGGACGGGAACGATGCATCAGCCTCGGCGCCGATGACGATGCGGTTCGGGAGCATGTAGTCATAGCCGGCCTGAAGACCTTCGAAGAAGCTTCCCGTCTCGTAGAAGGTGTCAACTGGTTGCGACAGGTTTAGCGAGCCGGAGATACCCGGCGCTGTAAAATTCGAGCTTCCCCAGGCATAGCCGAGATGGCCGCCCACATAGAAACCTGTCCAGTCGTAGGCAGAGGGGACCGGCAGCCCATCGACCGGCATGGAAAGCGAGGGGTCGGCAGCGTCGGCGCGGCTCGCAACCGCCAACGCCATCAGCGATACGCCGGCAACGAGCAGTCCCTTTACGATCCAAACGAGATGCTGGGTCCGGTCCGCGAGCACCTTCCAAACGCCCGTCACAATGATCTTTCCTGGTTGGCTACGATCTTAAAAACGCGGCCAACGCCGCCCGCCGATGGGGACCGTCCAGCGATGATGGGGCTCGTCGTCAGATACCAGCCCTCTCAGCATTGCGGTGGTCAGAACCGCCACTCGTATCAACGTGCCTTGAGACCTCATCGCCCTTAATCGCCCTCGAGCAATTCCCGCCTCATTGGCCGCGAGCGGCGTGGTTAGGTTAGCAGCCTCGCGGCTCCTAGCCCAAATATCGGAGGCCCGATGAGCGCTTTTTTAGCGTGAGTTGTTAACTGGCAACAGGCGATGCTGGGACAAAAGTGGTTACTCCGAGGCTCTGAGGGCCTAATCGATTCGCCATCACGCGATGGCAGCGCTCTGCTCCTCGAGACGGGTGATTTGCCCTCTTAACTGAAAGGCGTATGCAGCGATCGATGGTGTCGATGAAACCAACAAACTCCGCACACAGCATCAGAGCGGGCGATGGGCTGGGTCACCCTCCAAAGCGGCGATGGGCTGGGTCACCCCAAACCTTGCAGCATTGATGCCCTCCCTGCCCGCCAACCGGCTTTGAGCATGGTCATCGGCACGAATGGCGCCTTGGCAATTGGGGGATACATAGCGCTCGCCGGCCTTTGGGCAGGCCCGATCAGCGGGGCCTCTATAAATCCCGCTCGCTCTCTAGCCCCTGATCTCCTACGTGGCGATTTCGTTACGACTTGGATCTACATTGTCGGGCCGCTCGTGGGGGCGTTGATAGGCGTGGTCTTCGAGTGGATTCTGAAGGGACCGCCCACGGCCACAGGAACAATCACAGCCCAGGGCATGATGGATATCGACGGATCGACTTTACCCAAATTATGAAGCAGTTTTTGGTGCAAGGGCGCCCCGAACCCCAGCCGAGGTTTGTGTAAAAAAGACCGTGCCTAACACTTTACAGCAGCAGCGGACTCGGCCACGGGCTCGGCGATGGTGCTATGGGTCAGCGCAGCCAAGAGCAGGCCGGCCGAGTGGCGGCTCAACCTATGGGAACAAAGCAGGGCGACAGCGTAGTAATCCGTCCCTGTCGCAGTAGCCTTTCCCGACATGGCAACAACCAAACGAGGTTCGCGAGCAATAATAAAACGCGTAATCGGCACCACAATGGTTTGAACAATAATAACGGCCGTGAGAATCGCAAAAACAGTGATTTCGGAACTCCCGCGGGAGCAACCAGGGATCCTGCCAATCGACGCGGCTAAGTAACCCGTCTGGAGGCGAAGAGGTTGTTTCCGTGAGGCACGCGGAACTCCAACCGATACAGATGAATCCAGCTATCACTGCTATATCCAAACGAGTTCTAACTCGGCCTAAACTCTTGGCCATGCGCATCAATCCGCCATATGTGCTCTTTAGTTTCGACTCGGCAGAGCCGGACGATCCCCCAATTTGCATCGCGCGCCCCTCTCTTTTCAGATATGCGCCCTGCGAACCTATCCGTCAGTAACGCCTGTCGATCAGTGTAGTCGTCCAGCCGGTGCCAACATTGAGTATTTTCGGGGTGGTTGGCGCCTCAGGTCGATTCCACCAGCCGCCACCAAGTGCCTGGAACAGTGCCGCGGTATCGGACAATCGGTTTGCCCGCGCCTGCACCACGGTGATCACCGCCTGCAGATAGGTCTGTTGCGCGTTGAGCAGCAGCAGGACGTTGGCATTGCCAGTTTGCATCTGCTGGCGCGCAAGATCGAAGCTAATCTTGGCGGCGCGCTCGAAGTCACGTGCCGCCTTCAGCGCATCGGCATCGTTTTGCAGAGCGCGTAGCACGTCGGCGACGTTCTGCACTGCGCCGATCACCGAAGCCTTATAGGCCCACGCTGCCTGATCGTAGGTAGCCTTGGAACCGCGCAGCTGATGAAGCAGGGTTCCGCCCGCGAATACCGTCTGCGTGGTGTTGCTGGATAACAGCCAGAATGAATTGGCGGGATTAAACAGGTTGGCAAGTACCGTACTGATGTAACCGCCGTTCACGTCAATCGTAAAATTCGGAAGCAGATTGGCGGTGGCGATGCCAATCTGTGCGCTGGCTGCGTGCAACATTTCGTCGGCGGCACGGACGTCGGGCCGCTGCTCGATCAGCTGCGACGGCAAGCTCACCGGTAGATCGACCGGCAACTGTAGCGCCGAAAGGTTGAAGGTCTCGCGTGGCTCCTCGCTCGGGTAGCCGCCGGCCAGCGCCGCCAACAGATCGCGGGTCTGTGCCAAGGCCTTGCGCAGAGGCGGTAGCGTCGCTCTGACCTGCGCAAGCGCCGCCTCCTGTGCGGCGACATCGCTGCGGTTGGCATAGCCCGCTTCCAGCTGGCGGCGCATGATGTCGAGCATCTTGGTGTTGATGGAGATGAGTTCGTTGGTGGCATCGATCTGTCCGCGCAACGAGGCCTCGGTAATGGCCGCGACCACCACGTTTGAGGTGAGCGTCAGGTAGGCGGCCTCGACCTCGAAGCGCTGCATATCAGCCTGGGCCTGCAGCGACTCGACCGTGCGCCAATTGAGGCCCCAGACATCGATCGTGTACGACACCAGCACTTGCGCAGTATAGAGATTGAAGATCTGAGCGGGCGAAGCGAGGACTGGACTTAGGACTGCGGAGGTTTTCTGACGTGTCGGGTTGAAATTGGCCTGAATGAAAGGAAAGAACTTGCCTTCCTGGGCGTAGACGGATTCCTGGGCAGCGCCCAGGGCGAACATCGCCGCCTGCAGGTTGGGATTGGCCTGCAGCGACCGCTCGATCAGGGCATTGAGCCCGGGCGATCTGAACAGCCGCCACCACTCCTGCGGAATATCGCGGCCTTGCACAAATAGCTGTGCTGCTCCGTTCGGAGCGTCGGTCGAAGAGGTCTGTCGCGTCAGCGGCTCCTGGGTGTAGCGGCTGACCTCGGGCGGGGCGGGATGGAGGAAATCTGGACCTACCGGAATGCAGCTCGTAAGCAGCGTTGCAGCGGCCAAAGCAGTGGCAGCGGCAAAAAAACGGCTTACGGACAGAGACATATAACTGGCCCTACCGGCTTTGCCGACGATGGCGGGTCTCTCGGCAACTCCAACCAAGAGCGTTTTATTCGTTCTTAATCGTTTTTAATCGTAAAGTCCGTTTGCGGCCTTGGCTGTGCCGCCCCTGCCACAGTGTTAAATATTCGACGCCAACTGTGATCTATCACAGAGATTTGTCGCAGTAGACGGCGACCGAATCAGCGGACATCATCACGACGAATATTTTGTGTTCGCAAACCGCTCACGCGCGTCATTCCGCGCGCGCGAAAGGCTATCAATGGCAACTGGGAAAACAACGAGTACGGTCGGAGTAGCGGTGGCTGCCGTCGGATTGGCCATCGCGGCCTTCGCATTCGCATATGTACCCGCCCAACCCAACGAGGGGACGAGCTCCGGGCTCGGCGCTCCGAGGCCGAATGCCAATGCACCAGGAGCGCCAGCCACGGCCTCGAGCCGAGCGTCCGACAACCCGCCCAGCATCGACTTATCGGAGTCGCAGCTTGCCTCTGTCAAGGTCGAACCGGTCGGAGAGCGCGAGTTTCGGATCGAGAAGCAGGCGGTCGGCAGCATCAACTTCAATGAGGATATGACGCTACAGGTGTTCACCCCCTATCCGGGCAGGATCATCGCCCTATTCGCCAAGGTCGGCGATGATGTGAAGAAGGGGCAGACGCTGTTTACGATCGACAGCCCCGACCTGTTGCAGGCCGAATCAACCTTGACCGCCGCGGCGGGCGTGCTGGAGCTCACTACCCGGAATTTGGCTCGCCTCAAAGAACTTTACGTGACGCGGGCGATCTCGCAAAAGGACCTGGAGCAGGCGGTGTCGGATCAGCAAACCGCCGAAGGCGCGCTGCGGGCGGCACGCGACTCCGTCCGAACTCTTCGGCAAGACCGACGCTGAGATCGATCGCATCATCGCCGCGCGCTTAGCCGACTCGACCTTGGTCGTGCCGAGCCCGATCACGGGCCGAATTACGGCCCGGAATGCTGCGCCGGGGCTGTTCGTGCAGCCGGGCAGTGCTCCCGCTCCTTATTCGGTTGCCGATGTCGACACCATGTGGATGCTGGCCAACGTCGCCGAGACCGACAGTCCCGCTTTCCGCGTCGGACAGGAGGCCACGGTCAAGATCAACGCTTTTCCGGACCGTGAGTTCGAGGGCAAGATCACCACCATCGATTCCATGGTCGACCCGAACACCCGCCGCGTCCTGGTGCGTTCCGAGATCGAGGACCCCCAGCACGAATTGCGGTCGGGCATGTTCGCGAATTTTGTGATCCGTATCGGCGACCCCGTGCGCTCTGTCGCGCTGCCGCTCGCCGGTGTGGTGCGGGAAGGCGATGGCACCATGACGGTGTGGGTCACTGCCGACCGCCGCCGTTTCACCAAGCGGACGGTCAAAATCGGCCTTGAGCAGGATGGCTACCGACAGATCCTCGAGGGCCTGCAACCAGGTGAGCTGGTCGCCACCGACGACGCGATCTTTCTGAGCAATATGGTGACGATCGCGCGCGCCCAATGAAGCCCCCTGCACGCGCCACGGACTAGATAAAGAGAGACGAGCCGTGCTCAAGAGCATTCTTGCATTCGGGCTAACCCGGCGTCCGATCATTCTATTGTGCTTGTTGGTTTTCATCGGCGGCGGACTTATTGCGTTTAAGAAGCTGAATATCGAGGCCTATCCTAATCCGGCGCCTGTCATCCTAGAGATCACCGCCCAGGCGGCCGGCCTCTCGGCTGAGGAGATGGAGCGTTACTACACGATCCCCATGGAAGTTGGTCTCTACCAAACTCCTGGAGTCGTCAATATCCGCTCGACCTCGTTCTATGGGCTGTCTTTCGTCCGCGTCACGTTCGAATGGGGCATTGATTATTACACCGCCTATACGCGGGCGGCGTTGAGCCTGCAGCAGAACGTCAGCCTTCCGAACAGTGTACAGCCCAATATCCAGGGCTCGAGCTTGGTCGGCGAAGTCTACCGTTATCAGCTGGTCGGTCCTTCGAACTTCGGGCTGACCAACCTGCGCACCGTGCAGGACTGGATCGTCACCCGCCGCTTGTTCACCGTTCCGGGGGTTGTTGCCGTGAACTCGTGGGGGGGCACCACCAAGCAGTACAATGTCGAGGTCGATCTGCCCAAGCTCGATGCCTACAATATTACGATTCCGCAAATCATCAGCGCACTCGGCAATGCCAATATCAATGTAGGCGGACGCGAGATCACTGTCGGCCAGCAATCCGTGAACATCCGCGGTGTCGGGCTGTTCGACAGCGGCGGCGAATCGGATCTGACCCAGGGCTGGAAGGTCAACGACATCGAGAACGTCGTGCTCACCCAAGTGAACGGCGTTCCGGTGCAGGTGAAGGACGTCGCCAAGGTCTCGGTCGGCTTTAGGCCGAGGCTCGGTATTGCCGGCCGCGATCATGATGACGACGTTGCCTTGGCGATCGTTGTCATGAACCGCACCTTTCATACCAATGACGTGGTGCCGCGCATCAAGGCCGAGATCGACAAGCTCAACAGCGATGGAAGCTTGCCGCCGGGGGCCAAGCTCGTTCCCTATTACGACCGCAGCACGCTGGTGTCGGTCACCACCCACACGGTCTTGCACAACCTCGTCTTCGGTTGTCTGCTGGTTTTCTTCGTCCAGTGGATCTTTCTCGGCGACCTGCGCAGCGCCATTATTGTCGGCGCCAACATTCCGTTCGCGCTGTTTTTCAGCGTCATCATTCTGGTGCTGAGGGGGGCGGACGCGAACCTGCTGTCCGTCGGCGCGGTCGATTTCGGCATTATTGTCGATTCCGCGGTGATCCTGGTCGAGAACATTTTTCGGAACTTCCAGGCGAGGCCCGAGGAACAACAGCTGCTCCTGCAGCAGCTCGCCGAGGGACGCTTTGGTGCCGATCCGACCCATCCGGCCGATGGAGCGAGTGCCTGGACCGATCGCTTGCGCATAATTTTCGTGAGCGCGCTGCAGGTCGACAAGGCGGTCTTTTTCTCCTCCGCCATCACGATCGCGGCGTTCATCCCGTTGTTCACCATGCAGGGCGTCGAGGGCCAGATCTTCAATCCGATGGCGAGAACATACGGTTATGCCTTGATCGGGGCGCTGATCGCGACCTTCACGATCACGCCGGTACTGGCTTCCTATCTCCTTCCCGAGCACGTGCGGGAGGTGGAAACCATCACCGTGCGCGCGCTGCGCAGGATCTACACGCCCGTCCTGCGGTGGTCGCTCTCGCACCGCAAGATCATGCTCGTGATCGCGGCGGTGTTTCTGGCTGCAACCGCTTTGCTGGCCACGCAACTCGGCACCGAGTTCCTGCCTGCGCTCGAGGAGGGCAATCTCTGGATCCGCGCCTCGATGCCACTGACGATTGGCTTGGAGGCCGGCGAACCGGCGGCACGGAAGATGCGCGAGATCCTGTTGCGGCACCCCGAGGTCATAACGGTGGTCTCCCAGCATGGCCGGCCGGATGATGGCAGCGACGCCTCGCCCTTCTCCAATGTCGAGCTGTTCGCGCCGCTGAAGCCATTTGACGAGTGGCCCGCGTATCTGACCAAAGACAAGCTGATCGAGCAGCTGCAACAGGAGTTCAACGACGAGTTGCCGGGGGTGACCTTCAATTTTTCGCAGTACATCCAGGACAACATCGAAGAGGCGCTCTCGGGCGTCAAAGGCGCAAACGCGGTCAAGATCATCGGTCGCGACCAAGTGATCCTGGAGCAGCTCGCCAGACAAGTTTTGCATGAAATGGAGCAGGTCAAGGGAGTTGAGGATCTTGGGGTTTTTTGGGTCCGCGGCCAGCCCAATCTGAACATTACGGTCGATCGCGAACGGGCTGCCCGCTACGGCCTCAATACCGGTGACGTCAACACCGTCGTGCAGGCAGCTTTAGGCGGCGCACCAGCGACTACGCTGCTCGAGGCCGATCGCCAATTCGGCGTCGTTGTTCGGCTTGCACCAGAGTATCGCTCCAGCCTTGAGGCGGTCCGCAATATTAAAGTTGCCTTCCCGACGCCGGCCGGTACCAATGCCTATATTCCGTTGAGCGAGCTTGCAGACATTACCCTCGACACCGGTGCCTCCTATATTTACCGCGAAGCCACTCAGCGTTACATCCCGGTCAAGTTCAGCGTGCGTGGCCGCGATCTCGGTAGCACGGTTGCGGAAGCGCAGCAGCGAATCGCCCAGAACGTGAAGTTTCCGAATGGCTACCGGATCGAATGGAGCGGTGAGTTCGAGGAGCTGCAGCAAGCCAAGGAGCGCCTGGCGATCATCGTCCCCATCAGTCTTGCCACGATTCTGGTGCTCCTTTACGGCCTGTTCAATTCCTTCCGCGACTGTCTTTTGGCGCTCGCCGGCATACCTTTTGCGGTCGCCGGCGGCGTGCTGGCGCTATACTTTTTAGGCCTGGATTTCAGCATTTCGGCTGCCGTTGGGTTCATTTCGCTCTTCGGCGTGTCGGTGATGAACGGCATCCTGATCATGACCTATTACAACCAGGTCAAGGCAAGTGGCATGGGCACGGTCGAGGCGATGTTTCACGCTGCTGAGCAGCGGATGCGGCCGATGCTGATGACGGCGTTGTCGGCCTGCATCGGCCTGCTGCCGGCGGCGATCTCGACCGGCATTGGCAGCCAGGTGCAGCGGCCGCTCGCCACCGTGATCGTCGGCGGCATGTTCATTGGACCGATCCTCTTGCTTGTCTTGGTGCCGGCGTTACAAACGCTGTTCCTGGGTACGGAGGGTGGTCCCACACCCGAGGCCGAGGCGGAGGCCTGAGATGCGGCGCAAGGCAACACATGAGCGATATAGTCAGTCTGTCCCGAAGGGGAGCGGCTTGAAGATCGGGCATTATGTGTTGGCCATTATGTTGTTCGGCACGGCGGCGATCAATGCCGGCTTGGCCGAGGAGGCTGCTCGGGTTTCAAATCAAACCGACACCGCTCTTACCGCCCGACCTACGGGCGGAAATCAGCAAGGGTCCAGCGGCGATGCCGCGGGTGCTGCAATTGGCGGCCCTGCAGCCACTGGTGCGGGCGCCAAGGGGGACGGGGGCGCCAAAGGCGACGCGGCGGCCAAGGGGAACGCGGATGCGAACGGCGACAAAACTGTCGGCACCACGGGAGACAGTGGTGGTATCAAAGGAGAGCCCCGTGCAGGGTCTAATGTGGAGTGGGGGTCGGGCACCAATGGCGGAGTTCACGCGGGCGCTCAACAAAACGGAATTGGTGCCAACCCGATCAACATTAGAATCACCGTGCAAAGCCCCAAATCCAAGAATGCAACCAAAGCACCGGATTGGAAAAAGGCAAAAATCGTCGGCCCGGATTTCGGCGATCTCCACGCTTTAGCTCCCGGCACCCAGGATGGTCTCGCAAGGAACGCGATCGGGGTCCTTATGCCTCCAGGCGCACGTAATCGAGGTTTCGCGCCGGCTGGTGTTGATGGTACGGCAGGAAGCGCCGTAGGTACTACGGCAAAAAATCCCGCCAGCGTCGGCAGGCCTGATATCGGTCGTCAAATCTCCGGCCCAGCCTTCGCTGTCAGCCCTAAGGCGAATGTCCCACCGGTCAACGCGATGAATCACTCAGTACTTAACGGAACGAGCATTGGCCATCCAGGTTCGGGCACCGGTGTGATCGGTGGTGTGGCTAAGAATGTAGCTGGTGTCATCAACGGAAGCAGTTTCCGTCCAAAGCACTTCTGACCGTGCTGCCGGGGCGCTTCGAGGAAACTGCTGCCGCGCCATGCTGCGTCTTGGTCACGCGACCCACCAGAGCGGTTCATCGCGCGGTCATAGGACAGCCCCCTCAAGGTTCGAGACGGCGCATCACGGCTTGATCAGGCCGCCGGCCGCAGCTTTGATCGCGGCCTCAGTGCGCGTCGCCGCACCGAGCTTGATCCGGGCGTTGTCAAGGTGGAAGTCGACAGTCCGCTTCGACATGTGAAGCTTCCGCGCGATTTCAGCGGATGTCTTGCCGCGCGCCACCCAGGTCAGTACTTGGATCTCGTGATCCTTCAGAAGCTTCGGCCCTAGTTTGGTGCGCGCGATTCCGGCCAGCCGGGCATTGATGATCAAGACAAGCCGGTCGAAATCGATCGGTTTGGTAACGTAGTCATCGGCTCCGAGCCGACGCCCCTTGAGCTCGCTGTCCCGGTTGGCCAGCGCAGTCAGGAACAGGAACGGTATTTTTCCGAGCCGAGGTGCGATCTCGTTTAGACGTTCCAGAACTTCGAAGCCAGACATGATCGGCATGCTGATGTCGCACAAAACCAGGTCGGGCGTGTCTTTCAGGATTGCGAACAAGCCCTCTTGACCGTTGTGCGCGATGCTGACCTCGAAACCGTGATCGACCAGCTCTTCGGCGATCAGTGCTGCGGTCTCGCAGTCATCTTCGATACATAGGATTTTTTTCCGCGCGTGTGCCATACCAGCCCCCAGATGGCGTCGGGGCGTTGCAGAACCTCGACGTCCGTTTGAGAGTAGCGTGCTGTCGCTCAGAGTAAATTGTGAGAATCCCTGTGATTAGTCACAATTGCCGGCTAGCGAGCAACTGTGCAATTCCTCGTCTATCGGAAATTGGGGGGTCACGAGGCGCATCAAAGCGTCAGCCCGATTGCGACCACGTCCACAATCAATCATGCGAGCATCAACGGGACCGGCCTTGCACGTCCAGGTTCCGGCCCCGGCATTGTGGGCGGCCCCGCAAAGAATATCGCGGGAATTTACGGGTCCAGCATCCGGCCCAAGCACCTGAGCCGCAGGCCTGCATTCCCCGGATG
Organism: uncultured Alphaproteobacteria bacterium; assembly: GCA_963804515.1. Taxonomy (GTDB): domain Bacteria; phylum Pseudomonadota; class Alphaproteobacteria; order Rhizobiales; family Methyloligellaceae; genus Methyloceanibacter. The sequence goes on along the minus strand of CAWDQR010000008.1, from coordinate 364,169 downwards.
AACCACCGAAGCGCACCGCGCTCAAGCCGATTTAGATATAGGTTTCAGCACCTTATATCATTGGATCGAGGGCAATCTGGCTCTGCCGGAGGCAGTCAAGCAGTGATCACTGACGAGCCTGCGGGAAAAACTCGTGAAGATCGGCGCCAAGGTTGTGAGCCATGGCCGCTACGTCATCTTCCAGATGGCTGAGGTCGCGGTGCCGAGAGGATTGTTCCATGAAATCCTGCGGCTGATCGCCGGACTGCGACCATGGCCAGCCCCAGCGTAGCCATCCCTGTGCGGTTAACCCCAAGAATGAAGAAGCTGCTTCCATTGGTGCAGCTTATACGAGAGGGTTTGAACCTCATTAAGGGGATCGTCACCGATCTTGTCGACGCCTACCTCACCTTCCTGACCTAGTTTAGTGCCGACCTGTCCCTTCCCTTGGGGCTGACCGCGATCTGCTTTGTCAACCATATCATCGTGGGGGTAACCCGTGCTGAAAAGCGTGATAGCTTTTGGACTGACCCGGCGGGCGATCGTCTTGCTAGGTTTGATAGCGTTCGTCGGCGCCGGCCTGTTCGCTTTTTTCAAGCTGAATATTGAGGCCTATCCCAATCCAGCGCCGGTGATCCTTGAGGTCACTGCTCAGGCGCCCGGCCTCTCGGCCGAGGAGATGGAGCGTTACTACACAATTCCGATCGAGGTTGGCCTCGCTACAACGCCGGGTGTCGACGTCATTCGCTCGACCTCGTTCTACGGTCTGTCCTTCGTCCGCGTCGTATTCCAGTACGGAGTTGATTATTACTTCGCTCGCTCAGAGACTGCGATTAATCTGCAGCAGAACGTTAGTCTTCCGAACAATGTCACGCCGCAAATCCAGGGCACCAGCCTAGTCGGCGAGATTTACCGGTATCAGGTGGTCGGGCCGCCGCACTTCGGATTGACTAATCTCCGCACGGTTCAGGATTGGGTATTGCAGCGCCGCCTGCTGACGGTCCCCGGCGTCGTGCAGGTCAATACCTGGGGCGGCACCACCAAGGATTACGAGGTCGAGGTCGATCTGCACAAGCTCGATGCCTACAACGTTACGCTGCCCCAGGTGATCAGCGCGATTGGCAATGCCAACGTCAATGTCGGCGGCCGCACCATCAATATGGGGCAGCAGTCCGTGAATATTCGTGGCGTTGGTCTCCTGGACAGCGGCGGTTCTGCGGATTTGACCAAGGGCTTCAAGGTCGATGATATCGAGAACGTCTTGCTATCCCAAACGAAGGATGTGCCGGTCTTCGTGAAAGACATTGCCAAGGTCTCTGTCGGGTATCTGCCTCGGCTCGGTAAGGCCGGTCGCGACACAGAGGATGACGTGGTTGCGGCGATTGTGATCATGAATCGCACGCTGCATACAAATGATGTGGCGGCGCGCGTCAGAGCGGAGATCGAGAAGATCAACACTGACGGAACCTTGCCCCCGGGGGTGAAACTGGTCCCGTTCTACGATCGCACCAGCCTGGTGGCGGTCACCACCCATACCGTACTGCACAATCTCGTCTTCGGCTGCCTTCTGATTTTCCTCATGCAGTGGATCTTCCTTGGTGACCTACGCAGCGCACTCATCGTGGGAGCCAACATCCCGTTCGCTTTGTTCTTCAGCATTGTCATCCTGGTACTGCGAAACGAGGATGCGAATTTATTGTCGGTCGGTGCAATCGATTTCGGCATCATTGTCGATGCAGCCGTGATTCTCGTGGAAAATATCTACAGGAACTTTCAGGCCACACCGGAAGAAAGAAGAGGGTTATTGCAGAAGCTCGCGGAAGGAAAGTGGGGTCCTGATCCGACACGCGAGACTGATTCTGCGGGCCCGCAGGCATGGACCGACCGGCTCCGGCTCATTCTGATTAGCGCACTGCAAATCCACAAAGCAGTAGTCTTCTCTACCCTGATTATCGTGGCCGCCTTCATTCCGCTATTCACCATGCAGGGTGTCGAAGGCCAGATCTTCGCTCCAATGGCGCGAACTTATGCCTACGCCCTGGTGGGAGCGCTGATAGCGACTTTCACGGTGACGCCCTGTCTGGCATCGCTGCTGCTTCCGGAGCATGTCAGCGAAATCGAGACGATCCTCGTGAGAGCCTTGCGTGCAATTTACACGCCGGTGCTGCGATGGTCGCTAAAGCATCGGATATTCACCGTCGCGATGGGATTGATCTTCGTTGCCGTTACCGGCTTCATCGGGTTTGGGCTCGGGAGTGAATTCCTGCCGACCCTTGAGGAGGGCAATCTCTGGATTCGTGCAACCATGCCCCCGACAATATCGCTCGAGGCGGGGATGCCGATCGTAGACAAGGTCCGCGAGGTTTTGCTGCGCCACCCGGAAGTCATTACGGTGGTTTCCCAGCATGGCCGGCCGGACGACGGTAGCGATGCCGCCGGGTTCAACAACGCCGAGTTCTTCGTGCCGCTCAAGCCGTTCGACGAGTGGGCGCCTCGGATGACAAAGGACAAGCTGATCGACGAGCTGCAGTCGGAGTTTTCCAATGAGTTTGAGGGGATCACCTTCAATTTCTCGCAATATATCCAAGACAACGTCGAGGAAGGGCTCTCGGGCGTTAAGGGCGCCAACTCGGCTAAGATCATCGGGCCCGATCTCGCGACTCTGGAGCAGATTGCAAAGCAGGCCATGAATGAAATGAGTCAGGTCAGGGGAATTACCGATCTCGGTGTTTTTTGGGTGCTCGGGCAGCCCAACCTAAACGTCAAGGTCGACCGTGAAAAGGCAGCGCGTTATGGCCTGGGCGTTAGTGACGTGAACACCACCATTCAAGCTGCATTCGGCGGCGCCGTGGCGACAACACTGCTGGAGGCCGACCGCCAATTCAATGTGACGGTGCGACTGGCACCCGAGTATCGCAGCAATATAGACGCGGTGCGCGCTCTCAAGGTCGGAGTTCAGACCCCCGTCGGCAACGCGTATATTCCCATTACGGAGCTCGCCGACATTTCACTCGATACGGGGGCCTCGTACATCTATCGCGAACGCAATCAACGGTACATTCCGATCAAATTCAGCGTCCGCGGTCGCGACCTTGCGGGCGCCGTAGCGGAGGCACAGGATCGGATTGCTCGTAACGTGAAGCTGCCGACTGGCTACCGCATCGAATGGTCCGGAGAATTTGAGTGGTTGCAGCAGGCAAAGAAGCGGCTTGCCGTCATCGTCCCGTTGACGCTCGTGCTGATCATGGTGCTGCTCTACGGTCTGTTCAATTCGTTGCGCGATAGCCTCATGGCCCTGCTCGGAATTCCTTTTGCAGTTTGCGGTGGCATATTGGGCCTGTACGTTTCCGGACTGGATTTCAGTATCTCGGCAGCGATCGGATTTATCTCGCTATTCGGTGTGTCGGTGATGAGCGGGATCCTCATCGTCAATGGTTATCACCAAATCGCGGCGCCGGGCATGGCCACGGTGGAGGCGATGTTCCGTGCCGCTGAGCGACAGATGAGACCGATCCTGATGATGACGTTGTCAGCCTGCATTGGTCTGCTCCCGGCGGCCATCTCGACAGGAATTGGCAGTCAGGTGCAACGGCCGCTCGCGACTGTTGTGGTCGGCGGCATGCTGGTCGGACCGATCATGCTGCTCGTGGTCGTTCCTGCATTGCAAACGCTTCTCCTGGGCGGGAACGGCGGTTCCACGCCTGGAGCCCAGGGGGAGGCACAGGAACAAACGGAGATGTGAGCGGATCAAGAGACCGCTGAGACGTTTGGCATTAGGCTCACTTGGATTTCATCGTCCGCTTAAGTGGACGATAACCTGGCAAAAGGCGTCGGCTCGGCCGCTCAGACAGGGGCTGCTAGATGCCCCCCCGCCTACGCGGAGGATGAAGTGGGAGAAATCGACGAGCGATGCCGTGGAAGCGGACCTGATGAGCGATGGCGGCATCGCCGATCGGGGGGAAACGGGGGGAACGGATCTTCCCAATAACAGAGAAGCTGTGTATAGTGTCTTTTGATTCCGGGCGCCGGCAGGTCCAGGTATCAGGCCTGGAGGTCGGCGCCGAAAGTGGCCCATGCGCGCCAAGGCCATCCAGCCAGCGCAGGGGATTTCCCCTGACGCCAAATTGCCGGCTTGCGAGATTCCGGCTGGCCTGCGGATAGTGGCCGTTCTCCTTCGCACGCTATTCGTCGGCATCCTGGTGGTGCTGACTGCGCGCGTCAGCCTTCCCCAAAGCGAAAGCATTTCGTCGGCATACGAGACGACGGGTGATCTTATCAGGGTGGCTTTGGGAGTCACCGTCGGCCTAGGGCTTCTACTTCGCCTTTTCATGCCTCCCAAGGACGCTGAAGCATGTCGGACCTGGGTCTATCTGGGCTTGGCAGTTGCCCCTTTCGCATTGCTGTGCCTCATCGCCGTTTGGTAATGTCCTAGCGCATGTTCCCGAAAAGTGGGAACCGGTTTTCCGAATAGAACAAGATCAAAGAAACTAGCGCGCATCGGTGATTCAAGCCTATCGGTATGCACTCTAAGGCTCGATCAGGCGCCCAATCGCTGCCTTAATCACGGCTTGGCTACGAGTTGCCGCGCCGAGTTTGGCGCGCGCGTTATCGATATGAAAATCGACCGTCCGCTTGGTCAGCCCGAGGACCTGCGCGATCTCGGCTGAGGTCTTGCCGCGCGCCACCCAGGTCAGCGTGTCCACCTCCCGGTCGTTGAGCTCAACGAGCTTCGGCCACAACTCCGAACGTGCCACGCTGGCGAGCCGTGCCGCGATGATGGTGACGAGCACGTCGAAATCGATCGGCTTGGTGACGTAGTCGTCGGCCCCGAGCTGCCGGCCCTTGAGCTCATTGTCCCGATCGGTCAGCGCGGTCAGGAATACGAAGGGCATTTTCGAGAACCTGGGTGCCAGCGCAATCAACCGCTCCAACAGCTCGAAACCCGACATCACGGGCATGCTGATATCGCACAGCACCAGGTCGGGCATGTTTTTCAGGATGGCAGCGAGGCCTTCCTGGCCGTCATGTCCGAGGCTAACTTCGTAACCACGGTCGACCAGTTCTTCGGCGATCAATGCCGCGGTCTCGCGGTTGTCCTCGATGCAAAGGATTTTTTTGCGCGCTTCTGCCATGCCGCGGTATCAGTAGGACCGAAAGTGAACCTAATATTAATACCAACGATCATTGGCCACGACGACCCATCCACATCGTCATGGCCGGCCCGTCCGGGCTATCCACGCCTTTGATCTAGCATGGTTTCGAAAGCGTGGATGCCCCGCGACAAGGGCGGGCATGACGAGTCAGAGAATTCCGAGTGCTCGGTATAAGCCAGTATATCTGCTCGCGGGCAAAAATTTCCCGGAATCTGGTTCCTTGTCCGGACCGAGCTTACTATATTGAAGTACCATTTGCAGTTGCAGGTCTTCACCAAACCGAGGGTCGGCCGCTATGCGTCAGCCGCGTTCGATCTGGTTCCACCTCGCTTCGGTCTTTATGTTCTTCTTTTTGCTAGTCGTTGTCCTCGGCTTGTTCAGCATCTCGCGCCTGAGCAACTTTAACCGGCTGTCCGCGGATGTCGCCGAGCTGTGGCTGCCGAACACTCGCGTGCTCGGCGATCTCAACAACTTCACGTCCGACTTTCGTGCCATCGAGGGCAGCAATCTCCTGTCATCGGACCCATCCGAGATCGCTGCGACCGAGAAGGAAATGGAGGAGCTGGACCGTCCGATTGCGCAAGCCGAGCGCAGCTTCGAGCGGCTTCGGCACGAACGGGCGGAGAACGATCTCTACACCCAGTTCAAGGATCGGTGGAACAATTATCGGAAAACCGTCAACCAGGTGCTGGCGCTGTCGCGCACCAACCGCAAGGCCGAAGCGATCGCGATCTATACGAGCAGCTCACGCGCCGCCTACAATGCGGCAAGCGATACGCTGGGCCAGCTCACTGACCTCGCCGTTGCCAATGCCCAGGCGGCGAGCGATCGTCTTGCCGCCGCCTATCGGCAAGCCTTCTGGCTGATCGGCCTCGCGATCATGATCGCGGGCGTGATGGTGGCCGCCGCGCTCTTGTTCATCCGTCGCTCGATTTCGACCCCGCTCCTCCATCTCGCCGATCGCATGCGCCGGCTCGCCGTCAACGACACCGACATCGATATCCCCGATACCGAGCGGCGCGACGAGATCGGCGAGATGGCGCGCGCCGCTGTGGTATTTCGCAACAACGCGATCGAGCTGATGCGCAGCCAACGCGTGCTCGCCCAGCAGGCCTCGATGCTCGAGGAGCAGCTGGCGCAGGAGCAACGCTTGGCTCTGCTGCAGCGCAATTTTGTGTCGATGGCCTCACACGAGTTCCGCACGCCATTGACCATCATCGATGGCCACGCCCAGCGCCTGATCAAGATGAAAGACCGCATGGCGACTGACGAAATCAATGAGCGCGCCAGCAAGATGCGCAGCGCGGTGCTGCGGATGACCCATTTGATTGAAAATCTGCTCAGCTCCTCGCGTCTGATCGACGGCGGCGCCGGGCCCTACTTCCAGCCGGCCGAGATCGACGTGGCAGCTTTGCTGCACGAGGTCTGCAAATTGCACCGTGAAATGGCACCGGGATCGCGCATCCGGGAGCAATTCGGCACCGCGCCCTTACGAATGGTCGGCGACCCGAAGTTGCTGTTTCAAGTGTTCAGCAATATCCTGTCCAATGCCGTCAAGTACTCGTCCGGCGACTGCTCCATCGACATCAGCGCTGAAGTTTTGTCGAAACAGGTCGTGGTCGCGACCGCAGATCAGGGGATTGGTATTCCCGCGAGCGACCTCGATCGGCTGTTCGAGCGCTATCACCGCGGCAGCAACGTGTCCGGCATCGTGGGGACCGGTCTGGGTCTATACCTCGTCAAGATGGTGGTCGATCTGCACGGCGGCAGCATCGAGGTCCAGAGCAAGGAGGGCGAAGGCTCACGCTTCACGCTACGGCTGCCGATCAAGCCCGCGCCGCAAATCGACGTAGTTTCACTGGTTGAGGTGACCTCTGCCTCACCCGAGCAAGCGCCGCTCGTCCACCATCCCGTCGAGTAGCGCGCATTCATTCAATGGGTTGGGTTAGCGCGGCCCTGATGCGCGGGTTTGTAGCGCGCCTTCGTCGATATGAGTGGCGGCAGCACGTGCTCACCGCTGAAGGCGGCACCAGTGGACGCACCAGGCAAGTTCAAATGCAGGCGCCGGTATTTATGCGTGTGCAGGCGGCGCTTCTGTTGAGCGAGATAGTCGCCATTTGCTCCACAGAATTCAACCATCGCACGTTGAGCGTGTCAAATTAGCAAAGTGTCCTTGCGGCTGAGCTCGCGAGCGCTCCTTTTCCTCTCCAGGGAATACGTTTCCCCGCCAGCAAAACAGTTGAGGTCCCTTGTCGACGGTCGCGCGGAGAAATCGCCAATACAATGGAGCTTAACCAAACGGGTCCGCTTTAGGCTCAACTGCGGCAGCGGTCGGGGAAATTCACTGGTGCGTCAGGACCACCGATGTATGCTTGGTTTCCACACATTCACGCCAAGAGACACGGTTTGCTGATCGCCATGGGCGGCACTTATTTCAATGCAAACAGTGAGCGCCTCCTCAGCGTTCTTCACCGCGGCCTCGAACGTGCGTTTTCAGGTATGGCGCCTCGGCACGGCAGAGAAGCAGGCGAGATAGTCGCCCTCTCTGCCATAAGCGAATATCTGGATGTTGGGCTCGCAAAAAAGTCAAAGCGCAAGATTAGAGATTGGCCGTGGGCTCGATTGCGAAGCGTCTATCGATTCGTGCTAACCACCATGCGGGACGTTGGGAACACGCGCGCAAGCGGCTCATGACGCTCAATAACCTCTTAGAAAAACGAGCCGACCGGTTAGGTATGGCAAATACAAACGTCGGACGTGTCCGATACATTTTTCGAAGTCGCATATTGCTGGGCGCGCTTGTGGTTATTCTCGTACATGGGCTTGCCACGTCCGCGAGCGCTGATTGCAAAGTGGGCAAACGAATCTTTCCGGGAACCTTGAGTGTGGACGACCCTTGTGTCGATGACGAGTTGGCGTGCCGATCAAGGAACTAGAGGAAACCGGCGCCAGGGCCGACGAGGAGGCGAAAGGTACGCCAAAGGGCTACGAGGTCGGCTACGAGCTGTTCAGCATCAACGGCAAGATGTTGGCGGCTGGCGAGCCGATCCGAGTCAAGCAGGGCGAGCGCGTGCTCTTCCATGTGCTCAATGCGAGCGCGACGGAGATTCGCAGCCTGGCGCTCCCCGGGCATGTGTTTCGGGTCGTCGCGCTCGACGGCAATCCGGTGCCAACACCTGCGGACGTGCCGGTGCTTTGGCTTGGCACTGCCGAGCGCGTCTCGGCCATCGTCGAGATGAACCATCCCGGCGTCTTCGTGTTGGGCGATCTCTCCGATGACGATCGCGGCCATGGCATGGGGATCGTAGTGGAATATTCCGGACCAACGGGAAAGCCGCAATGGATCAAGCCGAAGCCATTCCGCTGGGACTATACGCGGTTCGGAAAGACCGCATCGGTTCCGGCCGAGCCCGACCAGACGATAGAGATGCTGATCGTCAAGCATAATGCCGCCGCGAACGGCTTCAACCTCTGGACGCTGAACGGGGAAGGCTTCTCCATGGAGACCATGACCCCGCTCTACAAGGCGCAAGAAGGACGCCGCTACAGGCTCAAGTTCCGCAACGCGAGCGACGACATCCACCCGCTGCACTTGCACCGGCACAGCTTCGAACTCGTGCGCGTCGGCGGCAAGCCGACCGCTGGCGTGATCAAAGACGTGGTAATGCTCGGCGGCTTCCAGGAAATCGAATTTGACTTCGTCGCCGACAATCCCGGCCGCACCCTCTTCCACTGTCACCAGCAGCTGCACATGGATTTCGGCTTCATGACGCTCTTCGATTACGTGTGAGAGCGAGACGGCCCTGCCTTCATGCCTAAACCAGTCACAGAGCGGTATTTTGGAGGGCTTTCGCGGAACACGTTCCTTTTTGCGTTCGCCAGCTTCTTCGCCGACATCTCAACAGAGATGCTCTATCCCGTCTTGCCGATTTTCCTGACCCAAAACGCTTAAGGCGAGCGGCAGCGTCGGCGGCCGTGGTATAATTCCAATATGAATCAAACTCGCACATACTCGCTGGCAATTCAGCGTCGGGAAGGTGGCTACCTTGCCTACTTCCCTTCTACGGGCTGCCACACCTGGGGTAAGACTTTTGAGGAGGTGGTAAAGAAGGCCCCGTTTATGTCGAGACGATCAACGCACATGGCGACACTCTTCCCGAGGGCACCAACACTGAGGAGCCGGTCTCGCTTGGCATGGTCCGGCTGGCTTGATACCGATCAGTTTGAAACCCGGGCAAATGCGGTCCCCTACCCTCCACGTCCGTTCCTGAAAAGCAAGTTCGAATCGACAATGCTACCATTGCTGCAAAGCAGGTGTCAGCAGGCGCCGCCACCCGCGACTCACGCCGAGGCCGAAGGCAGCTCCCGCTCGAGCAGCGCGATGAGGCCCTTGAGCAGCTGCTCGGGGCTTGGCGGGCAGCCGCGAATGTGGAGATCGACGGGCACGACCGCGGCGACCCCACCCACGACCGCATAGCTTTCGGCGAACAGCCCGCCATCTACCGCGCAATCGCCGACCGCGACCACCCATTTGGGATCCGGCGTTGCCCGATAGGTGCGCTCAAGCGCCTCGCGCATATTCTTGGTGACCGGCCCCGTCACCAAAAGCACATCGGCATGGCGCGGCGACGCGACAAAGCGGAGCCCGAAGCGTTCGAGGTCGTAGAACGCGTTGTTGAGCGCATTGATCTCGAGCTCGCAGCCGTTGCAGGAGCCGGCATCGACCTCTCGGATGGAGAGACTGCGACCAAGACGGCGGCGTGCCGCCCGATCGAGACCAGCGGCGAGCTCGGCGAGCGACGCATCGTCCGCGGGAGGCGCGGTCTCGGTGACGGGGCCTCGCACCAAATTCTTGAGCAAGAGTCGGCGCATGTCGAGCGGGCCCTAGAGGTCGTGTCCCGAATAGGAGCAGTTGAAGGATTTGTTGCAGAGGGGAAAGTCGGCGACGATGTTGCCTTCGATCACCGCCTCCAAAAGCGGCCATTGAAACCAGGACGGATCGCGCAAATGGCAGCGGGTGATGCAGCCCTCGGCGTCGATGCGCACCCAAGCAAGCACGTCGCCGCGAAAGCCTTCGGTGAGTGCAAGCCCCTCTCCTGCTTTGCCAGGCTGGCCGAGGTCAATCCGGATCGCGCCCTTGGGCAGCGCCTCCAGGATCTGCTCGATCAGCTTGAGGCTTTCCTCGACCTCGCGGATGCGGATCCAAACGCGGGCGTTCACATCGCCATCTTCGAGCACGGGCACGTCAAAGCTGAGCGCGTCATAGGGCGGATAGCGAAGCGTTTTGCGCGCATCGAAGGGGCGTCCAGAAGCGCGGCCCACATAGCCGCCGGCGCCAAATTTTCGCGCCAGCTCAGGCCGAAGATGACCGGTCGCGACGGTGCGGTCCTGCAGCGAGGCGGTATTGTCGTAAATCTCGACCAGTTCCGGAAAGCGGCGGCGCAAGACCTCGACCAAGAGGCGAAGGTCCGGGATGCGATCGGGGTCGAGCTCCTGCGCTACGCCGCCAGGCACGATGCGATCCATCATCAGCCGATGGCCGAAGCACCCAAGGGCCGTGCGTAAAATGCGCTCGCGCAGGATGCCGCATTCGGCATAGAGCAGCGAGAAGGAGGCATCGTTGCAGACGGCGCCGATATCGCCGAAATGATTGGCAAGGCGTTCGAGCTCCGCCATTAGCGCGCGGAGCCAGACGGCACGCGGCGGGACGTCGATGCCGAGCGCTGACTCGACGGCACGCGCGTAGGCCAACGCGTAAGCAACGGTCGAGTCCCCCGAGCTCCGCCCCGCGAGCCGCGCGCCCTGCTCGAGGCTCGCGCCCCGCATCAATAGGTCGATCCCCTTATGCACATAGCCGAGCCGTTCCTCGAGCCGGATGACGGTCTCGCCGTTGGCCGTAAAACGGAAATGTCCGGGCTCGATGATCCCCGCATGCACGGGGCCTACCGGGATCTGGTGCAGCGCCTCGCCTTCCACGGGCAGGAAGCTGTAAACGGGCGGGCGGGCGTCGGAGCGGCGGTGCGATCCGAGAGGATGTCTTACGCCCCATACGCCATGGTCCAGCCAGGGTCGCGTGTCGGAGAGACCCACGGGCTTGAAGCCATAGAGATCGCGGATGGTGCGCTCCAGCCGGATCGCCGGCGGATGCAACTTGCCCACCGAAGGAAAAACCGGCTCCTCGATGGTGAGCACGAGGATCTCCGCTCTCCCCTCATCGAGCAGCGCCATATGCACGGCGTGCTGATCCCCCCAAAGACCGAGCAGCGTCACCCGCGCCTCCACCAGATCCTCGATCGCCGAGCGCCAGATGTCCTTGGTGACGACCACGCGCGGCCAGGGGCCATGACCCGCAACCTTTTGGCCCTTCTTTGCGATGTCGCTCAGCGCGCTCATGACTTTCCGTCCGGTCAACCGAGGAGTTTCGCCACGTTCTGGAACCACGTCACGAGCGGCCCAGGCAGATACACGCCGGCGGTCAACACCAGCGCGAGATGCGCGAACATCGGTACGTAGGAGATTTTTGCCTTCGCGGTTGGCCCCCGCGGCTCGCCGAAAGCGATGGCGTTTAACCGTAGAAACAAGGCGCCGATGCCGATGAGCAGCCCGAGCACAAGCGGGATGGCGAGCAATGGCTGGCGCGCGAAGGTCGAGCTCACCACCAAGAACTCGCTCATGAAGATGCCAAGCGGCGGCAGACCCGCGATTGCCGCAACGCCGAGCACTAATCCCCAGCCGAGCGCGGGGTTGGTTTCGGTCAGACCGCCCATATCGGCGATCTTCTGCGTCCCCTTGACCTGGGCGATATCGCCCACGGCGAAGAAGATCGCCGATTTGGTGAGGGAGTGCATGGTCATGTGCAGGAGCCCGGCAAAATTGGCGAGCGGTCCGCCCATGCCGAAGGCGAAGGCAACGATGCCCATGTGCTCGATCGAGGAATAGGCGAACAGGCGCTTAATGTCGCGCCGGCGGTACAGCATGAACGAGGCGAACAGCAGCGACACGAGGCCCATGCTGATCATCAGCGGGCCTGGCGCGAGCGCTAACGGGTTGGCTGCAAGCAGAATCTTGAAGCGCAACAGCGCGTAGAGCGCGACGTTGAGCAAAAGCCCCGAAAGCACCGCCGAGATCGGCGTTGGACCTTCGGCATGGGCGTCCGGCAGCCACGCATGCAGCGGTACGAGGCCGACCTTGGTGCCGTAACCGAGCAGCAGGAAGACGAAGGCGACGTTGAGCAGCGCCGGCTCGAAGCTCTGCGCATGCGCCACGAGCTCGGTCCAAACCATGGAGTTGATGCCCTCGCCGATGACCGGCTGGGCGGCGAGATAGACGAGAATCGTGCCAAACAGCGCAAACGCGATGCCGACGCTGCCCAGGATGAAATATTTCCAGGCCGCTTCCAGCGCCGCATGGGTGCGGTAGATGCCGACCATCATCACGGTGGTGAGGGTTGCAAGCTCGATCGCAACCCACATCACGCCGATATTGTTGGTGACGAGCGCCAAGTTCATGGCGAACATCAGCACCTGATACATGGCGTGGTAGAAGCGCAGCACACCCGGTGTGAGGTTTCCGGTCTCGAGCTCATGCCCGATATAGTTCGCGCTAAAGACGCTGGTGGTGAAGCCGATGAAGGTGGTGAGCACGATGAAGACGTTGTTGAGGTCGTCAATCAGAAGGTAGGGACCTGGCTCTGGGCGCCCGAAGAAGAACAGGGACAGCGCGGCGAGAAAAGTGAGCAGCGTCGCTGCCACATTGAGATAGGCCGTCACCCGGTAGCTTGGCAGCAGCGCCAGTAGCAGTGCTGCCGTCGCCGGAATGGCCAAGACCGCCGTTACCGCATCGAAGCTCATAAGCCGCCCCCGCGGGAACGGTCGAGCGCGTCCAGGTCGACCGTGTCGAAGCGTTCGCGGATGCGAAACAGGAAGATGCCGATCACGATGAAGGCGATAAGAACGGAGAACGCGACGCTGATCTCCACCACCAAAGGCATGCCTTTGGCTCCAGTGGCAGCGAGCACGAGCCCGTTTTCGAGCGACATGAAGCCCACCACCTGGCTCACGGCGTTGCGCCGCGTCACCATCATCAACAGGCCAAGCAGAACCACGGCAAGGGCGAAGGCCAGATCTTCGCGCGCGAGCGGGTCGGCCTCGGCCGTCACCCGGAGCATCACCACCATGGCCAGCGCCACGAGGGTCATGCCGAGCAGCATGGTCGGGCCGATGCCGACTACGGTCTCGATCTCGCGATGCATGCCGAGCTTGACGATCATCCGGTGCAGCACGACCGGGATGATGATCGCCTTGAAGACGAGCGCGATCGCCGCCGTGACGTAGAGATGCGGCGCGTCCTGCGCATAGGCCTGCCACGCCACGGACAGCGCGAGAACCAGCGCATGCAAGGCATAGACGTTCAACAGCGCGTAGAGACGGTCCTGGTAGAGCAGCATGAAGCTCACCAGCACGAGCGAGCCTGCGAGCAGATGGGCGATGTCGAAAGTGAGGCTATGCATCAGAGACTCCTCGACACAAACATAAGCAGCGTGGCAAGCAGTCCGAGCATCAGCGCCGCGCCTAGGAATTCCGGCACGCGGAACACTCGCATCTTGGCGATCGAGGTCTCGAAAAAGGCGAGCAGAAAGCCGCCGACGGCGAGCTTGACGAGGTAGGCAAGGAGACCGATCGCCAAGACCGCAAGCGAAGCGCCACGATGGGTCAGCCCCCACGGCACGAAGAGGCAGGCGATCAGCGAGATGTAGAGAAGGAGCTTGAGCGCGGCGGCAAGCTCGATCAGCGCCAAATGCCGGCCGGAATATTCAAGCACCATGGCCTCGTGCACCATCGTGAGCTCAAGATGCGTCGCCGGGTTGTCGACGGGAATGCGCGCGTTCTCGGCGATCGCCACCATGATCAGCGCGATGAGCGCGAGGCCGAGAGAGACGCGCAAGCCCACTTCCGATGAGACCAAAAAGCCCGCCATGGTCGAAAGCTGCGTGGAGCCCGCGACCAGCGCCAGGGTGAAGACGATCATCAGCATGGCGGGCTCGGCGAGTGAGGCGATCATCACCTCGCGGCTCGAGCCGATGCCGCCAAAGCTCGTGCCGACATCGAGCCCGGCAAGCGCCAAAAAAAATCGCGCCAACCCCAACAGGCCAATGATGGCAATGAGATCGGCCGACCAGGAGAATAGGAGCCCGGTGCGAAAGGTCGGCACCAGCGACGCCGCGACCCAGGTGGCGGCGAAGATGACATAGGGAGCCGCCCGAAACAGCCACGACGCGCTCGTCGCCAGTACCACGTCCTTGCGCAGTAACCGAGCGAGCTCGCGGTAAGGCTGAATGAGCGGCGGACCCTGTCGGCGCAATAGCCGCGCCTTCATCTTGCGCAAGAAGCCAATGAGCAGCGGCGCGAGCAACAGCACCAAGACCATCTGCGTGCCCTGGACGGCGAGATCGAGGATCAGGGCCATACGCTGAGCACCAGGAGCAAGCCGACAAGCGCGGCGAAGACGAAGCTGAGGTAATGCCGGATGCTGAGCGACTGGAAGACGTTCAGCCGCTCGGCGACGAAGGAGACCGCCTTGGCGATGGGAGCAAACAGCGTGTCCCACACCGGATCGCTGAGCGTGACCACGAAGCGCGCCGGCCGGCTATCCCCCGGCTCCGGCATCTCCACAAGCTCGCGGGCATGAAACACCGTCGTGCCGAAGACGCGGCGGATCGGTGCGGCGAAGCTCGAAGCGGTGTATTGCGTGGCGGGGCTCGCATCGGGATAGCCGCAGTCCCAGGCCGGCGCACGGCGAAGCCGCTTCGAGGCGAACCGATGGATGGCCGCGGCCGCGAAGGTGCCGGAGAACAGCATGAACAGGAACACGAGCGGGCCGTCATAGGAGCTGCGGCTCTCGGCGATCGGCACGATTGCGAGATAGGGGACGCCCCTTTGCAGCGGCATGCTCTCGCCGATCAGGCCCTTGGTCACCGGCGCCAGCGCATCGATGAAGAAGCCCGGCAGAATCCCTGCGGCGAGACAGAGGCCCGCGAGCACATACATGGCGGCAAGCGAGAATCGGTCCGTCTCCCGCGCGCGCTCCGCTGGCCGTCTGCGGGCGCGGCCGAGAAAGGTGACGCCGAACGCCTTGACGAAGCAGGCGGCGGCAAGGGCAGCGGAAAGCGCGAGCAATGCGCCAACGGTGGGCACCAAAAATTTGAGCGACCAGGACGGCAATTGCGGACTGAGCAGGATCGCCTGGAAGGTCAGCCATTCGGACACGAAGCCGTTGAGCGGCGGCAGCGCCGAGATGGCAATGCAGCCGATAAGGAAGGCGAACGCCGTCTCGGGCATGCGGTGAATGAGCCCGCCAAGATGCTCCATGTCGCGTTCGCCCGTGGCGGTGAGCACGGCGCCCGCGCCCAAGAACAAGAGGCTCTTGAACAAAGAGTGGTTGAACACATGCAGGAGCGCCGCGGTGAAGGCGAGAGCCGCCGCCCAGGCCATGCCATGCGCCTGGAAAGCGAGTGCAAGCCCGAGCCCGATGAAGATGATGCCGATATTCTCGACGGTGTGATAGGCGAGCAGCCGCTTCAAATCGTGCTGCATCAGCGCGTAGAGCACGCCCATGACGCAGGTGACGCCGGCTAGCACCAGCACCACCAGGCCCCACCACCACTCCGCTGGCCCGAGCAGATCGAAGACGATACGCACAAAGGCGTAGACCGCGACCTTGGTCATCACCCCGCTCAACAAGCCGGAGACGTGGCTCGGCGCCGCGGGATGGGCGAGCGGCAGCCAGACATGTAGCGGAACGAGACCCGCCTTGGATCCCGCGCCGATCAGGGTAAGGCTGAGCACCAGCGCCAACACCATGGGTGAGGGATGGCTCTCGCGCATGGCCGCGAAGGCATATGCGCCATCTGGGCCTGCGAGCAGACCGAAGGCGAGCAGGAGAGCAAACGTGCCGAAGCTCGCCATCACCAGATAGATGTAGCCCGCGCGCAAGTTTTCGCGCGAGTGATGGTGCGCCATCACCAGCGCCCAGGAGGACAGCGACATGGACTCCCAGACGAGCAGGAAAGTGAAGGCATCGTCGGCCAGCACCACGAGATTCATGGCGGCAAGGAACGCCGGGTAGAACGGCAAGACGCGCTCCGGGGCCTGCTCATGCCGGCCATAGCCGAGCGCGTAGAGGCTCGCCAGCGCCCCGCCGAGATCGACGATGAGCAGAAAGAAGGCGGAGAGCGCATCCAGGCGGAAATGCGCGCCGAGCCATGGCAGCCCAAGGGGAAGCGTTGCCGTCTCGGTCGGGTTGGCGGCAAGAAGCGCTTGCAGTGCCGTCACCGCCGCGATCGTAGAGATGGCAAGCGCCCCGCCATAGACGATGGCGCGGGCCGGCGCCGCGTGGACGACGGCAATCGCGATGGCGGCAAGCGCGAGCAGCCCCGCGACCGACCCAAGCGCAATCGTGAGGGTCATCACCTCCTCAAGCCTTGAGCCGTACGCCGCGGCCGCCGCTTGGGCTCGCAGTGCCCTCGGCAATCAGCACTATCCCTGCCGCATCGAGCGCCGCGATGAGCTTCATCAGGGAATCGACATTGCCGCGGATCACGCCGTCGCTTGCCTCCATGCGCTGAATCGTGGGAACGGAAAGCGTCGCGAGCTCAGCAAGCTTGCGCTGATCGATGCCAAGCAGGGCTCGAGAGGCTCGCAACTGCGCCGCGGTGATCACGTCTCTGCGCCTTCTTGTTGGAGATGCGCCAGTCCGTAGCTTCTTTATTAGATGATTTATAGTATATCAAGCTGCATTATTTAAGTTTTTAACATCCTTCTGGGACGCAGACTCTGTCGTCCAGCTGCTGCCGAGCTAGAATATCGCCTCAAATCAGTCTGTTATGACGAGTGTGCGGGCTCCTCGCCAGAAGGAGGGCCCCGGGCTTAGGCGCGCGGCAGAGCGCTGAGAGCCAGACTAAGTCAGCCCCTCAGAATGGCAATGTGAGTGGTAAGGCTTCGTTAGCGGCCGAGCTCGCGCCAGCTCTTCTCTCTGACGTCGACGCCGTAATGCGCGGCCGCCTTCTTGATATTGGCGAAGGCGAGGTCGCGATCGGCGTCGGAGACGCCCTCGACCTGGTCGAAGCGCGCAAGCGCGTCTCTCACATGGTTCGCGTCGGTGAGCGGCTCTTTGCGTTGGCGCGGGAAGGCAAAGACGCTTTCCGGCAGGTTGCTTCGGGTCGTCAGATCACCGTGTTCGGTGTGGGGCTGCCAAGTGGTTAGTGCGGGCATGTCTTAGTTTCCTCCATGGTCCTTCGAGCTTTCAATACAGCAAAGCTCCCTCGTTCCACCCCGTCCCAGGGCGTCAGCGGCCTCGCTTGCGCGCTCCGGCTCCTCTTAAGCGGCTGACGTCCGGCACCTCCTCACCAAGGGCGGTGGCCAGATCGATCTGATGGTCCTGCTCTTGCACCAGAATTTCTCGGATCTGTTCGGCCATGGCAAACTCACCGAGTGCTTCGCATTGCCGAACTCTTTCACGGTAGTTGCGAATGGTTTCGTTCTCGTTATCCAGATCGAAGCGGAGCATGTCCCTTGGTTTTTCCGAGATCTTGACCGGCTTCGGCGTGACGCTCGGCATGTTGCCGAGATAGTCGATCTGGCGCGAGACGATCAGTGCGTGCTCCAGCTCCTGATGCGCGTGCTGTTCGAGCTGATCGGCGATGTTCATATATTCCGCGCCCTTCAGAACCTGCGAATAGACGACATAGGCGATAATTGCCTGATATTCGCGCGACAAATCTTTGTTCAGTAGCTCCGCCAGCTGGTCACGGGTAATCGCTTGATCCGCCATTGAGTTCCTCCCGTTCATGAAAAGCGTGTTGATCCGCCGCCTCTGGTGGCTCCGCCCTCGCCCAGTCGCGGAAGGCCCCCTCTACTAGATAAAAATCCTTCATAGTTATAACTGCATAAGGCGCGATGCGGCAGGCCGAGGCTTGGGCTCGAATTCGTTGACGGTACCAAGGCGGTAGACAATGTCAAAGGACGCGAAAGCTCCGTCGGAAATTCAAATCAGCGAAGACGGCCCCTATCTTGTCTCCGGCCATTTTCCGCTCGCCGAGGTCACCATCGGGGCCAATGCCGAAGGCGAGTTGGTGCGATGGGAGTGGGGCCGGAAATTTCCGGACTAGGCACGCTATGCGCTCTGCCGCTGCGGCGGCATCGCCAACAAGCCTTATCGCGACGGCACGCACGTGAAGAGCGGCTTCGACGGCACGGAGACGGCAAGCCGCAAATCCTATCGCGAGCAGGCCAAAATCATCGCGGGGCCGGCAATGTCCCTCACCGATGTCGAGAGCCTTTGCGCCTTCGCACGCTTCTGCGATCCCAACGGGCAGGTCTGGAGCCTCGTGCAGGAGTCGGATCACGCCGAGGCGAGACGGAACTTCGTTCGCCAAACCTGCGACTGCCCCTCTGGTCGCCTCGTCGCGTGGGACAATGCGACCGGAAAGCCCATCGAGCCGGAATACGAGCCCCCTCCATCGGGCTCATCGAGGATCCGGTCGAGGCTTGCTCCGGTCCCCTATGGGTGCGCGGCGGCGTGCGCGTGATCAGCGCCGACGGCTTCCAATACGAGATCCGCAATCGCGTGACCCTGTGCCGTTGCAGCGCGTCGCGGAACAAGCCCTTCTGCGACGGCTCGCACGCAGCGATCAAATTCAAGGACGACATCTCGCCGTGCGACTGACGCTATTGCGCAGGAGCACTCAGTTGGCTCCGCAGCGTCTCGATCAAGTCCTTGAGTTGGGCATTGTCCGGCTCCGCACTCGCGAGCTGCTCGGCATAGTTGAGCGCCGTGATGAGATCTCCCGAGTCGCGACTGAAGCTGATCAGCGCAACCAGCGAGTCGTGGTCATTCGGATGGCGCGCCACATTGTCCTTGAGCACCTGGATCGCATCGCTGCGGCGCCCGCTTGAATCGAGCCCCACCGCGTAGACATAGGCATATCGCGCACGCTCCGGCGCAAGCTCCGCGGCGCGGCGGAGCTCGACAAGAGCCTCATCCTCGCGCTTGAGGCGCACCAGCGTCAGTCCCAGCGCATGGTCCAGTCCGGCGTCTTGCGGCGATAATTCGATTGCCTTGCGCAACACGCCTTCCGCGTCGGTTTCGCGCCCAAGCTGGCGGTAGAGGTCTGCGAGGTTGGCCGACGCAGGCCCATAGGCGGGGCTCAGGCGAAGTGCAGCCTTGTATTCTGCTTCAGCCTCGGGCATCTCGCCGCGTCTTGCATAGATGCCTCCGAGCATCGCGCGTGATTCGGGCCTGTCCGCATTCAGGTGCTCCGCCGCAATGACCTCCTGGAGAGCCCGATCGAGCCGCGCGTGGTCGCTTGCCGACAGTTGCTCGGCGGGTGTGCCGGCAAGCATTGACGCGGCCTTGAGGCGCACGCCGCGCACGGGATCCGACAGGAGCGGCGAGATGAGCGGCCAGAGCTGGTCGGGCGCCGTGGCGTCGAGCATATCGAGGGCGCCGATGCGCACCAGGGGATCGGGATCGGCAAGGCCCTTCTCGGCCAAGCCGATATTGGACCGGGAGAGGTACGCGGCGAGCTCGCTGAGCGCGCTTGCCCGGGCGAAGCTCGGGGCCTTGGCATCGGCGGCAACGGCGGCAAGGAGACCCGCAGCGCCCGGCTCGTCGTGCCACGCCGCATGGAACGCCGCGCCATAGGTCTGAAGCCCTTCTCGATTCGGACCGAACCAGCCCTCGATGACCGCAGCCGCCCATGCGGCCGGCTTATCGGTGTGACAATCATTGCACGCATTGGTGGTCCCGAGCTTGTCAGCGAGGTCCGGACGCGGCACGCGGAAACTATGGTCGTGGCGGCGATCGACCACCATGTAGCTCCGTGCCGGCATATGGCAGGAGACGCACGTGACCGCTGGGTTTGCTCCCTCGTGACGGGCATGTGCCGTCTTCGCGTAGGTGTCGGCCGCGTGGCATTGCAAACAGACCGCGTCGCCGGAGAGCCTGAGCTTGGCGCTGTGCGGGTCGTGGCAATCGCTGCAGGTCACGCCCGCGGCAAACATCCGGCTCTGCTTGAACGAGCCGTAATTATAGACCTCGTCGAGCATCTGCCCGTCCGGCTGGTAGACGCCTTGCGCAAGCATCGCCACCACATGCGTGTCGGACAGCGGGCGCCCCGGCACCCAGTCTTCGGAGAGCTGGCCCCTACGCGCATGACACCGGCCGCAGGTTTCGACCTCCTTGCGGAGAGTGGCAGGCGGAGCGCTCCGCTGCGGATTGCCGGTTTTTGCATCGTGACCCCACGTCACATCGGTTCGTTCGTCAAAACGCGCCAACAGCCCCTTCGCGGGGTCGCTCTCCCCGAATGGCCACCAGTCTTGCTTGGCCCTCGCCCAGGCGACATGGCGCGAGCCTTGTCCGTGGCAAGCCTCGCAGCCGACGCTGATCTCGGCCCAAGTCGGGGCGAAGTGATCCGTCGCCGCGTCGTAATTCTTGCGCACGCCGGTCGAGTGACACTCCGCGCACATGAAGTTCCAATTCTGATTGAGCTTCGTCCAATGCAAGATGTCGTCGTGGCGGATGTCCTCATTGGGATAAAGGTGGAACCAGCGTCGGCCCCCCTTCTCCTTGGGACGGCTGTCCCAGGCGAGCGGCAGCGCCTGGATGCGGCCGTCGGGAAACTCCACGAGATATTGCTGTAAGGGATCGACGCCGAAAGTGTACTTCACCTCGAAACTGGCGAGCTTGCCGTCGGCGCCATCGGTTTCCATGAAGAACTTGCCGTCCTTGCGGAAGAAGCGCGAATGCACGCCGAAATAGTCGACGCTGGCATCGTTGAAATCGCCGAGCACTGATTGCTCGGAGGCATGAGCCATAGCGTGTTTGTGCTGCGATCCATGCCAGAGCTCCGCTTCGGCGCGGTGGCATTCGGCGCAAACCTCGCTGCCGACAAAGCTCGCTGCTTCCGCCGAACTCCCGACCTCGCTCCCAGGCGGCGCGTTGTTTGAGCCATAAATGCCGAAGACCAACCCGGCCGAGACGACGATCGCGGCGGCGATGACGGCCACAATCCAAATCTTGGGTTTCGCCAGGAAGCCGGAGCGTGGTCCTTCGGTTGGCACCTCTTGCCCCCCTGCTGGCTGCGCTTCTGGCGCAGGCCTCTTTCGGGTCCCGGGCCTCCTGGACGATTTATGGCGGTTGCGGGTCAAGGCCTTTTCATCCGCAAGGAGAGTTCAATTGGCGCCTACGGCGCGGGAGCCCACAAAAGGCGGCGATTTATGGGATTCTTGATAAATCGCAAGGACCATACGCGACCCTTTTGCACAATTGAAAATCGTCCTTCAGACTATATTTCCGTCCACGGGTGTGGTTGAAAGGGGCGGCGCAAATCGTCGGCTCCTCAGGTAGATAGACATGGACTATGAGACCTATTTTCGCGAGCATTTGGACGCGCTGCACCGCGAGGGCCGCTACCGGGTCTTCGCCGATTTGAAGCGCCGTTGCGGGGCTTATCCCGCCGCCGATCAGTTCACGGGCGACGGCACCCGCGACGTGACCGTGTGGTGCTCCAACGACTATCTCGGCATGAGCCAGCACCCCGTCGTCCGCGCCGCCATGCATGAGGCGATCGACGCGGTTGGCGCGGGCTCCGGCGGCACGCGCAACCTCTCCGGCACCACCCATTACCATGTGGAGCTCGAGGCCGAACTCGCCGATCTGCACGGCAAGGAGGCGGCACTCCTCTTCACCTCCGCCTATATTGCCAACGACGCGACGCTCTCGACGCTGCAGCGGCTGATCCCGGGCCTCGTGACCTTCTCCGACGATAAGAACCACGCTTCGATGATCGAGGGCATCCGCCATGGCGGCGGCGAGAAGCACATTTTCCGCCACAACGATGTGGAGGACCTCGAGGACAAGCTCAAGAAGTTCCCGAGAGGCACCCCGAAGATCATCGTCTTCGAGAGCGTCTACTCCATGGACGGCCACATCGCCCCGATCGCGGCCATCTGCGACCTTGCGCAAAAATACAACGCGCTCACTTATCTCGACGAGGTGCATGCGGTCGGGCTCTATGGCCCGCGCGGCGGCGGTATTGCCGAGCGCGAGGGCGTGATGGGCCGCATCGACATCGTCAACGGCACGCTCGCCAAGGGCTTCGGCGTCATGGGCGGCTATATCGCCGCGAGCCGAGCCTGCTGCGACGCCATCCGCTCCTACGCACCTGGCTTCATCTTCACCACCTCGCTTGCGCCGGCCATCGCCGCGGGCGCGCTTGCGAGCATCCGGCATTTGAAGCGAAGCGGCGTGGAGCGCGAGCGTCTGCAAGAGCGCGTAGGGACGCTGAAGTGGCGTCTGGCCGAGGCGCGGCTGCCGGTGATGTACAATCCGAGCCACATCGTGCCGGTGATGGTGGGCGATCCCGTCCACTGCAAGGCCGTCACCGACATGCTGCTTGAGCGCTATCGGCTTTATGTGCAGCCGGTCAACTACCCGACGGTGCCGCGGGGCACCGAGCGCATGCGCCTCACGCCATCGCCGGTGCATACCGACGCGCAGATGGCCTCTCTGATCCAAGCGCTGCAAGAGCTCTGGGCCCGCTGCCCCGTCGCCAACGGCCAGTATGTGAGGCTCGCGGCCGAGTAGGCCTTCGCGCGAGCCAAAATCACAGGCGTCATTCCCGCGCAAGCGGGAATCCAGTAACCACCACCCTCTCTATCCCTTCACCGAACTCTCCGCCTCCGCGAGTCACTGGATCGCCCGGTCAAGCCGGGCGATGACGAGCAAAAGGACAACGAGCAGCTCGTCCCTCTTCTGACGCGCCATCGTCGCTGGTTCGGCTGGCACGATCTCAGGCAGCGGCGCTTGCTCGGCCGGGTCGTCGCGGATGACGACGGTGTTGACGACCGGGAAAATCTGGTCGCCAGGCATGCCGACGCGAGAGATGATCCTGCCGAAGATCCTGCCGGGTGCCGAGCATCTGATCGCGTATCATGTGGTCACTGAGGGCCGTTGCTTCGCCAATATCGTCGGCGGGGAGCCGATCGCGGTCGAAGCCGGCGAAGTTATCGTCTTCACCAATGGCGATCCGCATGTCATGTCGAGCAGCCCAGGCATGCGCGCCGATGCGGTCACCCCGGGCGCGATCGACGCTGCCACCACCAGTCAATTGCCGTTCTTCGTCAACTATGGCGGCGACGGGCCAGCGGCCAAGCTCGTCTGCGGCTTCCTCGCCTGCGATGCGCGGCCATTCAATCCGCTCCTCGAGAACCTCCCGCCGGTGATCAAGGCCGGAGACCCACAGGACAGTGATACAGGCTGGCTCGGTCAGTTCACCCGATTTGCGATGATGGAATCGGCGGACAAGCGCGCCGGCGGCGAAAGCGTCCTCGCCTAACTGAGCGAGCTGATGTTCATCGAAGTGGTTCGTCGGCATCTGGAGGCCCTGCCGCCAGAACAGGCCGAGTGGCTGGCGGGCCTGCGCGACCCATTCGTCGGCAAGGCATTGTCACCGATGCATGGAGGCCCAGCGCGTAACTGGACGATCGAGGAACTGGCCAAGGACGTGGGGCTATCGCGCTCGGTGCTGGCGGAGCGTTTCGCCAACCTCGTCGGCATGCCGCCGATGCAGTATCTCGCCAAATGGCGGATGCAGATCGCTTCGGGGCTTCTGAGCGGTGGCAGCGCCATTATTGCAACCGTTGCCGCCGAAATCGGCTACGGATCCGAGGCGGCTTTTAGCCGCGCTTTTAAGAAGATGGTGGGGGGTGCCACCCTCGGCCTGGCGTTGCCGCCTCGGGCATGACGGGTCGCGCCCGATGTTGCGAACCGTCAGATCACCCTCCGCGGATTCTGGGAGTCGAAAGCCGGAACATTGAACTGCGCCTCGGGGGCAGACTTCGCACCGACGGTGACCTTGTACCGCTTGAGCTGTTCGAACATGCTGCGCCAGCAGGTGATCCGCTGCCACTGTTCTGGGCAGTCGTTCGCGTTGGATCCCCTGGAGGCGACCATTTATGGGTCCGGACCCTAAGGAGGCGGCGCATGTCTGCCCGAAGCCTGACCTCGTTTGCCGTTGTCAGCTTGTGCCTCGCATTCAATGCGGCGCCGGCTGTCGCTCAGGACGCACAGATTTGTTTTGCCGCGGCGGACCGGGCGAAGGAAGGCACCGCGCTTCGAGATGAGGAGAAGCGCGCGGCGCATGAGGCGTGTCTGCGCGCCTTTGCGGACTCGTCGAACGTGGTGCAGAAATACCATCTGCAGGAAGCCGATTTCGACATCATGGGCACCCGCCCGAAACAGTGAATCGGGATGAGCTGCCAAAGGCCGTTGCCCCCTCAGGGCAAGGCTCTTTGCGTCAGCATCGGGCAGTCGAGGGTTTTCCTGAGAGCCGCGGTCAGATCCGCGGCCGTCTCGGCGGCGATATAGAGCCCGCCGTTCTGCTCGGCCAGGCACTCTGCGTCGAGGATGCTATGCTCGCCCGTCCAAGAGAAATCCTTAACGCGATAGCCGATGATGTGGATGGTCAGCTGCTTGGCCGCGGCATGGAGCTCCTTGCCAAGGTCGCAAGGCGACCCTCCGCAGGTCTCTTCGCCGTCGGTCACAACCACGATGAGGCCAGGCTTGTTGCGGTAGTCGAGCACGTCGGCGGCCTGCTGCACGGCCGATACCAGCGGCGTGCGGCCCGCCGGCGTCAAGGCATTCACCGCGCGCATGATGGGGTCCGCTGCGTTCGCCGTTGGCTCGAGATCGAGGTGAACGTTGCACTGTTGGTAAGGCCCCGGACCAAAGGTGATGAGGCCGACGCGACGAAACTTCGTGGCGCTCGGCAAAACCTCGGCGAGCGCGTGCCGCGCTTCGTCGATTCGCGGGATCGTGGTCCCGATGCCTTGCCCCACATTTCCTGCCATCGAGCCGGACGCGTCGAACACGATCATGGCGTCTTCGTTGCACGGATTGGGTTGCGGCTCCTCCGCGCGGGCGACGGTGCTGGAGGCCGTGAGCGCAAGGACGCCGGCCGCGGTGAGCGTGAAGAGCTGAGTGCGCTTAAGCGGGACCATCGCGGGAATCTCCTTCGGCTCAAGACCATCCTGAGTTGAAGGAATCATGCATTATCGCTCGGACGAGCGCTGTGGCATTGGCCACACGATAGAATTTCATGCGCTCCTCCTGCCCACCGGGTCGCCGGGGGCGCCATACCGTGCGACACGGTCAACGCGATTGCGGCGCGGCGAACAAAGCAAGCCAGCAAGGCTATGCTCCGTGCTCCACGGGATTATTGGACTTTAGTCCGAAACCTTGGCGTCGGGTTGGCCCTCAACGACGCATCGGCTTTGGCGAACCTCAGGGTCGGGGCCCGCTTTCTTGCGGAAAATGCACGGCGAGCCAGATTGTCGGCGGCTCGCTTTGCGTCACCGTGACGCGATGGCGGCAATGGGCGGGCAGCAAGATCCAATCGCCTTCAGTAAGCTCGCGGTCCTGATCCTCGCCCTCGATCCGGAGGCGCGCGGCGCCGGCAACCAAGAGCACCCACTCGTCACTCTCCTGATCGTACCACTGGCCTTCTTTTGTAGTCTGGCCCGTCGACACGATCCGCTCGATGCGCATGGGCACCCGCTCGACCAGAATTTCCACGACCTCCTCGGGCAGCGGCCGCGAAGGCAGGTTCCGCTTAAGGCTTCCGGCCTTGACCATGCTTGGCCCCCACAATCACCAATGCAACATTTCCAGGATATGTCCTTCAGAGAGGCGGAGCCAAGCGCGTGGTCGGCCGCTCGGTGGAGAAGGCGGGCAGGTTGTTGAGAACGGCCGGCGCCGGTAGTCTGAGGGTCTTAAGTCATGGCTTGGAGGAAGGACAGGAATGGTCACGCGCGGCTTCACGGGACGGCAGCGACCGCCGGACATCGCCAAACGACTTCCGCCGGGACAGTCTTTGACCGAGGATTTCCCCGTGCTCTCCGCCGGCCCCACGCCGCATATTCGCGCCGAGGACTGGTCTTTCACCCTAAAAGTCGGACCGAAGCCCGTGGCGCGGTGGAACTCGGCGGAGTTCAACGCCCTGCCCCAGACCAAGCAGACGCGCGACATCCATTGCGTGACCAAATGGTCGAAGCTCGACACGCCATGGCAGGGTGTGCTGATCGACGATGTCCTAGCCGCGGCCGGTCTCGAGCAGCCGCCCACCCCCTTCACCCTCGCCCATTCCTACGACAGCTATTCCACCAACGTGCCCACTACCGATCTTGTCGGGGGCAAGGCCATGGTGGCGCTCCGCTACGAGAGCGCGCCGCTCCCGCCCGATCATGGCGGGCCGGCCCGGCTGTTGGTCCCGCATCTCTATTTCTGGAAGTCGGCGAAATGGGTGAATAGCTTGCAGTTTACCGAGCGCGATCAAGCTGGCTTCTGGGAGCTGCGCGGCTATCACATCTATGGCGACCCCTGGCGCGAGCAGCGCTTTACCGGTGACTGAAGCTGAAGCCGCCAATTTGGCCGGTGAGCGCGGCTTGCGCTGGCAGCAAGCGCCCATCACCGCCATCGTTCCTCAAACATCGCGCGTAAAGAGCTTCTTTCTCGCGCCGACGCATCCCTTCTCCTTCCGCACCGGACAGCATGTGGACGTGCGGCTCACCGCTCCTGACGGCTATCGGGCGGAGCGCAGCTATTCCATCGCCTCGACGCCAGAGACGCGGGACAGGATCGAGCTTGTCATTGAACGGCTCGACGACGGCGAGGTCTCGCCCTTTTTCCACGAAGTGGCTGAGGTCGGCGACGACATCGAGCTGCGTGGACCGATCGGCGGCCATTTCGTATGGGACACCGCCGATGGAGGACCGCTTGTGCTGTTGGGCGGCGGCTCCGGCGTGGTGCCGCTCATGTCCATGATCCGTCACCGCGCGGCGCAAGGCTCAACCATTCCGACGCTGCTGCTCTACTCCGCGCGGAGCTGGGACGAAATCATCTTTCGCGACGAGCTGCCGGCCTTGCATGACCGGCAGGACGGCTTCGAGCTGGTGTTCGCGCTCACCCGCGAGGCCGCCCGGCGGGAGCGCGATTATGGACGCCGTGTTGACGCCGAGTTGCTCGCCGAGCTTCTGGCGCGGCTGCCGCAAGCGCCGAAGCAAGTCCTTATCTGCGGCTCAAATCCCTTCGTGGAGGCCGCGGCCGAAGGAGCGATCGCGGCAGGAATCGGCGCCAACATCATCCGCACCGAGCGCTATGGGGGCTAAGCCGCGCGATACTCGGCCCGGCCCTCGCGGTCGAGCGTGGCGAACTCGTTATCCGACAGCTCGATGTTGACGGCGGCGACATTCTCTTCCAGATGCGCGACTTTCGACGTTCCCGGAATGGGAAGCATGACGGGACTGCGCTTGAGCACCCAGGCAAGCGCAATCTGGCTCAGCGTGGCGCCATGCGCCTTGGCGATCGCATCGAGGATCGACCCGTTCTTGGCGAGATTGCCCGCAGCCAACGGATACCAAGGGATGAAGCCGATGCCGTGCTTCTCGCAAAAGTTCAGCACGTCCTCGCTGCCGCGATCGACGAGATTGTAGCGGTTCTGCACGGTCGCCACGGTGAACACCTTCGAGGCGGCTTCGATGTCGGCGACGGAGACCTCGCTCAAGCCAGCGTGCCGGATGATCCCATCATCTTGCAGCGACTTGATCGCGGCGAATTGCTCGTCACGCGACACTTTCGGGTCGATGCGGTGCAATTGCCACAATCCGATCTGCTCGAGCCCAAGCCGCTCGCGGCTCTTGATCGCCTCTTTGCGCAAATAGTCTGGGCGCCCATCCATCTCCCAAACGCCAGGACCAGGGCGCCTGAAGCCCGCTTTGGTCGCGATGAGCATGCCGTCATAGGGATAGAGCGCTTCGCGGATGAGCTGCTCGGAGAGGTCAGGTCCGTAGGAGTCCGCCGTGTCGACGAAATCGATTCCGACCTTGGGAAGGCGTTTGAGAGTCCGGATAGCCTCCGGCTTGTCGGTGGGCGGGCCCCAGATGCCCCGGCCGGTGACGCGCATCGCCCCGAAACCTAGCCGGTGAATTTGGATATCACCGCCGATCT
Organism: uncultured Alphaproteobacteria bacterium; assembly: GCA_963804515.1. Taxonomy (GTDB): domain Bacteria; phylum Pseudomonadota; class Alphaproteobacteria; order Rhizobiales; family Methyloligellaceae; genus Methyloceanibacter. The sequence continues at coordinate 335,976 of CAWDQR010000008.1, read as the reverse complement.
TGAATGAGCCCGACTTGCGGGCATCCAGTTTCGTTTTTGTACTCGCCATGATCACTCCATCCTCTGTCCAAGAATGTGAACTCCCGCGGTCCTCTTCCGGTTCAGCCTGCCTCTAGGCAGAGTGTCGCGGGTGCTATCTTGCTTGTTAACGGCGCGCGGATCATTGACAAAAGACCCATGCCAGCCCCGGTTCGGCGTGAGCCGGAGATAGGACACGGGCGATGGCGCGGTGATGGCCGTGATCGCCGGCAGATGATGCAGCACCCGGCGCAGAACTGCGCGGCGGCTTGGCTCAAGCCGAGCGGTCCGTCCTTGTCATCGGTCGCCGGCGCGCCTTTGGCATCATGCAGACTGAAAATGGATGTGCACGCCGCTGCCGACGCCGTCCGCCACGGGCATGGGCGAGAAGATGGCGCGATGGCCGAGGCGAAAGGCGGCCGCGCGTGCCATCTCCCGCGTGATGACGGCCTGATCCGCGTCTGCGAGCGCAGGCGCGGGCGCCACCGTGACCTCATATTGGCGCGGGCCGTATTCCGGCAGGAAGGTGTCCGGCATCAGGCCCGCGGCGCGCAGCGCGGCGATCAGGCTCTCGCCGAAGCCGCCCTGACGGCGCCAAGCGCCAAGGCTATAGGCGTGTCCGGGCCGGTCCTCGACGCCGGTATAGACGAACTCCTGCTCGAAGGCGGTGATGAGGTGCAAGCCGCTCGCCTGTTTCAGCGCCTCGACGGCGCGGCGCAAGAACTCGCGCGGGCAGCACTCCCAGGGCGAGCCGTCGGTGTTGCGGATGTCGCCGAGGAAGAAATGCTCAGGCGAAGAGCCATCGCCGAAATCGACCCGCACCTCGGCGTCCTTGTCTCCGGCACCACCATCAGATCGCCGCCGGTGCCAAAGGGCGTATTGAGGATCGGGCCAAAGGCCGTCTGCATCAAATTGGAATGGGTCCAGCCGATCCCCTTTTTGTGCCTTGCCTCGATCTCGCTCGCCGGGAATCCCTTCCCGCGCACATGGCCCGCGATGTCGCAGGTCCCGACGAAAATCAGCTCCTCGCGGATCATGATGCTTCCTTACCCCCTTTAGCCAAGCGGAAGCAGCTTACGCGAGCGCCAGAAATAGGCCAAATTGTGCCATTCGTTGCGCGCTTGCGCGGTAGGGCTCGGACTAAGCGACGGGCCCGAGACGAAGCCTTGAAATCCTATGCAATGAGCCTGGCCGTCGATCCCGAATTCTTCGCCCTGCTCGTCGGCAGCTATCGCCGCATCGTCGGGGCGCCGCCGGTGTTTCTCGAATCCGGCCAGCCCCAATCGGCCGAATGGCTCTACCGAGACGCAGCCTATTGCGTCATGGCCCACAATACCGACCCCGATCCGCGCTTCATCTACGCGAACAAGGCGGCGCAAGCCTGCTTCGAATATGATTGGGCCGAATTCACCTCGCTCCCCTCGCGCCTGTCCGCCGAGCCCGCCGACCGCGCGCAACGCCAAAACTTGCTAGATGCCGTCGCCCGCAACGGCTTCGCCACCGGCTATCGCGGGCTTCGCATCGCCAAATCCGGACGGCGATTCTGGATCGAGGATGGCATCGTCTGGCAGCTCGTCGATCGCGACGGCGCCCTTCGCGGCCAGGCCGCGAGCTTCGGCGGGTGGCGCAGCGCCTGACACACTTCGCCTGACCGGCTTCGCATGAGCAAGCTCATCAGCTTGCGCAAGCGACCATCGCCGACGCCACCGCCCTTCCTGCACCAAAAGCACCAACTCCATAGCGAACGGCTATTGGAAGAACGGCGCGCCACCAACCACCTATCAGATGTTCGATCGGACCAACGGCCAGCCGGTTGAAACATCGATCAACAGGCCGACACCAGATAGGAGAACCCCAATGAAGAAGCTCTTCCTCGCCGTCGCTTTGGTTGTCGCCTTCGCCGCCGCGCCGACCATGGCCGAGCAGTTCGCCAACCCCTTCAGCCAGCACTAAGCTTCGAACGCCGTGCTTCGGTGATCTGATGACCACCAACCTCTTCTTGCTTCCCTATTGGGCACCCCGCGTTCCAGCGGGTGCCCCTATCTTTTCCGGTCCCCGACGATAATTCCGTGTCGGCCGAGCGTTGCTCCCAAGGCACGCGCGCTCGTCGCCGCGACGCCTTCCGGGTCCAGGCTTTGCTGCACTTCCCCTCAGCGCGAGGGGGATGGTGCGCCGAAAAGCGCAAATCCTAACGGTTCGCGTCCGTCGCCAGACGCGCGGGCGCCTCTCGGCGCGCCATGAGCGGCGTTTGTTCGGGTGCGAAAGGCCCGTCATTCTAGATTCGTCCCGCCACACGACGCCTCGCGAAGCGCCAAGCGGACGAGGTGCGAGCAGGATAGACGGGATTTTGGGGGCGGGGATAACTCCCTCCCCTTGCGGAAGAGTCAGGGAGCGGAGCTCAAAACCGACTTACACTCCAACTCGACACTCACTTTTTAGCGGCCGCTTTCCGGCGCTCCACTTCGGCTTGCGAGACTTCGCCCGACTGAACCAACGCCGCCACGCATGCGTGGGTGAGGTTATCGCCGTGCTTGTGCATGCAGTTTCGGAGACCTTTGCTTTCGATCCCCCACTCGCCGCAGAACTTTTTATAATCCTGCACACAATGCTGCTGCACGTGTTTGCTTGGCGCGCCTTCCGCCCCGCAGACGAAGCAAAGCATCGAAGCAAAGCCGATAAGCAGACTAGCGCGATAGCACGTCATCGACGGATCCTCCCCTGCAACCCCGGTCAAGCCATCTGACAAGCTCAGGGAAGCTTAGAGCGTTTCTGCCGCGAGAGCCATGCTTTCAAAAATGAAGGCCCGTGCTTAGTGGTGGCCTTTTTCCTGACTTATCACATAGGCTTTCGAGACATCACCCGCCTGAATCAATGCCCGCACGCATCCCTTGGACAGGCTGCGGCCGTTCTGTGGAAGCAGAGAGTGAGAAGCGAACTTCCGAGCCCATATTCGGAGCAGTAATTGTGATAATCTCATTGACATTGCTTTTGCACGGCTGCGGTTACGTTTAAGGCCCCTGCCGGGGCCCCCCTCACATCCCCATGGCTTTAGCAGCGTTGAGCAGCGCTTCGGCCTGACGAATCGAGGCTATGTCGATCAGGCGGCCGTCCTGCGACGCGGCGCCCTTGCCGTCCCGCGCCGCCTTACGCGGCTCTCGCCAGCAGGCTCCGCCGCATCTGCGCCCGGATCGGCTCGGCCGCGTTCCCGACCAGCTCGGCCGACAGCGCCCGCAGCTCTTCGCTCTGGCGGGCGAGCGTCCCCATGCGCTCGTGCCAATAATGCATCTGCAAGCGCATGATCTCGATGGGGGTCTTGGCGCCGGCCAGGCCCTTGGCGAGATCGAGGCTGGAATGGACATTCGCTTGCGCGATGTCGAGGAGCTTGCGGTTCACCGCGATGGCGCTTTGTCTCGCGGCTTTCAGCGATCCCTCGATGCTCTCTGCCGCGCCCGCAAGTTCAAGTTCTGAGGCTGCCGAGACGGCTTGCGCCGCCGGAGCGGCTTGTTCGAGGACAGGTTTCCGCGCCAGCGCCCGTGCAGGCACGCTTACTTGTGCGAGGACAGGCTTCCGCGACGGCGTCCGCGCAGGCACGCTTGCTTGCTCAACGACGGGCTTCCGCGACGGCGTCCACGCAGGCACGGCCGCTGGCTCGACAAGCTCCCGCGACGGCGCCGAGGCCCGCACGCTCACCGTTGGCTTGGCTTCGGAGACGGCGGTCTTCTTCCGCTGCTTCTTGTCGCCGTTTGCCTTTGGCTGCTTGTCGTCGTCTGCCTTGCGCGGCTTTTCGCGGGGCGATTTGGCGCGGTTCTTCATGGGATCATCCCCCTTTGGGGCCGGCACCGTCAGCGACAGGATCTGCCCTGCACTCTGACCATGCCCGCAGTTCGGGCGCATCGACGCGCCGACTTAACCGAACTATGGGTGCCTCGCGGCCATTTTGGGGCAGGCGCGCCGTACCGCTTACATTCCCATGGCTTCGGGCGGGTGGTGCAGCGCAGTTGCAGACATAGCAAAGGGCCGCTAACGAAGAGCGGCCCTTTGCTTCGATCGCTGTTACGCCTTGCTACTCCTTGTAGCTCTTCGATCCGATGGTGGGATTGGGCTTGGAGGTTTCAGCCGCAGAGGAGCCGGGCGGTGCGGAGCTTTGCTCCTTCGCCCCGCGCGACTTGTCCAAGCTGCCTGACGATGGGGCCATGGCGTGCATGTCGGGCTTGGTTGCACTCGCTGTGCCGGACGCCGGCGGCGCCGAGCTCTGCTCTTTCGCGCCGGCGGACGTCTCCGCGCTACCGGACTGCGGCTGGTGCGCCGACTTGGATGCTTCGGGCGACACGCCGGGTTGGGTCGGCGGTGCAGAATTATCGGCAGCCAAAACTGGCGTAAAGCCAAGTAACACGGCCACTGCCGTGCAGGTGAGAAGACGTTTCATCTTGCTCTCCTTCACATTTCCGTTTGGTTTGGCAACAAAGGTTTGCGTAGAACCGGAGATAAATCCCCACCCCGCTGCAATAGAAACGTCACCCGCGCAAATTCGTTCCTTCACTTCGTTCTCTGAATTTCGGCAGGCCGGCGGTCCTCACATCCCCATGGCTTTGGCCTTGTTGAGCAGGGCCTCCGCCTGGCGGATGGAGGCGATGTCGATCAGCCTGCCGTCGAGCGACACGGCGCCCTTGCCTTCCTTCGCCGCCTGCTTCATCGCCTCGACGATGCGCTTCGCCTTGGTGACCTCGGCTTCCGAAGGCGTGAACACCTTGTTGGCGAGCTCGACCTGGCTCGGATGAATTGCCCATTTGCCCTCGAAGCCGAGCACGGCCGCGCGCTTGGCCGCCGCGAGATAGCCGTCGGGATCGGAGAAATCGCCGAACGGACCGTCGATCGGGCGAAGCCCATAGGCGCGGCAGGCCACCATCATGCGCGACAGCGCATAATGCCAGGGATCGCCCCAATAATAAGCCCGCGGGGCGTCCCCATCCTTGTCGGCGAGGATACCGTAATCCGGATGCGGGGCGCCGATGCCCATGGTACGCGCCCGCGTCGAGGCGGCATAGTCGGCGACGCCGAACGACATGGCCTCGACCCGCTTGCTCGCCTGGGCGATCGCCTCGACATTGGCCATGCCGAGCGCGGTCTCGATCAAGAGCTCGAATCCGATGTGCTTCTCGCGCTTCTTGCCGTTCTCGATCTGGGTGACCAGCATGTCGAGGGCATAAACGTCCTGCGGTACGCCGACCTTGGGGATGAGGATCATGTCGAGCCGCGGGCAGGCTTCGACCACATCCACCACGTCGCGATACATGTAATGGGTGTCGAGCCCGTTGATGCGCACCATCATTGTCTTGGTGCCCCAATCCATGTCGTTCAGCGCCTGCACGATGTTCTTGCGCGCCTGCTCCTTGTCGTCGGGGGCCACGGCGTCCTCGAGGTCGAGGAAGATGATGTCGGCCCCGCCTTTCGCCGCCTTCTCGAACAGCGACGGGTTGGACCCCGGCACAGCAAGCTCAGAGCGGTGCAAACGCGGGGTCGCCTGTTGGATCAGGGTGAAGCTCATGCGTCGATTTCCTTTCGCTTTCCGAAGTTAGCCCGTGGCCCCAAGGCCGGCGGCAATGCAGTTGATGGACAAGAGCAGCGCGGATTTGTACCGCTCCCGCTCAGCCTCGGCGGAAGCGCCGCGGAACCGGCGCAAAAGCTCCACCTGCTCGCGATTGACCTCATTGATTGTGGTCAAACGATCCTTGAGCACGTCCCGATAGCGCGGGAAGCGCTGGCCGACCTCCGCGTCGCCGCTCACCTGCCGCACCATTTCCGTGGTGAGCCGGTATTCGGCCTCGATCATGGCGAAGATGGTCTCGCGCGACGCCGCATCGACGACAAGCCCGGAATAGTCGGCCGCGATGTCGAGATCGACGAGCAGCAGCGTCTTCTCCACCTCGTCCATGATCAGGCGGAACAGCCGCGAATCCTCGAACATGCGGGCAAACATTACTTCGCCCGCCTCGCCGCGGACCTCGATGAAGCTCTTGAGCGCGCTGCCGACGCCGTACCAGCCGGTGATGATGTGCCGGTTCTGCGCCCAGGCGAACACCCAGGGAATGGCGCGGAGATCGCTCAAGCTCTTCGCCCCGAAGCGGCGGGCGGGGCGCGATCCGATATTGAGCAGCGAGATCTCCTCAAGCGGGCTCGCCGCCTGGAAATAGCCGACGAGGTCGGGATGGCCGACGAGCTGCGTATAGGCCGCACGCGAGGCGCCGGACAGCGCCTCCATGGCGTCGTCGATCTCGGCCCGGGGCTTCAGCGCCTCCTCGCGCTCCGATTTCAGCGCATGCTCGAACACGCTCGCCGCCAGCAGCTCCATCTGATAGGCGGCGGTGCCTCTATTGGCGTATTTGGAGGAGACCACCTCGCCCTGCTCGGTAACGCGGAAGCGTCCCCGGATCGAGCCCGCGGGCTGCGCCGCAATCGCGCGGCCCGTCGGCGCGCCGCCCCGGCTCACCGAGCCGCCACGTCCGTGGAAGAATGCGATTTTGACGCCCATTTCGTCGCTGAGCTTGGTCAGCCTCGACTGCGCCTTCGCGAGCTCCCAGTTCGAGGCGACGAAGCCGCCATCCTTGTTGGAATCGGAATAGCCGATCATGACTTCTTGGACGTTCCCCTGCCAGCTCGTGCTGCGTCTCACCAGCGGCACGCTCAACAGCTCGCGCATGATCCGAGGGGCCGCACGCAAATCCTCGATGGTCTCGAACAGGGGCACCACGGGCAGCGGACAGATCTCGGTGCCCGTGGCATCGAGGAACACACCAGCTTCCTTCGCGAGCAGATAGACGCCGAGCACGTCGGCGACCGACCGCGTCATGCTCAGGATGAAGCTGCCGAACGCTTCCCGGTCGAGACTGCCGCGCATCTCGGGAACGAGCCTGAGCATGGCGAGCGTCTCCTCGACCTCCGCCGGGAAACCGGTGAGGACGCGCTCGGCCGTCCGCGGCCGCGCGAGCTCCGCCAGCAGCCACGCTTTCCATGCGTCCGAATTCGGGTCCGGCGGCTCGCCGCCCCCTTGTCCCATGGTCACACGCCACAAGGCTTGCAGTGCCTCATTGGTGCGGGTGGTGTTCTCGCGGAGGTCGAGCCGCACGGTCGAGAAGCGGAAGATCTGGACCGCGAAGCGCACCGGGCGCACGAGGTCGGCGGCGAGCGAGGCCAAATTCGCATCCTCGAGCGCGGTCTCAAGCACGCGCAGGTCGACGATCAGCTCGTCGGCATTGGCGTAGGCGCGCGCCCCCTGCGGAGCTTCCGTGCCCTCGGTCTTGAGCATCGTCGCGTCGATCTTGCGCAAGACGCTAGTGAGATATTGGCGGTACGCTTCCCCGGGATTGCGCGCGGCGATCGCGACCGCGTCACCGCTCGCCTCGAGCTCGCGGAGAAGCTCGGCGCGGAAGCTCTCGGGCACCGGCGCCGCCCGCTCGGTGATCGACAACATGCGGCCGAGCTCGGTCACCCGGACCTTGTAGTGGCGAAGGCTTGCGAGCGCGTTCTGCCGCAACGTCGCCCGCGTGACATCCGTGGTGACGAAGGGATTGCCATCGCGGTCGCCGCCGATCCAGGAGCCGAACTGGAAGAAGGGCGGCACGTCGAAGCGCCGGCCCGGGTAATAAGCTTTAAGCGCAGCATCGAGACCGCGGAGCAACTTGGGCGCCATCTCGAACAAGGTCTCGTCGAAGAAGTGCAGGCCCCGCAACACCTCCTGCTCGACCGATGGCTTTTCCAGATGCAGCTCGCCCGTCATCCAGACGAGCTCGATCTGGTCGCGCAAATCGTCGATCAACGCGGCTCGCTCGCGATCCGTCCAGCGCGGGATTTCGAGCTCGAGCAGCAAGAGGTAGATCTTGCGATATTTCTCGAGCACCGTGACGCGTTTCGACTCGGTCGGATGGGCCGTGAGCACCGGTCTGATGCGCAAATTCACGATGAGCTTCTGGATTTCGTCGGGCCCGATGCCGTCGCCGGACGCCTCGGCGAGCACGTTGCTGAAGGTGCCGCGCAACTGCTCGCGGCCTCTGTCGCGCTCGATCCGCCGCCGCCGCTGCATCGCCGCGTTCTGCTCGGCGATGGAGAGCAGCTGGAACCAGATGCCTTGCGCCTGCAGGGCGCGCGCCATGAGCTCCGGCGTGAAGTCGGAGATGTTTGCTCCGCCCTTGAGCACGGGCTCGATTTCGGGCTGATGCCGGCGCGCCACGTCGAGCAGCAGGCGGAACAGCAGATCGGCCGTCTCCATCACCGGCGACGCGGCGCTCGCCGGCACGGCGGAGGAAGAATCGCCCGGGGCTTTCAGCTGGTTGACATCGTCCTTCATGGAAGGCTTGGAGCACTCCTGACAGCGACGATCAGCTCCAGATCGAGATCGTCATGGCGCCATGCCTCGATGCCGCCAAGGCAAGCCGAAGCGAGGCACCTCTTTATGCGAGACCAACCGCCTCCAGGCTCACACGAAGACCCGAGGCCCCGACGCTCCCGAAAGCACCCGCGCCACCGTGGCGCCGAATTCGCTCGGATTCGGTGCCACAGTGAGGCCGCAAGACCGCATGATCTCCGCCTTCTCCGCGGCGCTGTCGCCCGCCGCCGAGATGATGGCTCCGGCATGCCCCATGCGCCGTCCCTTGGGTGCGGTGAGGCCAGCCACGAAGCCGACCACCGGCTTCGACATGTTCTCCTTGATCCATTCCGAGGCTTCGGCCTCCTGCGGGCCGCCGATCTCGCCGATCAGGAGCACCGCGTCGGTCTCCGGGTCATCTTCGAACAACTGCAAATGGTCGAGGAAGGATGAGCCGTTGATCGGGTCGCCGCCGATGCCGACGCTCGTGGTGATGCCAATGCCGACGGCCTTCATCTGCGAGGCCGCCTCATAGCCGAGCGTGCCGGAGCGCGAGATGATGCCTACATTGCCCTTGAGGTAGATGTGGCCTGGCATGATGCCGAGCATGGCCTTGCCCGGGCTGATGATGCCCGCGCAATTGGGCCCGACCAGCATCGGACGCTTCTCCTTCGGATAGCGGCGGAGATAGCGCTTCACCCGCATCATGTCCTGGGCCGGGATGCCGTCGGTGATCGAGCAGATCAGCCTGATGCCGGCGTCGGCAGCCTCCATGATCGCGTCGGTACAGAAAGCCGGGGCCACGAAGGTGATGCTGGTGGTCGCACCCGTCGCCGCTACGGCCTCCTTCACGGTGTTGAAGACGGGCAGGCCCTGATGCTTGCTGCCGCCCTTGCCGGGGGTTACGCCGCCGACGATGTTGGAGCCATATTCCACCATCTCCTTCGTATGAAAGGAGCCTTTGTCGCCGGTCATGCCCTGGACGATGATCGGGGTCGTTTCGTCGATAAGGATGCTCATTGGTCTTCTCCCGGCGGTTCTGTCAGGCCGTCGCTCTTACAGGTTCCTGCGTCTCTCTAAAGGCCGCCACGGCCTTCTGCGCGGCTTCCGCCAGGGTCTCCGCAGTGATCAGCTTCAGCCCGCTCTCGGCCAGAATCTTGCGGCCTTCTTCGACATTGGTGCCGGCGAGGCGCACCACCAGCGGCACCTTGACGTCGACGGTCTGGCAGGCCTGCACCACGCCCTTGGCGACCCAATCGCATCGATTGATGCCGGCGAAGATGTTGACGAGCACCGCCCGCACCTTGGTGTCGGACAAAACGAGCTTAAGCGCCGTGGCGATGCGCTCCGGCGAAGCGCCGCCGCCGACATCGAGGAAGTTCGCGGGGCTGCCGCCTGCGTGCTTGATCATGTCCATGGTAGCCATGGCGAGGCCGGCGCCGTTGACGATGCAGCCGATCTCGCCGTCGAGACCGATATAGTTGAGATTGTGCTCGGCGGCTTGCGCCTCGCGCGGATCCTGCTGCGAGGGATCATGCATGTCGGCGACGCTGTGCCGGCGGAACAGCGCGTTGTCGTCGAACGACATCTTGGCGTCGAGCGCAAGCACGCGGTCGTCCTTGGTCACGACCAGCGGATTGATCTCGAGCATGATGGCGTCGCGGTCGCGAAACGCCCGATAGGCGTTCATGATCGTCGTCACCGCGCGCTGCACCTGCTTGATGTTGAGGCCAAGTTGAAAGGCAAGCTCGCGCGCCTGGAAGGCCTGAAGGCCCACCGCGGGCTCGACGATCACTTGCAGGATGGCCTCGGGCTCGGTCCTGGCGATCTCCTCGATCTCCATGCCGCCGCGCTTCGAGGCGATCACGCGAATGCGCTCGGTCTTACGGTCGAGCACATAGCCGAGATAGATCTCGCGCTCGAAGGGCTCGGCGACCTCGATATAGACGCGCTGCACGGGCTTGCCTTCCGGCCCCGTCTGGATCGTCACCAGGCGCTTGCCGAGCATGTTCGCCGCGGCCTCGCGGACCTCGTGATAGGTTTTGCACAGCTTGATGCCGCCGGCCTTGCCGCGGGCGCCCGCATGGATCTGCGCCTTGACCGCCCAATTCCATCCGCCGAGTTCGGTGGCGGTGTAAACCGCCTGGTCGGGGCTGAAGGCGACGGCGCCCTTCGGCACCGGCACGCCGAATTGAGCGAGCAATTCCTTCGCTTGGTACTCGTGGACGTCCACTTCTTCCTCCCTTTTTTGATTTCTTGGCCGGTCTTGATAAGCGAGCCTCAGCTCAGCCTGCCCTTTACCAGCTCATAGGCTTTCTCGGTCACTCCTTCCGCGCCGGATAAGAGCGTCTCCAACTCCTTCAGCTTAGCGTCCGCGAAGGCTTTGTCAGTGGTCATTTTCGCGTTCGTGTAAACATTTAGCGCCGCGCTTCGCAGTGCAGCATAAGCGGCGAGCACGCCGACGCCCGCGTCGCTGATCACGTTGAGATTGCCTTTGGCCGACGTGGCCGCAGCAAGGTCGATGACCTCGCGGGCGGCATGGCAGCAGCGCAAGGGAACCTCGGTCGCGAGCTTGAGCGCCGCTTGGATGGCGCCGCTGCGGGCGGCCTTCTCGGCGTCGGTCTCCTTCGCCATGCCATAGGCGCCCATGACCGCATCGAAGGCCTTGACGTCGTCCTCGATCATGCCGGTCAGCCGATGGCGAAGCTCCTCCGCCTTGGCGAGCAGCGATCGCATCTCATCCTCGACCTCGGCGTATTTCTTCTTGCCGATGGTGAGATTGCACACCATGGCGACGAGAGCCGCGCCCATGGCGCCGATGATCGCGGCGGCGCTGCCGCCTCCCGGCGTCGCACGCTGGCTCGCCAATGCATCGAGGAATTTATCGATGGCGCTCTGCTTGATCATCGCCGTCACGCCATCTCCTTGGCCAGAGCGTAGATCTCCTCGGCATCGAGCACCCCTTCGGAGCTCTCGAACAGCTTCCCGATGCAGGCGCGATGCAGCTTCAGCTTGAGCCCGCCGATGCCGAGCGCACCAAAGGCGAGCTTGCCGTGCCGCTCCTTGCCTTTGTCGGTGCCCTCGATGCCTTCGATGCCGAGTGGCGGCTGGGCGTTGCAGTCGGCGAGCGTCTCGATGTTTGGGTTGTCTTGCCAGTCGGACGCCTTCAAGAGTTGCACGCCGATAGCGCCCGCAGCAAACACGATGCTGGCATCCTTGACGTCCGCCGCACGGGCAGCGTCGTCGGCCCCCACGACCCCTTTCACCTTCACCCCGAAACGCATCTCGATGGCGCGGGCGGCGCTCTCTGCCCGTTGCTGCGAGCGCGAGGTGAGGGTCACATCGACACCCTCCTCGGCAAGAAACGCCGCCGCCCGCATGCCGACCGGCCCCGTGCCGGCAAGCACGACAGCCTTCTTGCCCTTGAGCTTCTTTGCCTTGGCGAGCAGCGCCACGCCGGCCGCAGCCGTAGTGTTGGAGCCATTGGGATCGAGCATGATGGAGATGCGGAAGGGGCCGAAGAAGCGCCTCTTCACCGCTTCAAACAGGGCCTCGCCCTTCCCTATGTCGCTGCCGCCGACGAAGATCGCGGTGTTCTGCTTGTCCTTACCGCCGCGGGTGAAGATGGTGCCGTCGACAAGGGCGCCGACATTGTCGGGCGTGACATTGGCACAGCCCATAACGTGATCGGCGCCGCCGTCATAGCCCACCACGGTGTCGAACACGCTGGCGTAAGCATCGGTGTCGAACAGGAAAAGCAGTTTCTTCATTGCGGGCCTCCAAGCCTCTACTCCTTGACGACGTTCTGCGGCTTGTCCGCGACGAACGCCTCGATATTGTCGATGAGCTGATCGGCCAGGATCTGCATGGCCTCCTGGCTCGCCCAGGCGACATGCGGCGTCAAAATGAAGTTCGGAAGTCTGAGATCGAGGAGCACATTGCCGTCTTTCGGCGGCTCCTGGGTCAGCACGTCGAAGCCCGCGCCTCCGATGGTGCCGTCCTTGAGCGCGTTGGCCAGCGCCTCCTCGTCGACAAGCCCGCCGCGGGCGGTGTTGATCAGGATGGCGGAGGGCTTCATCATCTTGAACTCCTTCGCCCCGATCATGTTCTTGGTCTCGGGCGTGAGCGGAGTATGCAAGGTGATGACGTCGCTCTCTTTGTAGATTGTCGGGAGATCGACGAGGCCCGGCTGGGGGAAGACGTCGTAAGGAAGGATGCGCATGCCCAAAGCCTCGGCGCGCTTCGCTACCGCCTTGCCGATCGCGCCAAAGCCGATGACGCCGAGCGTGGCTCCGGCAACGTCATGGATTGGATGGTCGAAGAAGCAGAACTGGCTGGCCTTGTTCCACTTGCCGTTCCGCACGTCCTCGACATAAGCGAGCAGCTTACGGCGGAGGGCAAAGATCAGAGCCAGCACATGCTCCGGCACGGTGTTGAAGGCGTAATTGCGGATATTGACGACGGTGATGCCGTTCTCCTTGCAATAGGCCTTGTCGACGACGTCCGTTCCCGTCGCCGCCACCGCGATCAGCTTGAGCTTGGGCAGCTGCTTCAGCGTGTCCGCCCGCATCGGCACCTTGTTGATGATGGCGACGGTCGCGTGTTTGAGGCGATCGACGATCTCCTCAGGCGTCCACGTCAATTCGTACTCCTTGTAGCTGTGCGGAAAGTTGGGCCGGCGCACCTTGGCGTCGACCAATTCTCGATCAAGGAACACGATGTCGTGCTGCACCGGACAAACCCCTACGACTCAACGCCACGCTTCGCAAAATCGCCTTTAGCTTCCCGAGGGCATAACGCCTCGCCGCTCCGCCGGCGCACTCGAAGGCGGACGGCGGCCAGCACCGGCGAAGCTTGTCGGCGAAATGGCCCCTGTCCACTGCCGAACCCCTCGCGAGCGCGGGGGAGCCTATTCGGCAGCGACCTGCTTTACCTTCGCCTGCATGCCGCCGCCGAAATGCGCCTGCGCCGCGCCGACGCCGCTGCCAAGCTCGACCTCGATGCCGACATCGCGCATGGCCATTTCCGCGCCGGCGATCCCGCCAAGCAGCATCAGCTCGTTCAAATCGCCGAGATGCCCGATGCGGAACAGCTTGCCAGCGACCTGCGACAGGCCCGCGCCGAGCGCCAGATTGTAACGCTTATAGGCAATGTCGATCACATCGGCGCCGTTGAATCCCGGCGGCACCATGATGGCGGTCACCGTGTCGGAATGCCATTTCGGCTCCTTGGCGCAGAGCTTGAGCCCCCACGCCTCCACCGCGGCGCGGGCGCCCCCGGCCAGATGATGGTGGCGGGCAAACACATTCTCGAGGCCCTCCTCATCGAGGATGTCGAGCGCCTCGCGCAGGCCGTAAAGCATCGGCAGCGTCGGCGTATAGGGGAAGTAGCCGGTGGGGTTTGCCTTCATGTGGTCGGTGAAGTCGAAATAGCAGCGCTTCAGATTGCCGTCCTTCATCGCCGCGAGCGCCTTCTTGCTCGCGCAGACGATGCCGAGGCCGGCGGGCAGCATCAGACCCTTCTGCGAGCCGGTGATGGCGAGGTCCACGCCCCACTCGTCCATGCGGAAATCGAGGCTCGCGATCGAGCTGACGCCGTCGACATAGAGCATGGCCGGATGCTTGGCCGCGTCCATGGAGCGGCGCACGGCGGCGACATCACTGGTGACGCCGGTCGCGGTCTCGTTATGGACCACCATGACGCCCTTGATCGCGTGGTTCTTGTCGGCGCGGAGCGCCTCCTCGATATGCTCGGGCGAGGCGCCGGTGCCCCACTCCTCCTCCTGCACGATGACCTCGAGCCCGTGACGTTTGGCGAGGTCGATCCACAGATGGCTGAACTGGCCGAAGCGCGCCGCAAGCATCTTGTCGCCAGGCGCGCGGGTGTTGGTGAGCGCCGCCTCCCAGGCGCCGGTCCCGCTCGATGGGTAGATGAAGACCTGCCCCTCTTTGGTCTTGAAGACCTTCTTCAACCGCTCGAACAGCGGCAAAGTGAGCTTGGGGAAATCCGAGGACCGGTGGTCCTCCATGGCGACGTGCATGGCGCGCAGGACGCGGTCCGGCACGTTGGTCGGCCCCGGCACGAACAGAAAATTGCGTCCCGGCTTTCTGGTTCCCGACATTACTTCCTCCACTAAAGTATTATTGACTTCCCCTGAGACCTCGGCGCTCAGGCCGCCGGCGGCAAATGGTGGTAACGCCCGCTTGCGCCCCTGGCAACCCCTTGCTTCGCTAGAACAGACCCGTAATGCGCCCGTCGGGGGCAAGTTCGATGTTGTTGGCGGCGGGAACCTTTGGCAGGCCCGGCATGGTCATGATGTCGCCGCAGACGACGACGACGAACTCGGCACCGGCCGAAAGCCGCACCTCGCGGACCGGAATGGTAAAGCCGGAGGGGGCGCCTTTGGCGTCGGGATTGGTCGTGAAGCTGTATTGCGTCTTAGCCACGCAGATCGGGAACTTGCCGAAGCCTTCCTTCTCGAGCTCGGCGAACCGGTCGCGCACGGCCTTGTCGGCGCTGATGTCGGCGGCGCCATAGATCTCTCTCGCGATCATGCGCGTCTTCTCCCAGAGCGACATGTCGTCTGGATAAAGCGGGTGGAAATCGCTCGGCTTGGTCGCAATCGTACGCACCACCGCGCGGGCGAGATCGGCCGCTCCGGCCGCGCCTTGCGCCCAATGATCGGCCAGCACGCATTCGACGCTGAGCGCGGCGCAGAGACGCCTGAGTAGCGCGACCTCGCCTTCCGTGTCGGTGCTGAAGCGATTGATGGAGACGATGACCGGCACGTCATAGCGCCACAAATTTCCGACATGGCGCTCGAGATTGGCGAAGCCCTTCTCCAGCGCCGCCAAATTCTCCTTCTTGAGATCGTCCTTGGCGACGCCGCCATGCATCTTCAACGCGCGGATGGTCGCCACGAGGACGACGCAGTCGGGCCTGAGGCCGGCTTTGCGGCATTTGATATCGAAGAATTTCTCGGCCCCAAGGTCCGCGCCGAAGCCTGCCTCGGTAACCACATAATCGGCGAGCTTGAGCGCCGCCTTGGTGGCGATCACCGAGTTGCATCCATGCGCGATATTGGCGAAGGGACCGCCGTGGATGAAGGCCGGGTTGTTTTCGAGCGTCTGCACGAGGTTTGGAGCGAGCGCATCCTTGAGCAGCGCCGCCATGGACCCGGAGGCGGAAAGATCGCTCGCCGTGACGGGTTTCCTGTCGCGCGTCTGGCCGATCTGGATCTGCCCGAGCCGCCGCTGCAAATCGGCAAGATCGGACGCAAGGCAGAAAATGGCCATCACTTCGCTCGCCACGGTGATGTCGAAGCCGGCTTCTCGCGGGAAGCCATTGGCCGCGCCACCTAACGAAGTGACGATCTCACGCAGCGCCCGGTCGTTCATGTCGACCGCCCGGCGCCAGGTGACGCGGCGGGTGTCGATATCGAGCTTGTTGCCCCAATAGACATGGTTGTCGATCATCGCCGCGAGCAGATTGTTGGCGGCGCCGATGGCGTGGAAATCCCCGGTGAAATGGAGGTTGATGTCCTCCATCGGCACGACTTGCGCGTAGCCGCCGCCGGCAGCGCCGCCCTTCACGCCGAAGCAGGGCCCAAGGCTCGGCTCGCGCACGCAGACAACCGCCTTCTCGCCGATATCGTTCAGCGCATCGCCGAGACCGACGGTGGTGGTGGTCTTGCCCTCCCCGGCGGGCGTCGGCGTGATCGCCGTGACGAGGATCAGCTTGCCGTCCGGCCGGTCGGCCAGCGAAGCGATAAAGTCGAGGGAAATCTTCGCCTTGTAATGCCCGTAAGGCAGCACGTAGTCCGGCGGAATATCGAGCTTGTCGACCGCCACCTCAACGATCGGCCGCATCTTTGCCGCTTGGCTGATTTCGATGTCGGATTTTGGCTTGAGATGCTGCTCGTCTGGGCGCCTGCTGGGTTTCTCGGCGCTCTCACGCGGCTGGACTGACATAATCGAACTTTCCCTGGGATTTGCGGTGGGCGTTGCCACCGGAATAGGCAGCGTAATTCATTCGCTTGCCTTCTTGCAATCGTCTGTGCAGGTTCGGCGGCGAGAGGGAGACCAAAATGACGCCAGCCGAACTTCTCAAGGCCATGTTCAAGGCAGCGGTCGACGCCGCCCAGCCCGCGCTTTGTTTGCCACCGCATTTGCCGGCAAGCCCCAAAGGCCGGACCATCGTGGTTGGCGCGGGCAAAGCCAGCGGCGCCATGGCAAAGGCCGTCGAGGACCATTGGCAAGGGCCGCTTGAAGGGTTGGTCGTCACCCGCTACGGCCACAGGCTGCCGACAAGCCGGATCGAGGTGGTCGAAGCCTCCCATCCCGTGCCCGACGCCGCCGGCCGCGACGCTGCGATGCGCATCCTCAAAATGGTGCAGGGGCTTTCGCCCGACGATCTCGTCCTCTGCCTCATCTCCGGCGGGGGCTCAGCGCTGCTTGCCCTCCCTGCGGAAGGCGTGAGCCTTGCCGACAAGCAGGCGGTGAACAAGGCGCTCTTGAAGAGCGGCGCCACCATCGGCGAAATAAACGCGGTGCGGAAGCATTTGTCGGCCATCAAGGGCGGCCGGCTCGCGCTTGCCGCTGCGCCGGCGCGCGTCGTGAGCCTCTTGATCTCCGACGTGCCGGGCGACGATCCCTCGGTGATCGCCTCGGGGCCCACGGTCCCCGATGCCTCTACCTATGCGGACGCCCTTGCCATTCTCGAAAAGCATGCGATTGCCGCCCCAGCCTCCGTGCTGGCGCGGTTGAAGAGCGAGGCCGAGGAGACGCCGAAGCCCGGCGACCCACGGCTGGCCAAGGTTGAGACCATCATGATCGCGACGCCGCAGGCCTCGCTCGAGGCCGCCGCTTCCGTTGCGCGCAAGGCAGGAGTGACGCCGGTCATTCTCGGCAACGCCATCGAGGGCGAGTCGCGCGACGTGGCGCTCGTCCATGCCGGCATCGCCCGCCAATGTGCGGGATACTCGCAACCCGCCGCGCCCCCTTGCGTACTCATTTCCGGCGGCGAGACCACGATCACGCTCAAGGGCAAGGGCAAGGGCGGCCGCAACACCGAGTTCCTGCTCGCCTTGGCAATCGCGCTTGACGGCGACCCGCGCATCTACGCCGTCGCCGGCGATACTGACGGCGTCGACGGCTCTGAGGACAATGCCGGTGCGCTGATCTATCCCGACACGCTCGCCCGCGCGGAGGCCGCAGGGCTGAACGCCAAGGCGATGCTCGCCGACAACGATCCTTGGACCTTCTTCAATGGCATCGGCGATCTTCTCGTCACCGGCCCGACGCTCACTAACGTCAACGACTTCCGCGCCGTGCTGATCGAGGCGAAATAGCGCTAGAGCCCCTACCTCTCCCACGCTTTGATCGTAATGTTGCGCCTTGCACGCATCGGTGCCTAGGGGGCTTGCCCCACATGTTCGCGTCAAAGCCAAAGCCCGTCACCCTCGACTACCGGGTGCGGCTCACGGACATCTTGAACAACCTCTCGGGAGTGGCCGTCGCCCGCCGCTTCCCGCGGACCGCCGCGGACGAAGGCCGGACAATTGAGTGTCTGGAACCTGACGGCGACGGCTATCGTCTGCGCCAACAATATTGCCTCGATGCGCTGTTTCTCGGCCTTCCCGATGAAAGGGACAATGACCGCGACAAGCCCCGCCGGCACCCGATATCTCGCCGATTGGATTCCTGTCATCTGAAGCGGCTAGCTTCGGCCGTCACATTGACGGAAGCTTCACATGACACCCATCCATGCACGATCGGCACGCTTCTGGCTTGGGCAACGACGCTTGGCCCGGTCCTTGCCTTTTCTCTCGCCTTGGCGGCAACAGCGCCGGCGCTAGCCCAGAATTCATACTCGGCCCCGAACTTCGCGGCGAAGTCCTGCCCGCCGGAGGCCCTGTCGCTCGACACGCCTCGGCCTCTCGATCTCCAGTCCATCGCCGAGCGAATGAATGTCGGCGAATACAAGCGCAAGCTCACCGACTACAAATGCTCCGGCGATTACGACAAGGATGTCGACCGGGTGCTCGAATGGGCGATCGATTTTGTGGAAAAGCATGCCGGCGAGGTGAAGCAGCCGGCGCTGGTGCTCGATATCGACGAGACGTCTCTGTCAAATTGGCCCGCCATCCTGACCGACGACTTTTCCGTCCTCCTGGATTGGCCCCTGCGATATGGCCATTCCGGGCGCCTGCGGCTGGCGTGCCTGGCAGCAGCGTGCCAAGGACAAGCCCATCGTGCCGACCCTCAAGCTCTTCACCGCCGCCAAGGCGAAGGGCGTCGCGGTGTTCTTCATCACCGGCCGTTGTGAAATCGGACCGGCACGCGACGCGACGGAAGCCAATCTGAGAGCCGCGGGCTTTGACGGCTGGATGAAGTTGTACATGGTCCAGCCGGTTGCCAACCTATGCCCCCATCTCGACAGCGCCGCCGACTTCAAGGCGCCAACGCGCGCCATGATCGAGGCGCAGGGCTACACGATCATCGCCAATGTCGGGGATCAGTGGAGCGACTTGAACGGCGGCCATTCCCGGCAGAACTTCAAGGTGCCGAACCCCTTCTATTTCATCAAGTAACGGCACGGACTGAGATCCGTCCCGAGCTCGACCCTGAAAAATTGAGCCCCTGCATAGCGTGGGGCAAGGCCGACTGTCCCTCAAGATCGCGGCTGGCAGCGACCAATTTCGCAGTTGCGAATTGGGACCGGCGCGCTACTCTTCCAGCGAATCTGCCAAGTCCCCGCGGGCTCAACTCGGCTGGAAGCCCTCTATACGGGGCGTGGCGCCGCCGAGACTGCGGCAAAGGCTTGGGAGCTGGCACCGAGGTGCCACGGAAGAGTCGAATTTCCGTCGACTATGGGCCAGGGCAGCTCGATCGACCGGACGCCCAGGGTCGACTGGATGCGGGGCCCGAGCCCGCGGCCGGCTCGGCGGGTGTGGCGGACACCTGAATGAGGGGAGCAAGAACGATGCTGAGACGTACCGGCCTTGGCCTCCTCGTTGGAGCGTTGCTGTCTGCTCCTTCGGTCGCCACCGCCGGGCCAGCCCTCGTCTTCGAGCCCATCAACGGGACGGTGTTCTACTCCGAGGATCCGGACGCGCCTTGGTTCCCCGCCTCGCTCACCAAGCTGATGACGGCCTATGTCACCTTCCACGCGCTGAAAGACGGCAAAATCAAGCCGGATACCCAGCTCGTTTGCTCGAAGACTGCTGCGGCGCAGGCTCCAAGTAAGCTGGGCTTGGCGGTCGGAGGGCAAATTACCGTCGACATCGAACTCAAGGTCCTCATCGTCAAATCGGCCAATGACGTCGCCGTCATGCTGGCCGAGGCGGTGGCTGGCAGCACCGACGCATTCGTGGAGCAGATGAACGAGACGGCGCAGCGCCTCAACATGACGCACACGCACTTCGTCAATGTCAACGGCCTCCCCGAAGAGGGTCAGGTCACGACAGCCCGCGACCTCGGCAAGCTGACGCGGGCGATCATCGTCGAGTTTCCCGAATATGCCGACCTCTTCGCGATGCCGCAGGTCCAAGTGGGCAAGCAGCTGATCCGGTCGCATAACGGTCTTTTGCGGGACTTTCCAGGGGCCGACGGCATGAAAACCGGATTCATTTGCGATTCCGGCTTCAACATCGTGGCGAGCGCCACCCGCGACGGCAGAAGGCTTGTCGCTGTCGTGCTCGGCGAGGTTTCGATCGCGTCCAGGCGCGACCGTGCCGCCAATCTCCTGGAAAACGGTTTCAAGCGCTATTTCTGGAAGTCCGTGTTCGGCACGACCATCGACGGGCTCGCCATGCAGGCGTCCTTGAGCGATGAGCCCGTGCATTTGCACGATAACATCTGCGGCGCCGGACGCGCCAAACGCGTGCGCAGTCAAACCGCGGTCCGCGCCAGGTCGAAGGCCAAGCTCAAGGGTCTCGATGCCGCGGCGACTACGGCCCCCGCGGTGAACAACGCCGGCGCCGAGTGATCTCGGCCAAGCTGTCTCAAACAAGCCCGGGGGAATATCTTGCCCGCCAGCACGCGATACCTGCCGCTCTCAAGGCGCTTACGGCGCTGCTCATGCTCGGCAGCATCGTCTCTGCCCATGCCGCCGAAGCACCCGACAACGTCGAGGCCGAGATCGCCGATGCGGTGCAGTCCTGCAAGGACTTGGAGGGTACCCCCAATGCCGACGCCGTGCTCAACGTCGAGGATGTGAATGGGGATGGCGGGGAGGACTGGATCGCCGACTATGCGAAGCTCAAATGCGAAGGCGGCATCAACCAGATGTGCAACGTCGACGGCTGCACGCTGCAAATCTTCCTCTGGGACGGGGCCACCGCCTGGACGCTCGCTTTCGAGGAGACGGTGAAGAGCTATCAATTCGGCAAGAGCGGGGGCAAGCGCGTGCTGCATGCCGTCATGCCGGGAGCCGCATGCGACAAGCCGAGCGACCAGACCTGCAACGTCACCTTTCGCCTCGACCAGCGCGCCGTCGTGCCCGTGAGATAGGGCTCAGAAGGACGAGCCGGGCGTGGCCAGGAAGGCCTGCTCCTCCTCCGTCGACGGCCGCGCGAGCATAGCGTTCCGGTGTGGAAATTAGCGTTCCGGTGTGGAAAGCGCCCGAAGCGATCAAAGATCGCCTGATGCCTCAGCGCGAAATCGAGCCCGAGCGGATTGCCGAGCATAGTAACCAGCGCCACCGCGCGGGCCTGGTCGTCTTTGTCCTCGGCGTGCTGGAACGGCATGTAGAGAAACATGCGCTGCTCGGGCCTGAGCTTCGCGTCGAGTCCTTCCGCAATCGCCCGCTTGGCAAGCGCCAGCGCGGGCGCGTCGGTCACGAAATAGCGCGCGTCCCTCCGGAACATATTGCGGGGAAACTGATCGAGCACGAGGATCGCCGCGAGCATGCCCTCTGGACGGTCGAGCCAGGCGGCCGGAACGCCGGACTTGAGCTTGTTATTAGGGTCGCGCCGAAGCGCGAGGCGACCGTCCCATCAAGCGCCTCGTCCTTGCGGAACCAGTCCTTGGGCTCGAGCTCCTCGAACCAAAATGGAGAATGTCGTCGATCGTGGCGGAGCCCATCAACTTCGCTCCTTTGCAGCGGCTATGCGCTCGCCGGCGCCGCGATCGCGGCCCTTATCAAAGCGAGCGCCTCGGGCGAATCCCAGTCCGCCGGACCGACAAGGCGGCCGATCTCCCGGCCCTCCCGGTCGATGAGCAGCGTTGCCGGCATGCCCACCGTCTTCAGCGCGGCGAACAGCTTGCCGCTCGGATCGGTATAGAGCTGCAAATGCGTGGCGCCGGTCTCGGCGAGAAAAGTCTTTGGCTTGTCGCCCTGCCCGCGATCGATATTCACCGCAACCACATCGAAATCCCTGCCGCCGAGCTCTGCTTGCAGCCTGTCGAGGGTCGGCATCTCCTCCCGGCATGGCACGCACCAGGTGGCCCAGATGTTGACCAGCACCACCTTACCGTGCCAGTCGCCCAAGGATTTCGGGTCGCCCTTGACGTCGGCAAAGGCAATCTCCGGCAGGCCCAACGGCTTGGCCCGGGCGACGAAAGCCGCCATCGCGCCCTTGTTCAGCCCCGCAAGCGGCCCTTGCCCGGCGACCCCTCCGCCGGCGGCCGAAGATGGCTCCGTCGCCACTCCCTCGCCTTGGGTGTTGGGCGAAAGGGCAAAGCGCCCATTGTCAGAGGGGGCAAAACTCACATATACCGTGCCAAACCCGGCAATCGCCGCGAGCAGCGCAGCGATGACAATGGTGGCTGGCGACGCGTCGCGGTCACGTTTTTCGCTTCTGTTCACGTCTTCCTCGCTCACCTCGCCTTAGGTAAGGCCCGATACTCGTGACCAACACCATGTGGGGCGCCCGTTTCGCATTGAGCCCCGCCGCGATCATGGAGGAGATAAACGCCTCCATCGACTTCGACAAGCGCCTCTGGCGCCACGATATTCTTGCGTCCAAGGCCCATGCCGCCATGCTGGCCGCGAGCGGCATCATCGCGCCTGACGAAGCGGAAGAGATCGCACGCGGCCTTGACACGATCGCGGCCGAGATCGAGGGAGGCAAATTCGTCTTCAGCCGCGCCCTCGAGGACATCCATCTGAACGTCGAGAGCCGTCTCGCCGAGCTGATCGGGCCAGTCGCGGGCAAGCTGCACACGGCGCGGTCGCGCAATGACCAGGTGGCGACCGACTTCCGCCTTTACGTCAGGGACGAGATTGCGGCGATCGACACTCTCTTGGCCGAGCTTCAGCTCGCGCTCGCCGACAAGGCGCTCGCCCATGCCGGCACGGTCATGCCCGGCTTCACCCATTTACAGACCGCGCAGCCCGTCACCTTCGGCCATCATTGCCTCGCTTATGTCGAGATGCTGGCCCGTGACCGGGGGCGGTTCGAGGATGCGGCGAAGCGCCTCAACGAGTGCCCCTTGGGCGCCGCCGCCCTCGCCGGCACGAGCTTCCCCATCGACCGTGACATGACGGCGACGGCGCTTCAGTTTGCACGGCCTGCGGCCAATTCGCTCGACGCCGTGTCCGACCGCGACTTCGCCTTGGAGACCTTGGCTGCCGCCTCCATTGCAGCCACGCATCTGTCGCGGCTGGCAGAGGAGATCGTGCTGTGGACCTCGCCGCAATTCGGCTTTGCCCGCCTCTCCGACCGCTACACCACCGGCTCCTCGATCATGCCGCAGAAGCGGAACCCCGATGCCGCCGAGCTCATTCGCGCCAAGACTGGCCGCATCGCCGGGGCCTTTGTCACGCTGCTCATGGTGATGAAGGGCTTGCCGCTCGCTTATGCCAAGGACATGCAGGAGGACAAGGAGCCCACTTTCGATGCGCTTGCCGCGCTCAAGCTCGGGCTTGCCGCCATGACGGGCATGGTGGGCGATCTCGTACCGGACCCTCGCGCCATGAAGAAGGCCGCCGGCCGCGGGCACGCCACGGCCACCGACCTCGCCGATTGGCTGACGCGCGAGGCGGGCCTCCCCTTCCGGGAGGCGCACCACATCACTGGCCGCATCGTGGCGCTCGCCGATGCCAAGGCCTGCGATCTGGCGAAGCTCACCCTTGAAGACCTCCAATCGGTCAATTCGCGGATCATCGACGGTGTTTTCGGGGTGCTCGACGTGGGCAGCTCAGTCAAAAGCCGGACCAGTTATGGTGGTACGGCCCCTGCAAATGTGCGGCGCGCAGCCAGACGGTGGATAAAGCGATTGAAGAAAGACGGCCTGACGCTATAAGCTTAGCTAAAAGGGCCATCCAAGGCTCTGGGAACAGGGGCACGACCATGGGAAGCGCTTTGCGCGTCCTTCTCACCATTGCGCTGATCCTGACCGTGGGGCTCACCGGCTGCGGACGCCGCGGCTCGCTCGAGCGGCCGAAGCCGAGCTACCCCGAGACCAAGGCCGATCCATCCACTAAGATGACGCAAGCGCCCGACCGCCACCTTTGGATTGACCGCCTGATCCAATAAGGCTTCATAAGCCTCCCATGCACCATTTCGCTTACCGGCGAGGCGCGCCCCCTGCGGGCGTCGCGGACGCGAGCGTCCTCCACGCCGAAGACATCAATTTGATTGACCTCGCGGATGCCGTCGGCACGCCCTTCTATTGCTATTCGACGGCGACCTTGGAGCGCCACTATCGGGTGTTCGCCGAGGCCTTCCACGGCGCCGACGCCAAAATCTGCTACTCGGTCAAAGCCAATTCCAGCCTCGCCGTGCTCGCCACGCTCGCCCGCCTCGGCGCCGGCATGGACGTGGTGTCGGAGGGCGAGCTCCGCCGCGCGCTCGCCGTTCGCGTGCCTCCCAACAGCATCGCGTTCTCGGGCGTGGGCAAGACCAAGGACGAGATGGCCTACGCGCTTGCGCAAGGCATCTTCGCCTTCAACGTGGAGTCCGAGCCCGAGCTTCGCCTTTTGAGCAAGACGGCGAAGGCCCTGGGCAAGCCCGCGCATATCGCGCTCCGCGTCAATCCCGATATCGATGCCAAGACCCATCACAAGATCGCGACCGGTAAGGCCGAGAACAAGTTCGGCATCCCCTTCGCAGAGGCACTCCCGCTTTATCGCCTGGCGCGCGAGCTGCCCGGCATCGACCCCCGCGGCGTGCACATGCATATCGGCAGCCAGATCACCGACCTTGACCCCTTCCGCAACGCCTTCGCGCTGCTGAAGGAGCTTGTCGGCGCGCTCAGGGCCGACGGCTTCGCCGTCCACTTCGTCAATCTTGGGGGCGGCCTCGGCGTTCCCTATCGAACCGACGAGCCAGCGCCTCCCCTCCCCGCCAAATATGGCGCGCTCGTCAACCAAGCGGTGGGCGATCTCGGCTGCAAGCTCCTGTTCGAGCCCGGACGCATGATCGCCGCCAATGCCGGCATCCTCGTGTCCCGCGTGATCTGTGTGAAGCGCGGGGCACTGAAGACCTTCACCATCGTCGACGCGGCGATGAACGATCTCATCCGCCCCACGCTCTACGAGGCCTATCACGAGATCTGGCCGGTGGTGGAACCTGCGCCAGGCACGCCCACCATCGTCACCGACGTGGTCGGTCCGGTCTGCGAGACGGGCGACTATCTCGCGCTCGCGCGGCCGCTGCCGGAGCTTCGCGCCGGCGATCTCATTGCCGTGATGACGGCCGGCGCCTATGGCGCGGTGCTCGCTTCGCAATATAATAGCCGGCTGCTGGTGCCCGAGGTCCTGGTCTCCGGCCATCGCTTTGTGGTGACGCGGCCTAGGCCCGACTATGACGACATGCTGGCGGCGGAGCGGCTACCCGATTGGCTTTAAGCGCGAGGCGCGCAGTTAGGGTCTCCATTTCGCCCGCTTCGCTCCCCAAATTACCTGCGCGCCCCACGCTTTGTGCTAGCCTTAGGCGATGATGCGATCCGTATTTGCAAGGAAGGGACCGGCTCCCGAAGCTCCGGAAGACAAGACGCGCGCCAGGCGCTTCGAATGGCGCGTGCGCTTGAGCGGGCTTGCGCTCCTTGGCGAGCGCATCTGGGAGGCCCTGCTCTGGCCCTTCCTGGTGGTTTCGGTGTTTCTTATCGTGTCGCTATTCGAGCTATGGGGCCTCCTGCCGCCGCTCGCCCACCGCGCCCTGCTCGGGGTCTTTGCGCTCGCGCTGCTCGCCTCCTTCCTGCCGGTCATTCGGCTGGCCCCGCCGACGCGCCAGGAGGCACTCCGGCGCCTAGAGCGAAACGCCAACATCAAGCACCGGCCGGCCTCGTCCTACGAGGACCGGCTCGGCACCCCTCCCCGCGGCGAGACGGCCTTGCTGTGGGCCGCTCACCGCGAGCGGCTCGGCCGCCTGGTGGCGAAGCTCAAGCCGAGCTGGCCAACCCCCCGGACCGACCGCAGGGACCCCTACGCCATCCGCGCCGCGCTCCTGCTGGTCCTGATCGTGACAGCGCTTGCGGCCGGCCCTAATCGTTGGGACCGCCTCACCGCGGCCTTCGCGCCTGCCCCCCGCGCCGCCACGGCGCTGCTTCGCCTCGATGCCTGGGTGACGCCGCCGGTCTATACTGGGATCGCGCCAATCGTGCTCGCCGATGGCAGCGAGCCCGTGGGAGCTGGATCGGAAAGCTTCCGCGCGCTGTCCGTCCCCGAACGGAGCGAGCTGATCGTCAGGGCCTATTCTCCGCAACGCGAAACCGTGAGCCTCGTCGCCAGCGCCGAAGATGGGTCGGAGCCGAAACCCGTGACGCCCAAGACCACAGGCAGCAGCCAGGGCCTTGTCGAGTTCAATCTGCCGCTGACCTCTCCCGGCGCTGCCGAAGTCAAAGTCGGCGGCAACACCGTGGCCAAATGGCGCTTCGATCTGATCGAAGATGCGAGCCCCCGGATCAGCCTCATGGGCAATCCGACCGCGACTCCCCGCGGCGCCTTGCGCCTCACCTTCCGTGCCGATGACGACCACGGCGTGGCCAGCGCCGAAGCGAAGTTCGCACTTGCCGAGGCTGACGAGGCCGCCCCCGCCCCCCGGCCCCCGGACCCCGGCCAGGCCGCCGGCAAGGTGCAATCCGATCCGCTGCTCGAGCCCCCGGTCATGCCGCTTCAACTGCCGCGCGCCAATGCCAAGCAAGTCGATGGCCACGCCACGCAGGATCTGACCGCCCACCCTTGGGCGGGCCTCAAGGTGCGCATGACGCTGGTCGCGCACGATCAGGCGGGACAGACGGGCACGAGCGAGCCTTACGAATTCATCCTGCCCGAGCGCAAATTCACGAAGCCGCTAGCCAAGGCGGTGATCGAGCAGCGGAAGAAGCTCGTGCGCGAGCAGGACGCGGCTGACCCCGTGGCGCGGGCGCTCGATGCGCTGACGCTGGGCGGCGAGCGGGTGATCGATGACAGCTCGATCTATCTTGCCTTGCGCAATGCCTATTGGCAGCTCGAAACCGACCGGTCGCGCGAAAGCGTTGCGAGCGTCGTCGCCCAGTTGTGGGACGTGGCGCTGCGCATCGAGGACGGCGACCTGCCGGAAGCCGAGCGCGAGGTCAAATCGGCGCAAGACCAGCTGACCCAGGCGCTGAAGGAGAACGCGTCGCCCGAGGAGATTCAGCGGCTCGTCGATGAGCTGCGCAGCGCCTTGTCGCGCTATTTGCAGGCCCTCGCCGAGCAGGCGCAGCAGAAAGGCAATCTCCCTCAGCAGGAGAGCCAGAACGGCGATCAGCTCATCTCCCAGCAAGACCTCAACAAGCTTCTGAACAATATCCAGAACCTGGCCAAGTCCGGGTCGAAGGATCTCGCCGAGCAGATGTTGAGCGAGCTCAAGGACATTCTCGATCGGCTGCAGACCGGCACCTTCGCCGACAACGCCAAGCAGCAGCGCGCCGAGAAGATGATGCGCGACCTGAACGACCTCGTCTCGAAGCAGCAAAAGCTTTTGGACGATACCTTTAAGACCAAGCGCGAGCAGGGCGGCAAGGAGGGCGACCAGTTCAATGTAAGCCCGCCCGGCCAGCCGATGGATTTCGGCCAAGGGATGTACATGGAGCCTTTCGGCACCCCCGGGCAAGAGGGGCAAGACGGACAAGACGGTCAGAGCGCTGAAGGCGACCAGAGCGCGCAAGGACCCTCGAGCGGGCGCGGCCAGCCGCGCCGCCAGAAGAGCCATGGCCAACGCCCAGGCCAGTTCGACGAGCTCGGCAGGCAACAGGGTGAGCTGCGCGACAAGCTGCAAAGCCTAATCGACCGGCTCCGCATCGACGGCGCCAACCCGCCTGACCAGTTCAACGACGCCGGCGACGCCATGGGCGACGCGAAGGACGCGATCGACCGGGAGAAGCTCGACCGCGCCACCGAGCAGCAGAGCCGCGCGCTCGATCAATTGCGCCAAGGCGCCCAATCGATGGCCGAGCAGATGACGCAGAATGGCGACGCCCAGCCCGGCAAGGGTCAGAGCAACAGCAACGGGCGCGACCCGCTCGGCCGCCCGGATCGGACCAACCAGCCCGACCTCGGTCTCAGCGTGAAGGTTCCGGACGAGATCGACATTCAGCGGGCGCGCGAGGTCCTGGACGAGCTCCGCCGCCGCCTCGGCGATCCGTCACGGCCGACGATCGAGCTCGACTATCTTGAGCGCCTGATCCAGCCCTATTAGGGCGAGTATAGCTAGGCCAAATCCCGCAACCGCAGCTCGGCGATGAAAGGAAGCTCGCGGTAGCGGTTGCGCAAATCCATGCCATAGCCGACGACGAAGACGGGCGGGCAGGAGAAGCCGCTGAACTCCGGCGCGATCGGCGCCGCGCGCGGGACTTGCTTGTCGACGAGCACGCAGGTCAGCACACGCGCAGCACCCCGTGCCAACAGCAGCGCCTTGGCGAAGGCGAGCGTCCGCCCGGAATCGAGAATGTCGTCGACGATTACGACATCGCGGGCCGCAACATCGCTTTCCACGTCGCGTAGCACCCTGACCTCGCCCCGCGATGCGGGAGCGCCGTCATAGCTGGCGAGCGAGATGAAATCGATCTCGGGCGCAAGCCCCTCGCGATGCAGTGCCCTGACGAGATCGGCGGCGAAGATGAAGCCTCCTTTGAGCACGGCGACGATGATGAGCTCGTCGAGCTTTGCCGCGGCGATGTCGCGGGCGAGCTGGTCGACGCGCTCCGCGATCGCTTCGGCGCTGAACAGCGGCTTTATGGCGCCGTCCAGAGCGCTGGTCATCTGCGTCAGCCAGCCTTGGCGAAGCGAACCTTGAGGCTGCGGACAGTCTTCGGCGGGGAGGATATCTGCGCCGTGAAGGGCGCGCGCGCGCCGGCGACAAGCGGTGCCACCTTGGTCGTAAACGCCGAGATCTCCTTGCCGCTATCATCTTGCAGGGCGATGACCACGTCCGGCACGGTGACAGTGCCGGAGGTGAGGTTGACGATATTGCCTTGGACGCTCAGGACCGGGGCCCCGGCAGCATCCACCCACGCATAGTGGACGTCCTGAATGGCAAGCGCGTGCAGTGCAACCGGCTTGCCCAACATGGCATAGAGACGAGCAGCACCCGGCAGCGCGAATACGACGCTCCTCGGGGCGAGCGCCAGCATGGCGGCGAGAATGATGAGCAGGAGCGCAAGGAGACCCCAGCCGATGGCGACGGGGGGACGGACCTTCGGCTTCCGGCGCTCCCCCCCAATGGGGATGTTCGTTGCCTCGCTTGCGGGTTTGGTCAGCACTCCGGCATTGAAACTGCCGAAGTCCTCGCCGAAGGCTTGGCCACCGGCGGAGGGTTGGGTCTTTGGCCACGAGCTGCCGGCCGTTGCCGCGCCGTCCCCGTTACCCCGGACATCGGCTTGGAAGTCGTCTTCCTCGCCGAATGAGGCATCGGTCCCCGCGGCGGGCAGCGCGCTGCTCGGAACCTTCCCATTTGGCTCTTGCGGCGAGGCAGCGCCCAAGCGTCCCATGGCTGAGCCAACCGCCATCGGCCCGGACGGCGGCGCTTGCGGAGCAGGACGCGGCTCCATCGGAGGAACGGGACGGGGCCCCATCGGAGCAGGGCGAGGCGCCATCGGAGTAGGGTGCGGCTCCGCAGCCGCGGCCCGGGGCGGCGCGGCGACCGGAGGCTTCGCAGCCTCGACCGCCGCCGTCGCCTGCCAAACGTGGCCGCATTTGCTGCAGCGAACCTTACGCCCGCCGGGCGGGATCACCGCTGCGATCTCGTAGCGGGCGCTGCAAGCAGGGCAGATAATGAGTGTCGACATGGCTACAACCACCGTCGCCGGGTTTGTCTACATTTCGCGAAGAGGCCCACGGCTTTGCCCAAATCCATTGATACCGGACAGCGAGTTCAGCATAAAGACGCAAGTTGGGACGAATGTTAAGAGGATCGAGGTCGACGCGTGATCCGCTTTGAAAATGTCGGGCTGCGCTACGGCACCGGCCCCGAGATCCTGCGCGACGTCACCTTCCATGTGCTTCCGGGGTCGTTTCACTTCCTCACCGGACCATCCGGCGCTGGCAAGACGACCCTTCTGCGCCTCCTGTTCATGTCGCTCCGGCCCACCAGGGGCTTGATCTTCGTTTTCGGCGAGAACGTCTCCGAGATCACCGCCGCCGGCAGGGCCGAGCTCAGGCGACGCATCGGTATCGTCTTCCAGGACTTCCGGCTGCTCGACCATCTCACCACCTGGGAGAATGTGGCCCTTCCCTTACGGGTTATGGGCAAGACGGAGGCCGACTATCGCGAAGACGTCACCGATCTGCTGCGCTGGGTCGGATTGGGCGACCGGATTGACGCCTATCCGGAGGTGCTGTCGGGCGGCGAGAAGCAACGGGCGGCCATCGCCCGCGCCGTGATCGGCCGACCCGAGCTCTTGCTCGCCGACGAGCCCACGGGCAACGTCGATCCGGTCATCGCCGACCGCTTGTTGCGGCTCTTCGTGGAGCTCAACCGCCTCGGCACCTCGGTCATCATTGCCACCCATGATTACGCTCTGATGGATCAGCTCGACGCGCCCCGTCTCGTGCTCTACGAAGGTCAATTGGAGCTCCGTTGAACCTCGTGCGCTTCATCGACAACATCCGCACCTACCCTTGGCGCGAGCTCCTCACCGGCCTGTTGCCTGCCCGTTTTCAAGCCAAGACGGCGCAAATCGTTCCCTCGGCCTCCATCGCCGGCAATGCCTTGACCGTCGTCATCGCCATCATGTCCTTCCTCGCCTGCCTCACGGCCGGGGCCGTTTACCTGGTCAATCAATCCGCGCAAGCCTGGGTCAACGACATCGCGAGCGAGATCACCATCGAGCTCGATCCGGTCAACACCGCCGATATCGAGAAGAAGATGACCCTGGTTTCTTTGTTTCTCGCCAAGCAGGCCGGAATCACCAGGGTGAAGCCCCTGACCGCCAATGATTCCGCCAAGTTGCTCGAGCCCTGGCTCGGCCATAGCGATGCGCTCTCGGCCTTGCCCATCCCCCGCCTCATCGCCGTCGAGATCGACCGCTCCAACCCGCCCGACATCAAGACCATCAGCGAGGCGCTCTCGCAGAATTTCGAGGGCGTGACCCTCGACGATCACCGCCGCTGGCAGGCCGAGATCCGCACCTTGACGCGGTCTGCCGCGCTTGGCGGCCTCGCCGTGCTCGGGCTGGTTGCAGCCGCGACCATTGCCGTCATCGTCTCCGCCACCCGCAGCGCCATGGCGTCGAATCGCGAAATCATCGAGGTGCTGCATTATGTTGGCGCCAATGAGCGCTTCATCAGCCGCGAATTCGAGCGTCATTTCCTTGGGCTTGGCGTCCGCGCCGGGCTTGTCGGCGCCGTCACCGCGGCCATCGTGTTCCTGCTCTTACCGGTGGTGATGCATCTGCTTGGCGGCGGCGGCGTCACGGCTACCGAGATGAGCCGGCTGGTGGGGGCCGGCGAACTCGATTTTTCGGGCTATCTTCTCTGCGCGATGGTCGTCTTCGTCGTGGCCGCCTTGTGCATGATCACCTCGCGGCTGGGCGTCATCCGCGTGCTCAAGTCCTACGCCTGAGCCTCAGAATGCAGACGCCCGCGGCGCTGCTTAAGCCGATTTCATATCGCGGTGATTGAGCCTATTCTTGCGCCCGCGCGGCGCCGTTGGAGCATGCGGTGATGACGGAAGAAGAGCCGAAATCGCCGAGCAGATTTCGCGTCTTCGTGGGCGGGGTACGTCTCATCTTCGATTCGCTGTTGCTGATGCTCGCGCTGCTCGTCATCGGCTTTCTGGTCTTTACCCGCGGGATCGAGCGCAACCAGCGGGAGCCGGAAGGCGCGGCCGACGGCATCGCCGTGTTGACCGGAGGCGCCGCCCGCATCGACGAGGCGATAAAGCTGCTGGCCCATGGCAAGGCGAAGCGCCTCCTGATCACCGGCGTCAATCGCACGACCTCGACGGAAGCGCTGAAGGAGCTCGCCAGCCAAGGCGACCAGCTCTTCGCCTGTTGCGTCGATATCGACAAGGAAGCGCGCAACACTATCGACAACGCGACCGAGACGAGCCAGTGGGTCGCTCAGCACCGCTATCATTCGATCATCGTGGTGACCTCGAACTATCATATGCCGCGAGCGCTGGCCGAGCTTGGCCGCGTCATGCCGGGCGTCACCCTGATCCCCTATTCGGTCGTGGACAACAATGTGCGTCTTGAGCGTTGGTGGACCTATCCCGGCACCACCAGACTGCTGATCACCGAATATCTGAAATATCTGCCCGCGCTCGGACGGCTCGGAGCCACCCATCTCGTCGGCAAACTGCTCTTGGGCGGAATGACCGTCACCGCCGAGGACGCCTCGGAGCCGTGACCGCCGACCTCAACATGGCGCGTTCGCTGCTGTTCAACGCACTCTTCTATGTGACCACCGCGCTGTTCGTGGTGCTCGGCACCCCCTTGCTGCTTGCACCGAGACGCTGGGCGATGGCAGCGCTCGCGTTGCATGGGCGGTTCGAGCTGTTTCTCTTGCGGGTCATTGTCGGGACCAAGCTTGAGGTTCGCGGCGCGGAGAAACTCCCCCGAGGACCCTGCCTCGTCGCCTCGAAGCATCAATCGGCCTGGGAAACCTTTGGCCTGATACCCCTGTTCCGGGACCCTGCGCTGTTGATGAAGCGCGAGCTCTTCTACATCCCGTTCCACGGCTGGTTCTCCCGCAAGTTCGAGATGATCCCGGTCGACCGGGACAAGGGGCCGATCGCACTCCGCCGCATGTTGCGCGAGGCGAGGACGCGCGCGGAGGCCGGACGCGAGATCATCATCTTCCCCGAAGGGACGCGGCGGCCGCCTGGCGCCCCTCCCGACTACAAGACCGGGGTGGTGCTGCTTTACGAAGCGCTCCGCGTGCCTTGCGTTCCGGTGGCGCTCAATTCAGGCCTGTTCTGGCCGAGACGCAGCCTGAGGCGGCGTCCCGGGACCATCGTCGTCGAGTTCCTCGACCCCATTCCGCCGGGTCTCGGCAAAGCCGAGTTTCTGCGCCGCCTCGAGGCAACGATCGAAAGCGCCTCCAATCGCCTCATCGCCGAGGCCCGCGGGGCGGAGCCGAGCCCGACACCGGCCGTTAACCCTTCGTTAACTTGACCCGGTCAAAGGTGATGTTCTAGCTTTGTTCCGTGATTTGTCCAAAACGCGTCTTGAAATCGTCACCAGTCAACCCATTTGAAAGTGCAATTTCCCAGTAAAGCGGAATGGTAACCATGTGGATGCGCCAAGCACAAACGACCGACAATGCCCCTTGGGGAGCCGCCGACGAGCCAGCGCTGGTGTGCGCGGAGGCGTCCTTCGCGCAAGCGTTCCATTATTGGCGCGGCGCGTCGGGGCGGCGCTATCTCCATAGTGTCTACACCCTGGTCGGCTGCCCGGCCCTGCCGCAGGCCAATTACATCCTCGTCCGCCGCCATGCGGACGGTAGCAGGATACCGCTCCTGTTCGGCCAGACCAAGGACGACGCCTTCTCCCTCAACCTTGCCCATCTCCGCCATGAGGGCGCTAAGCTCGGCGCCAACGAGGTGCATATCCACCTCCTGGCTGAGACGGTCGAGGATCGGGCGCGGGTCGAGGACGATCTCACCGCGGCGCATTTCCGGCGCCTTGCGGCCAACGCCGCCTAATCTTCACTCGATCGATTCGCTGACCGCGCAGCGCCATTTCGGCGTGCTTCGCGCATTCCCGCTTCGGCGGACTTGATCCTGAGATGCGGTCCCTGCTCGAATGGCTTGAATGAGAGACCGCATCGAGATCATCGAAGGCGACATCAGCGCGCTTTCCATCGACGCCATCGTCAACGCCGCCAACAGGACTCTGCTGGGCGGTGGCGGCGTTGACGGGGCGATCCACCGCGCGGCCGGTCCAGAGCTGCGCGCGGCCTGCGCCAGGCTTAGCGGCTGCGAGACGGGAGAGGCGAAGATCACGCCGGGCTTTAGGCTGCCCGTGCGCTGCGTCATTCACACCGTGGGTCCCATTTGAGGCGGAGGTGGCAGCGGCGAAGACCGCCTGCTCGCCATGTGCTACCGGAACAGCCTGCTGCTTGCGCTCGCGCACGAGCTCGCCTCGATTGCCTTCCCTGCGATCTCGACCGGTGCCTATGGCTTCCCCCCGGACCGGGCGGCAAGGATCGCCGTCGCCGCCGTGCTCGAAGATTTGCATGCGGAGCAGTCGGTCGCGCGCGTGGTGTTCTGCTGCTTCGGCCGGACCTCTCGCATTCACCATGAGCCTGGGCGGCTGAGCCTTGGTCGCTCCACTACCCATCATCGTCTGGTTCCGCCTCGATCTCCGTCTTACCGATCACCCGGCGCTCGCCGCGGCAGCCGAAACTGGAACGCCGCTCCTGCCGCTCTATATCCTGGGCCGCTGGCGCATGGGCGGCGCGTCGCGCTGGTGGCTCCATGGCAGCCTCGTCGCGCTCGATAAGGACTTGGGCAGGATGGGCGGCCGCCTCTGCTTGCGCCAAGGAAGCGCGCCAGAGGTGCTCGCGGCGCTGCTCGCAGAGACCGGCGCCTCGGCCATCCATGCGACGCGAGACTACGCACCTTGGGATGAGGCCCTCGAGCAAGCGGTCCTCGCTGTGTGCAAGGCCAATGGCGCGGAGTTCCGCACCTTAGGCGGACGGCTGCTGTTTGAGCCCGAGTCAATTCTGACCAAAGAGGGCAAGCCCTATCGCCTGTTCGCCCCGTTCTGGAGAGTCTGCCTTGCAGCCAAGACGCCCCGCGCGCCGCTGCGTGTTCCGAAACGCGCTAAATTTGTTGAGGCTGAGAGCGAACGGCTCGACGTCTGGGCAGCCTGGGGAAGCCGCGGCGCGCGGCTCGTAAGCTTCACCGATTTCCACCTCTCCAGCTACGCCGAGGGTCGCAGTCGGCTCGATCTCAACGTCACCTCGCGCCTCTCGCCCCATCTGCATTTCGGCGAGGTCAGCCCAAATCAGGTCTGGCATGCCGTGGCGAGCGCGGCTTCGCGGGCGGGCGCCCCCCGGGGCGCGGAAGCCGGCGCCGAGGCGTATTTGCGCGAACTCGCTTGGCGCGACTTCTCCTACCATCTGCTCAAGCATTTCCCGGCCATGGTCTCCGAGCCGCTCCGGTCTGAGTTCACCAGCTTTCCCTGGTGCGACGATGCGCAAGCCCTTGCCGCATGGCGAGAGGGAAGGACCGGCTACCCCATCGTCGACGCTGCCGTGCGCGAGCTCTGGCAAACTGGATTCATGCCAAACCGCGTGCGCATGATCGTGGCCTCGTTCCTCGTCAAGCATTTGCTGATCCCCTGGCAGACGCTAGCCCAATGGTTTCTCGACACCCTCGTCGATGCCGACCTTGCCAACAATCAGGCCAACTGGCAATGGGTGGCGGGCTCGGGCACCGATGCCGCGCCCTGTTTCCGCATCTTCAATCCGGTGCTGCAGGGCGAGAAATTCGATCCCGATGGCGCTTATGTGCGGAGATGGGTGCCGGAGCTCGGCGCGCTTGCCGCGGCCCATCTTCATGCGCCATGGCAGGCGCCGGACCTCGCCCTCACCCAAGCCGGCGTGACGCTCAGGCAGAGCTACCCAAGGCCGATCATCGATCACGCGACGGCGCGGGCCCGGGCACTTGCCGCTTTCGCAACCCTTCGCAACGGTTAGCGCGGCTTTGCCACAGCTTTGCGTCACGACGCTGTAGCGTTAAGCTGCAAACGAAGGCCGCGAGTCGCCAAAGCTGGACGGCGCTCGCCTGCGCCTGGGCGAATGAGGCCGAACGATGCCCGAGCTCGATCCGCTACTGCTCTCGCGCATCCAATTCGCGTTCACCATCTCCTTCCACATCCTATTTCCGTCCTTCACCGTGGGGCTCGCCGCCTGGCTCTTCGTGCTCGAGATCCTGTGGTTGAAGACCGGCAAGGCCATCTATTTCGATATCGCGCGGCATTGGACCAAGATCTTCGCGGTGTCCTTCGGTATGGGCGTGGTGTCCGGCGTGGTGCTGTCCTACGAGTTCGGCACCAATTGGAGCGAGCTCTCCCGCCGCGGCGGCAACGTCATTGGTCCGCTGATGTCATACGAGGTCTTGACCGCCTTCTTCCTCGAGGCCGGCTTCCTCGGCATCATGCTGTTCGGTCAGAACCGCGTGCCGAAGGCGGTGCATGTCTTCGCCACCGCCATGGTGGCGCTCGGCACGGCGATCTCGGCGTTCTGGATACTCTCGGCCAACAGTTGGATGCAGACCCCCGCGGGTTATACCGTCGCCACCGACGGCGTCCTGCATGTCGCGGATTGGTGGCAGGTCATTTTCAACCCCTCCTTCCCCTACCGCTTCGCGCATATGGTCATCGCCGCCTATCTCACCACCGCCTTCATCGTGGGAGGCATCGGCGCCTGGTACATCCTGCGCGAGCGGTGCGTCGCCCATGGCCGCATCATGCTCGTCATGGCGTTGAGCCTGCTCGTATGGCTCGCGCCGCTGCAGGTCGTCATCGGCGATCTGCATGGGCTCAATACCTTGAAATACCAGCCGGCCAAGGTCGCCGCGCTCGAAGCGCATTGGGAGACCGGGAGCGAGGTGCCGCTGATCCTGTTCGCAGTGCCAGACCCAAAGGCCGAAACCAACCATTACCAGCTCGCGATCCCCAAGCTCGGCAGCCTGATCCTCACCCATGACTGGAACGGCGAAGTCCAAGGGCTGAAATCGTTTCCGCGCGAGGACCGCCCGAACCCCATCATCCCCTTCTTCGCCTTCCGCGTCATGGTCGGCATCGGGCTGATCATGATCGCGCTGTCCAGCATCGGCGCGGTGCTCTGGCTGATGGAGCGGCTCTATTCGAGCCGCTGGTTCCTGCAAGCGATCCTATGGGCCTCCCCACTCGGCTTCGTCGCCGTGCTCGCCGGGTGGTTCACTGCCGAGGTCGGTCGACAGCCCTGGGTGGTCTATGGCGTCTTGCGCACCGCCGATGCGGTCTCGCCTGTCCCCGGCGGCAGCGTGCTTACCTCCATCGTCCTTTTTGTGCTGGTCTATGGCATCGTCTTCGGCGCGGGCCTCTATTACATTGCCAAGCTCGTGCGCCGCGGACCCGAGACGCCCACGGTCCCCGAAGAGGACGAGGCCGATCCTTCGCGCAGACCCATGGCAGCGGCGGGGTAACCCAATGACGACCGAATTCCTCCCTATCATCTTGCCGCTGGTCTGGGGCGCCATCCTGGCGCTCGCCGTGTTCCTCTACGTGCTGCTCGGCGGCTACGACCTCGGCCTCGGCGTGTTGTTCCCGCTCGCGCCCACGCATCAGGACCGCGACGCCATGATGGGCTCGGTGTCGCCCTTCTGGGACGGCAACGAGACATGGCTGGTGATGGGTGGCGGCGGGTTGCTTGCGGCCTTCCCTCTCGCTTATTCGGTCATGCTCCCGGCGCTCTACCTCCCCATCATCCTCATGCTGATCGGGCTGATCCTGCGCGGCGTCGCCTTCGAGTTCCGTTTCAAGGCCGAGCGCTACCGCTGGACGTGGGATCTCGCCTTCACCCTCGGCTCGATCGTCGCCGGATTGATGCAAGGGCTGATCATCGGAGCCTTCGTGCAGGGCTTTCACGTGGTCGACGGCAAATATGGGGGGGGCGCCTTCGATTGGCTGACGCCGTTCTCCGCGGTCACCGCATTCGCGGTCGTTGCGGGCTATGTGCTGTTGTCGGCTGGATGGCTGATCATGAAGGGCGACGAAGCCTTGCGCGAATGGGCCTATGGCGTCGCCCGCTATGCCCTGATCGCGGTTGGCGTCTTCATCCTCATCTTCAGCATATGGACGCCGCTGTTGCACCCCGAGATCGCCAAGCGCTGGTTTACGCCGGCGAACATGGTGATGCTGAGCCCGGTGCCGCTCGCAACGGCCGCCACGCTCGGTGCCCTTTGGCTGTCGCTCAAGCGCCGTCTGCGCTACGCGCCCTTCATGCTCGCGGCCGCGATTTTCCTCCTCTGCTATACGGGGCTCGGGGTGAGCCTGTTTCCCTACATCATTCCGCCTTCCATGACGCTATGGCAGGCAGCCGCAGCGCCCGAGTCCCAGCTGTTCATGCTCTATGGCGCGATCCCGATCCTGCCGATCATCCTGGGCTACACCGCCTATTCCTACTACGTGTTCTGGGACGCGACCGAGCACGACGCCTATCGTTGAGCCCAAGCGAACTACCACTTGCCCGCAAGGTCGTGCTGCATTAGCCGGCGCTTGAGCAGCAGGATCCGGCCATACGCCTCCTCGATGCGCGCGCGCGGAATGCGGCCGTCGCGGACCGCATCGGCGATTATGGCGTGGATCTTGACCCCGAGCTCGGGGTCGCGCGTCTTGACGTTGGAGAAGACGAGGAGATCGGTTCCGGCATTGATCGCCATGACCACCCGGTCCTCGCGCGAATAGCTCTTTCGTACCGCGCTCATCTCCATGTCGTCGCTGACCACGACGCCCTTGAAGCCGATATAGCCGTCTGCCCGGAGCGCCCTGATCGCGCGCTCCGACAGAGACGCCGGCACGCCTTCGCCGTCGCTGAAGCGCGGATGATAGAGGTGCCCCACCATGACCATGTCGAGCAGGCCGTCCCGCGCCAGCAGCCGGTAGGGCTCAAGCTCGCTCTCGCGCCAGCTCTGCGAGATGTCGGCGAGCACCTTGTGGCTGTCGCTGCGGCTTGAGCCATGGCCGGGAAAGTGCTTGGCCGCGGTAACGACATTGGCCTCGCGGTGGGTGGTGATGAAGGCGCGCGCGAGCGCCGCCACGGCCTTTGGGTCTGCGCCGAAGCTTCGCTTGCGCCGCGCGATGACCGGATTGCCGGGATAGGAGTTGAGATCCACCACCGGCCCGAAATTGAGATTGACCCCCGCCTGCGCAAGCTCCTGCGCCATGCGCCCATAGAGGCGAAGCGCGGCATCTGGGGTTCGGAGCTTCGGATCGCGCCCAACGTTCCGCGCCGAGGCGAAATAGGCGTAGCCTTTCCGCCGGGTGAGGCGCTGCACGAGGCCCCCTTCCTGATCCACCGCGATCAGCGGCACGAGCTCCGAATTCGCGTTGGCAAGAAACGCGGTGAGGAACCGGGCTGCCTGGGCCGAGCGGATATTCGAGGGGTAGAGTACCACCCCGCCGATCACGCCTTGCGCAATTTTGTTGAGCGCCGCCATGACGCCCCGGTCGCGCTCGTCGTCGCCGGGGAAACCTACCAGGATCATCTGGCCGAGCAGGCCGTCGGCCTCTGCCGCCTCCTGCAGCATGGCGAGGCCATCCGGCTCTGCGGCAGTACCCGCCCGGAGCGTGAGGCTAACGACCGCGAGCAGCAGGGGCCCGGCGACGGTCAGCGTCCCTCGCATTGCGGGGCTCCGACGGCATGCGAACTATTCACTAGACCTTGCAGAAGGCGATCCAATCGGGCTCGGCGATCGACCGCATCCAGACGCGCATCGATGGCGAACGGCGCCGGAACCGTCACCTCATGCTGGGGCTCCTCCGCCGGCTCATGCCCCTTCTCCGATTTGGGCGCGCCCATGAGGAAGCGCCCCGCCGGCACCACCACCATCTCTGGACAGTTCTCGCAGCCTTTGAAACTCGAGCCGACCTCATGCTCGAGCGGGCCCGTAGCGATGCCCGGCACCGCCGCACCGGGCTTCGGGGTCACGGGCAACGCCGCCACTTGCTTCCCCGTCACGCGCAGCACGGCGAGCAGCGTCGGGGTGAGCTGGCCGTCCGGGGTCAACCCGGCCTTGGCCTGGAAGCGCTTGATCGCGTCCTCGAGCCCATTGTCGTTCCCGCGGCTCGTGTCGCTCATGAAACCGAGCCGCTGCAGGATGGCGCGCGTCTCGGTGATCGCCGCCGGGTCCTCCACGACGCCCTCCGGCGTCAGGCTGGGTGCCCCTTGCCCGCACCCCGTGGCATCGAGGCAGACCCGGGGTGAGCCGCCACGCGTCGTGATCTCCGGAACCTGGGCGCCTCGCGAGGCGACGCGGACCTCTTGCGCCGTCAGCTCGAGCACGTCGCGCATATAAAGGTGGGGATGCTCCTCGAAATTCTTGAGCAGCGACTTGGCGAAGGGCGAATGGTCGCCCGCGTCGCCGTCGGCCGCGAGCTGGCCCGACAGCGTGGCGTTGGCGATCAGCAGCGCGCGATCCTCGTCGGTCAGACGCGAGAAGCCGCGAAAGCCGCTGCGAGAATTGACGCCCCGGCTCGGCCATTGCGGAAAAAGATTGTTGCGGCAGGCGTCGAGCAGCACGATCTGCTGGGGCGCCGCGCTCGCCGCAGCGAACAGCTGGTCGAGCTCGACCGAGCGGAGCGCGGTCTTGTTCACGCATTCGATCTCCATGTCGGTGGGCGCGATCACGTTCTTGCCCTCGACCTCCATGCCATGGCCGGCATAGTAGACCAGCGCCACCTCTGCGCCCGCGGCCTCGCGCTTGAACGCTTCCAGCGCGTCGAGCAGATCGGCGCGGGTCAGATTGTAATGCTCCGAGACCTCGAAGCCGCGATCGCGCAGCTCCGCGGCGATGGCCTTGGCGTCCGGCACGGGATTGGGGAGGCTGGAGAGATGCTGGTGCCCATGCCGACGACGAGCGCGACGCGTTTGTCTTGCGCCGCCGCGGGCGACCAGGCCGCGAGCAAGAGGACCAAAGCTGCAGCAACGACCCGAACCATGACGGTTCTCGCCTTTCCGTTGTGCAACGAGCCCTCGGCAACCTCGCTTGAGTGAGGCACAAGCCTACCATCATCACGCCGCCCCGCCCAGGGCAAGGGGCCAATGACTGCGCCGCTTTTGCCACGATTGTGAATAGACTGGGCGCGTCCGGGCGCCTAAATCCGGCGCCATGAAGGGGCCGATCTACATCATGACCTTATCGCGGTCCATTCCCGTCGCGCTGCTTGCGGTGACGCTTGCGCTTGGCGCAAGCCAGGCGCGCGCCGAGCCGCAAGCGCCCACCACGGAGCAGGCCGACGACGCCAATTTTGCCAAGAGCTTCATCGGCAAGAATTATGACGACGAGCTCGAGGTCGAAGGCTGGGACGACGTTGGCGGCGGTCTCGTGGTGACTCCGATCTTCGTCCACGAATATCAGCGCGACGACGGCACGATCCTCGTGCTCACGAGCCGCCAGCTCTCGAAAGAGACGAGCAGCTCGCCCGGGAACTACGAGGTGGTTGACGCCCTGATCGTGCCCCCGCCGCAATCGGGCGTGGAATTCACGGTCTCCTGCGTGCAAGGCCAGGACGAGACGCTTCGCTTCATGGGCGAGGCCAAAGGCCCCGAAGACAAGGAGTGGTGGAGCGAGGTCAGGCGCGCCTGGGAGATCTCGCTCGACACGGGCAAGATCGCCTCTACGAAGACCAAAGGCGTGCGTTGCACCAACATGTCCTGGGGACAGTAAGCGACGCGCCGGCCGGCCGATGCCGCTATCGGTGGCTTGACAGCCTCGCCTTCGCGCTCTAAAACTTAACTGAATGGTTAAGTATCAAGACACCGCTTTGGACCGGACCTTTGCCGCTCTCGCCGACCCGACGCGGCGCGCGCTGCTCGCGCGGCTGGGCGAGGCCGAGGGCCTTTCCGTCAGCGAGCTTGCCCGGCCGTTTCCGGTCTCGCTGCCCGCGATCATGAAGCATCTCGACGTGCTGGCGGACGCCGGCCTGATCATGCGCGCCAAGACCGGACGCACCGTCGCCTGTCAACTCACGGCGGAGCCGATGGAAAGCGCCATGAACTGGCTGAACCGCTACCAGCGTTTCTGGTCCGAACAACTCGATCGTCTTGCCGCTTTCGTGGAGGAAGTACCATGTCCGCCCAACCAAAAGTCGCCGTCAAGCCGAGCCTCACTCTCAAACGTCGTCTCAATGCGGCCCCCGAAAAAGTCTTCGCGGCGTGGACGGACGCCGAGAAAATAGCGAAATGGTTCGGGCCGGAACAGATTGAGACGCTGAGCGCGCAGACGGACGCGCGCGCCGGCGGCCGCTTTCGTATCGTCATGCGTGACGCCGACGGCGAGGAGCATGACGTCGGCGGCGTCTATCGCGAGGTCGTGCCGAACGAGAAGCTGGTGTTCAGCTGGGCGTGGCGCTCGACGCCGGAGCGCGAGTTGCTCGTGACCGTGCTGATCAAACCCGAGGGCGCGGGATCGCTGCTCACCCTCATCCACGAGCAGTTCTTCGACGAGGCAGCGCGCGACCGCCACGAGCAAGGTTGGATCGGCTGCCTCAACAAGTTCGAACGGTATTTCGCGTAAACCAAGAGAGGAGAGCGACATGGCACAGACAGCAACCGATCAATGCAACGAGGAACATGCCGAAGCGTCGAGCAAGGGGTCGCATGGCAGCTTCTGCTGGAATGAATTGATGACCCACGACGCGCAGCGCGCGAAGAAATTCTACGCCGACACGATCGGGTGGACCTTCGACCCGATGCCGATGGACGGGGGCACTTATTGGATCGCCAAGGCGGGCGATAAAATGGTCGGCGGCATTTTCGAGATGAATGGCCCCGATTTCGCCGGCGTGCCTGAGAATTGGATGCCCTATCTCGCCGTCGACGACGTCGATGCGCGGGTCAAGAAGGCCGTTGCCGCCGGTGCCACGGTCATGCGCGAGCCGTTCGACATCCCGGGCGTCGGCCGCATCGCGATCCTGCACGAGCCGGGCGGCGCGGCTGTCGGTTGGATGACTCCGCGACCTTCCGAGCGTTGACAGGCCAGCGAGGAGTGGAGCCCCATGCAACCGCACAATGGCTCGCCGCGCGGAAAGTGCATCTCGCCAAAGTGCATCTCGCCAAGGAAAAGGCGTTCACCAAGGCGCGCGATCAATTGAGCGCGGAGCGTCGCCAATTGCCATGGGAGAGGGTGGAGAAGCCCTATGCCTTCGATACCCAGAACGGGAAGGAGACGCTCTCCGACCTCTTCGACGGGCGGAGTCAACTCATCGTCTACCACTTCATGCTGGGTCCGGGATGGGAGGAGGGCTGCTCGAGCTGCTCCTTCCTCGCCGACCATTTCGACGGTGCGGCCGTGCATCTCGCCCAGCGCGACGTGACGCTGCTCGTGGTCTCGCGCGCGCCGCTCGCCGAGATCGAAGCCTACAAGCAGCGCATGGCTGGCGTTTCAAATGGGTTTCGTCCTATGGCAACGACTTCAACTGCGACTACCACGTGTCGTTCAGCCCGGACGATGAGGCGGGCGGCCAGGTGGACTACAAATACGAGACGCAGGACTTCGTCAGCGACGAGATGCCCGGGGCCAGCGTGTTCTATAAGGACGCGACCGGCGCCATCTTCCACACTTATTCGGCCTATGCGCGCGGCCTCGACATTCTGGTCGGCGCGTATAACTTCCTCGACCTCACGCCGAAGGGCCGCGATGAGGACGCATTGCCCTGGACCACGGCCAGGGTACGGCGCCATGACGAATATAAGGACGCGAAGCGGGCTGGCGCTTGTTGCGGTTCGCACGACTAGATGAGACTGCGGCGGCCCGCTGAGAGGCATGGTGCCGATCGCGCTTGGAGGATTTCTGCATGAAGGCAAGGCTGAAGGGTCATGTGGTCGCCGAAAGCGACGACATCGTGGAGAGCGGCGGCTACCACTACTTCCCGAGCTCCGCCGTGCGCCTGGAATGGCTCGAAAAGGCGGAGAAGACCGAGTCCGACCACGCCTGCCCGCACGGCGTCCAGTTCTACGATGTGGTGATCGATGGCGCGCGCCATCGCCGCGCCGCTTGGGTCTACGAGGCGCCGCGCCCCGGGATGAGTCAGGTCGCTGAGCGCTTCGGCTTCTGGGACGACGTCGAGGTCGGTTGAGACCTCCGGGCGCCTGAATCGAATTCCCACCAAAATTCGGGTCGCCCCTCTCCCGACACGCTGCGCGCGTCGAACTCCCCCTCAAGGGTGGAGGTGAAGGCGACAAATGAGATAAGGATCTAGTTACTACCCCTTTGCCCCCACGCGCGCCAACAGCTCCTCGACCTTGGGCATGATGCCTTGCACGATGCGCGCGACCCCTTGCGCATTGGGATGCATGCCGTCGTCGAGCGTGAGCGCGTCGTCGAGGGCGACGCCATCGAGGAAGAAGGGATAGAAAACGAGATCGTAGCGCTGAGCGAGATCGGAAAAGACCGCGCGGAACGCCTCCACATAGTCCTTGCCCATGTTGCGCGGCGCTTCCATGCCGGCAAGCAGGATGGGAAGCCCGCGCGCCTGCACCTTCTTAATGATGGTCTCGAGCACCGCCTTGGTCGCCGCGGGGTCGAGCCCCTGTAGCGCGTCATTGGCCCCAAGCTCGATGATCACGGCGCTCGCATCGTCGGGCATGGCCCAGTCGAGTCTCGCCAGCCCCGCTGCGGCCGTGTCCCCCGAGACGCCCGCATTGACGACCTTCACATTCTGGCCGCGCGCACGCAGCGCCTGCTCCAGCTGCGCCGGGAAGGCCTCCCCCGGGGCAAGGCCAAATCCCGCCGTCAGGCTATCGCCGAAGGTAACGATCACGGGCTCGCGGGCCTCTGCCTCATTTGCGTGCACGACCGATCCCAGTAATAGGCTGGTGGTGAGGGTCGCGACACCGAGCCAAGCTCCGAGCGAAGCTCGTCGTTTCATCTTTTGGACCTCTTTGCCCTTCTTTATTGCACGCCGCCATGCCATCCAGAGGATGCGCGACCCGATTCGATGGATCAGACCCTAAACCAACCTCATGCCCACGCCATCCGGCTCGACGGCGTGTATGTGACCCTACCCTCCCGCGCCGGCCCGGTTGCCATCCTGCGCGGGCTCGACCTCGGCGTGGCCGCCGGCAAATCGATCGCCGTGGTGGGCCGCAGCGGCTCCGGCAAATCGACCCTGCTCATGGTCATCGCCGGGCTCGAGCGCGCCACCGAGGGTCGCGTTTCGGTGCTGGGCGCCGATTTCGGCGCCCTCGACGAGGACGATCTCGCGCGTCTCCGTGCCGCCAATATCGGGATTGTCTTTCAATCCTTCCACCTCATACCCACTATGACGGCGCTCGAGAACGTGGCGTTGCCGCTTGAGTTTCTGAATCGCGGCGACGCATTCGACGCCGCGCGGGCGGCACTGGCGGAGGTTGGGCTGTCCCATCGCGAGTCCCACTTTCCCGGGCAGCTCTCCGGCGGCGAACAGCAGCGGGTCGCCATGGCGCGCGCGCTGG
This sequence comes from uncultured Alphaproteobacteria bacterium, assembly GCA_963804515.1. GTDB lineage: Bacteria > Pseudomonadota > Alphaproteobacteria > Rhizobiales > Methyloligellaceae > Methyloceanibacter. The sequence continues at coordinate 291,044 of CAWDQR010000008.1, read as the reverse complement.
CCCCGAAGCCCTCTCTCATTCTCGCCGACGAGCCCACCGGCAATCTCGACCTCACCACCGGCGCCGAGGTCATGGACCTGCTCTTCGCGCTGAAGCAGCGGACCGGCGCCACACTGCTGCTCATCACCCACGACCGTGCTCTGGCGAGGCGCTGCGACCGCATCGTCAGCCTCGTTGACGGCCGCATTGCCGGCGCCGGCGCCAAGCGCCGCGCGTCCGCCTCGTGACGGCCACGGACCTCACCACTGCGACGAACAGCGGCTTGCGCCTGCCGCTCGCGCTCTCCATCGCCTTTCGCGAGCTCCGCGCCGGTGCCGGCGGCCTCACCGTCTTCGTGCTCTGCATCGCCCTCGGCGTCGCCGCCGTCGCCGCCATTGGCTCGCTCGGAGCCTCGTTCGATGAGGCGCTGGCGCGGCAAGGGCGCCTGCTCGTGGGTGGCGATCTTGCCTTCGAGCGCGTGCATCGGCGCGCCAGCACAGAGGAGCGGGCGGCGCTCGACGCCGAAGCGTTGATCAGCGAATCGGCGAGCCTCCGCGCCATGGCACGGGTCGCCGGCGGCAAGAGCGCGCTCATCGAGGTCAAGGCCGTCGACGGCACCTATCCGCTCTATGGCGACGTTGTCATCACCGAGCCGGCGGACGCAGGCGCGGTCTGGCGGAAGCCCGGCGTGGTCGTCGTCGAGCGCTCACTGCTCGAACGTCTCAATGTCGGGATCGGCAGCAAGCTCTCGATCGGCGACGCCACGGTCGAGATCGGCGGCGTGCTCGGTGCGCAGCCGGACCGGCTCGCCGACCGCCTCGCCTACGGTCCGAGGCTGCTCACGTCGCTCAACACGCTCGACTCGACCGGCCTCGTGCAGCCGGGAAGCCTGATCCGCTGGATCTATCGCCTCAAGCTCCCAGGAGCTCGCGGCGACGACAAGCAAGCCCTCAACACGGCGCGCCTCGGCATCAAAGCGAAGTTCCCGGAAAGCGGCTTCGCCGTTCACGACTGGACCGATCCCGCGCCTTCGCTCCGCAGAGAGGCGCAGCGTTTCACCCAGTTCATCAGTCTCGTGGGGCTTGCCGCGCTCTTGCTCGGCGGCATCGGCGTCGGCAACGCCATCGGGAGCTATATGGCGAAGAAGCGGGGGGTGATCGCCACCTTCAAATGTCTCGGCGCCTCGAGCCGCCTCGTGCTCGCCGCCTACCTGATCCAGGCGCTTCTGCTCGCAAGCCTCGGCATCGCCTTCGGGCTCACGCTTGGCGGCCTCACCCCTGCCCTGCTCGCCGCGGTCTATGGCGACGCCCTGCCGATCGCGCTCGCCATCGAGCCGCATCCCGCATCGCTGCTGACCGCGGCGCTCGCCGGTCTGCTGACCATGCTCTTATTCGTGCTTCTGCCTTTGGGCCGCGCAAGCGCGGTGCCTCCCGCCGTGCTGATGCGCGCCGATCTCACCGACGAGCGGGAGCGGCTGGCCTGGGGCTTCATCGCCGGGGCGGCGGCAAGCGGCGTCGCGCTGTTTGGCTTGGGGCTTGCGGCCTCCGAGGAGCGGGTCATCACCGCCTCGATCTCCTTTGGCATCGTCGCCGCCTTCCTGCTGCTATGCGGCTTCGGCTGGGCATTGCAGAAGCTCGCGGCAAGCGTCCGCCGGCTGCAGCGGCCGGCCTGGGCTCTCGCGCTCGCGAGCATCGCGGGACCTGGGTCGCTGGCCCGCCAGGTCGCCGTCTCGCTGGGACTAGGGCTCGGCTCCCTCGTCGCCATCGCCCTGATCGACCGCTCCTTAATGGCGGAGTTCGAAGACAATCTCCAGGCCGACGCTCCGGCCTATTACTTTCTCGACGTCGACGCCAACGATCTGGCGGCGTTCCGCGACACGGCGAAGGCAGTCGAGCCCGATGCCAAGCTCGCCGACGCTCCCATGCTACGCGGCAGCATCGTGGCGCTGAACGGAGTGCCCGCCGAGAGGGTCGAATCCTCTCCAGATGAGCGCTGGGTGCTGAGCGGCGACCGCGGCCTCACCTACACCGATAAAGTGCCCGAGGGCTCCACCATCGTCGAAGGCAGCTGGTGGCCGCAAGGCTATGCGGGTCCTCCGCTCGTCTCCTTCGACGCCGAGGCCGCGAAAGGGCTCAAGTTGAAGCTCGGCGATACCGTCACGGTCAACGTCCTCGGCCGCAATGTCGAGGCCCGCATCGCGAGCTTGCGCAAGATCGACTGGGAGTCGCTCGCCATCAACTTCGTCATGGTGTTCTCGCCGAATACCTTGGTGGGCGCCCCCCAACGCGTGCTGACCACGCTCGAGCTGCCCAAGGGAACCGATCCGGCGCGCGAGGCGAAGCTCGTGCAGGCGCTCGCCGACCGCTTTCCCCTGGTCACCGCCATCAAGGTCGGCGACATCGTCGAGGCCGCCAAGGATCTGCTCCAAAGGGTCATGACCGCGATCCGCATGACCGCGGGCGTGGCGCTCTTGATCGGCGCGCTCGTGCTGGCCGGCGCCGTGGCCGCAAGCCAGCAGCGGCGGAAATACCAGGCCGTGCTCTACAAGACCCTTGGCGCCACGCGCGGGCGCATCGTCCGCGCCGAGCTCCTCGAATTCGGCCTGCTTGGGCTTGCCACCGCGGCGTTCGCCCTTGCCGCCGGCACGGCCACGGCCTGGGCGCTCTGCAAATGGGTCTTCGAGGTGAAGTTCGTTTTCTCGGGGCTCGCCGCTGTCGAGACGATGCTGCTGGCGCTCGCGCTCGTGCTCGGGGTCGGCGCCGTCGCCACCTGGCGGGTGCTTTCGGCCAAGGCCGCACCCTATTTGCGAGGCGAATGAGGGCCCCGAAACACGGGGGCCAACGGCGGCGCGAACCTCGCCCTCGTCTTGCGCAAGCGCTTATGAGCGCCCATATTCGGCGCAAAGCATTTCCGTGAATCAAAATGAGCAAGCTCGGCTGAAAGGACCATCAATGGCGGACTTGGACAGAAATTACGCGCAAGGAACGACGGTCGGGCGCACCGAAACTGGCGCGATCGATCAGGGGCTGCGCGCCTATATGCTCCGCGTCTACAATTACATGGCCATCGGCGTGGCGATCACCGGGTTGGTTGCCTACCTGACCTATCAAGCCGCAGGTGGCGACGCCATTCAGATCGCCAACGGCACTATCGTGGGATTGACTGCCTTCGGCACGGCCATCTTTGCCAGCGCCTTCAAATGGGTGGTGATTTTCGCGCCGCTCGCCATGGTCTTTTTCCTCTCGGCGCGCATTAACTCTATGAGCCTCGGCTCCGCCCAGATTGCCTTCTGGGTTTTCGCCGCGCTCATGGGTTTGTCCCTCGCGTCGATTTTCCTCGTCTACGTCCATGCGAGCATCGCGCGCGTGTTCTTCATCAGCGCCGCGTCGTTCGGCGCACTTAGCCTCTACGGCTACACTACGGGCCGAGATCTCTCCGCTTGGGGCTCGTTCCTGTTCATGGGCCTGATCGGCATCATCATTGCGATGCTGGTGAACCTGTTCCTGGCGTCCTCGGCGCTGCAATTTGCAATCTCGGTGATCGGCGTGCTGATCTTCGCCGGCCTCACCGCCTATGACACCCAGCAGATCAAGGAGATGTACTATGTCGGCGACGACGGAACCGTCGCCGGCCGGAAAGCCGTGATGGGAGCCCTGAGACTCTATCTCGACTTCATCAACCTGTTCATGATGCTGCTGCAGCTGTTCGGCGATCGCCGCTAAGCGAGAGCTAATGGGCACAAGACAAGACCCCGGCTTCGGCCGGGGTCTTTGCGTTTGTCCCGACCGAAAACGGTTGCTTGTGTCAGCACTCGACGAGGCGTAACCCGCGGTCGAGCGCCCTGAGCACGCGGGCGAGGTCGTGGCCGCGCTTGAGGATCAGCCCCGTCGCCGCCACCACGCTGTAAGCCCCCTGCCGGCGGGACAGCTTCGGTGCCTTCTCGATGCGATAAAGTGGGATCTCGGTCGCGCGCCGGAACACGGAGAACACGGCCTTCTCGCGTAAGGTATCGATGGCGTAGTCACGCCACTCGCCGCTTCTCACCTTGCGCCCATAGACATTCAGGATTTGAGACAATTCTTGGCGGTTGAAGGCAATACCGCCGCGCCGGGACGTCCCCTCGGCTTGATGTGCATGGCCGCCGGCCTTGCGGGCCAGCGGCAAGACTATGGGCTCGGTTTCGCTCAAAACGCGCGCCTCCTGTAATAGAACCTTCATGATGACTTGGGCTGTCAGGAAATTCAAGCAAATGCCGGCACCTACACGACCTGTAACATAATGAAACAGAAATCACAGTTCCGCCTAAGTTCAGCCCTGGGCAGGCCCCAAAGAACCGTATGATGAGCATCGTTGCCTCTCGGCCCGGTCCAGGTAGAGGCTTCGGATATTTCAGCCCCCCAGCCCCCCCGGGGTCTTCTCTTGGACCGGGCCATTTCATTGGCTCGTTTTTTTGATTGTTCCTCCTGTGGACGCTGCAGCGGGCCGGCCCTCCGGCCCGCTTTTGTTTGCACGCGTGCAGAGATCGCGGCGGCCACGCAACGCTCAGCGAGTCGTGTAAGCGGGATGGCCCGAGACGGCAGTGGGTCTCAATGCGGCTCGAACTCGGCAGCGCCGAGGATCGGGCCGGAGTCCTCCACCTGCAAAAGCGCAAACAGGCAATCGCCACCCATGGTCTCAAGATCCTTGAGCGGCAATCTGAGCGTCACCGCCTCGCCATGCCACATGCCGATCGGGGTCAGCTCGCGCACCGGATGATGGTAGCTGAGCTCGCGTCCGCGGTTCTCGCCGCGCGCCACCACAACCTTCTCCACCTCCTTGGCGATGGCGAGCCAAATCGTGGCCGAGCGTTGGTCGGAAGTCTCCGGTGCAGCGCCGACATCGATGACCAACGTATCGCCCTCGCCGTGCATGCTGACCGGCACCTTGACTTGCGCGAGCCTCACCGAAGCCGCTGCCACCGCGGCCTGGATCGCATCCTCATCGCTGCCATTCGCATGGGTGACACCATCCACCACCGCCTGCGGGGTATAGACCCGGCCATCGCCGCGCGCCTTTGCATAATCGCGCTGCCGCTCGCTATTGGCGGGGCTGCCGAGCGTGTCGCGCCAGCCGAGATAATCCCAATAGTCGACGGAATAGGACAGCGCGACGAAGCCAGGCCGCTCGGCCAGCTGCCCGAGCAACGCATCAGCCGCCGGACAGGACGAGCAGCCTTGGCTCGTGAAGAGCTCGATCACGGCCGGGTTGTGAGTGTCGGAACGCGGGCCAGGGCCCGCCAAGCCTGGTCCAACAAGAGTGATTGCCGCGAGCGTCACGAGGGCACTCGCACTTGCGGGAAGGAGGCGCCTCATGGCGCTTACAATGCAGGAAGCGAGTCGCAATTTCCGGAAAAAACGGATCAAGCTGGGTCACAACTCGGTGACTGCTTTCCAAGTCTGAATGATGCTCCGGCGCCACCGCGGAAAAAGCCCGACCCGGGTCAGGCGGCAGCTCTTGCCAGGGCGCGAAGCACGTAATGCAGGATACCGCCGTTGCGGAAATAATCGAGCTCGTCGAAGGTGTCGATGCGCGCGCGCAACGGCACCGCGCGCTTTGCGCCGCCGGGGTAAGTGATGTCGGCCTCAATCCACTGCCCCGGCTTGATCTCGCTCAGGCCCTGCAGGCGGACCGTCTCAGGGCCGGTAAGCTCGAGCGACTGCCAGGACATGCCCTCGGCGAAGACGAGCGGCAACACCCCCATGCCGATCAGGTTGGAGCGGTGGATGCGCTCGAAGCTCTCGCCGATCACCGCCCGCACGCCGAGCAGCCGCGTGCCCTTGGCGGCCCAGTCGCGCGAGGAGCCCGTGCCATATTCCTTGCCGGCGAAGATCACGAGCGGCACGCCTTCCTCGGCGTAACGCATCGCCGCGTCGTAGATGCTCATGGCCTCTGCCGAAGGATAATGCAGGGTCACGCCGCCCTCGATGCCTTTGACGATCATGTTCTTGATGCGGGTGTTGGCGAAGGTGCCGCGCATCATCACCTCGTGATTGCCGCGCCGCGAGCCATAGGAATTGAAATCGTGCACGGCCACACCATGCGCGCTCAGATAATGGCCGGCGGGGCTGTTGTGCCTGATCGAGCCGGCGGGGGAAATGTGGTCCGTGGTGATCGAGTCGAGGAAGAGGCCAAGGATGCGTGCATCCGTGACGTCCGTGACCGGCGCCGGCGTCGCCGAAAGCGCGGTGAAATAGGGCGGATTCTGCACATAGGTGGACTTCGCGTCCCAGTCATAGGTGAGACCGCCCTCGATCTCGATTCCCTGCCATTTCTCATCGCCCTCGAAGACGTTGCCGTAGCGCCGGCGGAACATCGATCGCTTCACCGCCTTGCGCACGACCTTGGCGATTTTCGCCGACGAGGGCCAGATGTCCTTGAGATAGACGGGTTGTCCTTCCGCATCGGTGCCGAGCGGATCGGTGGCGAGGTCGGTCATGATCGATCCGGCAAGCGCGTAAGCCACCACCAAGGGCGGCGAGGCGAGATAGTTGGCGCGCACGTCGTGATTGACCCGGCCTTCGAAATTGCGGTTGCCGGAGAGCACGGAAGCGACGGCGAGCCCGTGCTCGTGGATGGTCTTCGAGATGTCCTCGGGCAGCGGCCCGGAATTGCCGATGCAGGTGGTGCAGCCATAGCCCACGAGGTTGAATCCGAGAGCGTCGAGGTCCCGCTGCAATCCCGCCTTCTCCAGATAGTCGGTCACCACCTGGGAACCCGGCGCGAGCGACGTCTTGACCCAGGGCTTCGCCTGCAATCCGCGTTTCACGGCGTTGCGGGCAACGAGCCCCGCCGCCACCATCACGAAGGGATTTGAGGTGTTGGTGCAGGAGGTGATGGCGGCGATGACCACATCGCCATGCCCGAGGTCGAAATTCTTGCCCCGCACGGGCACTCTTTTTCCTGCCTCGTCGGCCTTGCCATATTCCTTGTCGAGCGTCTCGGCGAACGCGCCCGCCGCGCGAGCGAGCGGCACGCGGTCTTGCGGCCGCTTGGGTCCCGCGAGCGACGGCTCCACCTCGGCAAGATCGAGCGCGATCGTCTCGGTGAAGACCGGGTCCTCCGTCTCCGTGTCGCGGAACAGTCCCTGCTCGCGGGCGTAAGTTTCCACCAGCGCGATGCGTGAGCGCTTGCGGTCGGTGGCGTCGAGATAGTTGAGGGTCTCCTGGTCGATGGGGAAGAAGCCGCAGGTCGCGCCATATTCCGGCGCCATATTGGCGATGGTGGCCCGGTCCTCGAGCGGCAGATTGTCGAGCCCCTGCCCATAGAACTCGACGAACTTGCCGACGACGCCGGCGCGCCGCAGCCGCTCCGTCACGGTCAGCACGAGATCGGTGGCGGTCACGCCTTCCTTCAGCTTCCCGGTGATGCGGAACCCAACCACCTCGGGGATCAGCATGGAGATCGGCTGCCCGAGCATGGCGGCCTCGGCCTCGATGCCGCCGACCCCCCAGCCGAGCACCGAGAGGCCATTGACCATGGTGGTGTGGCTGTCGGTGCCGACGAGAGTATCCGGAAAGGCGAGCGCGGCCTCGCCGTTCTGCGCTTTGGTCCAAACGGTCTGCGACAGATATTCGAGGTTCACCTGATGGCAGATCCCCGTGCCGGGAGGCACCACGCGGAAATTGTCGAAAGCCCCCGCCCCCCAGCGCAAGAACGCATAGCGCTCGCCGTTCCGCTCATATTCCTTTTCCACATTGGCTTCGAACGCGCCCGTCGTGCCGAAGGCATCGACCATCACCGAATGGTCGATGACAAGGTCGACGGGCACGAGCGGATTGATCTTGCGCGGATCGCCATTCAGCGCGCACATCGCGTCGCGCATGGCAGCGAGATCGACCACGGCTGGGACGCCGGTGAAGTCCTGCATCAACACCCGCGCCGGCCGGAAAGCGATCTCGCGGTCGCTCTTGCGCTCCGCGAGCCAGAGCGCGATGCCGCGAATGTCGTCGGCGGTGACGGTGCGGCCATCCTCGTGGCGCAGCAGATTTTCGAGCAGCACCTTGAGCGAGAAGGGCAGGAGCCGAATGTCGGCGAGGCCGTTCGCTTCCGCCTCTCTCAGGCTGAAATAATCATAGCTCCGCTTGCCGACCTTGAGCGAGCGCCGGCACTTGAAGCTGTCGAGCGAGGTCTCCGCTACCGATGTCAACTAGGATCTCCTCGAGCGCAGCGCCATTTTGCGCCAAACTGGACGACATGCAGACGACATGCAAAGGCGTGGCCAATCGCTTGGCGGGGGAGGCGCCGGCCAGGCTGCCCAGGGGTCTTGGAAGCATCCCGGACTACTGGAGGCGCGCTCCCGTCTATATAAGAGCCCTTGCGGCGACGAGACAATGCGTGAGAAGCGCTTGCCCGCCGCTACCGACCGCTTGGCTTGCCTTTCCTCGTCTCAACCTGCGCAAATTCCAGGCAAATGCCTCAAGAGATCAGTCTCGCCGCCCATGAGATCAGCTGCCAGCGCGGCGGAAGGCTGCTGTTCGAGGGACTGAGCTTCGCACTGAGGTCGGGCGAGGCCCTGCTCGTGACTGGCCCGAACGGCGCCGGCAAGACGAGCCTGCTGCGGCTGATCGCGGGATTGTTGCCATTGCAGTCCGGCCGGCTCGAAGGTGGCGACCGATCCATCCCGCTATCCGAGCTTTGTCACTATGTGGGTCACGCGAACGGCATCAAGAGCGCGCTTGGCGTTAAGGAGAACGTCCGCTTCTGGTCCGACTTTCTCGGGGGCGACGGCTTCGACCTGGAAGGCGCCCTTCAGATCTTCGGGCTTGCGGGCCTCGCCGAACTCCCCGCCGGATTGCTCTCGGCGGGACAGAAGCGGAAGCTTGCGCTGCTGCGCCTCTTCGCCGCTCCCCGGCCCATCTGGCTCCTCGACGAGCCGTCGGTCTCGCTCGATGCCGCATCGGTCAAGGTACTCGGCGGAGCGGTCGCGCGCCATCTCGCCCAAGGCGGCATCGCGGTCGTTGCCAGCCATACGCCGCTGAAGCTACGTTTCACGCAGGAGCTTGCGCTGGCGCGGGAGCTTTTGCCGTGAAGTCGGCTTGGGCGCTCTTCTGCCGCGATCTGGTGCTTACCTGGCGCGAGGGCGGCGCGATCGGCACAGCCCTTGGCTTCTACCTCGTGGTCGTCGCCATCACGCCCCTGGGGCTTGGCCCCGACCTCAACCTCTTGTCCCGCATCGCGCCAGGCGTGCTGTGGGTGGCGCTGCTGCTCGCGAGCCTCCTATCCGCCGACCGCATCTTCCACAACGATTACGAGGACGGCACGCTCGATGTGTTGGCGATGGGGCCCTTGCCGCTGCCGCTCGTCGCCGCGCTGAAAAGCCTCGCCCATTGGGTCATGACCGGCGTGCCGCTCGCGCTGCTGGCACCTCTGCTTGGTCTGCTCCTTAATTTACCGATCGAGGCCTTTCCGCTGCTCATGCTCACCATGCTTGCCGGCACGCCGGCGGTGAGCTTCGTCGCCGCCATCGGCGCCAGCCTGACTTTGGGCCTGCGGCGGGGCGGCGTGCTGCTTGCGCTCCTCGTGCTGCCGCTTTACGTGCCGGTGCTGATCTTCGGCGTTGCCGCCGTCTCCGCCGCGAGCGTGGGGCCCGCATCGCCCTGGCCGCCCTTCCTCATACTTTGCGCGCTCAGCCTGGCAAGCATCGGGCTTGCGCCCATCGCCGCCGCGGCCGCGCTCCGCGCCGCCCTGCGGTAGGAGGTCAATTGCGCTCATCTGCCAAACCAAGTAGATGAAGCCCATGCTGAGCCTCGCCAATCCGACGCGTTTCTTGGGCATCGCGGACCGCGTCATCCCGTGGCTCGCGGCCCTCACCTTCCTGCTGCTCGGCGCCGGGCTCTACCTCGCTTTCTTCGTGGCACCCCCCGACTACCAGCAGGGCGAGACCGTCAAGATCATGTTCGTGCACGTGCCCGCGGCCTGGCTTGGCATGTTCGGCTATACGTTGATCGCGATCGCCAGCCTCGGCACGCTGATTTGGCGCCACCCCCTCGCCGACGTCGCCGCCAAGACCGCCGCGCCGATCGGCGCCACCTTCACCTTCGTCGCCCTGGTCACGGGGTCTCTCTGGGGCAAGCCGATGTGGGGGACCTATTGGGTGTGGGACGCGAGACTGACCTCGATGCTCATGCTCTTCCTGCTCTATCTCGGGCTGATCGCGCTCTGGCAGGCGATCGAGGAGCCCGGGCGCGCGGGCCGCGCCGCCGCCATCCTCGCGCTGGTCGGCTTCATCAACGTGCCGATCATCCATTTCTCAGTGAATTGGTGGAATACCCTGCATCAGCCCGCGAGCATCTTCCGCGCGGGCGGCCCGACTATCGATTCCTCGCTGCTCACTCCGCTCTTCATCATGGCCCTGGGCTTCACTTTGTTGTTCGTGCTTCTACACCTCATCGCCATGCGCGCCGAGATCCTGCGCCGCCGCGTGCACGTGCTTCGCCAGGTGCATGTCGAGCGCGCCGCCATGGCTTGAGCCGAGCCCTCGCTGCCATGCCCGATCTCGGTCCCCACGCGGTTTTCATTTGGGCGGCCTATGGCGTGACCGTCATTGCGGTTGCCGCGCTTTCGCTGCTCATCGTGCAGGACAACCGGCGGCAGCGGCGAATTCTTGCCGAGCTCGAGCGCCAAGGCATCACCCGGCGCTCGGCCAAGCCACCAGCGGCCAAACCGCTGGCGGCGAGCCCACGCGTGGCGAAGCCACCAGCGGCAAAGCCGCCGAAGGCACGTCAGGCGAAGGCCCCTAGCAGGAAACCGAGACCATGACCGCAGCTGCGCTGCGCTCCCTTTGGCGGCAGTGGGGCCTCGCGCTTCCCCTCTTCATCTTCGCGGGGCTCACCGGCCTGTTCTGGTTCGCGCTGCAAGGCGGCGACCCGTCCCACCTGCCCTCGGCACTGGTCGGCAAGCCCGTGCCGTCATTTACCCTGCCGCGGGTCGAGGGGCTTACCGTGGACAATACGGCAGTCGAAGGGTTCGGAGCCTCTGATCTGGCGAAAGGCGAGCCCACCATCGTCAATGTCTGGTCCTCCTGGTGCGTGCCCTGTCACGAAGAGCACGATCTGCTCATCGAGCTCGCCAAACAGCCCGGGATCCGCCTTTACGGCATCAACTACAAGGACGACCCGGCAGCGGCGCGGCGGTTCCTCGGCCGCTACGGCAATCCGTTTCAGCGCGTGGGCGCCGACCGATCGGGACGCGTCGCCATCGACTGGGGGGTATATGGCGTGCCGGAGACTTATGTGATCACGCGTGACGGCAAGATCGCCTACCGCTATGTGGGTCCTCTGACCGAGGACGCGATCCGGGAGAAGCTTCTGCCCCTGATCCAGCCGGCCAACACGAAGCCGACCGGCTGACGCTGATACTCCTTCGCCGCCGCAAAGGGCAGCTTGCTACTTGCGCACCGCCGTCACGATCAGATTGAGGGATTCGAGGAACTCTTGCCGCTTGGCCGGCGGCAGCGCGCCAAGAATCCGCGAATCGGCGGCCGCGGCTCCAGGCTCGGCATCGCGCAGGTCCTTCCAGCCCTGGGCGGTGAGCTTGATGGCGTAGGCGCGAGCGTCCTCCTTGGCGCGGCGCCTCTGGATCAGCCCGCGCCCGAGCAGCCTCGCGACGATGTCGGCAAGCGTGGACCTGTCGATCCCGGTACGCTCGACGAGATCGGTCTGGGTCACCCCTTCCTCTTCGGCGACGGTCATGAGCACGGCGAATTGGCGTGGCGTCAGACCGCTGGCGCGAGCCTCAACCAGGAAAATATCCGTGGCGCATTGGCCCGCCCGGTGGATCAAATGCGTCGCCGAGCGGCTGAGCTGATTCCCGTTCTTGGACACCATTCGAGGCCCAGCCTTTCCCACAAGGCGTGCGCACACTCCTTGCCTCACCTCGGTCGACTCAGCTCTTTCAAGACCTTAATACAACTCTGAAGCACAATCAGCAAACTTGCGGTTGCAGCGCGACGGACGGAGTTACCTGTCGGCCCACATATCGGGAGGGCGGATTTCGCTCACAAGACGGATACGGACAATCGCTGCCGATAAGCTTAAGGCCCTGTTAGGGGCTGGTCGGCTCATCGGGAAGCTCAGGTCCGCTGTCCGCAGGCTCGCTGTGGCGCTGCATGAGCGGCATCTGGGCAAGCGCGAATAGGAAGGTGAGGGGAAGGAAGCCGAAGGCCTTAAATGTCACCCAGGCGTCAGTCGAGACGCTGCGCCAGACAAGCTCATTGAGCACGGCCATGGCGATGAAGAAAAGAGCCCACCGCGTGGTCAGCTTGCGCCAGCCCTGCTCGGAGAGATTGAACACGGGCCCGAGCAGAAGCTCGAGCACCGGCTTCTTGAGCAGGAGGCCGGCTCCGAGCAGCACGGCGAAGGTCAGGTACACGATGGTGGGCTTCAGCTTGATGAAGGTCTCGTCCCGCAGATAAAGCGTGAGGCTGCCGAAGACGAGCACGACGGCGCCGCTGACCAGCGGCATCACCGGCAGCTTGTGGTAGCGCCACCAGGCAACGCCCAGCGCGATGAAGGTCGCGACCATGAACAGCGCCGTCGCCGCATAGATGCCGGCCGCGGCATTGGCGCCGAAAAAGACAAGCAAGGGTCCAAGCTCGATCGCGAGCTTCGCGGCAAGCGCCGTCCCGCTCGCCGGAGCACTTTCTCGCGGCAGCGGAGGCTCGGCGTCAGGCTGCTGCGGCATTCTTGGTGTCCAGACCGGCAATGGCGCGCGCGAAATCAAGGGCGTCAAAGGCCTGAAGGTCGTCGACGCCTTCGCCGACGCCGATGGCATTTACGGCCAAGCCGAAGCGCTCGGCGATGGCCACCAGAATTCCGCCGCGCGCGGTGCCATCGAGCTTGGTCACGACCAGGCTCGTGACGCCCGCGATCTCCTGAAAAGTCTGCACCTGATTGAGCGCGTTCTGCCCAGTGGTTGCGTCGAGCACGAGCACGACGCTATGCGGAGCCGTCTCGTCGAGCTTCTTGAGCACGCGCACAATCTTGGCCAACTCCGCCATCAGGTCGGTCTTGTTCTGGAGCCGACCCGCCGTGTCGATGATGAGCACACGGCAGTTTTCCGCCTGCGCGCGCTCCAGCGCCTCATAGGCGACCCCCGCCGGGTCGGCGCCCACGTCTTTGGCCACCACTTCGGCGCCGACGCGTTCCCCCCAGACTTTCAGCTGGTCGATGGCGGCGGCGCGGAACGTGTCCGCGGCCGCGAGCATGACCGTCGAGCCCGAGCGCATCAATTGATACGCCATTTTCGCCGCCGTGGTGGTCTTGCCGGTGCCGTTCACCCCGACCAGCAGGACCACATGGGGATGGGCGCCTGGGTTCAATTCGAAGGGCTTGGCCACGTGTGCGAGCCCCTTGGCGATCTCCGCGGCGAGCACCTCGCGCACCCCTCCCGGCGAGATCCCGCGCTCTTGGCGCGTGGCCGCGATGGCCGCCCTGATGCGGGAGGCCATGGCGACGCCGAGGTCAGCCTTGATCAGCGCGTCCTCGAGCTCGTCAAGCGTCGCGTCGTCGAGCTTCCGCCGATTGAGGACCGAAGCGAGGTTGTCGGTGAGCGACGTGGAGGTTCGTGCAAGCCCCTGACCGAGGCGCGCGAGCCAGCCTTGTGTTGGCACGGGCTTTTTCGCCGAGGCTGACGCCTTTGGCTTTTCGTCCTCGTCACGCCTCGGCGGCTCGGCGTTCGGTCCTGCCGGCGCTGCCGGTTCGTCTCCCGGGGAAGGGCTTTCGGAGTCGTCCGATGTGCCCTTCTCGCGGGTCCCTGGCGGACTTTCGTCAGGATGACGAGCCCCTGGCTGAGCGGCGGGGCCTGCGGGGGACGGCGCCGCGGGTGCCTCGGCCTCGGGCTTACGGGCACGGCGCCTGCTTCCGGATTTCGGGCCCTTTGGAGGGGGACGCTTTGGGGCGCCGTCTTCTTGGGGGGCAGCGCCACCCTCATGCGGTCCGGCAGGAGGCGGTGCTTTCAGCTTGGGAGCCATCTTTGCCGGCGTTCCTTGCGCCTTCTTTGGCGGAAATTGCGCCTTGGGCGGTTCCTTCTTTGCAGGTTTAGGAGCGGGCGGCTCCTTTTTTGCCGGCTTGGGAGCAGACGGCTCCTGCTTCGGCGTTTCGCCGCTACCGAAGCCGAACAGGTGCTGGAAAAAACCGGGCTTCTTCTCGCTTCCGCTCATCACCGCATCCTCGCGAGCAGGGCGCTGCCGTCATGGCCGCTGACGACAGCGTCGACCAGCTGGCCTGCGCCTTCGCCCGTCTCGATCGCTACCGGCGTGAAGTCGGCCGCGCGGCCTCTGCCCTCGCTCTCCATCAGCACCTGAATGTGGCGCCCTTTCGCGTTTGCAAGATGGCGCCGCAACGCCTCAATGCCCTTTTCGCGCAAAGCGGCCGCGCGCTCGGCGACGATCGCGCCATGGAGCCGCCGCATGCGGGCGGCGGCCGTTCCGGGCCTCGCCGAGAACGGGAAGACATGCAGGAAGGTGAGCCCGCAATCGTCGACGAGCGAGAGCGAGCCCGCGAACATCGCGTCGCTCTCGGTGGGAAAGCCCGCAATGAGGTCGGCGCCGAACACCATGTCGGGGCGCAAAGCTCGCACCTCCTCGCAAAAGCGCACCCCATGCTCGCGCGAATGGCGGCGTTTCATGCGCTTGAGCGTCAAATCATCTCCCGCCTGCAGCGACAGATGCAGATGCGGCATCAGCCGCTCCTCCTCGGCAATGAGTTTGAGCAGTGCGGCGTCCGCCTCCACCGAATTGATCGAGGAGAGCCTGAGCCGGGGTAGTTCCGGCACGAGCGCGAGCACCTTCGCCGCGAGCTTGCCGAGCGTGATGTCGCCGGGGAGATCGGCGCCATAGGCGGTGATATCGACGCCGGTCAGCACGATCTCCGCATAGCCGTTCTCGACGAGCCTCCGCACCTGCGCCACCACCTCGCCCGCCGGCACGGACCGCGAGGGCCCGCGCCCATAGGGAATGATGCAGAAGGTGCAACGGTGGTCGCAGCCGTTCTGGATCTGCACATAGGCGCGCGCCTGGGTGCCGAAGCCGTCGATCAGGTGACCGGCCGTCTCCGTGACCGACATGATGTCGTTGACTTTGACCCGCTCGGTGTCTTCGACACTGAGCGCCTTGAAGGTCGAGCCTTGAGTTTTCTCGTGATTGCCGATGACGTGATCGACCTCCGCCATGGCGGCGAAGGCGGCGGGGTCGATTTGCGCGGCGCAGCCGGTGACCACGATCTTGGCGTCTGGGCGCATGCGGCGTGCTTTGCGAATGGCTTGCCGCGCCTGGCGGACGCTTTCCTGCGTGACCGCACAGGTGTTGACGATCACCGCGCTCTCAAGGCCGGCGTCCTTGGCATGCTTGCGCATGACCTCCGACTCATAGGCGTTGAGCCGGCAGCCGAAGGTGATGATCTCGATATCCGACATTTGGCGGCTTCTAACACGAAACGAAGGGTACGAGCGACCCCTCCACCCCTTCACGTGGAGGGAGAGTGCACCCGCTGCAAGAGCTGCGGCGGGAGCGTGCCCTCATAGTCGCGCCCGTAAGGTCCGGTCATCAGGATATGGTCGTCGGCCTCGCGCCAGTCGATGACGAGGTCGCCGCCGGGAAGCGTCACCCTGACCTTGCGGTCGGTGAGCCCGCGCCGCGTCGCGGCGACCGCGGCGGCGCAAGCCGCGGTGCCGCAGGCCCGCGTCAGCCCCGCGCCCCGCTCCCAGGTGCGCAAGCGCAAGCTGTCCGGCCCCGTCACTTGGGCGAGGGAGATGTTGGCGCGCTCGGGGAACAGCGGATGGTACTCGAGCATCGGCCCGAAGCGGGCAAGGTCATGCGCCTCGAGATCCTCGACGAAGAAGATGCAGTGGGGATTGCCGACATTGACGACGGAGGGCGAATGCAGCACGGGATCGTCGATCGGGCCGACCTGCAGCTCGATCCGCTTGGTATCGTGGAAAGGCTCGGCAAGCGGGATCTCGTCCCAATTGAAGCGGGGCGCGCCCATGTCGATGGTCACCGTGCCGTCCGCATTGACCAGCGCGCCCAGAATCGCGCTCTCCGTCTCGATGCTCACCCGAGGCGTTCCGCGCTCGGCCGCGAGCAGCGCCGCCACGCAGCGCGCGGCATTGCCGCAGGCGCCGACCTCGCCGCCATCGGCGTTCCAGATGCGCATGAACGCATCGGCGTCCGCCGAGGGCTCGAGCGCGATCACCTGGTCGCAGCCGATGCCGCCCGTACGGTCGGCGATGGCGCGAACCTCGCCAGGCCCAAGCGGAATGGCGCGCGCCCGCGCATCCAGCACGACGAAATCGTTGCCGAGGCCGTTCATCTTGCGAAAGGATATGGGGCTACGCATCGAAACCCTTTTTAGCCGCGACGGTTGCCTCTTAGGAACACCGAAAACGAAGGCGCAAGCGGCATTTAGCGGGCGCTCTCCTTTGCCTCGCCAAGAAACAGGAAGGCAAGCAGCGCGGTTGCGGCGAAGCCAGCGCCCGCGGCGAAGGTCGCATCCCCGCCGACCCTGACCCAGAGCACCCCCGCCAACAGGCTGGCGAGCAGACTGAACAACCCCGTGACCAGACCGAAGAGACCGAAGGCCGTGCCGCGTAAGCGCTCTGGCGCCGAGCCGGCGACGAGGGTGGCAAGCACACCTTGCGTCAGCCCGAGATGCAGCCCCCACAGCGCGATGCCCGCGAAGATTGCGACCAGGGACTGCCCGAAGCCAAGCAGCAGATCGGCGGCGATCAGCGCAGCGAGCCCCGCGACCAGCAGGGGACGCGCGCCGACCTTGTCCTGCAAGCGCCCCGCCGGGTAGGCGCTCGCGGCAAAGACGACGCTCATCACCGCGATGACCGCCGGAGCAAGCGTGATGGCGAGACCTCCACTCTGCGCGCGGAGCACGAGAAAGGCCTCGCTGAAACGCGCGAGCGTGAACACCGCGCCGGCGCTGACGACGAGCCAATAGAGGCGCCCCAGCAATGCGACCTCCTCAAGCCTGAGCGGGGCCTTCTGCGGTTCGGACCGGGTTTTCGGCTCGCTCACACCGAGCATGAGAATGGCGACGGCGATCAGCGCCGGGGGCACCGCGAACCAGAGCACGGTGCGGATGTCGTCGCTGAACAGAACCATGAGACCGATCGCCGCCAACGGCCCCACCACCGCGCCGATGGTGTCGAGCGACTGGCGCAGGCCGAACGCGGCGCCGCGACGGCTGGGCGGCGTCACATCGGCGATGAGGGCATCGCGCGGCGCGTCGCGGATGCCCTTGCCGACGCGATCGGCAAAGCGGGCGAACAGCACCGTGCCGACCGAGCTTGCCAGCGGAAACAGCGGCTTCGTCGCCGCGGCAAGACCATACCCCAACACGGCCAGCGCCTTCCGTCGCTGCAATTTGTCGGAGAGCCAGCCCGAAAAGATGCGGGTCACTTGCGCCGTCGCCTCGGCAATGCCTTCGACCGCGCCGAGCACCGCCGCGGAGGCGCCGAGATTGAGCACGAGGAACAGGGGCAGGAGCCCATGGATCAGCTCCGAGGAGATGTCCATGAACAGCGAGGTGAGGCCGAGTGCCCATACCGTTGCCGGCAAGCCTTGCATTTTCGTCGCATTGGGGGGCACGGGCGCCATCTCCAGCATTGCTTGCTTCGTCGCCGCTGTTATATGGCGTTGTGGCGACGAGGGTTCACCCGCCGCAACCAGTCACCATGAGGAGTCGCCTATGCCCTCGGTTCCGGTCGACGATCCGGTCGGCGCGCTCGTTCCCCACACGTTAAAGGAGCCAATGCCGGGCGCAAGCTCGGGCCCGCTCGCCGGGCGGAGCTTCATGGTCAAGGACCTGTTCACGATCGAGGGCCACAAGGCCGGATGCGGCAACCCGGATTGGTACGCCGCGGCGCCCCCGGCGAAAGCGACCGCACCGGTCATCCAGCGCCTGCTCGCTGCCGGCGCAAGCTTGACCGGGATCACCGTCTGCGACGAGTTCTTCTACAGCGTGCTCGGCACCAATATTCACTACGGCACGCCGATCAATCTGCGGGCGCCCGGTCACGTCACCGGCGGGTCGTCCTGTGGCTCGGCGGCCGCCGTCGCCGGCGGCCTATGCGACTTTGCCCTCGGCAGCGACACCGGCGGCTCGGTGCGCGTGCCAGCCGCCTTGTGCGGTCTCTTGGGCCTTCGCCCAACGCATGGCCGCATCGACATGACCGGCGCCACGCCCATGGCGCCGAGCTATGACACCATCGGCTTCCTTGCGCGCGATGCGGTGCTGTTCCGCGACATCGGCCGCGTGCTGCTCGACGGCAGCCGGGTCGAGGCGCCGCTCAAAGGGCTAATCATCGCGCAGGACATGTTCGCCCGCGCCGAAACGAGCAGCGACGAGGCGCTATGGCAGGTGCTCGACGCGATCGCGAGCGCGCTGCCCGCACCCAAACGCATGGACGTCGTGGGCGACGACTACGATGCCTGGCGCAATGCTTTCCGCTTCATCCAAGGCTTCGAGATCCAATCGACGCTGCTTCCCTTTGCCCTTTCTCACGCTTCAGGATTGTCGCCCGCGATCCGAGAGCGCTTCGAGATCGCCGCCCGAGTGACGCAAGAGGAGGCCAAGACGGGACGCGACGTTCGGGGCGCCGCCGCGAGGCGGCTGCGCGCGCTGGCCGAGCCCGGCACCATGATCGTGATGCCTACGACGCCGACGCTCCCCCCCGAAAGAGGCATCCCCGACGGTGCCTCAACGGTGGAGTTCAGGGCCTTGACCCTGGCCAGCACCTGTCTGGCGGGGCATGCGGGGCTGCCGCAAATCTCGATTCCGGCGGGCGAAGCGGCAGGCGGCCTGGTCGGTCTCTCCTTCATCGGCTGGGCAGGAGGCGACGAGGCGCTGCTCGACCTCGCCCTGCGGCTTGAGCCGCTGCTCTGCCGCAAGTCTTGACTTAAGGGTCCCGCTCAACGACATTCCGGCACGAATTCAAGGGCAGCTCAATTTCCGAGCGGCCGCCCTGCGCATTGTTGATTTGTTGCCCTATCGGCTATTCGCCTATTTGAGGGCAACAAATAAACTGGAGGCAGGGGGGTCAACATCCACCAGCGCGATGCGCCCGCGGGTGCGTTTTTGCTTTGCGCTACCGCGCTATTTGCCGAGCTTAGGACGTGACGATGTTCGAGACGCTGTCAGGACGGCTTGGCGCCATCCTCGACAAGCTCACCCGCCGCGGGAGCTTGTCCGAGGCCGACGTCGCCGAGGCCATGCGCGAGATCCGCCGCGCTTTGCTCGAGGCCGATGTGGCGCTCGACATCGTGCGAGACTTCACCGAGGCGGTGAAAGAGCGGGCCGTGGGCCAGGAGGTGGTGCGGTCGATCACCCCGGGCCAGATGGTCATCAAGATCGTCCATGATGAGCTCGTGCGCATGCTCGGGCAGGAAGCCGAGCCCATCGATCTCGCCGCCGCACCGCCAGTGGTGATGATGCTAGTGGGCTTGCAGGGCTCGGGCAAGACCACGACCACGGCCAAACTCGGGCGGCGGCTTCAGGCCCGCGACAAGCGAAGGGTGCTGATGGCCTCCCTCGATACGCGGAGACCCGCAGCCCAAGAGCAGCTCCGCGTGCTTGGTGAGCAGACCGGCGTCGCCACGCTCGCAATCGCCGAAGGCCAAGACCCGGCAAGCATCACAAGCCGCGCGCTGCAGGCCGCGAAGCTCGGCGGTTATGACGTGCTCCTGCTCGACACCGCCGGCCGTACCCATATCGACGAGGCGCTGATGGAGGAGACGGCGGAGATCGAGCGGATCGCCAAGCCGCATGAGACGCTGCTCGTGGCCGACGCGCTGACCGGCCAGGACGCCGTCAACCTCGCGCGAAGCTTCGACCAGCGCGTGGCGCTGACCGGCATCGTGCTCACCCGCATCGACGGCGACGGCCGCGGCGGCGCGGCGCTGTCCATGCGCGCGGTTACGGGCAAGCCGATCAAGCTCATGGGCACGGGCGAGATGCTCGATGCGCTCGAGGAGTTCGACCCCTCGCGCATCGCCGGGCGCATTCTCGGCATGGGCGACGTGGTCGGCCTCGTCGAGAAGGCGATCGAGACCGTCGAGGTCGACAAGGCCGAAGCCATTGCGCGGAAAGTGCGCAAGGGCGCCTTCGACCTCGAGGACCTGGCCGAGCAACTGAAGCAGATGCAGAAGCTCGGCGGCATGGGCGGCGTGCTCGCCATGCTGCCCGGAGTAGGCAAGATCAAGAAGCAGCTCGACGCCGCCAATCTCGACGAGACGATCCTGAAGCGCCAGCAAGCGATCATCGGCTCGATGACGCGAGGTGAGCGCAAGAACCCGAAGCTGCTCAATGCCTCGCGCAAGAAGCGGGTGGCGGCGGGCTCAGGCACATCCGTGCAGGACATCAACAAGCTCGTGAAGATGCATCGGCAAATGGCCGACATGATGAGGTCCATGCGCAAGAAGCGTGGGATTTTTGGGCAGATGTTCGGCGGCGGACCGCCGCCGGAGCTTCCGCCAGAGCTACCGGCCGGCGATGGCGCCGCGCCGCCTCCCGGTTTTCCGTCGCTCCCGCCCGGCGGCCTTCCGGGCCTTGGCGGCATGCCGGGGCTTAGCGGCCCGCTACGTGGCTTGCCTGGCCTTCCGGGCCTCCCCCGCGGTCTTCCCGGCCTGCCGACGTCGAAGAAGCGATGAGCTTAGAAATCAGCACCCCAGTCACGATTGTTAGCGAAGAGAAGGATCGAGCATGTCCCTGAAGATCAGGCTGGCGCGGGCCGGCGCCAAGAAGCGGCCCTATTACCGGATCGTCGTCGCCGACTCGAAGAGCCCACGCGACGGCCGCTATATCGAGAAGATCGGCACCTATGACCCGCTGCTGCCGCGCGACGGCGAGCGCGTCAAGCTCGTCGAGGAGCGCGTCAAGCATTGGCTCAGCGTCGGCGCCCAGCCGACCGACCGCGTGCTCCGCTTCCTCGACAAGGCCGGACTGTCGAAGCGCGAGGCGCGCTCGAACCCCAACAAGGGCCAGCCCGGCAAGAAGCGCATCGAGCGCGAGGAGGCAAAGCTTGCGGCCCAAGCCGAGAAGGCCAAGGCCGCTGCCGAAGCCGCCGCCGCGCCGCCGCCGGCGCCCGAGCCTGCGGCTGAGCAACCAGTCGCCGAATAGCTTTGCCCCGGAAGTCGGACCGCGTGCTGCTCGGCGAGATCGGGCGCCCCCAAGGGCTGAAGGGCGAGGTCCGCATCCGCTCTTACACGCAAGACCCTGGCGATATTGCGAGCTACGGAGCGCTCGAGGACGAGGCGGGGGCACGCGCGATCGAGTTCGAGAGCCTGAGGAGCGACGCCAAGGGCGTGATCGCGCGCATCGAGGGGATCACGACGCGGGAAGGCGCCGAGGCGCTGACTGGGACCAAGCTCTATGTCCCGCGCACGCGCCTGCCGGAGCGCGAGGCGGAGGAGTGGTACCATTCCGACCTGATCGGCCTCGGCGCGGTTGACCGGGACGGTGCATCGATCGGTACCGTGGTGGCGATCTACAATTTCGGCGCGGGCGACCTGCTCGAGATCCGGCCCGAGAGCGGAGGGACTGATATGGTTCTCCCCTTCAACCGCGAGACCGTGCCGGAGGTCGACGTTGAGGGTGGCTGGCTGCGGATCGTCCCTCCCCAGGACCTGCCGGAGTGACGCTCTAGTTTGGTTGCTGTCATTCCCGCGAAAGCGGCAATCCAGTAACCCATGGGGCCGGTCGCTGAAAGCGACCCCAGCGGTTACTGGATCGCCCGGTCAAGCCGGGCGATGACAATGGTTGATTGGTTACTTCTATGACCTGGCGCGCCACCGTCCTCACCATCTTCCCCGAGATGTTCCCGGGGCCCTTGGGCGCGAGCCTCGCCGGCAAGGCCTTGGCCGAGGGGAAATGGGCGCTTTCAACCATCGACATCCGCGACTTTGCACCCGACAAGCACCGCTCCGTCGACGACACGCCCGCCGGCGGCGGACCCGGCATGGTGATGCGCGCCGATATCGCGGCCCGCGCCATCGATGCCGCGCGTGACCAGATGTCAGCGGACGCGCCCACCCTCTATCTCTCGCCGCGCGGGCGCCCGCTGACCCAGGCCCGCGCGCGGGAGCTCGCGCAAGGCCCTGGCGCCATCCTGCTCTGCGGCCGCTTCGAGGGCGTGGATGAGCGGGCGCTGGAAGCGCGCGATGTCGAAGAGGTCTCGATTGGCGATTATGTGCTTTCGGGCGGCGAGCTTGCCGCTCTGGTGCTGATCGACGCCTGCGTTCGACTGCTTCCGGGGGTCGCCGGCAACGAAGTCTCCCTCGCCGCGGAAAGTTTCGCCTCTGGCCTGCTCGAATATCCGCATTACACGCGGCCGCGGGAGTGGGAGGGCCGCGCCATCCCGGAGGTGCTGCTCTCCGGCGACCATGAGAGAATCGCCAAATGGCGGCGCGAGCAGGCTGAAGCCGTCACCCGCGAGCGCCGGTCCGATCTGTGGGAGAGGCTGAAGCGCCGCTGACGCAGAGGGGGCCATTGGGGGCCCTAAATCCATCGACAAGGGCGGAAGACTGGGTTAGGAACACCCCCGCGCGCTTCCGGCGCGCAATCTTTAGTCAGATCAATCAAAAAGAATGGCGTTCGCCTGAACAAGCAGAGTCAGGCAGGCGCCCAGGAAAGGTATCGCCATGAATATCATCGAGCAGCTCGAGCAGGAGCAGGCGGCGGCGCTCGCCAAGAAGCGCAAAGTTCCGGAGTTCGGACCCGGCGACACGGTACGCGTCAACGTCAAGGTGGTCGAGGGCGACCGCTCCCGCGTGCAGGCTTATGAGGGCGTGTGCATCGGCCGCGCCGGCGGCGGGATCAACGAGAACTTCACCGTGCGCAAGATCTCCTATGGCGAAGGGGTCGAGCGCGTCTTCCCGGTGCATTCGCCGCTGATCGATTCGATCGAGGTGGTGCGTCGCGGGCGCGTGCGCCGCGCCAAGCTCTACTATCTGCGTGGGCGCCGCGGCAAGGCTGCGCGCATCCCCGAGCGGCAGGTCGCGCGCGGCAAACAGAAGGAAGTTTTCAAAGGCTTCACCAAGCCGAAAGGCGAGCCCGACGATCTGAAGCTGATCGCGGGCGTGACACCGGAGTTCGAGAAGAAGCTGAACAAGCTCGGGCTGATCACATTCGAGCAGATCGCCAACCTCTCCGACGATGAGATCGCAAAGGTCGACGAGACGCTTAAGCTCGATGGCCAGATCGAGAACGACGACTGGGTCACGAAAGCCGTCGCACTGATGGCAGAGACCACCGCCGGCGAGGTGCCGGGCGAGCCCGAGGAAGAAGGCGAAGCGGCGGCGGCAGAGGCCGAGGCGCCCAAGGCCAAGCCGGCCAAGAAGGGCAAGAAGTAAGGGCCCAGGCTCACCCCCAACCTAGGGACTGTCATGCCCGCGCGGGCGGGCATCCAGCAGCCAATTTCGCTTGCGATCGAAATTCAGGCCTTGGTTACTGGATCGCTCGGTCGAGCCGGGCGATGACAAGCTGCGGAGACCCTGGAGGGGATTTGTAAACCGCGGTCAGAGACGCTATCTCAGGGCCTGAAATGCCCCTGGGACGAAAAAATGGCTGAACCCCGCACCCTTTACGACAAGATCTGGGACGAGCACCTGGTGCATGAGGCGCCGGACGGCACCTGCCTCCTCTATATCGACCGGCATCTCGTGCATGAGGTGACGAGCCCGCAGGCCTTCGAGGGCTTGCGTCTGGCCGGACGCCGCGTGCGGGCGCCGGAGAAGACGCTCGCCGTCGTCGACCACAACGTGCCGACCACCGACCGCAGCCACGGCATCGACGATCCGGAATCGGCCTTGCAGGTGGCAACGCTCGCCGAGAACGCGCGGGAGTTCGGCATCGACTATTACCATGAGCGCGACCGCCGTCAGGGCATCGTGCATGTGGTCGGCCCCGAGCAAGGCTTCACCCTCCCCGGCACCACCATCGTTTGCGGCGATTCCCATACCTCCACCCATGGGGCCTTCGGCGCGCTCGCCCACGGCATCGGCACCTCCGAAGTTGAGCACGTGCTCGCCACGCAGACGCTGATCCAGAGAAAGGCCAAGAACATGCGCGTGCGCGTGGAGGGCGCGTTGCCCTCCGGCGTCACCGCCAAGGACATCATCCTCGCCATCATCGGCGAGATCGGCACCGCCGGCGGCACCGGCCATGTCATCGAATATGCGGGCGATGCGATCAGTGCGCTCTCAATGGAAGGGCGCATGACCATCTGCAACATGTCGATCGAGGGCGGCGCGCGCGCAGGGCTGATCGCACCCGATGAGAAGACCTTCGACTACATCAAAGGCCGTCCGCGGGCGCCCAAGGCCGGCGCCTTTGAGACGGCGCTCCGCCACTGGCAGACGCTCTATTCCGACGAGGATGCCGCGTTCGACCGCGAGGTCGTGCTCCATGCCGAGAGGCTGCCGCCGCTCGTCACCTGGGGCACGAGCCCCGAGCAGGTGGTCTCCATCACCGGACGCGTGCCGCGGCCAGACGAGATCGCCGACGAGACCAAGCGGCGCGCGGCGGAGCGCTCGCTCGATTATATGGGCTTGAAGGGCGGTGAGAAGGTCACCGACATCACCCTCGACCGTGTCTTCATCGGCTCCTGCACCAATGGGCGCATCGAGGATCTGCGCGCCGTGGCCAAAATCGTCGCCGGTCGGCAGGTGAACGCCAATGTCCGCGCCATGATCGTGCCGGGCTCAGGCCTGGTGAAGGAGCAGGCGGAGGCGGAAGGCCTGGACCAGATCTTCAAGGCGGCAGGCTTCGATTGGCGCGAGCCAGGCTGCTCGATGTGTCTCGGCATGAACCCCGACCAACTTAGTCCCCGCGAGCGTTGCGCCTCGACCTCCAACCGGAACTTCGAGGGGCGCCAGGGCCGGCTCGGCCGCACCCATCTCGTCTCGCCGGTGATGGCGGCGGCTGCGGCGGTTGCCGGCCGCTTCATCGACATCCGCGAGTTCCATTGAAAGCCTTCGATTCCCACTCAACGCCGACTCTCCCTCTCCCCTGTGGGAAGCGGAATGTCAAAGTTCTCCACGCGAAAAGGGTCTAAATTCAAACTGATACAACCTATGATTCTTCACGCCGATCATCCCAGGCAGCATATGGGTAGCGATTAAGTCACCGACTCTGGATGTCGGCGCCCCTGTCGAATAAGAGGACGGTCTCAGATTCCTAATCTGAGGGTCAGCGGTTCGAATCCGCTCGGGGTCGCCCAATACCTTCAATAGGCAGCGACTTGGCGGCGAAGTCGACAGAGCCGTTGTCGCCACGCGGCACCGCTGTAATACCGAGCGCAGAGGCGCTCTCGGCCGCGTCATAGTCGATGAGATGTCGAGACGACCTAACACGTTGTCACTCTTCCCACACTTCTCCACAGCCTCTTGCACGAGGTTTTCGATCCAGATCTTCTCTCCGGACGCTCGGGCCTTTTGTCGCCTCGACTAGATCCCAGCGGGCGATCGCGCGCTCATCGAGCATCTGCATCAGTCTATCCATGGTAGGGGCTTGCCCTGTCCGCCACCCTCAAGACCGAATGCATGGCCAAGCCGTCCGCCCTCGGTTTTATATTTCTCCCAGGCTGTGGCAAGGAAGCGAATCCAAATCCATGGAACGTCAAGATTGGTCGTAGGGGACACTATCCAGTTGTTGTCCAGTTGAGCGCGATCGAGGGTACCAGCTTTGGCGCACGCTCCTACGTCGCGCGCGATCCCCCATAGAGCTTCGAGAGCAAAAAAGACTGCGGCCCCATAACTCGGATCCGTTTGGTAGCCGGCAAGGCAGCCATTCAAGTGTTCATCCAAATCCCACGGGATTCGCTCTTCAGCGAACTCATCCATGACGATCTCGGATGGGCGCGGCGTGCGTGGCTTTCGTGGCATTGCGGTTTTTTGCTTGAGTTGGAGGACGGAGCAGACGGATGCTATCAGCTTCAACCTAACCCTGTTTCAGGGGAATGAAGCGCCTTAACTTGCCGGTCTCTTTGTGCCGCTCCAGCGTGTCGACAAGTTCGATCTCGATCTCCGCGTGCTCCAGTCCAGCTTTGGCAAGCCCCGCGATCAGCTCCTGCTTCAGTGCGGGCAGGTCGAGCGGGCCTGTTGCAACGAGACCGATCTTTGCGCCCGCTTGCGTTTGATGCACCTGATATTGCTCGACATGGCTGTTCTGCCCGAGCGGCGTGCGGAAAACCAACGGATGGATATGAATCTCGCCGGCGTAGAGGAAGGTGTCGTCTGACCGCCCCTTCACCGTCTTGATCAAAGGAAAGGCCGCGCCGCAGGAGCAGAGCCGGTCGCTTGGGATAGGCAGGTCGGATAGTTCGTAGCGGATCAGCGGTAGGGTGCGGCCAAACAATGACGTCACCAGGACGTGATCAATCGCGTCGGGATCGTTGGTCGGCCTGTGCTCATGATCGACGAACTCGGTAATGACCAAGTCGTCGCTCATGTGCAGCCCCTCGTGCGTGTCGCACTCAATGCCGATATGACCTACTTCGACGCAGCCCCACATATTATTGATCTCGAGTCTCCATGCGTGCCGGACGGCGTCACGGGTTTCCGGCATCAGCGGCTCGGAATTAGTAGTCACGCGGTGCAGCCTTAGGTGCAGGTGGCCGGCCAACGCCTCCGCTGCCAGTTCTTGCAGCGATGATGCGAAGCAATTGATGTGGGTCGGCTGCGCTTCGTTGAGTTCAGCGACGAGCTTGGCGATTGGCGTGGCCGCAGGGAACCACTTCACCTGGGCCGCTGGATCGATCGGAACCGAGAACAGAAATGGGCTACCATGAATAATTTCCCCGGCCTCGATCACGGCGAGCAGCCGCCGGCGGGCTAGTAGCGTTCCGGTGGTTCGTCGCGCAGCAGATAGCGGAACGTCGCGCAGGCGATCTCAATGAATTCATTCCACCCCCACGGGAATACCCCACGCACCCCAGAAGAGCCCCCGGTAGCGATTACCTGGTATTCGTCGAGATAGTAGTAATCTTTGGACGTTCCTTTCAGCTTGGCGTCAATATGAGCGTTGCAAGCCCTGAGCGTTAGGCGCCGATCCGTGACGATCTCATCCCAGTTCGTCATCACGTCTGGCTTGGTCATCACTGACAGCGACTCAAGATCAGCCTCAGTGAACGAATCTGCGTCGATACCGGTTAGCCTGCTGACGTGCCAAGGCGATTTAGCCTTCGCGTAGGCCAACGTCTCACGCAGCATCCGTTGTCGCTCGGCCTTTATCTGATCGGCAGACCACGAGAGTCGTTTGACATGCTCTGGCATCCGCTGCGCGATCGCCGCCAGATGTTCGCGTCTGCGCGGGCTATCAATGATCATAGCGAATCAGCCGCATTAACACGTAGGCAAGATCGGATAAAATGTGGATTGATCCGCCTGCCGAAGGCGGTACGTGGCCGTTCGCAGACCAGGCGGTAGAGCGCGCCCTCGCTAAGCGGCCGACCGCTTCGGCTAAGATGGCTTCAGCCGTTGGCGTATCTCTACATCGACTACCCATTTACAAAGCGTGAGAAGACGTACGCCACGCTGTATCTTGCGTTCGAAATTGTTCATCAACCTTGAGAGTAGCCGAACGTAGAAGCGCTCGAAGAAGACAAAGCAGCGATAAAATGGGATGGGAATGTGGTCATCTCGCTTCGCTTCAACAGGCACGAACGTAATGGTCAGGAGCCAGAATTGCGGAAGGAAGGCATCTGTCCAGAGGCGATGATACTCACGCTTTAGATGCTCGAGGTGGTTCTCGATGAGGAGGGCGTAACGGAGAGTGGTTTGATCCATTGCTTGGATCCTATTGGTTTAGGTAATGAAAGGGAATCGACGCCTCACGCACTTAGCGTCTCAAAACTCAACCGCGAAATCTGGCTTGCGATGACTGACATCGGCGAAGAGAAGAGACCGCTATATATTTTTATTTATGCGGTAGGGCTGACGGGTCGGGCCGAGTCGAAAAAAAATTTCGCTAACCGGGCGAGAGCAGTTGACCATCTCTGGCATTTTGGCGAGCTCATTTTAGGGCGTGAACACTTAAACACGCACTTGCCAGAGCCACTCTGGCAGCAGAAAAGCAGACTGAGGGGACCTTGATAAGGAGAGCGTTGCATGAACGTGAACGAAATTTATGACTACGCACGGCGTCTCTTGGACGCGCATGGCGATAAGGCCGAATGGGAGGCTGCCCAAAAGGCCGCCGAATGGGATCAACAGGGTGATAACGGCCAAGCCCGCGACTGGCGTCGCATTCAGGCCGCGATTAAGGAGATGCGCGGTCCGCATGAAAGCTGATCGCGAGTCGAAAATTTTCAGCCGCACGAGAGATTGACCTTCCCCGACATTTTTTGCAGAGCTTATCTCGTGTCATTCTCTCATTTTAGAGACTCGGTATGTCCAGGAAGATTGCTCTCTATGCTCGCGTCTCAACGCGAGGTCAGGAGCTTGAAATCAGCTTGCGGAATTGAGAGCAGCATGCGCGCGAAACGATTGGCAGGTCGTGAGGGTCTTTACCGATTACGGCATCTCTGGCGTGAAGGGTCGAACTGCACGGAAAAGCCTAGATGATCTGCTCAACGTAGTCGTGCGACGTGAGATCCGGGACCATTCCGCCTTTAACGGACCAGCCGAAGCAGGCTCATTCTACCGCTTGGTCGGCTAAAACAGTCCGCACCTCATATGGTCAAGGCCGAATGTCCCGATGCCCCTTGGTTACGGGCTTTCCAAGAAACGTGACCGTGAGATAGTTGAGGATGTAGCGCCATGTAGTCAGCACGATCCCTTCAACTTGGAAGCGGCGTGCTGACGAATAAACCCACATTTTTGGCACGAGCTTCACATTACCAACGGTAGCGATCCGCAGCGCTAAATCGGTATCCTCGCCAAAAAAAACGACATCGGTGTTGTAACCGCCTACCGCATCCAGAGCGGATTTCCTGACAATGAAATTACCTCCCTGCACCATAGTTCCAAGGGTGTGGTGGCTAAGTCTCCCTAAAAAGTAAAAAAACCTCGTAAGGGCCTGCATCAGGCGCGAGAATTCAGGATAGACAAGAGGACCCGTGACTACCACCGTTGCGGGATCCAGTGCCGCAAGTGCTCTGTCTAGCCAACCTGCTGGGACCGCGTTGTCAGCATCTATATTGGCGAGCAGGTCATATTTGGCGTGCAAATATCCGGCTTGCCTTGCTGCCACAATTCCTCGTTTCAGTTCGTGGACAACACGCGCCCCATGCTCCAAGGCAACTTCCGAAGTTCGGTCGGTGCTTGCATTATCAACGACGAGGATCTCACAGTCGTTTGGACGACCAGCCATCTCCTCCTGGATGGAGCGAATGGCGAAGGGGATCAACTTTTCCTCGTTGAAAGCCGGAATTATGAAGGTGATTGAAGCGTCCATGGATTGCTTTGAGCGCATGCTTCAGATGTATTCTCCGAAACGTTAAACTGGAGCAGCCGTAACAGATCTAGTGGCGACGAACTGACGACGAATCAATCCCTTTCGCACTGTGAAGCTCTAGCCGCGAGATTGCGTCGATGCAAGCAGCACGCCGTCCGAATTTGCGGTTTAGGCTAGTTTGCTTGCTCGTCTCGATGGAGTTCTAAAAGAGAGATAAGCGGCTAGCTGGCAAACCGATCGAGCCTTCAATCATGGTTCAGCCAAGTCGTAGTGCCTCACTGACTTCGTCTACGCGAGTTTTGATGGCAAGCGCAGAGACTTTGCGCCGATTTGAGCGATGGCAGCCTGCAGCTCTTCGAGTTGTTGGCTAGGCTAGTTCGTGCGGATGGCTAGGAGGAGAATTTCGCAAGAAATTGTTTGACCGCTGCCCAATTTTCTTCGGCTCCCTCTGGGTTCTGGTCTTCTCGGAGCGTCGAGGATCCATGGATGCCCGCGATCTGCGGGACGAATTGGGTTTTTTCGGTGGAGTGCGAGACGTCGAGAATGGATTTGGCCACTGCAATCTCTTCTGGAACCTTAGCTGAGGTCACGAATATCGGAATCGAAACCTGCGCCGCGGCTTTCCGGACGGTCGATGGGCCGCGCAGATATTCGCCCGGTGAGAATGCGAGAATAGCCTTGATCTCACGACGATGCTCGGCGGCTAGCAAAAACACCAGAGCCGCAGAATAACTACTTCCCCATACGAGGATCGATCCAGTCTGACCCGAGGACTTGGCCCATTGCAATGCCGCTTCTTCACCATAGTCGGTGCTCTTACCGAGACGTTTGACAGTCTCATTGTTCCGCCCCCAAGCGTTACCGCCGGAACGTTGATCGATCGCAAGCGCATTGAATCCGAGCCTGGCAAGCATCGGCCCGATAGTTGCGTATTCCCCGCGATTTGAACCGGCTTGGTGAAAAAGCAGGATCAAAGGTTTTGCCTTCGAGCCTGCTGAATAATAATCCGCAAACACCTGGACGCGATCGCTAGCCGCGAAGGATATCGCGTCCGCTGTGTGGCCGCGTACCGGCGACATTGCCAAACCAGCAGCGAAAAGAAGTTTAATGCAAGTAACTCTCATCTCGGCACCATAGCACCCGACCCGTAAGCGAGGCTTTGCGTCTGCCAGCCTTGCGGCTCTTTGCCAATGAGAGATGCACGAGCAGAAGGCCTGCTTACACGCAGGTCAATCTCGGTGTCTCGCACGAGTTCACTTTCACCAATGCCAAGCCACCGACCTTGCGCTTCGATGTCGTGAATGTCTTCGACACCATCTACGAGATCAGGAGTGGGTCTGGCATCGGCGTCTTTGCCCCGCAATTCGGGCCTCGCGTGGGTATTTCGTCAAACTACCGCGGAAATTCTGAGTCTCTAGCTGTCCACAGGGCGTATCGGCGCGCGCAGCATCCTCATAGGCCTTCCACGCTGGCCGTCTTCACATAGGCAAGCCGCCCCTCGACCATGGCCTTGAGGTCCTCCCCATCACGATGCCGGGGCCCGTGATCACGTCGGGAATTCGTATAGACGCGCGGCGCCGGACGTAGGACTCCCAATGTCGCATCCCGCTTGAAGTCCCGAGCCAAGAACCCAACAATGGTCACGGCTCTTGGAGCCGCATCGACCGGGCACAGGCACGACGACGAGAGGGAAACTGCAATCCGAAACGGGGGAAGTCGGGCACCACGCGCTTGTTAGCACTGAGTGCGAGCTGCAGTGCATCGCGGACTTGGCGCCGCTCGGTCGTGGAGCCGGCAGGCTGAAAGGTTCCCGCTATGTCTGTCGTGTCCAATCGACGCGAATGAAATAATCGTCCTCGTCGAAGTGCAGTTTCAGGTCGCCGTGGAAGGCGTGATGAATTGCGGTCCCAATCCGCCGAGGCAAGTGGACATCAGTGGTCGTGATGACGAGCGTATCCGGCTCCTCCCTCTCGGTCGCCATGATGCGGTTAAGCGGATGCTCCTGCTTCTCAGCCTGCTCGAGGTTGCGCGCCAGATTGACAATTTCCTCCTCGTGCTCCCTCACCACGGGACCCTTTAGCGTGACGATGCCGGCAGGGTATTTGTCATTGATGCGATGGCAAGCTTGGCACAGCTCTTGATGCGCATTGGCAGGGGGAAGCTCCACCCATTGCCAACGCCCCTCCTGATAGACCGCTCCGCAAGCCAGACACCGAGTGGGCTCCGATAACTTGCGCCGCAATTTATAGGGATCGCCAACGCCATCGTCACTGAGCGCGGCCGAGAATGCGCCGGTCGCGTCGGCCCCCTGCGAAAGGACTACCTGCAGGAAGAATCTTTTGCCGTCTCATGTGATCTCCTGAACGCGATGAAAACTGTTCGATCTTTCCACGAGTTCTTCCATGATTAGATTAGCCCAAAGGACCAAGCCTCGCGGCAGATCAATGCTCCCCAATCGAGTACGGCATTCCGCCGAGCGGCGGAAATTCGCGGAGGAAATTTGTTCATTCTTTGCTCCTACCACTCCAGAAGGCTGTGCCCTGGTAGCGGCTCTTTTGTCGTGGCCCACGCTTCGCCAACAGGCTCTTGAAATGCGCGGGCAGCGTTAAGCGATAGTCGGCCGAAACCGATTAATGAGTACCCACCGAGGCTCGGTTATTTGGCGCTACCTGCGTAGCTTTACCGCGCCGTTTGAGCGGATAGGCCTCGCTCTCATAAAGCTGGCGAATTGCGTCGCCGCCAAACCTGTCTTCCTCTACTTCAAGATAGGCACCGAGAAGAAGCTTCGGTGGGAGCTCTTCGATCGCAAAACGGATGGCCTCTGCGGCGGAGTCGAACCGCTTGTAGCCTATCGGACTCTGACTCTTACCAAATCCCCGACGCCTTGGGGGAAAGAGTTCCGCCTGTGCGCTATAATCAACTCTAACCATCGTTCTCGTTTTCCTGCTGACAACCAGTTAAGCCCAGCTCCGTCCCCTTTTTCCGAACCCCCGCTCGATCGCGCATAGGCGTTGAACGATCTACTCCGACGTTGCACCGAACATGCAGCGCGTCATTTACGTCCAATGCGTGAGACCGGGCCGCTCGTGGAACCGCGAACACTAACTGTGGCGGCCCGCTTACGCATGACCGCCACTTACGGCGAACATTGTTGTGTTCGCTCTATCACCAAAGCGCAATCGGTGTCGGATTTAGCACAGCTCGATCTTCGCGGCCTACTTGCCGCGAAGACCACGTTTATCGTCCTCAATAAGGACGCGTCGCCTACTCGGCGCGACAATCTTACCGTCGGTCTGAGACGGCGCCCGTCATTGGGCGTGCCGTGTCATCTATATGGGCCTTTGCGCACCCTTTAGCAAGCTCCGTCCCCGAAAATGCGGCTCAAAGAGCCGAGACAATCGGATTAAAGTTAGCCCATGAGGTGCTGGGTCGAGTGGATGCTCCGGCTTCGCTTGGCCCGCTCAGCCCTTGATGCAGAGAGCGAGCGCAGACGCGCTACGCGCCGGGCAAGGACCTGCCCGCCAATACGACAGCGTCGACATCCTTGTAGGCCCCAGGCGCCTCCTCCGCGACGCATCGCGTCGATGGGCTGCGGATAAGGATCCCCGTCTTTGCCAAATCATCAATGATTTGACGCCCGCTCCATTTCCTAAGCGCTGCATGGCGCGACATCGCGCGCCCCGCGCCATGGCAGGCAGAGGCAAAGGCTTTCTCTCAATCCACGCCAGCCGCCTTGAGGCAGGGAATCATTGCCCGGGTGCATCTTGTAATTGATGCCCTTCGGCACCGGGCTCGTGCTTGTCGTGATGCTCGTTTCAAGGTTGACGATGCGCGCCGCGGGATGCGCGGCGTCGAGGTCGTTAAGCGAGTCACCCCAAACATAGTCGAAAGGGCAATCTCTCGGGATCGGCCCGTGGGCTCTCTCCGCAAGCTCGACATAGCCGAGGGCTGAGGTCACATACGATTCGTAAAGAGTTGGGTCGCTTGGACAGTGCATGATCTGGTCGATGCCCCGCCCAAGCATGACGTCGCCACAAAGAAACAGAGTGATGCCGTCTTGGCCAGCCTCCATATCCGTCAGTCATCCATGTGTTCGGGGCCGGTTTTGGCCACGGTGAGCCTCAAGCGGAGGAAGGGATAGCGCTTCAGCTCCTCGCGGGTCCAAAGCGCCAAGCCGCCTCTTTGGCCTACGGTCAAGCCGGAGACGATCATTCGCTGGCACCGCGCTGGGTTCGGTGCATATTGGCGCTGGCGATCGCGCCCTCATGTGGGCCGGCCGACGATTTCAGGTGAGCTTCGTACGCTTATTCGTGAGATGAGCCGGTCGAACCGGCTTTGGGGCGCCCCACGCATTCATGGTGAGTTAGTCAAGCTCGGCTTCGACGTCGCCCAGTCGACAGTTGCTCGATACATGTGGGCGACCGCCCTCGCAGAGCTGGAGGACCTTTCTGCACAATCATGCGGATGGCGTTGCGGCGGTCGACCTCTTTGTCCTGCCAACGGTCGCGTTCCAGACTCTTTATTGCCTTATCGTCCTTCGTCACGGACGACGGCACTGGATGTCGTTTGGCGTGACATCAAATCCGACCGCGGAGTGGATCTCGCGCCAGATTGCCGAGGCGTTCCCGTGGGACCATACGCCTCGATACCTCATCAGGGATCGGGACACCTCGTACGGACCCGTCTTCGTGCAGCGTCTACGCGCCATGGGAATTCGGGGCCGGCCGGTCGCACCCCGATCACCTTGGCAAAATGCCTACGTTGAAAAACTCATCGGCTCGATCCGCCGGGAATGCCTGGACCACATGATCGTGTTCGGTGAAGCGCACCTGCGCCGGATTCTCGGCGCATATGCCGCCTATTATAATGAGTTGAGGACTCATCGATCTCTGACCAAGGACACCCCGTTTCATCGTGCGATTCGGCGCATCGGCGCCATCACATCGCAGCCTGTCCTTGGCGGCCTTCACCACCATTATTGCAGAATCTAATTTTCGGTACACACAACTGTCTGGCTATGAATGTGCGGGATAAGGTCGTTATTGTTACGGGTGCATCGGCCGGCATCGGGTTAGCCACAGCGAAGCTGCTCGCGAAGCAGGGCGCAAAGGTCGCGCTTGCCGCGCGCTCGCAAGAGAAATTACAGGAGCTCTCGCAGGAATTAGCGAGCTCCTTTGCTATACCCACCGACATGAGCGACGCTACGTCGGTTGGGCGTACGGTCGCCGCGGTGCATGAGAACTATGGTCGCATCGATGCGCTCATCAACAATGCAGCGCGGGGTCTTTACGGCATCGTGGAAAAAGTTGAGATAGCAAGCTACCGAGCTATCTGGGCGCTCAACGTCGAGGGGCCGCTCATCGCGATGCAAAAAGTCATTCCGCTGATGCGAGCGCAAGGAGGCGGGAGCATCGTCAACATTAGCTCCATGGTATCCAAGAATTATTTCCCGCGCATCGGCGCGTACGCCTCAACAAAATACGCTCTCAACGCGCTCTCCCTAACGGCTCGCGCTGAGCTCGCACCTGACCACATCATCGTGAGTGTGGTGTACCCGGGTCTCGTCGAAACGGATTTCGGGAAGAACGCCATAAAATTTGGTGAAGAGACGCGCGGGATGGAGTCCCGCCGACGCGAGCACCTACCGGAGCCCGACTCGCCGGGGCATGTCGCCTCGCGCATCCTCTTTGCGCTCGAGTCAGGCCAAGCAGAGGTTTTCATGCACGATGCTTGATATGCGACGAAGCTCTCAAGCGCCGCGCAGCAATTTGCTGGCGTCGGAAGTTTGAGTGACGTGCCGGGAGCGGCGCTGCGCGCATGGCGTTGTTTGTATTACGGTCTGCTCAGCGCGGAGGACCTCAGAACAGGATCAAAACAGGTGAACAGCGGACCCTTTCAGAAGGGTATCTTGTCACCGGCCCCGACCTTTGCAAGTTCTGCTCGTTTGGGGAGACCTGGAACGTGAACCGCGAGCCCTATTATCTTGAGACCAGCATGACGGGTGTCTTCGCGGCGGGTGACGTGCGCCACCACTCGATAAAGCGCTGCGCGTCGGCAATGGGCGAGGGCGCCATGGCGATTGCTTACATTCATCGCTACCCCGCCTCCGGGTAGCGCAAGCTCCCTGAGAGTTCCCATGCAAGTGTCCACGCTCCCAACGCTCAACCTCCCCTCCGGCGACACCGTGCCCCGTCTCGGTCAGGGCACCTGGGGTATGGGCGAGAACCCTCGCAGGCGACACGAAGAAATCGCCGCCCTGAAGCTCGGGATCGAACTTGGGATGACGCTGATCGACACCGCCGAAATGTACGGCAATGGCGGCGCCGAGAGGGTGGTCGCCGACGCCATCGCCGGGCGACGCGATGGGGTTTTTATCGTCAGCAAGGTGCTTCCAGAGAATGCGTCGCGGGAGGGCATCATTGCCGCTTGCGAACGGAGTCTGCACCGCCTTGGCACGGACCGTCTTGACCTCTACCTGCTGCATTGGCGCGGACGCTACCCTCTTAAGGAGACGCTTGATGGCTTCGAGGCGCTGGTGGGCGCGGGGCTGATCAGAGCTTGGGGCGTGAGCAATTTCGATGTGGACGACATGGAGGAGCTGGTTTTGCTTCCAGGCGGCTACGCCGTCGCCACCAATCAGGTCCTCTACAATCTCGCCCGGCGGGGCATCGAGGCGAATCTATTGCCCTGGTGCCGGAAATGCAAAATCCCCGTCATGGCGTATTCGCCGATCGAGCAGGGACGTATCTTGCGCGACCGCGCCCTCATGGCCGTGGCCCTCCAGCACGACGCTGCGCCCGCGCAAATCGCTATCGCCTGGCTGCTCCGCGAGCTGGACATATTGGTTATTCCCAAGGCCAGGACCTTGGCGCATGTACGTGAGAACCGGGCGGCCCTCGATGTTGAGCTCACGCGCGCGGACCTCGCCGAGCTTGCCCGCGCCTTCCCGCCACCCCGCGGCACTCAGCCTTTAGAGATGCTTTGAGCCGTTGGGCCTCGTACTTCGACGGTGCTGCGGCTCCTCATTAGGGTTTGCTTCCTGGGCCACCGCCAACGTCTGGTTCTGGCACAAAGCCGACATCGCGGCGTGCCGCTTTGACGTCAGCTAATGACCCAAAGCGGACTTTCTCGGCTCTGCTTTGGGGAGAGGGGGTGCTGCAACGTTTGCGGACGAGGATGACAATTTAGCGCGCTAAAGATTGCAATACCCTCAGTCAATGCCCATATATCTGTTACCGGCGCGCCGGACCCGAGGCGCTGATGTTTACGTGCACGCCCCCTTTCACCGAAATTCTCAGCAGTCGAGCGCTCTCAGGGCCTCAGGATTCGCGGCTCTAGCCTGCGAAACATCGCCTGCGTGCGATGTAACCCCAAGAGGCACTGTCATGGCCGCTACCTTCAATCCCCAAGCTGCCGCCGACCAAGCCCGCAAAAGTTATCGGGACGTGACGACCCAACTCCGTCAGCTCGGTCTCGACACCTCTGCTCCGGAGGCTGTGCGAGCCATGGCTGAGAAGTCCATGGCTCAGACCCGCGAATTCTATGATCGCTCCAATGATGCGCTCGACGCATCGGTCGCAACGTTTGAGAAGACTTTCGACGCCGCTGGCCAAAGCGCTGCGGCGTTCAACCGCAAAATCATCGATATCGCCCAGCGGAATGTAAATTCCGGCTTCGACCTGGCCAAGAGCTTGGCGGGCGCTAAAAACCTCTCCGACATAGCAGAGGTGCAGGCGGCCTATTGGCGGAAGAGGTTCGCTACGCTCACGTCCCAAGCCGAGGAAGTCCGGGCGCTTTCAACCATGGTGACGGTCGTTGCAGCCGAGCCGATCAAGGCGCATGTGACGAACGGCATGGACGAGATGCGCAAGGTTCAGACTGAACGGCTTGGGCTCCCAGTGAAGTCCAGCGAACTGCCCAGACCAGGGGCCTGACAAAAATACGTGTCGCCAGCACTAGCCAGAATCCTTGAAGGCAGCCTGGCGGGCACACAAATCGAAGGAGACGCGCCATGAAAGGCCTTGTGACGATCCTTATTTTCATTTTCGCAGTTGGATTCACGGCATCGGCATGCGCCGGAGAGGCCGCGCCCGAGACTCAGGCTGCCTGTGAGAAGGCAGGCATGGACTGGGATGCGACAGCCAGTGCACCAAGGGTAAAATGTCACTTCCGTCTTGCGTAACCGCGTCGGCGGTCCTCGGATTTAGTTGGGCGACCGGAGGGCAAGAACTCGAAGCCGCCGGGTGGAAATGCCTCACCGGGATCACTCAGCCGAGGAGCAATTTTCGAGCATCGCCCTGGCGGCGGACCCCCACAAAGGATTGATAACTCTTGCGAGACCTGCGGACACAAACTCAGCCTCGAAGCGATAGGCCGTCACGTTGTCAATTAGGGAGGAGTTGTATGTCGCAGGCGATCGTGGACGGAAGTTCCTGAGGGCTGGAGGAAACGAGATGAACGTCGCGGCAATTCTGAGACTGAAGGGTAGGGGTGTCGTCACCACTACCAAAGACAAGTCGTTGCTCGATATCGCAAAGCTGCTCGAGCAGCATGGCATTGGCTGCATCGTCATCGAGGGAAATGACGGCAAGGTCGCGGGCATCGTGTCGGAGCGCGACCTCATGCGGGCGATCGGCCAATCTGGTCCCAAGGTCTTGAAGGAGCCGGTCTCGGACTTCATGACCAAGACGGTGGTCACGGCGCGGGAGGCCGACCCGATCGACCGGCTGATGTCGGAAATGACGACGCACCGGTTTCGCCACATGCCCGTGGTGGAGAGAGGCCGTCTGATCGGCCTCGTCTCCATCGGCGACGTGGTCAAGATGCGGATCACGGAAGTCGAGATGGAGACGACCGCGACGCGGGAGTACGCAGGCTATTGCCAGGAGGAGGGGTATCATCCGATCCGATTGCCGCAAAGCATGCCGCATACAATGGCCGGTCTTGGCACGAAGCGGACTAACTCGATGGAACGCTGTGACGTCAGCAACTGACCCAAAGCAGACGTTCTTAGCGAGGGTACGTTGACTTTCGTCCGAGTAGGATTCGGCGCGAATAGCTGCCACCCTTCAGTTGAACACATCCGGTCGATCGCCAGAACCATCCTCAAAGGGATGGCCGAGGAGCACGGTCGCTGCTGAAGGGATGCTGCGGCCGCGTGCGAATCGAGGAAGCGACGGTTTCAATGATATCTTCAGGCACGGCTTCTTCTACACGATCCAGCCCATCTCTCTCGCCTTGTCGTTGGCCGCTCTCCAGGCGAGAGCTAGGAACTCTCCTTGTGTCATTGAAGCGTACCGATCCTCGTTGGTCGGAAGCGATTTTGCCAGCAACTGCGGAGAGTTGCGTGGCTTATGATACGTCACTGCGTAATTTGAGCCTGCTAAACTCACCCTGATGCTGCCACCCAGCACGTCAATAACTAGGGCGCCGAATGGTGTCATTTTCGGCCTGCAGCCAATAGCCATAGCATCAAGCTAGAAGCCTGGCGTGTGTGGGCTCAGTTCGCCTTGCGCAGCTCATCCAAGGTGCGCGTCACATGCTCCTTGATTGGCCCGGTCATCTCGGCTGCCACCTTGGTATATAATGCGCGGACTTCCTCGGCTTGGGCCGCCAGTGCGGTGAATTGCTTGCGCCAATAAGTCGCCCGCAACTCCACCATCTCGGCGAG
Organism: uncultured Alphaproteobacteria bacterium; assembly: GCA_963804515.1. Taxonomy (GTDB): domain Bacteria; phylum Pseudomonadota; class Alphaproteobacteria; order Rhizobiales; family Methyloligellaceae; genus Methyloceanibacter. Next base: position 251,960 of record CAWDQR010000008.1, on the reverse strand, counting down.
GGTCTCGGCTGTCGCCAGACTCTTTGCCAGGTCGAAGCCCGAATTTAGGTTCCGCTGAGCAATCTCGATGATTTTACGGTTTAGCGCCGCGGCGCCCTGGCCCAACGCGTCATAAGATCTCTCAATAGTCTCCAATGCCGCTTCGAGAGCATCCTTGGAGCGCTCATAAGCTTCGCGCGTCTGAGCCACGGTCTTGTCCGCAAGCTCGCGCGCAGCTTCTGGGAAGACGGTGTCGACGGTCACGGCCTCGAATTGGCCGTTGGTCTTGTGGTATGTCTCGAGTGACTTGTCGGCGGTAACTTCAGAATTTAAGGCGATGTTCATCCTACACCTCTTGGGGCTTAAGAGGCTTCGCAGGCTGGAAGCCGCGGTGAGGCCTTAAGGGGCGCTCGGCGGGAAAGGGGGCGTGCACAGAGTCGGCACGGTAGTCTTTGCCGCGGGTCTAACTCCGCCCCTCGGTCCGGCTGATTCCAAGAACAGTTTCGAACTATCCCCGATATACACAGCCCTACAGTCGAGGCCTAATGACGACGTCTGCGAGACCACACCTGGTGACCATCACCGTCGATGACGCGCGGCGCGTCTCCGGTCTGTTGCAGGCGCCGAAAGAAGCGCACATCTGCTACGTGCTGGCGCACGGTGCGGGCGCCGGCATGTCGCACCCGTTTATGGCGGCCCTCGCGGACGGACTTGCCGAGCGTCGCATCGCCACGCTGCGTTATCAGTTTCCCTACATGGAGCACGGCTCCAAGCGGCCGGACGCGCCCAAGCTTGCCCAAGCGACCGTTCGCGCCGCAGTCGCCGAAGCATCCCATCTGGTTCCAAAGCTTGCCCTTGTCGCAGGAGGCAAATCGTTTGGCGGCCGCATGACATCGCAGGCACATGCCGAATCCCCATTGCCCGGGGTCCGGGGGCTCGTGTTCCTTGGATTCCCACTGCATGCCATTGGGCGACCGTCGGAGGAACGCGCAAAACACCTGTTTGAAGTGGAGACTCCGATGCTGTTCTTGCAGGGGACGCGTGATGCGCTCGCGGACATGCATCTCATGCAGCGGCTCGCCCAACAGCTCGGCCCGCGTGCGACCCTCAAGCTGCTTTCCGATGCCGATCATTCCTTCCACGTGCCCGCGCGCGGAGGACGCAAAGATGCGGAGGTCAGAGCCGAAGTACTGGATGCGTTAGCGGCTTGGGTCGAAATCGTAGTCTAGAGGCGCTTGTTCGGTTTAACCGTGGCGCCGGCATTCAGCCCAGGGCCGGGATCTCCATGGGTTAAGGGCTTTGCCGCTCCGCTCCCGTGGCTGCGTTCGGACGGCCATCACCCCTCACGTAGACGTCTTCAGCCATGGGAATCGTGTACAAGTTATTGGTGGCAACTCCGGTCTCTCCCTTGCCGAATGCACGTAAAAGAGGCAGCCTTGATGCCCCACGGCACATCAGTTGCCGGGTCAAAAACGGGGTGGAAACATGTCGAGCACCATTATCAATCTGATCATTCAGATCATCGCTGGGGCTATCGGAGGAAATGCAGCAGCTGCGGGCGTGGACAACGCCGACTTAGGCAAAGTCGGCAACACCATTGCTGGGGCACTTGGCGGTGTCGGTGGCGGCCAAATTCTTGGCACGCTTATTCCTGCACTTGCGGCGGCCGCGAGCGGAGTTGACTTCAAAGCGGTCGTGGGCCAGTTGGTTGGCGGTAGCGTGGGCGGTGCCATACTCACTATCGTCGTCGGCATGCTTAAGAACGCGATGGCGAAATCCTAGCAGCACTGAGAAGCGCTAGCTCGCGGCCGAAGTTGTAGAGGCTCGGTCCTGACGTGGGGGCTAGCGCCGGAATGGTTTGCGGGCAGGGCCTAGAGCGAGATGACTGACGCCCACGATCTCCGCGTCGACGTGCTCGACCAAGACATCGTCGTCACACTGCCGGGTACCACCTATGAGGTTACTACAAGCAGGCAAATTCCATGCCCGCTAAGAGGGACGGATGACCTTCAAGTCGCGCAGGACCAAGAGGTCGCAATGTAAGCGCGTAGCGAAACTAACCGGGCGCTCATGTCGGTCGCAATTTTGCGGTGAGCTTCGAAGCTGCGGGTGCATGCGGCGTTAGCGGCAGTCTCTCCAATGCGAACTTTCGTAGCCGATCGGCATCGGTCACGCCCTCGGCGACGAGTGCTACGAGCGTCTGGCTTAGGCCAAGCTTCAGCTCAGCCTCCTTTTCGGAATTAAGAAAAGGTTCGTGCGCCTCTAATACCGGCCACGCGGCATTAAATGTCTGCTCCAATGAGGCGGGGGCACGTAAACGTTAGTAGCCCCGCGCTGCCATCCCACTCGGACAAAGGTGGGCGTGGAGTTCGGTCAAAGTTGAGCACATTCGTGGATCAGGTCGAACGTCCGCTGATGGCGTGGTAAGCCCAGAGCACGACGACCGCACCCACAATGGCGACGAACATGCTGTAGAGATTGAAGCCCGTGATGCCCGTTGCACCTAGAGCGGTAAATAGGAAGCCACCGAGGACCGCACCGACGATGCCGAGCACGATGTCGAGCAGAAAGCCCTGACCCGAACGATTGACGATCTTGCTGCCGATGAAGCCAGCGATCAGCCCCAATAGAACCCAACCCAGCACCGACATTTCGTGACTCCTCCCGATTTGATGCGGTCAAACCTAATCTGCAGCCGTCGCTTCTGCCTCAGCCAATCAGCCGCGCCAGCTCCTGTTGCGACGGCAGCCGCCCTTGTGGCGTGAACTGGTCGACCGCGTTGGGAAGGACTCGGGACAGAATTTGCAAGACCTGATCCTTGGAGAGGCCCGTGCGCTGGGAAAGGGTGTCGATAACGTCTGGACCAAGTGCATCCGAAATCTGACCGGGGGCGACAGCCTTGTTCGGCCCGGTTTTGATCCAGGAATTGGCCACTTCGCCTAGACCCTTTTGCTGGAACTGTTTGAGTAAGCCCCCCAAGCCGCCGAGGATGGTGCCGGGTGAGGGATCGGGCATCGAGTTGGGTAACGTTGGTGCGTCAGGACGTGCCGAAGCTGGAGCCTCCTTTGATCCTCCGCTCATATAACGCGAGGCGAGCAGCGCAAGGAGCGCTATCATAAGCGGCTTCGTGACGTTGCCGCCTGGAACGGCGGAGCTGGAACCGGAACCGAAGATGTTGTCGAGCAATCCCATTGTGACCTCCTACCGAACGAACCAGGGGTTAGTTCTCCCCTCGAGCGCCGTTGCTCATCCCCGTCCCTTCGCAGCAAAACTTTATCACTCCGCGCTACCCTCGCCTAGGCAGCGATTTAGCAATGACTCCTCACGTCCACTGTGGGACGGCTGCCGATGTCCGCTTGTGGCACTTAGCGGACAGAGGGCGCCGTCAGTCTAACTTCCGAACCCCGCCAATATGCGGACCCGATCGTACTCGGTCAGATAGTTCCAATGAAATCCCGTTTGCCCAGTTCAACACCGCAGTGCCGCAGAATGTCGTAGGCGGTGGTACAGTGGAAATAAAAGTTGGGAAGCACGAAGTGCACCAGATAGGGCTGGCCTTTGAAACTCATCGTGTGTTCACCGAGCGTCAGGCTGATATCACGACCCTCAGAGCCATCAATGTCATTCGGTTTGAAGGATTGCACGAACGTCACCGTCTTAGCGATCCGCGCCTTGAGATCGGCAAAGGTCTTCTCAGTATCGTCATGTTTCGGCACTTCCACACCCGCGAGCCGCGCAACCGCTCCCTTGGCGAGATCTGCTGCGATCTGGATCTGGCGAACGAACGGAAACATATCGGGGGCGAGCCGGTAATTGAGCAGGATTTCCGGATCAACCTTGCGGTTCCCGGCATGGGCCTCAGCTTTGTCTAAGATCGCCGAGAGATTGTTCAACATTTGGAGAAACGCTGGGACCGAGGCCTGGTACATAGAGAGAGACATTCAACGGCACCTCTTTGTTGGAGGAATAAGGACTATCTGCGGTAAGAAACGTGTGTGCACCTGCCAAACACTTCGTAGAATCATAGTCGTCCAGTTTGCTTGAACGGCTTATAAAACATTGTTCCTGAGAGCAACCGATCGGGTAGGGCTGGAAAGCGCCGCTAATTCAATCGGTATTCCGTCCGTCCTTCTCGGTCGAGGGCATCGAACTCTGCATCTGACAGCTGGATATTGACGGCGGCGACATTTTCTTCCAGATGCGCGACCTTTGACGTACCCGGAATGGGTAGCATAACTGGACTGCGCCTGAGCACCCAGGCAAGCGCGATCTGGCTGGGAGTGGCGTCATGGGCCTTGGCTATGGCATCCAGGATCGAGCCGCTTTTGGCGAGACGGCCCGCAGCCAGTGGATACCAGGGGATGAATCCGATCCCGTGCTTTTCGCAATAATCCAGCACGTCTTCGCTGCCGTGATCGACAAGATTGTATCGGTTCTGCACGGTAGCCACGTGGAACACCTTCGAGGCGGCTTCGATGTCTGCGACGGAAACGTTACTCAACCCAGCGTGACGGATGATCCCATCGTCTTGGAGCGATTTGACCGCGACGAACTGCTCGTCGCGCGGCACTTTCGGATCGATGCTGTGCAGCTGCCACAGTCCGATCTGCTCGAGCCCGAGCTGCTCGCGGCTTTTGATGGCTTGCTGGCGCAAGTGGTCCGGGCGTCCATCCCTCTCCCATGATCCGGGACCGGGTCGCGTTAACCCAGCTTTGGTTGCAATAAGAATGCCGTCATAGGGGTACAGCGCCTCGTGGATAAGCTGCTCAGAGATATCCGGCCCGTAGGAGTCAGCGGTGTCGACGAAATTGATTCCAAGCTCAGGCAGGCGTTTGAGTGTCCGGATCGCCTCGGCCCTGTCAAGGGGCGGACCCCAGACGCGGGGGCCGGTGATGCGCATCGCCCCGAAGCCGAGGCGGTGGATCTCGATGTCACCACCTATCTTGAATGAGCCTGATTTGCGGGCGTCCAGCTTTGCGCTCATTGCTCACCTCCCGCGGCGTGGGTGGCGTTGCGGTCGATGCCGCAATAGGCTCTCGGCCCGTTCGTAGATAGCTGTGATGAGCGAGGGCGCGCTAGGAGATTCGACCATGGTATCAGGCAAGGGGCAGAGTGGGCTAATCTCGTCGTTGGCCGCGTTTGTGACCATCTGCACGGTAATGATGCCGTGCACAAGCGAGGCGGCTGAGGGCAAAAGCCTTTGGTCGATCTATGAGTTGGCATTGAAGGGAGCGAAGTATGTCGACCTTACCCATACGATCACCCCAAACATCCCCGTCTGGGCCGGCTTTGCCGAATCCACCTTCGCACCGGCCAAGGCCGGTTCGGACATCGAAGGATTTGCCAAGAAGGGCGACGTCTACACCTACGAGAGGCATGGGTTCGAGGCGACGGAATATACGTTCAGGACAGATCAGCTCGGCACGCAGCTCGACCCGCCGGCCCATTGGGCGCCGGAATATCCGGCAATCGACGAACTGCCTGCGACCTACGCGATCCGGCCGCTCGTGGTCATATCGATCGTCGAGCAATTGAAGACCAACCCGAACTACGCTCTCCAGGTCGCCGACATCGAGGCCTGGGAAAAGAAGCATGGCCGCATACCGGAAGGCTCCGTCGTCTTCGTGCGCTCTGACCGGTCGAAGGCCTGGCCCGATCCCAAGCTCGCCACCTTGAAGGAATTCCCAGGCGTCGGGCTCGACGCTGACGTTTTCTACACAACGAGCGCAAAATCCTCTTCCACGGACATGAACCTCTCGACACGGATTCGACTCCGGACCTTGAGGGCGAACACTGGCTGATGCATCACGGCTACGCCCAGGGGGAAGGCGTCGCCAATCTCGACAAGGTGCCAGAAACCGGTGCGCTGATCATTATTGGCTATCCGCTTGCTGACCTCGTGAACGCTGCGCATTCCCCATTTCAGGATCACTTCACGGCGTAACAACCGCGAAATCTCGCGCGCGGAGCGGGTCTTGGAGACGTGCTCACTGATAAAGAGCTCGACCTGATCCTCAACGCCGTCGGCCACGAGGCGGCGGCGCTCCAGTTGTTTCTCCGCTGCCGGATCCCGCCCCTCTGTGCGTGCCGCGAATATCCTCACGGCTGCTGCACGAGCCTGGTGCAGCGTGACGCGACCGTATGGCCCGATCGTGTATTTGCGCAGCTGGGATCCCGCTCCACCCGCCCGGTAGAGGACGATGAATACCTTGCGACCCTCGGGCGTGATCTTGACGCCGAAGCCAGGACAGCCACTATCCCAGTAGACGATGTCCTTTGCAGGTGTTGGGAGCACATCGATCGCGCTTTTGGTCAGCTTCAGTCTTGGCATCGCGTAATCTCATGAGCCTTATTGCTACCTCGATCCCGAATAGGTAGCTCTGTAGGGGAATCAGGATGCACCACGGTGACCACCGATCTCCGACAACGCAAGCATGATCAAACGCTTATCCACTTCCGTCCACGAACCTCCATCATGGGAAACACTACGCCCGAGAACCTGTGGGGAGAGGGTCGGGGTGAGGCGGTTCACTCGGGAGAAATCGGAGTCCTGCGCCCCCTCACCCGGCGCTTCGCGCCGACCTCTCCCCCAAGGGGAGAGGTGAAAGGATCGCCAGGATGAAGTCGCTGGTGCAACGAAGATTCGGGGCGGCCGCGGCCGACTATGCGACCTCCGCCCTGCACGCGAAGGGCTTAAGTCTGGCTCGACTCATCGTGCTCACTCGACCTGAGCCCTCCTGGCGCGTCCTCGACGTGGCGACCGGCGCGGGCCACACCGCCTTCGCCTTCGCTCCGCACATCGTCCAGGTCACGGCGAGCGACATCACCGCCGAGATGCTCGCAGAGGCGAGAAAGCTCGCGGAAAGTAAAGGTCTCGCCAATGTCGAGGTCGCGCCTGCCGACGCCGACGCGCTTCCCTTCCCGGCAGCGAACTTCGACCTCGTGTCCTGCCGCCTTGCCGCGCATCATTTTGATGATGTGACCGCTTTCGCCCGCGAGGCTTGGCGTGTGCTTAAGCCTGGCGGCACGCTCGCGCTTGTCGACAATATCGCACCGGACGCGGCGATCTTGCCTGAGCGATCGCCAGGCGAACTGCTCGATTGTGCGCTCGCCTTCAATGCATTTAAGAAACTGAGCGACCCGAGCCACGTCCGCTGTCTTGGTCTCCTGGAGTGGGACCGACTCCTGAGCGATGTCGGCTTCGAGATCGCGCATCGCGAGTGGATGGAGAAGGACGTCGAGTTCGGGCCATTGATAGAGCGCATGCGTTGCGACGAGGCCACAATCGCGCGACTGAGGGCCATGCTGCGCGATGAGCCCCTGCACAGCTTCCTGCGTCCGCGCGAAACCGATACCGGGATCGTCTTCACGCTGCAAGAGAGGATCATCCTTGCTCGGAAGCCACGCTAGGCCTGGCGGATGACCAAGCGGGACTCAACGAAGCTCGCGATCACGGACACGGTCGACTGGCGGCGTGCGCAGGCGCCATCTCTCGCCGAGCTCGAGGCCATCGCCGCCGCGGCCTATAAACGGCTCCCGGCCCGCTTCCGCAAGCTGACCGGCGATCTCGTCATCCGCGTCGAGGACTTCCCCACCGACGAGGTGCTCGACGATTTGAGGATCGCGTCCGCCTTCGACCTGCTCGGCCTCTATTCCGGCGTCGATCTCGCGCGTAAAAGCGCCATGGATGTGAGTGCGGTGCCCGACATGGTGTTTCTCTACCGCCGGCCGATCCTCGACTATTGGGCCGAGCACGAGGACACGCTCGGGCAAATCCTCACCCATGTGCTGGTGCACGAGATCGGCCATCATTTCGGCTTTTCCGACGCCGATATGGAGCGCATCGAGCAAGAAGCCGCCGCGTGACGGTCGTCCCTACCAGCTTTGGGGATCGGACTCTCCGCTGACGAATACCACGATCGCCTTCTCCAGCTTGTCATATTCCTCGCAAGCATCACCGCAGCGATCGGCGATCGCCATGAGCTGCTCTTTTGCCTTTGCCCACGTCGCCCTTCTGCAAATAGCCCTCGCCGAGATATTCCCGCACGCGCAGATAGTTCGGATCGAGTGCGAGCGCCTTTCGGTAATAGTCGAGGCCCTTATCGACGTCGCCGAGCTTGCGCGTGTTGTAGCCGATGTAGTTCAGCAAGCGCGGCTGATCCTGTTTCTTGATGCGATGCAGGAGGTCTAGCGCCTCGGCAAAACGGCCTTCATCCGTGAGCGAGCGCGCTTCCGAATAGAAATCCTGGTCGGTCAGTGTCGCCGAATGGCTGTCGATACACGCCTGCTGCTCGCCGCTCCAGACGCTTCCCGTACCGCAGCTGACTTTGACGCAGCTCTTCTTATTGGCACTGTATTTGTAGCCGGTGGGACATTTGCCCTTGGCGGCCTTGGGCGGCTCGGCATCCCCGCAATCCGCATCCGCCAACGCACGGCCGCCGACGGCGCCAAGGCAGGAGCAACGCGCCGAGCCACATCGATCGTACGGTGTTTGCTGGACCCGATCTCAATTTTGCCAACATGCTATACCCCTTGCTTCGGCGACCCGCGCATGGCCCAACCTCGACCAGACCACATTTTCTGCCAAAGTGTGGCGGCAAGGCCAGAGCGCTACACGCGATCACGCGGTTTTGAGACATGTGACAAAGCTGTAGCTTGGCCGAGGGACCTTCGCCTCACATGTCGCATGGGCTGTTTGGCGTTGACGGAAGCGCGTAGCGGCCCGCAGACTGCGCGGTAAGCGGGGCAGCAGGGGATTTGTTCAATGGGCCAGGCTGCCCGCATCGCGGCGTTCATTGCGCTTCTCTTCACGCTGTTCGCGGCTCCCGCCGAGCATCAAGCTCTGGGCATCGAGAAGGACAAGCTCGTCCCCGCCGGCCGGCTCGTCATTGCGGGGCGGCGTCTGTCTTGCGGCAATACCCAGACGCTGCTCCGGGATTTCGAAGGGTTCGCCGTCTCATCGACGGTGATCATGCTCAACATGCAGGCCCTGAAAGATCTACCGCAGCAGGTGCAATGGCTAATCTACTACCACGAATGCGGGCATATCCTGTACGGCCCGAGCGAGACCTCGGCGGATTGCTACGCCGTGCGGCGGGCGAGGCGCGAAGGTTGGCTCAACGACCAGGCGCTTGACGACATTTGCGCGGTGTTCAACATCGCCGGCCACGGCCCCGTGCATCCGGATCCAGAGGAGCGCTGCAATCAGCTCCGCCAATGTTTCACCAACAAAGGCGTGACCGCGCGTGACGGTGGCGAATAGGCTGCCTCCCGGCCCCCCGAGGCCGATTGCGCAAAGCCCATTCGCCTCGTAAGCTGGGCCTATGAGGGACGCGGTGACGAGAGCTGGGGGGACGCTTCTTGGCGTCTTGGTCTTTGGGGCCTGCGCGTTCCAGCTGGGTACCGCGTCTGCTCAGGACTCGACCTTTTTCGGAGATTCGGCCGGCCCGACCGTCGAGGAATATCTGAAGGAGAGCCCCCAGGCGAAACTGATACCGTTTGACCAATTCAAGATCGACGGCCGCTCCGTCAATTGCGGCAAGAGGCCGACGGTACTGAACTCCGATTTCGACAGCTGGGGCGGCGCCTTCCCCGGTTTCGTTATCCTCAATACCAAGAAGATCAACGGGCTCTCCACGGCGGTGAAGCTCTACATCTTTTCCCACGAATGCGGGCACCAATTCGAAGGGCCCGACGAGACCAAGGCAGACCTGTTCGCCATCAGGCGCGGCGTGAAATGGGGCTGGCTGGACGCGCAAGGGATGGAGGACATCTGCGCCTTCATCTCGACGCTCAAAGGCGACGCGGTGCATCCTCCGGGGCCGCAACGTTGCGACACTATGCGCAAATATTACAATGAGCTCATCGAGAGCGGCAGCGGCGAGACTGCGAGCGCACCGGCGACGCAGCCGAGCTCCAAGGTGAAGGCGCAGGCCTTGGCGCCCCAATAGCTCGAAACTCTACTGGGGGCTTTACAAAATCGGCTGGCGACGCTTCTGTGGCGCCGGGATTCGTGCAGGAAGCACCATCATGGAAAAATTCACCACGCTCACGGGCATCGCCGCCCCCTTGCCGATGATCAATGTCGACACCGACATGATCATCCCCAAGCAGTATCTGAAGACCATCAAGCGCACGGGGCTGGGCAGAGGCCTGTTCGCCGAGCTTCGCTACGACGAGGAGGGTAAGCACAAGCCCGATTTCGTGTTGCACCAGCCGCCTTACCACCAAGCGAAGATCCTGATCGTCGGCGAGAATTTCGGCTGCGGTTCCTCCCGCGAGCACGCGCCCTGGGCGCTGCTCGATTTCGGCTTCCGTTGCATCATCGCGCCGTCCTTCGCCGACATCTTCTACAACAACTGCTTCAAGAACGGCATTCTGCCCATCGCGCTGCCGCAAGAAGAGATCGACAAGTTGCTCGACGACGCCTTGCGCGGCGCCAACGCCACCATCACCGTCGATCTCGAGCACCAGGAGATCCGCGGACCCGATGGCGGCGCCATCCATTTCGACATCGATCCCTTCCTGAAGCGCTGCCTGATGGAGGGCCTCGACGATATCGGGCTCACGCTGGAGAAGGCCGACGCCATCGCTGGCTTCGAAACCGAGGCGAGAATGCGGAGGCCTTGGGCTTAGAACCATGCAGACCACCGCCACGGTGCAGATCATCGCGCTTGCCGCCGCCATCATCATGCTGCTCGGGGGCGGTTTCATCGTCTATCGCCGGTCCACCGGCTGGGGCCCAGCGACCTTGAGCGCTTTCGGCCTCGTGCTGCTCGTGCCGACGATCCTGATCCTTGCCGTCACCAACGCACTGTCGAAAGAAATCCTTGCAACCCTGCTCGGCGGCGTGGCCGGCTACATTTTCGGCCGCGCCTCCTCTGGCGACGGGCCCGACCGCCCGCGCTGACGCGCCTCGCTTTACTACTCGAACACCATTGGCTTCGTCGTCTCGGTGATCACCAGCTTGCCGTCCCGCAGGATCTCTGTCTCGGCGTTATAGGTCCCTTCGGGCCAACCGCCGGGGGGAACCCCCCGCTTGCCAGCGAGCAGCAAAAATGTCGGCGTGTCCGCCTCAAGCGTCGCTTCGTTCCTGGCCACGATGGCTTCGCCGCCTTTGAGCGCGATCTTGACCACGTCGCCCTTCTTGAGATTGGCCACCCATACATAGGCCATGGCAGGGGTGTTGAAGCGGGGAACCGGAAGCGGCGTGCTCTTCTCAAGCTCTTCTGCGGTGACCTCATGCACGGTGACACCGAACGCAATAAGCTTGACGTCTCCTTGCGCCGATGATTCGGCGGCGGTCTCGTCCAGCATCGGCGGCACAAGCTCGAATACGACCGCCAACCCGACTATCAGGACCGAAGCAAACAGCGCCCTTGTCAGCATTTCTCTCTCCCGTTAGGCACGAGCCAGGATATAGCACAGGAACCGCACTAGGCATGAAACCCTACAAATTATTGCTGCTTCCCGGCGACGGCATCGGTCCGGAAGTCATGGCCGAAGTCGAGCGCGTGGTCGCCTGGGTGAACAGCTCCGGGCTCGCCGCCATTGAGACCGAGACGGACCTTGTCGGCGGCTGTGCCTACGATGCCCATGGGCAAGCCATTTCCGACGCCACCATGGAGAGGGCGCTTCACGCCGATGCCGTCATGCTCGGCGCAGTGGGGGGCCCCAAATGGGACGGCGTGGCTTACGATCAGCGTCCCGAAGCGGGTCTGCTCCGCTTGCGCAAAGACCTCGAGCTGTTCGCCAATCTGCGACCGGCCATCTGCTATCCCGCGCTTGCCGATGCGTCCTCGCTGAAGCGCGATCGCGTCGACGGCCTCGACATCATGATCGTGCGCGAGCTGACCGGCGGCGTCTATTTCGGCGAGCCGAAGGAGATCAAAGACCTGGGGAACGGCCAGAAGCGCGCGGTCGACACCCAAGTCTACGAGACCTACGAGATCGAGCGCATCGCTGCCGTCGCCTTCGAGCTGGCACGGCTCCGCCGCAACCTCGTGCATTCGGCGGAGAAGCGCAACGTGATGAAGACAGGCGTGCTCTGGAACGAGGTGGTGACCCGCCTGCACAAGGAGTGCTACGCCGACGTGACGTTGCAGCACATCCTCGCCGACAATTGCGCCATGCAGCTCGTGCGGCAACCGAAGCAATTCGACGTCATCGTCACCGACAATCTCTTCGGTGACATGCTCTCCGACGAGGCGGCCATGCTCACCGGCTCGCTCGGCATGCTGCCATCCGCCTCGCTCGGTGCGGCCGACGCAAGCGGTCGCCGCCGCGCGCTGTATGAGCCGGTGCATGGCTCGGCGCCCGATATCGCCGGCAAAGGCATCGCCAACCCGATCGCCAGCATTGCGAGCTTCGCCATGGCGCTTCGTTATTCCTTCGATTTGGGCGCGACCGCGGACAGACTCGAGAAGGCGATCGCTTCCGTGCTCGATCACGGCTTGCGCACGGCAGATATCGCGCAAGCAGGCTGCCGCACCGTCGGTACCACCGCGATGGGCGAGGCTATCGTCAAGGCGCTGGACCGCGCCGCTTAAGAGCCCAGACAACTCCCCCCACCCCGGCGCCGCCTTGGGCGTCGCCGACCTCCCCGCGAGGCGGAGGTATGAACGTGCTGCAAGGCCACAGCCTCCATACCTCCCCTTGACGGGGAGGTCGGCGCGCTGGGTGGGGCGACGACTCTCGCGCGCTGGACACTGCTTCAGGCCCCGACCATACTCCCGGCATGTTCGGGAGACCGCGCCGTTGAGGGAACAATGAAACGCTTGGTCGCTCTGATTGCAGCATCGATTGCGCTCGTCATGAGCGGGCCTGCTCTTGCCGCAGGCGAAACCAATCCGGAGGCAACTCCGGCAGAGACCGCCACGCCGGCGGCCGATGCGAGTACGCCAGCCCTCACCGCGGAGGAGCGGGCGGAGAAGGATGCGCGCAAGGCCTGCAAGATCAAGATCTGCGACATCCTCGCGACCAAAGACCCGGCCGGCGACGACGTCTCCTGCGACATCGTCAAGACCTGGCGCGAGGCGGACATCACCAAGATGCTGGGCGGTAAGATCGACTGGCCCTATGGCAAGGCGGTCTGCCAATCGAAGCTCGAAGCGAAGCGCGAGCCGCTCGCCAAGGCCATGAGCGAAGGCGCCTACGAGGTCGTCATCCCGGCGCAGACGGTGCGCTGCACCTTGGCGCAGAAGGCGGATGGCGAGCCCTATGTGGTCGAAATCTCGATCGCGCCCAAGGTCGCCTTCGAGAACGGCAAGGCGGTGAAGGCGAGCCTCAATTGGGGCGAGGCGAGCGCGCCCATGCTGGTTTATGCCTTGATCTATGCCGGCACCGGGCTCGATAATTCGACCAACATCTTGGGGCCCGTAGTGGTGCGCATGGTGAACGAGTTCACCACCAAGAAATGCGCCGAGGTCAAGAACGGGCTGCCCAGCAACAAGGGGAACTAGGCCGCGGCACCCGCTGCGCTCGCGCCCGATCAGCCGATAAGCACCTCAAAAGGGGGACACCAGATGTACTTCGCCGGACCCTATCTCATAACGCTTGGCCGCGTGCTGCTCTCCATCATGTTCATCCAGTCCGGCATCATGAAGATCTTCGGCTATGCCGGCACGCAAGCGATGATGGAATCCCACGGCGTGCCGGGCATGCTGCTGCCGCTCGTCATTCTCGTCGAGGCGGGCGGCGGCCTTGGCGTGCTGCTAGGGCTGTTCACCCGTTGGGCCGCCATCGCTTTGGCCGGCTTCTGCGTGCTCGCCGCGATCTTTTTCCACTGGCAGCCCGGCGAGATGATGCAGATGATCAACTTCGCCAAGAACATCACCATTGCCGGCGGCTTCCTCGTGCTGGCGGGAGCTGGCCCCGGGGCGATGGCGCTGGAGCATCGTTTCCGCTAACCGAGCGCTCCGGCATGGCATGCGGGCCGAATTTTATTCGGTGGCGCTGATCGCGGGCTCAACGGTTGCAGCGATTTCGGGCTTTGCCGGTCCGTGCTGCTGGTTTTCTAAAAGCCGGCCGATAATCAACTGCATCACCGCAAAGCCGAAGGCCGGGTTCTGAAAATACATTTCCTTGGTCTTGCGCTCGGTCAGCTCGTAGACCACGCAGTCGGTCGAACAAACAACAACGGTCGCGGTGCGCCGGCGATCCGGAGCAAACGCCCCGATTTCGCCGATTACCGCGCCGGCACCCCAGTGTTTTGCCGAGTTCCACGATCTCGAGTTGGCCCTCCATCAGGTAGTAGAGCTTGTCGGCCCATTGGCCTTTGGTGATCAGCGTTGTCCGAGCGGGTAAGTCGCGCCGCGTCATGAACGGCCGGAGGTTTTGGATCGACAAGCCCTCCCCGTCAGAGTGCGCGACGCTGCGGCCAAGTTGATAAATCTGGGCCAGCCTGACCCACGTTCACCGGCAACAAAATCATGTGAAGAAGCATCACCGGGAAAACGTGGTCAAAATAGCCAAACAGAATGAAAAAGCACGTTGCTCCCGATCGCGACCCAGCGCAGGCGTGGCATGGTGCTCATGCAGAATGTCGTGAGCACCAGAAGCGAAGCTGCGTAGCCGAGCAGGTCGATCCACGACACCATGGTCGGATCGATCGGGATCCGATGGAGACTGAACCAAGCCACGACTCCCCCTCCTCTGATGCACTTCGCCTTGGCCAAGATTAGCAGGGCTAAAATCCGGTCGCACCTCCAGTCCTGATCGTGGCGGTGTGCCTTTACATTCTCCGGCGGTTCCCCTTACATCCCCGCCAAGCGCGGGGCTGTCCTCTGCATGCGAAGGAACGGTAATTATGGGTTATAGGGTCGCCGTCATCGGAGCCACCGGCAACGTCGGGCGGGAGATGCTCAACATCCTGGCCGAGCGGGAATTCCCCGCCGACGAGGTCTTCGCCATCGCCTCGCGCCGGTCCATGGGCGTCGAGGTTTCTTACGGCGATAGCCGCCTCAAATGCCGCGACCTGGAGCAGTTCGACTTCCGCGGGGTGGATTTCGCCCTGATGTCGGCCGGCTCCGCCGTTTCCAAGGAATCGGCGCCACGTATCGGGGCCCAAGGCTGCGTCGTCATCGATAATTCCTCCTGCTGGCGCTACGACCCCGACGTGCCGCTTGTGGTGCCGGAGGTCAATGCCGACGCCGTGTCAGGCTTCGCCAAGAAGAACATCGTCGCCAATCCGAATTGCTCGACCGCCCAGCTCGTCGTCGTGCTGAAGCCGCTACATGACCTGGCGAAGATCAAACGCGTCGTGGTCGCGACCTACCAATCCGTGTCGGGAGCGGGCAAGGACGCCATGGACGAGCTCTGGGACCAAACCAAGGGCATCTTCGTCACCGATCCGCCGGAGCCGAAAATCTTCACCAAGCAGATCGCCTTCAACGTCATTCCCCATATCGACGTCTTCATGGAGGACGGCTCGACCAAGGAGGAATGGAAGATGATGGTGGAGACCAAGAAGATCCTCGATCCGAAGATCAAGCTGACCGCGACCTGCGTGCGCGTGCCGGTATTCGTCGGCCATTCGGAAGCCGTCAATGTCGAGTTCGAGCGGCCGATCACCGCCGAGGAAGCTCGCGAGGTGTTGCGCGAGGCGCCTGGCCTGCTCGTGGTCGACAAGCAAGAGCCCGGCGGTTACGTCACGCCGATCGAATGCGTGGGCGATTACGCGACCTATGTGAGCCGCATCCGCGAGGACCAGACCGTCGACAACGGCCTCTCCTTCTGGGTCGTCTCCGACAATCTGCGTAAAGGTGCCGCGCTCAACACGGTGCAGATCGCCGAGCTCATCATCAACCGCAATTTGCTGAAGACCGCGGCCTAGAGCGGCCGGCGGTTCAGCTCGACCGAGCCGAAACATGCTCGCCGGACATTTTGCACTGATCATTGCCGCCGCCTTTACCGGCGCAGCGATTTACATCAATTTCGCCGAGCAGCCGGCGCGCCTCGAGCTCGACGATCCGTCTTCGCTCAGCGAATGGAAGCCGGCCTACAAGCGCGGCTTTGCCATGCAGTCTTCACTCGCCGTAATCGGCGGTCTCTTTGGAGTGCTGGCCTGGTGGCAGATGGGCGACTGGCGCTGGCTCCTGGGAGCGGCCATCCTCGTGGCCAACTGACCCTACACCCTCATCGCCATCATGCCGACCAACAACCGGCTGATGGCCACACCTCCGGCAGAGGCTGGACCGGAGAGCCGCAAGCTCATGGAAACATGGGCACGGCTACACGCCGTTCGCTCCGCCCTCGGCCTGCTCGCTACGGCCGCTTTTCTCTGGGCGACGCTGCGCTAGAGAGCTAAGCCTCGCTCAGCGCGGTGAAGCTACCGGTGGGCTCTTCAAGGCCGATCAGGGCACCGCTCGCAAGGTCGAAATGCAAGCCGTGCAGCGAGAGAAGCCCGGCCTCTTCCCGCTTGCGCACGAACGGGAAGCTGCGCAGCTGCCCCAGCGAAGACCGGATCGCGGCAAGCTCGAACGCGACTTCATCGCCATGGGTGAAGGTCTCGCTCTCAACGACCTTGAGGTCGTCGAGCAAAGTGAGCCAGCGGGCGATGAAGCCCTGGGCCGGCACCTTGTCTCTGATCTTCTCGCGATAGGCCGCCACGCCCCCACAATGCGAATGGCCGAGCACGATGATATGTGGCACCTTCAGCGCCAGCACGGCGAACTCGATCGCGGCGCTCGTGCCGTGATACATGCCTTCGGGCTCGTAAGGCGGCACCAGATTGGCGACGTTGCGCAGGACAAACAGCTCGCCCGCCTCGGCGTCGAAGATCGCCGACACGTCGACGCGCGCGTCACAACAGGCGATGACCATGGCGCTCGGCGCCTGTCCGAGCTCGGCGAGCTGGCGATAGCGACCCCGATCCGGCGCATGGCGGTCGCGCAGGAAGCGCCGATAGCCTTCCACCAAACTCTTCGGCAATGGCATGGGGGTCCCGCCTGCGGCAATGTGGTCCGGCACCATTCCAGCCTGTCGCGCGTTTGTCTAGCGCGTGACCTCGATAGACGCCGCCTATTGACCGTTTCGATGAAACTACTTGATCGCTCGGGCTTTTAAGGTGGAAGCTCCGTTTGCCGAGCGGTCGAGAAGGTCAAGCAAAAGCGCTGCCGGCATGGGATGTGGCAGGCAATTCCGCGCCGAGCCTGGTCCCGACTAATACCGATATACACGGCTTTGCGTGCATGCATGAGCAAGCCGAGGAGTTAAAACATGGCCAAAGTTCTACTTGTACTCTACCCCGATCCGGTCGACGGCTATCCAAAGCCCTATGCCCGCGACGACATCCCGAAGATCACGAAATATCCCGATGGCCAAACCGGCCCCACGCCGAGTGCCATTGACTTCAAGCCAGGCCAATTGTTGGGCAGCGTTTCCGGTGAGCTGGGGCTTCGCAAGTTCCTGGAGGACGCCGGCCACACATTGGTGGTGACCTCCGACAAGGACGGCAAGAATTCCACCTTCGACAAAGAGCTTCCCGACGCCGACATCGTCATCTCCCAGCCCTTCTGGCCGGCCTAGCTAACCGCCGCGCGCATCGCCAAGGCAAAGAAGCTCAAGCTCGCCATCACCGCCGGGATCGGCTCCGACCATGTCGATTTGCAGGCTGCCATGGACAAAGGAATCACCGTCGCCGAGATCACCTATTCCAACTCGATCAGCGTCTCCGAGCATGTGGTGATGATGATCTTGGCGCTGGTGCGCAACTACATCCCGTCCTATGGCTGGGTGGTCAGGGGCGGCTGCAACATCGCCGACAGCGTCGAGCGCGCCTACGATCTCGGAGGCATGAATGTCGGCACCGTCGCCGCGGGCCGCATCGGCCTTGCCGTGCTCCGGCGCTTGAAGCCCTTCGACGTCAAGCTGCACTACATCGACAAGCACCGGCTGCCCAAGGAGGTGGAGCAGGAGCTCGGACTGACCTACCACCCAACCGTCGAGTCCATGGTGAAGGTCTGCGACGTGGTCACCATCAATGCGCCCCTACACCCCGAGACCGAGCATTTGTTCAACGACAAGCTGATCGGCACGATGAAGCGGGGCAGCTACCTCGTGAACACCGCCCGCGGCAAGATCGTGGACCGCGACGCGGTGGTGCGGGCCCTGGAGAGCGGCCAGCTCGCAGGTTACGCCGGCGACGTCTGGGTTCCCACAGCCGGCGCCCAAGGACCATCCATGGCGCACCATGCCGCATCACGGCATGACGCCGCATGTCTCCGGCACCTCGCTGTCGGGCACAGGCGCGCTATGCCGCGGGCACTCGCGAGATCCTCGAAGCCTATTTTGCCGGCAAGCCCATCCGCACCGAATATCTGATCGTGGACAAGGGCAAGCTCGCCGGCACCGGCGCGAAGTCCTACACCGCGGGGGACATGACCAAGGGATCCGACAAGGCGGCCTGAGCCGAGACAAATAGAATCGTCATGCCCGGCCTCGTGCCGAGCATCCACGTCTTTAGAGCGAAGCCGGATGAAAGACGTGGATGGCCGGGTCAAGCCCGGCCATGACGAGTTCTTGCACGCTGGCACCGAGTGGGCGGCGCCGCAACTCACATATGGATGGCGCGCTTGTCGGCGGCGAGGGCGGCTTCCTTCACCGCCTCGTTCAGCGTCGGATGCGCGTGGCAGATGCGGGCGAGATCCTCCGCCGAGCCGCCGAACTCCATGAGCACCGCGGCCTCAGCGATCATGGTGCCGGCATCGGCGCCGAGAATATGCACGCCGAGCACGCGGTCGGTCGCCTCCTCGGCCAGCACCTTGACGAAGCCTTCTGTGGTCCGGTTGACCTTGGCCCGGCCATTGGCGGTGAAGGGGAACTTGCCGACTTTGTAGGCGATGCCCGCCTCCTTCAGCTCCTCCTCGGTCTTGCCGACGGACGCCACTTCCGGCGCCGTGTAGATGACGCTCGGGATCACGTCGTAATTCACGTAACCGGCCTGGCCGGCGAGGATCTCGGCAACGGCAACGCCTTCTTCCTCCGCCTTATGCGCAAGCATCGGTCCGGCAATGACATCGCCGATGGCGTAGATGCCCGGCACGCTCGTCGCGTAATGGGCATCGACCTGGATGCGGCCGCGCTTGTCGGTGTTGACGCCGAGTTCGGCCAGGCCAAGCCCTTCAGTGCGGGGGACGCGACCCACTGCGACAAGCACAACATCGCAGTCGCGCGTCTCCTGCGCGCCGCCAGACGCGGGCTCGAGCGTCACCTTGCAGGCGTTGCCCGTGGTCTCCACGCCCAGAACCTTGGTGCCGAGCTTGAAGGCGATGCCTTGCTTCTCGAGGCTGCGCTGAAACTGCTCGGCCACCTCGCCGTCGAGGCCGGGCGCGATGCGGTCGAGCATCTCGACCACGGTTACCTCCGAGCCGAGCCGCCGCCACACCGAGCCAAGCTCGAGCCCGATATAGCCGGCGCCGATCACGACGAGGCGCTGCGGCACCTGTGGCAGCGACAAGGCGCCGGTGGAGGAGACGATCCTCTCTTCGTCGATGGCAATACCGTGGATGGCCGCAACGTCCGAGCCCGTGGCGATGACGATGCTCGTCGTCTCCAGGGTCTGCTTGCCGCCCTTGTCGTCGGTGACCTCCACCTTGCCAGGGGCAGTGATCCGGCCCTCACCATGAAATGGTGCGATCTTGTTCTTCTTGAGCAGGAACGCGACCCCATCGACGTTCCCCTTGACGCCTTCATCCTTGAAAGCCTGCATGGCGGCGAGATCGAGCTCAGGCCTCACCTTGATGCCCATGCCCGCAAAGCCGTTCGCCGCCTCGGCAAAGCGCTCGCTCGCGTGCAAAAGCGCCTTGGACGGGATGCAGCCGACATTGAGGCAGGTGCCGCCATGGGTGGCGCGCTTCTCCACCACGGCGACCTTCATGCCGAGTTGACTCGCGCGGATGGCCGCGACATAGCCGCCGGGTCCAGTGCCGATGACGATCAAATCGTAGCTCATGACTTTCCCTGCCCGCTCACTGCTCGGGTGTCAGCGTTTCCTCGCCCTTGCCCGCTTCCCGTAGCCCCGTCAAGCTACCGTCGGCCGCCAGGGCATAGACGACCGGCGTCGAGCTTCCCCAATCCACGGTCCAGAGCTTGCCGGCAAGTGCGCCTGAGCCCTCATAGCTCGAGCTGCCGACGTGCCAGCTCAATGTATAGCGCTTCGCCTGCTGGCTGATTGTGACAGTCCCTGCATAGCTGCTCCCGTCGGATTCTTGCCTTCCACCTTGTAACGGCCTTCGGGCAGGGCGATGTCGCCAGCCGCGGCTGTGGCAGCCGGGTCAAGCCTCTCGGTCGCCGACCCGTCCGCCCATTCGCCGTCGAGAGCCCCGTTCCCGCCGAAGGTGTAGATGACGGGGGTCTTGTCGCCCCAATTGACCACGAGCATCTTGCCGGCGAAGTGCCCGGTGCCGTGAAAGACTTGGCTGCCGATCCACCAGGTAAGACGGAAGTCGTCACCCTGCTACAGGAGGGACAGCATGCCATGGTACTGGCTTCCGCTAGGATTGGTTCCCCTGACACGATAGACGCCTGTCAGCTCGATCGGCTTAGCCGCCGGCGGAAGCGCATTCGGCTGAGCGTGCATCGCGGCGGGAAACGGCACCGGACTGAGCAGCGCGCCTTGCGAATTGGGCGCGGGCATCGGGGATGGCGGCGCCGGAGCTGGCGAGGGTGCCGAAGCTGCCGGGGGCGCGCTAGTGGGGCGGAAAACCAAATCGCCGAAGAAGGTCGAGGAGATCCACGGCGTTTGCTCTCCGTGGGTTTCCACGTAAACGCCCTTCAAGGTCCGCTTGAACGTGCCCTCGATGCTGAGATTCGGCGCGCTCATCGATTGGGCGAGATATTTGGTGTAGGGGCTGTTGCTGCCGGCGCCGTCAAGCGCCACGCTGCCACGCGAGGTCGCGTAGGCAAACGAACAGGCTTGCATTCGAGGCGATGCGCCAGAGCCCGCGCGAGCCGTTCGGGTCGATCGGATTGTTGCGGCAGGCGTCGAGGATGACGATGTTGAGATCGTTGTGCGCAGTGGCCATGGCGTCCACGATCTCGGTCGCGGTCACGGCGCCGGTCTTGATGTCCTCCGGGCCGGCAATATGCCCGCCGACTGGCAGCAGATAGTTCTCGCCGCTGATCTGCGCGCCATGGCCGGAGAAATAGAACAGGCCGACGCCCCCTTTGGCTTTGAGTTCGTCGCCGAAGGCGCGGATCGCCTGTTCCATCTTGGCCTGATCCGCATCGGTCTGGAGCGTGACCTCGAAGCCGGCCTGATCGAGCGCCTTGGCCACGGCCTCGGCATCGTTGATGGGGTTTCTAAGCGGGCCGTAGGAATAGTCGGCATTGCCGACCACGAGAGCGGTGCGCGGCTCTGGCGGCGGCCCCTCGGCGCGAACGAGAACGGTCACGCCCAGCAACGCGACAAACCCGAGACACGCTTGCGGTACACGCATCACGTCAACAGCTCATGGTCCAAGCCGCCCGCTGGCAAGCTGCCGTGGAGGATGGCGCAAACTTGAAGGTTTGGTCTAGGGGTGTCGTGAGTCCCTACAGATCGAGCACGAGCCGCTTCGGATCCTCGATCGCTTCCTTGATATGCACCAGGAAGGTGACCGCCTCTTTGCCGTCCACCACGCGGTGATCGTAGGAGAGCGCGAGATACATCATCGGCCGCGCCACGATCTGTCCGTCCCGCACCACCGCCCGCTCCTCGATGCGGTGCATGCCGAGAATGCCCGATTGCGGCGCATTGAGGATCGGCGTCGACAGCAGCGACCCGTAGGTGCCGCCATTGGAGATGGTGAAGGTGCCACCTTGCATCTCGTCCAAGCCCAGTCTGCCTTCGCGCGCGCGCGCGCCGAAATCGGCGATGCCCATCTCGATCTCGGCGAGGCTCATGCGGTCGGCGTCGCGCAACACCGGCACCACGAGCCCGCGCTCGGTGCCGACGGCGACGCCGATATGGTAGTAGTTCTTGTAGACGATATCGGTGCCGTCGATCTCGGCATTGACCGCAGGGATGTCCTTCAGCGCCTGCACGGAGGCTTTGACGAAAAAGCCCATGAGGCCGAGCTTGACCCCGTGCTTCTTCTCGAAGGCCTCGCGATAATCGCGCCGGAACTCCATCAGAGCACTCATATCCACGTCGTTGAACGTGGTGAGCATGGCGGCGGTGTCTTGCGCCTCCTTCAGGCGCTTGGCGATGGTCTGGCGGAGGCGCGTCATGCGCACCCGCTCTTCGCGGGCTTCGTCCTCGGGCGCAATCGGCGGACGGGGTGCCGATGGAAGCTTCGGCTTCCGCTCGCGCGCGAGTAGCGCCAACGCAGCGCTCCCGGCTTTACCGGCCGGGGGGACACTACCAGGCGTTTTGGCGAGCACGTCGTGCTTCAGCACCTGGCCGCGCCGCCCGGAGCCCTGCACATCGCTTGGGCCAAATCCGCTCTCGGCGAGCAGCTTGCGGGCAGCGGGTGACGGCGGCATCTCGTCATCGCCGACATCGCTGACCTCCTCACGGCGCATCGGCTCGCGCTCGAGCGCGGCAGGCTGAAGCTTTGGCGACTCTACGGGCTTGGCCGCAGCGATCGGGGCGACCGGCGCGACTTTTGTGGCCCCACTCGTTGCGAGCGCGCCCTTCTCGGGCTGGGACGCACTTGCCTTGCCGTCGCCCTCGGCGATTGCGCCAAGCACGGTGCCGACCGCGACGGTGTCGCCGGCCTTGACCATGATCTCGGAAAGGACACCGGAAGCAGGCGCCGGCACCTCGACGGTCACCTTGTCGGTTTCGAGCTCGACCAAGGGCTCATCGGCGGTGACTTCGTCGCCGGCCTGCTTGAACCATTGGCCGACGGTGGCCTCGGCAACCGATTCGCCAAGGCTCGGAACGCGGATCTCTGTGGCCATGGCTCCTGGTCCCTCTTCTCAAATCGGATCCTGCTGCACCACCCAACGATTGCCGTCCAGATCGGCAACCGTAAAATAGCGGCCCCAGGGGGCTGAGGAAATCTCGCTCGGCGAAGCGCCGTTGCCGATCAGCTCGGCACGATAGGTCTCTATGTTATCGACATTGATCACCGCGCCGCGCAGCGAGCCCGCCGGCATGCTCTCGAACCAGGTGACGAGCGTGATCGAGGTGTCGTCGCGCGGCAGGGCGAGCTGAACCCAGTTACTGCCTTGTTGCATCGGCAGCTCGCGTAAAACCTCGAAACCGAGGACGTCGGTATAGAAATCCCTGGCGCGCGCTTGGTCGGCGACCGGCACGGAGACAACGACGATGCGCTTTCGCATAAGCGATCCTAACCCAACGCCTCGTCGAGCAGCGTCATGAGCTCATGCTGATGCTTGCGCATCAGCCCCGTGGCCGTGGCCGCGGAAGCCGGCCGGCCCGTATAGCGCGGCCGCTTGTGGCGAGCCTCGATATGCTCGAGCACCCACGAAAGATTGGGCTCGATGAAGCTCCAGGCACCCATGTTCTTCGGCTCCTCCTGACACCATACCATCTCGGCCTCGGCAAAGCGCGAAAGCTCCTGGATCAGGGCGCGGGCGGGGAAGGGATAGAGCTGCTCGACGCGCAAGAGATAAATGTCGTCGACCCCGCGCTTCTCGCGCTCCTCGTAAAGATCGTGATAGACCTTGCCGGAGCACAGCACCACACGCCTGATCTCGGCGTCGGGTTTGAGCTTGATCGCCTCGCCTTCGAGAAATTGCGCATCGTCCCATAGCAGCCGGTGAAAACTCGTTCCGGGTCCGAATTGGGAGAGACTGGATACCACACGCTTATGACGCAGCAGCGACTTCGGCGTCATCAGCACCAGCGGCTTGCGGAATTGGCGGTGCAGCTGGCGCCGCAGCACGTGAAAATAATTGGCCGGCGTCGTACAATTGGCGATCTGCCAATTGTCCTCGGCGCAGAGCTGCAGATAGCGTTCGAGTCGTGCCGAGGAGTGCTCCGGGCCCTGGCCTTCATAGCCATGCGGTAGCAGCAGCACGAGGCCGGACATGCGGAGCCATTTGCGCTCGCCGGACGAAATGAACTGGTCGATGATCACCTGCGCGCCATTGGCGAAGTCTCCGAATTGCGCCTCCCACAGCACGAGCGCGTTCGGCTCGGCGAGGCTGTAGCCATATTCGAAGCCGAGCACCGCCTCCTCGGAGAGCATGGAGTTGATCACCTCAAACTCCCCCTGCGGCTTGGCGATGTGCTTGAGCGGGGTGTATTTCTTCTCGTTTACCTGATCCATCAGCACCGAGTGACGCTGGGAGAAGGTGCCGCGCTCGCTGTCTTGCCCCGAAAGGCGCACGCGGAACCCCTCGGTCAACAGCGTGCCGAAGGCGAGCGACTCCGCCGTAGACCAGTCGATGCCGGCTCCGTCCTCGATCATCTTGCGGCGCCCGGCGACGATACGCGCCACCGTCTTGTGCGGCGTGAAGCTCTTCGGGATGGTGGTGATCTTCCGCCCCACCTCCTTGAGCACGTCGAGGTCTACGCCGGTCAGGCCGCGGCGCGCCCCTTCCTCGGCATGGCCGATGCCGGACCATCTGCCGTCAAGCCAGTCGGCGCGGTTCGGACGATAGGTGTCGCCCGCCGCAAACTCCTCCTCCAGCAAGGCGCGGAAGTCGGCCTGCATGCGCTCGACATCGGCAGGGGTCAAGAGACCCTCCTCGATCAGCTTGGCGGCATAGATCTCGGTCACGCGCGGATGCGCGCGGATGCGGGCATACATCAAGGGCTGGGTGAAGGCCGGCTCGTCGGCCTCGTTATGGCCGTGACGCCGGTAGCAGAACATGTCGATGACCACGGGCTTGCCGAAGCGCTGGCGAAACTCCATGGCGATCTTGGTCACATATACAACGGCTTCCGGGTCGTCGCCGTTCACGTGGAAGATCGGTGCGTCGATGATCTTGGCGACGTCGGAAGGGTAAGGGGAGGATCGCGCAAAACGCGGCGCCGTGGTGAAGCCGATCTGATTGTTGACGATGAAATGGAGCGAGCCGCCGGTGCGGTGGCCGCGCAAGCCGGAAAGACCGAGACATTCGGCCACCACACCCTGCCCGGCGAATGCGGCATCGCCATGCAACAATAGCGTCAGCACCTCTCGGCGCTCCTTGTCCTGGTGCTGGTCCTGCTTCGCCCTCACCTTGCCGAGCACCACGGGGTCGACGATCTCCAGATGCGACGGGTTGGCCGTGAGCGACAGATGCACGCGGTTTCCGTCGAACTCGCGGTCGGAGGAGGCGCCGAGATGATATTTCACGTCGCCCGATCCTTCGACCTCGTCGGGATAGGCCGAGCCTCCCTTGAACTCGTTGAAGATCGCCCGATAGGGCTTGGCCATCACATTGGCGAGCACGTTCAGCCTTCCGCGATGCGGCATGCCGATAACAATCTCCTGCACCCCGAGCTGACCACCGCGCTTGATCACCTGCTCGAGCGCGGGAACCATGGCCTCGCCACCGTCGAGCCCAAAGCGTTTGGTGCCCGTATATTTCACGTCGATGAAGCGCTCGAAGATCTCGGCCTCGATGAGCTTTTTGAGGATCGCCTTCTTGCCCTCTCGCGTGAAGCGAATCTCCTTGTCCGCGCCCTCGATGCGGTCCTGGATCCAGGCCCGCTGCTCGGGGTCGGAGATATGCATGTATTCGGTGCCGATATGCTGACAGTAGGTGCGCTTGAGGATGTCAAGCACTTGGCGAAGCGTGCCGAATTCGAGGCCAAGCGCGCCGCCGAGAAAGATCGGACGGTCGTAATCCGACTTGGTGAAGCCGTAGGTCTTCGGCTTGAGCTCCGGATGCTCGCGGCGCGTGCTCAATTCGAGCGGGTCGAGCTTAGCGAAGAGATGGCCGCGCGTCCGGAAGTTCCGGATGAGCGTGCGGGCCGCCAAGGTGTCTTGCGCCGCGGCGAGCGCCTGCTCCTCGGTGAACGACCTTGGCGGCGCGTGCTCGACAAGCGTGCTCCGCACGCCGTTCGACGGTTTCCAGGAGGGGCCCCGCGCTTCCGCGAGCACGTCGTCCTTGTCGTCATTGAGACTGGCAAAGAACGCCTGCCACTCGGCGCTGACCGATTGCGGCTGCTCTTGGTAGCGGGCGTAGAGCTGTTCGAGATAGGTGGCGTTGGCGCCATGCAGAAACGACGTGCTGGCAAACACGCCGTTCAATTCGTGCCTCGTCATGTGAATCAACCTTGCCGGTGTTTCCTGCTACCCGCCTGCCGGGCAAAAAAGGCGAGCATTGGGCGCCCGGTCCTAACCCCCATGTAATACGCCTGCAAGCGTAGTTCCAAGGGTGGCGGGTGAATTTGCCATGACGATTCCTGCGGCACGCATTGCCTCAATTTTGTGCCGTGCGTCGCCCTTGCCGCCGGAGATCACCGCGCCCGCATGCCCCATGCGGCGTCCTGGTGGCGCGCTCACCCCTGCGACAAACCCGACCACGGGCTTCTTTTTTTCAGCGCCGGCGAGGAACGCCGCCGCGTCTTCCTCGGCGCTACCGCCGATCTCGCCGATCATGATGATCGCCTCGGTCTCGTCGTCGTCGAGGAACAGCTTCAAGCAATCGATGAAGCTCGTGCCGTTCACGGGATCCCCGCCGATGCCGATGCAGGTCGACTGGCCGAGCCCGGCAGCCGTCGTCTGCGCCACGGCCTCATAAGTGAGCGTGCCGGATCGCGACACGATGCCGACCGTTCCCGGCCTATGGATGTGACCCGGCATGATCCCGATCTTGCACTGATCGGGCGTGATGATGCCAGGGCAGTTCGGCCCGATCAGCCGCGTGTCCGAGCCGCTCAAACAGCGTTTCACCTTCACCATGTCGAGCACGGGAACGCCCTCGGTGATGCACACCACGAGCGGGACGCCGGCATCGATCGCTTCCAGCATCGCATCGGCGGCGAAGGCGGGTGGCACATAGACGACGCTCGCATCGGTCCCGGTCTCGCGCACGGCCTCGAGCACCGTGTCGAATACGGGCAGGCCAATATGCATGGTGCCGCCCTTGCCGGGCGTCACGCCGCCGACCATGCGGGTGCCATAGGCAATGGCCTGCTCGGAATGGAAGGTTCCTTGCGCGCCGGTGAAGCCCTGGCAGATCACCCTGGTGTGGCGATCGACGAGCACTGACATCAGGCATGCACCGCTGATACGTCCCGTCCCCGCTTGAGGACCGCGTTGATGTTGTCGTCGAGGGGAAGGCGAACGGGGTTGAGCAGCGTGAGCCTCAGCCCGCCGCCCGCCAGGGCGGCAAGCGACCGAGTGGTGAAGTAATTCACATGATCGGGGTAGCGGAACCCGCACCATTTGGCGCCGAGAACGCGCCGGTTGAGGCTCCCGAAATTCGGCGCGCGCACATAGACGGCGCCGTCATCGGTCAGCACGCGGGCGCATTGCGCAAGCAGCGCTTTCGGCTGCGCTTCATGCTCGAGAAAGGAGCGCAGCAGGATGCCGGTGAAGTAGCGGTCCGGAAATTCCTTCACCCCCTCCACCGCGGGCGCATGAATGGCGCGGCCGCCGCGGGCGCTCATATGCGCGTCTGCGGCGCGGCGGAGCTCCTCGGAAATCTCGATGCCGAACGGGATGAACGGCTCCGGCACCTTTTTCCCCGAGCCGCAACCCACGTCGAGGACGCGGCCAGGTGCGAACATGCGCTTGAGCCGTCCGGTAATCCCGGGCGAGTAGATGCCGGCGCACCAGCGCGTCATGCGGTCGCGCCACATGCGGACGGGGCTGCGCGATTTGCGCCGCTCGACCTCTGCCACCCGGGTCTTCTCCCAGGCGAACTCGCTGACGAGGTGCTTGTAGTCAGGCGGGTTGCGTAAGAAGACGAAACCGCAAGGGGAGCATTTAACGATCTCCCAGGGGGCGGCCGAGTAGCCCGGCAGCGATTGAAACGCTTCGCTCCCGCATTGCGGGCACGGTCGCATCACGCCTTCAACAAACGCCATGCCTCAACGCCCCACTCCGAGCCATGAGAATACCCCCGCTCTCCACGCGAGAAGACTTCTTGTCGCTGAGGAGCCTCACGCCGCGGCCTTGATTGCCGCCACGACCTTCCGCGCGGCGTCGTCGAGATCGTCTGCCGGGATGATGGCCAGCCCCAACTCCTGCAACAGCGCCGTGCCGCGGGCGACGTTGGTGCCTTCCAGCCGCACCACCAGCGGCACGGCGATGTTGATCTCACGCGCGGCGGCGATGATTCCCTCGGCAATGGTGTCGCAGCGCATGATGCCGCCGAAGATATTCACCAGAACGCCATTCACATGCGGATCGGACAGGATGATCTTGAACGCCTGCGCCACCCTCTCCTTGGACGCGCCGCCGCCGACGTCGAGAAAATTAGCAGGCTCGCCGCCATAAAGCTTGATGATGTCCATGGTCGCCATGGCAAGGCCCGCGCCATTGACCATACAGCCGATGGTGCCGTCGAGCTTCACGTAAGAAAGGCCTTGCCGCGACGCCTCGACCTCGGCCGGCTCCTCCTCATCGAAGTCGCGCAAGGCGGCGATGTCGGGGTGGCGGAATAGCGCATTGTCGTCGAACGCCATCTTGGCGTCGAGGCAGACGAGGCCACCTTCCTTGGTCACCACCAGCGGATTGATCTCGATCAGGCTCGCATCCTTCTCCAGGAAAAGCCGGTAGAGCGCGCCGATAAGGGCGGCGCACTGCTTGGCCTGGGCGCCCTCGAGCTTGAGCGCGGAGGCGATGATGCGGGTATGGAAGGGGCAGAGGCCCGCTGCAGGATCAACGGTGAGCGTGGCGATCTTGTCGGGGCTTGCGGCAGCGACCGCCTCGATGTCCACGCCACCTTCGGTGGAGGCGATGAAGGCGACGCTACCGCTGTCGCGGTCGACGAGAAGCGAGAGATAGAGCTCCCGCTCGATCGTCGTGTCGTGGACCACATAGACACGGCGCACGATCCTGCCCCTGGGCCCCGTCTGGGGCGTGATCAGCGGCTTGCTCAGCATGCGCTCCGCTTGCCCGCGAAGCTCTTCGAGGCTTCTCACGAACTTGATGCCGCCGCCCTTGCCCCTGCCGCCGGCATGGATCTGCGCCTTCACCACCCAGGCATCGGATTTGAGGGCCTTGGCGGCGCGCTCGGCCTCCTCCGCAGAGACGGCCACATGGCCTTCCGTCACCGGCGCGCCATAGTCGCGAAGCAACGCCTTCGCCTGATACTCATGGATGTTCATGGCTGAGCCTACGTCTCGGGCGGGTACTGGCGATCAAGCAACGGGTGCGGCGAGGCTCGGCGCAATTCTCTGGCAGAGCTCGACGAGGGTTTTCACGGATTCGACAGACCGCATGAAGGCTTCGCGCTCATGGGAGTTGAGGTCGAGCTCGATGACGCGCTCGACGCCCTTGGCGCTGATCACCACCGGCACGCCGGCATAAAGCCCCTTCACGCTGTACTCGCCGTTTAAATAGGCGGCGCAAGGCAGCACGCGCTTCCTGTTCTTGAGATAGGACTCCGCCATTTCGAGCGCGGCGGCGGCTGGCGCGTAAAAGGCCGAGCCCGATTTGAGCAAACCCACGATCTCCGCGCCACCGTCGCGCGTCCGCTGCACGATCTCGTCGAGCCGCTTCTGCGTGATCCAACGCATGCGCACGAGATCGGTGAGCGGAATGCCGGCCACGGTCGAATAGCGGATCAGCGGCACCATGGTGTCGCCATGGCCGCCAAGCACCATCGCCGTCACGTCCTGCGACGACACGTCGAACTCCTCGGCCAGGAAATGGCGGAACCTCGCGGCATCGAGAATGCCCGCCATGCCGACCACCTTGTTGCGCGGCAGTCCGCTTGTCTTCTGCAGCGCCCAGACCATGGCGTCGAGCGGGTTGGTGACGCAGATGACGAAGGTTTCCGGCGCGTATTTGCGCAAGCCCGCGCCCACCTGCTCCATGACCTTGAGATTGATCTCGAGAAGATCGTCGCGGCTCATGCCGGGCTTGCGCGGCACGCCGGCGGTGACGATCACGACGTCGGCGTCCTTGATCTCCGCATATTCATTAGCGCCCTTGAATTTCGGGCTATAGCCCTCGACCGGCGCGGCTTGCGAAAGATCGAGCGCCTTGCCTTGCGGCACGCCGTCGACGACGTCGAACAGTACGACCTCGCCGAGGTCCCGGATGCCCGCAAGATGCGCGAGCGTGCCGCCGATCTGCCCCGCGCCGATCAGTGCAATGCGACTGCGCGCCATGGTTTTCCGCTCCCTAGCTCTGATTTTGACGCCCTGCCGGCCGATGCCGGCCACGAGCATCCTCCTTGTCTTTGGTTACTGGCAATCGCGCTTACGTGCAAGCTTATGGCGAGGCGCTAAGCCGGTTTGCGGGCATCGCTTGCGCGTCTTGGGCGCTGCCGGAGATAAGCCTCGGAGCGCATCTCCATGAGCCGCGAGGCGGTGCGGGCGAAGCTTTCGGCGCCGTCGCCTTCAGGGTAGAGCGCGTGCGGCTCGGCCTCGGCCGAGGCGATCAACCCGACGCCGTGGTCGTAAAGCACGTCGATCAGGGTAATGAGGCGCCGCGCGGCGT
Source organism: uncultured Alphaproteobacteria bacterium (assembly GCA_963804515.1). Taxonomy (GTDB): domain Bacteria; phylum Pseudomonadota; class Alphaproteobacteria; order Rhizobiales; family Methyloligellaceae; genus Methyloceanibacter. Next base: position 221,478 of record CAWDQR010000008.1, on the reverse strand, counting down.
TGCGCTGCTCGGGGCCGAGCACCGGGATCTCCTCCACCATCAGCGTATGATAGGTGTGGGCGATGCGCTGATAGTCGAGGGGCCCAAGCGGCGCCTCGCAGAGATCGGCAAAGGAGAAGCGAGCGACCCCACGCTCTGCTTGCGGCACGAGGACGCTGCGGCCCTTGTGGTTGAGGGTCTGAGGATCCCCGCACTCCCGCCCCGTGAGTTTTACGCCAGCTCAAATCCATGGCGGCACCGGCGCGCGCATCCGCAGGCGTCAGATAAAGATCGTTGCCTTGCAGCTTCTCGAGCCGGTAGTCCTTGGCCGCTTCCAGCTCATGCGTCTCCATGCGCTGCTCGATCAACGCGATGTAGGGCTGAAACAGCGGCCGGTTGAGACGGCCGCGATAGAGCTCGCCCGGCGGGGTATTGGAGGTGGCGACGATGACGACGTTGGCTCGCGAAGAGATGCTGGAACAGCCGGCCCAGGATCATGGCATCGGCGATGTCGGTAATCTCCAGCTCGTCGAAGCAAAGCAGCGCCGCGCTTGAGGCGATCTCCTCCGCGGCGCTTGCGATCGGATCTGCGGCCGCTTTCCGGGCGCGTTCGATCGCGTCATGCGCCTCGGCCATGAATTCCTGAAAGTGGACCCGGCGTTTCGGCGTGAAAGGCACCGCCTCGAAGAAGAGATCGAGCAGCAGGGTCTTGCCGCGGCCGACCCCGCCATAGAGGTAAAGGCCCTCCGGCGCCACGCGGCGCTTGAAGGGATTGAGCAAATCGCCGAGACGCGGTTCGGTATATTGCGCGAGCCGGTTTCCGAGCAGCTGCAACTTCTCGGCGGCAAGCTCCTGCGCGGTGTCGGGGGCGAGCTCGCCCTTGAACACCATGGAGCGATAGCGCTGGAGAGGACCATCCTGCATCGCGCCGTCCCTTCGCTTCCCCCTCAAGCCCGCCTTGGCGCTGTCGAGCGCCCGCCCGATCGGCTATGCTCTAAGCAAAGCAACGGCGCAAAGCCAAGAGGGGGCTTGATGGCGGAACCGCAGCCAGCCGATAAGCCGCAATTCGACGAGGATCGGATCGAGGAATCGATCGAGGTCAACGGCGTGCCGCTCGTGGTCTGGACGGCGCGGCTCAGCCTGTTTTTCCTCATCCAGAGCGCGATCGTGCTCGGCTCTTACGCCTATTACGGCTTCGGCACCGATCCCGGCCGGTTCGGCCCAGGCTTCGGCCTCGATCCGATCCACGCCTCCGTGAACCTCGTCTGGGGCCTCGCCGGCAGCGTCATCGGCTTCTTCATGCCGCGCCTGTCGATCGCCTTCGTGCTCGCCTTCGCCGTCTTCTATACGCTGTTCGCCGGATTCGGCACCTTCACCTCCGACCATTTCGGCATGCGGCTTGATGCTTACGACAATGTCGGCAACTGGCTGATGGCGCTCGCCGCTTGGGGCATCGGCATTTACGCGCTGTCGCAGGCAAGCCTCCGCGCCAACCCGCCCGCGGCTTAGAGTCCAATGTTGGCGCATGATATTGTCCGAAAAGTCTGCAACTTTTCGGGACCATGTTATGGCTGCACCTCCGTGGTGAGCGGGCTCTCCTTCGGCTTCACCCGCACCACCAAGACCTTGGCCGGCTGCGTGCGGCTCACATTCAGCCCGCGATGCACGACGTTCGGCGCCACATAGACCGCCTCTCCCTGCTTCAGCGGCTTCGACCCCTGCCCTTCTATCTGTAGCGTGACCGTGCCCTCAAGCTCATAGTCGAATTCATGCGCGTCCGCATGGATGTGCCAGGGCACGGAGGCGCCAGGCGGGAACGTATAGAGCTGCATGTTGACCTCCTTGTCGGGCTCCCCGGCAAGGTCCGCGACCAGGAGCTGCTCCCCCTTGACCTCGCCCGGCGTGTGCGCCGACCGCTCGAGCAGAAGAGCCAAGCCAATCGTAGCTGCCACCACCGCTGTGGTGATCAGCGCCTTGTTGATGGTCATGGCGTTGGTCTCCTCATGCCTTAAGGTCTCTGCCTCGTCTTCTGCCGGACTGTGCATAGCGCATCCATGGTGGGCCTCCTAGCGAGACGGCACCCCCCTACGAAGGCCATCCCTCCCCCTCGCGGGGATGAAGAGCCAGGCCTGATAGCCTCGCCGCTGCGTGAGCGCGAGGGGATAGGGCTTGCCCTAAAAGGACCTGCGGAGCGCCGAGCGAAGGATCAGAGGAGTTTAATGCGGTCACCAAGGCCGGGGATTACTTCACCTCTCCCCATTGAGGACCCCCGAGGCAAGAGGGGAAGTGCGACGGATGGCGTCGCTGCGAAAGCGCTAATAGGCGCCGGCGTCGATTTCGACTTGCGGCGCGATCGGCGCCCAGCCCGCTTCCGGGATAGTATCATCAGCGGGCGAGCCGAAGGCGATATCCGGCGCCACGTAGACCCGGGCGCCGAACGGGCCGACATCCACATCCACATCGGGAAGCGCAGACGCGCCGGGGCCGATGTAGCCGTAGGTGCCGCCGAAAGAGCCGTCTTCGGAGAAATCGTTGGCGAAGGCAGGGGCGGATATAGACGCCGACGCGAGCGTCACGCCGCCAAGCAGCATGAGGGCGGCGGCACAACGGTAGAGACTGTTTGCCATCTCGATAGCCTCCTTTGGCATACCCTCCGCTAGAAAGGGCAACCTAGAAGACCAGAAATTGGTTCCCATTTGGTGAGCGGCTCTCCGGTCCCGGTGACGAGGATGTCGTTCGGACGTGAGGTCCTAATAGGTATCGGCGCGGAGCTCGGCCCCGACCGGCGCGAGGGCATCGACATGAACCTCGACCGGCACGCCCGAGTGATGCCGGACTCAGCGTCGATCGGCGCCCCAAGCGCGTCAGTGCCGTCATCGCCCGCGACCGGCGGTCCAACTGCAATAGAGGCCGGCGGCGTCAGTCTCGATCCGAACCTCCGGCGCGGCGGACGCGCCCGGGCCAAGAAAGCCGCGGGTGCCGCCGAAATCGCCGTCCTCAAAAAAAATCGTTGGCGAACGCAGGTGTCGATGCGAGCGGCAGCCGCCTTTACACTGTCTGCCATCGGCGAGCTCGCGAACCATGGCTCTGACATAAACAGAATGGAGCAGATCGGCGCCCTGCCTTTGCGCGATCTCTTCCCTCAGGTGTCCCGGACCGGATTGGTGGGGGACACGAGATGGAAGAAATAGCGCGGCATGATCCCGCGGGCCCCCCCTGCGACGGTTGGAACTGAGGTCGACGCGCTAGGTCACGCATGGATCTCCGGATGGCCGTTGGCGCCCCCTTTCGGCGAGAGCCGGCGCGCGAGCGAGATCAGGGTGGCGTGGCGGCTCTCATTGCCGCCATTGGCCCCGAGCGTCTTCTGCACCACCTCGTGGATGGTGTAGTCGATATGCTTGAGCGTGGTGAGGACCTCGGTGGCGAGCCGCATGTAATGGTCGCGGATCAGCGCGGTATGTTCGTGCTGCCGGCGAAGCTCCTCATTGACAGCGCGGAGCTTGGCGAGCTCCTGCTCCTGACTGCCCGCGCGGCTCCGATGGCCGTCCCGCTCGGCAATGAGGCGCTGAATCGCCGCGGAGAGTGTGGCCGCTTCGCCAGGGGGCTCGGGTTGGCGGAGGGGCATGACCTCCTCCTTGGCCGGCTCCTTGACTGGCTCCCTCAAGGGCTCTTTTGCCGGCTCTCGGGCCGGCTGGGGTGGGACGTTGGTGTTGACGGCTGCGGCGCTCCGCAGTGATTCGATCATGACGATCACTCCCCCTCGTTGGAACCAAAGCAAGCAGCAATAGTCATCAACCTGGGCCTGATTGCGGCAGTGCAACATTTCCGAACACAAGGTTTAATGTTTTTGCCAGCTTGGTTAAGGCGGGTGGCACTCTCACAGATGTTAAGCTAAAATTATCTCTACAATTGATACAAAAATCTGAAGAAGGCGATCTATACTCTGTATTTGCTGCAATTTTTGGCTGGAGGCAAAGCCGTACCGGTGGGTACTCAAGCGGCCTAGTTGCATTTGCAAATTATTCTTATGTGAGATAGATTGCGCTCTCTTGTTCAGCCCTTCCCGCTGAGCCCTTCCCCGCCAGAGAGGGAAAGTCATGCTGAGCCCGATCAATCGGGTCATTAACCGGCCGAAAACGCTGACCGAGGCACCGTTGCCAAAGCGCAGCATGTGCTTGCCGGCCAGCGCGGCGGGCTCACCAATATTTTGGCGCTGGTCGGCACCATCCTCGTGCTCGCGCTGAACTCAATTCTGATCCTGCAGACCTTCGGGGTCCCGATCCCTGGCCTGTCCGACGCGGGCTAGGGCCCTGCGGCCGGCGCGTTCGCAGGCCCGCTCGCCGCTTTCTGCCATGTTTCGGGCGGATTATGCCGCGATCCAATGCGTTGCCGAGTTTTGCGGCGACTCATGGCTTTGGCTAGCCAAGCGGGGGCAGATGGGCGCATTCCGGGCTTTCTTGGCAGTCGTAGGCGCTGGCCTTTGCGCCGGCGCTTGCCAAGCGCCCAAGGCCACGTTGGAGCGCGCCATCATGGGCGACCCCAGCAAGCCCTATGTCGGCATGAGTAAGGAGGAGATCATCGCTTGCGCCGGTGCGCCCTATAGCAGCTATGCCCAAAGCACTGGCGAGACGCTCACCTATCATTACAGCGGTGCAGGTCCCGTGCCCGCACCGCCGGAGCAAAAGAAGCAAGACAATTCGGGCGGAGCCAACCCGCTCGCGCCGAAGAAGTCCGACAAGAACTACGACTGCACCGCGAGCCTCGTATTCGAAGGTGGACGCCTCGTCCGGGCAAGCTTCGCTCCCCGCGGGGTGATCAGTCCCTACACGGAGAAGAAGGACTCAAAGACCGGGGAGCTGTTGCCCGTGCAGCTGCCGGAGCCCTGCACCTTCTCGCTCCCGAATTGCGCCCGGCGGTAAGCGCGGCGCGGGATCCCGGGCTCACTCGGGCAGGTGGCAGACCGCCTCGATATTGTTGCCGTCGAGATCGAGCACGAAGGCGCCGTAATAATTAGCGTGATAGTCGGGCCGGAGACCCGGGCGCCCATTGTCGGTGCCGCCGCCCTTGATCGCGGCCTGATAGAAGGCATCGACGGCGGCACGGCTTGCCGTGGCGAAGGCGATATGCAAAGGCCCGCTCGCCTCCTCGCTCTCCCCGATCCAGAAGAACGGCTTCTGCCCCGCGCCGAAGCCGACATGGGCGCTGCCCCCTGTCTCCTCCACCCCGACCTGCATCACGATACCAATGCCAAGCGGCGCGAGCGCCTTCAGGTAGAACTCGGTCGCCTTGGCGACGTCGTGCACATGCAGGCCGATATGATCAATCATTCGCCCCGCTCCAACATCTTCTGCTTGAGCGAGGCGATCGCCTTGGCTGGGTTCAGTCCCTTGGGGCAGGCCTTGGTGCAGTTCAGGATGGTGTGGCAGCGATAGAGGCGGAAGGGGTCCTCAAGCTCGTCGAGCCGCTCGCCCGTGCGCTCATCTCGGCTGTCCTCCACCCAGCGCTCGGCCTGGAGCAGGATGGCGGGGCCGAGGTAGCGGTCGCCGTTCCACCAATAGGACGGGCAGGCGGTCGAGCAGCAGGCGCAGAGGATGCACTCATAAAGCCCGTCGAGCTTGTGACGGTCCTCGCGCGACTGCCGCCATTCTTTCTGCGGCGTCGGCGTGTCGGTCTTGAGCCAGGGCTCGATGGAGCGGTGCTGGGCATAGAAATGGGTGAGGTCGGGGACGAGGTCCTTGATCACCGGCAAATGCGGCAGCGGATAGATCGCGATCCGCTCCGGCGCGTCGTCCGCATGCAGCGTGCAGGCGAGCGTATTGGTCCCGCCGATATTCATGGAGCAGGACCCGCACACGCCTTCGCGGCAGGAGCGGCGGAAGGTGAGTGTGGGGTCGATGGTGTTCTTGATCCAGATCAGCGCGTCGAGAACCATCGGGCCGCAATCGGCGCTGTCCACCCAATAAGTGTCGAGCCGCGGGTTCTCGCCCCCCTCGGGATCGAAGCGATAGACGCGATATTCGCGAAAGCGGCCCGCTTCCGCGCCGTCAGGCGGCGGATTCCAGGCCTTGCCCTGTTTGACCTTGGAGTTCTGGGGAAGCGTGAATTGAACCATGGTCAGTACACCCGCTCCTTCGGCTCGATATAGGCGATCTCGCTGGAGAGCGTGTAGCTGTGCACCGGCCGGTAGTCGAGGCGCACCTGGCGGTCCTCGTCATCGGCCCAGGACAAAGTGTGCTTCATCCAATTGACGTCGTCGCGCTTGGGGAAGTCCTCCCGCGCATGCGCCCCGCGGCTCTCTTCCCGGGCGAGCGCGCCCGCCACCGTCACCGCCGACTGGGAGATGAGGTTGTCGAATTCGAGCGTCTCGATCAGGTCCGTGTTCCAGATCAGCGAGCGGTCGGTGACGCGGATGTCGGCGCTCTCCTCCCACACCGCGTGGATTTGGCGCACGCCTTCCTTCAACACCTCCGCGGTGCGGAACACGGAGCAGTCCCGCTGCATGGTCTTCTGCATCTTGAGCCGCAGCGCCGCGGTAGGCGTGCCGCCATCGGCGTAGCGGAAGTGGTCGAGGCGGGCGATGGCATTTTCGCCCGCGTCCTTCGGCAGCTCGGGCATGGAGCCTTGCTCCTTGATGGTCTCGGCGCAGCGTTGCGCCGCCGCCCTCCCGAACACGACGAGGTCGACGAGCGAGTTGGAGCCCAGGCGGTTCGCCCCATGCACCGAGGCGCAAGCCGTCTCGCCCACGGCGAACAGGCCGGGCACGACCGCATCGGGGTCGCCGTCGCGGGGGCAAACGACCTCGCCGTGCAGATTAGTGGGGATGCCGCCCATATTGTAATGGGCAGTGGGCAGCACCGGGATCGGCTCGCGGGCGAGATCCACTCCGGCGAAGATGCGCGCCAAATCGGTGATGCCGGGCAGCCGTTCCGCCAGCATGACCGGATCGAGATGGCCCAAATGCAGATGCATGTGCTCCTTGTCGGGCCCGGTGCCGCGGCCCTCGCGGATCTCGATGGTCATGGCGCGGGAGACCACGTCGCGCGAGGCGAGGTCTTTGGCGTGAGGCGCGTAGCGTTCCATGAAGCGCTCGCCTTCTGAATTGGTGATGAAGCCGCCCTCGCCGCGCGCGCCTTCGGTGATTAGCACGCCTGCGCCATAGACGCCGGTCGGGTGGAACTGCACGAACTCCATGTCCTGTAACGGCAGGCCGGCGCGCAATACCATGGCGTTGCCGTCGCCGGTGCAGATATGGGCGGACGTGCAGGAGAAATAGGCGCGGCCATAGCCGCCGGTGGCGAGGATCACCTGAGTGGCGTGGAATCGATGCAGGGTGCCGTCCTGCATGGAGAGCGCCATCACCCCGCGGCAGCGCCCCTCATCGTCCATGATCAGGTCGATGGCGAAATATTCGATGAAGAACTCCGCCGAATGCCGCAGCGCTTGGCCGTACATGGTGTGCAGCATGGCGTGGCCGGTCCGGTCGGCGGCGGCACAGGTGCGGAGCGCCTGGCCCTTGCCGAAATTGGTGGTCATGCCGCCAAAGGCGCGTTGCAGGATCTTGCCATCGTCGGTGCGCGAGAAGGGCACGCCCCAATGCTCGAGCTCGTAAACCGCTTCCGGGGCGCTGCGGCAGAGATATTCGATGGCGTCCTGGTCGCCGAGCCAGTCCGATCCCTTCACCGTGTCGTACATGTGCCAGCGCCAATCGTCGGGACCCATATTGCCGAGCGCCGCGGCGATGCCGCCTTGCGCCGCCACGGTGTGGGAGCGCGTGGGGAACACCTTGGTGATGCAGGCCGTTCGCAGTCCCGCCTCGCTGCAGCCGACCACCGCGCGCAACCCTGCGCCGCCAGCGCCGATCACCACCACGTCATAACTGTGGTCGATCAGCGGATAGGCGCGGCCGTTGATGCTGGGTGCGCGTTCGGACGCGGCGTCTTGCGGCATGGGACTTCAGGTTCCGAGACTGATCTTCACGAGGGCAAGCGCAGAAGCGAGGCCGACGCCGACGGCGAAGAAATTCGCGAGCAGCAGCGCCGCCACTTTCGCCCCCTCACCATGCATGTAATCCTCGATGATCTCCTTCAAGCCGATGCGCATATGGATCGACGCCGAGATCACGAGTGCGAGCATGGCCAAGGCCACGAGCGGTTGCGCCAGATACGCCCTGACCATCGCGTAATCGGCGCCGATATGGGTGACGATCGAGAGGATTAGGAAGATCACGAGCGGGATGTTGGCGACCGCCGTCATCCGCTGGCGCCAGAAGGTCTCCACCCCGCGATGGGCGGAGCCTAGGCCGCGTACTTTGGCAAGGGGCGTCGCCATGGCTTACGCGGCCCCCCTCAGCCAATAGCCGGCGACCCAGAGTAAGAGCGTGAGCGCGGTCGAGCCGATGATGGTCGCCCAAGCGAATGCCTCGATGCTTACCTTGTCCAATCCGCGGCCCGTGTCCCAGATCAAATGGCGGATGCCGCCCAGCATGTGGTGGATCAGGGCCCAGCTATAGAGGAAGAGCAAGACGCGCCCCGGAATGCTGGCGAAGAAGCGGTTGACAGTGGCGAAGGGCTCTGGCCCGGCGCTGATGGCGACGAGCCACCAGGCGAGCAGCACGAAGCCGGTGGCGAGCGCCGCTCCGCTGAGCCGATGGGCGATCGACATCATCATGGTGAGCATCGGCCGGTAGATCTGGAGATGCGGCGAGAGCGGGCGCCGCGCTTCGAGATTACTGTTGCCCATGAGGATGTCTTGCTTGGCCAGGTCTTGGAGGTTCGAAACAAGTCATAACGTACCGGCCCGAAGGGGGCAATCGACCGGGCCAGGGAGCTTTGACGCGCCTCACTCGGGCCAGGTCCGGACAAGCAAGCCGGGTGGGTGTTATTGCGTGACGACGTCGCAGGCGATGCGGTCCCCGGCATTGCCCGCCGGATCGGTCTGATAGTCGTCGGCGCCCGCGTGAATAACGAGGGCGGAGCCGTCCGCGTCGAGCAGCGCATGCGCCACGTCGAGGGTCACCAGGTCGTCGAGCACCTCAACCACGAGCTTGCCGCTCTCCGGCACATGCAGATTGGGCATGTCGCCCGCGTGGGGACCCTCGGCATTCATCAGCCCATGCTTGGTCTCGTCGGGATTGAAATGGCCGCCGGCCGATTTGAAGTCGGGGGGCTCGCATTTGCCGACCGCATGCAGGTGAAAGGCATTGTCGCCGGGAGGAATGCCGGTGAGGTCGAGGCGGATCAGCACCCCGCTCCGGGTTTCGGTCAACACGGCCTTGCCCACCTCCTTGCCGCTTGCGTCTTTCAGCACCGCCGTGGCGGTATCGACCGCGCCTGCGGGGGTAGCAAAGGCGAGGCTCGCAAGAAGCAAGGCGGCGGCAAACACCGATTTGCGTTCCATGGCTCTCTAGCGCGGTAGCGCCACCCAGCAATCGAGATCGAGCACGACGCCATCCTCGTAGCTGCCGTCGGCGCGCTGGCCCGGGAAGTCGGCGCAGTTCCGGTCCTTGACGGCAAAGAGGCGTAAGCGGAGCGCGCCGATGTCGGCCCGGCCGGGAAGCTCGGCTCTATCGGTGACCTCGCTCCAGGCATAGATGGTGTCGCCGGCAAAAGAGGGCGCCACATGCCGCCCGCCATTGAGGGCGGCGAGATGGAAGGCATTGGCGAGGCCATTGAAGCTCAAGGCCCGCGCGATGGAAATAACATGGCCGCCATAGACGATGCGGCGCTTGAAGCGGCCTTGGGCTTCGATGTGCTGATTGAAATGCACCCGCGCCGTGTTCTGGTAGAGGCGCGTGGCGAGCTGGTGCTCGGCCTCCTCGATGGTCTGGCCGTCGACATGGTCGATCCGGTCGCCGATCCGATAATTGCCCCATCGCTTGGCCGAGCCCGCAAGCGCGAAGTCGTAGGCGCCGAGCTTCAGCTTCGGCAGCGCCTCGCCGAGGCGTCCGGGCTCAACCTGGGCGATCAGCTCCGGCACGTGGGGGGCGGGGGCCGGCGCGCTCTCGTCGCGCTTATTCACCATCACCCAGCGGGAGAAGCTGAGCACGGGCTCCCCCCTCTGATTGCGCCCGGTGGAGCGCACATAGACCGTGCCGCTCTTGCGGTTGGAATTCTCCTTGAGCCCAATGATTTCGGTGGTGGAGGCCAGCGTGTCGCCGGGATAGACCGGCTTCAAGAAGCGCAAATCGGCATAGCCGAGATTGGCGATCGCGTTGCGGGAGATGTCGGGCACGGTCTTGCCGAGCACGATGTGAAACACGAGCATGTCGTCGATCGGCGCGGCCGGATAACCGATCGCGCGCGCGAACTCATCAGAGGACTGCACGGCGAAGCGCGAGCCGTAAAGCGCGGTGAACAGGCTCGCATCGCCCACCGTCACCGTGCGGGGCGTGGCGTGCACGATCTCCTGGCCGAGCGTGAAGTCCTCGAAGAAATTGCCGGCGCTTTCCTTGCTCATTGGGGGCGGAGTCAATTCGTTCATGTGGGTGAGGCGAGTTTGAGACCGATGATGGAGCCGATCAGCGTCGTAAGGAAGAACAGGCGGAGCGCCGTTGCCGGCTCGTCATAGAGGATCATGCCGACAATGACCGTACCCGCGGCGCCGATGCCGGTCCACACCGCAAGGCCGTGCCGATCGGTAGCCCTCGTGCCGCGCGGGACAGGAGCAGAAAGCTCGCCACGATCGAGACGAGGAAAACGACGGTCGCCAGCGGCTTGGTGAAGCCCTCGGCGAGCTTCAGCGTCGAGGCGAAGACGATCTCGAACAGTCCAGCGAGGATCAGATAAGCCCAGGCCATGACGGAAGACCTCTTAGCGCGCTTGAGGGGGCGACCCATGATGGGCCGGGAGGGACCATAGAGGGAGCTGCCCGCCCCTGTCACCTCTCGCTGTTAGGGCTCCGGCTTTGGACAACGATACCCAGCGACACCATGCAGGATCGTTCGGCCCGCGATCAAGTGTGGGGTCAATGCTCGCGGACGGAGCGGGTCAGTCTTGACTGCGAGCGGCTAGAAGCGGGCGCCAAAACAGTGACGGCCCCCGCTTTCGCGGAGGCCGTCACTTAGCAAACTCTATAAAGATCGACGCTTTGGAATTAAGCGCGGTCCAGCTCGGCCGGGAGGTAGCTCGTCACTTCCATGCCAGCCTCGGACTCGGTGATCTCGGGTTTCAGCCACTCTTTCATGGTCGTCTCCTTCGGTGAACTTACAGTGTTAAAGTATGGGGTGAGGGCATGAGAGCCGCATGACGAGTCCATGAACGGCCCCTGAATGCCACATTAAGAAATTCTGAACGAGAAGATGTGGCAATATTTCCGCCATCGCCTGAGGAAAATCCCTGATCGGCCACTAGATATAGAGGCTACCGGGTTACCACCTCTACTGGAAGAGCACGAGAGCCTTTGCCAGCGTGATCCAGATGCCCCAGGCAAGGGGGATGCCGACGGCTGCCCAGGCGAGGATTGCCGTCACGTCAACACCGCCTCCGGCCTTGGCGGAGACTGTCTTGACGCCTGCCGCCGCTGCCGCCGCCCTTGCCTCTGCCGCCTGAAGCGCCTTCACCTCTTCATCCTTCATGAACCACTTCTTGTCCAAAGGCCGGATGAGCAGGTTGGCGACGAAGCCCGCGACCAGAAGGCCTGCAAGCACGTAGAAGATCGGGTGATAGATCCGATCCGGCGCGATGCCCGCGGCAACGCGGTTGTCATGCATGTAGTTGACGATGACCGGTCCCACGATGCCGGCGGTCGACCACGCCGTGAGCAGCCTTCCGTGGATGGCGCCGACAAACTGGGTGCCGAAGATGTCGGCAAGATAGGCCGGGATCGTGGCGAAACCGCCCCCATACATCGAGGCGATGAGGCAGAAAGCAGCAGCGAACACCCCGAGCATGCCGAGGGTCGCCAGCGTGGGCGCTAGCGCATAGCAGAGAAAGCCTAGCGTAAAGAACGTGTAATAGGTCATCTTCCGCCCGATCTTGTCGGAGAGCGACGCCCAGAAGAACCGGCCCGCGATGTTGAACAGCGAGAACAGTCCGACAAACGCGGCGCCCACCAGCGCCGCCTGCGCCTTTTGCGCGTCGTTGAATTGGGCGAAGCCGACCGAGGGATCACCGAACAGCCTGCCGCCGAAGGTCTCCTGCAGCATGGGCGAGGCCGCCCCGATGATGCCGATGCCAGCGGAGACGTTGAGGCAGAGCACCGCCCAGATCAGCCAGAATTGCAGCGTCTTGTGGGCGTCCCTGAGGTGGACGTTTCCGGTCGTGATCATCGCCTTGGCGTTGGTGGGCGGCGTCCAGCCCGCTGGTTGCCAGCCCGCCGGCGGCAGCCGATAGCCGAACGCACCGCCCAGCATGAACATGAAATAGATCACGCCCAAGGCCACGAAGGTTTGCCAAACACCAACATCGGTCGGGGTCTTGAAATGCTCCATAAGGATGGTCGCCAGCGGGCTGCCGATCATGGCGCCCCCGCCAAACCCCATGATCGCCATGCCCGTGGCCATGCCGCGCCGGTCCGGGAACCATTTGATCAGGGTTGAGACGGGCGAAATGTAGCCGAGGCCGAGCCCCACGCCCCCGATCACGCCCGAGCCGAGCCACATCAGCCAAAGCTGGTGGATATAGACGCCGACCGCCGAGATCAGGAGGCCGCCGCACCAGCACAGCGCCGCGACAACGCCCGCTTTGCGTGGGCCGACTCGCTCGAGCCAGCCGCCCCAGAGGGCTGCCGAGGTGCCGAGTAGGACGAAGAACAGCGTGAACATCCAGCCGAGGTCGAACTGGGTCCAGTCGCAGTCGGTGGCGAACAGCGCATGCGCCGTTATTGCGACCTTGCCAAAAAAGGTCGTGGCGTCGCCTGGGCAGACGATCGGCTTTCCGGTCCCCGCGGCGACCCCGAGAGCGCGCCCGAGCGGCACCCAAAACACGCTGAAGCCATAGGCCATGCCGATGCAGAGATGGATCGCAAGTGCCGCCGGCGGGACGAGCCAACGGTTGTAATCGGCGGGCGCGATAATGCGCTCTTTGTCCAGTAGGCCGACACGGTCGTCGGCAGCCACCCCTCCCACGCTCGTCATGACGTTTCTCCCAGACGCCTAAGTGTTTTGATTGGCCGACACTTTGTACGGGCTCAGGCGCCACTGCAAGACCGTTGCGGCGGCATGCGATTGAGCCTTTGGAAGAATTTACTCAAAGCACGTCGCTAGGGAAAACCGCCGTCGCGATCGGGCGCAAGAGTGCACCCGACATGCTAGCAGCAGGCTGCGACGATGCGGTGACAGCGCCACCCCTTATGCAGCCTGAGCTCCAGGGGTCTTTGGCGGTCGCCCTTTAGCAATCACCGAGGCCACCAGCGCGGCGAAGCCCGCAAGCATCAACACCCCGTTCGCCGACTGGCCCCATTCCCAGATCGCGCGCCATTCCGTCCAATTCGGAGGCACCGGACCGTTGACCCATGTGGCGAGCTCGACATTCACCGGATAGACCATGATCCACCAGAACAGGAGACCCGTCGCGAACAGCGCGGCGGCGGCGACCGTGAGCGCAAATCCGCCCGCGCCGCGGCTGCGCACCAGCACGGCAAGCACGATCAGTGCGATGAGGGTGGTGACTTGGAACAGGACGCCGAGCGGTCCAGATAGCCGGTAGACCCCGCCCTGCGCCGTCGAACCGACCCACAGATATTGGTCCCAGGCCATGCGCGCGGGCAGCTCCATGAGGTGCCCGATGCCAAAGCTGAGCGACAGCGCCGCGAGCAGGACGACGACGAAGCGAACAACTAGGAGCGACATGGTTTCAATCCCCCTTTGCCAAGCAGCCTATCTTCCCGTCATGACAGCGCTTGTCAGGTCCCGTCCGACAAGCTCGGGTCGCTTCACGCCTTGGCCGTCGGCGTTGCCGGCTCTCCATCGTGCGCCGGCGCATCGACGATGCGGAACCGGCGCACGGTGAGGTCGTCGATCTCGACCTCGCGGAGCCGCGCCTTGCGGATCTCGAGCCTCCCGATGGCAAGCGCGCCAATGGCCAGGGCGCCGACCGCCAGCGCGCCAAGCGCGAGAGCGCCGGCCGCAGCTGCGGGCACGCTGACCGGCGGAAGCTGGATGAGCTCCGGCATCGCGATCGCTGCATGACGCATGCTGCCGATCCGCCGCCGAGGGGCGTGACGCCGCGTGGCGGCGGAGAGGGCAAGAGCCCCAACGAGGAAAGCCAGACCGCGCATGTCGCCTCCGGTTTCGAGCTTGCCCCTGTCTACCCTATCGCGGCTCGGGATTGGAAGATGAGTGGGAGCATGACTGAGGAAGGCATATTTCGCGCGCTTCGCCTACCACAGCCTCACTTAGGCGGCCGCCGCGTCGTGCGCTTTGTGGTTCCGGGCAAGGGCTCATCCGTCTCCAGTAGTGATTTCAGGCTCGATAGCACGAGCGGCCAACCTTTCGAGACTCCAAGCAGCATCGGGGAGTCGGGCTCGAGCTCGGAATGGGGTAACGGTCAGGCGCACCGCATCGCCATAGGTCTCGATATCGAAGGCGCCGCGGGAGGTCTTTTGGGGATTCCCTGCATCCTTCGGAAACGCCCAACTAATCACGAGCCGCCGCGGCGGCGAGCTCTCGACCACCGTGCCGACGATGTCCACAAGACTCGCATCGTCGAAATCCTCGTGTCGCCACGAAGAGCCGACCTTCCAATCGGACGCATTTCGACGATTGCCCCAATGCTGCTTGGTGAATTCACCGTCGGTCAGCGCCTGCCAGACCTTCTCCGGCCTGCTCCCAATGTAGGTGACGTAGACGAAAGTCGGTTTACTCATCGCTTCCCTCCTCCAACGCTCGCTTCAACTCGCTCAACGCCTTGAGCCGGTGCCGCTCGTATTTGCCGATCCAACGCTCCGCGATCTCGTTGATGGGGATCGGGTTGATGTAGTGGAGCTTCTCCCGTCCCCGCCGCTTGGCAACCACAAGATTGGCGGCTTTGAGCAGCGCCAGGTGCTTGGTCACCGCCTGCCGCGTCATGTCGAGACCCCTGCACAGCTCGCCGAGCGTCTGGCCGTTCTGCGTGTGCAGCCGATCCAGCAATTGCCTCCGGCTGGCATCGGCCAGCGCCTTGAACACTGCATCCATCGAAGACCCCTAATATATGCAACCATTTGGTTGCCTATCAAGTCGCGCTCATTAGGCTCGTTGTGGCGCCCCGAAAGCTGCTTCAGGATTGGGGCGGGCGGGGTCGACCGCCACGAAGCGAGCGACCTTCATGTACAACCGCATTGCCGGAACCTGGAACGCATCGCCGCCTTGAGCGACGGGCTGTTCGCCATCGCCATGACGCTAATCGTGCTCGACATCCGCGTGCCCCCGGAAACCGCGGTTCACAGCGAGGCCGACCTTGGGCGGGCGCTGATGGCGCTTTCGCCACGCATCGTCATGTATCTGATGAGCTTCCTGACGCTGGGTATTTTCTGGGTCGGCCAGCAGACCCAGCTCAATTATCTCGCCCGCGCCGACCGCGACCTCGCCTGGATCCACATCGCGTTTCTCGCAGGCGTGGCGACCATGCCCTTCTCGACCACGCTGCTTGCGGAGTTCATCAGCTATCGCACCGCCATGCTCATCTACTGGGTCAATCTGCTGCTGCTCGGGCTGACTTTGTATTGGAGCTGGCGGTGGCGCCCGCCGGCCGCGCCTCGACCAGATAGACGAGCTTCTGCCGCTGCTCGCGCGAGAAGATCACCGGCGGGGTGAACTCGGCGTCCCCCATATAATCACTGACTGGTCAGTACCACTTTGGGTGAAATGGCGTATGCTCCTTGCGGGCCGTCCCCCCCTAGCGGGGGAGGGCCAGGGTCGAAGCAGCCCCTTGCCAGGTTTTGCCCCCCTCCGCGCGCCCTCTGGCCTCAAGCAACGAAGCGATAGGCCTGTGCAAGATGGGCGCGCGTGCTCCCCGTAAGGGGGGAGCAAACTCGCCTGGTTTGTCAGGCGCGGGGGTGGGCGCGGGCGTAGGTCTTCAACAGATGCGCGCGGTCGACCTCGGTATAGCCTTGCGTCGTGGAGAGGCTCGCATGCCCGAGCAGCTCCTGGATCGCGCGTAAATCCGCGCCGGCGCCGAGCAGATGCGTGGCGAAGGAATGACGGAGCGCATGCGGCGTCGCGGTCTCCGGCAAGCCAAGGGCCCCGCGCGCCCGCGCGATCAGGAGCTGGATGATGCGCGGACTAAGCTGTCCCCCCCTCGCCCCCACGAAGAGCGGATCGTCGGAGCCGAGCGGCATGGGGCAGAGCGCCAAATAGCGCTCGACCGCTTCGCGTACGATGGGCAGCACTGGCACCACGCGCGTCTTGTCGCCCTTGCCCGTGACCCTCAGCATGTCGCGGCCGCGAATGGGAGCGTCTTTCCGGGAGAGCGTGAGCGCCTCGGAGATGCGCAAGCCGGAGCCATAAAGCAGAGCGAGCACGGCGGTGTCGCGCGCCACGATCCATTCCGGCGCGTCGGGAGACGCGATACCGGCGCCGCCGACCAGCGCCGTGGCCTTGATCGCCGTGAGCGGCTTCGGCACCGAATGCGGCAGCTTCGGCAGCGCCACGGCGCGCACCGCATCGTTCTTGCCGAGCCCGCGCCGCTCCAAGAATCGGTAGAACATGCGAAGCGCCGAAAGCGTGCGCGAGAGGCTGCGGCTGCCGACCCCTTGCGCCCGGCGCGAGGCGAGGAAGGCGCGGATGTCGCGGGCCGACAGCGCGATGAGCTGAGCGACCGTCGGCAAGCGGTTCAGATGGCTCGCGAGGAAGCTCAGAAACTGGCCGATGTCGCGGGCGTAAGCCTCCGAGGTGTTGCCCGAGAGCTGGCGCTCGACCGAGAGATAGGCAAGCCAAGCCTCGACCGCGCGCTGAAGGTCAGGCGCGGCGACGAGAGTCTGAGCTTTTGGCGTTGCAGCCACGCAACCCACCCCGTCTTCGAATTGTGATTGACGCGCGACGAGCGGTTACTATGGGGCCTTGAGTCTTCCCCGTCCCTTAACCGGCGAGCTTGCCCCGTGGCCAAATTGAAGCCGGCGACCCTGCCGGTGACCGTCCCAGTCCTGCTGCCGCTCGCGCTCCCGGCACCTTACGACTATCTCGTGCCGGAAGGAATGGAGGTCGTGGCGGGACAATTCGTGGTGGTGCCGCTCGGGCCGGTCGAACGACTCGGCGTGGTCTGGCCGCGCGGCGAAGCGCCGGAGGCGCCGCCGGTGAACCCCAAGAAGCTCCGGGAGATCATCGAGGTCCTCGACGATGTGCCTAAGCTGCCGCGCGTGTCGCTCGACTTCGCGGCCTGGGTCGCCAATTACACGCTCGCCTCTCCGGGCATGGTGCTGCGCATGATGATGAGCGCCGGCCACGCCTTTGCGCCGCCAGCGCCGCGCTATGGGGTGCAACTTGACGGAGCCGCGCCGCAGCGCATGACGCCCGCCCGCGCCCGCGTGCTGGAGGTGGCGGCGAACGGCCTCATTTGGGTCAAGTCCGCACTGGCTGAGACCGCCGGCGTGAGCCCGGGCGTAATCGACGGCCTGGTCGATGCGGGCACGCTTCTGACGGAGCAGCTTCCCGACTGGGCACCCCCGCCGCTCGATCTTTCCACGGCGCGGGCGCGGCTCAGCCCCGAGCAGGCCGAAGCCGCCGCCAAGCTCCTCGCCGACATGAGCGACGGCTTCACCGTGACGCTGCTTGACGGCGTCACCGGCTCCGGCAAGACCGAGGTTTATTTCGAGGCGATCGCCGCGGCGGTGGGACGCGGAAAGCAGGCGCTCGTGCTCATGCCCGAGATCGCGCTGACCAGCCAGTTCATTGCCCGCTGCGAGCAGCGGTTTGGCGCCAAGCCCGCGGAATGGCATTCTGGCTTGAGCCCGCCGATGCGCGGCCGGGTGTGGCGGGCAATTGCGCAGAACGAAGCGAAACTCGTGGTCGGCGCGCGCTCTGCCCTCTTCCTCCCCTTCCCCGATCTCGGCCTCATCGTCGTCGATGAGGAGCATGACGCAGGCTACAAGCAGGAGGAGCGCGTCACCTATCAGGCGCGCGACATGGCGGTGCTGCGCGGGTCGCTGAGCGGCATCCCCGTGGTCCTGAGCTCAGCCACGCCCTCCATCGAGAGCCTCGTGAATGCCGCCCAAACCCGCTACCGCCACATACGCCTCGCGCAGCGCTACCAGGCCGCGGGCCTTCCCGGCATCGCCGCCATCGATATGCGGGCAAGCCCGCCCGGGCGCGGCCGCTGGCTCTCGCCGGTCCTGGTCGAGGCGGTTGCCGAGACCTTAAAGCGCGGCGAGCAGGCTTTGCTGTTCCTGAACCGCCGCGGCTATGCGCCCGTGACCCTCTGCCGGAATTGCGGCTTCCGCTTCGAATGCCCGAACTGCTCGGCCTGGCTCGTCGAGCACCAATTCCGCCGCCGCCTCGAATGTCATCATTGCGGGAAGTTCGTGCCGATCCCCGAGACCTGCCCGAATTGCGGGGCCGAGCATTCGCTCGTTCCTTGCGGCCCCGGCATCGAGCGCATCGCCGAGGAGATCGCCGAGCGGTTTCCCGACGCGCGCCGGGTGCTGTTGTCGAGCGATTTGACCCCAAGCGTGAGCGATTTGCACGAGACCTTGCGCGAGATCGAGGAGCGCGAGGTGGACATCATCATCGGCACACAGCTCGTGGCCAAGGGCCATCACTTCCCGGGGCTCGCGCTGGTTGGTGTCGTCGATGCGGATTTGGGGCTCGCCCATGCCGACCCGCGCGCGGCCGAGCGCACTTTCCAGCTGCTCAGCCAGGTCACCGGCCGCGCCGGCCGCGAGGCCATCGAAGGACGCGGCCTAATCCAGACCTATATGCCCGAGCACCCGGTGATCCAGGCGCTCGTCTCCGGCGACCGCGACACCTTCCTCGAGCGCGAGATCGCGGCGCGGAAAAGCGCGATGCTCCCGCCCTTCGGGCGGCTGGCCGCGCTTCTGGTGACCGCAAGCGGACGCGAGGTGGCGGAAGCCTATGCGCGGGATGTGAGGCGCGCCGCCCCGCAAGCGGCGAAGGTCGAGGTGCTGGGACCGGCGGAAGCGCCGCTTACCGTGATCCGCGGCCGCTTCCGCTTTCGTCTTTTGGTGAAAGCCGCCCGCGAGGCCGACCTCCAGGCTTACTTACGCCTGTGGCTTGAGCAAGCCGCTAAGCCCAAGGGCGATGTCCGCCTCAGCGTCGACATCGACCCTTACAGCTTCTTGTGACGACGGCCCACGCGGGAATGGCCCCTACGCATTGCGGATGTCCTGGGCGGCGCGGGCCAGGATCTCCACGATCCGGGTCTCGGCCTCGCCATCGTCGGCGTCCAACCGCTTTGCCGTGACGCTGCGGAGATTATCGAGCGCTGCGTCGACCAATTGCGGCACGCTCTGCCGCTCGTCAGCATCTCTATCTCTGCGTTCCCAGGCGCGGCGCCGGCGCGCCAACTTCTCGCCGATCATCGTCAGCCGCCCGAGAACCATGTCGGCGATGTCGCGGTTCTCTTCGAGGTGGGCACGCCCCTCCTCGGTGATGGTGTAGCGCTTCTTGGCGCCTTCGCTCTCGGCCGTCACATATCCGGCCTCTTCGAGAAAGGTCAGCGTGGGATAGATGATGCCAGGGCTTGGGCTGTAGCAGCCGCTCGTCTTCTCCTCGATGAGCTTGATCAGTTCATAGCCGTGACGCGGTTGCTCGGCGATCAGCGCGAGCGCGAGCAGTTTGAGATCTCCCTGGGCAAGCATGCGGCCAACGCGGAACCAGTCGCCGCTTCCACCTCGATCGCCTCGCCCCCAGCCGGGGCCTTCGCCCTGATGGCGGCCGAAGCGCCTGGCGGCCCGTAGGCCCCCGCAATGGCCGCCGTGATGTCCTAGTCCATGCATTGTTGTTCTCCTTGCTTGGATAAATGATATATCTAAAGATATGCCAAAGGAGGTGCTATCGCAAGATATATCTTTTATCCAAGCCAAAGCGACCGCCGTGAGGCGCGCTCCGTTGCTAGGCTCGCGCCGCGACGCCACGGATTGAAGGCGCTTCAGCCCGAGCGCCGTGCGCGGCGAGCAGCCCGGTCGCCATGGCGATTGCCGGCCTCGGCTCGGTTGCACCTCCCTCCCCCATATGTTACAGGCTCGCGCGGGCTTCCGGGGGCCGTTGACGGCGCTTTTCACGAGCTGTTGACGCGAAAGCTCCAATCCAAGAATTTGCGGTTCCCAAGGACGAGGCCGCTGGCAAGAAGCCCCCGTTCGGGATGAAAGGCGTTATTAGGTGGCAGGCGAGGAACAGACCCCTACAGGCGTTGCGGGCCGGTATGCCAACGCCCTGTTCGAGCTCGCGCTTGAAGAGAACGCGCTCGAGCGGGTCGAGCAGGATTTGAACCGCTTCGCCCGGGCGCTCGACGCCATCGAGGATCTCCAACGGCTAGTGAAGACCCCGGTGTTCTCGGCGGAAGAGCAGCAACGCGCCATCGCCGCCATCCTGGAGCAAATGCAGATCGAGGGGCTGACCGCGAATTTCCTGAAGCTCATCGCCAAGAACCGCCGCCTGTTCGCCGCCCCCGACATAATGAAGGCGTTTCGCGCGCTGCTCGCCCGCCGTCGCGGCCAGACCGGCGCTATGGTCATTTCGGCCGTGAAGCTTGAGGAAGGTCAAGTCCGGGCGCTGCAGTCCGCGCTAAAAGCCGCCCTTCACAAGGACGTGCAGCTCGACCAAAAGGTGGATGCAACCCTCCTTGGCGGCCTTGTCGTCACCGTCGGCAGCCGCATGGTCGATAGCTCGCTCCGTACCAAGCTCACTCGTCTCAAGCACGCCATGAAAGAGGTTGGCTGATGGATATCAGGGCCGCCGAGATCTCCGCGATCCTCAAAGAGCAGATCAAAAATTTTGGCCAGGAGGCGGAAGTCTCCGAGATCGGCCAGGTGCTGTCGGTCGGCGACGGCATCGCCCGAGCCTACGGGCTCGACAATGTCCAGGCGGGCGAGATGGTCGAGTTCGCCGACGGCACGCGTGGCATGGCGCTCAACCTCGAGGTCGACAATGTCGGCATCGTGATCTTCGGCGACGACCGCCACATCAAGGAAGGCGACATCGTCAAGCGCACCGGCGCCATCGTCGAGGTGCCGGTCGGCAAGGGCCTGTTGGGGCGCGTCGTCGATGCGCTCGGCAACCCCATAGACGGCAAGGGCCCCATCGAAAGCCATGAGCAGCGCCGCGTCGACGTGAAGGCGCCAGGCATCATTCCCCGCCAGTCGGTGCATGAGCCGATGCAGACGGGGCTCAAAGCCATCGACGCGCTGATTCCGATCGGCCGAGGCCAGCGCGAGCTCATCATCGGCGACCGCCAGACCGGCAAGACCGCCATTATCCTCGACACCATCCTCAATCAGAAATCGGTCAATGCCTTAGGCGACGAGAAGACCAAGCTCTATTGCATCTATGTCGCCATCGGGCAGAAGCGCTCCACCGTCGCCCAGTTCGTCAAGGTGCTCGAGGACAATGGCGCCATGGACTATTCCATCGTCGTCGCCGCCACCGCCTCGGACCCCGCGCCCATGCAATTCCTCGCGCCCTTCTCCGGCTGCGCCATGGGCGAGTTCTTCCGCGACAACGGCATGGCCGCGGTCATCTTCTATGACGATCTCTCCAAGCAGGCGGTGGCCTACCGCCAGATGTCGCTCCTGCTCCGCCGCCCGCCCGGCCGCGAGGCCTATCCCGGCGACGTGTTCTATCTGCATTCGCGGCTGCTCGAGCGCGCGGCGAAGCTGAACAAGGACAACGGCTCGGGCTCGCTGACCGCGCTTCCCGTGATCGAGACGCAAGCCAACGACGTGTCGGCCTATATTCCGACCAACGTCATCTCCATCACCGACGGGCAGATCTTCCTCGAGACCGATTTGTTCTATCAGGGCATTCGCCCGGCGGTGAATGTGGGTCTTTCGGTCTCCCGCGTGGGCTCCGCCGCGCAGGTGAAGGCGATGAAGCAGGTGGCCGGCAAGATCAAGGGCGAGCTTGCGCAATATCGCGAGATGGCCGCCTTCGCCCAGTTCGGCTCCGACCTCGACGCCACCACCCAGCGCCTGCTCAACCGCGGTGCGCGGCTGACCGAGCTTCTGAAGCAGCCGCAATTCTCGCCGCTGAAGATCGAGGAGCAGGTCGTGGTGATCTATGCCGGCGTCAACGGCTATCTCGATCCGCTTCCCGTGAAGGATGTGCAGCGCTTCGAGGCTGAGCTGCTTCGTTTCATGCGCGCCGAGCACAAGGACGTGCTCGATGCGATCCGGCACCAGAAGGAGATCTCCAAGGAGACCGCCGACAAGCTCAAATCCGCGGTCGACAAATTTGCCAAGGCCTTCGCGTGAGGCCGTAAGCCATGCCGTCGCTGAAAGACCTACGCAACCGCATCGCCAGTGTGAAGGCGACGCAGAAGATCACCAAGGCCATGCAGATGGTGGCCGCGGCGAAGCTCCGCCGCGCCCAGAGCGCCGCAGAGGCCGCTCGCCCCTATGCCACGCGCATGGAGGCGGTGCTCGCCAATCTCACCACCGCGCTTGCCGGCCGCGAGGGCGGCCCGGTGCTCATGGTCGGCACCGGCAAGGATGCGACGCATCTGCTCGTGGTCTGCACCGCCGAGCGCGGGCTTTGTGGCGCCTTCAACTCCTCCATCGTGCGGCTCGCCCGCGATCACGCCTTCCGGCTGATGCGCGAGGGCAAGGAGGTCAAGTTCCTCTGCGTCGGCAAGAAGGGCTTCGACCAGCTCAAGCGCCAATTCGCCTCCAAGATCATCGAGGTCGTCGAGCTCAGGGGCGTGCGCCAGCTCGGCTTCGGCCACGCCGAGAAGATCGCGGAGAAGGTCTTGGGCCTCTTCGCCGCCGGCGCCTTCGACGTGGCGACGCTTTATTTCTCGCGCTTCCGCTCGGTGATCAGCCAGATCCCCACGGCGTTGCAGCTCATCCCCGCTTTGATCCCTGCCGAGGCACCCAAGGCGGAAGCGGCACTTGGCGGCGCGGTCTATGACTATGAGCCCGACGAGGCAGAGATCCTGACCGAGCTGCTGCCCCTCAACATCGCCACCCAGATTCTCCGGGCGCTGCTCGAGAACGCCGCCTCCGAGCAAGGCGCACGCATGAGCGCCATGGACAACGCCACCCGCAACGCCGGCGACATGATCGATCGCCTGACCCTGAAATATAACCGCTCGCGCCAAGCCATGATCACCAAGGAGCTGATCGAGATCATCTCCGGCGCCGAGGCGGTATAGAGCATTCACGAGACGAGAAGGAAGCCTGGCATGGCACGTAAATCCCCCGTGGTCGCAGAAACCAAGGAGCAGAAGAAGAAGATTGCCGCTGGCGAAGGCGCCAGGGGCCATGTGCGCCAAGTCATGGGTGCCGTGGTCGACGTGCAATTCACCGATCATCTGCCTGAGATCCTGAACGCGCTGGAGACGGACAATCAGGGCAACCGGCTCGTGCTCGAGGTGGCCCAGCATCTCGGCGAGCACACCGTCCGCACCATCGCCATGGACTCGACCGAAGGGCTCGTGCGCGCGCAAGAGGTGACCGATACCGGCGAGCCGATCGCGGTGCCGGTCGGCGACGAGACCTTGGGCCGCATCATGAACGTGGTCGGCGAGGCTGTGGACGAGGCGGGGCCCATCAAGACCGCCGAGAAGCGGCCTATCCACGCGCCTGCGCCCGCTTACGTCGATCAGTCGACCGAGGCCGAGATTCTCGTCACCGGCATCAAGGTCGTGGACCTGCTCGCGCCTTACGCCAAGGGCGGCAAGATCGGCCTGTTCGGCGGCGCGGGCGTCGGCAAGACCGTGCTCATCCAAGAGCTGATCAACAACGTCGCCAAGGCCCATGGCGGCTTCTCGGTGTTCGCCGGCGTAGGCGAGCGCACGCGCGAGGGCAACGACCTCTATCACGAGTTCATCGAGTCGGGCGTCAACAAGGACCCGAAGAAGAACAACGGCTCGACCGCAGGCTCCAAATGCGCACTGGTCTACGGCCAGATGAACGAGCCGCCTGGCGCTCGCGCGCGCGTCGGCCTTTCGGGTCTCACCGTCGCCGAATATTTCCGCGACCAAGGCCAGGACGTGCTCTTCTTCGTGGACAATATTTTCCGCTTCACGCAAGCGGGCTCCGAAGTATCGGCGCTGTTGGGCCGTATCCCTTCGGCCGTGGGCTACCAGCCGACGCTCGCCACCGACATGGGGGCGCTGCAGGAACGCATCACCACGACGCAGAAGGGCTCGATCACCTCGGTGCAGGCCATCTACGTCCCCGCCGACGATCTGACCGATCCCGCGCCTGCCACCTCCTTTGCGCATCTCGACGCCACCACCGTGCTGTCCCGCGGCATCGCCGAGAAGGGCATCTATCCGGCCGTGGATCCGCTCAATTCGACCTCGCGCATGCTGTCGCCGCTCGTCGTCGGCGAGGAGCACTATGCGGTGGCGCGCCGCGTGCAGGAGATCCTGCAGCGCTACAAGGCGCTCCAGGACATCATCGCTATTCTCGGCATTGACGAGCTTTCAGAGGAGGACAAGATCACCGTGGCCCGCGCCCGCAAGATCGAGCGCTTCCTGTCGCAGCCCTTCTTTGTGGCGGAGGTGTTCACCGGATCGCCGGGCAAGTTCGTCGATCTTGCCGACACCATCAAGGGCTTCAAGGGACTCTGCGACGGCGAGTACGACCATCTGCCGGAGGCCGCGTTCTACATGGTCGGCACCATCGAGGAGGCGGTCGCCAAGGCCGAGAAGCTCGCCGCCGAGGCCGCTTGAGCATGCCTGATACCTTCAAATTCGAGCTGGTCTCGCCGGAGCGGTCGCTCGTCTTGGCCGAGGTCGAGCACGTGCTGGTGCCGGGATCGGAAGGCGACTTCACCATGCTCCTCCGTCACGCGCCGCTGCTCACGGCCTTGCGGCCGGGATTGCTCGAAATCGGCTTCGGGGGCGCCGAGCGCCGGCGCTATTTCGTGCGCGGCGGCTTCGCCGAGGTTGGACCCTCGGGCCTCATTGTGCTCGCCGAGACCGCCATCGATCTCGTCGAGCTCCAGGCGGACGTGCTCGACCAGGTGATCAAGGACGCCGAGGAGGACGTCGCCGACGCCACGCAAGACGAGGCCCGCGATCGCGCCAAGACCAAGCTCGATCACCTCCGCCAGGTACAGCTCGCCCTCAATCTTTAGCCCTCGCCCCGCCTGCAAAAGGCCTCGGTCAGAAGCCATTAGGGCAGGCGCCCCGGTCCTTGCTATAACCCCACTCGCGGACTAGGAGCGCGTGGCTTCTCGAGGAGGGGCTTTAGGCCTGCCGGACAGGGGAATGCAGCAAAAAGCGGAACCGAGACGGGTGCGATCTTTAAGCTTCGGGCTCGAGCGCCTCGGGCTCACCGCGCTCCGCTACCCCGCCGTCATCGCTGCCATCATCATCGCCGTCACCATTGCCGCGTTGTTCGGCATCAGCAAGCTGCGCGTCGACGATTCGCTGTCCGAGCTGTTTCGCACCGACACCCCCGAATTCCATGACTACGAGCTGATCTCGAAGCGCTTCCCCTCGAGCGAATATGACGTGCTCATCGTCGTCACCGGCAAGGACCTGCTTGCGCGCAAATCCATCGAGGCGCTTCGCAACCTCGTCACCGAGCTGCAATTCGTCGACGGCATGGCGGGAGAGGTCTCGCTCTTCTCCGCCCGCGAGGCGCCGGAGCCCGGCAAGGTCCCAGGTCCGGTCTTCCCAGCCAAGCTGCCCACCGGTGCCGCCTATGATCATCTCATCGACCAGGTCCGCAACAACGAAATCATCAAGGGCAAGCTCCTCTCCGACGACGGCACCCTGACCCTCGTATTGCTCGCGCTCGACCGCGAGGTGGTCGCCTCCAATGGCCTGAACTCCGTGGTGCAGCAAATTGATGAAACGGCAAAAGAACAGCTGAAGGATACCGGTCTCAGCATGAAGCTCTCCGGCGCGCCGGTGATGCAGCTCGAGATCAGGAACGCCGTGGAGCGCGACCGCAATCTGTACAACGCGCTCGGCTTCCTGTTCGGCGCCATCATCGCCTACGCCTTCTTCCGGCGCCTGTCGCTGATGGCCATCGCCGCGCTCCCTCCGGTCGTCGCCATCATCTGGTCGCTCGGCCTTTTCGGCTGGCTCGGCTTCAAGCTCAATCTGTTTCTGAACGTGATGATCCCGCTGATCATGGTGCTCGGCTTCTCCGATTCCATGCAGCTGACCGTCGCCATGCGCAATCGGCTCTTGGAAGGCGATCGACGCATCAAAGCCGCCCGCTATGCCGTGCTCGTGGTGGGCCCGGCCTGCGTGCTCGCCACCGCCACCGCCGCCGCATCCTTCATCGCCCTGTTCTTCTCTAACTCGGCGCTGATCCGCACCTTCGGCTTTGCCGGCGCGCTCTCGACCATGATCGCCTTCGTCGTCGGCATCACGCTCGTTCCGCTGCTGACCCGGGCCCTGATCGGCCGCAACACCAAGCCTTTCGTGGCCAATCTGAAGAGCCACGACTGGGCCATGAACGCGCTCAAGCGCTTCTGCGGCTGGGTCGCCGAGATTGGCGTGCGTCATCCGAAAACGGTGGTTGGTCTCGGGCTCCTATTGGTGATCGCCTTCGGCGCCGTCTATACGACGCTGCCGCCGCGCTACCGCCTCGCCGATCAGGTTCCCGACCGCGAGCAGGCGGTCGCCGCGAGCGCGCAGCTCGACGAGAAGCTGACCGGCGCGAATCCGCTGCACGTGATGGTCGACTGGCCGCAAGGCAAGACCCTCTACGACCCCGACGTGCTGAAGGTGATCGGCGACATCCATACCCTCGTGGAAACGCAGTCCGGCGTTGGCAATGTCTGGTCGGTCGAGACCTTGCGCCGCTGGCTCACCAAGACCGGCGAGGACACGCCCGAAAGGCTCAAGGACTATATCGACATCCTGCCCGACTATTTGACCAAGCGCTTCATCGACGAGAAGGACAACTCCGCAGTCGTCACCGGGCGCATACCCGACGTCGATGTGAGCGACTTGCTGCCGGTGATAGAGAAGCTCGATGGCGAGCTCGACGCCGTGCGCAAGGCCAACCCCGGTTACCGCATCGTGGTCACGGGCCTCTCGGCCATCGCCGCGCGGAACAGTGCGACCATGATCGGCAAGCTCAATGCCGGGCTCACCACCGAGATCGCTTTCATCTGCGTGTTTCTCGGGCTCGCCTTCCGCTCCGTGATGGTCAGCTTCGTCAGCGTCCTGCCCAATCTGTTTCCGGTATTCACCGCGGGTGCCGTTCTCGCGGCCTCCGGCGAGGGCCTGCAATTTGCGAGCATCGTGGCGCTGATCGTCTCATTCGGGCTGTCGCTCAACGCCACAGTGCACTATCTCAACCGCCTGCGGCTGGAGGACCGGCCGGGCGAGAATCCCGCGATCGGGGTCGAGCGGGCGACGGTCCTGATCGGTCCGGCCCTGGTGCTCACCTCATTGATCCTCGCTTTTGGCCTTGGCGTCACCATCCTGTCCGACCTGCCGTCGCTCCGGCTCTTCGGCAAGCTTGCGGGACTGACGTTGATGGCAGCGCTGGTCGGCGATCTCCTGCTCCTACCGGCAAGCGTGCTGCTGTTTCGGCGCTTCACGCGGAACTGGCGGAAACTACCTTCCCGGAAGCATGCGAAGGCTTGAAGCGTGTTCAGGTCCCGAGCACGAGCGGCTCGAATTCCTGAATGACGCCTTCATAAACGGGCCGCTTGAAGGGCACCACGAGGCCGGGGAGAAGCGCGATCGGAACCCACCGCCAAGCGTCGAACTCCCGCTCGTGGCCCGGTTTGGGGTTGAGGTCGATCTCGCTGTCCTCGCCTTCGAAGCGGGCGGCGAACCAAAGCTGCGTCTGGCCGCGATAGCGCCCCTGCCAGGCGCTGCCGAGGAGGTTAGGCGGAAGATCGTAGCTGTACCATTGCCGCGACCTGCCGATGAACCGCGCCCGCGTCACCCCCGTCTCTTCTTCGAGCTCGCGGCGCGCCGCGGCTTCGGGGTCCTCGCCCTCGTCCATGCCGCCTTGCGGCATCTGCCACCACTGGCCGAGGCCTTCTGGCGCGCCGGCGCGATCGGCACGCCTGCCGACAAAGACCTGACCATGGGCATTGATCAGCATCACGCCGACGCAAGGCCGGTAGGGCAGCTCGGCCACGTTGGTCATTGGCGGAAGGTCAGCTTTGACGCTGCGAGCGCACGGCGGCGCTGACGGGAACGAGCACGATGCCCCGGCGCTCGAGCTGCCCGGCCCATGTGGCTAGCTGTTTGACGGTTGCCGGCTTGGCGCTCGCAACGCCGATCGCCGCACCCCGCTCCTTGGCCAGGGCTTCGAGGCGGGTAAGCGCCTTGGCGATGTCACCCGGCGATTGCACGGCATCGATCTGGATGTTGGCCACCGCGTAGTCGAGGCCGAGCGTGCTTGCGATCTGCCCAGCGGTGGACTGCTGCACGCTGCCGTCGTCGACAAAGAGCAGCCCGCGCGCCTTCAGCTCTTCGAGCACCGGCAGAAGCGCGTCTTGGGTGGCTTCGAACTTAGCGCCCATGAGATTGGTCACGCCCACATAGCCCGTGAAGCGCGACATCAGCCATTGCAGCCGCTTCATGTTCTCTTCCGGCGGCAGCGTGGTGAGCAGCGTATGCGGGCCGGGATCGGTTTGCGGATAGCCGACCGGCTCGAGCGGAATTTGCAGGAGCACCTCATGGCCCGCCGCGCGCGCCTTGGTCACCCAATCCTGGAGATTGCGGCCATAGGCCCCGTAAGCCACGCTGACCGGCGCCGGCAGCCCCTTGATCGCCTCCGCCGTGTCGCTGTCCGAAAGCCCCATGCCGGTGATCAGCACGGCAATGCGCGGAGCCTCTCCCTGCGAGGCCTTGGCCGCATAGCGCGACGGCCGCGCATAGACCTCGAGCGGTCTCCGGCCGTCCGGCGCGACCTTGGGCAGGGGACCATATTGCAACTCCTCCACCAGCTCAGGCACCGGCACGGATACGAGCGTGATCGAGGCGGTCTCAGACTGAGGCGGCTGGGGCAAGGGCGCAACCGGAGCAGGCGGCGCCCGCATCGCGGCGGTCTGCTGGAAATCGGTTTGGGGCAATGGACCTTGCGGCGCGGGCGGCACCGCGGCCTGCTGTTGCGGCACCTCCGCCGGTCCCGGAGCGGACTGCGGCAGCGCTGGAGGCGCGTCAGGCAGCTGCGGGCCCGCAGACGAGGGACCTTCGATGCCGAAGCCGGGCGGAAGGTCGATCCCGGAACCGGACTCCTGGGGCTCAGCCGGCGCTGGTGCGAGCCTTGGCGTCGGGGGCGGCGTTACCGCCAGTGTGACCACCGGCTCGCCGGCGTCCGGACCCGGAAAGAAAAAAAGCCACGCGATGCCGACCACGAGCACTGAGAGTACGATCGAAGCCGTGACGGTCAGCGCCTTCATCTCGCCTGCACCTCCCCGCGCCTAGGCCCCTGCCACGGGGCCGAAGCCTCCTTTGATGCGGCAACGCTTGTCAAGGCGGCACCCGTCCGCCGACACCTCTGGGTCACGCCTAGTTGGCTTCCGCCTTCTTCTTTGCCTCCGTGTCGACCGACTTGATGCCGCGCAAGAGATCGAGCCCATATTGGAGCTGGGTATCTTTGTCCTTGTCCGGGGCCACATAGGAAGAGCTGCCGGATTCCTCGTCGTCCTTACTGTCCTCGTCCTCACCCTTGAGGTGCCCGCGCAAATTCGCCTCGCCACGCGTGTTCTGTGAGGCGGCCTTAGCCTTCAGATCGTCGGGAAGCTCCTCCTCGACCACCGCCTCGGGCTCGATGCCCTTGGCCTGGATCGAGCGGCCCGAGGGCGTGTAGTAGCGGGCCGTGGTCAGCCTTAGCGCACCATTGCTCCCAAGCGGGATGATGGTCTGCACGGAACCCTTGCCGAAGGATCGGGTGCCCACGATGGTGGCCCGGTGGTGATCCTGCAGTGCCCCGGCCACGATCTCCGAGGCCGAAGCCGACCCGCCATTGATCAGCACCACCAGCTTCTGGCCGTCGGTAAGGTCGCCGGGCCTCGCGTTCGAGCGCTGCGTCTCTTCGAGGTTGCGGCCCTTAGTCAGCACGATGGCGCCCTGATCGAGAAACGCATCAGAGACCGAGATCGCCTGGTCGAGCAGGCCTCCGGGATTGTTGCGGAGGTCGATGATGTAGCCCTTGAGCTTCGGCCCGATCTCCTTCTTCAGATCCTCGATCGCCTTCTGCAGATTGGCCGTGGTCTGCTCGTTGAACGTGGTGATCCTGATATAGCCCACGTCGTTCTCGGCGTTGTACTTCACCGGATTGATGTGGATCACGTCGCGCACGACCTTCACGTCGAAGGGATCGTCGACGCCCTTGCGCACGACGGTGAGGGTGATCGCGGAATTCACTGGCCCGCGCATCTTCTCGACGGCCTCCTGGAGGGTGAGGCCCTGGATCTGCTCCTTGTCGAGCGCGGTGATCAGATCACCGCTCTGCAGCCCGGCCTTTGCAGCGGGGGTGTCGTCGATGGGAGAGACGACCTTGACCACGCCGTTCTCCATCGTCACCTCGATGCCGAGGCCGCCGAACTCGCCGCGGGTCTGTACCTGCATGTCGCGGAAGTGCTTGGGATTGAGATAGGCGGAATGCGGGTCGAGCGCCATCAGCATGCCGTTGATCGCCGATTCGATCAGCTTGGAGTCATCGGGCTTCTCGACATAGTCGGCACGCACGCGCTCGAGTACCTCGCCGAACAGATCGAGCTGGCGGTAGATCTCCGAATTGGCGGCCGTTGCGGTCTGACTCCGCGCCAAGCTCACCATCGTCGAACCGGCAGCGAGCACGGCCAACACCAGAAGCGTCCACAGCGCGTATTCGGATTTCCGCATTATCCTTGCACCTTTTCGGAAGCCTCGGCCCACCATGGGCCGGGGTCTATTGGCCTGCCGTCCTTTCGGAACTCGACGTAAAGGACGGGGCGCGAACTATCATTGCCGCCTTGGCTCGCTGGAGGCGCCGCACCCATTACTGCGATCGGCTCGCCGGCGAGGACAAACTGGCCGAGGCTCACATCTACGCGGCCCATTCCCGCAAGCAGAACATGATAGCCCCCGCCCGCATTGATGATCAATAGTTGCCCATAGGAGCGAAACGTGCCGGCGTAGACGACCCAGCCGTCCGCGGGCGCGATAATACGGGCTTCCCCCCGGGTTTGCAGCGAAATGCCCTTTACCGTGCCGCCGACACCGTCCGCGTCGCCGAATTGCTTGAGCCGCTTGCCTTGGGCGGGGAGCGCGAGGGTGCCCTTCGCCGCCTCGAACGGCATGGCTGGTTTCATGCGGCTCGGACTGGCAAAGGCGACCTTGGTCGATTCGGGCTTGATCTCGACAACGGCCTCATTGCCGGGAGTGGCGAGCGCCCGTTGCTGCTCGCGGGCCCGGAGCGCCTGCTCGGCCGCGACTTCCGCGTCGTATTGGGCAACCTGGGCCTTGGCGATCTGCTGGTCCAGCCGCGCGATCAGGTCGTTCAGCTCCGTCACGGCCGCTGCCTGCTGCTCCGCCGCCTGCCGCGTGGCGGCAAGCTCGACCTCGCTCTGGGCAAGCTTCGTCTTCTTCTCCTCGAGCAGCTGATCGATGCGGCTCTGCTCCGCGGCGAGACTGTCGGTCGCCCCTTTTTCGGCGTCGCGCTGCTCGCGAATGCCGTTCTCCAGCGTGACCAGACCGTCAAGCTCCTGCGACAGATTATCGGCCTGATATTTGAGCTCGGGAAAGACCTCCGCCAACAGCATGGCGCTGCGCACCATGGCGAGGGCGTCGTCCCGGCGCGTGACGATCGCGGGCGGCGGCGTGCGGCCGATCCTCTGCATGGCGCTCAGCATCTTGACGATGGTTTCCTTTCGCTCGGTGATCGAGTTGCGAATGACGGTGACCTGATCGGTCAGCTCCGTGAGCTTGGCCTCGGTCTCGGAAAGTTTTGCTTCGCTCGCCTGCACCCGCGTGCCCGCTTCGATCAGCTCGGTGTTGAGCTTCGCCCGCGCCTCGGCCAAGGCGACCACGTCTTGGGCCAAACCTTGCTCTTGCGCGCGGCTCGATTGCAGCTTCTGCGAGGTCTCGTCGAGTTTCTTCTGTGCCTCCTCGCGGGAGAGATCGTCTTCCGCCGCAGCAAGATACGGGAAGGTGCTCAACAGCCCCGCGAATAGCAGACCGGAAATGACGAACCGGAATGTCGGCTCAGGGGACCGATGGATTGGCGCCATCCGCATTGACCGCGTGCTCTTCCCCCGTCCCGTCTCCTCGCCGCCGGCCGAAAGAAGGGGACTCGAGCGAGCGGGAACGGAAGCGGAGCGATGAGGCAGAATCAAGGCAAATATGCTGAACAATTCTTAACCAACTGCCCACCCGCCCGAGGTGAGGCGCGGGCCTGGGTTTCAGCCCCGATGATAGGGGTGGCCCACAAGGATGGTGGCGGCGCGATAGAGCTGCTCGGCGAGAACGATGCGGGCGAGCCCGTGCGGCAAGGTCATGGGCCCAAGCGACACTCTCCGGATGGGCCGCGGCAAGGCCTCGCCGCCGAGGCCGTCCGCCCCGCCGATGAGGAAGGCAACGCCCTCGGCCCCCTCGTCGCGGAGCTTGGCGAGCGCGCGCGCGAAAGCCTCGCTGCCGAGCGGTTCGCCGGTTCGGTCAAGCGCGATGCGTGCGTAGGAATGTGGAAGCTTGGCGAGCAGCGCCGCCGCCTCGGCCTTGCAGCGCGTGGCTGCGGTGGGCCCCCGCGACTCTGGCACCTCGATCACCGTCACCGGCGACAGCCCGAGCTTGCGGCCGGCGGTCTCGGCACGCGCAAGGTAGTGCGCGAAAAACTCGCGTTCAGGCCCCTGCTTCAGTCTGCCCACGGCGGCGATCAGCAGCCGCATGGTACGACCTTGCAGGCCTCGGCCCTTGCAGCGGCGGGGACGGTCAGATCACCATCCGCTCCATCGGGCGGTCAGCGGACCACATCTTCTCGAGATTGTAGAATTCCCGGACTTCCTGGCGGAAGATATGGACGATGACGTCCCCGGCGTCGATCAGCACCCAGTCGCAGTGGAGCAGGCCTTCGACGCGGGCGCGTCCGAAACCTGCACCTTTGAGCTTCCTAACGAGGTGATCAGCAACGGCGCCGACATGCCGTTGCGAGCGCCCCGAGGCCACGACCATCTGGTCGCCGATCGAGGTCTTGCCCTTGAGGTCGATGCAGACGACGTCCTCGGCCTTGGCATCGTCGAGGGTGTCGAGCACGACATTGAGCAAATGAGTTGGCCTAGCGCGAAATGACGCAAAGCCGGAGGGAGGCGTGCCGCTATCGGCACCCTCTCTGGGTGAGCGCATGTTGTGGTGGATGTCCTTCTGTCATTGCTCCTGCCGAAGTAGCGTGTTGGCCTCGCTTATGCTGAACGCACGAGCCCGCCTTTCGGTGCCGCTTCGCCCATAAACATAGTATGCGTCGCGGCCAGCTTTCAATAGCTAGTGTTCCTTACTTTTCTTGGCGCCTTTCTTGGCGTGCTTGACTGCCTTTTTCAGGGCCTTCTTCGCCTCGGCATGCAGCGCCTTGACCGCGTTCCTGTCTGCCTTTTTCTCAGCCTTCTTCTCAGTCTTTGCGTCCTTTTTGGCCCCGCTCTTCCGCGCCTCGGCACGAAGTGCCTTGGCACCAGGTGTCTTGGCACGAAGTTCCTTGCCACGGTGGGTTTCCGCCGCGGAGCGCCGTCGAGGACAGGCCCGACAAAGGAAGGGTGAGCATAGTCCAGGCCGGCGGCGCAAGTTGCGCAAGCCCGCCCGCATCCGATTCGTCGATTGCGGCGGAGGCGAAGCGCTGGGCGGCCTTGCTCGCCCGCGCCTTCAGCCGGAAGCCCGGCCGGTCGAGCAGGGCGATCGGCACCATGCCGAACAGTTCCTCCCAGCCGCGCCAATGGTGAAACTGAGCCAAATTGTCGGCGCCCATCAACCACACGAAGTCGACGCTGGGAAAGCGCCGCTTGAGAAAGCGGAGCGTGTCGATCGTATAGGCGCTGCCGCGGGCGGCTTCGAAGCCGGTGACGACGATTTTCGGGTGATGCGCAATCGCGCGCGCGGCCACCGCGCGGGCGCCGACGTCCGGCGCTTTCGACGTGTCCTTCAAGGGATTGCCGGGGCTTACCAACCACCAGACCTGGTCGAGCCCCAGGCGCTTCAAGGCAACGAGGCTGATATGGCGATGACCTTCATGAGCCGGATTGAACGAGCCGCCAAGCAGACCGATGCGCATGTTCGGCATCGCCATCGGCACCTTCAGGTCGTCATCACCCTTGTCCCTTGCGCGCTGGCTCAAATGTCGATCCCTCTCACGGCTTGCGGCGCAAGCCGACCCCCCCACTACAGGGGAGGGAAAGCTGGGCCGAGAACGAGAGCTCCGCAACTATCACCGCCGCGTCTGGCCCGAGCCATGCACGACATATTTGAACGTCGTGAGCTGCTCCAAACCCACCGGCCCGCGTGCATGGAAGCGTCCCGTGGCGATGCCGATCTCCGCACCCATGCCGAACTCGCCGCCATCGGCAAATTGCGTCGAGGCATTATGCAGCACGATGGCGCTGTCCACGCGGGCGAGGAAGCGCTCCGCGGCGTTGTTATCCTCGGTGACGATGGCGTCGGTGTGCTGCGACCCGTAGCGGGTGATGTGCTCGATCGCCGCATCGACGCCGTCGACGAGTTTCACGGCGATGATGGCGTCGAGATATTCCTTCGGCCAGTCCTCCTCGCTCGCGGGCTTCACGCGGGGGTCTGCGCTTTGCGTGTCGGCATCGCCCCGCACCTCGCAGCCGGCCTCGATCAGCATCGCGACCAGCGGCTGCAAGTGGGTTGGCGCCGCCGCCCGATCGACAAGCAGGGTCTCTGCCGCCCCGCACACTCCGGTCCGTCGCATCTTGGCGTTGAGCACGATCTTCTTCGCCATGTCGAGGTCGGCGGCGCCGTCCACATAGACGTGGCAGACACCTTCGAGATGCGCGAAGACCGGCACCCTGGCCTCCTCCTGCACGCGCGCGACAAGACTCTTGCCCCCGCGCGGGACGATCACGTCGATGGCGCCGCCAAGGCCGCCAAGCATGAAGCCAACCGCCGCGCGGTCGACCGTCGGCACGAGCTGGATCGCGGCTTGGGACAAGCCCGCCTCCTCCAGGCCCTCGGTCAAAGCATTGCAGATGACGAGCGAGGTGAGGAAGCTCTCCGAGCCGCTCCTCAGGATCACGGCGTTGCCGGATTTGAGGCAAAGGCCGCCCGCGTCGGCCGTCACATTCGGCCTGCTCTCATAGATGATGCCGATCACGCCGAGCGGCACGCGCACCCGGGAAATTTGCAAGCCGTTCGGCCGCGTCCAGGACGCGATCACCTGCCCAACCGGATCCGGCAGCGCGGCGATCTCACGCAAGCCGCGGGCCATTGCCGCCACGAGCGAGGAATCTAGCATCAGCCGGTCGATGAAGGCATCGTCGCGGCTCTTGCCACGCGCCGCATCGATGTCATTCCGGTTGGCCTCGAGGATCGCCTCGGCGCGGGCCTCGAGCCTCGCGGCCATGGCCTTCAGCGCTTCGTTCTTCCTTGCCGTCGACGCAAGCGCGAGCTCGCGCGCGGCTTCGCGCGCCAAGCGCCCCATATAGAGCATCATGGGCTCGATGCTTGCCTGCGACTGCTCGGCAAAGACGGACATGAAACGCCTCAACCCTTCCGGTACAGCACCATATCGTCCCGGTGGATCAGCTCCGGGTCGCCACGGTAGCCGAGAATCTCGGGAAGTTCACTGCTCTTGCGGCCGATGATGCGCCTCGCCTCCGCATGATCGTAGGCGGCGAGACCGCGGCCAAGCTCGGCCCCAGCGCCATTTCGGATCACCACGGCATCGCCCCGCTCGAAGCTCCCTTCCACTTTGGTCACGCCGGCCGGCAACAGGCTCTTGCCGCCGCCAAGCGCGTCCGCGGCGCCCTGATCGACGGTGATAGAGCCCTTCGGCTCGAGCGTGCCGGCGATCCAGCGCTTGCGCGCGGCCACGGGGTCGGAATGGGCGATGAACCAGGTGCAGCCTGTGCCTTCGGCGAGCGCATCGAGGGGATGGAGCACCTTGCCGCTCGCAATCACCATATGCGTGCCGCCGGCCACCGCGATCTTTGCCGCCTCGATCTTCGTCACCATGCCTCCTCGCGACAGCTCCGAGCCCACGTCGCCGGCCATGGCCTCGATCTCCGGCGTGATGTCGCGCACCTCGTCGAGGCGGCGGGCAGCGGCGCTCGTTCCCGGCGGCGCGGTGTAGAAGCCGTCGACATCAGAGAGCAGCACGAGGCAGTCGGCGCTCATCATGGAGGCGACGCGGGCCGCGAGCCGGTCGTTGTCGCCATAACGGATCTCGCTCGTCGCCACGGTGTCGTTCTCGTTCACCACCGGCACGGCACCGAGCGTGAGCAGTGTCGTGATCGTGTTGCGCGCGTTGAGATAGCGCTTGCGCTCTTCCGTGTCGCCGAGCGTGAGCAGCACCTGCGCCGCGACGAGCCCACGCGCGCGGAAGGCTTCCTCATAGGCATGCGCAAGATCGATCTGGCCGACGGCGGCCGCCGCCTGGCTGTCCTCGAGCTTGAGCGAGCCCTTCGGCAGCTTCAGCACGTTGCGCCCAAGCGCGATGGCGCCGGAAGAGACGACGATGACCTCCTTGCCGGCTTGCTTGAGCTCGGCGATGTCGTCGGAGAGCGAGCTTAGCCAGTCCCCTTTGAGCGTGCCGGTGACGCCATCGACGAGCAGCGATGAGCCAATCTTGACGACGAGGCGCTTGGCCTTCGTCCATTCCGTCCTCATGGACGCCATCCCGCTTCGATCGGCTCTGGCGCATCGCGCTTCGCGCGCGCCGCCTTGACCACGGCAGCGACCTGGCGCAAAGCCGGCTTCATGCCGTCTCCAGTGACGGCCGACAGGACGAGCGGCTTGGCACCGGCAGCCTTGGCGAGGGCTTTCGCCTTCCGCTTCAACTCCTCGGGCGGCACGGCGTCCGACTTCGACAGCGCCACGATCTCCGGCTTCTCCTCGAGCCCCGCGCCATGGGCCTCGAGCTCGCCGCGAATGACGAGGTAGGCCTCGGCGGGATCCTCAAGCGTGGCATCGACCAGATGCAAGAGCACGGCGCAGCGCTCCACATGGCCCAAGAAACGGTCGCCGAGTCCCGCGCCCTCATGCGCCCCTTCGATCAGCCCGGGGATGTCGGCGAGCACGAAGTCCGTGGTGTCGACGCGCACCACGCCGAGGTTGGGATGGAGCGTGGTGAAGGGATAGTCGGCGATCTTCGGCTTGGCCGCGCTCACCGCCGCGAGGAAGGTCGACTTGCCGGCATTGGGCAGGCCCACGAGCCCCGCATCGGCGATGAGCTTCAGCCTGAGCCAAATGCTCAGCTCCTCGCCCTCCTGTCCGGGATTGGCCCGGCGCGGCGCCTGGTTGGTCGAGGATTTGAAGCGCGAATTGCCGAAGCCGCCATTGCCGCCCCGGGCGAGCACCACGCGATCGCCGGGCTTGGTCAAATCAGCGATCAGGGTCTCGCTATCCTCCTCGAAGATCTGCGTGCCGGGCGGGACCTGGAGCACGACGTCGGCGCCGCCGGCACCGGTGCGGTTTTTGCCCATGCCGTGGCCGCCCTTCTTCGCCTTGAAGTGCTGCTTGTAGCGGTAGTCGAGCAGCGTATTGAGGTTCGCCACGCATTCGACAATGACGTCGCCGCCCTTGCCGCCGTCGCCGCCGTCGGGTCCGCCGAACTCGATGTATTTCTCACGGCGGAAGCTGACGGCGCCGTTGCCGCCGTCGCCGGAACGCACATAGACCTTGGCTTGATCTAGGAACTGCATCCTACGTCTTAGCACGAGAGCGCTAAATCATTTCCTGTCGGGGGAAGATCGCACCGAAGCCATGGGGGACTCCTCCAAATCGGGGCGCAAAACGGCGAGCGCTCTGTCACGGCTGAGCCGATAGGTCAGACAGCGCGCCTTGCCGGCCCTCGCGGCACAGTCGCGGAGCACCTCGCCCGAAGGCTCGAAGCCGAGCTTGGTGATCACCCGCGCCGAGGCTGGGTTCTCCCTGAAATGGCCGGCCGTGAGATAGGCGAAGCCCTCTTTCTCGAAGGCATGGAGGATGAGCGCGCGGGAAGCCTCCGTGGCATAGCCCATGCCCCAGAACGGCTTGCCGATCCAATAGCCCATCTCGGCATGCGTCTCGCCGTGGACGCGATAGCCGACGCAGCCGATCAGGCCGCCCGACAGGTCGATGGCGAACGCTACTCCCTCCTCGCCGGCGTGAAGCCCTCTGATCCACTCGGCGGCCATCGCTTCGCTGTAGGGATGCGGGATGGTCCCGGTCACGCTGGCCACGTCATGGTCGCCGGCGAGCAGACTGATCCGCGCCGCGTCGCCAAGCACCGGCGCGCGCAGCAAAAGCCTTTGGGTCTTGATGATCACGGAGAGAAGGCTACCAGCGTACAAGCGCAGAGGCGAGACGTCGCTCACATGCTCTATCGCCATTGCCCGGCTTGACCGGGCAATCCAGTAACCCAGGCGTCCAAGATGTCTAAGACCAATGGTTACTGGATTCCCGCTTGCGCGCGGAAATGACGCGTTCTTGTGTTCGGCCGCTCTAAAGTCTGCCGAAGTGAGCCAACGAAGTTAGTGGGGCTTCACCGAGATGTAGACGCGGCCCTTCTGCTTGGTCGCGTATTCGACCTCGCCCTCGCGAAGTGCAAACAGAGTGTGATCCTTGCCCATGCCGACACC
Organism: uncultured Alphaproteobacteria bacterium; assembly: GCA_963804515.1. Taxonomy (GTDB): domain Bacteria; phylum Pseudomonadota; class Alphaproteobacteria; order Rhizobiales; family Methyloligellaceae; genus Methyloceanibacter. The sequence goes on along the minus strand of CAWDQR010000008.1, from coordinate 182,714 downwards.
TTCGCCCGGATGCCATTTAGTGCCACGCTGGCGCACGATAATATTGCCCGGGATGACGCTCTGCCCGCCCGACTTCTTGAGGCCCAGGCGCCTGCCGGCCGAATCACGGCCGTTGCGGGATGAGCCACCTGCTTTCTTATGTGCCATGGTCGAGGTCCTTTAACTCTTCTTCGGCTTGGCCGCCGGCTTCTTGGTTGCCGCCTTCGCCGCAGGCTTCTTGGCCGGCGCGGCTTTCTTCGCAGGCGCGGCCTTCTTCGCCGCGGGCGCCTTCGCAGGCTTCGCCTTGGTCTCGGCCTTGGCGGCTGCTTCCGACTTCTTGGCGTCCGCCGTCTTGGGCTCGGGCCCGGCCACATTGGTCTCGGACGGCTTCTTGCCGTCGATCAAGATCTCGGTGATGCGCAGCGTGGTCAACGCCTGGCGATGCCCGTTCTTGCGGCGATAATTCTTGCGCCGCTTCTTCTTGAACACGATGACCTTGTCGCCGCGCTTGTGCTCGACCAACTCTGCGGCGACGAGCGCGCCGACGATTGTGGGACTGCCCGTCTGCGGGCTGTCGCCACCGAGCAGCAGCACCTCGCCAAGCTCGACGATGTCGCCGGGCTCGCCCGCGATACGCTCGACCTCGATGATGTCGTTCGGCGCCACGCGATATTGCTTGCCGCCCGTGCGAATGACCGCGAACATGTCTAGCTCTCGTCTTCTAACTCTTGGCTTGGAAGGCCGGCCTACTTCAGGCCGCCTTCGCAGGGTGGCCAGGAGGAACCGGTGGGGAAAAAGGCCGCGTGTTCCATAGCCGATCCCACCAGGCGGCGCACTATATAAGTGCAAAGCCATAAGTCAATCAGGCCGTGGCGCCCGGTCCGGCCGCGCTCCAGTTGCCGCGTGGGAGCGGGCAAGCTACAAGGTGCGGTCTCCTTCAAAACCCTTGGCGGATGTCTAGCCTTCGGAGAGGTGCCGGAGTGGTCGAACGGGACGGTCTCGAAAACCGTTGTACGGGTAACCGTACCGTGGGTTCGAATCCCACCCTCTCCGCCAGCAATTGAGTGACTGATATTACTTATTTTTACGGTTTCAGCGAGGGGCATTTCCTTCACTCTTTCGGGGCTTTGCCTGGCGTGCATTGTCGAGCCTGGTAGCTGGAGACGCTTTCGTACGCCAATCGACCGTCTCTGCGCAGGCGCGTCTCTGTACCGCCGATTATGCAGTACCACTGTCTCTTGGCCACCAGACCTTTTCTTGGTGAGCAGGCGAGACGACAAACCCGAGACAGGCGTGGGTCATGGTCGTATCCCGCCGAGGACAGCTTAGAGGAGACAAAACAGCTCGCGCTGCGCCTTCCACTCGAGGGGCAGGCGGGTGTCTTCCATCAGCCGGTTCGCGGTGAGCTGTGCAGGATGCCTGCCATTGAAGATCGCCGTGACTATATCGGGTGCGAGGAAGGAGAGCCTGATGAGGCGCGAGACGTAGGAACTGACGACCCCCTCCTCCGCGGCGATCTCTCTCAAGGTTAGGCTGGGGTCCTGAAGCAGGCGCGCGCGTATCGCATGGGCCCGGACGAGAAGACGTACCAAAGTGCAATCGACAGTCGCCGGAGCGGATCCATCGTCTACCACCATTCTCATCTCGATCCCCGTGCGCTTCAGACGCGCGTGGACCGTCAAGATCATCAGATGCTGCTCTCGATCACTTGCGGGGTAAGCAGGTTGCCGTTTATCGGGCTCGGCACCCAAATACAGGGCAAGGCCCATTTGGTCGAGCGTCAGGTCGATCCGGTCGGAATGAACCTGGACGCGCGTGATGAAGGCGAGGAGAAGCGCGCGAAGGTCCTCCGCACGAGATCGTGCCAGCGGGCGGCAAGCCGCGCAGCCTCGTCCAGCAGCTTCTTCTGTGCAACGGCGTCGGGGCCACAGCACTGGACGGCATTCAGGACGGCGACCGGATCGGCGAGCCAGGCGCTGTCCGGCCGGTGACCAGAGCCTCGATACTGGCGGCCGGGATGCGCTGGCCGCTCTTCGTCGCGCTGTCATTCCCGGTCACCAGCGATTTGGAGACGTAGTAGCGATATCGGACACCCTTTTTTGCAGCATGACTGGGCGTCATAGGCTCGCCGCGCGCATCGTAGATGAGGCCGGCGAACAGGCTCAGCTGGCGGGTGCCCGTGCCGATGTCGCGATGGACCCGGTTTGTCTCCAAGGTGGTCTGCACCCTGTGCCACAGATCGTCATCAACGATCGGGTCGTGCTCGCCTGGATAGGCCTGGTCCTTATGCACGATCTCGCCGCGATAGATGTGGTTCTGCAGCATGAGATAGAGCGCCCCCCGAGCAATCGGCTTGCCCCCATGCGGACGACCATCGGATGCCGTGCGGTGCTTGCTGACGATGCCCGCCGCATCTAGATGCTCCTTGAGCAGGGCACCGAACGCAGTTCCTGATAGCAGCGGAAGATGTAGCGGACGGTTTCGGCCTCGGCCCCGTTGACGACTAGCTTCCGATCCTTCACGTCGTAACCGAGCGGCGGATTGCCGCCCATCCACATGCCCTTCTTCTTGGAGGCGGCGATCTTGTCGCGGATGCGTTCACCCGTGACCTCGCGTTCAAACTGGGCGAACGACAGGAGCACGTTCAAGGTCAGGCGACCCATCGAAGTGGTGGTGTTGAAGGCTTGCGTCACCGAGACGAAGGACACAGAGTGTCTCTCGAAGACCTCGACGATCTTGGCGAAGTCCGATAGCGCTCGGGTCAGCCGGTCAACCTTATAGACGACGATGATATCCACCCCGCCGGCGGCGATGTCGGCTAGAAGGCGCTGCAGAGCCGGCCGCTGCATCGTGCCCCCGGAATAGCCGCCATCGTCATACAGCGCCGGCAGGGCCACCCAGCCCTCGTGCTTCTGACTCATGATGAAGGCCTCGCAGGCTTCACGTTGCGCGTCGAGCGAGTTGAAGTCTTGCTCCAGGCCCTCTTCGGTTGACCTGCGAGTATATATGGCACACCGCACCCTCCTCCTGGTACCGTCCGCAAACCGGCTAGGCATCCGAAACGCCCCTTTCCGGGCCCCCTCCAGCGGACGAGGGCGCGAGGCGCTGGCCTATTGGTCGTCTCGCCAGTCCGAAGAAACGCGGGCCCGACCAATGCGCCCCAGTGATCTCGCAGGCGATTGCTGTCAGCGAGCGGTAGCTCCTTCCGGCATACGTGAAGCCTTCCTCCTTAACCGTGACGGGGTGCGTACGGCCGTTCCATTCGCGCACCAGCCGCGCCCCTGGGCTGATCTTCTGGACGGTCTGGGGCGCTATCTTTCCCGGCGGCGCATTCACGAGCGCGGCGAGCTTCCGTCTGGTCGCCTTGCTGAGCCCACCATAGCGAATCTCCTGGATACGGTAGGCGATTGCGCGAATGAGCAGGTCCCGGCTGAGCCGTGGTGGCTGGCTTCGATAGCGGCGGGGCCCCGCATCGGGCTTCTCCGATACGAGTGTGAGGCCGAGCTTCTTTCTGACCGCTCCGGCCAGGAAGCCGCGCACGCTGTGTTTCTGCCAGCCGGTGGCCTCTTGCAGCTCCTCAATCGTCGCACCTTCTCGGCGGCTGAGCAGGTCGAGGCAGGTCTGTTGTTTGGTCTGTTTCCCGGTTGCAGGTTTGGCACCGCTGCGAGTGCCAACGGCACTCTTCCTACGGCGTTGCTGTTTCTGCGCCTTCGCTGTTCCGGCCACCTTCTTTGCATTCGAGTGACGCTGGCGCTTGGTCCGCTCGACCGGATCCGCAATTCTCGTCTCGTCAACAGGGTTGGATTTGGCCATCGGGTGGTCCTCCGCTTGGGCAACCGCGCCTCATGCGCGGTGCTCCCACCACCCAAAGCCCCGCACCAGGCGAGGCACTCTCTCGGCCGTTGGCGCGATGCCTTCTAGGCCACCAACAACGTCAGCATGAACGCTTCCTTCGCCATAAAAGTCCAGTTGAATGTGCGAGAGTTGGTGAGCATCGAGTCAGCTTTCTCGAGCGCCAAGGGCGTGACGCCTGAACGCTCAAACCAACTGCATCGCTGAGACAGGTGAACAACAGGTAGACAGCACCTTGGGCGGGAAATTTTCTCTGGGGCCTAATTTGGCAACTGAAGCGCCAAATTCTATCGCGTTTTCAAAGCCAAAGATTCTTCGACCGGACCGCGAGTTCGAATCCCACTTGCTCCGCCAACAAGTCGCTGTTTCTGCGGGCCAAATTTGATTGCGCGCGAGTTTGGGTCAAAACCTCCCGGCGTTTCGCGCAGTTAGGGGCCAGTCCCTCTTCGCCAACTCGTTGGAGAGAGCGTCTCCAGCGGGACGTGAGCCCCTTTTGTTCGTGGAATTCTCCGTCCGCCAATTCGGCGGTCCGGTTAAGTCGGCGTGCAGTGCGATCTACTGGTTCTGGATTCGCCCTATCCTGAAATCGAAGCTCGCGACCAGATTTTTGCCAGGCTTTACGTGATTAGTAGAAGATCAGAACTCACTTCCTCTAATAGCTTGTTTATGGCCGCGACCGTTTCAGAGGCAATCTCCTGACCATCTCCCAAGGTGACGCACAGCTGAAATTGCAGCGGCACTCCGGCAGCCACTTTGATGATGTCCGGCAGGACGTCGACCAAGTCTTGTAGTGCGGATGCTTTTAGCGCCGCTGACGATGTATAGGCACCTTTCGGCTTTGTTACTGCTGGCGCGCCGCAGTACTGTCCATGGAACCGGTTGGCCGGTCTTAGTGGAAAGAGCCACCGACAGGGCAAGGGCAGTTGTTTGCTTATCCTTCCACGCCTCCGGCACCGAGTCCTGCATGAGCTGGTCGACTTGAAGCGGGGCCATTGGCGCCCGCAGCTGTGCACTTGCCGTGAGCACCCCAGCGGGCACAGGCTCACCCTGAAAGCTCGCTGGACCGTTCAAAAGCCAAAGAAGTCCTTGGCGAACCGCATCGCCGACGGCCGCCTCAACCGCAGCAGCGGGACAAACCGGAGTCACGACCGGTTCGTCATACCCGTCTCGCTTGACCATGACGATGTGGCTGGCAGCAAAGAAGCTGATCGCATCAGCAACAGTGATCGTGTCCCCCTTCCAGAATTCGGGCAGCACGCAGGGCGAAAGCGAACCTGGGTGCAATTCGACAAGGTCGCTCTCTCAGGAAGGAAGACCTCGAGGGCCGGCTCGGCGCGCGAGCTTTCGTCGAGCGAAGTGCGCCAAAAGGTCTTGACCGACTTATCGGGACGCTTCAGCGACGCGACGAATATGCCGTCGCGAACGCCTTGATCGACGGTGTCGAGAATCTCCTTCTGCCGCAACATCTTCGGGAGTTTGGGATTTTCGGCGAACGCACTGACGAGGTCCTTCACGCGCCGCGACGGTTCATCCTTACGCCAGAGATCATACGGGCCGCCGGGCAGCATCGCTTCGGCACTAATTGCGGTATCCTGAATTCGGGAGCGCTTGTCTCCCTTCACGGTTAGGAAGAGCGGGTCCGCGCCAACCGTAATCTTGAAGGCGCGAATATCGTTCTGCTCGTTCACGGTGATAACGATTGACCAAGCTTGCCGGATTGCGTCGGGGATGCGTTTGCGCGCCTGCTCCGTCCAACTAGCGAGCATCTCTTCACGAAAAGCGGACGACCAACGTTCAGCCAGTTGCTAGCCACATTGAACTCAGGACCGTAGTGCCCTCCGAGATGTTGCCGCATCCACCAGCCACACCACTCTACGGGTCGCTCTCCTGACTCCGCTGCTGTTGCTCCCCCCGCTGCTATCTCCGGTTTTGGTGTTCGACAAGATATCCCCCAACTGGTCCACAACTGACGACGATAACTTAAACCATCAGGAACATATATTCGGTGGCCCTTGAGGTAACACTCGGCACCGGAATGCTGATGAGATGCATAAGTTACGTTACCCGTGGTGAGGGTGACGGCAGCGATGGTGAGGATATGTTTGATGACAGACAGCACGTTCCGGAGATGCAAAGGCAAGCCTCCTGACTGATTAAGTTTCATTTGTGGATCAATCCAATTCCTCAACTTCCCCGTCGAGTTTGTCCCGGTAATGCCACGGCACCATGCCGATGTTACTCTTTGAAACATTGCCCGTGCTCAACGCCGTCCACCGTCCCCTCGGCTCTGGCGTCCCTTTCATGCGGTCAGCGTAAGACCTTGATAGCGCAAAACAAATCCAAATATGCGTTCCACAACTTTTGCCCACAGCGGGCATTGTTGCGCTAAGTCAAGGATTGCTGAGTTGAAAAAGGCATCATTCATTGGTTTGAAGGTTCACAAAGGAAGAGATGAAATGATTAGGTTGATTGCTGTTGCTGCCTTCGCCTTAGCTGTCGCAACGTCGGCACAGGCAATGACGCTTGCGCCACTTCATCAGCCGGACCGTGTAATCACGCAAGTCCGTATGGGATGCGGTTTGGGCAGGGTACGAGTTAATGGTGTCTGCGTAGCCAGAACCAACTGCATCCTCTGGTGGTGGGGGTGCAGTTGTCCGCGATGGTATGGAGGCGCTTCCGGGTGGGAAAAGTATTCTTGGAGTGGCTATCGCTGAAGCCCGACAGCTAAGACCGCCGGACGCTGGTGTTGGCGGCAGTGCACGCCAATGGTAAGGAGATCCCCGGCTTGATCCACGCCATGCGCTGGCGAAGCTGAAGCTGCCTGACGAAGCGGCATGAGCTGGCTTCTAATCAATCTGCGGAAAGGGGTGGCCCAACTTGGCCTGCACGCCTAGCGGAATTGATAAAACTGATCGTTCAGGTACTTGATGATGTTCTGCGTTTCAATCGCGGAGAATTCTTTTTTTACCATATGACTGCAGCCGCCCAACTGCTTTTTCAGCGCATCCAAAGACCGAACGAGTCGGTCCTTGCGGGTGTAGATACCAGTATCGTGGCATCCCATGCAGTTAGCGTCATGCAAGCGCTTCCCGTCGGCGCTGTCCCCCGGCAATTCGGCGTAAGCGCTGCTCGGCATCAGCAGGATCAATAGCGATACGCACAGAATGCTTTTCATGGTTTGCCTCCGACGAGGACGAGATGTCCTATATCAAAACGTGACCCCTTACTCTAAGCGCCTTCGCTATATGCCATGATCGCCGTCTTGAACAACTCGAGCAGCTGCAAATCAAGGCGGTTGCGAGCCCCCGCAACCAAGCCGGTCATGCGCCGAGTCTACAACAGACCGCGAGTGTGTCGAGCAGGCGCACGAAGGCCCTCCGCCTTTCGATGGAGGGCCTTGTTGGCTTCGTGATGACCTGCCAGCCTACATCTTTTTTTTATGTGTGCTGGAATAATACTCCTGCGCCTTCGCCATATTGCCGTTGGGGTCCTTCATAAACTCGGTCTTGGCCGCCTCGCTGCCGAAGCAGTAGGTCTTGCCACCAATGCTCGTGTTGACCGAGCAGTCCGTGTTGATGTCCTTGTGCAGGGCAAGACCCTCCGTGCACATGTTGTCGAACTCTCCGGTAGCTGCCAGAGCCGCCGTGCCTAGACCTAGTAAGAGCGCGCCTGCAAAGGCGGATGTGACGTAACTTCTAACCATCGTTTTTCTCCTTGGGGGATGGGGTTTGTAGGGGTTTGCCCCCTATTTCTCTAACACCCAAGAGCGGCACTTAGTTTGACATTTTAGTTACTTAGCTGTGATGCCCGCCTTCCTTGGATGGCGCGCCCCCGCCGCTCCCCCTACACAAACCACCCCAGCTCGCGCGCCTTGTCGTTGGCTGCCTGCCAAGCGCGAGCGTTAAACTCTGCTTGCGTCATCGGAGTGCCCTGCTCCCACCGACCGGAACGAGACGTGGCTATCAGCCCCGGCTTGTCGGCAGGCTTGTGATAGACCGCCCGGTAGCTTGTGCCCGGTAGAGTGATGACGATTTCACCGCCACTGACTTCGACGTGAAGGTTATCCCGGTCGATCATCCCGTTTTCTTTAGCGCCCAGCCCCCCGTGTAAGGTGGCACATCCGTCCCACCCACTCACCAGCACAGCCGTGCGCCGGAGGCGCAGACCACCGGCGATACCACGCCCGTCCAGCAAGTTGTATAGGCAGAGTCGCTCACGACATCGGGTGGAAGTAACGCATAAGATGGAACCGATCTTCGCCAAAAGGGACGTGGCTGCGGCTTCTCCGCCGTTTCCGTCACTGGACCGGTTACGCCGTTCTTCGCTTTCCACTCGTCGATCTCCGCGCGCAACGACTTGAGCGACTTTGCGACGGCACGGTTCTTATCTACGGCGTCGTCCGTACCGGAGACGAAAATGCACTGCGTTTGCGCCGCCGCAATCGTGCAGGGCGTGCTCCAACAGGAGACGGTCATCAGGGCGAGCAATATGCTTGGGCGCATCTACTCGTCTCGGCTCCCCCTTATCTCCTTTGGCGATGGCGGTCCGAACCTAAGTACAGCTTGAGTATAACGCAAACTTCCTAATCTCATTTTGAGCCAAACTTCGCGCGGGCCTACACGATCCACCCCAGCTCGCGCGCCTTGGTGTTGGCGGCTGTCAAAGCTTGTTCGAGAAACTCTCCAAGCTCAATCGAGGCATCGGGATCATTGGTCCAGTTAGGCCTCGCAATGAGATGTAACGTGCCTACAGGTTTGAAATACGTCACCATGAAGTTCGTGCCAGGGAGGGTGACGATGATATCGCGTCCCTGCACTTCGAGGTGGAGGTCGCCTGCGCTCATCGAGGCTGCCTCGTCTCAAGCCACCCAGCGAGATTGAGCTTCCGCTTCACGAGCCAAATGCGCAAGCGCACGATCAGCACCCTGAGCAGGAGGGAGTCCCATCGCGTCGTAGTTTCGATGAACTGGCTCGCTTGTGCCACGGCTCTCTGCGCTCAATTAGGTGTTCCTCAAGCCCACTCACTCTCGACGATGCCGCGCTTGGCTAGATCGGCGAGCTGACCTTGTTCACGCCGATCAGCTTTTGAAGCTCGGCAGCGGTGATCTTTTTGCCCATGCGATCAGTCTAAGCGCCTGTAGCACCGTGGCAAGCCGATGAGAGCCGCGCGGTCAGCCGGGATTAAAACTCCCCTTCGTCGATCTCCTCGCGCCTCTGCAACAACTTTCGGATCGCCGTCGATGCGTGTAAGCTCGCTTGCGACCCGCTCGGCCATTGTGCCCGGACGGTGCTCCAATTGCGCCGATCGGACCTATCAGCCCACTTTTTGATTGCTGCGTCGGCGGCCTGCTGGATTGGGTCTTCGGTGTCAGCCATTTTGTCTCCAATCTTTACCCAGCGTTCACCCTGCCAGCCATTTTTGCAGCGAGCGATATTCCGGGAGGCAGCGCCCCCCGCAAATGATGCAGGCCTGCGGAGGACCCTGACGCCGGTCACCATCCGCATGAAGACGCAAAAAGGGGCTGCCATCGCGAGCAGATGGTCGTAGTTTCTGGCGGTGTCCCACGACCAGCCTCATGAGTTGACAGTCATGCCGTTCGAATTTCGAAAAATCTCGGACGTTGGGAGCAACCATCCCGTTGTGGCCCCGTCTAGCCGCGCAAACGGCCGAGGTGCTAAAGTGGATGAACGTGGAGAAAGGAGCCAAGGACGCGATCGGCGCGCTCTACGTCCATAAGCTCACGTCTCGGCTCCTGCGATGTCATAAAATACGAGATGATCTGGTCGCGAAGGTGAAGGAAGGGCTGCGGGAACATGAGCCGCACGACAAGGCGCGCTCCCGGAACGCGCCGCATGTAATTGGTTTGCAGGAAGCAGTCGAGGACTTCCTGTACCAAGCCAAAAACTACCTACGCGATTTGCTGATCCTGTTTGAAACCGTCTACGGCTGCCCGTTGAAGGAAGCAAGCGCGTTTGCCGATCTTAAAGCCAAGGGTGACAGTGATCTCCTCAAGTGGGGCCCTCGCGACGCTTGGGCCAGATCACGCGATATCGGAGCTGCTGAAGACCGAACAGGAATGGGTTGGCCAGCTGGTGCGAATGAGAAATGCGGTCGAACATCACGACGGATATTCCGGGGAACTGACGGTGCTCAACATTCGAGTATTTCCGGAAGGTTATATCCCACCGACATGGCAGCTCACCGGCGACTCGGAAAGCTCGATCATTCACGACATGGACACTGAGCTGCACAACATGTTGACGCTAGTGGATGGAATCTAACACTTGGTGTCCTCGCCTGACGGCGGCAATGATTTTGTCTGGGTCTGCGGTCCAGGTGAAGGGGATGGGATCATTGTTTGTCTCCGCGACGAAGCGGTTGATAGCGGCCTGGAGATCGACGACTGAGCGGAAGACGCCGCGCTTTAGTCGCCGCTTGCGAGTTTGGCGAAGAATCCTTCGACAGCGTTGAGCCACGAGCACGAGGTGGGCGTGAAGTGGAAGGTGAAGCGTGGATGCCGGTCGAGCCATCGACGCACCTTCGGATGCTTGTGGGCGGCATAGTTGTCGAGGATCACGTGCACGATCTTTCCGGCCGGCACCTGCGCCTCAATACCGTTCAGGAAGCGGATGAACTCCTGGTGACGATGGCGCTGCATGCATCGGCCGATAACCTTGCCTTCGAGGACGTCAAGAGCAGCGAACAGCGTCGTCGTGCCGTGGCGCTTGTAGTCATGGGTCATCGTGCTGGCACGGCCCTTCTTCATCGGTAGGCCCGGCTGGGTGCGGTCGAGCGCCTGGATTTGCGACTTCTCATCGACCGAAAGCACGATGGCATGAGCGGGCGGATCGACATAGAGCCCGACGACGTCGCGCAGCTTGTCGATAAACTTCGGGTCGTTGGAGAGCTTGAAGTGCTGGACCCGATGCGGCTGAAGACCGTGCGCACGCCAGATGCGTTGGACCGAACTCGCACTGATACCGACCGCTTTTGCCATCATGGCGGCAGTCCAGTGGGTCGCCTCGGCGGGCGGATCGGTCTGAGTGAGTACAACCACACGTGCGGCGATATCCGACCCAAGCGGCTTGATGCGCGAGGGTCGCGTCTTATCGCGCAGGAGCCCGTCGTAACCTTCCTGCATGAAGCGTTCCTGCCAGCGCCAGACACAGGTCTTCGACTTACCGGTCTGGCGCATGATCTCATTGGTGCCGATGCCGTCTGTGCTCAACAGCACGATCGCGGCCCGCCAGACATGCTTATGCGGCGCATTGCGATCCCGTACGAGCCCCTCCAGACGGCGGCGATCCCCGGGCATGAGAGTAATGGAAATTCCAGTTCGCATGCGCCAGACTCGCATGCGTCGAATCCGGTGGGAATCCTCTTCGGGGTTCAAATGTCAGATTTGATCCACTAGCTGAGGAGCTCTTGGTGCTGGTTGCGATGGATAACGGGCACTTCGAACATCTCCGGTTCTATGAAATCCCAGTCGAGCAGCGGTCACCGGAAATGCCCATACGCTTCCGCGTAGGTCTATCGCCAGAGATGGAAGCGAAGCTGGGAAACGCCACAAAAGCCATGCCCAGGTAAGAGCGCGGCGATCACGCTCCACTCCATCAGCCGTTCATAGTTGACGCGAATATCGCTCTCATCGAAAGCCCGCCGCCGCTTCCGCCGGGCAGCGCCAAGCTTCTCCATGTTATCTTGTGATATAGATAAGTTGGTGTCGTTTTATCCAGAAGGACGCGCGGTGCTGACCCGGACCGCACGGCAGCAGCGTACGCAGTGGGCTGCTCAATTCCTCGCCGCTTCTGAATTGGTGCGTAGAGCGTATGTGGTCTCGTTCACGATGGGTAATCACACACCCACGGCTGACCTTATGGTCGGCGTCCCCGAAACTGGTCTCCAATTTTGGGTAGACGTGAAGGGCCTCTCCTCCAACAACGCTTGGCTGATTAAGCAGAAGCCGGAGCACCTAAATCTGTTCTACATCCTAGTTCGGGTCGGAGATGTCCGGGGACAGGATCGCTTTTTTATTCTCGACCAGCCGCAGTTGAACTCGCTACTCCAACAATCCCGTCTTGCTCATCCGAATGATCCCACCAGCGGCTTTGGATGGAACTATCCCATGCCCTTCGAAGATAAGTGGGACATTCTGCCGAGACAGCTTTCAAACTGAGCTGATGCGGGCCGCAGAAAACCGCTGAGAGCCGGAAGCGCTTTCGCCAACGCCAGCCCGGATCAAACCCCAAAATGGGGACTTGATCGGGCGAGGCGCTGATCGCTGCCCAAATTTTCAAGTTGGGCAGTGCCGAACTTGCGGCTGGCCGGAGCTGGCAGTCGCTGAAGCTAATACCGGTAATAGCGGTGACCGTAATACCGGTGATGGTAATAGGGGTGGTAATACCGGTGATGATAATAGGGATAGTAATGATGGTAATAGTGGTGACGGTAATAATATGCCGAAGCAGGTATCGGAGCGAACGCGCCGAACAGCAGGCCTAGCCCTACGGCACAGGTGATCAAAAACCGCTGCATAGATTTCCTCCCTTGTTAGCAGAAACACCCAACATAAGCCGGTAAGGGTACAGGCTTATGCGCAATTGAGCGTTGATCCTTATCAATGCCCTGCGGCGGCCACAAAGGCCGCGAGCGCCGTTAGCGAGGACAAATCTTGATGCATCTTCCCTCCCCTCTCGGGTCGATCACGCGCCCTTCTCGTCTGCAAACTCGTTGAGACACGCGCGAAGGTCTTGCATCAGCGCCACGCTCTGCCGCGCGGGCACGTCTGGCGTGAAAGCGCCACCCCCGGTGGCTTGCGAATGCCTGGCTTGCGCCCCAAGCTGGGCGCAAGCCAGGAGGGAGTCATGTTGATGCAAATCAAGGTGGGGGTCCCATGTGAAGACCAATCTTTCGGCGTGTAGCAAAGGAGAACGGCCAAACGCCCGGGTCAACGCGATGGGTCGGTTAGCAAGGGTCGTCTGATGCCGAAACGAACGAGGTCCACGCCGCGACAGCTCAAGTTCACAGAACCGCCGCTGCGCGGTTTCCTTATCCATCTTACCGTCTTTATCGTCGTCATTATTGGGCTCGCAGCCCTCAACCTGATCAGGAACCCCGCCCATCCTTGGTTCCTCTGGGTACTTTTTGGCTGGGGCATCGCCATTGTCGTCCACGATCTTGTGCTGCTCATAAAGTCTCGGCCAAAAAGGGAGATACCGGTTCGGCCAAGCACGCCCGACAAGGCCTAAACTGGGTATAGGAAGCTATGAAAGGCTCCGTCCACAGCATAGAAAAGGCAGCGCAACAGAACACGACGTTCCGCACGGTCTTGTATACGGCGAAGAATTGCCAGGTCGTCGTGATGAGCCTTAAGCCCGGTGAAGATATCGGTGCAGAGGTCCACAAGCTCGATCAGTTCTTCCGCATAGAGGAAGGGGAAGGCAAGGCGGTACTTGACGGTGTTGAGCACCGCATCAAGCCCGGGTTCGCGATCCTCGTGCCAGCCGGTACTCGCCACAACATCATCAACGGGCCGTCAGGCCCGATGAAGCTCTATACGCTCTACTCTCCACCGAACCATCGCGATGGCGTAGTGCACGCCACCAAAGCGGACGCAGAGGCAGACAAAGAGCACTTCGACAGGAAGACGACCGAATAGCCACCTGCCTGACAATTTGCTCGGCCGGACGCTTGGCTGGCTTGGAGCGGCAGACGACCACTCACCGAGGTCAACGCCGGCAAGAGCTTTATTTCCCTCGAGAACGAGTAGTGGAAAGCGCCGATAGGGGTCTTCACAGTCGGAGTGCGAAGAGGCTCAATGTTAGGTTTAGGTGCTGCAACGGGAGATAAATCATGTCGATCGGACTCATACTCATCATCCTCCTCGTCATCTTCTTGCTTGGTGGTTTCAGTGGTCGCTTCGGCGGCTACGGCTACGGCTACGGTCATGGCGGCATCGGTGTCATCGGCATCATTCTGATCGTTCTCGTCGTTCTGCTTCTCATGGGTCGGATTTGATCTGACACGCAGAATGTCGAACGCCGCAGCCCGGGATGGCTATCGACGGCAACGGTGCATGTCGGCGCCCGAAAGTGGAAGCTCTCGCTCGATGGCTGGTGGCCCGTGTTGATGCTTGAGTACCCGCGCCAGCGCCCGTCGAAATAGATGAGAAGACATGAGCCGTCTTCGCCTGCATCCTGAGAGCCACCTCGTCAGCCGCATCGGGTGGTTGAGAGCCGCAGTGCTCGGGGCCAACGATGGCATCATCTCGACCGCTAGCTTGATCGTCGGCGTTGCCGCGGCGGCTGCGACACGGAACGATGTCTTAATCGCGGGGGTCGCGGGACTGGTGGCTGGCGCTATGTCGATGTCCGCCGGAGAGTATGTCTCCGTCAGCTCACAATCCGACACCGAGCAGGCGGATCTCGCGCGCGAACGCAAGGAGTTGAGCGAGGATCCTGAAGGTGAGCTTGATGAGCTTACCGAAATCTACGTCAAGCGCGGCCTCGATCAGTCGCTCGCGCGGCAAGTTGCTCAGCAGCTGATGGCGAAAGATGCCTTGACCGCCCACGCGCGCGATGAGCTTGGGATTTCGGAAATCACCACCGCGCGTCCTGTGCAAGCCGCACTGACATCGGCCGCAACGTTTTCTGTAGGCGCGGCCATGCCCTTGCTCATGGTTGTCGTATCGCCCGCCAGTGCGCTTGTCCCCATCGTGTCCGCTGCGTCTTTGGGCTTTCTCGCTCTTCTGGGTGCAATCGGTGCAAGAGCAGGCGGCGCAAACGTTCTGCGCGCCACAGCCCGAGTGACATTCTGGGGTGCGTTGGCGATGGCTCTGACCGCCGGTATCGGTAAGCTTTTCGGCACGGTTGTCTGACGATTGGCGCGGCGTGACTTCTGCGCCTGGCACTAAGCGGACGTTCAGGCGATCGCGTCGCGAGGTCTGGTTTCGGCCGAAAAGCGGACATACCTAATTAGCGTGTGGAATGTCCGCTGATGACCCAAAGTGGACATTCCGCGACGTGGAGATCGCGAGGATCGGGGGCCAACCCTGGGCTCGATCACGCTGTTGTTCGCGTCGAGGGTGAGCGCCACGATCTGAAAGGCCACTGCAACAACTCCGCACCACAAAAGCAACTAAGGCTACAGGAAGGAGAGGGAGCCGACAGAAGCCGACGCATCTGGGAGCGCGAATGTGCATAAGTAGCAATCGTATCGGGTCCAATGCCGCAGCGGGAGCCGCTCCTCCTCAGAAGCGGACGCCCGAGTTGACCGATGACACGACCGATTTTGACCTTTGCCGACATTCAGGCAAAGATTGTAGGAGCAGTTTTTCGTCTCATTCAACGGAAGCTGCAGCCGTCAAAGATAGAACAACGCACCATGGCATCGCCGCCCCTCCTCCTTCTCAAGGACATCGAACTTTCATTCGGCAGCACGCCATTGCTGACCGGCGCCGGCCTCTCGATCGGTCCATCCGAGCGATTGTGCCTGGTGGGCCGCAACGGTTCGGGCAAGTCGACGCTGCTCAAGATCGCGGCTGGAATGATCGAGCCGGATGACGGCAGCCGCTTCGTCCAGCCGTCGGTGACAATCCGCTATTTGCCTCAAGCCCCCGACCTTTCCGGCTTCGCCACCACGGGCGCCTTCGTCGAGGCAGGGCTTGCCCCCGGCGACGATCCGCACCGCGCGCGTTATCTCTTGGAGAGCCTCGGCCTTACCGGAGAGGAGGAGCCCGCGCGGCTCTCTGGCGGTGAAAGGCGCCGAGCGGCACTCGCCCGCGTGCTGGCACCGGAACCCGACATCCTGCTGCTCGACGAGCCCACCAACCATCTCGACATCGTGGCCATCGAGGGATTGGAGGCGGCGCTCAAGACCACGCGCTCGGCCATGGTGCTCATCAGCCACGATCGGCGCTTCCTGGACAACCTGTCCCAGACGACGGTGTGGCTCGATCGCGGCATTACCCGCCAGCTCGACAAGGGCTTCGCCGCCTTCGAGGCATGGCGCGACGTCATTCTTGAGGGGGAGGCAGTCGGGCGCCACAAGCTCAATCGGCGCATCGTGCAAGAGGAGCACTGGCTGCGTTATGGCGTCAGCGCACGGCGGAAGCGCAACCAGCGTCGCCTTGAGGCGCTGCGGGAGCTTCGCCAACAGCGCAAGCGGGGGCAGCAGAACCGCGCAGAGCCCGACGTGAAGCTGACGGTGCATGAGGCAAGAGAGACCGGCAAGAAGGTCATCGAGGCAAGACGCGTCGCCAAAAGCTATGACGACCTCAATCTGGTATGCGACTTCAGTATAAAAATCGCCCGCGGCGATCGGGTCGGCATTGTAGGTCCGAACGGCGCGGGCAAGACGACCCTCATTAATCTGCTAACCGGGACACTTCCTCCCGACACCGGCAGCGTGCAGCTCGGCACCAATCTTGAGGTCGCGACCCTTGACCAGCGGCGCGAAAGCCTCGACGCCGAGACGAGCGTCGCCGCGACCCTGACCGGTGGGAGTGGCGATGCGGTGATCATTAACGGTAAGTCGCGCCACGTCATCGGCTACATGAAGGATTTCCTGTTCAAGCCAGAGCAGGCGCCCACTCCCGTTAAGGCGCTGTCGGGTGGCGAGCGGGGGCGGCTGATGCTGGCCGTGGCGCTGGCGCACCCTTCTAACCTCCTGGTGCTGGACGAGCCCACGAACGACCTCGACCTTGAGACGCTGGACGTCCTGCAGGAGATGCTCACTAACTATCTCGGGACGGTCCTTCTCGTCAGCCACGACCGCGACTTCCTCGACCGTATGGTCACCTCGGTGATTGCCTTCGAGGGAAAGGGAAGATGGATCGAATATGCGGGGGGCTATTCCGACATGGTGGCGCAGCGTGGCCTTGGCGTTGGCGCTCTGCAGCACGACAAGCCAGCGACTACGAGCGTAGCACCGCCGGCGGCGCCCGCACAACGCGCCACCGAGCCGCGCAAGCGCCTAAGCCCTACCGAGCAACATGCCTTGAAGACATCGCCCGCACGCATCGCCGCTCTCAATGACGAGGTCCGCCGGCTGGAGCATGTGATCGCCGACCCGGATTTCTATGCTCGCGATCGCACTGCTTTCGCGGCGGCGGGAGCCGAGCTGGCAAAAGCCCAGGACGATCTAACGGCCGCAGAAGAAGATTGGCTCCGGCTTGAGCTGCTGCGAGAGGATCGTGGGGAATAGAGCGCGCGCTCGGTCTGGCAGTGACCTTAGTCCGCTCCGATCTGGCCTGCATCAACTCGGCTGTGGGGGCTGCAATATCGGGTTTTATCGGGTTTTCCCAACAGCGCTATGCTCACTTTAGCGGCTCTGTTCGCGGCTGCTCCACGAAGCGATTGAAAAATAGCAAAGTATTGGCGGAGAGGGTGGGAACCCACGGTACGGATGAACCGCAACGGCGTTCGAGTTTGAAGAACATTCGTGCTGACGCATGTCGTGCTGTGACGAACTGTATGTTCTGATTGGCTGCTCTAGACCCAGTCAGCCTCGGTGGTACCGTTTGATGCCGTCTTGTTTCGAGTGGTTCGTTTGCAAAATGGTTTGCAATCCTACAAGGTTCTGAACTTGGGGGCCCCCTTCACGGCAGACGAGGTGATCGCAGAGTTCAAGCTCGCTCCACATCCGGAGGGGCTACTACCGCGAGACCTTCCGTGACGCGCTGGGACAGAAGGGGCGCCCGCATTCGACCGCCATCCTCTATCTCTTGAAAGCCGGCGACGTGTCGTGCTGGCATCGGGTGGACGCGGCGGAGCTTTGGCACTGGTATGGGGGCGCGACGCTGCTTCTTGAAGTCCGGGACAGAGAAGCGGGCCACAAATATCGACTTGGCTCAGATTGGCTCAACGGCGAGCATCCGCAGGCGCTCGTGCCGGCAGCGGCCTGGCAGACCGCCCGCAGCCTCGAGGGCTGGACGCTGACCGGCTGCACCGTGGCGCCTGGCTTCGACTTCTCAGGCTTCGAGCTTGCGCCCGACGGCGGGAAACCCTAGCCAGGTACGCGAGCGCCGTAGAGAACTCGCCGAATCGCTATGACAGAGAAGGCTTAGCCCTAGCTGGGGAACGCCGGCCCTATCATCTTGGTTGTATTCGACCAGCCGCATGGTGAGGCGTCGGCTGGGGCACTACGGATTGCGAGGTTTGCCAAGGAGATAGGACATGGCCATTGCCCCGACCTTAGAAAAGTATCTCCGGCCGGGATACTCTAGGGGGAGGCTGCGCATGCGTCTTCTCAGCCTTCCCACAATGCCGCTCCTCGCCTTTGTCGTCACCCTTTTTGTCAACTGCGCGGCGAGCGCGCAGGCCGAACCCCAAGGCGCCCCCCAACCCGATTCCATAGACGCCCCATCCGCATCCAGCCCCTCTGGCGGCCCAAGCAATCAAGCGGGCGCGCAGCCAGAAGCTAACCCGACTGTTCCTCAGCCGGAGTCCAGTCCCACAGGCGGCCAGCATGCGCGGCAGGACGCGGGGGGCGAGCCTCAATCTGGGCACAGCGAATCCGGCTCGACGAGCGAAAAACCCGCGTCTAAGGTCCTCATCACCATCGACAAGACTAGACAGCAAATGACTGTCCTGGTTGACGGGATAGAACAATATAAATGGCCGGTCTCGACTGGTCGACTAGGATATTCAACTCCTTCTGGAACTTATACTCCTACTTCTATGAACGAAATATGGTATAGCAAACAGTGGGACGACTCCCCCATGCCACATTCTATTTTCTTTATGAAAGATGGTCATGCCATCCATGGCAGCTATGAAGTGAAAACTCTCGGCAAACCCGTCTCACATGGCTGCGTCCGTATCTCGCCAGCGAATGCAGCCATTCTCTATGCCCTGGTCAAGGAAAAGAGACTGGAGAATACCCAAGTCGTCCTCACCGGCACCACGCCGGGTGGTGAGGCGAAGGTGGCATCTCAGCCAGCCTACCCGCGCTATGGGGGCACAGCTCCGTGGTTTGCGCCCGGGCAGAACTACTACCCGCCGAGACGAGGCTTTTTTGGCCGGTGGTTCCAGCCGTATGACGGTCCTCAGGGCTATTACCAGCCCCGCGGCTATTATCCCCAAGGCTATTAGTCGTTGTTGCGGGTTGCGGCTCTGCTCCTTTGCCCCCCGGTAGCGGACCGCCGCCAGCAACGACATCGCCGACTGGTTGCGAGGTTTCGCTGGTGATTAGCGGAAGCCGCCTCTAGGCGTTGATTGTTGGGGGGATGTGCGCATTGCGAGGCTAGTGATCCTCAATCTGATAGAGGTCAGCGAGCGAAAGGCGTGATTGACGAAGAAGTTTGCTGATCAAATGGCGTTCTCTAACGGCTTCCTTCGTATAGAGCCCGTGCCTATATCTTCCATTTCGCTTGCCTGTTGGAGCGCCTCCACGCGCGCCATGGAACCTCCAACTCGCCACCCTCGCACGGCTGGAGCCTTACATCGCTCCTCGATGGATAAATTTTTTGAATGAGCCACGAGGGGACATCGGAGCGGCGCGCTCACGCCAGAGAAGGAGGCCGCCGTGAAGCGGCTCCTCCGCCGCGACAGCAGCACTCACCTACCGCAGCGCGATCGCCAGCCCGCTCAGGTCGGCATTGGCGATCAGCCCGACCTGCTGGCCGGACAGCCTTAACACGGCGCCCTTTTCGTTGCGTAGCACGATCGCCCGCGCCCCGACCACGACCGCGGCGCCAGCGCCAGCGCCCCCATAGACCCCGGCGACGTCCGACGGGCGTCGGATGTTGCTCACATAGCCGTACAGCCTCGTCTCCGAAGCGCCGAAGACTAGCCCCGCGCTCAAGCCGCCGATCGACAGTGGATAGCGCCGCCCGTGGAAGATCAGCGTGCCGCTGCCGCCGGATGCGCCGATGAACCAGCCTCCCTTCAACTCCGAAATCCAAATAGTGCCGGCATCGGCGCGGGCGGCGGACGAAACGCCCGCACCGGCCAAAGCGAACAAAGCGACGAGAGCGGCACGAAATCCCGACGAAAATCGCATGGTGCAGTCTCCTTGGGTCATAGGGGCGCCTGGAGTGGACGAAACATAATGGGTGACCTCAAGCCTTTTTTGGACGTCGTCGTATTGGGTTGGCTCGGCCATGCTCTACGGCTTGACGTTTTGGCACTTGGCGAAGGTGCTGTTGGACTCGGCGGCTTGCTCGTCTTCGGGCGCCGCATGGTCGCTCTTCGTTTTTGAAGACTCCGAATCCTCTGTGCCGGACTCGGCCGAGCTATCGTTCGTGCCTTGATTGGTGAGATCGGTGAACCTGGTGACGTCTAGCCTGCCGTCGTCCTTTTGCTTGATCGAGAACAGATCTGGAGAGGTATAGCCTAACTCATCGCAAAAGGCCGTCGCGACCCAGCTCGTTGCGTCGTGGGTATAAACGTTGACGAAGTCGCAAGCCTGCTGGTAGGCCAAAAACCCCTTCTTCGTCAGAATTTCGAAATCGAAGTCCTCGCCAAGTTCGGACGGAGTCTTCGCTGCAAGCTTGTTGCAGCCGTCCTCCGAAGCGAAGGTTCCCTCGGGCAGGCTGCTCGCAGGCCGCTCTTGCACCCAAGCCAAATTGGCGCTGAAAAGAAAAAGCCCTGCGGCTAACATTGCAGCGCGACGCATCCCCAAGCCTCCCATTTGATGTCGTCAAAATCGAGAAAGAATGTCCTATAGCCGGTAGTCCGACAACATGCTGGTAACGCGAAGGTCAGCCATTGCATCAGCCTGCGGGGGTCGAGCGAGACTGGTGTGAGGTTGCTTTAGGAGCTTTTGGAGGCGAATCGGGAGAGCTTGGCTGCTTGGCCAAGGCTCCCCCCGTTCGCCGTGCAGTTTTCCCTCTCGTCTTCGCGCGCGATTCGTTAGCGAATAGAGTCGGGAACCGTGGCGAATGTCGGGCGAGCAAACAAAAAACTTCGCCGCGTCAACTAAAGGCGCACAGCGTTGGAAACTGGCGCAAAAAAAGCGCCTAACCGCTTCACGTGGTTAGGCGCCAGAAAGCGCTTTCAGCGCGTGCGCCCGGGAGGGAAAGTCGGGCGCAAAGCGGGTAACGCCACATCTAGACGGGGGGGACTAGCGACGTTACCCGAACAGGAAAGTAAATAGTAAGCCTGGGTGTGATGTTCAACCTATAATTAGATTCAATGGGCGAAATAAAGTTATCGAACTGCGCGCCATGATAAGTGGGCGTTGCCCAAGCTCAGGCTGCTGATCTTGGCGGGGTTCGCCGGGCTGACTTCGTTTGTCAACAGCGCGTCATCTTTTTCGCCCACCTTGAAGAAGCTGCATGGCGCGAGAGAGAAGCGGCAGGCTGGGGGCGTCAAATGTCAGTCATTACCGCCGTGGTCACACTGGGCTTGATCGCCGTGGCGTTCATTGCCCTGGTGTACCTCATGGCGCTCTTAGCGCCAGAGGACTGAAGGATCAAACTCTCCACGCTCCCGCCCTTGAGCATTAGGGCTTGATCGATACACGCTCTTTCAGAAGAAGGGGGATCTGTTGCCATTCTTTCTTAGCGGCCTCCTTGCTGATGGCAGACTGAGCAAGGATGCTGAACAGCGTTATAAATCAAGCAGTTGTTCAATACCCTTGCGTCCCACCGGGGCTACGATCCCGAACTCGGCCATGTGGGCGCGGATGGCGTTGCTTACCGAGGTCTGCTGGCGGATAAAGAGATGGCGCGTGCGATGCAGCATCAGGCAGCTCTGTTGCTCGGGCGTCTTGGTCTCGACAAACCGCATGTTGGCCCTCGTAACCGCTTCGCAGATGGCCTCGGCGTCAGCGGCATCATTCTTCTGGCGCTTGACGTATGGCTTCACATAGGCCGGCGGCATCAGGCGCACGGTATGCCCAAGTGCCTTGAGTTCACGCGACCAATGATGCGACGTTGCGCAAGCCTCGATACCAACCAGGCACGGCTGCAGCTTCTCGAAGAACGTCAGGACGTAGCGGCGCTTCAGCTGACGGCGGATGAGCACGTTGCCTTCCGTGTCGATGCCGTGGACCTGAAACACCGACTTTGCGATATCGAGACCGATAGTCGTAATTGCTCGCTCCTCCGAATCGTGGGTGCTTTAACAGCACCCACATCCATGGCACTTGCTGCCGGTGGAGGAGCCGTCCACAGCATCAGGAGCGGACATTTCCGCTTAAGCTGGGGTGTCGCTGTTCCTGAGTTCCAGGGCGTGAGGTGCAGGTTACTCGACCAGCGACAGGTTGGCAGCCGATTCTTTGCCGCGGTCGCGCGCCATCTCATACTTGACCTTTTGTCCCTCCTTGAGCGAGCTGAGGCCAGCTCGCTCTACAGCGCTGATGTGGACGAACACGTCCTTGCCTCCATCGCTGGGCTCGATGAATCCGAAACCCTTCTGGGTATTGAACCATTTAACAGTTCCCGTAGCCATACTGGCCTCCTTGATACTGATTCTGGATACTGATTAACGAGTTGGCTCAAGCTTGGGTTCAGCTGCGGCAAATGTAAGAGAGGGGTATCTGAAGCTTGAGCTGTCAGAGGCGAAATTGCTTATGCGTTTTCCAATCAGGCAAGCGGCCATAGGCGCGGTTGAAGGCAAGCCTCCGCGCCAAGCCGTGACCTACTCCTTCATCAAAGCGATCGTAAGCTCTCGGACGAGTGGCTTCATGAAAAACGTGTTGTCGCGAGGCATAATGTTCACCTGCACCCCAAGCGCCTCGAGCTCTGCCGCAACAATTGGGCCGACAGCCGCAACGGCGATGCGTTCGAAGCCTTGAAGCAGTTCCGCCTCTCGGCCGGACGCGCGGGCGACGTCGCGGAACCGTCGAACCTGGGGCGCGCACGTGAAGGCGATCGCGTCGATCTGGCCAGCAGCCATCTCGGCGATGACAGCGATCACGCGCGCATCGTCCGCTTCGGAAGCGTAGACATACGGAAGCACGGGATCCGGTTCCGCCCCGGCACCTTTGAGGAATTTCAGAAGCCGCTCATTTGCGTTGTCGGGATAGAGCTGCACGCCGACACGGTGCCCATTGAGATTGTGCCGTTCCAACGCCGCGATCACTCCTTCGGTCGTGGGTTCGTCCGCGGACACGTCGGCCGCCAATCCGATCTCCCGCAGCGCCCGGACTGGCTTTGGCCCGCGCGTGATCCTTCGTGTCGCGCCCAGCGCGGCAAGGAAGGCGGGTTCCAGGGCGAGGCGTCGGGCAAAACCGAGGAGCCGCCGCAGACCTTCACTCGTCATCAGCACAAGATCGTCACACGTCCCTTCCGCGAACCGGCGCAGCCACGCCTCTACAGGTGCTGGATCAGGCGCATCGCGGATGGCAATCATCGGGCAGGGAACCGCCTTGGCGCCACGCTCTTCCAGCATGCGGACTAGTTGGCCGAGCTCGCGCGTTTCCGGCACCACAATTCGCCGTCCGCTCAGCTCTTCTGTCATGCCCAAACTTTCATTCCACGCCGATGGCGAGACCCCAACTAGGTACTTTCGAGACTACGCCGTCACCAGGTGACGAGCTCGAGTTCTGCCCCGCTTGACGGCGGTGATGGCGCCCTCTGCTTAACGACTCCGTCAAAAAGATCGACCGGGCCGCTTGATCGAGCCTCATGGTCCTATCCTCTGGCGTGACCAGTTTAGCCACACTCCCGAGCGTCTCGCGCTCCGCCGGGTCTGCGACCTGTCCAGCGCCTTCAGGATACGCCGTCCAACCTCAATCACCTGTGCCAGGGTTCGGCGATAACAACTTGGCCTTGTCAGGCTTGCCTTCCCAGTCCTTTGCATCTGGCGGCGGCTCACGCTTTACGGTGATATTCGGCCAAACCTGAGCATATTTGGTATTGATGTCGAGCCACTTTTCGAATCCGGGCTCGGTGTCCGGCTTGATCGCGTCGACCGGGCACTCCGGCTCGCAAACACCACAATCGATGCATTCGTCCGGGTGGATGACGAGCATGTTCTCGCCCTCGTAGAAGCAGTCGACCGGACAGACCTCAACACAGTCCATGTATTTAGATTTGATACAGTTTTCATTGACGATGTAGGTCAACTGAGCCTCCTACAGCAGGCGATCTCCGCGGATCCTTATGTGCACCCACTCTCCATCAGTGACTTCCGGTGAGAACGTGAGGCGGATGACGTGTGTCGCCGCGTCGGTTCAACCGGCGCATATACATGATCGTGGCCTCGGGCCGCTCAGTTTTGACCTTTAACGCCGCAACGAGCGCGTCTTCAGCGTCAACGACAATTCGGTCCGCCTTACCTTTGACCCTAAGTCCGACAGTGAATTGCCAAGACATTTTTTGGCCTTCCTCTCAATATTGAGCGAGTCAGGCTACGAAGTAACGCTCACCGGCATCGACCAGGTCCCCGACCAAGTCAGTTGGTGACGTCGAAATCGAGCCCGTCGAAAGTGTAGCGGGGGACCTGGGTCCAGACGCCGTCCTCCTGCACCGGGACCTTGCGCACCTTCACGTTGTCAACCTCGAGCTTGCCCGTCTTCTGGTTCACCCAGAAATCGATGTCGTAATATTCGTCCTGGCTGCCGGGCTTGCGGAAGTCGGTGCACACAAAATATTCCCCCTCCTTTTTCAGGTGACGCACCGGTTGGTGGATCTCGACGAATTCGAGCGGCTCGGAACGTCGCCATTAGCGTCCTTATGGGCGGCGATGTAGTTGTGGATCGCGCCCATCACCTGCCAGGCGGCGTTGGTCCGGCACTGGCCACCGCACTGGTCGCCAGCGTCGCTGATCCGAGGGCTTTCCGATCGGGACGGAACTTCTCGGCCTGGATCGGACTCGTGCCGAAGCAGCACTCGAGCGGGGGAAAGGAAAGACTCGGCAGCATCAGCTAACAAGGCGATCGCTATCTGCGCAGCCTATTCACGGCCGGTGCACTCGCCGTCATCCGCTATGCCAAGATCCATGGCACCAGGCATCGGCCCTGGCTCACAGCGTTGTTGGCCAGGCGGCCAACGAAGGTCGCTGCCATCGCGCTCGCCAACAAGATCGCACGCATGGCCTGGGCGATGATGGCCAAGGGCGAGCGCTACAAGGAACCCGTCGCGCTTGCGGCATGAACGAGATCGCGTCGGACATCCGGCGAGATGTGAAGGTTGGGAGGCCGAACAGCACGTAATGCAGAGCCGGTCGATCCGGCGATCAGGACAACCCACATGTGCCAGTGCATCGTCGAATGCGGGCTTTTGATCGGGCCGTGATCCGCGGAGGGCATTATGGCCAGCGGTCATGCGAACCGCGCTAACAGGCCGAACACATGGCTGCATCGACCAATACTGCAAACGTGAAGAAATCCCTTGCCAACTCGGAGCCGTCCACACATGGCACACGGACCAATTCGATGGGGTGCACTAACGTCGGCCTTTGACCCAAAGCGAACATCAAAGCCGGCTTCATTGGTGTCGATTTCTCCAACACCAGTCTGCTCCTGGCGCCCGCAGGCTCGAAACCGAACCGTATAAATTGCCACCACGAAACGTGTCCAGTCTGCGGCAAGGAGACCATCCTTGCTATGATTGAACCTCATCCGACCCATCCCGAAAATGGAGCTCCATACATATCGATGCGTGGATTGCGGGCCGGTCAAAGCCACGTCCCTGCGGCTACGGCGAGGTAGATTGCCGCGAGCGGCATAATGGGCTCCCGTTTCTCAGGCCGGCCGCCGCACACCGAAGGCGTCCGTTTGATTGACGCAGAGTTCCGTTCCCAAGGTCTTGGCACTAATATCCTGGAGGTGTTTAGGACGACGAGCGTGCGCCAGGGTGCTTGCTCCCACCCAAAGCGGACATTCCTCCCGATAGTTTGACGTGCCCGTGTAGCGACTGCCGCCTTACGCCCCCCAAGGGACCCGCCAATCACTCGAAGGTGAGTAACTTTCATCCCTCCAGAAAATGTCCGAATGCGGCTAGCGGCCGGATGCGGTCGCAGATGATTTTAGCGATCGCCAGCATCGGCACGGAGAGGATCGCTCCCGGAGCACCCCACATCCAGAACCAGAAGACGAGCGAGATGATAACGAGAACGGGATTGAGGGTGAACCGTTTGGCGAGAAGCATCGGAGTTATCGTCTCGCCTTCGATCAGATGAATTCCGAGGTAAAGCCCAGCAGGCAGGAACGCTTGCCAAAGCGTGTCAATGGTCAACAGGCCAGCGAGTAGAAAGATCACCACGCCCAAAATAGGACCAAGGATCGGCACGAAGTTCAGCAGAAAGGCGACCGCCCCCCAAAGGATCGGGTCGCCGATCCCAGTGAGCCACATAACGATTGCCGTGGCAATACCCACTGCGGCACTCATGAGCGTAATCGTGACCAGATACGCAGAGATATCGCTTTCGATCTGTTGTGAGATGTCGACCGCCTGGCGCTTATTGCTGAAGCTTGGCAATATCTCGACGAGGCGGCGTAGGAAAGTGTCACCAGACACGAGCAGGAATAAGAGGAACAGAATTGTCGTAAAGAACCCGCTAGCAAAATCCCGCGTGCCGGTGAAGAGCCTCGTCATAAGCGTTGAGCCGCCCTCCGAGAGGGCGGCGGGTGCGCCTGCCGGCTGTCCATAGTCCTCGACCTGCTGCAGAAACCGTTGCAGCGTGTTGATGGGTGCCTGCAAGAAACTCAGCCGCTCCTGAAGCCGAGGAATACCCTCCGGAAGCTTGGCCGCCCAGGTGCTAGCCGGGCCCTCAATGGCCGCCCCCAGGCCGACGATTGTTCCGAATACTGCAAGGATCAGAAGCAACGCGGCGAGGATCCGCGGTACGTGCCATCGCTCCAATACCCGCATGGCTGGCTGCAACAAGAGCTTGAGAATGACGGCAATGACTAGTGGTAGTACAATCTCGGCCGCTACAGAGACCGCAGCCAGCAGCGCAAGAGCGAATAGACCGCCGAGGAATATGACTTTCGGATCGGAGGGTAGAGGCATCTCCTCCGGCTCTTCTGCCGGCGGCACGACCTCCAACTTCTGCTGCTTGTCTGCCATGCTCGATATCGATCATTCCTGGCTCGCAACGCGCACGATCGACACGATAGTGCCCTGTGTAGCGGATAGCCACCGCTTCTACTCGGGTGGGCGAGCGTCTCCACGATACGTGCCCGCCCTAACCTCCTAAAAAGCCCTCGCATCTTTGGTTCGCGTTTGGCGACGAACGTGGCTGTTGACTCCATGCCGCGCGCTCAGGACGTGGCGACCGACGCGATCCAAGAAACCGGCGATGCAATTCAACGTAACCCGCTTACCGCTATCGGAATCGGCTTCGGCGTTGGTTTCGTATTCGGCCTGGCCATGGGCGGACGCCGTTAAGCCGTAAGGGATCAATCACTGACCGCCAGCGGCCGGCCAGCGGGGTTAGAACCTGTACGCCACTAGGAGCCTCCCGCTGCTGCGCCCGCAACAATTGAGACGGTCGTCCCCTGGGGGCCACTGGATTTCTGGACCGTGGCGTCGAGTTGACGGGCCAGCGCTTCAACAATGCTCGTGCCGAAACCAATATGTGGTCTCTCAGCACTATCGTCTCCAGCCCCCGTGCCATTATCCGATACCGATAGGCGCCAGCCAGAGCCCTGAGCGTCGTAGCTGACCAAGATTTCACCGGTTTCGCCGCTCGAGAACGCATGCTTCAACGCGTTAATCGCGAGTTCCGTCACGATCAGACCAACGCTCACCACTTCGCTGGAAGTTGCCGCGCCGCTAGTGGCCTGCACCTTGATCGAGACCGGCCGGCGTTCACCGACCATCGACTTTGCAAGGCTGTCGCACAGCCTCGATAGATAGGGCCCGATCTCGATGCTCTCGTTCAATCGGGTGCATCCATGCTGGAAGCTCTCGCGATCGTTTAAGGACAAGATCTTGCTGCGGCAGGCGGCGGCGCGGCTTCTGCCGAAGGAGATCGCCTTCCGCCCAAAAGGTATGTTCAGGGCGCCTCTTGCCGAGAGCTTCTTCGTGAACACGCCCCCATTCGTGCGCCAGCTCCTGAGCGAGGAATCGCTCGCCGCTACAGGTTATTTCGACGCCCCCCGCGTGGCCCGCGATTGCGATCTGCTCTCAAGTGGCAAGGGCGCAAAGCTGGGCACTTTCAGAAGCCTTGGAATGGTTGGCGTGCTAGCCACTCAGCTTTGGCACCATCTTTATCTTGGTGGAGGGCTGTGTGAGCTATCCCCAGCGCGAATAGGGGAGGTAGGGCTAGGGGGCTACACGTCCCAAGCGGACGACTGTGCGTTCCAGACAATGTAGCGCTCCGGCAGGATTCGCTTCGTCTGACAGTTCGGGTTGGTGCAGATGAACCAGCGCGAATAATAGGACCGTTGCAGCAACTGCTTCTCGGTGATGGCGTCATGTTCACGGATTTCAGTCGGTCGCCCACACATTGGACATGGGTCGCCGTCATTACTGACTACGACGTAATGTTCACGCTTGGCTCGCTTTGTGCGCATTCCGGACCATTTCGTTTCGCACGAACTCGATCAGATCAATCGCGTTCAGACTGACGGATGTTACCTCCGGTGTCACACTGAATCCCAAAACGCTCGGCTCCATATTGTCGCGGATTCCGGTCGGTGGCCGATGGGGGCTGCGATGCAATTTTCGCGGCTGTCAGAGCTGCGACCTTGCCAGAACTCAGTAATCCATCCCACCCATGCCGCCGCCCGGCATGGGTGGAGAGCCAGAATCCTTCTTCGGCTTTTCGGCAACCATCGCTTCCGCTGTCACCAGGAGTCCAGCGACCGAACTCGCGTCCTGTAAGCGACCCCTCACGACCTTGGCGGGGTCGATGATAATCAGGCCGGTTTGGGCATCATAACCGAAGGAGGGCGACTTCTGGTCGGTCACCTTGCCGACCACATGGACTAACAGATGTGCCAGCGAGTGCGCGCCGGCTGAAGATGCTGAAGATATTGTGTCGGGCGGGCAATCAGGGGTGACCGCGCTGCGCCCAATGCCGCGATCGCGCGGATAAGGTTCGCTGTTACCCGCCTCGGCTTCCCTGATCGCCCGCAAATTTTCCCTGCTTTGGCGACTAGGGAATTCTGTTGGTAAGCGATTGAATTTTCCTCCGAAAGCCGAGGCGCCTTGGCTATCTCGAGCCCAAAGTTGGCGAATTTCCCTGTATTTTCCCGTGAAACAGGGAACAAACGGCCGGAGACGGGTTCGCTGATGACTGCTTCCTCCGCCAAATCTCGTTGATATTATTGATGTTTTCTCGCTCAGAAGCTGGCGACCCCCGGAGCCGCACCCGGAAAAGCAGGCGAGCCCAGAGGTGACCGCGGGCTGGGATTCGCCCTGGGCGGGCCGCGGCTGTGAAATTTGTCCCAGGGAGCCGCAATTTAAAAGTCTAGGACGGGGCCCTAGGGCTGGGTTTTAGGCCCGGCCCTGGTCCACCCTCACAAGCCAGGGGGAACCTACAGGCCCGGACCGAAACGCCAGCCGGTGGCCGCGCGGGCTTGTCCCTGCACATGCGGCTGCATCGAGAGATCTTCCGCTCGAGCGGAAATGGAGCCGGACTGCTCGCGCTTTTCGCCTCAGACCGGTAAGTCATCGCAGTTACCTGTACGTAATCGTGAATAGTAGTTCAAAAAAATGGAGAATATACAACGGAATAGTCTGATCCGCGCCCAGGAGAACTTCATCGTGCTAGAGGCAGAACTAGCCAGTGAGCAAACGGCAGTCATCACTTGCAGCCAGAAGGCAGTGAACACGCCACTGCCATCCTTGCTTGTATAACGAGCACAGCCTCCCTAAGTATCAGGGGAATGGTCAACGCCGAACGTCTTGACGAGACCGGATACCTTTACAACGGTCCAACAATCGAGTGTTAAGGAGAAAACTGTATGTTCAAACTGTACAAGCGTGATGAGTTGGTTTCTGTGTGCAGCACATTCAACAGCGCACAGGTCATGGCTAAGCGCCATGCTAATCCGACTTATCGTTCCACATTCACAATCCGGGCTCCGCGTGGGGCCTACAGGGCTAGGCTCGTCAAAGGCGAGCGGGCCAAGTGGCAAAGGATTCGTTGACCAAGGAAAGGCTGGACGCCAGGGGCAAGCCAGGTTTGAGACCCGCTAGCGGAATGAGAGGCGACGAGCCATTGGCCCGCCGCCCTCCAGCCCGCGGAGAAGGGGGAAGACGCGGGCTCTAACGCGCCGCGAAGGAGGCCACGGCGCGCCGTGATGATGGGAGGGCGGCGAGCTGCCCGCCGCCCCTGCCCGCGCAATTACGTTCCGATTTTCGTTCGAACCAGATCGACTAGCCGCTCACGCCATTCGGTTTGCATGAGATGTCCACTGCGTGTCTCTTTTTCAAACCCAAGTCGCTTATGATCGCGTTTAACACGGCGGTATCAGGCTTCTTCGAGCCCTGAGGGGTAAAGTCCTGCTTGGTGTACTGGAACTGGTAGTGCTCGGCGGGATACTTGCGCAGGTCCTCGGCAGACAAGCCTACAGGCAGCAAGTGGTCCTTAGGGCAAAATACATAGTCGAGAACGCCATCAAGGCCGAGACGGCGCACACGGTAGTTGGAATAGAACGCCATCGACTCCGTGTAGCCGATGACGATGGTTCCGCGGCCCTTTATCTTGAGCAGCGTCTCTGCGACCGTCGGAAAAAGTTTCAACTATTTTCGACGCTCCTCACGGTAAATGTCGATGGCGGGAGCGAAGAAGCCGTCTACCAGAACGATGCAGCGCCGTTGAGTATAGCGTCCCAGAACATGGGGAAGTCTTGAGACGCTCTCAGCCTTGGCATTGGGCCTGCGGCCACCAGTCCTTTAGTTGCGTTCGCGGGATGCGATCGAAGCCCCTTGGGACCTCGCCTCAACCTGTGCTGAGCGTGTCAGGACCATTTCAATCAATTAGCTCTTTTCCGGTTGATGGTCCGCATTCCGCGCTCTGGATAGCGTGGGCCGGCGGCCGCTCCGGGAGGCAGAATGGTGTCTATTTCGGCGAATTCCTCTGGGGTAAGGCGAACATCGAGCGCACCAACATTCTCCTCCAAGTATCGGCGGCGCTTGGTTCCAGGAATGGGAACAATGTCCTCCCCTTGCGCCAGCAGCCAGGCGAGGGCGAGCTGAGCCGGCGTGCAGCCCTTATCGGCAGCAAGCGCCCTGATCCTCTCCACCAGCTCCATATTCCGACGGAAATTCTCCTGCTCGAAGCGGGGCATGCTGCGCCGCCAATCATCTTCGGCAAGTTCATCGAGGCTCGTGATCTTAGCGGTCAGGAACCCGCGGCCAAGCGGGCTATAAGCGACGAAGCCGATGCCAAGCTCGCGAACCGTGTCGAGCAACTCGCCTTCCGGCTCGCGGCTCCAGAGTGAATACTCCGTCTGGAGCGCGGCAATCGGATGCACTTTTTGCGCGCGTCGGATCGTGTCGGGTACGGCCTCTGACAGGCCAAGGTAACGGACCTTGCCCTGGTCAACGAGCTCGGCCATGGCACCAACGGTGTCCTCGATCGGTGTATCGGGATCAACTCGGTGCTGATAATACAGGTCGATCACATCGACCTTAAGGCGGAGCAAGGACGCCTCACAAGCCGAGCGCACATACTCAGGCTTTCCGTTGATTCCCACGAAGCCGCCATCCGCGGCCCGGACATTGCCAAACTTGGTCGCAAGGATGACCTCGTCTCGACGATCCTTAATGGCCTTAGCCACCAACTCCTCGTTCTGACCCATTCCATAGACGTCGGCTGTATCCAGGAAAGTGACGCCAAGCTCGATGGCGCGGTGAATTGTGGCGATCAACTCGGCCTCCTCGCCGTCTCCGTAAAACTCGCTCATGCCCATGCAGCCGAGCCCGAGCGCCGACACGAACAGTCCAGACCTACCTAGTTCACGCGTTTGCATCCTCAACTCCATGGCTTATGCATTGCTCCATAACTCTTGGCTTCTGGTCGCCATCGTACCATTCGCCAAAAACTTCTCGATAGGCATGAGGTCGACGTCGGTCTCTGGAACTACAGTATCCGCCCTTCATGAGCGCGAGCCGCAACTAACCTGGGTTTAGGGGGTGAAGGTCTCGATTAAGCTCTCAATGGTTGGGCTGCTTCTCGCGGCCTGTGCTCTCGTGCTCATCGTTGTGTCCGGTCGCACGGCACTAATTCCCGAGAAAGATGCAATCGGTCCTCACCCGATCTTGCCCGAGCCGAGCAAGAGGTTCTTCCCAACCATCAGCATCGCCCCTGCCAAGGGCTGGCCCAGGCAAAGCAAACCAACGCCGGCGCCTGGCCTTGCTGTCGAGGCGTATGCCACCGGACTTGACCATCCCCGCTGGCTTTATGTCCTCCCGAATGGCGATGTTCTAGTTGCCGAGACGAACGGTCCATCTCGGCCAGAGGAAGAACGCGGTATCCAAGGCTGGGTCTCGAAGCTCGTGCAACAGTGGGCAGGCGCCGGTGTGCCCAGCGCCAATCGAATCACACTGCTGCGTGACGCCGATGGCGACGGTGTCGCGGAAACGAAGACTCTCTTTTTGCGAGGGCTCAATTCGCCATTCGGCATGGCGCTGGTTGGACATGATCTGTACGTCGCTAACACTGATGCAATCTTGCGTTTTCCATATGTTGATGGTGCCACGGAGATTGCGACGCCGGGTGTCAAAGTGGCCGACTTGCCGGCGGGGCCACTCAATCACCACTGGACTAAGAATCTGCTCGCGAGCCCCGACGGATCGCGACTGTATGTGACGGTAGGCTCGAACAGCAACGCCGGCGAAAATGGGCTCGATCAGGAACGCGGTCGCGCTGCCATTCTAGAAATCGACCCCAAGACTGGTGGATCGCGCGTGTTTGCCTCCGGTCTACGCAATCCGGTCGGCTTGGCTTGGGAACCGGAGACTGGCGTCCTGTGGACGGTGGTGAATGAGCGAGACGAACTCGGGAGTGATTTAGTGCCTGATTATCTAACTTCCGTGAAGGAGGACGGCTTTTACGGCTGGCCATTCAGCTATTGGGGCCAGCACATTGATGACCGGGTGACGCCCCAAAGACCGGACCTTGTGGCCAAAGCCATCATTCCTGATTACGCGCTTGGCAACCATAACGCCGCACTTGGGCTGACATTCTCCACCGGGACGCTTCTGCCGGACCAATACCGCAAAGGCGCCTTCGTCGGGGAGCACGGATCATGGAATCGCATACCCCAGAGTGGATACAAGGTGATTTTGGTGCCCTTCAGTGGTGGGCATCCTTCGGGACCGCCGATAGACATATTGACCGGCTTTCTGAGCACGGGGGGCGCTGCGTTCGGCCGCCCGGTCGGCGTTGCCATGGATCGTGCCGGCGCCTTGCTGGTCGCCGACGATGTTGGAAACATTGTGTGGCGGGTAATGCCGACGAGGTAAGCATCGCAACCGGGATCGAGTGATGCACCCGAGCGTGATGGTGCTGTGCGAGTATGGGTTGGGTCGGAAACTGGTTGGCAAGCGCCTTCCGCGAGGTACAGACGCCCTGCAACTCGACCCCACCCGCACTGTGGGGGCCGTCCAGATGGTGGCCTGCGGGCATCCATTGGTAGAGGCCGGCTGCAATCAACACCACTCCAGCCACCGCCCCATGATTTAGCGCCATTGCAATGGGCCATAGGAGCGCCACCCGCTCGAGCGCCCACTGCGCCCCTCCAAAAAACCAAAAAATCAAAGGCAGAAATTTAATTCCCCGCGTGACCCCGCGTGAGTCAGGAAGCAAGAGTTCTCCAAGAATTTGACCCCCTAGGGGGTGGTCATCATCGCATCTGTCCGCGTCACGCCGAGCGGGTCTGGGCCGAAGCGGTTCGGGCCGGGCGTGCCCTTAAGCATCCCGAGTTCGATCAGGAACCAGACCGTGATGCCGATCAGTATGAAGAAGCAAATCAAGCCAAGCGTGTTCGTATTCCAGTTCAAGGAAACGTCGACACCACTGACTGGGAGCTTTAGCGTCTCGGGATTCCCCTCGACCGGACCAAAGCTTAGCAGCCCAACCGCGATAATGGACGGAATGTAGCCATAGAGAGCCGTCTCTCCTAGCTTATCACGATCCTGGAACCGCTTCGCGGCAAGGGGGTAAGCTGGTAAATACAAAATGATCCAGATTAAGGCCGAAATAGTCTGACCGATTGTCGTCTGGTTGCCGATCCACGCGGCGATGGAAAAGATGACGAAGAGGATGACTTGTCCTGCCCACCATTTCGCGCGGTTGATACGACCCTGCAACGACGTGAGGAGATAAACGAAATCCATCTCGCCCCCCTGGCACCGGTATTGACCATTACTACCGAAGGCTAAAAGAGGGAAGAATCTAGGCCCGCGCTTCGGTAGCTAACTGTCCGCCATCGCGCTTAGCGAAGCCGTAGTCCAGGTCCGTGAACCACGTGGTCACCGTGCCCATTACCCGTTCACTCATGCCATCGCCTTCACGCGCCAACGGGCCGCTATAGACGCTGAACCAGACGGCGTTGCTTCCTGCACCACTAGAAAGCCGAGCCGCATGCGTTGCTCTATGCGATGGAGCGCCTGCGAGGTTTCAGAGCCGATGACCGCGTAACCGTACCGCGCTAATGCATGTTCGGCACCCTGCCGGCTGGCGTCGTCAAGATCGTTGCGCCGACGCCGGTGATTTGGATCCTCGGCCGCACGCAGACCAACGGTCCGGCCGATTGCTGCCTGGTCAGGGACAGACCAGACCGGCGACGCGAGCCAGATAGGGCTCGGTAAGGAAGACCGGATATTCCAGCTTGAGCGCACCGATCCAAACGCCTGCAAAGCAATGGAGCAACAGCTTCAGCCTCAGTAGGCGCGGAGCGGGCGTGATCGGGCGGCAGCATTAATGCTGGCCGTCGTTCACCCTATGGGACACGTCCTCGGCAAATCCCATCAAGAACACGGCGCGCCGCGCGGTCTCCCGGTTTTCGCAGTTGGCCATCATTGGATTCGCCATCGAGCCCTGGAAATAATCGTAGTAGAACGCGCAGGTGCGTTTGCGGGTCTCGAGCCAGGAGCGCTGCATGTCCCGCAACTTGACGCGTTGGTCATCATCGAGCGCCTCGCGCAGAGTGGCATAGGCATCGTTGAGCATCTTGTCCCAGATGAGCTGCTCGCGTCCGAAACAGTCGATGATTTGGCCGGGGCTCGCGGCCGTCTCGTCACCTATGCACGGGCTGGCGACGACACCTGCGCAAACGGCGCGATCGTTTCCCTGCTTGGACTTCAGACAGGTCGTTATGGCTTCGACATCCGCCGCGTTCGGCGCCTCGGCGTGCGTGGACTGCACGATCAGCGTTGCGAGCACCACGGCAACTACGGTCATACCAGGTCTGATGCCTTGCATCAGAAATCTCCCATGATCGTTTCTGATTACTTCGTTCAATTGCCGCGGCATTCCGGCACGTACTGCTGGACACTCTCATCACCGCGTTTCATTGCGGCCTCGACCAGGCGCAGCCGCCTGGTTTGTCGCGGAACTGGCTATTGTGTGAGAGCTTGAGGTCGATCAAGGTGGCCATCGCGCCCGTTCGTCTTTCAGGTCGGCTTTGTGCGGCGAACCGCGATGCACGGGAACCTTTTGTTCACCCTGTGCGGTGGCTGGTGAAATGGGGCAACTCTTAAATAATCCAGATGAGATAGCGTCGGTTAGTCCAGGGGATTTCATCTCTGACCTCTACAGGGTGAGCTAAATGAGCTGGCTTGCACGTTTCCTGAGTCGTGCAATGGCCTCTGGACGCGAATTCCGACCGGATGTGTTCATCATTGCGAGCTTCGCGGCAGCCGCCATTCTGGTTTCGGTTGTGGCCATCCCACAATGGCTGTCGAAACAGGCGCGGTGGGAAGTGCTCCGCTCGCATGTCGGGCAGATCGGCCAGCTCGCCGCCAGTACCGTCGACGGCGACTTGCACCGTCAATTACTGGACCCTGCAAACTACAGCGACGAGCTTTACGCACGAGCGTTGAAGCCTCTGGTGCGCTTCCACTCGGCAAACTCCGACCTGTTTTACGTATATACGATGGTCGATCGGGGTGGCATTGCGTATTTCGTTCTCGATACCGCGACGTCAAGCGACCTGCATACAAACCACCGTCTGCGTGCGTCGACCTATATGCAGCAGTTTAAGCTCCGCAAGGAATACAAAGACGACTGGTTGGAGGAGATTGCGGCTGGTAAGACCTACGTGACTCCCACTTACCAGCACGACGACTACGGATATTTTCTTTCCGCGCACGTACCCCTATACGACAGCAAAGGCCGCTACAGCGGCTTCGTTGGCGTGGATTTCGACGTGCAATACTACCTCGCGGAGGAAGCGCGCTTCCGCGTCATCGAAATTGGCAGTCTGGTAGCCGCTTTGATTGTGGCGTTGCTGATCGGCTTCCTGCTGGCGCTGTATTACGGCGATCTGCACCGTCGCATGCGCGAGCTTTATTACAGCGCGATTGGCGATGACCTGACGGGGCTGCTCAACCGTCGTGGAGCCATGGACGCCGTGGGCAAGTCCTTGGCTCGGCACGCAGCGAGCTACGCGACGCTGCTCATTGACATCGACAATTTGAAGATGATCAACGACCGCCATGGTCACGTCACGGGTGATGCGGTCATTGCGTGCACGGCGGAAGCCATTCGCCAAAGCATCCGCGAGGGCGATTACTGCGCGCGCCTGGCTGGGGACGAATTCCTAATCTTTGCCCCCGATTGCGACACAGACGGCGCCGCGGAGATTGGTCGGCGTATTATCGCCAGACTGTCAACGCAGGAAAAGCCACTGCCTAGCGCCAGGTTCAGTGTGTCCATCGGTATCGCCGTGCAAGACCGTGCTGCCGCTGATTTTGATCGGATGTACCGTGATGCCGACGCGGCCCTGTATTACGCCAAAACGAAGGGCAAGAGTTGCCTCGCCCTGTTCGCACCATTCATGGCGGCGGCATTCCAGCATAGAGGCATAAGTGCTTGAGTCGGCGGAGCCGAGCGCTGACGTTGGTGCACTCGCCCGTCGCCATCGCGCCAGCGAGCCGTCAGTGCGAAGGCAGTAGCGACGATTGCGAAAATCCGAATCTTGATCATCACTCGGCCCCATCAAAGCTGTGACCGGGATGCCCACTAACCTGGCTTGAGTGTAGCACACTCCGCGCTTAGGCGGACCACCAGGTCGTCGATCAGCCGCGCGGCTGATGTCCGTTCTGGGTCATTCTGCGACATTGGTGCGGCGCTCGCGGAGGTCCGCTTCGTGCCGTATAGCGGACGTATCACGCGGAGGCAGCTGACTTCCGCTAAGTGCCATGTGTGGACGGCTCCGAGTTGGCAAGGGATTTCTTCACGTTTGCAGTATTGGTCGGTGCAGCCATGTGTTCGGCCCGTTAGCGCGGTTCGCATGACCGCTGGCCATAATGCCCTCCGCGGATCAGGTCCCGATCAAAAGCTCGCATTCGACGATGCCCTGGCACATGTGGGTTGTCCTGATCGCCGGATCGACCGGCTCTGCATTACGTGCTGTTCGCCCCCCCAACCTTCACATCTCGCCGGATGTCCGACGCGATCTCGTTCATGCCGCATAGCGCCGCTTCAACTGACGGCGGATGATCACATTGCCTTCCACGTCGATGCCGTGGACCTGAAACACCGACTTGGCGACGTCGAGACCGATAGTCGTAATCGCTTGCATGATTGGCTCCTCCGAATCGTGGCGCATTAACAGCACCCACATCAATGGCACTCACGTGCCGGTGGAGGAGCCGTCCACAGCATCAGAAGCGGACCAAGCGGGATCAGTTACAGGCACAACTCTGTGCCTGTAACGTCTCCTTAACAATAGGGGCGCAGCTTCCTAAACAATTACACCGAGATTCGACACTTCCTAGTGTTGCGTATTCGATCCGGCCCCGTTTGAGCGAGCGGGGCCGCTTCTTTGGAGCGGCAGAAAAATGTCCAACATCTCACGCTTCGTAGTTTGGGTTCACCGCAGCCCGGATAGTCTATTCGGTGCTGCTTCAAATCCAGTGATACGCAACGGCGCGCTGCTCTTTTTTGACGAGGTAGATCGCGCCCGCGCCGAATGCGATCGATTAAACGCGCACTTGGGTAATCCCCATGTCCACTACACAGTTCAGCTCGCGCAAGCCTCCGCAGAGCAAATCTAGCTCTTTGGTAGCGAGCTAACGATGGCCACCTTAGGTGGAACCGCTAATGACCGCAGTGGGTCAGAAGTGACATCAACTCGTGAGGAGAGTTTGCAAACCAAATTGCAAACCAACCACGCGGCACAGGACGGTATCGGGGATCACAGGCCGACATCGTCAGGGCAAAATTGGCCAAGCGGAAGAAGAAGCTGTCAAAGAAATACTATGGCACCTCGCACGTGCTCTCAAAGGACGAAGCGAAGTTTGTCTTCGAGAGGGGATGCGAGCAGCTCATTCTCGGTTCGGTGCCAGATGGGCAATGTACATCTATCGCCGGAAGCTGAGGCTTATTTCGCTAAAATGGGCTGCAAGGTACTATTGCAGCCCACCCCCGAGGCGATCCATGTGTTCAACAGGTCGGATGCAAAGAAGATCGGGCTTTTTCACGTGACCTGCTGAAACGGACGGGTACTGGCCCTGCGCTGCGGCGGACGAGCGCTTCGCTCGGGAACGTCGAGCGCCGGGGCGAGGCCGGTTGCGGGATAGCAACCCGCGAGATAGGCGGCAGATCGCCGTCACTACGACAGCGCCATCGCGCAAGGCCAGCACGTTTCCCGCCGGATTGATCGCGGCCGCACGCCTATTACAGCGCCAGCATTTTAGGGTAATCGCCACTCTGAGTCCCGTAGTCATCGAGGTCCGATTTTGATGCTGTGGATGGCTCCTCCACCGGCACGAGAGTGCCATGGATGTGGGTGCTCGCATCGCCTCTTCGGTGTCGCCCAACAAGCCGAAGCTTACGATCTTGCTGCTGCCGAGTGAACCGGCCAAAGGAGCGCCGGCACGGGTTTGCCATGCCATCAGCGGCTTCGGCACTCGAAATGGCGAGCGCGGTGGGCGCCGGCCCCCTTTAGGGACCTCCAAAAACCTAGGCGAACCTGCCTGGAGAATGGTCGCTAACCCCATCCTAGTCATCGGCAGAACCCCTTTCGTCGTTTCGGTCGGTCGAGTCGTGCCAAGAGACGCTCCGCGCCGAGCACGAAGGCTTCGTCGACTCGCATCTGTGCCGCGATGATTTCATCGCGCAGGCGATCATAGGTCCGCTGCCACATGCCCTTGGGCCGTCCCGAGAAGAGCGATAAGCGCCTCGGCCGCCGACGGTCGGGCCGCGGATTTGGTTCAGCGGTCATGACCAAGAGCTCGCGCTCGACCGTGAGGCAGAGAGAATCGATTCTGCCTCTTTACCCTCATTGGTTTGTGGCGTTTTAGCTCCCTAGCTCGGATAGTCCACTCTGCCCGCACTGCGCCCCTCCCGGTCTTGCTGACTTCGCCCTTCTTGACCATCTCGCCGAGCAGAAAGCGGATGTTGCCGTCTTTCATTCCCGTGGCGGCAGCGATAGCCGACGGGCCCAGCGGTTCAGATGAGCCCCGCAGCGCGTCAAGAATTTGTCGGCGCTCTTTCGTCATGCGGACCACGGACGCTGCGCCGAGCACCGACCATCGCCCGGTTGTTCGGTCGAACTGCATAGTCGTCTCGATGTCATCAATATCTCGCCTTCTCGCGAAGGACAGCCATCCCTTGCGACTCTTGCCAAGCACCCAAATCGGCTGGAGTTTGTTCACGGCAACAAGTTGTTGCGTCTTCGTTGGCGCTCCATCTCCGCATTCAGTTCGGCCCCGATCAGGGTGACGTAGGCACTCAAATAGAACCAGAGGAGCAGGATGATGATCGCGCCGAGCGAGCCATAGATCTTGTCATAACTCCCAACCTTCGTGACATAGGTCGTGAAGGCAACCGAGCCCAAGATCCATAACGCTGTCGCGACCCCCGAACCCCAACTGATCCATTGCCATCTCGGCACCTGCTGGTCCGGCGCGTAGCGGTACAGGATGGCAAGCATCAGCATGACGATCCCGGCCAGGACCGGCCAGCGCACGAGTGTGATCGCGTCGTGCCAGGCTTCCGGCACGGGCAGAAGGTCGAGGGCGGCCGGCAGCACCGCCACGAGAGCGAGCGTTAAGCCACCCAAGAGCGCGAGCCCGGCGCTCAGGGCTAAGGCCCGAAGGTTGAACCGAACGAAGTTGCGCTTTTCCTCCTCGCCGTAGCAGAGGTTAACGGCGGTCATCAGTATTCCGGTTGCCGACCACGCGCTCCATAAAGCGAGAAGCACGCTCACCAACAGCCCGACGCCAAACCTCGCGGGCGGCCCTTGGACGAGAGCCTGGAGCCAAGCGGCGACGAGCTTGACGGCTTCCGGCGGCAGAATACCCTCCAGGGCCGCAACCTCTCGTTCCACGAGGGACGGATCGGCGACGAGGCCATAGAGGGAGACCACAGCCGTGAGCGTCGGAAAGATGGAGAGAAGCGCATAGAAGGCGATTGCAGCGGCGAGGGCCGAAAGATTGTCCTTGCCCACCCGCTGCCATGTGTGCGCCAGGATCGTCCACCAGATTGCCATGGGACTCTCCGGAGACTCTTACCATCCCTCGTGGCGCGTCACGCGGTCACTCTGCACGTCGCCGATGCCGCGCCGTTCGAGATTGCCCGAGGTGACGTAGCGTATCGCATGAGTGCGTCGCCAATAATCGTACGGTGTCAACGTACGCCTTCGACTTTTCCATAATCGTCGCTTGAACGCTAAAGTCATGGCGGCATACTTCGGCAAACACTCTGTCTCGGACAGATTAGGCATCTGTCGTGGCATGGAAGTAGTCACCTAGCTGCGCAAAACATTCAGTTCCAGTGCTGCCAATGCCTGCAGCCGCGGATGGGACGCCGACAAGGTCGATATCGGCCTGCCAGATCTTATCGAGCGTGCTGACCGCAGCCCGGACCATCCCGGGCAGGTTCTTTATGTTCTCGAGCTCGCCGAGATCTGTCTCCGCAAGCGCCTCGCATGGCTTTTAGCCATGCATCTAAAGCGGCAGGCGTGGTCGCTTACATCGCCGCCATGACTTCATCGAGCAGCGCGAGCACAGCCGCGTGACCCCTCACGTCATTGACATTGACAAGCGTGGCGCTGCCGTGAAGCGGCTGCACAGCGCTGATAGCGAGATCGTGCGCCCGACTACAGTCATTGGTGATCTGGTAAGCCGCTGCAGTCAGAGCGCCCTTGGGTTGCCCTATTGTCCAACGACGGCTTTCGCAGGACCAGGTTCAGACCACGGACCCGGCTGCGGGCCTTCCTTCCCTTGGGTTGCGCGTTCTTGGCCCGCCGCCATAGTCAACGCTGTTAGTCCGGCTAGACCGCCAAGCTGCATCGTTTCCACGGCCGAGCTCGGTACAATGACAATCGTGGAATTCTGCTTCAAACCCTCATAAAGCATGTTCATTGCCCTGAGATGCAACGCAACGGGATCGTTGACGTAGGTCTTCGCCGCTTCCGCAAATTTCTCCGCCACCTGTTTCTCCGAATCCCCTAGAATCACGCGGGCCTGACGTTCTCTCTTCGCTTGGGCCTGCATCGACATCGCATCCTGGAGGGCCGCAGGAATAAGGACGTCCTTGACCTCCACCGAAATGACATTGATGCCCCATGGCTCGGTGCGTATATCGATGATCTTCTGAAGATCGCTGCTGATTTTTTCCCTTCCCTCCAGCATGTCCGAAAGCATGGTCTTGCCGATCACGTCACGCAGAGCCGTTTGGGAAGCCCAGCTAATGGCGCTGCCATGTCGGCAACGTCGAGCGCCGCCCTTTTTGGGTCCACGACTTTCCAAAACAACACGGCATCGACATCAACCGGCACCGTATCTTTCGTGAGCGTCTTTTCTGCCTTGAAGGAACTGGTAATCACACGAG
Source organism: uncultured Alphaproteobacteria bacterium (assembly GCA_963804515.1). GTDB lineage: Bacteria > Pseudomonadota > Alphaproteobacteria > Rhizobiales > Methyloligellaceae > Methyloceanibacter. The sequence continues at coordinate 141,030 of CAWDQR010000008.1, read as the reverse complement.
TGTCGATCCAATAGGGCACCGTTTCAATGATCGGGATAATGAAAAACAATCCCGGCCCCTCCAGAGAGCGGAAGCGCCCCAGCCGCAAGACCACCGTCCTGTCCCACTGATCCGCAATCTTGATCGAGTAAGAAGCAACGAGGGCAATGACGAAGGCGCCGACCGCGATCGACAGGCTTTCGGCATAAGCCGAATGGGTATATTCGAAGTATGCGAATGCCAAGCCAATGCCGACAATAACAACAAAGATCAATCCCGGTAGTGCGCTGGTTTTCCTCATTTTCAATCTCCCTGCGCTTTGCGGCCGTTGCGATGATACGCTCTTCAAGCATAGCCTCCTGCTCTATCAGAGGCGCTGGAATCTCGGACGAAAAGTTCCTGCACAGCGTGGGGTCATCGGTCTGGGGGCGCATCCTCGGCGTGGGCGACGATGGCGCAGCTGGGACCGCGCCCAACGCGCGTTCAGATCCCCCGCTCTTTGGCGATCGCATCATAAGCCTCATTGATCGCGGCAGCCTTCTTGGTGGCGATGGCGATGAACTCCTTCGGCACGCCTCGGGCGATCAGCTTGTCCGGATGATTGTCGGCGATGAGCCTGTGGTAATGGCTTTTCAGCTCGTTATTGCTGATGCTCGGCGTGACCCCTAGCACGTGGTAAGGATTGCGCTTCTCCGCAATGACGTGGCGCGCCTTGATGTAGCTGAACTCCGTATCGGTGAAGCCGAAGCGTTTGGCGACCTGCGCCAAGAATTGCTCCTCGCGGGGATCGAGTCTGTTGTCGGCCCAGGCAATATGGAAGAGGCCTTCGAGTACATCCTCGAGCAACTTGCGATTACCTTTGAACATGGCCGCCAGTTGCTCGGCGTAGGCCTCGTAGCCCGCCACGTCCTGCTTGGCGAAATTGAAAATGCGGGCGACGTTCTTCATCTCGCCCTCCGGAACCTTGAACACCTCCTTGAAGGCGTTCACCTCGTCCATGGTGACGACGCCGTCGGCCTTGGCCATCTTGGCGCCAAGCGCGATCACGCCCACGGTGAAGGCGACCTGATCCTCCGCAGGACCATCCTGCTCCTGATCGCGATCGATGGCGTAATGCCCCGCCACGCCACCAAGCAGCGCACCAATCGGGCCACCGACCGCGAGCCCCGCGGCAGCGCCGGCCAACTTCCCCCAAATCGACATTGCCAAGAGATACTCTAAGCTGAGGCTCGATAGAGCATAAGGATTTTTGCCTTGGCCCGCATGTGGAGTGATGTCGATGCGAAAGAAATCATATTCAAGCGGTGGGTGGGCATCCCTGCTTCGGGAGGCGGGATGAGATGAGCAAGGAACTTGATCGAGAAGCGTTTCCGGATTTTGTCAGAACGCTCGCATTCGCGTCCCTTAAGCACAGTCAACAGAGGCGAAAGGATGCGGATGCATCGCCCTACATCAATCATCCTATAGCACTCGTATCTATCCTTGCCGTAGAAGCCGGTATCAATGAGCGCGATACGCTCTGTGCCGCGCTGTTGCACGACACGATCGAGGATACAGACACTTCAGTTGAAGAGTTAGTCGAGGCTTTCGGTGGTCCGGTTGCCTCGCTGGTGCAGGAAGTGACGGATGACAAGCGATTGCCGAAAACTGAGCGTAAGTTGCGCCAGGTGGAGCACGCAGCCCATCTGAACCCGAAGGCTCGTTCCGTGAAGCTTGCGGACAAGATCGCAAATTTGAGGGACGTTGCCGACAGTCCTCCCGTCAATTGGCCGCTCGCACGCCGCCAAGAATATTTCGACTGGGCGAAGCAAGTCGTCGATCAAATTGCCGACCCTCCGCCTGGCCTATTGTCCCTATTTATGGCCATCTATGGTCGGAGAGATGGGTGATATCGCCCGTATGAATCATGAAGGCCGGGTGCGTTTTCACTATCAGTTCCTTGGCCTTGCCGATGGCCTCGCGCAGCGTGCCGAGCGCATCCGGATTGGCCGGTTTATTGAAGCCGATATGGCTGTCGCTGATCTGCAGGAAGGTGAAGGCTGAAGCCTCTGCGGCGAGCGCATCGCCGATTAGGCCCAAGGATTTCGGCACGCCACCTGAAAGCGTCCATAAGACGCCGGTCCCGGCCCAGACCATGCATTCAAGCGCACCCCTGCGGTTCATCTTCGGGCCGCCATTTTCCCAATCTCTCTTGTTCGTCATGACACTCTCCATCAATCGGCTGCTGCCGCGTTTCGGATTAGAACTCAATCACCAAGATGCGACCTCAAACCGAAACGGCGACCCGGCGAGATGCCGGACCGCCGTCCAAATCTTCCGAGATGAGTGGACCGATTAAGCGCGATCCAGCTCGGCCGGCAGGTAGCTCGTGACCTCCATGCCGGACTCGGTCTCGTCAATTGTGGGCTTTTGCCACTCACGCATTTTGGGTTCTCCTCAATTTTTGGTGCAAGGCTAAAGCTTCCGCCGGCGCGACCAATACCTCGTTACGCGATCTTGATCGGTCGGCTCCGCACCTTCCTTATGATGACCAGCCGTGATAACTTCCAATCTTATTTCCTGATTATCTGAATAAGCGGGTCTTATCGCTATGGTTACGCTCCGGCAACTCCGTTACCTCGAGGCGCTCGCCGAGACGCTGCATTTCGGCAATGCGGCAGAGGCGTGTGCGGTCAGTCAGCCCGCGCTCAGCATGCAGATCAAGGAACTCGAGGCTGAGCTTCAGGTGAGCCTTGTCGAGAGGCGGAAATCCGGCGTTGCGCTAACCGAGCACGGGGCGGAGATCGCCCGACGGGCGCGGACCATCCTCGCCTCAGTGCGCGATCTGCTCGACCACGCTCAACATGGCGATCGGGTGCTGTCGGGGTCGCTGAAGCTCGGGGCCATTCCGTCCATCGCGCCTTACCTCCTGCCGGCGGCCTTGCCGGAGCTGCAGCGGCGCTTCCCCAAGCTCAATCTGCAGCTCCGTGAGACGATGACTGAGATTCTGCTGCATGAGCTTGTGGGCGGCGGCCTCGACCTGATACTGATCGCGCTTCCCATCGACGATCCGGAGGTCGAAACCCTCCATCTGTTCGACGACAAGTTCATCCTTGCGCTCCGAGCCAACAAGGGCAACAGGCGCATCAGGCACGCGACTGCTAGCATGCTCGCGCATGAGCGCCTTCTCCTGCTTGAGGAGGGCCATTGCCTGCGCGATCAGGCGCTCTCCTATTGCCGTATGCTGACGCCCGAGGCGCGCGACAGCTTCGGCGCGAGTAGCCTCGCCACCATCGTGCAAATGGTCGCTAATGGCTATGGCATCACGCTGCTGCCGGAGATGGCGATCGCAAGGGAGATCCACCATCCAGGCGATATTCGCCTGTTGCGCTTCAACCCGCCTGAGCCTAAGCGCGAGATCGGCCTTGCCTGGCGCAAGACTTCACCGCGCAAGACGGACTTCATTCAGTTCGCGCAGTTGTTGCGGGATGTCGCGCCGCGACCGGGGAAGCTTTGATCGCTGGGATAGGCGCTTTGCGTCCTGCCAGTGTCCGCTTGTGATGCTGTGGTGCCGCCGTGCCTCGTTGGCATCGAAGCCTGCGCCTCGTCGCATCATTGGTCACGCGAACTCAAGGCGCTCGGCCATACCGTACGCCTGATGCCGCCGGCCTATGTGAAGCCATACGTCAAGCGCCAGAAGAACGATGCCGCTGACGCCGAGGCCATCTGCGAAGCGGTCACCAGGGCCAACATGCGGTTTGTCGAGACCAAGACGCCCGAGCAGCAGAGCTGCCTGATGCTGCATCGCACGCGCCATCTCTTTATCCGCCAGCAGACCTCGGTAATCAACGCCATCCGCGCCCATCTGGCCGAGTTCGGGATCGTAGCCCCGGTGGCGCGCAAGGGTGTTGTACAACTGCTTGATGTCGTCGCGGATGCTAGTGACCAACGCGTGCCCGAGCTTGCCCGGGCGTGTCTCGCCACCCTGGGTGTCCAGCTGCGGAGGTTGAAAGCGCAGATCCTGGAGTTCGACCGCCGGATCATGGCCTGGCACCGATCCAATGAGACGAGCAAGCGGCTCGATGCGATCCCGGGCGTCGGTCCGGCACTGGCCACCGCACTGGTCGCCAGCGTCGCTGATCCGAGGGCTTTCCGATCGGGACGGAACTTCTCGGCCTGGATCGGACTCGTGCCGAAGCAGCACTCGAGCGGGGGAAAGGAAAAACTCGGCAGCATCAGCTAACAAGGCGATCGCTATCTGCGCAGCCTATTCACGGCCGGTGCACTCGCCGTCATCCGCTATGCCAAGATCCATGGCACCAGGCATCGGCCCTGGCTCACAGCGTTGTTGGCCAGGCGGCCAACGAAGGTCGCTGCCATCGCGCTCGCCAACAAGATCGCACGCATGGCCTGGGCGATGATGGCCAAGGGCGAGCGCTACAAGGAACCCGTCGCGCTTGCGGCATGAACGAGATCGCGTCGAACATCCGGCGAGATGTGAAGGTTGGGAGGGCGAACAGCACGTAATGCAGAGCCGGTCGATCCGGCGATCAGGACAACCCACATGTGCCAGTGCATCGTCGAATGCGGGCTTTTGATCGGGACCTGATCCGCGGAGGGCATTATGGCCAGCGGTCATGCGAACCGCGCTAACAGGCCGAACACATGGCTGCACCGACCAATACTGCAAACGTGAAGAAATCCCTTGCCAACTCGGAGCCGTCCACACATGGCACTAAGCGGACGTTCAGCCTATCGCGTCGCGAGGTCTGGTTCCGGCCGATCGTCCTCCGCGATCCTCGCATTCATGATCTGCGGGTGGTCAGCAGTTCATCCATCAGCCGATACAATTCGTAACGTTTAGCCATCCCCCAGCAACGATGTTGCGCGATGCTTTCAGCGCACGAGACTTTCTCCCCTTGTATGACTAGCGCCCCGCAGTCCCCCCTGCGGGGCTTTCTTTCAATATCGCTCCCATCCGTTCTTGCCTGCGGGTTCAACGGCGGCGTCCCCTCAGGCGAAGGCTCGCACCTGCTCCAGCAATTCGCGGAAGCGCTCGGAGCCGACGAGGTTGACTGCTAGATCGCGGTCGCGCGGATCATAGTTCTCGGGGTGCATCCTGCTCCAGTCGGCTTCGGTCGGGCGCTCCCGCTCTCCCACTGCGCGACTACTCGATCACGCGTTTGCATTAAGCCTTGGCGTGGCTCAAGGCCTTATTGGCGGCCGCCAATGAGACGTAGCCGCTTTTATCGCCAAGCGTATTGAGGCTGACAGCGCTTGGCTTGGTATCAATCACGGCGCAACTGTCGACCGCATCTAGCACGACATAATATCTGGCGGTGGCAGGAGGTTTGGCAGAAGCGCTCGGGCTCGAACTCCCGCTCGGGCTCGAACTCCCGCTCGGGCTCACACTACCGGTCGGCGTCCGGTGCTGACCTTCCTGAGAATAAGTGACGCCGTTGTTAGTTTGCGCGGCATGCAGCGGCTTGCTGGTCCTTGCGCTCAGCGTTTTCAGAGCCTTTGGCGGGTGTCGGTGCAGGTACCGCGGGTGCAGGGGCCGGTGCGGGTGCGGCCGGGGCTCTGTCTGGTACGTTTGGTAGCGGTCGGCGCAGCCGCCCAATACAAGACAGGCCGCTACGACGGCGGACGCAATACGCATGACTGATCCCCTGCTTGGCGATGCAAGCGGGGTCAGCTTGCAGGGAGAACCTAAACAATCCCCTTACGCACTGGGCTGAGCCGCTTCTCGTGCAAACCTGCAAACCCGTCTGCGAAACAGACTGAGGGACCACTGCGGACTTGCCTGCGGACTGGCGCGGTTTCATCGGCGTTTCCGCCTAAACTGCGCAGCACCACGCCATGCATCGATGCTGGCGTTCACTGGAAATTGGCGTTGCACCACCATTTCGGCTCTCGCCATTTCGGTCTCGACATCGACCCCTGCACGGCGAGCACGGGCAACCGCGCGGCCAAGCGCCCGCTTTGCCTGCCAGCCGCTGTAGGGCTTTTGGCGGACAGGAAAAACCCCACCGCCTTTGATTAAAATACCAGACCGTAAGATATTGATGTATCTCCTCCATACTACAGGCCAGATTAGTTAGCTGCAGGCTCGCTTTTACTCTTAGTCGGATCTCGCCTGCACCTCTTTTGCTATCGGCACCGAAAACTTGCTCGCCCGACCTCGATTGAGGTCTTGCACGAGCTGCAGTGCAGCGTCGCCTGCGAGCCGAGAGCGGTAAAGCTGGAGCGTTTCCATGATCTTTTTCACGTAGTTGCGCGTCTCGGTGAAGGGGATGCGCTCGATCCAGTCGATCGGATCGACATCAGGGTTGCGCGGATCGCCGAACTGTTTCGTCCACTCCTGCACGCGGCCGCTTCCGGCGTTGTAAGCGGCAAGCGCGAGGAGATAAGAGCCGGAATAGCTGTGGATGAGGTCGCCCAAAAAGGCCTCCCCCAATTGGATGTTGTAGACGGGCTTCGTGAGCTGCGCTGCCTCGTACTTCAGATTGTATTGCTTGGCGACAACTCTGGCCGTGGGTGGCATTAGTTGCATCAGCCCCGTCGCGCCGACCGAGCTCTTCGCATCCGCCTTGAACTCGCTCTCTTGGCGTGACAGCGCATGGACCAACGCCGGATCAACGTGGTCATCAAGCAGGCTTTTGAACTCGGGCAGAACGCCAAGGGGCAGTGCATACTCGCCGACCGGCAGGTCGCGATTGAATGCAATCTTGGCGAGAGTTAGCGCGAGTTGCGGCTTGCCGGTGGTCTTGGCGAGCTCGGCCAGAAGCACGATCTCGCCTGGGCTCTTGAGCTGGCGCGCCAGCGCCAGAAAAAACTGCAGCGTCACTTGGTCCATTTCGGCTGCACGCGCGACAGCGATGGCACGCACAGCATCATTCGCAAGGAAGCGCTGAATGTCGGCGGGGCTGGGAGCCTCAGTAGGCACCACGAGTGTCGGCCGCTCGTCGAACGCCTGGCGGGCGAGCTGGCCATAGAAATATTGTGGGTAGAGCGCGGCAACACGGAAATTATTGGCCGCAGAGCCGCTGTCGCCCACTGCGGCTCTCGTGCGCCCGAGCCAATATTCGGTAAGCGCAATCGTCTTCGAGCTCTTAGCTTTGATGCGTGCGGCGAGGAAATGGCCAAGTGCGGTGTTGGGCTCGTTCAGGAAACGCAGCGCGATCCAGCCGGCAAGGAACTCCGCTTCGACATAGGCCTCACCTGAGATCAGCCCATGCTTGACAGCGATTTCGTAGGCGATGCGTGACTGTCCGGCATTGAGTGCGGCCCGACAGTTCAACCGGCGCTCAATCCACCAGTTCTCCACGTCGAGTAGCTTATCCGGGTCACTCGGGGCGGAAAGCAGCAACTTCCAAGCTTCCTCGTCACGGTGGTTCCGCCGGAGCCACTGGATGCGATTGAAGAGGAGCCCCACGTCTCCTGCGGTGGTACTTTCGGGCAGCGCGTCGAGGAGACTGCCCGCATCATCGTCACGCTTCAGGATCGCGATGCGCGCATTCACTTTCTGCTGCTCGTCCGCCGACAGAAGCTTCGCGACGCTCAGCGCCGTATTGGCGACTCCCGGGTCATCCTTATAAAGCAGCCGGTCAATGCGGGCGTGGTGGTCCTCTGAGGTCAGCATGGTGCCGAAGCGGTCGAGGATCTTCTTCTCTACTGGCTCGCTGAGGTTATGGTCGCGCCAGGCAGAGGCGATGAGTGGCTTAGCCGCGGCATCGTTGCCTTCCTTCATCAAGGCGCTCGCCAGGGCGGCTTTGCCTGCGCCTGTCATGGGCGGCGATGTTGCAAAAAACGCTTTTGTCTGCTCGGCCGCGTCGTTCAAGAAAAGGGTAGCTTCTGCTCTTTCGCGCAGCTCGTCGAGTGCGGGCCAATCCGGGTTGGCCGTCCGGAAGCTCTCGATCAATTCGGCGGACCCGCCGGCGCTCCTATAAATGTACCAAGTAGCGAGCTTGCGGGCAGCGTCATCATTGATCCTGGCCGTCGCAGCGAGCGCGCCATGGGCGTCGCCTTTATCGCTCGCGCTGATAGCAGTCTTTAGATTGGCCTCATCCCCGGCGCTAAGCGCGTACTCAAGGAGTGGATTCAGTACTGATACGAAATCCATCAGCGGAGGCCGCGCGCCCTGCATAGGGATGGCCACCCGATTTGGATTAGGATCGGGATAGGGAACCTCAACGGTTTTGACTTGGCCTGGGTGAGGCGCGGGCTTGGCGAGCCGCGCCCTCGCGTGCCTCGCCTTCGTGGTGGGCGCTTTGGTGATGCGTGACTTCATGCTGCGCGTCTTCGCCGCGAGCGGGGCGGGCACGAACGCAGGTGCCACTACACTTACGGTAAACACGAAAAGCAATAGCGTCGCGTTTAAGCGTCTCATCTCGTCGATCGGGTACCGGTTGCGCGATCCTGTCCCCACTACGGTCGACGAACAGGAGACCCCCCCGTGCCGGGGTGCCGCGACGATGGGCAAATCTAGCCTCCCCAGCTTCACAATGTGTGAACGAATCCGGCGGGGGTATGGCTCTTGCCGATTTTCTGAAGATTACCTAAGGCAAAACGTCTGCTTCTGGCACTAAGCGGACGTTCAGCCGATCACGTCGCGAGGTCTGATTCCGGCCGAAAAGCGGACATGTCTAATCAGCGTGTGGAATGTCCGCTGATGACCCAAAGCGGACAAAGCGCACATCAAAACTGCCCGTTGACCTGATCTCGGTACCATCAGGTGCGGGCCGAAGCAAATTGGCTGCGTCCGGTCTCGCTTCGGCGGGATGTGTTGACCCACGGACCGCGTTCTCTCGAACAGCCGGCACGGTGAGGCGGCCGAACGCGGCGCCAGAGTTTCGCCCTTGGTACGGGCGCGGGCCAGACGCGCACGGTTGTGTTAGACAACATATCGACATGTCAGACACCGACCATCGCTTACGCCCCGTCGCGGTAGAGGACGCGCGACAATTCTCGCCGTCGGCCGCGCGCAATTGTGTGCCGATCCGAGAGGTGCTGACTCGCGTTCTGCCGAAGAAGGGCATCGTGCTTGGAATTGGGTCCGGTACCGGGGAGCATGTCGTCTGCTTCGCCAAGGCGCTGCCCAGGCTCGTCTGGTTGCCGAGCAGGGTTGCGCATCGACCGGAGCGTGCGACACGCAGGAGGGCCCAGCGAGGCCGGTTCGCGGCGGCGCGAAGGCAATTTGTGACGTTTTGTGTCGGATACCCGGCCGAAGCTTGGGTCTCTGTGGCCCCTCAAGCCGCCTCCGCACCGTGGGCCAGCGACGAGATCGCGAGCCAATGCTTGGCGACGAATTTCGTCGCTTGGTCGCTGACCAGCGCGAAGTCACCGCCGACGAGAGTGCGACATAGGCCATCTTCCGGCTCACTGCTCCAGTTGCCCGGCGACCCACGATATCGGCTGACACTGCCGACTAAAAGGACGAAGGCGCAATCCGCCTTTGCAGTCTTGCAGGCCGATAACTTGAACACGGCAGCGATTCGCTCGGGCCCGAGCTGCTCGTCGACGATTGCCTCGGACAAGCGGACGTATTTCAGCGACTTCGCTGAGATACTGGCGCCGGCGGAGAAGAGACGATTGAGCGCCGAGACCGAGATCAGCCGCGGCGGTGCTACTAAGTTCAGAACCATCGGCGATAACTCCCCCCGACCTCGACTGTCATAGCACTTGCACGCGAATCTCGAACCGATGGTTTAAATCCGTGACCGCCGTTCGCCTCCACCGTTCGACGCCGAGCTGGCACAATGGCCCGCGCGGGGGCCTAAGGCGTCAGCGTTTCGATTTGCGCTGCTGTGTCGGCCGGCTGGTAGTCGCGGCCAAGAAAGGCGATGAGCATTGCCGCAGTTAGCGCAATTGCGGCCACCATCGCGATCAGGAAGTCCAAACGCCATGAGATCCTCATGCCGTTTATCTGCATGGCAAATGTGGCGTGCGGGCGAGATACGGGTGCGACCCATGAGCACCGCGCTGTTGCGCCGCGCCGGTGCGACCGGCGCACGGCGGGGGGTGTCGCCGTGACAGGTCAGTGTGTCGGGCTATTCGCCCTGTGGGGCTTCTGTGACCCATCGCCATTCCGCAGCATCAAGGGATGCTTCCGGCGTTGGTCCTCGCCCAATAACTTGCCGGCGTCCGTCGGAAATTTTGGTCAGATAGGCACGTTGCCGCATCATCAGGCGGTCGATCCACGTTCGTCGCGTGCGCCGGGTCCGGATTTTGGTGCTCATGGCACCGTCGTTTTGCATCTCGAATGTGACGCGAAGACTGCACAATTCAGGGGTCAAATTGCCTCAGGCAGGCGCGCCAGCGCGCCAGCCTACCGAGCCATCATTGGTGTCATGATCGCGCCGCCCGCTCCCCCGACACCGGCTCCAATCGGACCAGCGAGGGCGAACCCCGCTACGCCGCCGGCAGCGCCCCCACTGACGGCTTCCTGCATTGTTGTGCAGCCGGAGAGTGCGATCACCAACGCGACTATCGCGACGACCTTCCTCGGGCCCCTCTCTAGTAAAGCCTTGCCATGATGAGGCGGGTTTTAGGAACGGTTCCACCACCCACCTTAGCGTCACCAATTGGCTCCTGCCTATTCACACAGCCCGAGGCTACGAGCGCGAGAACTGCGACAGTGACAAGTGCGAGCGCCTTCATGAGCATTTCCCCCGGAGGGAAAATTATCTGGGGCAATTTCTAACCGTTAGTGAATTGCTCGCGAGGTCGTCGCCGTGACCGATGCGGTCGGACAGCTTGCCGCATTCATGCGCGAGCGGAAGTCCGACCCCTGTCCCGGCTTACTCGTGGTCGGGTTGGAGTTCGCCGAGCCACGCCTGCACACCGGCCAGCAGGTGCGGTTCGTCGCAATGGGGACAACAGAATGGAGTGATGTTACGCGGCAGCGCGGCGAAGCTTTGCACGTCCAAATCAATGCCGGTGTCGACCTCGTTTCCGGTTGCTGGGCAAATAAATCTCAACGGCGGCATTACAAAACCCTCCATGCCTCGGAGTTCGCATTCGGGAATGGCAAAAAAAGAAGCCCCGGCCGGGGAAACCGGGGCTTCTTTTGGTTCCTTTGGGGGGAACGTGTGTGGGGAGAAACTCCCCTCACGCAGCGATCTTATCCGCCTCATGAGATCAGTTCAAATATTATTTCCTTATGACGTAAATAAGAAAAAATTATTTTGCCCACGACCGCTCCTGCCGTTGGAAAAAAGATCAATTGCCTATTTGGGAGCGCCCGCCACGAGTACGCTTACCTCGAACGCGGCCACGCAAAGGACCGCCACGACGGCGTGCCCATCGATGACGATGATGCAGAGGAACAACGGATTTTTGCCGTTGAACGGTGCGCAAGGCACCGTGCGCCTGTCTCGACGACCCACGTCCAGCAAGGATCGCGAGAGGTTCGTGGCGCTTTGCCATCAGGCTTGTCGACTACGTTCAATAAATCCCCAAACTAACAGTATGAGCACTGCGCCCACGATAGCTCCGATAAACCCGGCATTCTGGTCCGGGCCATACCAGCCGATGGCCTGTCCGAGGTATGTCGCGACGAACGCACCCACAATGCCAAGGATCGTGGTGAGTATGAAGCCTTTGGGCTCGCGGTCGCCCGGCGTGACGAGCTTGGCAATGACGCCCGCAACAAAACCGATAATGATGATCCAAAGAACGTGCATGTTCATACTCCCCCATTGGTTCCACAGAGCGAGGGAGGCAACGCGACAGTTGCGTATGTTCAGATCGAACGTACCCTGGCCAAATACGGCCTGCCCGTGGACACTGAGCACGAACATTATCTCTATTTCTTACGACTCGCACCTATGAACAAGCGCCGGCTCATTCCTGTCTCCTTACAAGCCACCACGGCTGGCCAGAAATCATGTCCTGGATCAAGACTAATAGCTAAAGGCACGTATGGGTCCGGTCCTTCGGGGCGCCAACTCGCGATGTCCGCAAATGGCACTTAGCAGACCAAATTGCGCTCTCGGTGCGTGGTCCGAAGCTAGGAGATAAGCGGACATTGAATCGCTCAAGGCTCCCGCCTCTTGAGTAGGTGCTAGCTCATTCCCTGCTGACAGATGCGAGCGAAGATGGCGCGCTTGACATTCTGGTAGTGGCGTAAGTTGCGCTCGACGGCTCCACGGTTGGAATGCGGGGCTGTACGGTATCAAACCAAGGATGTCTTTGAGGCGCGGCACGGAAGGCCGTCAAAAAGGCGGCCCCGGCATGGAGGTACGCTGGCACGGAGCCGCAGTGGGAGGAAGAGTGTGCGCGTACTGATCCTCTTCCTCCTAGACATTAATATACATCAGGAAAAAGGCAGTAGAGGGGCCGATGGCTGGAGGTAGCGATCGGTGCGCTTAAGCGCCTCGGCTGCGGTACGCCCAAGAGCTATCTTAACGCTCGGCCAGATCACAAAGTCTATGAAGTAGCGCTTTGCTTCCTGATGCTCGCGCCAGGGTCATATCGCTCACAGTCAACTCCAATTTGAAATCCGTGCCCCCTAAAGGCCGATGGTTGTATTATCCATCACCTAATCGGGAATGATCCTTACACCTTGGGAGGAAAAAATGGCTGCGACTCGATCCGACTTAAGCGCGGCAGGCACCATCTTTTATGTAGCTGCTATCGTAGGAGCCATTTACGGGCTAGGATTTCTTCTATTACCCACGTGATCTTTAACCTAAGTCAAGATCCGGGGGTGCCGGCCAATGTTGGCTGGGTGCGCTGCGCGGGCGGATTTGTCGTCGGTGCCGCGGTAGCTGCATGGCTCGCCGCCAGCTATCCGGAAAACCAAAAAGCTCTCGTGATTGGATTCGGCACAGCCTTTACGCTGGTCGCTGTGGCCTTGCTCTATAGCACGATCGCTGGAGAATATCATGGAGTGCAGTGGTTCATTTGGCTGTCGATCCTGATCAATGCAGCCCTTGCAGGGGCGATGTGGTGGCTATCGACCAAGTACACCTGATCTCCGGTGTCTCTTGGGAGGCGAATGAAGGTACAGAGAGACTGCACCTGTTGAGTCGCCCTGCGCCCCTTGGCTTGGCTCCCACACGCTTGCGAGTTGCGGTAAGACTGCCCAGCGCCTGCGCGGGCTCCGCCAAACCGATGTGCTGCAAAGTCGAGACTAGGGCGACCCAACCACTCGCTAGCTTATATTAAGACACGCAATGATCAGAAAAAAATGGGAGAGAAAGGAAATGCTCGAGAGAGTCGGCGCGATCCCGGCATGGGTGTGGATCGTTGGAGCGGTGCTCGTGATTGCTATCATCTTCGCCGGCTACCGTGTGGTTCAGACACAGCACCGGCTGCAGACAGTACGCAGCGAACTTGTGAGCGCTAAGGACGAGGCAGCTCAAACAAACGCACGGGTTGCGGAGTTTGAAAAACGGGCCGACAGCCTAAGGTCAGAACTCGATAAGGCGAACGTTCAGCGCAATGAGCTTCAGACCAAATTGGATCAGGCCACGACGGAGATGGAAGCTGTGCAAAGTGAAGTTGAGAGCGCTAACCAAGCAGCAGATCGGTCAAAGACGGAGGCTGCGCAGCTCCAGAAACAGGTCACAAATCTCAATTCAGAACTCGATAAGGCGAACGCTCAGCGCGATGAGCTTCAGACCAAATTGGATCAGGCCACGGCGGAGGTCGCATCAGCCAAATCCCAACTTGAGGATAGGCAGTCTCGTCTGGAGGCTGTGCAAGGCGAAGTTGAGGGCGCTAAGCAAGCGGCAGATCAGTCAAAGACGGGGGCGGCGCAGGTCCAGAAACAAGTCGCCAGTCTCAATTCAGAGCTCGAGGGCGCGAACGCTCAGCGTAGTGAGCTTCAGACCAAATTGGATCAGGCAAGTTCGGAGATTAAGAGGCTCAAAAGTGATCTGGAGCAAGCTAACGCCGAGCTCAATGAGCTTCAAACCGAGCTGAATCCAGGCAAACCAGAGGTTCAGCCGGCCCCAGGTGGGAATGAACAGTCTGAGCCTAGGCAGTGACCGGATTCGGCTAGAGCGCATTGGCTAGACATGATGGGCGAGCCTGTCCGCCAGCTAACCGCCTTCCGGTCCTGAAAGTTACGATCGGTTAGCAGTATTCAGGTGTGGACGGGCCGACCGGAGCTGAAGCGCCGCAGGAAACTGGAGTGGCTGACCGCGGGGTTTGCTTGAGGCCACAGACGCCACGGCGGAGGCCCATATGCCGCGGGGCCCTAGGCTATCCAGCCGATCTCCCTTGCCTTGGCGTTGGCCGCGGTCCAAGCGAGGGCGAGAAACTGAGGGAACGTGACCTTGCGTTTCTCCTCTGGAAGCTTCGGAGCAGAAAAGAAATTGGCGATGAGCTGATTGTCGTCGGTTTTTTCGTAAACAACGCTGAAGCTTGTGCCCGGCATCCTGACGATGATGTCGGCCCCCGAGAGCTCGACGGTAACTTTGGGTCTTCTGAGCCAAGTTAATCCCATGGCTGAATCCCGAATCAATAGCTTCATGAGCATACACCAACGGTTTTTTTCGTAGTCGATAGCTTCCAGATTCGAGATCGGAGGCCTTCAGGCCGAAAGGCGACATTCCAAGAAGCCCGTTATCGCCCCTGCCCTCGGTTAGAGACGTGCTAAGCTGAAGCTGCTTTTTGGGCTGTGGGCACGACACGTCCAGCCACAAATTTCAGTGTTGCCGTCGCTTTGTTCAGCTCGACAGCATCAGCTCGCGAGCATCATCAAGGAGCGTTTGCGATCTTTGGCGGCAAAGACGCACCTGGCCACGACTACAAAGAATCGAGTGTCCCTTCAGAAGTGCCAACGCACGTGCAGTGCAGAAGCGGAATGCAAGCTGTTCACGTACTCGTTTCTAAGCGCGCTTGTTTTCTCAAGAATACCGACGAATTTCAGCTCACGGAGTTTCAGGGAGCAATGACAAGCAGGGCTCGGCGCGAGCCGACAGTCAATTCCATCGCCGCGTTGTTGAGGCTGAATGATCAAATCTTGAACGACGCTGCGATGCCATGCTTCGCCGCAACAGGAGGGCAGAGCGCCTTCTTTGGCGAGTTCTTCAACGGTGTCGGTCAGGAGCGGACGTCGGTGCCGAACTGAGATTGTCCGCTTGTGCCAAAAACCGACCTAAATTGGCAGTGCCTAGCCCGATCCCTTAGAGGCCGAGATCGCTCAGGGTTGGATGATCGTCCGGACGACGGCCTAGGGGCCAGTGGTACTTGCGCTCCTTTTCGGCGATCGGCAGATCGTTGATGCTGGCGATTCGCCGCTGCATCAGGCCGTCGGCATTGAACTCCCAGTTCCCGTTGCCATAGCTGCGAAACCAATTGAAGCTGTCGTCGTGCCACTCATAGGCGAAGCGCACCGCGATGCGGTTCTCGCGGAAGGTCCAAATCTCCTTGATCAGCCGATAGTCGAGCTCGCGGTTCCATTTGCGCGTGAGGAAAGCCACGATGGCCTCACGGCCCACAAGAACCTCGGAGCGGTTACGCCAGACGCTATCGGTCGTATATGCGAGGGCGACGTGGGAGGGATCGCGAGTGTTCCAGGCGTCTTCGGCCTTGCGCACCTTCTCGACCGCAGTCTCGAAGGTAAAGGGTGGCAGAGGCGGTCGTTGCTCCCTCATGGGGCTCTCGTTCTCAGCTGTTGAATTCCCGGGTTGCGTCATTTCACTCAAGACCATGGAGGATCATAAAGAGATCGGCATCGACGCCGTCAAAGCCAAGTTCATCGACGAGCTTCAGCACGATGGCCTTGGCTGCCTCGTCGTCGCCCGAATTTTGCGGACCAATTGCGGTCTCGGTACGAGGTCTGAAGCTAGGTGATGAGCGGACATTGCAATTGTTCAAGGCTCACACGTCCTAACTCATGCCCTGTTGGTAGATTCGAGCGAAGATGGCTCGTTCGACTCTTTGATAATGACGTAGATTGCGCTCGATGGCTTGGACGGAGCGGCAAGGTAAGAGGTGTGCCGGCGCTGACCCTCGACGGCTGAAGCGCGGCCTGCCGCGGTGCAATAAAAAATGCGCCGGCTCCTCAGCGCTGGCATACCTTCTTGATCTTCACCAGCTAGGGGAGGTCCGCTTCCCTAACAGCGGTTATTTCATGTTCTTCACGGTCGCTTCGTCGGCCTTGACCAAACCCGCCGAGCAGGCCTTGTTGAACTCGTCTTTGTCGATCGTCCCGTCCTTGTCCGAATCCACCATGGTGAAGTCTAGGACAAGGGGCGTCGCGGCGTCTTTCGCGATCGTGTCACCGCCTGGCGACGCCATGGACCACGCCGAGTTGCATTTTTCGGGGGGACAGCGACGTCGGCAGCTTGCGCGGTGCTGCCGGTGAAGACGAACATGGCAGTCAGTAATGCTGCGCTGCTTGCGATAGTTGTCAGCTTCATTGCTCAATCCCCTATCGGTTTCCCCAGCCGTAAAGAGCATCCAAGAAACGAACATCAGCCTAAAAAAGTTGCGCTTTTCCCAGCAGTCCGCCAGAGTTTGTCGAAAAAGGCTGCGGCCCGGCCGCTCAGTACTGCTTCAGTGCTTAGAAGGGGCGCCTCGCGCCTCCCTTCCTAGAGTATCCCGGCTGCGATCAAGCCGACCAGGATGAACGAAAACAGGCAGAACAGCTTGAGCGCCACTACATCTGCCTCGCGCTTGGTTGTCGGGGCAGCCAAATACTTTTCTAATGTTGGGGCAATGGCCATGTTCTACCCTCCTTTGCGACACAAGCCTCGCAATCCGTAGGGCCCCAGCCGACACCTCACTATGCGGCTGGTCGAATACAACCGAGATGAATCGGTCCATCGTTCCCCAGCCACCTCCTATCTACAGATTTCACACTTACACGCCTTGCGCCAGATCAACTGATGACCGACCTGCACCGGATGAGCGGCGTCGGCTTCGGCCGGCGCCTTTTTTGCTGTAAGCTCAATTCCCCTGGTGAGTGGAGGGTGTAAAAATGCCGGACTTTGAGGAAATAGCTAAAAGGGCAAAGGAGAAAGCTGACGCTCAGGAAGCCGCCGAAGCCAAAGCGTTTGCTGACAGTAGCGACCGAGTGAGCGCCAGCCAGGCCGTGCTTGTTAAGGCGGTGCTGCCCATCCTCGCCAGAGCTAAGGAAGCGATTCAGAAAACGGGCGTTCCTTGTTTCATTGAACCCAAGTTCGGCGTTGGGGTCAAACCTCATGTGGTATTTAGGTGTGCGGGCCCCTCACAAAATAATCTGAGTGGACGCAAGTCAGAACCGCAATCCGCACCGGCCTATTTTGAGAGTGTTGATGGAACAACCATTGGTGTGCGTATAGGAAAGTACCCCAATGCTCCTGGGCAGACCGAGCCCCTTGGCTCGGCCGGAGTGCAAGATGCGGAAGAACTAGTCGAAAAGGCCATCGAGGCGATTCTTGCCAGCTACTATGAGCAAGTAGCCAATCTGCGCCGATCTGAACTTTTGAGGTAACTACGGCGAACGTCTAACTGGCCGCTTGACGTGCAACCTTTGGTCAGTCGCTGATGGCACCCGATGGAAGAGGCTGTCCGAAGAGGATCTCCGAGCGCTTCATCTATTGAGGCGACATGCAGATTGGCATGGCTGACGGGGCAAGCGTGTTTTACCTGATCGGAACTGACTAGGATGCGCTGGTTGAGTTTTAGAGCTCTCATAGTGCGCGATCTGGCGGTAATGCTCGGCTGCACGGTTGAGGAATTAACTGTGGTATTCCGGGCTGCGCGTTTGGCTCGCAAGAGGCAATGTAGATGGTGAGGTGATGGCCATGCCAGACACAACGATCAAGAAGGTGGAAGCCGCTTCGTCCCCCCGTGGTGAAATGGGTCAGAAGTATCTTGTTGCAGGCAAGCGTGTTTCTATGCGCCTCTGGGGTTTGAAACCAGGGGCCGAACTCAAAGCTCCTACAAGGAGGGACTACGAGACGGTAGGGTATGTAATCTCGGGTAGAGCAAGGCTCGATCTCGAAGGGCAAACGATAAGTCTCAAGGCCGGAGACTCTTGGTTAGTGCCGGCTGGAGCGATGCACCAATACACAATTATAGAAGCATTCACGGCTGTGGAGGCGACCGCTCCCCCAGCCGAGGTCCATGGTCGTGACGACGCACCACTGAGCATCTGACGTTCACAAGGCCTTAGATCAGGATTGGCTGCGGCATTCGAGCCACAAACATTCGCGCGGTCATTCCAGTTCATACCGGCCTTTTCGCAGTCCGCCCGCGCAAGCGGCTGGGGCGATTGGTCAGCAGCAAATGCGTATCCGCTACAAGCAGCAGCGATCGCCAAAGCAAAAGCGGCTACAGGCGATCTCATAGGAATCCCCCAAGCGTGGATGGTGCTTTGACAGTAAGCCAATCAATGCGCATTGCCAGCCACGGATGCAGACATTTGGTCAGCCATCAATCCACTGTGGCAGCCACGACACAGCGCCGACGAAACCTAGGCAGGGTTGTTCCGAACCTGCTGTCTGTTCGTCATTGTTTCCGGCCTCCGCGCTTGGCTTCTCGCTCCCGGTGCGACACGGCGGCGATTGCCGCACGTCCTAACTCATGCCCTGCTGATAGACCGAGCGAAGATGGCGGGCTGACATTCTGATAGTGGCGTAAGTTGCGCTCGATTGCTTGACGCAGAAATTGCGAGCGCGTGACGCCCTGCTCGCGCACCGCCAAATCGACCTCCTCAAGTATGCGTTGCGGCAAATTAAGCAGTATGGGTTTGTCGTTTCGCTTTGGCCCCCAGCACAACTCGCGATTGGGAAGTCGACTTCGTTCGGCGGTTCCAAGGGTGCCAAAGACGTCAAAGCGTTTTGGTGATCTTCTTCTACACGAGGCCGGGGTTGCCCAGCGTAGCACCCTTATTGCCGCCGACAGGCGCGTTCCGTGTGAGAATCGAGCGTTTCGGTTGACCCAACAAAGACGCCTTACAAAGTTCACCCGGTGAACACGATGGCATCCGACATTTATGAAGAGCTCTTTGAACGCATGAAGGCTGGGCGCGACGCTTTAGCCGACAAATATCCTTGGTTCACGCACGATACGGCTCTTGGTCAGCTTCAGGGAATACGGAAGGAAGGTCTTTTGCCGCATGCGGTAAGCAGTTGTCCTTCAGAGGTCATTAATTGGTTCGGCGAACCTGGAAGGCAGATCGTGTGTTTGCATCCCGTCGGTGCTGCCCTTCGTCCGCACAGCAGCAAGTATGGGCGCCTGATTCGGCTGGCTGTGAGCGGTGCCGATCTGCCGGATCGCGTCGGCCTAGATTGGTCCTATGATTGGAATCTTGCGCGCTGCATCCGAAAAAACTCGCCGGACAAATCGTGCAACGACATCCTCCTTGATGTAGCGAGGCGCAGGGGCTCGGTAGCGGCCTATGATGGCATACCGGCATCGAAGCTGAGGATCTGGCGAGAGGGACTGCCCCACGATCCTGCGCAATGGCCGAAATTGGATGAAATCACGGATGCCGAGGCGAAGACGTTTTGATAGGGCCGCAGATTGCGCTCGATGGCTTGACGCAAGAATTGCGAGCGCGTGACGCCTTATTCGCGGCCATCGAAGCGGCACGGGCGGTTCCAAGGGCGCTAGAGACGTGAAAGCGCTTTGTGATCTCCTGCTGTACGAGGCTGGGGTTACCCAGCGTAGCGCCCTTATTGCCGCCGACAGCCGCGTTCCGTTGTGAGTCACGATGGCCCGTAAGACACCTTCAAAGTTCACCGGTGAACTAGTCAGAGGGGGGCTATCGACCTCTGGTCGCCGACCGAAGACACCGTCGAGGATATGGCGCTCTGGCTTCGCCTGCAGCTGGGGGACGGCAGCTTCGAGGGAAAGCGCATCGTCTCGCCGGAAAACCTCGCCGTAACGCGAATGGCGAGGGTAGCTGCCAGCGACAAAGCCGCGTACGCGATGGGCTGGATCATCGCGGCGACACCAAACGGCACTATCGTTTGGCACAATGGCGGCACGCCCTCGTTCGGCGCGTATGTCGGTCTGCAGCTCGACAAGCGGATCGGCGTCGTCGTGCTCACCAACGAGGCCAATGTGGGCTTTCCCGACGCGGTGGGCGCCTGGGTTCTCGACAGACTCCTCGGCAATCCCGACGTCGATCATGTCACCGAGCGGCTAAAGCTGGCCAAAGCCTCGGCCGAGAAGGACGCCAAGGTCTGGGTGAGGCCGGCGAACCCGCGGCGATTTCCGCCGTTCGCCCCGCTAGCCGGCAGCTTCGCCAATCCAGCGGTCGGCAAGGTCGCCGTTAAGCAGGATGGCGACGCGCTTGTGATGGAGTTCACCACGGGCGCGCTGAAACTCAGTCCGTGGGACGGGGAGATCTTTACCGCCACCCTTGTGCCTAATGGCCCCCTCGCGGCCGTGGCCGAGAATCTCGGTCCGGAACCGATTGCATTCGCACAGTTCCAGATGGACGCGACCGGCGCGCTCAACGTGCTCCGCCTCACTGCAAGCGACGGCCAAACCTACGAGTTCCGGCGCGAATGAGAGTCTCTCGACGTCGGGAGCGGCTCCTTGAGCCCGCACAACATGCGCTTCCACTTCATCATTGGCAGCACCATGTCCTTCGCTAGCGTTTTTTTGCTTCTTGTTCTTCTTGTCTCTGCGCTAGATCCGGTGGCCGCTCATGCGCTAAGCGCAGACTTTTCCGGCCTGGTCGACATCTAGCAGGACATGCATCCGATCATGACGGATGGCGGCCCCGCCACGCCCAGGAAGAAAAGGGCGGCGGAATGGCTAGAAACCGCCGCCCGATCTCGGCACGCGCCGAGCTGGCGAGCTGCTTGAGTTCCTGTGCTCAACGGGCAACACTCGCGAAGCATTTTCAGTGGAAGCATGGAATAAGCCTGGACGCGAGTGTACTGTCGCTGGGGCGTGTGCCACGCCAAATAGGAGGGTCGGATGACCGTGATCTTAGCCGTCAGCCTATTGGCTGCCACGGGAATTTACACACCGCAGGTAATGCATCATCACCGCTGTATTGCCGAGCCAGGCAGCTTTGACGCGTTTTACTGTCCGGCACCCGCGGCACCTCCTCATAAGAAGTAGGTCGGGCACGAGAACAACGCGCCGGCTTTCCGGTTTCGGCGGGGGTCGCAAGATCTACATGGAGTGTCGCGGCTCTGGCTCTCCCACGGTCGTGCTCATCTCTGGAAAAGGGAACGGCGCCGCCGATTGGAACGAGATCCTCGATCCCGCCGACCCCATGCACGAGGTGCCCTACGACATGGTGGGGACCGGCAAGGGCGAGGTGCACAGGAGCGAGTTGGCCGTGCTGCCTTCGGTCTCCAGCTTCACCCGCGTCTGTACCTATGATCGTCCGGGCACACGCATTGACGGAAAGGACATCTCCACCCCGATTCCGCAACCGCACCCCGTCGATCACGCGCTCGATGATTTGCGCAAGCTGCTCGCAGCCTCCGGCGAACCTGGACCCTACGTTCTTGTCGCTCACTCCTACGGCGGCCTCATCGCCGAGCTTTACGCGCGCACCTACCCCGGAGACGTGGTCGGCCTCGTCATGGTCGACACCGCTGCGGAGCTCATGCGGCAAGTGGCGAGCCCCGAAGCGTTAGATGGATGGGACAAGAACAACAGGATGTCCCTTCCTGCGGCTCCCGAAGCGGTTGAGCTCGCGGACGCCTTCGAGAAAATCGACGCGGCCCCTCCGCTGCCTGACCTTCCGACCGTCGTCTTGAGCGCAGACAAGTCCTGGCAACCTGCGGCGTTCGACGCGCAACGTAAAGCAGCCGATAGCGCGCAAGTGTCCTTCTCTGATTGGCTGGCGGCTCAGGATCTGCTAGCAGCGTCCCTCAATGCCAAGCACATCAAGGAGACTAAGAGCGGCCACAACATCTATCTCTATGAGCCCCAGCTCGTGACCGACGCTATTCACGAGGTTGTCGACGCGGTGCGCGGCGGGAGCCGGCAGCTGACGCGCTGAGGCGTGGCGGTCGATGAGGCGAGCAGTGCGGCGAGGCCTCGACTTCTGCTATTGGCACTTCGGCGACACCAAAGCGGCACCGTTGATGTCCGATTCATAGCCGCTTTCGGACATCGGCGCATGGCCTGCTTATGTCGCAGAATGACCCAAAGCGGACTCTTTGCCCCTTGCTCTCGACCGCTGCGACTGGCGCGGGCTGCGTAGGAAAGCCGCCGGGCGATATTCAACTCCTGCTGGTTACGCGACTATTTAGCCCGCATAGCTTGTAATACCCTCAGTCAATACCCATATGTCCGCCACTGGCGCGCCGGACCTGAGGCGCCGCTGATGGTAGAGATTACCGTGCCTGCTATGTGCACGCCCCCTTTCCCGAAATTCGAGCACCCTCAGAGCCTCAAGGTTTGCGGCCCCAGCCTGCAAAACATCGCCTGCGTGCGATGTAACCCCAAGAGGCACTGTCATGGCCGCCACCTTCAATCCCCAAGCTGCCGCCGACCAAGCCCGCAACGCCTACCGCAACGTTACCGCCCAACTCGGTCTCTTAGCTCTCGACACCGCCATCCCCGAGGCCTTGGGAGCCCTTGCCGAGAAGACCGTAGGCCAGACGCGCGAGGCCTATGACCGCTCTAAGGATGCTCTCGAAGCATCAATTGCGACTTTTGAAAGATCCTTTGATGCGGCGGGGTGGGGCGCTGCGGCGTTCAACCATAAAATCATCGACATCGCCTGCCGGAACCTGAATTCCGGCTTCGACTTGGCCAACAGCTTGGCGGGCGCTAAGAACCTCGCCGAGATCGTGGAATTGCAGGCGGCCTATTGGCGCAAGCAGTTCAGCGCATTGACGGCTCAAGCCGAGGAAGTCCCCGCGCTTTCGACCAACGTGGTGGCCGACGCGGGCGAACCACTCAAGGATCATCTGGTGAACAGCATGGATCAGCCGCGCAAGGCGAACTGAACGGCTTGCGCCGCGATGGAAATACGCCACGGGCCAGTGCTGATTTAGGACCAGCGCAATTTGGGAGTACCGCAATGACCATTCCCCATTACGTCAACGAACACCAATCGGATATTCGGGCGATCAAGCCTGGGTGGTATGGGATGGAGAGCAACGGCAAACTCTCGTCCGGGCCGTTTCCAAGCCAGGAGGAATGCCTCACCGGAATTACTCAGGCGAGGAGCAATTCTCGAGCATCGCCCTGGCGGCACGCGACCCACAATCCTGAAGTTGCCGCCAACAAGGCGCGCGACAAGAAAGCGGCCAGGGACTACTTGGCTCACGCGCAAGCTGCTATGGACGCTCGGGACTAGAAGAAGGGGAAGGGAAAGGGAGCCACACAACAGAGCGAAGTCGAAGCAACGAAGGCGACCGCGCGCCTGCGTGGTCTGGACATCGAGATCGCTACCGCCGGTCGCCGGGCGGTGACACCGAACAAATTCAGGAAGCGATAGGCCGTCACATTGTCAATTAGGGCGCGAGCCGTATGTCGTGGACGGAAGTTCCTGAGGGCTGGAGGAAACGAGATGAACGTCGCGGCAATTCTGAGACTGAAGGGTAGGGGTGTCGTCACCACTACCAAAGACAAGTCGTTGCTCGATATCGCAAAGCTGCTCGAGCAGCATGGCATTGGCTGCATCGTCATCGAGGGAAATGACGGCAAGGTCGCGGGCATCGTGTCGGAGCGCGACCTCATGCGGGCGATCGGCCAATCTGGTCCCAAGGTCTTGAAGGAGCCGGTCTCGGACTTCATGACCAAGACGGTGGTCACGGCGCGGGAGGCCGACCCGATCGACCGGCTGATGTCGGAAATGACGACGCACCGGTTTCGCCACATGCCCGTGGTGGAGAGAGGCCGTCTGATCGGCCTCGTCTCCATCGGCGACGTGGTCAAGATGCGGATCACGGAAGTCGAGATGGAGACGACCGCGACGCGGGAGTACGCAGGCTATTGCCAGGAGGAGGGGTATCATCCGATCCGATTGCCGCAAAGCATGCCGCATACAATGGCCGGTCTTGGCACAAAAGCGGACCAAGTCGAGGGGCGAAGTGACGTCAGCTACTGACCCAAAGCGGACGAAACTGAGATGTCCTTAGAGCGTGTGGTCCCGAGGTATCTAGGTACATCGGGTTGTGATTAGGTTCTCAGCCTCCGTGACAATATTTCGAACGCGCTCCTCGGCGCTGACGACCCTTAGCAGGCGGCCGACACCTTTCCCCGCATAGAGCGCCATAGCCTCAAAGTCTCCGGTCATCGAGCGCAACGGCGAGTTGGTGCTAAAGAGATAGATCGGACGCCCCTCTTCATCGCCGATCACTTCTTGTAGACCTGAGTTAGGATCGCCGCGCTCGCCGCGGGTGACGCTGTTGTTCAACCCGCGAACCTTGGCACCCGCAGGCCAATTGATATGGAAGTCACAGGTCAGAAGCGTATCGCCCTCATGCGCAGCGATAAGTCGCTGCTTGTGATAGTCGTGGGCAAAGGATTCGTGCGTTGCCAGCAGCGCGGTGCCTATAACGGCGCCTTGCGCTCCCATCGATATAGCCGCCACCAAATCCTTGCCAGTTGCAATGCGGAATGGTCAGCGCGATGCAGCTGCTGATCTGTGCGTCCAGAAGCGCAGGCGCGGTCGCTGCGGGGATCAGATTGACGCCGAAGTTGCCGCAGATCAGCTCACGCACTCGGCGAGCTTCGTCTTCGATGAGTGCTGGCGGCTCGCGCACCATGCCGAGAAAGCCGAAGCCGCCGGCTCTGGTCACCGCCGCCACGAGCTCGGAGCGGGCGACGCCACCCATCCCGGCGAGCACAACAGGATATTGGCAGCCAAGGATTTCACAAACGGGCGTGCGTAACATGTTGTTCATGTCGACCGCAGTATCGAACTTCAATGGTCGAGAGCGAACGTTTCATCGGCCATGCGTTAATCGCTTACGCCCTCTTGCGCCCCATGCCGAGGTCTGGGACGAGATCGTCATCGACGGTGACGTCATGAGCAAAGACTGTTTGCTCCACTTCAAGCGAAATGGCCGTGTGACTGCGGTCGCCTCGATCTATCGCGACCTTGAAAGCCTGGAGGCCGAGGTCATGATGGAACGAACGCTGGCTGGTCACGAAACGACGGACCCATCATAAGGGACCTGCTAGACGGTTCCCGTACCCTGATTTACCCGAAAATATTCCCTGCTTTCACATCCGGCGTCAGGTCCGGGGGTCGGCCTTCGCGCCTGCTCACGAGAACTAACCTGTCCGACTCGGCGCCGACGAAGTTCTCGGGCGTGACGACGGCCTGCGCCCGCTCCTCCCGCCGACGCGCCGCGACTTCCTCTGCGGCATGCACTGACCGCTAAACGCTCGGCGGCCGGCGCCGCTCGTGGAACCACGTGCGGTACTCCGTCATCTTTGCGCGCTGCGCCGACGACGCATGCCGTTTACACGTCGACGCCTCCTCGCTCTTGTCCGGCGCGCCCCACCGCAGCTCGACGCAGTCGTTCGGGTTGTACGACATCTCGAGATCCGCCGCGCGGTCGAGCACGTCTTTGAGCGCAAGCGTCCACGCGGAGCCATCGCTGCGCGTATAAGAAAACTTCCGCGCCGAAAGCTCCGACGCGAGCACGCTCTCCAATTCGGCCTTCACGTCCGCGACGCTCTTCTCCTCCGGCATCGCGTACCGCTCGGGCCGCCGCGCGACGCCATCCGGAAACCCGCGCACCACATCCATCGCGATCAACAGACGCAAATCGCGCGACGGCGTCGCGAAATCTTCCCACGCGCCTGTTGTCTCGAAGATCGACGCGCCGTCGGGCATGTCCGCGTCGCCGCGCCCGCTGTTCTGGAACTTTCGCCCGTTTTCGACCGAGGTCACGCGCGCCTTCACTTGCTCTTCGAGTGCCGTGATCGTCTCCTTCATCGCGCGTAAAGGATCCAGCGGCGCCGGCGAGATCACGTCATCCATCCGATCGTAAAAGTCTTCGATCCCGAGCTGCGACTGAGCGAGCGAATAATCGCCGTACTGCGGGTTCTTCGCGATTTCGGTGTTGGTCAGCCGCCGCAAGACGCTGTTCTTCTCGCGCACGATCGGCCGGAAGCGCTTGAACCCAGGGCTCCCGAGTGTGGCATCCTGCGCGAACAAGAAATTGCCGCGCCAAAAACGCTTTCGCGCGACCGTCCCGTCGGGCTGCGCGTCGACGGCGAGGAGGAGGCCCGCCGCGTCGCCCGACTGCGGTACGCGCCGGACGAGCATTAAAACGTGTCCGTACGGATCGGCGTATACGATCCCCGGGCGCAGTGTCTCCTGCTTGAGCGGCACGGGATAATAATCGGTGTTGTCGTCGCTCGCCGGCGTTCGCCCGTTTCCAGACTGGACCCCGTTGGCGACGGTCGTCCCCAAATAATATCCGAACCCCGGCACAAGCCCTTGCGGTTTCGGCGGAAGTCTGGCCGCTGGAGGCGCGGTTGGCTCGTCGAACATCCCGAACAGGCCGCCGGACGCGGTGTTTTGTTCGGGCGGGGCGGGGGGAGGTTCCTCTTCCTGAATGTTCCACCACTCATAGCATTTCGGCGGCTCGCCGCCGCCGCCGCGCGTGCACTTCGAGTACCCGAACGGCAGCCCCATCTTGAAGGCGAAATACGCGCGTAAAAAATACGGAAGGTCGGCGCAGTCGGGGTGAAGGATGAGCCCCATCTGGTCTTCGCCGAGACCCAAATGGTTGAACAGGAAATTGCGCGATTGATCGCGCAGCACTTCATGCAGCGCCGGCCACGACGGTTCCACGTCGAGCGGTGCGTCGAAGAGCTTCTCGATCCATGCAGAATACAAGTTTTCCGTCGCCCGACTCCATGTATTGCGCAAGGGCCAGACGCTCCCTTGAGTTTGGCCCGGCCGCGGCGGCTTGTCTCGGCGCACGGCAATTTCGCGCGTGATCGTGCTGCACTCCGCAGGCGCGCCGTCGCGCGCGAGCTGCGCGTGCCACGTCCCCACGGCCGGCGACGCGACCTCGGCAAACCAGAAATATGGCGGCCCGTCGTGCCGCTCACGCGATTTGGCCGCGACGGTTCCATCGGGCGCAATCAGCGAAAGCTCGCCCTCGAGCGGCTTCTCCGCGGCGAACACGACGCGCAAAGGCGCTCCCTTCCAGGGCGCGATCGGCGAGGACAAGAACGCGAGCTCGGCCGCGTCTTCGCAGCTGCCGAATGGAACTTGGGCCTGCGAGTCCACCGCTGAGAAAAGGAAGACGAAAAATGCACTTGCGATCAGCAACAATGCTGTCACAGCAGCAGCAAACTGGCGTGGGAGAAACAATTGAGCCCCTTCCCCTCCTTGAGGCCAATTAAACAATATTGCGAAAGCTTTGGCTGAATCATGGCAAAATCGATCGCCAGCGATTTGGACGGTGGCGAGTTCGCGCAGGCGCTGCACCAAAGCCGCAATCCGTTGGCTATCGATTGGACGCGTGTTCGCGCCCAAGACCCCGATGGTCGGCAGCTTCGCGCCCTGCTGCGGTGCACGAAAATCAAGTTTGCGTTCTCTCTCCAACTCTCCTCCATGATGGCCATCGATAATCCACGATTGCATGAGAAGGCAGCCGCGGTTCGGGCTAAGCTCAAGCACGTGATCGATCAGCTTTAACCTGCTGGCCGGCGCCCCCCGCGTCCGCTGGCCGGCCTCATGCCGATGCCTCGCTCAAGGGTGATGATTGCCGGCGCTTTGCTGGCGATGTTTGCCACGATTCTCATGGGGAGCGTCCGCGTGAGCGCGGACGAGCCGGCGCCGCCGCAAACAGGTCCCGCAAGCACAAGCGCCGCGGTGGACTCGCCCGACGCCGGCACTGCCGAGAGCCTCGCCTCGGTGAGGGCGGTTGCCTCCGACCAGGTCCTGCTCGACCGCATGATCGGGCAGATGATCATGGTGGGGTTTCCGGGCGAGCACGAGCGGGATGAGGGCGTCGCTCTGGTGCGTGACCAGCTCGCGAGAGGCGAGATCGGCGGGGTTGTGCTATACCCTGAGAACATCCACCGGCCCCGGGAGCTGCGCGATCTCACAGCGTTCCTCGCCAACGCCAATTCGGAGCTTGTGCCCTTAATCGGCGTCGATCAGGAAGGCGGGCTCGTGCAGCGGCTCACGCGGCGCAAGGGCTACATCTACTTTCCGTCCGCGCGCAATGTCGGGCGCAATCTAAAGCTCAAGGAGCAAGACGGCGCGCTCCACCTCTATGAGAGCATGGCGCGGGAGCTCGCGCGCGCCGGCATCAACGTCAATTTCGGGCCCGTGGTGGACCTTGCGGTCAATCCGAAGAACCCGGTGATCGTCGAGCGAAAGCGAAGCTTCGGCGCCGACCCCGCAAACGTCACCGAGTTTGCGCGCGCCTTCATTCTCGCCCATCGCGAGGAGAACATCGTGACGGCGGCGAAGCACTTCCCCGGCCACGGCTCGAGCCGGACCGACAGCCATAAGGATCTGCCCGACATCTCCAGGAGCTGGCGCGAGAAGGAGATCGAGCCTTACCGCGCGCTTGCGCGCGAGGGCCTCCTCGACATGGTGATGATGGGGCATCTCTATCACCCGACCTTCAGCGATGGCGCGAACGTGCCCGCATCGCTCTCAGGCCGCGGGGTACGCGCCTTGCGGAGCTGGATCCATTTCGACGGCGTGGTGGTGAGCGACGATCTCGAAATGGGCGCGGTGGCACACGCCTATTCGCTGGAGGAGCGTGTGATCATGGCCGTCAATGCCGGCACCGATCTCCTCGTCTATTCCAATGTGAAGACTCGGGACCCCGAGATCGGCCTGCGCATCCACGCGATCATCGCCCACGCGGTGCGCTCAGGCCGCATCCCCCGCGCGCGCATCGAACAGGCCTATGGCCGCATCATGCTCTTGAAGCGCCGGCTTGCGCAGCATGACATGGCAGGAAAGTGGTGAGGAAGCGGTGCAGCACGCATCTGCAGAGGATGCAGCGACATGAAGGTTGGCGTCCGCCGCGTGCTTAGTATTTCCTTCACTCTTTCGGGGCTTTGCCTGGCGTGCATTGTCGAGCCTGGTAGCTGGAGACGCTTTCGTACGCCAATCGGCCGTCTCTGCGCGGGCGCGCCTCGTACGGCCGATTATGGCAGTACCACTGTCTCTTGGCCACCAGACCTTTTCTTGGTGAGCAGGCGAGACGACAAACCCGAGACAGGCGTGGGTCATGGTCGTATCCCGCCGAGGGACAGCTTAGAGGAGACAGAGCAGCTCGCGCTGGGCCTTCCACTCGAGGGGCAGGCGGGTGTCTTCCATCAGCCGGTTCGCGGTGAGCTGTGCAGGATGCCTGCCATTGAAGATCGCCGTGACTATATCGGGTGCGAGGAAGGAGAGCCTGATGAGGCGCGAGACGTAGGAACTGACGACCCCCTCCTCCGCGGCGATCTCTCTCAAGGTTAGGCTGGGGTCCTGAAGCAGGCGCGCGCGTATCGCATGGGCCCGGACGAGAAGACGTACCAAAGTGCAATCGACAGTCGCCGGAGCGGATCCATCGTCTACCACCATTCTCATCTCGATCCCCGTGCGCTTCAGACGCGCGTGGACCGTCAAGATCATCAGATGCTGCTCTCGATCACTTGCGGGGTAAGCAGGTTGCCGTTTATCGGGCTCGGCACCCAAATACAGGGCAAGGCCCATTTGGTCGAGCGTCAGGTCGATCCGGTCGGAATGAACCTGGACGCGCGTGATGAAGGCGAGGAGAAGCGCGCGGAGCTCCTCCGCACCGAGAAGGTGCCAGCGGGCGGCAAGGCGCGCAGCCTCGTCCACGGCGATGGCGATCTGGCCGTTGTTGCGGCGAATATATTTGCGGCCACTTATGAGCTGCTGGATTAACTTCAGGTGTTATCAAATCGGTAGATTTACCGCCTTCAAGATGCGGTGCATCGCCTAATTTCGCCCAGCCGGCCCGTCATGCCTATTTATCGACGTTTCAAGTTTCTTCCTCCAGCCCCACCGGCATCGACAACTCAACATTGGGTGAAAGGTCCGTGGCATGAATGTGACGCAGTAACCCACGTCGGGAGATATTTGCTTCCAGCTAAATGGCCTTCTATCGGTTAATCATCCAAAGCGTGCCGAAGCGACCGACCAGCATGCCGAAGCAGCAACTAAAGAAGGTCTCCCCAAATTACTAATTTCAGTTACTTGAGGCCGTCCGCCCCTGGGCAGTGGGATCTTCAATGAGTGCGGTTGCCCGGAATCCATGGGATCGCGGAGCAACGCACAAAACTATGGAGCTGACAATGGAAGCGCGTGAACTAGGCAAGTCTGGATTATTCGTGTCACCGCTCGGGCTCGGCTGCATGGGCATGAGCGATTTTTATGGAGACGGCGATGAAGTCGAGTTGATCGCCACCATCCACCGCGCCATCGAGCTTGGCGTCACGTTTCTCGACACCGCCGATATTTATGGAATGGGTCAGAATGAGGAGCTGGTTGGAAAGGCCATCAGGGGTCGCCGCCACCAGGTCGTGCTCGCTACCAAGTTCGGCAATGTCCGGAGGGCGGACGGCGCGTTTGTCGGTGTCAATGGAAAGCCCGACTATGTGCGCTCGGCTTGCGAAGCATCCTTGCGCCGGCTGCAGGTCGATATGATCGACCTCTACTATCAGCACCGAGTTGATCCCAATACACCAATCGAGGACACAGTTGGTGCCATGGCCGAGCTCGTCGACGCGGGCAAGGTACGCTACCTTGGCCTGTCCGAAGCCGCACCCGACACGATCCGACGCGCACAAAAAGTGCATCCAATCGCCGCCCTCCAGACGGAGTATTCACTCTGGAGCCGCGACCCTGAAGGCGAGTTACTCGACACGGTGCGCGAGCTTGGGATCGGCTTCGTCGCGTATAGTCCACTCGGCCGCGGGTTCCTGACCGCCAGGATCACCAGTCTCGATGATCTTGCGGACAATGATTGGCGCCGTAGCATGCCTCGTTTCGAACTGGAGAATTTCCTTCGGAATATGGAACTGGTTGAGAGGATCAGGACGCTTGCTGCAAAAAAGGACTGTGCGCCCGCTCAGCTCGCCCTTGCCTGGGTGCTCGCCCAAGGGAACGACATCGTTCCGATTCCCGGAACTAAACGGCGTCGATATCTAGAGGAGAATGTCGGCGCGCTCGATGTTCACCTCACGCGAGAGGATCTAGCGGATATAGACGCGATCCTGCCTCCCGGAGCCGCCGTCGGCTCACGCTATTCCAAGCCAGGCATGCGGACCATCAATCAGTGAAGGCTTGCCGTTCGAAGGAGCCCTTCGGGCAGGCGCGGCCCCTGAGGATATCGTGGAACAATGAGCGTGAAAGACCCCTGTGTGGCGCCAAACGCGAGACCCGGTTATTGGGATCAGGTTCGCTGTTACGCGCTTCGGTTCCCTGATGGCCCGTAAATTTTCCCTGCTTTGGCGACTAGGGAATCACAATTCCGTAGTTGACACCACAATGACAACATCTAGTATAGAATCCGCCGAGGGTGCGAAAGCCGAAGGGGCTGGCGCTCCAGAAGAGGATCAGATTCAAATCACGTCCGGGATGATTGAGGCAGGCTGTGACGAATATGAGCTATTCGATTCCCGCGATAGGGCATCGTGGGTTGTAACAGCGGTCTATCGAGCGATGGAGAAAGCTCGGTTATCTAAGGCAGGTCCGAAGTAGTAAGTGGCTTAAGTAAGTGAGCCATTTCATACCTGCTCCTGACTTTGAGCATTTTTGCGGAAATAGTGTGGACTGCTATCCGATAGCGGATTTGTGGTTTTGTTCGATCGCTATGCGCGAGCCAATCCGGCTCTAACACCATCGCGTACCCCTTCACTGGAGTTTTTGCATCTTCCAAGTCTGGGGTTTGTAACTTCGCACAAATCACAACTGTCTCTGTGTCGTCAAATTTTATAGACTTGCGAGAGTGCGCAAATCCGTTTCTAATAATTCGGATAAGATCAAGGTCGTCGCGTGTTAGTGGGCCAATAGTCGCCATCGCATACGCAATTGCGATTTTAGCTGCGAATGTTCCGAGTGGGCCGTCATAGTCATAGACAGCACGACGTTCGTCTGAATTTAGATCTTGTCGGAATCTTATTCGGATAAATTTTGTGAGTGCCGTCTCCATAAACGCGCCAAGCATAATTGCGACGGCGCGATCATTGGCGCCAAACATTTCTTCTTCAAGACTTTTTAGGTCTTCTAATGTGGGATCACTTTGCGTATAGGTTTTGAAATTGCGGATATAGGCTGGCTCGTCACTCGTCGGAGACGGTTCCCGTGGCAAGCAACAAAAGCGATCAACTTGGTGCTCTTGAAGGCGAACGCCTGCAACGCATTTTGCAGGGCGCGTTCTCTGGTCCTCCTACGCCGCTAAAGGATATACCGACGCGCGAAGGCGAGTCCCGCCGGATCGGCAGAAAACGGCCTAAGACCGCTTCCGCCGCCAGCGCAAGAAGCGCTTCGCCACGAAAGAAAAATCGCGCTTAGTGAGGTTGCCGGTACGTGAGGCGCTTGCCTTCTCCGGCCTTCACGGCAAGGACCGCATGTTCTCCATCAGTCATTTTCCGCGTGTTGTAGCGAAAATCAAATTCCGCCAGATAGCGGTGCAAATTCTTCTCTTTGCAGTGCTGATACACGCCGCGCATGCCGCGTTTGAAAATTGAGAAGTAGTTTTCGGATGCATTGGTGTGAACGTCCCCACGCACGTATTCCTTGGCTGAGTGCTTCACGGTTTCGTGCGCCTTAAATAGGGCACCAACTTCGAGATAGAGGCGGCTTTCATCTGTGTGCAGGCGCGTTTCACGATCAATATTCTCGGCAACGATGCTTCCAACCGTTGCCTTATCGGCACTAGCGACATGAAACGTGCGGACATTTCCACCACGCTCGACTAAGGCGACGATGGCGCGCTTATGGTGCGGGCCTCTTCTGGCAAAACTACGTCCAGGGATCTTCCTCTTCAAAGTGGGTATACGGTGCTCTTCAACTTCCCCAAAGTAGGTTTCGTCGGCTTCCACGATCTTGCCCTCGCCGCCAAGTGGTGGTTCCAGGCCACCGCGCCGCATGGCTTCCATGACCCGATGGTGAAGAAACCATGCTGTGTTGTACTGGCAACCAAGCTCGCGATGGAGCTGGTGAGCTGAGAAGCCCTTCTTGCCTGAAGCGGCCATGTGGAACGCTACGGCCCAATGCGTAAGAGGCTCGTGGCTGCGCTCCATGACTGATTTAGTCATGACCGTGAAATCTTTTCGGCACTCGCGATTGGCGCAACGATAACGGCCAACCTTTTTAGTCGCGTAGTGCTTTGTGCTCTCACAATTTGGGCAAACGGGGCCATTAGGCCAGCGGGCTTTCTCAAACCAGGCCCGCGCCGCGTCCTCGTCGTGAAAATGTTTGGATGCAAAGGTGTTTTTGCCCATGGCTAATTCTCGTCAGGATCAAAGTGCGCTTTTAGTTTCAGATAGACCTGTTCCAGTGTCGGCCGCTGCATCGGGAGTT
Source organism: uncultured Alphaproteobacteria bacterium (assembly GCA_963804515.1). Classification (GTDB taxonomy): domain Bacteria; phylum Pseudomonadota; class Alphaproteobacteria; order Rhizobiales; family Methyloligellaceae; genus Methyloceanibacter. The sequence continues at coordinate 107,666 of CAWDQR010000008.1, read as the reverse complement.
GCAGTTCTTTCCCGTCCACTAGACACAGGTGAATGCGAGGTATCGGTCGTAGTTCAGAAATGCTGCCTATCCCTAGACACCCTACGGTTTCTGGCATCTCAAAAGGACCGTGGCCGGATAATTCAACAAGCGTTGGGAAAAAGGGTGAAGGCATGGCTTAACTCCATTAGCCATGACCCTACCACTTGAGGATTGTGGTGTCAACTACGGAAAACGTGAGGAGGGAATTCTGTTGGTAAGTGATTGAATTTTCTTCCGAAAGCCGAGGGGCCTTGGCTATCTCGAGCCCAAGGTTGGCGAATTTCCCTGTATTTTCCCGTGAAACAGGGAACCAACGGCCGGAGACGGGTTCGCTGATGACTGCTTCCTCCGTTCTTAGCCTTTGTGGCGTAAGGGATAGCGGGCCTTTTTTGAAACTGCCCCCTAAAAGAGCCCCCCAAACCGTTCTACGGCCCACAGCGAGCCCATGGCGGCCGAAGCGATTAGGGACCGGGTAAGGCTTAGGCCGTCAGCGCGGCGCAGAAGGTGCAGTTGTGCTTGGACCGAGGATCAGGGCGCGGTGCCCTATGAGCAGTTACAAGTCCGTATGAGGGTGTCGCCATCCACAGTTCTGATCGCGACCCCTTCCCCCGTTCCAGCCAGACCTCTTCCACTGGGCGAAGTAGCGATGCGGCCGTAGTCCCCGCGCGAGAAACTCAAAGCGATGTTTCTGCGCGTCATCGAGACTTTTATAGAGTGGCCCCTCAGCATCGGCGAGCTTTTTGAGACCTACTGCTGCTTTACCGAGCGCGTCGGCACGCCGCTGCAGCCATTCGACGGGGTCGGCGGGGGGCTGTTCGTTCTGACGCATGGCCCACCGATCTGCACGTGCCTTAGCCATATCCCGAACAGCTGATTCAAATGCGGGCCAGTTCTTCTCCTGATCAGGGGTAAGCCTGAGTCCCGCCTTAAGCGCTGCGATGCGCGCGTCCATGAACGCGCTTATATCTTCTGCGGATGGCTGCCAACCATTGTCGTCTTGGTCATCTTCTGCCGACGGCTGCCAACCATTGTCTTGGCCACGCTCCTCTTCGGTAAGGACCGCTGCGGCTGGAGCAGGTGGCTGTTGAGCAAATAGCAAGCTCGAACCCGCAATCACACTTGCCGCAGTCCCGGCAATCAGCGCCTTCCACATGTCCCTACCTCTTGGTCTGAAGTCCAAAGCCTGAGTTCGTTCCAGATCCGCAACAAGTCTTAGCTGCTGCGCTCGCGCTTCTCAGTCCAAACGATTCAGTCCAACGGGGCCGTGGCGACTTAACTAGTAATAGCACCAGGTCCAAACGCCGTTCAGCCAGCACCAGTAGCCGCCTCCTCCACAGCCGCCGCAACCCCCCCACCAAACCCCGCCGACCCCGCAGCCTCTGCAGCCTCCGTGGCAACCTCCGTGGCAACCTCCGCGGCAGCCTCCGCAGCCTCCGTGGCCGCCGCAGCCGCCGTGGCCACCGCAGCCGCCGTGGCCGCCGCAGCCGCCGCAGCCGCAGCCGGCGTGGGCAAGTCGTACGCCGGGCCGGGATGTGCCGGAGTTCTCTTTGTCGAAGACATAGAACGTCGCCAAGCTGACGTCAGAGATTTCCTCCTCACCGAGAGTGATTTCCTGACTCACCCCGGTGTTCCGTGTCGTCATATCCGGCCCATCGGTTACCGCCGATGCGCCGCTCGCCAGCGACAACGACAACCCGGCGGCCCCCAACAACGGTACTGCGCATGCCCGACGGTTTCGCTTCGAAGGTTGTTTCGCGCGCGACATGGTAGAGTTCTCCCATACCTAGGTTTCGTGCATTAAACGCGATTTTAGCCGCAAAAATAGGACCTTTTCATGATGCCACGCGAAGGCGGAGAATAATAAGAAGCCGCCCAAGGGCGATCCTGAGCGGCCTTCTTTTTCGCTGATGGCTCTTGGGCCAGATTTCCTATCAGTGAGCTTACGGTGTCCCAAATCGCCATACACCTCGCGCAACTCTTGCGCCTCCTTGGCCGGGTCTGAGCCATCCAAGGGATTGACGCGGAGCGCCATTGATCAGGTCCACATCCGCAATGTCACGGCCTTGGCCGTTCAAGCGTAGGGTCATTGATCCTCCTCGGTGACTCCAGACTGTACTAGGAGGTGAGTGAGATTGGAGGCATACGCCTATTACCAAGCCTTAAGGGCCTCAGCCACCAGTGGCGCTCAACACTGAACATGGAGCGGGAATCTAACGCTGAGTCGCGCTGCGCTCAAGCGTCGCGGTGTCTCGCGCCGAACTCGATCAGGTCGGGATCGGTCACCATCATTGGCCCTTCATCAGGCTCAAGCGCGGGGAGATCGGCCGGCATGATCGTCGCCGAGGCGAGCGCTTGACGGGTAAGCTCAGCGTTGGCGCGGATCGCCTCCATATCGAAGGGGAACCGGCCATATCGAGCATCGCTCTCCGCGCGCTCACGCTCGCGGCATCGGCGCTGTCGCTCAGCGGCCGTCATAGCTCTGTGACCTATAGGCTTGCGTGGCATATCGTGACGCGACCCCCACCCCGATTTTCTCACAAACCCGTCGAAATCTGCACGCCGGTCTTGGTCGCAGCGTCGGTCCAAGATTTCCCCCCTGTGGGGTAAGCGCGTAGTTGCCTCCTTGGAGTCGGGCTTAAACCGTCAGACATCCCAGTTAGATGCTGCGTAACGCTGCATTAGAGCGGAATCATGTCGTGATAGCGCTAAGGAGGCGGAGGTCCCGACAAGGAACTCGTTTTCCTTGAGCGAGAGCGCACGTGCCGTAGTGGTCGAAGCTTGGATCGTTGAATTTGCCGAAAGCACCAACCTTGCATTCGGGAAACCTGCCCCAGATTCTTGGAAGGGGGTTCGAGGATGTCCGCAACTGGCACCAAGCAGACCAAGCGCGCTGGTGACAACGAGGTCAGCTACTGACCCAAAGCGGACATCGGCAGCCATAGCACGCCGGCGTTGGGCAATGCTTCCGGGCACCAACAGACGCCCGCTCCAGGCGAACAGCTTCGAGCGGCCTTCAACGCTGGCCTTGAAGTTCGACCCGCTGCGAAGGCATTCCGGCAAAATTTGCGCGGTACAGTTCCGATGGGGGTTGGCGGCCCCCTCCAGACAGACCGTTGCAGCCGGCTACAGGCCTCCCACGGCTTGATGCAGGAACGGAGGGCCAGGCCCATTCCGGATTGCGGCCGCCCAGCCTCGATATCGGCCAATTGCCCGTGCAAGCTTGTGGGAGAATGGCGGCCCGATAAAACGGGGATACCTTTTGCGCGCCATGCCTTTTGCCTGTCGGCTCCAATGGTTCGGAGCAGTCGGCCTCGCCGGTTTGCTCGCCTTTGATGTTAACCCCTCGGCTGCGGGAGAGGCAGCTTACTGCATCACCTGTACTGGCCCAGACCAGACCTATCTCTGTCGGGTGACCGGCGAAGGCTCAAGCCAGAACGATGTGTTCAAGCTCTATTGCATCGTCCGCACAGCCAAGCAGGGAAGGCACGCCACCTGCGCGGCAACCGGAAGTGCTGAAAGCTGCCGTGGCGTGGTGAAGAACTACAATTACCGGGGGCCGTCCCTGCCCGCCAGCCTCGCCGAAAACCCGCGGGTGAAGCGCTTCATAAGCCGAATGGAGGAGGATCAGGCAACCGACGTGCGGTCGCACTCTCCCCCTCGTCAGGAAAACGCGAGCTCGCCGCCACAGTCCAGATTTCGACGCGTGAAACATGCCGCTTACAACGCAGGAGCAGCGGTGGGCCGGTTCGGCGGCACCACGTATCGGTGCTTGCGTTCGCTGTTCCGGAATTGCAGCGGCAAGGCTCGGTAGTGGCGAAGTTGGGCATAGGCGATTCCTACCAAACTGGGTTCGGGGGGAACCCCAGGGGGGCCTGTGGGGGGTAGGGAAGTAGCCCAAGATGCTCTGCCTGGTCGTGGTAGCTTTAATGGCCCTGCTGGGCAGGCACCGTCTGGCGGCATTTTTCAAAAGGGGGTCCGGTGTGCATACCCCCTCGGGGGCTGTGGTGGTGGGGGTGTACCCAAGGCTCTTTGCCAGTCGTGGCAGTTGATAACCCCTACTGGGCTCAGGCGCTTGGTATGGGTCCCAAAAACACGTTCATTGAGTAGTTGGGGCCCCAAGATTGACTTCCTGAGACCACCGTCTGCTATCGAGGGAAAACCGGAAACCATATGCGCGATGTGAGTTTTTCAGCTTGTGACCCAAAGCGGACATTCAAGGAGCGCCTTCGAAGCCGAAGATGCGTTTCCAGTCATTCTTCATGCTGACCACGGTCCACCCGTCCTTCTTCGCCTCGTCGTACAGAGCCTGGGTGAATGTGCCGACCTTGGTGTCCGGCAATCCCTCGGCCGGTCCGTACGCATATTCGCGCGCCGGATCGTCGTGGAGGACGAGCATTTCGAGCCGCGCGCCGTCACCGGCCCCGGTGTATTCGAGCATCTGCTGGTCGCCTGTGGAGTTGCCAAACGCGGCGATAGGCCGACGTGCGATCATGAGGTGAATGCCCTCGGGCTTGCCGGCGTCGTTGTCGTTGAGGAGCAGCTTCGGCTCCTTGGTCAAGATCGGTTTGCCGTCCTTGTCGTAGCTGTACATAGTGCCGCCAGCGGTGCCGACGACTTGCTCCGGCGGGATGCCGTAGACGCGCTCGGAATAGGTGCGCACGAAATCCTGGCCGCCGCCGGTGACGATGTAGGTCTTGAAGCCCTTGGCGCGCAGGTAGCTCAGCACTTCCTGCATTGGCTGGTAGGTGAGCTCGGTATAGGGACGCTTCCAGCGCCCGTCTTTGGCCGTCGCGATCCACTTCGCGGCCTCCGCGCTGAAGGCATCGACCGTCATGCCAGTGAGCGTGGCGTAGAGGATCTTTTCGAGGTCCGGCGTCGAGAGCTTTGCCATGGCCTCGCGGTCTCCAGACATCACCGTCTTAAAGGGCTCGACATTGACCAGTTCCGGCTTGGCCTTAACCAGCGCCGGGACGCGCTCCAGGCAGTATTCAACCTGGGTGTACATCGGATGCTCGACCCACAGCGTCCCATCCTGATCGAAGGTAGCGATCCGCGCCTCGGGCGGCACAAAGTCCGGGCTCGACTGATCGGTCGTGGCCTTCACAAAATTCATGATTGCCTGCTTTGCGGGGCCGTCGTTCCACGAGGGCAGCGGGTCGGTCGCAGGGGGCGTCTCGGCGAGCGCAGAGACGGGAAGGAGTGGCGTGGACAGGATCGCAACCGCCGCCAGTGTGCCAAGCAAAGCACGACGATTGATGCTCGAGCGCCAAAGAGTCGATCCCATGTTTCGCCTCCATTCAGATTTGCGATGTCGCTCTCAATTGTTGCCCTTCTGCTCCATCAGTTTTTCCATGGCCCGGTCGACCGAGAAGCTGCCGGGCTTCTGCCGTCGCGGTGGAAAATCCTGGAACGTCTTTAGGTACTCGCCCACGATCGCCTGCGCCGGAACCACCTCGGGTAATCCAAAATCAAATCGCAATTGATCGGCACCTGTGAAGCTGACCAATGGGACTTGCCGCCCAAACCAAAGTGGATGCGCTGGCGCACCTATAATCGCCACAGAAGTTTGATGCCTACGAGAACGTGCTCAACCAGCACACGTTCGCAGTTGTGGCACGCTTGATGGCCCGACGTTAGGCAAGAGATTTCGATTTGGGCGCTAAGTCACCGGGGCGAAGCTCCCGGTTGAGGCCGATGCCTTGCCTCCAACGCCAAGGCCCCTCAAGAACGCCTTGACGACCGCCTCCCCGATCATGAGGGAGGTCACGAACAGGGCCAAGCGCCTCTAGGTGCCGAATGTCCCTAGTTAGGACAACATCGTGCGAAGCCACTAGGCCGGGACAATCATCTTACCGATTGGCCAGAGCGCGAGCCCGGCAAGCTTCACATGCGCCCAGGCGAAGGGAATGCCGACAATCGTTACGGCGAGCATGATCGCGGTGACTAAGTGCGCGAGTGCCAGCCACCAACCGGCGAGGACCAGCCACAGGACATTGCCGAGAACGCCGAGTAGTCCGGTGCCGAGATCCTGACGACCAAAATATTCGGCGCGCGACACCGCTTTCTGGCCGAAGGGGAGCAGTGTGTAGGAGGCAATGTTAAGTGTGTAGGAGGCAATGTTAAATGCCGCCCGTGTCCATGGCAGGCCGATGATGGTGATCGCCATGATGACGCCGGCGATCACCCAACCGATCGCCATCCGTAGGCCGCCGAATACGATCCATAACAGGTTAAGCAGGAACGAGATGCCGGACATGAAATTACCCGAAAGCGATTGCCATCAGACCCCCCCTGCTGCCAGCCCCGTGCGCTTCAGACGCGCGCGGACAGTCAAAATCATCAGATGTTGCTTTTGATCACATTCCGCGGGGTAAGCAGGTTGCCGTTTATCGGGCTCAGCACCCAAACACCGGGCAAGGCCCATTTGATCGAGCGTCACGTCGATCCGGTCGGAATGAACCTGAACGCGCGTGATGAAGGCGAGGAGAAGCGCATAGGTGCCCTTCTTCGATCCGCGCGTGACGACGCCGCGACCGGCCAAGTCGTTCAACGCGACCTTGCCGATGCCAAGCAACCCGCCAACACCGACGGACGATCGGTTCGCTTCCGTTCTGTCACGTCTACGCCTCATTTCAGGTATTGACCCCAGTGTAGGGATTTGAGGCATAGCCGATTCAAGCGCCAGCCGGAACCGGGTCCCGCAAAAACGAGGAAAGGTCGATATGATCGGGTCGATGGATGGATGGAGCGCGCTCCGCCATATGGGCCGGTCGGTCTTGCTTGCGGCGTTTGCCTTTGGATTTGGAACAACTCTGTCGATCGCCCAGCAAGGCCAACACGTACCTAAGACGGCGCCAAAGTCGGCGACAAATGCAGCGCCAGCCCCCGTGGGCGGCGCTGCCGCCGCTCCAGCGGGCGGGACTCAGGGCGACGACAGCGGCTGGGTCAAGGTTTGCATGACGAATGAAAAGACTGGCAACAAACAGGTTTGCCTCGTCAGTCACGAGGGGCTTGATCCTAATACCGGAATCGTTCTCGTGGGGGCCGCCGTGCGCACCATCGAAGGCGAGGATAAGCCATACCTACTCGTCAACGTACTGACTGCCTATTCGCTGGTGATCCCCGCCGGTGTGCAGATCAAGATCGACGAGGGCGAGCCGATTTCGCTGCAATACGCGGTCTGCCTCCCTACGAGCTGTGAGGTTCAGATGGAGCTGACGAAAGAAATGTTAGACAAGATGCGGACGGGTAAGCAGATGGTCGTTTCTGCCATGAACGTGCAGCAAGAGACGATGGCCTTCCCGCTTCCGCTCACGGGCTTCGGCAAGGCCTCCGATGGAGCCCCGGTGGACAACGCCAAATATCAAGAAGCCAGACGTCAGATGATGGAGAAGTCCCGTCAGCGCCAAATTGAACTCACCAAGGCCGCAGAGGCGCAGCAGAAAAATCAGCAGGCAGGCGGTCAGCCTCAGGCCGACGGGACTCCGGCGCAGCCTGCCGGGCCCAACGCCACGATCGCGCAGCCGAAAAGGCCTCCGGCGCCAGCACCGCAATAGGCCAAGTGCGGCGTAGATACTTCGACACCATTCGTCGTCAACCATAAGATAACTGGTACGCAGGAAGTGCGTATTACTCATTCATCGGCCCAGACTAGGAGGCCTTGACCTTCAAGCCAGCCCACGCTTCGGCGACCACGTAAAAATCCCAGAATCAGCGACCGAGGCATTGACTTTGACTTAAGTGCGGGGCTCCAGAGCGACGGTGCCTAACCCGTGTTCCTGTTCACGTTTAGGGTCTCGCCAACCACTGGCCAATACTCGGCCAGAGAGAATCTGAGCCTGGTGGCGAGTTTAAGTGAGCGGCGCGTCTGCTGTCACGCTGTGACTTTGTGACAGTAGCGACATTGCCCGAGTAGATCCAACCGCTCTCCGAAGTCGCGGGGTTGGTCACCTGCACCCAGCCGCGTTTGCGCCCTATAACAGAGAGTTTGGCGTCCTTTGCAACCACACTGATAACTGCCGCTGACGATGAAGGTCCCTCCCGAAGGTTGACGAAGGCCAAAGGCTCGATCCAGTTCGCATGAACATCATTATTCGCGGTTTGCGCGGGACGCCTGGGTGGTAATGGCACAGGATCTCCAGACATGGCCGCCGCGGCGTTGAGGTTCACGAGCCTCTCCTCTACGCCCGTTGCCCCAAGAGCTTGGGCCCGCTCGTCCCAGACTTGCGCCTCTGCTAGCTCGGTTTTGAGTCCGTATTCGCCGATGTTTGCCTTGGGATCGGCCGTCATCTTGAGGACCATCGCGGTGTCCGCGATGATGTCGCCATCGGGCGCGACGAGCTGGATCATAAGTTTGGCCTCGCCACTCGCGGTGTTGGGCAGAACGAGATGCAAATCGCCGATCTCGTCGGATTTCAAGTTCCATTCCGTCTCGCCATAGGGACGTCCAGACGACAACTTGCTGCCTTGTGGCAGCCCACTTATGGCGATGATGCTCCGGGCGGGCACTCCATCAGTACCGTCGAGCGCAATTGTGAAGGGCACGTCCTCGCCGGCTGTCCCTTCGAGCGTGGCAGGCGCTGAGAGGACTGCGGGCGGAACTGCGGACTGGGCAGCCGGCACAGGGCTCTCATTAGGCGGAAGCGTCCCGGGCCTTGACCAAGGCGCGTTGATCACGCCCAGCCAGAAAATGGCTCCGAGGGTCAGATTTGGAAGCAGCGCGACAAGGATTAGAACTGTGACTAGCGTGCGAAATCCCGACGAAAAGGCGAGTAACGGGGTCAGCAACGTCTGGTCAGCAAACTGCTGATCGCCGGACGCAGCAACCGCTTGGGCGCCGGGAGTAAAGCGCTGCGGTATCTGCGCCGCTGTCGGCTCTTCGGCGCCCCGTAAGTTGTCCCTTGTTTCCGCCTTCAGGCGTGCAAGCCGCTGCGGTGTCGGCGGCGGTGTGAAGTCCGCGGCACCTGACAGGTGGCTGTTTGCTTTTGCCTTCGCGTGGCGAGCGACTCTCGGTGACAGAACATTGTCCGGAGGACCGAGCTTGAGTTGACCCATGGGACCTCTAGCACTGGTCTTTCAATTGCTGTGCTGACCTTCCATTGCGATCGCCCGCGACTCAGTCGTGACCCCGAGCACGAGGGAGATTCGCATCCTCGACTGTCAGTGACGCTCTTTACCGGAACGCGCAGAAAGCAGCGCAGTCAACCAAGCCGAAGAAATAGCGTGCCTAAAGGCAGCGCGGCAATCTTCGCTAGCACTGCAATCCCTCTGTTATTTCCCCAACTATCATTGCCTCGTTGCAGTTCCCTGCCGTATGGCAAATTGATTGTCACCGCATGGCAAGTTGATGGTCGCGGGGGGTGAAAAAGCGCAGGCAGGTACAAGTCGGCCGCGCGGGTCGCGGTCACCACTGACCTGCTTTTATGCAAACCAAACTGCAAACGAACGGTGCAGGCACTCGCTGTGCCGAACCAAAGCGACACTCATCTATCGCCGCACAGGCAACCTGCGTGCCGTCCAACTGCTATTGGGTCACACCAAGATAGAAAGCACAGTGCGCTACCTCGGCATCGAGGTCGACGACGCTCTCGCCATTGCCGAACAGGTTGTTGTCTGAAATACCCGGGCAGAGCGGACATGCTCTGCCCGCCTTCTTAAGGCAGCTTCGTGCCAATAGCGGACAGCAGGCTGCAGCAAGCACGAACTAAGAGCCGCTACTTCAACGCCGCTGTGGCGGAACCGCGCAACACCAAGATCGCTAGACGACCATCGGTGTGCCAGGGATCGCCACCGCCGTTGCGCCCCTCAAGCTGGGAGTGGAAGCCGTTGTCCCATTCGATCGACTGCACCAGGCCCACCTTCTGCAGTTCGCTCGCGATGTGGTCGCGCTCCGCATCCACATCGGGACCGATGTGATGCGTGACCTGTCCGGTCGTGTGGCTGAAGCCCACCCGCTCGTCGAACGTCGCGGCCCCGATCCAGGCGGACCGGCCCTCGTACAGCTTATCCCAACGCCAGAAGCGCACATGGTGCCGCCGGCGCGGACCGCCTCCGACGGGCTGCTCGAAGGCAAGGTCCTGCTTGCGGCCAAACAGAAAGAGGTTGCTCACTGGCGCATCGTCGTCAGACCGGCGTAGCACGGAATCCGCAGCAATGCGCACGCTGGTGGCCAAGGTGATCGGGTCAGCCGGAAACCAACCGGCTGCTGTCATCCCCCGCACGACTTCGGCATCGCTCCCAACCAGATGGATGTTGATCGGATCGCCGGGATGGCCGTCAGAGGTATGGGTGACACGAGCCAGTTCCGCGAGGGACGGGTGATGGCGGAAGTAAAGCTCCCAGAGCCTCGGAACGATCAGATACGCCGCCACGGCCCACGCGAGCACAAACAACAGCAGAATTTTTGGGTCTGTCATGTTGCGATCAGTAGTGGAACCCGATCACGCGCTGCGAGGTGCCTCGCCGCTGATCTTTTTCACCTGTCACGCCCTGTCGAGTTGGTCCGGTGGCCTTAGCTAAATTTGTCAGCTGACATCGACATTCGGCAGCGGCCCATTCTAACTGAGCTTAATCAGTTGCTGCGAGAGGTGGGAGGAGGGGAAAATGATCTCGCGGCCCCGGGGCCCGGACCCGCGGGAGGGGCGCAGATAAGGAGTCTCGCTCATGACATGGCGCAAAACCGTAGCGACGGGGTGGCTCGCGGGCCTGCTCACTGGGCTCGCTGGGCTCGGGGCGCCCTACGGGCCGGTGGCGGCGAGCGAGGCGCTGCCGCAGCTCGGGGTGGAGCTTGACGCCACCTCGGTGTCGGGGCTGTCGGCCGGAGCCTATATGGCCGGCCAGATCGAGCTCGCCCATTCCAAGGACATCGTTGGTGCCGGTATCGTGGCCGGCGGCCCCTTTGCCTGCGCAGAGACCGCGTCGAGCCGCCTCTTCCCCTATTGGCCCATGGTGCTTTGGCAGAACACCTCGCAGGCGGAAAATGAATGCATGCAGGTGAGCTGGGGTGCGCCGGACGCAGACGCACTGGCCAAGCGCGCCAAGGAACTGGCGGAAGGGGGCAAGATCGATCCGCTGAGCGGTCTCGTCGATCACAAGGTGTATCTGTTCTCGGGTAACGAGGATAAGACCGTGCTTCGTCCAGTGGTGGAGGCTGCCAAACGCTTCTACGCGGCGGCCGGGGTGCCGAGCGAAAGCCTGCGGCTCCTCGAGGAGGAGGGCGGCCACGCGTTCGAAACCGAGACGGAAGGGACGGCCTGTGGTCTCTCCGAATCCCCCTATGTCAGCGACTGCAACTACGACCAGGCGAAAGCGATCCTGGAATGGATCTATGGCCCCCTCGTGCCGCCCTCGTCGCATCCAACCGGGCAGTTCCTGGTCTTCGACCAGTCCATCTTCGACAAGAGCCAGCCTGATGGGCTCGCCCAAGAGGGCGTCGTCTACGTGCCCCCCGATTGCGCGAGCCATAGCGGCTGCCGGCTGCATATCGCGCTGCATGGCTGCGATCAGGCCCGCGAGACCGTTGGAGACGCCTTCATCAAGGAATTGGGCTTTGCCCGCTGGGCCGACACCAATCGGCTCGTGGTTCTGTTTCCGCAAGTAACCGGGAGCCTGGTCAACTCCCATGGCTGCTTCGACTGGTGGGGCTATAGCGATATCGACTATCTCGGCAAGGACGCGCCGCAGATCGCCGCCATCTGGGCCATGGTGGAACGGCTGGCAGAAAAGCCTTGAGCGACAGGCAGGAGATGGCGTCCTTCGGGCAAAGCCGACTAAGAAGGAATTCTCTCATTTTCCCGGGAAGGCCGGAGGCTTCGGGGGCGCCCGCGCCGTGCGCCTGCCAGATAGCCTTGGTTGCGGGTTGCATTCGATGCAGCATATGGCGCGACGCCCTCGAATGTCTGCTTTGGGTCAATTGCTGACGTTACAGCGCCCCGTCGGGTTGGTCCGCTAAGTGCCAGAAGCCGACATACCTGGCGGGCGTCTTCGTCAGAGCAGTTTGCGCCGCATCAACGCCGGGGCGCTCGGGTGAACAATTACGACCACCTCATGATGAACTCGTTCGGCCATCTTGGACTTCACGATCTGCGAGTTCCAATCGCGTCGAGAATGAGTTCACGCGCGCGATCAACGATGCCGTCCAATTAGGGCGTCCCAGCGAACATCGCCATGCCGCGGGCAGGAATCTCGTTTCAACCGGCATCAACTGGACACGAAAAGGATTGAACGGTCGGAATTCTCAAGAACGGCTGCTGCCACCTTGCCGAAGAACAGCGTCTCGCCGGCCGGACGGCCCACCCCCATGACGATCAGGTTGTAGTGCCCGAGGCGAGCCTGCCGCAGGATGGCATCCTCGGGGGCGATGTCGAGGCGTAACGCGGTTCGGATCGATCGGCCGTAGCGGTCGGCCAAGTCCACGATGTCCTTAAGGACCGCCTCCTCGTGGCGCCGGGTGGGCGTCGGACGCTTGAGTTGGCGCTGTGCGGCGCCCAGTCCCACCGTGCTCAGGACATAGAGGGCCGTCATCGGACCCTCACTCGCTCGTGCCACGGCGAGCGCGACCTCGGCGGCCCGTCGTGACACCCTGTTGCCCCTGACCGGAACCAGGATGTTCAGGTCGCCTTCCTCCGGGAAGTCTACATGCGGTCCACGCGCCACGACGACCGCAAGGGGACCTTCATACATGGCAGCTATGCGGGCGATCTCGTCATGGAAACCGCCATGGGGCGCCACGGTCTTCGCAATGCCGAGAATAAGCAGGCCGTAGCCCTTCCGCGCTTCCCTTGTGACGGCCGACGCGAGCGCATCAGTCTGCAGGGTCACGTGGACTTTCCGCCTTCTCTCCTCGTTCGGCCCCGACGCGGGGCTGCCTATCGCCGCGATGGCTGCTCTGACGGTCGGTTCCGGGCTTCCGCGTCCCAAGTGGAGCACAGTGGTCGTGATCCCCCGCGATCCGGCGATCAAGCCGGCCAGACGCAAGGCGAGCTTGCCGTTTGGGCTATCATCGACGGCAAGAAGCAGGCGCTCTACGTTGGTAATGAAGCCCTTCGCTTCGAACGCTTCACGCTCGAGGCGGGCCTGCTCCTCCTCGTGCAGTGGAAGCCTCGATAGCGCCCAGCGCAGCATTGGCGGCATCGCCAAGGTGGTCACGACCGCCATGGTAACGATCATCGTGAAGAGATCCTGGCTGATCACGCCCAGTGAGAGACCTATGGAGGCAACAATGACCTCGGTGGAGCCGCGGGCGTTCATGCCGCAGGCAAGTACCATTGATTCCCGACGGGTCAGCCGACCTAGAGCACCTCCCAGAAACGCTCCGGTGAACTTGCCGACGCTCGCGATCGCGATCAGACCAATGGTGAGGAGAACGAGTTGCGGGCCTTTGAGGACTGACAAATCGGCATTCAGGCCGGCGAGCGAAAAGAAGACCGGCATGAACAGAGCAACGACCAATACTCGCAGTTGCTCGTCGATGTGGCGGGTCAGGATCGGCGACTCGCCCACCAGAATTCCTGCGACGAAAGCTCCGAGCACGGTATGGATGCCGATGAGGTGCGTGATCAACGCCATCACGCCCATGACGATCAAAATTGCGGTGACGACCGGTACCTCGCTGATGAACGTGTCGTTCGTCCAGCGGATCAATCCGAACACGAGACGCCGGCCGAGCGTGAAGCTCGCCAGAAGGAACAGTCCGGTTCCGAGCAGGCTTTGGGCTAAGGTCGCCGCATTGAACCCGCCATGCAATGCCAGGCTGGAGGTGATCGCGATCATGGTCCACGCCACCGTGTCGTCGATGATGGCGGAGGCGACGAGCGTCATCCCGATCTTCCGGCGCATGAAGTTCATCTCGCGCACTACCATCGCCACGATCTTGACGGACGCGACCGACAGCGCCGTTCCGAGGAACATCGAGGTAATCAGTCGCTGATCGGGCCGCGGCAGCATGGCCTCCGGCAAAAATTGACCGAGCACGAACCCGCAGACGAAGGGTACAACGATCCCCGCCGCCGACACGCTCACGGCGGCGCGCCGAGCCCTTTTCACAAGTTTGAGGTCGGTCTCCATTCCGGTCAGCAACAGAAGCATCAAGATCCCGAGGTCGGAAACGGCCTCGATCATCGCCTTTTGCTCACGCCCGCCGGCGAAGATCGCGTGCTGCGCTTCCGGCCAAAACGCCCCGAACACCGACGGACCCAGGACGACGCCCGCGATCAGCTGCCCAATAACCGCCGGCTGGCCGATCCGCTGCATGACCTCGCCAAGGAGGCGGCCAACCAGAAGCAGCAACACGATCTGCGCGATGAAGAGAGCCTCCGACGGATCCGTTTGGGCCCCTTCCGGCGCGGCGAGAGCGGTCGAGGTGAGAGCCAACGTGAGGCAGAGGCCATAAATCGGGAGCATGGCGCCCCGCGATGCGCGGCACCCGGCATCTCTCGAAGTTCCAGGTCGATGAGACCACAATCCGGAGCCCTCCCAGGTCCAGCCGGCGAGCACCTGGAACAAGAGGCAATCAGAGGGTCAGAGTCGTCGAGGTACGACAACAGCTCGGCTTGAGGCCGCGACCAATCTTGCCGCAGGTCGGCTTGCCCCTCTTGGCTGTGCACGCTTGCTATGGCGGCACGCTGATTGTCCGAGGTTAGGCAAGAGATTTCAATTTTATCGATCAGATGGCTGAGCGCGGGCGGCGTCGTGCCGACTGAGGATGCCAACCATCCGCTTATCCTTGTTGATCACCGGCAACCGACGGACCTTCAGATCCTCCATGTGCCGCGCAGCCTTGGCGAGATCATCATCCTCTCGGCAGCAATGGATGCCTGGGGTCATCACGTCGCGAGCCATCGCGCGGCGGGCGTCAAAGTTGTCCTTCGACAACCCTTTGCAGATGATGTCCCGGTCAGTCACCATACCAATCAGTCGGTCGTTTTCCCCAATCGGAACGGCGCCAATATCGTTTTTATGCATCAGCTTCGCGATGTCAGTGACTGGAGTATCCGGACCGACCCAAAAAGCTCCCTTGTGCATCGCGTCTTTGACTTTCATGGTGGACCTCCATTGCTTTGAATTGGATGAAAGTTAGGGTCAAACGGCATCAGTAGTAGCCAATGCGCTCATAACTGACACGGATAAGACGGCTGAGCCTTGATGTGCATCAACTCGTCGCCACCAGGCCGAGAAATCCCGTGCCGCCGAACACAACCACCGTGGTCATCATTCTCTCCGGCATCTTGGGCCCGGCCCGCACCTATGCCGGGCTTCTTTTTTTGCGCCTCGCTTGATTCATCTCAAAACTCTCCGCTGATAAAAAGTCTAAGTTGTTGCGGGGTTGGGATACAGGGCACGCCCAACTCTGGCGCCCCTGACCGAACGAATGGGGATGGGGATCGCTCCGATCGGGCCGCCCTCGGTATGCCGATCCCGGGCCCGCCAAGGTGCAAGCGAACCAGGCCAAACAATGCAGTATCAGATTCAATAGGCCTCGCTGCAGCGGGAGCGCGACCGAAGTCTAACAGTTTCCGCATGGTGATGTCGGATGACAACTGTAAAGCATGTGCTCGATAAGAAGGGCAACGATGTTCACTTCATTCATCCGGGTGCTTCCGTGTTCGACGCCCTCAAATTGATGGCGGAACACGACATAGGTTCATTGGTCGTGCTAGAGGATGACAAGCTTGTCGGCATCATCACCGAACGGCATTACGCGCGGGAGATTGTTTTGAAAGGCAAGACGTCACCGGGAACTCTAGTCCGGGACATTATGTCGACTAAGGTCATCTGTGCGCGACCTGACCAGTCAGTGGAGGAATGCATGGCCGTAATGACCGCACGGGCCGTTCGCCATCTCCCGGTGCTCGAACATGGACGACTAGTTGGTATAGTTTCGATTGGCGACATGGTGAAAAGCGTTATCGGTGATCAGAAGTTCATTATCGAACAGCTCGAACATTACATCCATGGTGACCGGTGACCGGCTGGCTGCTGCCAATGGTCCTTCGCCAAATCAAGCCAGTCGCCTACAGGCCAAGCCGACTGCGTATCTGGGATCGTCGAACCGGAGCGCTATCTCGATATGCTCGCGGCGGCAGGCTTCCGCGATGCGGAGATGGTCTCGTTCACAGGTTACAGGACGGCGCCGACAACGATCGGAGCGACCTTCCGTGCCTCAAAGCCGCAGGCCTCGGTTTGATTCAGGTCAACGCTGCGTTGCACCGGCGGGGCAGCTAATGTCCGCTTTGGGTCAATTGCTGACGTCAGAGCGTTTTATCGAATTGGTCCGTATGCCATGTGTGGACGGCTCCGAGTTGGCAAGGGATTTCTTCACGTTTGCAGTATTGGTCGGTGCAGCCATGTGTTCGGCCTGTTAGCGCGGTTCGCATGACCGCTGGCCATAATGCCCTCCGCGGATCAGGGCCCGATCAAAAGCCCGCATTCGACGATGCACTGGCACATGTGGGTTGTCCTGATCGCCGGATCGACCGGCTCTGCATTACGTGCTGTTCGCCCCCCCAACCTTCACATCTCGCCGGATGTCCGACGCGATCTCGTTCATGCCGCAAGCGCGACGGGTTCCTTGTAGCGCTCGCCCTTGGCCATCATCGCCCAGGCCATGCGTGCGATCTTGTTGGCGAGCGCGATGGCAGCGACCTTCGTTGGCCGCCTGGCCAACAACGCTGTGAGCCAGGGCCGATGCCTGGTGCCATGGATCTTGGCATAGCGGATGACGGCGAGTGCACCGGCCGTGAATAGGCTGCGCAGATAGCGATCGCCTTGTTAGCTGATGCTGCCGAGTTTTTCCTTTCCCCCGCTCGAGTGCTGCTTCGGCACGAGTCCGATCCAGGCCGAGAAGTTCCGTCCCGATCGGAAAGCCCTCGGATCAGCGACGCTGGCGACCAGAGCGGTGGCCAGTGCCGGACCGACGCCCGGGATCGCATCGAGCCGCTTGCTCGTCTCACTGGATCGGTGCCAGGCCATTATCATACGGTCGAACTCTAGAATCTGCTCCTTGCACCTGCGCAGCTGGGCACCGAGAGCGGCGAGACACACGCGCGCAACCTCGGGCACCCGTTTGTCATTTGGATCAGCGATTACTTCGAGCAGCGCCTCCACGCCATTGCGTCCGACCGGCGCAACGACCCCGAACTCGGCAAGATGGGCACGGATGGCGTTGATCACCGCGGTCTGCTGGCGGATGAACAGATGGCGCGTGCGATGGAGCATCAAGCAGCTCTGCTGCTCGGGCGTCTTGGTCTCGACGAACCGCATGATTGCCCCGGTGACCGCTTCGCAGATGGCCTCAGCGTCAGCGGCATCGTTCTTCTGCCGCTTGACGTAAGGCTTCACCTAGGCCGGCGGCATCAGGCGCACCCTATGCCCAAGAGCCTGCAGTTCGCGCGACCAATGATGAGACGACGCGCACGCTTCAATGCCAACCAGGCATGATGGCAGCTTTTGGAAGAACGTCAGGACGTAGCGCCGCTTCAACCTGACGGCGGATGATCACATTGCCTTCCACGTCGATGCCGTGGACCTGAAACACCGACTTGGCGATGTCGAGACCGATAGTCGTAATCGCTTGCATGATTGGCTCCTCCGAATCGTGGCGCATTAACAGCACCCACATCAATGGCACTCACGTGCCGGTGGAGGAGCCGTCCACAGCATCAACAGCAGACGTTGTGCTGCGGCTAGTGCGGATCAGCGGGAATCGGAAGTCTCGATTCCCCGCAAACGATGGCATAGAGTGTATGAAGTCGATTCAATTTGGCCGAAGGAAGTGGATCATGAAGTTTGCCTGTCGATCCGGCGCTTCCATCGCTGCCGCCGCAGCTACGCTTATTCTCGCTGGGGCTGTAGCGTCAGCACCTCGCGCTGAAGAAGTCAAAGGCCACTGTGTTGGTGCTAACGCTTGTAAAGGACAGAGCGCATGCGAATCGCCTAGCAATGGTTGTAGTGGCGAGAACGCATGTAAGGGCAACGGTTTCCTGGAGATGACAAAGGAGCAATGCGACACCGTCCCAGGCGCCAAGTTCGAACCGGCGAAAGAGGGCTGACGAGCGAGTCGCGAGCCGCGTCCCTCGCCCCACCACAGCGGTCCTCCCCCGCTTTCCCCCGAATCCAGTTTGGCGAAATGTCATTTAACGGCGGTCACAGGGGCCAGATTATTTAAGCTAATAGCAGTTCGTATCATTGAATGTTGGGACACAGGTCATTTGTTTTGGCAGGACTGTCGCGACAGCCTGTTTGCTCGCTGCTGCGGCTTGCGTCGACGCCGCATCGACCTTCGCGGCTGAATAAGGCCGCGGCATGAGCTGACTGGTGTAATTCTCGACTGCCTGCGCCTTTTCAGAATCGAACTGTGTTTCGGAAATTTGACCAACGTCGTACTTTTCAGCAATCACCACCATTCTGGCCGTGAACACTCTTACAAGACCAGACCACGGATTGCCGGCGAAAGCTGTGTAGTAGGCGAGCGAGGCATCGTCGAAACATTTGATCCTTGGTAAAACCGGCTTCCGATGGGGGTTTGGATATAGTCGCCGAAGTGCCACAAGCGGACATAACCGGCCAGCGGACACTGCTCCGGCCGTGAGTGCTTCCGATCGCAGCCTCTGATTATCGCGACGAGGAGTTGCTGCAACTTGGCGGATGCGATCTCGTCGCTCGTGGCGAGAGTTTAGCATCGGCCCGTCCCGACGTGATTAAGATTTCAGCTCCACAGTTTCGGAAAAGGAGAAGGCCGCAGCATGCGCTGCGGCCTTGCGCGCGAGGAACTGGAGTCGCTGACGCTAATACCGGTAATAGTGGTGATGGTAATAGCGGTGATGGTAATAGTGGTGATTGTAATAGTGGTGATGGTAATAATATGCCGAAGCAGGTGTCGGCCCGAATGCGCCGAACAGCAGGCCTAGTCCCACCGCACAGCATATGATCCACCGCTGCATAGAGACTCCTCCTTGTTTAGTAACTTGAGCCCAGGGGCGTAAGCAAACCTCAGCGTTCTTGGGTCAGGGCCCCTCCCAAAATTTGCCGCTGAGATTGACGTGACACTAACTCATATGCGCTT
The DNA here is from genome assembly GCA_963804515.1 of uncultured Alphaproteobacteria bacterium. Taxonomy (GTDB): domain Bacteria; phylum Pseudomonadota; class Alphaproteobacteria; order Rhizobiales; family Methyloligellaceae; genus Methyloceanibacter. Next base: position 88,585 of record CAWDQR010000008.1, on the reverse strand, counting down.
GCGCACCTTGAGTTAGATCAAAGTGAGGCCCCCCTCGCTATGTCCGCTTCGCCAGCAATTTTTGCAGCGAGCGAAATTATGGGGCCCATCAGCCTGACGTGATCGCATAGCGGCAGGCTCCGCATCCGGTCGCCGATGCCGAGGATGCGCGAGCGAAACGCTTTCAGCTTGCCGCGCCAGAAGCTCTCGACTTCATCGACCGGCACAAGCTCGCCAGCCAATTGCTTCGCCTTCGTTTTCGGCAAGCGTGGCTTGGGCCTGCCCGAGCCACGCCCGCGCCGCTGCGGCATCCTCTCCGCCGCGACCGGTTGTAGCGGGTCAGTCCTCCTGCCAGGTTCACCAGAATGTCGATTTTACCGTATTCACTTAGAGTGCCGTCGATCAGCCGCCGCACCTGGGGATTCGTCGGTCAAAGACCCAGCCATGGCGAACACTCGGGCGCCAGCCTGTCGCAGTTCTCTAGCCCGGACTTCCACGTTGCTTTGCTTGCGCGCACAAATCGCCAGCGCAGCGCCGCTTTCTGCCAGCGCCTTGGCGACGGCTTGTCCAACCTGTCCGTCGCCGCTCACCGCTGTTACCACGGCAACTTTGCCTTCAAGACTGGCCGGCATGTCATTCAATCCGATGTCTGCTTTATCGCGAGCGCGCTGCTATGCCGATGAATGCCCTTCTTCCGAGAAACGCGAGACGGCGTCCGAGCCAGCCTTTGGCAGCAGTGGAGCGAGGTTCCAGGGCGGCATCACGATGCGCGCGGCTTCGAGCCAGGGGAACCAAGCCAGCCGTGTGACCTCAGCTCAAAACATAAAGGGATTGGCTGCCTCGAAAAAGCGGCCGAATGCCTCGAAGGAGGGCACCGCCTGCAGATTGATCGAAATCTGTTCGGTGTCACCGCCCGGCGACCGGCGGTAACGATCTCGATGTCCAGACCAGGCAGGCTCCCTTTCCCTTCCCCTTCTTCTAGTCCTGAGCGTCCATAGCAGCTTGCGCGCGAGCCAAGTAGTCCATGGCCGCTTTCTTGGCCGCTGCGTCAGCGAAAGATTTCTCCATCGCGTCCACTGCTGCTTCGAGAGCATCCTTGGAACGGTCATAGGTATTCTCGCCAAGGGCGCGCACGCTTTCTGGGAAGGCGGTGTCGAGGGTCAATGCCTCGAATTGGCCATTGGTCTTGCGGTTTGCGTCGCGCGCCTTGTTGGCGGCAACTTCAGGATTGTGGGTCGCGTGCCGCCAGGGCGATGCTCGAAAATTGCTCCTCGGCTGAGTGATTTCGGTGAGGCATTTCCCCTGGTCTGGAAACGGCCCGGACAAGAGCTTGCCGTTGCTCTCCATCCCATACCAGGCTTGATCGCCCGAATATCCGATTGGTGTTCATTGACGTAATGGGGAATGGTCATTGCGGTAGTCCTAAATTGGGCTGGTCCTAAATCAGGACTGGCCCGTGGCGTATTTCCATCGCGGCGCAAGCCATTCAGTTTGCCTTGCGCAGCTCATCCACGCCGCGTTTCACCTGCTCCTTGAGCGGCTCGCCCGCGGCGGCCGCCATCTTGGTCGAGAGCGCGCGAACTTCTTCGGCTTGGGACTTGAGCGCCCCCAACAGCTTCTGCCAATAGGCCGCCTGCAACTCCACCATCTCGGAGAGGTTCTTAGCGCCCGCCAAACTCTTGGCCAGGTCGAAGCCGGAATTTACATTCCGCTGGGCGATATCGATGATTTTGCGGTTGAACGCCACAGCGCCTTGGCCGGCAGCGTCGAAGGTCCTCTCAAGGGTCGCAACCGATGCGTCGAGAGCATCCTTGGAGCGGTCATAGACTTCGCGGCTTTGATCCACGGCCTTTTCGGCCATGGCTCGCACGGCCTCCGGCACAGACGTGTCGGGGGTCGTCACGTCGCGGTAGTTTTTGCGGGCTTGCTCGGCGGCAGTTTTGCGCGCCTGTTCGGCAGCAGTTTGGGGATTGGAGGTAGCATTCATCATAGTGCCTTTTGGGGTTAAATCGCAGGCGATGTTTCGCAGGCTGGCAGCCGCCGAACCACGCTCCCGTAAGGAGGCGCTTGGCGTGCTGATTTTTCGGAAAAGGGGGCGTGCACGGAGTTGGCACGGTAGTCTTTACCGTCAGCGCCCAGGGTCCGGCGTGCCAGTAATAAACATATGGGCCTTAACTGAGAATAGTACAAGCTTAGCGCGCTTAATTGTCACCATCGCCCGCAAAAGTTGTATGGAATCCCGCGCGCCTATGCAGAGCCGAGAAAGTCCGCTTTGGGTCAATAGCCGACATCACACCGCCTCATCGAGTTGGTCCGCAAAGTGCCATGAGCAGACATCCTGAGCTGACATCACGGCGCCCCCATTGCCTTATACCAAATCCCTGAGTGTGTGACTCACGAGGGTGATTCACGAATTGGCGGCGATCTGATTCAACATGGCAAACGGAGGAGGTTTGCCATGGCTGCTCCAATTTCGTTGCGGGAAGGCTTTGACGCGTTGGCGTTGCGGGAGTTGGCGAAGAAGACGCGGGACGCGAACCAAAGCCGGCGCCTGTTGGCGCTTGCCGAGATTTACGACGGCGGCTCGCGCGGGCAAGCGGCGCGCATTGGCGGTATCGGTCTGCAGACAATCCGCGACTGGGTGCTGCGGTTCAATGCCAGGGGGCCGGACGGTCTCATCGATGGCAAGGCGCCGGGACGGGCGACCAAGCTCAATGGCGCCCAGCGCCAGGAACTTGCCCGCATCATCGAGAGCGGCCCGATCCCGGCGATCCATGGGGTCGTGCGCTGGCGGCTGATCGACTTGGCGCAGTGGGTATGGGAGGAGTACCGCATCAGGGTTGCCAAGCAGACTTTGAGCCGGCAGTTGCGGGCGATGGGCTTCCGTAAGCTCTCAGCCCGGCCGCGGCATCACGCCCACAACGAGCACGCCGCCGAGGCTTTTAAAAAAACTTCCCCGACCTGCTGGCGCAGATCGCGCGCAGCAAGTCTGCAGGCGCCGAGATAGAAGTCTGGTTCCAGGACGAGGCTCGCATCGGCCAGAAGAACAAGATCACGCGCCGCTGGGCCAAGCGCGGCACCCGGCCCCTCAGCCCCCGCGACCAGCGCACCTGCTCGGCCTACATCTTCGGAGCCATCTGTCCCAAAGAGGGCAAGGGCGCCGGCCTTGTCATGCCGTTCTGCAACAGCACGACCATGGAGATGCATCTGGCCGAGATATCGCAGGCCGTTGCACAAGGCGCCCACGCCATCCTGCTCATGGATCAAGCCGGCTGGCACAGCTCGGCCAAGCTTGACGTCCCCGACAACATCACCATCGTCCTATTCCCCTCCCGCTCGCCCGAGCTCAACCCGGTCGAGAATGTATGGCAGTTCCTGCGAGACAATTGGCTGTCGAACCGGGTCTTCACATCCTATGACGACATCGTCGACCACTGCTGCGAGGCCTGGAACAAGCTCGTCGATCGACCCTGGACGATCATGTCAATCGGCATGCGTGACTGGGCCTATCGGTCATGATCATCGCGACTTGGTATTAGGTCCGCTTTGTGCCATGAGCAGACATCCTGACCACCCCTGGGGACATCGCAAGAGAGATCCGCGTCATGGCCCAGGGTGCATGAACGGAACGCATTCTCGATGCATGCAGGGCGATTGTCTCGAATCGCCACTCAGCGATCAGCGCGGGGCGAGCTCGGCAAGAAAGAATCGCAACATTTCGCGGGAAGCGTCTGGGCCGCTCGGATCTGTGTAAGTGCCATCTGGGCTGCCGCCTGACCAGGCATGGCCGCTTCCGTGGATGAGCCAATGCTCCACCACAGCGGACCCGGTCTTGTCTCGGGTTACCGTGCGAGTATAGGCCCGACTAGCGGAGGGTCGGACCTTCGCGCGCTCCACACTGTCACCAATCTTAGCCTGCGCCTCGATTATCTTTGCAGCGTTCGACGGATGGACAATTTGATCCGCATCGCCATGGAATACGATGGTCCGAATGCGAGGGTCGTTATCTACCGCACGGCGAGGCTTCCGTTGGCCGCGGCGCATTCCGGGATCGCCACGCATTGCCGCGAACGCAGAAGCGACGTCAGTGGCGGACCTGTAGGGTAGGCCGGAATGGACGCCGACGGCGGCGTAAATCTCAGGATAGGTTGCTCCCATCACTGCCGCCATGGCGCCTCCGGCGGACAGACCGGCCACGAACACACGGTGCGGTTCGACATCGTATTCGGCGACAATTTCGTTGGTGATTCCGGCAATAATGGCTGGCTCGCCGAGCCCGCGCATTTGATCCGCAGGCTTAAACCAGTTCCAACACAACGACGGATTTGCGACCTTGGACTGGCTTGGATAGGCGACGATCAATCCATACTCCTCAGCTAGAACATTCATGCGGGTCCCTGCTGCGAAGTCATCGGCGTCCTGCGTGCCGCCGTGCAGCATCACTAGCAATGTGCGTCTGCCGAGCTGCTGACGGTGCGGAACATAGAGCTTGTAGCTTCGGCTTCCGGCAGCGCAGGCAAAGGACCGAACTCGAGAACTGAGCACCGTCCGGGATCTTTAGTGCCTTGCGGGCCCTAACACCCGTCAATGCATCAAGACTGAAGCTCGGAAGCTTGGCTTGGCGGAGCGTCCCGACGACGTCGCCCATCGGCCAATTCGCGGGCGCTGGGGTCCTATGGTGTCGGTGCGGGCCTCCGGATCGAGATGCTCCGGATCGAGATCCTTCGGATCGAATGTCCGCATCTGCCTGGGGCGCCGGCGTGATCTCGGGCCCCGTTACTTCCGGAGTGAGATCGATAATGCGCTTATCGATGGCTCGACCCTTGGCCGCCCGTTCGTGCGGCGGCTCGGATGGAACCGGTTCTCGGCCCAACAAAGCGCTTTGAATGACGCGCGTGGCTTCCACGAGCTTCTGAGCGCGCGTCAATCGCGTTGCCGCACGCATGGCGTCAGCAAAATCCATGTTCATGTCTTGGTTCCTTGGAGTTGGGTGAGGGATGCGCGGCGTCAGCCAATGCGATCGGCCAACGCGCTCTTGATTTCTTTGCTGGCGTGAAGGGCACCCAACACGGTGATCGATTCGATCGTCGCCAAAGCCAGTGCGGGCGACACGTCCGGGGCAATGCTGGCGAGCCCAAGCACCTTGATGTGAAGCTTTTCACCGGCGGCTTTGACCGCCTCCAAATCCGCGCTCGTATAGTGCCGGAGACCGAGCTCCAGCGTATGCCGCACGATCGATTTCCTGACTTCCTCACCATGGGTCGAAAGCTGGTTGCGGATCGCCGTCCGAATGAAGTCGGAGCGGTTGGAATAAAAGCCTTCCTGCACCAGCAGATCGATATGGCCAAGGTCGTCATCACCCAGGTTGATCGTGATCTTTTCCGTCTCGCCCGCTTTGTCGCGGAGCCAATGGATCTCGGCAGCCATTGCATCGTCCACCATCTGTATGGATGGTATATGGATGGTGAACGGGGGCCATTTCAAGGGGCGAATTTTCTTCGCGCTCAGAGGAGAGAGCGGAGCCAGAAAGTCCGGTTTTGGGTTTGGACCGCCGGAGCACCGACAACAGCATGCGATGGCTCATCGGCTAACTCCGGACGTCGTGGGGTCCGGAAGGTCTCCTTATTTTGTCGAGAGCAGAAATCCGTTCGCGCTTGCACTACGTCAGCGTCGTGCCACCGGCGGCACTGCGCGGTAGAACCACGAGAAGATTAGCCTTTGCGGGCACGACGCATCGGACAGCAAGATTGCCACGGGATACCGCGCTGCGGAATGTGCCAGCTGATTATTGCCGAAGCGTCGTTGTGGTCAATGCGCGGCCGCCAATCGGCATCGCAGTCATGCGCGCCGGACTAGCGGATATGTGTCGCTCGCGTACAGATGGCGAATTCCGTTCGCATCGAACCTCTCCTCGGCGACTTCGAGATAGGCACCGCGAAGAAGATCCGGTGCGAGCTCCTCAACCGCAAAACGGATGGCTTCGGCGGCGGAGGTGAACCGCTTGTAGCCCACTGAGCCGCCCTTAGTGAATTTCCGACGTACTAGGGGAAACAGCTCCGCTTCCGTCCTGTAATCAAATCCCGCCATTGCTCTGGACCTTCTGCTTGTAATAAGCATATGGCCTTGACTGAGGGTATTACAAGCGTAGCGCGCTAAATTGTCACTCTTGCTCGCAAGAGTTGCACGCGCCGCTCTGGCCTTAGCAGAGCCAGAAAGTCCGCTTTGGGTCATTAGCGGCCAAGCGGAATTCGGAACGGTGAGTCTGCTTTTCGGTCCTAATCGGACGCATACGGTATATCTCAAAGCAGCCTCGTCGAATCATGCGACGCGATCTACCGACTGCGGCGCTATCAAGCCGATCCTTCCGCATGGTACCGCCTTGGTACCAGCACCTTGGGCTAAACTAGGAGAGGCTGGGGTATTGGGGGCCGTGGCAACGGTGAGGAATCAGCGTGTTAGGTCGAGACAGGACACGACCATCCCCGGCGGGAAATCCATCACTGAGAACTGAAAATCCGCGTGTCGGGTGGTTCGATCCGGCCCCCCCTGGGCACCATTACCCTTTTCGACCCCATTCTAAACTGATTTGTCGGGTCCAAACGACTTTCGACGGGATATACACCTAAGAGATGCGTTGGCTGCGGGTGATGGACGTCACCGGCAGATCAACACGCTCAAGGTCTATGACCGGCGAGCGAAGGCGTTCAAGCAGCACCGCAGGCGACGCATTCTTGTGAGAGCGTTAAGCGGATTTACGGCCGCCGGATCGAGACCAATAGGATGGAAGGCTGCAGCTCTTGACCGACAGCGTCTGTGAACTTTTCTAAGACGGCTCCGAAGCGCGGATGATCGCGGCACAGTTCTCGTCGCCTGTAGGAGCTAAGACTGCATACTGCCCTTAGACAGCTTGATTTACGCTGATGTTCGGCAGGACGAAAATCGGTTTCCATTCGTCTGGGTCTTGCTGACCCCGAGTAGGAGGCATTGCCAACAGCCGAAAATGGTTCCTGGAGGCTGTGCTTCTACCCGCAGCGTCTTCACGTCATCCGGTTTGGACTGAGTTCGCCTAGGTTTGTAAGTGCGCTTGAGAGCTGAGAGAGGTGCATGGCGGATTGTTTGCGGACGCGGCACAAGGTCGACTTCAAAATCCGAGAGACAATGCCAGTCGGTTACCGCAAGGAGACGGAGGCGTCTGTAGCCCCACCCCCGGTGGGTCACTCACGCCAGAAAGCATAGTGATCATGTGGGAAGATCGACTGACCCACCGTTTACTAAGTCATTGATTTGCTTGAGTCTGGGTAGTCCACCCCGGGCACTAAAATCCGCCCGCGCTCAGTTGATCCTGGATACAACCACCCAGCCGAACCGCCGAAGCATTGGTACAAAAGGCGCCAACTACCTGCCGCAATGTCCGCTCTTCGGGCAAGAGCGGACCAGTTAGACTCAGAGTGACTTTCTGCAGTTGACTCAAAGCCGCATAGAAGCCGGCTATCAGCAACAGATACGTCCACTTGTCGCGCTAGAGAAGCGCCATGAGACCTCCGGCAGCCGCGCTCAGGACGACGACGAGCCAAGGCGGCGTCTGCCACATAAAGAGCATGAGGAATGCGGCGCTGGCGAGCGCAAAGTCTCCCGCACTCTTGATCCCCACGGTCCAAATGGGATCGTACAGGGCTGCCAGCAGCAGCCCGACCACGGCGGCGTTGACGCCTTGCAGTGCTGCGCGGGCACCAGCGCGGCAGCGTATGCTCTCCCAGAATGGGAGCGCGCCGATGACAAGCAGGAAGGAGGGCAGAAAGATTGCGACGAGACACAATGCGGCGCCAGCCCAGCCATTCGGCGCCGGCGTCATCACCGCGCCGAGATAGGCGGCAAAGGTGAAGAGCGGCCCCGGCACCGCCTGCGCCGCACCGTAGCCTGCGAGAAACGCGTCATTACTGACCCACCCCTGGGGAACCACGGCCGCCTGCAGCAATGGCAGCACGACATGACCGCCGCCGAACACGAGCGAGCCCGCGCGGTAGAAGGCATCGAACAGCTTGACGCCCTGCGCCGGTAGGGTTGCCGCGAGCAGTGGCAGCCCGATCAGCAGGGCGAAGAACACGATCAGCAACAAAGCTCCCGTGGTTCGGCTGACTTTCAGGGGCAGCGAGGCGTGGTCGGCCGGCACGTTGCTCTGCAACAGCGCAAGACCGAAGAGAGCACCAAGAGCAATCGCTACGACCTGGCTCCAGGCTGAGGGAAAGGCGAGCACGATGGCCATCGCTGCGACGGCCATGGTCGCACGCATCCGATCGGGGGTGAGGGTCTGCATCATGCCGAGCACGGCTTGTGCTACGACTGCAACGGCAGCGACCTTCAGCCCGTGCAACCAGCCGCTTCCCGCAGCATCCCTCAATAACGAGACACTATAGGCGAAGAGGACGAGCGCAATGGCGGAGGGCATCGTAAATCCGAACCAAGCTGCCAGCGCTCCGGGGTAGCCAGCGCGGGAAAGGCCAAGCGCGATCCCCACTTGGCTCGAGGCTGGTCCCGGCAAGAATTGGCAGAGCGCAACGAGGTCAGCATAAGAGTGGTCGTCGAGCCAACGACGGCGGGTGACGAATTCCTCGCGGAAATATCCGAGATGCGCGACTGGACCGCCAAAGGAGGCGAGGCCCAGGCGCAAGAAGGCGGAGAGGACTTCAGGCCAATTGCCACCTGCAGCGGTTTGCGTGGCAGGCTCGCCGATTTCACTTGGGCCCATCCCGCGACGTTCCGTTACTCTGCTCACTTGCCTTCGATCAACTCACCGAACAACTCCCGTACGCGTTCCTTTGCCGCAGCGAGCGCCCTGCGCCCCATTGGTGTTGCGCGATAGAGGCGTCGCGCCCGTCGACCGACGCCGTGCATCCTAGATTTGAGAAGGCCCTTGCGTTCGAGTGCGTGGAGCATGGGGTAAAGCGTGCCGGGACTGATCTTGTAACCGTGCCGCCCAAGCTCCTCGATCATCCATTGACCATAAAGCTCGCCTTCCACGGCGTGGTGGAGGATGTGAAGACGAATAAGGTCAGACAGTAGTTCTTGTTGCGGCATGTTTCTTGACCCACGAAGGCAAATGATTGTTACAATCGATTTCCGATATCGGTAACCGATATCCGGTCTCGATGGTTAGTTTGTCGTTTCAGGGTGGCAGAGGTCGTGCGATGCCCCCGAATCACGCAACATTTTTTGATTGTGCGGGACACTTGCCGCCCGGGAAAGTCTCATGTCTCTGCTATACCGGCTCCAATATACAGCGGCTCCTGGCTGGACCATTCTGGTGCGGCTGCTTGTTGCCTTGGTCGTATTTCCTCCCTGAAGGGATCCAAAAGCTAGCCTTTCCCGACCTTCTTGGGGCCGGCCGCTTCGCGCGGATCGGCATACCCTTTCCTGAGATCATGGGGCCGTTCATCGGTGGCGTAGAGATCGTCTGCGGACTGCTTATCATTCTCGGCCTGTATACACGGCTCGCCGCCATCCCACTGATCGTCATCATGGTGGTTGCGATCGCCTCGACCAAGACTCCTATCCTGCTTGGGCAGGATTTTTGGATCTTCCACCTACCCGCCGACATGAAGCGGGTCGGCTTCTGGGCGGCTCAGCATGAGGCGCGGGCCCATTTTACCATGCTGCTTGGATCACTCTTTCTTCTGACCGTCGGCGCTGGACGATGGTCGCTTGATGCGTTGCAGACCAGGCCCGGAATGCACTGACCGTCGGCATCATGGATTTCGAGTCTTGTTCGACGGAGGTCCGAGTTGAAGAAAAAATTCGATGAATCGAAGCGAAAGCTCATCGCGACGGGATTGGCGCTCGCCGGCGGCCTCGTCGCGCCCGCAGTCATCACGCGCCGTGCTCATGCAGAAGAGCCAGAGAGCATGACCGACAAGCCGGATAACCATGAGAGTGAAGGAGAGGAAGAGGTCACGCCGCCGGAAGACCTCATGCGCGAGCACGGCGTGCTCGACCGGGTGCTGCTGATCTACGAGGCCGTGATGCGGAAGTTCGGGTCCAACGAGGACTTCGACCCCGCCGTGATCACCGACTCGGCCAAGATCGTTCGCGAGTTCATCGAGGATTACCACGAGAAGCAGGAAGAGGACTATGTGTTTCCCCGCTTCAAACAGGCCGGAAAGATGGACCGCCTGATTGGCATTCTGCTCAACCAGCACCAGGCTGGGCGCCGCGTCACCGATGTGATCCTCAAGTTCGGTCCCACCAGCCGCAAGGACGATGACGCCCGCCAACAAGTGGTGGGCGCCATGCAAGTCTTCATCACCATGTATCGCCCGCATGCGGCGCGGGAGGATACGGTGCTTTTCCCCAGACTGAGGGGTCTCGTCTCAGCGAACGAATATGACGCGATGGCCGAGGACTTCGAGAAGAAGGAGCACGCGCTGTTCGGCGACGACGGTTTCGACAAGATGGTCCACCGTGTCGCCACGATCGAGCAAGCGATTGGCATATGGGATATCAGTCAATTTACGGCTCGCTAAAAGATGCGGATTGATCGGCGCCATTTCTTGGAAATGATCGGTGTCACCGCGGTTGTGGCAGGTGGTCCTGGTCGCGTTCCGGTGCTTGCTAGAGAAAGCGCTGCAAGCGCGCCAGCGGACCCCGCGGATTACACGATCCGCATTGGCACCGGCTTAGTAGAGCTCGCGCCGGACCATATCGTGTCGACCACGCTCTATAACGGCCAGTTCCCCGGACCGCTCATCCGCTTCAAGGAAGGGCAGCGCGCGGTGGTCGACATCTACAATGACACTGACGTGCCGGAGCTTGTGCATTGGCACGGGCAGATGATTCGAAGCGACGTCGACGGCGCGGCGGAGGAAGGCTCGCCCTTCGTGCCGGCAAGGGGCATGCGGCGGATCGCCTTCGTGCCGAAGCCGCAAGGCTTCCGCTTCTATCACACCCATGTTCGGGCAGGTGCCGACCTCAATCGCGGCACCTATACCGGCCAGGCGGGGCCCGTCTATATCGAGCCTAGGAACGACCCCGGCGCCTACGACCAAGAGGTGTTCCTGGTGATGAAGGAATTCGAGCCGGCCTTCAGCCGCGGCGGTGACATGGCCATGGATATGCTCGCGCCTGGCGTGCCGATCAAGGAACTAGAGGAAACCGGCGCCGGGGCCGACGAGGAGGCGAAAGGTACGCCAAAGGGCTACGAGGTCGGCTACGAGCTGTTCAGCATCAACGGCAAGATGTTGGCGGCTGGCGAGCCGATCCGAGTCAAGCAGGGCGAGCGCGTGCTCTTCCATGTGCTCAATGCGAGCGCGACGGAGATTCGCAGCCTGGCGCTCCCCGGGCATGTGTTTCGGGTCGTCGCGCTCGACGGCAATCCGGTGCCAACACCTGCGGACGTGCCGGTGCTTTGGCTTGGCACTGCCGAGCGCGTCTCGGCCATCGTCGAGATGAACCATCCCGGCGTTTTCGTGTTGGGCGATCTCTCCGATGACGATCGCGGCCATGGCATGGGGATCGTCGTCGAGTATTCGGGACGCAAAGGCAAGCCGCAATGGATCAAGCCAAAGCCGTCCCGCTGGGACTACACGCGCTTCGGCACAGCTGCCGCGGCACCCGAGCCGGACGAGACCATCGAGATGACCATCGTCAAGCACAACGCGGCTGCCAACGGCTTCAACCTCTGGACCCTGAACGGCGAAGCCTTCTCCATGGAGACCATGACCCCGCTCTACAAAGTGCAAGAAGGACGCCGCTACCGGCTCAAGTTCCGCAATGCAAGCGACGACATCCACCCTCTACACTTGCACCGGCATAGCTTCGAGCTGACGCGCGTCGGCGACCAACCCACGGCAGGCGTGATCAAGGACGTGGTCATGCTCGGGGGATTCCAGGAGCTCGCATTCGACTTCGTTGCCGACAACTCTGGTCGCACACTCTTCCACTGTCATCAGCAGCTGCATATGGATTTCGGCTTCATGACGCTTTTCGACTATGTATGAGCAAGGCGCTCTAATGTCGGCTTCTGGCACTAAGTGGACGAAGGCGGTTAGGTACTGTGGGGTCAGCTACTGACCCAAAGCGGAAAAATTCTGCAGGCCTGCCCGCTGCACATCAGTCAGCTCACGGCTCGGTGGAAGAGGCGGCGGTTCATCGGCGAACATCGCCATCACCACGCGGCTCGTGGATACCGTCACCAAGCCGATGCTGCTCAAGACAGTGCAATCCAAGAAGATCGATCCGAAGCTCCTGATCACGCACCAGTTCAAGCTCGACCAGATCCTCGACGCCTACGAGACCTTCGGCCACGCCGCGAGCACGGGAGCCTTGAAGGTGATTATCGAGGCGTGAGCGAAGTCTGGACCTGACACCCCTTCGCCGCGGCCTTACGTACCCGAAGCCAGACGTTGTTCAGCTTCCAGGCTTGCCGCTGAGGTACGACCGGAACGCGCTGGCGCTCGAGATACCCCTTGACGGCGTCCGTCACTTGGAAAAAGTGATGGAGTTCCTTTCGCGCTTCGCCGATCCGTTTGGTAGCCGGCAAGGCAGCCATTCAAGTGTTCATCCAAATCCCACGGGATTCGCTCTTCAGCGAACTCATCCATGACGATCTCGGATGGGCGCGGCGTGCGTGGCTTTCGTGGCATTGCGGTTTTTTGCTTGAGTTGGAGGACGGAGCAGACGGATGCTATCAGCTTCAACCTAACCCTGTTTCAGGGGAATGAAGCGCCTTAACTTGCCGGTCTCTTTGTGCCGCTCCAGCGTGTCGACAAGTTCGATCTCGATCTCCGCGTGCTCCAGTCCAGCTTTGGCAAGCCCCGCGATCAGCTCCTGCTTCAGTGCGGGCAGGTCGAGCGGGCCTGTTGCAACGAGACCGATCTTTGCGCCCGCTTGCGTTTGATGCACCTGATATTGCTCGACATGGCTGTTCTGCCCGAGCGGCGTGCGGAAAACCAACGGATGGATATGAATCTCGCCGGCGTAGAGGAAGGTGTCGTCTGACCGCCCCTTCACCGTCTTGATCAAAGGAAAGGCCGCGCCGCAGGAGCAGAGCCGGTCGCTTGGGATAGGCAGGTCGGATAGTTCGTAGCGGATCAGCGGTAGGGTGCGGCCAAACAATGACGTCACCAGGACGTGATCAATCGCGTCGGGATCGTTGGTCGGCCTGTGCTCATGATCGACGAACTCGGTAATGACCAAGTCGTCGCTCATGTGCAGCCCCTCGTGCGTGTCGCACTCAATGCCGATATGACCTACTTCGACGCAGCCCCACATATTATTGATCTCGAGTCTCCATGCGTGCCGGACGGCGTCACGGGTTTCCGGCATCAGCGGCTCGGAATTAGTAGTCACGCGGTGCAGCCTTAGGTGCAGGTGGCCGGCCAACGCCTCCGCTGCCAGTTCTTGCAGCGATGATGCGAAGCAATTGATGTGGGTCGGCTGCGCTTCGTTGAGTTCAGCGACGAGCTTGGCGATTGGCGTGGCCGCAGGGAACCACTTCACCTGGGCCGCTGGATCGATCGGAACCGAGAACAGAAATGGGCTACCATGAATAATTTCCCCGGCCTCGATCACGGCGAGCAGCCGCCGGCGGGCTAGGCGTTCCGGTGGTTCGTCGCGCAGCAGATAGCGGAACGTCGCGCAGGCGATCTCAATGAATTCATTCCACCCCCACGGGAATACCCCGCGCACCCCAGAAGAGCCCCCGGTAGCGATTACCTGGTATTCGTCGAGATAGTAGTAATCTTTGGACGTTCCTTTCAGCTTGGCGTCAATATGAGCGTTGCAAGCCCTGAGCGTTAGGCGCCGATCCGTGACGATCTCATCCCAGTTCGTCATCACGTCTGGCTTGGTCATCACTGACAGCGACTCAAGATCAGCCTCAGTGAACGAATCTGCGTCGATACCGGTTAGCCTGCTGACGTGCCAAGGCGATTTAGCCTTCGCGTAGGCCAACGTCTCACGCAGCATCCGTTGTCGCTCGGCCTTTATCTGATCGGCAGACCACGAGAGTCGTTTGACATGCTCTGGCATCCGCTGCGCGATCGCCGCCAGATGTTCGCGTCTGCGCGGGCTATCAATGATCATAGCGAATCAGCCGCATTAACGCCCTATCCCCCATGTCTAGAATAGGACAATCTCCCAATAGTGTGACCCATCCCTAATGCTCAAACAAGCTGGCGACAGCCGCCGGGCGGTGCGCCTAAGGAGGTGAAGCGGCTTCGGAGGGCGCGGCGGGTGGCGCCGAGCCTTGGTGAAGCATCGCGCCGCAGCTAACGGAGGAATCAGAAAGGGCCGGCTCCGGCCGGCCCTACATTTCAAAACTCAGGACCTGTCTTTACCCTCGCTAAAATCTGCTCCTCCTCCATTATGAACCTCCGCAAAATCGGGCCCTCCCTGGCCAAAATCTGACGACCGACAGGAGGAGTAGCGACAAGGCGAGGAGGAGGAGCCATGGCGCCGCCAGAGACGGCCCGCAGCTCGATGCTGGTTAATTCACGCATGCGTTTCTCCCTAGGGATGCGTGCCCGCCGCCTAGCAACTCAGCATACGCCCCATTTTTGGGGTCTACCCAATGAAGGATGAGGGGTGGTTAATCATCCCAGTACGTATTGCGCATAGCCGAGACTTGACGCCATGGCTATTGCCGTCACGCACAGAAGAGCAAGGCGCGGCAACATTCGGGTGATCCAATCTCAAGTGAATATTTATCCCATGAACCAGCGTATCAGAGGCGTGCCCCCGGCGTACCGCCTGCGTGTATTAGACAAAACCCCGACTCTCGCGTGGGCTGGGCGTCGGCTTCGGCCGGCAGCCAAACAGAGGCCCGGCCGAGACCGTTCAACGACCGGGCTTCATTGCCTCCTCTGAGTTAGGTGTAAAGACCGCTATGACAGTGCGCGAAATCCGCGAAATCATCTTCCTTTCTGCAATCACATTTGTCGTCGTTTGGTCCGTCCTGTCGGCTTACGGGCTGCTTCAAGCGATTGCCGGATTCACGGAGACCTATGCATCAGTGGTCGCTTCAAATCCCGTTCTCGCGACGAACGAGGGGAGGCAAGCTGTGCTGCAAGGCGAGATAATTCACCATGTGGTCCGGTGGTCGATTGTCGCTGCGCCGCTGGGGCTAATCGCACTTCTGGCTAAGTGGTAAGAGCGGCCTGGCGTCCGTTCGACCGTGTCTGAGCCCAGCCAGTCCTGAGGGCGTCGGCTTCGGCCGGCGCCCTTCATTAGTACCGCATTAGTACCGCGCACATCTATCCTCAGAATCAGGACATTCTATTCGCGGCCAAGCTCAACCCTTCTCGGGGGAAGTTATCAGAACGATGCCTCGAGCGTACCCACGACCCGTGGGCCACAGTGGAAGCCAGGCTGACCGGTGCAGTTATCTGTGTTGGTATCCCAGTAGCGAACGTCGAAGGTCAATGCCGGCTTGTCCCAGACGGCCAGCCTCAGACCGATGTTCCAATAGGCGTAGTCGATTCCGCCATCATTCGTGTCGCCCCACTGTTGACCGACCACGCCACTGACGGTCGGCGTGAATTTCCAAACCTTGTTGAAGGTCCAGCCATAGTCGAACTCAAGGACGTCGTTGGGACCGACACCACCAGAGACGTCAGACGAGTAGTAGTTGGCGAGGCTGAGCGCCAGCTTGCTATTGAAGAAGCTACGCGATACGCCGGTCTTAATTTCATTGTAGGATAAGCGGGCAGGACCGAAAGAGTTCGGATAGCTATAGTAGAGGTCGCCGATATCGAAGGTGCATCCGTTCCACGTCGGCCTGATTCCGCCATGCAAGTCCATCTCCAGAGAGGCGATGTCCACGAGTTGTCCTGACGGCGTGACCGCCCTGCCGAAATTGACGTTCGAGCCCCAAATGCCGGCGTAGGCTTGCAGCCACGAATTGATAGCATAGGTGGCGTCGAACGCGCCCTGCAGGGCTGCATTCCCATCGGTTTCGGAGTAGCCGCGGAACACGTAATCGGTGGTCACGTCGGCATTGCCCGAGATGGCGATTGCCGGCGCTGGTGCTGCCGCTGGCTGTAAGACGTCCGCTGCCGAGGCCGGAATAGCAAATCCGCCTAGCAAGACCAGTGCCAAGACACTTGATCTGATGGTCACCGCGTCACCTTCGGCTTGAAGAAGTAGCGCATCGCCAGGAAGAACCCGGACACGAACTCCGTCAAGAAGATCGACCGAGCCGCTTGATCGAGCCTCCATGATCTCACCCTGTCCGTCTTCACCAGTTTGGCCACACGCTCGAACATCTCGCGCTCCGCCGGGTCTGCGACCTGTCTACCTCCCTCAGCTTGT
This sequence comes from uncultured Alphaproteobacteria bacterium, assembly GCA_963804515.1. Classification (GTDB taxonomy): domain Bacteria; phylum Pseudomonadota; class Alphaproteobacteria; order Rhizobiales; family Methyloligellaceae; genus Methyloceanibacter. The sequence continues at coordinate 72,304 of CAWDQR010000008.1, read as the reverse complement.
TTTCGACCAGCCGCCGCCGACACGCTGTCCAGGCCCTCAACCACCTGTGCCGGGGTTCGGCGATAACGAGTCGCCCTTGTCAGGTTTGCCCTCCCAGTCTTTCGCATCTGGCGGCGGCTCACGCTTTATGGTGATGTTGGGCCAGACCTGAGAATATTTCGCATTGATCTTGAGCCACTTTTCGAGACCGGGCTCCGTGTCCGGCTTGATTGCGTCGACTGGGCATTCCGGTTCGCACACGCCGCAATCGATGCATTCGTCCGGGTGGATGACGAGCATGTTTTCGCCCTCGTAGAAGCAGTCCACCGGACACACCTCGACACAGTCCATGTACTTGCAGCGAATGCAGCTCTCGTTGACGATGTAGGTCAATTGAGCCTCCTTCCGAAGGTCGTCCATTCCAGGCGACCTCGTCGAATCCTCATGTGCACCCACTCTCGATCAACGATCTTCGGTGAGGATGTGAGGTGGGTGACGTGTGTCGCCGCGTCGGTTCAACCGGCGAACATACATGATAGCGGCCGCTGGCCGCCCAGCTTTGACCTTTAAAGCCGCAATCAGCGCGTCTTCGGCACCAACGACAATTCGTTCAGCCTTTCCTTTCGCCATAACCCCGACGGTGAATTGCCAAGACATTTTTGGGCCTTCCTCAAAGCTAAGTTAGGCTAAGAACGAGCGCTCACCGGCGTCGACCAAACCTTGCGTGCGAGCTCGGTCTTCTTTGTGCCTGGGTGTTGTCGCGTCGCGGCGCACTCAGCGCGCACGCCTATACGCACAAATACGTGCGATGGTCGGTCAACGGTAGAGGTCTCGAGGACACTATAATCCGGACAGCGACCGGCCGATATAGGTCGATACCACGCGTCCTCGACCCGGGAAACCTGGCAGGGCCCCGCTCGCCACGCTGTCTGCCTTGAGAAGGTCGACCTGGCCGGTGGTGAGCGGTGGGCTCGGCAAGAACTCGCACACTTCGGCTATCTATACCCAATACCAGCTGGAACACCTCTGCTTGCGACCTGGGATCGAGACTCCCTCGCGGTTAGACACATTTCAGGGAATTTTTCGGTTCGCGCGCTAGGCGCACCGGCGTCGCGGGTCTTCCGTTATCCCTTTGAGGTAGTGCGGGGGACAAGAGATTGCCACCTTGATCTTATAGAATGTAGGTAGCAGGGAGATCCATTCCACCTGTCTCAGCAATTGGAGTAGCTTCAATGTGTGACTATAGCCTGCATTTCGTCGCGTCCCGGCCCGCGAAGGTCGGCGAGAAGCTGGTATCGACGAGGTTCCCTAGCACAATTACGCGTGGATTTGCTTCGGTCGGCGAGAGGAATGTGGCCGTATGTTTGCTTCCCGGCACGGAGCTCGCCTTCGAGAAGGAAGTGCAACGCGAGACCGCCTTCGTCTTCCGCTCAACACGCCAACTCGGGCACAAGGTGGCTAAGTTCCGACAGGTCAACAAGGGCCAGTCCAACGTCCATCATGATGCCCTGGAGCTTCCCGACGGGCAGATCGTGCTGCTGACGCAGTTGTGCGAAGGTCAGCACGCGACCGTGCTGCAGTTACCAGCCGGCCCGCGTGTCACCACGCGCGAAGCGCAAAGGCAAGACTCGCTCGCCGTCTAACCGGCCATCGCGTCACGCGTGGTCGCCCGAGCGGACTTCGGGCGCTCAGCGCGGCCATTCGATTTGCATTCCGGCTGCCGCGGCTCAGCCTTGCGGAGGAGCGGACAGCGGCGGCGACTAGTGGAGAGAGGCCGTCTGATCGGCCTCGTCTCCATCGGCGACGTGGTCAAGATGCGGATCGCGGAAGTCGAGATGGAAACGACCGCGACGCGGGAGTACGCAGGCTATTGCCAGGAGGAGGGGTATCATCCGATCCGATTGCCGCAAAGCATGCCGCATACAATGGCCGCTCTTGGCACGAAGCGGACTAACTCGATGGAACGCTGTGACGTCAGCAACTGACCCAAAGCAGACGCTGTGGGTGACGGCCCTGCCAGCCCTTCAGCGCAGCTTTCCTTAAGGCACGCGGGCCGGCCCGATCTGCGGGGCGCGACCGGCTTGGCCATGCCCTAGAAGATCAGAAGTCACCAATGGCATTCGAGACCCAATAGGATGGGTGTCGTCCTTGAGCGTCGGCACGATCTTCTCGACCCAGGTGATCAGATATGCGTCCCCGGCAGAGTCTGGGTGAGATCGCCATTTCCCCCATTGGTGACGATCACCGAGGAGCTCGTCAAGCGCCCGAGTGGGGGACGCAAAATTCACAAGCTTATTGCGTGACCGTCTTCAGATAGGCGATGAGGTTCGCCCGGTCGCTGGCCGCGGGCAGTCCCGGGAACAAGCCCATCGACGAGTTGGGCAGCATGGCCTTGGGATTGGCGATCCACTTATCGATATTCTCTTCGGTCCAGACAAAGCCCGATTCCCCAAGCTTTTTCATTCCGGCGCTGTACATCGGGTAATCGGCGATGCTTGCCGCCTTGCGCCCGACGATGCCGTTCAGCTCCGGTCCGATCAGGGTCTTCGCACCCGGGCCAACCTGATGACACACCGCGCATTTCGCAAACACTTCCTTACCCTTCGCGGCATCACCTTCGGCAAATGCCGATCCGCTGCAGGCCGCAAGCAGCACGACGCTTAGCGCAACTGACGTTAACTTCCTCATCTCAGTCCTCCTGGTATCGATCAAACTTAGAGGGGGTATTTTTTTATGGGAAAACCTTGAGCAGAATGCCTCGCTGCATTTGAAGCGACAGAGTACATCAGCGGCAGCTGCTCGCAAAGCGCCCGGTGGACAAACATGACCCCTACGCTCGCATGACCGTATCGCAGTTCCTCGCCCGAGCTTGGAAGGCGGCCAACGACAAGGCGCCCGCCGCTTTGCCACCTCCCCGCTCAGGGGCGTTGATCGGTTTGCAGTTCACTTGACAAAACTGAGGTACGACGCGAGGGCCATGTCACATCGGCAAATGCGACCCGCCCCTGGCGCAAGGCGAAAAGTTCGTATGCCAGACTTGGCGCACTGCAAAACCTCGGGTCTTTTTGTGCTTACTGTTTCACAATCGGATTGAAGCACGCGCAGGCTGTGCTATCAGAGCCTACGAATAAAAAGAGGAGAAAGTTATGGCCAAAACTATTGCCAGGAGAAAGCGTGTTGTCCGTCGTGATTGGACCCGCGCTGAGGTTAAAGAACTAAGACAGCACTCAAAAGACAAAACGCGCGTAAGCACCATCTCTAGAGCGCTCAAGCGTACCCCGGCTTCCCTGAGACAAAAGGCCCGTGCGCTCGGAATCCCGCTCGGCCATCGCCGCAACAAAAAGAAGCGAGCTTGAATAGCTAGACATTTGACGCGTCAGTTCACGGTATCGGAAAGCCCATATTCCGCATTCCGCCTTCAGGCCCTTCGCGCTGCCCTTGTGGCCCACTAAGGACCGGCGAGGCGCGTGAACAAGAGGACGCTCGAGTTGCAAAAGAGATCGCCAACTCGTGTGAAGCGGTATCCGCCGAGCGCGCGTGCTTTGCAGCCAACTTTCAACATTGGGAGATACCTCGATGAGCTTGGATAAAAAGACGCAACCTCATCCCATGCGGAAGACGAGTAAACGGGTGTTGCTTGGTGAGACGCGGGAAGAGGAGGCCGCTCGACTTGAAAAAGAGATAGCTGCCCATCCTGTGACACGGTGCGAACCTGGCGAGCATAACCCTTCCTCATCTCGACCGGGTTGGAGTAGCAAGCCGTTCATTCCGGTTTCAGAACGGACAGTCGCTGAGGGGATCGCGAAGAAGATAATGCGCAAATCCTTTCCCGCGCGCGCGGAAACAGGCCGAGCCAAGGGCCGTCAGACCCGAGCGGAGTAATCCATGCATCAATCTGGACTGTGTTCTGAAGGTCTGCTTCTGGCACGAAGCGGCCATGGGTTGAGAGGCAGAGCATGTCTGCTCTGCCTCGGTTTTCAGACGTCGATTTGTTCGGCAACGGCAAGCGCATCGTCCACCTCGATCCCTAGATAGCGGACCGTGCTCTCAATCTTCGTGTGGCCTAGCAGGAGTTGAACCGCTCGAAGATTCCCCGTCTTTTTGTAGATAAGGGTTGAGCGCTTCGACCATATCCCCGCGCGTGCCGGCGAGCGAACCGCGAATGGTGATGCAGTTCGCCACCACATCGAAGAGTGAGACCGGGAATTCGCCCAGCGGCAGGCCGACCAGGACGTAAGTACCGCGCTTCCGGCTTATGCCAACGCCCTGTTTGAATGCGATGAGCGAGGGCGCCGGCATCAGGACGCCATGAGCGCTGCGGTCGTGTCCTTGGCCGTCTGCAGCTCGAGCTCGGCATTAATCTCGGCGCCGAGCAGAACGATGTAGAACGAGATGTAAAGCCAGAACAACAAGATGATGACGGCGCCAAGCGACCCGTAGATCCTATCGTAGTTGGCGAAGTTCGATAACTAGAGCGAGAACGCCGCCGAGGCGATCAGCCATAGCGTCGTGGCGAAGAGAGAGCCCACGCTCACCCAGCGCCATTTGGCGCTGCGGCGGCAAGGGCCATAGCGGTAGAGGAGCGCGAGCATGGAGAACACGAAGAGCGCGAGGATCGGCCAGCGCACCACACCGACGACGAGCTCGAAGTCGTGGGAATAGCCAGTGAAGGCGAACAGGATCGGCACGTAGAGGATGGCGAGAAGCATGACCACGCCCCCAAGAATGCCGATGATCGTGAAGGTGAAGGCATTCAAATAGTATTGGAATAGGCTCCGGCTCTCCGGCTCTTCATAAGCGATGTTCAGAGCAGCCAACATGGTTTGCGTGCCGGCATTGGCGCTCCAAAGCGCCAGGCCCAAGCTCACCGCAAGACTCCAGCCGAGCGTTCGGCCCGACGTTGCGGAGATACGGTGGATCTGCTCGATCACGATGTCGTAGGCTTGGGTGGGCAGCAGGGAACCAAGCATGCCGAAGTCCTGCTCCACGGTCGTTGGATCCGCGGTCAGACCATAGAGAGAGATCAGCGCCGACAGCGCGGGGAAGATGGCAAAGAGCGCGAAGAAGGCGCACCCAGCCGCCACCACCGAGAGATTGTCGCGATTGCTTTCGCTCCACACCCCTTGAGCAACTTGCCAACCTTTCAGCGGGATTTGGTAACGGCGCGGCGCGTCGCGGCCGTAGGGATCGAGCTTGCGGTTCATGGTTGATGAAGGATCGCGGAAACGCTGACGTCGAAAACATAATGCAGCGCCGAGCTCACAGTTCCGTCTGATAGCCGATTACGCATTCCGCCACGCTACCAGATATTTACGAACGGCTTATCAGTGCGCCGTTTCAGCTCCGCCGCACGCGATGAGAACGCGCGATTACTTCGCCTGCTCGGCAACCCGCGGCCAAGGCACCTGTCCAGACCGCCAGAGCATCCGGCGTGACGCTCTGGAACGCCTGAATGTCGATGGGCCGGGGGCAACGTTTGATGGCGCCAGAACTCGTGGAGGAGTTCGTCAGGCGTTCAGAAAGAGAACAACCGTCAACGTCGCGACGAGGCGCCATCAGCGGTTTCAAATCGCGAGAATTCAGGGAAGTGAGCCGAAAGCTCAACGGATTCATTGATGCCGTTGCTGAAGGACTGCGCGCGCCAGACGTGCAGCTGCGTCTGGATGAGTTAGAGGCGCGAAAGGTGCACCACAAGGGCCGCCCCAAGACGGAGCGGCCCTCGCGAGATGCCTGTCTTCAAAACGTCCCAAGCTTAGATGGGATGCTTGCTTGAATAGTAAGTCTGCGCCTTGGCGAGATTGCCCTTAGGGTCCTTCATAAAGAGCGTCTTGGCCGCCTCATTGCCGAAGCAGTAGGTCTTGCCGTCGATCACAGTATTGACGGAGCAATCCGTGGGCACGGTCTTTCCGAGGACAAGGCCCTCCGTACACATGTTGCCGAATTCGCCGGTAGCGGCAACCGAAGCCGCGCCGAAACCGAGCAGTAAAGCGCCCGCGACGGCGGACGTGGCAAAAGTTCTGGTCATCATGATCTCCTGGTGGGGTTCTTGTGGCTTCTATCCGCAATCCATTAGAGAACGCTCAGGGCTGCATCGTCGTTCCCATGGGGAATGAGGCACAGCAGCGGCGGGCGGTGACAGCTTGGTTGTGCGAAGGGCGGACCCTGGGATGATTCCAATTTGGCTACATTTTCTTGCAATCGTGTGCCTCGTCACTGGTTTGATTTGCGCGGTCTGGATCGCAATCGACGAGACACGTCACCCGCAACATATGTGGATCATGAATCTGGTGTGGCGGATCACCCCTGCTCTACGGCACCGTGTTTGCGCTCTGGTTCTATTACGCCTATGGACGGTCCGCGCACCGCATGGCGCACGCGTCGAAACGACGGGGTGATCCGCCGCCAGGCAAGAAACTCACTCCCTTTCCAATCACGGTAGCGAAAGGCGCGCGCTGCATTGCGGCAGCGGCTGCGCCATCCCGTGGCAATGGCTGCATACGAAGAAGCGGTGAAGCGACGCCCCAGCCGGAACGCTGCGCCAGAAGACGAGAGTGCTGACAGACAGTCGGCGGGGTTAGCGGGGCTCTCAGTACCAGCGGCCGCGGCCGTACCAACCGCCACTGAGGAGAAGCACTACAAGGACGATGATGAGAAGTGTCGTGGTGGTCATGTTGCCTCTTAGCGCCCTAGAAAGGAATCGGCTGCCGGTGATGTGTGGGCGCCAAGGGAAGAACCTCCCACCGAGACGATAGGTTCCAACCAAGGAGCCTTAGAGGTCACACTGCCGGCCCGATCTAATCTCGAAGGAATATGTGAGTGCAGTGCTGGGTTGAACTCCTATCACCGGGCAGGTTTTCTAGGCATCCGGTGGCTGAGAGAGTTTCGTCGCGCTCCCGCCTCCAAACGAGCAGAGGGAGCAATGAGTTCTTCCAGATCAATTTCCAGTCATTGTGATCCAAAAACCCTCGCGGCAATTGACCTTGCATTTGACGGTGCTTGGAGCGCCCTCGTGACGCGCGACCTCCTTGCGCGCTTCGCGAACGATTGTGAGCTACAAGCAGAGCTCAGTCAGCGGTTGGTAGTTCTTGCCTCGGACGGCATTACCGATCCTGGCGAGCTTCCTGCTGGCCTGATGGGGCTGGCGCTCGACGCCAGTACCCGAAATCCGAGCATTTATATGAAATCTAGTCCGTCGAACTGGCCCCACAATAGGCTCTTACTCGCGTTGCCACCCAGCGTGCTTAAGCGGTTGATGCCGGAGCTTGAACAGGTACCCTGCCAACGCGACCAGATCCTAATGGACGCTGATAGCTCGCTCGACGATGTATTCTTCCCAGATAGCGGTGTCGTCTCGGTGGTGGCGGTTTATGCGGACGGCAGCGTCATTGAGATGGCAACAATCGGAAGGGAGGGCTGCACGGGGTTCCAAGCCATCTTCGGCGCCAAGATCTCCTCGGTTCGGCTACTCGTCCAAATCCCAGGAAGCGCAGCAAAGATGTCGCGGGAAGCTTTCATACGGGCGATGGGGTCGATGCCATCCTTCCGAAATCTCATGTATGCTTATGTCCAGGCCCTTCTCGAACAGGTCCTTGTCTCAGTAGCGTGCAACGGTGCGCACAGCCTTAAGCAGCGGCTAGCACGTTGGTTGCTCATGATGCGTGACCGCAGCGATGATGACACGCTGCGGATTAGTCAGAACCTGCTCGCCGAAATGCTAGGCGTGCAGAGGCCAACTATCACGAATGCTGTGCGAGCGTTGGCTGATGCCGGTTTGGTTGCACCTGGCCGACGGCAAGTTACGATTCTTGATCGGCAGGGCCTCATGGGGGCATCTTGTGAATGTTATCAATTGGTCCGGACGCGCATCGCCTTTCACCTTCCCAAAACATACCTTTAAGAATAGCTCCGTTTCGGTAATGTATATTACCGACAATATACTTCACCTAGGCTAGCCTTCGGATCACCGGCTCGTGTCAACAGGCGCTGGTGGCTGAGAGTATTAAATCTCGCTCCCGCCTAAAATCCAAATCGGATGCAGAAAGGAACGTTCCGGCGTGGCGGATCACAGTCCTTTGGCCATTGTCGCGCACGGGCATAGCTTGGCGGAGGCCATCGTTGACACCGTCAGGGAGCCCCTTGTGGTGCTCGATCGAGACCTGCGCGTAATAGCGGCGAGTCGCTCCTTTTACCGGACTTTCGCGGCGGAGCCGGGGAATACGCAAGGCCGAATGCTCTACGAGCTGGGCGATGGGCAGTGGAACATTCCGGCTTTGCGGACCGTGCTCGAAGAGGTGATCCCGAAACACCGGACCGTCGAGGCCTATGAAGTTGAGCACGAATTCCCAACCATCGGCCGCCGCGTGATGCTCCTCAACGCGCGACAAGTGTTCGACGAGGACGGCTCGGCCACTGCCCTCCTGCTGGCGATAGAAGATGTAACCCGGCGTCGAGATACCGAGCGGGAAAAAGACGAGCTGCTCCGGCAGAAGGAGATCCTGCTGCAGGAGATGCAGCATCGCGTCGCCAACAGTCTGCAGATCATCGCCAGCATTCTACTGCTCAAGGCACGAACCGTGCAATCCAAGGAGATTCGCCTGCACCTGGAGGACGCCCACCAGCGCGTCATGTCAGTAGCAACGGTGCAACAGCAGCTGCGGGCCTCGGGCCTGAACGAGAGCATCGAGATCGGGCCCTATCTATCGAAGCTGTGCGACAGCCTAGCCAAGTCGATGATCGGTGATCGGCGGCCGCTCTCCGTCAGAGTGCAAGCGACCTCCGGAAGCGCAACATCCAGCGACGCGGTGAGCCTCGGGTTGATCGTGACGGAACTCGTGATCAACGCGTTGAAGCATGCGTTCCAGATCGGCGAGGCCGGAGAAATCTTGGTCAGCTATGGCGCGGGGGGGCGTGGCTGGACCCTGTCGGTATCTGACAACGGCACGGGGGCTGCGGACGTTACTGCCGAAAGGCCACACACCGGTCTCGGCACAAGCATTGTCGAGGCACTGGCCCGTCAACTCGATGCCACGGTAGCGAAATCCGGTGGCCCCCAGGGGACCACCGTCTCAATTGTTGCGGGCGGGGCAGCAGGCGGCTCTTAGTTGACGTACCAGCCGAGCTCGCTTGCTGTTGCCACCGCATAGGAGCAAGCTACCCTTGCCGCCTGAGTCGGTGTTACCTAACAAAGGGAGGGAATCCATGCAGCGGTTTTTGATCGGCTGTGCCGTCGGACTAGGCCTGCTGTTCGGCGCGTTTGGGCCGACACCTGCTTCGGCTTATTACTACCATCACCACTATTACCATCACCGCCACCATCACTGCTGGTGGCATCATGGTCACCGCCACTGTCGCTGGTACTGACACCGTCACTAGCGTCAGCGACTCGAAGCGCGTCCGCGTGTGGCAAAGTCTAACATCGGACTGTCCTGGCGTGATTAGATTTCGGTTCCACACAGTTTCGGAAAAGGAGAGGGCCGCAGCATGCGCTGCGGCCCTACCCGGTTTGCGTATTGGTAGAAAGAGCTCTCCCAGGATGCCTCACGCGTCGCGGCAAGGGCTGCTTTCGCGCGGGCGAAAGACTTCCTGATCCTCTTCAGGGAATCTGAAGACGCCCGGCTCTTGTAGTCCACCCCCTCTTCAATGTAGGACATTCGCCTCAACCAGAATCAGCTTTCCTGACTCAGTTTTGGCGAGACCGTCCCATCGCGGACCGCCTTTTGGCCAAAAGTCACTCAACGGTACTTTGAGGTCAGAGACGCCTAGCCGATTGAGAAATTCTCGATCGAAATATTCTGCGTTGTTGTCATCAGGTGCAACTGGAGACAGCCAATCGATCCGATCTCGCGTATCCCACTTGAACAAGGCACACACTTGGGAATTCAGCGCAGCTGGGTATTCCTCTATAGCAACGCGTATCCAATGCTCGCTCCGCTGTATCTCTGCTGGCCATTGGCGTCGGGGCATAGCGGCGCTCTCGCTGTTCAGATTGTGGACCGGAAGTAGCGGTTATCCAAGCGCTGTAGCCTCCTCATGCGCCCGAGTTGTCCCCTAGGATTTCGTCCCAAAACTTTTGATCCTTCTTCTGGCCTCGCTCGACGTAATGCGGAACAGCCGTTTCCCTAAGTTTTTTATCCTCGGCACCTTCCAGAGCCTCTCTTTCTGTTGACGGCCTTGGCTGCAAAATTCTCCGCAAAAGGTCGAGGAATTTTGTATCGCGTTCATCTCCGGCCTGCTTCTCTCGTTTGCTTTTGGCTCAGTTTGACGCTTAACACCACACGAGGAGATTGGCGGCTCTCTTACCGTGCTTGCCTTCGGTATTTACATGATTTTGAGGTCAGCTTCACCGTTGGACGCCTCTGTTTTTGCGCGTCTCAATCGGCCCGGCCGAAAATGGACTGGAGGTGGAGATTGTCGGCGAGATCGTGAAAATGGTCGAGCTCGGCATTGAAAACAAAGCAAAACGGGCCGCCCTGGATGAGACGATGACCCGTTCGGTGAAGGTGGTTGCGGAGGACTGCAACCACCGAGAATCGACTCTGCCGCCCATAACGATCTGACCACCATTCGATCCAATCGCGGGCTGAATTCTGGCTTTGTTTGCTCGCCGACGCTGTAGGATTGGGGGGAGCGAAAAGCACATCGGCCGCAGCCGTCGGAGCCGTTGTGCGCTGCGCCGGAATCCTGCGCGGTCCAAAGTCGGCTCCTCCCTACAAACCAGACATGCGGCCTAGTGCGCGGCACGTCAGGAAGGTGCTAATAGCAGACATTCGGGCCGGACGTTGCTCACGTCTCGGCCAGGATCCGTCTTTTGTCTTCTCCGTTAGCAAGATGCCGGATCCGCTAATGAGATAGCGCTGCATGCGCGGATCTTGATGTCGGGATAACCTTGCGCCGATGTATCCGGCCTCTGTGTGTGGAGATTCTGCTCCGGGCCGTTATGATAACCGCCTCCGGCCCCGTGGGCCGAAGTGTCATACGACAATTACACCTCTATGACGAGCCTCGTCTTCTGGCTCTACGTGAATTGTGATTCGGCAGTCCCTGACATTCTCGTGCAGCGCCGCTTCGAGGCGATCACAGATAATATGTGCACCCGCGACCGTCATCGTGGCGGGAACGACGAGATGAAATTCGATGAAGACGATCCAGCCGGCACCTCTCAGCTAGCCTGCTTTATCGCTGGCAAATTTAACCCTCAGACCTAGATAGCCTAGGCGATCACAAGCCCTGCCTTCTCTGCGCGCTTCATCACCAAGAGAAGCGGCAACATCGCAACTGCGAACCACCCGAGGAGCCAGAACAGGTCGTTGAAGGCGAGCATCTGCGCCTGACGACCGATCTCCTGGGCCATGAGGGCCATGGTGCTCGGCGCCTGATAATCCAACCCCTGCGCGGTGAGGGCGGAGAGATAAGCAGGCACAGCAGGATTGAAGGGGCTGACATGGTTGATGAGATTTTCCCAGTTGATTTGGCTCTGGCGAACCAAAAGCCAGCTTACGATTGCGATGCCGATTGAGGCACCAATGTTGCGCATCAGAGCCATGACGCCAGACGCCTCGTCTAGTTTAGCGGCGGGGATAGTTGCAAAAGCAACGGCGTTGATGGGCACAAAGAACAGGCCCATGCCCGCACCTGCAATCATCCCAGGCCAAATGAGCCCCCAGGCGTCGACGGAGAGGGACAAGTGAGCCATTACGAGGGTACCAATCGCTGTCAGAACAAGGCCGGCAGCAATCAGGTAGCGCGAATTGATCGGTCGCATCAAAACACCACCGGCAATCGCAAGTGAGATCGCGCTCACAACTGCTCTGGGCACAAACACCAAGCCAGCAGTCATCGCTGGATAACCCAGGAGACGTTGGATTAGGAGCGGAAGAAGCGCAATCGTACCGAAGAGCGGGACGCCATAAGCCGTGCTCGCAAGAAGACCCGCAGCGAAGTTCCGGTCCTTCAGCAGCCCAAGGTCAACGATATTGCGCGGGTTGCTCCAGCCGCGCATCAAGAATGCCACTCCCGAGAAGAAAGCAATTCCACTGAAGATCTGGATGAACCGCGAGTCGAACCAATCGCGCGTGGGACCCTGATCAAGAACGAGCTGAAGCGACCCCACGGTCAGGACCAGGAGTGCCATACCCGTCCAATCGGTCTTGAGGTACTTCACCGGCACGCGGGGCAACTCCCCCATCGAGAGCAGCAGCGCCATCAGGCCGACAGGCAGGTTGATGTAGAATACCGCTCGCCAGACGAATGTGTCGGTAAGCCATCCACCCAAAACCGGACCCAGTACAGGGGCGACCATAATGCCAAGGCCGAAGATGGCGAGAGCCTGACCATGCTTCTCACGCGGGAAGACATCGAGCAAAATCGCCTGACTCAGGGCGACCAGAGGTGCACCGCATACACCTTGCGCGAGCCGAAAGAGCACCATGCTGAGGAGATTCCATGAAAGGCCACACAGCCCCGAAGAAATGACGAAGCCGAGAATCGAGAAATTGAGCAGTCTCCTTCGCCCGAGCCTCTCTGAGAGGTAACCCGTGAGCGGCATTCCTATAGCGGCCGCCACGAGATAGGAGGTGAGGACCCACGTGATCTGATCGGAAGTTGCACCGAAGCTGCCGAGCATGTGGGGAATCGCCACGCTCACAATGGTGATATCGAGCACCTCGAGAATTGCGGTAAGCACCACCGCAACGACGAGCGCAACCGACCGCCGCTTGAGCGGCTCCGCGACGACAGAACTGGCCTCGTTCTGTGCCCGTGACGAAGTCGTTTTTCGCCCTTTCTGCTCGCTCCGTTTGGAAATGCGCCGGGCCATTTGCCGTGTTGGGAGGTTTCTAATGGGACGCACGCACTAGAGCTAACCCGGGGCCGTTCACCTGCTTGCCGATGAGATCGAATCTGAATGACGGCTCCAATGGAACTCTGGAGGATAATGATCTATTTGCTGACTGTGGGGGTTTTTCCGAAGTTGTTCGCGGGGCAATGGCTCGCACAGCCCTCCGCCTAAATAGAGATGATGCCAGAGTTGGGTCGCGATCACGCCAACGAGGCCCAGGCTTGCGAAGGCGCTTAGCTTTGCGTTCCTTCCCTTCCGCCAAAAGCGCGCAATCTTGGCGCACGCGAGCCACAGGACACCCCCAACGATCTATCTCCTTGAATCGATCGATTGAGCAAAGCCGCTGACGAGAGTTTGTCACCCAGCATTTCTATATCGATGGACTTATTTGCAAGGTAGCTGCATTTGGCGGTACTCCCTTTGCACTCACGCTCGCGGCCGCCGGCGAAGCTCGTGCTGCTCGGCCGACGGCAAAGGCGATGAGCAGTTGGCGATCTCGAGGCCGAAATGTCAGGACGGTTCCTGTCGGACCGAGCAGCGAGGAAAAGGTCACTGAACGCTCAGGGTCCTGATCACCAAGCGAAGGGCGCGTGATCGGGCGCGCGCCGCTGCCAATAACGCGCGCGCAGGCGCGGCGCGATCAGCCATGCGGCAGGCGCCGCCAGAACAAGGCTCGCCGCCACGACCACCGGAAACCAAGTGAAGGCGTCGGAGCGCAGAGCGGGCACATTAAGCACCGTGAGGGGCAAGGTGGTTCCGTGACCAATTATGTCGGCCAAGATGTATTCGCGCGGCGCCGACCCAAGCGTTGCCAACTTGTCCGCTCGCATCTGCCACCAAGGCATGAGCTAGGACACGCAAACAAGGTGGGGAGCCTTGAATGATTCCATGTCCGCTCAGCGTAACTTAGTCGGCTTCGTGCCAATAGCGGACCTAGACGCTTGGGTGCCGCGCACGCTGGAATTGATTGTAGTGAATTGTAAACGCGTTAACTAACTGCTCGGAGCGCAGGGCGGGCCAGATTGAGGGTGCAGCGGATTGATCTAGCCGATCCAGGAGTTGGAACTAGGGGCTGGTCAGCCAGTGTCCCATACTCGTCCAGAAAGAATCATCTGACTCTGATTCTGGGTGACTTACTCGCTTGGGGCCGCGCCGTGACTTTGCTAGGCCGGCCACATTGCCAGCATAGATCCAACCACTTTCTGAAGTCCCGGGGTTGGCCACCTGCACCCAACGGTGTTTGTGGGCTATAACGCTGAGTTTGGCACCCTTTGCAACCACGCTGATAACTGGCGCCGACGATGAAGGGCGTTCTCGAAGGTTGACGAAGGTCGAAGGCTGGATCCACTTTGCATTAACATCATCATTCGCGGTTTGCGCCGGACTGTTGGATGCTGATTGCCCACGATCTTCAGAGACAGCATTCGCAGCTTCTGGGCCCTCAAGCTTTGCCTCCGCGTCCTTTGACCCAAGCTCTTGGGGTGCTTCGTTGGTTTGCGTGTCTGTGAGCTTGGGTTTACGCTCGCTGTTGGAAGGCGACAGGACAAGCGCTGCGTCGGGATCGATCGTCACCCTAAGGATAGTCCCGGCGTTGGCAATGACTTCGCCATCGGGGGCGATAAGCTGGATTCCAAGTTTGGTTTCGCCACTCGCGCTATTGGGTAGAACGAGATGCAAGTCGCCGATCTCGTCGGATTTCAAATTCCATCCCGTCTCGCCATAGGGTCGCCCATTAGACAACGTGGCGCCTACTGGCAGTCCGTTTATGGCGATGCTGCTGCGGGCGGGTACTCCGTCGGTACCGTCGACCGCTATTGGGAACCAAACATCTTCGCTTGCTTTTGCTTCGAGCGTGGCAGGCGCCGTGAGGACGGGCGGAATTTTGGCCACCTGCTTCAGCTGAATATCGTCAGCCACATGGGTGCTTGCGGGATATGCCGATTTGACTGCCGGTGCCACGGGCGGCGACCAATATGTGTGGACGGCAGTTAGCCACACGAAAGCTGCGACGGTCAGGTTCGAAAGCAACGCAAGTAGGATAAGAGTTCGCGATCAGCGTCCGAGTACCAGACGACAAAGCTTGCTGATCGCGGGACGCAGCAGCCGCTTGGGGGTGAGGAGCGAAGCGGTGCTCAATCTGGGCCGTTGTTAGGGGGCCAGCCTCCGGCAAAGGCTGTTTTTCTTTCGCCGTTACGCTTGTCAGGCGCTGCGTTGTCGGGCGTCTCGGCAATAGCCACTCGCCTTTTTGCGATTCCACAAAAGAGGGTGGCCCGGTCCGCTAGGACCGAAGCCGCTGTCGAGGATAGCGTTGACAAGAAACTAGAGCCTCGTCCTCTTAAGCATTGAAAAACCTAAAAACGGCAAGATAGGGGCTGCTAATTGGCGAAGCTGCCCCATCGATGGCCGATCTGCGTGCAGCGCAAACCAAAGCTCGGAACCGAGCGGTACCGGATAGGAAGCCAATACGCCACTGTTTCATCATGCAGCCACGCCTCCTACCTACATTGCTAGTACGACGCATCCAATGGAGAGGATAGCTACTCCAATCTCGTGCGCGATCATCCAGGTGGGCTCAAGTCCGATCGCTTTGGCGCTTCTTATCCACAGTTTTCTTCCGCTTCAATTTAGGCGGAGCACCCGTCTTTAGGGCCGCCCAGCCCGCTCAATCCATAGCCACAGGAGGCGAGTGAAGGAGCGACGGTTCCACGACGCGTTCTCTGGCGGCGGGCCGGCGTTTGGGACCAAATCATGGATGCGTTTGCCACCGCTCATGATGCCGCATCAACCATCTTCAGGCCCGCAGAATCCCGGCTTGGCGACAAAGACACCCTTACCGGCATCGCCAAGCGCGTCAAATCCGGCGAAGTCATCCCGGGCCCTGACCTCTGAGCCGTGACGTCACTTACTGACGTTCCCAAGAGCGCCATCCGCGCAATGGCATGATGTCGGCTGGTTTTCAGGCTCAAGCCTAAGCGATCGGCGGCGACAAGACGCACCCAAAAATGGCCGCAACGACCAATGGTGGCTATGACCCGATGGAAATTCGTGAGAGGAAGCATTCATCAGCTCTGCAGGGCTGGCCTGATCCTGTCGGAGGGGGGACCGCGTAAATATGGCCGGCGTGTGCACTCAGGGCATCGACACCGGTTTTGTGACGCTCGGTTACGTCAAGGTAGCAGTCCTCGGTGTGGTGCAGGGAATTACCGAACTGCTGCCGATCTCCTCGACTGCCCACATGCGGGTGGTGCCAGCTTTACTCGGTTGGCAGGATCCGGGCTCTGCCTTTTCCGCCGCTATGCAGCTCGCGGCGCTGGCGGCGGTCGTGAGCTATTTCTGGAACGATGTGAGAAACCTAATCAGTAGCTCCGTATATGCCATCGCGAATCGGCAGCTCGATAACCAGTATTTCCGATTGTCAGTTGGTATTGTACTCGCGACCATCCCAATCGTCATTGCAGGTTGGGCGCTGGCGGGTGTGTTGAACGAATGCAATTCGCCGCTGCGAAGTCTGAGTGTGATTGGTTGGGCCTGCGTCGCGATGGCAATCCTTCTCGCAATTGCCGAACTTTGTGCTCGCCATCAGCGCACGATCGGCAACGCATCGCTCACTGACGCAATCACCGTCGGCATTGCTCAGGCCGGCGCATTGATCCCGGGGGTTTCCCGGTCAGGTTCGACTTTGACCGCGGCCCTCGCGCTCGGCTTTAGGAGGGACGAGGCAGCTCGCTTTTCTTTCCTCGTCGGACTGCCGGCCATCGCCTTGGCCGGGTTCAAGGAATTGTGGGAACTACATAAGGCGCAGCTCGGCGCGCACGGGTGGTCAGTCCTCGCTGTCGGGCTGGTGGTTGCCTCGGTCTCGGCCTTCTTTGCGATATGGGGATTGGTGCGGGTGCTAGAGCGATTCTCGGCCTGGCCGTTCGTCATCTACCGCGGTGTCCTTGGTGTCATTCTGCTCATCGGAGTTGCGATTGGCTGGCTGTCTTAGCCCAAATGCTTGATGGATATCACTGGCAGCACCAAGGAGATCGAAGGCGAAGAGAATGCGGTCGCGCTCCGCATCCACATCGGGGGCGATATGATGCGGGACCTGTCCAGTCGTGTGGCTGAGGCCCACCCTTTGTCGCAGGTCGCGGCGCCGAACCAGCCGGGGCGGCCCTCATACAACTCGTCCCAAAGCCAGAAGCGCACATGGTGCCGCTGGCGCGGACCGCCTCCGACGGACTGCTCGAAGGCAAGGTCCTGCTTGCGGCCAAATAGAAAGAGGTTGCTCACCGGCGCGTCGTCGTCGGACTTGTGCAGCACGGTGTCCGCGGCGATGCGCACGCTGCTGGCCAGGGTGATCGGGTCGGCGGGGAACCAACCGGCCGTCCTCATCGCCCGCACGACTTCGCTTCGCTGCCAACCAGTCCGATATTGATCGGATCGCCCGGGTGGCCGTCCGCCGTCTGCGTGACCCGAGCCAGGTCCGCGAGCACCGGGTGGCGGCGGAAGTAAAGCGCCCACAGCCTTGGCACGATCAGGTAGGCAGCCACGACCCCTGCGAGCGCAATCAGCAATAGGAATTTCGGGTTCGTCATGTTGCCGCTGGAGCGAAGGACAAGGGCGTGGCATTCGCAGGATGGAAAGGCAGGCTACCGCTTGGTGCCGTTTCTGATCTCATGCTGATCTCATTTCGAATATCGCGACCGCGACCCCATGGCGGGCACGTCGGACCCGCCCCATGCACGGAGGGCTTGACCTTAATCTCCATCTCAACCGCATTGCCGGGGAGAGAGCCCCGTCCCGCTCGGCATTCCTCGCCATCCGCCACAATTCTCCTATTATTAGCGTGTTTCTACTGCTTCCGGTCGTCTCCCAGATCGTCTTCGGTCGAATGAACGGACGGACGCTGGCGTTAGACCGTTGCAGCCTTCGAGGTGATGATGAGCACAGAACCCCGCGATTTCGACGAAATCGAGCGCCTCCGCATCGAGCGCGGTTTCATTGAACGGCAGCAGGACCGGCTCGCCGGTCGCGGGCTCGCTTATTTGATTCTCCTCGATGGGATTGCGGCGGTTGTCATGATGGCGGCCTTCGTCTTCGGTTTTCAGACGAGCGCCGAGCCGAAGCTCGCCGCAGCCATGACGGTCTTTGGCTCTGGCGCCATTGCGGGCTTGCTGAGCTCGTTCATCGCCTATCTCAATCGGATCGTCAGGACGGAGATGCCGGAGCGACCGCGCTTGCCAAATCTGTTGCGGCTTGTCGGGATCGCCGCCGCGATCGTGAGCGGGGTTGCGTTCCTCTCCGGTCTGAGCATGGTTGGAACGACCTCCACCGCAAAATCGAGCTCGCAGTCCAAGATCAGGCTCCAGAACAAGGCGTCGGCGCCAGCGGGCGGCGCCGGGGCCCAAAAAGATACCTCCCGCGTGCCGCCCGGCGACGACCCGGCGCGCTAGCCCTCGCCGTCATACGCCTGGGCAAAAGGTCAGCCTCCGTCCTATAAAGCGGTCGACTCCCGAGCCTGGGGGTGGTTAACTCTGCCACCTTGGGAGGGATCGCGCCCGAAGAAGCGCGCAAGGCGTCGCTGCCGGTGAAACCGGAGAAGCAACGCGTGCCCAGGACGGCGGTATCCTCGTTTATTTGCGATTGGCCCGTTGGTAGCGGGTCTGTTGGCGGTTGCCTATGCGTCCGTCCGCTCCCTGCTCGCGATTGCGCTCGCCCAACCAACCTGCAACTCCCACACCCAGGGGCTCCGAGCCGTAGATCCCTTGGCGGGGACCGAGAGGGTAGACATGACCACGACCTTCAATCCCGATGCTGCCGCCAACATGAAGCCCGAGACGTACAACCCCATGGCGCAATTCGATGCCTTCAAACTCGACACCGCCATTCCGGAGGCCATGCGAGCCTTCGCCGGTACCGCGGTTACCCAAACGCGCGAGGCCTATGAGCGCACCAAGGCCACCCTCGATGCCGGGTTGGAAGCGGTGGAGCGGTCCTACGACGCGGCGGGCCAGGCTGCGTCCGCACTCAACCGCAAGATCATCGACATCGCCCAACGCAACGTCAATTCTAGCTTCGACTTGGCCAAGAGCCTTGCCGGCGCCAAGAATTTCGCCGAGATTGTGGAATTGCAGGGGGCCTATTGGCGTAAGCAATTCGAGGTCCTCATGGCCCAAGCCGAGGAGGTCCGCGCGCTGTCGATCAACGCGACCGCCGATGTGGCCGAGCCGATCCGGCGCCACGCGACCCGTCAAGCCGAGCACGTCCAAGCCTTGTCCAAAAAGGTGACCGCCGAGGCTGCCGGAGCGATCAAGCGGCAGGCCACGCATTTGGAGCACGAGCTGCGCAAGGCGGGCTGAGCCACGCGCCATCAAACGCGCTGGCCGGCCCGGCGGATCGCCGCGCCCGAAGGGCCCGGAGGGAGCATTGGGCTCCTGGGGTCGGCGCGTCGGTTTACCCGCGACCATTGGAGCAGTCGCACACCCTAGAATGCGTATATAGTTGCCTTTAACATCTGCGGAGCCTTGCTCGCAGACGGTCTCTTGTCGTTCGTGGCTGAGTAGCGAGGGGGAAATGACCAAAGCGTTCGCTTACCTCGGCGCCGGCACACTCGCCGCGTTGGTGATCGTATCGGCGGACCCGCTTCTTTCCGAGCCCGGCCCCTACGAGACGCCTCCGTCATTTTCACCGGCTCAGGTGCTTCCGCCCGATCTGGTCCGTAGCCCCTATCACTCGATCGCGGGCCCGGTCACCGTCGACGGGTTCCTCGACCGCTACCAGATGCAGACGAAATACGGGACCTTTACCGTCCTAGGCACCGACCTGTTGCGCATGCGCGTCCGCGAAGTCGCGGCTACTGCGCATCTGGAGGAGATCAATGGGGCTGATACCTTGGTGACCTCCGCCGGGAAAACCGCTTTGAAGCCTCTGGGGACGGTGAAGGATCTCGTGACAGCACCAGGTAAGACGGTGAGCGACACGGTGCACGGTGTTGGCAACATCTTCGGTCAAGTTGATGCCGGAATTTCTGCGACGGATCCAAATCGTGAGGGAACTATTGCGTCCCTTACCGGCGGCAGCAAGGCGCGCCGGAAACTCGCCTATGATTTCGGTGTCGATCCCTACACCACCTTCGAGCCGCTGAATGCCGAGCTCAAGCGCGTGGCGAGCGCCAGCGCCATCGGCGAGACCGCGACGAATGCCGGTTTGGCCTTTGTGACGGGCGGCGCCGGTATCGCCATCAGCGTCGGCGGCACCAGCAGCGATTTGCGCGAAGCCTTGCGGGACAAGTCCGCCGCGGATTTAGAAAAAATGGGCCATGAGGAATTGGCCGCCATGGGCGTCTCCGAAGGCGCCATCGCGGCCTTCTACGCCACGCAATGGCTTACCCCCACGGACAAGGCGGTTATCGTCGAAGCCATGATGCACCTTGGCAATGCCGGTCAACGCGAGATCTTCATCGCCCGCACCGCTCAAGCGAAGACCTATGCGGAGGGCTTCGCCTATCGGCGCAAAGCCGAATTGACTGCGGCCTACCAGCAGCGGGTTGCGTCGATTCGGTCCTTCATCAATGTTGGCGGCACGCCGCTGATGCAAACCGCGGGCGGAGTTGTCGCCATTGTGCCCATGGACTATCTGTATTGGAGCCCGCAGCTGGAAGGGCTCATTTCCCACGCCGGCCCTCATGGAGAAATCTGGATCACCGGCACCGCGAGCCAGCTCGCCACGGAGAACCTGGCAAGCCGCGGCTGGACGGTCGTGCCCAAGGCGGCTGCCCGGCTCGAGCACTGACCGAGCCTTCGCCGCCAGCCTCAGTTTTTCGAGATGGCGACGCCCCAGGGCGCGCTGCCAATCGGCATCGACTTCACCACTTTCAGCGCCGGCACGTCGATGACCGAGACGTCGTTGCTGTTTCCATTGGTCGTGAACAGTAATTTTTCGTCCGGCGTGAAGGCAAGCTGCCAAACTCGCTGCCCCACCAGCAAATATTGCTCGACTTCCAGCTTCTCCGCGTCGATGACCGCCACGTGATTTGCCGGCCCCAAGGCCACGAAGGCCTTCGAGCCGTCCTTCAGGATGCGGACGCCGACCGGCTGCATGTTTTCCGGCAGCACGCCGGGGATCTCGAAGCCGATCGTCTTGATGATCTTCCGCGTCTTGGTGTCGATGACCGACACGGTCCCCGCCACTTCCGACGTCACCCACAATTGCGACCCGTCGGCTGTGAACTCGGCGTAGCGCGGGCGCGACCCGACGAGCACGTTGTCGATGATCTGGTAGGTGTCGGTGTCGATGAAATGCGCCATGTTCGAGGTCTCGGAGGTGCTGATCAGGATCTTGCCGTCGGGACTGACGCCCACGCCCTCGGGCTCCACACCGACCGGCACCTCGGCCACCACCTTCCGCTCTTTTAGGTCGATCGCCGTCATCAGCGCGTCGTCCTCATTGGCGACGTAGACCGGGCTACCGGAGGGATGAATGTTGATCTGCTCGGGATCGGCGCCGGAAGGCAGGTTACCCACGATTTCGTTGCTGGCGAGATCGAGGATCTGCACGGTGTCGTCGTCGCTGGCGCAAACGAGCAGATATTTGCCATCCTTGGTCAGGATGATGCCGCGCGGCCGTTGACCCACGGGTATGGTCCGCTTGATCTCGAGCGTTGCACTGTCGATGACGGAGATCGAATTACCCTTCTCGTTGGAGACATAGACCGTGTAGGCCGAAGCCTCGCCTGCAAGGCAGGCCAAGCTGCCGGTCACGGCGATGGCGACAACGAGGCTTTGCGTCCGTAGCATTCTCCCTCACCTCTCCCTTGCTGCCCCGACACGCGAGCCCGCGAGGCTTCGGCCCGGCCGTCTTCGGCGGTCATTTGAACTTGCATTTGCTCTCCGGCTCGTCGACGCCGAGCGTATCCACCTCCGCGTTTTGATGCAGGAAGCCTGCCTGCGGCGACATCGACACCGGCAGATCGGGGCCGGCAACGATGATCGGCTGCCGCAGCTGCCCGTCCCAGCTGCGGAACGTCACCTTTTGCCCCTTGAACGCCGCGAGATTGAAGTCCTTGCCGCGGATGTAGTCGTTGACCGGCGCGAGCTCGCCCGAATGCGTGCGGGTCGCTCCCTCGCCGATCGCGCGGACCGCGATCCAGGCCTGATAGTCGACCGGCCACATGAAGCGCTTGGCCAAGCGTTGGAAGCGGTTCTGCATCTGCGTGGCGCCCCATTGCTCATGCGCAGGGTGCCAGCTCATGGCGACGAGACCGGTCGTGCCGGCGACGGGCCGCGGATCCCAGGTGCGGTAGGGAAGGTATGGGCCGAACACCTCCCTCTCGTCGGCAACGACCAACACGTCGTAGTCCGGCGCGCCTTGCGTGAAGACCGGCATTTGCTGCTGGATCTGTAGCTCGCCCGTGTCGGAGCGTCTGGCGCCGGGCGTTTCCTTGTACTCGCGCTCCTGTACGATCGTCCCTCCGAAGCGTTTCGCGGCTCTCTCGATGGCGTCGAGATAAGCGAGATCCTCGGGGAACACGCCCTTCACCACGAGCCAGCGCTGCCATTTCTTCCAGACGAGATATTGGGCAAGCGCATCGGCCAGCATGTAGCGGTCCGGCGCCGTATGCAGCACATTGGCGCGGCACTCCTCCTGCCGCAGCTCCTCATCCTCGGCGCGGACGTTGAACAACAGCACGTCTTGCCCTTTGACCGAGTCCGAGAGGCGAAGAAGAGTCTCGGCCGGCGCGTCGACGAGGATGAAGTGGTGGCCGCTGCCGACAAGCTCCTGCAAGGCCGCGACGGCGTCTCCGCCGATCGGCACGCGCTCCACCTCCAGGGCGAATTGCTGCTTGGTGAAACGGCCCGTGGTGTTGTTGTCCATCAAGGCCATTTCGGCACCGGCGATGCCGTAATCCTCCGGCTCGACATGCAGCCGCGACAACGGAATGAGCTGCTTCACCTCCTGCTTGAGATAGCCGATGGGGACCGTGGTGAGCTCGCCCGGCGGGGGCGCTGGCTTGGAGGGCGGAGCCTCGGACTGGGCCGGGGCTTGAGCGGGGGTTTGGGCTCCGGATGTCGGCGCCCCTTGCGCGGGGGCAGGCTGAGGCTGCGTAGACAGGAGCAGGAAGGCCGAAAGTAGAACGAGGAAATAACGGAAGTTCAAGCCGTGACGGGTGCGCACGCACCGGGGACTCCGCGGTGCCGGCAACAAATTACGCAGGTGACGAATCATACCGGGGACGAAACCTCGCACGCAGGACCGCGCGCATCCCAATGAGTCTGGGGCTTTGGCCGAGAATGTACTCGCTCGGTGAGCCGCAAGCCACAAACGTGGAGGCGGCAGAAGTGGCAAATTTGATTGCTTGGTTGCAGCTTTACCATCCTTTGTACCCGAGGCGTTCGTTGACAAAAGGCAAGGCCACGAGCACAGTTTAAACCGTGGGAACCCGATTGGAGCGGCCGGAAAATCGGTCGAAACGGGACCACGTCAAGGGAGGATCATATGTCGAGTTGGAAAACCGCTAGCGCGGTCGGCACGCTTGTGCTCGGTCTCGCCGGGATAAGCTTGAACCTGGCTTGGTCCGCGGAGATGGGGGCGCCTGCGGCTCCCGTATCGCAGGAACAGCTGAACGGCGCAGCCAAAGACGCGAACAATTTCCTTCATACCAACGGCAATTACGATCAGACCCGATATTTCCCGGGCAAGCAGATCGACACGTCCAACGTTGGCAAGCTTCACCCGGCCTGGATCTTCCAGACAGAAGTGAAGGAGTCGATGGAGACCACCCCGATCGTCGTCAACGGCGTCATGTATGTCACGACGTCGTTCGACCATGTCTACGCGCTCAACGCCAAGACCGGCGAGGAATATTGGCACTACAAGCACGCCATGGGTCCGGTGACGACCTATTGCTGCGGCCCCAACAACCGCGGCGTGGCCGTCTATGACGACAAGGTCTACCTGGCCACGCTCGATTCCCAGCTGGTCGCGCTTGATGCCAAGACCGGCAGCATCGTGTGGCAGACCCAGATCGCCGATCCGACGCTCGGCTACAGCGAGACGATGGCGCCGACCGCGGTGAACGGTAAGATCCTGATCGGCACCAATGGCGGCGAATATGGTATACGCGGCTTCGTCCGCGCCTATGACGCCAAGACTGGCAAGCTCATCTGGAATTTCGACACGAGCCCCGAAAACTCCGTTGGCGTATGGGCGACCACCGACGCCACGGGCAAAGACTTGCATCGCAACATTGCGGCGGAGAAGGCGCGGCTCGCCAAGACCGGAGATCCCTACAAGACGGTCGGCGGCGGCGTGTGGCAAAATCCGTCGGTCGATCTCAAGACCAACCGCGTCTACTTCGTGGTCGGCAATCCCTCGCCTGACCTCGACGGCTCCGTCCGGCCCGGCGACAATCTCTATACGGAGTCGCTCGTCTCGGTCGATCTCGATAGCGGCAAATATATCTGCCACTTCCAGTTCATCCCGCATGATCTCTGGGATCTCGACGACACGAGCCCGACGGTATTGGTCGACGCGAAGGACAAGGACGGCAATATCGTGCCGGCCGTCATTCACGGCGGCAAGACCGGGCACGTCTATGTCAACAACCGGAAAGATTGCAGCCTCATTCGCTTCTCCGACGCCATGGTGTCGCAAGATGGCATGTACACATTGCCGACCGCGGAAGGTGCCCGCATGCTGCCCGGCGCCAATGGCGGCGTCGAATGGTCGCCGATGGCAGTCAACCCCGAGCTTGGGCTGACTTACGCCGTCAACCTCCACCAGCCCATGACCTACCAAGTGCAGAGCTCGCCCTATCCGGGCGGCAAGCTCTGGCTCGGAGGCGCCTTCAAGGTGATTGCATCCGAGGAGTTGTTCGGCAACGTCACTGCCGTCGACTACAACACGGGCAAGATCAAATGGCAGGTGAAGACGCCGCTGCCGATGATGGGCGGGCCGCTGACGACTGCCGGCGGTCTCATGTTCACGGGTGAAGGCAATGGCTGGTTCCGGGCCTATGATGCCGCGACGGGCAAGGTACTGTGGTCGTTCTTTGCGGGTGCTGGCGTCAATGCGCCGCCGGCATCCTACTCCGTGGACGGCAAGCAATACATCGTGGTCGGTGCGGGTGGTAACACCCAGATCGACTTCAAGCGCGGCAACAACATCATCGCCTTTACGGTCGATTGATCGTTTCGCTCGCCCGCAAGGGCAACGAAAGACGCGCCTAGGAGTTGAAGGACGGGGCCCAAAAGCCCCGTCCTTTTTGTGATAGGGTCGCCGAATAGACGGAGTTCAAGGCGATGTCCCAGCTTCCTGCCCCCGCCAGCGCCAAACGCGCCGTTCTGCTCGTGGCACTCATGGTCATGAGCACGCACGCCTTCGCTGCCGACCCGATCGAGGAGAAGGCCAAGTTCTGCACCGCCTGCCACGGCGAGAGCGGCGTTCCCCAGCTGAAGACCACGCCGGTGATTTGGGGCCAGAACGCGGGCTATCTCTTTCTCCAGCTTCGCGACTTCCAAAGCGGCGCACGCAAGAACGACCTGATGTCGCCCGTCGCCGCGACGCTGGCGCGGGAGAACTTGCTCCCGCTCGCCACCTATTTTTCGAAACTCAAATGGCCGAATCTGCAACAGCCGTCGGCGCCGCAAGACGTCGCCACCAACGCGCTAAAGGCAAACGCGTCCATCGGTTGCACGGGCTGCCATCTCGACCATTTTCAGGGCGACGGTTCCACGGCCCGCCTCGCCGGCCAGCAACACGACTATTTGTTAAAGACAATGACGGATTTTCGCGACCGCACACGCGCCAACAATCCCGGCATGTCCGACCTCATGAATGCAGCTTCGCCCGATGCGCTCGCCGCGCTCGCGCAATATCTCGCCGGCCTCGAGATCGACCAATATCTCGGGCAGGGCCACTAGAACATGATCCGGAAAAGTGGACACCGCTTTTCCGAAAAGACCATGCTCCAATAAAAGTCTTATTTGGCGGCAAGCTTCGCGCGGAGCGCCTCGTCCTTCGCAAGGTCGCTCGCAGTCTTGCCCTCTTTGTCCTGAAGGCCCGCGTTCGCCCCGCGGCTGAGCAGCAGCTCGACGGCCCCCGCATGGCCGAGCTCGGCCGCAATCATCAGCGCGGTTCGCCCGCGATTATCCTCATCGTCGATAGGCGCGCCGCGATCGAGGAGTAGGCTGATGACCTTGGCTACATCGTCGACGCCCGCTTCGTCCGTGTAACCGGCCGCCCACATCAGCGCGGTCAAATCATTGCCGTAGCGGGCATTGACGTCGACACCGTGATCGAGAAGCAAGCGAACGATGTCGGGGAATCCTTTGCCTGCCGCGTAGATGATCGCAGTCTTCTGGGTGTCGTCGATCGCCTTCGGATCCGCTCCCTTCTCGATGAGCAATTCCACGATCGGTTCACTGCCCATATAGGCGCCCGCCGCCAGCGGCGTGATGCCGGTGCGCCCCGCCAGGCTGACATTCGCGCCGTGCTCCACCAATTGGCGAACGATGGGCAGCCGGCCGGTCTCCGCCGCTTCATAAAGTGCCGTAGAGCCGTCGATGCTCCGCCCGTCGATGGGCGCGTCATGTTGGAGGAAAAGCGCGACGAGCTCGGCCTGACCGGAGGCAGCCGCGCGGCTGAGCGGCGTAAAGCCCAAACGATCCCGCGCCTGCAGCGAGGCGCCCGCGTCCAAGAGCCGCCGGGCCAAATCCGCGCAACCCTTGTCGGCCGCGGAGAACAGAGTGGCGTTGACCTCGATCGAGACCGCGCTCTTCTCGATCTGCTCGTAGTGCTGCTCTAGGGACCGGCACACTTTCTCATTGGCGAGAGCGCCGCCGGCGAAGCCCGCAAAGACAAGAGTCGCCGCAAGGCATGCGGCCCGGTGAGAAAAACGCCTAAACGGGAATGGTGCCAAGTCGTACGTCCTTAATTTGGGGAGCCAAGGGCTCTCTTCGCGCGCCGACCTTATCGCATCCTGGTCGGACCGGACAGCGGCCGGCCCCACGCGCCCGATTAGAGACGGTTTGAGCATCTAGGGCTTCATCGCCGTGACCTGATAGAACCTCTCCCGCCATTGGCCGTCTTGCCTCACCATGACGCTGGTGGCGAACACGCGCTTCGGGATGAAGGGTCCCATCGAGGTCCGCCGTAATGGCCCGCAGGGCCGCGTCAGCACCCAACAGAATGACCTTTACCTCGCCAATGATGGTCTGCTTGTATTTGGGATCCGGGAGCGAGGCGATCTGCTCGGTTACGGATCGCGGGGCGCTATAATAAGGGGTCACCGCGGCGTGGTCGGGGGTCGTCATGCGCTTAATGTCTTCCGCGCTTTGGCGCTCGAACGCGTCGTCAAGCGCGGCGGCGGCCGCATTGATCGCAGCGACGGTCTCGGCCTCCCCTGCCTCGACCCGGGACGCGCCCAACCAGAGACAAATGACCAGAGAGAGCAGTATCGTTAGCCTTCTCACGGCACATTCCTCCTGGAGGTTTCGCTCCCGTCGCGGAAGAGCGTCGTTATGAAGGTGTCGGCCGGCAGCAGGGAAATGCCGAGCAGCTCACGGCATGTTTCGAAGCGCTCGAGCACTTGCGCCCGGTCGCGGCCGCCGAGATTGACGATGCCGTAGCGGTAGCTCTCCCCGTCCTGCAACTCGTCGGAGAGCTTGCGCCCCACTGTCGCATGAAGCTCCACTCTCGCATCCTGGTAGAGGCGCGAAAGCCGCGCGAGCTCGGCGTCCGAAGGCAAGCGGGCCACGAGGCGGTCTTCGAAGGTGCGTAGCACGCAGCTCGCCGCGAAGGCGTGCGGCCCCTGCCGGCGCTTCGGCGTTGGCGCGATTCCGGCACTAATATCCAGCAGGATTTCATATGAGTTGGTGCCGTCGACCTTCTCGTAAAGGTCGGCGAACTGAGAGGCCATGCGCGGATTGATCTCGACGATGCCGATCCGATCCTCGCTCGAATCGTACATCATCTCGATGTTGAACAAGCCATTGTCGAAGCCGAGCCTGCGCATCAGCCTCGTGGCGATGTCTGCCATGCGTGCTTGCACCCCTGGCGGCAGCGCGGAGGGATATTCGAAGCGCGAGAAGGCGAGCGTGCCCGGAAACATGGTCGAATCGACCACCCCGAGGATCTCCACCTCGCCGCCATAGGCATAGCCTTCGACCGTGACCGGCTCGCCCTTGAGCACACCCTCGGCGATGAGGCGGGTCGTGCCGATGCCGGTGCCGGTGTAGCGCTTGAGCAGTCGCTCGAGGGGCAGGAAGAACTCGTCGAGCTTGGCCCATCGGCGCTTGATCTCGGCAAGCTCCATCAAGGAGCCAACCCTCTGCGCCCCGATCGAGAAGAACGACTTCACGGGCTTGACGAAGGCCGGAAGGAACAGCGCGTCGGGGAGTGCCGCCTGCTCCGCAACGTCGATGGCCAGGAAGGGAGGAACCGCTTCGGGGACGATCCGGCTTTGCGCCACGCGCGACAGATATTTGTGCTGACAGATCAGATTGACCCGGGGCTCAGGTCCGGGCAGGCCGAGTTCCTTGGCGAGGACGGCGGCAAGCGCGCTGCCGGGATAATCGTCGGTGCTGACCACGGCAGCGATGCGAGCGCCATCGATCCGGGTGAGAATTCGCTTCGCCTCGGCGATCGGGTCCGCTGCGCCCGCCAGTCCCTCGGCGCGGGCGCCGATCAGCTCTTCGAGGCTCGTGCTCGCATAGTCATGAAACTGGTATTGGGTGCCGGGACGGGCAAGCCGCGCCAGCTCGCGATGGTCGCGGCAGGTCGAGCAGACCACGAGGACCGTGCGGGGTGGGGCGGGAGCGTCGCCACTCGGACCAGGGCCGCCGTTGGCCGCCGGGCGCTCCGCGAGAATTTTCAACAAATACCCCTTCAAGCGGGCGAGTTAGCAAAGGCTTACCTAAGGGGTTCTATCCAGCCTTGCAATCACTGGCAAAGCTGGTCCAGGTTCGCTTCCAAGGTTGGCGCAGGCTTGAGGAGGGATCATGCCGTTACACTTCGGGAAGATTTTCGCGTTCATTGCGCTTCTGACCGTCCTCGCCTTCGTGCTGTGGCTGCTATGGGGCTCGATCTTTGCCGGCGAGACCTTCGACAAGAAGGCCGCGGTTCCCGATGCCCTGCCGCCCGTCACCGTGCTGGCGCAGGACGGTTAAGGCGCGGGGGACCGTGGGGGGGCCCAGGATCATGGTCTTTGGCGCCGGGGGACAGGTCGGGTGTCACCTGACCGAAGTCGCCTCTCTGCTCGAATCCGAAGTAACGGATGCACGGAGCGTGCCGAGAGCGGCAAGGGGATGGCAGACGGCGCCCTAATCCCGGTCCTAGACGGGCAGCCCTTAACAAAGGGCGAGAATGACCGCCTGGGGCGACGGGCATTAACCTTTTCTATATGTGAAAACGCGTGCCTGGACTTGCAGCGGCCAGCGGGTGAGAAGGAGCACCCGGAGAGGGGCGGCGGTTCTTTGGAGAGGCATATGGACTATCGCGAGCTCGGCCGAACCGGCATTACGGTGAGCGCGCTCTGCCTCGGCACCATGACCTTCGGCAGCCAGAACAGCGAGGCCGACGGCCACGCCCAGATCGACTGGGAACACAGCATCAACATGCTCGATGCGGCGGAACTCTATCCCATCCCGCCAAGGCCCGAGACGCAAGGGCGCACCGAGGCCATCATCGGCACCTGGCTCGCCTCGCGCAAAATGCGTGACAAAATGATCGTCGCGACCAAGGTGATCGGCCGCACCAAGATGGATTGGCTCCGCAAAGATCGCTCCCCCGGCCGGCAAAGCCGGGCGCAGATCAGGGAGGCGGTAGCAGGGAGCCTCACGCGGCTCAAGACCGACTACATCGATCTATACCAGCTCCACTGGCCCGAACGGCCAATGCGCATCTTCGAGGGCCTCGACTATGTGCATCTCACTGGCGACTCTCACCCCATCGAGGAGATCCTGGGCGTGCTGGGCGAGCTTGTGGCGCAAGGCAAGGTGAGGTTCGTCGGCCTCTCCAACGAGACGCCTTGGGGGGTGATGACCTTCCTCAAGGCCGCGGAGCGGGCCGGTCTTCCCCGTGTCGTTTCGATCCAGAACGCCTACAATCTCGTCAACCGCTCCTTCGAGACCGGCCTCTCCGAGGTCTTCTATCGCGAACAGGTGAGCCTGCTTGCCTACTCGCCGCTCGGACAGGGCTACCTCAGCGGCAAATATGAGGGGGGCGCGCTGCCGGCCGCCTCGCGCAAGGCGCTGTTTGGCCGCATGGGCCGCTACGGGTTGGGGAATGGACCGATCGCGATCTCGACTTATATTGCGCTGGCGCGCAAACATGGTCTCGACCCTGCGCAAATGGCGCTTGCCTTCGTGACCTCACGGCCTTTCGTCACTTCCAACATCATCGGAGCAACGACGCTCGCGCAGCTCAAGACCGACATCACCAGCGGCCTGCTTAAGCTGCCCGACGCGGTGCTCAAGGACATCGAAGCGATCCACCTCACCTACCCCAACCCTTGCCCGTGAGGCTTCTCCACCGGAGCGAGCCGTCCGATGCCTAGGCTGTTTTCCGCGATCGAGATCCCGGGCGCCATCGCGCAGCGGCTTACGCTCGTGCGTGCCGGCCTCAACGGCGCGCGCTGGATCGACCCTGCCAACTACCACCTGACGCTCCGCTTCATTGGCGACGTCGATGGCGTGACGGCGCGGGAGTTCACGCACAGCCTGGGGGACATCCTGGCCGCGCCCTTCGAGCTCAGGCTCGAGGGTCTCGGCAGTTTCGGGGGTCACAAGCCGCGTCAGATCTTCGCCGGCATTGCACAGAGCGAAGTGCTCGAGACCCTCCAACGGGCCCATGAACGCGCCGCCCGCGCCGCCGGTCTCCCGCCTGAGCCCCGCAACTTCAAACCGCACGTCACCATGGCGCGGCTGAAGGGTGCAAGCTCCGAGGCCGTCGCCGCCTATCTGGAGCGCCAGGGCGGCTTCTCGAGCGAGCCCTTCGAGGTCAATCGCTTCGTGCTGTTCTCGTCGCGCGCCTCGGTCGGCGGCGGGCCTTACGTGGTTGAGGCCGCCTACCCGCTTGAGGATTGAGCGCCGCGCTTCACCGGCATGGTCTCTTCGCCGACCAGGGAGGCGAGAAGGCCATGGGCCGCCTCCTCGATCAGATCGAGCGCGTGATCGAACCCTTCCGCACCCCCAAAGAAGGGATCGGGCACGTCCTTCGTCGCCACATGCGGAGCGAAATCGAGAAAGTGACGGACCTTGGCCCGCGCGTCGCCCGGCGCGCGCCGCTTGAGCTCGGCAAAGTTGGACCGATCCATGACGAGCAGGAGATCGAACCTCGCGAAATCCTCCGGTTCCACCTGCCTAGCGGATTGGCCCGAGATGTCGATGCCACGCGAACTCGCGGCGGCTTGGGCGCGGGTGTCGGGGGCTTGCCCCACATGCCAATCCCCAAGCCCCGCTGAGTCGATCTCGAAGCGATCGAGGATGCCCTCCTCCTCGACCACGCGCCTGAACACGCCTTCGGCCATGGGCGAGCGGCAGATATTGCCAAGGCAGACGAAGAGAATGCGGTGCGTCCTCATGGGCGGCTGCTTCGCATGCGGCAGGACGCAGCACAAGATGGGACTTTTCCACGCCCCAGCCTCCATCCTCGGGGCCGTTCCAGCCTGCCCATTCGAGCGTCTTGCGGTGGCCTCGCCCCCATCCTACGTGTTTGATGAAATTTGACTCCTTCAGCCTTTACGAGGTTACGAGCATGATGGCATGGGACGATGCGAGCGAGCTCCGCAATGCGGCACTCGGCAAGGAGATTTCCTTGCGGAGGTTTGCCGAACGCGAGGAGAAGGTGCGCCGTGACTTCTGGTCCAAGCTCAAGCGTTTTGCCGGACAGGTGCCCTTCGTCGAGGACCTTGTCGCGGGCTATTATTGCGCGCTCGACCCCGACACCCCGATGCGCGTCCGCGGCATGCTGCTTGCGGCGATCGTCTATTTCATCCTGCCGTTCGATCTCATCCCCGACATCATCGCCGGGCTCGGCTTTGCTGACGATGCGGCCTTGCTCACGGCGGTGCTTGCGCTCGTTTCCTCGCACATCACGCCCACCCATCGCGCGGCGGCGGCGCGGGCGCTCGACAGGGAGCTGCCCCGCGGAACCTAACGGCCGCCGGACCTAGAGCTGGGGCTTGACGATCACCTTGCCGGTGGCCTTGCGTCCCTCGATCAGGGCGAGCGCCTTGGCGGCTTCGACCAAGGCGAAGCTGCCATGCACATGCGGCTTGATCAGCCCCTGATCGCACCATTCGAGCAGCACGGCGGTATTGGCACAGTGCCGGTCCGGATAGCGCTCCACGAACGCGGTCCAGAACGCCCTGATGAGCGAGCAGCCCTTGAGCAGAACGAGATTGAGGGGAATGCGTGCGATCTCTCCCGCGGCGAAGCCGAGCACGAGATAGCGGCCGCCCCAGGCCATGGCGCGTAGGCTCGGCTCGGCATGGGGCCCGCCGACGCAGTCATAGAGCACGTCGACGCCCTTGCGCCCCGTCACCTCCTTGAGCCTGCTCTTCAGGTCCTCGGCCTGATAGTTGATGCCTTCCTCGGCGCCATGCGCCCGGGCCAGCGCTAGTTTGTCGCCAGACGAGGCGACGGCGATGACGCGCCCGCCCATGAGCTTGGCGACCTCGACGTCGGCAAGCCCGGCCCCGCCCGCGGCGCCGAGCACGGCGATGGTCTCTCCGAGCTTCAGCTCAGAGCGATCCTTGAGCGCATACAGCGCCGTGCCGTAGGTGATCGGAATGCCGGCGGCAACGTCGTCGCTCACCCCATCGGGGATAGGAATCGCGTTCCTGGCCTTGGTCGCCACTTTCTCGCGGCAGCCATTGCCACCGATGAAGGCCACGACCCGCTGGCCGGCCTCAAGGCTGGAAACCCTGGACCCTACGCTTTCGATCGTCCCGGCCACCTCCGCTCCAGGCGAGAAGGGGAGCGGTGGAGTCACCCTGATATTGGTTGCGCAGCACCAGCGTATCGAAGAAGTTGAGGCCGACCGCAGAAACGCTGATGACGACTTCACCCTCTCCGGGAACAGGATCAGGGACCTCTTCGATGCGCAGCTTTTTCGGTCCGCCGAACTCGTTGAATTGCGCCACGCGCATAACTGACGTTCCTTTGCCCGGCCCCAATTATTGTACTGGAAAGCGCTGTCGTCTTGGCCGATTCTGACCCGCCGGCGACGGTCTATGACATAAACGACCCGTGAAATCCTTGCCAGAAACAGCGCGCAGGTATTTCGCCATTGGCGTTGAGGGCGTTCCCAAAGCCGTCAATCTCGGCAATCTGCTGCGCTCGGCCCACGCCTTCGGCGCGAGCTTCGCCTTCACCATCGGCGCCGACGCAAGGGCCATGGAGACCCTCGCGGATACGTCGAAGGCCCCCCGCCCATTTGCCTCTCTATCATTGGCAAAGCGCCGCGGAGCTTAGCTTGCCAAAAGGGTGTCGGCTGGTCGGGGTCGAGCTTCTCGACGAGGCGGTGGATCTGCCCAATTTCGCCCATCCCCAGCAGGCTGCTTATGTGCTCGGCCGCTAGCGGGGGAGTTTGAGCCCTGAGCTGACGGCCCGCTGCCACCATTTTATTCGCATTCCGACCGCCTTCTCGCTGAACCTTGCGACCGCGGGAGCGATTGTTATGTACGACCGCTTGCGCTGCCTCGGGCGCTTCGCGTCGCGCCCGGTGGCTGAAGGCGGCAGCGCCGTGCCGCGGGCCCAGCACGTGCAGGGAGCGCCGCGCAAGCGGCGTCGCTCATAACCTCGGCTTCTGGCCAAAGGAGACTCGAATATGTATGCTTGCGGCCGCTCACGAGTTGGGGACGGGGAGATGCGCCGAGCCGTTCGAGCTGCCTGCCTTGCCACGGCGTTTTGCTGCACGCCCGCCTGCGCGGACAATCCGATGCTACTGCAGAAGTTCAAGGACTGGTCTGCCTATAGCGCAACTGGCACGCCCAGGGTTTGCTTTGCCGTGGCTCAGCCGAAGGAGCAAAACCCCAAAAAGGTGAAACGCGGCCCCGTCTATTTCTACATTTCGCGCTGGCCCGCCGACGGCGTTGCCAACGAGGTGAGCATCAAGATGGGCTATCCCTTCGGCCCCGGGGCTCTGGCGACGGTGCATGTGGGCTCAGAAAAATTCGATCTGTTCACCAAGGACGAGGGGGCCTTCGTCGAGAAGCCCGAGACCGAGACGAGCCTCGTCGAGGCGCTGAAGAAGGGCGGCACCGTGAAGGTCGAGGGCAAATCCGCCCGCGGCACCGCCACCAGCGACGTCTATTCGCTCGACGGCCTGAAAGAGGCGCTCGACCGTATCGGCAAGGACTGCAGCAGCTAACGTTAAATTGCCGCAGTTCGCGAAAATCATCCCCTAATTGATTGCGACGGGGAACGGAGCTAGCGTCGCCATGGGAGGAGTCCATGAAGGTCATTTACGCCGCGGCCGTAGCCGTCGCGCTGATCGCCGTTAGCCCGGCGCAGGCACAAGTCGTCGACATGTCGACCATCACCTGTGCCGACTTCTCAGCGCGGCCCGCCGATCAGATGGCCAACATCATGTTTTGGCTGGAAGGGTACTATACCGAGGAAGAGGACCCCACCACGGTCGACTTCGCCAAGTTCAAGTCCACGCTGGAGCAGATCCTGGTCTATTGCTCCAAAAATCCCACCATCGGGCTCCTGACCGCCGCGGACGAGGTCATGGGCAAGGACGACGACGAAAGCAAGTGAGCGGGCGAGCCGCCGCCAAAGCCCTTGAGACTTTGCTGACGAGGCGGCGGACGAAGGCGCCCGCCTTTGGTGCCGCTCTTGGCATTTCGTCCCCTACCCATGATATGACGGCGTGGCCGGCGATGGCGCCGGCCGAGCGTAAGGCCATATCAGTGTCGTCCCTTTCCCTCAAAGAGATCCCGCGCTTGCAGGCGGAAGACGCTCGCCAGCGGCTTATCGGGCTTGATCGCTCGGGGCTCGCGGCCAGTCTCGAGCGTCTCGGGGTGCCCGAGCGCCAGTCGCGCATGCGCGTGCGCCAGCTCTGGAACTGGCTCTACGTCCAAGGCGCAACCAATTTTGCGAGCATGAGCAACATCGCCAAGGAGCTCCGCGCCGAGCTTGACCGGGACTTCACGCTTCTCCGCCCGGAGATCGTGACCGAGCAGATCTCTTACGACGGCACGCGCAAATGGCTGCTCCGCTTGGCCGACGGCAAGGAGGTGGAGACGGTCTACATTCCAGAGGCCGATCGTGGCACGCTCTGCATCTCGAGCCAGGTCGGCTGCACGCTCACCTGCAGCTTCTGCCACACCGGCACGCAGAAACTTGTGCGCAATCTGACGCCGTCCGAGATCGTGGGTCAGATCATGGTCGCCCGCGACCGCCTCGGCGATTGGCCGGGCGCTGTGGCGGCGGAGACGCGTGGGCTCCCAGAAAGCGAGCGCAAAATCACGAACGTCGTGCTGATGGGCATGGGCGAGCCGCTCTACAATTTCGACAATGTGCGGGACGCGATGGCCATCGCCGCCGATGGCGAAGGGCTCTCGGTTTCCAAGCGCCGCATCACTATGTCGACCTCGGGCGTGGTGCCGGAGATCCCGCGCTGGGGCGCCGAAGCCGGGACCATGCTGGCGATTTCGCTGCACGCCGTGCGCGACGAGCTTCGCGACCAGCTCGTCCCGATCAACAAGAAATGGCCGATCAAGGAGCTGCTCGACGCCTGCCGCTCTTATCCGGGCCTGTCCAACACCAAGCGCATCACCTTCGAATATGTGATGTTGAAGGGTGTCAACGATCAGATCGCCGACGCCAAGGAGCTGGTACGGCTGCTCGCCAAGATCCCCGCCAAAATAAATCTGATCCCGTTCAATCCCTGGCCCGGCGCGCCTTACGAATGCTCCGATTGGGAGCAGATCGAGACATTCGGCGAGGTGGTGAACCGGGCCGGATATGCGAGCCCGGTGCGCTCCCCTCGCGGTCGCGACATCATGGCGGCCTGTGGGCAATTGAAAAGCGCAAGCGTCAAGCTGAGGGCGAGCGAGCGCCTGTCACTTCCGACCTAGGCGCTTTTCGCCCAGAGGAGCGCAGCCTCGAGCCGGTCGTTGCCCCAGAACAGCTCATCGCCCACGGTGAGGGACGGCGCACCGAACAGCCCCCGCGCCGCGGCCTCCTCCGTCTGCTGCTTCAGTGCGGCCTTGTTCTCTGGCGCATTCGCGGCGGCAAAGACGCCCGCCGCATCGACGCCAAGCGCGGTAAGGATCGCTGCGAGTGTCTCGTCCTCGCTAATATCTTTTTGCTCCGCATAGTTCGCGGTGAACACGGCGCCGGTGAAAGCGGGCGTCCACCCAGCCTTCTCGCCGATCAGCGCAAGCCGCGCGGCCTTCAGCCCATTCTGCGGAAAGCGGAACGGCGGCAGCTTGAGCGGCAAGCCTTCGGCCGCGCAGACGCGCTCCAGGTCGCGCCACATATAGTGGCCCTTGGCGGCGTAGATATTGAAGGGCGAATCGTTCCACCCGAGCGTCTGGAAGATCGGGCCGAGCAGAAATGGCCTCCACCGCAAGGCGACGCCAGCCTCAGCCGCCAGCCGCTCGATGCGCATGGCGGTGGGATAGGAATAGGTGCTCGCAAATTCGTACCAGAACTCGATTTTAGCCATGAGCGTTTTGGGCAGCAGCTGGCACAAGACTCGTCCTATGCGGCTTGTCTTATAGTGTGGATCCTCTCAGCGCGAGAGCGTCTCAAACGAGGTCAGGCGTGATTGTCCGCACTTTCTTCCGCGTACTTTGGGCGAGATCGGCTAGAAGCTGACCCTGTTACACTTTGCGTTTCTGGTGGCTGTCCAATATCTGTCCAATATCTTGCCGTCACGAGCCCGTGGGAGCGTCGCTGGCGGGCGAAATTCCGGTAGCCCGGAACGTTAAAGGGCGTCAGCGGGGCTTTATTCGTACTCGAGCTTGATGGGGTGAGTGGGCATGATCGTCGATATCGCGTGCTTGTAGACGACCTGCGAATACCCATCCCTCACAAGCAGGACGCTGAAACTGTCGAACGAGGCCACGACGCCCTGCAGCTTCACGCCGTTCGCAAGAAATATCGTTAGCGGGGTCTTTTGCTCGCGGACGTGATCGAGGAACGTGTCTTGCAGGGTTTTCGGGCGTTCTGTTGCCATGTGAGAATCAAAAAGGTCCTAATCTGGGCGCGCAGCGGCGGGGAGGGATGGACACCTTCAGCCGCCCACGACCTGACACCGTAACCTGCAAAGGGAGGTTCGGATGCCCGACAATCCCTTTATCACGAGCTCGGCTCGGCCCTCCTGCGACCAAAGAAGACGTCTGGGGGCTTACAGTCTCTCAACGGCCGTCAGCGGGGCGCTATTTCACGCGCTGCAAAATGGCTGGCAGGGTGAAACGGGAGCTATAATGGGCGCGCTCAAAGTGACGGATGATGCTCCATGACCGAATGGCAGCCGATAAAGACGGCCCCCAAGGATGGACGCTTGCTTTGGCTCACGCGCGGAGACGGGGAGCCGCAATTGGGGTGGTGGTCGAGCAAGGTAAACGCCTGGGCTTTCCAGACCAAACCCTCGTTTGATGGGCAGCCGACTCGGTGGAAACCGGAGGCAGCCGACCCAGCGGAAATCGAACGATAAGTCGGCTTACTGAGGGCGCCGATTGAATTGGCACCGCCACCGGGTTGCCAGATAACCCGAAGGGCCTAAAAGCCGTCAGCAGGCAACGAGGGACGCAATCACGGGCACTACCGCTGCGACCGCGGCGATTGTAGCAGCGATAAGCGTCAGCGTGAGGATCACGGTGTTTGTGCGCCGCTGCTTGCGGTCTTGCTCGCTAAGCCACTCCGAAGCCTGAATGCGGTCTTCTCGGCCCTCGATTAGGCAGCCTCCGTCGATGACCTATGGTGGTCTAACCGCACCTTCTCACAGCCCCATTCTTTGAACCGCTTGCGATTTTCAGGTGTGACCGTCATGGCTTTCCAATCCGTCGACAAAACCGGCGTGGGGAGCGACGTCGCTTTTGGTTACTGGTTCGGCCCGAGCGGCCGGGACTGTAACGGTCGATTTGTGAAGCGCGGAAGCGAGCTCGAATGCGCCTATCTTGGTCCCATGAAATATACCGCACGGGACTCGCAGCGCGGGCTCAAAATTTTGGGCGCAGTATGCGGGGCTCGCCTGAAGGAACGGCGCTCCGCGCCATGCACTTAAGGGGCTTTATGGTCTCTCACGCCGGAAACAGGGGTTCGAAACCCCTACGGGGCGCCAATAAAATCAGTAACTTATGTTGCCGACCGCGGGGTTTGCCCAATATGGGCCTAATATGCGGGCGCGCATAATCAAGCTTAAGGGGCAAGTGTTGGGCACCGAGGGGTTCGGTAGTTCTCGGTACGTCCATCTGGCTATTCGATGGCTCGCGCCACATCGAGGCGTCCCCTCCAGGCTTGAGAAGCCTCCCCCTGTGTGTACCGAAAACCTACACCCGAACGTAGTGGTGATGAAGTCCTCCAAGGATCGCGTGTGAACTAATGATTCCGGTCCGCTGAACGGGGCGAGAGACCGGCGCATCTTTATCCAATGACCGGTGCGTTCTGATGTCGTTGTAGTAGCGAGCATACGCTCGCAGGATTCGGCGCAGATGCGCCTCGCCCAAGACGACGAAATGGTCCACACACTCGCGCCGGATCGATCCGATCAGCCGTTCGGCAAAGCCATTCTGCCAAGGCGAGGCTGATGCAGCAGGCTTGTCCCGGATGCCCATGGCGCGCAATCGGCGTTTGACGATGGTGCCGTAGATCCGATCCCGATCGCGAATGAGGTGTTGCGGGGCCTCATCCCAGGGAAATGCCTCCGTTATTTGACGTACAATCCATTCTGCCGTCGGGTTTGTTGTGACGTTGATGCAGACGAGGTCTCTGCGGTCTAGCCGAACGATGACGAAGGCATAGAGCAGGTCGAAGCCAATGGTCGGGGCAATGAACAAGTCCATGGCGGCAATGTCCGGCGCGTGGTTACGCAGAAAGGTGCGCCATCCCTGGCTTGGCGGCCCGCGTCGCTTGATCATGTACTTGGCGACGCTCGACTGCGCGACCTCAAACCCGAGCTTGAGCAGTTCGCCGTGGATGCGCGGCGCTCCCCAAAGCGGGTTCTCGATGCTCATCCGCCGGATCAACACGCGGAGGTCCGTCTCGATCTGCGGCCGCCCTCCCAGTGAGCGCGCCTTCCAACGCCAATAGCAGCGAAAGCCCGCCCCGATGCCAACGCACGAGCGTCTCGGGACGGATGATCGTGAGGACCTGCAGGATCGACGGAAACCATCGATACAGCTGGATAAAGAACCAGCGATCGTTGTTCGTGAGCCGGACCCGGCCCTGCACCTTACGCCGCAAAACGATCAACTGATGTCGGAGTGCCACGTTCTCTGCTTCAAGCCGGCTCTTCGACTTGAATGGCGAGGCCAAGACGGCCAGGACGAAGCAGAGCAGTGCAAACATTGTGAACTGACGTTAGGTGATTCCTTCAGCTATTCAATGCGGATGAAGTTCTCGGTACACACAAGGCGAAGCATGGCGTGACTATTCTTGATCTTGCAAGAGATCATGGGGCGCTTGAGTCTCCGCGCGCAAAGAACTCAGCGATGCTGAACGAGTTGAAACCGACACGTTGATCATCCCTCCGCGTGTAGCTCGGAGCGATGTCTAAATCAAGACATTGCGCTCATTGACCATTCTGTGAAACCGAAGGCGTGCCGAAACCACTCACGGCCCTTGAACCACAACTCGTCTCTAATGCGCGCACAGCTTTCTCGTGCAGCTGCTTCCTCGCCGACGTTGATGCCGCGCACCGGCAGTCCCAGCTCCTTGCAGCGGTCGCAGTGCGGCGTGCCACACCCTTGTGATATTTGCGCAGAGGCCTCTCGCTGGTAAGGCCAGCGTAGTAATCGAGACCGCGGGCAGCGTGGCGCGGTTCTTGCCGACACCATACCGGCCGGCGCGGCCGTGGGGGCATGCCGGGGCGTGAGGCGCCCTTGCCGCACTGTCACGGTAACACACTGGCTTGGTACGGACGGGCCGTATAGCGTTCGCTTATGGACAAGCTTTCATACCGCCGCCACCGCTTTCCGAGCATCGT
This sequence comes from uncultured Alphaproteobacteria bacterium, assembly GCA_963804515.1. Lineage (GTDB taxonomy): Bacteria > Pseudomonadota > Alphaproteobacteria > Rhizobiales > Methyloligellaceae > Methyloceanibacter. Next base: position 32,346 of record CAWDQR010000008.1, on the reverse strand, counting down.
TATTCAGCAGGCGGTCTGGCTCTATTTCCGCTTCGCTCTGAGCTACCGCGACGTCGAGGATATGCTCGCCGAGCGTGGCATCGATGTATCCTACGAGACGGTCCGCCGCTGGGCTTTGAAGTTCGGCGGGATCATTGCGCGCAAGCTGAGACGAGGACGGCCTCGGCCGGACGGGCGATGGCATCTCGACGAAGTGTTCGTCTCCATCAACGGCAGACATTTGTATGTCTGGCGTGCCGTGGACAGCGAAGGCGAGGTCCTGGACATCCTCATTCAGCCACGGCGAGACCGCAAGGCGGCGCTCAAGCTGATGCGAAAACTCCTGAAGAAGCAGGGCGTCACTCCAGCCGCCATCGTGACCGACAAGCTCGGATCCTGCAGCTCTGCGCTGCGCGAACTTGGTGTTGCGCGGCGGCACGACGCAGCTCGCTGGAAGAATAACCGGGCAGAGAATTCCCACCAGCCATTGCGACAACGCGAACGACGAATGAAGCGCTTCAAGTCACCCGGATCGGCACAGCGCTTTCTCTCAATCCACGCCGCCATCTACAATGTGTTCAACGTCCAACGCCATCTGACCTCGCGCCGAACCCTGCGCGTGTTTCGCGATCGGGCTATGCTGACATGGCGCCAAGCGACAGTCGCAGCCTGAACCGTTGCGGCCTTGGTCATTTGGCCTGCAAATTTTCCGATTAACGTGACAGTGCCGGCTGAAACCACGACAGCTACGTTGAGGTCTTGTTCCCGCTCTCAGTCCACACCGGGCAGCTCCGGCAGCCTAGCGATGTTACGCTGCTTAAGCGTCATTGTTGACCAGACTGGCGGCGCACCCTATGGGAATTGAAACAGGACCCTGAGAGGCCTTTGAGGAAATCGTTTCGCGAAAGACCCGTCGATTTAGTCGACGTGCGGTTCGTCCGGCAGCACCGGGGCTGGCGGCCAATGCTGACAATTTTTGCGTTTTTCGCGCTCGGCGGAATTGTTCTCTTGGCGCTGTGGAATGCGGCTGCCCACATCAGCTTCGAGGCCCTCGTGGCTGCGCTCGGCTCGCTGCCTTTCACGTCTCTTGTCTCAGCTTTGGCGGCTACGCTGGTGAGCTATGTCGTGCTTGTCGGTTATGATTTTTTGGCTTTGCGTTATGAAGGTACCCGTGTGCCGCTTCCCACTATTTTCCTTGCGTCGTGCTGTGGCTATGCCATCGGCAACGCGGTCGGGCTTGGCGCCTTCTCGGGTGGGGCGGTTCGCTACAGGGTCTATTCGGCAGCTGGCCTGTCGCCAGCGCAAATCGCGCGCGTAGTAGGTTTCATTTCCCTCGCTTTTGGTGTCGGGGTTTCTACGATCACCTTGCTTGGCATCGATTTGCGGGCGCAGGAGATAGGGCGTCTGACGGGTGCTCCCCCAGTGATTTTGCAGCTGATTGCTGGCGCGTGTCTCGCACTTGTTCTCGCTCCCCTCGCATATTGGGCGATAAGCCGGAGCCCAATTCGTTTGGGTTCCCTCGAGATCAAGGCGCCGAGCGCAAGCTTGATTTTTGCCCAACTCGCTTTAGCAAGCACCGACATCCTCGCTGCCGCGGCGGTGCTGTGGGTATTAATTCCGACCAGCCAAATTGACTTTCTTACCTTCGCAGCCATTTACGCTTCGGCATTGATCTTGGGGGTGCTCACTCACGTCCCCGGCGGCCTCGGAGTATTTGAAGTGGTAATCTTGGCCGCTCTTGGGGGGAGTGCACCCGTGAGCACGTTGACTGCCGCGCTGCTCGCCTACCGGGCAATTTATTTTCTGCTGCCGCTGCTGCTTTCCATCCTCCTATTGGCAGGATTCGAGATGCGACATTCGCTACCGTCTGCCCTCGGACAGCAGCTGAGGCGTTAGTTACCTATCGTCCATTTCTCCCCTTCCGCATTTCACTAGCCGAAACCCCTGCAGGCCCATTCTACGGCCTTGGTCGCCTAAACGGTCCTTCAGCCGTTCAAGGCCGAATGTCCTGATACCCCTCGGTTACCGGCTTTCCGAGGAACGTGACCGTGAGATAGTTGAGGATGTAGCGCCATGTAGTCAGCACGATCCCTTCAACTTGGAAACGGCGTGCTGACGAATAAACCCACATTTTTGGCACGAGCTTCACATCACCAACGGTAGCGATCCGCACCGCGAAATCGGTATCCTCGCCAAAAAAAACGACATCGGTATTGTAACCTCCTACAGCATCCAGAGCCGATTTCCTGACGATGAAATTACCTCCCTGCACCATAGTTCCAAGGGTGTGGTGGCTAAGTCTCCCCAAAAAGTAAAAAAACCTCGTAAGGACCTGCATCAATGCGGCGGTGAAGAAGGTGGTGGACGAGAAGACGAAGGACGGCGTCTTCGTGTTCCACGACCCCAAGCTCGACGCGGACCTCAATCTCCTGTTCGACCAGATCAAGATCGTGCGCGGCATGGAAGGCTATGGCTGGTTCGCCAATGTCATCTTCCACGACAAGGACGAGCCGAAGAAGCAATACGCCATCGACTTCTGGTTCAAGCCCGACGGCAATGACCTTAAGCTGATGGATATCCGCGTGCAGAAGGGGCCGAAGCAGGAGGGCGACGGCTGGATCATGATCACGCGCATGCCGGTAGCCTGGTGGTGGCTCCCGGTGCAGGAGCATCCGGGCGACATGGAGGTAACGCGCGCCTGGCAGGTGATGGGCGCCATCCACAATTACATCGCCACCCACAAGGACCATAATGGCGACGTTCCCATCAAGGACGACAAGACCGGCGAGACCTTGCCGCTTGAATTCGTCGAGATCCACCAGCCGGTGCGCCACCTGAAGAAGGAAGGGGAATATTTCGTCTGCACCGACTTCCGCAAGCCCGGCAGCCAGGACGAATATTACGACATCGATTTTTGGGTGAACCAGAAGACCGGCAAGCTCGAAGTCGACAATGTCAAGGTCCACAAGGTTCCGGTGCAGGAGGACGGCGTCTGGACGCAAGTCCCGCGTTACACCTTCGACGGCATGGATTTCGACGTCACTAATTGATCTAGCGAAGGGTCGACGTCGCGCGAAGCCGCGCCCAAACCGCAAATCAAATCGGTCAGCAGATGGGCCGCTAGTGAGTCCGTTGCTGCGTTACTGGCGGCCGCTCTCTGAGGAGTGCGGCCTCGTGCTTCAGCAGGATGTAAAATGGAGCTTTCTCTTTTACGGTGGGACGTCGTCTTCGATGAATTCAGTGCCAAAGGGGGGGCATGCGAACGAAGATAACCGCAGTGGCTTCCCTTGCCGGCAGCCTGCTTCTTGCTCTTCTGATCTTGGGACCGTCTCAGCCGCCGGGTGCGCACCGGTACCGCTTCCATCACCATTACCCCGGAAGTGGGGTAAATCTGCCAGATCAAGGTGGCCATCCTGACCCTTGCTGGCCGCTGCGGATGCAAGAAATGGTGACGCACAGCTCATACTGGTGGTGGCGCTTTGAAGAATGCCTGGACTACTACAATTCATACACCAGCTGAGAACTGGTGGCGTGAATTCCTAGGCATAGGTGGTCGCGTCTTTCATCTGGAAATTCCTGAAATGTCGGGATCTGCAAAAATTGCTTATTTGGGGATGGTTTTCGCGTTCGCGTCGGTGCACCCCGCCATAGCCTGCGACGTCGGTGCCCGAGGCGTCCACGACGCGTCCTCCCACCTCTTCCAAAGCTCGGCAAGTCCAGAGAGCTCAGGTTTCGAGACTGTCATACCGATTTCCGTCGAGAGCGGTGAGGTCATAGTGAACGTGACCATCAACGGTCGAGGCCCGTTCCCTATGATGTTCGACACGGGGAGTGTTGAAGCAGTGAGTCCGGAGACCGCCGCTGCACTAGGGCTTGAAGTTGAGGGGAGCGCTACCGCGCGGGGTAGCGGCGAGGGCACCGTCCCCATCGCTTTCACCCGTGTCCTAAAGATGCGCCTTGGGAACGCGGAATGGTTGGACCAGGCCGTACCTGTATTGCCTCTCCCGCGGTTCTTGACAGACCGAGGAAGTCGGCCACCGCTTGCCGGGTTCGTCGGCCGTGAACTGCTCGCGCGGTTTGCAGTCCGGCTCGATTACGAGGCCAGAACGATGACGCTCGCGTCGGCCCAAGAGTTCCGCTACCGCGGCATCGGTACATGCGTGTCGCTCGTCTTCGACGATAAGATTCCAGTGGTATACGCTGCTGCCGACGGGCTTGTCGGAAGGTTCGAAATCGACACGGGTTCGACCGGCGCACTCGTACTCCGGCACCGGTTCGTCGAACAACACGGCTTCGGGGCCCGTCACCCTAGCGTGCTCAGCATAAAGAGCGGTGGAATTGACGGCGTATTCGAGACTATCGTTACTCGTCTCGACGGCTTCAGCATTGCGAATGCCGAACTCGACCGGCCTGTGGCGGAGTTTCCCTCAAGTGGCAAGAGCGGACTTCCGGGGGCCGACGTTGACGGCAGCATCGGCTCTCAAATCCTCCGGCAGTTTGTGATTACGTTTGACTACTCGCGCCACGAACTCTGGTTCGAACGTTCGGCCGTCTTTGGCACGCCGACGATGCAGTGGAAGACCGGATTCCAAGCCGTCAAGGCCGATACTCCCGGCTTCCGTGTGGTTACTGTCTTCCCAAATAGCCCAGCCGCTGCCGCGGGAATTAGGGTCGGCGATGTCATTATTGAGGTGGATGGTCTACCGGCCGAGTCCATTGGCCAAGCCGAATTCACCGACTTGATGCGACGTCCGGACGGTACGCTCGTTAGCCTAAGCATTGTCCGCGACGGCACTACGTGGCCGGTGGCGCTGATCCTCAAGGAACTGCTGCCCTGATCGCTTAGGCGCCCTCGTCAGAGATTTGTTTTCAATGGCGGGTTCGCTCATCCTCGCATCGAATGACACGTTCATGGCTATCCTCGTGCTCGGCCTGTTAGCATCGGGGCTCTATTGGTGGCGCGCCTTATAGAGGCGCTTCCAGCGTATCAAAAAGAGAGCGAGAGAGGCGAATAAGAACTCGATGAACTCGCTCGCAGAACAGGTAGTCGGAACCCTCAGAGCGGCCGCCCATGCCTATGCCGCCGGCGACCAGGTCGCGCACCCTGCGCGGTCCTTTGGCCTGATCCCGAGCGCTTGTGGGAATTCATGCCGGAGTTGCAGCAGATAATGCCGGAGCTGTTTCTGTTGGGCAGCTATGCACCGGTAAAGCGCACAGGACCGGCCCTCTGGCTGCGTTGCATCGAGGCGCGAGTTGCTGAAGGTGCCCCCTCAGCGTGCGATTGGCCGGACCGAGACTCTGAAAGAGATTCTCAAGCTTAGGCGCTATGGCTTTGAAGCGATCAACCAGCTAGCTGAGGTGCAACGAGAACGACCGAATGGATATGACACATGGTCTGAACAGGCTGGAACGAAGTTGGTCAATGGCGGTGGGGGGTGAGAGGTCATCGACCGCCTACGTCAGCTAGGCTTCTCAGTGGTCGAAGTGAAGTTCGATGGGGAGTCCACCAATGAGAGGTACGCCAATAAGCACAGCGAGATGTGGCACACGATCGCAAAACGGCTGCTTACCGGTGCCATCCCGAACTATGCCGAGCTGAGACTGATCTCTGCACCCCGACGTATATGACATCAAGCAGAATGGGATCCGTTTGAGCATTTGTATAGCCCGCTCCAGTCAAATTACGACCCCTTCGCCGAGCTGTTTTGCAGGAGCGGGAGCGCTCGGTGACCGAAGCACCGTAGATGTTGACGCAGCGATGGAGTGCTTCGGGTTGCGGCTGTGGTCTGACCGTCGACAGGTTAGCCAGGACGAGGTCTCGAAGGGTTTTCCGGGTCGCTCACGCCATTGAAGCAAGCAATCTCGACGAGCTCGCGGCGTAGGATGGCCTCCAGACCTTCGTCGCTGGCCACCGCTTGGGTGGCGTCAAAGGCTCTGTGCAAAATCTCCAGATCAAGCGGGTCCAATTCCCGTCGAAGCGACCTGAACGAAACCATTGCTCTGCCCTGCGCCCACAGCGTGGCAAGCTTGTAAAAATATGTTTTCGTGAGCGCCTAAGGCAATAAGCTGAAACAGTCCGACGCAGAGCTTGCACCCCTAAACAATCTGCGGCTCGCGGCGCGGGCACCGCATGAAGCGCCGGGAAGCGTGCAATAGGAGCCGCCGTCGAGGGTTGAGCGATCGATTGTAAGGAGGGCAGCCGATATCACCCTATGATTGCCACAAGCGGAGCGGGTTTTACGACTTCTTCTTGGGCAGGTCTGTGACGCTAACCGAATCAACCGTGAGCCTGTCATCAATCGCTTTGAGTGCTAGGTTGGCCTCGTAATACTTCTGGTCATTCATCAACTTGATCGCTTGTTCGATGTGCTCGGAGGCGAATGCAAGCGGCATCCAAACGCGATTGTACATAACCTCGACTTCTCCAAGACGTAGCTCCTCCAGCGCCTCCTTTTGCTCGCCGTTCTTAAAATGCTCGTTGGCTTTGGCGATGCGCGCCTGCTTTTCCGGAGTGGACACGAAATCATCGGCGACCACGAGCTGGCCATCGACGGGAACCATCTCAGCTTTTGCCGTGTCAGACGTGGTTCCAAGCTCCTTGCCTTGCGCCGACTCGGTCGTCTTGACGATAAACGTCGGTGCTTCTAGCTCCGCTTTGGCAACAAAGGCTTTTGCCTTGGTGATCATATCCGAGGCCAGCTTTGGGTCGCCATTGAAGATAGCCACCCGTGCTGCAGCGATCTCGCGAATCGCATCGCTGCCGTTCTGCGAGAACTTCATCATGTCCTTAGCTTCCGCGTTGGGCTTAGCGGGGGCGGCGGGGGCCGTTGCGGGCTCCGGCGCATTTGAAGGGGCTTGTGCGAGGGCCGGGTAGGCGAGCAAAGACAAAGCAAAGGCGGATGCCATTGCCGGCACCGCCAGATGTTTGCGATTCATGGGACACTCCCGTGTGTATGGATGGACGTGTCGACGTCAACGGATGCGCGAGAACGCATCAGCCAATCTCTAAACATGTACGATCTCGACTTACTCCGCGCTGCCGTTAAGACGCCCGATGCCGCTAGGGCATCGGGCGTCCAATATCTAGTCTAGAAGATCAGGTTACTCCATGACCCTGAAGACGTTCAGCTCGCCGCCCTGCGGGATCAGACTCAGACCAGCGGCCTTGGCCATGGCCGTGGCGCCGATGGCGCCGAACTTGTCGTTGAGGTCGAGGCCAGCGGTCACGGGCAGGCCGATCCAACCGCCGATGCCCGAATAGACGCCGACGTATTGATGGCCACCGAGCTTGTAGGTGATCGGGTTGCCGATGATGCCGGAACCGAGCTTACGGCTCCACAGGATCTTGCCGGACTTGCGATCGACGGCGCGGAAGTCGCCGCCCAGGCTGCCGTAGAACACCAGACCACCGTCCGTGTTCATGGTGCCGCCCCAGTTCGGATACGGATCCGGGATCTCCCACAAGGTCTTGCCGGTCAAGACGTCATACTTCTTAATCTTGCCGGTGGTGCCGGGCACCTCGGGATACATGTACACGTTCGCGAACACGTAAACCGTGCCCTGGTTCGTGTGCGTGCGCTGCTGCGGCTCGTCCTCCATGCACCAGTTGTTGGTGGGCATGTAGAAGATGCTCCCCTCTTTGGGGTCCACCGAACCGGGCTGCTGGTCTTTACCGCCCATAGCTGACGGGCAGGCTGAGGTGTTACGGCCAACCTCGAGCGGAGAATGCTCGAACACCTTGATCGGGCGGCCCGTCTTCATGTCGATCTTCTCGGCCCAGTCCACGGTCACATATTTCGTGGCGCGGAGCAGAGTGCCATCCGTGCGATCCAGCACATAGGCAAAGCCGTTACGGTCGAAGTGGGTGAGGGCCTTCACCTTCTTGCCGTCGACATCCATGTCGGTCAGCATGTTCTCGTTGATGCCGTCATAGTCCCACTGATCGAAGGGGGTCATCTGATAGGCAAAAACCGCAGTGCCGTCTTTGACGTTGCGGGCGAAGATTGTCATCGACCATTTATTGTCCCATTTGCCGCTGTTGCATTCCTCTTGGGTCTTGGCGCCGCAACGATAGGACGGGCTCCACAGGCCCGGGTTACCGGTCGAGTAGTACACGATCTTCGTCTCGGGGTCATAACTGTACCAACCCCAAGCAGCACCGCCACCGAGCTTGTAGTCCTCTCCTGGGAAGGTGTGGATGCCAAGATCGGAACCAGCCTGGCCATACTGAGGATTGGCTTTGTTGGTGTCGGCGGTCAGGCACACGTCCGCGTCGGAACCCGTCGAGTGGCACTGCCAAACCTGCGAGCCGTCCTTGAGGTTGTAGGCCGTCACGCGGCCGCGAGCGGCGAACTCGTCACCACCGAAGCCGATGATCACCTTGTCGTCGGCGATCAGCGGAGCTGGAGTGCTGGTCTCACCGTGCTCCGGCCAAGCGTTCTTGACTACCCAGTCTTCCTTGCCGGTCTGGCCGTCGAGGGCGATCAAATAGCCGTCGAGGGTACCAAACACGAACTTGCCGTCGGCGTAGGAACCGCCACGATTGACCGTGTCGCAGCAGGCGCGCGGCACAGCCGACTTGTCACGGTCCGTCTTCTTCACATAGTTCCAGACCTCTTTCGGATTGTCGGGATCGGTCAGATCCAAGCCCTGCACGACGTTGCAGTTCGCCATGCTCGGGCAGCCGCTGACCATGAACAGCATGGTCTTGCCGCCAACGTCCTTGATCACGAGGGGCTGGCCTTCGTGACCGCGCAGAGCGTTGGTGCCTTGCAGCCAGATCACGTTCAACTTGTTGACGTTGCTGGTGTTGATGTCTTTCAGATCGCTGTGACGAGTGAGTGAAAAATCACGGCCGGGGGCGGGCCACTGGTCCGGATCCTTCATTCTCGCCAACTGCTCCTCATCGGAGCCGGCGATAGCCTGACCGGAGAGCCCCATCATCAAAGCGATGAGGCCGCCGGTTACAAGACTAAACTTACGGTAGTTCATTTTCTTATCCTCTCCCTAGCTTACTCAGGTCACCGAAGACCCTGAGTTGTTCTGGTTTGTGACGGTCCTCCGCAGCAAATTGCCAAGGAGGCACTCAAGCCCTTGCGGGGTTTGCCATGAGCTAGCAATGGGCGGGCCGAGCGCGTCGCACTACCCATGTCTCCATGCTCCTCGAGTTGATGAATGGACGCAAATTAATCGCCGATCGTTTCACCCGTACGTCTGGGGATGGAATTTTTGTAACGGTTCGTTTCAGACCGCGAGTTGAACACTTGCTGTTACAATTTAACGCGTCCCGATTGCCAAGCTGAGGACTATTGTGTGTATCGAAAACCTACACCCGGACGTAGTGGTGATGAAATCCGCCAAGCATTGTGTGTGAACTAATGATCCGGTCCGCTGAACGGGGCGAGAGACCGGCGCATCGTTATCCAACGACCTTGGCTGCGACGACCGCGATAGCGACCGGGGGAAGGGGCATCAGCATGACAATCGCGGCATTTCAAAAACGCCTCATCGGCGTTTGCGGTCAGCGCATCGCAACTCTCCAGCGAGATCGCGCACAACAGGACCTGCCGCATCGCCTCCTTCCACTCCTCGGCGTGCGCCTCGACCAATGCGCGGCCATCCCCCGGGCCGAAGGCGGATGACGCCGAGGAAGCCGAGGCTTTTTCCGCCTTCGCATGTCCGCGATCTTCGCCAGTGCAGAGGGCAGACTTGATTTAGTCCTTCGCTGCAATGAGGACGAATGTGCACCGGCCCTTGCAAGGGGCGAAATACCCCAAAACATATCAATCTTCGATCACCTCAACATGCTCAGCAACTATTGGATGGGCGGCATGTATGAAACGTTCCGGCTTCTCAGAGATAGAGGCTTGGTGGAGCAAATCGAAGCTCTCGCCTCAATCTTCCACGAGCTTGAGCTAGTTCGCATAGGGCTGGATAAGCATGAAATCCCCAAAGATCAGAAGCTGACGGAGCCGATGCTCTTGGCTCCGATGCAGCAAATGCTCCACGACAAAGAACCGTATGTCTATGAGACGGAAGACCCGAAGCGCGCCCACATCATGCCTATTGCAATGTCACAACAAAACGGTTCGATCATGTGGTACGTCATAGACCACGGCAATGAACGATCATTCTGGGTTGAGCGGCGCGGCCTCTCGGATCGGATAGTGGAATTGTGGAGGCCGCAGGCTTGGGTCCTTTGCGGCCTGCCCCGAAAGCGGGGGGCGCAGCATCCCGAAATTTCGCTCGCGGCAAGATCGTCCAGCGGGGTGAACGCGGGCGTTTTGAAATCCGACGGGCGTTATTCAATCATCTGACTGCCAAACGAAGTGGCCCACCACCAACGCTGCTGAAATCTATCGTATTGATGCTGAACGCCTCCAAGGGGTCGGGTGGAGGCTCAGGCCACGCCAAGAGGATGTGGAGCGCGGAGATCAAACACCCGACGCCGGTGGCCAGACACATCCAGAATATGACCCGCCCCGCAGAGGCCAGTGAGCAGTATTGCACTCAAAGTCATCCTCCAGTAGGCGGGGCCTCGTATCGGCGCTGCCGAAGCAAGATGCGAACCAAATATGAATACTGTATGCAGAGTTGTGTAAGAGGTCGATGATGCGAGGGGCGGCAGGCATTCAAAAATTAGCACCTGCGCCGCCGATGTGCTTCGCCCGGTCGAACCCTGTCGTCATGGCGGCTTGAAGCGAATGTGCGCTTGCCGCTCGGCCTCAGCGCCGAGAGCGGCCCGCTGCACCTCTGGCCCACACAGAAGGGCATCGCCGATGCGCTCGCCGACCCTGCCATCGAGCGCGTCACCCTGGTCGGCTCTCCTTCGAGGCTCTGCAAGGGTGATGGGCTTCGCTGTAGCGAAGCTCATGCCACCGCTTGAAGATGCAAGGTGATGGACACGAAAGCGGTGCAACAAGGTGACGACAGACCAAGCCACAGGGTGAGCTTGGGTTGACGTAGGGAGAGAGCAACGAACACCTACAGCGGTGCAACGCAGTGAGACGGAGCAAGTTGAGGTGAAGGGAGGGAATTAATGCGCGCGCGAAACTTGCGTGTGGCATCGAGCGTTCAAGGTGAGGAGGTAGAGCGGCATTGAGCAATGCCATTAAGGGCAACCTTTGTCAGCGCGCGAGCCAACCCGGTCCAACTGACCCGCATCAATGCTCAATTGCAAGGTGTCCCATAGTTCTAGGGCATAGAAAGGAAAGTGGAGGACCAAATGGTTCGCAAACTCTCCCTCATTTGCGCGGTAGTGGCTGCATTGTTGTTTCCGATGCCGACGTTTGCTGGGCCCGGTGATGGCGGGTATGGGCACGGTTATGGCGGGCGTTATGGCGGGTACGGGCGCGGTTTTTATGGTGGGTATGGGCACAGTTATGGTTATGGCGGGTATGGGCACAGTTATGGCTATGGCGGGTACGGGCGCAGTTATGGTTATGGCGGGTACGGGCGGAGGCTATGATCCATGTTGGCAACGGACCCCCCATTGGCTGGATTTGGATTTGCGGTGACTGAGAACTGCGTAAGAGGGGCTGGCACGACCAGCCCCTCTCAGCTTCTTAAGCTGCACCTCCGCCAAGACAAAACCAGATATGTCATCGTCGGTAAGGAGCAAGAACATGATGCCTGCGCTCAAGCGCTATTCTGAGGGGTTGGAGCTGCGCCGCCGCAAGCTTCTGGGAGAGGGATCGAGTTGGAGCATCCGATTACCGAACCCACAATGATAAGAGACCTGCCGGCTTTAGCGACCATTGACGGGCAGACCACCAACCGCAGGCCCGTTTGTCATAGCTCCGCCGCGCACGTCTGCGATGATTGAGAAGATAAAAGCATCTCATATTGAGGAAGCACGATGGTGGCCCTGAGCCCGCCTCCAGAACGTGGACTTAGTAGCACATCACCCCCGTGCGCAAGCGCAACCGTCTTGGCAACGGTTAGCCCGAGGCCAGAGCCGCCAGTGTCGCGATTGCGGGAGCCTTCGACTTTATAGAAGGGACGAAATACCTGCTCGCGATGCTCATCAGGAATGCCGGGCCCGCGGTCATCGACGTGGATCATGATCTCTGTTCCGCTAATGTCGAGGCTCACCTCGGCCCGCTGACCATATTTGACGGCGTTTTCAATCAGGTTAGCAAGGCAGCGACGGATCGAGACCCGCCTGCATGGATAGGGGAGGCGTCCGCCGCCCCCAAATGAGACATCGAATTTCCTATCTGTGAATTCGTCGCAAATGCTCTGAAGCATAGCCACAAGATCAACAGGGACGGTGGGCTCAGCGAGTGCGTCCTCTTTGGCAAAGGTCAGGACACTGGCAATCATATCCTCCATTTCCGTGAGGTCCGCGAGAAACTTGGCGCCTTGCATCTGATCTTTCACACACTCTGCTCGTAGCCGCATGCGCGTGATAGGCGTGCGCAAGTCATGTGAGACGGCCGCGAGCATCTGGGTGCGATCCTCCACAAACCGCCGCAATTTACTTTGCATGTCGTTAAAGGCCCGTATCGCCCCCCGCACATCCAAAGGGCCATGCTCCTCGATGGGTGTTGCGTTCACGTCCGTGCCGAGGCGTGTCGCCGCCGCTGAGAAGACTCGAAATGGGGCAGTCAGGCGCCGGATGGCCCAAATCGATAACGCTACGATGCCCAGGACCGACAAGGAAAGTATGGCAATGCTCCGCAACGGCCAAAAATCGATAGTGTCCATGTAAGCCGCAAGGAAATTAAGCCAGGTGCCGTCCTTTAGTCGCACCGACACTAAGAACGTTGGCTCGGCACCGAGCTTGTCTATGATGTCGTCGATCGGCGCCGGAAAGGGGCCCGCCCTTCTCCAACGCATCGCACGTTCGATCTCCTCCGCGGTGGTGCTGTATTTATAGCCGACGAGGATGTCCATGGTCGCCACCTGCGGCATCATCCTCGTCAGGAGATTACGAAGAAGACTTGTCTCGCGGTTCCGAGCCGACTCAGACCCTAGCAACGGCTCCGCCGCCCAAGACACGTACAGATCCGATCCCCTGAAATGCCCAACCCCTTTCGGCCTCTCTTCAGGCGGTGTTTGCTGAACCAGGGACGTGATCACCGCAACGTCGTCGGCGATTCGGACCGCCTCCAGAGAGGTCAGCGCTTCGGCTCGATCGAAGTAGCGGTACCCAAGGTTTATGATTTCCAATAACATGAGCGCAGCGACGAAGAGGATGATCAGCTCAATCGTCACACTTTTGAGCCGAAAATGCCTCATGAGCGCTCCACTATGGGCGTGAATAGATAACCTTCGTTCCGCACCGTCTTGATCAATTCTGGGACTTTAGCGTCGTACTCAATCTTGCGACGTAACCTGCTGACCTGCACATCGATGCTGCGATCGAACGCTGTCGCATCACGTCCACGAGCAAGATCCATCAGCTGGTCGCGGCTTAACACACGCTCGGGCCTTTCGACAAAAACAAGAAGGAGATCAAACTCACCGGAGGTCAGTTCAACCACGACGCCATCCGGTGAAAGAAGTTGACGTTGTCCGGCGTCCAATTTCCAGCCGGCGAATACGAATGTGGATCCGAGGTCGCCGTCGGAAGTCGTAATCTCAGCTGACGACCTGCGCAGAACGGCCTTGACACGCGCCTCGAGCTCACGGACGTCAAAGGGTTTTGGCAGATAGTCATCGGCGCCGATCTCTAGGCCAACGACGCGGTCAGTCGGATCGCCTCGCGCCGTCAACATGATAATCGGTATCGGCCTCGAAGCCCGAAGTTCTCGGCATATTGTGAGGCCATCTTTGCCGGGCAGCATGAGATCCAGAATCACGAGATCGATCCGCGATGACACAAGGACATGTCGCATCTCCTGCTCTTCGCGCGCCGTCGTTACCCTGTAGCCCCTGCCTGTTAGAAGCGTAGAAAGAAGGTTGCGAATCTCTGCGTCATCGTCGACGACGAGCAAGTGGGGCGCTCTTTGCATTTCACACTCCAAAGGTCTGGAAAGACACAAGCATAATCGTCCGCTCGGCAAGCGGAAGATCGGAATTGTATCAATTGTTGTCCAAACGCCAATTCGACACAAACCGTTACAAGAAGCTTCTACCGAGACATAAGGCTGAAACCTCGTGCGGCTAAGCCGTCGTCACATGCGTGAACAAAGACGGAGGACGGAAGATGACCTGCAGCTCGAAGGGCATCGATGGCTCGGTGAAATATGCTGGAACCACCGCGGCAGGTGGACTAAGCCAACTACTCGATCGGGACCGAAAGCGGCGACTTGGTGGCGTTCCAGAAAAAGGGGAACAGCTGACCGGCCGAGGTCTCGCCGAGATAGTGAACCTGCTGGAATGTAAGTTGGCCTGGTACGGCTTTCGATCTGTCGAAATAGGCCCATTCGTAAAGGTCAACCAGCACACGATCTCGGTGGACCTCTCGCAGCGAGGGGCCTTGTTGTGTCGCATCGAGGTCGACCGTAAGTCAGGCGCCGTCACACGAACGGGGGGTCGGGTGCTTCGTCCCTGATTGTGCTGATGGCGGTGCCGTTCGCCCTCGGGGGGGGGTGATGTGGATGCTGTTCGTCTCACAGACCCACATCAGCGTTCCAGCCCTTATGGGAACGTTAATGTGCATCGGGCTCACCACGGCCAATAGCATCCTAGTGGTGACATTCGCTAATCAGCGCAGGGCGGCCGGTTCCGATGCGCGGACTGCCGCGATCGAAGCCGGATATACGCGATTGCGCCCGGTTCTCATGACGGCTGGCGCAATGATCCTAGGAATGATCCCCATGGCACTCGGCGTCGGTGAGGGCGGCGAGCAGAATGCTCCGCTGGCCCGGGCTGTCATCGGCGGCCTGCTGTTTGCGACCGCGGCCACTCTGGTGTTCGTCCCCACTATGTACTCCCTGCTTCGGCGTGAGCCCAAGGGCGCGACTGCTACAGCGAGGCCTACCGTTGCATCCACCTGATGCTCCAAAGGCCGTGGACGGAGCCGACGACGCCAAGCTTGCGCTTGATGGGTTGGACGATGTCTGTCAAGAGAACACCGAGTTCGAAGGCGAGAGCGAAGCGCCCATAGCGACCAGCTACGATGCCGGAACGGGACGCCGGCTGCGGGTGCTGGCTGTGACCATCGCCGTCGTCTTGGCGGCCGCGTTCTTCATCGTGCATCACATTAAGAGCCGCGATGAAGCATTCCTTGCCACGGCGACGGCCGCACGCGCCGAGCAGCCGCCGCCGGTCAACGTCGTCAAGGTTCAATTCGCGCCGCCGAGGCAAGTTCTGACCCTCCCGGGAGAAACCCGGGGCTGGTACTCTTCAATCATCTATGCGCGGGTGAGTGGGTATCTCGCCAAATGGCTCGTCGACATTGGCGATCGTGTGAAGACCGGTCAGGTGCTGGCGACGATCGATACGCCGGAACTTGACGCTGAGCTCGAGGCCGCCAAGGCTCAACTCAATGCCTCTGAGGCCGAGGTCAAGGTCAAGGAGGCAGATGCCGAATTCGCCAAGACCACCTACGAGCGCTGGCAGGGATCGCCCAGAGGCGTGGTGTCCGAGCAGGAGCGCGAAGACAAGAAGGCACGCTTCGATGCTTCCGTCGCTGCGTTGAACGCGTCGCAAGCCCGCGTCAAGCTTGACGAGGCCAAGGTCGATCGCCTGACGTCCTTGACTGAGTTCAAGCAAGTGACTGCACCGTTCGATGGTGTGATCACCGAACGGCATGTCGATATCGGTGATCTCGTTACAGCTGGCAGCACGACCAACACCAGCCCGCTATTCGGGATCGCCCAGACCGAACAGATCCGAGTCTTTGTGAACGTCCCCCAAAGCGCCAGCGTGCAATTGGGTGTGGGCAGCGCGGCTCAGGTCACCGCGAGCGAGTACCCGAACTCGGACCTTCGAGGGCAAGGTGACCAGGACAAGTGAATCGATCGACCCGCGGGCACGTACGCTTCGCGTCGAGGTGGACCTGTCCAACAGCGATTTGGCGCTCATTCCGGGGATGTACGTCAAAGTGGCGTTTAGCCTCAAGCCGACGACTTTCGTACAGGTGCCAGCGAGTGCGCTGCTGTTCCGGGCCAGCGGTCCCCAGGTCGCGGTCGTCACGGATGACGACACGGTGAAGTTCCGCGACGTCACCATCGCTCGCGACAACGGCAATCTTGTCGAGATAGCCTCCGGGCTTGCGGAAGGTGACCGCGTCGCGCTCAATATCAATAGCCAGATAACCAACGGTGAAAAGGTCACCGTAACGGAAAGCGGAGGGGAGATCCCGACCGCGAGCAAATAGGTTCGAGGAGCCAGGGCCGATTTGGCTGCGGGGGCGCAATTGGCAGCCGAGGTCCCTGTGCGGGGGGCTAGCTGATGCAGATGTTCCGGTCGGCGCTCGCCATCGGTGCCGCTGTCTTCCTGTCTGGATGCGCCGTCGGTCCTAACTATCTGCCGCCCCGTTTTCGGCTACCGATCAACTTTGAGATGTCACATCAGCTCGGTGCAGCCGAAACCGGAGCCGCGGTAGAAAGCATTATGCGCTGGTGGCAAACGCTGAACGACCCAGAATTGAACACGTTCGTCGAGCGGGCCATCTTGGCCAATCCAGACATTGAAATCGCATTAGCGCGCGTGCAGCAAGCGAGAGAGCAGGAGTTCGTTATTGCGGGCTTGGCTTGGCCCGAGGGTAACGCCGATGCCGGTGCTGCGCGCGGCTCAGGAACCGATTCGCTCAAAGGACGGGTCCCGCAGTCGCTTGAGACCGGGGTCAACACGACCGGGTTCAAGGAGATCACGCGCGTTGTCGGCTTCGACGCCGGCTGGGAGCTTGATCTGTTCGGGAAATATCGACGTGAGCTCGAAGCGGCGCGCTACGATACCGACGCCGCCATCGAAGCACGCAATGCGGTGCTGATCACGGTCGTGGCCGACGTTGCCCGCAACTATGTGGAGCTGCGAGGCCTCCAGGCCCGTGCCAAGGTGGCGCATGAGAACATCGCGGTGGCACAAAAAACCGTGGACCTCGTCCAAACGCGGTTTAATCGAGGACTGACGAATGAATTGGACGTTACCTTGGCCAAGCGGGAACTGGCAACGCTCCAAGCACAGTTACCGGCGCTGATCGCAGTCATCTCCGATGCCGAAAGCCGGATCGCGTTGTTGCTCGGCACCTATTCCGGCGAGGTCAGCGGCGAACTTGATCGGCCCCGCGACATACCTCATAGCTCGGCCCGACTTCGGCCGGGGCAGCCGGTCGACCTGCTGCGGCGACGACCGGACATTCGGCAGGCCGAACGTGAACTCGCTTCGGCGACCGCCCTTGTCGGTGCGTCGATCGCCGATCTTTTTCCGCGGGTGCTCTTAACCGCTGGCGTTGGTGCGCAAGGCGGCCCGTCGAGCGGCGGAAAACAGTTCCACGGGGCAATCTGGTCGGTCGGTCCGGGAGCCTATTGGCCACTGCTCGACTTCGGTCAGCTCGACGCCCTAATCAACGTCCAAGAGGCTAGGGCCTACGAACTGTTGGTGAATTATCGCAAGACCATTCTGGCGGCGGTCGAGGACGTCGACACCGCGATCAATCGCTATCGGGCAGCGCTGCAACAATTGCGCAGTCTTGAGGATGCGTTCGCCGAGAGCCAGAAGGCTGTGGATCTTGCCAAGGAGCGCTATGAACGTGGGCTAACAGATTTTCTCAACGTGCTGGATGCTCAGCGCGAGGAATACGGCCTCGAAGACCAAGTCGTGACCGCTAAGCAATCCGTCGCCGTACAGTTCGTTGCAGTCTACAAGGCTCTGGGAGGAGGCTGGGAACTGTACGAGACACTGCCACCGGTTCCCAAACCACGACCCGCTATCCTGGCGACGTTCCGACGGCTCTCGCAGCCGGGGCAGACTTGGCTCTCCAACCCTCCACCGACGCGCTGATAAGGCCATGGGTGCCCTCACGGGCTCGGCCAGACCAGATCGTCATCATCATAAGCCGGGCCTTCCCGCGGCGATGATCCACGCTTTGTCGTTCGTGTTTCGGCGGCCCCTTCACCTGCTGTGGCGACGACGTCACATCATCGCAATCATTCTTGTCATGCAGTGCCTGCACGAGGCCTTGCTCGATAAAGGCGTTCCGTTGCCAGATGCTTGGCGCGGCAAAGTGCTGCACTTCTTTCGCGGAACCGAGTGAGTAGGGAAGGGCTTTTCCCCAAGGGGTTTTCCGCGAGGGAGTACGCCTGAAGGAGAATACCCATGAAACATTATCTAACAGCAAGTCTGATGCTCCTCGCATTGGCGACGCCGGCCTTTGCCGCCGAGCATTTCGCGGTCGTGGATACCGTCGGCAATTGCTCGGTGATCGATACGAAGCCGAGCCCCTATGGTGTCAGTGGGCTCAAGATTCTCGGTGATGGGAGTGGTTACTCGACCCCGTCTGCTGCCGAGGGGGCTCTCAAGTCCGACAGCTCTCGGTGCAAAGGGATGATCGAAAGAGGGTAAGCCCAGACCTTCACCCACGAATGCCCAGCCTGCGCTGGGCATTCGCCTTACCCCCAAGCGGATCATCTTGGCCTTATCGCCGAGGTGGCCCTCCCGCCTTTGAGGGAGGGCAAGGCCGAAACCGACAATCTCGTCGAGCGCAGCACCGTGCAGCACATCTGCGGGTACTACGTCGTGGTCGACGAGCTAGACCGCAACGGCAACATCAGGCAGCTGCGCAAGTGGATCCCAGGCAACGCGCATGCAGGCCTGAAATGGCTCGCTGCAAGGCGTCCCGAGGTCTACAGGGAGCAGAAGAACCTCAAGCACCAGCTCAGCATGGACGACGCCTTTCTGCGCTTCCTCGACCAGATGGAGGAGAGGGCGAAGCTTGAGCGTGCGCGCAACGCCAGGGTGATCGAGCACCAGCCTGCTGGTGACATCAAGTCACCGGGACCGGCGCTGAAAATGCTCGAGATCAGAGGGGTCGATGTCGCAGCCAGATAGGTAACAGGGGCGCTGTGTTATCAACACAGTGATGGCTGACCGCAACACCAAGCAGCGCAAGGCGCGCGCCAGCAGCAGCTGTCCCGGCGGGACAAAGATGGAGCTGCCGCCTTCCTGTAGGGCCCAAAGGGGGGGTAGCGGGGTGGGGTGCCAACCCCTCGGGGTACTTAGCTTTCGTCAGAACGAGGCCCCCGTACCTTGTTCTCGCCCCTCAACAGACCACGGCTCAAAAAAATTATTTGTAAGTTTCGTGAGGCCTGACGTGGTCCTGTTATGCAGGCACGGTCAGGTAATCGACGAGGAAGGATGTCTCCAGAGTGTCCCGCACCTGATCAAAGGCCTTTTGGTAATAACCAGACAGCCCCAACTTTAGCGACGCGCCTGCCGCGTTGAACAATCGGATACCGAGCATTTGAAGCGTGAGTTCGCTATCGCTTTGGTGCTCATGGTCGTGCGAGAACGCATAAATTACATTCATCGAATCGCTTATGAGGGTCAGATGTTCGCGGAGGTCTGCCCGCGCTTCGATTACTTTCAGACTCTTTGCGCGCAATTCTTCTTCATGCCGATGGAGGGAGTGTAGGTTCTCAACGGCGTTCAAGGCACCGCTCCTTCTGCGGCACACGAGCGGAACAAGAAGAAGCCCTGGAAGGTCGCGCGCTTAGCTACTCAGGTGTCGAGATTGTCCCATTCGTCGCCAAGCACCCAACGCAGGGCCGAAAGCTGCCGTTCAGCATGCCCCATTCGAAGTCTTTCGAGGGACCGAGATTTTGCTTTCCGTACCTGGTTTCGACAGGTTTCGCAGCTTGGCGCGCCCCTTCCCAGACGTCGCGCTGTATCGGCCTATTCCGATGGTCCTTGACTGGAAAAGTCTCCTTATCGACCAGCTTAAGTGTACCCTCTTCGATCTTGATCCGTGTGCTCCAATGGCGGTTGTACCAGACAAAAGCGCCGGCCGCCCTCCCGGCTGCCGACTACTCCCGTACTTCGCGTCCAGGTGCAGGGCGGCGAGATTGTTGTCACCGCGTCGGACGCCGACTACGGCGTGACATATCACAAGCCAGCAAACTCTCCTCAGCTTCTCGCTAAGAGTTACCCGAGGAAGGAGGATAGGCGCGTCTCAATGACCTTGGCGCAATTCCTCACTGATGCCTGGAAGCTCGCTAACGACAAGGCGCGAGCAGAGATCGCCGCGTGATCGTCCACCGCGCGGCCGATCCGGCAACGGGCGAGGCAACCGGCTGGCTCGTTGAAGTGCCCCCTCCTATGATGCCCACCCGAAACCCGTGATTTAGAACGAGCCGCTGAGTACATTGTTTGGAATCGCCAGTTTGTCGCCGACAGCCCGATGTTTGATCCGCGTCTCGCTCTTGGTGCGGCAACGGGGTGACGGCGCGGCGCGTCGATATCCTTGGTCGATCAAACCAATGTTAGGCGGGGTAATCAGACAATAGTCAGGAATTGACCCTAGCGGACATGCAACCAAGGCCGCGAGAGCTGGCGAGTTGGGGACCTCGGCTTAAGCGGAGCGAGCAGCCCGGCGCGCCTTGGGCAATGCGGAGTCTCTCCTGTCGTCCTCCAAGTAGAAGGAGCGAACGGGACTCAGATCTTGATCAAGCTCATAAATGAGGGGTTTTCCGGTCGGAAGCTCAACCTGCTCAATGTCCGCATCCGGGATGTTGTCGATATATTTGACGAGGCCCCTGAGGCTAGTGCCGTGAGCAGCGATGAGGGGCGTGCGGCCTTCCATGAGCAACGGCTCCACGCGCTCCTGCCAATAGGGGAGCAGGCGTGCAACCGTGTCCTCAAGGCTCTCGCCCAGTGGAATCTGGCCGCGCGGGATCATCGCGTATTTTGCCTCTCTCCCGGGATAACGCTCGTCCCTTTCGTCGAGGGCGGGGGGACGGGCGGTGTAGCTCCGCCGCCACTTGTGCACCTGTTCCTCGCCGACCTCCCGCCGCATCTGATCCTTGTTGCGTCCTTGCAGCGCGCCGTAATGGCGCTCGTTTAGCCTCCAGCTGCGCGAAACGGGAAGCCACGCCAGGTCCAACTCGTCGAGCGCGATCCATAGCGTATGGATCGCCCGCTTCAGGACTGAGGTGAAGCAATGGTCGAAGCGGATATCGTGCGCCCTGAGCAGAGCCGCCGCCTGCTTTGCCTCGTCCACGCCCGTCTCGGATAGATCGACGTCGGTCCACCCGGTAAACCGGTTGTCGCGGTTCCAGACGCTCTCGCCATGTCGCAGGAGAACAAGTCGCGGCATCTAAAGTCTCCGTTAGCGGCGTCAGCCCCTGATGTATGGGGCTCGGCCGCAGGGGGCAAGTCTGGGAGCCGCGGTCTCCAGTGCGGGCCAGTTCAACTCACCCTGTTTCCCCTCTCTCGACCTCGTGGCGGAGGAGGTGGGGTCCACCAGCCTGCCGGGGGCGGCACGGCAGATGTCAATGACCGTACAACGTTACGACGTGATGGGGGCGCATGAAGACAGCGCATAGCAGTGTCGCCGCCCTGCTCGTGCTTGTGCTATCCGGGTGTGCTCCGTCACACACCGTGATGCCCTTCGAGCTCACCGATGCAGACGACGTGGCTATAAAGGCTGGCGTGCGCACGTCTTTGGGGAACCCGGGTTCCGCCGAGTTTGGAGATATGCGCGCGACTAGGAGCACTGATGGGGGGGCGGTGTCGGTTTGCGGTTGGGTCAACTCCAAAAATGGAGTTGGTCGCTACACCGGCAACCAGATCTTCATCGGGCTTCTTAACGTCGCAACCCGCCCTTCCGTCTTCACTTTGACGGCGATAGGC
Source organism: uncultured Alphaproteobacteria bacterium (assembly GCA_963804515.1). Lineage (GTDB taxonomy): Bacteria > Pseudomonadota > Alphaproteobacteria > Rhizobiales > Methyloligellaceae > Methyloceanibacter. The sequence continues at coordinate 10,626 of CAWDQR010000008.1, read as the reverse complement.
ACTCCGGAGCAACAGGCGGCGATTACGCTACGCTGTCAGAAGGCCGGGATAACACTTTAGTGGTCGACCAGTTGAAAAGGACGCGTTGCTCACCTCGGTTTGAGAGAGGAGGTGCGCGATCGGACTAGATCGTTTAGAGACGAAATATAGCCTCACCAAATGCCGGAGGCGCGCTGAAGAACACGCGCCGTAGGCATTTCCTGCGGCGGGGGAGAGCCTGGATTGCGCGCGCATCGTCGCAGCGCTATAGCTGAGCACATGCTCCCCAGCATCGCCGCGGCGGCGGCTGCCCGTGCTCTCGGGTATCGCGGGCTTGGTAATCTCATCGAAGCCGAGCAGCTTAGTCCCCAGCGCATTGCTACGGTGTTCCGCACAAGCGCTTCGAGGAGCGCTGCCCGCGACTGCACCATAGAGCTACTGGCGGGCGCCTTGGGCCAGCTACCGCGCCCCTCCACACGGTTGGAGCACGCCCCGCCTTCTATTTATTACTCCGATCTTGACGGTGTTCCTCTCGCTTACTCCAGCAGGATTTTTCCCAATGTGGCCAATCCAATTCGATCCGCTGATTGCATCGGGCGTCGTCGCGGCGACCGCTACAACTGACGCCGTCTATCTCATGTTCATGAATGCCGTAATGAAGCGAAGGCGCCTTCCGGCCGCAAACTGGAGCGCCGTCTTGTATCTGCTCTCGTCCTTCGCCGTCATTAGCTATACCAATGATTGGGTCTATGTCCTGTTCGCTGCGGCGGGCTCATGGATCGGCGCCTTCGGCTCGATGACTTTCCTGCATCCTGGCCCCACCTATCCGACCCAGCCCCCTGGCTCCGCCCAGGGTTAATGGTTGTCGCGCCGACCCGTCGACCCGAGAGCGACGGGCCCCGCTGGCGGGGGCATATTCATAGCTGCCGAGTGTCTTGGAGTTACCCTAAGAGCAGACATCCGCGAGCGCGGCATTGATGTCGCAGAATGACCCATAGCGGACGTGGGTACCGCGTATGCTCGGCTCGACCCGAAGGCCACACTTGCGAGAGTCCGCTTTTTGGAGCACGCAAGGAACTAAGGCCGCCCTCGTCGTCAACCCTTGAAGCGCCGTGCGTGCTGATCGCGGAAGCGATCTCCCCAACCAAGGTTCAGGCTTCGCGGAGCGGGGTGTGGGCCATAAGGCCGCGCCCAACCATCACACTCCAAGCTTCTTCGACGGTGTCCACAATTTGGAAAAGAGCGACCTCCTCGCGATCGATCATTCCAAGCTCCGCAAGCGCCTCGAAATTGATGATCGTCCGCCAGTAGTCCCGGGAAAACAGGATAACAGGCATCAACACGCACTTGCGCGTCTGCTTGAGCGCGAGGATCTCGAACAACTCGTCCATCGTGCCAAGGCCGCCGGGGAATATCGCGAGCGCATTAGCGCGCATAGCGAAATGCATCTTACGGATGCCAAAATAGTGAAAGCGGAAAGTAAGGTCTGGCGTCGTGAAGCGATTCGGCTCCTGCTCGTTCGGCAACACGATGTTGAACCCGATGCTCGGCGCGCCAGCATCGGTTGCGCCGCGATTGGCGGCCTCCATGATGCCCGGCCCGCCACCGGTGACGATGACGTTCTGGCGCATGCCGTCGGTCGCTAGCGCGCCGCCGCGCTCAGAGACGATCCGCCCGAAATTGCGGGCCCTCCTGATACCAGGCCGAGAGATGCTTTTGCTGTTTGGCCAGGTTCAAGGCTGCGTCGTCGCGAGCCCGGTTGAGCGCCTCTTCCGCCTGCTCTGGCGAAATAACGCGAGAACTGCCGAAGACGACAACGGTTGAGGCGATGCCCCTCTCCGTCAGCGCCAGATCGATCTTGCTGAACTCAAGCGCCAAGCGAAGCGGGCGCATCTCATCGCTCTGCAGAAACTCCGAATCCTCGATGGCGAGCAGATAGCTGCGCGACTTGGAATCACGCTTTTTATCTTCCACGGCTTCACACTTCCCCTATGTGGCGTCTTACTGGATCGAGCTGAAAACAAGTAGCTATCTCCAGACGTTGCACGGGTATGCTCCTCTGACTGAGAGGTTGGCCAGCATGCGTCCTCCCCACTGGGGCGACGAGTTCAGGTCTGCTTTCAGACTATCCCCGCCATGCAGTCGCTATCGTCCCTGATCAGCAGGTCGCAGTTTGACCCGCAGCTTACATTGCATGTCAAAACCCGCTGCCGGTGAATCATTTGGTGTCTTACTTGTGGCCAGGCACTTGCTACCGCGCCCTCTATTTTTTGCCCCTGTCATGTGTATCCAACTAAGGAGACTTACCCCCTCGAAGCGCCCGATTAGATAGGCGCTGCTACACGAGGCTGTTTCTCCGCAATCTAAACCGCAGATGCCTGGGCGATGTCTGCTGCTGGCACTAAGCCGACGTTCAGCCGATCGCGTCGCGAGGTCTGGTTCCGACCGAAAAGCGGACATGCCTAATCAGCGTTTAGAATGTCCGCTTATGACCCAAAGCGGACATTCCAGCGGCCGCTGACGGGCCTAAACGCGAACCGAAATGAGCTTTATTAAATCGTCCACGACAAAGCTGGATCTAACGACTTTGAGACCGGCCTCCGGAACGTGTTCTTCTGTCCGGCGATCAAAGCCTGCTCCATAGGCCCAAGCAACCCATGGCTCCCAGAACTGGATCACGACCCTTCGCATGCTGCCGCGTGGGCGCACATACTCTAACAGCCGGATCGTCCCGCCGGACTTTACGACGCGGCCAATCTCGCGCAGAGCTGGGACCTGTAGATCATCGGGCAAAACACAGAACAGAAAGGTGGCCACGGCCGCGTCAAAGGACTGATCCTGAAACTCAAGGTTGGTTACATCCATCTGACGCAATTCGACGTCAGCGCCGAGCGAAAGGCGTCTACGCTCGGCCCGCGCCAGCATGGCCGGGCTAAAATCGACGCCGACGACTTCGGCCTCAGGTGGGTAAAATGGGATGTTGCGACCCGTACCGACACCAGCGTCCAATATGCGACCCGCGAGCCCTTGGAAGAGCAGGGGCCGTATCTTGCGATAGCGGCTATACTCGAACGGGAGATCGAGCAGGTCATAGAGCGGTGCAATCCGCTCGTATCGATCCAGATTGGATGACACCCAGTCGGCTCCAGTCGGGTTTGCGCGCCTTCCTGTATGCCTAGCGCGCCGTCATATAAACCGTCTAAGCCGTCCATGAGAGAATAGGAACGCAAGTTCATGAGTGCATCGTGCTGCGACCATGCCCCGGACCCCCACCTTGGGAATGAGGGCTACCGGCGTGTTCTGTGGGCCGTGCTCGCCATTAACGCGACGATGTTCGCGGTCGAGGTCGCTGCAGGCCTAGTAGCGGGTTCGGCGGCGCTCCAAGCCGATGCCCTCGATTTCCTGGGCGACACTGCGAATTACGCGATCAGCCTTTTCGTGGTCGGCATGGCGCTCCGTTATCGCGCTATGGCGGCTTTCCTGAAGGGTGCCACCATGGGCGTGTTCGGCTTGTGGGTGCTCGGCGTCACCGCCTGGCATGTATGGCACGGCAGTGGCAGCGACTATGGCGGCCCTCGCCTTGCAAGGTGCCTGGGTTGTTCTCAAACAGTCGCGGGCCGAACTGAGCATTTCGCCCGCGCCACACCGGCCAAGTAGAGCGGCGTGGACATCCGAAGTTCTCCGAACCAGCGCGTGAATAGCTGCTTGTAGAGCGGTCGGCTTAAGGGTCACGACAGCGGCCGAGGCATTTCCCGGTCTAGCCGTTACTCCACCTGATGCAGATCAATGTCGAAGCGGAGGCCGTTCCTTAGGATTTCACTTTCACAGAGGCGGCCGGGAGTTGGCTCCTTCTGCTTCTGCCGCGATCAGAAGCACTTTCGCCGTCGAGACTCGCTTTCAGAACTCTCTTTCGTCAGTGGATCTCTGCGGGGCGGGAAGCGATTAGGAGCACAGGTCGGGACGACAAGGAGGAAGAAAATCATGCGCAAATCGTTAGCCGCCTGCGGACTGCTTCTGGCGACCGTCTTACCGGCACTTGCCCAGACGAGTGATCCAGAGACTGGAGGGGGCATGATGGGCCGGAACGGTGAGGGCATGATGATGGGCCAGGGTGGCCAAGGGATGATGGGAGGGGGGATGATGGGTCCCGGCATGATGGGGCAAGGGGACTTCAAGGCTATGGTCGAGGGGCGGCTTGCCTATGTGAAGACGGCGCTCAGCATCACCGACGAGCAGGCTGCGGCGTGGAAGGCCTATGAAGACGCGTCGCGCGCCAATGTGCAGAGCATGCAGGCAGCGCATCAGACGATGATAACCGCGATGCAGTCCGGCTCGGCGATTGACCGCATGCAGGCGCACATCACCTTGATGCAGGCACGTCTCGACGCCTTGAAGGCGTTGAAGCCCGCTACCGAGGCCCTCTACAAGGTGTTGACGCCCGAGCAACAGAAGAAGGCCGACACGCTGCTCGGCATGGGCGGAGGCTTGATGTAGCGCCATGTCCTATTACCTCGGGAAGGTGCTTGCGCTTGGATTTGACGAGGCCGTTCGCCGCGTCACCGAGGCCCTCAAGCGGGAGGGCTTCGGCATCATTACCGAGATCGACGTGACGTCGACGCTCAAGAGCAAGATCAATGTGGAGTTTCGGCCTTACCGCATCCTCGGGGCCTGCAACCCTGCGCTCGCCTATGAAGCCTTGCAGCTCGAGGACAAGGTCGGGACCATGCTGCCCTGCAACGTCATCGTGCAGGAGCTTGCTCCGGGACGCGTGGAAGTGGCGGCGGTCGACCCGGTGGCCTCAATGATGGCCATCGATAATCCTGCACTGCACGAAAAAGCTGCAAACGTTCGAGCCAAGCTTGAGCAAGCTATCGCGTCGCTTTGATCCCACATTACTGTCTGCTTCGACTCAAGCGGCACGATTGGTTGGCCCCTGCAAGCCCTCACCGAAAGAACAGGTATTTGACGAGCGCCGCGATAGCCAGCACCAGGACGATCAGAAGTATTAAGCCTCCGGCGCCCATGCCCCACGTTCCGCCGTCCATCATGTTCTGCATCATCGCTGGCCCCTGCGGGATTGGATCAATTGGCGGGGCGCGCCTCCCAGCAAGCGATCACGGTCGTGGTGTGACAGGTTTTTGTAGGAATGGCGCCAAGCGCGGCCCCTTAAGCGTGAAGCCCTTGACGACTGCGTAGATCGCCGGAATGACGACGAGCGTGAGCACGGTGGATGAGACCATGCCGCCGATCATCGGGACGGCGATGCGCTGCATGACCTCGGCGCCCGTTCCGTGGCTCCACATGATGGGCAATAGACCAGCCATGATCGCGGCGACTGTCATCATCTTGGGACGGACCCGTTCCACCGCGCCAGTCATGATCGCGGCGTAGAGGTCGTCGCGCGTGAATGACCCACCCTCTGCTTCACGGCGTTCCTTAAGTTCTGTGAGCGCGTTGTCCAGATAGATCAGCATCACCACGCCAGTCTCGGCTGCCACGCCCGCGAGCGCGATGAACCCTACGGCAACCGCGACCGAGAGATTGAAGCCGAGCCACCACATCAGCCACAATCCGCCTACGAGCGCGAAGGGCACCGAGAGCATGACGATCAGCGTCTCCGTAATGCGTCGGAAGTTCAGATAGAGCAGCAGGAAAATGACCAGGAGCGTCACCGGAACCACGATCTTGAGCCGCGCTTTGGCGCGTTCCAGGTACTCGAACTGACCGCTCCAGGTCGCATAGTAACCCGGCGGGAACGTCACTTGGCTTGCCACCGCCTTTTGCGCATCGGCGACGTAGCTGCCGATGTCACGGTCGCGGAGGTCGACATAGATATAGGTGGCGAGTTGCGCGTTCTCCGTGCGGATGCTCGACGGGCCTTGCGCCAGCGCCACCTTGGCGACCTCGCCAAGCGGGACCGTGCCGCCATCCGGCAAGGGGATCAGCACCTGGCTTGCGATGGCCTCTGGGTCGCTGCGATAGTCGCGGGGATAGCGGATGCTGACGGTGTAGCGCTCCCTCCCCTCTACGGTTGTCGTCACCGGCTCGGCACCGAGCGCCATGGCAATCACGTCCTGCACGTCGCCGACCATCAGGCCATAGCGGGCGAGTTGCGCGCGATCAGGATCGACGTTCAGATAGTAGCCGCCAATGGCGCGCTCGGCATAGGCACTGGCGGTGCCCGGGACCGTTCGGATCACGGCCTCGATCTGACGCGCGACTTTGTCGATCTCGCCTAGGTCCTTGCCGAACACCTTCACCCCTACCGGTGTGCGGATGCCGGTGGAGAGCATGTCGATGCGCGCCTTGATGGGCATGGTCCAGGCATTGGAGACGCCGGGGAATTGCAGCGACTTGTCCATCTCAGCGGTGAGCTTGTCCACGGTCATGCCCGGGCGCCACTCGCTCTCGGGCTTCAGATTGATGACCGTCTCGACCATTTCGGTGGGGGCTGGGTCGGTGGCAGTAGCGGCGCGGCCGGCCTTGCCCCAGACGGAAGCGACCTCAGGGAATGACTTGATGATCTTGTCTTGGGTCTGCAGCAGCTCCGCGGCCTTGGTGACGGAAATCCCGGGCAACGTGACCGGCATGTAAAACAGCGTGCCCTCGTTGAGGCTCGGCATGAACTCGCTGCCGAGCTTGGAGGCTGGCCACAGGCTCACTCCCAGCACGACGATAGCCACGAGAATAGTTGCCGCCTTGAAGCGCAAGGCGACCCGTATGATGGGGCGGTAAACCCAGATGAGGAATCGGTTCACGGGGTTCTTGTGCTCGGGGATGATGCGGCCCCGCACGAACAGCGTCATCAGCGCGGGTACGAGCAGAACCGAGAGCAGCGCCCCAGCCGCCATGGCGAAGGTTTTGGTGTAGGCAAGCGGCTTGAACAGCCTGCCTTCCTGCGCTTCGAGCGCGAAGATCGGCAGGAACGAGACGGTGATGATGAGCAGGCTGAAGAAGAGTGCTGGCCCGACTTCGACGGCAGCCTCGATCAGCACTTCGGTCCGCGGCTTGCCGGGTGGTGAGCGTTCCAGCCGCTTATGCGCATTCTCTATCATAACGATGGCAGCGTCCACCATGGCGCCGATGGCAATGGCGATGCCGCCAAGACTCATGATGTTCGAGCTGAGGCCCAACAGCCACATGCAGATATAGGCGATGAGAACGCCAAGCGGCAGAGTGATGATGGCGACAAGCGCACTGCGGGCGTGCAGTAGGAAAATTATGCAAACCAGCGCCACGATGCCGCTTTCCTCGAACAAGGTCCGCTTCAGCGTGTCGATGGCGCGGTTGATCAGATCGGAGCGGTCGTACACGGCTTCGACGCTCACGCCTTTGGGAAGGCTCGGCGTGATCTCGGCAAGCCGGTCCTTCACGTTCTGGATCACCGACAGCGCATTCTCGCCGAAGCGCTGGAGCGCAATACCTGATACGACCTCGCCCTCTCCATTCATCTCGGTGATGCCGCGGCGCTCGTCAGGCGTCAGCTCAACCCGTGCCACATCCTTGAGCAACACCGGAACGCCCTTGTCCGATTTGACAACGATTTGCTCTAGATCGGAGAGGTTCTTGATGTAGCCCCGCCCGCGCACCGCAAACTCGGTCTCGGAAACCTCGACGGTGCGCCCGCCGACGTCCATGTTGCTGCCACGGATGACATCGCGGATTCTTGAGAGGGGTATGCCGAGCGCTTGCAGCCGTCGTGGGTCGATCACAACGCTATATTGCTTGACGAACCCGCCAACGCTGGCGACCTCGGCCACGCCTTCGGCTTTGGCAAGCCCAAAGCGGATGGACCAATCCTGTATTGTGCGAAGCTCGGCGAGGCTCTTTTGCTCTCCGCGGACAACATACTGGTACACCCAGCCTACGCCGGTCGCGTCGGGACCAATGCTGGGTGTCACCCCTGTAGGCAATCGCTGCGCTGCCGCACTCAGATTCTCAAGCACCCGCGAACGGGCCCAATAGAGATCGGTTCCATCCTCGAAGATCACATAGACGAAGGAGACGCCGAAGAAGGAGAAACCGCGTACCACGCGCGACTTTGGCACAGTCAGCATTGCCGTGGTCAGCGGATAGGTGACTTGGTCCTCCACGACCTGCGGCGCTTGGCCGGGATACTCGGTGTAGACGATCACCTGAACGTCCGAGAGGTCGGGGATCGCGTCGAGCGGCACGCGCGAAACGGCGTAGATGCCTGCGACCGTCACGAAGATCGCCGCCAGCGCCACCAGGAAAACGTTCCGGGCGGACCAGCGAATGATGCCGGCAATCATGGCTGCGTCTCCTGCTGGCCGAAGGTCTGCAGCGCGGCTTTTAGATTGCTCTCCGCGTCGATCAGAAAGTTTGCCGAGGTTACGACTTCCTCGTCCGGCTTCAGACCATCCGTAATCTCGACGTACCCTTCGCCGCGACGACCGAGCTTCACGGCGCGAGGCTCGAAGCGGCCATCGCCTTTTGCAACCAGCACGACCTGTTTGGTGCCGCTGTCGATGACAGCGTTGTCGGGGATGGCGGTGACCGCTCCCCACTCGCTGCCGGCCTGGAAGACCACGTCCGCATACATCGAGGTCTTCAGCCGCGCCTCCGGGTTGGGCAGCTCGATGCGCACTGGCACGGTGCGCGTCTCGGGCTTGAGTTCCGGGTAAATGAAGGTCACCTGCCCTTCGAGCGGCTGCATCGGGTCGGACCTAAGCGTCACGGTCGCTTGCGTGCCGATCTTGATTGACGCGATGTCAGCTTCAGCGACGTCGGCGATGATCCAGACGCGCGAATGATCGGCAATCCGGTAAAGCTCCTCTCCTGCCATCGCGCGTTGGCCATTGATGACCTTCTTTTCGATCACGTCGCCGGTTGCGGGCGAAGGCCAGTCGATGGTCCGCGGATTGGTGTTTGTCTTGCGCACCTCGTCAATGCGGCTCTGAGGGACATCGAGATTCCGCAACCGCTGCATCGCGCCTTCGAGATTTTTGTCGGCGTCAGGTCCAACCATCCGACCTTGCGCGCGCACCGCGACGATCAGGTCGGATTGAGCCAATTGAATCTGCGAGCTGTAGAGCCGGAACAGCGGCTCGCCCTTATTGACGTGCTGGCCGGTCTTGTTGACGAACAGATCTTCGATGAATCCGTCCGTGCGGAGCGCGACGATGGTCAAGAGAGCCTCGTCGTGCTCCACCCTCCCGACCGCACGCACGGTTTGCACGATTGATCGTGCCTTGACCTTCTCGGTCCTCACCCCAATGCGCTGGACCTTATCGAGGCTCACCTTAACCGTTCCGGCGTTCTCCTGTTCGTCCTCATAGACGGGGATGTAGTCCATCCCCATTGGGTCCTTCTTCGGCACTGGTGAGGTATCGGGAAGCCCCATCGGATTACGGTAGTAGAGGACCTTGCGCTCGCCTGTTGACGCCGCGGACGCAGATGGCTTCGGTGGAGAAGGGTCGAAAGACGGCTCTTCGTCGTCGTAGACCGGAAGGAAGTCGCGGTCGCCTGCATCCGTTTTCGGCGTGGCGGACCAATAAGGCGCGCCGCTCGGATCGCGGTAATAGAGGACCTTCCGTTCGGCAGTAGGCGCTGTCCCGTGCCAAGCGGATAATAGACTCATCACCTCCAGCGGCGGGTGGGCATACAGGTAATGACCTGCTGCCCCTGCCGTGAGCCCCAGCCCGAGGACGGCAAAGCTGCGCAGCCGGCTCATGTCCGGCCTATGGCGTCACTGTGTAGGTGATCTTGCCTACGACAGTCTCGGGTTCGCCTTGCACCTTCGCTGCGATGCTCAACAGCCAATGACCCGCCATCGGCAGGTTCGTCTTGAAGCTATAGACGCCAGGTTCGTTGCGGGGCTCGGGCTTGAGCTGTGATTCCATCGTCGGCATACCGTCAGGACCCATGTCGACACGGCTGCGCACGATCACAGCGTCGGCAACAGGCTTGCTGGTAGACTTCTGCACCAGGCGCACGGCGAGGGTGGCATCACCCTTTTGAAACTCAGGCTTAACCGGCTCAAAGATGTAGTCGTCGGCACCGGCTCTAGCCTGCATGGCAAAGCTACCAGCGGCCGCAAATCCGGCGGCAATCAACATCAATCTTGAAATCATGGTCTCAATCTCCTCTCGGGTTGGCCTAGTCCACGCCAACAGGCGCGCAGACGCCGCATGCGCGAGCACGGGCTCACGCAAGTCACGCTTCAATTTGAGAGGATCAGACCCGAGGAGGAGGAAGAGGGGGCGCCGTTGGGTTCGAGCGCAAGATCAAGCTGGCGAGGGCTGCGTTGACCTTAGTCTCCCAGTTGAGCTTGGCAACCACGCTCGAAACAGTGATGCCGGAAAAGTTGAAGCACTTGAGTGCGCATCCTGCGTTGGACCCGCAATCGTCGGCAGTCTTCTTCTCGCAGGCCTTCGTGTGCGGGCAACAATCCAATGGCATGCCTGTAGCAGACATGCCGGCTGCCTCTGCGCGTACCATACCGCCTTCCACAGGCAGCATTGCAACCGACAAGGCGACGACAGCAACCAAAATGGCGCGACAGGTGCTCATGGCTCGGCTTTAGGACTATCTGGTAGAACCCATCGCGGTCAAGTGACGGCGTCGTGAGCCCCTTGGGACGAGGAACTTTGGACCCCAACCATTTCCGCTTATGGCACTAAGCGG
>CAWDQR010000007.1:0-282575 GCA_963804515.1 uncultured Alphaproteobacteria bacterium | reverse complement strand
CCCCGCAACCACCTTTACCGAACGGGTCATCGTCTCATCGAGGGTGGCCCGTTTTGCTTTGTTTTCAATGCCAAGTTCGACCATTTTCGCGATCTCGCCTACGATCTCCACCTCCAGTCCATTTTCCGCCGGGCTGATCGAAACGCGCTCGACTAGGCCACGGAGGATCTGGAGAGCCTCATCCCGAATCTCTGGCTCATTGAGAGCGTCTTGTAGCCGCTCAACCTGGCGTCGATAGACCTGGGCCAAATTCGGATGAAGGCGGACAGGTGTTGCGGGCACAATTGCGAGGTCTTGATCGAGCTCTGCCCGCCTAGCCTCGAGTTCATCCAAACGTTGCTGCAGGCCGGGGGCACGCAGTCCGTCTGCAATAGCGTCAATCAGCCCATCGAGCTTTCGTGCCACCTCGGTCAGCTCGCGCTTTTTGGCGTCACGGAGAGCATCGTCTTCGCGCCGCTGGAGATTGATCTCTTTCTGAACGGCTCGCGCGAATTCCTCAACAAGCTCCGGCGCCATCAAGCGTTGGCGCAGCCCATTAATGATCATTCCCTCCAGATCAACCCGACGGATGCTCCGACGATTGGAACAGGTGCCACTGCCGCGGGCTGCAGAGCAGGCAAGGTAATCGCGACCGATCGAGGCGTAACGGCTGCCACACTCTTGGCAATACAAAAGCCCGCTGAGCAGGTGGCGAGAGCGCCGGCGCTCCCAGAAGCGTGTGGCACGCGCGTTGGCTACGCGCTCGCTTTTTCGAATGGTTCCCTGACGCGCCTTGACAACTTCCCACGACGGGTCGTCGATGATGCGGAGCGCAGGGACCTCGTGGATAATCCATTGGTCCTGAGGATTGAGCCGGGATCGACGCCTGCCGCTTGCGGGATCCCGAGCAGCGCCGCCGCGCGTTTGTACTCGCGCCATTCCGTCATCAAGCCGCGCAATGGTTGGAAGGAGCGAACGCCGGACAAGATCGCCTGCTTAGGGTCGCCGACCAGGAACAGGGCGCCTGGACGCAGGGACCTTACGAGCGGGTTTGAGTCGCCTTCCTTCGGCGCTTCGCCGCAGAGCCGCCAAAGGATCTCGATCTGCAAGGGGTCGGTATCTTGGAACTCGTCGACCAGCACGTGCTGAAAGCGTTTCGCGAGAGATTCCCGAATGTTGTTATGGGTGACCAGCAAATCGCGCGCGGTATAGAGCAGGTCATCGAAGTCGGGCTCAGCAACTCGCTTGCCGCGGCGCGCATTAACACTTCCAAGGCATCGTGGCACGCTTCATAGCAAACGTTGGCCCCATCATGGGCCTGTATTCCCTCGATTTCCGGCTGCCGGGCGATTTTTGCTGCCCTCTTCCACTTAGCCTTCGTCCTCAGGACGCGACGTGTGTCGTTTTGCTTGAAACAACATTCGGGCCTGGGCAGCGTCAGCACACCGATCAGGGCAGCAAGCGACGGGTCACCCTTTTTGAGTTCAGCTGCGTCCAGCAGCTTGGCGATTGATGCGAATGCATCGAGTGTTGCCGCAGTATCTTCTTCCCGGAACCCATACCGCTTGATCTGTTTATCGAGTGCTTGGATAGCGTTAGTAAGCGCCTCCAGCGCCGACGACCTCCACTGTCCATCGGCGGGGCGTACGTCTCGATTATGCCGTAGGAACTCGGCGACTTCGCGGATAAGCTTGAGACCAGTACTTTCGTCGGCGAGGATCAGTTCGGCAATAACACCGTGTTTGGGCTCATTCGAGAGCTGCTTCCTTAGCCACGCTTCATAGAGTTCGCCGAACGCAAGATCAGCTTCGGCGGGATCAACGATTTCTGCTCCCGGATCGATGTTGGCCTCGACCGGATAAGGCTTTATCAGCGCCCACGGCCGGTGGCACGGACTGCTCGCGTAGGGCGCCTAAGCATTTGAAGTTGTTGTACTGAGGTATTTCGCGGAAAAATAATAGCAGGGATCCTAAGACACCCCTAGAAGATATTGGCCGGCCCTTGTGCTCCCGCCACTATTTGAAGAGCGCCAGGGCCTGGTCCAGCGTAATCCAGATCCCCCAGGCAAGGGGAATGCCGACGGCGGTCCAGGCAAGAATGGCCTTGAAGTCGGTTCCTTTGTCCTCGACCTGGGCGGCGACCGCCTTGACACCAGAGGACTCGGCGGCTGCCCGATAGACCGCCTGAAGCGCCCGGACCTCTTCCTCCTTCATAAACCACTTTTTATCCAAGGGCCTGATGAGCAGATTGGCGATAAAGCCCGCAACCAGGAGGCCGGCGAGCACGTAAAAGATCGGGTGATAGATTTGATCGGGTGCAATCCCTTCGGCCTTCCTTGTGTCGTGCATGAAATTCACAATCACCGGACCGACGATTCCTGCCGCGGACCAGGCGGTGATCAGGCGACCGTGAATGGCACCGACAAATTGCGTGCCAAAGACATCTGCGAGATAAGCGGGAATGGTCGCAAAACCGCCTCCATACATCGAGGCAATCAGGCAGAAGGCAGCGGCGAAGATCCCCAACATGCCAAGCGTCGCCAGCGTCGGGGCCGCTGCGTAACAAATGAAGCCGAGCACGAAGAACGCGTAATAGGTCATCTTCCGGCCGATCTTGTCGGACAGCGACGCCCAGAGGAAGCGTCCGGCGATGTTGAACAGGGAGAACAGACCGACAAAGGCCGCGCCCCCCAGCGCCGCTTGTGCCTTCTGCGCGTCGCTGAATTGCGCGAAGCCGACCGACGGATCACCGAACAGCCTGCCGCCGAAAGTCTCCTGCAACATGGGCGACGCAGCCCCGATAATGCCGATGCCGGCCGAGACGTTGAGGCAGAGCACCGCCCAGATCAGCCAGAATTGCAGGGTCTTGTGGGCGTCCTTGAGGTGGACATTCCCCGTCGTGATCATGGCCCTGGCGTTGGTGGGTGGCGTCCAGCCGGCTGGGCGCCAGTCTGCTGGCGGCAGCCGGTACAGGAAGGCGCCTCCCATCATGAACAGGAAATAGATGATGCCCATGGTGACGAAGGTCTCCCACACCCCGACTGAGGTCGGCGTGGCGTAGTACCGCATGAGGATAGCTGCGAGTGGCGTTCCGATCATGGCGCCGCCGCCAAATCCCATGATTGCCATGCCCGTCGCCATGCCGCGGCGATCAGGGAACCATTTGATCAGGGTCGAGACGGGAGAGATGTAACCGAGGCCGAGGCCAATACCACCAATCACGCCGGAGCCCAACCACATCAGCCAAAGCTGGTGAATGTAAACGCCGAGCGCCGAGATCAAGAACCCGCCGCCCCAGCACAGCGCCGCCACGACCGCGGCCTTGCGCGGACCGACGCGCTCGAGCCAGCCGCCCCATATCGCCGCCGAGGTGCCAAGAAACACGAAGAAGAGGGTGAACATCCAACCCAGATCGAATTGGGTCCAGTCGCAATCGATGGCGAAGAGCGCATGGCTCGTGATGGCGACCTTCCCGAAAAAAGTTGTGGCGTCACCAGGACAGGGGATGGGCTTGCCCAGGCCCTGGGTAACTCCGACGGCGCGGCCAAGCGGCAGCCAGAACACGCTGAAGCCATAGGCCATGCCGATGCAGAGATGAATGGCAAGTGCCGCAGGGGGAACGAGCCAGCGGTTATAGCCCGGCGGCGCGATGATCCGTTCCTTGTCCAACAGCCCGACGTGATTGTCAGCAGCCGCCGTCCGTTCAATGGTCGTCATGTCGTTTCTCTCCCTCGGGGGGGTCTTTGGCGCAACCCCACTCTGGTTGGCAATAACGAGCTAACAGCTTCTATTTCTGCGAGCCTACCAATTCAAATCGCCTTCGAGAGCCAGACAATTCCAGTCAAAACCACACTGGCAATCACATATCCACAGGCCAACTTGGCGACGCTGGGCGCGTCGCAAAAATACCGAACGCGTGCCGCTACTGTCTCGGCAGCCACGGTTTCACCAAAGTGGCAGTAACAAACCAGTTTGTGAAGTTGCGAATTTGATAGCCCAAAAAATCGTGCCGCTTCTCCGAATGTATCGTTCACGAGACCGGCCGACCGCAGCACCGGGTCCTCGAAGGCTACGGTCAGTGGGGAGTTCTCTTGCCGCAGAGCCAACTGTTCCTTCACTGGTTTGTATTCGGTCTCTCGCAGAGTGCATAGGCGGGCCCCCTTTCGTTTTTCAAGTGCCAGAGCCCACCTCTCGAGGAGTTCTTTCTTTGAGAGTTTCTGCGGACGAATGACGTCCCCGAAGCCCTTAAGTTCAGCTGATGTTCGGTGTTCCATGACATCCTCCACGGAATAGCTGACCACTGGAACCCCGTCTTTCAGGACTATGTTCCCGAACGGACCAGAGTGCAAGTAAGCGGAGACCTTCAGCAGATGCGAGCTGTTCAAGCGATTCTGCATTACTGGGATGATCATTACTGGGATGATATTGATTTGGAGCAGGCAGGATTTCTAGGGATGGACAGCGCAGCCCGCTCGCTTCAGCGCGGTAGGGGACATGAAACCGGGTATGGCCAGTTGACCGCCTCTGACCCTCGCTGCACCGCTCCGGCTGTTGCATAGTCCGGTCTACATGTTCGACAGAAATCAAGTACTTGCCATGCTTGCGGGGGCGGCCGGCGCGCCATCGCGATTGCGAGCATGGAGGCGTTCTCGGCTAGCACCGCGTACCCGCTGGTAGCGATCCCGTTCGCGACCTCGATCGTCACAGTGTTGGGCTCGCCCACAGCAGAGCCTTCACAGCCGCGCGCGCTCATCGGCGGCCACCTCGTCTCCACGCTCGTTGGCCTGCTCATCGTAAAGCTGTGCGGACCGGCGCCGTGGGCCGCGGCGTTGGCGGTTGGTCTGGCGATGCTCGCGATGCACCTGACCCGCACGTTTCACCCGCCGGCCGGGATCGATCCGCTGGTGGTGGTCGCCAACAACATGTCATGGAGTTTCCTGGTTGCGCCCGTCGGCATCGGCGCGCTGCTACTCGCACTTTTTGCCTTCGCCTGGCACAACCTAGTCGCGCGAGGGCCCAACAGGGGTGATACTTGGCCGACTCGGTGGTGGTGACTGCCCTGAGTGAAATATCGCGAACTCATGCAGACGTTGCAGGTACGGCCCTTACCCTGAACCGACCTGGACTTTTTTTTGGCGGCCCACGTGCTAGCCTTTTGGTGTGAATGATAAAACCGTACTGATCTCGGGTGTAGGGATCTGCGGACCAACACTCGCCTTCTGGCTGAAAGCAGCAGGGTTAAAGCCAACGCTGATTGAGCATCCGCCTGCGTTGCGCACCGGCGGCTATGTCATCGACTTTTGGGGTCTCGGATACGACATTGCGGAACGCATGGGCCTGGCAGGTGACATCGATCGCATTGGCTATCACATGCGTGAGATGCGGATTGTCGACGACTTAGGCGGGCGTGTGACTGGCTTTGGAACGAGCCTCGATCTCTACAGCTTTCTGCCTCAAGACCGGCGTGCATGGTTTTCATGGGTTTGTCAAAAAATCGAACAGGGGTCGAAGGGACGAAATTGGGCAGACGACCGATAGGTAATCAGGCGATGACCGGCGCTGAGCGTAAGCGCAAATGGCGCGCACGACGGCGAGCAAAGCTACTCGCGGCAGAAGCGACATCACCGCTCGCGCCCTATGCGCACCTGTTTCGGAACTTGCGACCGCTGACGCCCGAAGACGCCGAGAAGGTGTGGCCCCTCCGTGCATCACGGGGAAAAGGTCCAACGAAAAGTTTGCGGTGGCACCAAGACCGCATAGTCTCCACTTAAAGCCTAGCGATTCGGACGGCCTATGAGAGCACCTTGAACAGAAACAAGACATCCCCCTCTGAACGCATCGTGGATCAACTCTTTGTGGGACACGCTGCGGACGTGTTGGCTGGGTTCCCTAAAGGCTGCATTGATCTCATCATTACGTCCCCTCCTTATTGGACGGCCGTCGAATATGAGGGGGCCAAGAATCCCTGGGCGACTTACGATGGCTATCTGGCCGACATGCAGTCGGTCTGGCGAGAGTGCGCCCGAGTGCTGCGGCCGAATGGCAAACTTTGCATCAATGCGCCGATCATGCCGATCCCCAAGGACCTGATCCCCCAGCACACCCGGCATCTTAAAAACATCGCCTTCGACATGGAGCACAAGATCCTCGCTGAGACAGATCTGGAGCGGTACAGCCTTTTCATCTGGCAGAAGCAGACGTCCAAGATGATGTTCGGCAGTTACCCCTATCCGGGCAACATCATCGAGAACAACACAATCGAGTTCATCAATGTCTACGTGAAGCCGGGCAAGCCACCGAAATTCGATCAGGACGTGAAGGACGCCAACGCGCTCACGAGGACTGAATGGCTCGATCTCGCACAACAGGTTTGGTTCATGTACCCGGAAGACGTGAAGCGCGAGGGCGACCACCCGGCGCCGTTTCCAGAGAAGTTGCCCGCCCGCCTGATGCGCCTATACACCTGCGCTGCCGTCGCACGCTTCCCCGGTGAGATCGTGCTCGATCCCTTCGTCGGCACGGGGACGACGTGCGCGGTGGCCAAGAGCATGGGTCGCCGTTACGTCGGCATCGACATCAACCCAGCCTACGTGAAGATCGCGCAGGAGCGGGTACGCGATGCGCTCGGGTTCGAGCCCCTGCTGCTGGTCGGGCGCGCCAAGTATCCTGGCAAGGACGAGCTTAAGGAGATGGCTGCGGCCGAAGCGGGCTGTAATGGCAAGGCCGCTGAAGCTAAACACAAACGAAAGACCTACGGGCGCAAGGTGACGATCAAGGACGACGACCAGCTTACGCTCGTCTGAACTTGCGGCCGGGGGCCGGGGGAATGGCGAAAGCGAAGAAGCTCACTCTTCCGAAGGAATGGCGAACATTCGCCAACCGGTACGGAGCCGACCGCGCCTACTGGTACGTCCCCAAAGGGTTGGCGATCACGCCACAGGCGCTGAAATCCCGACTGCAGGTGCTCAAGGAGTTCGAGGGCAGCACCAAGCCGTGGCGCGATCTGCAGCAGCAATATGTTCAGCGTTTGAACGAAGAGAAAATTTCCAACGCAGGCTCAGAGTGGCCGGAAGGCGGAGCCCCTCTCGCCCGTATGCTGAAAATAGTACTCGGCAGCGTGGGGTTGGCTTGGGTCGATCCCGACGAACACGTGGAAATCACGGCGGCCGGCGCTGCGTTCTTGTCCTCCGATAAGCCCGAGGAAGTGCTGTCGCAACAGCTCTCTCGGTACCAATTCTGGAATCCGAGCGTGAAATCGAGGGTGCACCGCGAAATCCAGCTGCATCCTATTCCGTTTCTCGGTGAGCTTCTTCGTAGCGTTGACGGTCAGAGCATTACAGCGGTCGAATACAGCTTGTTCGTGGCCCGAGCGAAAAGGTTTGATGACGTCGACGACGCTCTTGGGCAGCTGGCGGCGTTCAGGGAACTTAGCGAGGATTTGCAGGATCGTGTTGTCGAGGCGTGTGAGGCCTACATGCTCGGCGGGCGTCGCCGCAAAAGCATCTACAACACGATCAAATTGAATTGATCATATGCATTAAAGGTCTGGGCGCTATCGCAGCTGATCGAAATGACCGACAAGCCCGGGGTAAGGCTTCGGAAGGGCGCACTTAAGCAATATCGTAGCTATCTGGCCGACTATGGCCGCGAGGGCGCCTACATCCAGTTCGCGAACGAGAAAGACTGGATCGCCTATTTCGGCGATCCGAAGGCAATGCCGACCATCGACACCGCGCTCGAATACTACGTCAACAAGGGTGATGTCGCGGCGGCCATCGCGACCAAGAAGATCACGGCCAAGTCCCCCAAGGAACTGGCGGAGTTTCAGGATATGATCGTGTCCGAGAAGGCCGTTGAGGATTATCTCCAAAACCACCTTGACGTCGTCGGCTCGAAGATCGGCGCAAGCCTGAAGCTGATCAAGCAAGGGCGGCAGTACAGCACGACCGTTGGCCCGATTGACCTTCTCACCATCGACACCAAGACGGGCGAATACGTCGTCATCGAATTGAAGAAGGGCCGCAGCGCCGACAAGGTGTACGGTCAATGCTCGCGCTACATGGGCTGGGTCCGGAAAAATCTTGCCGGTGGCGCCAAGGTGCACGGCGTCATCGTTGCGCGGCAGATCGATGACAAGCTCAAGGCGGCGCGCGATGCGCACGACACCAAGGTCCATCTCATCGAGTTCGAGATGAAGGTCGGCGCAAAGGTGGTTTAGGAGTTGCGCCATCCCTGCAATTGGAGGGGGGCAACACCTATAGAGGGGTCCCTCCTAAAAGCTCCAACGTGCGGGGGCGCTGCCTCCCGGAATTTCGTTCGCCGCAAAACTTTCTGGAGGGATGAACGACCAAAGCGTGGCAATCAGCGCGGCGCGTCCGCCGATCCTGGCGCTATGCGTAGGTTCTCCAAACGCTGTTTAAGTTTTGACTTTCGTGGCCGACGCAGCCAGCCGACAAACGTCTCCACGGCCAAGACCAAGGGGCTGCCGAACCAAAGGATGAAAGGAGAGCCTATAAACGCCAGGGGCAACAGTCTCCAGCACTCGTCAAAGGTGCCCGCGCCCATGAACCACTGAAAACCAGCCGTCGCAATCACGATGAGAAGCATCAGCCCGGCTAAGAATTGAACTAGCTTGTATACCCAAGGCTGCCTTGCGCGCCTCAGTGGGGCGACAGTTTCCCAATAGTAATCGATGGGGGCCTTGAACACGGCGAGGACAACCGTCCCGATAAAAAACAATATGAGCAAGGCGATCAGCAGCCCGGAAAGTCCTTGGAGGGAACTGAGCGCGGCTTCTCGACCCAAAAGCAGAACAAACAGTATCCCGGCGAGCAGGAAGACGATTAGGCGGCTGTGATTGCGATCCATTGGCACCCTCTCGCCAATGCCCACCCAAATGGAAGCACAATTGGGAACACCAAGCCATTCAAAAGATGTGCTCCGCTGTTTACAATTTTCCGAATGGACACTGAGATCACTTCCGCCTCAATGCAACGCCTGCTCGGCATCAAAAAGGTGGCGCTGAATGAACTTCGCCAAGCACGGCGTCGTCGTGCGCGGCAAGAAGCGCGGCACCTATCTGCTAGAGGAAGAGGAGAACTCCCACCAATATTGTGGCTGCGCGTTCGCATCCGTCTCGTGTTCCTCGGGCTTAGCTTTGTCGAATGGAAAATTGAGCGCCAACGGCATAGGGGATAGCTAAGCCCATGAACTACCCTTCTTGGGATAGGCTGCGGATCGAAGATCGGGTTGAGCCATGAATGAACGCCTCCCCACCTTGATTGCCCTTTCATTGTCAGAGCTTTACTTCAGAAGATCAATTCATCGAGACGATGAAAAAGGGACCGTGATCGAGGGTTATTGGCTTTCCGGAAAAGCTCGTGTGCAGGAGCGGAGCGCAAATGAGGAAGAACCGCAAGAGCTTTTCATATCGCTACGCCGGTGGTCGCTGACAGATAACCCTCGCAATTCAGAGATGGGTCCCGTAGCCGGCAACCCGAAAGGAGCACCGACAGCGCCGACGCCCTCGGTGTTAGGGGGTACGCTCTGGGAAGATGGTGGCGATTGGTGCGCGGAGGTCTATCTTCCGCAGTCTCTTTTCGACGAGCTTGCTGCCGCATGCAGGAGAGGGGCCCTGGCAACCGTAGCACTCAAGCTATTCGCCGAACTTTGGCTCTATGACGGTCACCGGCACACGCTGGCTAGCGTAAACGGTGCTTGGTATCTTGCTCCCCAGCGATATGCGGGCTTTCATTTTACGTATTGGCTTACGTTGTTTTGTTTCGAGTGGTCAGAGAAACCTTTCGCGCTGAAGTGATGAGAATTAGCAGGGCTCCTTTGGCTACGGGGGAGCGAACCATCGCGGTGGCGAAATCGCCCGCCACGTTGGCCCCCTGTCGGCCCGCTCAGGATCGCCCTGGCGGCTTTTATTTAGTGTAGGGAACCTCCAAAGCTCCCAGGCGCATGAAGCGCGGCCTGCCGGTATCCGGCGACGAAATCTCCCGCATCGAGTATGCAATTCGCCGCCTGCTCGCCTGACGGCACGTTGCCCAGCGAGCTTGAGAACGCATGAAAGCTGCGGCGCCTTGGGTTTTACTCCTTTCTCCCATTGCGCGCTGAAAGGCCCGGGAGCGTGGCTCTGCAAGCGTTCCCGGGCTTATTTTCACACGGAGGCTTTGATGAGCGACTTGCTACTGTTTGCTATCGCCGCCGCGGCCCTGACGCTCATTGCCATCATCACCGCCTAAAGAAAACGGCCGCCCCAGGGGCCTAATCCTGCCGCTCATCCGCAGATTTCGGCTCTGGGCTAGCGCCCAAGATACCAAGGCCGGCACCATCCTGGATGGAAGAGGACTCGGATGGCTCCGTCACGGCCACAGGGCCTCGTATACCAGGGGAAGTATACGGGTTACTTGTCCAGACCGGGCTAGTTGGGCCAGTCGAGCCAAGCAAGCCTTCGAATGGCTGCGAAAGACCAACTCCCGAGACTGACGAGGTCAGTGGATAACCCTGGAGGTTACGTGGTTGCGCAGCGTGCACCACAAAGTTCCTGAGGAATTTGGTCTCTCTCTGCAGTTCCGCGACCCCGTCCCGCAGTGCGGCAAGCTCGTCGGAGAGGACTCGTTCTTCCGGAGAAGCATGCTTTTGAAACTCAACGCGCCCCCTCGCGTGCGTGACAGGGTTCTCGACCTGGAATTCAGGTTGTATGGCTTCCTCGACCGCGTCCTTGAGCGCCTTCTGAGCCGCTTCTATGTCTTCGCAGTCGTCACGCGAGAAACGTATGGCCCGGTAAGGCGAGACATCAAAGGGGATTTTCCAATCCTTGAGAATCATGTGGATCGTCGGCAAGCGTACCATGTGCCTGATGGCCAGCTCGTAAAAAGCGTTGGAGTTGTGCAAACTCATGTCGGCAATCACGAGCGCAGCGTCCATCAGTCTCGTGATGACCTGCGCGTTGATACTCCCGGGCGCAACGATCTCATCGGCCCGCTCGACATTGAAATCAGGGAAATGGTCGGCAAAGACAGGCTTGATTATGCCTTTCAGGAGCCAGTTCGCGTGCCTGCGAATGTCGCTGCCTTCGTCCCCGATAGGTCCGATGACAAAACAGAGCTTTTTGTCGGCCACCATCTGAGACCTCTGACGCGCTCTGAAGGATTGCCAGATTGCAGATCGTTTTCGTTTTTTGCAAGCAGCGCTGCGGTACAGTTTTCAGCATTTGAAGGCCCCCTTTGGTCGCAGGAGGGCCGAGCCGAGCTCGTGATAAAGGGATTGTCGGGCATCCGAACCTCCCTTTGCAGGTTACGGTGTCAAGTCGTGGGCGGCTGAAGGTGTCCATCCCTCCCCGCCGCTGCGGGCCCAGATTAGGACCTTTTTGATTCTCACATGGCAACAGAACGCCCGAAAACCCTGCAAGACACGTTCCTCGATCACGTCCGCGAGCAAAAGACCCCGCTAACGATATTTCTTGCGAACGGCGTGAAGCTGCAGGGCGTCGTGGCCTCGTTCGACAGTTTCAGCGTCCTGCTTGTGAGGGATGGGTATTCGCAGGTCGTCTACAAGCACGCGATATCGACGATCATGCCCACTCACCCCATCAAGCTCGAGTACGAATAAGGCGACCGCTGACGGCCCTTAACCCTCCGGGCTACCCACTCTCGGCCGTTGGGCGCGCCTAGCCCCATCACACCGAAGTGACTAGAGGTCACAGAAAATAGCGCCCCGGAGATGCTATAAAGCACACGGGCATAATCCCCCGTGCCCCCCACACCCCCGGAGGAAACGATGGTTAGAAGTTACATCACGTCCGCCTTTGCAGGCGCTCTGTTGCTTGGTCTAACCACAGCGGCTTTCGCTGTGAGCGGCGAGTTCAACAACATGTGCACAATGGGACTCGCATCCGCGAAAGATATACAGACCGACTGCTCCATCAATGCGCAACTTGAAGGCAAGACCTATTGCTTCGGCAGTAAGGAGGCCATGGCAGAGTTCATGAAGAACCCTAAGGAAAATCTCGCCAAGGCGCAGACCTACTACTCAAAGAAGCATCCTGGCTAGGCTCGCGACTTTCAGCAAACCATCGGAGGCGCTCCGTCGACCGAGCGCCTCCGAGCTTTAGGGGCGCAAAGCAGCGTAGCAAGTGAGCGCAGGCTTTTGATGCTCGACTTGCAGTATGGACCGCGAGATCGCATCGGCTGACATGCAACGGCTGCTCGGCGTTGGCGAGGTCGCGCTCGCCGATCTCACCAAGCACGTGGAACGGGAAGTGATTATTCTATGGGCCAAGGACTCGTATTCGACAAGCGCTCGTATGCGATTGCTATGGTTGCCATCACGCTATTCCATCTTGCTCCGACCCCGGTCGAGGCAGCATGTGGCAGCAAGGGGGTTACCCTGTACCAGTACTACTGGTGCCCCTTTTGCGCTAAGGTAAGGACGCTGTTCGCACGCTACCACGTTCGCTACAAAATCGTTGAGGCTTCGGACAACCCTTCCGTACTGACGAAGAAATTCGGAAATACGTCAGTGCCGTGGACCGTGGTCGACGGCGTAGCCGTTGCGGGCTATGACGAGCCCCGGCTTAAGCAGTTGCTTTGCCTCAAATAACGTATAGAGCCTGCCGCAAGGTCTCATACGCCTCTCCATGCTAAGGGACTGCCCCAATGCAATTTCACCATTTCAGTTATTTTTTTCCCCGCAGTTATAGCGGCGGCCTCCGCCTCCACTAGCGATGGCGAGGTGCCAACGATCAACGCCGCAACGAGGTGCATTGCGGCATTGCTAGAAACGGTTATGTCTTCTCCCTCCACGCTCCAGGCCCCAGTAGTCTGCGCCCTAAGACAGATCACTACCCGTTCCCCTTTCAGAGCCTCCGGGAACAGCACGTCAGGTTCAATGACCAAGCGACCGAGAATGTCTCCCCTGGAGGTCGTATACGCCTTACTTGCCCTTGTTGATTCTATGGTGCCCGACGGCGGTGAATCGGTTTGGCTCACACGGAGCCGAGTAGAAGCTCGGCTTAGGCTGCCCGCTGGCGGGCTTTCTGCTTTTCAGGCCTGTGGGGAAAAAACCCCCACCGCCCTAACCCCTTCCGGCCGCCACGGGCTCGCCCTGGCCCGCTGGATAGCTTGGGGGGCGCGTTGGGGGGCAATAAGGAAATTACCCGCAACCACTTACGGCATAAAGGGTCAGAACGGAGAGGGTGGGATTCGAACCCACGGTACGGTGACCCGCTAATAACAAGGACGCGATTCGAAACTCAGATTGGGACGGGCGGCAAGGTCGATTGTCGGTGGTTGCAGGCCCCCGCAACCACCGACAGTTGACTCCCTGAAGTCCCGGCTTCGGGGAGCTTTCGGTTCGTCGGATTAGAGTTTGGAGGGTGGTCTAACCACGTTCAGGCAGGAGTTTTTTTATTTTTCTTCTTTGTTTGATCCCTGCTACCGGCGTATGGGTGTTCACTTGAACCTAGCCGACAAAATCGCCATCGAAAATTCGCCAACTGGTGAAGATCGGTCGTTCCGCATTATGAAAAAATGCGCCCGAGCGGACCAATAACCCGCGTCGGGCGTTACTAGCAGCATGGAACAGCGACGATACTTTGAGGTGAGGGGTGAAGAAAGCGGTGAATGGCTCGTCCTAGACGGCAAGCGCCATCCGCCGCGCGTGATTTGTAGGTGCCTGGGCTGGAACGCGCCGAAAAATGCAGCGCTCATTGTGGCTGCTTTGGAGGTCCACAATTCAGAACTCTACTCAAAATTCCCCCTAGACGGTTCGGGGCCCCCCAATGAGCAGCCAACCCTCAAAGCCTGCTTAGCATCAGACGAAGCTGAATCTGCGCCTGCACCTAAACCTAAAACCGGAAAGTCCCGGGCAGACCACCGGGAACGGGACTAGGCGGCAATTTCAATCTTAGAGCGCGGGTTGCCGGCTTTCTCCCCACCTTGGGCGATCTCCCCTCAGCTGGCGGCGAACGGGTGGTGAGCCGAATCCTTCCTTGCGGTCACCTCAGAGGCCTTCGGCTCGCCCTTGATGGCGCGGGCAAGGGCTTCCTTGGTGGCGCGATAGTTGAAATCCTAATCTTCTTGTCGTCCTTGGCTTCCCAATGGATGAACACGCCAACAGTGATAAAGAGATCGTCGGCCTCGTTGGCCGGGATTACGCCTTCGGCGACGAAGTCAGCGACCGCCAGGGCCACGGCATGTTGGGCGGGGCCGAACATCTGCACTGCCTGACGCGCGTCCTTGATGGTTACTTTGTTATACAGAATCGTCGGCGGCTTACACATAAGGTTCGGCGCGACCAACGCGAGTAGGGTGGTGAAGCCGTCCTTGTTATTGGTCAGCCCAATGCAGTAGGCCGTCTCGACGGCGCTACCTCGCGGGCCAAGGAGTAAGTCAACATGGGCGACCTCGTTGCCATCGCCAACGAGCGATTCGCCCACACATACGCCAGTGATCTTGGGCATTAACTAACCTCCTCTTTGGTGCGCTGAGTATCAGTCAGACCTGCGCGATAAGGAGAAACGCCCGAGATGGACAGAAGGTTTCACGATTCCGTGCTCGCAAGCCAAGATGCGATGGGAGCGTGGCCGCTAAAGTCGGCGGTTCTCCCGAAGAAGCTGGACCCCGCTAAAACGATCACACAGGCTGAAGCCGCCATTGCTACTTGATAGGCGAGAGGCACCGTAAACAAGGGCCGTCTCTTTACGGCGCCGGCCGTAGTAGCGACGAGCGTTCCCGAGTCCGCTGTCGTCAGCTAATGACCTACCGTGTTTGTGTGACCTAGAGCACATTCAGGCTTTTCCGATTCCTGGAGGGATTCCCAAATCGCGCGAACAGTGCGAGTCCTCTGTTGCTTGGGGGGATGGAGGGCGACCATGGCGCGAGCTTACAGCCAGGATCTGCGTGATCGTGTGATCGATGCGGCGCTCGGCGGGATGCCGGCCCGGCGGGTGGCGGTCCAGTTCGAGATCGGGGTCGCCACGGCGATTGTGTGGGTGCGCCGGGCGCGCGCGAGCGGTGAGCGGACGGCGCGCCATCAGGGCCAGCCGCGGCGCTCCAAGCTGGATCCGCAGCGTGACTTCCTGCTCGGTCTGGTCGAACAGACGCCGGACATGACGATCGTAGAGATGCAACAGCAGCTTGCCACGGAGCGCGGCATCAAGGCGAGCGTGGGCACCATCTGGACCTTCCTCGATCGCTGCGGCCTGACGTTCAAAAAAAGTCCGCGCACGCGGCGGAGCGGGATCGGCCCGACATCCTGAAGCGGCGCGAAGCCCGGTTCGAGGACCAGCTCGAACTCGATCCCAGCAAACTCATCTTCATCAACGAGACCGGCGCGGCGACCAACATGGCCCGCTTGCGCGGCCGGGCGGCGAAAGGCGAGCGGCTGCGTGCCGGCATCCCGCAGGGCCATTGGAAGACCACCACCTTCGTGGCCGGCTTGAGGCTCACCGGCATGACCGCGCCGATGGTGCTCGACGGCCCGATCAACGGCACCGCTTTCCTCGCCTACCTGCAGCAGGTGCTGGTGCCGGAACTTGAGCCCGGTGACATCGTCATCATGGACAACCTGTCCGCCCACAAGGGCTGCCAGGTGCGCGACGCAATCGAGGCGGCCGGCGCGCGACTGCTCTACCTGCCGCCCTATAGCCCCGACTTCAACCCGATCGAGAACGCCTTCGCCAAGCTCAAGGCGCTGCTGCGCAAGGCCGGCGAGCGCAGCGTCGAGGGTCTATGGCACCTGATCGGCAAGCTCATTGATGCCTTCAGCCCGCAGGAATGCGTCAACTACTTCGCCGCCGCAGGCTATAATCCGGATTAAGCTGAAAACGCTCTAGCGTGAGATCATGTCGGCTATTGGCACTTCGGCGACATTCACGCCGCACGGTTTAATGTCTGGTTCCGGGCCCCTTTCGGACATCGGCGCGTGGCCCGCTTATGTCGCCGACTGACCCTAAGCGGGCGTCGGACCAAAAGCGCGCGGAGCCGTCCCATCGACGCCACCGAGGCGGAGCTGATCGACCTTAGGTCGTAACGCGGACGCTCAGTTCATTGGATGGTCGGACGCGAGATAACGCGCGATGTTCTTGAGCACGACCGTGGAGAGATTGCCTTCGTCTGGCGCCTTCTCACCCATCGTCGCCGAAACGGCGATGGCGAGCTTGCGCGCGGGCAAATAGGCCATAGTAGCGGCGTAAGCGCCGAAGGATGGATTTTGCACGAGCCAACCGTCGATCTCAGCCGGGGTCTAGAGCGGATTCGACTTACTCCGGGTCATATCCTGCTGCTTCGAAATAGTGACGGCATTCGGTTGGCGAGAACTGGTCGATGCAGTCTGCGATCACGGTCCAGAGGTCGTCGATGGTTCGGGCTGCCGCCTTCCGCAGAAGGTGCCGATCATCCCGAAAACCCGAAGATCGAGCCGTGGCAGATCGAAGCTATCAAGCTCTTGGACCAAGACGAGGCAGAAGAGACTGCGCCTCACGGTCAGGGGGTTAGAGACGCATTTCCACTGGCTGATCTAATCCTTGATGCCTCAAGTGATACAAATACGCAGGAAGGACTCAATCGATATTTTCGTGGATTATTTGGCGACTATAAGATTTCGCCTATGCGCGATGAATCCGGAGCAAATCTTGCTGTCGTCGCGAGCTTGCAATCTGTGGACCCATCGCGACAGGTTGGCGCGGCGATAACCTCGGAAAAAGGAGATTTAATAGCCTTAGGTTGTAATGAAGTACCCAAATTTGGCGGGGGAATTGGGTCGGCGACGACCCCGATGGCCGCGATTTTCAGATAGGGCGGGATGAGAACACGATACGCAAGAGAAACATGGTTTTGGAAATTGTGTCATTACTTCGTGACGCCCAATATCTGGACGCAAGCAAAATAACTCCAGAAACGTCATTATCATCGGAGTTTCTTGACAAAACGGATGCCGTTCTAAAAAACGCTCTAATCATGGATACATTAGCGTTTGGACGCTGCATGCATGCAGAGATGTGTGCCATTACGGATGCAGCCAGGAACGGATTTTCGACTAGGAATGCGACTCTGTATTCAACAACTTTTCCATGTCATAATTGTGCTAAGCACATCGTCGGAGCTGGTATCACCCGGGTAGTGTACCAAAAGCCATTTCCCAAGAGCGCCGTGGCCGAGCTGTATCCGGATTCTGTTGCTATCGACTCTGCAAATCCACCTGCCGATAAGGTGGCCTTTGAACAATTCATCGGAATTACGTCTAACCGATACGATGTAATTTTCGAAAAGGAGCGGCTGAAAAACGACGCTGGCCTTTTTCAGGACTGGCAGCCACAAGCGGCGCAGCCTGTTACTAACCTAGTGATTAGATCACACCTGGAAGTGGAGTTGGGTGCTCTTGCCGACATCGAGGCGAGGCTGCCCGAGAAGTACAAGGCGCATCTTATCTCTCCTGTCGCCAGAGCTGCTGAGTGAGATGTCGCACGAAGGCGAACGCATCGCGAATAGAGTGGTTTGCAATAGGTTTGCAATTCGAGTCCGTTGGCAGTTTTCTCGACGAATGTCCGATTAAGGCCCGTCCAGCAACCTATTAAGGTACCTTAGGAAATTGGCGGAGAGGGTGGGATTCGAACCCACGGTACGGTTACCCGTACAACGGTTTTCGAGTTCTAAGATTCTCGTGCTGGCCCATGCCACGTAGTAGCTAACTGTGCGCTCTGGTTCGCCATTTTAACTCCGATGATCCTGGCTTGTGATGCCCGGTGCCATGCTGTGCCGCGTGGTTCGTTTGCAATTTCGTTTGCAAACTCTCCTCAGGAGTCGATGTCTGCTTACACCGGCGAAGCGGACCAATTCGACATGGGTCACCCCGTCAGCTTTTGACCCAAAGCAGACAACTTTGGAGTGGCTTTCCAGACTTGCAACGACGTTGCCGGAAGTTCCAGCCGCAACAATATCCTCCCGCCGGCCTTACAACTAACGCGACATGGATATACGCCTTTGGCCGAGTGGTTTAAGGCAATACCGGTCTTGAAATGCGACCACTTGCCCCTCCGGCCGCCGCAGCCCTCCCCTTTTCACCGCAATTGCAGCGCGCTATGGGGAGCGCGTGCCTCACCGCGCCACGCGCTACCGTAGCCGTCCGTTCGGGATCGGGTAGCAAAATGCGGAAGCAGAATGGGGAACCGCCAATGGACACCGAAGTCTGGCAGAAAAGGCTCGCCACACTCCCGCTTGCAAGCTACGGCGCGGGTGAGACCGTGTTCTCGGAAGGCACCAAAACCGGGCGGCTGCTGATTCTCAAAACCGGCCTGGTAAGCATCGTCAAGGGTGGCACTGAGATTGCAAAAGTGGCGGAACCCGGCGTGGTCTTCGGCGAGATCTCCGCGCTGCTCGATAAACCGCATACCGCGGACGTGCTCACCTTGGCGCCCTCGCAGTTTCACGTTGCCGACGCTGCCGCATTTCTTGTGCAAGACCCAGCCGCGCTCCTTTACGTTGCGACAAACTTGGCCCGGCGTCTTGATGGCACCAACCAAGCCTTCCTCGAACTAAAGGCCCAGCTTAAGGCCGGCGAGCCGCCTGATCTGATCGACAAAACAGTCGAGAGGATCGAAGGATTGCTAAGTCTCGATTGGCGAAAATATTACGACAAGCAAACTCAGGAGAAACTGTTAGCGGGATATGAAATATAGCCCGCTACGGCACGTTGCTTTCAGGAGTAAAGCGGACATGCTTTGACGCTCCTTAAACGAGCGATCGCTTTAGAGCAGCAAACGAGACCCCCACGAAATTACCGAGGACTGTCGGCCTGGCTGTCGCCGTCTCGCTTGTCGCCGCCACCGTGGCGGCGCTCGCGTAGATCAGCGGAGGCCCCCAGCCGGCCCGACCGCGAACGTGGTGGACGCTGATGTGTCACTGGTCAAGCCCCTGCCCCGCACCGAGCAGTTCGAGAAGGCGATCGAAACGGCGAAACAGATAGAGACCACCACCAAGACCGTATCAAATCAGATTTTGGCTTGAGCCCGTCGCCCCACCCGCTACCCCTGATCCGCTCCGTTGTTGGCGACCCAGTTCCCCCCGTTGTGCACAGTACCGCGCGCTTGCGCCGCCCCCCGATCGCAGTACCCTGATCTCCAACGCAGATTCGATTCGCCCGGAGTCCACTGTCCACAGGCCAGATCGGCCTTTTGATTGGCTTTGTGCACACACGCCGGGCGCGAAGGAGATGACATGGACTATCGTGAAATCCAACGGCTCGCCCGCGATCCCGCCGGCGTGCGCAAAATAGCCAAGGTGCTGTTGACCGTGCCTGGCCTGTCTGACCGCCAGATCGATTTTCTCAGCGACATGGCCGAGATCAAGGGCGGGATCACAACCCGCCAAGGCGAGTTCCTGGTCGGCATACGCGACGACATGCAGGAAGTCGCCACCTACCGAGACTTCAACGTCGCCGGGTTGATCCGCAAATGCTGGATCGCCCGCATGGATCTTAGCGAGGACGACGAGCAATTCATCGAGAAGCTGGAGGGCCGCACCACGATCAAGCGCCGGGATGGTAGTCGCCTGCTGCGCTGTGCTCGAGCGCTTCAGCTCATCGACTAGGAGGAATGCATGACTGATAAAGCAGTTTGGCGGAGCGACGGCGCTTTCGCCCGGTGAGCCAAAACACCCCGAGCCTCGCGAGGCTCGTAGAGCCCCGGAAGTTTTGGGCAACCTCAAGTGCGCGCCGGTACTCTGGTCCCGTCCAAAACTCTCCGAGACTGAGGACCGCTAGTTTGACGCGGCGAGCCTTCCGAACTTAGCCCCTAGTTCTCGCCTACACGCTATGTAGACATGATATCGCTGCATCACCGCGCTCGTGAGGGCTTCGGGCGACAGGGCCCTTTCGATCTCCTCGGGGCCCCACTCCTTGCTGCCTCTCAATTGCTGGACCCCGATCACCGTCTCCACGAGCGCCTGCTCGAACCACTGGTGCACAATCTCCTCGACAACGTCCTGTAGTCCGGGCCCGGGCCCGGACTCCTTCTCCTTGCAGAGCCGAGCGACCATGTCCTTGAATACGCGGAAGTCCGCGTTCACGAGCAGCGTGTTCTGGCCGGGGACGAAGTTCGCCGCCTTGTCCTCCATTCCGTCGTCCTCCGTCCGCCCGCCATTCTCTATGCTGACCCACTTCACGACGGGGAACGGGTCTGCGGCGGACTTCTCGCTGGGCATGCCGCCCTTCTTCTCGAACAGGTGGTAAATGTTGCCGACCTCGCCGTCCCTCTGGCCCCTGCTCGCCGCACCGACCTCCTGCCCCGTGCCACCGCTGCCCTCTGACTTCGCTCCAGAGAACGGAGACCGGCCAACGCGGACCCCCGAGGACTCGTCGGAGAGGTATACCCCGGCGGGGACGGGTCGGTACCGGCTGACCTTGTATAGGTCCATGACGTTCTTGAGCCGGTCCTTTATGCTGCTGATGTGGTCCTTCTCAGTCAGTGCGGCGGCCTTCTCGCAGACAAACTCTGCAAGCCGCTTCGGCATCTTCTCGCGGAATTCGTAGGCCCAGTCTTCCCACGGCATCTTCTCGCCGTCGAGCAGGAGCGTCGTGCGCGCCGTGTTCGTCGTGAGCGACTGGCCCTTTTCCGGCTCCACGTACAGCACGACGAACCTGTAGCCGAACAGAATTCCAAACCTCTGCAGCAGGGCCGTCCCAGCCCTTCCGGTCGCCCGATCATACAGTTCGTTCTGGTACAGGGCCGCCCCATGTCCAGCCGAGTCGATGTAGCCGCTATTGTTCGAGATGGCGGGCTCGTCCTTCAGTATCCACCAATGCACCTTCGCGCCGGAAATCGGCTCGACTCCGGAGGCGATCGCGTGCTGGTCGAGATACGGCTTCTGGCCCGTGATTGTGCGGAGGAGGTTTCGATCCTTGTCGGTCCTCGGGTTATCCCAACCTTCGCGGGCCTTGACCGTCACCCCGGCGGGGAACTGGAAGTACCGGGTGTTGAGGTATTTCGATATCCATCTGGAAGGCGATGCTACGTCCGCTGGCGGGGCAATCGTGCTGTCGGACTTCTTCGCCCCCATTAGGATCACCTTGGTCCCATGTGTCTCGATCTCTTTCGGCCTGACCGCATCGTCAAGGGGGATGTAATGTGAGTAGGTTCCGTCCTTTAGCTCCCACTGGCGCAGCCCATACTCTCTCGACGCAGGGCTCTTCTCGAGCAGGACCATGTACCCGTCCCCGGTTTTCCACGATTGATAGAACACTCCCGCGGGGTTCTTGGTAGCTGCGGCAATTTTGGCCCCGACGCCGTAGTTGCCGGTGAACGACTGTTGGGAACCGGAGGAGGAAAGCTGGTTGATGAACCGGATCATCTCGTCGCCGGTCATGCCGTCACCGGTGTCCACGATGCACAACCTCATCGGTCCTCCACTCAGGTCGTACAAAGTCCAGTCAACGTCCCAGACGATTTGGCCGGGCGTGCCGGTGCGCTGAATCGCTTCAATTGCGTTCTGCGTCAGCTCGCGCAAATATTGGAGGGGCGAACAGTCCTGACCAAGTCGATCAAGCAAGAAGCTAATGTTCTCGACGGTCATCGGCAGGGGATTGCCCCCACCGCTAGAGGCGTGGCTCATCTTTGTCTCCCTTCTAAGCGATGGCCGTAGCGATCGCCTTGAGTGAAGCGCCCTTGCCGCTCGCATCGAGTGGTGGCCCGACGCGGGCACGACCTTCAGCGATTCGGGGTTGGGCACAGGCAGGGTAAAGCTATCAGGTTGGGGATCTAGATCAATCGTCTCTTCCCGGGTGAGAAAGGGGGGCACGTATATGGAATCAGGCTCCGCCTGCCTTTGCGCGAGCGCATGCCTCGCGAGCCGAAAGTAAGGCGAAGCAGCTACGCGGCGAGCTTGTCCCTGCCGACGAGGTCGAGAGCTTCTGGCGCTCTAAGCTCAAAGCATTTCGCAACCGCGCGGGCAGAATTCCTCGCTCGTGCATGGAATCTCGCCAACGACAAGGCGCGCGAGCTTGGGTGGATCGTGTAGGAGCCTCGCGCCACCCCTGTTGTTTTCCGATGCAGGTGCATATCTTCCGGCGAATGTGTGGCCGGTTCGACAATCTGATCGCTCGGGACGCGTATCGCGGTCTCTTCAAGGCCGATCGGCTGCCCAAGTCAAACTTTCCCCTCCGCTATAACGTCGCTCCCACTGACCAAATCCCGATTGTACGCATCGATCCCCGCGACGGCGAGCGCGAGGTGGTCATGGCACGCTGGGGGCTGGTCCCGTTCTGGATGAAGGAGAAGCCGAAGGTTCCGCACATCAACGCGCGGGCTGAGACGGTGCATAAGTTGCCGCTGTTTCGAGAGGCTTTTGCTAAACGACGGTGCCTCATCCCGGCGACGGGCTTCTATGAGTGGCAGAAGCGCGAAGACGGCAAACAGCCCTATCGCTTCCGTCGAAAAGACTTCGAACCTTTCGCGTTCGCAGGCGTGTGGGAATTCGCTCGGCTGGGCGGCGAGGAAATCTTATCCACGGCAATGATCGTTGGAGAGGCAAACCCACTTGTCGGCGGTGTGCATGATCGTATGCCGGTCATGCTGATGTCCGAGGACTATGATCGGTGGCTCGGTCCCACGACAGACATCGATGACCTTAAGGCCATGCTCAAGCCTTATGATCCGGCTTTGATGGAGGCCTACGCGGTCAACCGCGCGGTCAACAGCGTGAAAAACGATACCGAAGAGTGCATCGAGCCAGCGCAGTGATTGGGGGTAAGGCGGACATGGCGCGGACTTGTCAGTATGTCTGCCAATGACCAGAAGCGGACGTTCGGAAGGCCGTGGTCCCGTGACGCCGCCTCCTTGAAGCCGCTCTTCACCGACCAAGGTATAGGTTTATCCATCAACGATGCGGACAGCCAGACCAACAACAGGGTCTCCGCTTTCCTTCTTTAAGGCTGGAACAGCCCCATTCGATCCGGCGAGTTCTTGTTTCTGATTTTTTGGCCGACTCGATCCAGCAGATCCATTCATTACGCGCGAGAGGCGTAATGTCCTCCCACGTCTCCAACGCCTTTGCGTCGGAGCTCAGTGCCTTTTTTAGATCCGCGGGCAGGTCATGGACCATGCCGCCAGAAATCTCTTTTGCGCTCAGAGCTTCGCTCATAAGTGTACCTTGGAGTGGTTCGCGCGTTAAAGATGGCAGTCGAGAGGCGTGGCACATGGATTCCGATGTGACGTGACTTTCTACCGTGACGGGATAGTGCCAACTTATGCCTCTCATTCTGGGAAAGAGTTGCGGGCGAAACATTAGCCCGTTGCTGCTCTATGGAGGTTAGTCATGTTACGCAATCTTGCTTTCGTCGCCGGTTATGCCGCGATCACTACTGCCTCAGTCTGGGCGGCCGACTTCGGCACTGAAGAGGAAGCCAAAGCTATGCTTGAGAGAGCAGTGGCCGCGGTGAAAGAGGACAAAGCGAAGGCGCTTGATATGTTCAACAAACTCGAGGGCGGCTTCAAGGACCGTGATCTTTATGTGTGGTGCGCCAACGCGTCGGACGGCATCGTAACGGCGCAGCCTTACATGAATAAGGGCAAACAGCTGAGAGACCTTAAGGGCAAGCACGGTGCTCCGTTCGGTGAAACGATTATGCAGAATGCCACCGAGGGAACGATAAAAGAGACCACCTACTGGTGGCCGCGACCCGGCGAGGACGAACCCTTCGAGAAGGAGACTTTCTACACGAAGGCCGGTGATCAGATTTGTGGTGTCGGCTACTACAAGAAATAACTTGCCGGGCAATTATGTCCGCTCATGGCACTAAGCGGACATGCCACTCGCGTTTACGAATGTCCGCTATCGGGGGCAGGCGGACATGGCGCGGACTTGTCAGTATGTCCGCTAATGACCCAAAGCGGATATTTCCCGACGGCCCAAACAAGACTACAATTTTGCTCGGCTATCTCTGAGTCGTCCTGACATCATGTCGGCAGCACCGGACAACACGGATTGGAAAAATAGACGGGACTAGCTGCGGATAGTCACCGACAGGTTAGGGTCAGCAAGGAGAGCAGCGCACCCGAGGCTCTTAAAGTGGTTGCGGATCGCCGCCTCCCGAGTCGAACTGGCGCAAGTGTTGCAGCGTTATCTTGGCCGCAAGGCCGGAGTAGACCAATGACGGGCGTTTCCCTTGAAGCCTTACAACATGTGCCGCTTTTCGTGGATTGGAACAAGCACGAGGTTGAGGAGATCGCTCGCCTGTTCAACGAGCATCGTTTCTCGAAAGGCAAAATGGTCGTCAAGGAGGGCTCGGTCGGCGACTCCTTCTTTCTAATCGACTCTGGTGAGGCAGACGTTTTTATTGGCGGCAAGGGGCGCACGACCTTAAAGCCCGGCGACTATTTCGGTGAGATCGCCCTGATCGACGAGGGCACGCGCATGGCGTCGATCATCGCCTCCACCGAACTGGTCTGTTATGAGCTTACTTCTCGCGATTTCCGGTCGCTCGTGGAAAGTAATGGTGTGGTCGGCTTGAAGCTGCTCCAGCAGCTGGTGAAGTTTTTACGCGCCACTCGGAAAGAGGCTCATGAGCTCGAAAATGCGCTCGGCACGCTGCGCCACTTCGACGACCAATATCCGGGTTAGGGGTTCGCTTCCTCACCATCTGGCGTCAATGCCGAGGGATTGATTGTCCCATGTCCGCTTCTGGCACTTTTCGGACATCCCACCTGCACTGACGAATGTCCGCTATTGGGGGGATTGTGTTGCAAAACAATTCTGAGTTCTCCGCGACGTAATTTTAGTTCAAGAACTCAATCGGTCGCGCAAGATTGATTCAAGCGGCGGGCCTCTTGGATTCGATTATTGCGTAGCAGGCGCATGCCGCCGACTTTTGCAACACAATCGGGGGTAAAGCGGACACGGCGCGGACTTGTCAGTATGTCCGCTAATGACCCAAAGCGGACTCCGCTCATAAACGCGAGAACAACGTCTTTCCTGCTGCCGCGATAAGCGCGTCGGCCTATGATGTCTGACCAAGCGCCGTTTGGACGGACGCCACTGGAATTTGAAATGGAAAACGCTGGCGAAGGAGTGAGCTATGTCGCGAATTCCATTCTGGCTGATAGTGATCATTCCGGTAGTGCTCGCCGTCCTGGGCGGCAGGGCCATTTCCGCGCAGGACAAGTACACTGTGCAAGTGCCGGGTGGTCTCGCGTTCTCTGAGTTCAGGGGATACGAAGGGTGGCAGGTCATCGCCGTCAGTCAGACCGGAGACCTGATCGTAGCGATCCTCGGCAATCCTGAGATTATCGCGGCCTACCAGTCCGGCGTTCCCGGGAACGGCAAGCCTTTCCCCGATGGCTCCAAGATGGCGAAGATCCATTGGAACCAGAAGAAGAGTGCGGAGGCCCCCGCTCCGACATTGGTGCCGGACACCCTGCATGACGTCGATTTCATGGTGAGGGACAGCAAGAGGTTCGTGGACAGCGGCAATTGGGGATACGCCCAGTTCAATTATGACGCCGCGTCCGACACGTTCACGCCCGCCACCTTAGCCAACCAGCCTCCGCAGGGGAACGACGCCAAGTGTGGGTTCGCGTGCCATACGATAGTGAAGGCAAAGGATTACGTTTTCACGGCGTACCCGAAGCGGTGAATGGGCGACGTCCGCTTCTGGCACTTAGCGGACGAGCCGCTGGCGCTGACGAATGTCCGCTTTTGGGGGGATTGTGTTGCAAAAGTCGGCGGCATGCGCCTGCTACGCAATAATCGAATCCAAGAGGCCCGCCGCTTGAATCAATCTTGCGCGACCCATTGAGTTCTTGAACTAAAATTACGTCGCGGAGAACTCAGAATTGTTTTGCAACACAATCGGGGGCAAAGCGGACATGGCGCAAACTTGTCAGTATGTCCGCTAATGACCCAAAGCGGACAAGACCAACAGTGAACGCGGGCGGATTCATTGGGAGACCGAGAACCCGCACTGCTTCTGTTCCATCTCGATCTGCTTCGTCATCCGGGTGGCGTTCTGTGCGTAGGCCTCCGTTACGGAGCCGCTATTCACGGTCTTGTCCTTCAGCGGACTCACGGCTGCGCAGAGGTGGAAGACATGCGGCGTCTCGGACTTCTTGGCTCCGTTTTCCGGCGCGATCCAGTACACGACATCCTGACCAGCGGGGTGTTCCGCATCCTTCGTCGCCGCGGCCACCGTGGCGGAGTCCGTGGCGATCTCCTGCGCCTGGGCGGCGACGTCGGGGGAACAGGCTGTGGTCGGCTGCCCCGCCTTAATCTGGGCCGCGCAGGTGTTCATGTTCTCGGTGTACTGCTCGACTGATGGGGGGTTGTAGCTGACCCCGATCAGCGCTGCGATCACGGCCAGCACAGCACCGACGCCGCCGGCAACCTTCTTGGTCTGCGGATCCATGTTTTTGTCGGTGAAGATCAGGAGAACCAGCGGGAGGAAGGCAATCAGCGTGATGATCACGCCGAGCTGGTTTTGGAAGAAGAACCTGAACGTGTCGGATGCGCGGGCCGGATCGTGCCTGTTGGCCGCCTTCCACAGCAAGTTGCCGGCGATTGCGAAAATCGCGATCCCGACCAGAATGCCGATCAGCAGCGGCAGGTTTCCGTGGTCGAACTTGTGCTGGTAGAGCAAGACAACCCCGGCGATCTGGCCGCCAATGGCAACGATCCACGAGAGCGCGGCAAAAAGGCGGAGGCGCGTGGCAGCGGACTTCTGGGCCTGCGTTGCTTGCCAATCCTTGGTAACGTCTGCGGCCGGCTTGTTGTCGGTCATGACCAGGTTCCCCGATATCGACACTTTTGCAGGGCGGCATCAAATCGGAAGGCCAACCCGCCCGGCGCAGCGTCATTGAACGAACGTCTTCGCCGCCTGCCTTAGCGACGCGGCGAACGTGAGCGCTGCGGCAGACCACATCCCCATTCATATTGCGCACGAGTGAATGCGTCCATACCCAGGGGGGCACACGCCGGTGCGGCGCTGGCTCTGTTCTTCTTCATCTCCGGCGCGAACTTGACGCTGCCTTTCCTCGCATCTCTGGCGATTCGGCAGAGGCCGCGGTGAATCGCAGGATCGGTCGAAAGCAACATCGGCAGCGCCGTCTCGATGGCGCAGGAATCCGCGCGGAGTGTTGGCAATCTTAACAGCGAACCACGATGGTGTTCATGGCGTGCAAACCGAATCTACGGTTGCGCTCACGATAGCCCGATTTGGAAGCTACGTCTTCAAGGTGCTCGGCTCCGGCGGTCCACGCACCCCCCTGCAAGCCACCATTCAAAGGCTTCGCCGCCCGAAGGCTATACCCACGATTGCCATTGCTCTCGATGCCGCGTGACACGGATGCGGCCGATGTCATGGCTCCCCAAAATCCAATGGACAGCGCAATGAATAGATTGTTGCTGCCTGTAGTCTTCGCCGTCGGACTTGCAGTGGTTCCCGTTGAAGTCGGAGCCGTGCAGAGTTGCGGTGCCTGCATTGCGGACGCCCGACGTCTTTGCGAAAGCGAAATGCGTCGCAAATATGTTTCCGGCGGTCCAGCGCTGGTGAACCATGAGATTCCACACGGGTAAGTCTGCTGTTGGCACTTAGCGGCCAAAACCCACGCTGATGAAACCTCAGCTTCTGACACAGGGCGAACGTCGCCACATTATCGCCGGCGCCTTGATCAGAATGTTCTGATGCTCTTCTTGGCTCTTGCGTTGCTCTCTCTCGCGGTGCTGATCGGCGTTGCCATCGGCATCCGCTTTCTTGGTGACAGGTGCCTGCCGTCCCGCGCTATCGGAGCTGTCCATGGGCTTCTAGGACTGTCCGGTCTGTCCGTCCTTATCTTTACGCTCGTTAATGGCACCGGCATGGGCGACCGATACGGCACGGCTTCATTCGGGCCAGCGGCGGCAATACTCGCGGCACTAGCCGCTCTGGTGGGAACCGGGATTGCGCTTTTCGGACGCAGGGCTACCCGCAGTATCGGCTTCCTGATCGGCGCGCATGCGAGCCTCGCGGTCACAGCGTACGTCTTGCTGCTTGCTTATGTCCTCCTGACGTAGCCGTGCTGCGCCAGACCCGGTCCTAGAAAGCAGTGGGGACAGTGGTGAGAAGGACCTTGGCGAGTCCTATCGGATGAGCTTGGGACGGCTTTTGGGCTGGTCCGCTTTTGGCACAAAGCAGACATGCTCAATGCACTGACGTATGTCCGCTTCTGGGGGGATTGTGTTGCAAAACAATTCTGAGTTCTCCGCGACGTAATTTTAGTTCAAGAACTCAATGGGTCGCGCAAGATTGATTTAAGCGGCGGGCCTCTTGGATTCGATTATTGCGTAGCAGGCGCATGCCGCCGACTTTTGCAACACAATCGGGGGTAAAGCGGACATTGACCAACCGCTGCCTACCAATCTCGATTTTTGAGTACACGGCCTAGTAAGCCGGTCTCCGCACAAAAAACTCTTCGCCCAATGGATCAGTGCGCTTAAACAAGCCCACGGCCTCCCTTCGCCCGCTCCGAAGGCCATTGTGAGTTAGTTTGTGGGTCACTAATCAACGGCCGTTGATCTTATTATACTTTTTAAGCCTTTTGGCGGAGAGGGTGGGATTCGAACCCACGGTGCGGTTACCTGTACAACGGTTTTCGAGACCGCTCCGGGCTAACGGGGTCCCCCGCCTAGAGGATCGCAAGATCGAGGTGCAAATAACGCTGGTTGCGTGCCCCCGCAACCAATCTCAGACGACCTTCTTTAGCTCCCTCGTGGTACGTTCTTGAACAAATCCTACCCGGGATTTGAACCTACACATCGGCTCCGTGCATGCCGATCAGTCAGTCATCAACTGATCAAGAATCTTTTGATATCGCCGAACCGCATCAAGTGACGCTCCCTTATTGTAATGCTTCTCGGTGGTCCGTTCGTCGATGTGCTGGAGGAGCGCTGACGCGACACCCATCCGGTCGCCTGCCGCGATCGCGACCGTGTAGACGGCGCAGTCCCGAAAGAGATGAGGGCTTACTGCGACACCAAGCTCTCGGAGCGTGGTCTCAGTGATGATCTGGCCCACATAGGTATAGGCGAGCGAACCCCCCTTGGTGGAGGGCCAGAACGCATCGCCGGGCTCAAGGAACAGCGGGTGCCAGCATTCTAGCCAGTGGTCGATATGTGCGGTGAGAATCTCGGGTACTGGCCGTTCGTCGGGTCGCCCCGATTTCGTCTCGGCTGGTCCCAGTATTATCCACCAAGTCTCACCGATCCGGCGGATCTGCCGACCGATACCCAACTCTGCAAAATTGCGCAGCCTAATGGGGCAAAGCGTGAGCAGAGCGATCATGAGGCCGTCACGCACCAGCCGGGCGCGCGCCAGGTCTGTGAGATGACTCACTGTTTCACCGCGTCTGATCAGGTCAAGTCCAAGCGCCAGCAGACGGTCCGACGAGACGATGCGATGATATTTTGGCCGCGGGCACGCCTCATAACGGAGATCGGCCTCAACCTCGGCCAGCCAGGCAAGGTCACGCCTTGGCGCGAGGATCGTGGCGACTCGCCGGATCTTGCCGATATAGCTTGCTCGCGTGACCGAACCGACGCGGTCATGCAGTTCGCGGACGAAGGCGTCGATGATTTCCGGCGTCACGTGTGCGCCGGCCTCGGCGTTCAGGTCGAGCAAGCCGTTTCGCCGGCAGAAGTCGAGTAGGTAACCGTAGGCCCGTACCAGACTAGCTCGCGTTGACGGCTTCATGTGGGCTGCAGGACCGCCCGGCTTCAAACGCTGCCCAGTCAGGCAAGCCCGCTCCCACGCCTCACGGTCGGCGGTCGGCCAGTCAGACAGGGGACAGGCTTTCACTTTCTCAGGCATGGTGTTTTTTCTTGGGGCGCAATTTGATTGGTGGCTCACCACGCTCCAAATCGGTGACCATCTCACTGAACAGGCGGGTAGCCTCAAGCGTCTCAAGGCCGATGTAGAAGTTCCGGGTGGTCGCGATGTTGCGATGGCCGAGAACGCGGCGGACGAGCTCGT
Source organism: uncultured Alphaproteobacteria bacterium (assembly GCA_963804515.1). Classification (GTDB taxonomy): domain Bacteria; phylum Pseudomonadota; class Alphaproteobacteria; order Rhizobiales; family Methyloligellaceae; genus Methyloceanibacter. The sequence continues at coordinate 252,603 of CAWDQR010000007.1, read as the reverse complement.
AATTGCCGGGATCCGCCTTGAGCATGATGTAGGCCGCGGAATGCCGGAATTGGTGCGGTGTTATCTCTAGACCGAGTTTTTTCCAGAGGCGCTCCGAGACCTGTTCCGAAAGTGTCTTGGTGGCCTTCTGCGGTTGAGCTTCTCCGGCAAAAAGATGGTCGTGGTTGAAGCCCCGCATCAGCTGTGGCCGGTACTGGTGGATGTATTCATCGATGGTGGCGGTGGTGGTCTCGTCGAACGCGAACTCCAAGGGCACGCCATTCTTCACGTCGTAGTCGGGAAAGACGAGCATATAAGGCGTTTCCGGGCCGCCTGGTTTAATCAGATTGAGACCAATCTGGATCGAGGCGAGGTTCTGCATTCGAACAGGGGCACGGATCAGGATGAGAATGGCAATTGCAAGTTGAGCGGTGACGGCGGCTCTGTAGGGCTTTGACTTACGATTGGCCCTGGCATCGGCCATAAGCTTTTGCGGAAGCCGAATGACCTCCCGCCATATGTCGCTCTGGGCGATTTGGCGTATGAACTTCCGGTTCTTTTCGGTGAGACCCGTAGAACGATACTGCTCAAGCGCGATTCTGATTTCGTCCAGCCGCTCAATCTCTACCTCTGAGAGGGCCTCGCTACGGGCTAGCGCCAGCAGTTTGGACGCGAGGTCAATCGTGTATAGCGAGGGCTTCTCTCCGTTCTTCTCCCAGTAGTACTCTATGAGGATCTCGACCCGATCGGCGCGGAGAAGGTCCCGGAGGGATCTGAGCTCCTCGAGCGGAATGCCGGCCGAGACGGTGGCTCGGACAGCAGCGATCAGTTCCCGCCGGCGCGTGTCGATGGTGGACTGCTTGCACGGCCGGAAGATTCTGCCGCTCACAGTTTTGTGGCGTTTGCCGATCCGCACGCAATAGGCGTCGATGTCATCCCACAGTCCCTGTGGAAAGTCCTCACAGGCGGGACCCGCGGAGCGATTCGCATAGGCCGGTTCTGTCAGCTCGAACGGGGGCCAGCCAGGAATTCTAGCGACACCGGCATTCCAGTGCCTGACCAACTGCCTTTGCCGTGAGAAGTCGACCATTTTAGAAGCTCGTTTCCTTGCGATAGGCGATGAAAGCCTCAACATGGCTGTCGCGGACATCATCAGGCCGAACGCCAAAAGCGGAGAGGAAGCGGAAGAAGGGCGACAGCATGTCCCGCGCATGGCGATCCGGGACCTGCTCCAAGAGCGATCGGTAGGAGGGGTCCATGGGCGCTTTGCGTCCGCTCTCAGGCATCTGCCTGTTGAACCAGAGAAGAGCCGACCGTGCGTTGGCGCGGTGATTGGCGAAAGTCTTGGCGTTGACTCCTAGCCTTGCAGGATGAAGTTTCTTCACCGCCGGGCCAATGGCTGCAATCCGGGTCGGGATCAGGGGAAGCGGCCGATCAAGGTACCGTCCCATCTGGCGCAGCGATGTGCACCAATGGCGCTTCTGTGCGGGCGTAAGGTCCTCATCCTTGTCGATCGCGGTTAAAGCGTCGGCCCAGGAGGGCTCGCCTATCAGCGCTCCTACGATCTCTAAAGGGCGGTCGATGGCATTCATTGGGACAACCTCAAGTTTCTCATCGTTGCCTTGGGATGGATACATTTGGACAATACTTCCATTTAGGAAGACGTTCAAGGAATATCATCCACCAATACAGATATACAGTTTCCTAACCCGAATTATACCCGAGTGTTTTTGTTGCACGTTGTTGCTTGATGTTGGCTGTGAGTTCTGAATCAGCTCGAGGAGAGATCCGATCGCTTGCATACTCACTTGTTGAGCCGAAGCGGTGCTGAGCGGCCCAGAAATCGAGATCGGACTTGCGGTAGAGGATTTTGCGTTTGGTGAAACGAACAAATTTTGGCCCGCCGCCATAGACCCGCAGTTTGTCGAGATAGCTCTTGCTAGCCCGCAGATGAGAAGCCGCTTCTCGGGTCGTCAGAAAGAGTTCGTCGTGCGCAAGGGATGTCCCACGACCCACCCCGTGCGCACGTTCCCCCTCGTCGTTCAGAGTTGCTCCCGTTGTCGTCTTCGTCATGTTGCGTTTAGCCATCACCCCTCTCGCCTCCTGTCACTTTCGCCTGAATCCAGGCATTGACCTGCTCTCGGATATACGCGACGCGACCGGGGCTGATTTTGATGGGAGGCGGAAACCTTTCCGCCCTAACTTCCCGCCAAAGAGTGGTCTTGGAATAGGTGGTCAGCTCGCAGACTTGGCGCGTGCTGTAGAATCCCCTGCCATGCCTCTCAATCCCATGAAACGTGTGCATCCTGGGCAGATGGGAGGGAGCAATTACGCCGTCAAACGCGCCATGTGGTCGGCGCGATTAATTAGCGGCGCGATTATTAGCGGCGCGATTCAGATCGTCGGGCACCCGCCCGCTTCCACTCTTTTGGGGCATAGCGCTTGCGAAGGACGCGGATAGCGGCCCTGGTTACCTGTTCTGAAACAGCCTGCTTTGCGGCTTCCCAGTCGTCGCGCTCACTCGGCGTGCGCGCTAGGGCACAGCGCTTCCGTTCGGTGAGCCAAACCTCCTTGTACCAGCGCTCAAGCTTCGACTGTGAAAAGCCCCTCGGCTTAACAAAGCTTGGATTTGGCAAGACCATCGGAGGCTGGTCACGTTCGCGGTCGCTACGTCCCTCCGAGCCGCTGTCTCCATCCTTCAGCTTGCTGCCATGCTTTAGGTAGCGAGACTTTATCAACGGCACCCGTGCGCGCTCGAACATCACCTTCTCATAGGTGGGTCTAGGCTGGCGCTCGATGAAGGTGTTCAGCAGAATGTCGGACGCTGGGGGAATCCCCGACAGCTCCCCTTGCCCCTTGGAGTGGCGCACTGGCAGCATGAAGTACTCGAGGTCGATCTTTCGGGGCATCTCGTCCGTAACCCCAGTGGTGGGGTGACGCACGCATCCGAAAATCTCGAACTCGTCGCGCAGACGAGCCTCGATGATGACTTGGTCGCACCTGTCAAATTCGGCGTTCAAGGTTTCGTATTCGCGACATGCCTCGTTGACGCCGTGTAAGGCAGTTTCGGAATCCAAGCCGCGCGTTTCGCACCAGCGCTTTGCCTCCTCGAACTGAAGCAATAATCGCCTCCCTCCTGGGCCAAACTCTTCGAGCTCGGCCGGGGCGCCCTGTTCCATCCACCTCAGATGCATGAGCAGCCATGCGGGGCCGGTGGGGTTCCCCCACGCAGCGGAATTTCTTTCGACGATGTAATCGTCGTCCCAACAATCGCCAGTCACAATCCAAGTGACCGCCTCGGTCCACGTCACGTAGATTCTGTTCGGGAGGTCTCGTGGTTCCTCGCGGTAAAGCCATTCTGGTCGCATTGCATCCGCTAGTGCCCGCACGAAAGGGGCGCGGCAAGCTGGGTGCGGTTACCCCGGCTTTTGGCACGTCTGCCTAGCCGCAAATCGAATTAGCCGTGTTGCTATAAGGCAAAGAATGGCAAGCGTTTCGTCAAGATGTTGGCGCGGGCCCGAGGCGGGCTTGAGGAACCGCGAGTGTGGAGCGAGCGTGAGGCAGCGCTGATTGCTTCGTCTGCATTTCGTCCCGGCGAAGATCAGCGTGTGCTGCACTTTGACTGGCGTTCAATCGGTCCAGGCGTGGTGCGACTAGCCTGTAGCCCAGCACAACCCAGAGTCGGGCTGAACCCGTGACCTATTTGTGACCTTTCGTCGATTTGCTGTCTTGAGAGCCGCGCATAATTTGCTCCAAGTTATTGATTTTATTGGCGCGCCGGAGAGGATTCGAACCCCTGACCCCCAAATTCGTAGTCTGGTGCTCTATCCAACTGAGCTACCGGCGCTTTTGCCTTGCCTCTGAGAGGTTAGGACCCGAATGCGCAAGCGGCGGCGCAAAAAGCGCCTGAGCGCGTGGGAAGGCTTGGCCTACCTAATCCGTCAGCCGCCGGAAGGCAAGGCCGCCCCGGGTCACCGACGATAGAGCGGGCCTCAAGCGCTGAGGCGGCGCGCCCGATCGAGCTCGACGACCACGTCCGGGATGATCACGCGGAAGGTGGCGCCGCCTTCATTGCTGACAAGCGCGATCTGTCCGCCATGGGCCTTAACCAGCTCTGCGGCGATGGCAAGCCCAAGCCCGGTGCCCCCTTTTCGCGCCACGCTCTGAAAGGCCTCGAAGAGACGCGCTCTCGCCTTCTCGGCGACGCCGGGGCCCGAGTCGCGCACCTCGATCACCGTGACCGAGCCCTCTCGACGCGCGGCGATGTCGATCTCGCCGCCGCCGTCGCCCTGGGCTTCCAGCGCCTGCACGGCGTTGCGGCAGAGATTGCTCAACACGCGATAGAGCTGGTCGCGGTCGGCATCGACCTTGAGCTCGGCATCGATGTCCACATGCCACTCGATGAGCTCGGGGCGTAGCAGGTCGAGGGCGTCGCCCACCTCGGCAACGAGGGGAGCAAGGGGGAATTGCTTGCGCCGCGGCGGCACCTCCTGCGCCTGGCCGAAATCGAGGGTGCGGGCACAGAGCCTGATGGCGCGGTCGAGCGAGGCGAGCAGCTTCGGCACGAGCTGCTGCACGCGCTCGTCCTTGACCGTGCTCAAGCGGTCGGACAGGAGCTGGGCACTCGACAGCATGTTGCGCAGATCGTGGCTGATCTTGCTCACGGCAACGCCAAGGGCGGCGAGCCGGCTTTTCTGGCTGAGCGTGCCGGCGAGCTCCGCCTGCATGGCCGAGAGCTCCCGCTCCGCCGTGCCGATCTCGTCGCGCCGCCCCGAGGGGGTGATGATGCGCGTCGGATCCTCGGGCCGCTCGCTGAAGCGCACGATGTTCCAGGTGAGTCGCGTCATCGGCTTGACCAGGAGCGCGTCGAGACTGAGGTAGACGAGTGCCGCGGTGATGATCGAGATCAAGATCGACAGACCCAGAATGTCGAGGCCGTAGTGGATCATCGCCGCTCTCAGCGGCGCCTCCTCCATCACCACCTCGATGAACTCCCCAGAGTCGAAGCCAGGCTGGCCGACGACGCGGATCACCCGGCCGTCGGGCTCGGCAAAGACCAACAGCGCATCGGCGATGAGGGCGAGCCAAGTGGCGTTACGCAGATCGTAGGAGGCGTTGATCTCGGCCGGCATGTCCTCCTCGAGGATCAGCCGGCGAGAATCGGTGCGTTTGACGGCGATAGCCTTGACCCGGACGCTTTGGAGGAGCTCGTCGCGCAGCGATCTGGGGAGCTGGCCGCCGGGAGCGGCTTCGGCGGCGAGGGCCGCGATCTGCGCGTCCTCCAGCCTCGACATGAGCCATTGCCGCCGGAAATTCGAGACCGAGGGCACGAAGACGAGCACCTCGGCCACCATGACGAACAGAATGGTGAGCAGGAGCAGCTTCCCCGACAGTCCGGGTAAATGACGGCCCGGCCGGACCGCTTGCTGGCGGGGGCTCGGAGCCTCCTCGTTCACGTGCAACACTTGCTCGCTTTGCAAAAGGCGAAAAACGCAACCGCCCCAATGCTAGCCCAGGCGGCGCAACAGGTCGAGGATGCTCCGGAGCCAGCGCTTCGTCAAAGTCGACTGGTAGAAGGTGATGGCCACACGCTTGGAAAGCTCCGACAGCGTGGGATAGGGCAGGACCAAGCCGGTGAGGTCTCCGATCCGCATGTCCTTGGCCAACGCCATCACCCAGAGCTGGATTAACTCGCCGGCCTCGGCGCCGACAATGGTGCAGCCGAGAATCTGGCCGTTCGGCCTCACGATCACCTTGATGAAGCCATGGGTGGTCCGCTGGGCTTGGGCGCGGTCGTTGTCGGCAAAGGGCCAGCGGAGAATGCGGATCCTGCGGTAGCGCTTGCGGGCCTCGGCCTCGGTGAGGCCCACCTGGGCAAGCTCCGGATCGGTGAAGATGACGCGAGGGATGGCGGCGGCACTCGCGCTCGGCCGCAAGCGGAACAGCGCGTTCCGGATCACGATCCCGGCGTGATAATTGGCAAGGTGGGTGAATTGCTGGCCGCCGGCGACGTCGCCGATGGCATAGACGCGGGGGTTTGTGGTCTTGAGCCGATCGTTCACCTTGATGCCGCGAGCGTCGAAGACGATGCCGGCCCGCTCAAGGCTCAGCCCTTTGACGTTCGGCTTGCGTCCCGTGGCGACGAGCAGATGGCTGCCCTTGATGATCTCGGTCTCGCCCTGCTTGCCGATATGGACGGCAACCCCCTGCACCGCCCGCTCGACCCTTTCCACCCTGGTGCCTGGGTGCATCAGCACACCCGTCTCGGCGAGATGCTCGATGACAACGCGCGTCGCCTCCGGGTCCTCACGGCCGAGGAACGCGGCGGCGTCGATCACGGTGACATGCGCGCCCAGCATGCGGTGAGCCTGGGCGAGTTCCAGCCCGATTGGGCCTCCGCCCAAGACGATCAGGTGCTGGATGCGCTGGCTTACGTCGAAGATCGTCTCGTTGGTAAAATAGGGCACCTCGTCGAGCCCCGGAATCGGCGGAAGCACGGGCGAGGACCCGCTCGCCACAACGAAGCGCCGGGCGCGAATGAGCAAGCGTCCAGCCTCGACCGTGTTGTTGTCGAGAAAGCTCGCCGTCGCCTGGATTACACGGACGCCAAGGCCGGTGAAGCGCTCGACGAAGTCGTTCGGCGCTACCGCGGCGATCACCCCGTGAACGTGATCGTGGACGCGCGCGTGATCGACCTGAGCCTCGATGACGTCGATGCCGAAGGCCGACGCCGTGCGCACGGCTTCGGCGCGCTTGCCGGCGGCGAGCAGCGCCTTCGACGGCACGCAGCCAAAGTTGAGGCAGTCGCCGCCCATGCGGTCCTTCTCGATGAGCACGACTGGAACGCCGAGCTGAGCCGCTGCGGCGGCCACAGAGAGGCCCCCTGACCCTGCGCCGATCACGCAGAGGTCGGGTTTCAGCACCTCTTCCATGTTCGCCCCTCTCCCCCGTGGCCTACGCCCTACGACGCCCGTCGCTTGAAACGCTTAACTGCAATCGGGATAAGCGCCACGAGCCCAAGCGCTACGAAGCCTGCAAGGAGCCCCGGCGTGAGCAACGCCCCAGGCTCTAGCACGAATGGGCATGACTTTTCCGCATCTGGTCCCATCTTGGCAAGGCAGGATTGGTGCGCAGCTTGCTGAGCCGCGATAAGGCTGTCCAGTCCTCTGCCGGCGATGGAATAGGCAAAACTTCCCGGAATGATGCCGATCAGGGTGGCAAGCACATAGGTCGAGAGGCCGACGCCAAGCAGCGCCGGGGCTAGATTGACGAGCCAGAACGGGAAGATGGGGACGAGGCGCAGGAAGAGCAGATAATTGAATGCATCCTCCTGGAATCCTTGGCGCAAACGCCCAAGCCAAGGGCCGGCCCGCGCGGCAAATGGCTCGCCGAGAGCGCTTCTGGCGACGAGGAAGACGATGATGGCACCCAATGCCGCGGCGACGATTGACGCGAGGCCGCCCCAGAACCAGCCGAACAGGAAGCCGCCGGCAAGGGTGAGCACCGCGCCCCCCGGCAATGACAGGGCGACCGTACCGGCATAGATGGCCATGAAGACCACCAAGGCGAGCAGGGGATGGCCAGCGATCGCGGCACGCAAGGCCTCACGGCGAAGCACGAGCTCTTGCAAGGTAAGATAGCGTTGCCAGCCCATGGCGAGGATGAGGCCCGCCGCCGCGAGCAGCAAGAGGAGCGGCCAGAGCCGCTTGAGCCAGGCCACGCCGCCCCCCTCCTTATCCGGCGCAAGCCCCATGCAAAGACCTCTCCCAAATGCGGCGTTGCAACCACTCATAGGCGGCGGGCTGGCTTTGACGGAACAGCCTATCGCGCCATCGTGAAGCGCTGTAACCACTCGTGATTGGCAAGACCTACTTGTCGCAGCACCGCGATTCAGGGCCCTTGTATGATGGAGGAATTAGGCGCTCACGCCTGCAATAGGGAGGGTAGCATCATGGTCGTGCGGCTTTATGTTGTTGCCGGCTTAGCATTTGGTTGTTTGCTTTTGGGAGGGTCTGGGCTCGCTTTGGCGGGCGATTCCTATGGGGGCCAGTCGGATGATTCCTACGCTTCCCCCGACGGCGCCTCGGCCCCCGACGCTTCCGATCAATCCGGCGCGGCCGACGACGGCGCCGCCGTTCCGCAGGAAGACGAAGGCGCCGCTTCGCCTGACGACAGCGGTGGCGACGACGCAGCTGCTCCACCCCAGACCAACGAGCCGGAATAGGCGGTCTATTGCTGGTTTATCCCTCCTCCGCGCGGGGGAGGGATAACGGCATGCCCGACGGAGACGATTGCCATCCAAGAACCGTTTGCGTTTGCGCGTGAGCCGCAAGCCCTTGGATTGACTTGGCCGATGGCGCCTCCTATAAGCCGCCAAACCCTGCACCGGATCGGAGACTTTCGCGTGAAACGCACCTATCAACCATCGAGGCTCGTCCGCAAGCGGCGGCACGGCTTTCGCGCGCGCATGGCGACCAAGGGCGGACGACTGGTGCTTGCGAGGCGCAGAGCCAAGGGGCGCAAGCGTCTGTCGGCTTGAGCCGCCGCAATCGCGCCTGCCCCGCCTCCCCGGTGACGGCAATCGGACGTCTCAAGACCCGCGCTGAGTTCCTGCATGTGAGGGAAGGAACGCGCTTTGCCGCGCCTTCCCTCGTACTGCAAGCGCGCGACCGCGGCGCTGCCGATCCGGCGGGCGGCGTCGCTCGCTTCGGCTTCACCGCCACCAAGAGCCTTGGCGGCGCCGTCTTGCGCAACCGGGCGCGCCGTCGCCTGAAAGAAGCGGTGCGCCTCGTGGGCCCAACCCACGCCGTCGAAGGCTACGATTATGTCTTGATCGCGAGGGCAAGCACGATACAACGACGCTTCACCGAGCTTACCAGGGACCTTGAACGGGCGCTGACCAAGGTCCATCAAGCGCCGAGGCCTCGGCAGCGCTGAACGCTCTCAGACGGGATTCATCCTACCCCCTGCCACGCGACCGCGCGGGCCGCGGTCAATAGCGAAAGCGACATGGACGAGAACAACCGCAATTTCCTCCTCGCCATCATGCTGTCGATCGGCGTGCTGTTCGCCTGGCAGTACTTTTTCGTGCCGCAGCACCCGCCGCCGCAGGCCGGGAGGCAAACGGCTGAGCAGCAGCAACAACAGCTTGAGCCCCAGCCCACCGCGGAAAGCGAGACACCGGGCGGCGGCAACGCGCCTTCCGCTCCCGCCGTGGCGCAGATGCCAAGTCAATCGCGCGAGGAAGCGCTCGCGGCCTCACCGCGCGTGGCCATCGACACGCCGAGCCTTAAAGGCTCGATCAATCTGAAAGGCGCGCGCATCGACGACCTGGTGCTCAAGAAATATCGGGAGACCGTCGAGCCCAATAGCCCCAATGTCGTACTGCTCTCTCCGGCGGGAGCCCCCCACGCCTACTACACCGAGCACGGTTTTGTGGCCGAGGCGGGCAAGGATGTGAGCGTGCCCAATGCGGATACGCTGTGGAAGGCGGAATCCTCAGCTCCGCTGACGCCGCAGTCGCCGGTGACGCTCACCTACGACAATGGCAAGGGGCTCATTTTTACCCGCACCATCGCGGTCGACGACAACTACATGTTCATCCTGTCCGACGCGGTCGCCAACACCAATTCGGAGCCCGTCACGCTTTACCCTTACGGTCTCGTCTCCCGCCACGGCCTGCCTGACAGCAAGGCCTATTACATCCTGCATGAAGGGTTGATCGGGGTCGTCGAGGACGGCAGCCTTGAGGAAGTCACCTACAAGAAGGCGTTGGATCATCCGCCCGCCACCTTCAAGAGCAAGTCGGGCTGGCTCGGCATCACCGACAAATATTGGGCGGCAGTGGTGGTGCCCGAGCAGGGCAAGGCGTTCGAGGCGCGCTTTGCCGGGACGCCGGCCGAGCCCGCCCGCGAACGCTTCCAGACCGATTATTTGATGGCTCCGCTCACCATCGCCGCCGGCGGCAAGGCGGAGACCAAAGGCTACGTGTTCGCGGGCGCCAAGGAGGTCAATCTCGTCGACGGCTACGCCACGCGCTACAGCATTCCCAAATTCGACCTCCTGATAGATTGGGGCTGGTTCTACTTCCTCACCAAGCCGATGTTCTTCGCGCTCGATTTCTTCTACAAGCTCGTCGGCAATTTCGGCGTCGCCATCCTCATCGTCACGCTGCTCATCAAGCTCGTGCTGTTCCCGCTTGCGAACAAGTCCTACGTGTCGATGAGCAAGATGAAAAAGCTCGCCCCCGAGATGCAACGGATCAAGGAGCGTTTTGGCGACGACCGCATGCGCCAGCAGCAGGCGATGATGGAGCTGTACAAGAAGGAGAAAGTGAACCCGGCCTCTGGCTGCTTGCCGATCCTCGTGCAGATCCCGGTGTTCTTCGCCCTCTACAAGGTGCTGTTCGTCACCATCGAGATGCGGCACGCGCCCTTTTTCGGCTGGATCAAGGACCTCTCCGCGCCGGACCCCACCACCATCTTCAATTTGTTCGGGCTGATCCCGTGGCACCCGCCGGAGATGCTGATGATCGGCATTTGGCCGCTGATCATGGGCTGCACCATGTTCATGCAGATGCGCCTCAATCCGGCGCCGCCCGATCCCGTCCAGCAGAAGGTGTTCGCCTGGATGCCCCTCTTCTTCACCTTCCTGCTCGCCCGTTTCCCGGCAGGGCTCGTGATCTATTGGGCTTGGAACAATACCCTATCGGTGATCCAGCAGTCGGTGATCATGAGCCGCCAGGGGGTGGAGATCCCGCTCCTCGAGAATCTCGGGATCAAGAATTCCAAGAACCGGCGGGCCAAGGGCGAAACGAAGAGTTAGGGCTTCGTTCAGCCTCTCCGCTTGTCATTGCCCGTGCAGGCGGGCAATCCAGTAGCCACCGCCTTCGCGGTCAACCGACCCGGGCGGTTACTGGATCGCCGGGTCACGCCCGGCGATGACAATGGAAAGTTCGAACGTCACCAAAGCCGACATCGCCCGAGGCGAGACCTTGTTCAAGGGTCCTTGCCTCTTCGTCAAAGGCGTCGTCGCCATCGATGGCCTCCCCCAAGACGGGAAGCCCGAGGCCGCCTTTGCCGGGCGCTCCAATGTCGGCAAATCGAGCCTGATCAATGCGCTCACCGGCCGAACGAGCATCGCGCGGGTTTCGGTGACGCCGGGCCGCACCCGCGAGCTCAACTTCTTCACCCTGGGCAAGGACGAAGTCCTCTATCTGGTCGATATGCCGGGCTACGGATATGCGAAGGCCTCCAAGGCCCAGGTGAAGGGCTGGACGCAGCTCATCCGCGACTATCTCAAGGGAAGGCGCGAGCTGAAACGCGTATTCCTGCTGATTGACGCCCGCCACGGGCTCAAGGAAAACGACCGGGAAATCATGACGCTCATGGACGAGGCCGCAGTCTCCTACCAGGTGGTGCTGACCAAGGCGGACAAGCCAAAGGGGGGGGCGCTTGCCGCGACCATGGGGCAAGTGGCGGAAGAGCTCGCCAAGCACCCGGCCGCCTATCCACAGTTGATCGCCACCTCGGCCCGCACCGGCGCCGGCATCCCGGAGCTTCGCGCCGCGGTAGCTTCGCTTGCTCCAAACGCGATTGTGCCTTGAGCCCGCGCACCGCTATAAGGCGCAGGTGGCCAAAACCAAATCATCCCCTGTAAGAGCGAAGCACGCCACCGCCCCAAATAAGGGCGAAGGCCTATCCGCGGCCCATACCAAGGCGAAGATCCTCTCCGAGGCGCTTCCCTTCATGCAGCGCTACGACAGCGCCACGGTGGTGGTGAAATATGGCGGACATGCCATGGGGGATCCGGAACTTGCCACGAGTTTCGCGCGCGACATCGTGCTGATCAAGCAGGCCGGCGTGAACCCCATCGTGGTGCATGGCGGCGGCCCGCAGATCGGCTCCCTGCTCGACCGACTCAACATTAGATCGGAGTTCAAGGGGGGCTTGCGCGTCACCGACCGGGAGACAGTCGACGTGGTCGAGATGGTGCTCGCGGGCTCCGTCAACAAGGAGATCGTGGCCGCGATCAACGCCCAAGGCGGGAAGGCCGTCGGCATCTCCGGCAAGGACGCTAATCTGATGCGGGCGAAGCGGCTGGAGCGCCGCTGGCGCGATCCCGATTCGAATATCGAGGAGATCCTCGATCTCGGCTTCGTCGGGGAGCCGGCTTCGGTCGATCCGCATATCATCGACGTGATCATCCATTCGGACCTGATCCCCGTAGTGGCGCCGATCGGCGTCGGCCCTGAGGGCGAGACGCTCAATATCAACGCCGATACCTTCGCGGCAGCGCTCGCCTCGACGATGAAGGTGAAGCGCCTGTTGCTGCTCACCGATGTCGAGGGCGTGCTCGACGGTCGGGGCCAGCTAATCAAGTCGCTCACCACGGCTGAGGCGAAGGCACTGATCGCGGATGGCACCATCACCGGCGGCATGATCCCCAAGATCGAGAGCTGCATGGCGGTGGTGGAGCAAGGCGTGGAGGCGGTGGTGATCATCAACGGCAAGGTACCTCATGCGGTGCTGCTCGAGCTCTTCACCGAGCATGGCGCCGGCACTCTGATCGAGCGCCGGAAAGTCCGAGGCGCGCAAAGATGATGGAGAGCCAAACCATCTACCCGCTAACCGGCTTCGAGCATGTCGAGGCGTGGGTGTTCGACCTCGACAACACGCTCTACCCCGCCGATTGCCATCTGTTCGCCGAGATCGATGCCCGCATGGGCGAATTCATCGCCGAGCGCTTCGGGGTCTCTCAAGAAGAAGCCCAGCGCATGCGTAAGAATTATTACTACGAATACGGCACGACGCTGGCCGGGCTGATGCGGCTGCATAAGGTCTGTCCGAACGCCTTCCTCGAATATGTGCACGACATCGATTTGAGCGTCATCGCGCCCGCGCCCGAGCTTGGCCAGGCGCTCGATGCACTTCCCGGGCGCAAATTCATCTTCACCAACGGCTCGCGCCGCCACGCCGAATCGGTCATCGCGCGGCTCGGGCTCGACGGCCGCTTCGACGATGTGTTCGACATTCGTGCTGCGGATTTCATCCCAAAGCCAGAGCGCGCGGCTTACGAGCGCTTCGTGGGCGTGCATGCGATCGTCTCCGGACGCACCGCCATGTTCGACGACCTGCCGCACAATCTTCGAACCGCCCATGGGCTCGGCATGACCACGGTGCTCGTGGCCTGCGGGCATACCGACCACCCCGAGCATCGCGCCATTGCCGGCTGGGGGGAATTACCGTTCCACATCCATCACCGGACGGATGCGCTCGCCCCCTTCCTTGCCGGCATCGGCGGTCTGCGTGCGGCGGACGGGAATCGAGCCGAGGCGCTGACCCCTGGCGCGCCTTGTTGCCTAACCTGATTGAGGCCATTCCGAGCCATGACGCATGAGCACCTCAAGAGCTTCATCGAAAGCGCCTTTGAGCACGCAGGCGAGATCACGCCGAAGACCAGGGGCGTGGTGCGAGACGCCGCGGAGGAGACGCTCGACCTGCTCGACAGGGGCGAGGTCCGCGTGGCGGAGAAGCTCGACGGCGCCTGGGTCGTGAATCAATGGCTGAAGAAGGCGATCCTGCTTTCCTTCCGTCTGAACGATCCGCGCAAGATCGATGGCGGACCGGAGGGCGGCGCCTGGTGGGACAAGGTCCCGACCAAATTCACCCATTGGAAGGCGAAGGACTTCAAGGAGGCCGGCTTTCGCGTGGTGCCAGGCGCCGTGGTGCGCCGCTCCGCCTATATCGCTCCGGGCGCCGTGCTGATGCCCTGCTTCGTCAATCTCGGGGCGCGCGTCGATACCGGCACCATGGTCGACACCTGGGCGACGGTGGGCTCTTGCGCGCAAATCGGCAAGAACGTGCATCTGTCGGGCGGCGCCGGCATCGGCGGTGTGCTCGAGCCGCTGCAAGCCAACCCCGTGATCATCGAGGACAATTGCTTCATCGGCGCCCGCGCCGAAGTCGCCGAAGGGGTGATCGTCGGCGAAGGCTCGGTCTTGTCCATGGGGGTCTATCTCGGCCAGTCGACCAAGATCATCAACCGCGCCACCGGCGAGGTCTTACAAGGCCGCGTGCCGCCCTATTCCGTGGTGGTATCGGGGACGATGCCGGGCAGGCTTTTGCCCAATGGCGCGCCGGGGCCCTCGCTCTATTGCGCGGTGATCGTGAAGACAGTGGATGAGGGCACCCGCGCCAAGACCTCGATCAACGAGCTGTTGCGGGATTGACCTGTAGCTTGCAACGTCCGATCTTCGCTGCATGACCCGGTCTCTCATGATCGACGCCCGCTGGGACGCGCAGGCCCAGGTCTGGCTCGCCACCAGCGCGGAGGTGCCCGGACTCGTCGTGGAGGCCGATAGCTGGCCCGCCATGATCGAAGAGGTCCGGCTGGTGCTTCCCGATCTGCTCGAATTGTCGGATCAAGGCGCCGACAAGCTTTCCCTAACCTTCAAGGCCGAGGAACGTCTCGATCTTGCCAACTCCTGATGGCGAACTTCTATCGCGATCTTGTCGCCATCCTGCGTGCGCATGGCTGCAGGCTGGTGCGCCAAGGAAAGGGCAGTCATGAGATCTGGTACAGTCCCGTCAATGGTCGTTACGTCACCGTTCCGCGTTCGACCAAATCGCGGCATACGGCCAATGAGGTCCTCAGACAGGCTGGACTGCCAAAGGCATTCTAGCCTTGGCACCCGCGCTAAGACCTCGATCAACAAGCTGTTGCGGGATTGATCGAGGAGGCGGACGGGAGCAACTATGAGTTTGAGGCAGCTACTCTTCAGCTTCCAAGGTCGCATCAGGCGGCTCCATTGGTGGGTCGCGAGCATCGCCGCTGGAGCCGTGGCTGGCAGCGCCACGGCGATCCTCGAACTCGCCGCCAGGCTCTCCGGTAGCGTGGTCGTCGACCCTTCCGCGCAACAATTCGAGCCAACCGGACTTTACGGCATCGCCGTGATCGCTCTGGGTTCGCGAACACGTGGATAAACTTCACGCTCGGCACCAAACGGCTGCACGATCGGGACCGCACGGGCTGGTGGCTGGCGGCGCAAATCCTGGTGGTGGCTTTGGCTGCGATCTTGGCCGTGGTGGCGCTTACCATGCCGGAAGAGCAGGCGGCAATTCGGTACGTCATCGCGGGCGCGGCAGGCCTCGCCGCTCTTGCCATCAGCATTTGGCTGTTCGTGGAGATCGGCTTCCTGCGCGGCACCCCGGGCCCCAACCGCTTCGGCCCGGATCCGCTCGGCGCGCGCCAAGCCGACGTCAATCTCTGAGCCCGTGAAGGCGATGTATCGCGCGCTCGATGCAGGGAAAGATCATCGCCACCATCGATCACCTCAATGCCAGGATCGAGATGCCGTCGCTGACCGGCAAGGTCGCGGCGCTCTATGCGCAAGATTTCGACGATGCCGTCGTCATCGAGGCCGTCAACGATATCGAGATGCTCGCCACCAATCTCAACCGCAAGATCTGGCAGAAGATTGCCATCCTGCAATCCGCTATACAGGACGCCGAAGGAGCGGGTGCCGTGTCATGACGGAACTGGGCGAAGGACCAGTCGTGCTTGCACAAGCGCTGATTCGCTGCGCGAGCGTCACGCCGATCGAGGCCGGCGTGCTCGACCTCTTGGAGCGGACCTTGTCGCGAGGCGGCTTTCGCTGCCGGCGGCTCGCCTTCAGCGAGGCGGGAACGCCCTCAGTCGACAATCTCTATGCGCGCATCGGCGCGGGCCCTCCCCACCTCTGCTTCGCCGGCCACACCGATGTGGTGCCTCCTGGGGACGAGGCGCGGTGGCGCCACCCGCCTTTCGCAGGCGAGATCGAAGGCGGCGTGCTCTATGGCCGGGGCGCTTCGGACATGAAGGGAGCCATCGCCGCTTTCGCTGCCGCGGCCCTCGACTATGCGCACAGCCAAGGCGACGCCCTTCCCGGCTCGATCAGCCTCCTGATCACCGGCGACGAGGAGGGGCCGGCCATCAACGGCACGCGCAAGGTGCTCGACTGGATGGCCGCTCATGGCGAGCGGCCGGATCATGCGCTGGTCGGTGAGCCGACCAACGCCACGCGGCTCGGAGAGGCGATCAAGATCGGACGGCGCGGCAGCCTCAACGGTCGGCTCAAGATCAGCGGCGTCCAGGGACACGTCGCCTATCCGCATCTCGCCAAGAACCCGGTCAAGGGCCTGATCGCCGTGCTTGCCGGTTTCTACGATACGCCGCTTGATTTCGGCACCGCCCATTTCTCGGCGTCCAATTTCGAGGTGACCAGCATTGACGTCGGCAATATTGCCACCAATGTGATCCCGGCGAAGGCCGAGGCTCTATTCAACATCCGCTACAATGACCGTCATTCGCCTCAGTCGCTTCAGGCCTGGCTGCGCGACCAGGCGGCGAAGGTTCTCGCCCATAGCGGGCTCGATTTCGAGCTCAGCTTCGAGCCGCCCAGCCACAGCTTCCTTACCCAACCTGGACCGCTCGACGGGACTCTGAGCGAAGCGGTGCGCGAAATCACCGGGCTCACCCCCTCACTCGGCACCGACGGAGGCACCTCCGATGCGCGCTTCATCAAGGCGCTGTGTCCCGTGGTCGAGTTCGGGCTCCTGACTGCAACCATCCATAAGGTCGACGAGCAGGTGAGCATCGCCGATCTCGAGCAGCTCACGGCGATCTACCGGCGCTTCCTCGAGCTCTATTTCGAGGAGTTCGGGATCTATGTCCTCGAATGATCCGCGCCCGATCGGGGTCTTTGACTCCGGCATGGGCGGCCTCACCGTGCTCCGCGCCCTGGCGGGTCGACTGCCGCAAGAGCGCTTCATCTATCTCGGCGACACCGCGCGGCTGCCTTACGGCACCAAGAGCGCCGAGACCGTGCAAGCCTATGCGCTGCAGGCGACGCGGCTCCTCATCGAGGAGGGCGTGAAGATAGTGGTGGTCGCCTGCAACACCGCCTCGGCCGTGGCGCTTGCGCCTCTCGCCGAAGCGCTCGCCCCCGTCCTGGTGATCGGGGTGATCGAGCCCGGGGCGCGGGCCGGCGTCGCCGCCACCCGTAACAACCGCATCGCCGTCATCGCCACCGAGGGCACGGTGAAGGGCGGCGCCTACCCCAGAGCAATCCATGCGCTGCGGCGCGGGGTGAGCGTCGTGCAGCAACCCTGCCAGGTGTTCGTGGCGCTCGCAGAGGAGGGCTGGACCGACGCTTCCGTCACGGTGGCTGCGGCGGAGCGGTATCTTGGGCCGCTGTTCGAGGGACCGTCGGCGCCCGATACCCTCGTGCTCGGCTGCACCCATTTTCCGGTGCTTGCCTCCGCCATCCGGCAGGTCATCGGCGGACACGCGACGATCGTGGATTCGGCCGAGACGACGGCGGAGGCCGTGGCCGGCGCTCTTACCGCGAGAGTTATAGGTAATCGCGAGGGCGGCGGCGGCACGCGATTCTTAGCCACCGACTTGCCGGAGCGCTTCGCGCGCGTCGGCGCGATCTTCCTCGGACGCCCCATCGATGCGAGCGCGGTGGAGCTGGTCGATCTCAGGTCCTCACTCTAGTCGCCGCCTTAGATGTTTGGTGGAGGGGTATTGTCAGGCAGGGCGGCCGAGTCCAGCATCGCGTCGGGCTTCTCGAGTTGCTTCGGTGGCGGCGCCTCGGCGGCGGTGCTCACGTCTTTCAGCAGGTGGCCGAGCCAACCCGGCCCGAGCAGCAGAAGCACGACGAGTGCATAAAGGACGGCGCCAACCAGAAGCAGGATGACGAGGGTAATCTCCTCGCGGAAATGGGTCAGCCCCGCCAAGGCCTGGCTCAGCGCGCGGTTGCCCAGGAACAGCGCGCCGGCAAGCACCGCGCCCGCCCCCAGGAGCTTTACCACGGGGCGGAGGCCCGCTCCCGATACGGCGAAGCCCTTGCGGCGAGCGAAGAGCCAGAGCAGCGTTAGATTGATCCAGGCGCCGGCGCTCGTGCCGAGTGCCAAGCCCACTTGCGCGAACTTGCCCATCAGCAGCACTTTCAGCGCGATGTTGACGCTCGCCGCAAGGAGCGCGGCCTTGACCGGGGTCGCCGTGTCGCCTCGTGCATAGAAGGGTGCGGTGAAGCTGCGCAGCATGACGAACGGAAGCAGCCCGATAGCGTAGGCCGATAGCGTCGCCCCCGCGGCCGCGGCGTCGGCCGCGGTGAAAACGCCGCGGGCGAAGAGGCCGCGCATGATCAGATCGGGAATGGCGACGGAGGCGGCGGCACAAGGCACGGTGAGCAGCAGCGCGAGCTGGATTCCCCTGGCTTGTGCAATCGCTGCGCCGCGCGTATCCCCCGCGGCCAGCCGTCGCGACATCTCCGGCAGGAGCACGATGCCGACGGCGATGCCGACGACGCCGATGGGGAGCTGGTTGATGCGGTCGGCGTAATACAGTGCGGAGAGCGCGCCGGCGGGAAGGAAGGAGGCGATGACCGTGTCGGCGAAAAGGGCGAGCTGCACGGCACCGGCCCCGATAATGGCCGGGCCGAGCGCCGCCAAGAACTTGCGCGTCGCTAAATCGAGCTTGGGTGCGCGAAATCTGAGCCCGAAGCCGTGCTTCTCGGCATCGATGCCCACCAGCACCACTTGCGCCACCCCGGCCAAGAGCACGCCCCAGGCGGCGGCATAGCCCGCATTCGGGAACCAATAGGCCAGACTCAGGGTCACGACCATGCAGACATTGAGCAGGATCGGCGCGCCGGCCGCTGCGGCGAACCTGCCATTGGCGTTGAGCTCGCCGGAGATCATGGTCTGCATTGACACGAGCAGCAGCGAGGGGAAGGTGACGCGGGTGAGCGTCACCGCGAGGTCATAGCGCTGCGGGTCCCGGTCAAGACCAGGCGCGAGCAGCCCGACCACTGAAGGTGTGTAGAGCAGCGCGAGCCCGAGCAACACGATGTTGATCACGAGGAGCGCCGCGGCGATGCGGTCGGCGAAGAGCCGCGCCGCCGGAAGCCCCGATTGCTCCAGGGTGCGGGCATAGGCCGGCACGAAGGCGGCGTTGAAGGCGCCTTCGGCGAGGATGGCCCGGAAATGGTTGGGGAGCCTGAAGGCGACGAAGAAGGCGTCGGCGACCGGGCCAGCGCCGAGCACCGCCGCCATGACCACGTCGCGGATGAAGCCCGTGAGGCGGGAGAGGAGCGTCAGGCCGCCGACGGTAGCGATGCGTTTGATCATCGGCAGATGGGCGGGCGGCAAATGCTGATATGTTGCATGTGTGCCCCCCTTTCCGGCCCTCCCCAAGAGGGAAGGGAGAATGCCTGGCCGCGTGCTGAGCCAAGCTCCTAACGTAGGGGCCGAGTCCTGTCCATGCCATCGGCGGGTCTTGGGTCTACTTCGACCGCAAGGCCCCCCCACCCGGGCGTATCCCCTGTCTGGACCGCAGAAAAGCCATCAGTAGTCGACCTTTACCAGATAGAGGCCGTGGGGCGGCGCCACGGGACCGCATCGGCCCCGGTCGCGCGCGGCGAGAGCAGCCTCAAGATCGCTCCGTCCCCATTTGCCCTCGCCGACGAGCTTGAGCGAGCCGACCATGGAGCGTACCTGATTGTGCAGGAAGGAGCGCGCGGATGCCTCGATCCTGATGATCTCCCCATGGCGCGACGCGGTCAGCTGGTCGAGCGTCTTGACCGGCGATACCGCCTGGCACTCGGTCGAGCGGAAGGTGGTGAAGTCGTGGTGCCCCACCAGGACTTTCGCCGCCTCGTCCATGGCCTCGGCCTCGAGGGCGCGGAACACCCCCCAGGCGCGCTCCCGCTCGAGTGCCAACGGGGTACGGCGGTCGATGACGCGGTAGAGATAGTGGCGCGCTGTTGCCGAGAAGCGCGCGTCGAAATCTCCGCGCACGATGTCGCAAGCCAGGACGGCAATCGGATCTGGTCTCAGCAGCGCATTGAGCGCGTCCCGCACCGTTTCGGTTGGCCAGTCCTTGGCGAGGTCTAGATGGGCGACCTGGCCGAGGGCGTGCACCCCGGCGTCGGTGCGGCCGGCGCCCCGCGGGATCGCCGCTTCCCCCGAAAAGGCCTTGACGGCTTGCGCGAGGCGGCCTTGCACCGAGACGCAATTGTCCTGGAACTGCCAGCCAACGAAGGGCGTTCCGTCATATTCGATGGTTAGCTTGTAGCGGGGCATTGATTGGTCTGCCTCAAGGCTGCTCTCCGCAGCCCCTGTGATTGTTACAGCATCGAGACACGTTCGGAGCGCCCATGGACCGCCAAGACAAAGTCACGATCCTTCGCCTGCTCGCCGAGCATCGGCTGATGACCGTGGCGACGGTGAGGCCCGACGGCTGGCCACAAGCGACGACCGTCGGCTATGCAAGCGAGGAGTTGGTGCTCTATTTCCTATGCGGCCGGCAAAGCCAAAAGGCCACCAATATCGCCGGGGATAACCGCATCTCGCTCGTCATCGATCACGATTCGAGCGACCCGATGGGCATCGAAGGCCTCTCCATGGCGGCGCGTGCCTATCCGGTGACGGACCCTGCCGAGACGGCAAGACTGCTTGAGCTTTTCGCCGCGAAATTCCCCGAATATCGGGCCTTGCCTCAACCGGATCCCGCCGAGATGCGGCTGTTCATGGTAGTGCCTGAGGTGATTTCCCTCCTCGATTACCGCAAAGGCTTCGGCCATAGCGATCTCGTCACCGTCACGGAGGCCGATCGCGATAAGGAAAGCCTTGCGAACCTTGCCCGGCAGGCGTTGCTACGCTCAGGCGAGCGCGCTGCCAACTGGCAGCTCCGCCCCCCGCCGAAACTCCGCAACCGGCATCGGCCGCTTGCCGGCCCGTTGCACCTGCAACAGGCGAATTGAGCCCTCACCGCAGGCGATGGTGAACTGATCGTCGAGCAGGGTGCCCGGTCTCCCCTTGCCTTCGGCAAGGATTGAATGCAGGGCCCGGATCCGCTCGCGGTTGCCGTTGAGCTCGACCTCGAACCAGGCGCCGGGACGCGGCGACAGACCCCGGATCAGATTATGCACCTCGCGCGCGGGCAGAGACCAGTCGATGCGCGTGTCCGAGGCCTCGATCTTCCTGGCATAGGTCGCGCCTTCCCCGTCTTGCGGCCGGCAGTCGAGCCTTCCCTGTTCGAGCGCGGCAAGCGCCCTCACCATCAGAACGGCACCAAGGCGGGCAAGCTCGTCATGCAGCTCGCCCGCTGTCATGTCCTCCCCGATGGCGACGGACTTCGCGAGGCAGATGGGGCCGGTGTCGAGCCCCTCGTCCACGCGCATGATGGAGACCCCCGTCTCGGCATCGCCCGCTATGATCGCGCGCTCGATCGGCGCGGCGCCCCGCCAGCGCGGGAGAGCCGAGGCATGCAGATTGAAGGCGCCGTGGCGCGTGGCGTCGAGGACGGACTGCGGCAGGATGAGCCCATAGGCCACCACCACGGCGGCATCGGCGTTGAGGGCGCGGAAGCGCGCCTGCTCGTCAATATTCTTGAGCCGACCTGGCGTGATCACGGGCAGCCCATTGGCTTCGGCGAAGAGTTGGATCGGGGATTTCCGGGGCGACATTCCCCGGCCAGCGGCGCGCGGGGGCCGCGTATAGGCGGCGGCGACCTCGTGGCCCGCGGCAAGGATCGCGCCAAGCGTCGGCACGGCGAAGTCCGGCGTGCCCATGAAGATGATGCGCATCATGGGGGGCGTCTTAGGCCGGTTGTATCCTGAAGGGAAGCGGTCGTGGGCCCAGTCTAAAGCGCCTGCTCGGAGCGTTTGACCTTGGTGAACTTCTTCACGATCATGTCACGCTTCAGCCGCGACAGATAATCGATGAACAGTACCCCGTTCAGATGGTCGATCTCGTGCTGCACCAAGGTCGACCAGATACCTTCCAGCGTGGTTTCCTGTGGCTTGCCATGCAAGTCGATATAGCCAACGCGGGTCCTGGCCGGCCGCTCGATCTCGGCGGTGACTTCGGGGATCGACAGGCAGCCCTCGTCATGGACCCGCATCTCACTTCCGCGCTCGAGGATCAGGGGGTTGACCATGATCAACGGCTCTTTCGGCTGCTCGTCTTTGGCCGGATCCATGACGATGAGCCGGCACGAGATGCCGATTTGCGGCGCAGCAAGGCCGATGCCCGGCGCGTCATACATGGTGGCGAGCATGTCGTCCATCAGACGGCGCAAGGGCTCGTCCACACGCTCGACGGGAAGAGCCTGCCTGCGCAGCACGGGATCGGGAATGGTAATGATCGGGAGGATGGCCATTTCAAGCCGCTGACATAAGGTTGGCGCTGGTCGCGGTCAACATGTTCCTGTTTTGGTCTGGCGGAAGCCCGAATCGGGCTATAGCTTCCACCCATGCCTTTCGACGCTTTGCGGGTGGGGAGCGTCACGCTCGATCCCGTCCTGGTTTTGCTTGGGCTGCTCGGGCTCGCGGTGCTGGCCCTCCTCGTGCTTGTCACCATCGTCGCGGTGCATATGAGCCGGCGGCGGCGCGAGGCGCGCGAGCAGGAGGCGCATCTCGCCGAGCTGAAGGGCCGCTTGCAGACCTTCGCCGAGATCAGCGTGGCGCGCCATGGCGACCTCGCCCGCGCCGTCAATGAACGGCTCGACCGTATGACACACAGGGTCGGCTCCGACCTAAACGAGACCGCGCGCAAGACCACCGACTCCATCGCCAAGCTCAATGAGCGGCTCGCCGTCATCGACAGCGCGCAGAAGAACCTGACCGAGCTCTCCATCAACATGGTTAGCTTGCAGGAGATCCTCGCCAACAAGCAGGCGCGCGGCGCCTTCGGCCAGATGCGCATGGAGGCCATCATCCAAGACGGCCTGCCGAAGGGCGCCTACAGCTTCCAGGCCACCCTTTCCAACGGCAAGCGTCCCGACTGCCTGTTGCATATGCCGAACACAGCTGCGGGCGTGGTGATCGACGCCAAGTTCCCACTCGAAGGCTTCGAGGCGTTCCGCATCGCGCGGGGGCCCGAGGAGAAGAAGGAGGCGGCGCGGCGCGTGCGCATCGACGTCGGCCGCCATGTTGACGTCATGGCCGAGCGCTATTTCCTGCCTGGAGAGACGCAGGACACCGCCATCCTATTCGTGCCGTCGGAGGCGATCTATGTGGATTTGGCCGAGCACTTCTCCGACCTCGTGCAGAAGGCGCACCGCGCCCGCATCGTCATCTGCGCGCCGAATATGCTCATGCTCGCGGTGCAGACGATGCAGGCGATCCTGAAGGACGTGAAGATGCGCGAGCAGGCTCACCTCATCCAGCGCGAGGTGGGCAAGCTGATGGAGGACATGGGCCGCCTGCGCGAGCGCGTGCTCGACCTGCAGCGGCATTTTGGCCAGGCGAACCAGGACATCGAGAAGATCCTCACCTCGTCGGAACGGATTGCCTCACGCGGGCACAGGATCGAGAGCTTGGACTTCGAGGGAGAAGCGCAGGCGGCGGTCGAAGGTGACCGCGTGGCGCCGCTTGCTGCCCCTTCATCCAGACCCTCCTCGACGCGGGCAGAGGAAGAGAGGCGGCGCCCCACGGTCACGCGCCAGCCGGACCTGCTCGCCGGGGAATAGTCTCCAAAGCATGCTCGATCAGATCCTTGTCGGCGGCGGTGAAACTCGTCATCCACGCAGCGCAGAGGCCGAGGCCTAAGTTTGCTTCTTGCGCGTCTTGCTCTGCTTCGACGCTGCTGACTTTTTGCGCGCCGCGCGTTCGTGGCGCTCCCCATATTTCATGCCTTCGAGCTTCATGCCGTCGGGGTCGAGGAAGAACACCGCGTAATAGTCGTCGTAATACTCGCCCGCCGGATCGACGATGGTCGCACCCTGGCCTTTGAGGAACGCCTGCAGCGCGTCGACGTCCTTGCGGCTCCTCAGACGGAAGGCATAGTGGTGAAAGCCGATATCGCCCTTGCGGTAATTGTGCTTCTTGCCTTCGGCGTCGGCGGCGGCGATCCAGAACAGTGTCTTGCCGTTGGCCCAGCCCATCATGCTGCCCTCGTATTCCGCCTCGACGCCGAAGCCCAGGAACTCCATCAGCGGCGTGTAAAACCCCTTCGACGTCTCGAGGTCACCAACGCTGACCACCAGATGATCGATGCCAACCACGCGCACCATGTTGCTCTCCTTTGCTTGCTCTAGCAGGGTTTGAGAATAACGCCTTATCCAAGCCGACGTTCGGGGCACCATCCCCTCCCCTCGAGGAGAGGGTGGCGAGGATTTCGCGCGGCAAAATTCTTTGACGGGTGGCTTCTAACGTTCCTTTCGCCCCACCCGTCCGGGGAAGGATGAGGGCCCGGGCATGACGCGACGGCTTCGGCCTGCTATGAGCAGAGGCGATGACGGCGACTGGGGGAACCACGCAAAGGCTGACGCTGGCCGAACACGTTGCGCGCGCCGCCAGCGTGTTCCTCGACAGGCGCGTGCTCATCATTCTCCTGCTCGGCTTCTCGTCGGGTTTGCCGCTTGCGCTGTCCGGCTCGACGCTGCTGCTCTGGATGAAGGATGTCGGTGTCGATCTCGGCACCATCGGCCTCTTTGCGCTGGTCGGGGTCCCCTACACGATCAAATTTCTCTGGGCCCCCATCGTCGACGCCTTTGAGGTGCCGGTACTGGGCAAGGCACTCGGCCATCGGCGCGGCTGGCTCGTGCTGTCGCAACTCCTGCTCATGGCGGCGATCGTGCTGCTCGGCTTCCAGGATCCCTTGCAGGCGCCGCTGATGGTCGCCCTCGCCGCGGTGATCGTCGCCACCGCCTCCGCCACCCAAGACATCGTCATCGACGCCTTCCGCGTGGAATATCTGCCGACCGAAACCCAGGCCGCCGGCATGGCCTATTTCGTGGCGGCGTACCGCATCGGCATGCTCGTCTCCACGGCGGGCGCCGTCGCGCTTGTCGCCTATCTCGAATATCTCGGCGTCGATCGGGGCCTCGTCTGGGCTTACGGCTATGCCGCCATGGCGGCGCTGGTGCTCGTCGGCATGGCCGCAGCCTTGCTCGCGCACGAGCCGCGGGAGAAGGAGCGGGAGGCCGAGGCCGAGGCGCTTGGCGAGCAACGCGGCAATCCTCTTTCGCGTTTCTTCCGCGCGGCCTATGACGCCTTTGCCGATTTTCTCCCCAAGAAGGACGCGGCTCTGATCCTGCTCTTCGTCGTCGCCTTTAAGCTCACCGACACCTTCGCCGGCATCATGACCGGGCCGTTCGTGCTCTCCGTCGGCTTCGACAAAGCGAGCTATGCGGCGATCGTCAAGGGCGTGGGCCTGATCGCCTCGCTGCTCGGGGGGGTCGCTGGGGGCCTGCTCGCCCGCGCGCTACCCATGTCGCGGGCGCTTCTCGTCGCCGGCATTCTCCAGGCGCTCGCCAACTTCACCTTCTCATGGCTCGCCTCGATCGGGGTGAACCATGCGGCGCTCGCGCTCGCCATCTCCACCGAGAACTTCACCAGCGCCGTCGGCACCGTCGTCTTCATCGCCTATCTCTCGGCGCTCTGCACGAGCCCCGCCTATACCGCGACGCAGTTCGCGCTGCTCACTGCACTTTCGTCGTTCGGCCGCACCACGCTTGCCTCGGTCACGGGCTTCGTCGCCGCGGCCACCGGCTGGGTGACCTTCTTCGCGCTGTGCGCCGCGGCGGCGCTGCCGGGGCTCGCGATCCTCTGGGTGCTGGTGAAGCGCGGGGATTTCGAGGCGATCGAGGCCAAGGAGCGGCTGGAGGCGGCCGGCTGAGACTCTCGCCGCCCCACCAGCCGCCCCAGCCGCGATAGGCCCAGCCGCGGTAGCCCCAGCGGGGGCCCCAATAGCCACCGTGCCAACCGCCACCACCATGCCAACCGCACCCCCACTATGGCCGGCAGACCTCGAGGCCTTCCGCACCATCGCATAGGAGCTGCGCCACGATCTGCTGCACCCAAGGGCCAGACTTGCCGTAAGTCGCAATGACGATGTCGTCGTCGCGGAACTTGAAGTCGTTCCGGATGGTGGAATCGAAATGATGGTTGTGCAGCTCGCGCTGCTTTTGCGGCCAAGGAATGGGAATCTCGCTCATGCCGGCAAAATAGCATGAAATTGCTCTCGTTAGGGCCGGCTATGACCCGCCGCGGGGAAACCTACATCACCTTGCGGGACTTGACCGCGGCGGCGAGCGTGCCCTCGTCGAGGTAGTCGAGCTCGCCACCGATGGGAACGCCATGGGCGAGCCGCGAGACGGTGACGTTGCAGCCGGCAAGCTGGTCCATCAGATAATGCGCCGTGGACTGGCCCTCCACGGTCGCGTTCAGCGCGAGCAGCACCTCCTTGACGCGCGGATCGCACGCGCGCTCGATCAGCTTGTCGATGGACAAATCCTCGGGGCCCACGCCGTCGAGTGGCGACAGCGTGCCGCCGAGCACGTGATAGAGACCGTTGAGTACCTGCGCGCGCTCAAGCGCCCAAAGGTCGCCGACCTCTTCCACGACGCAGATGAGGGAACGGTCGCGGGTCTCGTCGCGGCAGAGCGTGCAAGGACTGACCGTATCGATATTACCGCAAATCTCGCAAGTAACGATCCGGTCGCGCGCCTCGGTCAGCGCGGCGGCGAGCGGCCCGAGCAGCTGCTCCTTCTTCTTGACGAGGTGAAGCGCGGCGCGCCGCGCCGAACGGGGGCCCAAACCCGGCAGCCGCGCCAGCAATTGGATCAGGCGCTCGATCTCGGCGCTCGCGGCGGCACGCGCCATCTATTTCCCCTGCGGCCAACACCGGCTCGTATCGACCCGGCCGAGAGCCTGTTGGTTGGTTTGACGAAGCCGCTTGCTCTCCCCTCCCCCTTTGTGGGGGAGGGGTATGGAGGGAGGTTCAAACAAATCAACTCGGTTCACCCCCCTCCGTTCACGCAATGCGCGAACGTGCTCCCCCATAAGGGGGGAGCGGGGCCCAAGTTGAACCCGCGCCATCAGAACAGCTTGAGGCCCGGGGGCAGGGGCAAGCCGCCGGTCAGGCCCTGCATTTTCTCCTGCAGCATCTGCTCGACCTTGGCCTTGGCGTCGGTATGGGCGGCGACGATGAGGTCCTCCAGGATCTCGGCCTCGCCGGGCTCGAGCAGAGAGGGGTCGATCTTCACCCCTGCCAGCTCGCCCTTGCCGTTCAGCGTCATCACCACGAGACCGCCGCCGGAGCGGCCCTCGCACCGCGTGCGCTCCATCTCCGCCTGCATCTCGGCCATGCGGCTCTGCAGCTCTTGGGCCTGCTTCATCATATTGGCGAAATTCTTCATGGGTTGGTCCCGTCCTCCTTCAACTCTTCGCCGTTCGCATCGTCGGCCTCGCCGGCAGCGTCATTCGATGTCATCGGCCGCACCGCGGCGATGCGGGCGTCGGGGAAATGTTGCAGCACCTGCCTGACTTGAGGGTGATCGCGGATCGCGTCGATCTCAAGGATTTCACGCGCGCGGCGCTGTGCTCCGAGCGGGGGGGCCCCTTCCTCCCCGCTCAGGGCCACGATCCAGACGCGCCCCGTCCAGGCCTTGAGCTTGCGCATAAGCTCCTGGCCAAGCTCCCTCGCCGCCGATCCAAGCGGATTGAGCTCGAGATGGCCGGGGCGAAAGCGCACGAGCCGCACTTGCTCGGTGAGCGCGTGCTTGAGCTTCAGATCGCGCTTCTGCTCGGCAAGGGCGACCAATTCCTCAAAGCTTTGCGGATTCGCTAAAGGCGTTGCCGCGGACGGCGCCGCCTCGGGCTCTGTTTCATTGGCGACCTCTGCTGCCGCCGACGGCGTTTCTGGCAGGGAAGCATGGGCGGGCGGGCGGGGCAAGGGCTTGGCGAGGATCGAGCCTTGGGTTCTCTCGCCCTCCGGGCCTCCGGCATCGCCTAGGCGGCGCATGAGGTCTCCCGGGGTGGGCAGGTCCGCGGCGTAAGCAAGCCGCACCAGAACCATGTCGGCGGCCGCGAGCGGCCGCGGACTGCCACGCACCTCGTCATAGCCCTTGAGCAGCATCTGCCAAGCGCGGGCCAGCACCGGCATGGAAAGGCGAACCGAAAGATCGGCGGCGCTCGCCCGCTCGGACTCGCTCGCCGCAGGATCGGAGGCCCCCGCCGCCTTCACCAGCGTCACGGCGTGCACGGCGTCGGCGAGATCGGCGATCACCTGGGCGGGCTCCGCGCCGTCATTGGTCAGCGAGGCAAGTCCTTGCAGTGCCTTGCCGGGATCGCCGGCGAGCACGGTCTCGAGCAGATCGAAGATGCGGCCGCGGTCGGCAAGACCGAGCAAGCCGCGCACCGAGCCCGCCTCGACTTTACCCGAGCCGAATGCGATTGCACGGTCGAGAATCGACAGCGCATCCCGCACCGAGCCTTCCGCCGCACGTGCGATCAGCATCAGCGCGGCCGTCTCCGCTTCCGCGCCTTCCTGCGCGACGACGCCCGCAAGGTGCTCGGCGAGGAGCTCGACCTCGATTCGCTTCAAATCGAAGCGCTGGCAGCGCGACAGCACCGTGACGGGCACTTTGCGGACCTCGGTGGTGGCGAAGATGAACTTCACATGCTCCGGCGGCTCTTCCAGGGTCTTGAGCAGGCCGTTGAAGGCCTGCTTCGAGAGCATATGCACCTCGTCGATGATGTAGACCTTATAGCGGGCCATGTTCGGCTTGTAGTGCGCGCTGTCGATGAGGTCGCGAATGTCGTCGATGCCGGTGTGAGAGGCCGCGTCCATCTCGACCACGTCGAGATGCCGGCTCTCCAGGATGGCGCGGCAATGCTCGCCCTCCTCACCCATGTCGAGCATGGGAGCACCGCCACCGCTGGGAGCGGCGCCACCGCCGGGAGGCACATAGTTGAGCGCCCGCGCGATCAGCCGCGCGGTGGTGGTTTTGCCGACGCCGCGAACGCCGGTAAGCATATAGGCTTGCGCGATGCGGCCGCTGGCAAAGGCGTTGCGGAGCGTCTGCACCATGGCGTCCTGACCGATCAGCTCGGAGAATAGCTTCGGCCGGTATTTGCGGGCGAGCGCCGCGTGACTTTGGGCCGCGCCTGCGGACGCTAATGTCCCGCCGGGCTTCGGCGCGCTCCCTTGCTGATCTACGTCTTTGGCCATGGGACGACGGACTTTCACGCGGGGGAAGGCTCCCGGTCCCGCAAGCGATGCAACGCGGCCAAGGAGCCTCGCAAATCACCGGTATGTGAGGCGCGGGTGGGAGGCTGGACGAACAACCCGCGTCAATCTCGTTGGGGCTGCTTCCTTCCGGACCTGACCCGGTTGGCGAGGGACGCGCCTGCCCGCCAACCTCCCGTCCGGAGTATATCGGGGATGGGCGCTCATGTGGCAAGCCGCCTACGTTTCCGTTCGCGGGTGAGGCCCTCCAGCAGCGCTTATTCGCGCGTCTGCTCTCCCCGGACGATCGTGTTAAAGTTAAAGGCCGCTCGCGCCCTTCTCGCGACGGTCCAAATCCCAACAGCTGCGGAGACCCCTGTGAGCTATCTCAACCATGTCCTGCAACCGGGCGAAACCGTTCGCTATCAAGGCAGCGTCCATTGGATTCTGTATCTGCCGCCGATTTTCCTTAGCGTTATCGGGGCGGTCGCCGCCTTCACCGGACCGGTGGGCTTGATCGTCGCGACGGTCTGCTTCGTCGACGTCGATCAGTCGGTGCTCGGCCGGCTATTCAACTATGGCAATGTCACCATCCATGGCACCGGCACGACACTCGAGCCGTTTCGCGGCATCGACCGCCCCATCGAATTTCGCAACCAGGTAACGGCAACCTGATGACGCGAGCGATCTCGGCTCAACGCGTCTAAGCCTTCAGCTCGAGGCGGAAGGGGCTTGCCTTGTAGGAGCCGAGCAGACGCACCTCGCTCGTGAAAAAGGCAAGCTCCTCCATGGCAAGCTGCACCCGCCGCTCATCCGGGTGTCCCTCGATGTCGGCATAAAACATGGTCGCATTGAATGAGCCCTCGAGCTGATAGGACTCAAGCTTGGTCATATTCACGCCGTTGGTGGCAAAGCCTCCAAGCGCCTTGTAGAGGGCGGCCGGAACGTTGCGCACGCGGAAGACGAACGTGGTGATGACGAGGCCGTCGCTGGCCTTGGCAACGTCAGGTTTCACCGCCAAGACCACGAAGCGCGTGGTGTTGTGATAGGCGTCCTCGATGTCGGCTTTGGCGATGGCGAGGCCATAGACCTCCGCCGCGAGCGCCGAGGCGATCACCGCCCGGCTGCGGTCTCTCGTTTCGCTCAAAGCGCGCGCGGCCCCGGCGGTATCGGCCTCGGCCACCGGCTTCAGCTTCAGCACGCGGATCTCCTTACGGCATTGGCCGAGCGCCATGGTGTGGCTGTGCACCGATTTGAGCTCGTCAAGTTTGACGCCGGGCAAAGTGAGCAGCTGATTCCGGATGCGCTCGAAATGCTCCGCGACGATGAACAGCCCCGAATCCGGCAAGAGATGATGGATGTCGGCGACGCGGCCGGCGACGGAATTCTCGATCGGGATCATGGCAAGCGTGGCCTCGCCGCCTTTGACGGCCGCAAGCGCGTCCTCGAAGGTGGGGCAAGGCAGCGGCTCCACGTCCGGATAGGCGTCGCGGCAGGCAAGATGCGAGTTGGCGCCGGGCTCGCCCTGATAGGCGATTTTCTGACGCTTGGCTGCGTTCATGGCAGGAGATGCCTAGGATGAGGGGAAAGCACTCGACGACGCGGCGAAAAGCTCTCGGGCCCGCGCAAGATCGGCCGGAGTATCGACACCGAGCGGTACGGTGTCAACGAGGGCGACGTGGATGCGCATGCCCGCCTCCAGCGCACGGAGCTGCTCGAGCCGTTCGCGGATCTCGAGCGGCGACGGCGGCAGGGACACGAAGCGCTCAAGCGCCCCGCGCCGGTAGGCATAGATGCCGATATGGTGATAGAGCGGGCCTTCGCCGTAGGGTGCCGTGGCCCTGGTGAAATAGAGCGCGCGCAACGTGCCCGCCACGCCCAAGGGCGAGCCGACCACCTTCACCACATTCGGATCGGCGCGTTCCTCGTCCCTGGTGATCGCCGCGGCGATGGTGCCGATATCGGCCTCGCTCTCGCCGAGCGCGCCAAGGCAAGCACGGACAAGGCGAGGATCGAGCGTCGGCAAGTCACCCTGTAGATTGACGATGGTCTCGAGCGCACCCGCGGAATCGAGCTTGCGCACGGCCTCGAACACGCGGTCCGATCCGCTTTGGTGATCCGGGCTGGTCATCAACGCCGCGCCGCCTGCGTCGCGCACGGCGTCGCAGATCGCTTTGGCGTCGGCGACCACGACCACGGGCCCACAATCGGCTTCCACGGCGCGGCGCCAGACATGGACGATCATCGGCTCGCCGGCGATATCGGCGAGAGGCTTGTCCGGAAGCCGCGTCGCCTTCAGCCTCGCCGGGATGACAATCAGATTGGACGCCATGAGGGGTCAGATAACACGTGAGTTAGGGTCCCGCGACACCTTGGCAGAGCTAAATGGCTCAGTTACAACAGGCGCCTACGCCTGACCATCTCACTGTCCGTCGCAAGAGCTCGTTAAGCAGCCTCGGCACCCGGGGGGGACCTCGACCATGAAGTATTACCGCTACAATCAGATCGCCATGGCCGTGCTTGGCGCGCTGCTGCTGATTTTCGGCACGAGGACGATCATCAAAATCGCCTCCGAGCCCGAGCCGGAAAAGCCGGGCTATGAAGTGGCTGGCGCCAAAAAGCCGGGCGCGGAGCAGCCTGGCGGACAGGCCGCGCAAGGTGGCGACCAGATCCTCGTGCTTCTCGCCACGGCCGATCCAGCCAAAGGCGCCGAGGTCGCCAAGAAGTGCCAGCTTTGCCACAATTTCGAGAAGGGGGGCCCCAATCTGATCGGGCCCAATCTTTATGGCGTGCTTGGCCGTGATATCGCGTCGCATGAAGGCTACGAATATTCCGACGCGCTGAAGGCGCTCCCCGGCAATTGGGACTACGTCAAGATCGACGGCATGATCACCAATCCTGCGGTCTATGCGCCTGGGACCAAGATGGCGCTGTTCCCGGGCCTCCCGGATGCGAAGCAGCGCGCCGAGGTGCTCGCCTTCCTGCGCACCAAGAACGACAACCCGCCGCCCTTGCCAGAGGCCGGGGCTCCTGGCGGTGCAGCCGCGGGTGGCAAGGCCGCTGAGGCTGCTCCGGAAGCGGCGAAACCCGCAGGCGAAGGCGGCGAGGACGTGGCGGTTCTGCTCGCCCATGCGGATGCGGGCCGAGGTGCCGAGGTCGCCAAGAAATGCATGCTTTGCCACAATTTCGATAAAGGGGGTCCCAACCTAATCGGCCCCAATCTCTACGGCGTGCTAGGCCGTGACGTTGCATCTCATGAGGGGTACGACTATTCGCCGGCACTCAAGGCCAAAGGCGGGAAGTGGGATTACGCATCGATCAACGCCATGATCAACAACCCTGCCGCCTATGTGCCGGGGACCAAGATGGCGTTGTTCCAAGGCCTTCCCGATGCCAAGCAGCGGGGCGATGTGCTCCTCTTCCTGCGCACCAAGAACGACAACCCACCGCCGCTGCCCGAGGCAGCCGGAGGAGGCGCGGCACCGGCCGAAGCGCCCGCGGCGGCAAAGACCGAAGAGCCGGCACCCTCCCCCGAGACCCCGGCAGCGCCGAAGGCCGAGCAGCCAGCGCCGCCTGCCGAGACCCCTGCGGCGCCACAGATTGAGGAGCCGGCACCATCTGCCGAGACCCCGGCAGCGCCGAAGGCCGAGGAGCCGGGACCCTCTGCCGAAACCCCAGCCCCGAAGGCCGAGGAGCCGGCACCGTCTGCCGAGACGCCGGCACCGGGCGCCGCATCTGAGGGGACGTCGTCCAAGCCTTCGCTTTCGTCACAGCCGCAGCCGGTTTATCCCGACGGGCCGCCGCAGAACGACTAGGCTCCGGCGGATTGGCGCCTGCCTTGCCGGCAGCGCTCGCCCCCACACCGAATATCCCTTCCCCGCTCAAGCGGGGGAGGGTTAGAGATCGGCCCCGAGGCGGGGGCCCGCACTCATCCACATGAGCGATATTTCATGTGGGCGGCGGTGCCCCCATGCTAAGAGGCTCCCGCTCGCTCGTGGCCGGGGGCTTGCGGCCAAAAGGCTCGGTCCCGCAACCCCATGGCGGCACCAGGCAACGGTTCAACGTCAAGCGTAGCTCGCCCGCCATGATGCTATGTCGCTTCGTCCTTTCCCTGTTGCTCTTAAGCCTGATTACCGCTCCGGCGCACGCCGGGGAGGAGGCGCAGCGCCACCACGCCGTCTCGCTCATCGGCACGCCGAAATACCCGGCCGACTTCCAGCAATTCGACTATGTGAACCCGGAGGCTCCCAAGGGCGGCCTCGTGCGCATGGCGGATATTGGCAGCTTCGACAGCGTCAACCCGGTCCTCTACAAGGGAGAGGCCGCAGCCGGCCTCGGGCTCGTCTATGAAAGCCTCATGTCCGACAGCCTGGAAGAGCCCTCGACCTCCTATGGCCTGATCGCCGAGTGGGCGTCCTATCCGCCTGATTTTTCGTCGGTCACTTTCAAGCTCCGCGACGAAGCGCGCTGGCACGACGGCACGCCGATCACGCCGGACGATGTCGTCTATAGCCTCGAGGTGAACAAAGCGGCCAATCCGCGCATGGCGCTCTATTACAAGAACGTGTCGCGCGCGGAAGCTACGGGTGCGAACGAGGTGACCTTCACTTTCGACGTGAAGGGCAACCGCGAGCTGCCGATGATCATGGGCCAGCTCACCATTCTGCCCAAGCACTATTGGACGGGCAAAGACGCGAACGGCAATCAGCGCGACCCGCTGAAGACCACGCTCGAGCCGCCGCTCGGCTCCGGACCTTACCGCATCAGGCAAGTGACCCCGGGGCGGACCATCACCTATGAGCGCGTTCCCGACTATTGGGGCAAGGACCTGCCCGTAAGCCGCGGCCAATGGAACTTCGACGAGATCCGCTTCGACTACTACCGGGACGAGACCGTCGCGTTCGAGAGCTTCAAGGCCGGCAATCTCGACTACCACCAGGAAACGAGCGCGAAGAACTGGGCCACGGCCTTTGACTTCGCCGCGGTGCGCGATGGGCTGATCAAGCGCCAGGAGGTGCCGATCAAGAACGCGCAGCCCATGCAATGTTTCGTGCTCAATCTCCGCCGTCCGCAATTCGCCGACCGCCGCGTGCGGCAGGCGTTCAATCTCGCCTTCGACTTTGAATGGGCGAACAAGAACCTGTTCTATGGGCAATATGCGCGGGTCGGGAGTTTCTTCCAGGGCAGCGAGCTCGCCGCGCCGGGCGAGCTCCCGCAAGGACGCGAGCTCGAAATCCTGAACGAGGTGAAGGATCAGGTGCCCCCCGAGGTGTTCACCGAGGTGCACCGCAATCCCGTGAACGGCAGCCCCGAGGAGATGCGCGCGAACTTACGCAAGGCCGCGCAGCTCTTGAAGGAAGCGGGCTACGAGGTGAAGGGAGGCGTGCTCACCAACAGCAAGACCGGAGAGCCGATGACGGTCGAGTTCCTGCTCGTCTCGCCACTGTTCGAGCGCATCGTGCAGCCCTTTGTCGGCAATCTCAAGCAGCTCGGCATCACGGCCACGCTGCGCATGGTGGATTCCGCGCAATATACACGGCGGCTCGACGCTTTCGACTATGACATCGTCGTCGGCAACTTCGCCCAGTCCAATTCCCCGGGCAACGAGCAGCGTGATTTCTGGGGGTCGGAAGCCGCAGGCCGAGAAGGCAGCCAGAACCTGATCGGCGTGAAAGATCCCGCGATCAACAAGCTGGTTGACCATGTGATCTTCGCCAACGACCGGGAGGAGCTAGTGGCGGCCACGCGCGCGCTGGATCGGGTGCTGTTGTGGAACGACTTCGTGGTGCCGCAATGGTACTCGTCCAAGGTGCGGATCGCCTATTGGGACCGCTATGGCCAGCCGCAGACCCTGCCGGGCCTGACGCCCGGCTTCGTGCAGGTCTGGTGGTTCGACCGGGAGAAGGCCGCCCGCTTGCCGGGGGCTTCCAAGCCTTGATGCGGAAAGCGATGGCGTCCTTGCGAGGGGTTGCTGCGGGCGCGCTGATCCTCGCCGCCCTCCTCGCCAACGCGGCGCCGGAGCCTGCGCATGCGGTAGAGCGCAAGCACGGGCTGTCGGCCTTCGGCGATCTCGCTTACCCAGCCGATTTCCAGCACTTCGCCTATGTGAACCCAGACGCGCCGAAGGGCGGCACGTTCTCGCTCGTGGGCTGGGGCGGGGTCACCACCTTCGACAGCCTTAACAACTACATTCTGAAGGGCGACGCGGCGCAGGGGCTCGAGCTTCTGTTCGACACGCTGATGACGCGGGCGGCAGACGAGCCTGACGCCGTCTATGGCCTCGTGGCGTCAAGCGCCGAGGTCGGCGACGACGGCATGTCGGTCACCTTCACGCTCCGGCCGGAGGCGCGTTTCAGCGATGGGAGCCCGCTCACCGCCGACGACGTGGTCTTCTCCTTCGACGCGCTCAAGACCAAGGGCCACCCAATCTACGCGCAGACGCTGCAAGACG
This sequence comes from uncultured Alphaproteobacteria bacterium, assembly GCA_963804515.1. GTDB lineage: Bacteria > Pseudomonadota > Alphaproteobacteria > Rhizobiales > Methyloligellaceae > Methyloceanibacter. The sequence goes on along the minus strand of CAWDQR010000007.1, from coordinate 217,170 downwards.
TAGTGAAGGCCGAGGCGCTCGATCCGCACACCGTGCGCTACAGCTTCAAGGGCTCGCTAGTGCGCGACCTGCCGCTCACCGTGGCGGGCCTCCCGATCTTCTCCAAGGCCTATTACGCGACCCGCGACTTCGCCGCGACGACGCTCGACCCGCCGCTCGGCTCGGGTCCCTACACGGTCGGCGACGTCAAGCAAGGGCGGACGATCGTCTACCGTCGCAATCCCGACTATTGGGCCAAGGACCTGCCCGTGAACCGGGGCCGCTGGAATTTCGACGAGATCCGCTTCGAATATTTCCGCGACCGCACCGCGTCCATGGAGGCCTTCAAGGCCGGGACCTATGATTTCCGCGAGGAATTCACCTCTAAGGTCTGGGCCACCGAATACGATTTCCCCGCCATCCGCGCGGGCAAGGTGAAGAAGGAGGTGATGCCGGACGAGACCCCCTCGGGCACGCAAGGCTTCTTTCTCAACACGCGGCGGGAGCAGCTGAAAGATCAACTGGTGCGCCAGGCCCTCGATCTCACCTTCGATTTCGAATGGACCAACCGCAACCTCTTTTACGGCCTCTACACCCGCACCGAGAGCTTCTTCGAGAACTCCACCATGAAAGCTTTAGGCGAGCCGTCGCAAGCCGAGCGGAGCTTACTCGAAAATCTCGGTGTGCCGGTGCCGCCTGCGGCGCTCGGTGCCGCCTACCTTCCGCCCAAGACCGACGGCTCGGGCCAGATCCGCAACCAACTCGTACAGGCGGGCAAGCTGCTCGACCAAGCCGGCTGGACCATCAAGAATGGCGTGCGGGTAAACGCCAAGGGTGAGCCGCTCAAGCTCGAGATCCTGAATTTCGAGCCGGCCTTCGAGCGGGTCACCGCGCCCTTCGTGAAGAATTTGCAGCTGCTTGGCATCGACGCATCCATGCGCATGGTGGACCCGGCGCAATATCAGCGGCGCCTGAAGAGCTTCGACTTCGACATCACCACCGAGCGCTACGTGATGCGCGACACGCCCGGCGTGGAGCTCCGCAGCTATTTCGGCTCCGCCGCCGCGTCGATGGATGGATCGCTCAATCTCGCTGGCATTGCCGATCCTGCCGTGGATGCGCTGGTCGAGCGGGTGATTGCCGCCAAGAGCCGCGACGAGCTGACGACGGCGGCAAGCGCGCTCGACCGGGTGCTCAGGGCGGGGCACTACTGGGTGCCCCATTGGTATAAGGCCTCCAACACCATCGCTTATTGGGACAAGTTCGGGCAGCCTGAGACCAAACCCCGTTTCGACCGCGGGGTTTTGGACACCTGGTGGTATGACGGCGCCAAAGCTGCCAAACTGACGGCGACCGCCGCTGTCGCCAGGGATTCCTTGGATGCGCCTGCCTCTCGACGCCCCTATCTCATCATCGCGCTTCTCGTGGGGCTCGGGCTTGCTGGCCTTTTCATCCTGAGGCTCAAGAGGTCGGCCCGGAAGCAATGACTGCCTATATCCTTCGTCGCCTGTTGCTCATCGTGCCGACCATGATCGGCATCATGCTGGTGACCTTCGCCATCGTGCAGTTCGCGCCCGGCGGCCCCATCGAGCGGCTGATCGCCCAGCTCACCGGCACCGATGTCGGCGCCACCGCAAGGTTCAGCGGCGGCAGCGGCGATTTCGGCGCTGGGCGGCCGCCAGGTGGCGTGCCCGGGGACGTGTCCTCGCCTTCCAAATATCGCGGCGCGCAGGGGCTCGATCCGGAATTCATCAAGAGCCTGGAAAAGCAGTTCGGCTTCGACAAGCCGGCTTACGAGCGCTTCCTCATGCTGATGTGGAACTATCTCCGCTTCGATTTCGGCGAGAGCTATTTCCGCGACACAAGCGTGCTCAAGCTGATCCTCGAGCGAATGCCGGTCTCGATCTCGCTCGGTATCTGGATGACGCTTCTGTCCTACGCTATCTCGATCCCGCTCGGCATTCGCAAGGCGGTCAAGGAGGGCTCGCGCTTCGACGTCTGGACGAGCACGGTCATCGTCATCGGCTACGCCATTCCGGGCTTCCTCGTGGCGGTGTTCCTGATCGTACTGTTCGCCGGAGGATCGTTCCTCCAGCTCTTCCCCTTGCGCGGGCTCGTTTCCGAGAATTGGGCTGAGCTCCCCTGGTACGGAAAGATTCTCGATTATTTCTGGCACCTGGTGCTGCCGATGATCGCCATGGCGCTCTCGGCCTTCGCTACCACCACCTTTCTCACCAAGAACTCGTTCCTGGAGGAAATCCGTAAGCAATATGTGACGACGGCGCGGGCGAAGGGATTGACCGAGCATCAGGTGCTTTACGGTCACGTGTTCCGCAATGCCATGCTGATCGTCATCGCGAGCTTCCCAGGTGCCTTCATCAGCGCCTTCTTCGCGGGCTCGCTCCTGATCGAGACCATCTTCTCCTTGGAGGGCCTCGGGCTGCTCGGCTTCGAGTCGATCATGAACCGCGACTATCCGGTCGTGTTCGCCGACGTCTATATCTTCTCGCTGATGGGGCTCGTCATCAACTTGATCTCCGACCTCACCTACACCTGGGTCGATCCGCGCATCGATTTCGAGACGCGCGAGGTTTGAGCGATGGACGTCCCTACCGACGCCGCCGTCACCGCCGAAGGGCCGAGCTGGTGGCGGCGCCCGCTCTCGCAGCTCAACCGGCGGCGCTGGCAGACCTTCAAGGCGCATAAGCGCGGATACTGGTCCTTATGGATCTTCCTCGTGCTGTTCGGGATCAGCCTGTTCGCCGAGTTCATTGCCAACGATAGGCCGCTCCTCGTCAAATATGACGGCCACTACTACTTCCCCATCTTCAAGAGCTACCCTGAGACCGCTTTCGGCGGCATCTTCGAGACCGAGGCGGTCTATCGCGACCCAGCCGTGAGGGAGATGATTACACAGAAGGAGGGCTGGATCGTCTGGCCGCTCATCCCATTTTCCTATGACACGCCCAACAAGACTCCGCCCATGGCGTTTCCGGTGAAGCCAACTTGGATGCTCACCGAGGAGGACTGCAAGCTTGCCGTCGAGCAGGGCTTTCACCCTTGCAATGACGAGCTCGAATGGAACTGGCTCGGGACCGACGACCAGGGCCGCGACGTCGTTGCCCGCGTCATCTACGGCTTTCGCATCTCGGTGCTGTTCGGCCTCGTGCTTACGTTCTTCTCTTCCATTATCGGCGTGGCGGCAGGCGCGGTGCAGGGCTATTTCGGCGGCTGGACCGACCTCCTGTTCCAACGCTTCATCGAGATCTGGACCTCGGTGCCGCAGCTCTATCTGCTCATCATCATCGCCGCCGTTATCGAGCCGAATTTTTGGATCCTGCTCGGCATCCTCCTCGCCTTTTCCTGGGTCGCACTGGTCGGGGTGGTGCGGGCCGAGTTCCTGCGTGCCCGCAACTTCGAATATGTCACGGCGGCGCGCGCGCTTGGACTCTCCAACCCGAAGATCATGTTCAAACACCTCCTCCCCAACGCCATGGTGGCGACGCTGACCTTCGTGCCCTTCATTCTGAACGGCTCGATCAGCACACTGACCTCGCTCGACTTCCTTGGCGTCGGCTTGCCGGCGGGATCGCCCTCGCTCGGCGAGCTGCTGGCGCAGGGCAAGGACAATCTGCAGGCGCCTTGGCTCGGGCTCACCGCCTTCTTCGTCATCGCCATCATGCTGAGCCTCTTGATCTTCATCGGCGAGGCGGTGCGCGACGCGCTCGACCCGCGCAAGTCCTTCGGCTGAGGCTCGCACATGCACGGCTCGCACTCCCATGGCCCCCGGGACGCACACGATCACCGCCGCGACTTGAACGAGCGGCGGCTGGGGCTCGCCGCGCTCCTGACTGGGCTGTTCATGGGGGCCGAGGTCGCTGGCGGCATCGTTTCGGGCTCGCTCGCGCTGTTGGCCGATGCCGGCCATATGCTGACCGACTTCGCCTCGCTTTCGCTTGCCTGGTTCGGCTTCCGGCTGGCGCGGCGCTCCGCCGACTGGAAGCGCACCTACGGCTTCGACCGCTTTCAGGTGCTGGTTGCCTTCGTGAACGGGCTTGCCCTGTTCGTCATCGCCGGCTGGATCGTGTTCGAGGCCGCCGAGCGCCTCGCGGAGCCCCAGGCCGTCGCCGGCGGCATCATGGTGGTGGTCGCGGTGTTGGGGCTCGCCGTGAACGTCGCGGCCTTCATACTCTTGCGCGGGGCGGACCGTGAGAATCTCAATGTCAAGGGCGCCGCCATCCACGTCCTCGGAGACCTGCTCGGCTCCGTGGCGGCACTGATCGCCGGCGCCGTGATCCTGCTCACCGGCTGGACGCCCATCGATCCGCTTCTGTCTATCCTCATCGCCGCCATCATCGTCCGGAGCGGGTGGAAGGTGGTGGCGGCTTCCGGCCATATCCTGCTCGAAGGCGCGCCGCATGAACTCGACACGCGCCATATCGGACCCGACCTCATCGCCAACGTTCCGGGGGTGGAGAGCGTGCATCACCTGCATGTGTGGTCGATCACCCAGGAGCGGCGCATGGTGACGCTGCATGTCTGCATTGGGGAGACGCAGGATTCGGACCGGCTGGTGAAGGCCATCAAGCAGCGCCTCAAGGACCGCTTCGGCCTCGATCACGTCACCGTCGAGATCGAGCGTGGCGAATGCGCCGATGCGGCTGACGCGAAGAGCGGGTAAGCACCTCATGGCAAAGACGCAAGAGAACCCGAAGCCTGTGCCGGCAGCCCCCGCAAGGGACACGCTTATCTCAGTCGAGGATCTCTCCGTCGATTTTCAGAGCGGCGGCAGGATCACGCACGCCGTCAATCATATTTCCTTCGACATCGGCAACGCGGAGACGGTGGCGCTGGTCGGCGAATCGGGTTCCGGCAAGACGGTGACCGCGCTTTCCATCCTGCGCCTCCTCCCCTACCCCGGGGCCACCCATCCTTCCGGCGCCATCCGGTTCAAGGGCGAAAACCTCATGGCGCTTGCGCCGGACGCGCTCCGCCACGTCCGTGGCAATCAGATCTCGATGATCTTCCAGGAGCCGATGACCTCGCTCAATCCGCTGCACACCATCGAGGGCCAAATCGGCGAGGTGTTGAAGATCCATCGGGGTCTGTCCGACCGGGCGGCGCGGACCCGCGTGCTCGATCTGCTCGACAAGGTCGGCATCGACGATCCCAAAGGACGGCTCGCCTCCTATCCGCATCAGCTCTCGGGCGGACAGCGGCAAAGAGTGATGATCGCCATGGCGCTCGCCAACGAGCCGGACCTGCTCATCGCCGACGAGCCGACCACAGCGCTCGACGTGACCATCCAGGCGCAGATCCTCGATCTCCTGCTCAAGCTCAAAGCCGAGTTCAACATGGCCATGCTGCTCATCACCCACGATCTCGGCATCGTGCGTAAGATGGCCGACCGGGTCTGCGTGATGACCAATGGCGAGATCGTGGAGCGCGGGAGCACGCGCGAGATCTTCGCCTCGCCCCAGCACCCCTATACCAAGCACCTGCTCGCCTCCGAGCCGAAGGGCTCGCCGCCTCCCGCCAATGCCAAGGCGCCGGTTATACTGGAGGCCCAGAACTTGCGCGTTTGGTTTCCGATTAAGCGCGGTTTCCTGCGGCGCACCGTCGGCCATATCAAGGCGGTGGACGGGATTGATCTTGCGGTGAAAGAGGGGCAGACGCTCGGCGTCGTGGGCGAATCAGGCTCGGGCAAGACCACGCTTGGGCTTGCTTTGCTCAGGCTCGTGTCGAGCGAGGGGCCCATCGTCTATCTCGGCAACCGCATCGACGGATACGACTCAAAGCGCATGCGGCCGCTCCGGCGCGACATGCAGATCGTGTTTCAGGACCCTTACGGCTCGCTCTCCCCGCGACTTTCGATCGCGCAGATCATCGAGGAGGGCCTCCTCATCCAGAAGCCGGGGATGGATCGCGCCGAGCGGCGGGCGCGCGTCGCGCGGGCGCTGCAGGAGGTCGGACTCGATCCCGCCTTCCAGGACCGCTACCCGCACGAATTCTCGGGCGGCCAGCGCCAACGCATCGCCATCGCCCGGGCGCTGGTGCTCGAGCCCAAATTCCTCATCCTTGACGAGCCGACTAGCGCGCTCGACGTGTCGGTGCAGGCGCAGATCGTCGACCTCCTGCGCGACCTGCAGCGCCGCTACAAGCTCGCTTATCTCTTCATCAGCCACGATCTCAAAGTGGTGCGCGCGCTCGCCAACGCCATCATCGTGCTCCGCTACGGCAAGGTCGTGGAGCAAGGGCCGGCGCGGACCGTGTTCGCCAAGCCGAAGACCGACTACACCAAGGCGCTGCTCGCCGCCGCCTTCGAGCTCGAGGCGACGCGCGGGGACGCGGTCTCGACTTAGGCGCCACCGGGAACCCCAACCGCGCTCGCACGTTCTTAGCCCTGGAGCTATCGAGACCAAGAAGAAGGAACGGACCATGCGCGGTATTCTCCTGTGGCTGATCGGCATCCCGATCCCCGTCATCATCCTGTTGTGGCTGTTCGGCGTGCTTCACTAGCGGGGCTGCCGCGTCGGCAAAGCGCCAACCCTCGGCAATCGCGTGACCCCTAGCACCTCGCTGCCGGTGGCGGCGATGCGGGCTTTGGCTTCACCCAAAGGCTCGACCACCACTGCCATGTGATGGGCGCTGGCATGGACCAGCGTGTCGGCGCTCGCCATGATCCCGACATGGCCGTCCCAGAATACGAGATCGCCACGCGCAAGCGTGTCGGTGCGCGGCCAGTCGAGCGGAAGCCCCATCTCGGCTGCCTGCATGTCGGCGTCGCGGGGGCAGGCGAACCCAGCGGCCTCGCTCGCCAGCTGGACGAGCCCCGAGCAGTCGACGCCGAGGCTGGTGCGGCCGCCCCAGAGATAGGGCGTGCCTAAAAAAGAGAGGGCGACGTCGACGAAGTCCGTCGCGGGCTGAGCCGCCGGCCGGGTGTGCTCCGCCACGACAAAGCCGCCGGTTTGAAGCGCCAAGAACCTGCCCTCCTCCGCCGAAGCAGGGAGCAGCGAATTTAGGCTCAACAGCGCAAGCGGCGGCGTCTTGATATCGGGCTGCGGATAGAGATAGGTGCGAAGCGCGGCGATCCGGTGGGTAGGCGTCATGATCGCGCGGGAAAGTCCTTCGCTCGGCATATAGCCGACATAGCCATCGCGGGCGAGCTGCACCCAAGCCCAGCCCTCACTCTCCTCAAAGAGCGTGAGCGTCTCGCCGAACAGCGCCTCGGTATCGAGGGTCGCATCGAAGCGGGGCTCCCGGCGCAAGGGCAGCACGGGAACTTGCAGCTGGCGGGGTTCCCCGGTGACGTAACGCGCTGCCTTGACGTGGTCTCTGAGCGACTCCGCGGCCAGACCCTCGCGATAAGCGTGGCGGCGCGGATCTCGCAACACGCCGTTGATCACGGCCCGAGCGCTTTCTCGAAATAGGCGAAGAGTGCACGCGCGCCTTGCGGCTCGCCGCCCTGCGGACGCCCGGGCTGCTCGCGGGGGACCCATCCGAAAATGTCGAGATGGATGAAGCACTTGGCTTGCATCACGAAGCGCTTCAGGAACAGCGCCGCGATCACGGAGCCCGCATGGGAGCCCTCGGCGATGTGGTTCAAATCGGCGATATTGCTCTTGAGCAGCTTGTCATAGGGCGACCAGAGCGGCATCCGCCACATTGGATCGCCGACGCTGCGGCCGTGGGCGAGCAGCGGCGCGGCCATATCCTCATCGTCAGTGAAGAGCGGCGGCAGGTCGGGGCCGAGTGCAACCCTCGCCGCGCCCGTCAGCGTCGCGATGGTGATCAGATAGTCCGGGGCCTCTTCGTCGGCGAGACTGATCGCGTCGGCGAGCACGAGGCGCCCCTCGGCGTCGGTATTGCCGATCTCTACGGTCATGCCGCTCCGGCTCGGAAGCACGTCGCCCGGCCGGAAGGCGTTGCCGGAAATGGAATTGTCGGCCGCGGGGATCAGCACGCGGAGTTCAAAGGAAGCTTCGCCTGCATGACGAGGTGCGCAAAGGCAAGAGCGGAGGCGGCACCCCCCATGTCCTTCTTCATGAGGGTCATGGCGCTGCCGGGCTTGATGTCGAGACCGCCCGTATCGAAGCAGATGCCCTTGCCCACGACCGTCACCTTGGGGGCGTGTTCGGAGCCCCAACGGAGATCGATCAGACGCGGAGGCCGGTCACTCGCCCGGCCGACGGCGTGGATCATGGGGAAGTTGTCGGAGAGAAGGCTCGATCCCTCGGTCACCTTGACCGCCGCGCCGTGCTCTGCCGCGAGTTCGCGGGCAGCCGCCTCGAGCTCGGCGGGACCAAGATCGTTGGCCGGCGTATTGATCAGATCGCGGCCGAAATAAACCGCTTCCGCAAGCGCCAAGGCTCGTGCGCGGTCCACCCTATCCGGCAGGACCAGGCGCTTGGGCTTCACGTCGTTCTCGGCTTTGTAGCGACCGAAGCGATAGGACCCGGCAAGCCAGGCGAGCGTTGCAAGCTCGGGGTCCGGAACCGTGGAGGCAAAGCGATAGTCGCCCGCGGGAAGCGCCGCCGGCAAAGCGCCGGCAAGGAGCGGCGCTTCCGTTGCCCAATCCTCAATGCCGACGCCTAGCAAGGCCCCGGCCACGCCGCCGCTCTCATTTGGCAGCAACAGCACGGCGCCCGGCTTGGGCAGCCAGTCCCTCGCCTCGAGCCAACTCCGCTGGGCATCGGTCAGCTGTTGCAGGCTCGCATCCTCCTTCGAGGCGACGAGCCAGATGGGAAGCGCCGGGCTGCCCGCTTCGAGTAGCAGCTCTCCCAGCTCGCGGCGCGATTTCGGCAGAGTTCTCGTCGACATGGATTGCAAAGTCTGGGGCTTGATGGGGAGGCGCATTAATGCCAGGGGAGCGTCCCAATGACAATGGCGGAAGGCGGGGGACATGCCCGGGACCGACTACACACTCGTCATCGGCGACAAGAACCTCTCGTCATGGAGCCTCAGGCCCTGGCTTGCGATGAAATACGCCGGCATCCCCTTCGCCGAGGAGCGCATCAGATTGCGCCAGCCGGAGAGCAAGGCTGCCATCCTGCGTCATTCGCCCTCAGGCAAAGTACCGGCGCTGAAAACGAATGGCCTCGTCGTCTTCGATAGCCTCGCCATCCTCGAATATCTCGCCGAGCGTCACCCCGAGTTTGCCTTGTGGCCCCGGGAACCCGAGGCGCGCGCCCGCGCCCGCGCCATCGCCGCCGAGATGCATTCGGGATTCGCTACACTCCGCAACGAAATGCCCATGGACCTGCTCGCGCATCTCCCCAGTCCGTCCATCGGGGATGAGCTCGAACACGACATCCGCCGCATCGTCGGCATCTGGCGCGAGACACGCGCGCGGCATGCCGGCGATGGGCCCTTCCTGTTCGGCGCCTTCTCCAATGCCGATGCCATGTTCGCGCCCGTGGCGACGCGCTTCCGCACCTATGGAGTGGACCTCTCCCGCTTCGGCGACGACGGCTCCGCCGCGGGCTATGTCCGCACCATCCTCGCTTTGCCGGAGATGGCCGAGTGGACGGAGGGCGCGGAAGCCGAGCTAAGAGAGCGGATGAGCGCCTGACAGGGGCCACGTTCTCATCATGAGGGCGGCGAAGGCCCGCTCCTTCCCCTCGGGATTATGGTTAATCCTTTTTGACGCGTGTCCCACATCATAGCTGGAGTGCAATGACGTAAGGAGCGGGCGCTCCCCTCCCGCGCCCCTCAAGGACCGTTCAAGTCTTGTCCCTCGTTTCCCGCCCACGCCCGTGCGGCGCCTTTGTCCTGGCGCTGCTTACGACGTCGGCGAGCATCCTGCTCGGCGTCTGCAATATGAGCGACCACCGTTTTTTCCCCGAAAAGTCCGCGAATCTCGCTTCGCCCCAGGCCGCTCTAGCGGGGGCCGACAGCCCCGACGCCGCGTCGGCCACGGCGCAATGGGCGGCAGCCTATGCCAAGAACCCGCAAGAGCCGCGCACCGCGCTCGGCTATGCGGGGGCGTTCAAGGCGACGGGATCGAAAGATCAGGCTATGGAGGTCCTCAAGGTCACGAACATGGTGACTTATGCGCGCGCCTTGGTCAGCCTGAGGCGATTGAGGATCGGGGCGAGCAGCGACGAGCGCTCGTTCTTCGGTTCGGAACGGTCGGTGAGGAAACAGGCGAGGGCTCGGAACTGCTCCGCGGGTCTCGCCTTCTCGGACACCTCCTCGACCATTTGACCGTTATTGGCGGCCGTGCCGAACAGCTGTGCGTCGAACTCGATGATCGCCTTGGGCTCCAGCTCCAGCGCCTGGCCGAAATCCTTCACCGAGATCTCCGGGCGCTTCGGCACGGCGACCTGATTGAGCACGAGCACCGGGGGCCGGTCGTTGGGTCGCGCCGCCTTCAACTGATCAACCAGATTCTTGGCGTTGCGCAGATTGGCGAGGTCCGGCACCGCCGTGATCACCACGCGGTCGGCCCTGAGCACCACTTGCTTCGCCCAGGCGGTCCATAAATGCGGCACGTCGACCGCGATCCAGGGCACGTTCTCCCGCACCACGTCGAGCACGGTCTCGCAGGCTTGCGGCTCGAGGTCGTAGGCGCGGTCGAGCGTGCCGGGAGCGGCGAACAGGCTCAAACGATCGGAGCAGCGCGAGAGCAGCCGGTCGAGAAGCACCTCGTCCAGGCGCTCGGGCGAGACCAGCGCATCGGCGATGCCTTGCATCGGGTCCTGATTGAAATCGAGGCCGGCGGTGCCGAAGGGCAGGTCGAGATCGGCGATGACCACGTCGCTGTTGAGCGAGGCGGCAATGGCGAAAGCGGTGTTGTGGCAGACGGTGCTCGAGCCCGAGCCCCCCTTGGCCCCGACAAAGGCGATCACCTGGCCGACCGGGCCAGTCTCTGGATCGGTATAGATGGCGGAGACGCTGTCGATGACCTGCGGCACGTTGACCGGCGCCACGACATATTCGCTGACGCCCCGGCGCAGCAACTCGCGGTACAAGAGCACGTCATTGATGTGGCCAATGGCGATGACCTTGGTGCCTGGGTCGCAGACCTCGGCGAGACGATCGAGATCGCCCAGCATTTCCTCCCGGTCGAGCAGAGATTCGATGACAATCAGGTTGGGCGTGGGCGCGTTGCGATAGAAGGCAACCGCGGCCTGCACTCCGCCCATCTGCACCGTCACATGCGCCTTGGCAAGCCGCCGGTCCTCGCATGCCTTTTGGATCACCGCAGCGGTATCCTGGTCCTCGCAGAAAGCCTGGATGTTGACGCGGGGAATTGGTCGCGCGCGGATCGCGTCGACTTGCGGCTCTTCCGCCGGATTTCGCGGCACCTCGCTCTCAGGCGTCGAGCGAAGCGAATAGGCTGCATCGCTGATCACTCCGAGTCCCCTAGCCCCTGGCCCACCTCGCTTGCGGTGGCATGTTCCCGACCGGTCCATTTGGAGACGGTGGACTCGCCATTCACATATTTGCCCCACACCACGTCACGGCGCTCGCCGCCGCCGGCCATTGCTCCCATTTCAGGTCCTCGACGCGGACCGAATCGCCAAGATTGATGTCGTTGGCCGCCACCAAACCGTCGACGGCACCGACCGTCTTCTCGACCTGTTGCACTTCGCGCGGGCGGGACACGATGCGCTTGGCAATCCAAGCGGCGCCCAAGGCGGCGGTGAAGGCGATTGCCAGGACGATAACTCAGCTCGCTTCATGACTGACAAAGTCCTCCGGACCCCCACGCCTTGCGACGTACGAGTTCACTGTGACGGCGAAACCTCAACGCGAAGTTAATGGTCGTGCCAAATTGGCCGGGCGCGACAGTTCAGAGATGGGTTGAAGCCTCTGCGCCCAGGCACGCGGCTACGCTTGCAAGGGCCCTAGCCTCGGCCTCCGCCGAGCGAGCCAGCGTGAGCGAGTTGCCTTCAGCCGTTGACGGCCGCCATGAAAGGCGTGTCCGGATAGATGAGCAGTCCCGCCGCCGACAGCGCAATGCCATAGGGCACGCCCTCTTTGCCATCGTGCAGGCGGACGAGCCAACCTTGGCTGACAAGGGCCACCGGCAGCGGCATGCCGCGCCACAGCAGAATGGCGAAGGTCAACGCGCCTCCGATCAGCGCGGTGCTCAAACTATAAGTGAGGAGCGCCTGGGGCCCGAGCCAAAGCGTCGTGGCCGCGAACAGCTTGGCGTCGCCGCCCCCGATCCAGCCCATGGCGAAGCAGCCAAAAGCCAGGATGAGCGCCGCGGCTCCGGCGAGAAGGTGGAAGCCAATAACGGTCCAGCCGAGCCCTGCCAAGGGCGCGAGCACGAAAAACCCGGCAACCAGTAGAATGGCGATCCGGTTCGGCACCGTCATGGTGACGAGATCCGCGGCCGCCGCAAAGGCCATCGCCGCGGGAAAGACGGTGAGCAACAGCGCGTCCTTGATCATCCCGGTCTTTCGGCCATTCGCGCGCCCTCGCGAAGCCTAGCGCAGCCGCAAACGGCGGCTTCAACCCGCCTTGGGCTTCAGGTCCGATTCCACGCCGTCGAACAATGTGTTCAGCTGGCCGCTGATCTGGCCGAGGATGGACACGATGGCAACGCCGATGGCGGCGGCGATGACGCCATACTCGATGGCCGCCCCGCCGGACTCGTCCCTGGCGAAACGTGCAACCAATGTCTTCATGCGGCTCTCCCAGTCGCGGCATTGACGGGCCAGCATCGGCCGCCGGTTCCTGTCCGCGCGAATGAGCCGGAAGGCTATTGGAGGTGCCTTACATCCGCGTAAACCGCCCAAGAATTGCTCGACTTACTCTTAACGAAGAGTTGCCCAGCGGCTCAGGCCCCCCGCAAGAGCTGTCGGTCACCAAGAATGAGGGGCAAGCTCGCCCGCTGACGAGTGCCCTGCATAGGCGCCGGCGAGCTGCTTGGCGTCTTGGGCTTGGGGCGCGCCAGTTACGCTGCCCCAGAGATCGTATTCGTCGGCGGCTTCGACGACCACGCGCAGGCGGTCGCCAACGCCAAGCGCCGTCTCGCCGTTGAGATAGACATTGCCGTCGATCTCGGGCGCGTCCCAGGTCGAGCGGGCGATGGCGCCTTCTTCATCGACCTCATCGACGATCACCTTGATGGTTTTGCCGATGCGGGCGGCAAGCAGCTCGGCGCTGATCGCCTGTTGATGCTGCATCAGCCGTGCGTGGCGCTCCTCTTTCACCTCCTCGGGCATATGGCCGGAAAGGACGTTGGCAGAGGCACCCTCGACGTTCTCATATTTAAAGCAGCCAACGCGGGCGAGCCGCGCTTCACTGAGCCAATTAAGCAAGAAATTGAAATCCTCCTCGGTCTCGCCAGGAAAGCCCACGATGAAGGTCGAGCGGATGGCGAGGTCTGGACAGATCTTCCGCCAGGAGCGGATGCGCTCGAGCGTCTTCTCCTGATGCGCAGGACGGCGCATGGCCTTCAGCACCGAAGGGCTCGCGTGCTGGAAGGGAATGTCGATGTAGGGGAGCACGCGGCCTTGCGCCATGAGCGGCAACACCTGATCGACATGGGGATAGGGGTAGACATAGTGCAGGCGCACCCAGACGCCGAGGCTTCCCAGCGCCTCGGCAAGACTGATGAACCGCGCCTCATGCTCGCGCCCCCGCCATTCGCTCTTGGCATAGCCGAGGTCGAGGCCATAGGCGCTCGTGTCCTGGGAGATGACGAGCAGCTCCTTCACGCCTGCGTCGACCAGCCGCTCGGCCTCGCGCATCACCTCGCCGATCGGCCGGCTCGCCAGCCGTCCCCGAAGGCTCGGGATGATGCAGAAGCTGCATTTGTTGTTGCAGCCCTCGGAGATCTTCAAATAGGCGTAGTGGCGGGGCGTGAGCCTGATGCCTTGCGGCGGCAGCAGGTCGAGGAACGGATCGTGCGGACGCGGCACGGCCTTGTGCACCTCGTCGACGACGGTTTCATATTGATGCGGGCCGGTGATGGCGAGCACGTGCGGATAGGCCGCCCGGATGCGTCCGGATTCGACGCCAAAGCAGCCGGTGACGACGACCTTGCCGTTCTCGGCCAGCGCCTCGCCGATGGCGGCAAGCGACTCCTCCTTGGTGCTGTTCAGGAAGCCGCAGGTATTGATCACGACCGCGTCGGCGCCCGCATAGCTCGAAGACAACTCATAGCCTTCGGCGCGGAGCCGCGTGATGATGCGCTCCGAATCGACGAGCGCCTTGGGGCAGCCCAAGCTGACAAAACCAATTCTTGGCGTGCCAATTCTCGGCGAGCCACTCTTAGATGAGGATCCCGGCATGGGCGCTGTTATAGGCAAGGTGGAGGCCGTTGTCTGCCGCCGCATAATCTTCCGTTCCGCCGGAATCTCCACCCGCACAGGCGCTGGCCGCGGGAAGATTCCTGAAGCTGCTCGGTGTCGCCGCGAACGCAGGCGCGAGCAGGGAGGTCGTGGTGGATTGGCGGAAGCCGCTGATCGGCGCGTAGCGGCGGTCGGTGTGGCATCTCTTGCGCGGGAGCACGGTCGAGCCCGTCTGCCGGCGGCTGGCGGTAACTGGTGTTCTCTGGGTCTGGTGCCGTTACCCAACCCAACGCGCTCAGCGGTGCGGAGGCGGCGACGGCAAGACCTGACGCCAATCGGCGAACGAGCCGTTGAAGGCATTGCGATCGACGGGGCCCTCGATCCCGGGCACGTAGCCGGTCGTCGTGAATTGCCAGAACAGCCAGGGTCGGTCTCCATAGACCTCTTGCGGCTCGGCGGCGACCGAGCGCAGCCAGAAATTATAGTCCTTGAGCTCGCCCTCTAGCACGTCCCGGTGGAACGCGACATTGGTATAGATGATCGGCCGCTTCCCCGTATGCGCCTCCATCGCCTCGAGCATGATCTTGACCTTCTCGAGCGCGACATCGGACGGGGCCTCGTTGGGGCAGTTGCGCGAGGCGTGGTTCCATTCGAGGTCGAGCACCGGTGGCAGCGCATCCGGATCGAACGGCACGTTTAGGACGAACCAAAGCGCCTGCTCTCGGGGGGCCCGGCACCAATAGAAGCACCAATAGAACATGTGATAGGCGCCGCGAGGCACCCGGGCCCGCTTGGCCTCCTCCCAGTTTTGCTGGAACTTGGGATCGAGATGATCTCCGCCTTCGGTCGCCTTGATGAAGGCGAATTGCGTGCCAGCGGCGCGGGCCTTCTGCCAGTCGATGTCACCCTGCCATTGGGACACGTCGATGCCCTGAACCGGCATGGCATGGGCGCGCGCGACGCCGTCATGGGGCGCGACATCGGCCAGCACAAGCTGCCGCGCCGTCACCCCAGCAGCGCAAGCAGCCGAGAGGACCGAAGAGAGCACCACGATAGCAAACCGGCGACGCGCGACGAACATGGGGCGATGACCGAGACCTTGCGGAACCCGTTACAATCTTTGGCGAAGCTGGAGGTTTTACCCCTGCGGGGGTTAAAAATTTCAGTGCTCTGGGGCTGCGTCTTCCCGGTCGCATCTGGGACGAAACGGGTCGCAGCGTCAGCGCAGGATATTGTTGAGGTCGGGGTCCTCTGGCTCATCGCTCTTTTGCGACGGCGCCTCGTCGGAATTTGCGGGCGGCGTGGCCTTCTCGGCCTGCGGGCTGGGCCTGCCGCCGGCAGGCGGCTCGGCACCCCCGCCATCGCCACCTCCGGCACCGTTGCCCTCGGCATCGCCGCGGTCTTTGCCAATGCGGACGGAGCCCAACATACGGCCGATCGCCTCGCCCACCGGCTTCCCCTTGAACTTCTTCTGGATGACGTCGCCGATCTGCTTGACCGTTTTCGACGTTTGCTCGGGGCTCGCGAACATGCCCTTGATCTCCGGCTTGAAGGTGGGATGCGCGAAAGGCCCTTCGATGCGGACCGGGATAGTCATGCCGGCAAGATCGTTGGCTCCGCCCTTGCCTTCGGGTCCGGCCACGATCTGCGGCTGTGTCAGGAAATCTATGCTCCCGGTCACCATATCGACGGTCCCCCGCCCGGTGACCTGGAGTAACGGGCTCGTCATCTCCAGATCGTGGGTCTCTGCAACGCCGCTGGCAATGCTGAAGCTGCCGCCAAGCGCACTGAACGCGGTCTTGGCACCGGGCCCCTGTTCGAGATTCGGCATTTGGCCGGCACCCATACCGGCGATCAGCTCCGTCAGATTGATGCCTTCGATCGAGCCGTCGCTGATGGCGATGCTGCCGTGGCCCGCGAGCGAATGCTTGATCTCCTCGCTGGTGCTGCCATCGCCGCTCAGCTTGAGCTCGATCTTGGCGCGCCCTGAGAGCAGGTTGAACCCCGCCGCGGCATCGAGCAACGGCTTGGCCGAGACGCCGTCCAGCACGAAATTGCCGGCGAAGCTCGGGACGGCCTTGGCGCCATCAAAGGTGAACGTGCCGGTGCCCTGCCCGTCATAAAGCTGCATGCCGCCCAATTTGGCGTCAAGCACACCGTCGTGAAGGGTCAAGCCGAGCGAACTCGGCCCGATGGTAAGCCGCGCCACTTTCGTCTGCAGCACATTCACATTGACGTCGGCGTCGAAGGCGGCAGGCGCAATTTTTGACGCATCGTCGGACCGAGCCTTCGGCGCTTCGGCAGGCGCGGCCGTCTCGGGTGGAGCTGCGCCGGAAGCAGGCTCGCCTTGCGTCTCCGCGCGATCCCCGTCGTCCTTGGGCTGGGCCGGCTCGGCCGAGGCGGACGGAGAGGGCTCTGCCGACCCGGTGTCCTCCCCTGTCGCGGCCGCCGGCTCTGGCGTTGCATTGGGCTTGGCCTCGGCCAGAAACGGATCGAGATCGAGCGTTTCGATGGCGAGCGCGGCGCGAAGGTGAGGTCTCGGGCTTTTTAGCGTGACCACCGCCTGGCCTTGGCCGGTCGCATGGCTGAGCGCAAAGCGCGCCTGCGTGAAGGCGATCTCATCCGCCTGCCACGCTACGTGGCTGGAAAGCTCGCCATTGCCGACGGCGGTTGCGGATGCGGGCTCCTTGCGCAGCCACGCCAGAAGCGAGGGCACCGATTGCGACTTGGCGGTCAAATCCCCTTCGGCGCTGAAGGCCGGCTTCGTTGCGATATTGCCCCCAAAGCTCGCGTCGATGGCCTCCGTGTCGAGGGCAAGGTCGAGCCTCGCGGAGCGTGTGTCGAGATCGGCCGGCGATGTCAGCTTGAGGTCGAAGCCCACGCGAACGCCCTTCCAATCGAAGTCACCCTTGGCGGTGAGCGGATCGACGAGATGGGGTAGGCTCAACGCGGCATCGATGTGCTCGATGCGCCGCTCGGCGCCGTTGGCGTCATAGATGATGCGCACCGTACCGTCCTCGATGCGCACGTCGTCCAACATGATATCCCGGCGCGGAGATCCGCCTCCGGCGTCCGCTGCGAGAAAGCTTGGGCGTGCCGATGCGGCCCGCTGGCCGGAGGACGTGCCCGCGTCTCCCTGCCGCTCGGCCCCGCCAGATTGGGGCGCAAGGCGCACGGTCAGCACCGGCTGCTCCATGACGACGCGCTTCGCGTCGACCTGACGGCTGAACAATTGGTAAAAGCTCACGTCAAGCGCGAGCCGCGCGATCTTGAGATCGGCGCCCGCCCGGTTGGCAGGATCGGTGATCTCCGCGTCGGTGAGCACGATGTGGGGATTGGGCAGGAGCAGGATCGACGTGGCGCCGTGGACCATCAGGTCCCGGCCGCTCTGCTCCTTGACGCGCGCCGCCACCCGGCCGCGCACCGCATCGGCCGAGATGAGGACATTGACGGCGACCAGCACGAGCACCAAGGCCGCAACCACGCCCGCGCCGATCTTTAGCAGCAGTTTCATTCGCATCCGGCTCAATCCGCCCGAAGAGCGGATCTTATAGGGAACGCTTTGGTCGTGCCCCGGCTTCGTGCCGAGAATCCACGCCTTACTATAAGAGCCAAATCGGAAGACGTGAATCGCCGCAGCAACGCCGACAAGCGGCGGAGATTACGCCGAGAAATAAGGTGACAATAGGCCCACGGCGTGTTGATGCAGGGAAGCGCGTTCCACCTAACGCACAAGAATGGCGTGATTGTCCCATTCGTAGGGTGATGCGCGCCGCTCCTCGTCCGGGTCAAGCGAAACGCCGGTCTCGACCAGCCATCCTTGGCCGCTCCTCCGTCGGCTTCGCCAGCAATTGATTGACTGCAAGCTGCAGCGTCTTGGCCGTAGCAAGAGCATCCGCATAGCCCACCTCGGCCATGTCGGCATAGGCCCTTAGCACGTCCGTGACGCTTGCGGTCTTGACGCTGGCGTTCTCGAGGGTGGGCTCGGCGGCCGCCGGCGCCAGCCCAAGGCCAAGAAGGACCGCGAGCAGGACTAAGCTTCGCGCCGGAACCGACACCGAAAGCATAAGCCCTCCTCGATCCTAAACGGTTCGCAGCCGAGACGCGCCGCCTCGCATAACGGAATGCCGCGCCCCTACCCCCGTGGGAGAGAGGCGGAACTCCTTGCAAAAACCGTAGACCAGCGGCTAACATGCACGCAATGAAATCTTTTCAGCAGAATTAATTCGAATCATGCATCTGAAAGAGGTCGACGCCAACCTCCTCGTCATCCTCGACGCGCTGCTCGTCGATGCGAGCGTCACAAGGGCCGCCGAGCGCCTTGGCCGCAGCGCCTCGGCCATCAGCCATGCCCTTGCCAAGCTTCGCGAAATCTTCGCCGACGAGCTCTTCGTGCGCGCCGGTCAGCGACTTGTGCCAACGGCGAAGGCGCTCGAGCTCGCGCCCACGGTGCACGTCATTCTCGCCGGCATGGAGAGCCTGCTCAGGCCGGCCAAGCCCTTCGATCCGACGGAGACCGAGCGCAACTTCGCCCTCGCCGCAAGCGAGGTTGGCGAGCTGATCCTGGTGCAGCCGCTCAGGCTGCGGCTTGAGCAGATCGCACCCTCCGTGCGGGTGGGCTGGATGCCCGGCCAAGGCCAGGAGATCATCGACGCGCTCCGCCAGGGACGCTGTCATTTCGCGATCGACATCGAATCGATGCCGCTGCGCGCGCCGGATATCCACGCGCTCAAGCTCTATGACGACCGCCTTGCCACCGTCGCCCGTTCGGGCCACCCCTTGGGCGCGGGCGAACCGGATGCGGTCTCTTTCGCCCATAGCGACCACATCGCCGTGAATGCACTCCCGGCCATCGAGCTGCTCGACCGCGAACTCGCCAAGCGGAAGCTTGCTTGCGCCATTTCGGCGCGCGTCTCCTCGGTGCTCGCGGGCCTGCTGCTCGCGCTCGACAGCGACGCCCTGCTGACGCTGCCCCACTCCTTGGCGCTGATCCTGGAGCGCCAGTTTCCGCTCACGTGCGTGGCCCAACCGCTCGGGGACATCGTTCTTTCGGTGCGGCTCCTGTGGCATTCGAGCTATGACCGCGACGAGTGTCACCATTGGGTGCGGGATGAGATTGCGGCGCTCGCGCGAGAGAGCGGAAAGGCGGCATGACATGCGGCAGAGGATGCGGATGTGGTGGCGCTGCTTGCCGCGGCCGCGATGGTTCTCGATGTCAGTGCGCCGGCGGCGGCGGCAGACGCAATCGAGAGCGACCTTGCCATTGCCGTGCAAGGCGCCGAGAAGCGCATCAGCCTCGATCAAGCCCTTGCCCTGCTCAACGTTCCCTCGGTGAGCGTCGCGCTCATCGATGGGGGCCGCGTGGCATTCGCGCGCGCCTATGGCAAGGACGCCACCCCCGAGACGCTCTATCAGGCGGCCTCGCTTTCGAAATTCGTCGCCGCCATCGGCGCCATGCGTCTCGTCGAACAGGGCAGGCTCAAGCTCGATGCGGACGTGAACGACGCACTAACCACCTGGAACCACCTGGCACGTCCCGAGCAATGCGTTCGACGAGACGCACAAGGTCACCTTGCGCGGCCTGCTCAGCATGACCGGTGGCATCGGCGTGCCGGGCTTCCTCGGCTATAAAGTGGGCGAGCCCATCCCCACTCTGACCCAAGTGCTAAACGGCGCCCCACCCGCCAATTCGGCGGCGGTCACACTGATCGAGGTTCCCGGCAGCGCCTATCACTATTCGGGCGGCGGCTACGAGATCGCCGAGGCGCTGATTGAGGATTCGGGCGGCAAGCCCTTCGCCCCCTCATGCAAGAGCTCGTGCTCGGCCCGGCAGGCATGACCCGGAGCAGCTTCGACCAGCCGCAATCGCCAAATCTCGAAGCCGAAGCTGCAAGCGGCCATTTCAGCGATGGACAGGAGCTGCCCGGGCGCTGGCACATCTTTCCCGAGCATGCCGCCGCCGGGCTTTGGTCGACGCCGACCGACCTTGCCAAGCTGCTTGTCGCCTTGACCAGGGCCTGGCAGGGCGACGGCGTGCTGGCCTCCTTCGTTTTAAGGTATTAAATGGCTGCAATTGGCCATTAGAACATGTGTAGTAAACGCCTACCCATGTTTTTACCTTGTGGGTGTAACACGATCTAGGTGGCTCCCTACACCGCCGCACCGGGAACTAAATCATCCTTGCTCCATTGCGCCGCCTACAGTAGCGCCGATTAATCCACCTACACTTCCGCCATTGGGGACTTCGGAATGTCATCAAGCGCAAGTCTGTAATCAGTTCGGAAATTGCCAGTGGCAACAAGTTTGTCGCTAATGCGAAATTTAATTGGTGCGGCAAAAACCTCGCATGAGTTTCAATTCATACA
Source organism: uncultured Alphaproteobacteria bacterium (assembly GCA_963804515.1). GTDB lineage: Bacteria > Pseudomonadota > Alphaproteobacteria > Rhizobiales > Methyloligellaceae > Methyloceanibacter. The sequence goes on along the minus strand of CAWDQR010000007.1, from coordinate 196,574 downwards.
CCCCCGGTTCCGCATTTTCTCAATCAAGGCCTGCTTCAGGTAGGCGTCACCCCATGGGTTGCTCAAGAGAGCCATCATCTTCGCGCACCATTCCGTAGGGACAGACGCCGAGGGCGCCGGTTGTTGCGCGGTATTCGTAGGGCGATCGGAGCTACTCTGTGGCACAGGCGCGACCGGGACGGCTTGGATTTCCGCAGCACCATAGGTGACCGAGGTTGCCGAGGTACTTGGTTGCGACAATTGAGGCGTTGGCCTCCATTCTCGCGCCAGCTTTTGCGCCTCGGCTAGCTGCTCGGGCGTCATTTGGGACGCGAGGGAGTCACGAGCTTTAACCGCCTTGTCACGGTTCTCTGCGTCTGAGGCTGAAAACCGCGAGGCAGCGAGATTGAAGCACTTATGTGCCTCAACGTAGTCCTGCGGGACGCCTTGGCCCATTAGGTACATGACGCCGAGATTGAACTGGGCAGCGGCGTTGCCCTGCTCGGCAGCAAGACGATACCACTTCACCGCCTCGACATAGTCCCGCGGGCCGACATCGCCGTCGGCATACATCTGCCCGAGGGCGTTCTGGGCAGCGGCGCCATGGTCTATAAAGCCCGTTGCATTTTGGGCGGCAAGGCGCCACCACTTGACCGCCTCGGCATCGTCCTGCGGGACGCCTTGGCCCATAGCGTACATGACGCCGAGATTGAACTGGGCGTCGGGTTGGCCCCGTTCGGCAGCAAGACGATACCACTTGACCGCCTCGGCATAGTCTTGCGGTACGCCTTCGCCGTCGTCATACGCCTTGCCGAGGGCGTCCTGGGCATCGGCATAGCCCTGCTCGGCGGCAAGGCGATACCACTTCAGCGCCTCCGCATAGTCCTCAGAGACGCCGCGGCCAAGTACGTACATGGCGCCGAGATTGGACTGGGCATCGGCGTTGCCCTGCTCGGCAGCAAGACGATACCACTTCAGCGCCTCGGCATCGTCTTGCGGTACGCCGTGGCCGTGAACGTACATCTTGCCGAGAGCGAACTGGGCACCGGCGTTGCCCTGCTCGGCTAGCGGTCGCCACAGCTGCAGAGCCGTCGCATAGTCACCACGCTGGTAAGCGGCGTCGGCCTCCTCAAACGGCCCCGCAACCGCTCCGCCCGTCAATATAAAGGCGAGAATCACACCGGATAAAGGCGAGAATCACACCGGCCAGAATGCGCTTCACCATGGCGACGGCCCTACAATTGCAACAGTTGAGCCCAAGGCCTAGCCTGGCTGCGGGGCTTCAAAGTGGTGTGTCTCCTACAGAATGAAACCAGAAGTGCAACGGGCTGCGGGCCTCGTTCTTAATACAGCGTAGCCGTTAGATTTTCAGTAGAGGATTTATTTATTTTATTCATTCAATCTGTCAAAAGCGACGAGGCTTTAGCCACCGAATTCTGGCTCCGTGACTTTTTAGTAACATGGCAAATCTATTTGCTATTGCTTTGGGATCGCCCACGATTTGCCGCGCTCGTGGTTTTTGCTGGCTAATATGAGAGAAGGGGGACATTCATGGAGACCGAAACTATTCACCGGCCCAAAGGGACCTCGCACGAACGCAAAGCGCTGTCTCGGCCTGTCGATCTCGTACACCTGTCACACTCCACGCTCGGCGAGCGTGTCCTTGAGCGGGAGGTGCTTGAACTCTTCTGCACACAATCGACCATGTATCTTGAACGGTTGCGCGAGGCGCCGTCCGACCAGCAGTGGAAGGACTCCGCCCATTCGCTCAAAGGCTCCGCGCAGGGGATCGGCGCTTGGCATGCCGCCGCCGCCGCCGAACGTGCTGAGACTCACCCGAGTGCTGCCTTCAGCGAGGCGCGTTGCGCTCGCTTGCGCGAGCTCGAATCCTCAGTGCACGAGGCTGAGGCTTATATTAGATCACTGTTTTAAGCTGTCGAAGGATCTGATTGGGTTCAGACCAATCTCCCTGCCTTCCGCCTGCTGCGGCTTTGCGGGCGCCTACGGGCTTGGGGGCCGCACGGCGATCTAACGCAAGGTCGTCTGGACTCCCCGTGGGCTTAGAGCCTCGTTGAAAGTAGCTCCGCCGAGTCTAGCAGCAATTGCCGGACGAGCTTCCGCACTGCCATAGTCTCTGCCGAATAGTACCCGTTCTTCCACGCGTTGCGATTTCCTTTAGGAGCGCCAGGTGACTTGCCACCGTGCATGCGGCAGCGTCCGTTTGGCATCGCGGGTGAACGACATGGATCACCGCTGCGGGTCCGGGCTCCGCATCTCAGGGACTGATGTATCGGCATTTGCACGGGGTTGTTCCTCGGAATCGTAGCGCCCCCTCCCCCAGGGACCGCAGCTTGAGTTGCCACTTCAACGTCCGCTTTGCAGTGTAATCCAGACCTGTCGGCCGTGCCCACGAATGTCTCTGAAGTGCCAAAGGCGGACCCCCAGTCCGGCCGATCGAGGCCGAGCGCCGCCGACCTGCAGCAGGCCTATGAAGACTTCGTCCCTCATGCAAATGAAACCACACGCAACCAGCCCAGGCGGTGCCTCAACCTTGATAGGCGTAGAGCCGAACTCCATCGCGGAACCAAGCAATGCGACCGTCTGGGCCGCGCACAAAATCGCTCCGCTTGATCTGACCTTCGGAATCGGTCGTGAGCACGAAATCGTCGCGGTAGAAGGCGAGAGAGAGAGCTCCAAGTCGCCCCTGACGTGCAACCCACCATCCGCGGCACTCAGCTCGATCACCTGCTCCACGATTTCGTCGGGCCGGCCGTCGGGCGGGATGACCCACCCCCTATACCGGCCCTCATATGGCGCGAGTTGTGCGGGCGGAAGCGTCTGCGGAATGGCAGGCGGATTGCTCAGCCCGGCGAACTGGGTCAGCGCCCAGCCGGACCGGCCCAGTTCGGCGATAAGCCGGGAGCCATTGGTCGAGTTGGTGAGCGTGGTCATCGCGAACTCGCGCTCCGGAACGAGGAAGAAGTCGGAGTTCTGGCCGCCCCAGGACCCGCCATGCTGGAAGACCGGCACGCCTTCGGCCGTGCGGCGCTGCCACCAACCTACGCATACCCCGTCGATCTCGAGCGTGATCATGCCCCTGGCCCTGGGTCGGAGCGCATCGCCACCAGCGACTGCTGATCCTGTTTCCAGAGACCGGCCAGGGCGTGGTGGTGATGACCAACTCCGATAACGGCTCCAAGCTTGCCGAGGCGCTGATCGCTCGCGCTGCCGCAATTTATGGCTGGCCGCCGCTCCCGGCGCTCGCCGACTGACGCCCCCCTCGCTTCCGTCACAAAGCGAGACTACATTACGGTCGTGTCCCGCCACGCTGAGGGCGGGCCCGGGAGGAGTTCAATGCCTGCATGCTTCCGCGCCGGCCTCATCGCCGCGCTGTTGGTTTTTGCCGCCGCCCCCCTCGCCCCCACCCAAGCCGCCGAAAAGACCTTCCAAGACGCCGATCTCGACGACGCCGCGATCACGCTCGAGGCTGACCTGAAGGACGCGGCGGGAACGGTCGAGAAGCCGGTCATCGCGCTCAAGAAGGACGCCGAAGCGGCCCTCACGAAGAACGACTATGAGAGCGCCGCCGACATCTACACTCAGATCGTGACCGTCGCGCCGAACGACGTGCAGTCCTGGCGCCAGCTCGCCGATGTCTGGCTCAAGATCCCGACGAGCGAGGAGGATGACGGGAGCAAGCGCTTCGAGCAGGCGACGACGGCGGCCTATATCGCCTATCGGCGCGCCGCGAACGCCACCGAGGAGTCCGACGCCCTCATCATGCTCGCGGCCGCCTATGGCAAACGCAACGAGTGGCGGCCGGCGCTCAATGCCCTGCACCTCGCGCTGCAACTGCACGCGACGCCCGAGCTCAAGACCACCTATGACCAATTGCGCGAGAAATACGGCTTCCGCGTCTCCAATTTCAGTGTTGATTCCGATGCCGCGTCCCCGCGGGCCTGCTTCCAGTTCACCGAGAGCTTGCCGAAGCGCACCGATTTCTCGCCCTTCGTCGCCGTCGCCGGCGAGGACAAGCCGGCGCTGTCGGTCGATGACCAGCAACTTTGCGTCGAAGGGCTAAAGCATGGCGAGAGCTATGCCGTCACGCTCCGTGAGGGCCTTCCCTCGATGGTTGGGGAAAACCTGCTCAAGACCGCCGACTTCAACATCTATGTGCGCGACCGCAGCCCCTTCGTGCGGCTTGCGGGCAAGGCCTATGTGCTGCCGAAGACGGGTCAGCAGGGCATCCCCCTCGTCAGTGTCAATACCGACGCGGTCAAGGTGTCGATCTATCGGATCGGCGACCGCAACCTGATCGACACGGTGCTCGGCGGAGATTTCGAACGCAATCTCTACGGCTACACGCTGAACGACATCGCCGAGCAAAAGGGTGAGAAGATCTGGACCGGCGAGCTCAAGGTGGAGAAGGAGCTCAATACCGATATTACCACCGACTTCCCCGTCAACGAGGCGGTGCCTGCGCTCGAGCCCGGCGTATACGTGCTGGCCGCGGCACCCGCCAATGTCTCCGATGAGGACTATGGCGAGCGCGCCACGCAGTGGTTCGTCGTCTCCGACCTTGGGCTCACCGCTTATTCGGGGAGCGACGGCATCCACGCCTTCGTCAACTCGCTCGCCACCACGCAGCCGGTCGGCGATGTCGAGCTTCGCTTGCTGGCCCGCAATAACGAGGTTCTCGCGACCAAGACCACGGATGCGAGCGGCTCGCTGGCCTTCGAGGCTCGGCTCACGCGCGGCGAAGGCGGCCTTTCCCCGGCCATGCTGGTCGCCTCGGAACCGTCCGGCGACTACGCCTTTCTGAACCTGAAGCAATCCCCGTTCGATCTCACCGACCGCGGCGTCGCCGGGCGCGATGCGCCTGACGGTCTCGACGCCTTCGTCTTCACCGAGCGCGGCGTCTACCGCACCGGCGAGACCGTGCACGTCACGGCGCTCCTCCGCAGCCCCGTAAGCGTCGCCGTTCCCGACGTTCCCCTCACACTCGTGGTGAGGCGGTCCGACGGGGTGGAATACCGCCGCAGAGTAGTGCCCGATCAGGGGATCGGCGGCCGTTCGCTCGACGTGCAGATCATCTCGTCGGCTCCCACCGGGACCTGGCGCGTCGCCGCCTACACCGACCCGAAACGGCCGGCGATCGGCGAAGCGAGCTTCCTCGTCGAGGACTACGTTCCGGATAGGCTCGAATTAGACCTCGCCACCACCGCCACGAGCATCTCGCCCTCGGCCCCCGCGAAAATCAGCGTTGATGGGCGCTTCCTATATGGGGCGCCCGCGGCGGGTCTCGACCTAGAAGGCGAGATCCATATCGTGAAGGCGGCGGAGCGGCCGGGCTTCGCCGGCTATGTATTCGGGCTCGACGAGGATGACAGCGAGAACGACAGCCAACACGAGGCGGACACGATTCCCCTGACGGACCTGCCGGAGACCGATGCCGCGGGCAAAGCCATTTTCACCGCGACCCTCGACAAGGTGCCCGCGTCGACGCGGCCGCTCGAGGCGGAAATCGTCGTGCGCATGGCGGAGCCCGGCGGGCGGGCGATCGAGCGCAAGCTCACTCTCCCGGTAACGCCTTCCGCGCCGATGATCGGCGTGAAGGCCCTCTTTACCGGCAAGTCGCTCGGCGATTCCGATACGGCAAGTTTCGACGTGGTCATGGTCGCGCCCGACGGCAAGCCCATGAGCAGGACGGGCCTGCATTGGCAGCTGCTCCGCGTCGATTCCAAATATCAATGGTATCGCAGCGAGGGGTATTGGCAATACGAGCCGGTCAAGGTGACGCGCCGCGTCGCCGACGGCAGCGTCGACGTGGCCCCCGACCAGCCCGGACACATCGCCGTTCCGGTCACCTGGGGGCGCTACCGGCTCGAGGTGACAAGCGCCGACTCGCAAGGGCCAGAGACCACTGTCGGTTTCGATTCCGGCTGGTACGCGGAAGCGAGCGCCGATACTCCGGATCTGCTCGAGATCGCGCTCGACAAGCCCGAATATAAGCCCGGCGACAGCATGACCGTCGCGATCACGGCGCGCAGCGCCGGCCAAGTGACGCTCGCCGTGATCGGCGACAAGCTCTTCACCACCAAGACGGCAGATGTCGAGCCCGGCACAGTCAAGCTCCCGCTCACCGTGGGCGAGGATTGGGGCACCGGCGCCTATGTGCTCGTTACCTTGCGGCGACCGCTCGACGTCGCGGCGAAGCGCATGCCCGGGCGGGGCATCGGCGTGCAGTGGTTCGCCATCGACAAGGCGGCGCACACGCTCGGCGTCGCCATGGACCTGCCCGACCGAATCAGGCCCGAGACGACGCTCCGCGTGCCGATCAAGCTCGCGGGGCTCAACCCCGGCGACGAAGCCCGCCTCGTGGTCTCGGCCGTGGACGTGGGCATTCTCAATCTCACCAATTACAAGGCGCCCGCGCCCGAGGATTATTATCTCGGCCAGCGCAAGCTCTCGTCCGAGGTCCGCGACCTTTACGGCCAGCTGATCGATGGTATGCAGGGCACCAAGGGAGAGGTCCGCACCGGCGGCGACAGCGGAGCGGAGGAGCTGCAAGGCAGTCCGCCGACGCAGGCACCACTCGCGCTCTATTCCGGCATCATCAGCGTCGGTCGCGACGGCACCGCCGAGACGAGCTTCGCGATTCCGGCCTTTGCCGGCAGCGTGCGGGTCATGGCCGTCGCCTGGAGCAAGGATAAAGTCGGCCACGCCTCCGCCGATGTGGTGGTGCGCGATCCCGTCGTGATCACCGCCACGCTGCCCCGCTTCCTGCTGATGGGCGACAAGAGCACGATCAGGCTCGACCTCGACAATGTCGAGGGCGAGACCGGCGACTATCATGTGGCGCTCGCCGCGGGAGGACCGCTTAAGCTCGCCGAGACCACCAAGACCGTCACGCTCGACGCCAAGAAGCGTGGGGCCATGAGCTTGGCCGTCGCGGCCACGGGTGTGGGCGCAGGACTGGTAACGGTGAACGTGAGCGGCCCCGGCGGCTTTACGCTCGAACGTCAATATGCACTGGAGGTGAAGCTCTCGACGCAGATACTCGCGCGCCGCACGGTGAAGCCGCTTGCGCCGGGCCAGACCCTCACACTCACGGGCGACCTCTTCGCCGACCTCGTTCGCGGCACCGGCAAGCTCGCGCTTTCGGTCACGCCCTCGGCGGCACTCGATGTGGCGAGCCTGCTTGCCGCGCTCGACCGCTATCCGCTCGGCTGCACCGAGCAGATCGTGAGCCGCGCTTTGCCGCTGCTCTATGCCAATGAGCTCTCGGTCAATCTGCATCTCGCGGTCGATACCAGCATCGACCAGCGCATCGCCGATGCGATCGAGACGGTGCTGGCGCGCCAAGGTTCGGAGGGTGCCTTCGGCCTTTGGGCGCCGGGCGGCGAAGACCCCTGGCTCGACGCCTATGTGACGGACTTCCTCACACGGGCTCGAGCGAGTGGGTTTTCCGTTCCGGATGAAGCCTTCAAGCTCGCGCTCGATCGCTTGCGCAACTATGTGAGCACAGCACCGGAGCCCTCCACCGACGGCGGCCTCGCCCTCGCCTACGCGCTCTATGTCCTCGCCCGCAACGGGACGGCGCCGGTTGGCGATGTGCGCTACCTCGCCGACGCCAAGATCAATGACCTGAAGACGGCGACGGCAAAGGCGGAGATCGGTGCTGCCCTTGCCATGCTCGGCGACCGGATCCGTGCCGAGAAGGTGTTCGACATCGCCGTCGGCTCGCTGGCGAAAGAGCCGGCAATCGAGATCGGCCGCACCGACTATGGCTCGCCCCTGCGCGACGCCGCGGTGGTGGTGACGCTCGCGGCGGAAGGCGATGCGGCGAAGCCGATCCTCGTCAACGCCACGGCGCGCATCGATGCTGCGCGCAATCTCGTGACGCGCACCTCGACGCAAGAGGACGCCTGGCTAGTGCTCGCCGCGCGCGCTCTCGGCAAGCAGAATGTCAGTCTTGACGTCAATGACGGCACCCAAGTCGGCCCGTATTACGGCACCTACGATCAGGTGGATGTCGAGGAGAGCGCGATCACGGTGACCAACACCGGCGACACCCCGGTCGACACCGTCGTCTGCGTGAGCGGTGCGCCGACCACCCCCGAACCCGCCGCCGATCACGGCTTCAACCTCGAGCGGAGCTACCACAGCCTTGACGGCGCGGACGCCGATCCCGCCCACGCGAAGCAGAACCAGCGCTTCGTGGTGGTGCTCAAGGTTACCGAGCCGCAGCCCCAATTCGCCAGGGTTGTGCTTACCGATTTCGTTCCGGCAGGCTTCGAGATCGATAACCCTGAGCTCGTCTCCTCGGGCGACACGGGCACGCTCTCCTGGATCGAGAACGCGGGCACGCCGGTGCATACGGATTTCCGCGACGACCGCTTCACCGCAGCCTTCGACCGCAATAGCGGGGACCCAGCCGTGTACAGCGTCGCCTATGTGGTGCGCGCGGTCTCGCCGGGAGACTATGTGCTGCCGCAAGCCGAGGTGGAGGACATGTACCGCCCAGACCGCTTCGGCCGCACCGGCACCGGCACCGTCAGCGTGCAGCCCGCGAAATGAGCGACGAGGCACCTGCGGCGAAGGCCACCTCGGATGGCCGTGGGCGGCGGCGCGCCGTCCGTGCGGCGGTCGGTTTGCTCTGGATCGCGGCAGCGGTCACCGGCGCGGTATGGGGGCTGATCGACACTTTCGGCCCAGCGCCGCTCGGCCGCGATCTCGAGCTGTCCAAGACCGTGCTCGACCGCAACGGCCGCCTGCTCAGGTCCTACACCACAAGCGAAGGCCGCTGGCGGCTGCCCGCGACCCGCGCGCAAGTAGACCCGCGCTATCTCGAGGTGCTGCTCGCCTATGAGGACAAGCGGTTCTGGCAACATCCGGGCGTCGACCCGCTCGCCTTTGGGCGGGCGGCGCTGCAATTTCTCACCCATGGCCACATCGTCTCGGGCGGCTCGACCATCACCATGCAAGTGGCCCGCCTGCTCGAGCCGCGCCGCGAGCGCTCGCTATACGTCAAGGTCAGGGAAGCGGTCCGCGCGCTACAGCTCGAAGCCGTGCTCAGCAAGGACGAGATCCTCGCGCTCTATCTGACGCTTGCGCCCTATGGCGGCAATCTCGAAGGGATCCGGGCCGCCTCGCTCGCTTATTTCGGCAAGGAGCCGCGCCGGCTGACGCTCGGCGAGGCCGCCCTGCTCGTCGCCCTGCCGCAATCGCCGGAGTTCCGCCGGCCCGATCGGTCGCACGACGCGGCGAAGCGCGCACGCGACCGCGTGCTCGATCGCATGGCCCGCTACCACATGTTCGGAGCTGCGGAGATCGCCCGTGCCAAGCAGGAGCCGGTGCCGGATGCGCGCAAGCAGATGCCGATGATCGCGCCCCAGGCGGCCGACGACGCGATGGCCACTGAGCCTCCGGCGCTGGAGCACCGCCTTACCATCGATGCCGGGCTGCAGAAGACCCTGCAAGAGCTTGCCCGCGACCGGGCGCAGGCGCTCGGGCCGGACATGTCGGTGGCGATCATGGTCGCCGACAACGCGACCGGAGAGGTGCTCGCCCGCGTCGCCTCTCCAGATTATTTCGACGAGCGCCGCGCGGGCCAGGTCGACCTGACCAAGGCTGTGCGGTCGCCGGGATCGGCGCTCAAGCCCTTCATCTACGGCCTCGGTTTCGAGGACGGACTGATCCATCCCGAGACCCTTATCGAGGACCGTCCGATCCGCTATGGCAACTATGCGCCGCAGAATTTCGACCTCACCTTCCAAGGAACGGTGACGGTCCGCCGCGCCTTGCAGCAATCGCTGAACGTCCCGGCCGTGGCCGTGCTCGAGGAGGTGGGACCAAGCCGCCTCGCCGCGAGACTTGGCGAGGCGGGGGCGAGCCTAACGCTGCCGCGGCGCGAGGCGCCGGGACTCGCGCTCGGCCTTGGCGGTGTGGGCATCAGGCTTGCCGACTTGACCATGCTCTATGTCGGACTTGCGAGGCAGGGCACGGTTCAGCCGCTGGTGGAGGAGCTCGGCGCGCCGCGGCTTCCGCCCAAGAGGCTGTTGGAGCCGGTCGCCGCCTGGTATGTCGCGAGGATCCTGCAGGGCACGCCGCCGCCGGAGAACGCCGCAGGCGGCCGCATCGCGTTCAAGACCGGCACGAGCTACGGCTATCGCGACGCCTGGGCCGTCGGCTTCGACGGCAAGCACACCATCGGCGTCTGGGTGGGACGCCCCGACGGCGCGCCGGTCACCGGTCTCGCTGGGCGGACCGCCGCCGCGCCGATCCTGTTCGATGCGTTTGCGAGAGGTCCGCAGCCGCTCGAACCGCTGTCGCCCGCGCCCGTTGGCGCCCTGATCGCCACCACGGCGAAGCTGCCGCCGCCACTCCAGCGCTTCACGCCGCATGCGGTCGCGGCCTCGAGCTCGACGCCATCCGTGCATATCGTGTTCCCACCGAACGGCGCGAATTTGGAGCTGTCGTTTCTTGCGGGAACCGCGCCCGATCCGCTCCCCATCAAGATCGCGGGTGGCACGCCGCCCTTGACCGTGCTGCTCAACGGCATGCCGCTCGGCGCCAAGAGAAGCGCCCGCACGCTCTTTTTCGAGCCGGAGGGCCCTGGCTTCGTGCGCCTCACCGTGACCGATGCGAATGGCGCGGCCGACAGCGTGCTGGTGAGGCTGCAATAGCGGCTAGGTCGATTTCTTCCGCGACGATGCTTTCCTCGGTGAAGACAATTTTCGCGAAGAGGACTTCCTCGACGAGGACGACTTCGACGAAGTCGATCGCGACGACGTCGCCGATTTCGCGGCGTGCTCGGGCTCGCCCTTGCGCTTGGTCGAGGCGAACTCGTCGAGCTGCTTCTCGCTCATCGATTTGTACATGCTCTTCGATGCGCCTTTGAGCTTGCTCGGGCTCGTCTTGCCGCGCTTGGTGCGCACAGTGTCGCGATCGCGCCAGCCAGGCCACTCGCTACGCCCAAAGCGCGCCCAAAACCGAACGCCCGGTTCCTAGCCGAGCGCCCACTAAGCCACCTCAAGGCCTTGCCGGATCTCAGGTTCCGATGGGCTTCGAGGCGACCCTTACCCAATCAGCTCCGAGGCGGCTGTGAAGCCACGGGGTAGAGGCGGAAGCGCCGGGGCCGAAAGGCGACCGTCCTTGCGAGATTGAGGCTGAGGTCGGCGGGGAGTTCGATCTCGATACGGTTTCGCTCGGCGCCCACCTCAAGGTCGACGCGGCGCAAGCCGGCGTGGCGCCGCAGCACCGACACCACCCCCGAAATGGCGCCGGGCGCATGGTCGACAACCTCGACGTCGTGGGGCCGCAAGAACAGCTTGGCCGGACCATTGGGAGCGTCGCCGACGGGAAGGTCGAGCGGGCTCTCGTCGAGCCAGATTTTGCCCTGCTCGACCCGGACGGGGAGCACGCTCGATTCTCCGATGAAGGAAAATACGAAGGGCGAATTCGGCGCGTCATAGACCTGGTCGGGAGTCCCGATCTGCTCGATCCTACCTTCGCTCATCACCACCACGCGGTCGGCGAGCTCGAGCGCCTCCTCCTGGTCGTGCGTGACGAACACGGTGGTGTGCCCGGTCTTGTTGTGGATCTCCAACAGCCAGCGGCGAAGGTCCCTCCGCACCTTGGCGTCGAGCGCGCCGAAGGGCTCGTCGAGAAGCAGCACACGCGGCTCGATGGCAAGCGCTCTGGCAAAGGCAACGCGCTGGCGCTGGCCGCCCGAGAGCTGCGACGGATAGCGCTTCTCGAGCCCCGACAGCTGCACGAGATCAAGCAGCTCGAGCGCGCGCCTGCGGATCTCCTTGCGGCTTGGGCGCCGTGACCAAGGCCGCACGCGCAGGCCAAAGCCGATATTGTCGAGGACCGTCAGGTGGCGGAAGAGGGCGTAATTCTGGAAGACGAGCCCGACATTCCGCTGCTGCACGGTCAGTTTCAGCGCATCCTCGCCGTCGAAAAGCACGCGACCAGCGGTCGGGATATCGAGACCGGCGAGAATTCTGAGAAGCGTGGTCTTGCCGGAGCCGGACGGTCCGAGCAGCGCCACAAGCTCACCGGACTCGATCTCGAGGGAGACTCCGTGCAGGGCTGGGGTCACGCCGAAAGTTCTGACGACGTTTTCTACCGACACGTCCACCGGATTATCCCCACCCGATACCGTTTGTGGAGGCCCCCAACTTGTGGCCGGGTAGTTCACCTCATTTAGGACCCGAGCGTCCATGCTTTTCTCCTAGTGGCGTCGCGACGCGGCGATCTGGTCGGCGTAACGCCATTCCAGCCCAATCTTGATCACGAGCGTGATGAGTGCGAGCAGTGCGAGCAGAGAGGCAACCGCGAAGGCCGCGGCGAAACTATATTCGTTGTAGAGGATCTCCACATGCAGCGGCATGGTGTTGGTCTTGCCCCTGATATGGCCGGACACCACCGAAACCGCACCGAACTCGCCCATGGCGCGGGCGTTGCAGAGAACCACGCCATAGAGCAGCGCCCAGCGGATGTTGGGCAGCGTCACCTTGAAGAACGTCTTCCAGCCGCTCGCGCCGAGCGACAGCGCGGCCTCCTCTTCTTGCGTGCCTTGCTCCTGCATCAACGGCACGAGCTCGCGGGCGACGAAAGGGAAGGTCACGAAGATGGTGGCGAGCACGATGCCGGGCAATGCAAAGATGATCTGGATGCCGTGGCTTTGCAGATATGGCCCGAAATAGCCCTGCGCTCCGAACAAGAGCACATAGATCAAGCCGGAAATCACCGGCGAAACCGAGAAGGGAAGGTCGATGAGCGTATTCAGCACGCTCTTCCCCTTGAATTCGAATTTGGCGATGACCCAGGAGGCGGCGAGCCCGAACACGATATTGGCGGGAACAGCGATCGCGGCGACCAGGAGCGTAAGCCTGATAGCGGCGAGCGCATCAAGTTCGGTGATCGCGGCGACATAGGCGCCGATGCCCGCGCGGAACGCTTCGACGAACACCGCTGCGAGCGGCAGCAGTAGAAACAACACGAGAAACACCACCGCGACCGTGATCAAAATTACGCGGACAGGAAGTTTCTCGGTGGTGACAAGGGAGCCGCGCGACTCCGAGACAAGGAGTGGGGCGATGGCAGCATCAGTCATGACCGAACCTTCGTCTTTGCCAGGCTTGGACCAGGTGCACGAATAGGAGGATCCCAAAAGAGATCAGCAGCATTGCCGTACCGATGGCGGCCGCTTGCGGATAAGAGAACTCTTCCAATCTGATGATGATTAGGAGCGGCGCGATCTCGGAGATGAAGGGCAAGTTGCCGGCGATGAAGATCACCGATCCGTATTCGCCGACCGCGCGGGCGAGTGCGAGCGCAAATCCGGTGAGAATCGCCGGCAGGAGCGAGGGTAGCATCACGCGGAACACGGTCTGGCGCCGGTTGGCGCCGAGCGTGGCCGAAGCCTCCTCGAGCTCGCGGTCGAGCTCTTCGAGCACCGGCTGCACCGTGCGCACGACGAAGGGCAGACCGATGAAGATCAGCGCAATGGTGATGCCGAGAGGCGTGTAGGCCACCTTGATGCCAAGGGGTGCGAGTAGGCTCCCGATCCATCCGTTCGGCGCATACAGTGCCGTGAGCGCGATGCCGGCGACGGCTGTCGGCAGCGCGAAGGGAAGGTCGACGAAGGCGTCGAGCAGCCGTCGTCCCGGAAATCTGTAGCGAACGAGCGCCCAGGCAATGATGACGCCAAAGACGGCATTGATGGTCGCGGCGACCAACGAGGTCACAAAGCTCAAGCGAAGCGCGGCAAGCGTGCGAGCCCCGGTGACGATATTCCAGAACCCCTCAAAACCAAGCGTCGCAGACTTGAGCACGAGCGCCGCAAGCGGGATGAGGACGATCAGGCTGAGATAGGTCAAAGTGAAGCCGAGCGCCAACCCAAAGCCCGGGATGGCGCTCGGCCGTTTTAGCTCAAGGCCGCGTGCTGCGGCGGCTTGCGCGACGGCCATGAGTTAGCTCAATTCGTCGACTTGGGCTGATAGATCTGGTCGAAGATGCCGCCATCGTCGAAATGTTTCGGCTGCACCTTCGCCCAACCGCCGAACAGCGGATCATCGATCGATACCAGCTTCACATTCGGAAACCGAGCGAGGTCCTTGGCATCGGAATCCTCGGGCTTCGACGGGCGATAGTAGTTGTGAGCGATGAGCTTCTGGGCTTCCGGGGTGTAGAGGAAGTTCAGATAGGCCTCCGCTACTTTCCGCGTGCCCTTGGCATCGACCACCTTGTCGACGACGGCGACCGGAGGCTCCGCCTTGATGGAGAGCGACGGCACCACAATCTCGAATTTGTCGGCGCCAAGCTCGTCCAGAGCCAAGAAGGCCTCGTTCTCCCAAGCCAGCAGCACGTCGCCAAGGCCGCGTTGGGCGAAGGTAGTGGTGGAGCCGCGGGCGCCGGAATCGAGCACCGGCACATGGGAATAGAGCTTGGTGACGAACTCCTTGTCCTTCGCCTCGTCGTGACCGTATTTCTGATCGGCGTAAGCCCACGCCGCGAGATAATTCCAGCGCGCGCCACCCGAGGTCTTCGGGTTCGGCGTGATCACCTGGACGCCGTCTTTGACGAGGTCATCCCAGTCCTTGATGCCCTTGGGGTTCCCTTTGCGCACCAGGAAGACGATGGTCGAGGTGTAGGGCGAGGAGTTGTTGGCCAGGCGCTTCTGCCAATCGGGTTTGATCAGGCCGGCCTTGGCGACGGCGTCGACATCGCCCTGCAGCCCGAGCGTCACTACATCGGCCTGGAGGCCGTCGATGACAGCGCGCGCCTGCTTGCCCGAGCCGCCGTGGGATTGCTCGATGGTGACGTTCTCACCGGTCTTGGCCTTCCAATCCTTCACGAAGGCCTCGTTGACGGCCTTGTACAGCTCGCGCGTCGGATCGTAGGAGACGTTGAGCAGGGTGGTATCGGCGAGCACCGCACTCGCCCCGAGCGTTGTGAAAATCAGAGCCGCGCTGGCGGCAAGGGTGCTTCGTACTCTGGTCATGATTGCGATCTCCTATGCTTGAATACTCTTAACTCTATCTTGTCTGTAGACTTTCTCAAGTCGGAGTTTTGCCACATTTTCAGACGGGTCAAAGCCCGTTCGCTAACAAACGGGTCAGAGAGTGGAACGAGTTTCCAATTTCCGGGGGGCGGGCGGCGCTTTAGAGACGCGCCATTGCGCGCGCCTCGTCTTCAGCTTCGTCGGCGAGGAGGGAAGTGGAGAGAGAATTGGCGATGGTGGTGCGGTCGAGCACGTCTCTAGCGGACTCTGCCACCCTGGCAAAAACGCGCCTGATTTCACAGTTCTCTTCGGTGACACAGTCGGAGCAGCGGCGATAGGCGATGCGGCTCAAACAGGGCAAAGGTGCAATTGGGCCGTCGATAATGCGCAAGACCTGCCCGAAGGTGATTCGGTCCGGCGACATCAGCAGGCTATAGCCGCCAAGCTTCCCCCGCCGGCTTTGCACGATGCCATGGTGTTTTAATTCAAGCAGGATCTGCTCCAGGAACTTTCGCGGGATCTTTTTGCGGGCAGCAATCTCGCCAATTATCAGCGAGTCGCCGTCCTTGGCGAGCGCCACCAGGGCGCGGAGCGCATATTTGGCCTTTTGCGAGATCATATAGGAATTGCCGCCTAAACCCGATATGAATAGTGGAATTATATAAGCCACACCCCTTAGGAAACAACAAGCTGACTCGCGACTTTATGGGTAGCGGGTTTTGGTGATGAACCAGCGGCGGCGGCTTGGCCGATCAGGCCTCGAAGTCTCGGCGTTTGGCCTTGGCTGCATGGCGATGAGCGACTTCTACGGCCCGCGGGATGAGCAGGAGGCGATTGCCACCATTCATCGCGCCATCGAGCGTGGCGTCAATTTTCTCGATACCTCCAATATCTACGGCTTGGGCAGGAACGAGGAGCTTATCGGCCGCGCGATTCTCGACCGGCGCCACCTTCTGGTGCTTGCCACAAAATGCGGCAGCGTGCGCGCGCCAGACGGGAGGTTCGTCGGCGTCAATGGGCGCCCCGATCATGTTCGAGCGGCCTGCGAAGCGAGCTTGCAGCGCCTGAAGGTCGATAGCATCGATCTCTATTATCTGCACCGGGTCGACCCCGAAACGCCCATCGAGGAGACGGTGGGAGCGATGGCGGGGCTCGTGCGGCAAGGAAAGGTGGGTTATCTCGGCCTTTCGGAGGCGGCGCCAAAGACTCTGCGCCGGGCGCACTCCACCCACCCGATCGCGGCGCTGTAGACCGAATATTCGCTGCTAAGCCGCGAGCCGGAAGGCGAGATCTTCGACACCGTGCGCTCCCTTGGCATCGGTTTCGTCGCCTATACGCCGCTCCCCCGCGGCTTGCTCACAGGAAAGATTTCAAGGACCTGTCCCAATTCGGCCCCGACGATTGGCGCCCCCGCCTGCCCCGCTTCCAACCACCAAATTTCGAGGGCAACCTCAGGCTCGTGGCGGGGTTGGAGGCCCTTGCCGCCCGCAAAAGCGCAACGACGGCTCAGCTTGCGCTCGCCTTTGTGCTTGCTCATGGTGCCGACATCGTTGCCATCCCGGGGGCCGAGCGGCGTTTGGAGCTTGAGGAAAATCTCGCGGCCCTCGACCTGGAATTGACCGCAGAGAACCTCGCCGAACTCGATGCAACCATCCCGCCGGGCGCCGCTTTTGCGACCGCTACCAATAAGACCAGATGAAGGCCGTGAACCGCTAAAGCTCTCAGTACACGGTTTCGCCGCGTCCGGGTCTTGACGAGAGGCAGCAAGGTGCCCCACCAACAGGTCATGGCGCGCGCTCCCAAGAAGCTCCACATCAAGACCTTCGGCTGCCAGATGAATGCCTATGACGCCTCACGCATGGAAGAGGCGCTGGGCATTCACGGCTACGAGCCGACCGAGGATATGGCCAAGGCCGATCTCGTCATCCTCAACACCTGCCACATTCGCGAGAAGGCCGCCGAGAAGGTCTATTCCGAGCTCGGACGGGTGCGCGAGGTGAAGCGGCTCAGGAGCAGCCTCGGCCTCGACACCATGATCGCGGTGGCGGGATGCGTCGCCCAGGCCGAAGGGCGCGCGATTCTGGAGCGCGCCGCCGTCGTCGACCTCGTGGTCGGGCCGCAGAGCTATCATCGTCTGCCAGACCTCATTGCCCGAGTAGAGACGCGCGAGCGCGTCGTCGCCACGGACTTCCCCGCTGAGGACAAGTTCCTGCATCTGCCCGCGCGGCCGATCAGCCGCAGGCTGACTTCAGCCTTCATCACCGTGCAGGAAGGGTGCGACAAGTTTTGCTCCTTTTGCGTCGTGCCCTATACGCGCGGCGCTGAATATTCGCGGCCAGCCGCCGCAATCATCGCGGAAGCCGAGAGGCTCGCAGCCTCCGGCGTGCGCGAGCTCACGCTGCTCGGCCAGAATGTGAACGCCTATCGGGGGACCGGCCTCGACGGCGCGGATTGCTCGCTCGCCAAGCTGCTCGAGCGGCTCGCGAAGATGCCGGCGATCGAGCGCCTCCGCTATACCACGAGCCATCCGCGCGACATGGACGAAGACCTCATCGCGCTGCATGCGGATGAGCCGAAGCTCATGCCCTATCTGCACCTGCCCTTCCAGGCGGGCTCGGACCAGATTCTTGCCGCCATGAACCGCAAGCACTCGAGCGACGATTATGCCGAGCTGGCTGGACGGATCAGGCAGGCGCGCCCCGACATCGCACTCTCCACCGATATCATCGTGGGATTTCCGGGCGAGACCGACGCCGATTTCGAGGAGACCATGGCGCTCGTCCGGCACATCGGTTTCGCGCGCGCCTTCTCCTTCAAATATAGCGCGCGCCCAGGCACACCCGCGGCTTCGCTGCCGGACCAGGTGCCCGACGGGATCGCGCGGGAGCGCCTGCATGTCTTGCAAGACCTGATCGAGAACGAGGCGCGCGCCTTCGACAAAGCCACGATCGGCCGGAGCCTTAAGGTGCTGTTCGAGCGAGCGGGACGGAAACCCGGTCAGATCGCCGGGCGTTCTCCCTATCTGCAGGCCGTACACGGGGAAGGGCGGGAGGCGCTGATCGGCCAGATCGTGGAGGTTGACATTGTGGGCGTGGGGCCAAACAGTCTCACCGGTGTCATCAAATCGGAGTTTGAATGGCGCGAACCAGTTCAGGCGGCCGTGTGACCAAGGCCAGCGGACGGAGACCGCCATTGACGCGTGGAGGCAGGGCCGCGCCTGAGAAGCGCGGGAGCGCCTCGTCTGGCAATGGTCGCGAAGAGCCCCTCGTCGTCTTCTTCGACGACATCCGGCTGGTGCGCGATCTCCTCGGCGATTATGACGCCAATCTCGCGGTGCTCGAGGACCGGCTCGGGGTCCAGGCCGTGGTCAACGGCAATGCGGTGAGCTTGCGCGGGCCCGAGCAGTCCCGTGAGACCGCGAGAGCCGTGCTCGAGCAGCTTTACGGCCGGCTCGCGCAAGGCGAGATGATCGGCGTGGGCGAGGTGGTCGGCGCCATCCGGCACGCGCGCACTATCGAGCCTGAGGCCGAGGCCGAGCCGCAGGACGAGAAACTCCCCGCCGCCCAGCAGATCAGGACGCGGAAGCGGCTGGTCACCGCCCGCACCCTCGCCCAGAGCACCTATCTCTCGGCGCTCGAGACCCACGACCTCGTCTTCACCACGGGCCCGGCCGGGACGGGCAAGACTTATTTGGCGGTCGCCTATGCCGCGGCGCGTCTCGAAAGCGGCAAATGCGACCGGCTGATCCTGTCGCGCCCGGCCGTCGAGGCGGGGGAACGGCTCGGCTTTCTGCCCGGCGACATGCGCGAGAAGGTCGATCCCTATTTGCGCCCGCTCTATGATGCGCTCTACGACGTGCTCGCGCCCGAGCGGGTCGAACGCGGACTCGCCACCGGCATGATCGAGATCGCTCCGCTCGCCTTTATGCGCGGCCGCACCCTGTCCCACGCCATCATCATCCTGGATGAGGCGCAAAACTGCACGCCGGTGCAGATGAAGATGTTCCTGACAAGGCTCGGCGAGCAGAGCAAGATGATCGTCACCGGGGATCCGACGCAAGTGGACCTACCCCCTGGCAAGGACTCCGGCCTGCTCGAGGCCGTCTCCATTCTCAAGGGTATCGAAGACATCGCCCATATCGCCTTCACCGTCCGCGACGTCGTCCGCCGCGAGCTGGTGGGCAAGATCGTCGACGCCTATGAGGCCGCACCCCAGCGGGGTGAGCGTCATGGTTGACCCTGGCCCCAGTAGTCCCGACCAAGGTCGCGGCGGCGCTTCGCGTCCGCCTCGGCTGGACGTGGAGATCGTCCGCCAGGCGGAGCTTTGGGATCGCATCCCCGTCAGCGACACCAGACTGTCACAGGCGGCGATGGCTGCCTTCATGGCGGTTGCCCCAACTGGACAAGGGCCGTACGAGGCAACCCTCGTCCTTGCCGACGATCAGGCGATGCGGACTTTGAACCGCACCTGGCGCGGCAAGGACGCTCCCACCAATGTGCTGTCGTTCCCGGCCGGCGAGACGGTGGGCGAGGTCTTTCCCTGTCCGCTCGGCGACGTGGTGCTTGCCGGAGAGACGGTGCTGCACGAGGCGGCACTGCAGGGCGTCGCCGCCGCCGATCACGTCTCTCATCTCGTCGTGCACGGCATGCTGCATTTGCTTGGGCACGACCATGCGCGCGACGACGAGGCGGAAGGGATGGAAGCCCTGGAGACCGAGGTTCTTCTGGGCCTCGGCATCGCCGACCCCTATGCGGAAGCGCGTCCAGCCGACGTCGCGGAGGTGTCACCATGAGCAACGCCCCCCTGACCGAGGGCGAGCTGCCGCCGGCAAGCAACCAACCGGCGGAAGAGGAGGAGCCGTCTTGGCTCGAGCGCCTCTTGGCGCGGTTCGGCCTCGGCGAAGAGCCGGACCTGCGCGAGGTGATCGAGGATGCTCTCGCCCGCAGCACGGGCGCGGGCGACTTATTCAGCGCGCAGGAGCGCGGCATGCTCCTCAACATCCTCCGCTTCGGCAAGCTTACGGTCGAGGATGTCATGGTCCCCCGCGCCGACATCATCGCGGTGGAGGAGTTGATCACCATCGACGAGCTGATGCGCGTGTTCCGCCAGGCCGAGCACTCGCGGCTACCGGTGTATCACGAGACGCTCGATGACCCGCGCGGCATGATCCATATCCGCGATCTGATGTCGTGGATCACCGCCGAGGCCGAAACCGCCGAAGGCTCGGGGCTTGAGCTTAGCGCCGTCGATCTCGGCCGCACCGTGGGCGCGATCAACATCACGCGCGAGATCCTCTACGTGCCGGCGTCCATGCCGGTGCTCGATTTGCTGCTCAGGATGCAGTTGTCGCGCCGGCACCTTGCCCTGGTGGTCGACGAATATGGCGGCACCGACGGGCTCGTCTCTATCGAGGATTTGGTGGAGGAGGTGGTGGGCGAGATCGAGGACGAGCACGACGTCGCCGACGAGCCGCTGATCCGCGAGGACCCGCGACTCGGCCTCGTTGCCGACGCGCGGACGCCGATCGAGGATCTCGAGCGGCATCTCGGCGTGGAGCTGGTATCGCCCGAGGAGGAGGAGGACATCGACACCCTCGGAGGTCTGGTGTTCTCGCTTTCCGGCCGCATCCCATCGCGCGGCGAGCTGGTGCGTCACCCAAACGGCATCGAGTTCGAGGTGCTGGACGCCGACCCGCGCCGCATCAAGAAGCTCCGCATCCACACGCCGCAAGAGTGCAAGCAGGCGCAACCGGCAGCCCCGGCGCCAGAGAGCGCGTGAGTGCTTGAGTTGATCTCCGTGCAACGCGCGGCCAATTGGGTAGCGCAACTCACGGGCGCCAAGCGCGCAGCCCTTGCCGCTTCCGCCGGCGCCTTGTCGGTGCTCGCCTTCGCCCCCGTGCATGGCTGGCCCGTGCTGTTCGTTAGCTTCGGTCTGCTCGTGTGGCTGCTCGATGGCTGCCACGCGCGACATGCCGAGCTCCGCCCGCGGTTGCAATGCGCGGGCCTAGCCGGCTTCTGGTTCGGCTTCGGCTATTTCCTGACCGGTCTCTATTGGATCGCCGAGGCCTTCCTGGTTGAGCCTTGGCGTCATGGTTGGCTTATTCCCTTCGTCATGACGCTGCTGCCTGGCGGCATGGCGCTGTTCTTCGCCGCGGCGGCCGCGCTTGCCATGCTGCTGTGGCGACCGGGCGCGGCGAGGGTGTTCGCCCTCGCCATCGCCTTCGGCCTCGCCGAGTTCGCCCGCGGCCATGTGCTCACCGGCTTGCCCTGGAACCTCATCGGCTACGGGCTCGCCGCGACCGCCGCAACGATGCAGCTCGCCGCTGTCCTCGGCGTGTATGCCTTGAGCCTCCTGGCCGTGCTCCTCTTCGCGAGCCCCTTGGCCATTTTCGCGCCGGAAGGGTCGGGGCTTGCCCAGCGCAAAGGCGCGGGCCTGCTCGCTCTCGTCCTCCTGCTTGCGTTTCTCCTCGGCATCGTCTGGGGCGAAAGGCGGCTCGCGGGCGACGACCTCGCCACCACCGGCGTGCGGCTTCGCATCGTCCAGGCAGATGTGGATCAGGCCAATAAATGGCGTCCCGAGAACAGCGCCGAAATCTTCAACGACTATCTCGATCTCACCAGGTCCGGAGGCGGTTCGCCGGGCCTCAACGGCATCGGGCTGGTGATCTGGCCGGAGACAGCGGTCCCCTTCCTCTTGGCCGAGTCCTCCGACGCGCTGCTCGCCATCGGCGACCTCTTGCCCGAAGGGACTACCTTGCTCGTGGGTGCCGTGCGGCTCGGCGAGGAACGCGACGCGCAAGGCCGCCTCACCTCCCGGCGCATCTACAACAGCCTGCTCGTGATCGACGACAAGGCTCAGATTCTCGGCACCTATGACAAGATCCACCTCGTCCCGTTCGGGGAGTACCTGCCCTTTCAAGACTTCATGGAGCGTCTCGGGATCATGCAGCTCACCGGCGTGCGCGGCGGGTTCAGCCCAGGCTCGCGCCCTCGCCTGCTCTCCATTCCCGGCGCTCCGCCGGCAAGCCCACTGATCTGCTACGAAATCATTTTTCCCGACGACGTCACCGACAAGGAGACGAGACCCGGTTGGCTGCTCAACGTGACTAACGATGCTTGGTTCGGCACGAGCGCCGGTCCCCATCAGCATTTTCATCAGGCGGAACTACGGGCAGTCGAACAGGGTTTGCCCGTGGTGCGCGCCGCCAATACCGGAATCTCGGCGATCATCGATCCCTATGGGCGCGTCGTCGCCGAGCTTGGACTCGGGAAGGAAGGTGTCGTCGATGGGCTGCTGCCGCAAGCCTTGCCGCCCACGCCCTTCGCGCGATGGGGACGGCTGATCGAGGGCTTGGTTCTCGCGCTCGCAATTGCCGGCTGGCTCGCGCTTCGCGTGCGCCGCTCGAGATAAATTCAAAAGCTGCTCGCAATTGCGGAAAAAGTGGCGGCGCAAAAACCCGCAATCGGACGTGCCATGTTTCTTGAGGGGAAATCGTTGACTGTGAGGCAAGGTGACGCGCTTGACGGACCTGGGATGCGCCCCTAAGAACTTGCCAAGGGGGCTATGCACAAAAATCCGTCGTTAACGTTTGGAACATCATGACTCTGGTGAGTGAGCGCATGGCAGGCAAGAAGCCAAACCCCGTCGATCAGCATGTCGGCAGCCGGGTCCGCTTACGTCGTATGCTGCTTGGCATGAGCCAAGAGCGGCTCGGCGAGAGCATGGGGCTCACCTTTCAGCAGGTGCAGAAATACGAAAAAGGCGTGAACCGCATCGGTGCGAGCCGGCTGTTCCAGATTTCCAAGATTCTCGATGTCCCCGTGCAGTTCTTCTTCGAGGAAGCTCCCCATAGCGATGGGCGCGCGGCGCCGGGCATGGCGGAAGGCGAATCGGAAGCCTTCATCCTCGAATTCCTCAACAGCCGTGAAGGGCTCGAGCTCAACCGCGCCTTCGTCAAGATCGCCGACCCAAAAATCCGCAAGAGTGTCGTCGATCTCGTTCGGGCCTTGAGCGCCGGCGGCAACAGCACGTCCTGATCTGACGTCGGCGGGCTTGACCGCCTCGCCTCTCTCTTGCAAGAAACCCGCGCGGAGCTGGGTGCATCTTCCAGCGTTGAATGTCAGGGGGGTCCCGTGGCGACTCGGCGGAACTACGTCTTCACTAGTGAATTGGTTTCCGAGGGTCACCCCGACAAGGTATGCGACCGCATCTCCGATGCCGTGGTCGATCTCTACCTCGCCGCCGATCCACATGCGCGGGTGGCGATCGAGACGCTCGTGACCACGAACCGCATCATCATGGCGGGCGAGGTGCGCGGACCGGAGACGGTGACGGCGGCCCTGATCGAGGAGGCGGCGCGGCGCGCGGTGCGCGAGATCGGCTACGAGCAGAAGGGCTTCCACTGGAAGCACGCCGAATTTCAATATTATGTGCATGAGCAATCCGCCGACATCGCGCGCGGCGTGGATGCCGACATCGAGAAGCAGAAGGAAGAGGGCGCCGGCGATCAGGGCATCATGTTCGGCTATGCCTGCCGCGAGACCGAGCCCTTGATGCCGGCGCCGATCTACTACGCGCACCGCATTCTGCATGAGATGGCGAAGGCAAGGCATACCGGCCGGACGCCTGAGCTCGGCCCCGACGCCAAGAGCCAGGTCACCTTGGCTTACGAGGACGGGAAGCCGGTCCGCGCGGAGTTGATCGTGGTCTCCACCCAGCATGGCGAGGATGTGAGCCAGCCCCGCGTCAAAGAGATCGTCAGGGGCTTCATCGACGAGGTGATGCCGCAGGGCTGGATCGGTCGCGACACCAAATTCTACGTGAATCCCACCGGCCGCTTCGTCATCGGTGGCCCTGACGGTGATGCCGGCGTGACCGGCCGCAAGATCATCGTCGATACCTATGGCGGTTCCGCGCCGCATGGCGGCGGCGCCTTTTCCGGCAAGGACCCGACCAAGGTCGACCGCTCTGCCGCCTACGCCGCCCGCTACCTCGCCAAGAACGTCGTGGCGACCGGGCTCGCCGACCGCTGCACGCTGCAGGTGTCCTATGCCATCGGCGTCTCGGAGCCGCTCTCGCTCTATGTCGATCTGCACGGCACCGGCAAGGTCGAGGAAGCCGAGCTCGAGCAGGCGCTGCGCCGCGTCATGGATTTGAGCCCCCGGGGCATCAGAGAGCATCTCCGCTTGGGCCGCCCGATCTATGAGCGCACCGCGGCCTACGGCCATTTCGGCCGGCAGCCGGACAATGACGGCGGCTTCTCCTGGGAGCGTCTCGATCTCGTTGAGTCGATCCGCGCCGAGCTCATGTGACGCCGAAGGCGCGTTGGCCACAACGTTGCATGCGTCATGGCCGGCCTTTGTCCCGGCCATCCACGTCTAATCTTGACGAAGGAAATTCGTGGATGCCCGGCACAAGGCGGGGCATGACGAGCTTGGTGAGGTCTCAAGAACCAGCCATGTACGAGACGGCACATTTGCGATCCTATGGCCGGCGCAAGGCGCGGCGCTTGAGCGAGCGGAAGCAGCGCCTGCTGGACGAGCTTTTGCCGCGCTTGCGCATCCCTCTCGGCGCACCTGCTCCCTCCTCGCTCGCAGAGCTGTTCTATCAACCCGTCGGGGAGGTCTGGCTCGAGATCGGCTTCGGCTCGGGCGAGCATCTCTCTTGGCAGGCGGAGCGTCATCCCGATGTCGGCTATATCGGCTGCGAGCCTTTCATCAACGGGGTGACGAGCCTGCTCGGCCGGATCGAGACAGCGGGGCTCAAGACGGTCCGCATCCATAATGGCGACGCGCGCGAGGTGCTTCACTGGCTGCCCACGGCTTCGATCGGACGCATCTTCCTGCTTTTCCCGGACCCTTGGCCGAAGCAGCGGCACGCAAAACGCCGATTGCTTTCACCAGAGACCGTGGCCCAATTGGCGCGGGTGCTCCGGCCGGGCGGGGAGCTTAGATTTGCGACCGACAACGGCGGCTATGCCGGCCACGCACTTCGGGCGATGCTCCTGGCCGGGGTCTTTCAGTGGACCGCCGAGTGCGCCCGGGACTGGCGGACGAGGCCGCCTGACTGGCCGGAGACGCGCTATGAACGGAAAGCCTTGAGCGCGGGCCGCAAACCGGCCTATCTCAGCTTCCGCCGTCTCTGATACGAAGTGTCGCTACCTGAAGGGAGCCAATGGGTGCGCGCGCTCGCCCTGGTGCTGATATTCGTCGCTTCACCCGCCCTATCGCTGGAGCAGACCCAGATCCAGGCCGCCTGCTACACCGATTGCGAGAAGGAGACGCATTCGAGCCCAGAGTACAAGGCCTGCCTTGCGCGCGCCGCCGACACGGCCGATGCGTTGCTCAATGACGAATGCCAGACGCTGCAGCAGGGCGTCAACGCCGCGGCCAAGGAGATGGACGTGAAACCCGATGCCCAGCTCGGCATGCTCAAAGACGCGCAGAGGCAATGGATCGAGTTTCGCGACAAAAATTGCGACTTCGAGGATGGCATCGCTTTTGGCGCCACCGCGACGGGCGGCTATGCCTCATCCTGCATCTGCGCCCTAAGTTACGAGCGTACCAACGATTTCGACCGCATTCGGCACTCGGTGCTGGGGCAATAGGGGAAGCGCGAGCCTCCTTGAATCCTTTGGAAAAGACCGTATATTAGTGGCGAACTCATGATTGGTTTGATCAGGAGTGGGCCTTCCGCCCGCTCCTTTTTGTTAGGCGTCCCGCCTTGCCGCATTGCCCCGCGGGGGTCATGGCCTCACCGATGTCGAGCCGCTCAGCAAGCGCCGATCACCGCTTCTCCAACGAGACGGGAGTCGCACGCGAGATCGCCGATCTCGCCGAGCCGGTGCTGGAGGAGCTCGGCTTCCGCCTGGTGCGGGTGAAAGTGTCGGGCCGCGACGGGGGCACGGTGCAGATCATGGCGGAGCGCGTGCAAGGAGAGATGACGATCGACGATTGCGCCTCGATCAGCCGGAGGATTTCACCCCTCTTCGATGCCCGTGACCCATTGCCCGGAGGCTACCGGCTGGAAGTTTCCACGCCCGGTATCGACCGGCCTCTGGTGCGGCCTAGCGACTTCGCGTCATGGGTGGGTCACGAGGCGAAGATAGAGCTGAAAGAGCTCGTCGATGGCAGAAAGCGATTCAGGGGCGTGATCGAGGGGATCGGCAATGAAGAAGCGCTGCTGCGCATCGAGCTCCCGGGCGAGGCCGAGGCGCAAACCATCGGCGTTCCGTTCTCGCTGATCGGCGAGGCGAAGCTCGTGGCGAGCAAGGACGTCTTGCGGGCCGATCTCGCCGGCAAGAAGCAGTCACATTGAGGAATTTTCGCGGGACCGGACTCGGGCCCGCCCACTGGATAGAGGAGCGGAGGCAAGAACACATGGCTCAGGCAGGCGTTAGCGCCAACAGGCTGGAGCTCCTGCAGATCGCGGACGCGGTCGCGCGCGAGAAGGCGATCGATCGCCAGGTGGTGATCATGGCGATGGAGGACGCGATCCAGAAGGCCGCCAAATCGCGCTATGGCAGCGAGAACGAGATCAAGGCCGAAGTCGACCCCAAGACGGGCGAGATCAGGCTCGCGAGGCTGCTCGAAGTGGTCGAGCAGGTGACGATGGAGGCGACCCAGATTTCGCTCGCGGAGGCGCGCCGGCGCAATCCGGCGGCGCAAGTCGGAGACTTCATCGCCGAGCCCCTCCCGCCGCTCGATTTCGGCCGCGTCGCCGCGCAGAACGCAAAGCAAGTGATCGTGCAGAAGGTGCGCGAGGCCGAGCGCGAGCGCCAATATGACGAATACAAAGATCGCATCGGCGAGATCGTCAACGGCATCGTCAAGCGAGTCGAATATGGCAACGTCATCGTCGATCTCGGCCGCGCCGAGGCCATCGTGCGCCGCGACGAGACGCTGCCGCGAGAGAACTTCCGCTATGGCGACCGCATCCGCGCCTATGTCTACGACGTCCGCCGCGAGCAGCGCGGGCCCCAGATCTTCCTGTCGCGAACGCATCCGGAGTTCATGGCCAAGCTGTTCGCCCAAGAGGTGCCGGAGGTCTATGACGGCATCGTGACCATTAAATCCGTGGCGCGGGATCCCGGCAGCCGCGCCAAGATCGCCGTGGTGTCGAGGGACGCCTCCATCGACCCCGTCGGCGCCTGCGTCGGTATGCGCGGAAGCCGTGTCCAGGCCGTGGTCAACGAGCTGCAGGGCGAGAAGATCGACATCATCCAATGGTCCCCCGACGCCGCCACCTTCATCGTCAACGCGCTGGCGCCGGCCGAGGTGGTCAAGGTGGTGCTCGACGAGGACGCCGAGCGCATCGAGGTGGTGGTGCCGGATGTGCAGCTGTCGCTCGCCATCGGCCGCAAAGGTCAGAATGTCAGGCTCGCCTCGCAGCTGACCGGATGGGACATCGACATCATGACCGAGGCCTCAGAGTCGGAGCGCCGCCAGGCCGAATTCGCCGAGCGCTCGGCGATGTTCATGGAGGCGCTCGACGTGGACGAGGTCATCGCGCAGCTGCTCGCCTCCGAAGGCTTCAGCTCGATCGAGGAGGTGGCGTTCGTGGAGCCTTCCGAGATCGCCTCAATTGAGGGCTTCGACGAAAACACCGCGGCTGAGATTCAGACCCGCGCCCGCGAGCATCTGGAGAAGATCGAGGCCGAGCAGGACGCCAAGCGCAAGGCGCTCGGGGTGTCTGACGAATTGGCCGCGATTCCCGGCCTCACCACGGCGATGCTTGTCGCGCTCGGCGAGAAGAACGTGAAAAGCGTGGAGGACCTCGCCGACTGCGCCACCGACGACCTGTTGGGGTGGAACGAGCGCAAGGACAAGGAGACCATCCATCACGAAGGCATTCTCGATGCCTTCGGCCTTGCGCGGCCGGACGCGGAGGAGCTGATCCTGGCTGCCCGCGTCAAGGCCGGATGGATCGAGGAAGCCGATCTCGTGAGCGAGCCCGAGGCGGTCGACGCCGAGGCAAGCGCGGGTGACGATCAGGGCGAGGCGCAAGGCGACGGCGCCGCGTCATGAGCGGTGTCCGGCGTCATGAGCTTGCAAGGAGAAGAGGCCGTTGCGACAGGATCTGGCGGACCCACAGCATGGAACGCGGGACGAGGCGGGAGACGCCGTCCGCCGCTGCGCTCTGACGCGTGACCGCCTGCCCAAGCAGGACCTGATCCGTTTCGTCCTCGCCCCCAGCGGCGAAATCGTCCCCGACCTCAAGGGGCGGCTTCCAGGCCGTGGCGTCTGGGTGACGGCGGCCCATGACCGGGTGGCGGAAGCGGCCAAGCGCAACGTCTTCGCCCGGGCCCTTAAGACCGACGTGAAGGTGCCGGCGGAGTTGGCCCTCAAGGTCGACCGGCTGCTGGCCGCGGACGCCCTGGGCGCGCTCGCCCTCGCCAACAAGGCGGGCGAGGTCGTGTTCGGCACCGCCAAGGTCGAGGAGGCAATCGCCAGAGGCCGCTCCGCGGCGCTGATCCATGCGAGCGATGCGGCGGAAGACGGGTGCCGCAAGCTCGACGGCAAGTTCCGCGCGAATGCAAGGGATGGGGCGCCCCCCCCGACCCGCCTATTTACCGCGGATGAATTGGGTTTGGCATCGGGCCGGACAAATGTGATACATGCAGCCGTCATCCAGGGCGGAGCGGCTGCGAATTTCCTCGCCGGCGCCTCGCGCGTCGAACGTTACCGCAAGGGCAGTACCGCCTTTTCAAGCCAGGCTGGATCGGACACGGACAAGGAATGAGCGAGACTAACGAGACTGAAGACAAGACCGCTCGCGGTGGCAGGAAGATGACGCTGAACATGCGCCGTACAGTGGAATCCGGCCATGTGCGCCAGAGCTTCAGCCATGGGCGCTCTAAGTCCGTTCTGGTGGAAAAGAAGAAGCGGCGAGCCGTAGGCTCCGCTCCCGCGGCCCCACCCGTGGAGGAAGCCAAGCCAAAGGTGACAGTGGCGGCCGCGCCGGAGCGGGCTCCCGCCCCTACCCGCGAAGAGGCTCAGCAGCGCCGTCCGGGCGTGGTGCTCCGCGCGCTGTCCGACGATGAAAAGGATGCGCGCCTGAGGGCGCTGCAGGAGTCGCGTCATCGGGAGGCCGAGGAGCGCGAGAGGGCCAAGCAAGACGCCGAGCGCCGCATAGTCACGGACGAGCAGCGCGCGAAAGAGAACGAAGAGGCCGTCGAGCGGCAGAAAAAGGAAGACGAACGGCGCGAGGCCGAGGCCGAGGCGCGCCGCAAGGGCGAGGAAGCCGCCCGCAAGCACCTCGTCGTCAAGGAAGAGGAGGAGGAGGCCCCCCGCGCGCAAGAGGCGCGCCACAAGAAGGAGCGTCCGGTCAAGCCGCGGGCGGGCGATGAGCCGCGGGTGCGCGGCCGCCTCACCATCACCAACGCACTCGACGAGGAGCAGCGCCAGCGCAGCCTCGCCTCGCTGAAGCGCCACCGCGAGCGTCAGAAGAAGCAAATCGCTCCGCAAGCGCAACAGAAGATCCAGCGCGAAGTGGTAGTGCCTGAAGTCATCACCATCCAGGAGCTCGCCAACCGCATGGCCGAGCGCGGCGTCGACGTCATCAAATTCCTGATGAAGGACGGCGAGATGCACAAGATCACCGACGTGATCGATGCCGATACCGCTCAGCTCGTCGCCGAGGAATTCGGGCATATGGTGCGCCGCGTGTCCGAGGCCGACGTCGAGGAGGGCTTCATCGGCGCGGAGGACAGCGCCGAGGACGTGCAGCACCGCGCGCCGGTGGTCACGATCATGGGTCACGTCGATCACGGCAAGACCTCCTTGCTCGACGCCATCCGCGCGACCAACGTGGTCTCCCAGGAGGCCGGCGGCATCACCCAGCATATCGGCGCCTATCAGGTGGAGATCCCGACAGGCCAGAAGATCACCTTCATCGACACGCCGGGCCACGAGGCCTTCACCGCGATGCGCGCCAGAGGCGCCAAGGTGACGGACATCGTCGTGCTCGTGGTCGCCGCCGATGACGGGGTCAAGCCGCAGACGGTGGAGGCGATCAATCACGCCAAGGCCGCGCATGTGCCCATGATCATCGCCATTAACAAGATCGACAAGCAAGGCGCGGACCCGAAGCGCGTGCGCACCGAGCTGCTCAACCATGAGATCGTGGTGGAGAGCCTGGGCGGCGACACGCTCGAGATCGAGGTCTCGGCGCTGAAGAAGATCGGCCTCGACAAGCTGCTCGAGGCCATCCTGCTGCAGGCCGAGGTGCTCGAGCTGACCGCCAATCCGGACCGCCCGGCGGAGGGCGTCATCGTCGAGGCCAAGCTCGAGCGCGGGCGTGGACCCGTGGGTACGGCGCTGGTCCAGCGCGGCACGCTGCATCTCGGCGATCTCGTCGTCGCGGGCTCGGCCTGGGGCCGCGTGCGCGCGCTGATCGACGATCTGGGCGAGCCGGTGAAGAGCGCCGGCCCCTCGGTCCCGGTCGAGGTGATGGGCTTCGATAGCGCCCCGGAGGCGGGCGATCAGTTCGCCGTCGTCGAGAACGAGGCGCGGGCGCGGGAGATCACGAGCTACCGCATGCGCGAGCGGCGCAAGCGTCTTGCCGTTGCGGGCCAGCGCGGCTCGCTCGAGCAGATGATGAGCCAGCTGAAGACGGCCGGCACCAAGGAATTCACGCTTCTGATCAAGGGCGACGTGCAAGGCTCGGTCGAGGCCATCGTCGCGGCGCTCGACAAGATGGGCACCGACGAGGTCAGGGCGCGCATCATTCATGCGGGCGTAGGCGGCATCACCGAGTCCGATATCTCGCTTGCCGCCGCATCCGGCGCGGTCGTGCTCGGCTTCAACGTCCGTGCCAACGCCCAGGCCCGCGAGGCGGCGGAGCGCGACGGCGTCGAGATCCGCTACTACGCCGTGATCTACGACCTCGTCGACGAGGTGAAGCAAGCCATGTCCGGCCTGCTCGCGCCGACGGTGCGCGAGACCTTCCTCGGCAATGCCGAGATTCTCGAGGTCTTCACCATCTCCAAGGTCGGCAAGGTCGCCGGCTGCCGCGTCACCGAAGGCAAGGTCGAGCGCGGCGCCCAGGTCCGGCTGATCCGCGACAATGTGGTGATCCATGAAGGCAAGCTTTCCACCTTGAAGCGATTCAAGGACGAGGTGCGCGAGGTGGTTGCCGGGCAAGAATGCGGCATGGCCTTCGAGGGCTACCAGGATATGCGCCAGGGCGACGTCATCGAGTGCTTCGAGGTCGAGCACGTCCAGCGCACGCTCTAGAGCGCTATCGCAGCACATGAAATCGCGACAGCGCTCTGCCTTCTGTTGAGTTGCGGGCTGCGACCTCGGGCTTAAGATGATCGATCGCGACAAGGGAAAAGCCTCCAGCCAACGCCAACTGAAAGTTGGCGAGCTAATCCGGCACGTGCTGGCCGAGATTTTCTCCCGCGGAGAGATCGTGGACGATGTGTTGAGCCGGTACTCGCTGACCGTGTCGGAGGTGCGCATGACGCCCGACTTGAAGCTCGCCACGATCTTCGTGCTACCACTCGGCGGGGCGGGAGCGGAGGACGTGGTCAAACATCTCGAGCAGCACAAGCGCTTCCTGCGCGGCGAAATCGCCAAGGGCGTGAGCTTGAAGTTCATGCCCGAGATCCGCTTCAAGGCGGACACCTCGTTCGCGATCTCTCAGCGTATCGATGAGCTGCTCGCTTCGCCCAAGGTCGCGCGCGACCTCGACAGCTGACCAGCCGAAGACAGGCAGCGACATGGCGCGGCGGCGCAAAGGCTTTCCCATTCATGGCTGGCTCGTGCTCGACAAGCCGCAAGGCATGACCTCGACGCAGGCCGTCACCCGCGTCAGGCAGCTTTACGGCGCGGCCAAGGCCGGGCACGCGGGAACCCTGGATCCGCTCGCCACCGGCGTGCTCCCGATCGCTCTCGGCGAGGCCACCAAGACCGTGCCCTTCGTGGTGGCGGGCAGCAAGGCGTACCGCTTTACCGTGCGCTTCGGCTCTGCCACCGACACCGACGACGCGGAGGGCCAGGTCGTGGCGGAGAGCGACGAGCGGCCCACACGCGCCGAGATGGAAGCGGCGCTTCCAAGCTTCGTGGGCGAGATCAGCCAAGTGCCGCCCCGCTTCTCGGCGCTCAAGGTGGCCGGCGCCAGGGCCTACGACCTAGCCCGGGACGCCCAAGAGTTCGAGCTCGCCCCGCGGCAAGCGCTGATCGCGAGCCTTACCCTCGTCGACATGCCCGATCCGGACCATTGCGTGATCGAGGCCCGTTGCGGCAAGGGCACCTATGTCCGGGCGCTCGCCCGCGACCTCGGGCAGGCGCTCGGCACGGTCGCCCATGTCGAGGCCTTGCGGCGCACGCGGGTCGGCGGGTTTGGCGAGGATCAAGCAATTTCGCTGGCCAAGCTGGAGCAGTTGGGACATAGTGCCGCCGGCCGCGACGCGCTTTTAAGCGTGCTAAGGCCCCTGGAGACGGCGCTGGACGACATCCCGGCGCTAGCCATCAGTGGGCAGGACGCGGCCAGGCTCAAGAGAGGCCAACCCGTGCTGCTAAGAGGCCGGGATGCTCCCATTCTCAAAGGGCCCGTCTATGCCACGTCACGGGGTACGCTCGTGGCGGTCGGCGAGGTCAGCCAAGGCGAATTGCGCCCCACCCGCGTTTTCAATCTACCGGGTTAGGACGCAGACGCGAATCGCAGGAGTTACCCGATGTCGATCAGCGCTTTGCGCAAGCAAGAGCTTATCAAAGACTACGCCACCAAGCCCGGCGATACCGGGTCTCCCGAAGTGCAAGTGGCGATCTTGACCGAGCGGATCACCAATCTCACCGGTCACTTCAAAACGCACAACAAGGACAACCATTCGCGGCGCGGGCTGCTCAAAATGGTTAGCCAGCGGCGCCGGCTGCTCGACTACGTCAAGGCCGCTGACGAGGACCGATATCAAAAGCTCATCAACCGCCTGGGCATTCGCCGGTGACGCGAGACGCTCACCGCCTTACGCCAGTGCGACCCTTCACGACATATCGACCCGAGCCTTCGCCTCCAGGGGGCCCGCTCGGGCGCAACCTTTCCCTGCGCGTTGAGACATCATCATGCTGCATAAGCACACTGTAGAAATCGAATGGGGGGGCCGCCCCCTCAGGCTCGAGACCGGCCGCATCGCCCGCCAGGCGGACGGCGCCGTTCTCGCCCAATATGGCGGGACCACCGTGCTCGCCACCGCCGTCGCCGCCAAGGAGGCTAGGCCCGGCATCGACTTTTTCCCGCTGACCGTGAACTATCAGGAGAAGACGTTTGCCGCGGGCAAGATCCCCGGCGGTTATTTCAAGCGCGAGGGACGCCCCACCGAGAAGGAGACGCTCACCTCGCGGCTGATCGACCGTCCGATCCGCCCGCTCTTCGCGAGCGGCTTCAAGAATGAGACCCAAGTGATCGCCACGGTGCTCTCCCATGACATGGAGAACGACCCTGATATCGTGGCGTTGATCGCGGCTTCCGCCGCGCTCACCCTTTCCGGCATCCCCTTCCTCGGGCCCATCGGGTCCGCGCGCGTCGGCTATATCAGCGGCAAATATGCGCTCAATCCGATGATCGACGAGATGTCCGAGAGCACGCTCGATCTCGTGGTGGCCGGGACCGCGAGCGCCGTGCTGATGGTCGAGTCCGAGGCGAAGGAGCTGCCCGAGGATGTCATGCTCGGCGCGGTGATGTTCGGACAGAAGCACTTTCAGCCGGTGCTCGACGCCATCGTCAAGCTTGCCGAGCGCGCCGCTAAGGAGCCTTGGGATCTTACGAGCGACGCGAGCGCCGAGGAGCTCGCGGTCAAGGTTCGCGCACTGGCGGAACCCAATTTGCGCGACGCCTACAAGATCGTCGCCAAGCATGAGCGCCGCGATCGCGTGGCCGAGATCAAGGAGAAGGTGGTTGGCGCGCTCGTGGAAGGCGCCGACGATACGGCGGCCACGAAAGTAGCCAGCGCCTACAAGGAGCTGGAGAAGGACATCGTCCGCTCAAGCATCCTGCAGACCAGCAAGCGGATCGACGGGCGCGACCTCACCACGGTCAGGCCGATCGTCTGCGAGGTGGGCATCCTTCCCCGCACCCATGGCAGCGCCCTCTTCACCCGCGGCGAGACGCAGGCGCTGGCGGTGGCCACGCTCGGGACAGGCGAGGACGAGCAATATATCGACGCCCTGGAGGGCACCTACAAGGAGACCTTCCTGCTGCACTACAACTTCCCCCCCTATTCGGTAGGCGAGGTTGGCCGCATGAGCTCTCCCGGACGCCGTGAGATCGGCCACGGCAAGCTCGCCTGGCGGGCAATCCACCCCGTGCTGCCGGACCGCGAGAGCTTCCCCTACACCATCCGCGTGGTCTCGGAGATCACCGAGTTCGAACGGCTCCTCCTCCATGGCCACGGTGTGCGGATCCTCGCTAGCCATGATGGATGCGGGCATTCCCTTACGCCGGCCCGTCGCCGGCATCGCCATGGGGCTGATCAAGGAGGCGGCGAGCTTCGCCGTCCTCTCCGACATCCTCGGCGATGAGGACCATCTCGGCGACATGGACTTCAAGGTCGCCGGGACCTCGGAAGGCGTCACCTCGCTACAGATGGACATCAAGATCACCGGCATCACCGAGGAGATCATGAAGGTCGCGCTCGACCAGGCGCGCGACGGACGCATGCATATCCTTGCCGAAATGAACAAGGCGCTGAACGAGGCGCGGCCCGAGCTCGGCGAATATGCCCCGCGCATCGAGACGATCCATATCCCGGTCGACAAGATCCGTGAGGTGATCGGCTCGGGCGGCTCGGTGATCCGCGAGATCGTCGCGGAATCCGGCGCCAAGATCGACATCTCCGACGACGGCACCGTCAAGATCGCCTCGGCCAACGCCGAATCGATCCGGGCGGCCATCGCCCGCATCAAAGGCATCGCCGCGGAGCCCGAGGTCGGCGAGATCTATCAGGGCAAGGTCGTCAAGGTGATGGAGTTCGGCGCCTTCGTGAACTTCTTCGGCGCCAAGGACGGGCTCGTGCACATCTCGCAGCTCGCCGAAGGCCGGCCGAAGGCGGTCACCGACGTGGTCAAGGAAGGCGACATGGTCTGGGTGAAGCTGCTCGGCTTCGACGACCGCGGCAAGGTCAGGCTGTCGATGAAGGTGGTCGACCAGGCAACTGGCCGGGAGCTGCAAAAGGCCGAAGTGAGCTAGCGGTGTGCGGCCAAGCGGAGGGGGCGGTGCTAATGCCCGGCGCCCTGCCCTTCAGCGGGGGCAGCGTCCGGCTTCTGCGCTTGGCATCTCCAGCCAATGACGAAATATTGACTGTTGGCCTTCTGCCATTCATCGGCCTTGTCGCCGGCACTCTTGAGGCAGGTAACCACGTCGGGAGCCGTGGCGCCGGGCACGGGTTTTTCTGAGCATTCCGTTGGCGTCGCGAGAAGACAGATAAGCACGACAAGTTGGGCCATGGACAAATTTCCTTCAATCTTCAGCTGACCCCGATGTCGCTGGCTCAGTAACGAGGGTGGGCCGTCGCTTTTCGCGGGGAGACCTTTCTTCCATCGGGCGTCGATCCCGGGATGTCAATAAGCGCCGTTGCCGCTCATTGGGCGGCTTCACGCGGCGGCTTCTCGACCTGAGGCTCCGGTTCCTTCTCGCCCTTGTCTTGGGGCTTAAGAGTGTCGAGGCTTGGCATGGCGATGGTACTGTAGCCGCAATCGACGAAATGCACCTCGCCCGTCACCGCCCCGGACAGGTCGGACAGCAGATAGAGAGCAGCCCCGCCAACCTCGTCCAAAGTGGGCGAGCGGCGCATCGGCGCATGATGCTGCTGGTAATGGAATAGGGTTCGCGCGTCGGAGATGCCGGCCCCGGCGAGCGTTCGCATGGGTCCCGCAGACAGCGCATTCACCCTTATGCTTTGCGGGCCGAAATCGGAAGCGAGATAGCGCACGCTCGCCTCGAGCGCCGCCTTGGCCACGCCCATGACATTGTAGCAGGGAACCACCCGCGTCGACCCGCCATAGGTGAGCGTGAGCAGTGAGCCGCCTTGTGGCATCAGCTCCGCGGCGAGCTTACAGATCTCGGTAAAGGAAAAGCACGAGATCACCATGGTGTGCTCGAAATTGGCGCGCGTCGTGTCGCAATAGCGGCCCCTGAGCTCGTTCCGATCGGAGAAGGCCAGCGCATGCACAACGAAATCGAGCGACCCCCACTTCTTGCGGATCACGTCGAACACACGCTTCACGCCCTCCAGATCCTCGACATCAGCCTCCTCGATGATCTTGGACCCGATGGATTCGGCAAGCGGGACAGCGCGGCGGCCGAAGGCGCCGCCCTGGTAGCTGAAGGCAAGCTCGGCGCCCTGGCCGTGCAGCACCCGGGCAATGCCCCAGGCGATCGAGCGGTCGTTGGCGACACCCATCACCAGTCCCCTCTTGCCCGCCATCAGGGGTCCGGGTTCGGCGATGTCTCTTGTTGTTGTCATGGGGCTTGCTCTGGTTATGGGTGAAAGTGCGACTGTTCAATCTTAGTACTTAGCCGTCATAGCGCTGGAACACGAGAGTGGCGTTGGTGCCGCCGAAACCGAAGCTATTGGACATGACGGCGTTAATATCGACATTGTCCTGACGCTTGCGGACGATTGGCATGTCGGCAACGGCGGGGTCGATGGTCTCGATATTGGCGGATTCGCAGATGAAGCCATTATTCATCATCAGCAGCGAATAGATTGCCTCATGCGCCCCCGCGGCACCGAGCGAATGGCCGGTCAGCGACTTGGTGGCGCTGATCGGGGGACATTTGTCGCCGAACACCCCCCGGATAGCCTCGATCTCGCGGAGGTCGCCGATCGGGGTCGAGGTGGC
Source organism: uncultured Alphaproteobacteria bacterium (assembly GCA_963804515.1). Classification (GTDB taxonomy): domain Bacteria; phylum Pseudomonadota; class Alphaproteobacteria; order Rhizobiales; family Methyloligellaceae; genus Methyloceanibacter. The sequence goes on along the minus strand of CAWDQR010000007.1, from coordinate 159,737 downwards.
GTGGGGATTGATGTAGTCGACGCCGCCATCGACCTTGGCAAGCGCCATGCGCATGCAGCGCGCCGCGCCTTCCCCTGAAGGCTGCACCATGTCGTAGCCGTCCGAGGTGGCGCCGTAACCCACGAGCTCGCCATAGAGGCGGGCGCCACGGGCCTTCGCATGCTCGAGCTCCTCGAGCACGACCACGCCCGCACCGCCGGCGATGACGAAGCCGTCGCGGTTGACGTCATAGGCGCGGCTCGCCACTTCGGGCCGGTCGTTGAAGTCGGACGACATGGCGTTCATGGCGTCGAACAAGACCGACAGCGTCCAGTCGAGCTCCTCCCCGCCGCCGGCGAACACCACATCCTGCTTGCACATTTGGATCAGCTCGCCGCCATTGCCGATGCAATGGGCCGAGGTCGAGCAGGCCGATGAGATCGAATAGCTCACGCCCTTGATATGAAAGGGCGTGGATAGCGTCGCCGAGTTGGTCGAGCACATCGCCTTCGGCACCTCGAACGGCCCCACCTTTTTGGGGCCTTTTTCGCGCGTGGTGTCCGCGGCCTGTACGATGGCGCGCGTCGAGGGCCCGCCGGAGCCCATGATCAAGCCGGTTCGCTCATTGGAGACGTCGCCCTCTTCCAGGCCCGCATCGCGGATCGCCTGCTCCATGGCGATGTAGTTCCAGGCTGCGCCCTCCCCCATGAAGCGGCGCACCTTACGGTCGATCATGGCTTCCCAATCGAGCTTCGGCGCGCCATGCACCTGGCAGCGGAAGCCGAGCTCGGCGTAGGTGTCGGCCTTGACGATGCCGGACTTCGCTTCGCGCAGCGAGGCGAGCACCTCCTGGGCGCTGTTGCCGATCGAGGACACGATGCCCATGCCGGTCACGACTACTCGTCTCATGGGTTAGTCCTCAAATCGGCGTGCCGAGCGTTGCGGGGTCAAGCACCAGCGGGAGCGGCTTCGCCCGCCTGGAACAGGCCGACCCGCAGGTCCTTGGCCGTATAGATGGTCTCGCCGTCGGCTTTCAGCCAGCCATCGCCGGTGCCGAGCGTGAATTTGCGCCGGATCACCCGCTTCAACTCGACGATATATTCGAGCTTGCGCATGGTCGGCAGCACCATGCCGGTGAACTTGACCTCGCCGACGCTCAAGGCCCGCCCCTTGCCTGGCGCGCCAAGCCAACCGAGGAAAAAACCCAACAACTGCCACAGCGCATCGAGCCCGAGGCAGCCGGGCATCACCGGATCGCCCTTGAAGTGACATGGGAAGAACCAGAGGTCCGGCTTCACGTCGAGCTCGGCCACGATACGCCCATAGCCATGCTCGCCCCCTTCCTCCTCAACTTGCGAAATGCGGTCGAACATGAGCATGGGGGGCAGCGGCAATTGCGCGTTACCGGGGCCGAACAGCTCGCCGCGTGCGCACGCGAGCAGGTCCTCGTAGTCGAACTGGTCGCGCCGCTCTGTCATCCTCGTCCTTCCTCGCGCGGGGGATAGCGCTCTCCCGCGGCCGGCCGTTTCCTAACACAGACGACGGGGCGCCAAAAGCCTGCCTAAAGTCTCGTCATAACTTGGTCCTGGTTGGCGGGAATGGGCGACGCCGGCCGGCCGGCTCTGATCGGGTCAGGCATTTCTCCTCGGCGGAGCGTCCTGGTCATGGCGTTGCAGCCAGGGGCGCTTCCCCATATATTGTCCCTGCCATGACGAGTCCGGCAACCGACATCGCCGAGCGCCTGCGCGCCGCGGGGCTTAGGCCCACGCGCCAGCGAGTGGCGCTTGCGCGCCTGTTGTTCGACGCGGGCGACCGCCACGTCACGGCCGAGCTGCTGCATGAGGAGGCGCAACACCGCAAAGTTCCGGTTTCGCTGGCCACGGTCTACAACACGCTGCATCAGTTCACGGAAGCGGGTCTGTTGCGGGAGGTCGCGGTCGAAGGCGCCAAGACCTATTTCGACACCAATACCTCCAACCACTACCACTTCTTCTGCGAGCCTTCGGGCGATCTCATGGACATCGAGACGGCCTCGATCCGCATTGAAGGCCTGCCCGAGGCTCCCGACGGCATGGCGATCTCGCGGGTCGACGTGCTTGTGCGCCTTGTCACCAACCGCAACCGCTAAAGGCCTCTTGCCCGGCCGGACCGGGCAATCCAGTCTCCGCTGGGCTCGCATCATTCACGCGCGCCGTGTCCTGGATTCTCGCTTTCGCGGGAAGACAAGGATGGGGCCGGCTACTGGATGACCTCGCCGCGGTAGACGCCCCAGAGCTTGTCCTGCTGGACGAAGCCCGAATAGTCGTCGATCGACAGCTCGCACCAGTCCCCGTCACAGGAGAGAACATTGCCAAGCACGCCCGGCTCGAGCTCGGCCACGGGCTGCGCACCGGTCGATTTCCGTCCGTAGAGCGGTACGCTTTCATGGTCCTTCGACCAAGGCGCAATCAGCACCGTGCGCCGCCCACTCAGCAGGCTGTGGAACACCCAGCCGTCGGCCCCCTCGCTGTCGCGCACCCGCCGCCAATTGTCGGATTCGGCGATGACCTCGACCGGGAGACCTGCGCGGGCAAACACCCAGACGATGGCCTGATCGGTGCTTGGACCTTTGCGCACATTGACCTGGTCGGATTTGAGGCTGACGAAGCGGGGTACTGGCAAGTGGCTCTGCCCATTCGGCTGCGTTGCCTGCGTGGTTTCATCATCGCCCGCGCGCGCCTGAACGCAACCAAGAGCGATGAGCCCGAGCACAACCCCAATCCGCAGTCGATGCCACACCACTAATTGCCCCGTTGTTGGCACCGAGCAGCCCCTTGCTTGCGGGTGCTTTGGAGTTGGCGAATCGGCACGCTCTGTCATGCCTCATAAAAGTGAACGGACCATGGCCTTCGCGCCAAGATGACGCTTATCTGCGGCAGCCGGTTCTGTTAGACAAGGCTCCGCGCGCCGCTTTGTAAGGCACCACTGCGTTTGCCGCGGGGGGAACCTCCTGCCCCCTCGGATATCCTGACGGGAATGATGATGGCCTCTGAACGACCGCTTATTATTGTCACGCGTAAGCTCCCCGATGTCGTGGAGACCCGCTTGCGCGAGCTGTTCGACGCACGGCTGAATCTCGAAGACAAGCCACTCTCCAAGGAGGAGCTGATCGAAGCGGTGAAGACCGCCGATGTGCTCGTCCCCACCGTCACCGACCGCATCGACCGGGCGGTGTTGAGTCAGGCCGGACCGCAGCTGAAATTGATCGCTCAGTTCGGCACGGGGGTGGACAATATCGACCTCGAAACGGCGCGGAACCGGAGCATCCTCGTCACCAATACGCCGGGGGTGCTGACCGAGGACACTGCCGACATGACCATGGCCCTGATCCTCGCCGTCCCCCGCCGGCTCACCGAGGGCGCCGTCATGCTCAAGACCGGCGACAGCCAGTGGCACGGCTGGTCGCCAACCTGGATGCTCGGCCACCGCATCCACGGCAAGCGGCTCGGCATCGTCGGCATGGGACGCATCGGCCAGGCGGTGGCAAAGCGGGCGCGGGCCTTCGGCCTGCAGATCCACTATCACAATCGCCGGCGCGTGGCGGCGGAGATCGAGAAGGCGCTCGAGGCGACCTATTGGGACAGCCTCGACCAGATGCTCGCCCGCATGGACATCATCTCCATCAACTGCCCGCATACGCCCGCGACCTATCATTTGCTCTCGGCGCGCAGGCTCGCGCTGATGAAGCCCACGGCCTATATCGTCAACACCGCGCGCGGCGAGGTGATCGACGAGAATGCGCTCGCCCGCATGATCGAGAATGGCGAGTTGGGCGGCGCGGGGCTCGACGTGTTCGAGCACGAGCCCGCCGTGAACGCGAAGCTGCTGAAGAGCGACAAGGTCGTGGTGCTGCCCCATATGGGGTCGGCGACCATCGAGGGCCGGGTCGACATGGGCGAGAAGGTGATCATCAACATCAAAACCTTCCTCGACGGCCACGCGCCGCCGGATCGCGTCCACCCCGCGATGTTTTAGATCCCTCCCCGGCAGCACCGTCCAGACTGAGGGCGACGAGCCTTCAGCACCCGCGCATCAGGCCCCGCCAGCATGGTGATGGCCGCTACGGTGGCGGCGGCTATTAGCTCCCGTGGCTCGCGCTCATTGCCTTCAGTTCCGGCGTGCGCACATGCTCGGGGCGGAAGCCCATGCTGATCAGCCGCGCCGGGATGCGGCGGAGCCATGGGAAGCGGTTGAGCAGCCTGACGACGAAGGGCGCCCGCGGCCGCGACCGCATGGCGAGCACGTTGCTTATGATGCGGGTCTGGATGAAGATCTGCACGGCCTGCATCATCCGCGTCGGCCATTCCCGCCGCCGTTGCACCTTGCGCAGCAGCTCCACTGGAACTGGCCCCTGGCGCAACGGCAATGCGAGGATATTCGCCGCGACGACCGCATCCTGAATAGCGAGATTGATGCCCACACCGCCCACTGGAGACATGGCGTGGGCGGCGTCGCCGATACACAGCACGCCCGGCTTGTACCAGCGCTTCAGCCGGTCGACCCGTACGGTCAGCAGCTTCACGTCGTCCCAGGAGGATAGCTCCTGCACGCGGTCGGCGAGCGATGGGTTGAGCTCGACGATAGCCTCGCGGAAGGCCGATAGCCCACGGCGCCGGAGCTCGTTGAGCCCGCCCTTGGGAATGACGAAGGCGCATTGCCAGTAGTCGCCGCGGTCGAGCATGACGAACAGCCGGCCGGCCTCGATGCGCCCAAGGGTTTCCGTTCCGTCCTCCGGCCGCTTGGAGAGGCGCATCCACAACACGTCCATCGGCGCGCCGAGATCCTCGACGTCGAGGCCGGCAAGGTCCCGCACCGCCGAGTGGCGGCCGTCGGCGCCGACCACGAGGTCCGCGCGCACCTGAAGCGTGCCCTGCGGCACTTTCGCCTTCACCCCAGTTACGCTGCCCCCCTCCGCGAGGAGATCGGTGACCTCGGCCTGCAGTCTGAGGCCGAAGCTCGGATAGCGTCTCGCATGCTCGGCGAGAAAGTCGAGGAACTCCCATTGGGGCATGAAAGCGATGAAATGACAGCGCGTCGGCAGGTGCGAGAAGCCGGCGAGGGTGACGCGCTCCTCTCCGATCTGGCCGGCGAGTTCCCGCACCTCCTGGTGCGGCCGCCTGAGAAACGCCTCGAGCAGCCCAAGCTCTGCCATGATCTCAAGGGTCGAAGGGTGAATGGTGTCGCCGCGGAAGTCGCGGAGGAAATTGGCGTGCTTCTCCAGCACCATCACCTCGACGCCGGCGAGCAGGTAACCAAGCATCATGCCGGCGGGTCCGCCTCCGGCGATGCAGCAGCCCGTGGTGATGGTTTCAGTCGGCATCTACTTGCCCAGAGGCCTCACTGAGACCTGCTCCCGCATGGTCACCGATCCCTTTCATTGTCAGTCCCGCGAAAGCGGGACTCCAGTAACCACCAGTTCGCAAAATAACGTTCTGCCTTGGTTAGTGGATTGCCGGGTCAAGCCCGGCAATGACGACGAAAGATTCCTCGAACCGTCTCTCACCCGCCCGCATCGGCCATGGCCTCACGGTGATGGGAGAGGTCGTGGAAGCGTGGCTCGCGGCCGTTGAGCGGGTTGTCTGGGTCCCAGCCATAATCGACCCTAGTGAAGCGCGACTGGAGCGCGTCATAGAGAAGCAGCCTGCCGACCAGGCTCTCGCCAAGGCACAGAAGCTCCTTCAGGATCTCGACCGCGGCAAGCGTCCCCATCACGCCGGCCACGGCGCCAAGAATGCCGGCCTCCGAGCAAGGTGCCACGGTTCCTGGCGGGGGCGCCTCGGGAAACAGGCAGCGATAGGAGGGAAGCGGATTGCCGTGGGCGTCGCGCTCGAAGGCACGGATGGTGGTGAGGTGGCCGTCGAAAGGCCCAAGCGCCGCCGAGACGAGCGGCCTTCGCGCGAAATAGCAGGCGTCGTTGACGAGGTAGCGCGTAGCGAAATTGTCCGAGCCGTCGGCGACGATGTCGTAGTGGGAGATGATCTCGGCCGCGTTCTCCGGCACGAGCCGCGTCGTGTAGAGCCGCGTCTCCACATGCGGGTTGAGGCGCTCGATGGTCTCTGCCGCGCTCCTCGTCTTGAACGTGCCGACGCTGCCCGTGTCGTGGGCGATCTGGCGCTGCAGATTGTCGAGGCTGACGCGATCGTTGTCGATGATGCCGATCTCGCCCACGCCCGCGGCGGCAAGGTAGATGAGGAGCGGCGAGCCGAGGCCGCCCGCGCCCACCACGAGCACCTTGCCGCCCTTCAGGCGTTGCTGCCCTTCGCCGCCGATCTCCTTCAGCACCAGCTGGCGCTTGTAGCGCTCGATCTCGTCAGGGGTGAGCATAATGTCTTCAATGTAGGACATCCCTCCCCTTCAGGGGAGGGTTTGGCGCTATCCGGTGGAGCCGAAGCCCCCCTGCCCTCGCGGCGTGGCCCGAAGCTCCTGGGCCAGCTCGATCTGCACATGCTCGACGCGCGCCACCACGAGCTGAGCGACGCGCATCCCGCGGTGCACGACGAAGCGCTCGGTGCCGAGATTGACGAGCAGCACCTTGATCTCCCCGCGATAGTCGGCGTCGATGGTGCCGGGGCTATTCAACAGCGTCACGCCCGAATTCAGCGCGAGGCCGGAGCGCGGGCGGAGCTGCGCCTCATAGCCCGGCGGCAGCTCGAGTGCGAAGCCGGTGGGCACCAGGGCGCGGGCGCCTGGCGTGAGCTCGAGCGGCTCTTCTTCCGGAACGCCCGCGACCACATCGAGGCCGGCGGCGTGCTCGGAGTGATAGGAAGGAAGCGGCAGCCCTTCGCCATGGGGCAGGCGCAGCACGCGGACGGCGCTCATTTGGCGAGCCTCTCCGCCGTCATTCGGCCGCCGAGCGCAGCGCCTGGAGGGCTTCCCCCGCACGGGCGAGCAGTCTCGCCGCCATCTCGTCCTTGCTCATGGGCGGCCAATCCTCGACCCCCTGCCTGGTGATGAGATGGACCTCAGTGCGATCGCCGCCCATCGCGCCGGTGCCAGGCCAGACGTCGTTGGCGACGACCCAGTCCGCTCCCTTGGCGCGCCGCTTGGCGGTGGCGTTGGCGATCAGATTCTCGGTCTCGGCGGCAAAGCCGATGACGAGGCGCGGACGCTTCGCGGCAAGCCCCGCCAGCGTCGCGAGGATATCGGGGTTCTGCGTGAGCGTCAGCGTGGTTTCGCTGCCCTGGTGCTGCTTCTTGAGCTTGTGCGGCGCCTCTTCGGTGGCGCGCCAATCGGCCACCGCGGCGGCGCAAATCGCGATGTCCGCGGGGAGCGCGTTGAGGACAGCGGCCAGCATCTCATGCGCGGTCTCGACCCTGATCATGCGCACGCCCTCAGGATCGGGCAACGCCACCGGGCCGCTCACCAGCGTCACCTCGGCACCTATCGCCGCGGCGGCGCGTGCCAGAGCATGGCCCTGCTTGCCGGAGGAGCGGTTGGCGATATAGCGCACAGGGTCGAGCGGCTCGTGGGTCGGGCCGGAGGTGATGAGCACACGGCGGCCGGTCAGCGAGCCGACACGCCGCTCTTTGGGCAAGCCTGTCCCGAGAAGGCTCGTTCCCGACATGCTTGCGATCGCATCGATGATGGCGGCGGGCTCGGCCATGCGGCCAGGCCCAAATTCGCCGCACGCCATCTCGCCCTCCTCGGGTCCGACGAAGGCGATGCCGTCCTCCCGCAGCCTGGCGACATTGCGCCTCGTGGCCGCGTGCTGCCACATGCGAACGTTCATGGCGGGTGCCACCAGCACCGGCTTGTCGGTGGCGAGCAGTAGGGTGGTCGCGAGATCGACGGCTAAGCCATGCGCCATCTTGGCGAGGAGGTCCGCGGTCGCCGGCGCCACGACGATAAGGTCGGCCTCGCGCGACAGCCGGATGTGCCCGATCTCGGCCTCGTCCTCGAGATCGAACAGATCGGTGAAGGCCTTCTCCTCGGTGAGCACCGAGAAAGAGAGCGGCGTGACGAACTCGGCGCCGCCCTTGGTGAGAATCGCGCGCACGCTCGCCCCCCGCTCTTTCAAGCGGCGCACCAGCTCGAGGCTCTTATAGGCGGCGATGCCGCCGCCGACGATGAGGAGGATGCGCTTACCGTTCACGTCTTTCGTCTCTTTCGCCGAATCGTCGCTGCTTGGCAGATGCCATAAGATACTGGATTGCCTAGTCTTCTCCGGCAACGATAATCATTTGGGGTTAGCGCTTCCCAATCAGAAGAGCAGCGCAAACGCGATGGCGGCAAGCGCGAGCGCGCCGACCCAGATGCCGATGCGGCTCATGCGATTCTGCCGGCTTTGCGCCTCAGCCAGCCGTTCGACCGTATGATCGTCGAGGCGCAAGCCCTCCTCGGCCATGGCCGATAGCGCCTCCGCCGTGCGTTCGGCTTGGCCCAAGAGCTTGGGGATGTCGCCGACGAATTTGCCTAGCGATGCGGCACTCTCGGCAGCCGCCTCAAACCGGGCTTCTGCGCCGAGCTGGCTCTGCATCCATTGCCGCACCACGGGCTCGGCCACGACCCAAATATTCAGCTCGGGATCGAGGCTGCGGCCCACGCCTTCGACCACCACCATGGTCTTCTGCAAGAGCAGCAGCTCGGGCCGCGTCTGCATGTCGAACACTTCGGTGTACTGGAAGAGCTGGCCGAGCAGCTGCGCCATGGAGATCTCGCTTGCGGGCCGATCCATGATCGGCTCGCCGATGGCGCGCAAGGCTTGCGCGAACAGCTCGACGGAGTGGCGGCGCGGCACGTAGCCCGCCTCGAAATGCACCTCCGCCACGCGCCGGTAGTTCCGCGTGATGAAGCCGTGCAGGATCTCGGCGAGGAAGCGCCGCTCCTTCAGTCCGAGGCGCCCCATAATGCCGAAATCCACAGCGACGATGCGGCCCTCTTGGTCGATGAACAGATTGCCGGGATGCATGTCGGCGTGGAAGAAGCCGTCGCGCATAGCGTGGCGCAGGAAGGTCTGCATCAGGCGCGTGCCGAGCGCCTTCACATCGTGGCCCTCCGCGCGCAAGGTCTCGCGATCTGAGATCGGCACGCCGTCGATCCATTCGAGCGTGAGCACGCGGCGCGCGCTCCGGGTCCAATCCACTTGCGGCACGCGGAAGCCCTCGTCGTGCTTCGAGTTCTCCGCCATCTCGGAGAGAGCGGCGGCCTCCATGCGCAAATCCATCTCGATGGCGACGGACTTCGCCAGCGTGTCGACGACGGCCTCGGGGCGGAGGCGCCGGGAGGGAGGATAGAGCCGCTCGATCAGCCGCGCGGCGAAGAAATACGTATCCAGATCCTGCTTGAAGCGCTGCTCGATGCCGGGCCGGAGGACCTTGACGGCAACGGGCTTGAACCCGCCGTCGGGGGTGCGCAGCTGAGCCTTATGCACCTGCGCGATCGAGGCGGCAGCCACGGGTGGACCGAACTCGGCGAAGAGCTTGTCGATAGGCGCTTCGAGCGCCTCCTCGACGGCCTTGCGCGCCTCGCTTTGCGAGAAGGGCGGCAGGCGATCCTGCAGCGTGGAGAGGTCGGCGGCAAGCTCGCGGCCGATGATATCGTCGCGGGTGGCGAGGAACTGGCCGAGCTTGATGTAAGAGGGCCCGAGCGAGGTGAGCGCCGTGGAGAGCCGCGCGTCATTGGCGACCTCGTTGGTAACTTCGTTACCGGCACCGTTCGCCTTTCGCCGCAGGGGCGCGGTGATGCGGCCGAACAAAGCGAGAGGGGGAGGCAGAGTGATCTCGTCAGGAAGCACGCGGGCGCCCGACCAGGCGATGACGGCGCCGGCGCGCATGAGCCTCACCATATTGGCGATTGCGTTCATTGCCTCAAAGCCGCCAGCCAGAGTGGATCGCCGCGATTCCCCCGGTGAGATTGCGGTAGCGCACCCGCTCGAAGCCCGCATTCTCGATCATTCCCATGAAGGATTTCTGATCGGGGAAGCGGCGAATGCTCTCCACGAGATAGCGATAGGAGGCGCTGTCGCCGGCTACGAGCGCCCCGAGCACCGGTATCGCATTCATTGAATAGGCATCGTAAAGCGTGTCCAGGAGCGGCGTCTCGACCGCGGAGAATTCGAGGCAAAGGAAGCGTCCCCCCGGCTTCAGCACGCGGAAGGCCTCGGCCAGCGCCGCGTCTTGCCGGGTCAGATTGCGCATGCCGAAGGCGATGGCGTAGGCGTCGAAGCTCCGCGAGGCGAAAGGCAGGCTCTCGGCATTGCCGCGCACGAAGGCAAGTCGCTCCGCCTCCTCCATGCGCACGCGCCCGGCCTCGATCATCTCGGCGCTGATGTCACAGATCACGGCGCGGGCGCCGCTGCCCGACGCTTTCAGGAAGCGCGAGGCGATATCGCCGGTGCCTCCCGCAACGTCGAGGAGGGCGTAAGGGTGTGGTCCTTTGGCCGGCGCGAGCCAGCCGATGAGATCGTCCTTCCACAGGCGGTGAAAGCCGCCCGACATCAAATCGTTCATCAGATCGTAGCGGCGCGCCACGCGGGCGAAGACCTGGTTGACGAACCCCTGCTTCGCCTCCGCCGCCACGGACGCGAAGCCGAAATTCGCCTCCTGCTCTCCGCTTTCGTGCTTCAGGTCTGTAGCCATGCGCGGGACAATAGCGCAAGCCTGGAAATCAAGCTATTGTTGCAGCGCAACGGAGAACATTTCGCATTGCGGAATCATCACCATGCCCGAACTTCCTGAGGTCGAAACGGTCCGCCTCGGATTGGCGCCCGTTCTCGTCGGCAATCGCTTCGCGAGCATCGAGCAGCGGCGCGGGGATTTGCGCTTTCCGCTGCCGCAGCACTTCACGCAACGGCTTGAGGGACGGAGGATCGAGGCGCTCGACCGCCGCGCCAAATATCTCTTAGCGCGACTCGATGATGGCGAGGTGCTGGTGATGCATCTCGGCATGACCGGGCGCTTCAGCATCGATCATCCGAGCGCTCACGTAGCGCGAACACACGAGTGTGGTAGCGTGGTAGCGCAAACAAAAAAGACTGGTCGGGAGCGGGGTGAGTCATCAGCGTTGAACGGAGTGTCCCACGAGCTAGGTGTCTTTGCGCATCCGCAAAAGCGCATTCCGAAGCATGAGCATATCGTGTTCCATTTGGCCGACGGCGCCGCGGTCCGCTACAGCGACGTCCGCCGCTTCGGCTATATGGATCTTATCGCGGGCCGCGCGATCGAAGGCCACGCGCTGTTCAAGGGCCTCGGCGTCGAGCCGTTAAGCTCCGACCTCACGGCGGAATGGCTCGCGTCGCGCCTCAAAGGAAAAGCCACATCGATCAAGGCCGCCCTCCTCGATCAGAGGCTGATCGCAGGGCTCGGTAATATCTATGCCTGCGAGGCGCTCTACCGCGCCGGCATCTCGCCATTGCGCCTTGCCGGCTCGCTCGCGACCAAGACGGGAAAGCCGGTCGAGAAGACGAGAGCCCTGGTCAAAGCCGTCACAGCCGTGCTCCAGGAGGCCATCAAGGCCGGCGGCTCGTCCTTGCGCGACTACGTTCACGCCGACGGCAGGCTCGGGCGCTTCCAGCATTCCTTCAAGGTTTACGGGCGGGAGGGAAAGTCCTGCCGAAAAAAAGGCTGCCGCGGCACCGTCCGCCGCATCGTCCAGAGCGGCCGCTCAACCTTCTACTGTCCAAACTGTCAACGATAAGGGAACTTGAAAAGCCATGTTTGCCAATGAACTCAGCAGGGAACAAGAAACGAAGCCCGCGGGGCCAACGTACGAGACGATCATCGTCACCATGCATGGCAAGGTCGGGCTGATCACGCTCAACCGTCCGCACGCGCTCAACGCCCTCAATACGCTCCTCATCAGCGAGCTCAATCGCGCGCTGGACGGCTTCGAGGCCAATCCAGTCATCGGCTGCATCGTCATCACCGGCAGCGAGAAGGCCTTCGCCGCTGGCGTCGACATCAAGGAGATGCACACCAAGACCTTCGTCGAGGCCTATGGCAGCGATTTCCTCGCGCCCTTCGACCGCCTCGGGCATTGCCGCAAGCCGATCATCGCGGCGGTCGCGGGCTATGCGCTTGGCGGCGGCTGCGAGCTCGCCATGAGTTGCGACATCATCCTCGCCGCCGACACCGCCTCCTTCGGCCAGCCGGAGATCAATCTCGGCATCATGCCGGGGGCGGGCGGCACGCAGCGGCTCACCCGCGCGGTCGGCAAGGCCAAGGCCATGGAGCTCTGCCTCACCGGCCGGCGCATGGACGCCGAGGAGGCCGAGCGCTCGGGGCTCGTGAGCCGCGTGGTGCCGGCGGCGGAGCTCCACAACGAGACGATGAAGGTGGCCGACAAGATCGCCAGCCTGTCGCAGCATGTGGTGATGATGATCAAGGAGGCGATCAACCGCGGCTTTGCCACGACCTTGGCGGAAGGCACGCGCTTCGAGCGGGGCCAGTTCTACTCCCTGTTCGCCACCGAGGACCAGAAGGAGGGCATGGCGGCCTTTATCGAGAAGCGCCAGCCGGTGTTCACGAACCGCTGAGTGGCCTCACACCCGGTAATAATCCCGGTACCAGGCGACGAAGTGCTTCACCCCCTCCTCGATCGGGGTCGAGGGCTCGAAACCGACCGCGTCCCTCAGCGCCTCCACATCGGCATAGGTCTCCGGCACGTCGCCGGCTTGCGCCGGCAGCATTTCGAGCTCGGCCTTGCGGCCCACCTCCGTCTCGATCACGGCGATATAGTCGAGAAGGGTGACTGGGCTGTGATTGCCGATATTGTAGAGCCGGTAAGGCGCTGACGACGAGGCTGGGTCCGGATCCTCGCCTCGCCAATCGGGGTCCGGGGTCGCCACGCAATCGAGCGTGCGCACCACGCCTTCCACCACGTCGTCGATATAGGTGAAGTCGCGTGCGTGGTGCCCGTAGCTGAACACCGGGATCGGCCGGCCTTCGAAAATCTTTCGGGTGAACTGGAACAGCGACATGTCCGGCCGTCCCCAGGGACCGTAGACGGTAAAGAATCGCAAGCCCGTCACCGGCAGCCCGAAAAGGTGAGCATAGGAATGGGCCATCAGCTCATTGGCCTTCTTGGTAGCGCCATAGAGGCTCACAGGATGATCGACATTGTCGCTGACCTTGAAGGGCAGCTTGCGGTTGGCGCCATAGACCGAGCTCGAGGAGGCATAGACGAGGTGCTCGATACCGTAGTGGCGGCAGCCTTCGAGCACATGCAGAAAGCCGGTGATGTTGGCGTCGATATAGGCGTGGGGATGATCGAGCGAGTAGCGGACGCCCGCTTGCGCGGCCAGATGGACGACGCGGTCCGGCTTCTCCTCGGCGAAGGCCGCTTCGACGATCTCCCGTTCGGCCAAGTCAGCCTTGAGGAAGCGGAAGCCGTTTCGGCCCTGGAGGCGGGCGAGCCGCGCCTCCTTGAGCGTGACGTCGTAATAGGGGCTCAAATTGTCGAGCCCGATCACCTCATCGCCGCGATCCAGTAGCCTGGCCGCCGTGTGATACCCGATGAAGCCGGCGGCGCCGGTGACCAGAACGCGCATGGACCTCTTACGTTACCTCCGCTCGCCGATAGAGCGACGCCACAAGAGCCATCCGCGTTTCCGCCTGTCAACGTGCTCTTGCGGCTCAGGCCCTGCGCCGGGTTGACGCTTGTGGGGCCGCTCGCTATAGACCACAAAAGACCCCGACTCTTCCTCGCTTCCCGGGATCGGCCAGTGCCGAAGGGACTTAAGGTTTAGGATCCGAACGAATGGCCAACACCAAATCGGCGAAGAAGGCTGCCCGGCAAACCCTGCGCCGCACGATCGTCAACAAGACACGCCGCAGCCGCATGCGGAGCTACACGCGCAAAGTGGAAGAGGCCATCGCCTCCGGCGACAAGGCAGCGGCACAGGCCGCGCTTAAGGAAGCGCAGCCCGTCATCGTGCGCACGGCGCAAAAGGGAATGGTCCACCGCAAGACCGCCTCGCGCAAGGTTTCCCGTCTCGCCAAGCGCGTCGGCGCCATGACCAGCGCCTAGATCAAAAAATATCGACTGTTGCAGAAATGTGACAGAGCGGCGCGCCAGGTTGCGGCGCGGCGCCTGCATCGTGTCAATTCGGTGAATATATTTCAACCGCTTGACCTGGAGTTGGGCGCTGGCGCGGCGCCCGGAATTTTCTTCCAAAAAAAATTTCCCGCCACGCAGCCTACGCTCGGGAAGCGCGCGAGATGCCGTCCCGCACCCGTCAAGGCGAGGATTCACCGTTGCCGCACAGTGGCTTGTCTGGCCGCGCCGATGCTCCGCCGACGTTGGATTCTGGGTAAATCCGAGCGCCCCGGTCGCTTGATCAGGGCGGCTGCCATGTGTATAGTCCAACCATCCGAACGGGGCAGTTCCCCTCCTTACAATTGAGAGTTATGGCCTGGTTGTAGCCAGTGCATACTTTTGTTGTCTTCATTGTGAGGCGGGTGTTGTGGGCAGTTAGAGCGTAACCGGGTGGCTCGGTTTTCTGGTTCCGCGTAACCACCAGATTTAGTGGCAAGCACTCCATTTCTTCTAAGCAATTGCTCTAGCATTGAGAGAAAGAGTGTCTTTTGGGCAACCAGAACGCCGATAGAGCGGTCGACGATGTTGACGTGGGGACGGCGTGGCAAGGCCTCACCGCGGGGCCTCGCGCGCAGCTCGTCGACGTGCGGACGCGCGCAGAGTGGACCTATGTCGGCATTCCGGATCTTGGACCAATCGGCAAACGGGCTGTCCTCGTCGAGTGGCAGACCTTTCCTGATCAGGCCGTGGACCCGCGCTTTGTCGAGCGCCTCACCGGCGAGCTCAAGGCCCTTGGCGTTCAATTGGACGATGACCTCTTTTTCATTTGCCGTTCGGGAAGCCGGAGCCTGGCCGCGGCCAAGGCGATGGCGGAGGCGGGCTATCAGGCTTGTCACAACGTCGCCGGCGGTTTTGAAGGACCGCTTGACGATTTGAGGCACCGTGGTTCCGTCGGTGGTTGGAGGGCGACTGGTCTTCCCTGGCTACAAAGCTAGGATGGGAGACCTTCCGTGGGACGGTCATGACTGTCCGCGTCGAACTTTGTTGACTGCTCAAGTGTGAGGCGTGCGGTGCGTAACGGCGCGAACGAGAACAATGGAGCAAAGCGAAAACCGTGGCACAGCAAGAGCAGCTCGCGCCCTCCGGCGATGCTTGGGGGCGGGTCAAAAGCCGGCTACGCGCGGAGTTGGGCGAAGATGTCTTCGCCAGCTGGTTTAGGGGAGTCGAGCTTGAACGCCTCGATGAGGGATGCGTCCACCTCACGGTGGCGACGCGCTTCTTAAAGAACTGGCTGAGGTCGCATTATTACGACTTCGTGCTCAGGCTGCTTCGAGCCGAATGGGCGGACGTCGAGCGCGTCGAATTCAGGGTCAGGCAGCCGCATTTTGGCACCGACGCGCCCAAGGAGGCCTTTCGCCACAGGCGCAGCCAGGCGCCCGTCGCCGAAGAGGCGACGCCGCCGCCGCTGCCCCCGCCTCTGCGCACCGGCTATGGGGGCTTCGAGGGTTCGCCGCTCGACCCGCGCTTAAGCTTCGCCACCTTCCTCATCGGCGGCTCGAACCGGTTGGCGCATGCCGCCGCGCAGGAGGTGGCCGGAGCCTTCTCCACGCCGCAACAGCTCTTCAATCCGCTCTTCGTCCACGGAAGCGTGGGGCTGGGCAAAACTCATTTGTTGCACGCCATCTCCTGGGACGTGAAGCAGCGGAAGCCGGAGGCCCAGGTCCTCTATCTCACCGCCGAGCGCTTCATGTCGGGGTTCGTGCAGGCCTTGCGCGCCCGCGATGCGCTGGCCTTCAAGGAGAAGCTGCGCAAGATCGACATTCTGCTGATCGACGACATGGAGTTTCTGCAAGGGCCGACCATCCAGCAGGAGTTCTGCCACACGCTCAACTCGCTGATCGATGGCGGGCGCCAGGTCGTGGTGGCGGCGGATCGCGCACCGACCCAGCTCGACAAGCTCGACATGCGCATGCGCTCGCGGCTTGGCGGCGGCCTCATCGCCGAGATCGGGACCATGGATTATGAGCTGCGCCACAAGATCCTGTCGAAGCGCGCGGCCGAGGCTTGCGCGGAGACAAGGGGGCTCGCCATGTCCGACACAGTGATTGCGTTCCTCGCCGAGCGCCTGACCGAAAGCGGCCGCGAGCTCGAAGGCGCGATCCATCGTTTGCGCGCGAGCTACCAGCTCACCGACGAGCCGGTGACAATCGAGATCGCCGAGCAGATCGTGCGCGATCTGATGCGGGGGGCGGAGCCCAGGCGCGTGCGCATCGACGACATCCTGCGCACGGTGTCGAAGCATTACGGCGTCAACCGGGGGGACCTCTTGTCGGGGCGGCGCAACCGCTCCATCGTCAGGCCGCGCCAGATCGGCATGTATCTCGCCAAGCTGCTGACCTCGCGCTCGCTGCCCGAGATCGGGCGGAGATTCGGCAACCGCGATCACACCACGGTGCTGCACGCCATCCGCAAGATCGAGCAGCTGATGAATGACGACAATCAGCTCCGCGAGGAGATCGAGCTGTTGAAGCGGCTGTTGCGCGACTAGGGGGCAGGGTTATAGAGGGGAGCGGGCCGTCGGGGCCCCCCTCCTCCCGCTCTTGCAAATTTGCCGCTATCGGGTCAAGTTCAGGCGGGAGTTCTTAGCTTTTTCATCGCGCCTTTTTGGGGGGTTGGACCGGGGCCCTGGTGGCTTCGGCCGGGGTGCATGCACTACCCCTGAAGGGCGCCGGAGCGGTATCGCTTAGGTCCATGCAGTTCACCATCGACAAGCCGAGCCTTGCCAAGGCTCTCGCCCATGTGGCGAGCGTGGTCGAGCGGCGCAACACCATACCCATCCTATCTAACGTCCACCTCGCCACGCGCAATAACGAGCTGAAGTTGACCTCAACCGACCTCGACATGGAGATCGTCGAGACGGTCCCCTGCCGGGCCAAGGGCGAAGGCACCACCACCGTGCCCGCCCATATGCTCCACGACATCGTGCGCAAGCTCCCCGAGGGGAGCGACATCGAGCTCGCCCGCGACGGCGAGCAGGGCCGGCTCACCATCGCTTGCGGGTCTGCCCGCTTCTCTCTTCAGACGCTGCCAGCCGACGACTTCCCCTCCTTGAGCATCGACGATCTCGGCCATGCCTTCTCCATGCCGGCGGCGAAGCTGAAGCGGCTGATCGACAAGACCCGTTTCGCCATCTCTACGGAAGAAACCCGCTATTATCTGAACGGCATCTATCTCCACGCCGCCGAGAGCGATGGCAAGCCGACCTTACGCGCGGTGGCCACCGACGGGCATCGGCTGGCGCAGGTGGAGCTGCCCTTGCCCGCAGGCGCTAAGGACATGCCGGGCGTGATCGTGCCGCGCAAGACCGTGGCGGAGCTCGCCAAGCTCGTCGAGGCCGGCGACGGCGAGGTGCGCGTCGAGTTGTCGCCCTCCAAGATCCGCGTCTCCACGGCGCGGGTGGTTCTCACCTCCAAGCTGATCGACGGCACCTTCCCCGATTATGAGCGCGTGATCCCCCAAGGCAACGACAAGACGATGGAGGTCGACAACCGGGCCTTCGCCGAGGCCGTGGACCGCGTCTCCACGCTGTCGAGCGACAAGGGCAGAGCGGTCAAGCTCTCCATCACTGACGGCAAGCTCGTGCTCTCCGTCAACAATCCCGACAGCGGCAGCGCGAGCGAGGAGATCCCGGTGGATTATGGCTTCGACCCGCTCGAGATCGGCTTCAATGCCCGCTATCTCCTCGACATCTCGGGACAGCTCGAAAGCGGCACGGCGGAGTTCCGGCTCGCCGATCCGGGCTCTCCCACCATGATCCGCGACGGCAAGGATGCCTCCGCCCTCTACGTGATCATGCCGATGCGGGTATGAGAGCGGCTTTCGGTGGATATAGCGAGCGGGCAGTTGCAGGGGCGATGTGCGAGGCCTCGAGCGGCGCTGCCGCGCGGCTCTTCGTCGAAGAGCTGAAGATGACCAATTTTCGCAACTATGAGCGGGCCACGCTCGGGCTCGACGAACGGCCAGTGGTGCTTGTCGGCGACAACGGCGCTGGCAAGACCAATCTACTCGAAGCCGTGTCGCTGCTGGGGGCCGGCCAGGGTTTGCGCGGCCGCCCCTATGGCGAGCTAGTCCGCAAAGATGGGCCCGGCGGCTGGGCCGTCGCCGCCCGCGTGATGTCGACCGAAGGCGAGGTCGAGATCGGCACGGGCTTCGGTCTCGAAACGGCAGCCGAGACCGCCGGCCGCATCGTGCGCATCGCCGGCAAGGAGCACGGGGCCGGCGCCTTGGCCGACTATGTCCAGCTCGTCTGGGTGATCCCGGAGATGGACGGGCTGTTCACGGGCCCGGCCTCCGAGCGCCGCCGCTTCCTCGACCGGCTGATGCTTGCCATCGACTCCAAGATGCGGGGTCCGAGGGCGCGCTTCGACCGCGCCATGCGGCAGCGCAACCGCCTCTTCCAGCTGCGGGAAGGATCGCCTTCGCTCTTCGCCGGGCTCGAGGAGCAGATGGCGGAAGCCGCCGTCGCGATCGCCGCGGCGAGGGTCGATGCGATGGCGCGGCTCTCGGCGCTGATTGAACGGACGCGTGACGAGCGGGGTCCAAGTCCCTTCCCATGGGCGTTGCTGAAACTCGAGGGCATGCTCGAAGCCGCTCTCGCCGCGCGCCCGGCCATCGAGGTCGAAGACGACTATGTGAGCCTGCTCTGCGAGACCCGCGAGCGCGACCGGCTCGCGGGTCGGGCCCTTGCCGGGCCGCATCTGAGCGACCTCATCGTCTTTCACGGCCCCCATAACGGGCCGGCGGGAAACTGCTCCTCGGGGGAGCAGAAGGCGCTGCTGCTCGGGCTCGTGCTGGCCAAGGCCCGGCTGATCAGGGAGCTTTCCGGCGCCTCTCCGCTCGTCCTGTTCGACGAGGTGGCGGCGCATCTCGATCAGGCCCGGCGGGTAGCGCTTTTTGCCGAGATTTTGGCCCTGAAGGCCCAGGCCTGGATGACCGGAACCGAGCGGGAAATCTTCGCCCCGATCGCAAAGGACGCCCAAATCTGGGCCGTGAATTGGGGTATGATCAGCGCTTGACGCGCCAGGCGGCGCCAAGGCCGCCGAACCATACGAATTAACCTTAAGGAACCCATGAAACGAGCTTCCGAACGTAACGCCGCTGCCGCGTCCGATTACGGCGCCGAATCGATCAAGGTGCTGAAGGGCCTCGACGCCGTGCGCAAGCGGCCGGGCATGTATATCGGCGACACCGACGACGGCTCGGGGCTCCACCACATGGTCTATGAGGTGGTCGACAACGCCATCGACGAGGCGTTGGCCGGCTTCGCCGACGAGATCTCGGTGGTGCTCAACGCTGAGGGCTCGGTCACGGTGGAGGACAATGGCCGCGGCATTCCGACCGAGATCCATAAGGGCGAAGGCGTGTCGGCGGCCGAAGTGATCATGACGCAGCTGCATGCCGGCGGAAAATTCGACCAGAACTCCTACAAGGTATCCGGCGGCTTGCATGGCGTCGGCGTCTCCGTGGTCAACGCGCTCTCCTCCAGGCTCGATCTCACCATTTGGCGCGACGGCAAGGAGCATTTCATGCGCTTCGCCGACGGAGTGCCGGAAGCGCCGCTCGCTAAAATCGGCGCCTCCGCGGGCAAGACCGGCACGCGCATCACCTTCGTGCCTTCGCCCAAGACCTTCACCATGGTCGAGTTCGACTATGCGACGCTCGAGCACCGCCTGCGCGAGCTTGCCTTCCTAAATTCCGGCGTGCGCATCCTGCTGTCCGACCATCGCGGGGTAGAGCCCAAGACCGAGGAGATGCGTTATGAGGGGGGCTTGCGCGCCTTCGTGCGCTTCCTCGACCGCACCAAGCACCCGCTCATCCCGGAGCCCGTCGTTGTGGAGAGGGTGCAGGACCGCGTCCTGGTGGAAGCCGCCCTGTGGTGGAACGACAGTTACCACGAGAACGTGCTCTGCTTCACCAACAACATCCCGCAGCGCGACGGCGGCACGCATCTGGCGGGCTTCCGCGCGGCGCTCACCCGCACCGTCAACACCTACGCCGCGGAATCCGGCATCGCCAAGAAGGAGAAGGTGGCGTTGACCGGCGATGACGCCCGCGAGGGGCTCACTTGCGTGCTGTCGGTCAAGGTGCCCGATCCCAAATTCTCCAGCCAGACCAAGGACAAGCTCGTCTCCTCGGAGGTGCGGCCCGTGGTCGAGGGCGTCATGGCCGACGCCCTGTCGCAATGGTTCGAGGAGAATCCGGGTGAAGCCCGCATCATCGTGCAGAAGATCGTCGAAGCCGCAACCGCGCGCGAGGCCGCACGGAAAGCGCGCGAGCTGACGCGCCGCAAGGGCGCGCTCGACATCGCCTCCCTGCCCGGCAAGCTCGCCGACTGCCAGGAGCGCGACCCCGCCAAGTCCGAGCTTTTCCTGGTCGAAGGCGACTCGGCGGGTGGCAGCGCCAAGCAGGCGCGTGACCGCGCCTTTCAGGCGGTGCTCCCGTTGCGCGGCAAGATCCTCAACGTCGAGCGCGCCCGCTTCGACAAGATGCTCGGGAGCCAGGAGATCGGCACGCTGATCACCGCGCTCGGCACTGGCATCGGCCGCGACGACTTCGATCTCGCCAAGCTCCGCTACCACAAGATCATCATCATGACCGACGCCGATGTGGACGGCGCCCATATCCGCACGCTGCTGCTCACCTTCTTCTACCGGCAGATGCCGGCGCTGGTTGAAGCCGGCCACCTCTTCATCGCCCAGCCGCCGCTCTACAAGGTGAAACGCGGCCAGTCCGAGCGCTATCTCAAGGACGAGAAGGCGCTCGAGGACTATCTCGTGGGCGAGGGCCTGGACGAGGCGCTGCTCGTCAGCGGCGACGGCGCCACCCGCGCAGGCGCTGACTTACGCGACATCGTGGACACCGCGCGCAAGATCGTCGGCATCCTCAAAGGCCTGCATAGCCGCTACCCGCGCTTCATCATCGAGCAGGCGGCGATCGCGGGCGTGCTCAATCCGAAAGTGCTGAAGGACGCCAAGCAGGCGCAAGGGGCGGCCGCCTATATCGCCAGACGCCTCGATGCACTCGCCGAGGAGACGGAGCGCGGCTGGCATGGCGAGGCGCTCCCCGAAGGAGGCTTGCGCTTCTGGCGCGAGCTCAGGGGCGTGATGGAGTCCCATCTGGTCGACGGACCGTTCATCGCCTCAGCCGATGCGCTCAAGCTCGACCACTATGCGGAGCATCTGCAGGAGGTCTATGCCAACCCTGCCACGCTCAAGCGCAAGGACCTGAGCACCCAGGTGCATGGTCCGGGCGACCTGCTGGATGCGGTGATGCTGGCCGGCCGTAAGGGCCTGTCGCTGCAACGCTACAAGGGCTTGGGCGAGATGAACCCGGACCAGCTCTGGGAGACCACGCTCGATCTCGATACCCGCACCATCCTGCAGGTGAAGGTGGGCGAGCTCGACGAGGCGGACGAGATCTTCTCCCGGCTGATGGGGGACGTGGTGGAGCCCAGGCGCGAATTCATCCAGGCCAATGCGCTGCAAGTCGCGAATTTGGATGTGTAGGCCGCCCGCGCCGAGGAGCGAGGAAGTACCTCAATCCTTTAACTCTGTGTCAATCTGGAACGCCTAGCCTCCAAGAGCTTACGGCTTCGCGGCCCGGATCCCGCGGAGGCCGGGCGTCACCGGAGCGCGGAAATCCATGCAAGCGCGGCGCAGTGCGAGGGCCCCCGCCAAGGCGCCGGAGCGCGTGGAGCCGTATTTCGGCGGCCGCCGCGCGGCCCCCCGCAAACCTCGCAAGGTGCAAAGACGGAAAGGCACCGAGCGACCGCTCTTGCGGAGCGCCCTCCGCGTCCTCCTGGTCGCGAGCTTCTGGGGCATCCTTTTGCTCGGCGCGGGCAATCTGTTTTTGGTGTCGCGTCTGCCGGATCCCGTGCTGCTCACTCTCGACGACCGGCCGCCCAACCTCACCATCCTCGCCGGCGACGGCACCGTCCTCGCCGAGCGGGGCCTGCGCCGCGGCCATGTGCGCCTCGACTACCTCCCGCCCTATCTCGTGCAAGCCGTGATCGCCACCGAAGACCGCCGCTTCTATCATCATATCGGCGTCGATCCCGTGGGGCTGATGCGGGCCACCTTCCGCAATGTGGAGGCGGGCGGGGTGGTGCAAGGCGGCTCCACCATCACCCAGCAGCTCGCCAAGAACCTGTTCCTGAAACCTGACCGCACCATCGCCCGCAAGCTCGAAGAGGTGATCTACGCGCTCTGGCTCGAGCAGCGCTTCACCAAGGACGAGATCCTCGAGCTCTATCTGAACCGCGTCTATTTCGGCGGGGGCACCTATGGGGTGGAGGCCGCGGCACGGCGCTATTTCGGCAAGTCGGCGCGGACCGTTACCTTGCCGCAGGCGGCGCTGCTCGCCGGTCTCCTGAAGGCGCCCTCGCGCTATGCGCCCACGCGCAACGTCGAGCTCGCGACCGCC
The DNA here is from genome assembly GCA_963804515.1 of uncultured Alphaproteobacteria bacterium. Taxonomy (GTDB): domain Bacteria; phylum Pseudomonadota; class Alphaproteobacteria; order Rhizobiales; family Methyloligellaceae; genus Methyloceanibacter. Next base: position 137,264 of record CAWDQR010000007.1, on the reverse strand, counting down.
CGCATCGACGTGGTGCTCGACAACATGGTGGAGGCCGGATTTCTCACCGCCGCCGCGGCGCACGCCGCGGCAGAGCAACCCTTGAAGCTTCGCGCGTTCGGCGACGAGACGGGCTATCCTTATGCCGTCGATTGGGTGGCCGAGACGCTGCCCGACTTCGTCGGCGAAAACGAAGGCGACCTGATCGTCGACACCACTATCGATGCGGGTCTACAACGCGTGGCGCAACAGGCGCTGCGCCAGAGGCTCGACGAGGAGGGCAAGCCGCTCGACGCAAGCGAGGGCGCCGTGGTGGTGCTCGATCCGCAAGGCGGGGTCAAGGCGCTGATCGGCGGCCGGTCATACCGGGCAAGCCCCTTCGACCGGGCGGTGAAGGCGCTCCGGCAGCCTGGCTCTGCCTTCAAGCCCTTCGTCTATCTCGCCGCGCTCGAAAGCGGCTATACGCCTGACTCGATCGCGGACGACGCTCCCATCACTATCGACGGCTGGTCGCCCCAGAATCACACCGGCACCTATCAGGGCGAGGTGACGCTCAGGGACAGCTTCGCCCAGTCGATCAACACGGTCGCGGTCAAGCTCGCGGACGATGTGGGCCGCTGGCGCGTGGTACGCACCGCGCGGAGGCTCGGCATTCATTCGGAGCTGCACGACCGCCCGTCGCTCGCGCTCGGCACGGCCGCGGTCACGCTGCTCGAGCTCACCTCCGCCTATGCTCCCTTCGCCAATGGCGGCGAGGGCGTCACCCCGCATATCATCACCAGGGTGCGGAACGGCGACGGCAAGGTCCTCTATTCGCTCAAGAGCGCGAGCCTAGGCCAGGTCGTGGAGGCGCCCTACGTTGCGGCGATGAACGACATGATGAACGCGACTCTCGTCAGCGGCACCGGCAGGCAGGCCGCCCTCCCGAACCAAATCGCCGGCGGTAAGACGGGGACGAGCCAGAGCTTCCGCGACGCGTGGTTCCTCGGCTACACCGCCTATTACGTGGGGGGCGTGTGGATCGGCAATGACGACGGCTCCAAGATGCGGAACGTGGGCGGCGGCACGCTCCCGGCCAAGCTCTGGCACGACATCATGCTCTACGCCCATCAAGGCAAGCAGCCCCTGCCCCTCCCCGGCACGCGGTCGCCCGGGCTCGAAGAAGCGACCTCGCGGATCCCCTGGAGCATACCCTCCGCCAAGAGCGATGACGAGCCGCTCTATCGCCGCATGATTGGTATCCTCTCCGGCGGGAACGGCTAGCGCCGCGTCAAGCTCAGGGGGCACCTGCTCAAAGCATTGAACCTTGCTCCGAGGGGGGTAGCGGCCCCGGCTCTGGATCAAACCCCCTTCCCTACCTCCCCCGCAAGGGCAATGTTTCACTTAACATACCCAGGGCACTATGATTAGATTAGACGGCATAAGGAGATTCCGCCATGTCGTCCATTCTTTCATCCGACCATTTCCATAACGAGGAAGCGGCTTACGCCTATGTTGAGAAGCGCCTTTGGCCTGATGGGCCGGTCTGCTTTCACTGTGGTGCGACCGAGGAACACGTCAGCAAGCTAAAGGGCAAAAGCACCCGCGTTGGCCTCTACAAATGCTATGCGTGCCGCAAACCGTTCACTGTGAAAATGGGTACCGTCATGGAATCCAGTCATGTGCCTCTGCGGATTTGGCTTCAAGCGATCTACCTTATGAATTCCTCCAAGAAGGGGATCAGCACCCGTCAATTGCAGCGCACCTTCCGCGTTGGCCTAAAAACCGCATGGTTCCTCTCGCATCGCATTCGCGAAGCGATGAAGGATTTGCATATTGATGAAACTGGCCCGTTCGGTGGCGAAGGTAAGATCGTTGAAGCCGACGAAACCTACATCGGCGGCAAAGAGAAATACAAACACCGCAGCCGCCGCACTAGCCGAGTTGGCGGAGCCGGCAAGGAAGTCGTCTTTGCTCTAGTCGAGCGTGGCGGCAAGGTGCGCTCGCGCCACGTTCCCGAGGTTAGCGCGAAGACCCTTCGCCCGATTATGAAGGCGCAAATCGACCACAAGTCCTTCCTTGTGACCGATGATGCGGGCCAGTACCGCTCCTGGATTTCGACCGCCACGAGGTCGTGAACCACGGTCTTGAGGAGTACGTTCGCGGCGAGGCACACACCAACACCGCTGAAAACTTCTTCTCAATCCTCAAGCGTGGGATCCCTGGTGTTTACCATCACATCAGCCAAGAGCACCTTCACCGTTATCTGTCGGAATTTGATTTCCGGTACAGCAACCGCGTTGCCCTTGGCGTGGACGATATCAAGCGTTCTGACCTTGCTTTGCAGGGTGCAAAGGGTAAGCGCTTAACTTATCGAACGACTAGTAGAGGAATCTCGGCACAAGCGTGAAAACAGTACCCGTGGCTATCACGGCTATCGAGGTCGTTATCGTCGCCGCGAGCTGCTTGAACATCATCCTAGACAGCTCTGGCTTCCGTTCCCAGATGAGGAGTAAATTCACGTCTTGGAGGATGTTATCCCACGTAAGCCTAAACTGCCACGCGATGATCCTGAGGAGTCGATCCGATTCCTGGACATTGCACGACAAATAGAGGCTGACGAAAGACCGGAGGCGTTTGATCTGGCTTTCAAAAGGATGGTTCTGTCTAAACGACCTTCCCATCCCAGCCGGAAGCAAAGAGTTTCTGGCGAAAGGCGTGCAAGGTCGAAATAAGGTTTTTCATATTCCCTTCGCCGTAGTGCAAAAGCCGAATGCTATCCTTTTCAGGATCAAGGGCGCCCCAAGAAGGGTGCTTTGTTTGGTCTGGATCACGAATTATGTGATTACCTTCGTAGGCTAAGACATCTGCCGCTTGCAGAGGCACAAAATCTCCCTTGCTACCAAAGGAGATTGAAATGGCCCTTCTGTCCTCGCAGCCCCTTCTGACATAGCCAAACGCCTTAAGGGCATCCTCCTGATAATCGTTGCATTCATGAAAGAAGGCGACACGCTGACCGACTCCATATTCGTCGAGCATGTTTATCAGCGTTTGCACCGTCCATTGGAAACAGGCGGTATATGGGTTTCCAAACATCTCCTTAAGCTCTGGGTGTGGGTCCATTTCCCTTCTGAAGGCGTCCAAATTGATTCCAATTGCAATTCCCAACAGGCCATGATGCGGAATGATCGGAAGCAAGCGTTTGACCAAGACGTCACGATCTGAGCGTTCTCATCCCTCAAACGCGCCGTGGCGAGTGTTACAATCAACGGAATGAAAGATCTTGGTTGGCTTCTTCTCTCGGTTCCAGTCTTTGGTCCAATTCCTCCAGGTTGTTGGCTTGGCCACATAAGCCCCGACAGTGACAACTGGGGAGCTATCGTGGGTGCCAGACTCATCCATGAAGGTTTTGAGCACTGCTACGTATCCGTCCCGTCCTGCGAGGATGGCACAACTAAGCTCCCAAACGTCTCGGGAGGAAGAATGCCTAGTTACATTTAGTTCTTGGGTATGCAAAGTCCAACACTCCCCCCGCAAGGGGGGAGGCGAGAGCAAGCGTGAAAGCCGTCGCGACCCTTAATTGATAACGTGACGAAGTCACTCGATGCTGCGCTTGGGCGAGCGCCCGGGCGAGGATGGCAGCATGCCCTCTGCGCCATAGCGGTGCAGGCTCGCGCCGTGCTTGCGCAGCCACGATCTCGCCTCCTCATGGCGCGGCATGCTGCGCTCGACCACGGACCAGAATCGCGGGCCGTGATTCATATGGGCAAGATGAGCGACCTCGTGCGCGGCGAGATAGTCGAGCACGAACGGCGGCGCGAGAACGAGGCGCCAGGAGAAGGACAGCGCGCCCGAGGTCGAGCACGAGCCCCAGCGCGTGGTCTGATCGCGCACGAAGATGCGCTTCGGCGTGAGGTTGAGCCGGTTCGCGTGCAGGCTCACGCGCGCGCGCAGGTCCTGATGCGCCTGCCGCTTCAGCCAGTCGAGGAGCCGCCGCGGTGCATGCTCGGCCTCACCCGCGACGACGAGGCGCGGCAGCCGGCGGATCGGCAGCCTCGCACCTTGCGGCCAGGCAGGGGCGACCTTCGCGTCTTCTGCCGCTTCGACCCACACCACGCCGCGCCGCCGCACCGCGCCGGCGAAGCGGAGCATATGGGCGAAGCCGCGCAAGGGGAGGATCGCACCATGGGTGAAGGGAACGGGCTCGGACAGTCCCGCGACGCGCTCCTTCAGCCAATCGAGGTGGCGCGACAGAAACTCGTCGGCGTCGGCCAAGCTCGAATAGACCGGCATGGTGAGGATCGCGCCGCGGCGCGCTTCGCTCACCTGCAGACTGAAGCGGCGCGCGCGCGAGCTGCGCCGGAGTAGGATCGGAAGGCCGAGACCTTTGACCTTAACCTCAATAGTCTCCCCGTTGCCGGGCTTCAGCCGCCTAAGCATGATACACGCTCCCTGCGCCGATCGAGTTACCCCTCGATTCGGCGGCAACTACCTTAGCACAGGCTAGAGGGAGGGGTCTCTTTAGCTTAAGCCGCCAGGCCAAGGGACCGCCGCAAGAGCCCCCTACGCCGCTGGTGCAGCGCAATAAAGCCCCTGATTTCCGGCAATATTTCGGCGCGGAAGCGCGTTCCGTTGAAAACGCCGTAATGACCGGCCCCAGGCTGCAAGCGGTGCTGCTGCAAAGACACGGGCAGATTTTTGCACAAATTATGTGCAGCGAACGTCTGGCCAATCCCCGTGATGTCGTCCCTTTCGCCCTCTATGGTCATGAGCGCCACCCGGCGGATCTTGCCTGGATCGACGAGGCGCCCACGGTGGCGCATCTCGCCATTGGGAAGCGCATGGTCGAGAAAGACGGTCTTGATCGTCTGCAAGTAATACTCCCCCGTCAGATCCATCACGGCCAAGAACTCGTCATAGAATTCCCGATGCTTATCAGCGGAATCGCCATCGCCTCTGACCAGATTGTGAAATAGATGGCGATGCGCCGTCATGTGGCGGTCGAGATTCATACCCATGAAACCGCTCAACTGCAAAAATCCTGGGTAAACGTCCCGCAACATGCCTGGATATGGCCAGGGAACCTGGGTGATGACGTTGCGCTCGAACCAATCGAGCGTGCGTCCTTCTGCGAATCGGTTCACCTCGGTCGGGCTCTCCCGCGCATCGATGGGTCCGGCCATGAGGATCATCGATCGCGGCACGGACCGATCGCCGGCGGCCTCCATCAGCGCCACTGCGGCGAATACCGGGACGGTGGGCTGGCAGACCGCAATCACATGCGCGCTTCCCTTGAAATATATAATAAATTCAATGAGATAATCGATATAGTCGTCGAGATCGAAGGGGCCTGCGGCGCGTGGCACGCGGCGCGCGTCCTCCCATTCGGTGACGTAGACCTCATGGTCGGGCAGCATGTCGCGCACGGTGCCGCGGAGCAGCGTCGGAAAATGTCCGGCCATCGGCGCCACGATCAGCACCTTGCTGTCCTGGCGGCGTCTCCGCGCGGAGAGCTCCCGCTCGAAATAGACAAGGTTGCAGAAGGGCTTGGCGATCAGCGTGCGCTCGCGGACGGCGACTTCGCGCCCGTCGACGCAAACCGTCGGAATGTCCCAGGCGGGTTTGCGGTAGCGGCGCGTCGTGCGCTCGAACAACTCCAGCGCCGCCGCCGCGCTCCGGCCAACTGGGGTGTGCGAGGCCGGATTCAGCGGATTGCGGAATAGGAGCCGGTAGGCTTCCGCCGTTGCCCGTGCGGGGCTCAGCGCCGCCTGGTTAAGCTCGTAGAGATGGTAAAGCATGGATCGACCTCCCGCTATTTCTCCGATGGTGCAACAACTGATGCTGCATCGCAAACTGAAATGGTGATTCTATGTTGCAGTGCAATGACAAATGACCGCGGCGGGGAATAGGTCGCGCGGCTAAAGGAAGCGGGCGAGGCTGTCCGCCATTTGCTCCGCGCTCGTGCCATAAGCAAAATGCGTCAGATATTTGCCATCCGGGTCCATGAGATAGACGAGCGCCGAATGGTCGACGCTGTAATCGCCCGGCGAGTCCTTATTCTCGACTTTTGCATAAGTCACCCGGTATTCCTTGGCCACAGCGGCAATGGCCTCGGGCGACCCCGTCAGCCCAACGAAATTGGGCCCGAAGCTCTCCACATACCCTGCCATGATTTGAGGCGTGTCCCGCTCGGGGTCGAGCGTAATGAAGATAGGCACCACCTTGGCCGCCTTGTCACCCAATAGATCGAGGGCTTGGGCAATCACCTGCAGCTCGGCGGGGCAGATGTCCGGGCAGTGCGTGAAGCCGAAAAAGACGAGCCTATAGCGGCCCCGGAAATCGCGGTCGGTGACAGTCTCGCCGTCCTCGCCGCCGACCAGGGAAAAAGGGCCCCCGATGAGCGCGGTGCCGGAGGATTCGACCGGGCGCCCCGCGTGCGGGCCGTTGACGAGCAACATAGCGGCGCCGGCGAGCGCGCCGATGACGAATCCCACAAGGATGAAGGAGAGGAGCCGAGCGTTCACTTACTCACCGAGTTGCAGCAGCGATCCATTGACGCGGGCTCTCTGCAAGAACCAGCTGAACGCCAGATAGCCTGCCAGAAGGTAGACCGCGTCGAGCGCGAGCGCCAACCAGAGCTCGGTTGCGTCGAAGGTGCCGTGCAGAAGGATCGAACGCATGCCCTCGAAGACATGGGTCGGGGGCAAGGCGAGTGCAATAGGCTGCAGCCAATGCGGCAGCACCGCCACGGGATAATAGACGCAGGACAGCGGGAGAAGGACAAAGGCGAGCGACCAGGCAAACTCCTCGGCGCCAAGGCCGTAGCGCAAGATGACGCCCGCGGAAAGGAGGCCGAGCGACCAGCTCGTCAGCACCAGCACAGCAAAGAAGGCGACGAGGGCGAGCCCGAGATCAAGCAGGTTGAAGCCGAAGATGAGATAGGCGGCGGCGACGACCGGGACCATGCTGACGCCGAGCCGAATCACGCTCCAGACGCTCAGCGCGGCGACGAGCTCGAAGGGGCGGAGCGGGCTCGTCAGCAGATTGCCGAGATTGCGCGACCACATCTCCTCGATGAAGGTCGTGGAGAAGCCGATCTTCGAGCGGAAGAGAATGTCCCAGAGCAGCACCGAGCCGATCAGCACGCCTGCGGCTTGCGCGAGCGGGCTCGTGGTCGCGGCCAGATATTTCTGCAAAAAGCCCCAGGTAAGCATCTGCAGGAAGGGCCAGTAGATGAGCTCGATGAGCCTGATGCCCGAGCTGCGCAGCAGATAGATGTAGCGCCGGACCATCGTGGCGATGCGGCGGAGCGAGGCGTCGAGGCCGGCCGGCGGCAGAATCACGGGGACGGCGCCCAAGGGGGTCGAGAGCTTGCTCATGAGGCCCTCCTTGCCGGCGCCGCATCGCCTCTCGCCTCGCGCCACGAGCGCCCGCGAACCACATCGAGAAACACGTCTTCGAGCGTTTCGCGGCCATAGGTTTCGAGCAGCACATCCGAGGCTTCGTCCTCGAGGATGCGGCCCGAGTCGAGCAGGATAACGCGGTCGGCAAGCCGCTCCACTTCCGCCATGTTGTGGGAGGCGAGCAGGATGGTGGCGTCGCGGGCGTCAGCGTATTCCTTGAGCTTTTGCCTGATCCAGTCGGCGGTGTCGGGGTCGAGGGAGGCGGTGGGCTCGTCGAGCAGCAGCAGTTCAGGCGCATTCAACAGTGCCTTGGCGAGCCCAACGCGGGTCTTCTGGCCCGCCGACAGCTTGCCGGTCGGCCGGTCGAGCAGGGCCGTGATCTGCAAATCCTCGGCAATGAAGGCGATGCGCTCGATCGCGTTGGCGATGCCGTACAGGCCAGCATAGACAGTGAGGTTCTGTCGCACCGTGAGCCGCATCGGCAGGTCGACATAAGGGCTCTGGAAATTCAGCCGCTCGGCGACCTGATAGCGGTTGCGGCTCATATCGGCGCCGAACACCCGCACCTCGCCGGAGGCCGGCACCACGAGCCCGAGCAGCATGGCGATCGTCGTGGTCTTGCCGGCGCCGTTGCCGCCGAGCAGCGCCACCGTCGAGCGCGGCGCAAGCGTGAAGCTGATGCGGTCGACGGCGGTGACGGTGCCATAAACCTTGGTGAGGTCTCTCACCGCAACGGGGATCGTCTCGGCGGATTCCCACGACTCGTTTACTCTCTCATGCATGGCTAACGCTTGCGTCCCGCGCTTTGGCCGAATTATGGCCGCTTCCCCCATGCTAAGTTTCACCTATGGCCGCCCTCGACATTAGTCAAACGGCACCGAAACCGGCGACGCGGGACTGGCTCCGGCGCGGCGAAAGCCGTTTGCGACTGCAGACCATCGTCAGGCTTCGCTGGCTCGCCGTGCTCGGCCAGAGCGCCACCGTGCTCAGCGTCTATTGGCTCATGGGCATCGATCTGCCGATCGGCGCCTGCCTCGCCGTGATCTCGCTGTCGGCGTGGCTCAATGTCGGACTGCGCCTCCGCTATCCCGCAAGCCAGCGCCTGAAGAGCCGTTACGCCTTCATGATGCTCGGCTTCGACGTTTTGCAGCTTGGCGCGCTGCTCTACCTGACCGGCGGCATCGAGAACCCGTTCGCCTTCCTGCTCATCGCCCCGGTGACGGTATCGGCATCCACCTTGCCACCTCGGGTCACGGTGGCACTCGGCGGCCTCGCCATCCTAGTCGCGACGGTGCTCACCGAGTTCCATCACCCTTTGCCCTGGTTTCACCATTCCAACTTCCTGCTTCCCTTCCCTTACGTAATGGGCGTCTGGGCGGCGGTCGTTTCCGGCATTCTGTTCATCGGCTTCTATTCCTGGCGCACGGCGGAGGAGGCGCGCCGCATGGCTGAAGCCTTGGCCGCCGCGGAACTGGTGCTCGCCCGCGAGCAGAAGCTCTCGGCGCTGGACGGGCTTGCCGCCGCCGCGGCGCATGGGCTCGGCACCCCCTTGGCAACCATCGCCGTCGTGGCCAAGGAGCTGTTGCGCGATGCGAAGCCCGCGGACCGCCATTACGACGACCTCATGCTCCTGCGCGCGCAGGCCGAGCGCTGCCGCACGATCCTCGGTGAGCTTGCCGGCATGGGCGAGCAGCATGACTTCATCGTCTCGAGCTTGCCGATCAGCCACCTCATCGAGGAGGCCGTGGCGCCGCATCGCCTGGTCGCGGTGCCGATCGAGGTGGAGGCCGGCCCCGCGGCAGGAACGAAGCCCGGCAGCAGCCTTGCGCAAGAACCGGTGATGCAGCGCAATCCCGGCGTGATCTACGGGCTCGGCAATCTCGTCGAGAATGCCATCGACTTCGCCACGAGCAGGGTCGAGGTCAAAGCGAGCTGGTCCGACGTGGAGGTCAGGATCGAGATTGCCGATGACGGCTCGGGTTTCCCGCCCAATGTGCTCGAGCAGCTCGGCGAGCCCTTCATCACCACGCGGCCCGGCCATGGCGGGGGCGAGGAGGCGCTCGACGAGCATGTCGGCATGGGGCTTGGCTTCTTCATCGCCAAGACGCTGCTCGAACGCTCCGGCGCGCGGCTTGAGCTTGCCAACCGGGTGCTGTCGCCCGGCGGCGCCGTGGTCACGGTGGTGTGGCCCCGGGCGAGGTTCGAACAGATCTTGGAGCAAATCGAGTGGCAAGCGGAGCCCGTAGCTTAGTGAGGCCGCAATCGACCCCTACGAAGGTATCAGTGCGGCTTGCGCAAGGACGCGCGAAGGCCTAGCTCTACGATTATCCTGTCCGGTTGCCGATCGACCCCCCCCCACGAAAACTTTGCCTTGTGGGAAGGGTGACCTTGGGAGAGGTTCGCCCAAGGGTTATAGGAGGCTTGAGATGGAAGTGCAGCAGACCTGGCCCGTGCCTAAGGACAACACGCTCCTCATCGTCGACGATGATCGCGCGTTCCTCGCGCGCCTCGCTCGCGCCATGGAGAGCCGCGGGTTCGAGGTCGAGACGGCACCGAGCGTGGAGGACGGGTTGTTGTCGCTCCGCCGCCGGCCGCCGGCCTTCGCCGTGGTGGATATGCGTCTCGACGACGGCAGCGGTATCGACGTCATTGCGGCGCTCGCGGATGTGCGCCCGGAAGCACGCGCGGTCGTGCTCACGGGCTACGGCAACATTGCCACGGCCGTAACCGCGGTGAAGCTCGGCGCCGTCGATTATCTCGCTAAGCCCGCCGACGCCGACGACGTCTATCAGGCGCTGGTTGCTCCGTCGGATGCCAAGGCGCCACCGCCGGAAAATCCAATGTCGGCGGACCGAGTGCGCTGGGAGCATATCCAGCGCGTCTACGAGCTGTGCAATCGCAACGTCTCGGAGACGGCACGGCGGCTCAACATGCATCGCCGGACCTTGCAGCGTATCCTCGCCAAACGCGCCCCGAAGTGACGGAGTTTCAGATCTCGTAGCTGCAAGCGGGGTCGAGGTGGAGCTGCAGCCTCTGCGCGGCGGCGTGGGCAAAGCACACCGTCATCGCCTTCCGCCGCGCCGCGCCCAAGCGCTCCTCCACTGACTCGCGCACCAATTCCGCGCCGTAGCGGTCGGCGAGGAAGAGACCGGCTTCACCCGGCAGAACATGGCCGGGGAAATCGGGCGCCACGGCGAAATAGAGTTGGTCGCAATAGGGGCGGTATTCGGACCATTTGCCGTCGCTCTGAAAATCGATCAGGCAGGATTTAATCTCGATCATCGAGATGTCGCCGCTTGGCGTGAGCGCAACCACGTCGGCGCGCCGGCCATTTGATAGCGCCAGCTCGGTGACGACCGCATGGCCAAGCGCGCGAAGCGCGCGGCAAACGCCGCGCTGTAGCTCGGCCGCAACCGCCGACTGCCGCCCGTCGAACGTCAAGACGGGATCGGAATCATCGAGATCGGCCGCCGTTAGGAGATGATCCACCATGACCCATCCACTCACAGAGATGTGCATGCTTAACCATTCCGCGTGCCGGAACAAGCTGCTAAATCTGGTGTTTAGCACTTACGCAGGAGGGCTGCTGCCGCCTGCCCTGACCGGGCGCGTGCGGAAGCCGTTGCCAGGGAGAAGTTGATGAGCTCACGCGATGCCGCCCTGCTAGACGACACGCCTCGGGCCGAGACCGGGGTCGCTTCGCTCCATGATCGTCTGGCCACCACGCGCCAACTTTCCACGGAGCTCGCGCGGCCCTTGAGCGACGAGGACCAGGTCGTCCAGGCCAATGACGATGCAAGCCCCACCAAATGGCATCTCGCCCATACCACCTGGTTCTTCGAAGCCTTCGTGCTCAAGCCCTTCCTCGAAGGCTACCGTGTCTTCGACGAGAGCTTCGAATATTGCTTCAACTCCTATTATGAAAGCGTGGGTCCGCGTCAGCCCCGCGCCAAGCGTGGATTGTTGACGCGGCCCTCAGCCGACCAGGTGTGCGCCTATCGCGAGCATATCGACGAGGCGCTGGCGCGCCTCGGCGCGAGCGGCGAGGCACCGCCTGAGGCGCAAGCGCTGATCGAGCTCGGCATCCATCACGAGCAGCAGCATCAGGAGCTCCTCCTCACTGACATCCTAAGCCTGTTCGCGGCCGAGCCTCTGCGGCCCGCTTACCGTCGTGCGAGCCCCGGCGTTGCCGTAGCGCAAGCCTCGCCGCTTGACTGGGTCTCCTTCGACGGCGGCATTTTCTCGGTGGGCCATGACGGCAAGGGCTTTGCCTATGACAATGAGGGGCCGCGCCACGAGGCGCTGCTCCGCCCGTTCAAGCTCGCGAGCCGGTGCGTGACCAATGGAGAGTGGATCGGCTTCATCGAAGACGGCGGCTACGCGACCCCGACCTTATGGCTCGCCGACGGCTGGGCCACCGTCAAAGCCCGAGGCTGGACCGCACCGCTCTATTGGGAAGAGGCAGAAGGCGGCTTCATGCAGATGAGCTTGCTTGGCTTCCGGTCGATCGATCCGGCCGCGCCGGTTTGCCATGTGAGCTATTACGAGGCGGATGCGTTCGCCCGCTGGGCCGGATGCCGGCTGCCTACCGAGTTCGAGTGGGAGGTGGCGGCAAGCAGCCTCGCCCCCGAGGGACGGATGCTCGGCGCAGGGCATTTGCGGCCGATGTCCGCCGAGTCGGGCGAGGCCCGGCTCAAGCAGATGTATGGCGATGTGTGGGAATGGACGGGGAGCGCCTACCTCCCTTATCCCGGCTTCAAACCCGCCACCGGCGCCGTCGGGGAGTACAACGGCAAATTCATGTGCAGCCAGCTCGTGCTCAGAGGCGGCTCCTGTGCCACGCCGGAGGGACACATCCGCAAGACCTATCGCAACTTCTTCTACCCTCATCAGCGCTGGCAGTTCATGGGGCTGAGGCTGGCTGCCGACGCGTAATGGACAGGGACATCTCCTACCCCCAAGCCGAAGACCTGGCGCGGTCCTCGGCTCGCCTTGCGCCAAGCCCCGATGCCGCTCTCGACGATTTCGCCGCGGCCGTGCTCGCAGGCTTTGCGCGCAAACGCCGCAGTATCCCGTGCCGATTCTTCTACGACGCGCGAGGCTCGGCGCTATTCGAGGAGATCACACAGCTGCCGGAATATTACCCGACGCGGGTGGAAACCGCCTTGCTCGAGGCCCATGGCGCAGAAATCGCGGCTCTCATGGGCAACGCCCCTGTTCTGGTGGAGTTCGGGTCTGGATCAAGCCGCAAGACGAGCCTGCTTATCAGCGCTGTCGGTGGTCTCGAGATCTACATTCCCGTCGATGTGGCCGGCGACAGCTTGGCGGAAGCCGCCGAATGGCTCGGCGAACGGCATGACGGCCTTGCGATCAGACCGCTCGTGGCCGACTTCACCAAGACCGGCACGCTCCCCGCTATCGCGCGCGGCAGGCGCAAGCTCGGTTTCTTCTCCGGCTCGACCATCGGCAATCTCAGCCATGCCGAGGCAAGAGCGTTTCTCGCCAATGCCGCGCGCCTGCTTGGAAAGGGAAGCGCCTTTCTGATCGGCGTCGACCTGAAGAAGGACCCCTCGATCCTGCTGGCCGCCTATGACGACGGCGCGGGGGTCACTGCCGCTTTCAATCTGAACCTGCTCGTCCGCATTAATCGCGAGCTCGGCGCGGATATCGACCTTGATCGCTTCGCCCATGACGTCGTCTATGACGAGAGCCAAGGCCGCATCGAGATGTATCTCAAGAGTCTTTGCCGTCAGGTGGTGCGCGTGCTTGGGCAGGAGTTCAGCTTCACCGAAGGCGAGCGTATCCACACCGAGAACTCGCACAAATATTCGGTCGCGGAGTTCCAGGCCTTGGCCCGGAGCGCGGGCTGGACGCCCGCCCGCGCCTGGACCGACGCGGACCAGCTGTTCAGCCTGCATTTGTTGCGGCTGGAATAGCTCGGGAGCCTTCATCGTAAGTCATTGCCTGGCTTAACCTTGAGTCGGGCGGTCGTCTCTTCGCTGTTCGGCTGGTTCTGCCCTGTGGTTAGGACTAAGTTCAGCTCTGGTGGCGGCCATGGGGCTGGAGCACTCCAATGGAAGTCGATGTCTCACCGGTGCGGCGCCGCGGGCCGGTTTCGCCAAGCCGGCACTCGGGCGGTGCCGGGGCTCCGCCCGGAGGTACTAGGGCCTCCTGCCAGGAGCTGCTGACGACCGAAGCTTTGCGACTCTCGGCGAAAGCGCGGCCCGGTGACCCGCAGAAACGCCGCTCATGGCGCGCCGAGAGGCGCCCGCGCGGCCCCGTAAGGGACGCGATACCATCATGGACTGCGCTTCTTGGTGCGCCCTCCCCCTCGCTTTGGGAGCGAGGGGAGATCTCGGGCGCATTCACGCCTCGCGGGGACGGAGGCGCATGTGACTTAGACCGCGGCGGCTTGCAGGGAGGGCGGTCTCCGGGGCATGGTGCCGCGACCATGCAAAGGGGGCGAGGTTTCGGTGTCTGATCGTCCTTCCGGCAATGCGGTAATCGGCCAATCCGGCGGCCCGACCGCGGTGATCAATCAATCGCTGGCGGGCGTCGTCGAGGGGCTGAGGGCCGGACTTGCCGGAAGCGGCAAGGTGAAGCGCATCCTCGGCATGCGCCATGGGGTGCGCGGGATGGTCAAGGGCGACGCGGATGGGCTCGTGGACCTCACGGGCCTCGCGGTCGACAGACTGGAGCGCATCGCGCGCACACCGTCAGCGGCGCTCGGCTCCACCCGCGACAAGCCCGACGAGGCCTATTGCCAGAAGATCCTCGAGGGCTGCCGGAGCCAGGACATCCGCTATTTCTTCTATATCGGCGGCAACGATTCCGCCGACACCTGCCGCATCGTCAGCGAGAAGACAGCGGATGCCCAATATGAACTCCGCTGCTTCCATGTGCCGAAGACCATCGACAACGATCTCTTGGAGAACGACCATACGCCGGGATTTCCCTCGGCCGCGCGCTACGTGACGCTCGCGCTGATGGGAGACGCGCTCGACAATGCGAGCCTCGGCGGCATCAAGATCAATGTGGTGATGGGGCGGAACGCGGGTTTTCTTACCGCCGCCGCTTCGCTTGCCCGCGGGCAGGCGAGCACCGGCGCGGCTCCCGCCGACCGGCCAGCGCCGCATCTCATCTATCTGCCCGAGGTGCCCTTCTCCACCGACGCCTTCCTCGCCGATGTCGAGGCCGTCTATGGGAAGCTTGGCCGCTGCCAGATCGCCGTCAGCGAGGGTATTCGGGACGAGAAGGGCGAGGAGATCGGGCCGAAGCTGATGCGGGGCGCGGGCGAGGTCGACGCCCATGGCAATGTGCAGCTCTCGGGCTCTGGCGCGCTCGGAGACGGGCTCGCCCACCTCGTCAAGACGGGGCTGACGCCGAAAGGGGGCAAGGCCCCGCGAGTGCGCGCCGACACTTTCGGCTATATCCAGCGCTGCTGGCCGCACCCCTCCCCGATCGATGCGCAAGAGGCGCGCGCGGTTGGCCGCTATGCGGCGGAGCTTGCCGGCAAGAGCGAGACCAACGCCTCGGTGATCATCCGCCGCACCAGCAACGCGCCCGACGCCTATGCCAGCGAATGCGGCCGCGCCGAGCTCTCGGCCGTGGCGCGGCGCACGCGTCATGTGCCGAAAGAGTTCATCTCAGGCAGCAACGATGTGAGCGTAGAATTCCACGCTTATTGCCGCCCACTGGTGGGTGAGCTGCCCACGCTCGAGCGGCTGTGAGCGTTGCTACTCAACAAGCTCGCGCACATAGGTGGGAAGGGCGAAGGCCGCGACATGGACGTCGGGGCGCCAGTAGCGCGTCGGGAAGGCGCCGGCTTCCGCGTAGCGCCGCTCAATGGCGTCGCGGCGGAGATGCCGTAAGTCTGTATCGTCGGTGGCCCAGCCGAAGGACATCGGGCCGCCGAAATAGCTCGGCGTGTTGGCAAGATAGGCAAAGACGTCGGCGAACAGGTCACGGAAGAAGCCCACGCTCTGCTTGAGCTCCGGCCCCTGCAGGAACGGAAGCCCGTTCTGGGTGACAACCACGCCGCCCGAGGCCAGCGCCCGCCGGCAGTCGGTATAGAATTCCTTGGTGAAGAGCACGGCACCAGGTCCGATAGGGTCGGTGGAGTCCACCATGATCACGTCGAAGCGTTCGTCGGTCTCGGCCACGAACTTCGTCCCGTCGGCGATGACGATGCGGCTGCGCGGATCGTCGAAGGCGCCAGCCGACACCCTGGGGAAGTGCTCGCGGCAGAGATCGATCACGCTCTGATCGATCTCGCACAGCGTGATGCTCTCAAGCTCCGGATGCCTCAGCGCCTCGCGCAAGACGCCGCCGTCGCCGCCGCCCACGATCAGCGCCTTGCGCACGCGCCCATGGGCGAAGAGCGGCACGTGCGCCATCATCTCGTGATAGACGAACTCGTCCTTCGTCGAGAGCTGGACGACACCGTCCAGCATCATCACGCGCCCGAACTCGAGCGTCTCGAAAATGATCAGGTGCTGATGCTCGGTCTCGCTGTCGAAGAGAACGCGGTCCGTCCTCAGGCGGGTGCGGAAGCCGCGATGCAGCGTCTCTTCGACCCACCGTTCCATCGTTGCATTTCCTTGCCGCGCATCTGCTCTTTGACCACCACCCTGCGAGGCGCGAACGCCTCCTTCAGAACGTCGATCGTTCTTCGGGGATGGGTTTGGCCGCACATAAAGACATCGAGCGCGGCATAGCCGTATTCCGGCCAGCTATGGATCGAGATGTGCGATTCGGCGAGCACAGCCACACCCGACACCCCGCCATTGGGGGTGAAGCGATGCAGATGGATGTGCAGGAGCGTGGCCCCAGCGACCTCCACACAACGCCTCAGCGTCGTCTCGATGTGATCTATGTCGTCGAGCCGTTCCGCCCGAACCAGATCGATGATGAGATGGGTACCAGCATAGCGGACCCCATCACGCTCACAGAAAAAGTCCTTGCGCTCGTCCCGCTGAGCGAGATCGAGGCACCGGGAATTCGTTTCTTCCGTTTGGGCGGTGCTTGAACCATGATCCAAGTCCATCCCCAATTGGAAGAGGGCGTCACCATTCATGGCGTCCTCCCCAACCAGCAGATGTCCAGTCACAACAAGACGCGCTATGTACACCCATGCAGCATCGATGCAAGAAGTTTTTGGCCCTCCAGCGCTCAGCGACCGAATAGAAATGCTGGCGAGGCGCCCGAACGGAGAATGCGACGCCTCTGGCGAGCGAGCGCCAGACCCGCTTCGCGGGACGAACCAAGGCTGATCATCATGCGCCGGCCTGAAGTCAAGCGAGCTCCCTCTTCCCTCTCCGTCCTCGCCCTCTTGGCCGCCTTTGCCGCCACCCCGGCGCCTGCCGCGTCGAGCGAAGAGCTGCCTCGGCTCGGCGTGGCACTTCCCTCCACCTCCGTCTCGGGCCTCTCCTCGGGGGCCTATATGGCTGGCCAGATCGAGGTCGCCCATTCCAAGGACGTTATCGGCGCGGGCATGGTCGCCGGCCGCCCCTTCGCCTGTGCCGAGACCGCATCGAGCCAGCTGTTTCCCTATTGGCCCGTGGTGCTGTGGCAGAACGCCTCGCAGGCGGCGAATGAATGCATGCAGGTGGGCTGGGGCGTGCCGGACGCCGACGCGCTTGCCAAACGTGCCAAGGAGCTCGCCGATAACGGCAAGATCGACCCGCTGAGCGGGCTTGGCGACGACAAGGTGTATCTGTTCTCGGGCGATGCCGATCAGACCGTGCTGCGCGCCATGGTGGAGGCTGACAAACGCTTCTACGAGGCGGCGGGGGTGCCGGCCGCGAAAAGCATCACGCTCGTCGAAAGACAAGGGGGCCACGCCTTCCTTCCCGAGACTGAAGGCACCGCCTGCGGCCTCTCCCAGGGTCCCTCCGTCAGCGACTGCGGCTACGACCAGGCGAAGGCGATCCTGGAATGGATCTATGGCCCCCTTGCCGCACCGTCGCCGAGCCCGACCGGGCAGTTCCTGGTTTTCGACCAATCCGTCTTCGACAAGAGCCCGCCCAACGGGCTCGCCCCGGAGGGCGTGGTCTACGTGCCATCCGATTGCGCGAGCAAAAACGGCTGCCGCCTGCATATCGCGCTGCATGGCTGCGACCAGGCGCGCGAGGGCGTTGGCGATGCCTTCATCAAGGAGAGCGGCTTTGCCCGCTGGGCCGACACCAACCGCCTCGTCATCCTGTTTCCGCAAGTGACCGGGAGCCTTGTCAACCCCCATGGCTGCTGGGACTGGTGGGGCTATAGCGATATCGACTATCTCGGCAAGGACGCGCCGCAAATCGAGGCCATCTGGGCCATGGCGGAACGTCTGGCGACGCAGCCTTGAGGCGAAGGCAGCCCATGGCGTCCTCGATGCAAGGCCGGCTCTATCAGCTCGCTAGGCGGCTCTCCATCGGCCGTGTCTTGCGCTATCTCGACTTTTGGGGCCGTTATCTTTGGCGGCGGGGGATCAGTGTTGTGAGCAGCTTCAGGCGCTCATCGCCCGGAGGCGTAGCGGCGGCCCAAGCGGCTGCGCTTGCGAACGCCGACATGATAACGGCTAAGCGAATGGCCGTAGCCTCGTAGTTCCCGCTCGATCTCGCCAATGTGGGGCTGCATCGGGCGATGGTCGCAAGCGTGGCCGAGGCGCTGCGCACGGTCTGGCCCAGGTTCACGCCGAATTCTGAAGCCGCCGCCGTGGTCGTCGGCGTCTTCGGCACCACCATCAGTCCCTACCTCTTCTTCTTCTGGCAGGCATCCGAAGAAGTCGAGGACATGCAGGCAAGACAAGGCGCTGCGCCGCTCGTGCGCGATGCGGGCGCAGTTGGCGCGGAACTTCGTCGCATCCGGTGGGACACCTGGAGCGGCATGTTCTACTCCGACATCACGGCCTACTTCATCATCCTGGCGACCGCCGTCACGCTCAACGTGGCGGGAATTACCGACATCAATACGGCGGCGAAGCAATCTTCTCCCGGTTCAATTCCAGTTCTTCATGGGGATTGACGAGGTGAAAAGGAAACCTGCCTTCGAGCGTACCAATCTGAGGACGGTTCTCGCCATCGCCGCGGTCGCAGCCTCATTTGTGCCTGGTGCCGCACATGCCGCTGATGCCGAGTGTGGGGTCACCGAGAACGGCATCCCCGAGGACGTAATCAATGTGGCGCAGAACGGAGCCGACGGCGACAGCCCCTACACCAAGGCGCTCGCCGAGACGATCCGCAAACCCGGCCTCGACGTTTTCCAGGATCCTCGCTGCCGACGGCTGGATGCCGATGGCCTCCGCCGCCAATCCAAGTTTCGCTCCACCAACCCCTTCGAGGCGCTGAGATCCGAAAAAATTGGCGTATCACCTTGTCGCGCTGACGGATTTCTAATCCAGGTCAAGCCAGTGCTTCGCGCGTGATCGGCAGGAGATAGAGGCGGCTTGAACGTGCCGGTGCGGTTCCAGGGGCGTCGGCTTCGGCTGGCGCCCTTTTTGATGAGAAGTTCCTGACTTCACTTCTTCACTGGAGCGTAAAAGACGCTATCAATCTCCACGATATCATCGTCAACCAGGCGCTGGACCTCGACCATCGTTCGGGGTGGATATGGCGGCTTGCCCCAGAGTTCCGCCTGCGCCTTTTCCACCATGGGAGCGAAACGGTGCAGGTCACTAACGTAGACAGTGAGACGCACGCAATCCTGTAGGCTGGCGCCCTCCGATTGAGCAATCATCCTGATATTGAGGAATGCTCGAAGAACTCGGGCTTGAGGGTCCTGCACCAATGTGTTGGTTGCCGGATCGATGCCTTGCATACCGGCGACAAAAACGAAGTCACCTGCCCTGGCGCCGAGACTCCAGGTACCCTCCGTCTTGACAGCATCAGAAGGATTGAGCGTTTTGACACCATTTGGCGACGGTGACTGCGCAAAGCCGAGACTTGACGCCATGGCTATTGCCGTCACGCAAAGAAGAGCAAGGCGCGGCAACATTCGGGTGATCCAATCTCAAGTGAATATTTATCCGATGGACCAGCGTATCAGAGGCGTGCCTCGGCGACCTAGAGAGCAATGCGGCCCGGCTAGGCCCCTGGTGAGGCGTCCGCGCTAGCTCCATGGTGACGGAACAAAGTGGGGGTAAAGTGGTAGTTCGTCCCCTATCTTTACGCGGGCGCTTGTGTGGCGATTGCGGTCTTCGTCCTGGCCAACATCCTTTTTGGTGCCGTTTAACCAAGCGCACCTCATTAGGCCGTGGCATTCCTATGCCTCCTCTGCCTGCCCAATGTAGCGCCCGGGCTCCCAAGGCACGTGAGTTGGGGTGGATCGTATGAGCCGCGAGAAGCCCGACCGCAACACCGGCAAGAAATGGTCCCCAAGATGGATCTGTTCGATCTTCGACACGCAATCGAACGGGGGTACAAAGTTCCGGAAATCGCCACCTTTCTGATGCGCACCGAAATCGAGGTGCGGAGAAAAGCGCTTGAGCTAGGACTGAAGCTTCCGGCTGTCCGCTAACAAGCGAGTCTTCTGCCGCAGAGTGACAATGCGACCAGGCCGACGCTTCATCGTCTCATCAAAAGCGGCCCGCGCTACGAAGTAGTCCCCTACGAGGGCGATCAGCTCCTCGACCCGACTATCCCCGTTGTCCCACTGCTCGACCATGTAGGGCAGGTCGAACGGTCTCCCCGTAGCCATGCGAGCAGATGAGAACGAAAACAGAACACCGTCAAGGCGCCGAGCAGCGCAAAGCCAAGGTCGTCGCGTGTCGTGGCTGCTCTGCAACACAAGAAAGCTTCGGCCCGTGACACTATCAGGAGTGCGCGGGCGACCAAGGTCCGGCCTGGCTCGGCAAAGGCAATCCCCGGATCAAAAAAAGTCCGCGCACAACTTAAAACTCTCACGGGGGGAATGACATGGATATGACCGCTTTGCTCGTTGCCTTGCTCGTTGGCGCAATAGCTGGATGGCTCGCTGGTCAATTGGTGCAGGGGACCGGATTCGGTCTGCTTGGCGATATTGTGGTTGGTATCGTCGGGGCGCTTATCGCTTCCTGGCTGTTTCCGACGCTTGGTCTGCATCTTGGCAGTGGGATTATCGCTGCGATTATCGCTGCAACCGTTGGCGCTGTTATTCTCCTACTGATCGTGCGGCTGATCAGGCAGGCCACGGCATAGCCACCCGCATAAGAAGAAGCCCGGCCTAAGAGGGAGCCGGGCTTCTTAACTTTGCGGTCGGGGCCTTACGCGCTTGGCAGCGAGGGGAGCCGCCATTTCCGACCGCTTAGAGCATGAACGTCCCAACCCCCTCATCGGTTTCCCGACAACGTCAAACTCTTTCATTTTTCGAGTCCGGCTTTGTTCACTTGTGGCGATGCGCGTGAGGCCCAGATTCGGAGTTCCTGTGGTCTGTTAGTTTCGCGTGATCCCCAATGGCGTCTCAAGCTCTTTGGTCGGGCAATCTCCGGCTGTCTCTCGTGTTGATCCCTGTAAAGCTCTATCCCGCCGTCTCGACGGAGGACGCGGTGTCGTTCCGTATGATCCACAAGCCGCAAGGAGCGGAGCGTTCCGTCTGAGCCCAAGGCTGCCAGGAAACGTGAGACCCGGCACCCCAATCGGTCAGTGCATTAAGTCAAAAGCTAGCTGGAACCTGTCGTCTATCATCGTATTAATGGGAGTTAAATGCCGGCAGCACGACGCTCGAGGAGGAGGAACCCGTGGACAAGGAGCACGAAGGCATTTTAACGACCGCCCAAAACACAGTAGTTGACACGGCCAAAGCAGGCCTCGGTCTCGCGAAGGCGGGATTTGAAGGTGCAAAAGAGGTTGCAGGAAGCGCGGAAAGCGCCGTTGGAGATGCGGTGTCGTCGTTAGCCAGCGCGGCCCGGAAGGTTATTAAGAAGCGACCCAAACCCAAAAAGAAGCCGGCTTCGGCCGCAGCCGGCGCGGCAAAGCGCACTTCAAAGAGACGGTCGGCGACCTCGCGAAGCAGCACGAAGACGACGGCTAAGAAGCCAGCGCGCAATACCAAAGGCTCGGCTAAGTCGCCTCGAGCTGCTGCCTCCAAATCTCGACGATCAACCACCAAGGGTGGACGCAGAAGCGCGACCGGAACTCGGCGTTCCTCCACGCGACGCTCGGGCTGACGGCGAAAAAAATTCACGGCCCACAAGTCGTATTTCGAGGTAAAGTGCCACTTTTGCGGCTGTGCCTTTCGCTTAGGCGAGGATCCTTCAAAAGGAAAAGCGCCCGGCCCATTGACGGGCAATTGGAAAGGAACTCGAATGCCCGCGCTGTCAGGCTCGTGATCAATACCAGCCCGACGAAGTTCGAACAGGACCAAACACTGTTTAGGGGAATGAGAAATGAGAATAGGCGTGGGCAACCTTGTCGCACTGATTTGCATCGTCATCAGCATCATTTTCGCAGTCGTGACAAATCAGGCCACGAACGCCCTCTGGTGGGCGCTTCTGGCAATATTTGCTGTCCTGTGGTGGGGGGCGCGTGCACCTTGGGGCAGCAGCTAACGGGGCCGGATGATCGACGGCACCGCCCATTAAGGCCATGTGCGGTCGATACGACAATCTGATCCCGCGAGACGCCTTCAGCGCGTTGTTCCGCGCGGGGCGCATACCTCGCTCAAACTTCCCGCCGCGTTACAGCAGCGCGACGACGGGAAGCAGCCGTATCGCTTTCGGCGCAAAGACCTCGAGCCGTTCGCCTTTGCTGGCCTCTGGGAGTTCGCACGGCTGGGAGGCGAGGAAATTCTGTCCGCCGCGATGATTGTAGGAGAGCCAAATCCACTCGTAGGCGGAGTGCACGACCGAATGCCCGTCATGTTGATGCCTGGAGACCCAGGGGAGCGGCATTTTTTCAAAAAGGGGTCCGGTGCATATTTTCAGATCGGGCCCCCCCTGCCGCGCGTTCCTGTTTGCTATTTGTTTGCTAAGCGAATATTTGGCTGCAGGGTTATTTCCTTAAGCCTTTGATTCTATTGGCGCACCCGACAGGATTCGAACCTGTGACCTCTGCCTTCGGAGGGCAACGCTCTATCCAACTGAGCTACGGGTGCCTGCTCGGCGAACCCTAGACCAAAGCCTTCCGCCGAAGCAACGCCGGCGCTTGGCCCTGGGAAGATGCTGGACGTCAGAGCCCTGACGCCAAGACTGGAAAGCGAGACTTCACAGTCTCACGAATGACGTCCAGCGCTTGGCTTTTCGGCCTCCCGCTGCGCCCAAAAGCGCGACTTGACGGGGCTCGGCATCAGCGTAGGTATGCCTCAAGACGCCATAACGGCAGAGGTGCGCCCTTGGAAAAGAAGAAAATTCTCGTGGTCGGCGGCGGCTTTGGCGGCGTCTTCGCCGCCAAAGAGCTCGAGCGGATCGGCCGCGACAATTTCGACATCGAGCTGATCAACAACAACAACTATTTTGTCTTTCAGCCGCTCTTACCGGAGGTCGCCGCTGCAACCATCCACTCCTCCGACGCGGTCGTGCCCTTGCGCCTCCTGCTGCGCCGTATCCAGGTGCGTCAAGCCGAAATCATGGGCATCGACTTCGACAGGAAGACGGTCATCGTCGTGCAGGGCTTCCGCCGGCTGCCGGTCGACCTTCACTATGACGAGCTCTTGATCGCGCTCGGCATGAGCGTGGATCTGAAGCGGTTCCCCGGCCTGCCAGAGCACGCGCTCACCATGAAGAACCTCGCCGATGCGCACCGCTTGCGCACTCACGTGATCAGCTGCCTGGAAATGGCCGATGTGGCGACGGACGCCGAGCTCAAGCAGCAGCTCCTCACCTTCGTGGTGGTCGGCGCGGGCTTCTCGGGGGTGGAGACCGTCGCCGAGGTGAACGAGCTGATCCACCGCGCGCTCAAATATTATCCGAACATCAAGCACGAGGAGATCCGCGTCTACCTCATCGAATATGCAGATCGCATCCTGCCGACCTTCCCGGCCGACCTCGCCGAATATGCGACGCGGCGGCTCAAGATGCACGGCATCGACGTCAAGACCGGCGTCGGCACCAAGGCGGCGACGAGCACCGCGGTCGAGCTGACCGACGGTAGCGTGATCCCGACGCGGACCATCGTCGCCACCATTGGCAACGGTCCCAATCCGCTCGTGGCGACGCTCGGCCTCGACATGCATTGGGGGCGCGTCAAGACCGACCGCTGCATGCGCGTGCCGGGCCATGAGGGCGTGTGGGCGATCGGCGACGCCGCGGAGATTCCGCTGGTGGAGCAGCCGGCCGAAGACCCCTTGCATTACGCGCCCCCGACGGCGCAGTTCGCCGTGCGCGAGGGGCGCCAGCTTGCCCGGAACATCTTGGCCAAGACCAAAGGGAGCGAGCTCAAGCCCTTCGCCTATGAATCCAAGGGATCGCTCGCCTCGCTCGGCATGAGCAAGGCCGTGGCCGAAGTCTATGGCGTCAAGCTCTCGGGCACGCTCGCCTGGCTGTTGTGGCGGGGCTTTTACCTCTCCTTCCTTCCGGGCTTCGCCTCCAAGGTGCGCGTGCTGGTGAACTGGCTGCTCAACCTGGTCGTGCCGCCAAATATCGTGATGATCCAGTCCTCGCTACCCGGCACCCGCTACATCCATTACCGCAAGGGCGACAAGGTGCTGGAGCCCGGCATGCTCATCGACGGCTTCTATACCGTGATCAAAGGCGAGCTTAAGCTCACCATCGACAATCCGGAGACGGGCGAGCATTTCGAGCGCGTCTTTGGGCCGGGCGACCATTTCGGCGAGCGCGTGTTGCTCAAATCGGAGCTCCGTACCGGGCTCGTGGTGGCGCTCGAAGATGCAGTGGCGCTGTGGATCTCGCGGCGGGACTTCACACGGCTTGCCAGGGCGTTCCCATTCCTTGAGACCTATTTCAGGGACTATATCGAGAAGACCTTCGGCGGCCCTGACAAGTCCTTTGCGCCGGGCAGCGCCGAGCGCCACGCGGAGCTCGAGACGCTGCCCTGAGGCTTTGTGTCATCCCGGCGAAAGCCGGAATGACGGCACTCGCCGCGCCCACCTCTTATCATCGGCCGCGAAGGCCGGCGATCCAGTAGCGCCAGACCTGGCTCCTCAGACCCTTTGATTTCCGCCCCTTTATCTAATTGATCCAACACGCTAATCTTCTCCCGATAGGCGCGGTGAATAGCCTTTACTGCGCTGACCCCCGTTTCAACCGATGAGCGGGAACAGGGTGAAGAGGAAGGACCGACGACGCCAAGCTAAAGGGATTGGCAGGGCGCTTAACCATAGGGCAGTCACCCGGGCCTCCGCTCCCGGCCACAAGCCAAAAATAGTCTCTCACGGGGCCAGTGCTGACGGCGACGGCCCCAATCCCTATATATCTGCCATAATGGCAATCGATGAAACCAAGGCACCGGCCGCCGGCCGGTCGGTCGCACGCGGCGACCACGTCTATCTGATCGACGGCTCGGGCTACATCTTCCGCGCCTATCACGCGCTGCCCCCGCTCACGCGGCCCTCCGACGGCCTTCCCGTCGGGGCCGTGCACGGCTTCTGCGCCATGCTCTGGAAGCTGTTGCGCGAGACCGGCGAACTCTCGCCGCCGACCCATTTCGCGGTGATCTTCGACTATTCGGCGCGGACCTTCCGCAACGATTTGTTCGACGGCTACAAGGCCCACCGGCCGGAGGTACCGGAGGACCTCGTCCCGCAATTCCCGCTGATCCGCGACGCGGTGAAGGCCTTCAACGTCGCCTGCATCGAGCAGGAAGGCTACGAGGCCGACGACATCATCGCCACCTATGCTTGCCAAGCGCATGGGGCCGGAGCCGACGTGACCATCGTGTCCTCGGACAAGGATTTAATGCAGCTCGTCCGCCCCGGCATCCGCATGTACGACACGATGAAGAACAGGGTCATTGGCGAGGATGAGGTGATGGAGCGCTTCGGCGTGCCGCCCTCCAAGGTGATCGAGGTGCAGGCGCTGATCGGCGACTCGACCGACAATGTGCCGGGGGTGCCGGGCATCGGGGTGAAGACCGCAGCACTGCTGATCAGCGAATATGGCGATCTCGAAACGCTGCTCGCGCGCGCAGACGAGATCAAGCGGCCGAAGCGACGCGAGAGCCTCATCACTTTCGCCGACCGGGCGCGGCTCTCCCGGTCGCTCGTGACGCTCGATTGCCAGGTTCCCTTGGAGGTTGCGCTCGAGGCGACGGTGGTTCGTCAGCCCGACGCCGAGACGCTGACGAGCTTCATGCGCAGGCTCGAATTCAACACGCTGCTCAGGCGCGTGGCCGAAGGATTGGGGGCTGAGCTCCCGGAAGGTGCCACGGCAACGCCCGCCTCCCCGAAGGAGGGGCGTCGCCGCGAGGCAGCGTACGACCATCCGCTCCGGCGCAGCTTTGGCGGCCAGCCTTCTACCGGCGCCCCGCGCCAAGCGACCAGCGAAGGCTCGCCCGCGCAACTCGCCACGGAACGCGCGGCCAAGCTCGCCGCGCTTGGCTTCGACCGCAGCACATACGAGACGGTGACCGATCTCACGCGCCTCGAGGCTATGCTCGCCGCCGCGCGCGATCAGGGCCATTTGGCCTTCAGGGCCAAGCTGACGTCGTCAGATCCAATGCAAGGAGAGCTGGTGGGCGTGGCGCTCGCGCTCACACCCGGACAGGCGGCCTATGTTCCGCTTCGCCACCGCGCCAGCGACGGGCTCGATTTCGGCGAGACGGGCCAGATCGCGCAGATGGATACGCGCGAGGCGCTTCCCCTGCTCAAGCCCCTGCTGGAAGATGTCTCGGTCCTCAAGATCGTGCAGAAGGCCAAATTCGACATGGTGGTGCTTGCCCGCTACGGCATCGAGCTTGCCGGCATCGACGATCCCTGCCTCATGTCCTATGCGCTCGATGCGGGCCGCGCCGAGCATCTGCCAGAGCAGCTTGCCGGCCATTTGCTCGGCTATACCTGCCTGACCCAGAAGGAGATCATGGGATCGGGGCGCGCCGCGGTGAGCCTCGACCGCATCTCGGTCGCGCGCACCACCGAATTTGCGGGCGAAGAGACCGATATCAGCTTGCGGCTCTGGCTCGTGCTCAAGCCGCGGCTTGCCGCGGAGCACGTCACCACCGTCTACGAGACCTTGGAGCGGCCGCTTCAGCCGGTGCTCGCGCTGATGGAACGGACTGGGGTCAAGGTCGAGCGCGCGACGCTTGCCACGCTGTCGGGAAGCTTCGCGCAAGCCCTGGCCCGCCTCGAGGATGAGATCAAAGAGCTCGCCGGCGAGGACTTCAACGTCGGCTCGCCGAAGCAGCTCGGCGGGATACTGTTCGACAAGATGAGCCTGCCCGGCGGCAAGCGTACCAAGACCGGTGCCTGGGGCACCGATGCGAGCGTGCTCGAGGAGCTGGCCGTGGCCGGTCACGATCTGCCGCGGAAAGTGCTGGAGTGGCGCCTGCTCGCCAAGCTGAAAAGCACCTATACCGACGCGCTCCCCACCTACATCCATCCCGAGACTGGCCGCGTGCATACCTCCTACGCGCTCGCCGCCACTACCACGGGGAGGCTCTCGTCGCTCGAGCCGAATTTGCAGAACATCCCCGTGCGCACGGCGGAGGGCCGCGCCATCCGCAAGGCCTTCGTGGCGCCCAAGGGCAAGCGGCTGATCTCGGCCGATTACAGCCAGATCGAGCTTCGCGTGCTCGCGCATATGGCGGACGCGCCGACGCTCCGCCAGGCCTTCGCCGAGGGTCTCGACATCCACGCCATGACGGCGAGCGAGATGTTCGGCGTGCCGATCGCTGGCATGGACCCCGGCATCCGGCGCAGGGCCAAGGCGATCAATTTTGGCATCGTCTACGGCATCTCCTCGGTCGGCCTTGCCACCCAACTCGGCATCTCCCGTAGCGAAGCCGGCGCCTATATCAAAACCTATTTCGAGCGCTTCCCCGGCATCCGCGACTATATGGAGGCGACCAAGGCGGAGGCGCGGCGCCAGGGCTATGTGAAGACCCTGTTCGGGCGGAAGGTGCATTACCCCGAGATCAACACCAAGAACCCGTCCTTGCGCGCCAATTTCGAGCGCGCCGCGATCAACGCGCCGATCCAGGGGAGCGCCGCCGACATCATCCGCCGCGCCATGATCCGCATGGTGCCGGCGCTTGCTGCCGCGGGGCTCTCCGCGCGCATGCTGCTGCAGGTGCATGACGAGCTCGTGTTCGAGGCGCCGGAGGAGGAGGTCGACAAGACCATGGAGGTGGCGCAGAGCGTGATGGAGAAGGCGCCGGAGCCCGTCTTGCGCCTCAGGGTGCCGCTGAAGGTGGACGCGCGCGCCGGCGACAATTGGGAGGCCGCGCATTAGGGCGCGCGACCACTTGTGCCCGGGCTATCCACGAATTTCGCTATAGAAAAGCAAAGACGTGGATGCCCGCGACAAGCGCGGGCATGACGCGAGTTGTGGAACGGCTCTAGTATTCGTCTAGTTCGACACGGTGAACCCGGGAGCATCGCCATGGGCAAATGCGCGCAATGCGGCAATGACTACGACCAGAGCTTCGAGGTCACCATGGGCGGCCGCACGCTCATCTTCGACAGCTTCGAATGCGCCATCGCCGCCCTCGCGCCGATCTGCCCGCATTGCGGCTGCCGCATCATCGGTCATGGCGTGCAGCATGGTGACACCATCTTCTGCTGCGTGCATTGCGCCAAGCATGAGGGCGTCAAAGGCCTCCGCGACCGCGATTGACCAGCAGACCCGCACCCGCGCCGGGCGGCGAGGGTTGGACTTGATGTCGCAGCCTCGCGTTTTGCCCTCAATTTGGCCATGGCTGGTGCAGAATCCAACACAAAATATTTCGATTACCAGATCAACGAAAACGGCAAGCTGCTCGCGTTTGGTCATCGGTGGCCAATAGTTTGAAGCCAACGCCCAGGAAAGACTCGCGCAGGATTACCGGGCCGAGCTGCTGTCGCTGCAGGCGGTCGACGATCTCGTTGAAGGGATTGTCAACGCCCTGCAAAGCACCGGAAAGCTGGACGATACGGTCGTCATCTTCACCTCGGACAACGGCCTTCTGTATGGCGATCACCGGCTGACGGGCAAGATCGCGGCTATGAGGGTTCCATCAGGGTTCCTCTCGTCATGCGGGGGCCCGGCATTCCAGAGAACCAAACGCGCGCGCAGCTCGTCTACCATCTGGACATCGTGGCCA
Source organism: uncultured Alphaproteobacteria bacterium (assembly GCA_963804515.1). Classification (GTDB taxonomy): domain Bacteria; phylum Pseudomonadota; class Alphaproteobacteria; order Rhizobiales; family Methyloligellaceae; genus Methyloceanibacter. The sequence continues at coordinate 108,754 of CAWDQR010000007.1, read as the reverse complement.
CGATCGAGGAGCTTGCAGGCGTGGCGCCCGGACTCCGTCCCTGACGGCCACACGCTAACGCCGCTCTTCCTTGATGTGGATGCGCCGTGGCGCAGTGCGATTCTGATTGAGGGAAACCCTGATTATCGGCCGCGCGCACGGCGATTTTTTGGCGGTAAGGACCGCGACGACGAAATACGTCAGATATGGTGGTGGCTTTGAAGAACTCTACGATCTAAGCACCGATCCCTATGAGCTGGACAACAAGGCCGGCAGCCCGTAAGGCCGGCAGCCTGTCCTCGGCGCGTGATCTCGTGGCGATGCGCAGCCTCTACGAGACCCTCAAGGGGTGCGCAGGCGCGAGTTGCTGGGTCCACTAAACCATCGATTGCTGCGTCCACTGCGCCCAGCATGAGGGCGTCATGGGCATGCCCCGGCCTCGGAAAATTCTGTTTGCGCGTCCTGACCGAACCCTCCACCATTGCTACTCGTTTGTTCCGGCCGAAGGAGCCCTCATGTTGCGATCTGCACGACTGGCGATACTCGCTCTTTTGCTGCCCCTCCTCGCCGCGCCGGCGCTCGCCCTGCCCGCGCCCATGTCCGAGCAGGAGCTTAACGACAAGAGCGACCTCGTGGCGGTCGTCCGCGTGCTGTCGGTCACCTGCACGGCCGTGACCCAGGACGAGAAGACCGGAGAAGCGCTGCCGGCCTATCTCGCGAAGCTCCAGCTCATAGAGGTGAAGAAGGGTGGCGCCAAGGCCGGGGACGAGGTGCTTGTGACCTGGCGCGCAATCCCGAAGGGCATCGTCGGGCCATGGACCGTCAACTACTATCCGGGCGAGGTGGTGTTGACGCATCTCGCCAACCGCAGCGGCGGCGCGAGCTATGGCTCGACCTGGTGGAACGCCAAGGGCGACGATGTGAAGGCGCCGGAGAGCACCGACCTGCCGAGCACGCCCGGCGAGACCTTCATCCCTCCACGAGAGCCGGCTGCCCAAACTCCGTTGTGATCTGAGGCCTGCGGTTACTGGAGTCCCGCTTTCCCGGGAATGACAAGAGACACGAATGGCCTGGAATTTGGCTAGGCGGCCCGATCCAACCAATCGCCGAACAGCTTCACACCGGCACGCTCGAGGCCGGACCCCAAGGCTTTCGTGTCGGCGCGCAGCTTGGGCAGAGCGATGCCCGCGGCTGCCACCTCCATGCTGTGGCCGATCAGCCAGCGCTCCATCAGGCGCGCGCGCGGCTCCCCATGGAACTGGAGCGCCAGCACCTTGGGACCATAGGCGAACGCCTGGTTCGGCGTGATCGCGGTCTCGGCCAAACGCGTCGTGCCATGCGGCAGGTCGAAGGTGTCGCCGTGCCAATGCAGCACCTTGGAGCCGGTCTCGCTGAGAGCCGCGAGCGGAGACGCGCGGCCTGCTCAGGCTGATCAGTCCCCAGTCGATCTCCTTGGCGCGGCCCGGATAGACGCGGCTGGCGAGCGTGGCCGCGATAGCCTGCGCGCCGAAGCAAATGCCGATCAGCGGCGTGCCGTGCCTGAGCGCCGCCTCGATCGCGGCGAATTCGTCTCTCAGGAAGGGGTAGCGGGCGACCTCATAGATGCCGATCAGGCCGCCGAGCACGATGAGGAGATCGGCGCCCTTCGCGTCCGCCAGATCGTCGACGCCCGCCTCCAGATAGCGAAGCGCGACGCCACGCGCAGCGAGGACGTCCTCGAACGTGCCGCGTCCTCGAAGACGACATAACGAATGGCGATGGCGTTGCGCATCTTCGTGCTCATACCACGATGACCTCCCCGCGGCGGCGCGGGTCGCCAGCGCCCTCGACGCTGCCGTCCGCGCGACGGCGCACGGCATGCACGCCGCCGAAGAACAAATTCTGCTCGGGCCAGGCATGAACTGTCGGTCCGTGGGCCTTGTCGCCCTGCGCCAGCAACGCGGCCTGCTCAGCCTCGGTGAACCCGGGCTCGAAGCTCAGCGTCCCGCATTTCTCCACATGCAGGCGCGGCGCCTCGACGGCTTGCTTGAGGCTCATGCCCCGGTCGAGCAGATTGACCGCGACCTGCAGGATGGCGGTGCGAATGCGGTTCGATCCGCCAGTGCCGAGCGCCGTCACCGTGCCGTCGGCCTCGGTGATGATCGTCGGCGCCATCATGGAGGAAAGCCTGATGCCTTCGCGCCAATGATGGAAGCCCTCGGGCGCCAAATCCTCCTCGCCCAGCATGTTGTTCAGCATGAAACCATGGTCGCCCACCATGAAGCCATTGCCCTCGCCATTGGAGAGGCTCGCGCTCGCGGCGTTGCCGTCGCCATCGATCACGCTGATATGGGTCGTGCCGCGATGGGCGGGCGGATGCCGCGCGGCGGCCCGCATTTCGCTCGCAAGCGCCCCGCCGGCGAGGCGCTGAGCGAGCCCCTCCCCATGCGAGACACGCGCCGCATTGGTCGCTTCCATGGCGTCCTTGAGCGCGATGGGATCGACCGCGCTGCCGTGCTCGCGCAGCGCTTCGAGGAAGGCGAGGCCAAAGGCGATCAGCGGGCCGCTCGCCGCGGGTGGCGGATTGAGCGCAAACACCGCGCCCCGATGCCGCCACAGCAGCGGCTCGTGGCGCTCGACGCGATAGTCCCGCAAATCATCGAGGGTGAGGTGGCCGCCGAGCGCGCGCGACTGCGCGACGATGGCCTGGCCGACATCGCCCTCCCCGAATAGCCTTGCGCCATCCTCGGCGAGCCATTCGAGCGTTTCGGCAAGTCCCTCATTGCGGAAGGTCTCCCCCGCTTTGAGCAGCCTCCCTTCGGGCGCAAAGACTCTCGCCACTCCGGGACTTGCGGTCAGGATCGGGGCGATCACCGTAAACAAATACGCTTGGAAGTCTGACAGCGGGAAGCCCGCGCGCGCGGCGCGCACGGCCGGCTCGACCAGGCGCTGCATGGGAAGGCGGCAGAGCTCCTCATGGATGGCGAAGAGACCTGGCGCGAGCCCCGGCGTGGCGCTCGATCCGAGCCCGATATGGAATTCCTGCTTGGCCGGGCCGAAATCGGCGTGAATGGGGAAGAAGGAGACTTCGTCTCCTTCGCGCCGGCGCAGCGGCGTCTCGGCGAAGAAGTCGTAGAGTGCGGTCCTTCCCCTCGCCTCGCGCGCCATGAGGAAGCCGCCGCCGCCCGGCGAAGCGAACACGGCCTCCGCGACGAAGGCCATAAACACGCCGGCGAGGCTCGCGTCGAAGGCGTTGCCGCCATCTTCCAGAATTTCCGCCGCGGCCTCGGCGGTCAGCGCGTGGCCGGCGGCGGCGCCATGTTCGCTTCTCATCGGCCTTGCCTAGAGCGAAGCGCCAAATGCGGCAAGACTGTTGCTCGGGGTGAACGCCTGCCGTCATTGCCCGGCTTGACCGGGCAATCCAGTAACCCCCGAATTCATAGATGATCCAAGACCGAGGTTACCGGATTCCTGCTTTCGCGGGAATGACGATTGAAGACGTGGAGGGCCGGGACAAGCCCAGCCACGACGAGGACTGTTTTCGACGATGCGATGCTAGCCGAGCCGCTGCTCGAGCGCGGCGAGCTCTTCCTTCAAGCCTTTGGGCAGCTTGTCGCCGAAAATGGCGAAGTGCTCGTGGATCAGCGGCAGCTCAGCCTTCCAGCCTGCCTTGTCGACCTTGAGCAGCTCCTGCATGTTCTCGCCGGAGACCTTGAGGCCGTTCACGTCAAGCGCGCCGTCCGCCGGCACCTTGCCGATCGGCGTGTCCACGGCCTTCGCCGTGCCGTCGCAGCGCTCGAAGATCCACTTCAGGACGCGGCTGTTCTCGGCATAGCCCGGCCACAGGAACTTGCCCTCCGGGCTCTTCCTGAACCAATTGACGTAGAAGATCTTCGGCAGCTTGGCGCGCGCCTTCTCGCCGATCTTGAGCCAATGGGCGAAATAGTCGCCCATGTGGTAGCCGCAGAAGGGAAGCATGGCCATCGGATCGCGCCGCAGATCACCCGTCTTGCCGGCGGCGGCGGCGGTCTTCTCCGAGGCCATGATCGAGCCCAAAAATGTCCCCTGGCGCCAATTTAGAGCCTCGGTGACGAGCGGCACCACGGTCGCGCGCCGGCCGCCGAATAGAATGGCATCGATCGGCACGCCCTTCGGGTCCTCCCACTCCTTGGCGATGACGGGGCATTGGCTGGCGGGCGCCGTGAAGCGCGAATTGGGATGGGCGGCGGGGCGCCCCGAGGCAGGCGTCCAGGGACGGCGCATCCAGTCGACAGCGTGCGCCGGCGGCGCGCTCATCTGCTCCCACCACACGTCGCCATCTTCGGTCAACGCAACATTGGTATAGATGCAATTGCCGTTGAGGGTCTTCATGGCGTTCAGGTTGCTCTCATTCGAGGTGCCCGGCGCCACGCCGAAGAAGCCGGTTTCCGGGTTGATGGCATAGAGGCGCCCGTCGTCGCCGAACTTCATCCAGCAAATGTCGTCGCCGATGGTCTCGGCCTTCCAGCCGGGGATGGTGGGCACGAGCATGGCGAGGTTGGTCTTGCCGCAAGCCGACGGAAAGGCGGCGGCGATGAATTTAGACTCCCCCGCAGGATTGGTGAGCTTCAGGATCAGCATGTGCTCGGCTAGCCAACCTTCGTCGCGGGCCTTGACCGAGGCGATTCTGAGCGCGTGGCACTTCTTGCCGAGCAGCGCGTTGCCGCCATAGCCCGAGCCATACGACCAGACCTCGCGCGTCTCCGGGAAATGGGAGATGTATTTCGTCTTGTTACAGGGCCACGGGACATCGGCCGTGGCGGGCGTCGGCAGCGGATAGCCGACGGTGTGCATGCCGCGTACGAAATCCTCGCTATTGCCGAGGGCTTTCAGCACTTTGTCGCCGACGCGCGTCATGATGTGCATATTGGCGACGGCGTAGGCACTGTCCGTCACCATGACGCCGATCCCAGCGATGGGCGAGCCAACCGGCCCCATGGAATAGGGCACCACATACATGGTGCGCCCCGCCATGGCGCCGTCATAGAGCTTTGAGAGCGTCGCCTTCATCTCGGCGGGATCGAACCAATTGTTGGTCGGGCCGGCATCGTCTTTGCTCTTCGAGCAGATATAGGTCTGGTCCTCGACCCGGGCCACGTCGGCGGGGTCGGAGCGCACGATGATGGAGTTGTCCCGCTTCTCTGGATTAAGCCACATGGCCGTGCCGCAATCGACCAGGAGCTTCAGCAACTCCTGATACTCGGCGCGTGAGCCGTCGCACCAGCGCACGGCGTCCGGCTTGAACAGCGCCTTGGCCTCTTCCACGAAGGCCAGCACCTTCTTGTTGGTGGTCTTGGCCCCCTCAGGGGCGATCTTCGACTGAACGCTCATGCGGCAGGATCCTTCGGCTAATCTTCGTGGAGGAGTGGATGCCAAGAGGCTTCCCCTTGCTACCACCGATCTTGCGCGGCTTTCAAGGCGAGCGCTGGCCGGATTATCTCAGTTTGGCGCGGGATCCGCGCTCGCGTCTTTGCCTTTGGGGCCCTTGGGCGTCGCGTGCCCAAACTCACATCGCCTGCATGACGAGGCCTATTCCCTTTTTGAGATCGTCCGCATTCATGACGGGCAGAAGCTCGACCTCCGCATTCAAGCCAAGGAACAACGGTTCGACGATGGGAGGGATATCCGAAGCCTCCCGCATGTCGAAGAAAAACATCGCGCTCCGGCGACCATTGTGAGCGACGAAATAGGCAGCCTCGGTTTTCAGCTTGCGCGCGGTTTCCTCAAGGATCTTCGGCAATGAACTGTCTCTTAGGGCGCGATTGCCCTCTTCCGTCGGGATCGTGATCCTCAGCATCATCCGCATGGGCCGTCCTCCTCTGCTCCCCGCTCAACATATAAGAGGCGAAGCTCCAAGGCGAACTCCGAGTCAAGGGCGGCAGATTTCAAACTGACGACCGCCGGCCGAGGCTTGGCCGCCTGTGCAGCCTATGGCTGTCGCCCGCGCTCCCGTGCCTCATCGGCGAGGCGCACGAGTGCCTCACGCGCCTCCGCCGGCGTGGCGATAGGGGCCTTGAACCGAATCCGGCGGGCCTCCCCGTCACACATAAGGTCGCAGCCTTCAGGGTCAATGCCTGTCATGCGCCAGGCGCCCTCCGGCGCGCCGGCGAGCCGCGTCGCATAGAGGCGAATCGCATCGGCGTGGTTAGCGTTCATGTGCGTAAGGATATCGGCCTCGGCCGCGAGCAGGTCGCCCACACCCTCCGTCGCGGTCAGGAGATCGGCAGGCATGAGGTCGACGATGCGGCCGAAGCCACCGATATAATGGGCCCCCTCGACGGCCAGCCGCCAGAAGGCGAAATCGGGGAAGCCCGCGTAAAACGCGGCCTCCGGGTGGCGCGCGAGGAAGCGCCGCTTGACCGCCTCGTCCGCCGTCTTCTCGACCCGGCCGATCAGCGTCACCCGCGCCCCTTGCAAGGGGTCGCCGAGCGTGCCCGTGCCGTCGAACAGGATCGAGGCGCGCGGGTCCTGGGTGAGGTTCCTGGTGTGCCGCGCAAGCGCCGAAATGAGAAAAATGGGGGCGCCGGAAGCCTCCGTCGCCACCGTGATCAGCGAGGCATAAGGATAGCCCTTGCCGGCGGAAAGAGTGGCGAGCGACGCCTTCATCGCCCGGCGCGCGAGACTGCGGGCATCTGCGGCCAATTCCGCCAAAGCGGGCTTTTCTGCTGGAGTCGTATTCACTTGCGCCTTAACGCTATTTGCTGCATTGCACTATGAACGGGCCGTGCGAGGCGCCCCCATGCTGCCATAATTTGGGTCAGCTTAAACCCCCCGCAATCCTCGCTATCGCCGCAAGGGCCCCAATCAATGCCAACCATCGCACTTGTCGACGACGATCGTAACATTCTGACCTCCTTGCGCATGGTGCTCGAGGCGGAAGGGTATAAGACCCAGACCTACAATGACGGCGCCAGCGCCCTTGACGGTCTATCCGAGAACCCGCCCGATCTCGCCATCCTCGACATCAAGATGCCGCGCATGGACGGCATGGAGCTGCTGCGCCGCCTCCGCCAGCGGAGCGAGCTGCCCGTGATCTTCCTCACCTCCAAGGACGAGGAGATCGACGAGCTGTTCGGCCTGAAGATGGGCGCCGACGATTTCATCCGCAAACCCTTCCCGCAGCGCCTGCTGGTCGAGCGGGTCAAGGCCGTGCTCCGCCGCGCCCAGCCGCGCGAGCCCGGCGCGCCGGTGGAGGACAAATCTAAGGTGCTGGAGCGGGGTAAGCTCAAAATGGATCCAGAGCGCCATACCTGCGTCTGGGACATCCGGCCGGTCACCCTCACCGTCACCGAATTCCTCATCCTGCAGGCGCTCGCGTCGCGCCCCGGCGTGGTGAAAAGCCGGGACGCGCTGATGGATGCGGCCTATGATGATCAAGTCTATGTCGATGACCGAACGATCGACAGCCACATCAAGCGCTTGCGGAAAAAGTTCAAGGCCGTGGATACGAGCTTCGACGTGATCGAGACCCTCTACGGCGTGGGCTACCGCTTCAAAGAGTGACGGGTCGAGACGCTCCATGACCGCCGAGGCCGATAGGTCCTGGCAGAACGCTGAGGCGACAAAGTTCCGGGAGCGCCTGCGCCGCGCTTTGATCGCGATCTATGTCCGCGGGCGCAGAGCCGGGCGCTGGCTCCTGCAGCGCCTGCCCTTCGGTCATGGCTTCTCCAGCCTGACCCGGCGCATCGTCGTCCTCAATCTGATCGGCCTTGCCATCCTCGTTTCGGGCATCCTCTATCTCAATCAGTTCCGCGCTGGCCTGATCGACGCCAAGGTGCAAAGCCTGCTCACGCAAGGGGAGATTATTGCCGGCGCGCTTGCGGCCTCGGCGGGCGTCGACACCGACCAGGTCCAGCTCGATCCGGAAAAGCTGCTCGAGAGCGAGTTGGGCCAGGCCACCAGCCCCGACGATGACGAGCTTGGCGGCAGCCTCGACTTCACCATCGATCCGGAGCGGGCGGCACCGATCCTCCGCCGCCTGGTCAAGCCCACCGGCAGCCGCGCCCGCATCTATGGCCGCGACGGGGCGCTGATCCTCGATTCCGACACGTTCTATTCCCGCGGCGAGGTGCTCCGCTACGACCTGCCTCCGCCCGGCGCCGAGAAGCCCGATGTGCTCACCTCGTTCTGGCAGGCGATGAAGACGCGCATGCGGCAATACGATCTGCCACTCTATAGTGAGATCGGCGGCGAGAACGGCAAGGCCTATCCGGAAGTGGCGTCCGCTTTGACCGGGACCTCCGTCCCCATCGTGCGGGTCAACGACAAGGGCGAGCTCGTGGTCTCCGTAGCGGTGCCGGTGCAGCGCATGCGGGCCGTGCTCGGCGTGCTCCTGCTGTCCACGAGGGGCGGCGACATCGACAATATCGTGGGCGCCGAGCGCTGGGGCATTGTCCGGGTATCGCTGTTCGCGGCAGCCGTCACCGTGGTCTTGTCGGTGATCCTCGCCAACACCATTGCGGGGCCGATGCAGCGGCTGTCCGCGGCGGCGGAGCGCGTGCGCCACAGCGTGCGGGCCCGCGCCGAGATCCCCGATTTCACCGACCGCCGCGACGAGATCGGCCATCTGTCCGGCGCGCTGCGGGACATGACGCAGGCGCTCTACCGGCGCATCGACGCCATCGAAAGCTTCGCCGCCGACGTGGCGCATGAGCTCAAGAACCCGCTCACCTCCTTGCGCAGCGCGACGGAGACCTTGCCGCTCGCCAAGACCGATGAGTTCAAGGAGCGGCTGATGGAGATCATTCAGCACGATGTGAGGCGGCTCGACCGGCTGATCAGCGATATTTCCGACCTGTCGCGGCTCGATGCGGAACTCGCTCGCGAGGACGCGAAGCCCGTGGATCTTTCGGAGCTTCTGCGCACCACCGTGTCGCTGTTCAACGACATCCATCGCGACGACACGCTGGAGGTGGTGCTCGAAATCGCCTACAGCCCCGGCGCCCGCCCCTATCACGCCATCGGCCATGACAGCCGCGTGAGCCAGGTCATCGTCAATTTGCTCGACAATGCGATCTCCTTCTCGCCGCCCGACGGCCGGGTCACGGTCACGGCAAGACGCATCGGCCCCGAGATCCAGATTGCCGTTGAGGACGAGGGGCCAGGCATCCCGCCGGAAAATCTGGAGCGGATCTTCGAGCGCTTCTACACCGACCGGCCGCAGGAGAATTTCGGCCAAAATTCGGGGCTCGGCCTCAACATCTCGCGGCAGATCGTGGTTGCCCATGGCGGGCGGCTCTGGGCGGAGAACCGTTCCCTCACCGCTACGAGCGCCAAGAATACTGGCGGGACCCTGCGCCAAAGCGGCGGCGCCCGCTTCGTGATCCGGCTGCCGGCGGCGTGATTGAAAGCGCGGGAGCTCGTCCATGGCAGTTGCGTGGCGCTTGGGGCCAATGGCGCTCTGCTGCGCGGCGGGTCCGGTTCCGGCAAGTCCGATCTCGCGCTCCGCTTCCTGACGCTTCCCGCTGAGCCTGGATGCGAGTCACGCCTTGTAGCCGATGACCAGGTCTGGGTCGAGGCGAGAGGCGCATCCGGGCTCGTGGCCTCGGCGCCCGCAACCCTGGCGGGCAAGCTCGAAGTGAGAGGCCTCGGAATTCTCGAGATGCCTAATCTGGCGGAAGCCCGGCTCGTCCTCGTGGTCGATCTCGTGGCGCGTGACGCGGTACCCCGAACGCCGCCGGAACCCCTGGAAAAAACGATGATTGCAGGGGTGGCCGTGCCGCTCTTAAGGCTTGATCCCTTCGAGGCATCGACGCCAGTCAAGCTTAGACTGGCGCTTTTATCGCCACTGTCACAGTTGCCTATCACGCATCCATAGGATCAGGCTTGCGCCCATCGCGCGAGCGCGACAAAGATAGCGGCCTTTTGCCTGGGGGAGCTATTCGCGGGGCACCATGATCGGCGTCGTCATCGTTACACATGGAAGGCTTGCGCATGAATTCCGTGCGGCGCTCGAGCATGTCGTCGGACCTCAGGAGCAGCTCGAGACAATCTCCATCGGCCCCGACGACGACCTCGATGTGAGGCGCGCGGACATGCTCGCCGCGCTCGCGCGGGTCGATACCGGAGACGGCGTCGTCGTGCTTACCGACATGTTCGGCGGCACGCCATCCAATCTCGCCATCTCGGCCATGGAGCGCGCCAATGTCGAGGTGATCGCCGGCGTCAACCTGCCGATGCTGGTCAAGCTTGCCAGCGTCAGAGGCGAATGCTTGCTCGAGGAGGCGATCAACCAGGCGCAGGAGGCGGGACGGAAATATATCAGCGTGGCGAGCCAGATCCTGGCCGCCAATTAGGGTCTAGACCCTTAGGCCGCAAAAGCGGTGCTCGTTTTTTTCTCAAGTTCAGCCATGACGGATGCCTGCACCGGTGAAACCGCGCGACGATAAGGGGAAAGAGGGCTCGGACGGACTCTACCTCGCCGAGGTGACGATCCCAAACAAGAAGGGCCTACATGCGCGGGCCTCGGCCCAGTTCGTGCGCTGCGCCTCCGCTTTCAACGCCGAGATCCGCGTGACGCGGGAAGGCCACACGGTGGGCGGCACCTCGATCATGGGGCTGATGATGCTCGCCGCGGGCCAGGGCCATACGATCCTGATCGAGACGGATGGAGCGGACGCCCGCGCCGCCATGGAGGCGCTGATCGCCCTCGTCGAGTCCGGCTTCGGCGAAGAGGATTAGTCGTCCTTTTTCCCATGAGCGCATAGCGCAGCCAACCGGTACGAGGCGACGGCTACGGTCGTCCAAGCTGCTCCAAAGCAGTCTGGAGCGGGGCGCTGGAGATTTTGATAAGCCCGCTATAAGGCCGATCCATTTCGAGGATTAGATAGATCGAACCGGCCACCGACAGCGCGGCGACGAACAGCGCGGCGGTCACACTAGCGTTGCGCGGGGCGAACAGGCCGAAGCTCGCAAAATTATGGCGAGCCAAAGCACCAGGATCGCCATGAACGGCCACTGAATAGAGCTGCCGATCTGCTCGAGTAGCGACCAGCGCGCTGCCGCGATAGCGCCGCTGATCTGCAGCGCTGTCGACTGAAGCCAACGCTGGGCGTCGGTCTGAGGGGAAAGATCGAGAAGCTTGCGCTGAATGGCCTCCATCCTTGCGCCGCGACCAATGGCGCCGGGTGTCAGCTTTGCTTTCTCGTCGGGCCAGATCTGACTAATCCGCGCCGTCACGATCTGCTTAAGCAGATCGCGGGCTCCCTGGGTCTCCGCTCCATATTCAGCCATGGTGCGATCGAGGAGGACGACTTGCGCCGCCGCGCTTCTCAATTCGCTTTCCTTGTCATCGAGCGAACTCTTGGCTGAGGCAGTCAACAAACCAAGCACAAGCGCCGCCAGCGTAGCGATCATGGCCATCGACACCTTGATCACGTCCCTGGCGTCCGGACTCAGATGCTCCTTGGGCAGAATTGTCCCAAGGAACATCCCAAACAATGCGCCACCAAAGACGCACGCGAACACAATCGCGCCGATGGCCAAAGCGCTCATGCGCCGCTCCTATGACCCGCAATCGCTTGCAGGCTCGCCTTGCTCATCTTGTCCTGCACCCTCGATCGTCCCATCCGCTGGTGTCTGAGGAGAGGCAGGCAATTGAACACCATTGCACTGCTCACGGCGCTAATCTCGAGCACTTTCGGAGCTCAGGCCGGGACACTGCCCCCAGGGTGCCCCTCTGCTAACTCAGTAGTGCGGTGGCGGCGGACCGGCTGGCGAATCTCAAGGCAAAATCCCGGGGAGCGGCTCGAAGCGTGGGCCGCATGCTGAAGCGTTTCATTGCGCCATCACCGGCCCGTGGTGAGGCGCACGCGGCATCTTCCCGCCGTCCTAGTTAGGATACCCTTTTTTAACCATGCTCTGTCACGGTCTTACGATCTTGACGGGCGGCGGCCCAAATGGCCGTCGAAGGTGGAGAAGTGAGTGAAAACATAGAACCAGCAAACGATAGTGCCAATGGTTCTTCCACCGCAACCGCGGTGGGAGCGGCGGCACCTTCATGTTATCGTGTCTCGCTCTTGTCGGGTTCACTCGAGGTGTCGGCTCGCTTGAAAAGTGCTGAGGACTTGGAACTCCTCACGAAGGTCTTGGAAGCGAACAAGGCCCTCTTCGCGAAGGCGGACCCATCAGCGACCGAGGCATTAACTTTGACTTAAGAGCGGGGCGCGCGGTCCCGAGCGAATATTGTCAACGGTGCTTCGCTCAAACTCTTCTATGACTGGTCGCTTCGGCGACACGATCCGAGAGAACTCAGCCGGCGCCAAGGCCACCGTGCCGTTCTAAGCATACGCCCGCCATCCTCCGTAGTCGCAAAGGTCCGGTTAGGGTCAGTAGCCGCCGTTATCGCATCCCATCAATTTGGTTTAGTGCCACAAGGGGACGTAAAGGACCTTTGGAGGCGCCGGCGCGTCGGAGAAGATCTCTCGCTTCCCGGATCGAAGCAAAGTGGCTCCGCTCGCTTATCGTGGATCAGCGCTTGCGAGGCTTTTTGGTCTTTTTACGTTGGCGTGACGCGGTTTTCCTAGTCTCTACCGGTACGAGCTTACGCCTTTTTACATCGACTTTTAGTCCTTGCCCGTCGGCCAGGCCGGCGGCTGCTCCTGCTCTCCCCATGCAGAAAACGTCACGACGGCGGCGACCACGGCGCCACCGAAAATTAGAGTGACCGAGGCTTGCTTCATTTGCATCGTAATCGACCTTTTGGGGTCACTCGTCCTTCTCAGCGGCACGCGCAAACTCAACGGACACAGCTCATCGGATGGGGCGGGGGAGTCCAGTCGGCAAGCCGGCTGCGGCCTTCGGACGACATTTGCGCGGCGCTGGCCGCTATGATTTCATGTAGCACCTGATCGAGTGCCACCCTTTCCGAGCGTGCATCCGCCATTGCGGCAGTGAGCGATGAGCCATCAAAGGGCTCGGCTCGCAGCGCGGTCCTGATCTGCTCCAGCGAGCGGTCATAGGCTTTGCGCGCGGCTTCGGCGGTCGAACGTTCTGACTCGAACTTAGCGCGCAGCGTGGCCGCATCCGCAGCAGGCAGCGTGGCGGCGATTTGATCGATGCGCGCTTCGGCGGTGCGCCGCGACTGAGTCATCGGCAATTCGCCGGCCAAGTATGAACGGACGGCCAACGCGCCAATGGTGCCGATAAAGAAAAGATTGACGGCCAGCGATATCAGCAATCCCCACCGCACGAAGCGATTTTCCCCGGCGAGGCTCTTATGGGTCATGGTCCTAATCCAGTTACAGAATCAGCATCGAAGAGATTGCCACTGAGATCGGTGTCGGTAGCCGCAGTCTGGGTGAGGTTCAGGTCGAGGCTGATTGCCATACTCATGCCGAGGCTCGATAGCCCGACCACGATGCCGAGCGTCGCGCCGCAGGCGAGCGCCGCGAAGCGGGGCCAAGTTACCCAGTAATTGCCAGCCGCGCCGCGCCGCCAACGGCTCAGCAATGGCAGCCTCTGCGGTGGCAGCGGCCGCGAACGGAGGCCAGCAAGGACGCGGTTGACGGCATGGTCAGGAATCTTTGCTGCCGTTTCGGCGCGGCTAATCACTTGGTCCAGCATCTTGGCCTGATCCAGCAGGGCGCGGGCAACCGGATCAGCGAGCATTCGTCCCGTAAAGGCCTGCTCGCTTGCTGGCCAACGGCTCGGATCGCTGCCCCATACATCGATCAGATGTTGAAATCGGAAGACCGTCATAAGGAGCCCTTCTCAGCGCGCATGGCCGGCCAATGCCGCACGCAGCGCCCTCTTCGCCCGTGCCAACAAGGTTTCGACAGCAGAGACCGAAGTGCCGAGAACTGTCGCGGTTTCGGCGTTGCTAAGGCCTTCGTGATAGGTGAGCAGTATTGCTGTCCGTTGTCGATCGGGGAGCGCGTCGATCGCGGCAGCAATAGATTGGTCCAATTCTCTCGCCTCAATTTGCCCAACCGCATCGGGACTGGGATCTGGAGGGTCACCGGCTGACTCCAAGGGCGCGAAGGACGGACGTCGCTTCTGGTTGAGACACAGATTGACGACAATGCGAAAGAACCAGGTCTGAAACGGCGCGGCCGGACGCCAGCGGGGCGCATTGATCCAGACGCGCAGTAATGCCTCCTGGACGATCTCCTCAGCCAAAGCGTGATTTTGGACGATGCGTTGCGCGAGCCTAATAGCTCGAGCCGCGTGGCGTCGCGAGAGAAGCCGAAAAGCCGCCTCGTCCCCATTTGCAATGCCGGCCATGAGGTCCTGATCGGCCGTTTCTTCCATGTAATCGAAGCCCCGCCCCCAGCAATCGGCTCAAGAACAACGACCCCGTATGGGTAAATTATGGCCTCGTCGGTTGAGCTTTTCAGCCAACATTGGGAAGCCCTGGCGGTGTGGCAATCCCGCAAATACCGTGCGGCCCGAGAGGAGTCCTTGCCACTTTTGACTTTGGGAATGTCAGGAACATCCACCAAGGCGTGACCCATTCCTTTCCAAAACTAGAAACACGTGAAAGACAAGAACCCTGCGGTGAAGCGGGGATACGAAGGCGAAAAAAGGGAGCGCCGCCCCGCCCCGAAGGCCCGCACTCCTATACAGGCCGCCGGCGAGGTGTCCGGCGGCTCCGCGAGGGCTGCGATCAGGGAAGTCGAGTCGCAATCACCTAATTGCGAATTGCAGCCTTACAGATTGGTGCTGGGGCAGTCTTGCTCTGAGCCGCCGGGTCCGCGGCTCTGACCGCGGTCTTCATGGCCGAACCAGCCGCGCCCCTCCCAGCTCGCTGAGCGCATATGATGATGCGGCCCAAGCGCCCGCGCCAGGATCTGGAAGCGCTGCTTTTGGGCGTCATCGAGGCTTTTGTAGAGCGGCTCCTCAGCGTCGGCGAGTTTCTTCAGACCCGCCGCTGCCGTGTCGAGGGCTTCGGCGCGCCGGTGTAGACGCTCGACTGGATCGGCTGGGGGTTGCTCGTTTCCGCGCGCGGCCATGCGGTCGGCACGGGCCTTGGTCATGTCGCGGATCGCGGCCTCGAAGGCAGGCCAGTTTTTCTCCTGCTCGGGTGTAAGCTTGAGTCCGGCCTTGAGCGCAGCGATGCGCGCGTCGGTGAACGCGCTCCGGTCTTCGGCTGAGGGATGCCAACGCGGATCGCCGTCACGACCGGCCATCTGTTGGGCAACTACCAGGCTTGGACCGGCAACCACCGCCGAGGGCTGACCGCCGTCGCGATCGGGCATCCGTTGGGCAAGAACCAAGCTCGAAGCGGCAATCACCGCTGCAGTCGTCCCGGCAAGCACCGCATTCCACATGGCTACCTCCACATTTGCGAGTCTCCTGCCTTAGAAACACAGGACGGAAGAGAACCCTGCGGTGGCTGCCAGAAAAAAACCCGGTTGCATCCCGCCCGATCTGGGCGCTGGAACAACTGCCGAACTCGAGGAGGAACGCCATCTACTCTATGTGGCCATGACCCGCGCCAAAGACGATCTTCATCTCGTCGTGCCCCCAGCGCTTCTTCACTCATCAGCAAGCAGCTAACGGCGATCGGCATGTCTACGCGCAGCGCACGCGCTTTCTCCCCCATTCGATCCTGTCACTATTCGAAACGCGACCGTGGCCAATGGTCGGAGAACAAGCGAGCACTCGCTCGCCACGGACGCTCCCGTCGATATAGGCGCTAGAATG
Organism: uncultured Alphaproteobacteria bacterium; assembly: GCA_963804515.1. Lineage (GTDB taxonomy): Bacteria > Pseudomonadota > Alphaproteobacteria > Rhizobiales > Methyloligellaceae > Methyloceanibacter. Next base: position 93,112 of record CAWDQR010000007.1, on the reverse strand, counting down.
CGCGCCATGTGGCGTTGAAGCTTAAGCCTATACCCGACTCGCCCGGACTCTTCCGCGCCTACGCGCGCGAGAGGCGAGTTGCGCGGCCAAACCCCACGGTGACCGGAAAGCGCCTCGCGACGGCCCTGAGTGGTGATAGCTATCCCTAAACCTTAGCGGTGATATCGCTTCCGTGTCTCGGTAGCCCATTCGACGGGCTCAGGGAGGCGCCTCGGCAGGGCGGGGTCGAGAGTTGCGAGCCGCGCGGCCGTTTGCTCTACGACAAGGCGAGGGAGCTTGGCTGGATCATCTAAGGGTGGTGCTGGAACCGCCGAGCATCGCTCTGAGTTTATGCTTCGATCGGCAGCCCCCGCCTCCCCAACACTCTGCCGGTCTTCAATCTGTTTGATCGGCTCAGAGGGGTCCGGCTTGGCCATGGCCGGGCCCTTCGTTTGGTGTCTACGCCCTCGAACTACACGCTTGGCCACTCGAAACAGTAAAGCGGCCATGTTCTTCGCCATGAAGAACCGAGCGACGGCGGCGAGGTCGAGCAGCCGGTGGTTTTCCCCCGATCCGGTTCAGACGAGTCTCAAGGTCGAGGGTGTCGAGTTCAACGGTCCGCATAGCCCTCTCCTTTGGTTGGCAGGAGGGCGAGCGCCGAACGGATTCGTGCTAGGGATTTGTCGGTCATCGCGAACCTCCTGCGGGTTTGCTTTGGCAAGTGGCGGTCGGGAGAGGGATACTCCCGGCCGCTGCGCGTTAGGATGCGTCCCAGAATCCAAGGCCGTCAAGCGTACACATGCCGTACATCGCGGCAGATTTGGAGGGGATTTTGGGCTGTTGAAGGGGCCGTGACCCCATTTAAAATGGCCCCCTTCCTGAATACGTGTCGAACCCTTTGCACCTGTCCATCAGCCGAAATGCGCAAGTTGTTGGACGGCATTCAAGCGCTGCAGCTCGCTGCGTAGCTCATCTTGGGCGCGTTTCGAGACCGATAGTCGTGACCGCTTGCATGATTGGCTCCTCCGAATCGTGGGTACCCCTAACAGCACCCATATCCTTGGCACTCACGTGCCGGTGGAGGAGCCGTCCACAGCATCAATTGCGGAAGTAGTGGCTGGAGGCGATTGACACTGCATCTGATCGCTTACCTCAGCGTTGTGCCGAGCCTAGAGGCTCGCACACGCACGCGGGCGGCGGATGGTTAGTCGCCATTCGGGGCGGATAGTCGCCGTAGTCGCCATTCGCGGGCGGAGGCGGATAGTAGCCATATGCGGGCGGATAGTAGGCGTACACGGACGGAGGTGCATAGTAGCCATACGCGCGGGTAGTGTAGTAGGTGCGTAGCCCCAAATGACACCCACAATCACCGCAGCACTGAACAGCAAACGATGCATGACTTACCCTCCTTCAAGTATGAGGGCTCTACCTCAGGAGTGGTCGGATTAGCGGAACTCTAACCCGCACAAGGCTCGATTGGTTGCGCCAAATCAAAGCATGGTGAAGGTAGTTGGGCAGTCACCAGAGATGACCGCAGCCTGCGCGGCGCGGTCATCGGATTTATCGGCGAACTCACTCCCCAGGTCCTGGCCGTAGCGTGTCCGACTCTCATCAGCGACGAGACACCTCGCGTCGGACGGATCAACTGCTTTTTTTGCTCGATTGCGAGGATCGGAAGCTCTGCCAGTCCTGCTCGGTCGCCTGTGCCATAGCCTCAGCCGCGCTGACGAGCCAGTCTGCTTTCCGCCCGGTCAGATCGCGCAACAGCTTCGTCCGTTGATCGGATGTAGCCAGATGCAGATTGGCTGTCTCGCGCCCCATGTCCCTCAGGATAAGCCGTTCGTCGCGCTGCTTCGGAAACTGCACCAATTCGATTCTTCCACAATGCGGCCCTAGCCGGCGAACGACCCACCCACCATCGACAGCATAATACGGGTCCGGTTGCCGGACCGAGCGCTTAAGCAGCCGAATGGCGGCGGCGCGCTGCTTCGGCCGTCCCATGGCCCAGCCCCAAGCGGAGGGCAACCAAGCTTTCGCTTCGCGAGCCGCCAAGCCGCCATTGCAGTTGGCCGTCGCAACGTATCGCGGTCGACCAAGGCTACCCACGCCGGCAGTGCGGCAACAGAAGGCGATGTCCTTCGCCCCATCGGGCAACCATCGCTGGAGCAATCGCTGAGTGCTCTTAGGCGGCATCGCGGGTGGGAGCTTGCCGAGTTTGGCCCAGAACTAAGTCGGGGCATGCTCTGCGCCGGTTGCCATTTCGCGCAAGCCCGGGTGGCTCTCTTCGAGAATGAATGGATTGCCACCCGCTTCCAGGAATTCAGAATACCCGTCGAGCACGGCCGTCGCAGCGTCGCTCAGATCGATGGCGAGCCCGTTCTCGCGTTTGGCGAGGATGGCACTCGTGACCAGCCGAACGAGATCGATCGCATAGGGCATCCGGGCAACCTCATCGAAATCATTGACGCCCCAGACCAGCCTGCCCTCGGTATCACGCCAAGTTCCGAAATTCTCGACGTGAAGATCGCCCACCGCCAGCACCCGGGGCGTCTCGGCAAGGTCGGGGCAGACCTCCAGCCATAGCGGACCCCAGCGATAGAAGGTCGCTCGCAAAAACGCGAACAGCGAGCTCACCATGTCCGCGTGTTTCTGTTGGAGGTCCTGTTCAACGACATCGACGCGCTTATGCAGCCAACGCTCATAATCGTCGGTGGCTGCGACAATCGGGGCAGTGTCGGTTGACCTGACCATGCGTCATTCCCTCGCGAGCCGTGGCACCCAAGCCAAGCCTAAGTCTGCAAGTCGAGCGCGCCTCTGTCGCTTGCTTCCATCTGTATATCAGCGAGCGACTAACGGAGTCGCGATCATTCGGCGCTCCGCGCTTCCCTCACTCGGGTCAAGCCCGAGTGCGAGCATGGCTCGCGGGCTCGCCCGGCGAGGCGCTTCGGCTTGCCTAGGACTATCCCCCCTTGAGGGGAAGCACGACGCGCCTAGCGCGGCGGAGGGGGGGTAATTGAGGACGCATACGCCGATGAGCCTTTTGGGTTCAACCCCCCTCCCTAGCCCTCAAGCGGGGAAAGAAATGGTGCAGCTTTGCCGGCCTTGACTCTCGCGCCTCCGGGTTAGATATAAGGACTTCTTTATATCCTTATCCGGCTGAGGCCGAAGCGGAGACGGCATGAACTACTATGTGAGAGACATCGGCCTCGCCGATTGGGGCCGCAAGGAGATCGACATCGCCGAGACGGAGATGCCGGGCCTCATGGCGGTGCGCGAGGAATATGCGAGCAAGCAGCCTCTCAGGCGCGCGCGCATCGCGGGCTCGCTGCACATGACCATCCAGACCGCGGTGCTGATCGAGACGCTGGCCGCGCTCGGCGCCGACCTTCGCTGGGCCTCTTGCAATATCTACTCGACCCAGGACCACGCGGCCGCCGCGATCGCCGCCGCCGGCATCCCGGTCTTCGCCTTCAAGGGCGAGAGCCTGGAAGAATATTGGGACTACACCCACTGCATCTTCGAATGGGACGATGGCGGGGTGCCCAACATGATCCTCGACGATGGCGGCGACGCCACGCTGCTCGTGCATCTTGGGCTCCGCGCCGAGCAGGGCGACACCGCCTTCCTCGATCGCGCGACCAACGAGGAGGAGGAGGTCCTGTTCGCCGCGATCAAGCGGCGGCTGAAGGAGAAGCCGGGCTGGTACAGCAAGCTCGCCGCGAGCATCCGCGGCGTAACCGAGGAGACCACCACGGGCGTGCATCGCCTCTATGAGATGCAGAAGAAGGGCACGCTGCTGTTCCCGGCGATCAACGTCAACGACAGCGTCACCAAGTCGAAATTCGACAATCTCTATGGCTGCCGCGAGAGCCTGGTCGACGGCATCCGCCGCGGCACCGACGTGATGATGGCGGGCAAGGTGGCCATGGTCGCGGGCTTCGGCGACGTGGGCAAGGGCTCCGCCGCCTCTTTACGCAACGCCGGCTGCCGCGTGCTCGTCTCCGAGGTCGATCCGATCTGCGCGTTGCAGGCGGCGATGGAGGGCTATGAGGTCACCACCATGGAGGACGCGGCGCCGCGGGGAGACATCTTCGTCACCGCGACCGGCAACAAGGACGTGATCACCGTCGATCACATGCGGGCCATGAAGGATCGGGCCATCGTCTGCAATATCGGCCATTTCGATTCGGAGATCCAGGTGGCGGCTTTGCGCAACATGAAATGGGAGAATGTGAAGCCGCAGGTGGACGAGATCGAGTTCCCCGACGGCAAGCGTATCATTCTCCTGTCGGAGGGCCGGCTCGTGAATCTCGGCAACGCCATGGGCCATCCGAGCTTCGTGATGAGCGCGTCCTTCACCAATCAGACGCTGGCGCAGGTCGAGCTTTGGACCAATCCGGGCGCCTATGAGAGGAAGGTCTACACGCTGCCGAAGCAGCTCGACGAGAAGGTGGCGCGGCTGCATCTCGGCAAGGTAGGCGCGAAGCTCACCAAGCTCACCCCCGACCAGGCCGACTATATCGGCGTCCCCGTCGAAGGACCCTTCAAGCCGGACTATTACCGCTATTGAGCGACCGGCCACACATTAGCGTTAACGCCTAACCAATGCGAGAGGCGGAGTGGGCAAGAGTCGCCGATGTGGTTAAGCTATAGTTGATTCGCCTACGAGGCTCGCGGGGCGTCGGTCGGCCGGCTCAAGTCTGTGGCAGCGTTCAAGCGATGCGGAGCGCGGGGCCATGGCGGAGAGCGGGGAGCGCGGGTGACCATACGAGCCAACAAGGGCGAGGCTGCACCTCTTGCAAGGTGGCCGCAGGTGCTTCTCCGCTTGACCGCTCTCCTCGCCGCCCTGCTCCCGGTCCCGGCACGCGCCGCGACGGCGACTTTGTTGAGCGGCCCCTACGACACTCGGATCCTGCTCACGCTCGGCATCACACTCGGCATCATCGCCTTCTCCATCGGCAGCGCTATCGCCTGCTTGCGCGCGACGCAGGCGGCCCGCCGGGCCTATGACGCTGCGGTGCTGGAAGCGGAGCGCTACCGCGCGAGCGAGAGCATGCTCGAGACGATCCTCGCGGCGGAGCCGCAGACGCTGTTGACCTGGACCGAGGACGGCGGCCCCCGTCTGCATGTCGCCAACCTCCCGCCGGCCCTCGGCGTGCCCACCGAGCCGCAACGCCTGTTGCGCTTCGACGGGTGGCTCGACGAGCCTTCCGCTGCGGAGCTCACGCAAGCCATGCAGTGCCTGGTCGAGCGCGGCGAGGCTTTCAACCTGATGCTCCGCACGGAGCGGCAAAAGCCTGTCGAGATCGACGGCCGGGCCGCCGGCGGTACCATCGCGCTGAAGGTCCGCGACGTTGCCGGGCAGCGGCTCGAGCTTGCCCACCTTGGCGAGCAGCACAAGCGGCTCGACCGCGAGATCGCCGCGCTGCGCGCCCTGCTCGACGCGCAGGCGAGCGCGAGCGATCGCCGCCAGGCGGAGAAGATGCCCGGAATTGTCGAGGCGCGGTTCCGCAGTTTCGACCGGCTGGCCACGGCTTTCGCCGTGTTCGATGCCGATCAGCGGCTTGCCCATTTCAATCAAGCCTATGTCGATCTCTGGCAGCTCGACCCGGCCTGGCTCGCGAGCCACCCCCGCGACGGCGAGATCCTCGACCGGCTCCGCCAAGCACGACGCCTGCCGGAAAAGGCGGACTATAAGGACTGGAAGCGCTCCTGGCTCTCGGCCTACGGCTCCAATACGCAAAGAGACGATCAATGGCACCTGCCCGACGGGCGCACGCTGCATGTCGTCGCCGATAGCGTGGCGGAGGGCGGCGTCACCTATCTCTACGAGAACGTCACCGAGCGACTGGAGCTGGTAAGCCGCTACAACGCGCTCATCCACGTGCAGCGCGAGACGCTCGATACATTACGCGAAGGCGTGGCGGTGTTCGCGCCGAACGGTCGCTTGCGGCTCCATAACCGCGCCTTTGCCGCGATTTGGCGCTTAAGCCCTGCCGAGCTCGAGGGCGAGCCGCATATTGACGACATCATCGACCGCTGCCGCCCGCTTTACGACGAGCCGCAGGAGTGGGAGCGCGCCAAGGCCGCGGTCACCGCAATTTTTTCGGAGCGGCGCTCCTATGAAAGCCAGCTCGACCGGCCGGACGGCAGCGTCATCGCCTGCGCGGCGCTGCCGCTTCCCGACGGGGGCACGCTCCTCACTTATGTCGACGTCACCGACACCAAGCATGTCGAGCGCGCGTTGATCGAGCGCAACGAGGCGCTGGAAACGGCCGACCGGGTCAAGAGCGCCTTTGTCAGCCACGTCTCCTACGAGCTCCGCACCCCGCTCACCAACATCATCGGCTTCACCGAGCTGCTGGCAAATCCGCTTGCCGGCCCATTGGGGGAGAAGCAGCGCGAATATCTTGGCGACATTCGCGCCTCGGGACAGACGCTGCTCGCCATCATCGACGACATTCTCGACCTCGCCACCATCGATGCCGGCACCTTCACCCTCAAGCTTACGCCCGTCAAAGTCCGCAGCGTGATCGAGGCTGCGGTGCATGGCTTACGCGAGCGGCTGAAGCAGAACGGCATCGCGCTCTCGATCAACATCGAGCCAGGCATCGACGAATTCGTTGCCGACGGCCCGCGGGTCACGCAGATCCTGTATAATCTCCTTTCCAATGCGATCGGCTTCTCGGCCTCGGGCGGCAAGATCGTGCTGTCTTGCACCCGCGCTCACCCCATGCTCGCCTTCACCGTCGAGGACCAGGGCTGCGGCATTCCGGAGGACTATCAGTCGACCGTGTTCGATCGCTTCGAAAGTCGCTCCAACGGATCGAGCCATCGCGGCGCTGGGCTCGGTCTCACCATCGTCAAGAGCCTCGTGGAGCTGCATGGCGGCACGGTCATGCTCTCCTCCACGCCCGGCCGCGGCACCCATGTGCGGGCGCTTCTACCACTTGAGCGAGAGACCGGGACGACCGCGGCGGAACCCGCGCAGCGCCGCTACGGATCAAGCCGCGTGGGATGAGCTCGAGTTGGAGCCTTGACGATCTCGACCTCGTCGCGCTCGACCGTCTCGCCCAGCGCCTCGCCCTCATGCTCAAGCCGGGGGACCTGATTGCGCTTTCGGGGCCGCTCGGCGCCGGCAAGACAACCTTCGCTCGTCTCCTGCTCACACGGCTTGGGGTGGAAGGCGAGGTGCCGAGCCCCACCTTTGCCTTGGTGCAGGCTTACGCCACGCCACGCTTCACGGTGTATCACTGCGATTTCTATCGGCTGCAACCATCGGAGCTCGTCGAGCTTGGGCTCGATGACGTGCTTGCCGAATCACTTGTGATCGTCGAATGGCCCGAGCGCGCCAGCGAATGGTTGCCGTCGGATCGGCTCGACATCGCCATGGACGAGACGGCACTTCCCTATTGTCGCCGCATCGTGCTGACCGGGCACGGCAGCTGGGAGGCCCGGCTCGCGCGTCTCAAGGCGCTCTCCCGCTTTCTGGCCGGAACCCCCTACGCCGAAGCTGCCGCCGAGTATCTGCAAGGCGACGCCTCAACGCGCGCCTATGCGCGCCTCGTTCTGCCGGACCGCACCGCCATCCTCATGAATTCACCGCGCCAGCCGGACGGGCCGCCAATCCGCGACGGCAAGCCCTATAGCGCGCTCGTGCATCTTGCCGAGGACGTCACGCCGTTCGTGGCCGTGGGGCATGCGCTCAGAGAGCGTGGGCTTTCGGCGCCTGCGATCTATGCTTTCGATCTCGACCAGGGCTTCCTCTTGATCGAGGACCTTGGCGACAGGGTGTTCGGAGCTGAGATCGCCCACGGCACTCCGATCGCCGAGCTTTATGCCCCCGCGGTGGACGTGCTCGTCGCGATCGCAAGCGAGCCGCCGCCTCAGCTCCTCAAGATCGAAGGCCACATCCCCTACCGGCTTCAGGCCTACGATGCCGACGCGCTGCTCACCGAGGCGCTTCTCCTCGTCGACTGGTTTTGGCCCGCGCTCCGTGGCGCGCCCACGCCAGCGTCCGTCCGGGAGAGCTTCGTCGCCCTTTGGCAGGAGCTGCTTGCAAGCGCGGCGGAAGCCGATAAAGCCTTGGTCTTGCGCGACTTCCACTCGCCCAATCTAATGTGGCTGCCCGAGCGTGAGGGCCTCAGAAAGGTCGGCATCCTCGACTTCCAGGACGCGCTGATCGGCCCCTCCGCCTACGATCTCGTGTCCCTGTTGCAGGACGCCCGCCTCGACGTGCCCGAAGCGCTTGAAGCTCGGCTGTTGGATCGCTACTGTGCCGGCCGAGGCGCGAGCGATCAGCACTTTTCGAGCGACCAGTTCCGTACCCTCTACGCAACGCTCGGCGCCCAACGCAACTCGAAGATCCTTGGCATTTTTGCGCGGTTGGCGAAACGTGACGGCAAGCGCGGCTATCTCTCTCATATCCCGCGGGTCGCCCGCTACCTCGAGCGCAATCTTGCCCACCCCGCGCTGCATGCCCTTCGCGCCTGGTACGCGCGCGAGCTTCCGCCCGCGGACAGACTGCCGCCATTCTCGCTTTGAAGGTTGGATCCATGGCTGTCGCTAAGACGGCAATGGTGCTCGCCGCGGGCCATGGAGAGCGCATGCGCCCGCTCACCTTGCGAGTGCCGAAGCCGCTCGTGCCCCTTGCCGGACGGCCGCTCATCGACCATGTGCTCGACCGGCTCGCGCTGGCGGGCGTAGAGACGGCGGTCGTCAATGTGCACTACCTCGCCGATCAGCTCGAGGAGTGGCTTTCCCGCCGCCGAGATGCCAAACCGGCGATCGTCATCTCCGACGAGCGCGATCAGCTGCTCGATACGGGCGGGGGTGTGAAGCGGGCGCTGCCCAAGCTCGGGCCTGGGCCCTTCTTCGTCCACAACGCCGATACGGTGTGGAGCGAAGGCGCAAGTCCCGTTCTCGCGCGCATGCTGGGATTGTGGGATCCCGCCACCATGGACTGCCTCTTGCTGCTCGCGCCGCTCGCCTCGAGCATCGGCTATTGGGGGAAAGGCGATTTCGCCATGTCGCCCGACGGGCGTCTGACACGAAGGGGCGAGAGGCAGATCGTCCCCTTCGCCTTTGCCAGCGTCTCGCTCTGCGACGAGCGGCTGTTCGTGGACAGTCCCGACGGACGCTTCTCCTTAAACCTGCTGTGGGACCGGGCACTCGCCAAGGGGCGCCTCTACGGCATGCGGCTCGACGGGCACTGGATACATGTCGGCACTCCGGACGCTTTGGCGGAGGCCGAGACCTGGTTCGAGCACGAAGGTGCCTGACCCCTCAAGCGCGCGCCCGCGGCTCTACTCCATCCCGCCCTCGGCGCCGTTCCTGACCACGCTGGCAAAAGCCGTGCTCAATGGCGATCTGCCTAGTCCAGGCGGCGTCGCGCCGGACCCGCTTACTTTGCCTCGCGCGACGATCTATCTGCCCACGCGCCGCGCCGTCCGGGCCTTGCGCGATGCCTTTCTCGACGCGGCCGGAGGCCGGGCGACGCTGCTTCCCAGCATCCGCGCGCTCGGCGATCCCGACGAGGATGCGGCGATCATCTATGGCGCGGAAGGGAGTGCCGAGGATGGCTTCGCGGGTCCGCTGGCCGCGCCCGCGATCGGCCCGCTGCCGCGGCGGCTCGCGCTGATGCGGTTGATCCTTGCCTGGGGACGTTCGCTTAAAGAGGACCTCGCCGACGCCCCAGGTCTCGGACCGCCACCGCTTGCCTCCACGCCGGCGCAAGCCTCCTACCTTGCCGCCGATCTTGCCAACCTCATGGACTTCATCGAAAGCGTGGAGGTCGATCTTGCGGCATTGGAGAGCCTCGTGCCGGAGGCTCACGCCGCGCATTGGCAAATCACCGTCGACTTCCTCAAGATCGTGACCGAGCACTGGCCGGACTATATGCGGGACAATGGTCTTGTCTCACCGGCCGCGCGGCAGAATGCCTTGATGGCGCTCCAAGCCGCGCGGCTTGCCAGCAATCCCCCTGCGGGGCCGGTGATTGCCGCGGGCTCCACGGGAACCGTGCCGGCCACCGCGCACCTGCTTGAAGTCATCGCGTCGCTGCCGAACGGCGCCGTGGTGCTGCCGGGCCTCGATATCTCGCTCGATGAGGACAGCTGGGCAAGCCTGGCCAAGCATCCCGAGCACCCGCAAGCCGGCATGGCCGAGCTGCTCGCCAAGCTCGGGCTCGCGCGCGCCGATGTTGCCTATGTTCCCGGCAGCGAGCCCAGCTCTGCCCAACGCTCGCGTCTCGGCTTTGTCAGCGAGGTGCTGCGCCCCGCCGACAACACCGATCGCTGGCAGCACTTCCTGGAGGCCGAGGCGGCGGGGCCGGAGGGCAACCCCGCAGGCTTGGAGAGCGCCCTTGCCGGCATCAAGATGCTCGAGGCACCCACGGCCCATGACGAGGCCGAGGCCATCGCCCTCATTCTCAGATCCGTGATCGAGACTCCGGACAGGACGGCCGCTTTGGTGACGCCGGACCGGACGCTCGCCCGGCGCGTGGCGGCCCGGCTCAAAAGCTTCAATTTGGTGATCGACGATTTCGGCCGGCGTGCCGGTCGCGCGCACGGTCCCCGGCGCCTTTCTCGATCTCGTCTTGAGCGCGGCGGAAAGCGACTTCGCGGCGCCCGAGCTGATGGCCTTGCTCAAGCATCCGCTCACGCGGCTCGGGCGGCGCCCGGCCGACATCAGACGGGCCGCCCGCGCGCTCGAGCGAGGCGCCTTCCGCGATATCTATATCGGGCAGGGCCTCGCCGGCGTGACCGAGGCGCTCCGCGCCGCGCGAGGGGATGACACGCGCCGCCGCCGGCCCATCACTGAGGATGAGCATCGGGCGGCTATGCGGCTGGTCGAGGACCTAGAAGCCGCATTCGCGCCGCTCGCGGCGCTCTTTGCCGATCAATCCCCCCATCAAGCCGCGCGCCTCGCCGAGGCCCATAGCGCTGCTGCAGAGGCGCTTGCACGCGACGAGACCGGCTCGTCGTCGGGCCTCTGGCAAGGAGACGCCGGAGAAGCTCTGTCCGTAGGGTTTGCCGAGCTGATCGCGGAAGGAAGCGGACTCAAACTCAGCGCCGCGGACTACGGCGCCTTCTATCGCAGCCTGCTTGCGGGCCGGATGGCGCGGCCGCGTGGGCCAGCCCATCCCCGCCTCTTCATCTGGGGCCCGCTCGAAGCCCGCCTGCAGCAGCCCGATGTGGTGATCCTGGGCAGCCTCAATGAAGGCGTCTGGCCGCGGCCGCAAGAGGCGAGCCCCTGGCTCAGCCGTCCCATGGCGGAGGCGCTGGGGCTGCCGGCGCCAGAGCGGCGCATCGGCCTTTCCGCGCACGATTTCGCGCAAGCTTTAAGCGCGCCCCTCGTCTATCTCAGCCGCGCGATGAAGGTCGACGGCGTGCCGACCGTGCCCTCGCGCTGGCTGCAACGGCTCTTGGCGCTGGTCGACGCCGCAGGCCACAAGATCGCGCCGGAGCAGCCCTTCGTCGCATGGGCAAGGACACGCGACGCGGTGCCGGTCTTCGCGCCGGCCGCGCCGCCCAAGCCCTGCCCTCCTGTCGACGCAAGGCCGCGCCGGCTCAGCGCCACGCGTATCGAGCGCATGCTCGCCAATCCTTACGAGATCTTCGCCCGCGACATTTTGAAGTTGGAGCCGCTGAAACCGCTGGGCGCCCTGCCCCATGCAGCGCTCCGCGGTCAGATCGTCCATCACGCGCTGCACGATTTTGCCCTCCGGCATCCCGACACCTTTCCGGACGATATTGCCGCGGAGCTCATCGCCAGCGCCGACACGCTCTTTGCCGCGCTCGGCGGCTCCCCCCGCGTCGAGGCGTTCTGGCGGCCGCATTTCGAGCGCTTCGCGCGCTGGTTCGCGGCAACGGAGCCCGCGCGGCGCTTGGGCATCGTCAAGGTCGAGGCGGAGGTCGAGGGCGGTTTGGATCTCGCCGTCGCCGGCGGCTTCCGGCTGACGGGCCGCGCCGACCGCATCGACCTTTGCGAGGACGGCGGCGTCCTCATCTACGACTATAAGACCGGCAGGCCGCCGCCCCCGAAACATGTCGACACGCTGTTCGCCCCGCAGCTTCCCCTCGAAGCGGCGATGGCCATTGGAGGCGGCTTCGGCGCGCTCGGGGCTCGTGAGGTCCGGGCCTTGCGCTATATCCACGCCTCGGGGCGCCGCGACGGCGGCCAGGAGCAGGCCGCCGCGACCGCGGCTCCGGCGCAACTTGCGGTGAAGGCTCTCGCAGGGCTCTTGAAGCTCATCGAGCGCTTCGCTCGCGCCGATACGCCTTATGAGGTTAAACGCCGCCCTGGCCCCGCCTTCCGCCGCGTCTACGATTATGACGAATACGAGCACCTCGCCCGCAGCCAGGAGTGGCTCACGCAAGAGGCCGAGGAGGACTGGCGATGAGCGCGCGCACCCTCCCCCACGCCGCGGACGCGAACCAGGCGTGCGCCTCCGACCCCACCGCATCGGCCTGGGTCTCGGCCAATGCCGGCACCGGCAAGACCGAGGTGCTGGTCAAGCGCGGGCTTAGGCTCCTGCTCGCAGGCTCACGGCCGGAAAGCATCCTCTGCCTCACCTACACCAAGATGGCGGCCGCCGAGATGCAGAACCGGCTGCTCAAGGAGCTCGCCTTCTGGGCCACGATCGAGACCGGGGATTTGCGCCAAAGACTCGCCACCCTCATCGGCGAAGAGCCCGATGAGACGGATATCCGGTCCGCCCGGCACCTCTTCGTGCGCACGCTGGAGGCCAAAGGCGGGCTCAAGATCTACACCATTCACGGCTTCTGCGAGCGGCTGTTGCAGCGCTTTCCGCTCGAGGCGGATGTCACGCCGCAATTCACCGTTCTCGATGAGACCGGCGCCGCGCGGCTCCGGCAGCAGGCCTTCGACGCCACCATGGCGCGCGCCGCCCTACGGCGGGACGGCCCGCTCGGCCGGGCGCTCTCCAAGATCGTCGCCGTTACGGGAGAGGACTATTTCCGCCAGGTGGTGGATGCGGTTCTCGGCAAGCGCGGCGAGCTTGCCCGCATTTTCGCGCTCCACGAGAGCGCGGCCGATTGGGCCGAAGCCGAGACCGAGAGCTTGAAGCGCCTCTTCGGGATTGAAGGAGGCGAGACCGAAGAAACGCTGACCGAAGCGCTTGCAGGCATCCTTGGCGACGACGCGATCGAGGACCTGCTTGACGCGCTGCAGACCGGGGCGGCCACCGGCGACGATCAGAGGCTGAAAGCGGGCTTGCAGGCCGCCAGAGCGTCGACCGGCGCCCCGCGCGCCGCCGCGATGAGACGCATCTTTCTCACCGACAAGCTTGAGCCGCGGCAAAGGCTCTGCAGCAAAGCGTTGCAGCAGGCCGAGCCTGCCCTTTGCGCCATGCTCGACGCGGCCCAAGCGCGCTTCGCCGCGCTCGACCTCAAACGCGCGCAACTCGCTTGCGCCGAGGCAAGCGGCGCCGTGCTTCTGCTCGCCGATCAAATCCAGAGCGACTATGCCCGGGCCAAGCGGATGCAAGCCGTGCTCGATTATGACGACCTCATCCTCAAAGCGCAGGCGCTCCTCTCCCGCGCTGGCGCCGCTTCCTGGGTGCTCTACAAAATCGACGGCGGCATCGACCACATCCTCGTTGACGAGGCGCAGGACACGAACCCCGATCAGTGGTCCATCATCGAGCGGCTGGCCGAGGAGTTCTTCGCTGGGGAAGGCGCCAACGAGAAGCTCCGCACACTGTTTGCGGTCGGCGACGAGAAACAGTCGATCTACAGCTTCCAGGGTGCCGACCCCGCCCGCTTCGGCGCCACGGGGCGCGCCTTTCGCGCCAAGGCGCGGGCCGCGCACCTTGCCTGGAACGAGGTGCCGCTCACCCTTTCCTTCCGCTCGACCGAGCCCGTACTGCAAGCCGTCGATGCGGTGTTCGGCAAGCGTCCGGCGGCCGACGGTCTCACTTGGGGAGAGACCGCCGTCATCGAGCATCACGCCTTCCGCAAAGGGCAAGCGGGCCTGGTCGAGCTCTGGCAGGTCGAAACGGAGACGAGACCTGAGCCCGCAGCGGCCTTCGAGCCGTGGAACGAGAAGGCCGCCACCCTCCGCGCCGTCGAGGCGCTCTGCCAACGTATCGCCGGACAGATCAAGGCTTGGCTCGACAGAGGCGAAGAGCTCGCCTCGGAAGGCCGCAAAGTGAGGCCTGGCGATATCCTGATCCTGGTCCGCCGCCGTGATCCCCTTACCGCGCCGATGATCCGTGCGCTGAAGCGCGCGCGCGTTCCGGTCGCCGGCGCCGACCGCATGCGGCTCCTGCAGCAGATCGCGGTCAGGGACCTCGTGGCTCTCGCCGACGTCCTGCTGATGCCGGAGGACGACCTCGCTTTGGCCATCGTGCTGAAGAGCCCGTTGTTCGGGCTCGATGACGACGCTCTGTTCGATCTCGCTTATCGGCGGCGATCGTCGCTGTGGGCGGCGCTCAAGGCCAAAGCCAGCGAAGACCCGCGCTTCGCGGAAGCCACTGATCAACTCGCACGCTGGCTGTCGCGTGCCGACCTCGCGCCGCCTTACGAGTTCTTCCTAGAGCTGCTCGGAGAGGACGGGCAGAAGATGCGGAAAAGGCTGCTGACCCGGCTTGGGCCGGAGGCCGCCGAGGCGCTCGATGAATTTCTCGACCTTGCCCTCGCCTATGACCGGGAAGCGGCGCCCTCGCTGCAGGGCTTCGTCAACCAGCTTCGCTTGAGCGACATCGAGATCAAGCGCGACATGGAGCAGGAGCGGGACGAGGTCCGCATCATGACCGTGCATGGCGCGAAGGGCCTGCAGGCGCCGATCGTCTTCCTGCCCGACACCTGCATGCTGCCGCGGCGGCAGGGAGCGAGCATCTATTCGCTGCCACGGCTCGACACACCGCCTGGCGAGGTCGGTCATCTGGTCTGGCCGGCCGGGGGCACAACCCTCGCCCCGATCGAGGAGGCGAAGGCCGTCGCGCGCAAGGTCGAGACGGACGAGTATCACCGGCTCCTCTACGTCGCCATGACCAGGGCGCGAGACCGGCTCTATGTGTGCGGCTGGAGCGGGAAGGAGCAAGAGCAGGCGAGCTGGTACGATCTCGTGCGGCAGGGGCTGCAAGGCTTGCTCACCGAAGCCACCGGTCATGGCGGGATCACCGTGCAGCGGCTAACGAGCGAACAGGCGGTCGCGGTGGAGAAGGCCGCCGCGAGCGAGGTCCAGACCGAAGCAACGAATTTACCCGATTGGGCGGCGACCCCGGCCGCGCCGGAGCGGCCCCGGCTTGCACTCGTGCCGTCGCGGCTCGGGCCACAACTCGGTGAGGGTGAGGAGATTGCGGCGGAGCAGCCTCCGCTTGGTCCGAAGGCTCTTGCCGAGAACGCGCGTTTCGCGCGTGGGCGACTCGTGCACACCCTCTTACAATATCTGCCGGAGGTGGGGCCCGCCGACCAGGAGCGCGCGGCGCGCGCCTTCGTCGCCGCTCGCGGCCCTGCCCTGTCCGAGGCGATGCGCGAGGAGATCGTCGCCGAGACGCTCGCCATCGTCCAAGACCCCAGCTTCGGGGCTCTCTTCGCGCCGGGAAGCCTGGGCGAGGTTCCGCTCGTGGCGAGGCTCGGCGAAGGCGAAGGCGCTTTAGAGCTATCCGGCCAAATCGACCGCCTCGCGGTCTTGGACGATGCCCTGCTTATCCTCGACTACAAGACCAACCGGCCGCCGCCCTTGGCGCCCGAGCAGGTCGCGCCGGGCTATATCGCTCAGCTCGCGGCCTATCGCTCGGGCTTGCGGGCGCTGTTCCCGGATCGGGCTTTAAGGGCGGCGATCGTCTGGACCGACGGCCCGAAACTCATGGAGATCCCATCGACTCTACTTGATAAAGCGGAGCGCCGCATCTTGGAGCGGAGCCCTAGCCTTGACGTGGGAGGGGTGCGCACCTAGGTTCCAAGCGACGACAAGACCGGCCATTTGGGGCTCAAATGCCGGCGATCTAGGAGTAGCAAATGGCAACTTCGACTGTTTCCGACGACACCTTCGAGGCCGACGTGTTGAAGTCGTCCACCCCGGTGGTCGTAGACTTCTGGGCCGAGTGGTGCGGCCCTTGCCGGCAGATTGCGCCAGCGCTCGAGGAGATCGCCAGGGAGCTCCACGGCAAGGTCAAGATCGTCAAGCTCAACATCGACGAGAATCAGCGCACGCCGTCGCGCTACAATGTGCGCGCCATTCCGACCTTGATGATCTTCAAGGATGGACAGCTCGCGGCGACGCAGACCGGTGCGCTGCCCAAGAACCGGCTTGCCGACTGGATCAGCGGCACGATCGGCGTGGCCGCAGCCTGAGGCCGACTGAGGTTTGGTCATGGCCGGGCTTTTCCCGGCCATTCAGGTCTTCATTTGCCGGACGCTGAAATTCCTGGATGCCTGCATGGGCATGACGATTTTATTTGCGCCGATCCTGCGCTAACCGTGCAGCTTGAGCACGTGACCCGCCAGATAGAGCGAGCCGCAAATGAGCACGCGTCCCGGACGCCGCAACGCCGCCCGGGACTGCAGCAGCGCATGCGGGACGCTGTTGGCGGCCGTGACCTCGAAACCCTCGCTGGAGGCTATCTCGGCCAGCGCCTCGGCTGAGAAGGCATTCGCTTCGTTGGGGACCGGCACCGTATAAACGCGCTCGATGAGGCCCTTGAACGGGGCGATGAAGGCGTGCGCGTCCTTCGTCTCCATCATGCCCCAGATGAGATGAACGGCGCGCGGCACGCGCTCCTCGAATTCTGCCAGCGCGTGCGCGATAGCCTGCCCACCGGCGGCATTGTGCCCGCCATCGAGCCAGATCTCGGTGCCCTCGCCGACGTAAGCATAGAGCGCGCCCGCCGGCAGACGCTCGAGCCGCGCCGGCCATTCGGCGTGGGTCAGCCCCCGTTTGAGCGCGTCTACGGTCAGGTCGTCCCCGAAGGCGACGCTGGCGGTGGCGATGGCCGCGCCCGCATTGTCGATCTGATGCCGCCCGTTGAGACGCGGCAAGGGCAGGTCGATGAGCCGCGACGCGGTCTGAAAAATCAACCTCCGGTGCTGCTCGAACACATCCCAATCGCACCCAAAGACATGCAACGGAGCGTCGACCGCCTCGGCTCTGGCCTTGATCACCTGGAGCGCCTCCGCCTCCTGGCGCGCCACGATGCAAGGGACGCCTGGCTTGAGGATGCCGGCCTTCTCGCCGGCGATGGACGCGAGCGTGTTGCCGAGAAAGGAGACGTGGTCGATGGAGATGGGCGTGATCGCGGTGGCCAGCGGCTTGTCGATGACGTTGGTGGCGTCGAGCCGTCCGCCCAAGCCAGTTTCGAGCAGCAGGAGATCGGCCGGATTTTCCGCGAAGCCAAGGAAGGCGGCAGCGGTGGTGATCTCGAACAGCGTGATCAGCTCGCCGGCATTGGCGGCCTCGGCGCGGGCAAGGCACTCGACGAGCCTATCTTCTGCAATCGGTGCAGCGCCCTCCGGACCTGCCAGCACGATGCGCTCGTGGAAGTTGACGAGGTGCGGCGAGGTATAGACATGCACGCGTCGCCCGAGCGCCTCGGCAATGGCGCGGACAAAGGCGATCAGCGAGCCCTTTCCATTGGTGCCGGCGACATGGACCACCGGCGGCAGGCGGCGCTCGGGATGGTCGAGCGCCGCAAGCAGGCGCTCGATGCGCCCGAGCGACAGGTCGATCGATTGCGGGTGCAGCGCCTTCAAGCGCTCGAGCAGGGTGGTCGAGGCCGAGACCGAGGGCAGTGGCGAGCGACCCTCGTCGCTGTGGGGCAAATTGGTCAAGGGGACGGCCCTTAGGCGTTACGCGGCGGCTGGGGATGGGCACCGGTGTCGAGACTGTTGCTCATGGCATCATCGTCGTCCTCGATCTCGATATCGACGATGTCGCCGTCGAGCCTCGCGATCGTGGAGATCGGCGCCTGGTGTGAGTTGACGCCATCGTGGTGATCGGGAAGCGCGATCTCGCGTCCTGGCTGAGGATGGGTAAGCAATCGGCAGATGCGGGCGAGCGTGCCGCGCAGAGCGTGGCGATGCACCACCATGTCGACCATGCCGTGGTCGAAGAGATATTCGGCGCGCTGGAAGCCGTTGGGGAGCTGCTCGCGGATGGTTTGCTCGATGACCCTGGGGCCGGCGAAGCCGATCAGGGCGCCGGGCTCAGCGATATGGATGTCGCCAAGCATGGCGTAGGAGGCGGTCACGCCGCCGGTCGTCGGATGGGTCAGCACGACGATGTAGGGAAGCTTCGCTTCGCGCAGCTCCTGCACCGCGACGGTGGTGCGGGGCATCTGCATCAGGGAGAGAATGCCTTCCTGCATGCGCGCCCCGCCCGAGGCCGCAAACAGGATGAACGGCGTCTCGCGCTTTACCGCCATGCGCATGCCTGCGATCACCGCTTCGCCCGCGGCGGTGCCGAGCGAGCCGCCGAGGAAATCGAAGTCCTGCACCGCGGCGACGATCCTATCGCCCTCGAGCCGGCCGGCTCCGACGAGTACGGCATCGGCGAGACCGGTCTTGCTGCGGGCGTCCTTGAGCCTGTCGGTATAACGGTGCTCGTCGCGGAATTTGAGCGGGTCCAGCGGGACTTCTGGCAGGGGCACCGCCTCGTATTCGCCGCCGTCGAACAGGCTTTTGAGCCGGGCGCCTGCCGAGACCCGCATATGGTAATTGGAGCCCGGCACCACGAACTGGTTGGCCTCGAGGTCCTTGTAATAGATCATCTGCCCCGTCTCGGGGCACTTCACCCAGAGATTGTCCGGCATCTCCTTCTTGCGAAGGATGCTCCGGATCTTGGGCCTCACGACATTGTTGATCCAGTTCACGGGTCTACCGAACTCTCAAAGAAGCAATCACTTAAACCGCAAATGGCGCCTAAAGCGCGGCAGCAGCGGCCGGCTTCCGCAAGGTCGATGCAAGCTGCTCGACGAGGACCAGCACTTTGCGGCCGGTCTCCGGCGTCGCTTTGCCCTCGGCGTCGAGACTTTGAGCGATCGCCGTGACCAGCGCCGAGCCTACCACCACGCCCTCGGCGAGCTTCGCGATCGCGCTCACCTGCTCCTTCGTCGTGACGCCGAAGCCGACGGCGATGGGCAGCTCGGTCTTAGCCTTGATGCGCCCGACATGGGCCGCGACATCGGACAGGTCAGGTGCCGCCGTTCCGGTGATCCCCGCGATCGACACGTAATAAACGAAGCCCGACGTATTGGCGAGCACCGTGGGCAGCCGCTTGGCGTCGGTCGTGGGCGTGGCCAGGCGAATGAAATTGAGGCCGGCCTTCCGCGCCGGCGGGCGAAGCTCGGCATCTTCCTCAGGCGGCATGTCCACCACGATCAATCCATCCACTCCGGCCGCGACCGCATCCTTCAGGAACCGGTCGACGCCATACACATATATGGGGTTGTAATAGCCCATTAGCACGATGGGCGTGGCGTCATCCTGGCCGCGGAAGGCCTTAACCATGGCAAGCGTCTTGACCATGGTCTGGCCAGCTTTCAGCGCCCGCTGGGAGGAGGCCTGAATTGCGGGCCCGTCGGCCATGGGGTCGGAGAAGGGCATGCCGAGCTCGATGATGTCCGCGCCGGCCTTGGCCAAACCATTGAGCAGTGTCAAAGAGATTTCGTAGTCCGGGTCGCCGGCGGTGATGAACGCGACGAGCCCCGCACGGCCCGCGCGCTTCAGCTCCGCGAATCTTTCGTCGATGCGCGTCACTATCACATCTCCATGTGAAGATGGTCGGCGACGGCGAAGATGTCCTTGTCGCCCCGCCCGCACATATTCATCACCAAGAGATTGTCGCGCGGCAGCTTGGGCGCGAGCTTCTTGACGTAAGCGAGCGCGTGACTTGGCTCGAGCGCCGGGATGATGCCTTCGAGCCGCGTGCAGAGCTGGAAGGCGTCGAGCGCTTCCTTGTCCGTCACGGCGACGTAGTTCACACGGCCTGAATCCTTGAGCCAGGAATGCTCCGGACCGACGCCTGGATAGTCGAGGCCGGCCGAGATGGAATGGCCTTCGAGGATCTGGCCGTCGTCATTCTGCAAGAGGTAGGTGCGGTTGCCATGCAGCACGCCGGGCGAACCACCGGTCATGGAGGCGGCATGGCCGTTCGTCACGTCGAGGCCATAGCCTCCGGCCTCCACCCCGTACAGTGCCACGGACGGATCGTCGAGGAAGGGGTGGAACAGGCCCATGGCGTTGGAGCCGCCGCCGATGCAGGCGACGAGCGTATCGGGAAGGCGTCCCTCGCGCTCGAGCATCTGCTCGCGGGTCTCGCGTCCGATCACCGATTGGAAATCGCGCACCATGGCCGGATAGGGATGCGGACCCGCCACGGTGCCGATGATGTAGAAGGTGTCGCGCACATTGGCGACCCAGTCACGCAAGGCATCGTTCATGGCGTCTTTCAGCGTGCCGGAGCCCGAGGTGACGGGACGGACCTCGGCGCCGAGCAGCTTCATGCGGAACACGTTCGGCCGCTGCCGCTTGATGTCGGTGGCGCCCATATAGACGACGCAAGGCAGCCCGAAGCGCGCGGCGACGGTGGCCACTGCCACGCCATGCTGGCCGGCGCCGGTCTCGGCAATGATGCGCGTCTTGCCCATGCGCCGGGCGAGCTGGATCTGCCCTAAGCAGTTGTTGATCTTGTGGGAGCCGGTGTGGTTGAGCTCATCGCGCTTGAAATAGACCTTCGCCCCGCCAAGCTGCTCGGTGAGGCGCTCGGCGAAATAAAGCGGGCTCGGCCTTCCCGCATAATGCTGAAGCAGAGCGTCGAGCTCGGCCTGGAAGGACGGATCGGCCTTGGCTTGCGTGTAGGCCTGCTCCAGATCGAGGATCAGCGGCATCAGCGTCTCGGCCACGAAGCGCCCGCCATAAAGGCCGAAATGGCCGCGCTCGTCGGGCCCGGTGCGAAAGCTGTTCCAGGGCGTCTGATCGGTTCTCGCGCTCATGATGCTCTGGCCTTTGCGCGCCGCCGCCTAGACTTTGCCGCCTGAATGAATCGGCGCACGAGACCGGGATCCTTCTCGCCCGGCGTCCGCTCGATGCCTGAGGACACATCGACCATGGAGGCGCCGGTCAGGGCCAGGGCCTCCCCGACATTGTCGGGGTTGAGGCCGCCCGAAAGGGCAAAAGACTTGCCCGCCGAGAGGCCGCAAAGCACCTGCCAGTCGAAGGTCACGCCGTTGCCGCCGGGGAGAGCCGCGGCCGGAGGGGCCTTGGCATCGAACAGGATCAGATCGGCGTTTCCCTGATAGAGGACGGCGCTGGCAATATCCTCGGCGCGCGAGACGCCGATGGCCTTGATCACGGGCAGGCGCGCGCGCGCCTTGATCTCCGCCACGCGCTCCGGCGTCTCCCTGCCGTGAAGTTGCAGGACGTTGGGCCGAACCTTGTCCAGGATTCGGTCGATCAGCGCGTCATCGGGATCGACTAGAACGGCGACGGTCTTGATCCTTCCGGACGCGGCTTCAACCAGGGGCCCGGCATCTTCCGGCGCCAGATAGCGCGGGCTCAGCGGAAAGAAGACGAGGCCGACATAATCGGCGCCGGCCTCCGCCGCGACTTCAATGATCGCGGGGGTCCGCACGCCGCAAATTTTCACCTTCACCGGCACCTTGACGCACTCTTAAGGATGAGGGGTATAGGGGCTCTAGCAAAGAGCCCACGCGGGCGCCACCCTATGCAATCCGGGCGCTCAAGTCCACCGCACTGCAACAAATACCTCCCTGCCCAGGGCCGTCATCAGCTGCGGCGCGCATGAAAGACGCCGCGCGGCGTGATGGCGGGTTTGTGCTTGACGAGGTCGAAAATGGTCCATTTCCTGGGAATCGGCGTGGGGGTGAAGGCGATCGTCTTGAACCCCAAATCGCGCAGCAAGGCCTCGACGCAAAGCCGGTTCGGACCCCACCAATTGCTCGGATCCTGCTTCAGTTCGGCGCCAGGGTAGAAAACCATCACCGGCCGCGGAACCGAAATGGCGTCAAGGTCCGTCTCCACGACTAGCACATCGGTGCAGACGCTCGCGGCGCGCTCGAGCGCGAGCAGCGGGTGCCTCGCGTAATAGAGCACGCCGGTGAACAGAACGAAATCGAAGGTTCCAACCGTGGACGGCGAAATGTCGTAGATGTCGATGTCCTGCACCTCGAGCGCCGGCGCCAGGCGCTCATGCACGAGGTCGAAGGCCCGCGACTCCATTGCGTGTGCCAGACGTAGTGGTCGGTCGACAGCACCCGCGCGGCGGCCCGGCGGAGCGCTTCGTCGCCGAAATAGCCGTCCCAGTATCCGATATCGAGAACGGTCCGGCCCTTCGGGGACAGGCTGAAATAGCTGTCGGCCTTTGCCTTCAGCACCGCGCTCGTGCGGTGCCTCGGGCTCGCGACCCCGTCGCCGAAATCGATGGTATGGAACCAATCATATCGATTGATCCAGTCGAGGAGCTCAGCCTTGGCGTCCATGCTCTAATCCCGCGGGGAGACGAACCCGCCGCGGTCTTGCCTCCGAGCCCTCAAGCTCCCTCTCGAGCCTGTCGGCTTGGCGGCGCCAAGTGGACGCCTCGCGGGCTTCGACCCTGGCCGTGCGCCGCCATTTGCCCTGGTCGAGCCAGGTTGCAAACCCGCCGACGATCAGCCCGAGACCGAAGGCGCCGAGCAGGAACAGGAACAGCGGCGCCTCGATGCCGAAGCCCGCATCCCCATCGAATGGATTGAGGCCGAGCGTCACAGTCTTGCGATTGACGACGGCGAGCGCCACGAGCATCACGCCCAAAAACACGATGAGAAGGCCTGCGACGAGCTTGCGCATCACGGCCGCTCCATGAGGCTCAAGGCGAGAGCCCCGCGCCTCTAGCTATCCTCGCGGTTCAGGCGCTCGCGGAGTTCCTTGCCGGTCTTGAAGAAGGGCACGAATTTATCCTCGACGAAGACAGTGTCTCCAGTGCGTGGATTGCGCCCTTGCCGCGCGGCGCGGTGCTTCACCGTGAAGGCACCAAAGCCGCGAAGCTCGACCCGGTCGCCGCGCGCCAACGCTCCCGTGATCTCGTCGAGGACGATGTTGATGATGCGCTCGACGTCGCGCTGGAAAAGATGCGGGTTGGCCGCTGCCACCCGCTGAATCAATTCGGACTTGATCATGATAGGCCCCACCTCGCCGGCGGGCTGGCCGGCAGTAGCCCCCAGCTAGCTACCTGCAGCGTGCCAAAGAGAAACCAGACCGTCAAGCTTAAGCCCCGAAGATAATTGAGCGAATAGGGACGCGATTTTCTCGCCCGGGACGCCCAGACTGAAGGCAATCGAGCCGAACAGCCAGCTCAAGATGCCGCCGCTTTCGGTCTTGGGCTTCCAGTCGACGATGGAAAGTCCGGGGCTGACGTCGCGCTCCTTCTGCAGCCAGGTCTTGGCCGCTTTCTCGTTGCCGATCTCGTCCACGAGCTTGAACGCCAAGGCTTGGCGCCCGGAATAGACGCGCCCGTCGGTCAAGCCCGGGACCGCCTCAGGGTCGATCTGACGGCGCTTGCCAACGAGCTCGACGAACCAGACCTTAGCCTCCTGCACCATCTCCTCGGCCAGCGCGCGGCCTTTCTCGTCGGTGGGCTCAAAGGGGTTCGGCACGGCCTTCAAGGGGCCGCTCTTGATCTCCTCGACCTTGACCCCGAGCGTGTGCATGAGCTCCGTCAAATCGGCCCATTGGAAGATCACGCCGACCGATCCCGTGATGGTGTTGCCGTAGACGAAGATGCGGTCGGTGGCGAGCGCCACGATATAGGCCGCGGAGGTGGCGAGCGTGCCGCAGACCGCAACCACCGGCTTCTTCTCGGCAAGGCGGCGAATGGCGTCGTACATGGCTTCGCCGCCCGTGGTGGTGCCGCCAGGGCTGTTGATGTCGAGGATCACTGCCTTGACTCGGTCGGACTTGCCTACCTTGTCGAGGAGATCGAGCATGTTCTGATCGTCGGTGATGATGCCGCTGATCGACACGCGCGCGATATGAGGCAGGATGCCGGCGGAACTCACCATCTGCCGGTTGCCGAGCATCAGCGCGGCAATAAAAAGCAAGGCGAAGACCACGGCGCCGAACCGCCACAGGCTGAGCCTCCGCCTGAGACGGCGGCGGTCGATCACGGTTTCGGCTTCCAGCACGTTTCGATCTCTCTCAGATCAAGAACCCTGGAGATGTGCGAAGGCTCGACGACGCGGAGCTTGGCCCGGTCGCTCATTCCTCGAAGTCGGCGTCGGCCTCCGCCTTAGCCTCGCCCTTGGCGGCCCGGCTCTTGCGCTTGGGCTTTTCGACGGCCTCGTCGGTGTCTTCCTCCTTGGCCTTGTTCAGGGCGGCGCCAAGGATGTCGCCGAGCGAAGCGCCACTATCGGTCGAGCCATATTGGGCGACGGCCTCTTTCTCCTCGGCGATTTCAAGCGCCTTGATCGATACCGAGACCTTGCGGGCCTTGGCGTCGACCTGGGTCACCACGGCATCGAACTTCTCGCCGACGCCGAAGCGATCGGGCCGCTGCTCGGAGCGGTCGCGGCTCAAATCGGAGCGGCGGATGAAGCTTGTGAGGTCGTGGGCAAGAAGCTTGACGTCCAGCCCGCCGTCCTTGACGGCCAGGACCTCGCAGGTCACCCGCATGCCCTTTTTGAGCTTGGCGCTGGGCGCGCCCGAGGCGAATGGATCGGGCGTGAGCTGCTTGATGCCGAGACTGATGCGCTCCTTCTCGGAATCGGCTTCCAGCACCACGGCCTTGGCGGCGTCGCCCTTGTTATAGTCCTTGAGCGCGTCCTCCCCAGACTTGGTCCAGTCCAGGTCCGACAGATGCACCATGCCGTCGATGCCGCCGTCCAGCCCGATGAACAGACCAAACTCGGTGATGTTGCGGATCTGGCCCTCGATGATGCTGCCGGGCGGATGATTGGCGGCAAATGCGGTCCAGGGATTCTCCTGGGTCTGCTTGAGGCCGAGCGAGATGCGGCGCTTGTCGGGATCGACCTCCAGCACCTGAACCTCGACCTCCTGGCTCGTCGAGATGATCTTGCCGGGATGGATGTTCTTCTTGGTCCAGCTCATCTCCGAGACGTGGATCAGGCCTTCCACGCCGGGCTCGAGCTCGACGAAGGCGCCATAGTCGGTGATGTTGGTGACCGTCCCCTTCAGCCTCGAGCCGACCGGGTATTTGGCGGCGATGCCCTGCCAGGGATCGGCCTCGAGCTGCTTGATGCCCAGGCTGATACGTTGGGTCTCTGGATTGATGCGGATGATCTGCACCTTGACGGTGTCGCCGACCGAGACGATCTCGCTCGGATGGGCCACTCGCCTCCATGCCATGTCGGTGACGTGCAGGAGCCCGTCGATTCCGCCGAGATCGATGAAGGCGCCATAGTCGGTGATATTCTTCACCACGCCGTCGATGACCTGGCCCTCTTCGAGCCGCGCCACGATCTCGCTGCGCTTCTCGGCTCTCGTTTCCTCGAGCACCGAACGGCGCGAGACCACAATGTTGCCGCGGCGGCGATCCATCTTCAGGATCTGGAAGGGCTGCGGCACGTTCATCAGGGGAGACACGTCGCGGATCGGGCGAATGTCGACCTGGCTGCCTGGGAGGAAGGCCACGGCGCCGTCGAGATCAACGGTGAAGCCGCCCTTGACGCGGTTGAAGATCACGCCCTCGACGCGCTCGCCGGCCTTGTACCTCTCCTCGAGCCGCGTCCAGCTTTCCTCGCGCCGGGCCTTCTCGCGCGACAGCACGGCTTCGCCCATCGAGTTCTCGACGCGCTCGAGATAGACGTCGACCTCGTCGCCGACGGAAAGGTCGGCTGGCCGGCCGGAGATGCCGAATTCCTTCAACGGGATGCGGCCTTCGGTCTTGAGACCGACGTCGATCACCGCAACGTCCTTCTCGATCGCGACGATCGTGCCCTTGATGACGCTGCCTTCCTGCAGTGCAGTTCCCGACAGCGTCTCCTCGAGCAGGGCTGCGAACTCGTCGTGGCTCGGATGGCTCAAGCTAGCTTGCGGTTGGTTCATCAAAACTCCCGGTCCCTTCCAATCGTAATGGCCGTCTCCAATGCCGACGCGGTATGGTTCGCGAAAGCGCCGAGGCAAGCGCGTTCATGGCTGCCTACTGCCTGAGGTCTACCGCCAGCATTTCGCGGAAAACATCGGAATGGAGTGCCAATGCGAAAGGGGCTCGACCTTACGAGGCGTACCCTGCACGGCCCATCGCAGCGTCGATCAGATCGATGGCAGCCCTGAATGCCGCGTCTATATCCAAATTCGTGGTGTCGAGCAAGTGCGCGTCGGGGGCTTGGCGCAAGGGCGCCGCGGCGCGCCCGGCATCCCGCTCGTCGCGGCGCCGGATGTCGGAGAGCACCTCGGCCTCTCCGATCGCCATTCCGGCCTGTTTTAGCTCGAGATAGCGCCGGCGGGCGCGCTCTTCTGGCGTTGCCGTGACGAACAGCTTCACTTTGGCCTCGGGGCAGATCACTGTGCCGATGTCGCGGCCATCGAGCACGGCCCCCGGCTTGGCCCCGGCGAAGGTCCGCTGGTAGGCCAGCAGAGCCTGCCGCACCTCCCCATGCTTGGCTACGAGCGAGGCTGCTTCGCCGAGTCCTGGCCCGCGCAGATTGGGATCGCCGAGCGTGGCCGGGTCGAGGGCCGCGGCGCTTGCGGCCGCGGCCTTGGCGTCGGCGGGATCCTTTCCCCTCGCCAGGGCGTCGCGGGCGACCGCGCGGTAGAGCGTGCCGGTGTCGAGATAGGCGAAGCGATAATGGGCGGCAATGAGCTTGCCGAGGGTGCCTTTGCCCGAGGCTGCGGGTCCGTCGATGGCGATGATCATTGGAACTCGGCGCCGAGCTTGCTCATCAGCGGCACGAAGTCGGGAAAGCTCGTCGCGATCATGGCCGTATCGTCGACGGTCACCGGCTTCACGCTTCCGAGCCCAAGGACGAGAAAGGCCATGGCAATGCGGTGGTCCATGTGGGTCTCGATCACGCCGCCGCCCGGCGCCCTCCCCTTGCCCATAACGATCAGGTCGTCGCCCTCGATGCGCGCCTCGACGCCGCAGGCCGCGAGCCCGGCCGCCGTGGCGGCAAGACGATCGCTCTCCTTCACGCGGAGCTCAGACAGGCCCCGCATCTGCGTCTCGCCTACGGCGAAGGACGCGAGCACCGCGAGCACGGGGTATTCGTCGATCATGCTCGGCGCGCGCATCTGCGGCACGGTCACGCCTTTAAGCGCGCTGGCCCGCACGCGCAAATCGCCGACCGGCTCGCCGCCCTGATGGCGCAAATCGAGGAGCTCGATCTCCGCGCCCATCTCGCGCACGGTCTCAAGGAAGCCGGTGCGCGTCGGGTTCATCAGCACGCCGTCGAGCAGGATCTCGGAGCCGGGACAAATCAGAGCGGCGGCGATGGCGAACGCCGCCGAGCTCGGGTCTCCCGGCACCGCGATGGGCACGCCTTGAAGCTCGGCGTCGCCGGCCACGGTGACGGCGCGGCGACCATCGGCGTCATCCTTGGCGGACAGCTCGGCGCCGAAATGAGCGAGCATGCGCTCGGTATGGTCGCGCGTCGCCAGTGGCTCGACCACCGTGGTACGCCCCGGCGCATGGAGGCCTGCAAGCAGCACTGCCGACTTCACTTGCGCCGACGCCACCGGCAGGTCGTAGCGGATGGGAACGAGATCCGGCGTGCCTCGGATGGTCAGAGGAAGTGTTATGCGCGGCTCGCCCGCGACCGCAAGCCCCATGCGTTGCAGGGGTTTGAGCACGCGCGCCATGGGGCGGCGGCGCAAAGACTCGTCGCCGGTGAAGTGCGCTTCCATGTCGTGGCCCGCGACCACGCCCAGCATCAGCCGGCTCCCGGTGCCGGAATTGCCGAAGTCGAGGGCTTCCGCCGGCGACCGCAATCCGCCGACGCCCTGGCCCATCACCCCGATCGCGCCATTGTCGCGACGGAGCTCCGCGCCGAGCGCCGCCACGGCCCTCGCCGTTGCCATCACATCCTCGGCCTCGAGCAGACCGGTGATGCGGGTGCGACCGGTGGCGAGCGCGCCCAAGATCAGCGCGCGATGCGAGATGGATTTATCGCCCGGCACTCTGATCCTGCCGGTAAGGGCCCGCGTTCGAGTGGCGGTCAGAGGCTGTGACATGGGTCCTTGGATTTGAGGTTCTTGAGGCGGCCGATAGCTTTTGACAGCACCAGGCAAGCGTGGCAATGGGGAGCGAAACCCGAGGCAAAGCATCAAGGAGGGTCAATGTCGAAACCCGTGAGGGGAACCAAGCGCGTCTGCTCAAGCTGCGGGGCGCGGTTCTACGACTTGAGCCGCACGCCGATCATCTGTCCCGTCTGCCAGACGGTCTATCAGGTGACACCGACGCGACGCGGCGAGCGAGCCCCCGCGCCAGAGGTGCGGAAGAAGGTCGAGCCCGAGCTCGAACCCGTAGTGCTCGAACCCGAGACCATCAGCCTTCAGGAGGTCGAAGAGCCCGGAGACGACGTGCCGATCGAGGGAGACGAGGAGATCGTCGATCTTGGCGAGGTCGCGGCTGAAATTCCGGCGGCAGATGACGACAACGCTTTTCTTGAGGTGCCGGAGGGCGACGAGGAGGCCGACGTCTCGGGCATCGTCAGCGGTCCAGGCCAAGGCGAAGAAGGCTAGGAACCACGCGCTCCGGCTGCTGCTGGGCAAGCGCATTTCGCTTGAACGCCGATGCGGACCGACCTAATTCAACAGCCGAAGGCCAGACCCCACCCAGGAGACCCGGTTTCTGGCTTTCGATTTCTAATGTCTGATCCCGGGGCCATAGCTCAGTTGGGAGAGCGCGTGAATGGCATTCACGAGGTCGGCGGTTCGATCCCGCCTGGCTCCACCATATTTATCAAAGGCTTAGTGACGCTAACGGGCCACAACCGGCTTGCCAGGCTAAGGCTTGGCCAATTACGAGCGCCACACAGTGAGCCGGTGGCGGGCGAAAAGGCCATCGGACTAAGCGGCCGAAGTAGGGGAGAGAGGTTGCAGTCGTCAGCGGTCAACGTGGCGGGTCATCTCGACGGACCAATGCCGAGCTGTGGCCGCTCAACTAACAGGGGTTCGATCCTACGAGATGGCTACGGTCACAGTAATGAGCCCTGGTGAGGCCGAACGAAATAGGCGACCGCAAATTGGACCTGTTCTGACAGGAATTGGGCGGTGTCCCCACTGCGGTGTTGCAAATCCGGCTCTGAGCAAATTGTGGGGTGCCTCACTAGTCCCCCCGAATGGTGGGCCACAGCGCTTTTGGGCTGCTTACTGGTGCACCAGCTGCGGTGGGGTGGTGCTGGCCAAAGGCTTTGATGGCCAATCTGAGAATAGCGCCACGATGGACGCGCTATTTCCGGCCTCGAAGGAGGCTCACGAGGATATCCCAGAGCCAGCACGAAAGTTCCTCCAACAGGCTATTGAGTCTAAACACGCACCCGACGCGGCGGCGATGGTTGCGGGCAGCGCCGTGGACGCGATGCTCAAGAAACTAGGGTACAAGGAGGGCAGCCTCTATGACCGTATCGACAAGGCGGTGGCTGAACACAACCTTACCCAAAGCATGGGCGATTGGGCTCATGAGGTTCGGCTCGGCTCCAATCGTCCCCGTCACGCCGACGCGGATCGTCCTCACGTCTCGCCCAAGGAAGCTGCGCAATCGGTCGAGTTTGCCGAAGCGCTCGGCTATTTCCTTTTCGTGCTGACTAAGCGTATCGAGCGCGGCACCGACGCAGCAAAGGAGGCGTCGTCCAAACCCGATGTAAGTCAGTAACACTTTACACGATCCACCCCAGCTCGCGCGCCTTGGCGTTGGCGAGCTTCCAGGCACGAGCGAGAAACTCAGACAAACTCATGGCCGTGCGTGGATCGTCTTTTTCGGCAATGCCCCTTGCCAGAAGCTGGGGCGACCGGTCCGGCTTGAAATAGGTCACGGTGTAGTTCGTGCCTGGCAACGTGACGATGATCTCGTCGTCGACCACTTCTAGGTGAAGGTCCGGCGTCACTGGGTGCCCTTGCCCTTCCTCAACCTCACCCCTGGCCGCTTGACGCCGCCTTCACGAGGACGAAGTGGCTCGCAAGCTCTCCCGGCACGTTGCTTCTTGGGAATCTGACACTAATTCGATAGGTCGGCCCCATTAGCCGTGGTTGAGGTTCGACGAAAATAACCTCTCCTATGTCGTGGGGCTTGACGTCGACGCCTCGCAACGGATGTTTGAGCCGCACAAGATCGCCTACTTGCATCCTACTCATTTTTCCTACTCCTCGCTCGTCGCCGTGTGGCATTTGATGACTGCTACTTAGCCCCGTGCCCCAGCTCGGGGCTTTTTTCTTGGCCAGCGCAGGAAACTCCCCCGTTGCGTGTTCTACCTCTCGCGAGACCGTCGGCTCTCTCCTCCCCGGTCGGGCTGGCATCTCGCAAGGGGCGTCGGCTTCGGTCGGCGCCCTAACTTTTTTGTTTCCGAGCGTTGCTAGAGCGGTCCAGGAAACGGTTTGTCACAAACTGCCACGATTAAGCTCCTCGAAGATCGTATGCACTATGCGTGATGGGGTCCCCCCTGTCATTTTCTCCAAAGAAAGAGTTGGGAGAGGCCCCGCCCCGCAGTGGGGCTTCTTCTTAACCCTGCCTCGGCCATGGCAAGACGACCTATCGGCAATAGAGCATTGACCGGCACCGAGCGGCAGCGGAAGCGGCGGGCGCGCTTACGGCGCGAGCGCGAGGAAGCTGCCCGTGAGGCCGACAAGCCGCCCAACCCATTGCCTGAGAAAGAGCCCACCGAGGATTGACAGTCCAGACTGACTCCGGGTCGCAAAATCCGAAGTCAAGGGTGAGGTCTGACGATGCGCGAGGAAATCGAGTTGATCTGCCCAAAGTGCGGCAACGATCGTGTTATGACGAGGACGAAGGATGACTATGGTCGCAATGTCATTTACCTCGCATGCGACGCCTGCGAGCACAAACTTAGCTACGAAGAGATCGGAGAGCAGGTGGCTCGGCAAATCACGAGGCGGGCTGCTGACCGTTACTCGGATTTGGATTTTCCGGAAGGCGGCGGGTAATGCAGGTTTAGGCGTCGGCTTCGGCTGGCGCCCTTCTTCTTTTCCGGAACCCTCCCACGGGCTCTCAGGTTTAGCGATAAGAAACCGGCCTACCCCCTGCGATGGGCCGGTTCGATCCCAGAAGCCCCGGTCCCAAGACGCCGGGGCTTCTTTCTTTAGGTCTCCATTAATCCGGGAGACCTAGAGCGCGGCGCAAGCACCGGCTACGCTGTCGGGCGCGCACCGCCCCCGCCTCGGATAGGAAGGGCTGATATGTCGGACCCTGATGATCCTTACGCTGGCTTAACACAAGAGCAAAATGGCTTCCGCATCTCGGCCGTGGGAGTCGCCATCGCGGGATACGTTCTCTTCCTAGCCGGTTTGTACGAAGCTGGCGGCGCATTTATCGCCGCTGCGCCCTAGGGCGCGCCTTTTATGCTGACCACGGGGATCGGAGCTTTTTGGTGCGTGATTGATTTCTTGCAGACCTACAACGGCGCTGTCACCGCTGTAGCTACTGCGTTTATCGCGATCTTTACCGTAGTTCTGGCGTCGGTAACCGGCCGTCAAGCGAGGTTGGCAAGGGAAAGCATCGCCCTCGCTAGAGATGAGTTTCTCGCCTCCCATCGACCCGAATTGAAAATTCATTCCATACGCATTCTTGACTCTGACCAAAGTGTCTCACCGGACGCTCAGCCGGTCACTGTTGAATTTGGGATTATCAATGCGGGGACTAGCGCTGCACACGTGACGGGAAGCGCCGTCTATCTTCAATATTTGTGGGATGAAGACAGGCCATATCTGCCGGATTTGGCCACGAATGATTTGATCGTCCCTCAGCGCTATGACGTCGGCGCCACTAACACCTGTAAAGTCTCCACTGACCGGTGGGGAGGGCTTAACCGCGTAAACGAAGAGAACCCTAAGACTTTGTACTTGAGTGGGTGGGTTGTTTACGGGGATGGAAGCGGGCGCGCCCGAACTACATTTTTCTGTCGGCAATGCGAGCCCGATCAAACCAGCTTCACATTGGTCAGCGATCCCGATTGTAATTGGACCTACTAAACCCCGATTTGTAGCCGGAGCCCCGGCTCGGCGGGCTGACCCGCGAGCGGTCCTTCGTCGTCACCCGAGAACCTTCACATTCTTCGCTTCGAATTTGCCGGGCAGGTGCGATGGTCGCTCATCGAAGCTGACCAAGGTGCCCACGGCCAGCTCCTCCACGCCTTCCGGCAGGTCGCGAACGTGCACGAAGACGTCGCGGTGTTCATCGTCGCGCGTGATGAAGCCGAAGCCAACTACAAGGCCGCTCTCGGCGAGAATCCGCGTGAGCTCGAAAAGACACAAATCATCCGCCTGATGAGTTTGATTGCAGAGAAAATCTATGTGGGCAAATATGACGATCAGATTGGGACTCGGCGGCTAGAGCACAAAGTGCAATCCGGCGAGGACGTGCCGGAGCGCCATTTGCGCGCCTTCCGAATGGCCAAGGAGGAGATCCTCTATTGCTGGCTTGGTTATATCGGCCAGGTCACCGAGCACCATCTCGTGAGCATCGGCAGGACCGTCCATCGCGAGCGCCTTTTTCAGTATCCATTCCCCGAGCAGCTTTGGATCAATATCGGCAACTTCATTGAAAATCTTGCACGCCTGCCGATGTGGGTCGACCGAGCCCAGTCCTCGACCGTTTTCGGCGGCAAGCAGACCTATGCGTTCTGGCAGACGATCTTCGAGAACGGAACCAGCCCCACCGGGCAGAAGGTCATGACATCAGGCCTCAACATAATGGAGATGATCAAGGCATAGTTCTTACTGCGATCCGAGTGAATGGGCAGCGGTGAGGAGCCTGGTCGTCCAAAGTTGATCGGAGGAAAGACAATGCCGCACGCGCTATTCCAAAAAACGATGGCCTATGTGGGAGAGCCGCCCTGGCATGGGCTCGGCACGCGGGTTCCGGCTAATGTGAGTGCCGACGCCATGATCAAGGCGGCCAACCTGAATTGGCATGTGCACAAGTTCCCCGCTCCCGGAGCGCGCCTGATCGCAAGCAACCCACCCATCTATGAACGTAATCTGATTGTCCGCGACCCGGTGGGACGAGAGACGGAGCCCGTGGCCCTTGCGCTGGTGGGAAGCACTTACGAGGTCCTTCAGAATGCCGAAGCCTTTTCCTTCTTCGAGCCATTCGTCAGCAACAAATGGGGTGAGTTCCATACGGCCGGGGCCCTTCGTAACGGGGAACGGGTTTGGGTTCTCGCGCAGCTCAGAGGGGAAATCATCGTAGGCCGAGATGACGTGGTCCAAAGATTCATTCTGTTGGCGAACAGTCATGACGGCTCTGGCGCCGCCAGCGTTCGCTTCACTCCCGTTCGAGTTGTTTGCCAGAACACCCTAAATCTAGCCGCACGAGGTAAATCTGGAGTCATTTCGATACGTCACACGAAGAACATCGCACTGAATCTTGCGCGCGCTCAAGCCCAGCAGTTGAAGAAAATCATCGATAAAGCCTTTGCAGACGCCGAGAATCTGTTTGGAGCGATGGCGCTGCGGAAGATGGGTGCTCAGAATGTGGATCACTTTTTGCAATTGCTCTTTCCTCGCTCGAAAACACAATTGGAGAAGAGCCAAGAACCGGCCCGTTGGACTCGCGTTAAGGCGATTTTGGACGTCGAGGACGTCACGCCCCCGAAGACGAAGGACACCCTTTGGGCCCTTTACAACGCGATTGTCCGAGATGAGGACTACCGTGAGTTCAAAGAGGGTGCCCCTGATGGCCGACTGGATCGCGTTTGGTTCGGCAGCGGGCATGATCTGAAAATCAAAGCTCTTGAAGCGGCTCGTCAGCATCTGCGAACGGCTGCTTAGCCCATGAACGAGCGGCCAGAATTTATCGACAATCGCGAGGGAAATACGCTCGGCGCGGCCCTTGCTCGTCTACTGGGTGGATCTGACGAAGGCGTTGCCGAGACTGCCACTGGACGTCCTGCCGATGTCGCCATCGCTTCGGCCTTCTTCACGCCAACTGGTCTTGTGAACATCGCGCCTCATCTTGATGGCATCAATCGAGTGCGTCTCCTCTTCGGCGTCGAGGCGCCGCGCGATGCCGAGCTGCGCCGGCCGGAGCTTGGTGAAAGTCCAGAGCGTTTCGAGGCCCGCCTACTACGGGAGGGACTGCGCGAGTTGGAGACTGCAGCACGCGAGGCACGCGACCGGTTTCCCTTCACCCGACAAGGTATCGACGCGCTGCGGCGCTTGATCGTGCGATTGCGCAGCCAAAATGTCCAAATCCGGCGTTACGAGAGCACGTTCATGCACGCCAAAGCCTATATATTTGCGCGTGCCGACGGTGCTCTCGATAGTCAATCAGGGGTCATCGCTGGCTCGTCAAATTTGACGGGGGGAGGTCTATCGAAAAATTTGGAGCTCAACCTTGGCCGTTACGACGATCCCATCGTCGCGGAGGCGCGGGAATGGTTCGACGCACTTTGGAAGGAAGCCGACCCCGTCGATCTGGCGCAGGTCTACGAGTTGATCTTCGAGCCGTTTAGGCCGTGGGGGATATTCCTCCGCATTCTCTATCAGCTCTACGGCGAGGAAGTCGCACAACTGGAAAAGGAGGATTCCGGGCTGCCCCTGACGAGCTTTCAGAGGCATGGCGTCGCGCGCGCCTTACGCTTGATCCGAGAGTGCGGGGGCGCGCTCGTAGCCGATGAGGTTGGCCTGGGAAAAACCTTCATCGCCGGGGAAATTATCGGCCTCTATCACAAGCGACGGCAACGGGCGCTGCTCATTTGCCCCGCACAACTTCGCGATACGACCTGGAGAAAATTTCTCGCACGGTGGCAGTTCGATCTCGCTGCTGAGTGCCTCTCCTATGAAGAGCTGGCAAACGACATACAGCTACGCGATGCGCAGCGCCCTCATGCAGATCAGCAGCATCTATCGCGCCCGCTCGAGGAATATCAGCTCATCGTGGTCGACGAGGCGCATAACTACCGCAATCCCGACACGCCCATGCGCGCAGCCGTGTTGCGGCGCCTGTTATTCGGAGCAAAGCGCGACGTTTTGTTCTTGACGGCGACGCCCGTCAATAACTCGCTTTGGGACCTATTCCACTTAATCCGGTTCTTCGCTCGCCAGGATGCCTTTCTGGCGCAACGGGGTGTGCTATCCATCTACGAGCGTTTCAATCAGGCAATGCGCGAGGACCCATCGAACCTCAGCCCTGACCTTCTTTATCCCATCATTGACGCAACCTGCGTCAAGCGCACCCGACAATTCATCAAGAAACATTATGAAGGAGACACGATTAAAGGTCCTGACGGACGCGACCAGATAATTGTCTTCCCAGAGCCCAGGCCCATCTCTGTCCGCTACGAGCTAGACGATCCCCTTCCCGAATTGTTCGACGAGATCGAAACGGCGGTTGACCCCGACGGAGCCCCTGGCGCGCTGACGTTTGCACGCTATACCGTGGAGCACTATCTGCGCAGCGACGGAGATCCTGACGACGAAGCGCGAGCGGCCGCAACAGTAGGCCTAATCCGCTCTGGGTTGCTGAAGCGGTTCGAATCTTCACCCTATGCGTTCCGCAAGACATTGCAGAAGCTCATTGACGCTCATGAGATTTTTCTCGCAGCGCTAGCAAAGGGGCGCGTGGTGACGACTCAATTCTTGCAAGAAATCGAGGGAGTTGACGACGCGGCGCTCGACGACCTTCTGTCCAGAAGCGAGGACACATATCCGGCCAATCTCTTTGACGACAAGCGCCTGCGCTCGGCGGTCGAGGCGGATTTGGCGATCCTTAACAAGCTCGTAGGGAGTACCGCCCGGATCCAGCCAGAGAATGACCCCAAGCTGAGAAAACTTGTCGAGGAATTGGAGAAGATCGCCGCGCAGGCTGCCGAGGAGGCGAAGGACGCCATCGATGAAACCCAGAAACGCAAGGTCTTGATCTTCTCTTTCTTCGCGGACACCGTTGAATATGTGCGTAACTTCCTTCTGACCGAAACGCAGCGCAACCCAAAGCTTGCCGGCTACCGAGACCGCGTGGTGGCCGTTACCGGAGGCGACGATTTGGAAGAGGTATCACGCCAAAAGGCGGTCTATGGCTTCGCGCCAATCTCATCTGAAGCGCCGCTCCCGTTAGATGCCGATCTCTACGACATACTTGTCACAACGGACGTGCTTGCCGAGGGCGTCAACTTGCAGCAATGCCGAAACATCATCAACGTGGACGTGCCCTGGAATCCTATGCGCCTTGTCCAGCGTCACGGGCGAATTGATCGGATCGGCAGCTCCCACAATCGTGTCTATCTGCGCACAATTTTTCCCGCCGAACGCCTGGACGATCTCCTGAATCTCGAGCAGCGTATCCTGGCCAAAATTGCCATGGCGGCGGCCAGTATAGGTGTAGCCTCCCCGGTTGAGGGAGCTGCGCATGGCCGCCAGGTTTTCACAGAGACCCGAGCGGAAATCGAAAAGTTGC
Organism: uncultured Alphaproteobacteria bacterium; assembly: GCA_963804515.1. Taxonomy (GTDB): domain Bacteria; phylum Pseudomonadota; class Alphaproteobacteria; order Rhizobiales; family Methyloligellaceae; genus Methyloceanibacter. The sequence continues at coordinate 56,593 of CAWDQR010000007.1, read as the reverse complement.
TTCATGATGATCCGACGCTCTACGAGCGTGGTGGAACGGCGGGCGCGACACAAACCGGTGAAGAATACCGACAGACTTTGCGAAAGGCACTGGCAAAAGACCGCGACCTAATTATCAATATGCCGTGGAAGGCGGGCTCGGGGATGGTGAAAGGGGCCGACCGGGGCGTCTTGTTTTGCGCCTCAGTAGGCAAGCGAACCTATCTTCGTTTTATCCAAGCCAGTGAGCAATGGCTTCCTCTGAAAACTGAGGATGCCGTTCTCGGAGAACTGGGCACATGCTTACGCATCGCTGAGTGCGAGCCCGAAACGGAACGAGTTGTCCCGAATGCCCTTAGGGAAGAAAGAATTTTCGATATATGGGACGTTGCTCAGCAGGACATTTGGAAGTCTTGGATGGTCGAGACTGATCCAGCCAATCTCCAGCCCAAACTGCGTCCGCTTAACCGCAAAGTGGCAGAGTTCCTTCGCGCGAATGTCCCGCCTGATCTCGATGGAGGCAAGATCAGGCAAGCGCTCGACGTGCTTGAGTCGCCGTGGCCGCGTCGCGAGGAGATGATGCTTCGCATCTGGTTCGCCGACGAAACCCGAGCGGGCGCTGAGAAGAGTAGGTATCTGATTGAGGAAATCCTCGCGACAGGTCTGGAGGCGTTTAGGGAGCCGCCCACACTGCCGCCAATCGGGCTGGAGGATATCGAACTGGTCTGTTGGTTAGCCGTCTCTCCAGATAGTGACGAGCGTGACGCTAGTAGCAACGTATCTTCCACGGCAGGCCCATGACATGTTTGTCGCTAACGTAAGATCGACAGTGTGCCAAGAGCCTGCATCAGACACTGTTCCCGCTGACGACGGACGAGCGTAATCTCTTCGCCGTGAGGCAGATCTGACCGCCCCTTAGGACGCGCGTACGATCCATGCAAATGTCCGGTAGCGCCATCGAGCTGTCGGCTTCGGACCTCTCCGGGTATCTGAGTTGCATTCACCTCACGGCATTGGATTTGGCAGTGGCGCAAGGGCAGCGTCAGGCCTCTAACTGGGTTGATCCGGCGCTCAAGGTGCTCCGCGAGCGTGGGCTCGACCACGAACGCAATTACATCGAAGAGCTGTGCGCACAGGGAGTCACCGTCACCGACCTCTCCGTCTATGCGGGTGACGATGCCATTGCCCGCTCTGTCGACGCAATGCGAACAGGCGTCGACGTGATCGTTCAGCCTGCGCTTCGCAACGACCGTTGGTTTGGCAAGCCAGACGTACTGCGCCGCAACGGGCTGCAGAGCGCGCTTGGCGCATGGTCTTATGAGGTGATCGACACAAAGCTCGCGAAGGAAACGCGCGGCGGCACGATCTTGCAGCTCGAGCTTTATTCGGAGCTCCTAGGCTTGGTTCAGGGAATGATGCCCGAGCTTTTTCGCGTAGTGACGCCTGACCCGCTGGCACCCGTTCATACATATCGGGTCCAAGACTTCGCCGCGTACTTTCGTCTGATGCGCGATCGGCTGGAGGCGACGTCGCGTCAGGACCCCACGCTGCTCGCCGTAGAACACTATCCAGAGCCGGTGGAACATTGCGAGGTCTGCCGTTGGCGATGGATTTGCGACAAAAAGAGACGGGACGATGATCACCTCTCCCTTGTCGCCGGCATGCGGCGGCTGCAGAGCCGCGAACTCGAGGCGGCCGGAGTCGCCACCCTAGAGGCGCTGGGGACACTCCCCTTGCCTCTGCCTTTCACGCCTCGGCGGGGTGCCGCAGAAACCTACATGCGCCTCCGAGAGCAGGCACGGGTGCAGCTTGAGGGTCGCATCAAGCGAACCCCTATCCATGAGCTGTTGCTCCCGATCGAGGCGGATCAGGGACTAGCTCGCCTACCCACTCCGTCGCCCGGCGACATCTTTCTCGATCTGGAGGGAGATCCATTCGTCGGCAACGCCGGGCGCGAGTACCTGTTTGGCCTCGTCACCGTCGCAGGCGACGGGTCCTCAACCAACCAAAGCCATTGGGTGTATTCGGAGAAGGAAGAGCGCGTTGCGTTCGAGACCGTGGTCGATGAGATCCTGCGATCCTGGGATTCGAATCCGGGGATGCACGTCTACCACTACGCACCTTATGAGCCGGCCGCGTTCAAACGCCTAATGGGACGCTATGCAACGCGCGAGTCCGAGGTCGATCGCATGTTGCGCGCCGGGCTGTTTGTGGACCTCCATGCCATCGTGAAGCGGGCGCTGCGCGCGAGCGTGGAGCGGTATTCAATCAAGGATCTCGAGCCGTTCTACGACTTCAGGCGTGACGTCAAGCTCGAGGATGCGAACACCAACTTGCGCATCGTCGCCCGAGCGCTCGAGCTTGGGGTGCTCAACGTCATAACGCCCAATGTGCGTGCGGCAGTGGAGGGCTATAATCTCGACGATTGTAAATCGGCGCTTAAGTTGCGGGGCTGGCTAGAGCAGTTGCGAGCCTCCCTTGTGGCAGACGGCACCCAAGTGCCGCGACCGCAACCCAAGGAGGGTGTGGCACCCGAGCCGATCAGTGAACGCGCGCGGCGGGTGCTGTCGCTTGTGACGGCCTTGACGGCCGGCATTCCAACAGAGCGGGAAGAGCGGAGCGAAGAGCAGCAAGCGCAATGGCTGCTCGCCCATCTCCTGGACTGGCATCGGCGCGAAGAAAAAGCACCGTGGTGGGAGCTCTTTCGCCTGTGTGATCTGACGGAGGAGGAGCTGCTCGACGAGAAAGCAGCGGTCGCCGGGCTGCGTTTCGTCGCCCGGATTGGGGGTACGAAGAAAAGCCCGATTGACCGCTACTCATACCCGCCCCAGGAGACCGCCGTTCAGAGCGGCGATGAGCTTCGCCTCCCGGATGGAACGAATTTTGGGAGCGTAGAGGCCATTGACCGAGTGGCGCGCATGCTGGACATCAAGAAACGCGGGGTCCAAGCCGACGTGCATCCCGCGGCTGTGTTCGCGCACTCGGTTGTCAACTCGGACGTCTTAGCGGACGCCCTTCTGCGCATCGCAGATGATGTGGTCGAGCACGGCATCTCTGACGGGACGCGGTATAGAGCCGCTCGCGAGATCCTAATCCAACGACCTCCCCGACTCCGTTTGGGTCAATTTGAAATACGTGAGGGCGAGACGGCGGTCCAATTCGCGGTGGGCATCGTTGCTGACCTGGATGATACGGTTCTTGCAATTCAAGGCCCCCCCGGCGCGGGCAAGACCTACACGGGTGCGAGGATGATCTGCGAACTCGTGCGTAAGGGCGCGCGGGTCGGCGTCTCTGCCGTAAGCCACAAAGTCATCCGCAACCTCCTCGATGCCGTGATGAAGGCCGCCGATGAGTTTGGACTTCAGGTTATGTGCGTCCAAAAGGTGCAAAAGAAGAGTGAGACACCGTCAAGGATCGAGGAGACTACCAACAATGGCGCGGCTCTCGCCCGATTGACCGATGAACGAGCCAACGTAGTCGGCGGAACTCTATGGCTCTGGGCGAAGCCGGAGGCACTGAATGCTGTCGACGTGCTCTTTATCGACGAAGCCGGCCAGATGTCGCTCGCGAATGTCATTGCTGCGTCGCAAGCTGGGCAGAGCGTTGTACTTCTCGGCGATCCGCAACAGCTCGATCAACCCCAACAAGGCAGCCACCCAGAGGGTGCGGATGTCTCAGCGCTGGGGCACATCCTGGGAGACCACAAGACGATTCCATCCGATCGCGGAATATTCCTACCGGAAACATGGCGGCTTGCTCCGAGCATTTGCAGGTTCACATCAGAGGTGTTCTATGAAGGGCGGCTGTCTGCACATGCCGGCCTCGAACATCAGGCGCTAGTCGGAACGTCGCCATTTGAAGGTGCCGGCCTTTGGGTCGCCAGCGTTCAGCATGACGGACATCAGAACTCCTCGGTCGAAGAGGTTGACGAGATCGACCGCATTGTCGCAGGTCTCACCCGCCCTGGTGCTCGATGGATCGACAGCGACGAAGTCGCACGATCGATGACGGCAAATGATGTCCTGTTGGTTGCACCATACAACGTACAAGTCGCGCTACTCGAGGAGCGCCTCGGCCCACGGGGGTTTCGCGTCGGCACAGTGGACAAATTCCAGGGCCAAGAAGCGCCGGTTGTTATCTATTCGATGGCGACCTCAGCGCCTGAGGATGCACCGCATGGGATGGAGTTTCTCTACAACCTCAACCGGTTGAACGTGGCGACGTCGCGAGCGAGGTGCGCATGCATTCTCGTAGCAAGCCCACGCCTCTTCGAACCCGAGTGCAAAAGCCTGCGCCAGATGCAACTCGCAAATGCGCTCTGCCGTTACGTCGAACTTGCCCAAGCTGTGGCTCTGACTGAGTAGGTTAAGAGACTTGCCCAGCTGAATTTGACCTGACTGAACAAGACGCGCAGAGACATAGCTGGCTCTGGGTCCGCGCACTGTCGCTCAAAGACTAGACTAGCCTGAAGCCGATCAGCGGAAGCCTCCTGCTTCGACGCGCCTCAAGATGGGCGTTACTCCGCGCCATCATGCGATGGCGGCGCTCCAGTAGAGGCAGCAAATGCTCCTCGAGACGCGGGCGATCTGCTGTCTTAACTGCTCGCCAGTTAACCTGACCTCTAATCAGCAGCAAGGGGTGCCATAGTCAATCCTACAAACATGCAGGCTTAGAGTTCAGCTATGTTTTGTGCTATCGGTTTCCGCACGACAGGATTTTGCGAGGGTTTATTTCATCCACCTGCCTCCAGCACCTCAACGATTTCACGCAGCTCGTTAGACAACTGGCCGGGCAGCATTTCGCAGAACCTGTCGGCGAGGCCGCGGTAGTACCATAGTGTCCGCTCCTTGCGTTGACTAAAGCGTGCCCAAATTTCCTCGCCGATATCCGGCTTTCTCAGGTCACGAAGGATCGCGCGCGCGTTGTGAACCTTGTCCGCCAGCGACACGCGAAGGATGTCCTCGTCGGCCTTCCGCAGGTGTGCGAGATAGGCTTCCTTTCGCTCTTGCCAGTGCGCCTTACGCTCCCCTTTCACTGTGTCAGCAAGGCTATCCGAGCAGGCCTCGACGATCCTAGCCACGCGCTCACCGAACCGGTTGCGGACATCCTCCAGCCTGGCCTTGCCACCCTGATCCTCCACGCTATCGTGCAGGAACGCCGCGATGGCGAGGTCCTCGTCCCCGCCGTACTCTAGGACGGTCGCAGCGACCGCCAGCAGGGTGGGCGATGTATGGGATTGAGGTTCCCTTACGGACTTGTCCCCCGTGTACATGGGTCGCGTAGAGGAGGGCGCGATCAAATCGAGCGGTTAGAACCGTAGCATTGCTCATGGCTGATTCCCTCCTTACGAACGCTGTGGCCGCTCAATCTCATTAAGAATGACGGCAGCCCTTTCAAGAACGCGCGTCAGTAGTCCGGACTCAAAAGCCGCTTCGAGCGCGCCCTCACTGAACCGATCTTGGCGACTATATACCGTGAGTAGGCGCGCGAGTTGTTCGGGCGTGGCTTGCGTCAAGACTTGAAGATCATCCCGCAGTGACTTGGCCTCGGGGGTCTGCATCCACGTCCCCCAATCGAAATCGCGTATTACCCAGCCTAAGTCGTAAGCCCTTTGGACAAATAACCCTGCCACCTCGCTGAGCGAGAAATACGGAAGCATGATTACCCCCTGCTTGTCAGACGGTGGCTGTGTCCAATGTCCGAAATTGAAATCCGGAGTTTGGAAGCTGGAGAGAAAAGCGACTATCCCGCGTAACCTCTCCTGTAGCGGGGTGGGCGATGGATCTTCCGGCATATCACTCCCAGCTATGCTTGCGCCGGGTCCGAGCCAAAGCTCCCGCCAGCGCGCACGTCATGCTGAAGCCGTCGTGGGTCCCATTTTGGGCAGTTGGGATTGGTGCTTCCTCCCGGAGATACGTGCCTTTCCTTGGTACCCTCAATAGCTCGGCCGCCTCGACCTCGAGAGCCATCGCTAGTCTACCAACGATCCTTGGGCTTGCGCAGAACGCACCTTTTTCGAGCGGGCTTACGTAGCTCCGACTGACCTCAGCCTCATACGCAAGATCGTCCTGCGATAGGCCTTTGGCACAGCGGAGGCGGCGCAGATTGGTGCCAAGCACTCGCAAGTCCATGCGAGAAGCCAAGCCGACTGTGCAAAATTTACACCCCGATATATTGAACAAAGTGATTGGCCGCGCGACAATTCCGTTTGAGTTCAGGAGGCAGCATTGAGCAAGGACCGATGGAACTTGCAGTTCAAGGAGTTCATTGAGAAGCTCCAGTTTGCTGTTGCTATCCACCGCGATCCGGTGGGACGTCGGCAATTTTGCACCCGCTTCGCAAAAGAATTGGCTTTCGTCTCGCTTTATCTCGACACACTTGACGTGACCGGAGGGGACGCACCTTTCCATTTTGACCCACCCCAGCATTACGATTTCTGCGACGCGGCTATTGAGAAACATGGCTTCTTTGTTGATGGCGAGACCAAGGATGGCCCGTGGGCGAACATGTGCCCCAATTGCTATGCTGACCGCGGCGTCGGGATAGGTTGGGGTCTCGGCCAGCTTTACCGCCTTGGCCCTTCAGGTACCTGGCGCTGCATTGCCGGTGGCAATCCGCGTGTTGATACTTCGGAGGAGAGGCATTTCAAAGAGCACACACACAACCGCATCTGGCATGATGAATACACGAGCAAAGGCACGCGCTAGCTGGATCATCCCGATCGAGAAGAAACTGGCGTGAATAGCACTGAGACTTGCGAGATCTGCTTCGTTCGCGACCCGCGGCAAGCCTATGCGGGCGGTCGCCCCGGTATCGCGTTGGGGCGTGATGGACGGGTGGTTGCTCATGTGGTCACAGAAATGAATTGAAACTCAATGTCCGTACGCGATGATCGGTCTGCACGTATAGAAGAACGATGGCGGGAGAGGCTCGCCGACTATCTGGTTCAGGGGCATCTCGGCAAAGCCCTGCATTACCTGGCGCGAATAGTCGACGCGCCGCCGAGCTTGTTCGATCAGATATTTGCCGAAGAGAGGCGTATCGCCTGGTTGCTGAGGATTGATCTGCTGGTTCAGCACAGGCGATACCGCGAAGCGCTCGCCTGGGTTCTTTATGAAGTCGACATCAACCCTGTAAGCGCGGCCGCCGTGGCGCTGCGGTTGAAGTTGCGACGCTACCTCAAACTCGAAGCACCTCCGAGCGAAGCGAAGAGGATCTCTCTCGAAACGGAATTCGACTGGCTCGGAGTTGCCGGGATGCGGTCTGTAAAGGCAATGCTCGAACGCGATGTGCTGCTGCCGCTGTTTGAACCGGCACTGTTCGCGAAGTACAAGTTGTCTCCGCCGAACGGAATTCTTTTCTACGGGCCACCGGGTTGTGGAAAGACGCACATCGCGCGGGCACTGGCCAAGAAGGCCAGCAGGGCTTTCATGGAGACCAAGCCGTCCGACCTCGGGAGCATCTACATTCACGGCTCGCAGGGCAGGATACGAGCGCTATTCGATGAAGCGGTCGAGAAAGCGCCTTGTCTCCTGTTCTTCGATGAGCTCGACGCGCTGGTGCCGATGCGCGGGCATGCTGGCGGTTACCAGGACAACGAGGTCAACGAATTTCTCATCCAGCTAAACAATTGCGCCGAGCGCGGCCTGTTGGTGGTGGGAGCCACCAATCGCCTTGGCAGCATCGATACCGCGGTGTCGAGGCCGGGCAGGATGGACAAGAAGGTATTCGTCGGTCTTCCCGACGTTGAAGCGCGTGCGGAGCTGTTTAGAATCTGCCTTGAGGAACGTCCCGTCGCGTCCGTCGAGATGGTGGATCTTGCCCGCGCTTCAGAAGGCTACACCTGTGCCGAGATCGCCCATCTCTGCGACGAAGCCGCGCGGATCGCCTTGGAAACCAACCGCGAGATAACGGAAATAGATCTTCAACGGGTCATGAAGAACTCAAGACCGGCAGGCTACTCGAATGATCCGCACGGCTGGCAATAGCGCAGTTGTCGTCGGTATTCTTTTGGCTACTCTGCTATTCTAGGCCTCTCGTCGACAGCCAATGCGCATGTCTATCCTCACAATGCTCCATGTCCTTGCCGCCGTGGTCTGGGTGGCAAGTATGTTCTTCGCCTATATGGTGCTTCGCCAGTCCGTGCGGCCGCTCGAGCCGGCAACGCGGCTTGCACTCTGGCATCGCATCTTCCGCCGTTTCTTCCCATGGGTGGCGAGCATCGTCCTGCTGCTCCTCAGCGGCTACAGCATGATGTTTCTATATTTCGGCGGATTCGCGGGCGCAGGGCGGTATGTCCACGTCATGCAGGACACGGGCATCCTGAGAGGGAGAAGCGCATGAAGGCGATGTCCATCGACAGCTATGGCGGCAGCGATCGCCTCAAGCTCGGCGATATGCCGGATCCGGTGCCGGCGGCCGACGAGATTGTCGTCCGCGTCCGCGCGGCCGGAGTCAATCCAGTAGATTGGAAAATTTGCAAGGGCCAGATGTGGCCGCTGGTGCGGCTACACTTCCCCTACATTCCTGGCGCCGATGTCGCTGGCGAAGTGTTGAGGGTCGGCAGCCGGGTGACCAAGTTCAAACCGGGCGACCAGGTGATCGCCTTCGTTGATGCGAGGCGCGGCGGCGGCTATGCCAAATTGGCGGCGGTCGCCGAATCTGCCACCGCACTGAAGGCGACGTCGCTAAGCTACGCCGAGGCGGCATCTCTGCCCATCGCCGCTGGGACTGCCCTCCAGGCCTTACGCGATTCGGGCGGCTTGAAGCCGGGCGACAAGGTCCTCGTCCTCGGTGGGGCAGGCGGCGTCGGCCACTTCGCCGTACAGATTGCCAAGGCGTTGGGCGGCTGGGTGGCCGCCACCTGCAGCGCCGCCAATGTCGACTTCGTGCGGTCGCTTGGTGCTGAACCGGTTATCGACTATGGAAAGGAGGATTTCACACGCCGACCGGAACGCTATGACGTCATCCTCGACGCCGTCGCCAAGAGCTCGTTTGCTGAATGCCGACCTCTGCTGCTGCCCGGGGGCACCTATGTGACAACGGTGCCCGGGCCCGATCTGGTCATCTGGGCTGGATGGGGATACCTTGCCGGCCTGCTGGGACCGACGCGCAAGGCCAAATTCATCCTGGTCAGCCGCCGCGGCGAGGACCTTGAGCTCCTCGGTCGTTGGGCCGATGCAGGCAAGCTTAAGCCAACGATCAGCCGCGCATTCCCCCTCGACCGCGCCGCCGACGCCCAGGAGGCCAGCCAGACCGGCCATACGCGCGGCAAGATCGTATTGGAACTCTAGATTTGGTCGGTTTCGTGCCTGCTTAAATTCCGCGTCCGTTGCCGAGCCTATCGGTCCCAGTCGCTATTCGCCGCAACCTAACCATGCGGATGAGGGTGCTCTCCTAACGCCCAACCTTATTCATGACGGCACAATCCACGTTCACCCTGACCTACCGTCACTGAGGCTGGCGGATGGCGCTTGCTTCTACGGGCCTCAAGATGAGCGAAGCTCCGCGCCATCAGGCGATGACAACGCTCCAAGAGCAGCAGATGCTCCTCTAGTCGACGGAGCTTCTGTTCTAGCTGTGCGCCAACCGTGGGACCGTGGACTTGGTTCAGGCCACGGAGCTCGCCCTCCCGTGAGGCAGAGAGAAGCGCGCTCCGTTATATGGGGCGGAGTCCATACTTTAATTCGAGTTCTTCTTTGAGCCAGTCGAGAACCTCATCGCTTGGCCACTGCGCAATTAGTGCTTGCCATGACATGCGCCGTAACGTGCTGGCGGCTCGTAGCGCCCCGCTAACGACGCGCCACTGCCGGTCGCACTCACCTCCCGTTGTCATCGCAGGGTTGCGCTGGTCGTAGATGAGGAGCGCGTGGCCACTGTCAATGGTCAGCTTGCCGTCATCGCTCACACACGCGGCAAGGATATTGCGCACCAACTGGTAGGTGTCCGCCAATGGACACGGTCGGTGATCTGTGTTGGCTGCCCACCCCAACAGGGGCTCCAGGTAATTCCAGTAGCGTACGCCAATCTCGGTCAAAGCACAGTGGGCCGCTCGTCCGCGCTGCCGCGTGTAGGTTCCATCGCAATGTTGGGTCGCGAACGTCGCCGCCTTTGGCTTCAGTTGGGTGCGTGAACAATTGCCGAAGTAGGCTTCGGCTAGCTTGCATTCCACGGCGACGCGGTAGCAGCCCCCAAGCCATACATCTACTGAAGTCGATCGGCCAGGTCGCTCTCCGAGCGTGTGAATTGACTTTTCAAGCTCGAGCATTTCCTCACTCAGGGTCGGGCTGAAGGCGGATTGCCCGTTTTCAGCAACGACTGAAGACAACAGTGGAAGGCGTCCAAGAGCCTTGATAGTTCCGAAGACAGATTGCGCGAGAGCCTGCGAACTCTGCATGCTGGCAAAATGGCGATGGCGCCGATCCTGTGGGAGCTGGCCGATAATCCGCTGCCGATCCACAGCCTTGGCAAAGAACGGGATTAGCAAGTTAGCCGCAACGTGCTCACGGTTAAATACTACGGCGTCTCCCTCCGGACGCTGCTCGAAGAGATTATCGTGTCCAGCGAAGCGAGCGCGACGGTATTCGCTGAACTTCACACGAAGCATGGCAATGTAGTCGGCCATCCTTTCGGAGTTCAACATTCGCTTCTCCGGGTGCTGCACGCGCCCCCAGGTCCAACGCTTTCGTAACGGGCACTACCCCATGGTTACCCATCGTATCAGCATGTCGCCTCCCGATCTTGAGCTCTTTGTTTTCTTCATCCTTTTCCGCGCCAGCGCTTCCGTGCTTCCTGGCATCGTTGCGAGGGCGGAGTGCCTGATTGCAAGTCAGTGGCGGCCTTCGCTGAGCCACAGCCTGATTTTGCCCAATTAAGTCGCCTGAAGGGTGATAACGTTCGTTTCTGCGATTGCGCTGAGCTAATGCATGCCAATCAGGAATGATCGCGAACTTGCCCAAGCCGCTGAGAGGGCAAGTCTGCTAATTCAAGAAATTCAGGACTATGCGGGGCAAGCCCTGCACAACAATGCGAAAGTATCCTTCCCCCGTAGACTCATACGCACCGCGGCACAGGGGCGATCCCTCTGTCCCGGTTATCTCGCCCAGTCCCAACAATCCGGTTGTGCTTACGGGGCCCGACATTTGGCTTTGCGCCCACGTCTCGTAAGGTGGTTCACGGGCGTCAGCACAAGGTCATCGAGATACCAGCCACGGACCTTGAAGCTTGCTACCGCCATTTCATGAGTTAGTTCAACCGAACCACGCGTGGGGTTTGGACATCTCGCAACGGGGCTAAACATACCTGCGTCGAATATCGGAACCGCTGGGCAACTTCTGATAACTCCGCCACACCGGCACAATGCGAGACGCGACATGTCAGCTGCGACAGGGCCGGCGCAGTTAGGGACGCGCCGGCGACTTGGTGGTCCAAGCCAAACAAAGGTCTCATTAAGGCCAAATAAGGGACCGGGAGCGTAGGGTTAAATGCCGGAGGCATTTTCCGTCGGCGGGACCCGTTACGAGGAGGTGCTTTTATGAGGCATCGCGCATTCGCCCCGGCACTCTGCCTCGTCGCTATCTCTATGTTTGCTACCGGTAGCCCATCCGAAGCCTCCGCCGCCGACCCTTCCGGCATTTGGGCTAATGACGACGGCTCGGCGAAGGTGGAAATCAAGAAATGCGGCCGCGGAATCTGCAGCAAAGTCGTTTGGCTGAAGCACTCGAAGGACTCACAAGGCAAGCCCCTCCACGACGTCCGGAACGAGGACTCGTCCATGCGCGACCGGCCGATCATCGGCCTTCCGCTCTTCAGAAACATGACTCTGACGGAACCCAACACTTGGGTGGGGAATGCCTACAATCCCGAGGAGGGTCACATCTATACGGACGTCAAGGTGACGCTCGTCTCACGACAGCAAATCGTGCTCAGAGGCTGCAAGGCGTGGCTCCTCTGTGGCGAGAAGATGTGGACCAGATCGCAACTTCCGGTCAGCCCGGCCGCTCCCGGGGAGCCCATAGAGGTCAAGGCGCCTGCTGAGCCAAGCTCGCCCGATAAGGCCGAGCCAAGGCCCGCGCCGAAACCGGAGGCCCCAATCGTTGAAGCCTTCCGTGAGCGTGAACCACTATCTGCGCCAGGCGTTGCGTTCGTCACGACCGCAGCGAGTTCGGCAGCCCCTGCCGCTCTCAGGTGAGAACGTCTCGAGCATGATAGTGATGACGAGGCCATCGTCGGTGGCGACCACCGCCGAGCCTCCGTTGACTGAGGGTGTGGCCGCCGAAGAGCAAGATCCGCCCGCGCCAGTCCGGCCTCCAAGGCCGCAGCCCAAAGCGCAAGAGGCGACTCAGGCCGAAGCGCCTGCACCCGCAGCGCCTAGTGTTGTGAAGCCAATGCCAAAACCGGTCGTCAGGGAGGCACAAGAGCAGTGGCCCTGGCTACAGCACCGTTCGGCGCTCCTGGTTTCTCCTCGGACCAGGGCCCAGGCCGAAGCGCCTGCACTCGCAGCGGCGCCTAGTGTTGTGAAGCCAAAGCCGAAACCGGTCGTCAGGGAGGCACAAGAGCAGTGGCCCTGGCTACAGCACCGTTCGGCGCTCCTGGTTTCTCCTCGGACCAGGGCCCAGGCCGAAGCGCCTGCACTCGCAGCGGCGCCTAGTGTTGTGAAGCCAATGCCAAAACCGGTCGTCAGGGAGGCACAAGAGCAGTGGCCCTGGCTACAGCACCGTTCGGCGCTCCTGGTCTCTTCTCGGACTGGGGGATAATAAGCTTAACGACGCACTCACAGCACCGCACATACTTGAGACAAGAGTCTCGCGCCCGAAGCTGCACCCTCAATGCGCCGTCCGGGTTGGCCGCCCACGGCCCCAACTAAGGCCGACAGGCCGATACCGATGATGCCCGCGGCAAATACCGCTTCGCCTTGTGCTTCGGGCAAAGGAGCAGACGGCAACCTAAACCGCTTCGTCTTGATGACGGGTGCCGCTTCGATCTCGAGTCAATGTCTGCTTCGGGTCGGAAGCTGACGCGGGGTTCGTGTCGAATTGGTCCGCTTTGGCGGTGTAAGAAGACATGGCCCCTTGAAGAGGCTTTGCAAACCAACCACGCGGCACAGGACGGTACCGAGCATAACAAGCCAGTATCTTCGGAACAGAAATGGCGAACTGGAGCGCACGGTTAGCTACTATGTGGCACGAGCCAGCATGAGACTCTTAGGCGCCCCCCGACAGATTCCAAATGAGGTGAAGCCAGCATGTTTCCTATAAGTGACGACGATACACAAGAGAGAACCGTCCCTATCGTCACCTATGCTTTGATCGCGGTCAACGTGCTGTTTTTTCTGGTGGAGCTTAGTGGGGGCGACCAATTCATAAATAAGTGGGCGTTCATCCCTGTGCGCTTTTCGGAGAACCCCGCTACAAACGCCGTCACCATCTTCACGGCCATGTTCATGCATGCCAGCTGGTTCCACCTCTTCGGTAACATGCTTTTCCTATGGATCTTTGGAGATAATGTCGAAGACCGATTGGGCCATCTCCAATTCTTGATTTTCTATTTGGTTGTGGGAATCGCGGCGACCTTCGCGCAATACGCCTTTTCCTCGGGATCGAATGTACCAAATGTCGGAGCCTCGGGCGCGATCGCAGGCGTGCTCGGAGCCTATATCCTGATGTTCCCGCAGGCTCGCGTAAATGTGCTGGTTGGCAGAGCGATTGTGGCGATGCCCGCAATCATCGTGCTCGGCTCCTGGATTGCTCTGCAGCTGATCAGCGGCGTTGGGACGGTTGGGCACACCGGAGGTGACGTGGGAGGGGTGGCCTTCATGGCCCATATTGGAGGCTTTTTCACGGGCATAGTGCTGACTTTCCTATTTGGGGGCGCAGGTGGTGCCTCCTCAACGGCATGAAGGCACAATCCTTGAGCCGCATTGTGGGCATCTTCGTCGCGGGACTGCTCGCGCTGCTGCCGATCCTCGTCACCGTGATCGTCACGGCCTGGGTGGCGCAGATCGTTCAATCCTATGCCGGCCCCGGCTCGATGGTCGGGCGGTTGATCGTGTTGCTCGGCTTGAATCTCGTCTCATCGAGCACCGCTGCCTATTTCCTCGGCTTCCTCATCATCTTGGGGTGCATCTTCGCGCTCGGCCTCGTGGTCGAATCGCGGCTGCGCCCTCTGGTGCAGGGCAGCCTCGATTGGCTGATGATGCGCGTGCCGATCATCTCCAATATCTACGATCTGTCGAAGCAATTCGTGGCGATCGTCGATCGCGGCGGCGACGACAATCTCAAGAGCATGCGTCCCGTGTGGTGCTTCTTCGGTGGGCAGGGGGGAGCTGCTGTGCTCGGGCTCATGCCCTCACCTGAGCCAGTGGTGATCGGCGAGCACAATTATGTTGGGCTGCTCGTGCCATCCGCTCCGGTTCCGTTCGGCGGCGCGCTGATCTATGTGCCGGCGGAATGGGTCAAGCCTGCAGAAGGCGGCGTCGAGCGGCTGATGAATGTTTATGTGTCGATGGGCGTCACGCCGCCAGTTGGGATTCCGAGTGTTATTGAGGTTTCAGCAAAGCCGCAGGTGAAACGCGAAGGCCCAAAAACGCCCAAAACGCCGAAGGCCCGATAGCGGCTGGGGATGTTCTGCCCCTCAATTCGCGAAGCGGAAATGCATCACGTCGCCATCCTTGACGACATACTCCTTGCCTTCCAGGGTGATTCAATCGCGGTCGTCAGGGAGGCGCAAGGGCAGTGGCTCTGGCTGCGGCACCGTTCAGCGCTCGTGGTCTCTCCTCGGCCTGAGGGATAATAAGCTGAACGACACACCCACAGCACCGCACATGCTCGATAGCAGACATAGGGATCACACCTCACCTTGTGGATGGCTCTCCAGGGCATCAGTGTACGAGTTCAGGCGGGGCGCACCGCCGCATCCATCAGAGGGGCGACAAAGTCGAGATTGTGGAAAAGTCGCTCGAGCTTCGCAATAACAAGCTTCGCCTTGTGCTTCGGAGCAGAGCCGCAACCCGCAACAACGACTAATAGCCTTGGGGATAATAGCCGCGGGGCTGGTAATAGCCCTGAGGACCGTCATACGGCTGGAACCACCGGCCAAAAAAGCCTCGTCTCGGCGGGTAGTAGTTCTGCCCGGGCGCAAACCACGGAGCTGTGCCCCCATAGCGCGGGTAGGCTGGCTGAGATGCCACCTTCGCCTCACCACCCGGCGTGGTGCCGGTGAGGACGACTTGGGTATTCTCCAGTCTCTTTTCCTTGACCAGGGCATAGAGAATGGCTGCATTCGCTGGCGAGATACGGACGCAGCCATGTGAGACGGGTTTGCCGAGAGTTTTCACTTCATAGCTGCCATGGATGGCATGACCATCTTTCATAAAGAAAATAGAATGTGGCATGGGGGAGTCGTCCCACTGTTTGCTATACCATATTTCGTTCATAGAAGTAGGAGTATAAGTTCCAGAAGGAGTTGAATATCCTAGTCGACCAGTCGAGACCGGCCATTTATATTGCTCTATCCCGTCAACTAGGACAGTCATTTGCTGTCTAGTCTTGTCGATGGTGATGAGGACCTTAGACGCGGGTTCTTCACTCGTCGAGCCGGATTCGCTCTGCCCAGATTGGGACTCGCCCTGCGCGTCCTGCGGCGCATGCTGGCCGCCTGTGGGACTGGACTCCGGCTGCGCACCAGTCGGGTTAGCTTCTGGCTGCGCGCCCGCTTGATTGCTTTGGCCACCAAAGGGGTTGGATACGGATGGGGCTCCGGAGCCGCGAGCATAGAAGCGGTAATCCTTCCCGAAGACCACCTGATGCGGCGGGTTCCAGCTTTTTGGCACGATGACGACAAGGGCGTTGCTCCCGTTCTTCAAACCCATCCTCTTAAATTCGAGGCCGGGGATCGGCGGCCGGATACCGTCACGAGCCATGCTCTCCATGCGTACAATCGCCTGATCCATGTCGCCTGTTAAGCCCGGCAGACTGATCGGGATGCCCTGGGCTTCTTCCATGCCGTAGACCAAGTGGCCGCCCGCCGTGTTAGCAAAGGAGCAGAGGTCGGCAAGAAAGTCCTTCCTCGCGCTATCAGGGGTGCCTGGCAATTCTCTTTTGTAGTCGATCGTTTTACCTTCAGGCACCTTAGCCTCAATGAGCCCGAGCAAAACGGATTCGATTATGTCTTTTGCTTGCAATCCTGTGAGCGGCATTGGCGCCTCGCGGATGCGCGTCGGCTGCACGCGCGCAGAGAGTATAACCAAAAAGGGCGCGCGCCGAAGCCGCTGCCATTCTCTCTAGCCTTCATCGCCCGCGCATCGCAGCGCAATAGCTGAGCACATGCTCGCAAGCGTTGCCGCCGCCGCTACCAGCGGCGCGCTTGGCGCTGAGGCTCGCGCGGGCCGGTCTGGTTGGTATAGGGTCAACGGCCCACCCGCGAGTCACACCGAAGCAAAGAACCGGAATGATGATGGTCTGCCGACTTACAGCGGATCAAATCCACCTTAGGTTGCACAGTCTATTGAGATACCTTGCCAATGCCCTTCGGCGCCATCTCCACTTTATGGACTCCGAAAACTCCCGAAACTTCGCTTTCCCCGCTGATGATCCGCTCGTCGAGGCGACCAATCAGCTCTCCTATAGGTTGCGGAGGGCCGCGTGTTTGGCCCGACACAGCTTTAGCGCAGGGCCAGAACAATGGGCCTCCATGAGACCGGAGGGTGGTCAACCCGTGGTTCGTGTCGCTCCGCTACAGATCAGGTGATCGCCCACCCAGGCTAACGGCCTTCACGACTTCCTGCTGGTCTTGAACGTGGTCATTGACCCGGGGATCGAGCTCGGGCTCGAGGATCATGATCGCCACGCTTGGCTGCTCCATCTCCTTGGCCGGGATCTGGCACGCTGACCCCTACGGCATTCACGCCTTGGGAAGATTGTCCTCATGAGTCACCGTCATCTGAGCAAGAGCCATTTCTTCATCGGACAAGGTCACATGGATGGCATGATCGCGGTCGTAAATTGTTTCGATCTTGTCCATGAGTTCCGCTCGCCTCTCCGGCAAAACGAGTCCCGGATCTGCCTCAAGTAGCCGCTTCGCGATTTGAGCTTGGCATTCGCCCACTGTCCCGGGCCGGATTCCATTGGGCTTGTCAGATACAAAGTTCACCAGGTCAGCGTAGAATTCATCTTGATCCTTTTTTGCGCTTGCTTCCCGCCATGAGTCCCATTCCTTTTGAGTGTCGAAGCCCCAAAACTGAGGCTCGTATTCCGAGAAAATGTCTGTATCAAATGCTTCAGAGATAGCCCTAAGAATTTTGCCGGGAGCGCCATTTGAGAAGAATCGCGTCAGCTCGCTGACGAAGCCCCGTTCCGCGATGCGGCGTTCAAATGCCTCGGCCGACTTCGATCTCCTTCACCTCCACGAGTGGTTCCGCTGTGGCCTGTTCAGGCATTTCTAAGCTCCTTCAATACCCGGACGACCTCCACGGAAGGCCCGGTCAGCTGCCCAAGGGAGGAGTTGCCGCGCCTACACAATCCACCCCATCTCGCGCGCCTTGGCGTTGGCGAGCTTCCAGGCGCGAGCGAGGAACTCCGCCTTCGTCATTGGGGCGCCGTCAGCCTCTTGGCCCGAGTAGGACTTGGCGAGAAGCTCGTGAGGGGTCGCTCTGTAGTAGGTTACCGTGTAGCGCATGCCCGGCAGGGTTACGATGATCTCGTCGCCCTGCACTTCGACGTGGAGATCAGCTTCGACAGCCATCTCGCTCAAGGCTACGGCCGTCGCGACATTGGGGGCCGGGCGGGCGCTTCTGTCCTTTGGGGCCCTTCTGGCGTTTCGGGTCAGGCACCTACACGCTTTCCCACCAAAGTCCGACTGCCAGTCCCGCGGAAATCACGAAACCGACGATGCTCGCCCACATGGGAATATCGGTGCCATTAATGGTAATGCTCCACCCCAATAACAGCCGCAATACATGCACGATGGCTACCAATGCAAGAATAACAATAGTGGCAGTTGTGAAGGGCTTCATGGCTTTGCCTCCCTGTGACGCGGCATAACGCGACCAGCTGGGGGTCCAAAATCAGCAGAGGCCTATAAATTAGGCGGGTTTCCGGTCTCATGGAAATGGAAGTTCAGGCAATTGCCAAGAAAATAGGCTCGAGTGGCTATAAGGACACACCCCTCGCAGGGTTGGATCGGCAACATCTGCCTTACCGTGGAGCGCGAGCTGAGATTTCCGAGGGCGATGGCTTTTTGGCGCTAAATGATCTAAATCTTTGATTTCAAACGCTTATTCCTTTGATCGTCTCTCTTACGGCAGGGAGCAAGGACGGCGGCATCCACGGGCTGAGCGTCACTCGGCGTAGACAGCCAGGGGAATGGAAATTGACTTGGATAGGTGCTCTTCGTTCATGTCGATGTAGAGCACTCGAAACTCCGCATCGTCCCTATATGCCCACCGCTTACGGAAGGGCAAATCACCGGTCGGAACGCCTGAAGTCTCGGCCTTGTCAAAGGAGCTCCTGATGTTGAGTGTTTAGTTCTGCTTCTACCCGGCTTAGATAAGCCTCGGCCGCAGGGTCAGGGTCCTTTTGACGCTTGGGGACGGGGAGCTCAGACATGGCGAAGCTCCTTCAGCACCCTGGCAACCAGTGGCGACTTTTGAGAGATCTTTCGATGCGGCGGGGGAACGCGTCGCGCGCTGTGCAGCCGCTATATGGGGTGACCAAAGGGCAAGAGCCCAGCCAGCCCTGCCAACGCCACGATTGCGATGTTTTTCACGATCGGGCATTCGACGCGGTCCACCGCCGAGTTCGTGGATTTTTGGGTAGCAGCCGAGATGCGGGCCGACGGCGCGTACACCCACTCGATCCTTGCCTTAAGCAGCGCAGCGACACCACAGGAAGCGAAGCTCTGATGGTGGTCTTGCCAACGCTCGGGCTGCGGGGTGATCACGAGGACCTTGGAAGCGAGTGCAAGACGGACAGCCGCTTTCTGGCTTGGCGCCAGTTCGAGGTTGATCCGCTGCTCGATCCACGGCAATGCCTTATCGGCGTCTATCGAGTCCCAGGGTAACTTGGCTCGGGAGAGCGCGAGCAACCTCTCGGCGATGGCCTGCTCGGCTCGGTAGAGGCTTGCCAGAAAGATGCAATCCATCTCGCCGAGGCTGTCGGCGATCACAGTGCCATCGGCGAATTCCAAATCGAGCGCCGTGCGGATGAGGCCTGTCCTAACTTCAAGCAGGTTCGCCGATGGCTCACTGCATCCGAACACCAGTCAAGTTGTTCCGGCTCAGCGGCCGATCAATCATCCTCTACCGCCAACAAGTGTAGGACAGCACTCGTTCACTATTGGGCGGATTCTCCCCTGCCACAGCCCGGTAAAGGCCTGAGCCTGAGGCCTCGACATCCACCGCGACGGCGATTACGCGGCGATCGTTGTCAGCGAGCCGTTTTGCGTCATGATGATGGCCGTCACCGTCCCAAGGGTTTTGACCACCGCATCGATCCTGTCGGACGGCATCACGCAGAAGGCGGTCGAAAGCCCGTCGGCCGTGGCGCCGAGCGGCGCGATCAGCGACACGCTTAGAAAGCGATCCGCGCAGCGGCCCGTGCCTGGGTCAAAGATATGGTTGAAGCGCCCTGCGGCGTCGAACTGGGTGCCGTAGCCGCCGGACGTCCCCATGGCGCGGTCGGCAAGCTCCACGGTCTTCACCGTCCGGCCCGGCCGCATGGGATCTTCGATGCCCACCGGCCAGGGCGTGCCGTCCGCCCGCGGCCCGAGCGCGCGGAGCTCGTCGAGATCCACCAACACGTGCTCGAGGCCGTTCTGCGCGAGGAGATCGGCAACGCGATCGGTGATGTATCCCTGGGCAATGCCATTGAGCGTCACCGCCATGCCCGGCCGCCTGAAGGCCACCCTGCCGGGCACGACCAGCATGTCGCGATAATCGACGAAGCGGCACGCGGCGGCGATCGCCGAGGCCGGTGGGCCGTTCGGGTCGGCATTCGGACGGCGGAAATGATCGTCGTAAACACGCCAGAGCGGTTGCACTGTGACGTCAAAGGCGCCGTCCGTGAGCGCGCCAAAATGCTGGCTCAAGGCCAGAAGACGCACGAGATCGAACGGTGGGTCGCGAAGCTCGCCTTGGTGGTTGAGAACCGAGAGCGCCGAGGTTTCCTTGTAGAGGCTGAACACTTGCTCCAGCCGCGCGACTTCGGCGAGCGACAGGCGGATCAGCCGGTCGGCCTCGGCCTGGTCGGGATGGTAGAGCAGAATCTCCGCCGCTGCGCCGAGCGACGTGCCGCGCCAGCGTCGCAGAGGAACCTCGCCGGCGGCAGCCGCAAGCGCTGTGCGCGTCGTGGCGGCGCCGAAGGCCGCGCTCGCCGCCGCGATGGTCAGGAAACGCCGACGTGTCATGAATTGTGACGTCATGGTCTGCTCCCTGGTTAGCGGCCGCCGTCCCCGGCTCAAGACGGCGGGGCCGGGACGCTCCCCGCCTGGTCCGGCAGCTCGCCGGCATCACCGCCGAGGACGTAGTCGGGCGGTATGTCCTTGAATGCAACGACGCGCCCGCGGGACTGACGGGCAAAATTTTCGGCAGCGGATCGCTCGGCAAAAGGCACCGTCTCGGCGGCGCCCATGCCACCCGTCCGGCTGCTTCCGATCACATACCAGGCCTGCCGCGCCTCGATCCAGGTGCCGGGCTCGGGCCTGTCCCAACTGGCGCGGCCCATGTCGTTCACGTAGATCGCCGCGATGTCACTCGGCTCCTCGGGCAGGAGGGTGAAGGCGATGGCATCGCGCGCCGAGCTGAACCACAGGGGCGTCTTCCGGCTCTTCAGGAAGATCTGACCCTTCGGGCCGGAATGGCCAAGCACCTCCATGCCGCAGAACTCAGCCGTTGTCTCGCGGGTCGGCTCCTGGGGGCGTGGGACGGAGGCGGTTTCGTCCTGCTTGCAGCCGGCGACGAAAAGCGCTGTCGCCAGCAGACATGCAGCCAGAACGCTCGGCAGGCGCATCACAGCTCCCTCCGGCGGAAGACGGCCGCCGCGCCGGCTAGCGGCACCAGCACCCAAAGCACCATGATCGTGACCAGCACGGCACGGCCGATGTGCACTTCGCCGCTCAAGCCGGCGAGACCCGCGAAATCCCGGACCTTCTCGAAGCCCGAAAGGTTGAAGAGCCGATAGCTGTCGGTCGGATTGGCGAGAAGCAGCACCGAAAACAGCTCGGTCCCGATGTTGTGCCCCTTGTCCGCGACCAGGAGGCCGAGGAGCGCGACATCGTAGAGCAGCACGAGGAAGAGCCAGACGACGATTCCCGCTCCCGCCGCGGTCGCGCGCTCGCGCACGAGCGTGCTGACGAGGTAGCCGATCGCCAGGAAGGCGCAGCCGAGCAGAACGGAGGATAGCGTCATGACGGCGAAAGCCTTCCAGCCATCCGTCTCGCCGTTGCCGAGCGCCAACGCGGCGCCCGCGGCGCCATAGCCGATAATGGTCGCGAAACCGAGGATCGCGGTATGGCCGAGAAACTTGCCCAGCAGGACCTGGTCGCGCCGCACTGGGTAGGTCAGGAGCAAGAGCATCGTCCCCCGTTCCGTCTCGCCGACGATCGCGTCGTAGGAGAGAAGAAGGGCGATGAGCGGGATGAGATAGATGCTCAGGCTCGAGAGGCCGACGACGGCGACCGCCAGCCGATCGGCGCCGACCGTGCCGACCGGCGCGCTGCCGAGGAAGGCAAGCGACAGGGAAAGGCCGCCGAGCAGCAGCGTCGCCGCGGCGACCCAGCGGTTGCGCAGGCCGTCGCGGATCTCCTTTCCGGCGATGAGAAGAATCGGCCTCATGGCCTTGGCCCGACAGCGGTGAAATGAGCGAATACCTCGTCCAGCCCCGGCGAGGCGACCTCGATATCCTCGATCGGCATGGCAAGACCTTCGATCCGACGCAGCAGCGCCAGCTTTTCGTCGAGCGGGCATGAGAGCTCGACCGAACGCTCGTTCACTCGCGCGAGCGCGGCATGGCCATTGAGCGCCGCCGCCAAGGCCGGCGCCCGGCCGGCGGACACGGAGAGCCGGATCGTCGCCCCGAGCCGCGCCGCACGGCCAAGCTCGGCAAGCGAGCCGTGCGCCACGAGCCTGCCTGCATTGAGGATCGCCACCCGGTCGGTACGCGTCGTGAGCTCGGACAAGGCATGCGACGCAAGCACGACCGTGCTGCCCCGCATGGTGAGTTCATGCATGATCCCATAGAAGCTCAACCGGAAGGCCGGATCGAGGCCGGAGGTGGGCTCGTCAAGCAGCAGGAGCCTGGGCTGACCGAGCAGCGCTTGCGCGAGCCCGAGGCGTTGCCGCATGCCTTTGGAGTAAGTCTTGACCCGCTCGCCCGCCGCCGCGGCGAGACCGACGCGCTCGAGCAGCGGCTCGTTCGCTTTGACCGCTTCGCCCTTGAGGCGGGCATAGAAGGCCAGCAGCTCCCGCCCCGTCATCGCGTCATGGAAGGCGATGCTTTCGGGGAGAAAGCCGATCATGCGGCCGAGCCCGCGCGCCTTGCTCTCGGCCGGGTCGATGCCCAGCACCTGCACGGTGCCTTCGGTGGGCCTGCTCAGGCCCAAGGCGAGCTTCAGGAGGGTTGTCTTGCCGGCGCCGTTTTGACCCAGAAGACCCAAGCACTCGCCCGGCTCGACGGCAAGGCTCACCTTGTCGAGCGCTGTGTGGGCGCCGAAACGTTTGGTGGCGAGCGTGAACCGTATGACGGGCTCGGTCACGGCTGCCCTCCCGCGGCAAGGGGCGCGCGAGGGGCCGGAGGTGGCTGCATGAGCGGAGCGCTATCCACCACGCCACCAGGATGCAGGCCGGGGAATCGTGTCTCGGCCAAACGAAGGAGCTGGAGCGCCGGGCTAGTCAGCAACAGCTTCGCTGCCGGGTGCAGCCAAACTACCTCGTCGACCAGGTCGTTGGGGCGGTATGCAGTGTCGGCAATGCCATCGCCGTCGAGATCGAAGGCGGGATTGTCGCTCCAGTAATTGCCGCGGCCGTTCTCGGACCATTCGATCCAGCGCGTGCCGACATATTTCACCTGAGTCTGATTGGCGATGAAGGCGTTTCCCGCGACGATGTTTCGCTCCGAGCCGGCGGTAAAGTGTATGCCGATCGGGCAACCCTCGAAGCGATTGCCGCGCAACGCGTTATTGCTCGAATTGTAGATGAAGACGCATTGAGTGGCGCCGCGATAGACGGCGTTGCCCTCGGTCCGCGAGTTGTTCGCGTAGTTGAGCAGGATACCCTGGTCGCGATCGTCCTCGGAGAGATTGTCGCGGACGACAAGACCGTGGGAATACATAAGCGCATATCCGGCATCGTTGCCGATCGAGCTGTTCCCGCTCACCTCGCTGTTGTTCGTGTACATATAGTGGACCGCGATACGCACGCCGCGGAAGCGGTTGCCGTGGAAGAAATCGTCGTGGCTCGTGGTGACGAAGATGCCGTCCCGTCCGAGGCTGAACTCGTTGTCGAGGATCTTCGCGCCTGGGCTGTTCCAGATCGACACCCCGTCCCCTCGCTCCGCCACGCGCAGATCGTCGCGCCCGATGATGGTGTTGCCGAGCACGGTCGCATCCTTGGGCCCGACGAGATAGACGCCGAAGAGGTTGTGCTCGAAGCGGTTCCGCTCGATTCGGCTGCGTGCGCCCGCCGCAGTGACGATCACTCCGGCATCGCGGGCAGCCAGGTCGATGCCGGAGTTGCGAATGGTCAGGCCTTCAATGACGACATTGGGCGCCCTCACCAGGATGACGCTTCCCCGCCCCTCGCCCTCGAGCACGGCGCCCGGCTCCCCCTTGAGCGTGAGCGCCTTGTCGACGACCAGCGCGCCCTTGTGGAACCCGGGTGCAAGATCAAGCACGTCGCCCGGCGCCGCGGCCGCAACGGCCGCCTGCAAGCAGCCATCCTCGGCCGGGACCGGCACCGTTGCGGCGGCGGCGGGCAAGCTCGGCGGCAAGGTCACGGCCAGCATCAGGCTGGCCGCGACCTTCAGCCACCAGTGGCGGGGCCGCGCGCTCATCACGCCGCCTTCGGCTTCACCAGCATGCGCCCACGCATCTCCATGTGGAGGGCGTGGCAGAACCACTGGCAGTAATACCAGTGAACGCCGGGCCGGTCGGCGACGAAGGTGACCGACGAGGTCTGCTGGGGCCCAATCTCCATGGCGATGCCGTAGCCGTTGATCGTGAAGCCGTGCGTCAGGTTGACGATATCGTCCATGTTGGTGAGGAAAACCGTCACCTCGTCGCCCTGGTTCACCTCGAACTGGTCGAGGCTGTATTTGGGCGCATTCGAGTGCATGTAGACGCGCACCTTGTTGCCGTCCCGCTTCACGTCGGCTGCTTCCTCGAGTTTGACGCCATCTTTTTGCGCCCACTCGCGGGCCTCGGCGAAGTAAGGATCGTTGCGATCCCAAACCTCCTTCGGGTTCAGGAGCGACGCGCGGATGATCTCGCAGTCGTGGGGCTCGGCATAGGTCGAATCGTCGTGCACGATCTTCATTGCGTCGCCCGAGATGTCGATCAGTTGGTCGTTATTGGGCTTCGAGATGCCGACGTTGAGGAAGCGGTCCTTGGAGAATTTGTTGAGCGAGCAGAGCCATTTTCCGTCCGCCTCAAGACTCTCCCCCATGGACGTGTGGTTATGGCCAGGCTGATAGTGAACGTCGAGCTTCTGGATGATCGGATCGATCTTTTCGCCTTGGAATGCCCGCTTCGCCTTCTCGATGTTCCACTTGGCGATCTGGCTGTCGATGAAGAGGGTTGTGTACGCATTGCCGCTCCCATCAAAAGCCGTGTGGAGTGGACCCAGGCCAAGCTCGGGTTCGGCGACGATGACGTCGCGCGGCTTGATCTTGTCGTCGAAGAGCGCATCGAGCTTTGTCACGTCCATCACGGAGACGGTCGGCGATAGTTTGCCGTTGATTACGACGTGCTGTTGATCGGGAGCCGTGTTGATGCCGTGCGGACTCTTCGAAATCGGAATGTAGCGCGTGTAACGGGAGCCGTGCCGGCCGTCGATCACGGGCACGCCGTTGATGGCCTTGTAGTCCTGCTTCTGCACCGCTTCCTCTATGCGCTTGATGCTGAAAACGACGACCCAGTCTTGCTCCTTGTCGGTCATCTCCTCGAGCGTCGTCCCGTTGGTCGAGTTGTAGCAAGTCGAGAAAGCATATTTTCCCTGATAGTCGGCATCGGTGTTATCGAGATTTCCGTCGACCATGACCTGCCAGGCGACTTGCATCGTGTCGCCATCGATGGCGGTATAAACCGAGAAATATTTTTTGGGATTGTCAAGATCCGTACCATCGTTCGGGATCGGCACCTGGAATTCGCCGTTACAGAAGACATAGCCGGTGCGCGGAAACTTCTGGAGGCGCGTACCGTGGATCGCTTGCGCATTCGGAATCTCGATGATCTTGTCCGTCTTCATGATGTCTAGGCGGATGCGCGCCAGTCGATTGTTGGCCTTGTCATTGATGAAGACGTAGCGGCCATCGTGCTTGCCAGCAGTGAAGGAGACGTGTGGGTGATGGCAGTCGCCATTGAGATAGACACCACCGCGGGTCTCGAGGAATTTCTTCGTGTCGGGCAGTAGGCCCTCGGTCAGGATCTTGCGGGTTTCGTTGGTCTGCCCGTAGCCCGAGGCGCTGCAGCGGTGAAATACCGGAATGCGCATGAGTTCGCGCATCGACGGGATGCCGACGATGCGGATCTCACCCGATTGGCCACCGCTCCAGAAGCCGTAATAGTCGTCGAGGTCACCCGGCGCGACCTCGTACTTGCTCTTGGTCTCCGCGCTCGCCGCAACGGGACGCAAGGCGGCCATGCCGGCCGCCGTCGCGGCGGTGCCGGCTCCGGCGACCATCGCGAGTTTCGCTGTCGATCCGAGCAGATCGCGGCGGGTGACGCCGCTGGGGCTCTCTTTGGTGTCGCTCATGAAGAGTTCCTTTCCATTTTCTGAAACAAGCTCTCGCGGTATTAGACCTCCGTGCCGCCCAAGGCGGGCGCGGTCGCCTTCGCCACGCCATCGGGCAGCATCGATTTCGAGGAGAGAGCTAGCCGGCGCTCCCTCTTCAGTCGGCGCTGGATCATCGGCGGGCACTTGTGATCGTCGTAGTAGAGCACCTGGCAGTAGAGGCAGTAATGGCACTCGTGGGGATTGATGTGGCCCTCGGGATGGATCGCCTGCACGATGCATTCATGGGCGCAGCGCTGGCAGGGAGAGCCGCATTCCTTGTGGCGCTTCAGCCAGTCGAACATGCGCAGGCGGCCGGGGATGGCGAGCGCCGCACCCAGCGGGCAGAGGTAGCGGCAGAAGAACCGCTCGATGAAGAGACTCATGACCAGGAGCCCGCCGCCATAGAGCACGTAGGGCCATTCCCGGTCGAAGAAGAGAACGATCACGGTCTTGAAGGGCTCGGCCTCCGCCAGCCTCTCGGCGAGATCCATGTTGCCGAGCGAGGTCCCGAAGATGACGAGGAAGATAATGTACTTGATCGGCCACAGCCGCTGGTTGAGGCCCCACGGCACCTTGATTTGCGGAATGCGGAGAAACTGCGCGGCCTCGCTCAGGAGCTCCTGCAACGCCCCGAACGGACACAGCCAACCGCAGAACGCGCCGCGCCCCCAGAAAAGCAACGAGGCCGCGACCGAGAACCACAGGATGAAGGTGACAGGGGCAAGGAGGAACACTTCCCAGCGGAAGCCGCTGAACAGTATGTTGGCGAAGGTAATGACGTTGACGACGGAGAGCTGGGCGTGGGCGTAGCCGCCGATGAAGACGACGGTGAAGAGGAGGAAGCCGATGCGCAGTCCCTTGGTCAGCCGCGGCCGGCGGACGATCATGTCCTGGAAGAAGAAGATGAAAGTGAGCAGGCCGATGGCCGCCGCAATCACGCCGATATCCACTGCCTTCTGCTGCCAGATCTTGCGCCATAGCGGGACCTCGGCCGCTGGGGCGCCGGCGCGCGATGCGGGCGTGGTCGCCACGGCCGGCGCCAGCGGCTCAAGATATTTGGCCGGCAAGGTGTACCCGAGGTCGAAATTAAGGAAGGCCTTGTCGAGGGCGCCAATCTGACGCTGCACGAGCAGCTGAAGCCGCCAAGGCTGGACCGGGTCGAGCGGGGTTTCGTCGGGCGCGACGAACAGTCCGATCTCCGGGAAATGCGGCGCGTCCGCGGCGGCGATGTCGCCGAGGCGGCTATAGTCGTGGTCGCGGAAGCGGATGGTCTCCTCGCCTTGGATGACGCGAATGCGGTCGAAGATTCCGCCTCGCACATAGCCCGAACCCTTGAACGAGTAGAGGCCTTCGCCGGCGATCAGCACTGCCTGTTGGCCCGGATGCAGGCTCTTCACCAAGCGCTCGTAAAAGTCGGGCCCGAGCAGGCTGCGGCCAACCGACGGCACGCTCACCAGAGCGATATAGAGGTCGATGAAGTCGGCCTGAGGATCGCCGGGCTCCGGGCGGCTCGCAGCGGCCTGGTTGCCCGAGTGGGCGAAGGCGTCATTGACCTCGCTGACGCTCAAATGCAGACGGCGCACCGAGCCGTCGTCCAACAATGCCGGCCAGTCCTCCGTTTGGATGCGGCTCATGTCGACCGTGGTCGCCAGCGCAGCGGCGGCGGGCGTGGCTTGGCCTGGCCCGAGCCCGCCGATGCCGCGCGAGGCCGCGAAGGCGCGGACAGCACGGGTGATGCTGTCGGATATGACCATCGCCGTGACAGTCGCTCCGCTGACGACGGCGACGTTCGACGGCTGGTCGACGGTCGTCGTTCCCGGCTGCAGGAGATTGGTGCCAACATAGCCGGCGATGAAGTCGGTGACGCGCTTTTCCGGCATGCCGATCAGCACGATGGGCTCATGATGCTCGACGAGCCGCGCACCGGTGACCACGCCATTCATGTCGACGCCGAGCAGGATTTCGATCGGCTTGCCGGAATACCCCGTCGCGTCGGCGAAGTCCGAGTTGAGGAAGACGTACCCGGCAACGTGACCGCTCTTGTGGGCCGTAACCGCCGGCGGACTGCCCTCGACGGGACTGAACTCGTCGGCACCCGGGAAGAGCTCGCTCGGCGACACCTTCTTGAGAAATTCGGCGAGGCGGCTTTCTGCGCGGGCGGGAGCGGAAAGATCCAGGACGCCAAGCATCAGGATACAGAACACGACAAGGCGGAGCGCGCCCGTCAGGTCATTGCGCGTGGCGCGTTGTACCGGTTCAGCCACCATAATCAACGTTCTAATGCGGCAGGCGACCGCCCGGCCGCGGGGATGATAAAGCACTATTTAAAATACATCATATCGGCGCATTTCACCATCGGCATTGATCCGGATCAATCATCGCCCGCCGCTGCATAGGATAATGCCGGTCCTATTGGGAGGCAGCATGATGACCGTCGCCGTGAATGGCCCGCGCCCGTCGAGTGGCCTTGGGGCGTCCACGAGCGGCCTTGGGGCGTCCAAGAGCCTCGCTGAGCTTCTAGGTGCCGCGCTCGCGATGACCGAGCGCGCGGCCGCTCGCTACCGATCCCTGGCGGCAATCTTGACCCGGTGTCGCAACAAGCCGGCGGCCGAGCTCTTTTTGATGTCCGCCGATGACGAAGACGCCGTCGCCCAGCGGCTCCGCACGACGGCCCGGTCGAGCGGCTGCTCTCCCCGAGTGCCGGTCGATCTTGCGCGGGTCGAGCACGAGACAGTGCCGGAGGCCGACATCGCCGAAGTGGGCGGTCCCTGGCTGATGAGCCGCTATGGCGCCCTGGCCGTCGCGGTACGCAAGGAGGAACAGGTCTTCGGCTTCCTGACCGAGACCGCCGCGGCGGCGGTCGATCCCGCCGTCCGATATTGGGCCGAGCGCCTCGCCAAGGAGACGCTCGACCGTTTGGCAAAGCTGAGGCTGGCGCGTCGTCGCGCTCACCGGGCGGAATACCGCCCGACGCCCAAGATGCGGACCTTCGGCCAATTCCGCCAACTCGCCGTTGCCATCGAGACCGAGGCGGCGCGCCAGGCGACGACGCTGGCGCGAAGGCTGGAGGCCATCGGAGATGACGCCGATGCCGCGTTGCTCGACGACATCGCCCGCGAAGCAGCGGCCGACGCGGCCAGCCTGGGCGAGGCAGCATCTCGACCCGTCGCGGCGACAAAACCGTCTTGGCGCTTCCGCGAGGTCGGAACTGCCGCCGACTCCCAAGATGCCATTGCTATGCTCGTCGCGGCGCTGCGCCAAGTGGATGAGCGGTACAATATCTATGACAAGCTCGCGCAGACGGCAGTGGAAGAGGAAGCCGGGCGGCAGAGTCGCATGCTCGCCGAGCACGCTGTTCGTCATCTGTCCGCCATCGGAAATCGCCTGGAGGCGCTCCGCCCTCGTTGAGTAAAGCTGGGCAGGGGCGCCCGAGGCGGCATGCTGAACCGAGCCGGTAGCGCCACCTACTGGGCTGTGGCCTTGAGGAAGGCGATGATATTCGCGCGGTCCTCGTCCTTCCCGAGGCCGGGAAAGGTCATCTTGTTGCCAGGCACCTTGGTCTTGGGATCCTTGAGGTATTCGTCAAGCGTGGTCTCGTCCCAGACGAGGCCGCCTTCGCCCGCCTTCACCATGGCGTCGGAATATTTGAAGCCGGGCGCGGTGCCGGCCTTCCGGCCGATCACGCCGAACAGGCTGGGAGCTATCCCGTTCTTGCCTTGGACGATGGTGTGGCAGATCTTGCATTGATTGAATAGCTTCTCGCCAAGCACGACGTCTCCGGCGGCGTAAGCGCGCGGACCGGCCAGCGTCATGAGGAGCGCAACGCCAAGGACGAGCGTCGTTGGTGCGGGCAACCGCACGTCAGGCCGAAAACCACAAACTTGGCGAAGCTTGAGCGCAAATGAGAAACTCGCCTCAGCGTTAGCCCCCGTTATCTTCGCGACCTTGTCCATGAGTGCACCCATGCCGCGCCCCGCCTGCGAACCCGCCTGGATGCCCCTCCGCGCCCCTTCGCTTGTCGTGAGGAAGGTCTCGAAGGCCCGCTGTGCCTGTTCGACGCTCAGCTTGAAGAGGTCGCGGAGCAGTCCGGGAAATTCAGCGGTCATAGTTTCCTCCCCCCAATTACGAGAAGCTCGCTCGCCAAGCGCACTCAATAACGCGACGCGCCCGAAGATTGCATTTTAAATCTAACCCGCATTGGCTGCAATCGCGAGCACCAGTTTGTTAGGATCAACTAATGCATGCGGCAGCCTGCAGTCCGCCTACGCCAGCCCGATACGCGCCCGGAGGCCTTCGGGCTGATCCGTGGCTTGATTGACGCCGTCATACTCACTCCCATCGGCGGCAAACTCGAGATCGAACTTCGGGGCGATCTGGCAGCGATCCTGGCGATGTCTGACGCCGGTAAGGCCAGCTCCTCCTCTCTGGGCTCGCAACTACATAGGCGGTGCTTGTCAGCCCGAGGGTTCGCCAGCACAAAAACATTCATCAGCGATATTGCTTTTCTGCGAGCACTATGCAAAGATGTATCCTTGATATTTGTTTTTAACAAAAACAGGAGTGCGAGTGATGAAGCTCACGGCCTTGATAAGCGCGGCAATTCTGGTCAGTGCCGGTGCTGCGTTTGCCGCTGACACCGATGCTGGGACAGCTGGGGCGTCGACAACCGAAACTAACAGCCAGCCGACCGCAATCTATGTCGCCCATCTTCACCCGTTGAACACAAAGGTGACCGGGCTCGAAACGACGGGCGAGGCCCGGTTTTCAATTGCCGGCGATAAGCTAACGATCAGCGTCAACGCTCAGAAACTGCCGCCCAACATGATGCATTTGCAGCATTTCCACGGCTTCAAGGATAACCGCGACGCAACCTGCCCAGCGGAAGCGGCCGACAAGAACCATGACGGCATAATCGACCTTATAGAGACCGAACCCACCTCCGGAACGACGATGGTGCCGTTCCACGACGATCCGGTTAGTATGGAAATCGTGCGCGACACCTATCCGAAGGCCGGCGCTGATGGGACTTTTCAGTATCAGAAGACTGTCTCGCTGAAAGATTTAGAGGCAGCCTTCGCCAAGGCATTCGGTGACAAGGAACTGGATCTCGACCGTCGAGTCGTTTTCATCCACGGGATTCTCCCGTCCACCAAGCTCCCTGCGTCCGTCGCCTCGCTCGGGACGATCCCAGCACAGGTCACGTTGCCGATCGCCTGCGGTGAAATCAAGCGAGTGCAGCAGTGACCTGACACCAGGAAAAGACGGAGTTGAGACGGCCACGCGATCCGGATGTGATTGGAGAAAGCACGATGAAAAGGAAAGTCCCGGCCGACAACGTTAAGCTGAAGCGGGCCTATGAGCCCCCGGCCGCTGACGACGGGACGCGGATCCTAATCGACAGGCTTTGGCCGCGTGGGATCTCGAAGGAACGTGCCGCCATCGACCAATGGATGAAGGACGTCTCGCCCAGCACGGAACTTCGCAAGTGGTTCGGTCATGACCCGGCCCGTTGGGATGAATTTCGCCGCCGCTATGCAAAAGAGGTGCGTCAAAACACTGATCTTCTCGATCAATTGCGCTCCCTCGCACGGCAAGGCCCTATCACGTTGGTGTACTCGGCCCATGACGACAAGCACAACGATGCCGTCGAACTGAAACACCTAATTTTAGGAGACTAGGAGAAGAATAGTCAATCACGCTATGCCCGCTCAAGATCGATGGTCAGGAGGCGTTTGTCAGACGTCGGGTATGGGCGCAGGTGGCGACGCATGTTTCGAACGCATCTAAAAGTTCGAGCGATTAAGACTCACCACCACCCGGCTTGCCGCGTCTTCGTTTGATAGACGGCCCTCGCGCAGGTTTGATGGGCGCAATGGACAGCATAGTCTGAAGCGACGCCCGGGGCTTGACGAGGTCCCTCAGGGTATATTCGTCAAGCGCCTCGAGAAAAGCTGCCCGCGCTCGTTCTAGGGCCTTGCGCAACACGCAATACGGCAGAACCGCGCAGCCCGCGTTGACGGGCTCGAAACACATCACGATGGCCATGTCGGGCTCCGTATGGCGTACGACATCGCCTAGTCCGATTGCCTTTGCCGGTTTTCCAAGACGCAAGCCGCCGTGTCTGCCGCGAAGGGTCTCGACGTAACCGGCTACGCCCAACTGATGGGCGACCTTCATAAGGTGGTTCTTGGATATGCCGTAGCTACGGGCAATCTCCTCAATCGTCGCGAGCCCATCGTCTTTGAGCGCCAGATACATCAGCATGCGTAACGCGTAGTCGGTGTAAACGGTCAGGCGCATATGCTCTCCCCCGCGAGGATAATCTAAAAAGAACTATTTTACATATTGCTTTGTGGTTGACCGGTGATAAGATGTGCCAATCATACATGTTTCACCGGGCGTAGGTCAAATGGGTAATCACGCAGCGGCCAATAATAGCGTCGTGTTAGCCGAGAGCCCTTCCGAGATTGGCCGGCTATCCGAGGATGTGATCCGGCATCTGGTCGACAGCTTTTACACCAGGGTGCGCGCCGATTCCGAACTCGGACCAATTTTCGAGCGGGCCATTCCCGGCGACTGGGGACCTCACCTTGCCACGATGCACGACTTCTGGTCGTCGGTGATGCTGACCAGCGGGCGCTACAAGGGCAACCCCGTCGCGGTCCATCTCCGGTTGGAAGGAATAGAGCCGCAGCTTTTCGGACGCTGGCTGGCCCTGTTCGACGAAACATGCCGCGAGCTCCTGGATCACGAGGTGGCTGACGTGTTTCGTGCAAAGGCGTCGCGCATTGCCGAAAGCCTCAAGCTCGCTCTGTTCTATCGACCCGACCGGCCGTGGCAGAGGAGCGCACCGTGACCTACGTCGTCACCGACAACTGCATCAAGTGCAAGTACATGGACTGCGTGGAAGTGTGTCCGGTCGACTGTTTCTACGAAGGCGAAAACATGCTCGTCATCCATCCCGACGAGTGCATCGATTGCGGAGTGTGCGAACCGGAATGTCCGGCTAACGCCATTTTCCCCGACACCGAGCCCGGCCTTGAGAGCTGGCTTAAACTCAACGCGGAATATGCGTCAGTTTGGCCGAATATTTCTGTCAAGCGCGAGTCTCCCGCCGATGCCAAGCAATTCGACGGTGTCCCCAACAAGCTCGGGCAGTTCTTCTCGCCAAATCCTGGCCAGGGCGACGCGATGAATGAGCACGGTGACGATCAGGGACCAGCCAACAACCAATCGATTCTCACCGAACACCCGAGCCATGGGCGAGATCCATGAGGTGCGCCTCGCATGTAGCGGGCGGCGTAGGTTTTTGAAAGCGAAATGAGGAGGACAAGTGATGACGTTCGCAGTCTTGATAAGCGCGGCAATCCTGCTCAGCGCTGGTTAGGCGGTTGCAACGGTGTTTCGGTACGTTCGAGTCCCAGGCTGGCCGAATCCACCGCCGTCTGAGCGATAGTTTTGTTTTAGCGAAGCGGCCAGCGTTTTCAGTTCGGTCAAAGGCGAACACGAAACGCCCATCGGAGGAACACGAGATGAAATATCGCAGATTTGGTTTAGTTGCGGGCGGCCTAGTCGCCGCTTTCGTCGCTCTCGCGAGCGTGCCCCCATTGGTCTTGGCCGCGGAGTCTGCATCAGCCGAGATTGATCAGCGGGCGAACGACCCCAACCAGTGGCCGGCACCCGGTCGTGACAATAAGCTTACCCGCCATAGCGACCTGAAAGATATCAATACCGAGAACGTTACGAAACTTGGGATGATCTGGTCGCAGTCCACCGGTGCTCTGCGCGGAGCCGAAGGTCAGCCCATCGTGATCAATGACGTCGGCGGCAAGCCGATGCTCTTCATGGTCAGTGGCTGCCCGAGCATGGCGAACTGCAATGTGGTGCAAGCCCTGGATCTGACCGATCCCGACAATCCAAAAGCTGTCTGGAATTACGTGAAGAAGACCGACCGGGACGAATCGGCTGTGCCGCGCGCTTGCTGCGACACCGTCAATCGCGGTTTGAATTATGCCAAGGGCAAAATCATCACCCATACCCTTGACGGTTTCGTAATCGCGCTCGACGCGCTCACCGGCAAAGAGCTCTG
Organism: uncultured Alphaproteobacteria bacterium; assembly: GCA_963804515.1. Taxonomy (GTDB): domain Bacteria; phylum Pseudomonadota; class Alphaproteobacteria; order Rhizobiales; family Methyloligellaceae; genus Methyloceanibacter. Next base: position 22,545 of record CAWDQR010000007.1, on the reverse strand, counting down.
GGTTGTTAAGAACGCATACCCCGAGCATGGCGAGACGGAGACGAGCCCAACTCTCATTGCCGAGAATCTGGTAATCGCGGGCTTTGGCGGTGATGAGTTCGCCGCGCGAGGCCGCATGACGGCTTACGATCTCGATACCGGCAAAGTGGTGTGGACATGCCATGCGACCGGATCTGACAAGGATGTTTGCCTGACACCGGAAACCAACAAGGCCCACCCGGAATATGGAACATACGGCAAGGACCTCGGCATCTCGACTTATCCTGGAGACGATTGGAAGATCGGGGGCGGCGCATTCTGGGGTTTGTTCAGCTACGACCCTGAGCTAAAGCTCGTCTATTCGTCGACCGGAAATCCCGGTTTGTGGAGCCCATCGGTCCGCTGCGGTGACAAAACCCACGAGGAGTGCAACACCGGCAAGTGGGACAACAAATGGTCGCTGACCATCTTCGCGCGCAAGGTCGACACCGGTGAGGTCGTGTGGGCCTATCAGATGACGCCCTTTGACCAGTGGGACTATGACGGCATCAACGAGAACATGCTCACCGACATGGACATCGACGGTAAGAAGGTCAAAGCGCTCACGCATTTTGACCGGAACGGCTTCGCTTATGTGCTTGACCGCACCGACGGCACCCTGCTGCGGGCGAGCAAATACGTGACCGTCGACTGGGCGGAAAAGATCGACCTCAAAACCGGCCGTCCCATCAAGGTCAAGGAGCATTCGCCTTTCGCCATTGGTGTGAACACTTCGGCGTGTCCTTCCGCGATGGGCGGCAAGGATCAACAGCCCTGCGCCGTCGATCCCAAAGAGCCGAACATGGTCTACTGTCCGACCAACAACTGGTGCATGGAGGATGAGCCCCAGGAACGCACGCATACCAACCAGGGGACCGTCTATGTGTTCGCTAACGTGTACATGTATCCAGAGAAGCCTGGCGTCACCGGAAAATTCAAGAAGTTTGACGTGCTGACGGGAAAGACCGCCTGGGAGATTCCGGATCCTTATCCGAACTGGGGGGGAGCTCTGGTGACCGACGGTGGCCTCGTCTTCTACGGCAGCCTTAACGGTGACTTCCGCGCCGTCGATCGCAACAGCGGCAAGGTGCTATGGAGCCGGAAGCTCGGCTCGGGCATCGTGGGCAACCCAATGACCTACAAGGTTGGTAGCAAGCAGTATGTGTCGGTGTTCGCAGGCATCGGCGGCTGGGTCGGTCTGCCCGTCGCCGCTGGCCTCGACATGAATGACAAGTTCGGGGCAATCGGCGCCACCGCCATCGCAAAAGCCACCGGGCTCAGTCTGATCCCGCAAGGCGGCACGCTCTATACCTTCAGGCTTTCTGACTAGCGACTAGCCAGAGACTCCAGGTGCGGAAGTTCCGCATCTGGAGTCACTGTTTTTGGCATGTCAGGTGCAAAGTCAAGGTGAGCCTCGGCTGCGAAAAAGACGAACGAGACTGGAGTACGTGACGTGAATTTCCCGTTCGCAGCTCTTCTGCAGCTTTTTGCATTCGACATGATTGTTCTGCTGCCGGGCCTGGCAATAGCAGCGGACACGAAGGCCCACGACAGTTCGACGACCCCACTCCTGCCTAAAAGCGACCGCCCAGGGCCGCCGCGCAAAGCCGCAACGCGTCGCCGATTCAGGAAACATGGCCGTTTCGGGCATCCGAGAGGGGGTTCGATAACAAGGTCGCCACGGCCTTGGGCACCCAAGGTAGTTTATTTTGGCGCCTCCCAGACCAAGGTCTACAATTCTTCCCGTCCATACGTGGAGGAACGGTCGCTCGCAACTTTCAAACTTAGGAAGAGCCATCATGGCATACGGAACCCAGGCAATAGCCGCCCACGATGATCGCCCGCATGGCTGGCGGAGATGGGTCTATTCCACCAACCACAAGGATATCGGCACGATGTACCTCATCTTCGCCATTATGGGCGGGGTGATCGGCGGCGTGCTCTCAATGGGAATCCGGGCGGAACTCATGTACCCCGGCCTGCAGATTTTCGGCAGTCCCGATGTTTTCAACATGTTCGTGAGTGCCCATGGACTGATCATGATCTTCTTCACGATCATGCCGGCAATGATCGGTGGATTTGGCAATTGGATGGTGCCCTTGATGATCGGCGCCCCCGACATGGCCTTCCCGCGCATGAACAACATCTCTTTTTGGCTGCTGCCCGCCTCCTTTGCCTTGCTCCTAATTGCCCTCTTCGTCCCCGGGCCTCCTGGCGGCCATGGCATCGACACAGGCTGGACCCTCTATGCGCCGCTTTCCACTAAGGGCACGCCCGGTCCCGCCATGGACTTCGCGATCCTGTCGATCCACCTAGCGGGCGCGTCTTCGATCCTCGGCGCGATCAACTTCATCACCACCATCTTCAACATGCGCGCGCCAGGCATGACGCTGCACAAAATGCCGCTGTTCGTCTGGTCGATCCTGGTGACGGCCTTTCTGCTCTTGTTCTCGCTTCCGGTGCTTGCCGGTGCCCTCACCATGCTCCTGACTGACCGCAATTTCGGGACGGCGTTCTTCGACCCCGCCCATGGCGGCGACCCTCTGCTCTTTCAACACTTGTTTTGGTTCTTCGGGCACCCCGAGGTGTACATCATGATCCTGGGCGGTTTTGGCATGATCAGTCAGATCGTCTCGACCTTTTCGAAGAAACCCATCTTCGGCTATCTCGGCATGGTCTATGCCATGGTCGCCATCGGCATGATCGGCTTCTTGGTCTGGGCCCATCACATGTATGCGGCCGGCATCGGCGTGAATACCCAAGCCTTTTTCGCCTTCTCGTCCATGGTCATCGCTGTGCCGACCGGCATTAAGATCTTCTCCTGGGTCGCGACCATGTGGGGCGGCTCACTTTCTTTCCGCACACCTTTGCTTTGGGCGATTGGTTTCATCTTCCTGTTCACAATCGGCGGCGTCACCGGCGTGGTGCTCGCCAATGCTGGGCTCGATCGCTCCTTCACCGACACCTATTACGTCGTGGCCCATTTCCACTACGTGCTGTCGCTCGCCGCCGTGTTCGCCATCTTCGGTGGCTGGTATTATTGGTTCCCGAAAATGACCGGCTATATGTACTCCGAGACTGTTGCCAAGTTGCACTTCTGGCTGATGTTCATCGGCGCCAACATTGCCTTCTTCCCCATGCACTTCTTGGGGCTAGCCGGCATGCCGCGGCGCACTGCCGATTACCCGGACGCCTTTGCCGGCTGGAACTTCGTGGCATCCATCGGCGCTTACATCTCCTTCGCCGGCTTGCTCGTGTTTCTGTTCGGTATGGCCTACGCCTTCGCGCGTAAGCAGCATGCGGCAGCCAATCCATGGGGCGCGGGCGCTACGACGCTGGAATGGACATTATCGTCGCCACCTCCCTTCCACAGCTTTGAGACGCTGCCGCGAATCAAATAACCCAGGTTCGGTTGTCGGATGATCCTTGAGCAAATGCGCGGTCAAGCTGGCCGGGCTCAAACATTCCGGGTTTGATTCTCTCGCGCCCAATGCACCCTGCGTAAAAGAGCCGGCTTATTCCCGTTCCCCTGATGATAGCGCCCTTTTTCACTATCGGACATTCGACACGGTCCATTACAGAGTTCGTGGATCTCCTTCGCACCTCACAAATCGAGCTTGTCGTCGATGTCCGGCATATACCGCGTTCGCGCACCAATCCGCAGTTCAACCGCGAAACCCTTCCGGACGAGTTGCGTAGCTTTCAAATTGGCTATGTCCACCTGGGCGCGCTTGGCGGCTTGCGAAATCGGCCGCGAGGGATCAAGACCTCGCCCAACCTGTTCTGGGAGAACTCAAGCTTTCGGAACTACGCCGACTACGCTATGACGGAGGAATTCCATAAGGGGCTGACCGAGCTCCTCGACCTAGGGCATGAGCGATGCTCGGCTGTCATGTGCGCGGAAGCGGTCTGGTGGCGCTGTCACAGGCGCATCATCGCCGATTACCTCATTTGCGCCGGAGAGAGCGTCTTCCACATTCTCGGCGATCGCGTCGATCAAGCCCTGCTCACGCCAGCTGCCATTCGGCAGCCAGATGGCACTATCGTCTATTCTGCGCTAGCCACGCGAGGGTGACCTGCCGTCAAGCAGCTTTGAGCGGTGGAAGAGGGGCAAGGGCGCCGATCGACTTGACCGGCGTTGCCGCGCTTGGCGCGGTCTTTTGGCCATATTTAACGAGAAACTCAAGCAGGCCGCTTTGGGTCAGAACGCGACGTCAACGAACTCCATCGACTTGGTTGCGTGGCTTGTCATCTAGCTACCCCCCTGACGATTGCCGGCCCACCGAGTGCTTCTGGGATTTCAGAAACTTACCGGTCATGACGATCCTCACCCGGTCGCCATTCGGATCCGGCTGGCGCGTCACATCGAGATCGAAGTCAATCGCGCTCATGGTACCCTCCCCGAATTCCTCCTCGATCAAGGCCTTTACGGTAGTTCCGTAGACCCGCGCGACCTCATAAAGGCGGTCAATCGATGGATCGGTGGGGATTTCCCGGCCAAGCGGGGCTCGCGAGGGGGCGCTGATCAAAAAATCTCGCGCCTCGGGCATTCCGAGCACGGTGGCGACCTTAGCGGCGGCTTCTTTCGGCAATGACATCTGCCCCAGCAGGGCCGCTGTAACGATAAATGGCGATAAGCCAGTCTCCGCTGCCAGCCTTCTGAAGGAAAACCCCTTCGCCTTCATGGCCCGCAACATTTTGCGCTCTGTGGCCTGTTGTTCATTTACGAGTTCCGTCATCGGCATTTGCCTCCACGCGGCGCCTCTGTCGACGGCGTTCGACGCGCAGCGCGCTCCGTCACTATCGAATTTCGATAAAACGAAGGTCAGTTCCGAAACGACGTACCCTCAAGCCGCTATCTCTTAAACTCTGGCAGCCTCCTCGGAGCCTTTGGTGGCGTCGCCCTTGGTGTAGGAATGAGCGCCGGCTCCAGCCAACTTGCCCTTGTCGACGATCAGATATTCGGTCCGGATGGGCTTGCCCGCGAAGTAGCTTTCGAGAATCTCGCGCGTTCCTGCGGAATACCGCGCTTGCGCAGACAGGGTGCTGCCGGAGGTGTGCGGCGTCATGCCATGGTGAGGCATGGTGCGCCACGGGTGGTCTTTGGGCGCCGGCTGTGGGAACCAGACATCGCCGGCGTAGCCGGCAAGCTGCCCGCTCTCCAGGGCCCGCACCACCGCGTCGCGGTCGACGATCTTGGCGCGGGCGGTATTCACGATATAACTACCTCGCTTCATCATGCCGATCAGCCGGTCGTTGAACATATGCTCGGTTTCGGGATGAAGCGGGGCGTTGATGGTCACCACGTCGCAGACCTTGACCAGCGATTCCACGGTCGGGTGATAAGTGGCGCCCAGCTCTTGCTCGACCTCTTTCGGAAGGCGGTGTTTGTCGGTGTAATGCAGCTTGACGCCAAAGGGCTTGAGCCTGCGCAGCACTGCAGTGCCGATGCGGCCGGCAGCGACCGTCCCGACGTTCATGCCCTCGAGATCATAAGAGCGCTCGACGCTGTCGGCGATGTTCCAGCCGCCTTTTATGACCCAGCCATAGGATGGAATGTAGTTGCGCACGAGCGCGAGGATCATCATCACCACATGCTCGGCGACGCTGATCGAGTTGGAGTAGGTTACCTCGGCAACAGTAATGCCCTTGTCCATCGCGGCCTGTAGGTCGGTATGGTCAGAGCCAATGCCGGCGGTGATGATCAGCTTGAGCTTCTTCGCTTTGTCGATGCGCTCCTTGGTCATGTAGGCCGGCCAGAACGGCTGCGAGATCACGATTTCCGCGTCGGGTAGCTCTCTATCGAGCACCGAGTCCTTACCGTCCTTGCTCGAGGTGACAACAAGGGTGTGGCCCGCCTTCTCGAGAAATTTTCGCAAGCCGAGCTCGCCAGAAACGCTGCCCAATAGCTCTCCGGGCTTGAAATCGATCGCACTCGGTGTCGGTGCCGTCTGACCGTCCGGATATTTGTCGATCTTTGGAATGGAGTCGCGGGCGTATTTCTTGGGGTAGCCGTCGACGGGGTCGTCGTAGAGAACCAAGACTACTTTGGCCATTATCTCGCTCCTTGCTTTGACTCAGGCGGGGTGCCCGCCAAAAAGCATGTCTGATCCCCAACGACCTGCGCGCGCATGTCGTTGTGAATGGAGTGAGGAGGCGTGAATTGCTCTCGCCATCCTCGCGTTTCCTCTCGCCGTTCCGAGGCTTGCAGCGCCTGCTTTTCGGCACCCACAGCTTCGGTTCTTTTTCCGCTGAAGATCAAGTGGCTTTGCCGAAACAGCCAATAGGATCGATCTATCGACACGCCATGAGCGTTGCCGGTGAAACCACGGGGTGAAACCAGAGATTCGAGCAGCGAGGTAAAGCCAACATAATCGAGCTTCCTCTCGTCGTTATAGAGGTTGAAAAGCGATTCGAACTGCGGGTTTGATCGCCGCGGCGGTGCCTGGTCACGCCAAGCGTTTTGAGCTGCCGGTTGCTCCATACTATCACTAGAATCTGCAGAACACAGATCCGGCTGGTAACGTTTATCCGGTAATGACACGGAGTCCCGAATCCTGGTCTGCAGCTGAATATACCAGCGCTTCGCGCGTCAGGATTCGTACACCGGGCGTGAGCTTCGCCGGAACGATCTTGTCGTGACCCATGATATGGGTCACCGGGACCCCGCTCGCCAGAAGGTAATCCGCGATGATACGGCGGTGGCAGCGCCACCACACGGCTTCGGCGCCATAATGACACAACACTTGTCGCGGCCAAGGGTTTTCAATTCCTCCAATCCCACGTGGAACGCGTCAGTTTCCGCGTAGTCGGCAAAATTTCGGAAGGATGCGATTCGCCAAAGCGTGTTGGCGGACGGCATTGCGTCCTTACGGCTGATGCCGCAGACCGCCGAGCGCGAGTAGATGATGGTAGCCGATCCCGGCTGCGGCGAGCGCCTCTGCAAAACATCAATGTTGAATTGCGGATTCGTCCGCGAGCGCGGGATCGAGCGCACATCGACCAGCAGTTCAATCCGAGCCTCACGGAGCAATGCGATGAACTCGACCAGCGTCCCCGTAGAATGGCCAATCGTAGAAATTTTCCGGGGACGCCCAGCAGAATAGGAGGCGATGTCCTCCATCAGGCAAGATTCCAGTCTTGAAAAGTTCATCGCCACTGCCGCGCTCGAGCGTTGGTGGCAACTTCGCGCCGGCAGGTCAGCCGGTGTCCGCTTAATTGGACTGCCAACTACGGATGGTCTCAGCTCAGTCCTTCTTTTTCAGCGCCGAGCCTTTGTGCATCGCGACGTGCTCGGTTTTGTCACTCTTGATCTCGTACTGTGGATCATCCGAGGTCGCGTGATGCGTGTATCCCTTGTAATCGACGTCGTTCTTGTGAATCTTTATAATATGGCCGCTGACATGTCCCGCCTCTGAGTTCCAGGTCACGTGATCGCCAACTTTGAATTTTTCTGTCATGGGGTAACCCCAGAATGTCATTCGTAAGGGGCGCGCCTCATGTTCTTAGGCGGCCACCGATGCCGCCCGTTGGCCAGATACCCAATTCAGACGTTAAGCCGCGACTTGCGCCTGAATTTTTTGGAGTCGCACCGGGATTGATTTTGCCGCGGGAACGTGGCTTCGCTCGGCGTGGTGCCAAAGAGGAAGTAGAGGATTGCATTCCGGATAGTAACCGGCGCAGCTCCCGGGCGGAACGTCATACCTGGTTGCCCGGAAACCCCGAACAAATCGTTCAATGCCATCCCCCGATGCACCAATAAGATCCACAAGCTCGCCATCGGAGATGCCGAGCCGTTCCATATCGCTTTCGTGCATGAGCACGACCATGCGCGTGCCGTAGATGCCACGCAAACGGTCCTCATAGCCGTAAACGGTTGTGTTGAATTGATCATTGCTGCGAACCGTGATCAGCGTCAGCACATCTTCCTTCCGTCGCGGCAAATCCGGATCTTCAGAGAGGCAGTCGGGAGCGACAAAATTTGCCTTGCGGGTCTTCGTACTCCATATGCGCTCTCTTGCAGGATTCGGGCGATCAAATCCCCGCGGCTTTAAAATCCTGGCATTGAAATCGGCGAAAATCTTTGGGTAGGTGTCCGCGATGGCGTCGCGAACCAGCGCGTAATTGCTGCTCCAAGCATCCCAGTCGACACAGGTGTTGGGCTTCAGGGTAGCCTTCGCTAAGCCGGCTACGATCATCGGCTCCGAACATAAATTCGGCGCTGCCGCCTTGACTTGCCCGTGAGATGCATGAAAGCGGCCAGTCGTGTCCTCCACGGTGACGAACTGTTTGCCAGTCGCCTGAACGTCGATCTCAATGCGGCCGAGGCAAGGGAGCAGAAAGGCTTCGCGTCCATGGATGACAGCACTGCGGTTGAGCTTAGTGAGTATTTGTACCGTAAGCGGCAGCTTTCCCCAGGCCTCCTCCATGGCAACCGTTTCCGGCACTGCACGAATGAAATTGCCACCGAGACCGACAAAGGCGTTCGCCCTTTCGTCGAGGATGCTGCGACAGGTTTCCACGGTGTCGAGACCCTTCAAACGAGGCGGGTCAAAGGCATATTGCTTAGCAAGCTGATCGAGCGGCACGAGCTCAGGTTTCTCCGTGATCCCGACGGTCCGTTGACCCTGCACATTGGAATGGCCGCGCACAGGAAAGATACCTGCGCCGGCCTTTCCGATGTTGCCGCGCATTAGGAGTAGGTTGCTGAGCATCTGAATGGCAAGCACGCCTGATCGGTGCTGAGTGAGACCCATTCCGTAGCAGGCAATCACCGCATTGGAATGCGCATACACGTCAGCTGCAGCCTCGATCTCCTCGCGCCTCAGAGCTGTACAGTTCTCGATCTCAGACCAGTCGAAGCCGCGAACCGCGCGCTCGAATGCGTCATATCCGCTCGTGTGTTCCTCAATAAAATCGATGTCGAGAAAGCGTTCGTTTCGATGGGCTTTTCGTGCTTTGTCGTCGGCAGCAATCAGCGCCTTGCAGAGGCCGACAATCGCCGCGAGATCGCCGCCCGGATTCAACTGGTGATATTGCGTGCTGATCTTTGTCTCTGACAGTGTCAGCATTTGTACAGGGGACTGCGGATTTGTGAAGCGCTCCAACCCGCGCTCTCTAAGGGGATTGAAGGTGATGATAGGCGCACCGCGCTCGCGGACCTGTTGCAGCTGGTGCAGCATGCGCGGGCTATTCACGCCAACGTTTTGCCCGAAGAAGAACATACAATCGGTGTGGTCGAAGTCCTCGATCTTCACCGTACCTATGGGCACACCGATGGTTTCGGGCAGGGCTAGCGACGTGCTCTCATGGCACATATTCGAGCTATCAGGCAGATTGTTTGATCCGTACATGCGCGCAAAAAGCTGGTACATGTAGGAGGCTTCGAGCGAGGCGCGCCCCGAGGTGTAGAAAATTACGGATGTTGGATCGAAGCTCTTGAGCGCGCGCCCGATCTCCTCAAAGGCCTCATTCCACTCGATAGGGCGATAGCTATCGCTAGCCCGGTCGTAACGCATCGGCTCGGTCAGACGGCCAACCTCTTCGAGGTCGTGGTCAGGCCAGTCCTCAAGCTCCCTCATTTTATGGTTGGCGAAGAATTCCGGTCCGCACCGCTTCGACGTAATCTCCCAAGCCGTAGCCTTCGCGCCATTCTCGCAGAATTCAAGAGGATGGGGATCCCCAAGCTTCGCGTAGGAGCAGCTGACGCACTCAAAGCCGGAGGGTTTATTTTGGTGCAATAGCGTGAGCGGACCTTCGATCGGTACGCGCTCTCGAAGAAGGATTGCGCCAACAGAGCGCGCTGAACCCCAGCCACCGACAGGGCCCCAATAGGGCTTAATCTTAATATGCTCTGCCATTGTCTAACTCGTGCCGAAGACCTGGCCGGTAGCCATCGAAAGGAAACGTGAGGTGGTGGAATTAAGTTCCTGCTCGGTTCGGGCTCACCGGGCTCGCTCGATAGCGTTGTCGCCCTTTTGAAGTGCGGGCGAGGTTCTCATGCGAGCGTTCATCCTTCGCCCTTGTGGGGAGGGGGCCCACGCCTCGGGCAAACTCTGCGGCTACGGGGGAGTGCCGCCAGTTGAGTTCACCCTTAATAGAAAGTACCGCTGACGAGAAAACATGTATTCCGTCTATTGCTTTCGCTTCGGGAACTGTTCCTAGTTGAAGGCTTCGACCCGCCGAAGTGATCGAGCAGCCGAAGAACGACAGCAAGTTCGCCGAAGCCTACAAGGCGAGAAAAGCCTAAGCACGTTCCGAAATCGTCCGGCATTTTTCAAAAGCCACCCTTGTGGCAAACATTTTTTCGCCCCTAATATTGGCCTGTTGCCCTTTGCAGCCCCCACGGTTCCGGCGTCCGAGTCTGCGAGTCGGGGGACACTTATTCAAAGTCCAATGTTCGACGAGCCAGCAGCTAGAGCCATCAAATACAGCTTCATCGCTGCAGCCACAGTCGCGATTCATCTGATCGGTCCGCATCTCATTGGCATGTTTGATTGCGTCGCTAGTGAACTTTCAAGCAAGTAAATCCCTCAGAAGCGGCGGCAAATGCCAAACAAGGACTTGATTGCCCTAGCGATGACCATTTCTGGATGAAGCCGGGGAAGACATGAGCCGAGGCAGGTTTTTGCGGCATCAATCGTCCTTCTTGTGGCTTTGATGGGACCGTAATTGTTGGGGAGAAGTACCAACTGGGCAATGTCTAAGTGCCAGCATGCGACTGTCGCGCGCGAGCTCAAATTGATTTTGTAGGAAGCGCGCCGAGCTGACGGCACCTGCGTCAGGCGCTGCGGATCTCCCTTGCGATTGCTTCTGAGGTCACGAGTATCCTTCCGTTATTATCCATCGGACCGCCGGCGTCGAAGGCTTCACTCGCGATGTCCTCGATCAATTCGCGATAGGCGTGAAAAACGGCGCTGTCCGTACCCGCAAAATGCACGCGATCGGCGTGATCCCTCAATGCCTCATGGCTTACCTTACAAGCAACCTCACCTCCGTCTTCGTTCTTCATCAAGAATTGGACGCCGTTCTGTTCTAGGTATTCGTCTTTCAGGCGCATGAGAGGCATTCTTCTATCGTTCCGTAGAGTCGCGAGTGAATTGAGTATCAGTTCCGAACGAACGTCCCATTCCTTTGATTTTTAACTTGTCTCGCCCCAGGCCTCATTGTCGGGCTTCTCTTGACAACACTTCCACTCGGTGAGTCCTCGTTCCAATGGCTTTGAGAGACGCCGCATCGGTGCCAAGCGCATCACTCAGCAGCAAAGACGGCGGACAACTTCGCTCCTGGTACGATAGATAAGCCCGTGTCAGAGGAACCGCCGCTATATGCCGGGAGAGCTGGGCTTGAAAGACCATCATCCCTCCATAGCGAAAGCTCATTTCGCTGGCCGCGAGATAAAATTCCCACAGACGACAAAATCGTTCATCGTAAGCCTGCGCTAGCTCCGCCTTCCGCGATAGGAAGTTTTGACGCCAAAGGCGAAGCGTTTCCGAATAGTGCAATCTCAGAATTTCGAGGTCCGTCAGCCAGAGTCCCGCGCTCTCGATAGCCGGAAAGATCTGGGAAAGAGCCGGAATGTAGCCTCCTGGAAAAATGTACTTTCGGATCCAGGCACTCGTTACGTCAGGGCCGCGCATGCGTCCGATGGAATGGATCAAAGCTATGCCGCGATCGGTCAGCAGCGATGAAACCTTGTCGAAGAACTTCCCATAATTAGGAACGCCCACATGCTCGAGCATTCCTACTGAGACGATCCGGTCGAACTTACCCTCGATCGCACGATAGTCGCAAAGCTCGAATTGCACACGTCTCGCCAGGCCTCTCTGGCGTGCACGTTGTCGCGCGATTTGCAGCTGCTCCTGGGACAGCGTCACACCAGTGACCTCTACATCTTCGAGCTCCGCCAGTGTAAGCGCTAGACCTCCCCAACCGCAGCCGATGTCCAGAACGCGCTGACCGGGACGCAGCAGAAGTTTCGCCGCGATGTGATCCTTCTTGGCCCGCTGCGCTTCGTCGAGGGAGATTCCTGGCGCGCGAAAATAGGCGCAAGAATATTGCAGATCCTGATCGAGAAACGCTTCAAACAACGTGTGGGAAAGATCGTAGTGGTGGGCGACATTGCGGCGTGCTGCCTGACCTGCGTTCCTTTGCCGAAAGCGACGCAGCAAGGCTTTCAGCACGCGACCCAGATACCCCGATTTCGAAGGGCCTTGCATCTGGTTGCGGCCACAAATATCAAGAAGATCCCTCAGGTCTCCTCGCTCAAGCACCAGCGATCCATTCATATAGGCTTCGCCGAGATATAGATCTGGCCAGAGCCCAAGCTTCAGCGCCGTAATCCATCGAGTCACGCGGACGACGACCTTTGCTGCCGCCTGGTCAGCAGTTTTCTCGCCGAACGTGGTTACGCTGCCGCTGGGACTAATGACGGCGAGGCTCCCGTTTAGGATCCTATGTCCAAGAGTTTCTATCAGCATGACAAGCGCCGCCTGCCGTTCAACGCGTCGTCGTATTATCCTCTATCCGGCTTTGGGAGACCTCACAGACCGGCGCCATACCTCGCTTATGTGCGGGCCCCTTGATCAATGGTCTGACTTAGCTCCGTCCACGTCCTGCCGGATATCGGTGAAGATGCGTTGCAGGTCAGTCTTGTTGTTGACGTTACGGTAGATGTTGTGGCCTTCGGCCATGGGACAAAACTCAGGATCTCGGCCCGCCCGTCTGCCTAACTCTTGTGTCTTGCAACGTGTCAACGGCGGCCAGGTTCCGCCCTGCGACATTGCCGCCAGGACAACGCGGATTTCTTTTAGGTCGTGGTTTAGCCTCGAAACTGCGGTCAGAACGCTGATTCCGGAATTCACGGTTCAATTGCCAGACGTGAGTCCGTCCTGTTTTACGCCTAGCGGCTGGGCGCTCCTAAGCGATTTGCTTACTAGAAGCATCAAGCGCCGCGCCAAAGGGATCTGTTCCGAGGCACGCGAGCGCAGCCTCTGAAAGGGTGTACGGGAGCGTGCACTTTTCCGTTTCCCTCTAAGTGTTTTTTCGGACCGAGTGACTACCTCCCATGGAGGAGGGGCTAAACATAGGAGTACGTCCCCATGAAACGATATGTAGCAGCAACTCTGTTGATTGTTGGATTGGCAGCGCCCGCTTTTGCCGCTGAGCATTACGCGGTGATGGATACGGTCGGCAATTGCTCCGTCATCGACACGCTGCCGAGCCATGTCAGCGGCTTGAAGATTCTTGGCGATAAGTCTGGCTATGGTAGCCCTAATGCCGCCGAGAAGGCGTTCAAGTCCGGCGGCTCAGATTGTAAGAGCCTAATCCAAAGGGCTTAAGCGATGTTGGAGTCGTCCCAGAGTGCCCGGCGTTCGCTGGGCACTCGACTTGTCATAGCCGGTGAACTGGACCTCATCGTCGAAGTGAGCGGCCTCGATATTTTGGTCGCAACGCCTCGAGGAAGCTTCGGGGTGACGTATAAGAAATCACCAGAGGCTCCTGAGCTAGTCCTGAAGTCTGAGTGGGTGCGGAACGTCAAAGAGAGCGCCTACAGGCTTGCAGGGTACCGCGCTCGCGCCTGGAGACTCGCAAATGATACCGCGATCGAGCTCGGCTGGTTCTGATAGACTGGGCATTGCGCTCCCTCGTGGCTTTGCCCCGGTCGCCCGCGCTGCAATGGCGGCGGCGCTCATAGACGCACCAGACGCCAGGCAGTGACCGTCATCGAAATGAGAGGTACTCCATACCGCACCTATGAAGACGCAGGTAAGATTAGATTGCCGACGTCATGACGATCTTCAACTCGCTATTCAGCACCGCATTCCTGATCCTGTTTGCAACCTCTGTGGCGGTCGGAGGGTCGATGATCCTTTTAGCGTTGTTCGATCTAGCCATCGGCAAAAGGAGCAAGCCGTCCATCGCTGCGGACGCTGACGGCGAGCTACCGCGCGCAGATCCAACCGCAGGGCGGCGAGGGATTTCTAGGGAGGAGGCGAAAGAGACATGAACTCGAGGCGTAGTCTTGCCGTATCCGTCATACTCGTGAGGGCATTGATCGGCGCCACGATCGCAAGAGAGAATTGTGGACTAGCAGACGTTCACTGGAAGGTCTGCAACTGGATGGGCATGCCGGCCGTCGGAGGTCCTTTCCCCGAACCACCGGTGCCTTGAGCTTACGCCGTGAGCAGCGCAGATCTGCGGCTTGAGGTCTCCGCGACAATGAGATCATCGTCACGATGCCTGGCCGCTACACCGCGATGTATCGCAAGTCGGCTGACTCGCTGCATTTGCGCGATCGGAACCCTTTTTGGACAATGCGCTTCACTGCCCGATACCGCCCCGAGTTGCGTCAATACCCACTTATCGGAATCCTATGAACAAAATTGACACCGTCTACGCGAGCAGAGTGCCTTTATACCCACCGCGAGTGACGCCGCCACCGAAGCCTCTGAACCTGCCACAATCCTTCATAAAGTTTCTCAGTAACCCGCTGCTGGCCATACCGGAGTCCGTCTATCACGAGCCACTCGTCGTCTTGCGTGGCCCTCCCGCCATCGCCTGGGTGACCGACCCGGCCCTGGTTAAGATCGTGCTGCTCGACCGCTGCGATGAGTTCCCCCAGGATCTGCTCCTGCGGCGCGTGCTGGGCCCCTTATTCGGCAATGGTATCCTGACGTCGGAGGGCCGTGACTGGCGCTGGCAGCACCAGACGGTGGCACCGCTCTTTCGACATGGCGAGATCCTCCGATACGTGCCGGCCATGGTTGCGGGTGCGGAGTCTGCGATCAAGGCATGGAGCGCGGCACCGCCAGGCTCAACCCACGCCATCGATACTGCCATGGTGCGCGCCACGTATCATGTCATCTCCAACACGTTGTTGGCAGGCGACGGTGCCCTCATCGGCGAAACGATGGAACAGGGGACTGCCGACTATGTGGAGGGTCTTTCCTGGTCGATGGCCTATGCGGCGCTCAACCTGCCTGTCTGGCTGCCGCGCCCAGGGCGCCGCCGCATGCACTTTTGGGAGTCCCGTCTCAGGGGCGCCGTTACCGGCCTGATCCACGCACGCCGCGCCTCCCCCGACGATCACGACGACCTCTTTACCCGGCTGCTCGGCGCGGTCGACCCGGAGACCAGCCAGACGATGTCTGACGAGCAGCTCGTCGACAATCTTCTGACGTTCCTTTTGGCCGGCCACCATACCATCGCCGCGGCGCTGACCTGGACGCTCTACCTCACGTCGCGCGCGCCGGAATGGGAAGCCCGCATGCTGGAGGAAATCCGGCAGGTCGTGCCCTCCGGCCCCGTCACTGGTGAGCACATTGACAAGCTGGTGACCGTGCAACAAGTGTTGACGGAGTCGATGCGGCTCTTTCCGCCGCTGCCGGTGATGTCTCGCTACGCCGCAGAGGATGTCGAACTGGCCGGCGAGTACATTAAGGCCGGCACGCTCATCGGCTTGCCGATCTACGTGATCCACCGCCACCGCAAACTGTGGGATGACCCGGACCGCTTCGATCCGTCCCGTTTCGCGCCAGGGCGCGATGTCGGTTATTCGCGCTATCAGTTCATGCCGTTCGGCGTGGGCCCAAGGATCTGTATCGGTGCGGCCTTCGCGCTCATCGAGGCCACAGCCATGCTGGCCACGTTGGTCCGCGCCGCCCGGTTCGAGAACCCGCCCGGGAAGGAGCCTATACCGGTCTGGCGCGTGGTACTGCTGCCGAAGGGTGGCATGCCGATGCGAGTAACCATGCGCCATGGAGCCCGACACTAGGGACTTGCACGTCTGCTGGTACGCAAGCTAGCCGTTGCCGCAGAATTTGCCTTCCGCAACACCTCGTAGGTTTTCACTAGTGATCAATTGTGTTCCTGGTGCTCTTCCCTTTGCTTCCGCGTCGCCGCTGCTTTGTGCCCCGTCGGCCAGTGCGCGCCCGGCTGCCCAATTCGGACAGTCCGATTCGGACATAAGAATGCCCCCTCGACGCATGGTTCACACTTAGGCCCGGTCGATTACGCTTTTACACCTCGCCTAGGGCCTGCTTCGCATTGGTTTTCGCTCTTGTAGCCGCCACGGTCGCCCTTTTACGGCAGTCCGCTGGCGGCGAAGACGTAGTATCCATTAAGCAAGCTAGAACCCCTTCCTGCTCATTGCGAATAATATGATAACAGCGGCAGGACAGAGCTTCTAGGCCGGGCCCATCCAAGATGCTGATCAACCCCCGTGTGTTGCCGAGCAAGCCGCGCTGCTGAAGCCGATGGAGGCATTCTGAAATGCTGGCCCGGCGCACCCCCAGCACGCGCGCAAGCGCGTGCTGCGTGATTGGCAATTCATCTCTATCGGACCGATCTCGCGCGATTAAAATCCAACGCGCGAGACGTTGCGTTAGGCTGTGGCAGAGATTGCAACTGCTTAGCTGAACTCGTCTGCAGAAGGACCGACATCAGCTGACGGAACAGAAGCCTACGAAGGGAGCTTATTTCATTCAGAGCTCTTCCGAACACTTCCGCCTGAACGCGGAGAGCACTGCCGGCGACCTGGACGACGTATCGGTTAAGTGGCGCTTTTCGACCGACGAGGAGTGGAAACCCCACCACCCCCTCACGCCCAACGAGCCAAACCCCAACCGACTTTGCCTCATCAGTCTTGGTCACAACCGACACCAAACCATCCTCAATAAAGTAAAAATGCTCGATCGGGATTCTGGCGTGCTGCAGAACACACCTCGGCTTAAGCGCAATAAGCTCAAGCGATGGATAGAGCTGGTCAAAGTCGTGGCATGGCAGCGCTCGAAGCAGCATGTTCCTTGGGCGCGTCACTTCCCGATCCAAGTCGGTATCTCCGTGGCAGAGCCAGCCCAACAGCTAGTAATGTACGGTAGGGTGCGCTTTCAATCTCCCCCTAGGAACGTTCATGGTTGGGAAGAGGTTCTATTCTCGCCGCCAAGACCCACCAAAAACGGTCCAGGGGCCGGCGAATGGCCCCGGCCGGTCACCTGGATACGACGCGCTTGAGGATAGGCCGTGCAGGAACATCCGCCAGTCGCAGAAGCCGTCCACGACCATGGCCTATGCCTTCGCGCGCAAGGTGCATGCCCCGGCCAATCCTTGGGGAGCCGGCGCCACGACTCGAATGGACGCTGCCTTCGCTGCCAGCCTTCCACAGCTATGAGGAGCCGCCGCGCATCAACTAGCCGAAGTTTGGTCGCTTTCTTACAGCTGTGCGTGGCTTAATTCTCGGAGGAAACGAAAAATGACGGACGGGCCACTTCACATCGGAGACAATTCACCGGAGTACGTTGCTTATCGATTGATGCTCGACATCGCGAAGGTTGAGAAAAAGGCGCTTACCCCATCGGCATCGTGTCAAACAGCAGACCGAAAGTGGGTCCTTGATACGTATGCCGAATGTCTGCGTACTGTGAAGTCTCCAAAGCGGACACAGGATAAGTAAGACCCACGACGGCAATCTCGACGAGGCCAGGCGCAAACCGACCCCCTATACAATTCCCCCCAATTCGCGCCTTGTTGTTGGCAAGCTTCGAGATTGCGAAAGCGAAGTAGTTTGACCCCACACGCCCCGATTGGCTCGAGCACCACCAAGAAGGTAAAAACGGGACGCGGGTTTTAGAGCAGGGCGCGCGAGACTCAGAAGCGATTGATGCATTTGGCGCTTCGCCGGCGATGTTGGCTTGCTCGGCCGATTTGCAATCGCTTCCTCACTTGGTATCATGACGAGCCGCAGCCAAAAAGAGGGTGACCACATTCTCAGTGAGGGCCCCGCATTCCGCTCCGGCGAAAGCGAACGTCTCCGACAAGGCACTACAGAGTTCCGGATCCAACTCTTTCTGCAAGCGCCGGCGCGCTCGGAAGAGTCGGGTCTTTACCGTCTCTGACGGGATCTGCAGGATTTCGGCCGTATCCTCCACGCTTAAACCCTCAATCTCTCGCAGTACAAACACAGGTCTGAAGGTGTCGGGAAGCCGGGCAATCGCCATCTCCAGCAGTTTGCAAATCTGACGTCGCATCAAAGCCTTTTCGGGAGAGTGCGATTCTGAGCCTGCCATCAGTTTTTCCCGATATTCCTCCAAAACAAGAACCGACTCTTGATTTAGCAAGCGAGCCCTCTTTTGTGCGCTCCTTCTTCGCTCGAGCGCCTCGTTCACGACAATTCGGGTTAGCCATGTCGACAGCGACGACCCTCCGGCGAAGGTCTCAATGGCGTTGAAAGCTCTCATGTAGCCGTCCTGAACGGCGTCCTCAGCTTCCGAACGGTCTTTCAGTATGCTCCAAGCGGTACGGTAAAGTCGTTGATTGTTCCGGCCGGTCACCAGCCGCACCGCAGCGACATCTCTTGCTGCGATACGGCGGGCGAGTTCGACGTCGGAAAGGGTCGTGTGATCGCTCTTTTCTCGCTTCAACATGCGTTCAACTCACGGAGCCTGTTTCTGCAGATCATGATTTGGCCGATTGCAGCTGCTTAGCGAGAAGCTCTGCATGGTCCAGATGCGCCTGGAACAGCTTGAGGCCTCTTTCCAAGAGGGATTTTAGCTCAGAATTTTGAGCGCCCGGGATCAGAGTGGTGCTGAGGGCGCTGTTCACCGTCTTATGATACGCAACCTCATTTTCGACATAGGCTTTGTCGAACGCCGCACCCGTCAAGCTGGACAATTTCTCGCGCGTGGCGTCCGCCTGTTTGGTCAAGCTCTGGCTGGTAGGGCTATCCTCGGGCGTCACGTTGAGCTTCTTCACCAGGGCAAGCGCTTGGTCGTTGACCGCCGTATGGTCGCCGATCATCTGTTGGGCGAAGGCCCGCACGTCCTTGTTCTGAGATTTTTCGAGAGCCTGCTTGCCCGCTTCAACGTCAAGCAGGTCGGCGGTGTAAGCGATATGAGCGATCTGTGCATCGGACGGCTTGGCGGGCGCGGCGGCCCAAAGGAGCCCCGGGCTCAGTATGGCCAGGACCATGACGATCGGTGTGAGTTGTTTTTGCATCGGTTTCTCCTTCAATAGGGCCCCGCACTAGGCCTCACCCGATTAGATGGAGGTCTATGCGAATAGGTTCCCGCTGCCGATGTACATACTTGCAAATGCCGGCATCGGGCGTAATTGGAGAGACCGAGGGAAAGGAAAGCCCCAGCCAACAACCTCAAGCTGAAATGTGTTTATGAGCGACTTGCCGCCGACGATGAGATGCGGAATGTGCCGCTAGCTGCAAACAACACGTAACGTACTCCCGCGAATTGTCGTCATCTAGCTCTGCTGGGCGACGTTGAGCCCTGTAATGTCTGCTACGAAGCAGGAGAAGGTATGCTCCGTATTAGTACCGAGTGTCAGGCGGCTTTCGCTACGGTGCCGTGTGGATCGAGGATAAACTTTACCGGCGCGCCTTTGTCGAAATCGGCATAGCCTTTCGGCGCTTCCTCGAGGGGGATGACCTGCGCATTGACCACGTCCGCGATCGGAATGCGATCGTGCAAGATCGCCTGCATGAGCTGACGATTATAGCGCAGTACCGGTGTCTGGCCGGTATAGAAGGAATGCGACTCCGACCAGCCTAGACCGAAATTGAGCGAGAGCGATCCCTTCGCCGCCTGCTTGTCATGGGATCCGGGATCGTTGGTCACGTAGAGGCCCGGAATACCAATCGAGCCCGCGTAGCGAGTGACCTCCATGCCTTGGTTGAGAACGACCGCCGGCTGTTCCGCGCCGCCGTGACCTTTCGCCTCGAAGCCAACCGCGTCGATGAAACTGTCAACGACCGGTTCGCCAATTACCGCCGCGACGAGCTCGCCTAGCCGGTCATGGGCGTTGAGATCAATTGGCTCGAAACCAACCTTCTTTGCGTGCGTCAGGCGGTCCTTGTTCATGTCGCCGATCATCACCACCGCCGCGCCGAGAACGCGGGCGGACGCAGCAGCCGCCAAACCCACTGGCCCGCAGCCGGCGATATATACGGTCGAGCCGACGCCGACCTTCGCCCGGACTGCGGCATGAAAGCCTGTCGGCAGGATGTCGGTCAGCATGGTCAAGTCGCGGATCTTGGCGAGCGCCTGGTCGCGGTCCGGGAACTTCAGCAGGTTAAAGTCGGCGTAGGGCGTCATGACGTAGCGCGCTTGGCCGCCAATCCAGCCGCCCATATCCACATAGCGTCGCTTCTGGTGGCGCCATTGGCACGGGGTATTGTGTCTGAAAATGGACCGATCATGCTCTCATGAGAAGTTCGACCATAGGAACAAGCCCGAGCTACGTTGGCAACCGCGCAGCCCACATTCACTTGGCCAGCCCGACCGACCGTCACCTAGCTGATGGAGGGGCTTGGTTTCGACCCGCCTTTCAGGGCGAAGCTCTTCGCCATCATGCGATGGCAGCGCTCAAGGAGCGGCATGATACCCTCCTCGAGACGGCCGATTTCCTGCCGTTAGCTGCTTGCCAACGGTGTGTACCGTGAAGCTCACTGAGCGGGACCTGCCAACCTATTCGGGCCCGGAATGCACGGAATTCGATGGACCACTCCGCTCTCACAAGCGGGGATCATCTCTTCAATGCTCGCGTCTCACGACAAAGCCCAAGAATTACGTGGCGTTCCAAAACATCCATTTTCAGAATGTGGCAGTCGGGAAGGTTTAATAAAGCGCCGTCATTACGGTTCTCATGACGCCCAGTCTCGGGAACGACTCTGCACTCGGTGAGCCGTGTCTTGAGCGCATGGGAAAGAGCCAGCCTCGTTACCGTCGGCTGGCGGAAGATCGTCATTCGCGACCTAAAGGGGCTTGCACGCGTGGCCGAGCCGACTGACTGCTCCTAGCGAAGACAATCGCGCGGAGATTAACAGTCATGCAACATGGCATACGCGAGGACAGAGGTAACCCCAGTACGACAGCGACCATGCACGCCGGAATCCCTCTCCTCAGCTATGGCTTCCGGCCGTTCTTTCTCGGAGCCGCGCTCTGGGCCATCCTCGCCATGGTCCTTTGGATTGGTTCGCTCGCGGGCCTTTGGCAGCTCGCACCCGGGTATGGGGCTCTCGCATGGCACGCGCACGAGATGCTGTTCGGCTATGCGTCAGCCGTGGTGGCCGGCTTTCTCCTGACGGCGGTGCCGAACTGGACGGGGCGGCTGCCGGTCGCAGGCTCGCGACTTGCCTTGCTTTTTTCGCTCTGGTGTCTTGCTCGGATCGCGTTTCTTGCGACGGGAGCCACGGGCCCGCTCCCGGCAATCGTGATCGATAGTCTCTTTCTGCCGTGCCTTCTCCTCGCCATGGCACGCGAGATCGTGGCCGGCCGCAATTGGCGCAATCTGAAGCCGCTTGCTCTCGTTGGGCTGCTCGCAGCGGCCAATATCGGCTTTCATGCAGAGGTGCTGATCACCGGAGCGCCAGACGTCTCCATGCGCGTTGCCGTCGCGGCACTCATCGGGCTGATCACGGTCATCGGCGGCCGGATTACGCCGAGCTTCACCCATAGTTGGCTGTTGCGCATGCGGTCGCCACATCTGCCGGCTCCGTTTGGTCTCATCGACAAATTCGCGCTGATCGCTTCCGGCGTGGCGTTGGTCCTCTGGATCGTTGCGCCAGCCATGCCCGCGACGGGGCTTCTCTTCCTCGCCGCTGCGGCGGCGCAGGCAGCACGTCTTTTTCGATGGCATGGGGTCCACGCCTGGCGCGAGCCTATCGTCCTGATCCTCCATCTTGGTTACGCTTTCGTCCCACTAGGATTTCTGCTCGGCGCGATGTCCATTCTCCTCCCTGGGAGCCTTGCTGGGACGGCCGCCTTGCATGCCTGGACCGTCGGTGCGATCGGCCTCATGACGCTGGGCGTGATGACGCGCGCGACGCGCGGCCATACCGGCCGCGACTTAACCGCCTCCAATTGGACAATGGCAATTTACGGCGCCATGACAGCCGCCGCGCTCTTGCGCATTGCTGCCGGCGCTTTCCCGCAAGGCTATATGGCTATGCTCGAGGCTGCGGGCACCTCCTGGATCGCTGCCTTCGCGATGTTCCTGCTCGAATACGCGCCCATGCTGCTTGGGCCGCGGGCGGAGCGCACCTGAACGGCCTGAGTGGCCCGTGCGACGATTTCTCACAAACAAGCTCGATGTGGCTCAACGACCGCCACGTAACCGCCGCCCTAAGAGGGGTCGCCGGCACCAAATTTGAGGCAGGTTGTCGGCAGAAACAGCAGAGTGATCGATCCCAATCTCAACGCCCAGTGGGGCCGATGTTTAAGCAGGTACTCCGTAGGCGTGCGCTAATGGCATCATCATGCAGAAGATCGGCGTATTTCCACGACCTTGATGAACGCTGCTTTTGGCGCCCCTCACTCTTGTGCATGCTTGACCGCTATAGCTCATGCGGGGTCGCTCCTGTCCGCGGTTGACAGAGCGGCGGCTTAGGGGGAAGAGAAGACACGCGTCTCAAGCCGATCCGTGGTAAAAGCCCTGCCGAAAATTGGGTGGCACAATCCCATGCTAAGAACAACTCGCGATTGGTACGTCCCGATGATCGCGCTGGTGATCGCAGTCTGT
>CAWDQR010000006.1:0-540087 GCA_963804515.1 uncultured Alphaproteobacteria bacterium | reverse complement strand
GTCCGTGGCAGCCCCAGCGCAGTTCCGTTAAGGGGCTCGTGCGGGGCCGATCTGCGGCGCGCGGACCGGCTTGGCCATGCCGTAGAAGATCACGACGCCCTGCCCACCGCAGCGCGTCGAGAGCGCCTCGTTGGGCGTACCAATACAGCTGTCGATGTCCTGCCAGTTGTTGGTGACCCAAACGTTCCCGGCCGGATCGACGTTGATATCAACCTGCATCTCCATGCCACCACCGACGTAGCCGAGGGGAGGCGAAATAGGGTCGCCCGTTTTCATGCCGGGCGGGCAATTCTCAGTCCGGACGCCGCACAGATGCGCGATCTGGCCTGACGCGCCGGCGAAGTTTGAAATCCAGACATTGTCATTGCCATCCACGGCCACGGCCCATGGCCCCGGGAGGCTGCCACCGATGAACGGAGAGCCGGGATATTGGGTGCCGTCCGGCCGCAGCAACGTGACACTGCCACCATTGCGGCCTCCTTGCTGCTTGGACATGGTCTTTGTCAGGTAGTCGGACGCTGCTGTCACGCCCTCAAGCTTCAGGCGTACCCCCATGTCGACCAAATGAGCCATGCCCAGTAGCCCGCTGCCGAACCGGTTGGTGACCCAGACGTAGCCCTGACTGTCGATGGCAAGACCGCTATTGTTGATGCCGGTCTTGAAGTTCTCGGCCTTGCTCGGATCAGCAGCGGGGAAGCGGGTGACGTGGTCGACGCCGCTATTGGAAACCCAGATTCGGTCCTGCTGGTCGATGCCTAAGTGAAACGGCGCCCGGAACGACTTGCACGGCTCCTCCTTGTCGCCCTCGCAAACGATCCGGCCCTTGCTCAGATCGCCCTTGGGGAAGTAGACGAGCTGGCTCTTCTCCACGCCCAGGACCCAGACATCGCCGCTCGGCGTGACGATGACGCCCTGCATCAGCCCAAGCTTGCCGTCGAAGGTGATGCCTTCCGGAGGCGTCAGAGGCTTGCCGCTCTTATCAAAGACCACGATGGCCTTGCTGCCATAGGTAGTGAACCAGGCATTGTCCTTGGCATCGACAGCGGCGCCAAAGGTGCCCCCTTCCATGCCGCCGCCGGTGAAGCCGGTGGTCATCGGCGAGAGCGGCTTGCCATTGGGGGCGAACTTGGTGGCGTGGCCCTCCCACAACGAATCTTGCCCCTGCCAACCGACGGTGAAGTTGTCGCCGACCCAGAGGTTGCCCTCGCTGTCGAACATCGCCTTGCCGCCCGCGCGATACCCGCCTCCGTCGAACTTGAGCGGCAGTACCCAGGCGCTGGGCGCCCAGTTGAGGTACGGCATGAACGGAACCGCGCGCAGATTCTTTCCGTTCGGGATCGGATAGAACCGGTCCAGCAACGTAAACAACCTCTCGGGCTTGTACCAAGGATAGAGAGCGATGGACTCGGCTACCGTCAGCGTATCGGTGGGGGCTTTGCCCTTCGGCGGCGTGGCCGCGGCGAAAAGCTTGTCGCAAGCATCCGCTGTCACCCGAGTCACGCACGCGGAGAGCACGTCGGCCAACGTGGCGAAGTTGGCCATCGTGGGCGTTTGGCCGCTGTTAAGCGGGGCCTGGATCGCGTCGCCCCATCCGCCGGTAGCGACATCGACGAAGTTGGGCACGTTGCCCGCAGCGATCTTCAGGCCGAGCGCGTTACCCCGGATCGCCATGCCGTCGAGGAACTGCGCGTGCGTCCACACCGTCGCCACTGTCGTCATCTCGTTGATGATGACCTTGGCCGGGGGGTTGCCGCCCACCACAGTCATCAGCGCGATGGCGGGATTGTCTCCGCCCGCTTTGTTGACAGCCGGTTCGCCGCCCGCGGCGACAACGTAGAGGGGGGTGTCGTTGCCCGGCGACTGCTCGACGGAAATCTCGAACCCACCGTTGGCGTCGGTCTGGACCTGTGCCAGTTGCGAGGGCGCGTTCGCGCTTGCGGCCCACAAAGTCACTGTGGAGTTTGCGATTGGGCCACCGCCTCCTTGGACCTGGCCCTCAATGTGAACGGCGGCCGCAGCCGGGCCGCATGCCCAGACAAACAAGCCCGCGGTCAATAGCGTGGCGATGAATTGCGCTTTTGCGTTTGTGTGCATTTGCCACACCCTCCATCTTGCCGCGCCCGAAGTGCGCCAAATGCTGATCACGCTACTTGATCTAGATCAGTTTGAGTTGCGACCTTTTTGGCCGGATATCGTCTGTTGCAAGCTGGAAACTCGGGCTTAAGAAACAGCGATCTGGGTCCTCCGATAGTTAGTGCGCCTGCTAAACTAGCTCGTGCTAGTGACGTGGGGCAGGACGATAAGGTGCCGAGCATCATTGATGCGAATGGCGGCGGAGACCAAGAGCAACTTGATGTCCGCTAATGGCACTTTTCGGACATTCCAACTGCACCGACGAACGTCCGCTGTTGGGGGTAAAGCGGAAGTGGCGCGGACGCAGGTCGAAGTCCGTTTTTGACCCAAAGCGGACGTTACCGTTCGGCCGAGTCAGCCCGCAGGGCTAACGCAGGCTCTGGCGCAGCATCGCTCCGCAGAGTTGCGGTGTAGTCAGTGGCCGATGCAGACACCCTCTATGCCTGTGCCCTTGATGCAACGGGAACCTGGGCTGCAATCATCGTCGTAGATGCAGGTCTTCCTGGTCGGTCGCTTCACGGGGGCACCGTCATGGCCGTCATCCGAAAGCAGGTCGCGGCTGCAGGCACCATCCACGCACGCGATGCCGGGCTTACAGTCGGTGTCGAATACGCAGGCGAAAGCCGGGGTTGAGGTGAGGCAGAGAATAGTGACTATGATCAGGCTGCGCACGGTGGTTCCCCGTTCTGGAACCTATTGCCCCCAAATGTCCGAATTTGGACAGGCCACGGCCCGTGGTAGGTGACGGGCAGCGGCGATAGAAGCCTAGAATATCCCCTTACCATGCCCGCTTTTGGCACTTTTCGGACATCCCACCTGCACCGACGAATGTCCGCTATTGGGGGGATTGTGTTGCAAAACACGCCGACGGCGCGCGTTAGTTCGCTTTGGGGAGAGTGTCAGACCTGGTGCTTTGCTTGCTCGGCCGCCTCTCCGGGGATCGGCGGCAGTTATACGATATTCGACGCGAACTAGGCTTACGCAGCGCAGGCGGCTGGCACGATCGGCGGTGGTCGTTCGAGATACTTAGCCAGCTTTCTCAAGTTCTGGGCGGTGGCGACGAGCAGAACCTCGTCGCGGGCGCCGCTCAAGCCCCGCAGCCGCAGCCGGTCGAGCTTCAGGATGCGCTTCATATGTGCAAACAGCATCTCGACTTTCTTGCGCTCTCGGCGCGACTGTTGGAAGGCTTCGGTGTTGGCCAGAGCGCGGACGCGATCGCGCACCTCCTCGTCGATGTCGCGCGTGACCTTGCGCACGGGCCCGATCGTGCATTGGGGCTTCAGCAGGCAGGCTGAGCAATCACTTTTGAGAGCTCGGTAATAGAGGATACGGCCCTGGTCGATATTGCCGGTTGAGGTTAGCAGCTTGCCGTCCGGGCAGAGGTAGACGTTGCGCTCTTTGTCATACGCGAAGTCATCGCGCCTGAAGTGGCCGTTCGTCTGCCGCGACTTGTCCCATACCGGGATGTGTGGCGCGATGTCTCGATCGGTGAGCCACCTCAGCAGGCGTCCTGTCCCGTAGGCCGTGTCGGCCGCGAGCCTCTTTGGGCTCAGATCATAGCGTCGGGCAACGCGCGCGATCATCGTCTCGGTGACGGCGGTCTCTTCGCCGCGGTTGGCGCGCGTACCCTCGGCATCGACGATAATGCCGAGCTTGTTGTCGATCAGATAGTTGGCGTCGTAGGCGAAGAATGGGCTCATCTTCTTCCTCGCCACCCAAGCGGCCTGTAGATCCGTCAACGAGATCTGCTTCGGTGGCTTGCGATCGTTATCGCCGTCGTCGCCGGCTTCCGCGACACGCGCCTCGTCGAGCGCCGCGAGATACTCCGCGATCGCGCGCGATGCCTCCTCGGGCTTGGGCCAATCGACAGCCTCGGCACCCGGCATGCGTTTCGTCTGGTCGACGTCCGCCTTGATCAGGCTGGCGTCGATCGAGAACGCCTCGCCGCCAACCAAACCAACCGCAATGCAGGTGCCCACCACGCGTTCAAACACACGTCGGAATACCTCGCTCTCGCGGAAGCGCTCGTGCCGGGCGCGAGAGAATACCGAGTGGTCAGGGATCTTGTCCTCGATGCTCAGACGACAGAACCAGCGGTACGCCAGATTGACCTGAACCTCGGCACAGATCCGTCGCTCCGACCGGAGCGCAAAGACGTAGCCGACGAGCAGCATTCGCATCATCAGTTCCGGGTCGATCGAGGGTCGTCCGGTGCTGCTGTAGAACGGCGCAAGCTCCTTGTGGATCCAGCCAAGATCGAGCACCGCATCAATCCGCCGTACCACGTGATCGGCTGGAACCACTTCATCGAGATGGAATTCGTAGAAGAGCTGCCCCTGACCCGCCGTCAGCCGACCCATCATGTCCTGCCCCCGACATTGATCGCTTCAGCTCCACCGAATCACGCTTCCCGACCTCCATCAATCGAGTTTTGCAACACAATCGGGGGTAAAGCGGACATGACTCGAACGGGCCGTTATGTTGGCTAATGACCCAAAGCGGACTCGGGACGCGACTTGTGAGAGTAGTTTCGGCAGCCGCGAGGCTGGGTGATCAAAGCGACAAAAGAGTCGGTCCCTGTTTCGCCTCCGTTCAGATGTGCCGAACGTCTACACCGTTGGCCGACCTGAGCCGGGCGCGTGGCCAAAGACTCCAGATTTGACGTACTCGCGTGGCGATCGTCCCATCCATCGCTTGAAGGCGCGACTGAAGTGTGCCGTGTCTGAATAGCCAACCAAAAACGCGATTTCGGTCATCGTGTTGTCGCCGCTACTGATCAGCTCGATCGTCTTGGAGCGCCGAACGTCATCGAGTAGCTCCTCGAATGAGAAACCCCAGTCCCTCAACCGTCGCTGCAGCGTGCGAACGGATACGTTTTGTTGTGCGGCAACGCTCTCGATCGTCGGCCGTTGAAATGGCAAGGACTGCTTCACGAGCACGCCGATCGCCATTGCAGTGTCAGCAGGTCCAGCTGAAGCCGCCTTGGCGTTCGCACCTATGAGGGGTTGATCCAATATTTCGTTATCGATCAGGATCGCGTCATGCTCACATCCGAACTCGAGTGCTGGACCGTGCGTCTCTTCAAGCACATCGACGCCGCGCGAATAGGGTAGCGAGAAGCGCACGCTTACCGCCTCCGGCGCGCCTGCCAACAATGCAATCTTCCGCAGAATAACCAGTGTGCCGAGGAGGTGCTGCAGCGGATTGGTTCCTAGGCTTCCACGAAATCCAAACCTCAGCTGCGCATGACGTTCAAATGTCAGCAGATGTAGGTTCGTGCCTTGCTCGAGGAGTCCGATACCGCTCGCCGCTGCACGACACGCCTGTCTGAGGTTCGGAGCGGCGACGACCGCGCGACCCCAGGCTCCAAGGTCGGTCAGCTTAAATAGCTGCCCTACTCTTGAACCGGGGAACGGCTCCCCTGCTAAGGCGGCGAGCTGTCCGCCAAGCGCAAGGCAAAGATCACGCGAGACCCAACTAGTTGCGTCTAGCAGCACCGAGGGGGGGATGCCTGCTCGCTTGAATATCTCCAAGGGCTTAATGCCGCGCTGTCTCAAATAGGCTGCAATGTGGAGCAGTGTCACCGGATTGTGGGCGTAGGTATCGCTCGACATCAACCACAGTCCTTTGGCGCCAAATGGCAAGTCTGTCTAAGCGATGCCGACTATAAGCTTGGGGATGCTCGTGACGCCAGGCAACAAAGTGAGGGAGTGAAGCAATGGTATTAAGACCCGCCGTTTACATGGTTCTAACTGTCGCGGGCTTGCTCTACGCGCCTCAATTGGCGCTAGCACAAGATGCGATTCAGGCCCCGGCGTCGAAAGCGATCGGCACACCGAGCTCGACCAAGCCGGAGATGGTGCCGTCGCTGATTGTCATGAACGCCCGCGGCGCTAGCCTCCAAGGCGACACGCTTACGCTCAACGGCGTCCCGCCGAATTTCATCATCTTTGCTGATCGCCCGGTAAGGGCCGCGGGTCACATGCTCACGACGCACCTGATCGAAGACTGGGACCAGGGGAGCGATAGCTTCGGCAAAGAGCCTCCAAACGCCACCGTGTCGGTGTTCAGCAAAGATGGCTCATCGGTTAAGGATGCCGTCGTGGTGTTGAAATCCCCGAAGCTCGATGGCGACAAGCTCACATTTGCCGTGCAGGTCCTTGAAGGCGATCTGACGGGCGCTGAAGGAGCTGCTTCGGTCTTCATCGACCTTTTTGGCGTCCGGCGCCGTGCCTTCCGTCGCGGTGCCTATTATGGCGCGGCGGTCGGGGCGGCTGCGGTCGGTGCGGCTGCAGTCGGGGCCGTTGCAGCGCCGTATGTAGCACCTTATGCAGCAGCGCCTTATGCAGCAGCAGCGTATTATGGCCGACCCGCATGCGGGTATTACCCTTACCCGCCCTGCTACTAGGGGCCGCAGTGCGCTGGGTTACTCTGGTTGTCTGATCGAAGTTGCAGGGAGGATTCATCGATGACGTGCTATCGCTCGAAGCTGCTTATTGCCTTTGTTGCGATCTCTTGCTTCGCCTGCGAGGCGCGAGCAGCGCCCGATATAACCCAGGCCGTGTCAACGGACTGTCGATGGGACTACCACAATTTCTGCAGCGAATATGGAATCGGAAGCCCCCTTCTGAATTACTGCTTTCGCAACAACGGCGCCAAACTGTCCAGGGCATGCGTGAACGCCTTGATTGCAGCGGGCGACGTTTCGAAAGCCTACGTGCAGCAGCACCGGAGACAAGGCCACTAAGGTCAGCGTGTGAAATGTCCGCTTATGGCCCATTCCAGGGACGATAGCCTGGCACTTCCCAGGCGGCACTGTCTCGGGTGTAACGAGTTAACGACACTTCCATGCAGACCGGTGAGTTTGATTTGCGTCGAACCGTCAAAGACCTCGTGTACTCTCTAAAAGCACCCTGAGCCCAGTATGTACAGTATGTAGTGGAGACGCGGCATGAACTTCACCCCCCCGAAACTCCTTGACCGGGCTGTTTCAAGCGGGTTGCTCAGTGCCTGCCTGCTGTTCCTGCTTGTAGGAACAACCGCTCATGCCCAAGAAATCACCGGCACGCCAGGCGCGCCGGACGCGACGACGACGATCGACGGCCACGTGCTGCCGCCGCCGCCGCAGAAATTCGGCGGGGAGATCGAACTCAACGCGGCGCAGTCGAAGCCGTATTGGCCGGCGCGCGTCGTGCCGCCGAAGGGCGCACCGAACATCCTTCTCATCATGACCGACGACGTCGGCTTCGCGGCGCCATCGACCTTCGGCGGCGTCATTCCGACGCCGTCGCTCGACCGCATCGCGAACAGCGGTCTACGCTACACCAACTTCCATTCGACCTCGCTCTGCTCGCCGACGCGCGCCGCGCTCATCACCGGCCGCAATCACCATTCGGTCGGCTTCGGCGTCGTCTCCGAGACGTCGACCGGCTTTCCCGGCTACAATAGCCTCATCCCCAAGGATACCGCCACGATCGGCCGGATCCTGCGAGAGAATGGCTACCGGACAGCGTGGTTCGGCAAGGACCACAACACGCCGACCTATCAAACGAGCCAAGCCGGGCCGTTCGACCAATGGCCGAACGGCATGGGCTTCGACTATTTCTACGGTTTCATCGGCGGCGATGCGAGCCAGTGGGAGCCGAACCTCTTCCGCAACACCACGGCGATCTACCCTTACCTCGGGCAGGAGGGGAAATGGAACTTGACGACGGCGATGGCCGACGACGCCATCCATTGGATGGACCAGATGCACGACATCGATCCCTCGATGCCATGGTTCGTCTATTACGTCCCCGGCGGCACGCACTCGCCGCATCAGCCGACCCCGGAATGGGTGCAGAAGATCAGCGACATGCATCTCTTCGACAAGGGCTGGAATGCGCTGCGCGACCAGATCTTCGCCAACCAGAAGAAGCTCGGCGTGATCCCCCAGGACGCCCAGCTGACGCCCTGGCCGGACAGCCTGCTCCAGCGCTGGGACCAGACGACCGACGATGAGAAGAAGCTCTTCATCCGTCAGGCCGATGTCTACGCCGCCTATCTCGCCTACACCGACCACGAGATCGGCCGGGTCATCCAGGCGGTCGAGGACATGGGCGAACTCGACAATACGCTCATTATCTACATCAGCGGCGACAACGGGGCCTCGGCCGAAGGCTCGCCCAAGGGCACGCCGAGCGAGGTCTTGCAGTTCAACGGCATCGAATTGCCGGTCGCCGAGCAGATGAAGTTCTACGATGTCTGGCCGACCCAATACGCCTATAGCCATTTCGCAGTGCCGTGGGCGTGGGCCTTCGACACGCCCTACAAATGGACGAAGCAGATTCCGTCCTTCTTCGGCGGCACGCGTCAGGGCATGGCAATCTCCTGGCCGGGCCACATCACGGACAAGGGCGGCGTCCGCTGGCAGTTCCACCACGTGATCGACGTCGTGCCGACGCTGCTGGAAGCGACCGGCATCCCCGCCCCCGACACCGTCGACGGGATTAGTCAGAAGCCGATCGAAGGCGTCAGCATGGCCTATAGCTTCGACAAGGCCAATGCCGATGCGCCTTCACCGCACAAGATCCAGTATTTCGAGATGCTGGGCGTGCAGGGCCTCTACAATGACGGCTGGATGCTGAGCGCGGTACCGAAGCGCGCGCCCTGGCAGTTGCTCGGTAAGGCGATCGAGGACCCGGCCACCGCCTTCAAGTTTGAGCTGTACGACGTGCG
Source organism: uncultured Alphaproteobacteria bacterium (assembly GCA_963804515.1). Classification (GTDB taxonomy): domain Bacteria; phylum Pseudomonadota; class Alphaproteobacteria; order Rhizobiales; family Methyloligellaceae; genus Methyloceanibacter. The sequence continues at coordinate 531,237 of CAWDQR010000006.1, read as the reverse complement.
GCATGACTGGACGCAGTACACCGACGTCTCCGCGCAGAACCCGACCAAGATGAAGGAGATGACGGATCTGATGTTCGGCGAGTTCGCCAAATATCAGGTCTTGCCGCTCGACGCTTCCGCTGCGACGCGCTTTGTGGTCCCGCGCCCCAGCCTGGTCGCGGGCCGGAAGGTATTCACCTATTCGGGTGACCCGATAAGCGGCATTCCCAACGGCGAGGCGCCGAACCTGCTCAACACGTCATACACCATCACCGCCGACATCGACGTGCCGCAAGGCGGCGGCGAAGGCGTGATCGTCACCCAGGGCGGACGGTTCGGCGGCTATGGCCTCTATCTGCTCAAGCGCAAGCCGGTCTTCACCTGGAACCTGCTCGACCTCAAGCGGGTGAAGTGGCAGGGGCCGGATGTGCTCGCGCCCGGCAAGCACACGCTAGCCTACGACTTCAAGTATGACGGCCTCGGCTTCGCGACGCTTGCCTTCAACAACATCAGCGGCCTCGGTCATCCCGGCACCGGCACGCTCTCGGTCGACGGCAAAGTCGTGGCGACGCAAACGATGGAGCGCACGATCCCGCTACTTTTGCCTTGGGACGAAACGTTCGACATCGGCTCCGACACCGGCACGCCGGTCGACGACACCGACTACCAGGTGCCGTTCGCCTTCACCGGCAAGATCGACAAGCTGACGATTTCGGTCACGCCGCCGATGCTGACCGACCAGGACAAGCAGAAGCTGATGGAGGCCGAACACGCGGCGCAGGACGCGAACTGAGCCGCCTTGAAGAGTGCGATCCCGATCCTTCGGGGCAGCGTCGCCCAACGCAAGTTGTTTTGCTTTCGACGCAGAGCACAAAGGAGGAATGGAGATGTTGTCAAGCTGGAAAAGGGCTGCAAAGGCGCGGCTGATCGGCACAGGTTTGGCCTTTGCGCTCATGTCGACGGCGGGCGTGGCCGCGCCTGCGATGGCGGAGGGCTTCGACCAGGATTTGGGGATCATCAAAGCGTGCGGCGGCGACATCTGGAGTCTCTGCAAGGACGTGCTGCCCGATGTCGGACGCGTCAAGAGCTGTGTGCAGAACAGGATGGGCGAGCTTTCCAAAGGTTGCCTCGACAAGCTCCTCGACGCAATGGCCGGCGCGCAATTCAAGATCTGCAAGGATCAGACTTACGCGCTTTGCGCCGCGGCGCGCTGCAATGTGTTCGACGGCGTCGCTTACTGCCAGTGCGACGTGAAGCACGGCGACAGCATCAGCCTGCCGTTCCCGATGGGCAAGGACGAGGACGTCTGCTCGATCAACGCCGCAGGCGCCAACAACAAATTCATGATCAGCACCTATAGCCTGCCAGATTCGATCGCCTCTCCGCAGGGAGGCGGCGGGGTCTACACCTGCCAGGGCGAGGAGGGCGGCGCCTACGCTCAGTGCGACGGTGGACTGTGCTTCAGAAGCACCGAGGAGACGACGTTCCCGGGCTTCGACAAACCGGTGCCGAAAGGGCAGATCATCTGTTCCTGCCCCATCACCAAGTCCACTGGCGCCAACGCCCAAAGCTACCAAATCCTCGGGCCCTATCCATGCGACAAGTCCTTCTTCAAATATTGCAAGCCCGCCACCGCGAATAGCAAAACGGGTTCGACGATCTATGTCGGCGCTCCTGCAGGCACTGCTGCGGCTCTGGCCGTCCAACTCAACGGCAAGGTCCCGCCCCTCAACGAGTGCGGGGCCGAATAGATAGACATGGAGGACCTGTTCTATTCCAAGGGGGCCGGCGCACGGACATGAAAAGGGTGCTGAATTTCGCCGCTGTAGGCGAAGCTGCCACGGGTTTGGCGTTGCTGGTCGTCCCCTCGCTCGTCGGACAGCTGTTGTTGGGCGTGGAACTCACCGGCATTGCCATGCCAGTTGCGCGCGTGGCCGGCATCGCCCTGATCGGGTTAGGGGTCGCCTGCTGGCCCGGGCCACCGCTGGTCGGCATGTTGACCTACAGCGCATTGGTCGCGCTATATCTCGCCTATCTCGGCTTGATAGATGGTTTAACCGCCATCCTGCTTTGGCCGGCGGTCATACTGCACGCGATCCTATCAGCCTTCCTTGGACGTCTTTCGCTGGCTGGCGACCAACAGTAACGAGAAGTCGGCCGGCATGGGACGGAGGCCGCGCGGCGTGCTGTCTTGACACCCCTACAATGTCTCTTGTTGGCACGACGCGCCGCATTCTTAGTCGAAAAAGAACTCAGTAAAATACACCCCTCATAGGAGGAGCAGTAGAATGCAACGTACCCATGCAATGATCGGTCTCGCTTCGCTTTTTGGCGCCCTCCTCTTCGCGGGTCCCGCCTCGGCGGTGACCGCCTATTCCCCGACCGGCCATCTCAATGTGCGAAGCGGACCGGGCTTCCAATATCCCGTGGTCGGCGAAATGCAGCAAAACGTGCCGGCGGCGGTCACCGGCTGCATCTCCAATTATACTTGGTGCGGCGTCGCGATCGGCGGGGTGACCGGCTGGGCGTCTGCCGAGTATCTCGTCACAGACGCCGGCGGCAAGCTCACAAATCTTCAAGTGTCCGGCGCTCAGCTCGGCATTCCGATAGTGGTGCCAGAGGGCGTCGGAGAGGTCGTCGCCACGCCGCCGGTCGGCGCGATGGTGGCAGTCCCACCCGCCGTCGGCGTTGTCGAGCCGATTCTGCCGGCCCCGGAGGTTCTCTCCTACGTGACGCAGCAGGCAGTTGAACCGGTTCTCGTCGACGGAGAAGTGATGGTCGGCGCGACCTTGCCTGCGGCGGCGCCGGTCTATCCCATCCCGGCGTCGCCTTACGTGTTTTCGTACATCAACGGTCAAAGGGTTCTGGTCGAGCCGACGGCCAGGAGGATCGTCTACGTCGTCAGGTAGAGGTGCATGCGACTGAGACCGGGCAAGGTTCTCCCGTGGGATTACCGACAACAAGACAAGTGCCTAAGCGCGGCGGTAAGAGCACCGCCGTGTTTGTCGAGGACTAAAATTTTGAGTTCTCAATGTCCGCTAATGGCACTAAGCGGACATTCCGCGATTGCGGTAGAGCGTCCGCTTTTGGGTGCAAAGCAGACATTGACCAACCGTTGCTCACCAATCTCGATTTATGAGTACGCGTCCTAGCCCACTACCGGCTGATCGGACCGGTTGCGCGTCACAGCCTAATGTATTCACGAAAACCGACCTGTTATGGGCCTGTTTCGTGCCTGTTCCGACAGCAAGTCCCAAGGGCTGGAGGTTCTGAGTAAGCCGATGTTTTGCCATCCGAATTGTCGCGAGGTCTCCGCCCTGCCGTGGGCAAAATCAGGTCTCACCTGTTTTTTCACCTGTTATTCTCCGAATTCGATCCGCAGACGGGTTCGAATCTGACTGGCTCATCAGCCACGATTTTTGCAATGAATTCAAAGTGTGGAGTGCGCACCCCAGGCCGGATTCGAACATCCTGTCAAAGCGGCGTTCTCACTCTCTTACCGCCAACGGTAATTAACGGCGCCGTCTTTTAACGTCAGCTTCGGGTTCAAAAACGGACATGGATCGTCGGCTTGCCGACTTCTGCTTCGTGCCAGTAACGGACATTCGTAGCCCCCTCAGTCGGAACTCGGAGCGGCTCCTCGTTACAGAACCTTTTCGATGCCGTAAGCCCCACCTCTTGTCGAAAGAGGCCTCACGTACCCGGTCAGCCAAGAATTAAATCGATAATGACGTTGGTCGAACGCTGGACAAGCTGCCAAACAATATTGAGGTCGATCCCGAGTTGCGCACCGAGCAGCGGCAAAACAAATAGCACGCCAATCAGTATCATCATGCCGTATGGTTGCAGCCGGGCTGATGGCTTCGCCATCGCGTCCGAGAGCACACTGACCGCGATGCGTCCAGAAGCCGAGGGTCAGCGTCCCATAGGCCGATCTACCGTTACAAGCGGAACTCACCTCGCGCACGCATACGACAGCTTAGCGCTAAACACATCCCTCCTCGGCTGGAAGCCTTCGCATGTCTATTCCCTATAAACTAGAACCGGAATCTTCCCGTGGGTCAGGGTCTTCTGTGTCTCGCTGCCGAGCAGCAGGCCGGCTATGCCGCGCCGGCCGTGCGAGCCCATGACGATGAGATCGCAGCCCTTCGCAGAGGCCGTGTCGAGAATGGCCTTGTAGGGATGAGCATCGCTCGCATGCGCTGTGTCGCAGAGAACTCCGGCCGATTCGGCGATGGCCGCCGATTTGCTCAGGAGCAGCTTCGCGGCTTCCGCGATATTGGCCTCGTGCGCCTCGGGCGGGAACATGACCGCGACGTCCCCCCCGGCAGCGACAGCCGACCAGCGCGGCGTGACGTTGAGAACCGTGACCTTCGCTCCGATGGCTTTTGCAAGCCCGATCGCCTGCGTCAGCGCCTTGTTCGACAACTCCTGCCCGTCAACGGCGATTAGTATATTTTTGTACATGATCGTGTTCTCCCCTTTCGGAGCCCTCGCCGAGAGCACCTCGGCGCCTTCCGCCAGCTCTGAGATCCATGTTAACCCCGGTCTTTCACCCAAGAAAAATGCCTTACGTATGGCTGCGTAGGGCGCGATCGAGCCACTCACTGGAATTCTACCATTTGCGATCGACTCCTACGAACAGGACTTCAAGGAGCACCGTTTCTTGCGCCCGAATTGTGTAGTCAGGCGTCGTGGATAAGGTGGGCCTCTTCACAGCGCGACCGGTCACCCCGGCTAAGCAGACCTCCTCCAAAGTGGAGCGTAGCGGCTGGTGCAGACCGCATTGTGCTTTCTCGCTTACGGGCGGCCGGGGCGCGGCTTGCGACGACTTGCTTGAGGAGTTCCGGTCCGACTGAGATTTCGCCGGTAAATGGTCGACTGTACGCAGCGATCAGCAGGATCGAAAGCCCGATGCCGGTCGCAAACAGCATCAGTGCGATGCGGCAGGTGATCCGGTTATCGCTATGCACCATCGCAATCGCAATCAACGCGCAAAGCGCCTGAAGCAATAGGCCAGCCCATTTGATGGTGCTAACCGTTGATTGGCTGATAACGATGCGCTGGCGTCGGGCCTCCAGAGCCGTCTCCAGCGCTGTTATGATATTGTTGAACCGTCTCCGGGAGAGCGACACACATCAGCATCTCTATCAACAATGCAGCGGCCACAGAAGCCCGGTGACGGCCGGAAACTCTGAGGGGTGCGGGCATCACGATCATACGCATAGCAAGTCGATGCACTATTCCCTCCTGAGCCGTCTGCGCAGGTATGCGTCACCCGATCTTTAGGCGCTTTTTTGTCTTCCTTGACCCCCTACGCGCTCTGGCTGAGCCATCTTTTTATCGGTGTTGCCGAGGCGACCCGCGCCTTAGATGCTTTGAGGCGCCCGCTGCCCAAAACTTGGACGCACATTCGTCCGAGCTGCTTAAAGGCTCGCCAGCTAGGACCGAAGCCGAATTCGCTAATGCTCGACAAAGTCAAAGAATTCGAATGGGCACGTTTTTTGCTGGGCAGATAGGGGCCCCGCGCTTTCGCGGGAGCTGTGCATGGTTGGGCATCACTGTCACGTCTCTCCATTTGAGCGGGGAGAAGCCCTGGTCGTCCTCCATCAGGGCTTCTTCTTTTAGCAAGCTAGGCCCATCACTGCACCGCCCCAGGCTTCGTATTCGTTCAACGATGGAGATCGACATGATCATCATCCGACTTTGTTCTCTCGCTTGCGTGGCCCTGGCTGCTTCCTTTCTGCTCGTGGCCTACTACGAAGCGGATACGAACACTCGATCCGCCATTTCCCGGTCAGCTGACGGGGACCGCGTCGCACAGGACGACGACAGCGGTAATGCACAAGCCCCTGCCCCTGCGGCCCCGCCCGATACGGGTAGCGGTGACGACTCCAACGGCCCTGCCGACTCCAGGAGCCCTGGCCAGGATCAGGAATAAAGGTCGCGCGACGCGAACCCCAGAAATCAAGACCCGTCCACCCGCAGAAGCCTTCTCGAAAGGCTCACGGGGCAGCAGCGCACCTACCAAACGAAAATCAGCGACACGACCCGGCAGCCACGAAGCTATGGGCTAGGGCCGACGCCCGAAGCCACGCAGACGGCGCTCTATGGCTTAAATGTACCCCGGCATGTAATCATTCACGCAGTGACGAGCAGGCCCAGGCCAACAAAAAATAAGACGTGACTCGCGGCGTAGCTTGGCGTCCCCGCGCGGAGGGCGATGCCACTGATACCCCCTACAGGGGCCATCCCAAAACTTCCTAAAAACGTTCTTATAACTTCTCCAACTACTGGCATCACTGGCATCAGGGTATTATTGCAGTAGCGGCAAGTGGTTAGCTGATGCCAGGAGTGATGCCACTTACCTTGTCTTTTTGCGGTAGCAGGGCCTGAGCTTGCCACCTACGCGGCGATGTCCCCGTTTCCACCCCAGAACGACGAGGCACCGCGCCACGCGGTTCTGATCAAGCTGTGTCCATCGTGAACGATCGATGCCGAACAGCTCCGTTCGCGCAGTTCACTGCCCAGGAGGAGGCCGCAAGAGCCTGCCAAAGAATGCCACCACTGGAAGCTGCTTCTCCTCGCGACTTTACAGAATTGTAAAGTCGCGGTGAGGTTCCGCCAAGGCGCGGTTCTCTAACTATGTGCTGCTCTCTCTCGCCAGTCGCAGCTCGGAACCCGCGCTCTGCACCGCGAGACCTGCGGCGTCCAGCCGCTGTCGCTCGCTGAAACGTGCACATTTCTCCTCAAGACGCATACTCGGTCCTGTTGGTGCCGATGGCACTCAGATCAGGTCAAGAAGGAGTGGACGATCTCGACCAGCTCTTCCGCCGCACGGGCCCGCGGATTGTCACGCGAAGCCTTTGGGTCGATCACATGCTCGCGGATGTGGTCTTCGACGACTTCGGCTACGAGCCCGTCCAATGCCCCACGGCAGGCAGTAATCTGCTGCAGGATGGCCGCGCAGCCCGCCTCCTCTTGGAGGGCCCGCTCGACCGCCTCGAGCTGGCCGCGAATGCGGCGAACCCGGTTGAGAAGCTTGTGCTTCTCTTTTTCGTCGCTAGTATGAGTCATTTTCCTTGAATCTGTCCTCCGGGATGGTATATACACGCTTACGCGCCGAATGTCGATGTCGTTCATGCGGCGCGCCCTACAACCAGTCGTAAGGGATCTGATGAACCCGCGATCTAGCAACGCCCCGTCCGAGGACCATAGTCGCAGCGCGATCGTGACCCCGGCCGGGTTCATTGCCCGGGAAATCCGAGAGCTTCCGGAGATGCGCTCAACTTAAGCGCCCTCCTTCTTCTCGCGCCTCCCGGGTCGGTGCAATCGATCTGAGTAGAGGGAGGCGCAGAGATGACTGCCGCAATCCTTGCTGTGCGCCCGGCTGCCCTGCCGGGCATCGTCCCGCCCAAGGGCGCCACGACCAGCCTCGTCCGCCTGTTTGCACTCGACCGTCTGCCCGTCGGCCGGCGGCCACTCATCTGCCATTGGCGCCTTGATGCTCATGGCCGGCTCGCCTGTACTTGGGAACCGGACATAGGCCTCGTTTCACACCGCTGATCCAAACAAACCGCAAAACCTACCGCGAACGGGGAACACCTATGTCGACGACCAAACTCTTGACGATCCCGCACCGTAGCGCCGTCCTCGATGACGCCCATATCGGCGATATTCGCGGTGCATTCGGCACTATCCGCCACGGCGATATCGGACCCCGCGACGGATGGTGGGCGCGTCTCAGGACGCTGCTCGCTATTTTGGGACCAGGGCTCATCGTTATGGTCGGTGACAACGACGCCGGCGCGTTCGGTACCTACACGCAGGCGGGCCAGGACTACGGCACGACGTTGCTGTGGACGCTGCTGCTGCTCGTGCCCGTGCTCTACGTCAATCAGGAAATGGTCCTGCGCCTAGGTGCCGTGACCGGCGTCGGCCACGCCCGGCTCATCCTGGAGCGTTTTGGCAAGTTCTGGGGGGCTTTCAGCGTCATCGACCTGTTCCTGCTCAACGCCCTTACCATCGTCACCGAGTTCATCGGCATCAGCCTGGCGCTCGACTATCTAGGCGTGCCGAGGGAGGCGGGCGTCATCGCTTCCGCTGCGGTGATTATCGCTGCCGCGGCCACGGGGGACTTCCGTCGCTTCGAGCGGTTCTCGCTGCTGCTCGTCTTCGGTAGCCTGCTGCTCGTGCCGATTCTCGTCTGGGTGCATCCGCCCATCGGCCAGATCGCGCATGATCTTGTCGTGCCGCAGTTCCCCGAGGGCGGCAAGCTAAGCGATGTCATGCTGCTGATCATCGCGATCGTCGGCACCACCGTTGCCCCTTGGCAGCTTTTCTTCCAGCAGAGCTACGTGATCGACAAGCGCATCACGCCGCGCTTCATGCGCTACCAGCGCGCCGATCTCTGGATCGGCATCGTGATTGTGATCATCGGCGCAGTTGCCATGATGGCCTTCACCGCGGCGACCTTCGCAGGGCACGAAGAGTTTGGCAATTTCCGGGACGCCGGCGCCGTTGCCGCAGGCCTCGGCAAGCATGTCGGACATCTTGCCGGCGTGTTCTTCGCGGTCGCGCTCATAGACGCCAGCATTATCGGCGCGATGGCCGTGTCGCTGTCGACCGCCTACGCGATCGGCGAGTGCTGACACTGCGCCACTCCCTGCACCGGAAGCCGAAAGAGGCCAAGGCGTTCTACGCGGTCTATGGCGGTCTTGTTGCGGTGGCTGCCGCCCTGGTTCTGACACCGGGGACGCCACTCGGCCTGCTGACCAACGCGGTGCAGACGCTCGCCGGCGTTCTGCTGCCGAGTGCCACCGTGTTCCTGTTGCTCCTGTGCAATGACAAGGCCGTGCTCGGGCCTTGGGTCAATGAACGGTGGCTCAATCTCTTCACCGGTGCAGTGATCGCCGTCCTTGTCATGCTCTCGATTGTCCTGACCGCGTCCGTCCTCTATCCAGACATGAGCGAGACCACGATCCTGGCTATCCTCTGCGGTGGAACCGTGCTCGCCCTCGGTATGGCCGCGGCCTTTCTCTTCATTCGGCGGGATCGGATGCCGATCAATCGCATCGGGCAAACGACCTGGCGGATGCCTCCGATCTCTGAACTACCGGCGCCACATATGACACCGCTCACTCGGATCTGGATGATCGTCTTACGAGGCTACCTTGTGATCGCCGGGGGGCTCGTGCTCGTGCGGATCATTCAACTGGCAACCACTGGTGAAGGTTGAGGACAGCCATGATGATCAGCAGCCCGGAACTCGTCGAGACAATCCTCCGCCTTGGCGTCGCTTTGGTGCTCGGGTCTGCGATCGGATTCGAGCGTCAGTGGAATCAGAAGATGGCGGGCCTCAGGACCAATGCCCTGGTTGCCCTCGGTTCCTGCGGCTTCGTGGTTTTCTCCACAATGGTTGGTCAGGGCGACCCGACCCGCGTCGCAGGGCAGGTGGTTTCCGGCATCGGCTTCCTCGGCGCTGGCGTGATTCTGCGCGAGGGCGTCAACGTTCATGGGCTCAACACCGCCGCGACACTATGGTGTTCAGCCATGGTCGGCACGTTCGCTGGCGGCGGCCTCTGGGGGCCGAGCATCGCCGCGGCCGGCTTAGTCGTTACGACAAACCTCTTGCTTCGCCCTTTGGTCCGGCGACTTAACAGGCGAGTCCCGATCTTCGGCGATGTTGAAACACACTACACGGTCGAGATCACTTGCAAGAGCTTAGAGGAAGCACACATGCGCTCGCTCCTCCTGCACTCACTCTCCCAGGCCGGACTCGGCCTCCGTCGTATCGATAGCAAGGACATACCCGATACCTCGAAGGTCGCGGTCACCGCACAGGCAGTCGCCGCCAAGCGCAACGACGCGGCGCTCGAACAGATCGTAGGGCGTTTGAGCCTCGAGCCGCATGTCACCGCCGCGACTTGGCAGGTGGATCGCGCCATTCCGGAGGCGTGAGGCCAATTGCCTCAATCGACGAACTCTGGGGGAAGCCTCTTTCTGACGAGCGTTACCCTGTTCGCCGCCAACTTGACCAAATGGGCGACGCTCAGCTTCGACTATCAATTCGTCGCCGATCTGGCAGATAACGCCGACAGCGGACCGGTCTCGATTTTTGCCACGAGGCTGCATGCGGAATTCTGAGCACAGACAATGCGACAGCAAGCGGGGAGCCTTCCCCTGCCGCCACAGGGATAGCGTAAACCAAGCGTGGCGAGCGCAAAAAGGTGTTTCTCGCAAAGGACGCTGCGCCGTCGCGAAAATTCTTTCGTTAGCATCACTGGACCTGTGGACAAGGTGCAGATCGGGGCGGCCGGCCGGTGCGCTTGTGAGCCTGGCGCCGTCGCTCGCTGGGCTCGGGATGTCTGCTTTGGGTCAAAAGCGGCCATATGATCGGTCGGTGTGGTGAGTCTGTTACCGAGGTAATAGCGGAAATCCTCCCGAGTTCATCTGAGGAATGCCGGGGTGGAGTGTCATGAGGAGCTGGAGATCATGCAGGTTGGGTTCATCGGGCTTGGCGGCATGGGTAGCGGCATGGCCGCCAATCTGTTCAAGGCCGGACACGCCCTCACCGTCTATAACCGCACGCCTGCCAAGTCCGAGGCGCTCGTCGCTGAAGGTGCGACGCTCGCCAAGACGCCAAGCGAGGCAGCGCGCGGCGACGTGGTCATCACCATGCTCGCCGACGACGCTGCAGTCGAGGGCGTGGTGTTCGGCGCGGATGGCGTACTTGCGGGGCTGAAGCCTGGCTCCATCCATATCTCCATGAGCACGATCAGCGTCGCGCTCGCGGAGCGGCTCGCGAGCGCGCATCAGGCCGCGGGGCAACGCTTCGTGGCGGCGCCGGTGTTCGGCCGCCCTGAGGCCGCGGCGGCGGGCGAGCTTTTCATTGTGGCCGCCGGCGAGCTAAAAACCGTGCAAACGTGCCAGCTCTTGTTCGACGCCCTTGGTCAGCGCACCTTCGTCATCGCCGACGAGCCGCCGAAGGCGAACCTCGTCAAGCTCAGCGGCAATTTCCTAATCGCCTCGGTGATCGAAACTCTTGGCGAAGCCTTCGCGCTTGTGGGCAAGGCCGGAATTGACCGAGCGCGGTATCTCGACATCCTTACCAACACGCTGTTCGCAGCGCCTGTGTACAAGACCTATGGAGCGATCATCGCCAAGGAGCACTACGCGCCTCCGGGCTTCAAGGCGAGGCTAGGCTTCAAGGACATCCATTTGGCCCTTGGGGCGGCGGAAGCCTTACAGGTGCCTATGCCCGTTGCGAGCCTCCTCCGCGACCGCTTCCTAACGTTGCTTGCCACAGGGGCGGGCGATCTCGATTGGTCGGCGCTGGCCGCGCTCGCCAGCCGCGATGCGGGCGAGCCATCGTCGCTCTCCGCTGCAAAGTGACGGGAGCCGTGGAGGTCAGGGCGGCGCGGCCGGAAGCGCCTCCCGACTGTCCGCTCTGTCCGCGCCTCCTCACCTTCCGCCTGGCCAACTGGGCCATCGCCGAACGAGGCCCCTGTGGACCTGTGGACCGGCAGGACCGGCAGGACCAGCAAGCCCTTAGAACGCAGTTAGCGCTGACCCCCCCGGTGACTACGCGGCGAGTTGGAGCGTCTGAATGCCTTCAAAGAGCTTGCGCATTTCCGCTGAAGGTGACACGCAAAAAGTTCGATAAGTGTTCAGGAAGGGCAGCCACCCAATTCACTGAACTTTATCACGAATTGGGTGGCGGACATTTGAGCCACACCGGAACAATTGGACAACGCTGTCGCACAAAAGTCGGCACAGTTCATCGGCCCCCCTCAATCCGCGCATCTTGGCTGAGCCAGATTGAAGGCGCGCACCCATGACGGGGAAGCGGGCGTGGGGATGGCCGGGCGTTACACCGGCAGCTATCTTGACCAATTCAACGGCTGGCGCGCCGTAGCGACCCTGGCTGACATCGGCCAAGCTTCACTCGTCGGACGCATCCCCCAAAAGACCAATTAGGACTTCGCGAGGGCGGCGACAATTACGCTGCGTTTTAGACGTCCGCTTTGGAGAGTGAACCGGACAAGACATCTGAGGCGCTGCATGTCTGAGAAGTGCCAGAAGCGGTCATTCAGTTTTTATAATCGGTCCGCATTTCGGGACCAGCCGGCGCCCGTTCCATCATTACCTCAGCCTCTAGGCTTTCAAGGTCGCGATAGATCGAGGCGACAGCAGTCACACGGCCATTTCGCTTGAAGCGGAGCAAACAGTCTTTGCTCATGACGTCACCGTCGATGGCGATCTCGTCCCAGGCCTCAGCATGCCCCACGTAGTTGATTGGGACGTCATAATGCTGGCTCCAGAAAAAGGGCACGGCGGTGAAGGGTGTGCGGTCACCAAGCATACTGAGCGCCGCGGCTTGCCCTTGGCGCTCAGCCACAACCCAATGCTCAACGCGTATATTTTCCCCTGTATGCGGGTCGGGCCATCGGGCGATATCACCCGCAGCGTAGATGCCCGACGCGCTAGTCTCGAGATATTGGTCGACGACAACCCCGCGATCCAGCTTTAGCCCCGCTTTCTCGGCAAGTCCTAGTCGCGGTCGGACACCAATACCCACGACCATCAAATCGGCTTCGATCGTGCCACCGCTCTCCAGCCTTACCGTAAGGCCGTCGATGGCAGTGGCCCTGTCTTCGAGGTGAAAGATGACGCCGTGCTCCTCATGCAGCGTGCGGATGAAACGACCCATGTCGGGGCCGAGAACACGTTCCATCGGCCGCTTATCCGGCGCCACGACGTGGACCTCCAGCTTGCGCGCGCGAAGCGCGGCAGCGACCTCAAGCCCAATGAAGCTCGCCCCGATGACGACGACGCGGCGCGCTGACTTGGCGTCTTCGATGATGGCCTGACAGTCGGCGAGCGAGCGCAGCGTGTGGACGTGCGGCTGATCGGCGCCCGGGACGGCGAGACGAACCGGCTCAGCTCCCGTCGCCAGCAGCAACCGGTCGTATGTGATCCTATTGCCGCCAGCAAGAACGGCTTCGCTGGCACGAATATCAAGCTCAAGAGCCGCCTGCCCGAGGCGCGTTTCGATATTATTCTCACGATAATAGCGTTCGTCTTTCAGGGGGACGTATTTGAAGGGAATGGTGCCTGCGAGGTAGTCCTTGGAAAGATTAGGACGATCATATGGCAGGGCGTCGTCGCTGCTCAGCATAACGATGCTGCCCTGATAGCCTTTTCGCCGCAGCATGTCGGCCGCTGAGAACCCGGCCGCCCCGCCGCCGATGATGACGATTTTTTCAGGCTTGCCGGCCGCATTGCCATTTGGCTTCGGCTTTGTCCGCCTGCCGCGCACGAAAATCATCCCCTCACGCTGATCGACGTTCCAGCATGCGATAGGATCGAGGGCTGGTGCTCGGAGGGCGTCACCGGTGCGTAAATCGAAGCAGGCGTGATGCAAGGGGCAACGTATGGCAGCCTCAACCACGAGACCCTCGGCAAGAGGACCGTGATAGTGAGTGCAGTGTGGTGAGACGGCGAAGACTTCTTCTCCCACCCGCACCAAAAGGACCTCCTCACCCTCGACATGACCGATAAGCATTTGTCCATCGGGTAGGTCATCGAGAGAGATGCCGTGGCTTAGATCAGGAGCGGTCGGCTTCGTCTTGTCGTCAGCCACTGTCGTCTCCGTTGATTATATGCGCCGAGGACTGCGACCCTACGAATGGGCCAAAGGCCGGGGCCGCGGTCATTTCTGCTAATGTGTGGACGTGTCCGGCAGACGCGTGATCGCCCAGTCGATCAGCTTCCCAATCTGGCGTCGAATTGAGACCGTCTCGGGCGAGTGAGTTAGTGATCAAGCGGGCCTCCAATCTCATGCGCCTTTGGAATAGACCAATTCACACGCATTAGAGGGATAATTGGCGCTGAAGGTTCCTGCTCCTATGGTTGATCCCCCAAACCGGGGTTCGGGGAGAAGTAGAGCAAACCGATGAGCACTAAAGTCCCGGCTGCCAACGTGAAGCTGAAGCGCTGGATCAGACTCGACCGGCTGAAGATGCCCACGGCTTACCCTCCCCGGAGATCGGAACACGCTTGATACGACGCTTTTTGGTGCACCGTTGCGAATTCCGCAAGTCTCTTCCGAGGCGGCTACGACCTGGTCGACAATCACTCTGTTACATTGATCTGACCATTCCGCTTTGTCTGGAGGAGTTGATGCAAGTCAAGGTCCGTTTCTTGATGCGTTCTATCTTTGCAATGTTCCCTCGTGAACCCGCGCGTCTAGCGGGTTTCCTCAGTAACGAAAGGTAATGACGATGGTGATGACGATGACAGACAGCAGCTTGCAACAGGCTGTACTTGATGAGCTCAATTGGCAGCCGAGCGTCAAAGCAGCTAACATCGGTGTCACGGCAAAGGACGGCGTCGTGACTCTCACGGGGCACGTCGGTAGCTACGCGGAAAAGTGGGCCGCCGAACGCGCAGCGGGCAGCGTATTCGGTGTCAAGGCCGTCGCCGAGGAGCTCGAAGTCCGCTACCCCTTCGAAAGGAAGGAAGACGATGCGGACATCGCCCAGCGGGCGCTCCAGGTTCTCTCTTGGGATACCGAAGTTCCCAAGGACAAAGTGAAGGTCAAGGTCGAGAAGGGCTTGGTGACCCTCTCGGGTAACCTGGACTGGCACTATCAGCGGAGCGCCGCCGAATCCGATGTCCGCAAGCTCCATGGTGTGATCGGCCTCAACAACCAGATCGTGATCAAGCCTCGCGTCCAGGCATCAAACGTGCGCGACAAAATCAAGGCCGCATTGAAACGTAAGGCGCAGATCGAGGCAGACCATATCACCGTGACGACGGATGGTAGTAAAGTCACGCTCGGTGGCAACGTCGACACGTGGTACGAGCGGAGCCTCGCGGAAAGAACGGCTTGGTCGGCGCCGGGAGTGACTCAGGTTGAGAACCGACTGACCGTTGGATGACGCCCGCTACGGGACGATCCGCTGGAAGCGGTTCGCGCGGCGCGAATGCGCGCCGACGCCGTAGCTGCCAAACCTACAGGCCCGCAACCGCCGACGAGCCCACGCCGACCTTCGCCCTGATGTGATGATGCCCAATATTGGATACACTGGACGTATGAAAGTATATGCGATCATTGGAGCCACGTTGCTCGGGGTTTTTATTTGCGGGTGCGAGGGATCGCAGGGCTCAGCAGGACCTCCGGGGGCAACGGGGCCCCAGGGACCACCTGGATCTCAAGGAACTCAGGGAAAGCAGGGCGAACCTGGCAATCTCGCAATCCGAATCGTGAGTGATCCATGCCCTCAACGCTGCACGCTCAGCTGTTCCGATAATGAGCGAGTGCTTAACGCCTACGTGGTGCGGAGCTCAAAAGCCCCGAGTTACACAAGCGAAAAAACTGTCGATTTCAACAACCGAGGCGCGTCGGGTGCGGGGCCAGCGGTGGTCGCTTGTATACCTAAGTAGAGCGGCGTCGGCTTCGGCCAGCTCCCTTCTGGCGCCCCATAGGAGCGCAGAGCCCCAATTTAACGAGCGATTAGATCGCGTAAGGCCGGATGCCGAATAAGTCTTCGTCGAGGTCGCCACTTTCCCGTAATTATTTTGGTTCTGATCGAGATAAAACCTTGGCAGAGATGGCGCTTAACGTTGAGCGGGAACTTCCAGGGGCGGCAGGTGACCAACCACCAACTACGATCGCCTTCGAGCAATTAAAAGCTCCAGCAGTCAGGTACTCAAAACTCCGTGAAGCGTCTTGCCCTTCGAGCGAGTAAAAATGGGCCTGCGAAAGCATACGTTCCTGCGCCATCCAGCGCCTCGCCAGGATAGTGACCGGTTCAAGGCGCGAAGTTGGCCTTGCCCCTCGCCTGCCGCCGCCCATCGTCTTCGGCTACCCCCTACGCTGCGCCGTGGCGCCTGCCCGAATAGGCTGCTGAATTCCTGATCGAGCCGAGAGCAAGAGGCAAAATTGATTTGCCGCAAAGCCAATCCCGGAAGGGTCGCTCAAATAGCGATTCTCGATAATGGCCACGCATCCCGGCGCGGCGAAAACCTCAAGGATGAGGAGAATGGCTATCAAGAGAGTTCTGCTGCCGGTCGGTGGGGATGGCAGCTTTGACCCACTGGCAGATATGGCATTCTTTATCGGTGAAATGTTTTCTGCTCAGATCATGGGCTTATTTGTTCAGCCGCCGGGTTTGGTGGTGCCGTTGTTCGATGGAGTTGTGACCCCGGAGGAGGTGCGTACTGTCGTCGAGACCGCGCAAGAGAAACGGCAGGAAATAGCCGCGAGAGCGCAATCTATGTTCAAGGCTAGCGCCGGACGCTTTCCGCATATTGAATCCACCTTTTGCTCGTTGACGGGTGATGTTGAGACGTTGTTCGTCCGAAATGGACGGTTGGCTGACATCTCAGTCATCGCTCCGCAAGATCCACTTGAAGACGGCTTTTGGCTTGATGTGCAGAACGCAACTCTCTTTCGCTGCGGTCGTCCTGTGCTACTCGTGCCACCGCATGCGCCCAAACTGAACTTCGAAACGGTTGTGATTGCCTGGAAGGAGTCGCTCGAGGCTGCTCGTGCCATCGCGGCGGCGCAGCCGTTCATGACGAGGGCGCGCGAAGTCCACCTGTTCACGATCGATGACGGCGGAGAGGCAGTGACTTCCTTACGAGAAGCGGAGGAGTACTTGTCGCTGCACTATGACGAGGTACGCAGCGAAGTCCTTACCGGCGAGTCTCATCAAATTGGACAGTTGCTGTTGGCACAAGCCAATCATCTGGGAGCATTATTGGTCATGGGGGCCTTCAGCCATTGGCGCTGGCAGGAACGTCTGTTGGGAGGCGTGACCGATTACGTACTTCGCGAGGCAAGCACTCCGGTGCTTATGATGCATTGACTGGTTCAATTGTCGGTGGTTGCGGTCCTCGATTTGACCCTGATAAGCAAGGCTCCTGATCGTGTTCTTGACGGCGACTCTGCTCAGTCAGAAACTAGGTGAGCAGAGGACGGCCAATTTTGCCTATTTGAGTCAGGCAGCGCGCTGACGCTAGAAGCCGCAGCCGCGAAGCTTGCGAGCAGTAGGAATGTACGAGCTTCAATACGTTCCTCTCGCGCTGCCGTTCTTTCTCTTCTTCGTGGGTCTGTTCCTTTTCATCGTGGTTCTGATCCAGATCCGCGTGCTTCAATACGCCTACGCCAAACTTGGCCTTAGCTCGAGCGCGGCGCTGCTTCTGCTGCTTGCTTCGCTGATCGGCAGTTATTTCAATATACCTATTACAGAGTTGCCGGAGCGTGAGGTCAGGTCTGGCCAAGTGATCGAGTTTTTCGGCATGCGCTACGTTGTGCCTTTGGTGGCCGATTGGCCGAGAACCGTGATTGCGGTAAACATCGGCGGCGCCGTGATACCTAGCCTCCTCTCTCTGTATCTCCTCCTGAAAAACTGGATATGGAGCTCGGCGGCTGTCGCCACCGTGGTAGTTACGGTCGTCTGCTATCTTTTAGCTCAACCCGTGCCTGGAATTGGAATTGCTATCCCTTCTCTTGTCCCGCCCATCATAGCAGCAATAGTGGCTTTACTCGTGGCACGCACCAATGTGGCGGCAGTCGCATATGTCAGCGGAAGTCTGGGAACACTCATCGGCGCGGATCTGCTCAATCTTGGCAAGGTTCAGGGCCTGGGAGCTCCAGTTGTTTCGATTGGAGGAGCCGGCACTTTTGACGGCGTCTTTCTGACCGGGATAATAGCGGTACTCTTGGCCAGCTTCTCCGGGAGAGCCTGAAGAGCCGCTCGACAATCTAGACACGCCACAGCGTTGGCATGACCTCGTATTGGGGCCGGCACGATGCACATGCCGACCTCACGCTTCTACGTGGCCAACATTCTATCCGCGCTGGTTTGGGCGCCAACGCTTGTGCTTTTTGGCGCGGTCCTGGCTCGGTCTCTATCTGGCATCGAAAATATTGCGACGAAGATCTTCTATATCGCGCTTATCGCCGCAGCTGTGACTGCGCTTGCTTATTGGGTGCGGCGACGAATCCTCATGCCGTAAGGGTGTCGTGAATTAAGCGCGCGCGTCCTCATCGTCATGCTAGGCTGGCGAACGAGGCGCTATGACGATACCGTCAACGTACTACGCCCGACCGGCCGTCAATACGCGCTCGGGAATGCTGCATAGCTCGATCCCGCGCGCTCTGCATCTCCGTCCAAATGACATAGAGGCGCCTTTCCTTCCTTCTCGGAAAGCTCTTCGAGCGAGCGGACATCGTTGGCACCGATGCGTTCGATGAGTTCGAAGAGAAGCTCGCACTGCTGCCAATCATCCAGCTCATAGAAGTCTTTCATCTCTCGACCTCACATCCAAGGCGATTGCCAATCCCCGACTCGGACGATGCCCGACTGCACACTTTGGACGTGTGGCGCTGACCGGATAGGCTCTCCCAATGGTTGCGAGAATCCTTAGCTGGTTCAGCTTCGGTCTGAAAAGAGACCGCCCATGGTAATCGCAGCCACGGCCTCTATCCGAGGGTGCACATCAGCCTGCATGCTGGTGAGCTTGCGGGCAAGAAGCCTACCATGCGCATTTGCATCGCATAGTCAGAAATGGAAGTGTAATCATCTTCTGCCTGCACAAAATTTACGGCCACCACACGCGGATCGGATGACGCTCTCTCGTAACCGAAGAGTGCTTGCGCAAAAAACCAGTTTGGATCCGTGCCGCCGAACTTCGCGAAAGCGTCGAAGAAATGGTCATGCCCAGTGACGCGCCTGCCGACGCCACAAAGCCGCGCATGGAAAAGGCGCCAACCAATGCATCGTAGAGGGGCTGGTCTTTGTACAGGTTCGCGGCGGGAACTGCGCCCTCTCCGCACACCGGTTGTGGTGGTCCTCCGTCTGGGCCAAAACAGATGCGGGCACGAGTAAAAGAAGAATCAATGCCGTCTGGCGCAGGAAGTCCCTTCGTGAATAGTCTCTCTTGGCCCGCCCCCTTCAATGAGCAGGAGATATTTGCTTCCAAAGGTCGCTTGGGAACCCCTGCGCATCAACCTTGAAAACCTGTCGCGTTATGGTCGGCCGCTTACCATGGCACGCCCACTCGAAGATCATAGGATTCTCATGCCCAATCACGGAGAGAGGAATGACCGATGCATTGGGCCGGGCGGCGCAGAAATCGCGCATCGCCTTAGTTGGCGTTCGATCCGTGTTTGCCTTCCCGCATATGGGATTATTCGGTTGGACACAGCCGAATACCGATCGTTGCATGCACCGCCACACGATTGACCGGGCAACATCGATCCCTGCGCCCTTCTGCGCCGCGATCTCTTGCGGAGTGTAGAGAGCGCTCTCTATCCAATCGGCCACTGCCGGACCTTGGTACCTGGCGTCCGGCGCGTCGATGTTTCCCACCGCTTTGCAGTAGGCCACTGGGTCCGTGAAAGCAGTCGATGAGGAGTCCGCCTGCGGTTTGTCGCCCGGCTTGGCGGGAGCGCCGGCAAGGCAACTCAATGAAAAAGAGAGGCCCGTTAGCAACCCGAGTATCAAAATTGCGTCTCGCATGCTTCAATTGTAACAGCAGGTGACTTTCCCCAGCGAGCCGCGACGCGAGTGGTCGGTGCTGTTGCATCCGTTACAAAGGAACCTCAAGTTTTGCCTTTACCTCTTCCGTGAGGTACCGCGCCGCCTCCATAGGCCTTTGTTTCACGATTTTATTCGGCGTGCTGCTGGCGCCCTTTGCGCTGCTGTCTTTGCACAGGGCCCGCAGTCCAGCCCTAAGTGGGGATCAGGCAGATCGAATATGTCGATGCGCATCATGGCGGCCGCCGTCTGGCGCTGGCCAATCTCAAGGCTAGACGCCGCCGACAGGCACCGATGATGCATGTTGGCGGGCTGTCAGGCGCTCCTGGCAAATGTGGCTTATTCGGCATCGTGACTGATCGCGAACATCCTGGATTTGTCGTTGTATCCGAACAGCTCCGCGTAGCGTCCCCAGCCCGTAACGGCCCGCAGCGTCCTCTCCGTGTCGTGCCGGCTCAAATGATCTTCGAGTTCGGTCTCAAACCGCATCCGCGGAGCTCTATGGCCCTTCCGCTCGTCAAGGACGCGGCGAATGTGGGCGGCAAGAGGCACGAACCGAAGCAGGTGCTCGTTGAAGAGCCGTTTGCGCTCTTCCGTCCCGCTCCCCGCGAACACCCGACCGGCCGCCGTCAGCTTGAGCGTGCCATCCTTGAGTTCGCCAAACTCCAGGATATGCAGTGCCTCGGCAGTCGGGAAGAGATCGTCCACGTGCAGAACCATCGAGCGGGCAATCTTGGCCAGATCGGCTCGTCCGTCGTATGGGGGCGCAGCCAAGGTCTCGATAAGACCACTGATCTGGTTGATTGAAGTCGGCGGCAGTGGCTGCGCCAGGCCGCCGTGCACTTGTTGGCGCGCGCCGATCGACTCGATCGCCCGAGCCGTCAACGTCGAATAGAGCTCATCGACAATGTCCCGAAATTCGGCATCTAGCCGGTTGCGCGGATACCGCAGCGAGACTGGAATCTCTGCCGCGATTCGCCCGGGATTCGAGGAAAGGACCAAGATCCGGTCACACATGAGGACCGCTTCCTCGATGTTGTGCGTCACGATCAGCACCGACTTTGTCGGCAACTGATGACCGGTCCAGAGATCGAGGAAGTCGGTACGCAGAGTTTCGGCGGTCAGCACGTCGAGCGCCGAAAAAGGCTCGTCCATGAGCAGCACGGTGGGATGGGTGACAAGCGCCCTCGCAAACCCTACCCGCTGGCGCATGCCCCCGGATAGCTCGCGTGGATAAGCCGATTGGAATCCATCGAGACCGATGAGGTCGATCGCGGAGAGCGCCCGGCGCCGGGCCTCCTCGCGCGAGAGCCCGAGGGCGTCGAGGCCAACTTCAACGTTCTCCAGTACCGTTAGCCAGGGAAAGAGGGCGAAGGTCTGGAACACCACGCCAATGCCTTCGGCGGGTCCGCTGAGCACTGTTCCACGATAGATCACCTCGCCGGAGGTTGGCTTGATCAAACCTCCAGCAATACGCAGCAGGGTCGACTTCCCGGAGCCCGAGCGTCCGACGAGCCCCAAAATCTCGTCTTCACGCAAGGACACGTTGATGTCAGCGAGCACCACTAGCGGCTCACCAGCCGGCTTGGCGAAGGCCATGCAGACCTTACGGATATCGATGATGGGGTGACGATACATCCCAGCTCCTAGTCGAGCCGCGTCCGACGCTCGGCGAAGGCGTAGAGGGGCCGCCAGAGCAGCCGGTTCATGGCGATCACGAGCACCGACATGACCGCAATCCCGAGCGCGATTCGCGGATAATCTCCAGCCTCCGTCATCTGCGCGATATAGGCGCCGAGACCGGAAGCACTGAGCTTTGTCGATCCCCAGCTGACCGACTCGGAAACGATGCTCGCATTCCATGCACCCCCAGACGCCGTGATGGCCCCGGTTACATAGTAGGGAAAAATCCCGGGAAGGATTACCTGCCGCCACCAACGCCAGCCACGGATGCGGAAACTCGCGGCGGCCTCCTTCAAGTCGCTGGGAAAGGCGGAAGCGCCGGCAATGACGTTGAAGAGGATGTACCACTGCGTCCCGAGAATCATCAAAGGGCTGAGCCAGATCTCGGGCGCAAGATTGAACCGCAGGATGAGGAACACCGCGACGGGAAAGAGCAGGTTGGCTGGAAAGGCGGCGAGAAACTGCGCGACAGGTTGAACCTTCTCAGCCAGCTTGGGTCGCAATCCTACGGCGACACCAATCGGAACCCAGATCACCGTCGCCAAGACGATGAGGATAGCGACGCGCAGCAAGGTAAGACCGCCATTGCGGGTTGCTATCGCGACATCTTCCCAAGACAGCTCAGTTCCGGCGAACTGCACCAGCGTCCAAACGCCGTAGCCGATGGCAGCCAGGGTGAGCCCGTACCAGGCGATGTCGAGGGTACGATGCGGCGGCGACCAGCGGGAAAATCGGTTCAAGCCCAAAGGGAGCGCGAGCCGCGCCCGTGCAGCGGCCTGCATCGCCGTGCCGATCGGCTCCCCGACGAGCTTCACCAGCTTCGCCCGGTGAAATAGCTCAATGACCCAGCTCCTTGGCACGACCTGAGCGGCGGTCTGCTCATACCGGAACTTGTCCGCCCAGGCGACCAAGGGGCGGAAGAGCAGCTGATCGTAGACAAGGATAGTGATGCTCATCGCGACGATGGCCCAACCCACGGCAGTAAGGTCGCGATCTTGGATGGCGCGCGCGACGTAAGAGCCGATACCTGGCAGGGTGTAGTGGATATCGCCGACCGAAATGGCCTCGGAAGCCACGACGAAGAACCATCCGCCGGACATCGACATCATCATGTTCCAGATGAGGCCCGGCATGGCAAACGGGACTTCGAGACGCCAGAAGCGCTGCCAACCTGAGAACCGGAAGCTGCAGCTCGCCTCGTCGAGGTCATGCGGGATGGTTCTGAGCGCCTGATAGAAGCTGAACGCCATGTTCCACGCTTGGCTGGTGAAGATTGCGAAGATGCTCGCGAGTTCGGGTCCAAGGGCGTTTCCAGGAAATAGCGAGACGAAGAATACGACGGTGAAGGAGAGATAGCCGAGGATCGGCACAGACTGGAGGACGTCGAGGAGCGGGATCAGAACCATCTCGGCCCGCCGGCTCTTGGCGGCGAGTGTGGCGTAGGTGAAGGTGAAGATCAGCGAGGCAAGAAGCGCCGCCAGCATCCGCAGGGTCGTGCGCAAGGCATAGAGCGGTAGAGCCGTCGGCGAGAGGGAGATCTCCGGTTGCTGGGCAACGAGGAAAGGCCCCACCATCTGTCGAGCACCAACTCCTATGAGGATCAGCACTGCCAGCACCAACACCACCGCCACGAGATCCCGCCAACTCGGGATTCGCTGACGCCACACCCCTCCCCTCAGCACTTCAGCGTGGTGCTCCACCACAGTCCTCCATCGAGCAATTCAATCCGCGGCTGTAACACCGACGCGTAGGGTTGAGACCCCCTACTGTGAATGGGAAGCCGTCCCTGCGATACTCGGAATTGCAAGTCTTGCATGCGTCCAGTGCTGGACCTCCGCCGCGCCATCAGCGCGGGGCAGCTTATGGCCGAAGAGCGGACGTTCGGAGGCTTTCCCAGGCGATGACCGTCTTGAGTAACTTCCGCAGCTGCAAATCAAGGTGGTTGCGAGCCCAGGATTTGAACCTACGCCTAGCGGCCCGGAGTCGACGAGCGGCCCCGAGGTAGGACAATGGCTGAGCCGCAGAGAGGCAGACGAGAGAGTGGATCAGCGTTTTGTCGCGGGTAGCAGCGCTCTTGGGTGATTTGTTGTCGCTGGCTTGGGGGGGTTCTGAGCTAAGGGACGCGTTGGCTTATCCGACTATGCCCTTGCACTTACCCTTTGGGAGCCCCTTTAGGGCTTTGGTGGCATCCTCCTTGGAGGCATAGCCACCCTTGTCGCCCATGATCTTCATGCCCGAGGTGGCGCTCGGCTTGGAATCGACCACGGAGCAATTGCCCACCGTATCCATCTCAACATAGTACTTGGCACCGGCAGCAAAGGCCGATGTAGCCAATGCGACCACCAAGACGCTTGCGATCGCGCATTTTCTCATAACGTTTGCTCCTTCCTTATCGGAAGGCCTCACCAGGGGCAGCAGGGCCTTCCAAATTAAGAGCCGCGGGGCTGAGCGCTCTTCCGAACCCAGAGCACGCGGTTGGCGCTCTTACCGAGTTGCAAAGATAGAACGAGTCACGAAGCGAACCTTGACCTGAATCAAGCATGCGTGGGGAGCCTACCGGGTAGGTTCGCCTTGACCGGCACGGCCTGACTGAAGTGTCGGCTCGCCCTGTTGGCCGGTTGTCGTCGAAACGCGCAGCCTTCGCAAGGCAGCCCAATGGATCACTCTGTGACTCTATAGCGCGTCATCATGCCGCCGGCCATATGATCCGTGACATGGCAGTGGAATAACCAAGTCCCGACATTGTCGGGACGCATATCGACGACCTCAGTCGTTGCCGGAAACACCGCAACCGTGTCAACGCGTGAGCCGCGGCGCAGGACGGTATTCCCGTGCCAATGAGCGGTATGGATGTCATTCTCATTACCGAGGCCGATCACGTACCATCGGATGCGCTGTCCGCGGCGCATGATGAGACCATCAAGGTTGCCAAACAGCAACCCATTGATCGAGTGTTTCTTATTACTCTCCTTAAACTCCTCGTCCTTTTTGTTGATGCTCTTCGGTGAGCTGGTGAATTGCTGGATATTGGCATCCAGGTATGGACTCAGGTTCTCGTCAAAGATCATGAATAGGGTCAGAAACTCGCGGTCCACGTCCCTGGGCGTGCCGTCTGGATTGGCGCGCCCTGCCCGTGTGACGATGATGGCTCCGACAAGACCGGCATAGATGTCGATGCCTTGATGGTCGTGTGCATGGTAGAGCCAGAGCACGGAGTCCGGATCCGATGGCCCCGGTCCAGCCCGTTCTGGCACTTCCCAGTGGTAGGTGTACTGGCCGCCCGGCTTTACCTCTGCGCCAGTCTCTGGCATGGCGCCGGGGTCAGGTTCATTGCTGGCCGCTACAGCTGTGCTGTAGTGCGCCCCCTCAGATGCCTTCTCATAAAAGACCCCGTGCGGGTGGATGCCGATGGGAAAACGCGTGTTGTTGCGAAACACGACGGTGATCGTGTCGCCGATCTCGGCGTGAATGACCGGTCCTAAGATGCCAAGATATTCCTCGCCTGGGCCGCGCGGCTTGAGCGAGGCGAACGAAGCGTCGCTATATTCACGATAGACCGCCTTCAGATATCGCTTGCCAATTCGGTCCTTCGCTTGGCGGAGATAGACTGACTCCTCCTTGGTGAAGGGCTCCCCGGTGATCGGGTTGTTCGGGTAGGAAGGAGCATAGTCCCAGATCACCTCGTCGCCGGCGATATAGTAGACCCGTTCGGCGGCGCTAGCCGAACGAGGGGTCAGGTCGACGACGCTAAGTGCAAGCCAAATGACTAAGAGCAGCGAACGCATGCGGTACTCCCGTCCTAAGCTCGTCTTGAGCCAGCTACACGAGCGCAACGTACGTCCGCTTACAGATTGCATGAATTGAATGCTATTCACGAAAATAGATGCTGCTTATGCATGGGGCACGCTCTCTCTGAAGGCAATACCTTCCGCTTGAGGCATCTGGCGAGGGATGACGAGGGTCGGTAATGCCAGAGCAGATACGCACATGGCCGCGGCTGACGCTGCGGCCATGTGGCTTTCAGGATGTCCGCTAAGGGTCAATTGCTGACGTCCCGCCGAGGGCAGCGATATGACCGCTTAGCGGTGGATTCCGGACGTGGGCTGACGAGGAGGTCTCCATCATCGTCCAAAGCGACAATGAGACACGCCTGCTCCAGCATTTATTGGGCATGGAAATGCGCGATGCAGGACAAGCTGCTAAGCCGAGGCCAAGTCCCGAACCTGTTCAAGAATCTGCTGAAAATCGGGTGATGGCGTAATACACATGGTTCTATATGTGTTCAAGAAGGGCAGCCACCCTCGATTCCAATTGGTGCCTTCGATCAGCCCGGAGCGGCAGACCGACCGGCGCTGGGCTTCGCGCCAGCCAGTGGCACGCGGATTGACCCCAGCCATGACCGCCTTCCCCCTTTTTGCAACGCGGTCACCCTCGGGGTAGCCGACCCCCAAGTCTTGATCCCAAATGTGTACCCGATTCCGCTGCGACCGGCACCGGCCGACCCGCCCCGTTTGACAAACCATCCGTTGCGTGGAACAGGCGTTGCCCGGGACAGGCGTTGGCTGGAACAGTCTCTGATACTCTCCGCGGGGATGGCGCCCGCGCGCTTCTCGCATGAACAAGGTCGGACCATGCTCTTGAACACGCGCCGCCGGATGCTCGGCCTGCTTGCCGCCGCGCTCGGGGCTTCGCGTCTGCTCCCACCATACCGCCAAGCCTTCGCCAAGACGAAAGAGTGCTTTGCCCTGCAAGCCTTCGGTGACTGGAAAGGCGTGGCGACGAATTCGCAAGCCGGGGCCCGCATTGGCCAGATCAATTTCACCAACGCTGATGGCTGCGATCTCCGCGCCGAGATCCAGATTTCCTCGACCTTCGATGGCAAGCTCGTCGTCTATGGCGATGCAGAGGGCACGCGGCTGCCCAAGCCGTTTATCATTCGCCCTGAGAATCGCCTGATCGTGCGGAACGAGGACGGAACCACAGCCGTCGACGAGCCTCTGTGCGGGGTCTGCAACGAGATCCACGACGACAAGGTCAGCGTTATCCTGCCGCTAGCCACCGCGCCGCTGTTCCGCTCGAGCCCTTCCATCGAGATGGCGGTGAAGCTCGGCGAGAAAGAGGAATGCCGCTTCACGCTCAATTGCGAAGATCTGCGCAAGGCGCTGGACTGGGCGACTGAGCGCCAGGGAACTTTGGCGCAAGCCTATGAGTCGCAAGCCTGCACGCCTCCCCAGGAAGGCTGCTTCCTCACCACCGCCTGCTGCGAGGTGCTCGGCCTGACCGACGATTGCTTCGAGCTTTCAGTATTGCGCCGCTATCGCGACCAGGTGCTCGCAACCCTGCCGGGCGGCAACGCCGCTATCGCCTCATACTACCGTGTCGCGCCATCGATCCTTGAGCGGCTGCCGCAGGATGACCGTGCGTCGCGGCTCGTGTCGATCTATGTGCGCTTCATTCTGCCGAGCGCCATTGGCGCTCGGTTTGGTCGCAACCGGCTCGCTTATCGGCTTTATGCACGCATGATGCAGAACCTCACGCGCGACTTTGCGCCGGAAGTGCAGCACGCCTTGCCTCCGCCGTCCGAACTTTAGCCGGGCCTGCCCTCCCCTTTACGAATCGCTCGGGAGTGTCGCTCGGGCACCACTGTCAAGCCCTAAGCCTCCGCTTCGCCGCAATCAGGCCGAGATGGCGCCCCAGTCGCGGGTTATGCTTATGTTTAAACAATAAAAATGCTTCTGGCCCCAAAGGGGCTCACGCAAGACACGCAGGAACGCCGACAGGAGTTTAGCTGCCGGCCTTCGTGATACAGGGGGTGTCGATCATGCGTTGCCCGTCCACATCTTCGATGGTTCAGGCGTTTGGCGCCTTGCCGCTAGCCGCTACTCCTGCAGCAAGGAGGGAACGGTGTCATGGCGTCGCGCGTATTGCGTATCCGATTGCGACTCTGTGTGTGCTTCGCCCTTATCGGTTTGGTCGCCACGGCGAACGCGACCATGGGGAGCGCCAAGAACCGGGGTGTCAATCCAAACGCGGACTGGCTCGGGGTGATCGCAGGCGGAGAGGCCGGATCGGAAACCGCGCTTGCAACCGAGATGGCTGATCTCTTCCCGGCGGACGGGACCATCCGCGTCGTTCCCATGCTTGGCGATGGCGGCCTCGGCAACATCAAGGCGCTGCTGAGCGAGCCCCACATCGACGCCGCCTTCGTCTCGACCGATGCCCTCGCCACGGCCCAAAATCAGGACCCTACCGCGCGCCTCACCGAGCGGCTGGAGGTCGTCGCGCGGTTTTGTCCGCAAGAGGTGCATGTGGTGGCGCGGGCAGACATCGCCAGCCTTGCCGATCTCGCCGGCAAGAAAGTGAATTTCGGCCCGACTGGAGGAAGCTCGACGATCACTGCCGCCCTCCTGTTTCGGGCGCTCGGGATCGAGGTCGACCCGGTCGCTCTCGATGGCCGTACCGCCGTCGAGCAGCTGGCGCAAGGCGCTATTGCGGCATCGGTGATCGTCGGCGCCAAGCCCACGCCCCTTATCGGCGAAATCCCGGCCGGCCTCGGCATCCATTTATTGCCGATCGAGTTTGGCCGTGGCCTGGAAGACACTTACCTCCCGGCACGGCTCGAGCACGACGACTATCCCAATCTGATCGCGGCGCGCGAATGGGTGCCCTCGGTAGCGACGGGCATGGTGCTGCTCGCGGCGAAGACGAAGGACGACCCAGGCCATGCCGATCGGGTCGCCGTTTTGGTCGACACCTTGTTTTCCCGCTTTGGCGAGCTGCAGACGCAGGACCGGCATCCCAAATGGCGTGAGATCAATCTCGCGGCGGGCCTACCTGGTTGGAGCCGGGCCACCGCCGCCGAGGCGTGGCTCGCGCAGCATCCGGACAAGACCGCGGCGCCAGCGACCGCGAAGACAAAAATCGAGGCGGGAGCGGCCGTGCCCGTGAGCCAAGATCAAAGAGAGGCATTGTTCAGACAGTTCATCGAGTGGCAGCGCGCCAAGGGGCACTAGCGCGCTTTTTTTATCGGGGGAAACGGGGCGCGTAATTCCGAGCGGGGAAAATCCGTTCGGTCTAGCAACATGGAGTAAGGCCCATGACCGGTTCCACCACGCCCTGCAGAGCAGAGCCTGGTCTGCAACCGTTGCGTCCACCGCGTGCGCGTTACTATTCCGAGTTGGCAAGCTCGGCAGCCATTGCCGCAAAGCGTTGGGAAGCAACCGCCCGAAGCCGCTACCCACAATTCGACAAGGATGTGTCGCATGCGAGGGGCGACACGTTCGACATCGCCCCCCCCCGATCCCTCGCTGATCGCCTCAAGGCCCTGACCTCTGACGACGACGAATTGGCCACCTTCCTGGACGACCTCGCCTCCGTGGCACGGCCCGAATATGGCAGCAGTCTCGATGCGAGCGACTGCGAGGCTTACGCCGCTGGCCTGCCTCTCGAGCCCAAGGCTTCAACCCCCGCGCCACAAGCCCATGTGCAAGCACTCGTGCGCGATTTTCGCCGACGCCAAGGCCGGGCTAGCCTGCTCGTGGCCGGATGCATTGCGACGTCTTTCGTACTGACATTCGTCGGCATCGCTGCGCTCGCAAGCTTCGCCGGCCGGGCCCCGGCCAATGCCGAGCCCCTCACCAGAAATTACACCTCCGTAGCTTGGCAAAGGCCGCAGCTCGATAGCGCGCCGGCAAAGCTGATACTCGCCTCAGCCACCCCCAACCGGACCGGAAAAAACGAGCCTCTGCCCGTCCCCGCGCCCACCATAGATGTCTCCTCTCCCCTTACCGCCGCCGTAACGCCGCAGGAGTCCAGCAATACCGCCCCGAAACTGATCTTGATGACGGCCGGCCGGCCGCTGGCGCTCGCGCCGCTGCTGTCGCAGCGGCAGGCACGCTACGTCCTGGTCCGCGGGCTCCCAAACGAGGCCAAGCTGTCCGCCGGCCAGCGGAACCCGACCGGAGCCTGGCTCGTGAACGACAAGGATTTGGGGCAATTGACCTTGTCGATCGGCGGCAGCGCCAGCGGCGACTATCCGGTCGAGGTCTATGTTCTTGGTACGAGCCGTGATGCGCCGCAAGCGCGGCAGCGCCTGGTGTTCCGCGTGGCGCCGGCGCTCAGACCGACCGCGGCCCTCGACACGAGTGCGCCTCCAGCCTTGCTCAACATGGAGCTGATGAGCCGGCCCCAACCGGAGGCTGCCGTCACGGGCAACCCCGCTCCGCTCATGGCACGCGCCATGCGCCTGCTCGGCGAGGGCGACATCGCCGCGGCGCGTCTGCTCTTCCTCCACCTCGCCGACCAGGGTGAGAGCGAAGCGGCTTACGAGCTCGCCCGCACCTTCGATGCGCAAGCCCTGACCGAGCTTGGAGCAAGAGGCATGGGCGCGGATCGCACCCGCGCCGTGAACTGGTATGAACGCGCCTCGGAGACCGGCAGCATCAAGGCCGCCGAGCGCTTGAAGACCCTCGCTAGTCTCTCAGACTAGCTTGAGGTGGGCCGCAGCCGCTTCACCGAGGGACCAAATCGGGGGGATCGGCGGCTGCGGCCCAACGTCTTTTAGACGACGTGGCGGCGCCTCAGCTCGGCGAGCACGACGTCGGCGAGCGCATCCGCGCTGATATCGCTCGTCTTGAGCGAGAGCTCCGGCCGCTCCGGCACCTCATAGTCGGAATCGATGCCGGTGAAATGGCTGATCAGGCCGGCGCGCGCCTTGCGGTAAAGCCCCTTTGGATCGCGCTCCTCGCAGACTTCGAGCGGGGTATCGACGAACACCTCGACAAACTCGCCCTCCTGAAACAGGTCGCGCGCCATGCGCCGCTCCGAGCGGAAAGGCGAGATGAACGACACCATGACGATCAGGCCAGCTTCGACGAACAGCCGCGCCGTCTCCGCCACGCGGCGGATGTTCTCCACCCGGTCGGCGTCGGTGAAGCCGAGATCCTTGTTGAGCCCATGGCGGATATTGTCACCATCGAGCACGTAGGTATGACGGCCAATTGCATGCAGCCGTTTCTCGAGCATATTGGCGATGGTTGACTTGCCCGAGCCCGACAGTCCGGTGAACCAGAGCACGCAGGGCTTTTGTCCCTTGAGCCCTGCACGCGCCGTCTTGTTGATGGAAAGCGCCTGCCATTGGATGTTGGTCGCGCGCCTCAAGCCGAACTCGATCATTCCCGCCGCCACCGTGGCATTGGTGAAGCGATCGATCATGATGAAGCTCCCGGTCTCGGCGTTCTCGGCATAGGGATCGAAGACGAGAGCCTTGCCGGTGCTCAAATTGCAGGCCCCGACCTCGTTCAACTCGAGCGTCTTGCCCGCCACATGGTCGAGACTGTCGACGTTGAGCTTGTATTTGAGGCTTGAGATGGTCGCCGTCGTGGTCTGGCACCCGCATTTGATCGCGTAGGTGCGGCCGGGTAGCATCGGCTCCTCATCGAACCAGACGATCCGCGCTGCGATCTGGTCGGCGATCGCCGGCGCCGCCTCGGGGGTAGCGAGAATGTCGCCGCGGCTGACATCGACCTCTTCGGCAAAGGTCAGCGTCACGGCATCGCCCCTATGCGCAGCGGCAAGGTCGCCATCGGCGGTGACGATGCGGCCGATATGCACGCGCTTGCCCGAAGGGTGGATGACGACCTCATCGCCGGGCCCGACTGAGCCGCTCGCCACGGTGCCAGCATAGCCGCGAAAGTCGAGATGCGGCCGGTTCACCCACTGCACTGGAAAACGGAACGGCTCCGCAGTCTCCTCCTGCGCGACATCCACCGTCTCCAGATGCCCGAGCAGCGTGGGCCCGTGATACCAACGCATGGCTGGGCTGGGCTTCAGCACATTGTCGCCTTTGAGCGCGGAGACCGGGATGCAGGTGATCCCGTCGAACCCGAGTGGCGCCGCGAAACTCACAAAGTCCTCCATGATCGCATCAAAGCACGCCTGATCGAAATCGACGAGATCCATCTTGTTGACGGCGAGCGCGAGCTTGCGGATGCCGAGCAGCGAGATGATGCAGGCATGCCGGCGCGTCTGCGTGAGCACCCCGGCACGCGCATCGACGAGCAGCACGGCGAAATCGCAATTCGAGGCTCCGGTGGCCATGTTGCGCGTGTACTGCACATGGCCTGGCGTGTCGGCGACGATGAATTTGCGCCGCGGCGTCGAGAAATAGCGGTAGGCGACGTCGATGGTGATCTTTTGCTCGCGCTCTGCCTGCAAGCCATCGACGAGCAGCGCGAGATCGAGCGTGCCGCTGCCGCCCGGGCGTTTGGAGTCGCGCTCGGCGCTTTTAAGCTGATCGTCGTAGATCTGCGCCGAGTCGTAGAGCAGGCGTCCGATCAGCGTGCTCTTGCCGTCGTCGACGCTGCCGCAGGTCAGAAAGCGCAAAAGGCCTCGGTTCTCCTCGGCGACGAGGCGAGCCTTAAGCCGCTCCTCGGCGCCCCCGCGCATGCTATCGACGACGCTCAGACGCGGCATCAGAAATACCCTTCTTGCTTCTTCTTCTCCATCGACCCGGCCTGGTCATGATCGATGACGCGGCCCTGTCGTTCCGACGACCGCGCCGCCACCAGCTCCTCGATGATCTCGGGTACCGTCGCGGCATTGGACTCGATCGCGCCAGACAGCGGATAGCAGCCGAGCGTGCGAAAGCGCACGCGTCGCATGGCGGGTGTCTCGCCAGCGTCCATGGGAAGCCGCTCGTCGTCGACCATGATCAACATGCCGCCACGCTCGATCACCGGTCGTTCCGCCGCAAAATAGAGCGGGACCACCGGAATATCCTCGAGATAGATGTAGGTCCACACGTCGAGCTCGGTCCAGTTCGACAGCGGGAACACCCGCATGCTCTCGCCGGGCTTGATCTGCGTATTGGCGAGATGCCAGAGCTCCGGCCGTTGCCACCTCGGGTCCCAATTATGGGCAGCGTTGCGGAAGGAGAACACCCGCTCCTTGGCGCGGGACTTCTCCTCGTCGCGCCGCGCTCCGCCGAAGGCCGCATCGAAGCCATGGCGCTCCAGCGCCTGCTTCAAGCTTTGCGTCTTCATGATGTCGGTGTAGAGCGCGCTGCCATGGGTCATCGGCGAGATTCCGTCGCGGACGCCCTGCTCGTTGACATGGACCATCAGGTCGATGCCCAGCCGCCGCGCCTCCCGGTCGCGAAAGGCGATCATCTCGCGGAATTTCCAGGTGGTATCGACATGCAACAGCGGGAATGGGGGCTTCGCCGGATAGAACGCCTTGAGCGCGAGATGCACCATCACCGAGGAGTCTTTACCGATCGAATAGAGCATCACCGGATGGCGGAACTCCGCCACGACCTCGCGCATGATATGGATGCTCTCCGCCTCGAGCTGGCGCAGATAGGTCGAAAGTGTTTGCTTCATTAAAGAGGCGCCCTCGGCCCGTTTTCCCTGCCCCTGGCCTTAGCATCTTAGGCGGAGAAGGACAAATCCGGCTGGCCTCGCGCTGCTCGCCCGGTCTTTGCACAAATTATACCGAAATGCTAAGCCACGCTCGGTTGCCGAGGGACCAGATCGAACCCGCCCATGAACGACCAATTCAACACGCCACCGCGCGCGGCGACCGCCAAAGCGAGCCCACCCGCTCTCGAGACCGTGCGCATCGGCATCATCGGTCTCGGCTATGTGGGATTACCGCTCGCGGTCTACATGGCGCGCCATTTTGGCGTCACGGGTTTCGACGTGAACCAGGCGCGCGTGGCCGAGCTGGCTGAAGCTCGCGACCGCACCGGCGAGGTGACCGACGAGGAGTTCGCAGCCGCCCGCGACCTTGCCTTCACCGTCGAGACCGACGCGCTCCGGGACTGCAACTTCTACATCATCACGGTTCCTACCCCCATCGATGAGGCCAAGCGGCCCGATCTTTCGGCGCTGATGCGGGCGAGCGAGACGGTGGGCCGGGCGCTCTCGCCCGGCGATGTCGTGGTCTATGAGTCGACGGTCTACCCAGGCGCCACGGAAGAGGTCTGCGTACCGATCTTGGCGCGCGCCTCCCAGCTTACCTTCAACCGCGATTTCTTCGTCGGCTATTCCCCGGAGCGCATCAATCCGGGCGACCTGCAGCACCGGCTTCCGAGCATCGTCAAGGTCACCTCCGGCTCGACCCCGGAAGCCGCCGACCTGGTCGACAAGGTCTATGCGAGCGTAGTGACCGCGGGCACCCATAAGGTGAGCTCGATCAGGGTCGCGGAAGCGGCCAAGGTGATCGAGAACATCCAGCGCGACGTCAACATCGCACTCGTCAACGAACTCGCCATGCTGTTCAAGGACCTCGGCCTCGACACTCGCGAGGTGCTTGCCGCCGCCGGCACCAAGTGGAACTTCCACGCCTACCGTCCGGGAACTCGTGGGCGGCCACTGCATCGGCGTCGACCCCTATTATCTGACCCACAAGGCGCAATCGATCGGCTTCCACCCCGAGATGATCTTGGCGGGGCGGCGCATCAATGACGGGATGGCGGCCTTCGTCGCCCACGACATCATCAAGGCCATGCTTCGCCGCAAGCTGAAAATGGACGACGCCAAGGTGCTCGTTATGGGTTTCACCTTCAAGGAGAACTGCCCGGACACGCGCAATACCAAGGTCGCCGACCTGGTGCGCGAGCTCGGCAGCTTTCTCGACGTGGTGATCTTCGATCCGATTGCCGACCGCGAAGCCGCGCGCCACGAGTATGGCGTGAGCATCGCCAAGGAGCTTCCGCATGAGCGGTTCCAGGCCATTGTCCTCGCCGTCAGGCACCGCTCGATCATGGCCATGGGACGCGTGGCTTTGGCTGGGCTGCTTGCCCCTGGCGGGTTGATCTACGACGTGACCGGCGTGCTTCCCGCCGGCGAGAGCGACGCCAGGATTTAGCGGAGCTTTAGCGCGGAAACGAAGCAGCCTCTCCGGCAGATCCGTCAGGAATGCCCTTGCCGTTCTGCGCCTTCGCCGCCAGCTCGGCCTTACGCTCCTCCTGGAAATAGCGGTAGGCGCTCACCGGAATCACCACCAGGTAGATCACCGAGCCCACGGCAAGCGTAAGCGACGGATAGGTAAGCAGCAGCGCAATGAACAGCGCGGCGAGCACGAACACCGGGGGCACATGCTCGCGCGCGATCCTCTGGCCGATCAGCTTGCCGGAAAAGGTCGGCACCCGGCTGACCATCAACAGCGCGATCGCCAGCGTGTAGAACAGCACGAGCGGCGTCAGACTCGGAAGATGCAGGCCGAGATCCTGCGCGTAGATCGGCAAGAGCAGGACGATGGCCCCGGCCGGGGCCGGTACCCCGACGAAATAGCTGCTCTTCCAGGCGGGCAGATCGGACCGCTCCAGCGCCACGTTGAACCGCGCGAGCCTGAGCGCCGCGCAAACGGCGTAGACGAGCACGGCGATCCAACCCATGCTGCGCAAATCGTCGAGCGCCCACGTATAGATGATGATCGCCGGCGCCACGCCGAAATTGACGAAGTCGGCAAGGGAATCAAGCTCGGCGCCGAAGCGCGACGACGCCTTCAACAGCCGCGCGATGCGGCCGTCGATGCCGTCGAGGAACGCCGCGAAAACGAGCGCCGCCACGGTCAGATCCCAGCGGTGCTCGATTGCCATGCGGATCGCCGTCAAGCCCGCGCAGAGCCCGAGCAAGGTGAAGATGTTCGGGATCAGCACGCGGATCGGCACCTGCCCGCGTGCGAACATCCGTTGCCGGGGCTTGCGATCGTCTCTCTCGGGATCGAAGGGAGGGAACATGGAGGAGGGCCTCACTCAACCATTCAATGACGCGGCTTTACTTAGAGGGCGCCGGCGCCGTCGCCCGGCAGCTTGGCCAACACAGTCTCGCCGCCGATCGCCGTCTGCCCGGCGGCAACAAGAACGTCCGCCTTGACTGGCAGATAGACATCGACCCGGCTGCCGAAGCGTATCAGGCCGATGCGCTTGCCGGCGGCCACGCTATCCCCCTCGCCCACGAAAGTCACGATCCGCCGCGCGATCAGTCCGGCGATCAGCACCACCCCGATCTTCTTCCCCGAAGGCGTCTCAATCACCATCGCTCGGCGCTCATTCTCCTCGCTCGCTTTGTCGAGCTCGGCATTGAGGAACTTCCCCGGCACATAGGCGCTGTGGATCACACGCCCGGCAACGGGCGCGCGGACGATGTGCACGTCGAGGATAGAAAGGAACACCGAGATGCGGGCGAGCGGCCCCTCTCCCAGCGCAAGTTCCTTGGGCGGCGTCCCGACGCCGGCGCTCACGATCTTGCCATCGGCCGCGCTCAGCACGACGCCAGGTCGGATCGGAGTCACCCGCTCCGGATCGCGAAAGAAATAGGCGCACCACAGCGTTGCCACCGCCGCGAGCCAGCCAAGGACCGGGGCGAGAACGAACAGCAGCAGCGT
The DNA here is from genome assembly GCA_963804515.1 of uncultured Alphaproteobacteria bacterium. GTDB lineage: Bacteria > Pseudomonadota > Alphaproteobacteria > Rhizobiales > Methyloligellaceae > Methyloceanibacter. The sequence continues at coordinate 495,631 of CAWDQR010000006.1, read as the reverse complement.
CGCCACGGCGAAGCCGAAGACGAATTTATGGCCGTCCCGGTGGATTGGCACGAAGGCGCCGGTGATGCTGTCGAGAACAGTGTGACGATCGCTCATAGTACGTCAGTTGCCGGCAAGGGCCTCATCCTCGAGCCGCTCGGCGGCTCTGGATGGAGGTTCCTCGTCATGATCGAGCGCCTGCGCCAGCCGCTCGCGCGCCTCGTCGGCCTCGCGCTGGCGCGTCCATAGGCTCGCATAGAGGCCACCGCGCGCCAGCAGCTCCAGATGCGTGCCCTGCTCGACGATCTCACCATGGTCGAGCACGATGATGTTGTCGGCATGAACCACGGTGGAGAGACGATGGGCGATGACGAGCGAGGTGCGGTTGCGCGCCACGCGCTCGAGCGCGTCCTGAATATCCTTCTCTGTGTGGCTGTCGAGCGCCGAGGTGGCCTCGTCCAGCATCAGGATCGGGGGGGCTTTGAGGATGGTGCGGGCAATCGCCACGCGCTGCTTCTCGCCGCCCGAGAGCTTCAATCCCCGCTCGCCGACCAGCGAGGCGTAGCCCTGCGGCAGGGTCATGATGAAGTCGTGGATCTGGGCGAGCCGGGCAGCCTCGCGCACCTCGCGCTCGCTCGCCCCGGGGCGCCCATAGCGAATGTTGTAAGCGATCGTGTCGTTGAATAGCACGGTGTCCTGCGGCACCATGCCGATGGCAGCGCGGAGCGAGGCTTGCGTCGCATCGCTGATATTCTGTCCGTCGATCAGCACTCTCCCGCCGGTGAGCTCGTAGAAGCGGAACAGGATGCGCGAGATGGTCGATTTGCCCGCACCTGACGGCCCGACAATGGCCACCATCTTGCCCGCCGGCACCTCGAAGCTCACATGTTTCAGGATCTGCCGCTGCGGATCGTAGGCGAAAGACACGTTCTCGAACCTGATCTCGCCCTTGCTGACTCGCAGCGGCTTGGCGCCCGGACGGTCGACGATCTCCGGCGGCTCGTGCAGCAGCGTGAACATGGTCTCGATATCAATCAGGCCCTGCTTGATCTCGCGATAGACCATGCCCATGAAATTGAGCGGCAGATAGAGCTGCATCAGGATGGCGTTGATCATCACGAAACCGCCGATGGTGAGCATACCGCCGGCGACGTCGCGGGCCGCGAGCAGCATGCAGATGACGGTCCCGAGCGTGAAGATCACCGCTTGCCCGGTATTCAGCCACCCGAGCGAGGTATAGGTGCGGATTGCCGCCCGCTCGTAGCGCGCCATGGAGGCGTCGAAGCGACGCGCCTCGTGATCCTCATTGCCGAAATATTTGACCGTCTCGTAGTTAAGCAGGCTGTCGACGGCCTTGGCATGCGCCTCGGTGTCGGAATCATTCATGTCGCGGCGGATGGCGATGCGCAGGTCGCTCGCCCAGAAGGTGAACCAGACATAGAGGCCGACCGTGACAAGCACGACCACGACATAGATCCAGCCGAAATAATAGGCCACCATCCCTGCGATCATGGCGAGCTCGACGGCGGTCGGGATCGAGTTCAGCACCGCCATGCGCACGATGGTGTCGACCCCGGTCACGCCCCGCTCGATGACCCGGTTCAAACCTCCGGTCCGGCGCTCGAGATGGAAGCGGAGCGATAGCGCGTGCAGATGCCGGAAGGTGCGGTTGGCGAGCTCGCGCACGGCATGCTGGGCGACGGCGGTGAACCATACGTCGCGGAACTGCGCGAACACCACCATCATCACCCGGCCGACGCCATAGGCGAGGATGAGGAAGACCGGACTGGCGGCAAGGCCGATCGCCGTAATCTGCTTGCCGGTGGCCTCTCCGGTCAGCAGGTCGACGATCGCCTTGTAGGCGATTGGCACGGCGAGCGTGATGATCTTGGCGATAACGAGGGCGACAAGGGCCCAGACCACGCGCCAGCGGAGATCGGGACGGCCTGCCGGCCAGATAAAGGGTGCGAGCTCCCGCAAGACGGTGAGGTGCCCTGTCCGCGCCTGCATGAGCGCGTCGCTCCTCGTCTGCGGCAGGTCTTGCATGCTGGATCGCTTTGCTTTCAACGCGGGGTCCGCGCGGCAAAAAGGGGCAGCGTCGAGCGCTACCCCTCCCCTCACAGCATATAGTACCGCGGCGGAGCGGCCTCAAGCGCGTCCGGCGCTCCACGCGGCGCCGCGCCAGAGAAACGGATCAGCGCACAGGCATGCGGAACTTCTGCTTGGGGAAGATCAAATGTGGATTGTGAATCTTGTGGCGATTGTCGCGGACAATCGCCCGATAGTGCCAACCGCCGCCGTAATAGGATTCGGCGATCTCCCACAGCGTGTCGCCCCTGCGCACGGTGTAGACCTTGGGCCAGTGACGTTTCCGGTGCGCCGGCCAGCCCGTTGCCGCAGGCTTCGCCTCCTCGGCAGCCGCCATTCGAGGTGCAGGCTGGGTGCCGGGTTGAGCGGCGGGAGGCACGGTCCCCGATCCGGCTGAGGGCGCCGGCGCCGATGGCGCCGGAGCCTCTGCTCGCTCCTCCGGCGGCTTCTCCATGCGCACGATACCGATCGAAGCGCGCCCGACGACGATTCCCGTGCGCTCGTCGATCCGGTCGGCGCGGAACGCGTGCTGGCCATTTTCCAGCTTCTTTTGCGTCTCGAAGGTCCATGTGCCCCCGCTGCCGATGATCAATTGGCCGAGCGGATCCTCGTCGAGGAAGAGTAGAATCCGCGAGCCAGGGTCACCGGTGCCGGCGAGGGATATTTTGCCGGACTGAGGCCCGGTGTCCTCGTAGTCGACGCTCTTGAACACGACCGGCGGCTGCTTCGACTCGGCAGGTTCTGCCGCGCTCGGCTGCTCGGCGGTTACGGCCGGCGTGGACGGCCGCGGCGGGGCTGCCTCCGGCTGACGCGCAGCCGGTGCTTCGGACTTTGCGGCCTCCGGCTGAGACGCCTCATCTGGGTAGACCGGCTGAGGCTGCGAGGACAGACTGGGCGGCCCCGCCGTCGCGACCGACAAGGACTCCGCCGGCGAAGACGCCTCCGGCTCAGGTGGCCCGTTGCGGTACTCCGGCTCGGTTTGGGACAATGCTTGGCTTGACCCAGGGGGTGAACCCTCCGGCTGCGGCACCGCCGACTCCTCCTTGGCGGTCTCGGGCCGAGCAACCTCGGGCTCCCGCCCAATATTGACCGAGGCGCGCCCCGCCACCATGCCTGTCTTTTCGTCGAACGTGTCGGCACGGATGGTATGCTCGCCGGCTCCAAGCTTTTTCTCGATCTCGAAGGCCCAAGTGCCGTCGCTCCCGATGGTGACTCGCCCGAGCGGGTCCTCGTCAAAGAAGAAAAAAACGCTGACATTCGGATCGCCGACGCCGGAAATCGACATCTTGCCGGTGTCCGGACCCGTGTCCTGATACTCGACGTTCTTGATCCTGACCGGTGGCTTCGGCCGCTCAGCGGGCTTGGCATTCTCGTTAGGCACAACTGGCTGCGGCTGCGAGTCTAGCGCCGTGGCCCCGGACTGCTGCTCGGACTTCGCGGGCGCCTCGGTCGCCGACCGTTGTTCGCCGGACGGGACCCGGGCAGCTTCCTCTTTCTGAGGCTCGAGAGTTCTTGGAGGGCTCGTTTTGGGCGACAGCTGCGCCGCTCGCCTTGCCGACGGCACCTGGCACGGATTGCTGCGCCGTCAGCGCGCGCGTCCCGTCAGGCGAAATGGCTCTTAGCGACAGCGAGTCGCCAGACGGGAGCGGCTTGTCGAGGACGATGCTCCACGCCCCCTCCTGGTCGTCGGCCCTGGTCTCGGCAACAATGGTGCTCCCACTCTCCACCCGCACCGACCAACCGGGCTCGGCACGGCCTGCGATCACGCCTTCGCCACTCGGCTCGATGCGAACCACGTCGAAGCTCGGCACGGCCGTTGGCTTGAGTGGCGCGGACTCTGCGGGCTTGGCCTCGCTTTGCGGCTTCGGCTGCCCGGAAGCGGGCGACGGGCTCTCACCCGTCACGACGGAAGGAGAGGCGACATGGGGCCGGTAGAAATAGACCCCGGCCATGGCGAGGGCGATCACGCCAAGCACCGCTGCCATCAACGCGATAAATCTACTGCCCATAACGTGCTCGATCCTTTGGCGAGAGGCCCCCCTAAGGTCGCTTCCCATGCCGCCGGGACCCGGAGGCCGGGTCCAGGCTTTAAGCTCATGCCGCAACCTATCGCATCGATCAAGGCACGGCCACCCCGGGCCGGACCTGCCTTTCTTGACGCGCGCAAGCCGCCAATGCCAGATGGCGACCATGCAGAAGGCAGCGAACATCCAGAATATCTGCGTCTATTGCGGCTCAGGACCGGGCCTTAACCCAGCTTTTGTCGAGGCCGCGCGCGCTTTTGGCCGCATCCTTGCGGCAGAAGGCATCGGCCTCGTCTATGGCGGCGGCGGCCTCGGGCTGATGGGAGAGACCGCTCGCTCGGTGCTCAACCATGGCGGCCGCGTCACGGGCGTCATTCCGGACTTCTTGAGCCAGCGCGAGCACATGCTGCTGGAAGCCCAGGAGCTCATCGTGGTCGACAACATGCATGAGCGAAAGCACCTGATGTTCGTCAAGTCCGATGCCTTCGTGGCACTGTCGGGCGGGTTAGGCACGCTGGAAGAGTTCGTCGAGCAGCTTACCTGGTCGCAGCTCGAGCAGCATCAGAAGCCGATCGTGCTTGCCAATATCGATGGCTTCTGGGACCCGCTGCTCACGCTGTTCGCGCGCATGCGCAATGAGGGCTTCATCCGCCCTGGGCTCGAGCTTCACCTTCAGGTGGTCGACCGGGTGGATGCGATCATTCCCGCGATCTCGCGCGCGCTGGTCCCCCGCGCCGAGCGGGCGGAAGCCGAAGCTAAGGTCGGCGCGAAGTTCTGATCGGCGTGCACCCCTATGCTGCGGTCGCGCCGTCGCGGATCAGCTTGTAGTTGATGGAATCGAGCAACGCCTCGAAAGACGCGTCGACGATATTGGGCGACACGCCGACGGTGAACCAGCGGTTCCCCTCCCCGTCCCGGCTTTCGATAAGCACCCGCGTCGTGGCGTCAGTTCCGCCAGTCAAGATGCGCACCTTGTAATCGACGAGATCAAGGTCCGAGATGTAGCTCTGGTAGCGGCCGAGATCCTTTCGGAGCGCATTGTCCAGTGCATGTACCGGGCCGTTGCCCTCGCCGACCGAGAGCACGGTCTCCCCGTCGATACGCACCTTGACCGTCGCCTCCGACACGGTGACGAGATCGCCATCCGCATTGTGCCGGCGCTCGACCATGACGCGGAACGAGTCCACGTCGAAGAATTGCGGCACATTGCCGAGCATGCGACGGGCGAGCAGCGCGAAAGAGGCGTCCGCCGCCTCATAGGCATAGCCAGCCGCCTCGCGCTCCTTGACCTCGTCGAGCAGCCGGCCGACCCGCGGATCGTCCTTCGGCACAGCGATGCCGATGCGCTCGAGCTCGGCGAGAATGTTGGAACGGCCGGCCTGGTCGGAGACGAGCAGCCTGCGTCGGTTGCCGACGGCCTCCGGCGGCACATGCTCATAGGTGCGCGGGTCCTTCTGCACCGCCGAGACGTGGATGCCGCCTTTATGGGCGAAGGCCGACTCGCCCACGTAAGGCGCGTTCCGGTTGGGCGCGCGATTGAGGATTTCATCGAGGATGCGCGAGGCATGGGTCAGCGTCCGGAGCTTCTCAGGCGTCACCCCCGTCTCGAAGCGCTCGGCATAATCGGACTTCAGCATCAGCGTGGGGATGATGGAGGTGAGGTTGGCATTGCCGCAACGCTCGCCGAGTCCGTTCAGCGTCCCCTGGATCTGGCGGGCGCCCGCGCCCACCGCGGCGAGCGAATTGGCCACGCCATTGTCCGTGTCGTTATGGACATGGATACCGAGATGGTCACCGGGGACGTGTTTGGCCACCTCCACCACGATGGCCTCGATCTCTTCCGGCAGCGTGCCGCCATTGGTGTCGCAGAGCACGACCCAGCGGGCGCCGAACGCATAGGCCGCCTTGACGCAGCTAAGCGCATAATCGGGGTTGGCCTTGTAGCCGTCGAAGAAATGCTCGCAGTCGAGCAACGCTTCGCGGCCCGACTCGACGACGGCGACCACCGAATCCTTGATGCCTTCGAGGTTCTCCTCAAGGCTGATCCCGAGCGCAACCTCGACGTGGAAATCCCAAGTCTTGGCGACGAGGCAGATGGCGAAGCAGTTGGCGGCAAGCACGGCCTGGAAGCCTGGATCGTTGGCGATCGAGCGGCCGGGGCGCTTGGTCATGCCGAAAGCCGTGAGCCTGGCGGAGCCGAGCGGGCGCATTTGCGCGAAGAGCCGCGTGTCGGTGGGGTTGGCACCAGGATAGCCCGCCTCGATGTAGTCGAGCCCGAGCACATCGAGCTGCTGAGCGATCAGCCATTTATCCTCAAGCGAGAAGTCGACGCCCTGGGTCTGGGCGCCGTCCCGAAGCGTGGTGTCGTAGAGAGAGAGGCGTTCGCGTGCCATGGCGTTCCTCTACACCACGCCAAAGAAGAAATGCAGCGCGAGGATCACCGCGAGCACGAGCACCGCGAGCTTGATGGCAAGATAGACGCGCCTGGAGCCCTTGAACGGCACATCCTTGAGGCACTTCATCGCGCCACCTCCCAGGTCGTGCCTTCGGCGCTGTCCTTCAGAACGATGCCCATGGCGGCAAGCTCGTCGCGGATTGAATTGGCCTCAGCGAAAACCTTAGCCTTGCGGGCCGCCAATCTTCGTTCAATCCGCGCGTTTAGCTCTTCGATACGAATCGCTTCCTCGACGAATTTCATATCGCTTGAGGAAATGAACTCGGGGCCATATTTGACCCAGGCGTTCAAAAACTCCGGTTTCTCATCGGGCTTATAGGTATCGGGCTTGTAGAGATTGATGTACGACGTAATGGAGGAGGATGTCGAGACGACGTTTGCTGATGATTCGAAAGTGAGCGCTATCGCCCTGAACTTGCTGTCGATATCCTGCTTCCGAAACTGAACAACGTACTCGCTTAAATCCGTTCCTCTCGGCAGTATCGGAAGGAGTTCACTTAGTCCCCGTTTCGATTCCAGCCGCCGATCGGCAAACAGTCCGAGAAAGACGAGGTCTGAATAAAGTTCGTTCGCAGTTACAGGCCGTCGCGACGCGGTTTGCGCAAGATCGTGAAGATGCATTATAGCTTCCGGCGTGTTTAGGTCGTCAAGTAGCGAGCCTTCCAGTCCAGGGCTAGGCCTTACTTCGATCCTGTCATGATCAACATTGGCAGTGATTGTCTTCCAATTTCCGATGATCCCGCGCGCCTCCAACAAACCATGCAGCTTCCAATCCAGAGGCTGCCGGTAGTGGGTTAAGAGCATCAGCAGACGAATTTCGGCTCTCTCCCATTTGTGACCTTTCCAGCCTTCCAGCAGCTCATGGATGGTGACGAAGTTGCCGAGCGACTTCGCCATCTTCTCCCCCTCGACCTGGAGGAAGCCGTTATGAAGCCAGTAATTGGCCATGACCTTTGTGTCGAAGGCGCAGCGCGATTGCGCGATCTCATTCTCATGATGCGGGAAGACGAGGTCGATGCCACCGCCATGTATGTCGAAGGTTTGCCCAAGATGCGCGGCCGCCATCGCCGAGCATTCGATATGCCAGCCCGGGCGCCCCGGGCTCTCGATGCCGGCGGGTGAGGCCCAAGACGGCTCGCCGGGCTTTGACGGCTTCCACAGCACGAAATCCATCGGATCGCGCTTATAAGGCGCGACTTCAACCCTCGCGCCCGCGATCATCTCGTCGAGCGAACGGCCCGCCAGCCTGCCATAATCCGGCATCGACGGCACGCTGAACAGCACGTGGTCCTCGGCGACATAGGCATGGCCAGAGGCAATGAGCCGCTCGATCAGCTCCCGCATCTCGCCGATATGCCTGGTCGCCCGCGGCTCGACGGTCGGCGGCAGGCAACCAAGCGCGGCAACGTCCTCGTGAAACTGCTTTTCGGTTTTGGCAGTAACGATGCGAATGGCGTCGTTCAGGGGAAGCTTCGGGTATTCCTCCGCCGAGCGTGCGTTGATCTTGTCGTCGACGTCGGTGATATTGCGGACATAGGTGACGTGCTCGGGCCCGTAGAGGTGCCGCAGCAGCCGGAACAGCACGTCGAAGACGATGACGGGCCGCGCATTGCCGATATGGGCGAAGTCGTAGACCGTGGGCCCGCACACATACATGCGCACATTGCCCTTATCCAGGGGCTGAAACGGCTCCTTTTTGCGGGTAAGCGTGTTGTAGAGCCTAAGCGCCACGGACGAAGCCCCTTTGCCTTCCGGCCGGCCGGCGTTCGGTTCTTTTTGGGGAAGAGAAAGTAAAGGAACAACGACCCGGCCAGCTCTTGCTAGCCAGGAATGATGCCGCCGAAAATCATAAGGATCGGTTGCACTTGCACCATCATGGCTCGCTATATGGCGGCAAACGCCAACAGCGTCAAGCGGAGCATCTTATTGATGCCGCATTGACCCCTAAGCTTGAGCCGGCATAATGCCCCGGCGCTTTGTGCTCTGGGCCGCCATGGCCTTGGCCCGAAGGGCTCTTCGGGGATCGGATTAGTCGGAAACGCCAGTGAACGCCCGTCACGAGCTTAGGCCCGCTTCCTTCGCGCGTAGAGTCCGCCGTCATCCTCGCTTTGCCTTGCTCGCCCTGTGCGGCATCGGCATCGCGGGGCTAGCCGGCATGGCCTTGGCACAGGACAGCGACCAGCAGATCCGTTGCATGCAGCTCCAGCAGGAACTCGCCAGCGCGCAAGGCGGCGGTGGCCGCGACGCGTTGCCCGGTATTGAGAAGCAGATTCAGGACGCCAACCGCGTCTTCCAGGGCACCCAGGCGGCCATGGAGGACGCGGGCTGCTATGAGAGCTTCTTCATCTTCGGCCGCGGTCTCGTCCGTAGCCCCAAATGCCTCAGCATGAATGACCGCGTCGAGGCCGCGCGGCGTCAGGTCGATCAGTTGCAGGACCAGCGCGGCGCGATTTTGGGGGGCGGTGGCGATCGCCGCCGGCAAGCCGATCTGCAGGACGCCCTTGCCCGCAATGGCTGCGGCCGGCAATACCAACAGCCGGTGCGTCGCGAGGGTGGCGGCGGATTATTCGGTTGGTTCCGCGGCGGCGGGCGCGAAGAGGAACAGCCCGCGCAACCGGAGGCGCCGGTCTACCGCAGCATCGATCCGAACGGCCGCTACCGGTCCGTTTGCGTCCGGACGTGCGACGGCTTCTTTTTCCCGATCAGCTATTCCACCTATGCCAGCCGCCTGGCTCAGGACGCGACGGCGTGCCAAGCGAATTGCGCGGCCCCCGCGGAACTCTACGTCTACCGCAATCCGGGCCAAGAGATTGACCAGGCCATCTCGCTCAATGGCGCCGCCTACAAGGATCTTCCCGCCGCCTTCAAATATCGCAAGGCGTACGTGAAGGGCTGCTCCTGCAAAGAAGCCGAATACAATCCGACCGAGATCGAGGCAGGCCAGCAGAAGGCCGAGGCCGCAGCGGCGGCCGGCAAGCCTGGCGCGAAAAAGAAGCCCGCGGCGCCGGCTGCCCAGGCGGCAGCCCCTGCCCCTCCGTCCGGCGGAGAACCGCCAGCGCAGCTTGATGCGCCAGCCCAGCAGGCCGCAACGCCTGCTCCGCCCGCACCCGCCGCTGCCCTGGCACAGCCCGCGCCACAAGCGGCGGTCCCGGCGCAGCAGTCAAACATCACCAAGAGTAAGACGCCCCCAGCGCCCCAATAGCGCGGATCGACCGGCCAACGGCGAGAGAGGTTTGCCCCGGTTAGGCGCACTTGCCTTCGAGCCGCGCCATGGCGCGCGCGCGTCCGATCAGCGGTAAGAGAAGCTTAAGCTCGGGCCCATTTTCGCGGGCCGTCAGCGCGAGCCGCAAGGGCTGGAACAAGGTCTTGCTTTTGGCGCCCCTCGCTTGCTTCACCTCCGCCGACCATTTCTCCCAAGTCGAGCCATCCCAGGGCTCAGGTGGCAACAACGCGGCCGCCTGCTTGCAAAGCGATGCATCGGCGATCACCGGCTCGAGCGGCCCGTTGACCACCTGCCACCAAAGCTTGGCGTCGGACAGAGTTGCGAGATTGGAGCGCATAGCGAGCCAGAACGCCTCGCCGCCGCCGACGCCCATCTCGGCTAATCGTTTCGCCACGGCGTCAAAGGCAAGCGCGTGCAAAAGCTTGGCGTTGAGGCCGCGGAGCTCCTGCACGTCGAACCTTGCCGGCGCGCGCGACAGCTTCCCGAATGAGAAATGGGCCACGAGCTCGTCGAGGCTCGCAAGCGGGGCAACCGGATCCGAGGTGCCGATGGTAGCGGCGTAGCTTGCCACGCCCATCGGCTCGAGCCCCTCCTCGCGCAAGGCCTCGATGGAGAGTGTCCGCTCGCGCTTGGAGAGGGCCCGCCCGTCGGCGCCGACCAGGAGGTTGTGGTGACCGAAGGCGGGCGGGTCGGCGCCAAGCGCCTCGAACAACTGAATTTGTGGCGCGGTATTGGCGACGTGATCCTCGCCGCGGATCACATGGGTGATCTCCAAGTCGATGTCGTCGGCCACGCTCGGCAGCGTGTAGAGATAGCTGCCGTCCTCGCGGACCAGGACGGGATCGGAGAGCGAGGCGGCATCGACATGCTGCTCGCCGCGCACCAAATCGTTCCAGACCACATCGCGGGTCTCGAGCAGGAAGCGCCAATGGGGCCTTCGTCCTTCTGCCTCGAGCTTTGCTCGATCAGTCTCGGATAGCTTCAGCGCGGCGCGATCGTAAACCGGCGGCCGCCCGCGCGCGAGCTGACGCTTGCGCTTCAGCTCGAGCTCGTCTTGCGTCTCGTAGGCGGGATAGAGACGGCCGCTTGCCTTCAGCCTCTCGACCGCGGCTGCATAGAGCGGGAAGCAGTCGGACTGTCTGACCTCCTGGGTCCAGTCGAGCCCGAGCCACGCAAGATCCTCGCGGATGCCGCGCGCGAATTCCTCGGTCGAACGCGCGACGTCGGTGTCGTCAAGCCGCAGCAGAAATCGTCCACCGCGCTGACGTGCAAACATCCAGTTGATGAGTGCCGTGCGGATGTTGCCGGCGTGGAGCCGCCCCGTGGGGCTCGGCGCGAAGCGGACCGTGACGGCCATGCTACAGCCGCTCGCGGAATTTGTTGGTGATGGGATAGCGGCGGTCGCGGCCGAAATTCTTGGCGGTGATCTTGACGCCGGGCGCTGCCTGCCGCCGCTTATATTCGGCGAGATAGAGCATGCGCTCCACCTTCTTCACGAGCTCGGGCGCATGTCCCCGCGCCACGATCTCCGGCACCGGCATTTCGAACTCGACCAGGCAATTGAGAATATCGTCGAGCACGTCGTAAGGCGGCAGCGTGTCCTGGTCGCGCTGATTGGCCTTCAGCTCGGCGGTAGGTGTTTTCACAATGACATTTTCTGGGATGACCGTACCTTCCGGCCCGAGGCACCCCTTCGGCCGTTCGCCATTGCGATAGCGGGCAAGCGCATAGACTTGCGTCTTGTAGAGGTCTTTGATGGGATTGAACCCGCCATTCATGTCGCCATAGAGCGTGGCGTAGCCGACCGACACCTCGGACTTGTTGCCGGTGGTGACCACCATCGGCCCGAATTTGTTGGATACCGCCATCAGCAGCGTGCCGCGCGCGCGGGACTGCAAGTTCTCCTCGGTCGTATCGGCGCCAGCGCCGTCGGACATCGCAGCCAGGCTCTTGCTCAGGCCCTCGACGGCCGGATGAATGGGCATGATGTCGTAGCGGATGCCGAGGGCCTCGGCGGTCGCGGCGGAATCGCTCAGGCTCTCATTGCTGGTGAAGACATAGGGGAGCATGACGCCGTGCACGCGAGACGCCCCCAGCGCATCCACCGCCATTGCCGCGCAGACGGCCGAATCGATGCCGCCGGAGAGTCCGAGGACCACCCCGGGAAAGCCGTTCTTCTCCACATAGTCGCGCAAGCCCGTGACACAGGCGAGGTAGCTCGCAGCCTCGCCTTGCGGGATCTCGGCGAGCTGTCCGGGTAGGCAGCGCCACCGTTCCCCGTCGCGGCGCCATTCGGATACCGTCAAGGCCTCTTCCCAGGCCGGCATCTGCACTGCGAGCCTGCCATCGGCGTCGAGCACGAAGGTAGCGCCGTCGAAGACGAGCTCGTCCTGCCCTCCGACCTGATTGATGTAAGCCAATGGCAGGCCCGTCTCGGCCACGCGCGACCGCGCGACGCTATAGCGCTGCTCTAGTTTGTCCGTCCAATAGGGCGAGCCGTTCGGCACAATCAAAAACTCGGCTCCGGCCTTGGCCAAGGTCAGACAAGCCTCTTCGCTCCAAATGTCCTCGCAGACCGGCACGCCGATCGGCAGGCCCCTCACCTCGATCGGACCCGGAAGCGGACCGGCTGCGAACACACGCTTCTCGTCGAACACGCCGTAATTGGGGAGATTGTACTTGAAGCCGACCGCCTCGATGCGGCCTTGGTCCAGCAACGCCATGGCGTTGTAGACGAACGGACCTTCCGCCCAAGGCAATCCGACCAGCACCGCAGGGCCGCCGTCGCTCGTGTCGCGGGCAAGCTCCTCGCAGGCCGCGCGCGCCGCCCGCTGCAAAGCAGGCTTCAGCACCAAATCCTCGATGGGATAACCGGTCAAAAATAGCTCGGTGAAGGCGATCAGATCGGCGCCCGCCGCCGCCGCCCGCGCCGCCCTCACCTTGCCGACGTTGCCGTCGATGTCGCCGACGACCGGATCGGCTTGCGCCAGCGCCAGCCTGAAGCTGTTTCTGATCTCTTTCGCCATGAACGGAACTTAGCGGCAGACGCGGAACTGTCCAGCGGCTGCCGTGGCTGCCGGGGAGCGTCCTCGATCCTGCAAGCCTACTCTCCGGCCGCAAGCGAGAACGCGGGCTCCGGCCGTCCCTCCCGCTCCCGCTTCAGCCTTTCGGAGACGATAAAGGCGAGCTCGAGCGACTGATCGGCATTGAGCCTCGGATCGCAATGGGTGTGGTAGCGGTCAGAGAGATCCGTCTCGGTGACGGCCTTGGCGCCGCCCACGCATTCGGTGACGTTCTGGCCCGTCATCTCGACATGGATGCCGCCGGCGTGGGTGCCCTCGCTCCGATGGATGTCGAAGAATGCCTCCACCTCGCGCAGCATGAGGTCGAAAGGCCGGGTCTTGTAGCCGCCAGCGGCCTTGATGGTGTTGCCGTGCATAGGATCGCAGGCCCACACCACGCTTCTGCCTTCGCGCTCGACCGCGCGGATCAGCGAGGGCAAATGCTTGGCGACCTTGTCGGCGCCGAAGCGGCAGATGAGCGTGAGCCGCCCCGGCTCATTTGCAGGGTTGAGCGCTTCGATGAGGTGCAGCAACTCGTCGGCGCCGAGGCTCGGACTGCATTTGGCGCCGACCGGGTTCTTGATCCCACGCAGATATTCGATATGCGCATGGTCGAGCGCTCGCGTGCGGTCGCCGACCCAGAGGAAATGGCCAGAGGTCGCGTACCAGTCGCCCGAGGTCGAATCCACGCGGGTGAACGCCTGCTCGTAACCGAGCAGCAACGCCTCATGGCTGGTATAGAGGCTCGTGGTGCGAAGCTCCGGTGTCCGCTCCGGCGTCAGGCCGCAGGCGCGCATGAAGCGCAAGCTCTCGGCGATATGCTCGGCGAGCTCTTGGTAGCGATGTCCCGCGGGGCTGTCCTTGACGAAGCCGAGATTCCACTGATGCACATGATCGAGATTGGCATAGCCACCTTGCGCGAAGGCGCGCAGCAGATTGAGCGTGGCGGCGGACTGCCGATAGGCCATCAGCATGCGCTGCGGGTCGGGAACGCGTGCGGCCTCCGTGAACTCGATGCCGTTGACGATGTCGCCGCGATAGCTCGGCAGCTCCTTGCCGTTCTGCTTCTCGGTGGGCGCCGAGCGGGGCTTGGCGAACTGGCCGGCGATGCGTCCGAGCTTCACCACCGGTGAGCCTCCGGCATAGGTGAGCACCACGGCCATCTGCAACAGCACGCGGAAGAAATCGCGAATGGCATCGGCGCGGTGCTCGACGAAGCTCTCGGCGCAATCGCCGCCCTGCAACAGGAACGCCTCGCCGGCCGCCACGCGCGCGAGCTTCGCCTTCAGCTCCCGCGCTTCGCCGGCGAAAACGAGGGGCGGAAAACTCGCAAGCTGCCGCTCGACATCGGCGAGTTTCTCCGGATCTGGGTAGATCGGAGCTTGCTCAATCGGCCTAAAGCGCCAGCTGTCGGGGCTCCATCGCGCTGCCATGCAAATCTCTCCTTGGAAAGGCTGACGCTATATAGGCGCTTCGCGCGGGCGTGGCTAGCAGCGCCGTCTCGGCTCAAAGGTTGATGCCGAGTTTCGGCAGCAGCCAAACGGTGAGGAGATAGAGGGCAACGGTCAAGAGACAGCTCGCAATGATGGCGGCCCAGAACGCCACCCCGTGGCGCAACAGCGCGGGCAGCACGAGGAACAAGGGCAAGGTCGGCAGCACGAGCCAGAAGGTTCCTTGCGCAAGCGCGGCGATGCGCTCGCTGTCGCCCGTGTCTCGCCACAGCCAGAGCATCGACAGGATGGAAAGCAGGGGGAGCGACAGGATCAAGGCACCCCAGCTCGGGCTCCGGCGCGCAACCTCCGAGGCCGTGGCAATGATGATGCCGGAAAGCACGGCCTTGGCGATTAGATAGAGCATGTCCCCGTCCTCGGCGACCCGGGTGAGGATAGCACCGCCTCCACCAATTGGCAGCGGGGCCCCCCGCCCATTGCTCCTCCACACCTCCCATGCCACATAGCAGGTCGGTGCAGGGAGCAGCGCGTGAGTCCGCGACATCTGGAGCACGGCCATCACCCGCGCGAGATCGCCAAACGCCTCGAAGAGGGGCCAAAGGCGAGCTATTTGCGTGACTGGGTCTATGGCGGCATCGACGGCACCGTGACCACCTTCGCCATCATGGCCGGGGTTGTGGGAGCAAGCCTTGAAGCGCGGGTGGTGCTGATCCTGGGCGCCTGCAACCTGCTCGCCGACGGCCTTTCCATGGCAGCCGCCAATTATTCCAGCACCAAGACCGAGATCGACGAGTATGAGCATGTTCGCCGCATGGAGGAGCGCCATGTCGAGCTCGCCCCCGATGGTGAGCGTGAGGAGGTCCGGCAGATCTTCAGCGCCAAGGGATTCCATGGTCAGGTGCTCGATGACGCAGTCGAGGTGATCACCGAGCGGCGCGAGCGCTGGATCGATACCATGATGACCGAGGAGCACGGGCTGCCCCCGGTGACACGCTCCCCGGCGCGCTCGGCTTTGTTTACCTTCCTCGCTTTTGTGCTGTGCGGGAGCGTGCCGTTATTTCCCTACGCGTTGCATTTTCCCGAGCCCCTGCTCAGCTCGACACTCTTGACCGGGCTCACCTTTTTCGCCATCGGCTCGCTGCGGAGCCGCTGGTCGCCGACGCCCTGGTGGCGGGCCGGCCTGGAAACCTTTGCCATCGGAATGGTTGCAGCCCTCGTCGCCTATTTCGTCGGGGATGTGCTCCAAGGCATGGTCTAAACCTAATCCGGCTACCGCAGGTTCACGCAATCGTGCCACCATGCGCACCCATGGCCATCCGCGAACCAAGCTTCACCCTCGGCATCGAGGAGGAATATCTTCTCGTCAACCGGGAAAGCCGCGATCTCGCGCCTGAGCCTCCGCCGGCGTTGCTCGCCAAATGCGAGGAGGCGCTTCGCGGCCAGGTGAGCCCCGAGTTCCTCCGCTCGCAGATCGAAGTGGGCACGCAGGTATGCCACTCGATGCAGGAGGCCCGCGACGAGCTTGTAAGGCTGCGCAGCACCGTGGGGGCGATCGCGGGCGAGTTCGGCCTCGCCCCCATCGCCTCCTCGACACACCCCTTCGCCAAATGGTCGAGCCAGCAGCACACCGACAAGGAGCGTTACAACGTGCTGGCGGAGGACCTGCAGCAGGTGGCGCGGCGGCTCGTGATCTGCGGCATGCACGTCCATGTCGGCATCGAGGACGAAGAGTTGAGGATCGATCTGCTTGGCCAAGCCGCCTATTTCCTTCCTCATTTGCTCGCGCTGTCGACGTCGTCGCCCTTCTGGCAGGGCAATTCGACCGGGCTCAAATCCTACCGCCTCTCGGTGTTCGACGAGCTGCCGCGCACCGGCATGCCGCATCAATTCGGCAGCTATAGCGAATATGCCCGCACCATCGAGCTCTTGGTCAATGCGGGCCTCATCGAGGATGCGAGCAAGATTTGGTGGGATTTGCGCTTGAGCGCGCGCTTCCCCACGCTTGAGATGCGCGTCACCGACGTCTGCCCGTTGCTCGCGGACGGCATCACCATCGCGGCGCTGTTCCGCTGCATCTTGCGCATGCTCTATCGGCTGCGGCGGCAGAACCAACGCTGGCGCTACTACCCGCCCTTCCTGGTGCGCGAGAACCGCTGGCGCGCTCAGCGCTACGGCACCGGAGACGGCTTGGTCGATTTCGGCAAGGGCGCGGTGGTGCCTTTCGCCGAGTTGATGGAGGAGCTGTTGGAGCTGATCGCCGAGGATGCCGAGCATTTCGGCTGTACCGCTGAGGTTGCCCGCGTCCGCGACATCATCCGGGACGGCACGAGCGCCGACCGGCAGCTCGCGCGCTTCGGTGCGGTGCGAGCCCTTGGCGGCAGCGAGGCCGCAGCGCTGGTCGCCGTGGTCGACGGCATCATCGACGACACGATGCTGATGCCTTAGAGCGTCACGCCCATGCCGCCATCGATATTGAGGTGGGCGCCGGTAATGTAGGCGGCTTCGTCGGAGGCAAGGAATAGTGCGGCATTGGCAATATCCTGCGGCGTGCCGAAGCGGCGAAGCGGCGTCTGGCTCAGTAGCCCCTTGGCGATCATCGGATTGGCCGTGTACCGCCCGATCAGCGCGGTCTCCACATAGCCCGGGCAGAGCGCGTTCACCCGGATGCCGTAGGGCGCGTACTCGACCGCGAGGCTCCGCGACAGCGCCGACACCGCCCCCTTAGTCGCCGAATAGACCGACATTTGCCGCGTGTGCTTGGTGGCCATCACCGAGGACAGATTGATGATCGAGGCCTTGCCCGACGCCTTCATCAGGTCGAAAGCCTCCCGCGCGCAGCGCACGGTGCCGTCGAGATTGGTCTTCCACACGCGGTCCCAGGCGGCGTCGTCGAGATGACGGAAATCCGCGCGCTCGCCAACGCCAGCATTGTTGACGAGCACGTCGAGCCGGCCGAATCTCTCACCGAGGCTCCGCATCAGCGCCTGCACCCGGTGCGTGTCGGTGACATCGACCGTCTCGGCCTGTGCAGCTCCATTGCTCTTAGTGATGGCGTCGGCAGTCTCGCGCGCCGCATCGCCGTCGCGGTCAGCCACGACGACGCTAGCGCCCTCACGGGCGAAGGTCTCGGCGATGGCGCGCCCAATCCCGGCGCCTCCCCCCGTGACGAGCGCAATCTTGTCCTCAAGCCGACGCATCGGACCCCGCCATGGGTGTCGGTGCTTCCCATTTATGCCGCAGCGTCACCAGCTCCTCCGCGGCGGTTGGATGCAGCGCCATGGTCGCATCGAACTGCGCCTTGGTGACGCCCAACCTCAACGCAATCGCCGCCATTTGCACGATCTCGGCGGCATCGGGCCCGAGCAAGTGACAACCGAGCACCCGGCCGGAGTCCATATCGACGACAAGCTTCATCAGCATCGTCTCGTCGCGCCCGGCGAGCGTGTATTTGAGGGGCCTGAAGCTGATCTTGTAGATGTCGACGACATGGCCCATTTCCCGCGCCGCCTCCTCGGATAGACCGACCGTGCCAATCTCCGGGTCCGAAAACACGGCGGTGGGAATTGTAGTGTGGTCGATCGGCGTGGGCTTGTCGTTGAACACGGTCTCGGCAAAGGCCGTGGCCTCGTGGATGGCGACGGGCGTCAGGTTCACCCGGTCGGTCACATCGCCGACGGCATAAATATTGTCGACCGACGAGCGGGAGTACTCGTCCACTACGACATGGCCGTTCCAGCCGCACTCGACACCCGCCGCTTGCAGCCCGAGGCCGGCCGTATTGGGAAGCCTTCCGGTGGCGGCCATCACCAGCCCGGCGTGAAGGCTATCGCCGCGCTTGAAATGCACGCGGAAGCCTCCGTCCTCCTTGTCGATGCGGCCGGTTTCCGTATCGATGCGGATATCGATCCCGCGCTTGCGCATCGCTTCGGCCAGCGCGTCACGTAAATCGCCGTCGAAGTCGCGCAAGATCTGGTTGCCGCGATGGATCACGCTGGCC
This sequence comes from uncultured Alphaproteobacteria bacterium, assembly GCA_963804515.1. Taxonomy (GTDB): domain Bacteria; phylum Pseudomonadota; class Alphaproteobacteria; order Rhizobiales; family Methyloligellaceae; genus Methyloceanibacter. Next base: position 477,352 of record CAWDQR010000006.1, on the reverse strand, counting down.
TTGACGCCGAGCCCAGCGAAGATCGAGGCGAACTCCATGCCGATATAGCCGGCCCCGACAATGGCGATGCTTTCCGGCAATCGCTCCAGCTGGAAACATTCGTTGGAGCTGATGAAGTGCTCGGAGCCCGGAAGCTTTGGGATCATCGGATGGCCGCCGGTGGCGATCAGGATCGTCTTGGCGCGGATCGGCTCCTCGCGATTTGCGAGTCTCACCGTGTGGCGGTCTTCAAGAGTGGCGCGGCCGAGCATGATGTGGACGCCGGCGCGCTCGAGCGTCCGCGTATAGACGCCGTTCAACCGGTCGACCTCGCGCCTGACGTTGGTGATCAGCGTGGCCCAGTCGAAGCGCAGGTTCTGATAGGTCCATCCGAAGGCGGGAGCGTCGGCGAAGGCCGCGGCATAGCGGCTGCCATAGACCAGCAATTTCTTCGGCACGCAGCCGCGGATAACGCAGGTTCCGCCCACGCGATATTCCTCGGCGATGCCGACCTTGGCGCCGAGCTCGGCCGCAAGCCGCCCCGCGCGAACACCGCCGGAGCCCGCGCCGATCACGAACAGCTCGTAGTCAAAGCCTGCCACTGTCATGTCCCCTCACGCGCGTACAGCACCTTGACGCCCTCGTCGCTGCCGATGATCGCCAAATCGGCCACGCCGAGGAACAGTCCGTGCTCGACGACACCGGGCACCCGTTTCAGCGCGAAAGCGAGCACCTCGGGCTCGGCAATGCGGCCGAAGGCGCAATCGAGGATGAGATTGCCTTGATCGGTGAGGAAGGGCTCGCCGCTCTTGCCCTCGCGCAGCCTGATCTCCCCTTCGCACCCGGCCTGGGACGCCATGGCCTCGACCATCCGGCGCGTCGCGGCGAAGCCGAAGCGCACCACTTCCACGGGGAGCGGAAACCTTCCGAGCGTCGCCACCAATTTGCTGCCGTCGGCGATCACCGCCATCTGATCGGAGGCGGTCGCCACGATCTTCTCGCGCAACAGCGCCCCGCCGCCCCCCTTGATCAGCCGGAGCTGGTCGTCGATCTCGTCGGCGCCATCGACGGTCAGGTGCAGGCGCGGCGTCTCGTCGAGGGTGGTCAGCGGGATGCGGAGCCGCTCGGCCTGCGCGCGCGTGGCTTCGGAGGTCGGCACGCAAAGCACCTTGAGGCCGGCGGCCACTCTGCCGCCCAGCGCCTCGACGAACCGCGCCGCGGTCGATCCGGTGCCGAGCCCTAGCCACATGCCGTCGTAGACGAGATCGAGCGCGCGCAGAGCGGCGCTTTCCTTGAAATCCTCAGCGCTAGGCAACCATCCCCCTTTCGAGAGCGAAATTGGTTCCCTTGGAATGGCGATTTCGCGTCTCAACTCTTTGTCTTTGAGGCATGATCTTACCCGAAAAGTCTGCAACTTTTCGGGATCATGCTTTGGCGTCCAGGCCGCCCATGAGGACGTATTTCAATTCGACGAACTCCTCGATGCCGTGATGCGAGCCTTCGCGCCCCAGGCCAGATTCCTTGACGCCGCCAAAAGGAGCAAGCTCCGAGGAGATCATCCCCTCATTGACACCGACGATGCCATATTCCAGCGCCTCGGCCACCCGCCAGGCGCGGGCGTGATCGCGCGTAAAGAAATAGGCCGCTAACCCGTAAGGCGTGTCGTTGGCAAGCCGAACCGCCTCGTCTTCATCATGGAAGCGGAACAGCGGCGCCACGGGGCCGAACGTCTCTTCCTGTGCGAGCTGCATCGCGGGGGTGACGTCGGCCAGCACCGTGGGCTCATAGAAGGTGCCGCCAAGGGCGTGGCGCTTGCCGCCGGTCACCACGCGCGCGCCTTTAGCCACGGCGTCCTCGACATGCGCCTCGACCTTGGCCAGGGCAGCCTCGTTGATGAGCGGGCCTTGCGTGACGCCGGGCTCGGTGCCCGTTCCGACCTTCAGTTTGGCGACCTCGCGCGCGAACTTTTCGGCAAAGCGGTCATAGACGCCGTCCTGCACCAGGATGCGGTTGGCGCAAACGCAAGTCTGGCCGGAGTTGCGATATTTGGAGGCGAGCGCCCCGACGACCGCGGCGTCGAGATCGGCATCGTCGAACACGATGAAGGGCGCATTGCCGCCAAGCTCGAGCGAAAGCTTCTTCACCGTCGCGGCCGACTGCGCGATCAACAGCTTGCCGACCTCGGTCGATCCGGTGAAGGTGATCATGCGCACGAGAGGATTGGCGGTGAGCTCCACCCCGATCGCTTTCGCCTCGCCGGTGACGACATTCAGCACGCCCGGTGGCAGCCCGGCCCGCATGGCAAGCTCGGCGAGAGCGAGCGCCGAGAGCGGCGTCTCCGGCGCGGGCTTGACCACGACGGTGCAGCCCGCGGCGAGGGCCGGCGCGATCTTGCGGGTGATCATGGCGAGCGGGAAGTTCCAGGGCGTGATGGCGCCGACCACGCCGATCGGCTGCTTCATTACCAGGATCCGGCTGCTTTTCCTGTGGCTCGGAATGATCTCGCCATAGACGCGCTTCGCCTCTTCGGCGAAGAACTCGGTGAAAGAGGCGGCGTACTCGACCTCCGAGCGAGCCTCGGCGAGAGGCTTGCCCTGCTCCGAGGTCATGATCAACGCCAGATCCTGGCCGTTGGCGACCTGCAGCTCATACCACCGGCGGAGAAGAGCCGACCGCTCCTTGGCGGTTTTGGCGCTCCAAGCGGGAAAGGCCTTTGCCGCCGCCTCGATCGCGGACCGCGTCTCGGCCTGCCCGAGATTGGGCACGCGCGCAAGCAAGGTTCCGCTTGCGGGATTTCGCACCGGAAGCGTGGGCGCGCCGACCCACTCTCCGCCGATCAGGCATTGCTGCTTCAGCAACGAACGATCATTGAGATCCATGATGGGAGTCGTCCTTGCCGCGAAGATCGGTCTAGCCTTGAGCGGCCGAAGGATGAGATATGCCGAGGCATTCTGCCCGGGTCAACGACCAAGCTGAGATCGGAAGCGAACGTGCCACGAGGATTTTCTGCGAGACGCGACGATCGTGTTCGACCTCGACGGCACGCTCGTGGACACGGCGCCCGATCTCACCAATGCCTTGAACGACGTGCTGACCCGCCGCGGTCATGCGGCGGTATCGATAGAGACCATCAGGTCCTCGGTGGGGCTCGGTGCCAGAGCCATGATCGAGGACGGCTTGCGGCGCGCGAGGGTGAGCGACGACATCGACCAGATGCTGGCCGAGTTTCTCTTGCATTATGAAGACAACATCGCCGCCGAGAGCCGTCCCTTCCCCGGGGCAGTTGCCTCGCTTGAGTCCCTTGCCTTAGCAGGTGCGAGGCTTGCACTCTGCACCAACAAACGCGAGCGCCTCACCCGCAAGCTACTCGGCGCCCTTGGGCTCGAGCATTACTTCAAAGGCGTGGCGGGTCGGGACACCTTCGCCGTGGCCAAGCCCGACCCGGGCCACCTCACCCAAGTGATTGCGCTTGCCGGAGGCAAGCCCGCCCGCGCCGTCATGGTGGGAGATAGCGAGGTCGACATCCGCACGGCCCAGAGTGCGAGCGTGCCCGTGGTCCTGGTGAGCTTCGGCTATGCGCCGGCGCCGCTGCACGAGCTCGCGCCGGATGCCGTCATCGACCATTTCGACGAGCTCGCCCCTCAGGCCGCCGCGCTTTTGGAACGATCCTTCACCCGCGCCAATCCGGGCTGATGCAGCTTGGGCCCGGAGTCGACGCTGACCACAGATTTGCCTTATTTCGACCGGACTGCTCTCAACGAAGAGCCATAGTCGAAGTTCAATTTTTCCCTCGCCTGAGTTCAACCGCTTAGAATTCTTTCCCAAGGAGACAGACGATGCTTAGACGTGTCGTGATCGGTGCGGCCTTGGCCTGCCTGATGGGGGGCGCCGCCTATGCCGTTGATGAGCCGGCCGAAGGCGACGATCAGTGCACCCAGCAGCTTGCAGCGGCGGAGGAAGCCGTGGAAAGCAAGCAAGAGGCCAAGCCCATGAGCGACGAGGACTTTGCGAAGGTCAATGAGCTTCTCGATCAGGCCGACGCGCAATGCACCGAGGGGAATCTCAAGGACGCGACAGCGACGCTCGCCACCGTCAGCAGCATGATCTCGAAGGCAAAATAGAATTTGGGACTGATCGGCGGCGAGGACGGCCTGCCGCCCTCTGGCTCTCGGGTGGGCTCTGCGAGCCCTTCCTTGACTTGTCTTACGACCAATCGCTAAATCCAGCTCATACCCGGGCGGGCGGTTAGCTCAGCTGGTAGAGCACTGTGTTCACATCGCAGGGGTCACTGGTTCGAGTCCAGTACCGCCCACCAGAATTTTCAAGTACTTAGCTTGATCCAGCGCAGTGGCTCTTTGGTTCAATTGAACCATTAGAGGTCCAGAGGACCTCGCAGCAGCCCGCAGGAAATCAGGTGAGAAGCGCGCGTAGACGCGCTCGGTCGTCCTGCTGTCGTTGTGCCCGAGGTACTGCGCGACCTGCTCCATGGGCACGCCGTCTTCAGCCATCCACACCGCTGCAGTGTGCCGCAGGACGTGTGGCGAGCACTTCACACCCGCGCGCCGAGCTGCAGCTCCAACTCCCTTTTTCACTGACAGGACGCGGTCACCACCCCACTCAATGACGTAGGGCGACGTTGCGCCTTCTCTGGCCTCCACAAGAGCTGCCAGCAGGCTGTCGTTGATCGGCACCCTCGCGCGGCCCTTGCGCGTTTGCGGTCTGTCAGGATCACGGAGATCGATCCTGCGGGCGTCGAGGTCTACGCGGTCCCAGGTCAGCTCCAGAAGCGCTGAAGCTCGACCGGCGGTCGAGAGTGCAAGACGTATGAAGAGCTTCACATGCGGCATCGATGCTGCGGCGAGAAGCTTCTGAGCGTCCTCGCGCGTCAGATGATGCTCGCGTGGCCCAGGCTTCTGCGGCACAGGGATATACGGTGCTTGTTGCAACCATTGCTCTTTGACGGCGTAGGCAAGCGCGGCACGCAGGTAGGTCAGCTCGGTGTGTATGGTGCCAGGGCTGATACCCGCCTTTCTTCTAGCGTCGGTGTAGCGCTTTACATCTGCCTTGGAGACATCCGCTGGTCTCAGGTGACCGAAGCTCCCCTGCAGACGCTTCCAGGCATCCTTGATACGTGTGGTGGACTTCTCTTCGCTCGACCTGTCGTCAATGTAAGCAGCGTAGATTTCGGCGATGGTGACCGGCTTGTCCCTCGCCTGCGACTTCAAGTGGCTCAGAAATGCTCCGAGACGGGTCTTTGCGAGTCCGTGATCCGTCGTGCCGAGCGAATGGCGGAACCTCTGATCTCCTTCGTAGTAGATGACACAGAATTTGCGCCGGTACTTTCCGAGTTTTGCTTCTCGCATTGGTCGTCCTCGACTTTCGCGACTTCAGTAGTTGAGATCCGCCACATCTTGTCGCCCAATTTAAAACCCCTCAGGCGTCCGTCGGCGAGCATTTTGCGGACGTGCTGCGGCGAGCACTTCCAGCGCGCCGCGAGGCTCTCGGGCGTGTAGGGACCCTCACTCACCTCTGCTGCCCCCTTCTTCCCTTTTCCCGGAATTGCAGCGGTCCGATCTCCTGTCCAAAAATTCTGACAGGTTGGGTACGTTGCCGTTGCTGGGTACGTCCATGGGTGCCGTCGGTGCCCGAAGATGCTCATCAGTCCCGAAGGTGCTCATACTTTCAGGGTGAGCGTCTTCAGTGGGATTGAGCGCTTTCGGGAGCACAGAACCATCCCCCCTTCATTCCATCCTTGTATGACTTGATGCCGAGGTTGGCCTTGGCGCGCCGCAGGGTTGCCGATTTTAGCCCGGCTTCCTCGGCCTCCGACTCTACCTCCTTCGAGGGCACCGGCCCGGCTGCCAGAAGCTCCTGCAAGAAACACTCCGCTTCCTTGACGGCGAGGGTGCTGTTCTTGTTATCGGCCTCCGCAGCGAGCGCCTCATTGGCCGTCATGGTGACGGGGTCGTCCTCCCACTGCACGCGGGAAGTGACAATGCCTTCTCCCACAACGACCTGCTCCAGCCCGAATGCGAGCCCCTGAGGCGGCTCAGCGAGGTTGTTCTTTGCGTGCAGGAAAAGGCGGCGGTCTTTATCCTTGGGGTCCTCAAGAACGGCAAAGGCTGCGCGGGCTGCAGCAACGAAAGCAATCGAGCCGATGAACTTGTGCAGGGCCTTGGTTCCCGTGCCGCCGTTGGGCTTGCTGAAGTGAGTGACTGAACAGACCGCCACGCGGGTCCGTTCAGCCATCTCTGCAATGGGCTCAAGCACCCCACGCACCTCGGCATTCTTGTGGCTGTCGGTCTTGCCCAGATATGAGCTGATCGGATCGATCACGATCAGACGCACATCGCCGATCTCAGCAATCTTCTCCTCAAGCAACTTGGAGGTCAGCCTGCAGGTTGAAACCCCGGCGGCTGCCTGCTTCTGTTCCCACTGCGTCTACGATATGAATGCGGTTTAGATCTGCTCTGGCTGCAATCAGGCGGGGAATAATCGTGTCGGAAGCCCCATCCTCGGCGCTGAAGATGATGATGTTGCCGAGGGGGGCGCGTCCCTCACCGCATGGCCATTCGCCACCACTGGAGATTGCGGCTGCAATTGCCACGGACAGCTGGCTCTTTCCAGTGCCGGGATCGCCAGCGATACAGGTCTGCTTTCCAACAGCGATCCGTCCAGGCCAGAGCCACTCGACATGCTCGGGCTCAATTTCGGAAGCACACCGGCAGATAAGCGTCGGCCCAGTTGGTTCTGAATTGATCCGTTCAAGGCTCTCCGCGCTGTCAATCGCGGCTGCAATCTCCTCGCGCGCCACGCCTTGCATGAGGCACTCATTCGCGTCCTTCTTCGGTAAGCGAACACGCAGACAGCGATGCCGACCGAGACGACGAGCAATCTCGACCGCAGCCTCCTCACCAACCTTGTCGTCGTCGAGAGCGAGGTAGACCTTCTCGAAGCGCTCCATGCGCTCATACCCATTATCGATCCACTGTTGCTTTCTTCCGCCGCCGCCACCCATTGGCACCGTCAGCGCGGGATAGCCGTAGTCGTACATGCTCAGCGCATCGATGTAGCCTCAGTGAGGTAGATCACTCGGGTGTCCTTGGGGATCGCCTGCCAGCCACCCAAGATGTGCTCAAAGTCCTTCGAGATCGGAATGCATGGTGCTCCGTCCCTTGGCGCACGAGACGTCGCCATCACCAACTCGCCTTCAGGTGAGAGGAATGGGAACAGGATGTCGCCGTTGTCCTTCTCAGCCACCTCGTAGGCCGCGATGGCCTCAACGCTGACGTTACGCACTTCGTGGAGATAATCGAGCGCCTTTTCCTTCGGCGCATGACACTCAGGCTTCTGCGGTCGTTTGTAGGTCTTCCTCGGTGCGTTAGGGTCACGGTTCTCCTTCGGTCTCTCCATGCCGAGATACTCACGAGCGCGGTCGAGCACCTCGACGAACTTCAAGCCGGTTGTGTGCTGCCAGAGATCGATTAGGTCACCGGCTTCACCAGTCGCGAAGTCGCACCACAAACCAGCCTTGTGGCCTGTGAGATGTACGCCGAGGCTCTGTCCAGGCTCGCCCTGCAAGCTGCCACAGCGCCACTCGTTGCCTTTCTTACGCCCCCTCGGGAGGAGCATCTCGGCGACATCTTCCGCCCTCTGCGCCAACCCTTGCTTGATTGCGACGATGTCGCTCATCTTTGTCTCCACGGTTGCTAACCAATTCCCCAACAGAATGAGCGAGGTCGGTAGACAACACCGCCTCAACAAGCCGCTTCGAGATTTAGAGAACGCACTGAAGATAAAGGAAAAATGGATGGACACCGGCAACACCAGTTTTTGTCTGACAATGTTGTCAGCGTTGCCAGTTTTTCGCGATCAAGTCAGGCCATCCAGCCCCAACCGGCGCATAGGCCCATACCGCCCACTGAGAATTTTTCTGAGCGCGCTCTCAGAGAAACGCTCGTGCTTTTGTTGCTCTTTGATTTTCTTAGCCATCTTAGTTTGTGAGGTTCCCGTCGGGAACCGCTGCTTTCGCGCGTATGTGAGAACGGCCTCGATACGTCTTTTCAGGTCGGTATTTTCTCTCTTGGCATTGGCAAACTCAGCTTGAGGTTCTTTTACCGAAGAGATGCGCTTCTCCAACTCTTGGAGCTCGACCGTGCGAACCACTAGAAAGCTGTTTTTGGGAAGAAACCTTACGAAGGGCAGTCAGCAGCAGGGCGTAAGCTAAATTATCTTGTTCCGTAGGATGCTTAACGACGGGGACTTCTCCAAGGCATTGGACGCCCTTGGGATGGATGGAGCGGACCGTCTTACCGATGCTCAACCCGTAAACATAATTGCGCTCCCCTCCGCGCATGGTGAGGTCCCAAATACCTTCAATCTCCACCCCAGACTTGACTTCCAACACCTGTTTGCGACCACCATCTACAACCAACGTATCCTTACTGCTTACCCATTCATTGTAGCTGTTGCGCCTGTTTGCTTTGATGTAGTGATCGCGGTCATACCCGGCGTCTCCTTCTTCGACCCAGGTATAACTGTCAGGGGGAAAGTGCTCGGACATATCGTCAACATTGATAAGATTGCCGAGCAGTGCCCAGGTCGGGCGCGGAAGAAAAACCGAGAGTTTGAGGCGTCCGTGTAATGCGAGCCTTAGGACATCAGCCTTGCTGACCTCCTCCTTCAAGCGCTCTGTCAGGTACCGGGCCGCGTCATGGCAGGTAACCCATTCCTGCAAATTCAGCAGCTTGCTCACGTCCGCGCGTCTCCCGAAGAAAACCAGGCCGTTGAACTCTCAATGGACCACAGCGGCGGTCCCCTCGTAATGCTCAAAGATGAACTGGTAAGTACGCTCGACTTTGTCTTCCCAAAGACGCCGGTCGTAGTTGTCAGGGAGCGCGTCGAGTTCTTCGCGGATAGTCTCGCGGACGCCTGCCTTCGCCATCTCTTTGGTGCGCCAATCGAGGATGAGTTTCTCTTGCTTGAGCTTGCGTAGAAGCTGCTGCGCGATCTTCTTCACTTCGACCTCTTGCGTCTTGCTGAGCGTCGGCTCGGGCTTCGTTAGAATGTCGAAGATCGTCAGTTCCTCTTCGGTCAGGTTCTCCCTGATATGGCGGCGCTCCTCCTCATCGAGGTTGCCCACGAAGCGCATCAGCTCCTCGAACAGCTGCTCAATGTCCATGCTGCCGGTGTTATAGCGATCTATCAGGGCTTGAAGCCGCTCCAGTAGATTGAGCCGTGTTGGGTTACGCGATGCGAGGTCGCGTGCCTTCCGCTCGGCCTTGCCACGGAGGATTTCCGTTGCGGTCTTCTTGGAGCCTTGCTGAAAAAGATCGGCGAGCTTGTCGAAATCGATGGAGGACAGGTCGAACAGCTTCTTGAGGTCGTTGCCTGTCGGCACCGGAGCACGGATAGCCACGCCGGATATGGCTTCGTCGATCAGCCGCTCGATCTCAGAAATGACGGCGGAGATGTCCTTCTGTTCCGGCTGTCCCAGGGAGCGCACCGTTTGAGCGACAACCTGAAGCGCCACCATCAACCATCGATGCTCAAGAGCTGCAGGATCGGGCAGGATGGATTTGAAGAGCTGCCATGCCTGCGCAACAAGGCGGAGAAACTCTCGCTTCTCTTCGTCGTGCCCTAAGACCGCCTCAGCCGCCTCTTTGATGCGTGCCTGACGCTGAAAGCCTTCCGCTTTGATAATGGCCTCGGTATCCACTCCCCGCTCATGCATCCACCCTGCCGCCTTGCCAAGTGCGACAGTGAACTCGGCCACAAGCGCCGACTTCTCCTTGACGGGCAAGTCGTCAACGCCGGGACGTGGCCGTGCATAGATCGCCAGCGCCTTTTGAGGTTGCGGAAGACGCCGACGTAGTCGACGATCAGCCCGCTTCCTTGTCGGGCGCATACGCGGTTCGCGCGCGCGATCGTCTGCATCAGCGTGTGGTTCTTCATCGGCTTGTCGAGGTAGATGGTCGAGCACGTCGGCACGTCGAAGCCGGTGATCCACATGGCGCAGACGAAGACCAGGCGCAGCGGATCGTCGGCGTCCTTGAACTTCGTCGTCCAGGTCCTCGTTCTTCATCCGCCCGCGATGCGGCCGGATGTCGAGCCCTCGCCTGCATCAGCGTCGATCTCGTTTTGCGACTGGCTGACGACGACCGCCATGTCGGTGCTCGTCGCAGCCAATCGAGCTGCTCCTGCAGAGCTCACGCGCTCGTCCCGTCGGGTCAGCCTCGGCGATCCGCTTCGCGCTCCGCGTCAGCATCTGCCTGCCAGTGCTGCGGACCTTGTCATACATGCGCACCGCGGTGGCCTTGTCGATGGCGATGTACATCGCCTTGCCGCGATAGCCGCGGGCCGAGAAATGCCGCACCAGGTCCTGCGGCGATCTTGTCCAGCCGGTCGTCGCGGGTGATCAGGTGGTATTGGCGCGCGAACTCGCCTTGCGAGCCGCTCCTCCTGCGTCCTCGTCCAGGTCGGCTTCTCGAGATCCGCGCGATCTCGTCGTCCAGGTCGCTCGTTGGTCAGCTGCAGCTCGGGGATGCCGGTTCTCGTAGTAGAGCGGCACCGTCGCGCCATCCTCGATCGACTGGGCGAAGTCGTAGATCGGAGACGTAATCGCCGAACACCTCGCGCGTGCGCTCCTCCTCGCCGGCGATCAGCGGCGTCCCGGTGAAGCCGATGAAGGCGGCGTTGGGCAGCGCGCTGCGCATGTTGGCGGCCAGAATGTCGTATTGGCTGCGGTGCGCTTCGTCGGTGATGACGATGATGTCGGATCGCGTCGGAGAGCACCGGATAGGTCTCGCCGCGCTCCGTGCCGAACTTCTGGATCAGGGTGAAGACGTAGCGTTCATTGCCCTTGAGCAGCTCCTTCAAGTGGTCGCGCGCTCTGCGCCTGCACGTCCTCGCGTTCTTTGCCAAGCGCTCCGCAGGCCGCGAAGGTGCCGGCGATCTGGTCGTCAAGCTCCGTCGCGGTCGGTGACGATGACGAACGTCCAGTCGCCCGGCTTCTTCCGCAGCACTTTGCTGGCGAAGAACAGCATGGACAGGCTCTTGCCGGAGCCTTGCGTGTGCCAGAAGACGCCGAGCCGGCCTCGGTTCTCTCGCAGTTCTCGACGGCGTCGATAGCGCGGTTTACGCCGAGAAACTGTGGTTCTTCGCGAGCTTCTTGACGAGCCCCCGCTTTCCCTCCTCGAAGGCGATGAAGTTCTCGACGATGTCGAGAAAGCGATGGGGCCTCCCGACAGCACGGATCATCGTTTCGAGGAGACCACGCCAATCTCGTTCTTGTCATCGACCTTCTTCCACTCCCCGAAAATTCGTAAGGAGCGAGGGGAGAGCCGAGCCGTGCGTCAAGCCCATTGGAAATGAGGACTGCTGCGCACGGAACGACGCCTGCGGGATCGTCGCGCGATAGTCGGTGATATTCTTCTCGTAAGCGTCCTTGATGGAGGTATCCCCTTGATCTCCGCGAGCAGGAGCGGAATGCCGTTCACGAAGCCTACGAGGTCGGCTCTCCTGGTATAGAGATCTCCCGCAAACCATACCTGTGAGGCCAGCAGGAACTCATTGTTCGTGACCTGCTCCCAGTCGATTACGTGAGCCGTTTCGTCGCGGATTTCGCCCGCGGATTACGCTCGACCTTCACACCATCTTTGATGAGTTCATAAATCTCCCGGCTGGCCCGCACCGGCTCAATGTGCGGGCGCTCGCTGACGAGGGTCTTGTAGGCCTCGTCAATCGCGTTGTCAGGAAGATCGGCGTTGAGCTTTTTCAGCGCTGTTTTGAGGCGGATCGGAAGAAAAACATGGCGGCGGCTCTCGCGTCCTTCCGTGCTTCTGCCTCCACTGAACTCGCCGAAGAGGTTGATCGTCTCCCAGCCGAGGCTGAGCGAACAGATCAATGGCAGGCTGTTCGATCAGGTCACTTTCCGAGAAGCCTCCGTAGAGCGGCAGTCGCTGCTCACGGAGCATTTCTCAGAACCAGCCATCACGAGCCCGCTGATTGGCTGGTTGGCTCAAGGCCTGCAGAAGGGCTGTCCTGTAACGCATCAATGTCGAGGCCATCAATTCGGCTACGGAAAACACGAGAGACGCTCCAGTTGGTCAAGAAACCAAGCATGTTGTTGCGGCCACTGGTCCTGACTTGTCGGATCGAGGTCAGTCCGGTAAATCGCAATGCGACAGCCCTCTTTATCGCTTAGCCGCTGCCAATCCAGAGGCGCGCCAAATTCGGCGTCAATGCTTGTACGCTCAGCCTCCATACGGTCAAAGGCGCGTTTGGGGAACCGGACATTGGAATGATGAAAAGCTCCGTTCCAATCTTGTGGTCACGAAAACCCGCAGTAGCCACCAAGAGAAAGCCCGGGCGGGCAAGAGGGCCAAAGTTGCACCAATAATCGCGCGGCGTTGGATCGCGCACCTTAAATCGAGCGTGGTGATCCGCTAGGAATGAGCCCAAGGCGGACCAATACGCGAAAGGCTTTTTGCCTTTCGTCCAGTGGCCTTTCGCCGCTGCGGGTCTTGCGCGTCAAATGCGTCTCCACTCATTCGGCTTGCCGACAACGCTAAATCGAGGTGCTTGGGAAGATACCGATCTTTACCGCCTCTAGCTCGACAGCGAAGAAATTGAAGCCTTCAATCGTGCTCGCGTTCAGCCAGTCGATGGCGGCCCGATGCTCCTCACGAAATGCCTCAGCAATCCAGACGATCGTCACGTTGTTCTCTTGGCCGCCGATGTAGTTAATCTGACCGAGATGCGTATGATCGGTCGGACCGAACTGGTTCTCGATGACGACCACGTTGCCTTCGATATCCCGCGCCAATATATGATGTAAAAATTGCCGACAGGAACTTCGGTGCCCTGGATTTGTAGTTCCCCAAGAGCCAGCGTTTCGGCCAACAGAGCGAGGTTCTCGGTCCGCGCGAGCCAAGGCGTGAAGTCGTTAGCTTCATCGCCCAGACCTCGCGAGAAGGCACGGGAACGAGTCGCCCAGCGTGCCCGTCATTCCGCTGCCTCCATAACGCGCTCGGCGGCACTCACGTCGATTTCGCCGGAGATGAGCTTGGGGAGAAGGAGGTCGCGTTGGGCGCGGAGGTTGCGGTTCTGTCGGTGTAGATTGTGCATCAAGAGGAGCATCGGTTCGGCAATTTCGCTAAATTTACTTACCGCCTGAGCGGGTGGCATCACGAATTCAGCCCTCCCGAAATCCTCCGCTTTGACTGCTGGATAACAGTCTGTTGTGTGGTTCGTCAAATACGCCGCGAACTCGTTCGTTGTGGTCAGAAGATAAATGAAGGCAAAGGGAAGCTCGCGCGGCCTCAATACCGCAAACCCAGTGGACACGATGGTATCTTCGTCTGGGTGCACGATCAGGGCAAAGGAGCGGCGATTGGGTCTTACACACGACCAGATCGTATCTCCGTGGCGAACAACACGCCGCGCTCTGCTAGGTGCCCCGGCGAATGGTGTTGTAGTGATCGTGTCAATTGTTCCGGGAGACACTGAGGCAATGTCGATGTAGCGGATAACTTCTGGCGCGTGATGAGGCAAAATTGTTCAGGATTCATTTCGAACAGTTCTTCCCCCGCACAACGTGCCAACCCTCCGGATTGGCCCAATTGAACTCTTGATTTTTCGCCTGGTCTCATAACCCGGCACGTCGAAGTGGACGAACCACTCCTCGAAAATGCGCCGCGCCATCTCTTCCAGGATCGCGATGCGACGTGTGTTGTTATCAATAAAGTCGTCGAAAGCGCCGAGTATCCCTGAGATGCGACACTGCACGTCCAGAGGAGGTAGCCGTACCCCACTATCGCAAATCCGCGTAGGGGATGTGTGCCTTACCTTCGTTCCGCTGGCAGAGGCCCGTATTTGAAACCGCACGTCCTGCGAGTTGAATATGTAGTAGAGAAAGCGCTTCTCTATTTTTTGCGGGGCGGTGATGCGCTCTTCCGAGCCGCTGATTATGTAGGAACAGGTTATCCTTCGGAATGAATGCAGCTGAACCAAGCAACCCCTCCGCTTGCTCCGTCATCGCAACAATCAATCCACCATGGGAGAGCACATACCCATCAGGGATGGGCCCGCGATATCGCTTTGCTTTGCCTTCATCAAACTTAAAACCGCCTTCATCGCGAAAATTGCCTGGCGTGGCGACGATCTACGGCCCATCAGAAGCGAAGTATTCGCTGCGGAACGCATAGCCGTGCTTGATCTGGATCACATCACCAAGTCGGGCTTGTTGCCATCCTGCTAGTGGCTGTCTCATCACGCGGTGCCGGTCAAGGTCGGCGGTGTTTCGGCCAATAGCTGCTTCCAGTTCTCTTGCCTCTGTTGTCGTAACTCAAGCTCCTCCTGCAACTCCTCCAGTCTCTCGCGAAAGTCCTCGTCCGCGTTATCTCGCACGGATGCACCGCAGCGCCCCGGATTGAGGTTCCAGCCTATGCGCCTCGATTTCTTCCAATGTCGCCGCCTTGCAGAGCCCCGGCACGTCTGCGTAGCCTGACGTCAGGCCACGCTCCTTCAGCAGCGCGAAAAATCCCGGATCAGCTCCGGTTCACGCCCACGCCACAGTCGCACGACGTTCGCCATGAACTCTATCTGCTCAGGGAGGAAGTCGCGATGAGCGCGGTCGATCTGGCGGAATATGTGACGCGCGTCGATGAATAGGACCTGGTCTTTGCGCGTTTTCTCCCCGCTTTTTCCTTATCGAAGAACCAAAGCGTGCATGGGAAGCGTGACGGTGTAAAAGAAGTTCGGGCCGACGGACGCGGTACGCATCCACCGTTCCCCGTTTCGATGAGCTTCTTGCCTGATCTCCAGCTTCCCGACCTTCGCGCGTCTAATGCCGAGTTGGCCATCACGAAGCCAGCGCGGCCCGCGTTGTTCAGTGCCAACCAGAATATCTGCATCCAAGCAGCCACATCACGTTGTTGAGCCTCGGCAGCCCAAAGGGGAAGCGGTCGGCGCAGGAACTTGATCGCGTCTTTCGCCTTATCGACGCCATCTACGTTGAATGGTGGATTGGCCATGACGAAGTCGAACTGGCCGACGACGGGGAAAGGCTCCGCATGGTGGCGGATTCGCCTCCATGATGGTGCCGCCGAGCCCATGCACCGCAAGGTTCATCTTGGCGAGGCGAAGCGTCTCGCGCACCTTTTCGATACCGTCAATAGATGCTCCCCCAACGGGCTCACGCTGATGCTACTAGCTCAACGAACTCTGCCGAATGGACGAACATTCAGCCCGAGCCGCAAGCTGGATCGAGGATGCGACCGTGATAGGGCTCGATGATCTCGACGATGAGATCGACCAGATCAAGGATGGGGGTGTAGAACTCGCCGCCCTTCTGCATCTCCTGTATGGCGAAGGAGCCCATTGGATTGCTCGTACACGCAACCGAAGGCGTCGCCGCCGATTTCTCCTGGGGCCAGGAGCTTGATGCGTTCGCGCAGGATATCGTCGCCAACCGCACCATAGTTCTTCGGCAGCGCGTCGGCGGAGGATGAGGGTTGTGTTTTTCAATATCCTCCATCGCTTGATTCGAGGGGGCGGCCGAGGTTTGTCCCTTCGGGCAGGGCGAGGAGATATGAAGGAAGCGCGCTTCCGGCGTCGCGAGATAGGTGACGCCACGGGCCTTGAAGGCATCTGGGCCGGGCGCGCCAAGGCGGCTGCCAGGTTTCAGCTTCTGGAGTTGCTCTACCTGTTTGCGAAGCGGCCTTCCGCGTATCGAAGGAATGGCCAACCGAGGACTTGGCCTTGAGTATTCAGATAGCTTTAGCCCAGAGTTGGCTCTGAGCTGGTCAGCCACATTCCACAGCCGCCGCTCGACTTCGCCGATCTCGGATGCCATGCGACCCTCTAGGCTTTTGTAGGCTAAGTGTTACCCGCTAGAACCTACGTCAGAGAGCTTATCCTGATACCGATCAACACCCAACGGCTCTCCACTCTGTGTGCTGGAGTTCGCAAACGGCGATTATGAGCGGCTATTTACTAGCCGCGTTGCATCGCCACGAGCCTCCCCAGTAGGCGAGACATGTTGATTGAGGGTGGATCGAGTAATACCCAGCTCTCTGCATAGGGCACCGACATTGGTCTCAGGCTTGCCCATTGCTGCAAGGGCGAGCTCAAGGAAGCTTTACAGCTCGACCGCGGCGCCCGAGCTGAGGCAAGCCCGGCTCGGGGTGCGCTCGAGAGATCAATCCCGAGGAGGTTATCGAGAACCACAGCCCCATATTTAGCCGCTGACGGGCAAGGTGTCTTCACTTTTATTTTCCTTGCCCAACCGGCTTTCGCCCGTCCTTGGGCTTCCTAGAGGCTCTGGGGATTCAGTTCAGCTGGCCGCGCCTCTTGTTCTTGTAGTGAGCGGCCCTTATGGAGCCTCACAAAAATTGCATAAAAAAAAAATTTTTTGCGACCGGTTTGGGTGTGTCACAGGATATACGCCGCGCTTCGTCGCGTTAACTGCTTTAGCTGCAGGCGTGTTAACTGCGGGAGGCGTGTTAACTACTACGACGGGAGCGGGAGGAAACGGGGGGATGTAACGGTACGCCTTTCCCACGAGCGTGATGTTCACGCCGCATATGCTGCAATCCGTCATGGTTCCCCCGTAAAAAATCAGAAAAATTTTTGGAGCGGGGAGCGCACCTTGCAGCACGTACCACCCCGCATAAAATTTTCCGAGCCCGCGAGCTGCGGTGTGGGAGGTCGATGAATGACGATGGCTCCAACTCCGGCGCGCGCGACACCCCGGAGGGCCCATACCCCCACCCCCTTACCCCCCCTTATGGAGATCCTCGGACGGGCCTCGGCTTCCCAGTTGTCCGTGTCGTTCTTACCCGCGCGACAGGCATCGGAAAAGTCTCGATGGTCGGCTCTGCCTTGCTCACGCCGAAGACAAGTGAGCCGGCGCGATAGAAGGCATCGAACAGCTTGACGCTTTGGGCCGGAACGGTTGCCGCGAGCATTTGCCGCCTATCTCGGCGCGGTAATGACGCCAGGACCCAACGCGCCGTGTGGACTGCGGGAGCTATGGGACGGGACTCACTGCGCTTTCCAGTAGGTCTCGATCTGCTGGACGAGGTTTGTGGGTAAGGGGACATAATCCAGAGCGTCAGCTTGCTTCTGCCCGCTCTCCATTGCCCACTTAAAAAAGTCCATCGTGACACCAGCGCGCGCGGGGTCTTTCGGTTGCTTGTACATCAGCACGAACACGGTCGCTGTCACTGGGTACGCCTTCTCCCCGGGCGCGTCGGTCATGATGAGGTAGAAGTCCTTAGCGTTGGGCCAGTCAGCACTGGTGGCCGCTGCTTGGAAACTCTCAGCATCAGGTTTGATGAACTGACCCGCTTTGTTTTGCACGAGGCCAAAGATCATCTTGTTTTGCAGCACGTAGGCATACTCGACGTAGCCGATGGAGCCTTTGGTGTGACTCACAAAGGCCGCGACTCCTTCATTTCCTTTGCCGCCAACGCCCGTCGGCCACTCAACAGCGGTGCCTTCGCCGACTTTGTCCTTCCACTCGGTACTGACCTTGGAGAGGTAATTCACCCAGTTGAACGTGGTCCCCGATCCATCCGACCGATGCACCACGGCGATTGCCATGTCCGGCAGCTTCAGGTCGGGATTGAGCTTCTGGATAGCCGGGTCGTTCCACTTGGTCACCTTGCCAAGTATAGATGCCTGCGAACAGCGGACCCGTGAAGCGAATTTGCCCAGGTTGAATGCCCTCGACGTTTACGACAGGAACCACGCCACCCATGATTAGCGGGAACTGGCGCAGGCCAAGTTTCTGCACATCATCGGGCTGCATCGGCATGTCACTGGCTCCGAAGTCCACAGTTGCGGCCTTGATCTGCGCGATCCCACCGCCTGAGCCTATGGGCTGGTAATCGATCTTATTGCCGGTGTTGACCTGATAGTCGGCTGCCCACTTGGAGAGGATCGGATAGACAAATGTCGATCCCGCGCCGGTCGCTTCCGTAGCGATGCGGGGGCGGTAACTGCCGTCGCCACAATGCTCACCGCAAGCAATCTCGCCAAACTTCTCATCTTTCACCCCGTGTATCGAGACGTATCGAAATATTTGGGTTATGTAACGCGGCGATGACAGCCACACTTTATGGCCGCCGACCTTCAGGGGTCCAATCGGGATCACTGCAAGCGGTTGACCGCAGACCAAACTGTCGTTAAGTCGTGTACTATGGATGCAACGCGCGCCGTTACCTCCCTCTGGTGCTCCGCCCAGGATAGTCGTCTCAAGGTCTTTCGCCTGCTCGTTCAGTGCGGACCCGAGGGCATGGCCGCAGGCGACATCGCCCGCAGCCTGAGGGTGCCGCACAACACCATGTCGGCTCACCTTGCGACCTTATCTCGCGCCGGCCTTGCGACCTCGCGTAGGGAAGGACGGTCGATCATCTAGGCTGTCCATTTGGAGGGCACACGCCAACTACTGTCATTCCTCGTCGAGGACTGTTGTAGGGGAAAAAGGGAGTCTGTGCGCCTCTCATTGCATCTGCGTTGGCAGCTTGTGCTAGGAGGGAGCTGTGAAGGTCGTGTCCACCCAGGAACCACTCAATGTGCTGTTTCTCTGCACCGGGAACTCGGCACGGTCGCAGATGGCTGAGGTCATCCTGAACCGCCTAGGAGCTGGCAAGTTCAGAGCCTTCAGCGCTGGAAGCCAGCCTGCAGATGTCCACCCCATGGCCTTGCAGATGCTTCAAAATGCTCACGACGACACCTCCAAATTGCGCTCAAAGTCGTGGGATGAGTTCGCCAGACCCGACGCGCCGCATCTCGATTTCGTTTTCACCGTCTGCGACAACGCGGCGAAGGAGTTGTCCGATCTGGCCCGGCCAGCCAATGACCGCCCACTGGGGCCTGCCCGATCCAGTGAAAGCCGAAGGTACTGAAGCCGAACGAAACTTCGCCTTTGCCGACACTCTGCGCATGTTGAGCAATCGGATCGGCATTTTTGTCAGCCTCCCCTTTGACAAGCTGAGCAAGCTGTCCTTGCAGAAGAAGCTCGACGAGATCGGACAGACGCGGGCGTCAACATCGAAAGAGCCCGCATAGCCCTGTGCATCCGACAAGTCTTGCGCGCCGGCTCATTGCTGAGGGTCTCGGCACCGCCTTCCTCCTCGCGGCCATCGTAGGCTCGGGCATCATGGCTGAGCGGCTCTCGGGCGGGAACGTGGGCATAGCGCTGCTATGCAACTCGCTCGCAACCGGAGCGATGCTCGTGGTCTTGATCACCATTTTTGGCCCCGTGTCAGGGGCTCACCTGAACCCCGCCGTTACGCTGGCCTTCCTCGTCAGAAGGTCCATCACAACAGGAGCCGCAGCAGCCTACGTCGTCTGTCAGCTCGCTGGTGGCGTTTTGGGGGTATGGGCTGCACACGTCATGTTTGGAGAAGCGATCTTTCAAGTCTCGACTAAAGCACGCACCGAGCCGGGGATGTGGTTCGCGGAGGTCATAGCCACCTTCGGCCTCGTGTTGACTATCTTCGGCACGCTTCGTTGGAAGGCAGAGGCGGTTCCGCTGACAGTCGGTCTCTACATCACGTCGGCGTACTGGTTCACCGCGTCCACAAGCTTCGCAAACCCTGCCGTGACGCTTGCACGCGCGGTTACCGACACCTTCACCGGCATACATCCGGCGGGCGTCCCGGCATTTGTGCTGGCTCAGCTTGCTGGGGCTATCGCGGCAACAGCCTTTTCCGCATGGCTGTTTTCATTGCCATCTCGATCTTCACGACCCGCATAGGAATGCCCGCAGCGCTTGTCTGCATCCGAGATCGGGCAATTCTGAACCAATGTCCGCCCGTGGCACAAAGCGGACCAAGCCTGAGGCTCGAAGCGAAGTCCGCCGTGGGCGGCTAAGCAGACATTGGGCTTGCAGATAAGGCTCGGTACACGGACGCCTTGGATAGGCAAGTCTGCTGCATGATCTCTGGCACTGTATTCCCAGCCTTCCTTAGCTTCCTCACTTGCTGGATCGTTTCAGGGATTAGGAGAGGTTTGCGACCGAAGCGGGTTCCGCGCTCGCGCGCCTTCTTGATCCCATCCATCTGCCGCTCACGTCGGATGTCGTTCTCGAACTCCGCGATTAGCGCCAGGATGCCCATGACAAGCTTGCCGGTGCGCGAGCTTGTGTCGATTGCCGGGTCATCGATCACCCTGAAGCTAACGCCCTTCTCGGTAAGTGTGGAGATGATCCCGATAGAGGTCAGAGGTGGATCGCGCTAGGCGGTCAATCTTCGTCACCAGCAGCGTGTCGCCTTCGCGCAGGTACTCAAGACAACGCTTTAGCTCTGGACGCCCCGCATCGACGCCCGAGCGCTTCTCCTTGAATACCTTGTCACAGACTTTGAGCTTCTCAAGCTGCACTCCGAGGTCCTGCCCGGTGCTCGACACTCGGGCGTATCCCACCGTCGTCATAGCGGTTCCTTATTACTTTAGAGGTAGTGAGAACAGCATTAAGAGACACGTTTTGAGACACGTCAAGCGTTAGTTTCAGAATGTATACCATCTGAGACGATCTCGACATCCACTGGCTGATGCTCGATCACCCTGGCGTTGCGCGCACGTGAGTGGGCTGTAATCCACTGGCAGGTCGGATGCCCCGATAGCTTCTTGTTGTTTGCGTTGTGACGCCTCAATCCGAACCAGGAGAAATAGTGCCATCGATCCCCCAGGTGGTCTGATCGGTGTGCTTTTAGACGCTGGAACAGGCGTGCATTCCCTATGCCTGCTTGACCTACATACAGCGGCTTTCTGTCGGCATCGAAGAGCACATAAATGCCTATCTGATCTCGAAAATCGACTACGACGCTTTTGCGTCGCTTCATGCGACCCTTGAGGTGGCCCTTATTTTTGCCGCGACCCCAAAAGACTTTCTCTTTTCTCCAAAATCGTCCGAAGTTCTCATCGCCAGCATGTTAGCACCCTCCCTGCGAGAGCCGCGTCGGGGCGGAGACACCAAATTAGCGCTTTGAGGCAGTTGCAGAGAGAGCGTCTGCGGCAGCCAGCGAGCTTCGGCGCGGGTTCTTCGCTGCGAAATCACGCTGCCCATCCTGACCTCAGCCCGCCCATGCGCGCTTTGTAAGTGTGGACCCCAGTTTTGCCCACTATGATCTGGGGGCACCAGCTCATCTAACGCATTGAGGAGGTCGCATGCACAAGCCGCCGCCTGAAATTGAGAAGTGATGCTCTCGGTTTGGGATAAGTCCAAAGCTGAAGGATGGTGGTCCGCGCCCAATAAGTCTCTCGATGGCCAGCGACCATGCGACCTTGATAGGCTCGGTCGTGGTGATGAGGTTCACGCCCTTCTGCGCCGTAAGAAGCGTTCCGCTGACCGTAATTGCCTTCCATAAGATGTTGGCCGATCCTCGCTTGCAGGTCGCTTTGGACAAATTGGAGGGCGAGCTTTTGTTTGCAACTCGGGCACGCGTTCCGCATCGGGTTAAACGGAGACGTTGATCTGGTCGAGCCTTACAAGGGCATCGTCGCAAACCCATTCCGTGCGATTGACGAGATGGAAAAATGTTACGACCTGCCCGCGGGCGGAGATTGGGCCAAGTGGATTGACTGTGCCATTCGGAGCGCGGAGCGCCGGGGGCAAAAGCGCGGCTTGAGGCAGGCTAAGGGGGTGAGAGAAGCGGTCGTGCTGAGCCGCCGTGCAGAGGAGCGCGGTAGACAAAAAGGAAGACAGGAAGCTGTGCAAATCGCTCAAGAGCTAGCGTCAGAGCACCGCGCGTTGCACCCGGAGATTTCGCGTGCGTGTAGGCTCATAGTGAGCGCCATTCGTGCCCGTTTTGGCACCGGCCGCCGTTCGAATACCGGCAGACGCCCCTAAACGGATGCGGGCTGATGCTCGATCACCCTGGCGTTGCGAGCACGCTCAAGCTTTGCCCTCTCCTCCATCTGGTCGAGGAAGCGCAGGAAGGCTTGGTCCATGCTGAGCTGGTGCTTGACGTCCTCCTGTCGCGGTCGATCTCGGGTCGCCGACAGTTGAGCACTTCATGCCCGCGCGTGAGTTGGATGGAATTCACTGGTGCACTTTGCCCTGTTGCGAGCCATTTCTTGCCGTTGGGTTGCCTGGCATCCACTTGCGCATCCGATCTGATCGAGATCGAAGATGCTCACACAAAAACTATGAGCACCTTCGAGACGGATGAGCGTCTTCGGGAGATGTGGACGGCGTTCGCGCCGTGGAGTGAACCTCGGGGTTACTGGACGCCCACATCGGTCGCGCATACTTACAAGTAATGTGCGGTCGTTACGACAATCTGATCCCTCGTGATGCCTATGCCGGACCGTTTCGAGCGGCACGGATACCCCGCTGGAACTTCCCACTCCGCGCACCGACCGATCTGTATGAGGCCTAATGGCGCTGGCGACTGTCCGCGAGCAGCCGCGTCTTCTGCCGTAAAGTGACGATCCTGCCAGGCCGCCCCTTTACTGCCTCCTCGAACGCCGCCCGCGCCACCCGGTAATCGCCGGTTAGCGCAATCAACTCTTCAACGTGGCTGTCCGTGTCGTCCCACTGCTCGACCATGTACGGCAGGTCGTGTGGTCTTCCCGTGGCCATGCATCAGTGGAGAACGAAATGGGAACAGCGTCAAGGCCCACGACAAGAAGTGGATAAGCTCCGATCCGCGCATGAACGTGGTTGCCCTCGGGAAAGGTTTATGCGTTTCTGTGTATGCGTTTATGTAACGCCCTTGGAGACCTGCGATGGCGCTTAAGGACCTAATAACTCAGAGAGCGGCAATGGCCGAGGAACAGATTGAGGAAATCGTCGCTCCTTACGTCGGCTTCGACGTGAACGAGAGGGCAATCGTGCTGCTGCCCGCATTTGCGAGACTGACGAACAAGCAGAAGGTGCTTGTCTATCTGGTCGCCCTGCAGGGTTGGCCTTTCGTAACCGAGGACGGCGTTTCGACCATCGCTGCGCCAGCGGAGCTTGAGAAGGTCCTGCGCATACCGGGCGGTTCCCTTCGGCCAGTGCTGATGGAACTGAAAGAGCGGCATCTGATTATGGGCAGCGGCAAGAACTACAGCGTGAACGCGGCGCATCTAGAAGACATAAAGGCGGAGATCGGTGGCGCGAACAACGGCGGCGCAACGGGCTCTGCGGCGCGAGCACCAGTTCGGCGCAAAGCACGGACCAGAAAGCAGAGGTCAGACAGCAAGGTGACGGCAAAAAAGGGAGCAAGACGGGAGCGAAAGAGCAGCAGGGCGGCGCGTTTCGACAAGTGGATCGACACGGGCTTCTTCGATCAGCCACGGACGCTGAACGATGTCTACGAACAGTTTCACAAAGAGGCGCAGATCGTGCGCAAGACGGACCTGCCCCAGATCTGCTCGACGCCGTCGATGCTGGGCGGCTGGAACGAGACAAGAAGGAGATCAAAGGCAAGGAACTCTGGGTCTATCAGAAGAAATAGCGGCAGAGAGAGGCAGCTATGCGATATGAGATCGTTGCCGATCTATCTGCACACCTCCCCAGCGGGGTGGTGATCGACCTCTTCAACGAGTACGAGACTGTTGTCGCGCGACACCATCGTGGCGACGTGGAGGGATGCCTTGTTGCAGCTGGGAAGTTTGTTGATCATACGTTCCGCGCCCTGGAGTACGCGCGAACTGGCTCCGCTCCTGCCGAGATAAAGTCGCCGTCCGCCACGGCCAAGGCCATTGAAGGAGACCCCTCCTCCCGGAACCGCTACGGTTGCTCATTCCACGTGTCGCGCTTGGGATGATTTACGACCTGCGGAGCAAGAGGGGCGTGGTCCACGTCAAGGAGATCGATCCTCGGGACACCGACGCCGCGCTAGCCGTTCACGCGGCGTCGTGGATAGTCGCAGAGTTCCTTCGGCTTTATCACACGTCAGCAGAAGCGAGTGTTCGTACTGCAATGAAAGCGCTTATGCATGGCCATATCCCATTCGTGGAGACCTTTGGTGAGGAGGTGGTCGTCACCACCGCTCAGGTCTCGTGCGAGGACGAGCTTCTGCTGTTATTGAGCAAGGCTGAGCCGCAGGGTTTAAATCGGAACGCCTTAGGCAGGGCGAGCAAGTTCAGTCCGGCTTCTGTAACGAGAGCACTTCAACGCCTATCCCAAAAAGATAGGAGATTGGTTCACGAAATGGCGAATGGCAGGTATTGCATTACGGGTCCGGGCGCAAAACACATTAGTGATACCCTGGGCGTTGCGCTCGGCTAACGGGGCTTCGCGCGGCAAGAGGCTCCCGGCGCTGCTAGGTCCGCCGGGACGGAGCGAGACCTGGGGCGTTTAGCGTAGAGTTGGCTTGGAGATCCGACGCGATCTTGCTGGGCGCTGCATAACAGGCCCACGTCAGGCCTCATGAAATTTTGCAAAAAATTTTTCGGACGAGTGGTGTTTGCTGTGTCAGCAAACAAGGTGGGGGGAGTCTCGGTCGAGCCGAGCAAGGTACCCGAAGGTCTGCCACCCCCCTTTTATCGGGTCCTCCGAAGCAGTCCCACCCAGGCGCGGCGTACCCCTTCGTTTTGGGGGAAATTTCCTTGTCTCCGCTCGGCGCTCGCAGTTAGGAACAGTTCTCAATGTACTGTGCGTTGCTCACTGCTCAATCCACCTCATCCACCTGCACCTCTAGCATGCCAACGGCTGGAGACTCGTGGGTGGAATTGTGGGTAGGCTCTCCACTATTTTCAACGACCTTAGTATTCTCAACGGTTTGATGCCTGTTGGCGGCGGATGGAATGTCCGCCTGCAGCTCGATCACCTTGGCCTTGTCAGCCCTGTCGAGCTTCGCCTGCTCGTCCATCTGGTCGAGGAAGCGTAGGAATGCGTCGTCCATGCTCAGTGTGTGCTTCACGTCCTTCTGGTTTCTGTAGACCGCTGGACGCCTGCTGGAGAGCCATTTCATGCCCGCATGCGCGTTGCCTGGGATCCACTTACGCACCTTGTGAACCCTGCCGGTGCGGTCCAGTTCCTCGACTTCAACGTAGTAGCCAGTGATGTGCGCAACTGTGGCCCGCTCGACGAGGTCGTCCGTTTCCGCCTTGCCCGCGCGTAAGGCCTGCAAAAACTCATCGTGCTTGAGCTTCCATTCGTAGATGGTGCGCTCCGAAACCTCGAACCAATCAGCCAGCTGCACATCAGTGAAGGCAGCCATTGCGCAGAGCTTACCAGCGATTTCTGCGTACTCCGGTTTATACTTGGATGGTCTCCCTCCCTTATTCCCCTTGGCGTACTGATTGCCCTTTGGTGCAGGCATCTTCTCCTCCATAAAATTCAATTCCAATACCCGACGCTCGATCTGATCGAGACGGGACCCCGCAGAAGATTATTAGTGTTGAACCCTCGGTTTTACGCCGGAGGTTTGGGGGCGAAGCGCGTCCATAACGCCGGACCCGCGAGGCGGAAGACCATTAACGGAGGTCGAACCCCGAAGAGCATCGATGCGCTCGATGAGCAGAGCGAGTCTTCTGACGCTGACTAGCCGAAGCGTGCCCCTAATAACGCCGGGCTCGCGTGGCGAACGCCTGATGACGGTGGCGAACCGAAGAGCGTCGATGATGCTCGATGCTCGAAGGCGAAGACCTTTTAACGGGGGTCACCCGAAGCGCCTGTTTGCTAAAACTCAAATCCTTTATTGCCGCGCTTTAGCAGCGAAGGATCGTCATTAGACGCCTTCTCAAAATGCCACTCGACTAAACGTTCTTGTTTTGTTCTAATATATAGTGCGATGGCGCATCAAGAACAAGAGTGGCCTTTTCGGCTTGAGATGTGGGACGACCACGACTCCCAGTCGAGGAGCTGATCGCGCTGT
Source organism: uncultured Alphaproteobacteria bacterium (assembly GCA_963804515.1). Classification (GTDB taxonomy): domain Bacteria; phylum Pseudomonadota; class Alphaproteobacteria; order Rhizobiales; family Methyloligellaceae; genus Methyloceanibacter. Next base: position 451,553 of record CAWDQR010000006.1, on the reverse strand, counting down.
CGCCGACCATGTTGTGGCAGGCGCTGCTTTCGCGGAAGCCGTTAAACAGCGACGCGGCAAAGTTATCGTACTTCGGCAGAAGTGGAGCTCACACGCGGAATGATTGGTCGATAAGGCTCGGAATGTCTGGAATTGCCCCAAGAGCAGACATACTTAGGCGGTGTGTTTCCCCATGCCGGGCTAGGGTCCCAGTCGTGGACATGAGAGGGTCCGCCAACCCTGTTTCCTCTGCCGATTTCGTGCGAAACTATCGCTCGCTAGTTGGGAGGATCAGGTGCAGCCAAACACCGAAGCCACGCCAAGCCCCAGCTTGTGGGAATATCTCTGCCGCAAAGTACTAGAAATCATTGCCGGACTATCGCCGTGCCGAGAGTTGCAACTCCTTACAACGCTGGCTCAGAGTGATCTTGGGGCGGCAACGGGGCTTCCTGGCGGTCTCACCGCTCTTATTCATCGATGCGTGAGCGAGCTTCAACACCGTGGATGCGTGGAAATCCACGAAGAGCAGATTGCCATAACCGACGCCGGTTTGCGCTCTTTAGGAACTCCCGAACCGACAATGGAGGAGATTCTTGCCTCCATTCGTCGGATCATCTCTGACGACGAAGCGAATGCGGCACAGCAGCGTGCAACGACTGCCGACTATCCTGAGCAGGTCAGGGCCGAAGATGCGGAGGAAGAAGCTGCCGACACGCAGATCATCGACGACATTGCGCGTGTTCTGAGCGGAGGCAGCGCCCCGGCTGGCGGCGATGACCACATCCACGATTTTTTGACCGAGCTCGGCGTGTCCGAGGCCAGGAACGGGCCGGTCGGTGCGGCCCCGGCCGAAGTGGAGCTCGTCCTCGTCGAGGAGACCGTGCTGCAGACGGAGGTCTACGCCGTGCCCGATTTCGCTGCGGCCTTCCCGTCTACCGACCAGAGCCTTTCAGAGCCCGCTCCGAGCAGCTTGAGCGAGCCGCCCCAGCCTGCCGAGATGGCTGCGAGCGCGCAGGACTTTGCGAGTGGCATCGAGCCTGCGCGTGAGGAGCCGACCACGGCGCTCGAACGGGCGATCGCCGCGTTGAAGGCCGGCGATTTGTCGGCCTTTGCGCGAGAGGCGGGGTCGGACTTCGCGGCGCCCGCGCCCGCACAGGCGACACCTGCCGCGGCGCCGCTCGCCGAGCCGTCGATCCCCGAGCCCGAACCGGCGGCAAGGATGGCGTTGGAGGAGCCCCTCGCTCTCGACGAGCCGGTTATCCTCGGCGAGCCCGAGCTCGAGCCGGCGCCAGCGGCGTGGTCCGCCGGAAGCGAGTCCTGGCCAGACAGCGTGAGCACGCCCGAGACCGAAGCCGCTCCCGCGCCCTGGCGCGGTGAGGATCTGTCTTGGGGCACGAGCGCGAGCACGCCGCCGCTTCAGCCGAGTTGCACTAGGCTTGGTCAAGCACCTTTAGACTTCCAGGGCCCTTTGACCTCACGAGCGCTTGACTGGGAGCGAGCGGGATCGAGCAACCTCCCGCCAAGCCAGGGTTGGCTGGTAGAGAATATTCCCCGGCGTATGCGGGCGTATGTCCCAGTTGAAGCGGAAATCCGAGTTCCGCCCAGAATCACATCCCCACTAGTCTTGGGGCTCGTAGGTCAAGGCCGTCCTGTTCTTCATCCTCTAGAAGTCACCACAGCCATGTCGCTGCGGTTATCGGCACCGAAGGGCGGAATTGGGATTGAGGCTCAGTGTCCAGAGACCCAATGGGTGCAACGAAACGCATCGCCAACGGACAGAGACTTTGCGGCCTGGCGCTTCACCCTTACACCTCAGAAGCGTGGTTCCCACATTCTTCGACTGACGTTTTCTTACAGAGAGATTGATGTGAACGGAGTAATCGCCGACAGTACCCTTCCCGACCGAGTATTCGACGTTGTCGTCACGACCAACGTAACCAAAATCTGCGCTCAGGCAGCGGTCTGGGGATCGACTCTCGTAGCTGGAGCGGCTTTGGGCGCTTACTTCCAACCTGCCATGCAATTTCTAACCCGGCTTTACCGATGAAATAGCCGATCATCCTTCGGCAGAAGTTCGAGAGTGCTGCCAGACAGCGGAAGGTGAAGCGCACCTGTTATAGGCACCGAAGCGAATTTCCGAAGGTGCTCAACTCCACCGAAGGCGCTCACGTATCAGACATGAGCACCTTCGAGGCCGATGAGCAGCTTCCAGGGCTCTGTCTATGAAACGAGGTTGGCGCCCCCCGTTTGGCGGAGGTTTGTGCTAATCTGACGTACCTCGTCAGAGGCCGGCAAATCCATGAAGCCCTTCGCAACTGCCACCGTCATTATTCTTGCCCTGGTAGCAATCGTGCATGTGGTGCGGCTGTTAGCCGGCTGGAGCGTTTCAGTAAACGGTATCGACGTTCCCATGTGGGTAAGCGTCATCGCTGTCGTAATTGCTGGCGGATTGGCTGCCGGGCTCTGGAGAGAAAGTGCTTAGCTTGAGCTTTCCCAACCTACCGGCGTGCATTGTAGCGACTGAGACTTTGAAGGCTGAGTTCGGCGAGCCGGCCAACTTTGAGACCGATGACCATCTTAGGGATGCAATGGGGCCTAAGTTAATCGTGTCCGCTGTCCGGCATGAAAGAGCTCTCCGCAAGCGCTGCGCAATGTCGCAGACTGATCCTAAGCCGGACGTTTAAGGGCGCGATACAGTTAAGGGAGATAGCAGCTCGCCAGCTCGCCATTGCTCGATTGGACATGCAGTGTCCAGCCAGGCTCCATCGGCTGGCCGACCTTTCTCACACCGCGAACCGCGCCGACAAACTCGTTGCAAAGGCTTACGGCAGCGGCTTGCGTGGTGATCTTTGGATCGACAACCATAATATTCGGCTTCGAAAAGGAGCACTTCTGCCAGGGATCAATAAGATTGCAAACGTCGCGGGCTGACATAGTCGGCGACACGTGTCGAGCTTCAGACATTTGCTCCGCGCTCGTAGGCGGCGACAGTCGGGCTGGCACAGGCTTGTCGGTATCTACCAACCGCGTAACCAGCAAGATGCCGCCAGCGATCAGAACGAGCGCCACCAGAGTTTTCGTCATTTGGCACGTTCCTTGTTCATTATACCCAAAATCTGGGAAGGTGGGTGGGCCACATCGAAGTGCAGCGGTGGCACTCCGCTTTTGGCCTCCCGTCAGGCGTTTACCGAAGGGGCTCACACCAGGAAGATGCTCACCCAAGAAGCATGAGCACCTTCGAGGTAGATGAAATTTTGGAAAACACATGGGAAGCAAACGGCCCATCATCTCATCGAGATAGGCCTCGCCGCCCAGGGGTGCGATTGCCCTCGTCATCGCAGTCGGCCAACATGTCAGGGGATCGGGGGTGTCAAGGGGAAGTTGCGGTTCCCTCGCAGAACTCACAGCGTGGCAACTCCATCGGTCCGGCCCCAAAATCTCCAAACGATTGGGCTAGTATAAAGCCGATTGTGGCCCACCCTTTTGGAGGAGTTCGCGATGACAAAGACCCGCTTCCCAACTTTGCTAGTGCTCCCGGCGACTTTGTGGCTTGCTGCCAGTCTGGGAGACAAGGATTGCAGCATCACTCGTCCGGGTGGAGTGAAGGAGCCTGGCGTCACAAACACCAGAGGAGAATGTTGCAGCTCCTTCTACTCCAATAGCGGCAACTGGGATGACTGCGTGCCCCCAACGCCGGGCCAAGCGGATGGCGCAAAATTCTATACTTCAGTGTCAAAACACTGAGGCGCGAAATCGCGAAGGTGCTCAACTCCACCGAAGATGCTCATAGAAAAAGCATGAGCATGTTCGAGACCGATGAGCATCTTCGGGCGAACGCCGCTCAGCGAGGGTCGAGATGTGGTGGACGGCAAACATGCCCCACAGCTCCGCAATCTAGTCACTTAGAAGACTGCACTTTCATCCGAGCTGAAAGGTGACGACGAAGGCAATCGGCTGTCTTGCCATCAAATGCGACGAGCTTGATGCCTACGCCGGTGCGCTGAGCCTCTGCCCAGCACACATCCACCGCCTCCTTGCACGCTTCTTCCAGGGGGTAGCCGTAGATGCCCGTACTGATCGCGGGGAATGCTAAGCTGGTGCAGCCGTTTTCGATTGCGAGCTGAACTGCAGACATGTAGGCCGACCGCAGCAATCGCCGCGCCTCCTCAGCGGTGTAACGGCTGTAGATTGGCCCGACCGCATGAATGATGTACCGCGCCGTCGAGATGTCGAAAGCGGGCGTTAGCACGGCCGATCCCGTTGGGCAGCTGCCGATGGCGGCGCAGGCGTCGGTGAGCTTCTCCATGCCAGCGGCTCGAAAGATGGCACCGCAAACGCCGCCACCCATATGCAGCTGGGTATTGGCCGCATTTACAATCGCATCCGCTATGACACGGGTGATATCATCCTCAATGACCTGAAGGCCGTCGTGCTGCATTGGCTTCTGAGCACTCTTGAAGAAAATGTTTCTTCTGCCCGATCCAAGGCAGATTGCGATAGACTTGGCATGGTGTTCCTGCGCATTGATGCGGCTTTGGTCGCACTTTGCTGTCTAGCCCCTGGGACCGCAAGCGCTGGGCCTCCTTACCGAACCGATGACCCGGAGCCGGTCGAGCTTGGACACTATCAATTTTATACACTTTCGACGGGGACGGTGGTGAGCAATGGCAAGTCGGGCTTATTGCCGGGCTGGGAATTCGACTACGGTCTAATCCCAAATGGCCAGCTCACCATAAACGCTGGGGTCGCCTTCGACAGCCCCTCGGGAGGTTCTACCGAGTTCGGCTATGGCGACACCGAGGTTAGTTTCAAGTACCGCTTCATCCAAGAAGACAAAGAGTGGTGGCGACCGCAAATTGCCGTTTTCCCGCTCATTGAATTGCCTACTGGCGACGAAGATCGCGGCCTTGGGGCAGGCCGCGTCCTCGCATTCCTTCCAATCTGGTTTCAAAAAAGCTTCGGGGATTGGACGACCTATGGGGGAGGCGGCTATTGGATCAACCAAGGTGGTATCGGGAACAAAGACTATTGGTTCTTCGGTTGGTTGCTCCAGCGGAAGATAACTGACAAGCTGTCTGTAGCCGGAGAAATATTCCATCAAACGGGCAACACGATTGACGGAGACATAGGGTCAACCGCAGACATATTGCATCAAATCGCGAGTGCGGAAGCTGAAAGCACCGGTTTCAATGTCGGGGCCATCTATGACATCAACGAACACAATCACTTTGTGTTCTCGGTTGGTCGAGGCTTTCAAAACGCCTCCGATACCAATGAGTTCTCCTGGTATGTGGGATACCAAATCTCCGGGCCTTAGCAAAACCTGAGAGAGGGCGATTTCCAATGATCGAGGGCCGGTTTCAGATGGGCAAGAAAACCGCTAAGCGGGTGAAGCGGGCCTGGGAGCAGCGTCACGGGGCAGCGGAAATGAACAGCCGTCGTCTCCTGTGAGGGTATTGAACGACACTTGCCCCCACTCCCATCGCCCGCTCATCGAAATTGACCACTATGGCGAGCGGTTGATCGGCTGCATTGACTGCAATCTCTGGGGTCGGGAAGGCAGCAAACACCTATTTATGGCGCTGCCCGAGGAGGATGTCCAAGCCTTGAGTAATCTCTCTGACGCGCGCCATAAGGCCGAAGAAACTACCCCCTAAGAGCGAACATACAACAACCGAGGGTGCGCGCGCGGCCGTAGATTGAATAAACCTACAGAGCGTAGAGTTTTCGAACGCAGGTTCGCTGACGAAAGGCTAGACACGCTGGCGTCACCATCGACCCTTAAAGGAGGCTGATGCCACACGAATTTGATGCCGCCATCACCACCTACCGTGACGCGACGCAACGACTGTGCCAGACGCTCTCCGGCGACGCTCTGTATGCCGCACAGGATGAGGAGACGGAGGCTCTAGACATGCTGGCTCGAACGCCCAGCGAAAGTCTTGGCGAGATCGGCGAGAAGCTCAAGGTGCTGCAGGGGCTCATGCAAGAAGGACGTTGGTTCGATGGGCGTGACTTCCAGCTGCTCGACAGCATCCGGCGGGACGTGACGGCGATGGTGCTGAAATGGCAAGGATAGACGCGCTACACATCGCTTCAACTCGGCGCAATCTTCAATCAATTTCCTGAAGGTGCTCAACTCCACCGAAGATGCTCACACAAAAACCATGAGCACCTTCGAGACCGATGAGCTCTTCGGGCACCGGACCATCGCCGCAGTTACAGCTCGCCACCGCAATGCGGGCAACGCTTCCGTTTCATGGGGGTGATACCACCTAGTTTAGTTGGCAATATTTGCTCTTGCTGTTGTGGATCACAGGAAGCAGGTCGCGGATGCCGCCGAAGAATTTAGGGTACTTCGCAAGATACTTCTTCACCTCAGAATTTTTGTTGGCCGCTGCGATGTAGTACGAGAACGAGTTACAGAGGTGATCATCACTTAGAAAACCGTCGCGGTACACAAGCTCAATCGTGTCGAACACGCCTAGGTACTTGTCTAGGTCCACGTCGGAATAGCTGCCGCCGTTTTCGACCAAAATTGGCTTGTCATTCTGGATTGCGTTGATGATGCCCGCATTGGAGGGGTCATTAAAGACCATCGTGTTCAGCGCTATGCCATTTTCTGCTTGAGCGATCTTTTTTATTTCGCCGAGCTGCTCACTGATCGCTGCATCGACGCGATATGCAAACCACAATGAGACTAAAAGCAATGGGAAGCCGACGATGGTCACCAAGGCTGCCCCGATGACCGACCACTTCTCTAGCCGTTTCCGCATGTCAGATCTCTTCAGCAGGCGTCCCCGCTGGCTAGGACTGCCTCTAGGTCGCGGGGTCGCAAGCTTATCATCCTTCGGCAGAAGTCGAGAGTGCTGGCGGATAGCCGAGGATGAAGCGCACATGTCGGTTATCGGCACCGAAGCGAATTTCCGAAGGTGCTCAATTCCACTGAAGATGCTCACCTAAAAACCATGAGCACCTTCGAGGAAGATGAGCATCTTCAGGCACGGTTACACCCGCGTCTTCCCCGCTAAGTGCGACTCGTGCCATAGGGCGCGCATTCAGCTGATAATAAGTTATGTCCTGAAACGCTCTCCGAAGTCGGACACTTGGGGAGCGCTTCATTTGTGGGGGGATCGTCGTGAGTGTTTGTAAGTGCGCCAGAAAAGCCTTCGCCGTCAGTTTGCGCCAATCGCCAATAGGGAGTTTTGTAACTACAAGCCACTGATTTTCCTTGGCCAAAACTGAGGGCATGGGTCGCACGTTGGGACCTAAAAATCGTCTCATTCGTGGGCCTTAAGGTCGAGTGCTCAGGTGATTTCTGACCTAACGGAGGGAACCTGAATGCAAGATCCTAAGTCCTGTCGTGACCACGCCCTGACGGTCAGACGTTTCCACTAGACTAGCTTAGGAGAAACTGGCAATGGACCTCACTTCCTGGACACAACGCATGCTGTCGGTCCTGCGGATTGTGACGGGGCTTTTGTTCCTTGAGCACGGAACCGGAAAGCTATTGGGCTTTCCCCCTTCCGATCATGCTGCTCCAACACTTTTTTCGCTTATCGGCGTCCAAGGGGCACTGGAACTCGTTGGAGGCTTTCTAATTCTGATTGGTCTTTTCACCCGACCGGTGGCGTTCGTCCTGGCGGGCGACATGGCAGTCGCATACTTCATGGCGCATGCACCTAAGAGCTTCTTTCCGACACTCAACGGAGGTCAGCTCGCCATCCTGTTCTGCTTCGTGTTCCTTTATCTGGCCGTCACCGGCGGAGGCGAGTGGAGCGCCGATGAGCTACTGAGGCGCTCACGCACACGGTGACCATCTAGATCGAGCCATCATCATCATTCTGCGCAGTTTCTGCGTGTGACGAACGTAAAGCCCGTAAACGGAGTTTAGGTTGTGGCACCTCTGCGACATTGAAGCGGCGCGTTCTAATGTCCGCTTCTCGGCTCTTTTCGCTACCGAAGGTGCTCAACCCCTCCGAAGATGCTCGCCCAATAAACATGAGCATCTTCGAGACCAATGAGCATCTTCAAGCTTGGGATGGGCTCATCGAGCATGCCGGGGCAGACCAAAAAGAAAGCCCGGCACGAGGCCGGGCCTGAGGAGCATCTTCAAAGCGTCGGATTAAAAGTTTTGAGCCGTAAACCAAGCGTCTACGTCCTTCCGGGCTTGATCCTTGGCTATGCCGTAGCGCTCCTGGATCTTGCCTTCGAGCTCCTCACGGCGGCCATTGATGGCAGTTAGGTCATTGTCAGTGAGCTTGCCCCACTTCGCCTTGACCTTGCCTTCGACCTGCTTCCAGTTTCCTTGAACGCGGTTCCAGTCCATGACCATCTCCATCACTAGATTTTCGGATGACTATCATCCAATTGCACCCTTTATGTGTGCTCTATAACGACAAAATACAAGTCGTAAAAAGGCTTATTTTGCGCTTGGAACAATGCAAAGCCATGACGACTTAATTACAACATATTCGACAGATGACAATATTGCCTATACGCATGCCTATGACGACGAATTTACAATTTAATTTTGCCTCCTCGCTAATTACTTCTTGCACGCTCCCCGAGCGCCGCACTGCCGAAGGTGCTCAGTACTAATGAAGGTGCTCAAATGAAAATCATGAGCACCTTCGAGACCGATGAGCATCTTCAAGTTCGCACCTCACTCCACTCCTACAACTCTGGTTGTGCGCTTCCCTTGATCTTTCGGATTAGCGGGGGACGGAATTTGAAGCTTTCAAGTGTCTTATTGCGTGGATCTCCAAGCTGAAGCGATGGAGGCTGGATGCGACTGGGACCGAACGATGGGCTAACTCATCCCGGTAATACAGTGCTCTTTGGTTCATTGAACCAGCGAGCGAGAACGTAGGCAGCACATTAGTGGCGCAAACGCAGATCAGCGGTGCGGGCAATTTCAGCAAAATCAGTGGGTTGCGCTGTAGGTCCTGTGTTCACATCGCAGGGGTCACTGGTTCGAGTCCAGTACCGCCCACCACATAACCATCTCTAATGGCAGATAAAATCGGGGTTGATGCTCCAGCGGCGTGCTCCACCCAATCTCCGTGTCAGCGTCGTCTCCGAAGCGAGCGACGTCCACGCCCCACACGGGGTAGTACTCAAGAGGGGCGACATCCCGGCCCACCGCTGACAGAACAAGCTGCAAGGGAATGACGGTTTCGTCGTCTGCTGTGGGGAACTGCCCGAGGACACGGACCCTCCATGCATTCGAGTTCTCTCCGTACTTCGCCTTGATGTCCTCGATGTGCCCCTGCGCCCGCGGGACATCGAGGCAGCTCACATGCATCGTGTGCCACCTGTCTCGGAGCGAGTGGTGCGTAGCGTAGAAGAAGCCCGACGTTCATTGGGTCAAAACGGCTCCGCTACCTGATCCTGCGATGTCTCGATTGGAGTATCGAATGTCTTGAGTTACCCCAAGAGCAGACATCCCCGAGGGCCGCACTGATGTCGCAGAATGACCCAAAGCGGACATCGCCGTTGGGCGCGAGGGCTGCACTGTTCGACGACAACCGGCTAACACTCCGCATAGAGCCATGCATCATGTGGGGTGATCGCGGCACTCATCCCCTCTCAAAGCCTGTCGGCCCTCGCGGACAAGAAACCAGACGACGCCGAGTGAGGCGGCAGCGTCCACCCACCACGCGCCGATGACGAGCTGTGCCACTAGCGCAGCCACCACGATGAGCGAGAGCCAACCGCATGTGATGCTTTCGACCGCGTCGGCGCGCAGTGCGCGGCTTCCGAGCGCTTCCGCCAGATGGAGCTTGCGCCGGGACAGGAAATACATGGTCGGCATCGCAAGGACACTGATCACAAGGCCGGGCAAAGAAAACTCTGCTCCCTGCTGCATCCACAATTTCCAGCCGGCGCCGCCAACGACATAAATGGCAAGCGCGCACAGCAAGGCTCCACCAATCTGGGCTGCTCTTCGTTCTGCGCTCTCGGCGAACGTCCGTCCATGTCGAAGTTCGACGGTGAGTCGCCAAACCAACACGCCCGCCGAAGCCAGCTCAATCAAACTGTCGATGCCAAAAGCGAGCAGGGTCAGGCTATCCGCCGCGACCGCCGAACCGATCGCGACCACAGCCTCTATCAACATCCAGGCGATCGTCATGTATTCGATCCTGAATGCCTCCTGGATCAGGGTAGATCGGTCGCCAATCGGGATTTCATCTTGCCTAAGGGCTCTCATGATCGATCACTAGCGCGCTCAATCCTCCTCACGGGATTGCAAAAACCGAGTGAACGCCTTTAACGTCATCTCCGAGACGTAATGCTCAATTCCCTCAGCATCAGTTTCGGCAGATTCGGCCGGAACGCCCAGCGCGACAAGGAGGCTCACGACGAGCCTGTGACGGGCTCGCATCCGTTCGGCCAGCGCCTGCCCAGTTTCCGTCAAGAACACCCCCCGATAGGGCCGGGCGGTGGCCAGTCCCGCTCGCTTCAAGCGGGAGATGGTTTTTATGGCGGTGGCGTGGGAGACGCCCAAGCGGCGGGCGATGTCTGTCGGACGTGCCTCGCCGGTGCTCGTCAGCAAGTCCGCGATAAGCTCGACGTAATCTTCGAACAAGACGGTCGATTGGGCCGATCGCACCTTGTCGAAGCGGCGCGCTTGGGTCAGTTCAGCGGGGAGTTTCCCCATGGCCCCGACAAGCTCTCGTTTCGCCTTTCGCGACACCCTAGTTTCCATGGTCATCACCGGATTTTCTGGTGCAGGGAGAACACACTTCAATACTTGTGTCAAAATGTAGCCTGTTGCACGGTCTGTAGCCATTGACAATCATGGTTTGCTCAATATGCTGTAGCCTATGCAACACTTTCGTGTAGGTACTGGATATGCTGCAAAAGACCGATTCTATCGTCCGAAGAGAATCGCTGTCTGAACGGACCGTCTCTACGGCGCGCCAGGTGCTCGCCGGCCAGCGCGGGGGCATGCGCGCTTATCTCGCCTTTGCCGGCCCCGCCGTGATCGCCTCGATCGCTTATATGGACCCCGGCAATTTCGCCACCAACATCCAGGCGGGAGCGAGATATGGCTATACGCTGCTCTGGGTGGTGCTGCTCGCCAATCTCATCGCCATGCTGTTCCAGGCGCTCTCCGCCAAGCTCGGCATTGTCACCGGGCGGAACCTGGCCGAGATGTGCCGGGACGAGTTTCCGCGGCCGGTGGTGTGGGGCATGTGGGTGGTGAGCGAGGTCGCGGCCATGGCCACTGACCTCGCAGAGTTCCTCGGCGGCGCCATTGGCCTCTCGCTGCTGTTCCACATGCCGCTCTTTGCCGGCATGGTGGTTACCGCCATCGTGACCTACGGCATCCTGCTTTTTGAAGGCTCGGGCTTCCGGCCCGTCGAAATGATCATCGGCGGCTTGGTCGGCATCATCGGCCTCTGCTATCTCATCGAGATGTTCATCGCCCCGGTCGATTGGGGCGCGGCGGCGCTGCATACGGTCGTGCCGGAGCTTCCTGACGGCGAGGCGCTGCTGCTCGCGGTCGGCATCATCGGCGCAACCGTGATGCCGCATGCGATCTATCTGCATTCCGGCCTGACGCAAGGACGTACGCCGGTGCGCGACGAGAATGAGCGGCGAAAAGTCCTGCGCTTCTCCAATCAAGAGGTCATCCTGGCGCTTGTGGTTGCTGGCCTCGTCAACATGGCAATGGTGATGATGGCATCGAGCGCCTTCCATGCCGGCCATAGCGACGTGGCGGAGATCGAAACGGCTTATCACACCTTGACGCCCTTGCTCGGTATCGGGGCTGCAGGCGTGTTCCTACTGTCCCTCATAGCGTCGGGGGTGTCGAGTTCGGCGGTCGGGACCATGGCCGGTCAAATGATTATGCAGGGCTTCGTCGGCTTCCGCATCCCGATCTGGGTCCGAAGGCTCGTGACCATGCTGCCGGCCTTCGTTGTGGTCGCACTCGGCGCCAATGCCACAAGCGCGCTCGTGATCAGCCAGGTCGTGCTCTCAATCGCGCTGCCGCTGCCCATGATCGCGCTTCTGATCTTCACCAGGCGCCCCGACATCATGGGTTCGTTCGCCAACAGCCGGCTGACCAATATCGCCGCTTTGGTCGGGACGGTGCTGGTGCTCGTCTTGAATTCCATTCTGATCCTGCAGACGCTCGGCGTTACAATTCCAGGATTGTCGCCCTCATGAACAAGTATGGCCCACGTCGGGACACTCCCTTGCCCGGTGATGTCCAGACTTTGCTGCACAACGTTGGGCTACGTTCGACCCGCCAGCGGATCGCCCTCGCAAGTTTGCTGCTCAGGACTGCGAATCGCCGCTTCACTGCTGAAATCCTTTACGACGAAGCACATCAGAAGCACATCAAGCGTGGTGCCCTGTTTCAAACGCTCTCCGCCAACTCGAGCAGGCCGGCTTGCTGAGACGAGTTACGGTCCACCGGTCCAAGAAGGCTTGGTTTGTCATTTGCGAACGCGAATGCCGACATCTGCTTGAGCTAAATTCCGGGCGATGAAATGAACACCCCCAACTTTGGGTGGCGGGCATGAAGGGGTTGGTTGCTGGCATTGCTCTGTTGCTCGCGTTGACGGTCGCATGCCGCGCCGCGGATCCGTTCGGGACTTATGACTGGGCCGGTGCCTATGTAGGTGCTGAGCTCGGCTACGCCGTGGGTTCTTCCGGCTGGTCGGCCCTTCCGGCGGGCGCAGCTGCACCGGCCTTGACCGGCTCGCTTGATTTCTACAAGCCCTTCAATGCCTTCACGGGAACAGGAAGCTACTTTGAAGGTTTCGAGGCAGGTTACAACTATGTGTTTCCGTCGCACCTCGTCCTGGGCGTCGAAGGCGACCTGTCGTTCCCAAGTGATATTTCCGGTTCGCAGACTGTCTCTGCTATATCGACTGGACAAGCGAGCTACTCCGACACGGTGCAATTATTTGGCACGGCACGTGGCCGCATCGGCTATGCATTCGACAAATGGCTGGTGTACGGAACCGGCGGATTTGCGTTTAGCCGCGATCAACTAGAGCGCACGCAGCTGAGTGGCACCCCGATTGGAGGCACGGCCGCCGCGGGCGACGTCGACACTGAGCTCCTCACCCGCTTGGGCGCGACGATTGGGGCAGGCGTCGAGGTTGGACTGACGCCGAGATTGAGCACCAAGCTTGAATATCGTTTTTTCGATTTTCCCAGTAGCGGCGTCTTCTTTACGCCGGCCGCACAGCATTACGATTCCGATTTGATGCTTCACACCGTCCAACTCGGCCTGAATTACAAGCTGGGGAATCCGGGGGATGATCAACTTGACACCAATGTGGCTCAATCTGCCTTAAACAACTGGGCCATTCACGGCCAAACGACCTACGTCTATCAATATGCCCCTCCATTTCAATCACCTTATATCGGCCCACAAAGTCTCAAGCCAGATCAGGCCCGTGAGACCTGGAGCAACACGCTCTATATGGGGTTGCGGCTCTGGAATGGCGCTGAGCTCTGGGTTAATCCCGAGATCGATCAGGGCTTCGGGCTCAGCGGCACTCATGGCATTGCCGGCTTTCCTAGCGGCGAGGCATATAAACAGGGTGCCGACTATCCTTATGCTCGATTGCCTCGATACTTCATCAGGCAGACCATCGATCTTGGCGGCGAAACCGAGAAGGTCGAGGCCGATGCGAACCAGTTTGGTGGATCGCAGACAGCCAACCGTCTTGTTATCACCATCGGCAAATTCGGAGTGGCGGATGCGGACGTCAAGGGCACTTTCGACAGCAACGAATATGCCCACGAGCCGCGTAGCGACTTTCTGAACTGGGCGCTGGTAGACACCGGAACGTTCGACTACGCAGCCGATGCGTGGGGCTTCACCTACGGCGCACTTGTGGAGTGGTACAAAGGTCCGTGGACCCTGCGCGGAGGCATTTTCGATCTCTCGATCGTCCCCAACAGCACGGAACTCGATCCCCAATTTGCGCAGTTTCAGTGGGACGGTGAAATCGAGAGACGCTACAAGCTCTGGCAACAGCCCGGCAAGCTCAGGATCACCGGATTTTTGAGCCGCGGCCGGATGGGATCCTTCGAGGATGCCATTCAGTTATCCGAAGTGACTGGGCAACCCGCCGATATTGCCGCGGTCCGCAATTACACCAGTCGCGGTGGGATCAGTCTCGATCTCGAGCAGCAGGTGACGTCTGACCTTGGTATCTTCGCGCGCGCCGGGCTGGCGAATGGCGACATCGAACCTTTTGAATTCACCGACATCGACAGGACGGTCGCCGCCGGTCTTTCGCTCTCGGGCAAACAATGGGGGCGCCCGGACGATACTTGGGGGATTGCCGGCATTATCAACGGCATCTCCAGTGTGCATGAGGCCTTTCTCAATGACGGCGGCCTCGGTATCCTCGTCGGCGACGGGAAACTGCCACATCCCGGTCTCGAACAGATCGTCGAAACCTATTACCGCCTGCCCCTTGCAAAGGGCTATTGGTTCAGTCCCGATTATCAGTTCATCGTTGATCCCGCATACAACCGCGATCGTGGACCGGTTTCCGTCATTGGAGCGCGTCTGCACGCCGAGTTCTGACGACGTCTCTGACGCGACCACCACGGCTCCGTACTCATGGAGCTCAAAAAGGCCGGCTTCCACGCGATCTGCCATTGCGAGAGCCCCGCTGTCTGCGCGCTTCCTAGTTGGGACAGAAACTGGCAAAAAATCAAGCAAGGTCAATGGCTGATTTTGCGGTTGGCGCCCCGTAGGGGACTGGGTTACGGCATCGACGTCTTCGGCAAGGGCAACCATTGGCACTATAGCGCTAGGCCAATAGTTCCTACCCTACCCGTCCTCATGCCAAGAGCGAGAAACTAGCGACTGCCTGCTCACTTAACTCAGGTCGCGGCGCTGCGGCGCATGGGCAAGGAGCGTCCCAGCCGAAAGCCGTGCGCGCTATCCGACCGCAATGTCCGCTTCTGGCATTCCGGCGACATTCACGCGGCGCGGTTTAATGTCTGGTTCCGGGCCCTTTTTGGACATCAGCGCGTAGCCCTCTTATGTCGCCGACTGACCCAAAGCGGAAATCCGGGTCGTTGTCAGGTGGGTACAGTTTTATTGCCGCTGCCCCTGACAGCCCCATCGATGCTATAAGCATCCCGACATCACCTTCGAGACGGTTTCTCGAAATCGAATTCGCAAGCCAAATCCACTGCGTACTGCCGGAATCTTTCCGAGGCGATGACTAGGTGTTCCCGGTCAGCCAAAGGATTGCATCGATAATGACGTTGGTCGAACGCTGGACGAGCTGCCAAACGACATTAAGATCGATCCCTAGTTGCGCACCCAGCAGCGGTAAGATGAACAACACCACGATCAGAATCATCATCCCGTAGGGTTCCAGCTTGGCCAATGGTTTCGCTAGTGCATCTGGAAGAACGCCCACCGCGATGCGTCCACCGTCGAGCGGCGGCAGAGGCAGGAGGTTAAACATGGCAAGCAGCACATTGATGATTAGCGCGTTCTGAAGATTCTCGGCGACCCATGGCCTGGCCGCATCCGGTAGAAAGATGAGGAGGTGTAAGGCGAGCGCGGCCAGTGTTGCCAACGCGAAATTCATTGCTGGGCCCGCTGCGGCGACCAAAATCGAGTCGCGGCGCGGATTGCGAAGCGCTCGAAAGTTGACTGGCACAGGCTTGGCGTAGCCAAACAGGATCGGCGAACGCATCACGAGCAGCAACGCTGGTAGCAAAACGGTCCCAAAAAGATCGATGTGCTTGAACGGATTGAAGCTGACGCGGCCGAGACGCCACGCGGTGTCGTCGCCGCACAGCCGTGCGACATATCCGTGTGACGCCTCATGGAATGTAATGGCAATAACTAAAGGGGTGACCCAGGTCGATGCCGTATAGATTGTGGTGGCGAGCTGCTGAAACATGGGATGAATGGGTTCTAAGGTGTGGCGCAGCGGTATGGGAATTCGCGCAAGTGAACCACCTTCCGGGAGTCTGCTGCTCGATTTAAGCTCCGCGTCGTCATCACGATCGTGATTGGCTGGAGTGCGCCTCTCCTTCGAGGATTGTTTGAACAAGCTTATCTGGCCACGAGAAGATTGAATGCTCTCTTCAGGCAACTTGCCGCTATTGATATCGACGTACGGGTACTGGATGGTAGGTGGCATTATCGCTCTGGAGAGCATGGGGCTCCCGCTGCCTGGCGAAGCGACTTTGATCGTCGCAGCAGTGTACGCAGGCACAACACATCATCTAAACATCTGGCTCGTGATTGTCGCTGCAGCGGCAGGGGCGATTCTCGGCGACAATATCGGATTCTGGATTGGTCGGGAGATCGGCTACCGATTGCTGCTTCGTTACGGACACTACGTGCGTCTCACCGAAGCCAGGATCAAGCTCGGCCAATATCTTTTTCGTAGGCACGGTGGCAAGATCGTCTTCTTCGGTCGATTTGTCGCCGTGCTGCGCGCTCTAGCCGCTGTATTGGCCGGCGCCAATCACATGAGCTGGCCGCAGTTTCTACTGTTCAATGCAGCGGGGGGAATTGTATGGGCCGCGCTCTATGGCGGCGCCGCCTACTATTTCGGTCACGCCTTAGAGCGTCTAACGAAGCCGGCCGCCCTTGGGCTTACCGTCGTTGCGATCATCGCCATCGGCGTGTCGCTAGTCATCGTACATCGGCATGAAGCAGAACTCGAGCAGGCCGCGGAACGCGCGCTGCCAGGTCCGCTTAAGGCGCCAAGGGTTGGGCAGTCAAAAACGCTCTGACCCCTACGTAGTCACACGGCTTACATTTCGTCTGTAGCTCTCCCAGGTTTGGAACAACAACCCTGGGGCGAACGGACCCTGATGCAATTGTGCGGCCTGTCAGAGATGACTTCTTTTGCCGGAACTCAATAATCCATCCCACCCATGCCGCCCATACCGCCGCCCGGCATATGCGGAGCGCCAAACTCCTTCTTCGGCATTTCGGCAACCATCGCTTCCGTTGTCACCAGGAGGCCAGCGACGGAACTCGCGTCCTGTAAGGCGACCCTCACGACCTTCGCCGGATCGATGATGCCCTTCTTGATCAGATCGCCATATTCGCCGGTCTGGGCATCATAGCCGAAGGAGGCGGACTTCTGGTCGGTGACCTTTCCGACCACGATCGAACCTTCGACGCCCGCATTCTCGGCGATCTGGCGGATCGGCGCCTGCAGCGCCCGGCGGACGATATTGATGCCCGCCTCCTGGTCCTCATTGTCGCCCTTGGCCTTGATCGACCTCGAGGCCCACAGCAGCGCCACGCCGCCGCCAGGCACGATGCCCTCCTCGACCGCAGCACGGGTTGCGTTGAGCGCGTCGTCAACGCGGTCCTTTCTCTCCTTCACCTCGACTTCACTTGAACCCCCGACCTTGATCACGGCGACGCCGCCGGCGAGCTTGGCCAGCCGCTCCTGCAGCTTCTCCTTGTCGTAGTCAGAGGTCGTATCCTCGATCTGGGCCTTGATCTGGGCAATGCGGGCCTCGATGTCAGCCTTCTTGCCCGCGCCGTGGATAATAGTGGTGTCATCCTTGGTGATGGTCACGCGCTTGGCGCGTCCCAGCATTTGCACGGTGACGTTTTCGAGCTTGATGCCGAGATCCTCGGAGATGAGCTCACCACCGGTGAGCACGGCGATGTCCTGCAACATGGCCTTGCGGCGATCGCCGAAGCCGGGCGCCTTTACCGCCGCGACCTTCAAGCCGCCACGTAGCTTGTTGACCACGAGAGTGGCGAGCGCCTCGCCCTCCACATCCTCGGCGATCACCAACATCGGCTTGCCGGCCTGGACGACCGCCTCGAGCAGTGGTAGCAGCGCCGGCATGTTCGAGAGTTTCTTCTCGTAGATTAGGATGTAGGGGCTCTCGAGGTCGGCCATCATTTTCTCGGCATTGGTGATGAAGTAAGGCGAGATATAGCCGCGGTCGAACTGCATGCCCTCGACCACTTCGAGCTCGCTCTCGAAGCTCTTCGCCTCCTCGACGGTGATCACGCCCTCATTGCCGACCTTCTGCATGGCCTTGGCGATCATGTCGCCGATCGCCTTCTCGCCATTCGCGGCGACCGTGCCGACCTGGGCGATCTCGTCCGAAGACTTGACCTTCTTGGACTGCTGCGCAATGTCCTTCACGACCTCGGCTACGGCCAGGTCGATGCCACGCTTCAGGTCCATCGGGTTCATACCTGCTGCGACCAGCTTGACCCCTTCCTTCACGATCGCCTGAGCCAGCACTGTCGCGGTGGTGGTGCCGTCGCCGGCGATGTCGCTGGTCTTCGACGCCACTTCGCGCACCATTTGCGCGCCCATATTTTCGAACTTATCCTCGAGTTCGATCTCCTTGGCGACGGTGACTCCGTCCTTGGTGATGCGCGGCGCGCCGTAGCTCTTGTCGAGAACAACGTTCCGGCCTTTGGGCCCGAGCGTTATCCTGACAGCGTTGGCGAGAATATCGACGCCATGCAGCATCTTGTCGCGCGCGTCGGTGGAAAATCTGACGTCCTTGGCAGCCATTTTGGTTCTCCTAAATTGAACTGATGAAAGGCTAGGGCAAGCCTATGCGGCCCTCCTGCTGGCCTTGGAGCCTTCGAGCACGCCCATGACGTCGGATTCCTTCATAATGAGGAGTTCTTCGCCATCGATCTTCACTTCTGTGCCCGACCATTTGCCGAACAACACCCGATCGCCCGCCTTGAGATCGCTAGGGATGAGCTTGCCGGCTTCGTCACGCGCGCCAGGACCTACGGCTACGACCTCGCCTTCCTGCGGCTTTTCCTTGGCGGTGTCGGGAATGATGATGCCGCCCTTCGTCTTCTCTTCGCCTTCAATGCGGCGAATGACGACGCGGTCATGTAGAGGCTTGAATTTCATGGGGTTCCACTCTGGATTGATGCTGTGAGGTCGGGATGGAGAGGCTTTTAGCACTCCTAGAAGAAGAGTGCTAGACCCTATAGTTGGGCGCGCTCGAGCGAGAAAGCAAGACAGCGCGAACTACAGGAGCATTCTTTCAACGGCTGATCGGCATCCGGGACTCTATTTGGTAAGCGGCCCTGGACCCTTTTTAACCCGTTGCATGGCTCGCTATTCACCACATCTAACGCTGAAACCATCACCGGCTGCATGTCCGCTGCTTTCACGTGGTTAAAGGTCTAAGCTGGCCTGGCCGGCCGCGGTTACGCGGAACGCAGAGAGTTGCTGCTATGCGAATTGAATTGCGGGTTCACCGGAAGGGCCAAACTATTTTCCGAGCTGAGTGTAATACCGAAAGGGGTAGCAGCTTTGCCGAATTCTCGAAGTTAGCTCTGAGGGAGTTCAATCAGCAGCACCCGGAAGTGTCGCTACTCGATGATGACGTTTGGCTCAAATTCGACACGGTTCGATGTCCAGAGGCCCCAAAGACTGGCTCGCCATAATGGACTGTCACGTGCGGGTTCTGAGGCACCACACTCCGGGTAGGAATACCCAACAATGCAATATCTCACGCGACGGTCTCCGCAATTGTCTTTCAAGGGCGTATACCGTGGGTCCCTGAGCGCGCCTCTGAATTATGGGCTCAGGGGTGGTCGAGGGCGGCTGGCAAGGAGTGACCATGGAATTCATCTACGAGCCGGAATTCTGGGTCGCGGTATCGTTCTTCATCTTCGTCGGCACGCTCCTCTATCTTGGCGTGCACAAGAAGATCGCGAGCCTGCTCGATGCCCGCGCGCTTCTGATCAGCAAAGAGCTCGAGGAGGCGCGCCGGCTCCGAGAAGAGGCGGAAAAGGTGCTCGCCGACTACCGGCGCAAGCTGGGCGATGTCGTCACGGAGGTGGACAACATCATCGCGCTCGCCGCCAAGGAAGCGGAGACCCTTGCTGCGGAGACACACCAGTCACTGAAGGATTATTTCGACCGCCGCATAAAGCTCGCCGAGGAGAAGATCGCCCGCGCCGAGACCGAAGCGGTTCGCGAGTTTCGGAGCGTCGCGGTCGACGCAGCGATCGCAGCGGCGCAAAATCTGATCGCCGCCAAGCTCACGCCCGATCGGGCCGAGAAGCTCGTCTCCGAGAGCATCGAGGCGCTCAAGTCCAAGCTGACCTGAGCACGCCTGCCTGGCTCCTCGTGTCGTCGAATGGGCGGGCTTCTCAGTCAGCTCTCCATGTTAGCGAAAGGGGACGAGCGCGAAATGAATTTCATGCTCTCCTTGGTCAAAGGCTTGGAGCCCGCAATCCGCCCCGAGGGTCGTCATTCCGCCAGCAGCGTCTTCCGGGCCGCGGCGAGAATCTCATCGGAGATCGTGTAGCCGTTCGTCGCGCGAGCCGCTGGTTTTCAGGAACTGCGCTGTTTCTCGCGGGCTCGTTCGCTTTTGATTGACTTTGCAGACTGGTTGCGACCGGGGCGCACGCGCCAACACGTCACGGTCGCCGAACCGTAGGCGGAGCCGCGAGAGCGACCGCTTCCCTCGCGCACTGCGCTCTTCCATAAAAGAAAGCCTTGCAGGTCAAGCCGGGTTTGGCCAACTCTGCCCGCCCCAGAAGCTCTCACGCAGGCCATGGCGAACCAAGATATTCTGACAATCCTTGAGCAGCGACTCGGGCGGCGTCACGCGCGGCAGCGCCTCGGGATCGAGAAGGACCATGAGGCGCAAGTCTTCGGCCAAGGCATAAACTTCTTTCACATCGAGAATCTGGCGCTGTCGCATGTTCTGATCCGCGCTGTCCTCATGGCGACGGGCCTCTATTGGCGAGGCATTAGCAATGCGGCAAAGGTCGACATACGGCACAATCGCATTGAGTCGCCGAACCTGCCGAAGGCCTTCGACGGGTTCACCATCGTTCAGCTCAGTGACCTTCATGTCGAGATGAGCGAAGCCGCAATGGAGCGCGTGATCGATCTCCTCGGTGAGGCACGCTACGACGTTTGCGTTCTAACGGGTGACTACCGGGGCGGGACCTGCGGTTCGTACGACACAACGCTCGCCGGAATGGCGCGCGTGCGTGCCGCCCTCAAGGGCCCAATCTACGGCGTGCTCGGCGATCACGACACGATTTGCATGGTGCCGGGATTGGAGGCGATGGGAATAAGGATGTTGCTCAACGAGAGCGACGTTATTGAGCGTGGCGGCCGACGCCTCCATCTCGGCGGCATCGACGATGCCCATTTCTACAGAATGGACAACATCGAGAAGGCGGCTGCCGCGATACCCCACGACGAGTTTTCAATTCTGATCTCGCACACGCCGGAAGTGTATCGGCAGGCTGCCCATGCCGACTTCAATCTCCTGCTGAGCGGCCATACCCATGGCGGCCAGATCTGCCTTCCGGGCGGCATCCCGATCACGCTTGAATTGGTCTTGCCGCGCTCCATGGGCTCCGGCGCTTGGAAATATCATGACATGATCGGCTACACGTCGGTGGGCGCGGGGTCATCTGTCGTCCCTGTGCGCTTCAACTGCCCTCCAGAGATCACCCTGCACCACTTCCACCTGTCGAGCTGACGATCGCCGGTCAGTGGGGCTCGTCGCGAAGATTCAACTTGAAAAGGAGGGGCGACAGGATCAGCGCGCCCACAACGAAGATCGTCATCCCGGCCACAATGTCGAGAATGTTCAGCGGCAGCAGCAACCGGCTGGCGAGGAGGGGGAAGAGAGACTCCGGGATGTGATCGAGGCCTATGGCCATGCTGCTTGAAGCCAGGTGCAGCCTGCGTTTCACAAAGCTGGAGAAGAGATCGCCGGCCATGGCAAAGGTCGCGACCAGAGTTCCGACCTCCCATCCAAGTCCCATCAGCGCCGCGCAGATGGACGTCGCCAACACGGACACCACGATGCCGCGGATGGTTTTCGAGGGCCCGAATATGGGTTGGCCATCGACAAAGAGAGCGCCGCCGTCGAGCGGGCGGGCAAACGCAACTCCAAGGAGCTTCTTGGCGACGACAGCCATCCCATTGGCCACCACCAGCAAGATCAGCAGCTGCAGCAACAAGGAGGCCTGCATAACGGCGCCCCTATAGCGACCACCTGAAACCGAGAATCTTATAGGGCGTGACTTGTCCCGCGGCCACAGAGGCTGCTTGTTGGGCAATGTCTGCTATTGGCACTTTGCGAACCAACTCGGTCGAGAGGCGTCGCGTCCGCTACTGACCCAAAAGTAGAAGCCATGATCGCTCCAAGGGAGCCTCCGGATCCCAACCGGTGAAACCCGATTCACGGTTTGCTCGAGACTTCGCTTGCTCCGCCCTTGGCCACCTGGAACGAAAGCAATTCCGCCGAGCCAGACCCGAAGGCCGTCGGCAGTGAAATTCGGTAAGGTACATACAGCGCAGTCCTCGGCAAAGGCACGAGCCAGAGTTCGATCGAATCTGTATGCGAAGACATGTATCTGACGGCGGGATTGTCGGGCCGGGAGCCTGAGATCGGGACAAACTTCACGCCACACACCGCGGCAAGGCCGGAATACCCATTGGGCGTAGTGCTTTCAACCCGCCTCTGCTGTTTAGGCATCAGCACAATGTCAAAACGGATCTGACCATCGAACACCGGTATGGTCTCATCGCACACCTTCAGGTCGGCTTCGGAAAGATTGGGACGCGCGCGAAGAAAGGCTCCGGTCATCGGATCGAGCACGCCCCGAAGCTGCTCCTTGGTGACGGGAATGTCGCGAGGATCTGCTCGCTTGGTTGGCGACGTTGACACCTCTGTAACAGCGCCGCCAGCAAAGGAAATACGGACATCACCGTACTTGTTGTCGCCCGAATAACGCAAGGTGTACAGCGATGGTTTGGGGCCCGACTTGTCGAGCTTGCCCACGCTCGTTGTGGCGCCGCGCCACTCGAAGATCAGGCCGCCCAGAACGGAGAATTGGCCGTCCCCCTTCATTTGGTAATCGGAGTTCCGCACGGTGATGACGACACGAACATCGCCGAAATGAAATCCGGCCCAATAAATCCCGTAATTCGCGGTGATCTGGGTCGCGCCTCGGCCAGGGTCCTGGGCCACGGCCCCGCCACTCAAGGTGCTGCTGGCAATGACCAGGAGAAGAGCAAGTGGCCTGAGAGTCATGGGTTACAGTAGTAAGCTGCAGGTGAGCTCAGTTTACGGCTTAGCCGGCGCGATTCGAAGCATCGCACTTAGGCGTATCCCGAAGATCGACCTTTTCGCGGTTAGCCAGTCCGGGGACAAATCGGATGTTGAGGTAAGGTAAAGAGTCCTCGCCATTGGCATCATGCTAGTTGCCGCACCGGATCGAGATGTGGGTCGACCCCGACTGCACGTCGAGGAGCTGATCGCGCTGGTGACGAATCACCCTGTCGCATTAGTTCGAGCGCGTCATAGCGTTCAACACAGTCGTGCCCCGGAGCCCATCCTCGTGCTCCACACCCAAAAGCAGCACGTCATGCCGACTTTGCTACAATGGTCGACCCACGAGGCAACCGAGGCGGAGAAGAAGACCTTCGCCGCCGGTCATGACTTGATGCGGCAGGGCTGGACCGGAACATTGGACCAGCTCGCCGATTATTTAGCGAAGGCTTGAGACAGCCTCACTACGGGCAAATCGAAGTCACCAGAGGAGCAGACAATGCGATTGAACCCCTATCTGACCTTCGACGGCAAATGCGAAGAAGCTTTCAAGGTCTATGAGAAGACTCTCGGCGGCAAGATCGAAGCCATGATCCTCCATGAAGGCACGCCGGCAGCGGACCGCGTACCGGCTGAATGGCGCAAGAAGATCTTGCATGCCCGCCTCGTCCTCGACGGCACGGTCTTGATGGGGTCCGACGCTCCGCCCGACCGGTATGAACCGATGAAGGGCTTCTCCGTCACGCTCGTCTTGAAAGATCCTGCCGAGGCGGAGCGCATTTTCAGCGCGTTGGCGGAGAACGGCACGGTGCGCATGCCGCTCGAGGAGACCTTCTTTGCTTTCCGCTTCGGCATGCTGGTCGATCGCTTCGGCACGCCTTGGATGATCAACTGCGAGAAGCCCATGTAGCCGGAAGCGACCTCGCGCAGCGAGTACCCAAGCACGTCCATCCGGATCACGCTCCTATGCGCCCACGGGAAGCTCCAGGAACGTTCTTAGGCTGGTCGCGACTGCTTAGGCGCTAAGCTGTCTTGTCAACCGGATCCAGCTTCTCAAGCATGTCTGCTCCTGGCACAAAGCGGACTGACTCGATGGTGGCTCGTGACGTCAGCTACTGACCCATCTCGGACATGAGCGGCGTGTTTCGCGCTATGACTCGGCACAGTTCTCGTTCTGAGAGTGCTATATCTTCACCGTGTCCGTGGCCAAAGGATTTGGCCTCTCAATTATGCGGAAAGTAAGCTGGGGCGGCTCAAATGCCGCGCCGCGACCCATTGCAGGCTCGAAAGGGAGAAACAGACGTGGTCGATTCTCATGGTCGTTTCGTCTGGTACGAGTTGATTACGACAGACATAGAGGCCGCCAAGGCCTTCTACGCCAAGGTCGTGGGCTGGGGCACGCAGGACGCGTCGATGCCCGGTACGGCCTATACCCTGTTCACCGTTGGAGAAGCCTCGGTAAGCGGGCTGATGAACCTGCCGGAGGACGCGAGGCACATGGGCGCGAAGCCGCGCTGGATCGGATATGTCGGGGTCGACGACGTGGACGCTACCGCCGACCGCATTAATCACCTTGGGGGAGCCGTGCACGTTCCACCGACGGACATCCTCAACTTCAGCCGCTTTTCGGTCGTCGCTGACCCGCAAATGGCAACACTCGCGTTGTTCCAGTGGCTGAGACCCGGCCAAGAGCAGCACGCCGAGCTGGACACACCGGGCCGCGTTGGCTGGCACGAGCTGCTCGCCGCCGACCGGGAGAAGGCGTTGGCTTTCTACGGCGAGCTTTTTGGCTGGCAAAAAGCGGAAGCCAACGTCGGCGCTATGGGCACGTATCAGCTGTTCTCCGCCGGAGGGCAGACGATCGGCGGCATGGTCACTAAGTCTCCGATGGTGCCGGTCCCCTTCTGGCTTTACTACTTCAACATCGGCGACATCGACGCGGCGGCGAAGCGCGTGAAGGCTGGTGGCGGCCAGATCCTCAACGGTCCGATTGAAGTGCCGGACGGCAGCTGGATCATCCAATGCACGGATCCTCAGGGCGCCATGTTCGCGCTGGTGGGAAAGCGGAGCTACAGCGCCATCGTATTCTTCGAGCCCGTCGCATCGCGCGATCCTTCCGATGCTCGTTTTGGCTTGCGTAAGCGACCCGTGGAGTGAGAGCTTTCACGTCGAGCGGCGCCGTGCTCCAGGTTTCGTGCCGCGACCAATCGCAAATTGACCGACCGGGCCCTCGACGTGGAATTCGATCCCCGTCATCTTCGCGAACAGATCGATATTGGCGCTCCCGATCGCACATCCGCCGAGCCCCATGTCAGTCGCCATCATGTAGAGCGTTTGAATCAATACGCCGACGTCCTTCAGAATGAGCGCATATGCGATCGAGCTGTACTTCCATGAAATCCGGCCAAAGCGCGCAGCGATCGTGATCAGGATCTGGGGCGCAGCGGGCGCGCCCATTGCAAACTCGGCTCCCGTCAACAGTGCTTCGAGCTCATTCCTGCGAACGTCGATCGGCACCAGCGCGTGTCCGCCGGCGTCGTAATGATAGAATCCTCGTGCAAGCCCTTCGCATTTGTCGACGGCCAGATAGAGCTCGAGCTCGTAACAGCCCCCCCCCGACGGATACGGCCTGACGGCGTACGTGACCACCGGACCGCCGTCGCCGAGGTCGAGCCTGCTTCTCAATCTCGACTGGACACGTGCGGTGCTGTCGAGAAACCGCGAAAGCTCGGCGAGCGTGATCGGTCGCTGGTCATCGAAGCTGCGGGTCGAATGACGTTCACGCAGGAGCGTTGCGGCCGGCGAGATTGCCTCCGAATGCGCGGCCGAGAACTTGCGCAGATCGATTTTCTTTCCGGGCCACCGGCGCCGCACCGCCGGTAGCGGAGAAATGACGCCCGCATACGGATAAAGTCCGCCCAGCGGGTTGGCGTGCCGGCCTTCCGTACTGCGCGTGTGGAAAAGAAGATCGTGAAAGTCCCAAAGAACGAGGTTGTCGTCACCCTCGGCCGGTCGGAGGCCACTGTCGCTAGCAGCCTCGGTCTTGAAAAGGATTTGGCAATCAACCAGCAGGGCGAGAAGCTCAACCCCCGGAAAACCGTCCTGCCGACGGAGCTGTTTGATTTGTTGCGGCGTAGACAGTATGGCCAAGGCCGTCGCGATCTTCGGATTGCAAATTTTGAACAACGCGCCGGCGCGCGGCGATTTCAGAACCATCTCGTTGCCGCGCCGTCGCATGTACGCGAACCGCGACAGGACGAGAGCGTCTGCATTGCAGAGCTGCGGCATTTGCGGCCAATAATCGGGAACCTGCGGTTCGATGACGACCAGGTCCTCGCCGTTTCGCGAGCGCCCGAGGCGGTACTCCAATAGACCGTGCCTGGCCAATCGCCGGACCAATAGATGAATCTCCTTGTCGATGTTCCGGCCGTCGGACGAAAACGAGCTGAGTGGCAGACCAATGCGCAGCTCCTGCGCGCGATCCGCAGCGCCCGCGCTGAACTTTCCCAAGCCGACCGAATGGCTATCGAAGCAGGCGACGATTTCTCCGTTCGAGTGCACTTCGAGCGTGACGTGACCGCCAAGCCGGGCGGAGAAAGTTGCCGGCGCAGCCCGTCGCCCTCTCTTTATTCCGGGAGCGCGCAAGCCGGGATGACCCTCAGGTCCGGGGGTGAAGCGGATTGAGCTCGTTTTCCAACAGCGGCCGGTCTCGCAATCGGAGCTTTACCGGGACATCGTAAAGCCGGCCAGGCGCGAAGCGGCGATAGAAATGCCGCAATCCCGGAACGATCACTCTGACGACCGGGACCTCGATGTCGGGGCGCGTCTGATCGAGGACGAGGAAATCGAGGCCCTCTCGCTTGGCGAGGCGCACGCAAGCCATCACCTGCTCGCGCTTGTCGAGACGGCCGAACTTCGAGCCGAAGTCCGGTCGAACCAGCGGATTGCCGCTCGGCGTTAAATAGGGATGGTCCCCCAGCCGCAATTCACTGGAGCCGTCATGGCTCGATTTCTCCGCATTCCGGCCTCCTATGAGACCGATGGACAGAAATTGGTTCAGCTCGGTCATCGCGCGCAGTACGGCGATTCGCGTATCGAAGTGCGCGCCAGAACCGAACTCGATTTGTTCCTGCGAGTTTTCCATCCAATGCGTTACCGCCACAAAGCTCGGAATCCCGAGATCGCTGGTGACGTCGAGCACCCAAAGCCGGCGTCCGGTTTCGGCAAGCTGGATTTGTAGATCATGGACGTAGGAATTGTCGAGTTGGCCTAGGTCCACTTCCGCCCGCTGGAGTTGATTGTACCACCAGATTGCGTATGAATCCCGTTCCACCAGCTCGAGGAATCCCTGGACGATTGCTTCCTCGAGCGTGTTGCCGGCCGCGCAGCCGTTGGAATCCGCGGGGACCTGTTCGGCGGCAGGGCCCTTGTAGAAAAAATACAAAAGGCTGGTCGGAAGATACTTGAAGCGTTCGTCGCGCAGAGACCAGACCGGCGACCATTCGATCTCGGCCGATCGATCGAATGGGGCCAGCATCGCCGGCGCCTTGTCCGGCCCGATTGTCGGCGCCCGGTCTCGCCGGTACTGCGCGTCGCTGAACAGCATGACGTCGTTCGAAAGAATGGCATCACCTGACGGGAAATCCGTGAACCGGCGTGTCACTCTGATCTCGTCGCCCTGAAAACTACCGGAATAACGCTCGATCGCCTCCATGAGCGCGCTAGCTTCCCCCTGGTCGGCAGTGCTGCCCTTGCCGAAGCTGCCGCCGCTCAGTCCTGCCTTGAGCTCGCCGACCGTCTCGGGGCGCGGCGCAAAATTGTGCGTGGCAAAGTAGTTGGTGTTCAAGGGCAAGTCGGCTTCGATCCGCTCTAGACGCGAGACCACGCCGGTAAGGGGGCTTACGTGCTTTCGGAAACGTGCAACCGTGGCCGTTGGCGAAACGGTCCGGTATCCGCCGCTCGTCATGACCAGCTTGCCGCCGGCGCCAAGCTCGATCGGCGCCGGCGCACGGCCCGGGTCGCGCAGCTCCTTCCGGCCGCAGGTCGGGCATTGCGGGCGGACCGCCACGTAATGCTTCACGATGGTCGAGCCCAACAGGTCGAGGCTGATAATGTGATCGCTCAACTTCGTGCGAAAGTCGGTGGCGATCGCTTTCGCGATCTCGACAGCCGCAAGTTGGATGGCACTCTGTCCGAACGTGTCCCGGGCGAGAGGCGAAACCGCGACGCAGCGGGCCTGTCTGCGGTCGAGGAGCGCCTTGACCTCTCGGTTCCGTTTCATCCGCTCGGCGAGACAGGTCCAACAGGCGCTCTTGCCTGGGCTGAACACTGGCCCCACTAGGGGAAAAATGCCGGAGGGTTGGACGAGTAGCCAGGGCGTATGTTCCGACAAATGCTGCCGGTTCAATTCGGCCAGTCGTCCTTCGAGATAATCGTTCACCAACGTGACCGTTAGGTCGGCGGGGCGCTTCACGACGCGAGCGCCCAGCCCACTCAGGGCGGCGCCGAGTTCCGTTGCACCCTGCACATCGATCGATTGAATGCGCACACGAAATTTCTGGAGATTTCTCTCCGCAGTCTCCGGCGACAGCCCGAGGCTCGCCCAATAGGCGGCCGTGGCGCCTACGGAAGAGGCCGATGTCGGGACGACAAAGCGGCGGTCGACTAGCCGCTCCAAGGCTTCATGGATTTTGTCGGACGGAAAATCCTGCTCCAGCTCGCGAACGAGGTCCTGAAAACTCCTTCCAGCTCCTATTGCGGACGCGAGCGCACAATAGAGCTCGCCGTGAAGAAAGAACTTCCGGTCCTCGGAATAGAGGCACACGAAATCGGGTGGCAGCACATAGACGGCGAAATTCTGCGCGAACCGCGGAACGTCTTCGCTGTTATGCCGCGTAAAGCGGTTCCCGCGATTGCCTGTCATAAGGTCAGCACGCGCACCTCTACCCTTATCGCGACCAGCGCGGATCGCCATTGCGAGGCACGTATTCTCCGGGTTCCGAGAAGGGCGTCGTTTAGCTCGCGCGCCAGCGTTTCTCGACAAGGTTGACTACTCAACGCGCAAGCCAACCCGCGCATCCACGTGCGCAGCGCTGCAAAACAAGACGTGGTTGGCCGGGGGGTCAAGCCTTGCCAAGCCCGGCCGTGGCGACCTACCTATGTCAATAGTACCACAACCACCACCAGCAGCCTCCACAACCTCCGCAGCCTCCGCAGCCGCCGCAACCCCCGCAGCCCCTGCAGCCTCCGCAGCCTCTGTGACAGCCTCCGCAGCCTCTGCAGCCGTGGCAGCCGTGGCAGCCGCCTCTGGCAAGTTGTACGCTGGGCCGGGATGTTCCGTCGTTTTCCTTGTCGAAGACATAGAACGTCGCCAAGCTGACGTCAGAGATTTCCTCCTCACCGAGAGTGATTCCGTGACTCTCTCCGGTGTTCCGCGTCGGCATATCCGCTGCCGGTCCACTGGTTACCGCGGATGCGCCGCTCGCCAGCGACAACGACAACCCGGCGGCCCCCAACACCGGTAGGGCTTTGCTCCGACGCTTTCGCTTCGAAGCTTGCTTCGCGTGCGACATGGCGGAGTCCTCCCATACCTTCGGGCAAATGTTCGACCAAACGATCGTATGAATAACGCTATCGTACGCTTGGCATAGGCATCCGGCAAGCGTCAAATAGGTCAGGAATTGCATCGATATGCTAAGCCGTTCGTCTGGATTAAGGCTGACGTGTATCAGCGCCGCGTCGGAATGCGCCTCTTCCACCAAGATGCCACTTTCGATCTGACGACCGCTTGCAGGGGACCAACGGGGGACGATTTGAGCGGCACACTCTTGCCGATCGACGATGCGACGACGTGGCACCAGCCATCGCCGGAAGTACCGCCCAAGATCTTGGGGCAACGGGCGTAGAGGAGAGGCTTGTGAATCCAGAGGCTGCGAAGGCCACGTCTGGAGATCCTATGCCATTGCCACCCAGGCGTCCCGCGCAAACCGCGGATGATGATGTTCATGCGAACTGGATCAAGCCTTTGGCCTTCGTCAACCTTCGGGAAGGACCTTCACCGTCGGCGCCAGTAATCAGTGTGGTTGCAAAGGGCGCCAAACTCCGCGTTATAGGGCGCAAACAACGTTGGGTGCAGGTGACCAACCCCGCGATTCGGAGAGAGGTTGGATCTACTCGGGCAATGGGGCCACCGTGCGCTGATCGGCGGGCGGACATACACGGCCGGGAAGGCCGACTACGAGGCGGTCCAGGATCGAGCATGCCGGCCCAATGCAAGACAAGCGGCGATGGCCGCGATAACGACGACGATACGCATGACTGGCCCCCCTGTACGCTACTCTCACTCCTTGCCAACCTGGTAAGACGCGAAACCTTTAGTACAAACCACATTCTGCTGTTAAGGGCGCGCTGTTCGTGCGTCGTCTTCAATGCAGCCCCAAGGAAACTTTGTGGCCATCCTCTTCACGCAACCTTGGGGTCTGAGTTGGCGACTTGCCCAACCCTGTTGTCTGCTAGTGGCACCAAGCGGACGCCGACGCGCGCCTCGATCTTGGTCATTTTGTAGGTCCGTTAGAGCAAGAAACATGGATTGGAAAACCAATCACTTACACGGCCACCAAACTGACAACGTACTCGTGATCACCTTGGCAAGCTTCACCGATCTGTCCTGTGTTTCCAGCTCGTCGAGCACAATCAGGAGCAGCTCGGCGTCGGTCGTGCCCTCCGGAAGACAGATGCGAACCGTCTTGGGTACTTGATTGCGCTTGAGCGCTCCGACCTCCAAGATGTCGGAGAGATGGCTGGTACACCAGGACAGATTCTTCTGGTCAGCCAAATCCGTGTCTTTCTCTCCCGTGAGAACCGGCTTCAGAGCGCTACAGCGGGATAGGAAATCACCAACGTCCATGTCGTCGGCAGAGCTTGCCCCAGAGCAAGTAAGCGCAACGCATGTCGCAAGGAATAGCCTTGCGCAGGGCATTGAACGTCTCCCAGATCGGTCCTGGTCCGAGTGCTCACATGCCTTGAGGCGAAGCCAGCATCTCAGTAAAGCGTACGCACCCGAAGCGGCAGTCGGGATTGCTTACATAGCCGCTACCTGTGCCTTCCGAAAACCTCATCCGCTGGATTTGCAGGAGAAAAGAGAATCGGAGCATGATCGAAACTGATGGCGACCTTCTTCAGACTTCTGCTCGGATATATGTGGGACTGCTTTCGTTCGCATGAACGACTGAAAGCCGAAATCCTCATGCTTCGCCATCAGCTGAACATTCTACACCGAAAGGCTCCGAAAAGGTTGCGGCTTTCCGGCGGTGATCGGGCGTTGTTCGTCTGGTTGTATCGGCGTTTCCCCGATATCGGCAACGCCGCGGCGATCGTGCATCCTGAGACAATCATTCGCTGGCACCGGATGGGTTTTCGCGCCTGGTGGCGCTGGCAATCTCACAATCCAGGCGGCCGGCCCGGAATTGATCAAGAACCCAGAGATCTCGTGCGCCGTATGTGCGAGGAAAATCCGCTTTGGGGCGCGCCGCGGATTCATGGCGAGCTGCTCAAGCTCGGCTTTGATGTCGCACAATCGACGGTTTCGAAATACATGTTGAGACGGCGAGGTCCGCCGTCTCAAGGGTGGAAGACTTTTCTCCGCAACCACGCCGACGGGATTGCATCCGTGGATTTCCTCATCGTTCCGACGCTGGCATTCGAACGACTGTTCGTGTTTGTCATCTTGGGGCTCGGACGCCGTCGCCTTCTATGGATTGGCGTCGCGACCAATCCGACGGCGGAATGGCTGGCCCGCCAGATTAGCGAAGCCTTTCCTTGGGACACTGTTCCGGGCTTTCTCATCCGTGACAATGATGGTGCCTATGGCGAGGCGTTCACTCAGCGGCTTCGAGCAATGGGCATTCGCGATCGCCCCATCGCACGCCGATCACCATGGCAGAATGGATATGTCGAACGTTCGATCGGGTCGATCCGCCGTGAATGCCTCGACCATGTGATCATCTGGGGTGAGGCACATCTTCGGCATGTCCTGAAGGCATACACCGCATATTACAACGCGACGCGAACTCATCTCGGAATTGACAAGGACGCTCCAAACCGTAGGCCAATCGAGAGGCGCGGCGTCATCGTCGCTAATGCTGTGCTAGGCGGACTTCACCATCGCTACGCGCGGATATAGTTTTCGGAAGGGACAACTATCTTCGCCCTCGATCTCAAGTGTCACCACCACTTGGGGGTGGGCGCAACTGGCCAGATGATGGTCACGGCTTCGCGCACCGGAATGGAACGGGTTATGCCTCTGGTCTGACTGGCGACAGATTGGTCACGACTAAGTCTCGCAGGGTTTCGGGATCGCTCACACCGTTGAAGCAAGTGATCTCGATGAGCTCGCGGCGAAGGATGGCCTCCAGGCCTTCATCGCTGTCGAATTCTTTGACCACGGCGAGCGCAGCGTCAAAAGCTCTCTCCAAAATCTCCATGTCGAGCGGGTCCAATTCCTGTCGAGGCGACTTGAACAAATCCATGACCACTTAGTTCTCAGGCGTAACCGCCCTCGCGGTTCCGTTTGCTGCTCTGGTCCAGTGCACTGTTGCCAGCAGAAACCGCACGGTCGTATTTGCTGTCGATAGATCGTAGACTACATTCAACCCGTAGAAACATTGAATAGCGTCCTGAAGCCAAGACCGACGCCAAATGCGAGGGCCGCGGCGCTCATTCCGATGAAGAAGGTCCGGAATCCAGACCGCCACCACTTGGTCAGCGACCATCGGCTCTTGATGGCGCCGATAGCGAAGAAAACAAACCCGGTCCCGACGATGCACGGCAAGAGCCCGCCTGCCCCGAGATAAGTCACAAGCGGTACCAGACCGCACAGCATGAACGCAGCAAAGGTGCTGAGCGCAGCCAATCCGGGCGACTTTGGGGTCGGAGCAAGACCATATTCCTCCACCACCATAGTCTTTGCCCAGCGGGAATCATCCGACGTGATCACAGCGACTATTCGCTCAAGCTCGTCGCCGGAGAACCCCTTGCCAGCGAATATCTGCCTGATCTCCTCGCGCTCGCCGGCTGGAATCACGGCGATGTGCCTGCGCTCGACGGCTAGCAGCCGATCATAATCATCCCGCTCGGCCTGAGTGCCGCTGTAATTGCCCGCTGCCATGGCGAAACCGTCGGCAACGAGATTGGCAAGCCCAAGCACCAGCACTACCATTGAGGGCAGGTCAGCGCCGACCACGCCTGCAACGATCGCAAAGGTCGTCACGACCCCGTCGATCCCCCCGTAGATCCAGTCGCGGAGATAGCTGATGCGTGGGTCTCGTGTGAGCCGCGCGCGGATTGCTTCGCTCGTATGGCTCTGCTCGAGTTCGGTCTGCACTTACCGCCTCCTGCCAAAAAGGTTGAAGACAATGCATTCCCCTTCGGGAACGGACTCTGGCAAGCTGTCCACAGGCGTGTCTGTGTTCCGACCTGGCTACTCCCCGCGCGCCGCGGCAAGCGAAGCGCATACAGGCGCAAGATCAGCGGCGCACCATACTGCTATGCTACCGATGTGCCGATAGGCGAGATCAAGGCTTATCGCGGCGGAGCCCGACTTAGGGCACTCGACTTCACGTAGATTTGGACGTAGGCAGCAGCAGGAACAGGCTCGTGTTTGCCGCCACCTCGATGGAAACCGAACTTCCCCTTCATCATTTCCGCCATCTTATCTACTCTCCCACTCTTCCAAGACACCGAAATCCTAAGTGAAAAGAACCAGTGCGGTTCTTTCGCTTATCCACTCTGGAGGGGTGAGCCGACACTTTGGCGGATGTGACGTGTGGTCGCGTAATGACCCTGAGCGGACGTTCGAGGCCTGCCGGTCGTGCGGCACCTTGCAAGAGAAACAAAAAAATCGCAGGCAGCCGGACACTACCTGCGATCGGACTCAAGCGACACCCCCGCACACCGGGCGGTGTCAGTTTGGATTGCGTGCGCTACGCTGTCACAAGGCCGCGCAGACCGCCTTCTTCTGGGTGTAGAGATCAAGGGCGTCATGTCCCATCTCACGCCCCCAGCCGGACTGCTTGTAGCCACCAAAGGGCAACGCTGCATCGAAGATGTTGTAGCAGTTGATCCAGACTGTGCCCGCCTTCAGCTTCCCTGCCAGTGAATGGGCCTTGCTAATATCCTTGGTCCAGACTCCGGCTGCTAAGCCATAGATGGTATCGTTGGAGGCCCTGACCAGATCATCGTCCAGCTCCTTAAATGGAATGGCCGCAACCACCGGCCCGAAGATCTCTTCCCGAATGACCTTCATGTCCGGCTTGGTGTCCACCAGCACAGTTGGTTCGACAAAATAACCCTTGCCACCGAGCTTCCTACCGCCCGCAACGGCTTTCGCGCCTTCTGCCAGGCCCGACTTGAGATAACCGCAAACACGGTTGAATTGGATCTCGGAAACCATCGGGCCCATTTGAGTTTCGGGGTCGAGCCCCGGACCGACCTTGATCTTCTTGGCCTCATTGGCGACGCCCTCAACGACCTTGTCGAATATGCTCTGTTGCACGAACAATCGTGACCCGGCGCAACAGCACTGACCGTGATTGAAGAAGATGGCACTCGCCGTACCCGCTATGGCGAGGTCGAGATCAGCATCGCGCAAGACGACGTTCGGAGACTTGCCTCCTAGCTCAAGCGATACCTTCTTCAGGTCATTGGCGGCGGCCTTGAGAATGAGTTTGCCGACCTCGGTTGAGCCGGTGAACGCCACTTTGTCGATCCCGGGGTGCGCTGCCAGTGCCGCACCGGCCGTCTCGCCAAATCCGGTAACGATGTTCACCACACCGTCCGGAAATCCAGCCTCCTGGATTAGCTCGCCGAGCCGTAGTGCGGATAGCGGTGTTTCCTCAGCCGGCTTCAACACCACGGTGCAGCCGGTGGCGAGCGCAGGCCCGAGTTTCCATGCCGCCATCAACAAGGGGAAGTTCCACGGGATGATCTGGCCTACCACACCAACCGGCTCACGCAGTGTATAGGCGTGGAACTTCACCCCCGGGGCATAGGGCACCGAAAGTGAGATGGTGTTGCCCTCAATCTTGGTGGCCCATCCGGCCATGTAATGGAAGAGATCCGCCGCCAGCGGCACGTCAGCTGCGCGGGCAACCCTAATGGGCTTCCCATTGTCCAAGGACTCTAGCTCCGCTAGCTCTTCCAGATGTTCCAGGATGAGATCACCGAGCTTCCAGACCAGCCGGCCTCGTTCTGATGGGGTCAATCGTGGCCACGCCCCGCTCTCAAATGCCCGGCGGGCTGCATTGACGGCACGGTCGATGTCTTTTTTGTCACCCTCCGCCGCATGCGCAATCACCTCGCCGGTGGCGGGGTTGTAGACGGGAAATGTCTTGCCCGAGGCGGCATCGACCCATTTCCCATCGATCAAGAGCTTGCGCCGCTCTTTTACAAAACTCGTAACTCTTTTATCGAGTCGAATTTCTGCTGCTGCGATACTCATTGCCTTAGCCTCCTGACTGTTCCGCAATTTGTGGCAACTAACGCTCCCGTTTCCGGTCACGTGATGGCGCAGTTCGAGGTTTGAATGTCGCTTCCGTCGCGCACATCACTGCGCCGAGGAGAGGCCTGCAGGTTAGGCAGCTCGGGGGCGATGGCTCAGAGTTGCGCCATCACGCTGAAAACGACGCTTTTAAAAGTATACCACAAGTTCGCCGAGTTTGCAGCCGATCTGATCTCAGCCGGGCACCAACGAGGGAGGCAATGGATATTGGTAAGCCGCGCCAGCGAGGAGGAGAACGCCAAGCCAAAGTAATGCAGAAGCAACTGTCATCCGCCGATCACAACGCCCAGCAGACGCCCGAGCCCATAGGTGATCGCCGCGGCAGCCAAACCGATCAGCATCTGGCGGGTCCCGGCAAACAGCGCATTTCGGCCAGTGAAGACGGTGGTTGCAGCGCCGAGTCCAAATAGTGCGATGGCGCTGCTCACAGCACTGAGCGTCACGGCCATGTTTCCGCTCGCGAAAAACAGCGGCGTCACCGGTACGATAGCGCCGAGGGTGAAAACGGAAAACGACGAGACAGCAGCGACCCAGGCCGAGCCGCCAAGCTCTTTGGGGTCGATCCCAAGCTCCTCGCGCGTGAGCGTATCCAGGGCTTTGCCGCTGTCGACCATGAGCTGCTTCGCCGTGACCTGAGCCTGCTCCGGGCTCAGTCCCTTTGCCTCATAGATGAGAACCAGCTCTTCCTCCTCTTCATCGGGTACCTCGGCCAGTTCGTCGGCCTCGGTGGCGATCTCGCGCTGGTAGAGCTCCCTCGCGCTCTGCACCGACAGCCATTCGCCCATCGCCATCGAGCAGGCGCCGGCGAGGAGTCCAGCAAGCCCGCTGATGAGCACTGCGTGTCCCGAGGAGGTTGCGCCAGCGACGCCCATCACCAAACTCAGATTGGAGCACAGGCCATCGTTCGCCCCGAGCACAGCTGCACGCAGCGCGTTGCCACCGCCAGCGCCATGCCGGCCTTCGAGTCGTGAGAAGGCTGCACCATCCCACCGCGGGCGCCGGCCGGCAGCTAATTCTTCAAGGACGCGCGCATGCGAACGCTCTTGCGCGGGCATCTTCGTACCGCGCGTCTCGGCCTGGTCGTCGTACTGCGCGCGGTCTACGCTTTCGAGCGTCGCGGCGGCCGGCAATACAAGACTGGGGCCGAATCGCCGCGCAAGCCAGATCAGTATTCGCGTGCGCCAACCCGGCCGCGGCTCAGGCACGTGGGCACCGGCGGACTCGAGCTTCGTACGCCAGAATGCGATGTGCTTTTCCTCGACGGCAGCGAGCCGGCCATACACCTCCGCGAGGCGCCCATCCCGCTCATGCGCGGCCATCGCGCGATAAAGCGCTGCACTATCGATCTCTCCTTGCAGATCCTTGCGGTACCGGAGTACGTCTTGGCTGTCAGCCGCCATGCAAGCCTCGTCACTGCAAGACCATCTGCTTGGGCTACCAAATATCGCGAAGCCCGCACCGCGCGGCGAGCGTGAGTTGCCAATCACCCCCCCTCGAACCGCCGCATGCTGCGGACACGCGAAGCAGCGGATTATACAGAACTGGCCAAATCGACCGTGGAAAAGCTGCGGGTGAGTGGCGGCGGCTGCCCGCACATTGGCGTTGGCCGCGTGGCACGGCAGGATGCGACCTCCGCTCAAGTAAACACGGCTGCTCGCCAATGTTGTTCGTAAATCAGGTCCGTATGCGACATGCCAAGGCAATGCTAACGACACCGGAAGCGGGGACGTCGGTCACCTCAGTGGCCTTCGCCTGCGGCTTCAGCAATCTCGGCCATTTTGCCAAGGATTACTTCCAAGGTTTTGGGGAACTGCCCTCCGAAACGCTCAGAGCCAAAAAGGGCTCGCGCGCGATCTAAACCTCGCCTTCCTGCAGTAGAAAACCGCGTGCTTAAAAAAAGCATGATCGGGGATGGGGGAGACGACGCATGAGGTCCCCGCTTGCGGCGGACAATCCAGGTCGAAAAATCCGGTCTGTCCTCGCATGGGATCACCCCCGTTCCGTCCAGCCGGATGGAATCAGAAACTCCGCGAGTTGGCGAGGTAGGAGATCCAGTGGCGCGGCATTACGACTCACAAGCCAGAAAAGAAGAAGCCCCGGCCGAAGTGATGACCGGGGCTGAAAATAGTGCGGGTTCCCGTGGTCTCCACTTTTCACCGATGAAGAGTGGCCACCCCGCAAGCCAGATAGATACCACCACCATCGCTGTAACCTGAAAAGCACAATCGGGTTGGAATCAATCGCCCCCTGCCAAGTGAAACGGTTTTTGGTAATCGATGGTACGTGAAATATAACATCGCCATAAAAAGAGGCCGCCCCGAAGGACAGCCCCAAATTTCTGCCACTGACCTCAGAGGGTCGGGTCCAAGATCAAACGTGCCAGCGGCGATTTCTCACACAAATAGTTTGATGTAGGTCAATGACCGCCATGCACCACCACCTTAACCGTAAGTCACTAACGGCAATTCGCGGGCAGAAAGGGAGGGAACTGATGCCAATTTCAAGGCGGTGGCCGATATTCAATCAGGTACGACGTCGGCAAGAGCTGATGGACCACATGATGCAGAGGCTTGGAGTTGACGTGGTCACAGCTATTCGCGCGGATGATGGACAAGCGTTCGTTGAGGCGCGCGCCAGGTGTCGTAATTGCCTCCACGAAAGCGATTGCCGAAACTGGCTGGAGTCATCTGAGGCGCTGCCGTTGCCTCCGGACTTCTGTCCTAACGCCAGTTTCCTCCGCACGTGTGGCCTGCTCGGATTCTACGGGCTACGGCGGGAACGGCGTCCCAGCTGATTGATTGCACTGGTCGGCGTGTGGCTTTGTCGTGCCCGTGGCGTGCTTGGCGCAGGCGCCGGCAGCTCGAAAAGCTGGAGTGCTAGAAATTGTTGGAGGAAATCTCCTCATCGCGGCCACCAATGAGGAAGGAAAATTTGCGAAGGTGAACCTTGCGGATGGAGCGTTGCACCAGGGTCCGCTTGCCAAGCCTGGATCATAAACAGGCCCGCCACCACGCCAGCTGCTCAAGCGCAGCCCTGAGAAGGTCATCAAAGCTTTCCATTTCTTCGCTCCTTGCGCCCGCCCCGCATCGAACAAGCGATCGCTGTTCGTGAGTTGGACGCGACGGTGCGAGCGCGATGAAGCCCTGCCCTGAGAGCCTGTCACACACAGCACGGATGTGATGGTTGACGCCGAAGATCTCTTGGATGACGACGACTGCGCCCTTGGGCGCATCTTCCGAATCGGACCGGTATTACGCGCCGAGGCGAAATCCATCGTAAGCCGTCAGGGTGACCCGCTCACCCATCTCATCGTCCTCCCCAGGCATAGCGTATTGATGCCGTCTCAGCGCCCAAAACCGGAGCTTCAGAATCATGCGCTATGAACTCATGCGACTGCGAGTGGAGTGTCATCAAGCCGATGCTCCCGAACAACCACGCGGCATTCCCGGCGTGGACGACCGGCGCATCTCAACGGCATCTTTTGGGTCTTGCGCTCAGGTGCGCCATGGCGCGATCTGCGGGAGAACTACCGTCCCCGTACGACTTGCTACAATCGCTTCGTTCGCTGGCGGCGGCCCGACGTCCACGCCGTTGTGCGCGCCGTCTACCTGTGCGCCTCGGGCCTCACGCCCGGTGAGGCGCATGACAGTCCGCCCTGCCCTTGGGTGTCGGCGCAACTTGCCAGATGATGGTCACGGCTTCGCTCAGTGCAACGAATGCAGCGGGACCACCTGTTCCCTGATATCGTCTTTGTAAGGAATGAAAATCCATGCTTTGACGAATTAATTCCCTGTTCTGATGCTCAGGGAATTTTCTCGCAAGCTACCGGAGTATGGTCTCTGTCGGATCTCAGCTCAGCAACAGACCAAAATTATTGCAAATTCCCTGTTCTTTTCCCTGTTAGCAGGGAATTTGCCGCGCAGACCAGTTTGACTGGCACTGCGTCGTCAGAGTCCCATACGACGTAACGATTCGGCCCGGGTGCGGCCGCATCCACAACGCGTTTTGTGATTTTCGGCATTCCCCCGGACCCGTGTCAGCACCATGTCAGCAAGCGACGGTAAGTGAGCGTAAGAGTCCTCCTGACCACTGCGCTAAAGGGTAAGGGGATAACCCTTGCCCCACAACGCAAAAGTAAGGGTCATGCCGGATTGTGTCAGCAAGGGTAAGCCCTATGGATGTGTGTTCACATCGCAGGGGTCACTGGTTCGAAGTCCAGTACCACCCACCACTAACACAAAGAAATCATTTGAGAAATCTTGACTCCGCTACAGGGCCGTTGCCTCACGGTCTTGTGTCACGTTTTGTCAGTAGAACTGCGCGGCATCGCGGATCCGGGGGGAAGGCGCGCGAGCGTCTAGGCCCGCGCGGTCTTCAGCGCGACGTTGGCGAGTGCCAACTCCTCGGCGCCGAGATACATGGAGAGCATGGGCTCATCCGTGAGGATCACCTCATCAAACTCTCCGAACCCGTTGAAACGATTCGCCAAGACCCGCCCATAGGCCCCGATCTGACCGATCTCGATATAGTCGCCCTCGCCTATCGAGGACGGCAGCACGAAGGGGCCCGGCAGATAGTCCGAGCTGTCGCAGGTTGGACCATAGAGCGAGAATTCGGTCTCTCCCTGCGCCTTGCGGCCTTTCGACCCGACCAGCCTCGCCGGAAAGCGAAAGCCCGAATAGGCTGCATCGAACAGCGTGCCAAAGGCGCCGTCATTGACATACAGGGCATTGTCGCGACGCGCATCGACGCGGAGGATCACCAATTCGGCTTCCGCTACGAGCGCGCGCCCAGGCTCGCTAAGCAGCTCGCAGGAATCCTTGACGGCAAGCTCATTCCAGGCCTCAAGGATCTCATCGGTATAGGCCGCAAGCTCAGGCGGGTCGGAATGCGGGTAACGGCTCGGGAACCCGCCACCGATGTCGATCGCATCGACGAGCACGCCGGATGCCACGATCAACTGCCCGACCTGCCGCAGAGCCTCGCCAAAGGCTGCCGGGACCACGGCCTGGGATCCCACATGAAAGGTGATGCCGAGGCGCCGTGTGACCTGGCGCGCGCGGAGCAGCAGCGCCGGCGCTTCGGCGCTTGACGTTCCGAACTTGCCTTCAAGGGGAATGAGGCTGTGCGTATTGGGGCAGGCCAGCCGGAGAAAGAGGTTCAAGTCCTTCGCCCGACCGGTCTCCTGTAGGATCTTGTCGAACTCGTCGTCGCTATCGAAGGCGAAGCTTCTGATCCCGAACTCGCGGTAGGCGCGTCTGATCGCCGACCGCGGCTTCACCGGGTTCATGTAATAGAGTTCGGCCCCAGGAATGGTGGCCAAACGGCCGATCTCAGGAAGGGATGCCACATCGAAATGGCTGATCCCCGCTTCGACCAAAGCGTCGATTACGGGACCAGAGTCATTCGCCTTGGCGGCGTAGAGGACCTGGCCGGGGAAGTTGGCAAGAAACCAGCGCGCGGCGCGAGCCGCGGCATGAGGCCTTAGGCCAAGGATCGGCCGTTCGGGGCGATGGTGACGGAGAAGCTCCGCGGCAGAAGTGAAAACGTCCATCCCATGTCTACTCCCACACGAGATTGAGATTGTCAGTTGCTGACCTTGGGCGAGAACGCCAGGAGCCGGGTGGTCCGTATGCAATCTTGAACGGCTTGTAAAGCAGTTTTCTCACCCCCGCGCTGCGGCGCCTTTGAATGGACCAAGACGAATGGGGTGGTGGGGGCCAACCGCAAGCCCGCGGGAGCGCTTGTGCCATGGCGGCGAGGGATGGAAATCCCCCACTCCTCGCCGCTATCTCATTGCTATTTGACCTCGAGCTTAATCGCGGTACGCGACGGGGTATTGCTCGTGGCCACGGCTTCGACCTTGGCAGCGCTGCCCAACTCCTTCGCCTTCTGCCCTTGGGCGGCCTTCTGTTGGCCCTCGACCACAATCTGCCGCGTGAGGAACTCGCGGTAGTTGCCGACCTCGGTGAACCCGCGCGTCTTGAAGTCGTGCTTGATGCCGTCGACGTCCTTGCCCGCGGCGTTGCAGACGGCGATCACCGTCTCAGTTCCGCCTTCCCGGCAGACAGCAGGTTGTCCTGCTGGATTTGTTCGGGAAGATGACGACCCCTTCCCCATTACCGTCGACATCGATCAGCGTGAGGTTGCAGTCCGTCTTGGATCTGATGGTGAAGATCGGCTGATCGTTGACCTTGTACCCGGACCGGTCGGAGATGAGGGTGAGTTCGCCCGTGTCACCGACCTTGGCGACCTCCGCAGCGGGCGCTGCACCGCCCCCTGCGGCTACGTCGACCGGCAGGTCGTCGGAGACCAGGGTGATCAGCTCCTTGAACTCAGGCTCGAATTGGCCGCGCGGCAAATGCCCTTGCTCTAGCTGGCGCTTGACCACGACCAATTCGCCACCGACATCGCCCAACCGCGTTTTGAAAGTCTCGCGGTCGAGTCCGAACTCGGCACGCTCCTGCAACGAATCTGGCATTTGAACCGCTCACCCACGGGGACATCTCGTCTGTCAGTTCTCCGAGCCGTTAAGTTTTTGCGTGTCGCCCTCGGTATCGTCCCCGCTGCCACCCTCCTCGTCCCCGTCCTCGCCGGACTTCTTCTTGGCGGACTTCGGCACCGCGTCCGGCCGCGGGGGCAGCGATTTCAGAAAGGTGGCGATGGCGGTGCGATCTTCCGGCTTGAGCTTCGCCATGTTCTCCTGCACCGGCGCCATCAGGCCGCCGACCACGTCGAAGTCGGG
Source organism: uncultured Alphaproteobacteria bacterium (assembly GCA_963804515.1). Classification (GTDB taxonomy): domain Bacteria; phylum Pseudomonadota; class Alphaproteobacteria; order Rhizobiales; family Methyloligellaceae; genus Methyloceanibacter. Next base: position 409,206 of record CAWDQR010000006.1, on the reverse strand, counting down.
CGTGTTTCCGGTCTCGAGCATATAGGCGATGTCATCCGCGCTCCAATCGCCGATCCCGTCGTGGCTCGGCGTGATGTTTGGAATCCTGCCCCTACCTTCAGGGTTCCGGGCACCGGCAAACGCCTCGCTCCGGATGACGCCACCCAGAAAGTTCCGGGGCGAATGGCACTCGCCGCAATGGCCAGAGCCCTCGACAAGATAGGCGCCGCGATTGAGCTCGGCGCTTCGCTTTGGATCGGGCTTGAACGTCTTGCCGTTCACGTAGAGCAGCTGCCAAAGTCCGAGTCCGCGCCGGATGTTGTAGGGAAAGGTCAGCTCATGCGGCGGCACCTCGTTCTTTACCGCGGGCAAGGTGTCGAGATAGGCCTTGAGGTCGATGAGATCCTCATAGGTCATGCGCTGATACGAGGTGTAGGGAAACGCCGGGTAGAGGTGCTCTCCACCTGGCGCGATGCCGCGGTTCATCGCGTTGACGAAGTCGAGCGTGCCCCAATTCCCGATTCCGGTCTCCTTGTCGGGAGAAATATTGGGAACGTTGAAGACGCCGAACGGAGTCTTGATGCAGCGGCCCCCGGCAAGCACGTGATTGTCCTTGGTCTTTGGATCCTTGCACTTCGAGACGGGCACGGCGTGGCACTCCGCGCATCCTCCGGCGGTGAACATGTATTCACCGTTGGCGAGGTCAGGCGTGTGCGCCGGCAGCTCCGAGGCCGGCACCGTCCTCGGCATCGTCAAAAGATAGAAGACGATCACTCCGGCGATCCCAATGACGAGCAGCGCCCACCACCAGGCTCTGCGCATGCTGCCTCCCTAGACGCCGGTGGTCACTGTGGCGACCGCGCCGTTCGGATCACTGCTCGAGCTTCTCGCGATAGGATTCGTGGCAGTCTTTGCAGACCTTGGTCATGTCGTTGAACGCAGCGGTGAAGGTTCCCTTCCCTTGCTCTGCGGCGCCGGCAGATTTGGCGCTCGCGTCTTTCAGCTTCATGGCAAGGGCCTTGAAATTATCGAAGTCCTCCCAGATCTTCGGCAACGCCTTGCTGTCCTTGATCGCGCCGTGTTCTGTCCCGTTGGGGAACAGCGTCACATATTTGTCTGGCACTTGGTTGATCGCGTTCATGGCTTTGGCCGCCTTGGCGGAGTCGAAAGGCTCGACCCCCTTCACCATCTGGCCGCCGAGTTTGGCCGCCGGCGCCACGACTTCCTTCATCAAGTGCCGACGCTCCTTCACGGCCGCCGCGAGATCTTCGGCGGAAGTAGCGACCGTGGCATAGATCGCCAAACCCGCAAACGCACAAACGACCATTACCAGTTTCCGCATTCGCCTCTCCACTCACCGCCGAACCCGCTAAGGGCCCGTTCCATCGTCCAATCGCTCACTAGATTTGAATTTCAACTCACGCTTTGACATCCGGCCGGCTTGGCGCTGGCCTCGCGCATGGTCCTGCGTTGGCGGCCAAGGTGCTCATCCGGATAACCGGCCCGTCCTGAACCGGGTCCTAACTCCCCTGACTGATCATGAAGTTGAGCAGCTGCGGCGAGGGTCGGCCATCGACAGGCAAGCGGCTGGCATACTGATATTGGCTGATCGCATCCGCCGTGCGTTGGCCATAGACGCCGTCGACCGGGCCCGGGTTGTAACCGAGCCGCACCAAAAATGCCTGGATGTCGTGGACGAGGCCAGGTCCTCCTGGCAGCGGAGGTTCCCCGTAATATTCGCTTTCATAGGCGGCGCGAGCCCTCGCATTGGCGTCTGCTTCCGCCGCGCCGCTGACGATACCGACGCCAGCCCCAATGGCAGCGCCTGTTCCCACGCCTCTGCCGCCTCCGACGAGGCCGCCGATGATCGCTCCGACCACGCCGCCCTGCACACCGCGTTCGATGACTTGCGCTCGCGCCACGTCCAGCTGCCATGCGCCCCCGACCAGGAAGGCCAATGCCAGAGCCAGAAGCGATTTGATCAGGGAGAATGAAGTTGCGGCACAGCGCGTCATGGTCCCTCCTCATCCCTCGAGTTCGAACTCAGGTCAACTGGGGAGCCACCCGACCGGCCACCAGCGCCCACCGGGCTGCGGCGCCAGCCCGAACGGGCTTTTGACGGCATTGTGCCATAGCAGCCGCGTGCCCCGCTACAGCTTACGCGCCCGATCAAGGCATCGGGATGCCACCGTCACGGGGCGGCACGCTCCATCCCCTCTGCACGGCCGGCCGCTCTGCGATTGCCGTGTACCAGCGCTTCACGTTGGGATAGTCGGCAAAAGTGACGGTTTGCCATTCGAACCGGGAAATCCACGGCCAAATGGCGATATCGGCGATGGAATAGGCGCCCGCCACATATGCGCTTTCACCCAGCCGGCGATCGAGCACAGCCCAGATCCTCTTGGCTTCCCTTGTGTAGCGCTCTTCGGCATAGGCACTCTTGCCGGGATTGAACCTCACGAAGTGGTGGACCTGGCCAAGGAACGGCCCGGGGCCGCCCATCTGCCACATCAGCCACTCGACCACGCGCCATTTGGTGGGAAAATCCTGCGGCCAGAGCTGGCCGGTCTTCTCGGCGAGATAGAGCAGGATCGCTCCGGACTCCATGAGGTGGAGCCCATTGTCGGAATCGACAATCGCCGGGATCTTGTTGTTGGGAGCAATCCCGAGAAAGTGCGGATCGAACTGCTCCCCCTTCCCGATGTCTACCGGGTGCACGCGATACGGCAGCCTCACCTCTTCCAGCATGATCGACGCCTTTTGCCCATTCGGCGTCGACCAGGTGTAAAGCTCGATCATCCGTCTCCTATCTCCAATATCCGTCCCGCGCGAGGCGCTCGCCGGGATCCCCGCGCAGAGCCTCACGCCCAGCGTCATGGTCGTCTGTGCTAGCGAGTTTGCGCCGGCTTGGTAAGCACCCTTCGTGTGAGTGGGATGCAGCGCAGCAGACGCGCATCGTGTTCGCACCTGCGAGATGATTCAATTCATCAACTCTTCATTGATCGGCCCTCCTATCGCCCCGAACCTGTCGCGTCGGCGCCACAGGCGAATGCTATCGACAACAAGGCTATTCGGACAGGGCGCCTACTGGGAGGAACCAATGCTCAACCGTGCCCAATTGGACAACGAGCTAAAGGGCGGGCACCAGGCGAGCTTCGTCCGTTATGCGATCTACTACACGCCCCAGCCCGGAACTCCGCTTGCGGCGTTCGGACGGTCCTGGTTCGGCCGCGCCAATGATGGCGCAACCTTGCAGGCTTTCTCCGACACGGGCCTGACTGGCGCCGGCCCGGTCAAGCCGCCATCTGCGCTCTCGCGCTATAGCGGCCTGCACGCCGTCTTCAAGGCACCGTTTTGCTTGCGCGATGGCATCGGCCCCGACGCGTTGAAAGCGCGGCTCATCAGTTTTGCCGGGCGACGGAAGCAGATCGAGACGGGACCGTTGACGCTTGCGCGCGCCGGCCGCTTCCTCGTCTTGCGGCCGATCACGCCCACGCCGGCGCTCGACTGGCTGGCCGCTCAATGCATCGCTGCCTTTGACGGTTTTGCGGAGCCTTGGAGCGCCGTCGAGCGGGAGGCTCATCACGGCCCCCATCTCAACGACCATCAACGCCTGTTGCTGAAGAGCTTCGGCGATCCGCATGTGTTGAGCGAGTACCAATTCTACATCACGCTCACCGGGCCGCTCGACACCGCTCATTTGGAGCGCGTGGCGCAAGCGCTATGGCCGATGCTCGAGGAGATTTGCGCCTCCGGGGTGACCGTCGACGGCCTGTCGCTGTTCGGCGAGACCGGCACCCGCGCGCCCTTGCGTCTGATCGGCCGCTATCGCCTCGGCGCCTGAGACCCGCGTCTGGGATCGCTTGGCTCTGCCTGAAGCCCGCTCGCTAAGCGGAACAAAGTTTTGACACAACGGTTGGGCACCGTTTGGGACTCGGCTGGGGGACAGCACGGGGGTACGAATGCCCGATTATGGGGAGATCTTGGCGTTTCTCGCCGCGAACCCGCCTCAGCTTGCCGCCGAGCGGGAGCTTCACGCCTCGTTGCTTGAGCTGCTCGCTCAGTGCTTGCGGTCCGACCAGGTGACGACGGAAGATTCCGACGAGGCATCGCCCGAGAATTTGGAAGCGCACCATTTCCGCTGGGTGAACTTCAACTGATCGCTGCCAAGAGACGAGGCCGAGGGCAAGGCGGCGTTCTCGCCGCCGTGCGATGCGCGCCTAGAAGGCGGACGTCATCAGCTCGACGGTCACGGCACTTTTAGGCCGTTTCGAGTTTGCGGCAAATCGACCGCCTACCCGTGAATTGCGTGCAGACCCCGCCGGTGCTAAGAGCCGTAGAGGGAACCGGCCGGCCATGATGAAATTGGCCACCAGATTGGATTTTTTCGAGGGAGATCAGGCCCATCATGAGGGACAACGTCGCGGCGAAGCGTGCGGCTGAGCAGGGGGTGAAGAGTTCGGCCGAGGACGTCGTCCAGACCTTCCTCAAAAGCATCGACAACGGACAGCGTTCCGATCGGCCCTATCGCCACTGGTCGCTTCGGGGCTGCTTTCCTTCCGACACCGTCGACGACATCCTGGCGCTTCCCTTCGAGGCCCCTTCGCTCGACGGCGTGTCGGGCAAACGCGAGCTGCACAACAATACCCGCAAATATTTCGACATGGGAAACCGTGAGCAGTTCCCGGTCTGCGAGGCGGTGGCGCAGGCCTTCCAGGACCCGCGTGTGACGCGCCACATCGAGAAGGCGTTTGGCACCAATCTCAAGGGCACCTATCTGCGCATCGAATTCGCCCAGGACATCGACGGCTTCTGGCTCGAGCCGCACAGCGACCTTGGCGTCAAGGTCTTCACCATGCTGGTCTATCTGTCGAAAGACCCTAGCCACCACGATCTCGGCACCGACATCTACGACGCCAACAAGAACCGCGTCGGCTGCTCGCCCTTCGCGCCCAACGCTGCCATGATCTTCGTGCCTGCGGACAATACCTTTCACGGCTTCGAGAAGCGCCCCATCAAGGGCGTGCGCACCTCGCTGATCATCAACTACGTGACGGATGAATGGCGCGCGCGCGAGCAGCTTTCCTTCCCCAAGCAGCCAATCGCCTGACGATTCAGGCTCGCCATCGACAGATTTTGACCCCAGGCTGGTAGGGTCGTCTTCATACAGGTGTCATACCCGCGAAAGCGGGCATCCAGTAACCACTGAAGTGGCGAACAGTCGCTTTGGTGATTACTGGATTGCCCGGTCAAGCCGGGCAATGACAAAGAGTGGAGTCTGGCAATGAGCAAGGTCGCCTTTATCGGGCTTGGCGTCATGGGCTATCCCATGGCGGGCCATTTGCGAAGGCGCGGAAAGCACGACATCGTCGTGTTCAACCGGACAAGAGCGCGGGCGGAAGCCTGGGTCGCCGAGTTCGGCGGCAAGGCCGCAAGAACCCCTGCCGACGCTGCCAACGGCGCGGATTTCGTCTTCACATGCGTCGGCAATGACGATGATCTCCTCGCGGTGACTTTCGGCGAAGACGGCGTCTTCTCGGGACTGCGACCTGACGCCGTGTTGGTCGACAACACCACCGCTTCGGCCAAGATCGCCCGCGAGCTGCATGCGGCCGCCAAGACTAAGGGTGCGGGTTTCCTCGATGCGCCGGTGTCCGGCGGCCAGTCTGGTGCGGAGATCGGCACGCTCACCGTCATGGTCGGCGGCGACGAGGAGGATTTCCGCAAGGCCGCGCCCGTGATCGCGGCTTACGCCCGCGCGGTCACGCTGATCGGCCCGTCAGGCGCGGGCCAGCTCACCAAGATGGTCAACCAGATCTGCATTGCCGGGTTGATCCAAGGCCTCGCCGAGGCGCTTGCCTTCGCCAAACGCGCGGGCCTCGACATCCCGAAGGTGATCGACACGATCTCCAAGGGCGCGGCGCAATCCTGGCAGATGGAAAACCGCTGGCAGAGCATGGTCGAGGGCAGGTTCGATTTCGGCTTTGCCGTGGACCTGGTGCGCAAGGACTTTGCGCTCGTCTTCGACGAAGCGCGGGCGAATGGAGCCGAGCTCCCGGTCACGGCGCTGGTGGATCAGTTCTACGCCGCGGTCCAGGCCATGGGCGGCAACCGTTGGGATACGTCGAGCCTGATCGCCCTTCTGGAGGGAAGCCCTAACCCTTCCTACTCCGCCGCGTAGTCGAGCGGCAGCGCCGTCGTATATTTGATCTGCTCCATGGCGAAAGCGGAGCTCACGTCACTCAGCTCGATCTTGGCGATCAGCTTCTTATAGAAGGCGTCGTAACGCTCGATGTCGGGCACCACCACACGGAGCAGATAGTCCACCTGTCCACTCATGCGGTAGAACTCAACCACCTCGGGAAAGTCCTTCAGGGCCTCGTGGAAGCTGTCGAGCCATTCTTGCGTGTGATGGCTCGTGGTGATGGAGACGAACACCGTTACCCCCACATTGACCTTCTTGGCGTCGAGCAAGGCCACGCGCCGTTGGATAACCCCGCTTTCTTCGAGTTTCTGGATGCGGCGCCAGCAGGGCGTGGTGGAGAGCCCGATCTGCTTGCCGATCTCGGCAACCGGCATGGTGCAGTCCCTCTGCAGGATATCGAGAATCTTGCGGTCCATTCTGTCGAGCATGGCTGACCTAATGATATTTTTGGGCGATTCCAGCACAATGTAGATTCCCTTTTTAATCAGCATTAACTCTACCGAGTTAATAGATTATTTTTTCCCGCACTGCAAGAGGTGTTTTTAAAGAAGCGCACGGACCTCACGACGCAGCACCGGCAACAGCTCTTCCTCGAACCAGGGATTCCGCCGCAGCCAGCCATTGTTGCGCCAGGACGGGTGCGGCAGCGGTAGAACCCGAGGGCGTCTTTTCCGAAGAGGCTTGCGCCAGTCGAGCATGGTTGCTTGCAGGCTCTCTCCCGCCTCCCCGCCAAGGTGCCAGCTTTGGGCGTAGGAGCCGACGGCGAGCACGAGATCGAGCTGCGGCAACGCGGCGAACAGTGTTTGGTGCCAAAGCATTGCGCATTCGCGGCGCGGCGGCAGATCGGCGCCCTTGGCATCCTGCCCGGGAAAGCAGAAGCCCATGGGAATGATGGCGACGTGGGCCACGTCGTAGAACTCTTGCGGGCTGACCCCCATCCAGTCGCGCAAGCGGTCGCCGGAAGCGTCGGTGAAGGGGATGCCGGAAGCATGCACGCGCGTCCCGGGCGCCTGACTGCAGACTCCGAGCCGCGCCGTCCGGCTCGCCCGCAACACTGGCCGGGGCGCATGGGGCAATGGCTTGCCCTCTGGCGCTTCGACGCAGTGGCGGCAGGCGCGGATGCTGGCGAGCACGCGATCGAGCTCGGTTGCCTGTGCCCTCATAGATCGAGCGCCATGCCGTCCTGGGCGATGAGATATCGGGAGGCGTCGACCTTATCGATTTGAGCGAGCATAGCCTCACCCATATGGGTCAAGAGCACCTGCTTTGCACCCAGCCTCTCATAATTGGCATCGATGGCCTTGTAGTCGAGATGGATCGGCAGCGTTACGTCGTATTGGAAGCATTCGCTAATGAAGAGATCGGCGTCTGGCGCGACGGCATAAAGGCTATCCGTCCAGCCGGTGTCGCCGGTGAAGGCGATCGCCTTGCCGTCCAGTTCGAACCGCAAGGCGTAAGGCGGAGCGCCCGAAGGGTGCTTGACCTCGAAAGGCGTGAGGGTGACGCCGTTGAGCTCGAGCGGGGTTCGCTCCTCATATTCGATGAATCTGAGCTCGAAGGCGCGCGGACATTTGGTGATATCGGGATAGAGGGCCTCCGCCGCGATCATGAAGCGCGCCTCGGTGCCTCGGGGGCCGGTAATGACGAGCGGGCGCGTGCGCTTGCTCGCATATTGGGCGTCGATCAGGAGCCAGGGCAGCCCTCCGAAATGGTCGCCATGCAGATGGGTGACGCACACCATGTCGATGTCGTTGGTAGCGAGCCCAAGCCTCCGCATCCCTATCAGCGTCGAGGTGCCGCAATCGATCAGGAAGGTGGAGCGGTCCGACCGCACATGGAACGAGGTCTGCAGCTGCCCCCCCGCACCGAAGGCATCGCCGCAACCGATGATTGTTAGACGCATGATGTGCCCGGACGCCGCCCCCTCTTCGTGTGATCTCTTAATCTCTGCTCCTCCTACGAGACGCCAAGCCCGGTCGCAATGCATGGCGGAAGCGTCTTAGCCCGGGGGAGAGTAAACGCCCCATTAGGGAATTCCGCACATAGTCATCGTTGGGCTCTTGGTTAAGGGCTGGGAGCGCGGCTCCAGTCCCATGCCAACCGGCGCCCTTATCCTCGTTCGGGTTCGTATGCGGGCCTTAAGAAGCATGACAGCAGGCGTTTCAGCCGAAGCTCGTGCGGCCGCATCGGCGGCAATGAACGCCAAGCGACGCTCCTCCCGCAGCGTCCAGGAAGCTCGCGAGAAGCTCACCTACAAGTCCGGCTTCAAGCCAGAGTTCGAATACGAGCTGCTGCTCATGTTCGTGCGCAACGAGCTGTCGACGGCGGTGACCACGCCCCTGCTCGCGGTCATCGTGGCCCTGGGTGCGATGTTCTGGGCGCCGCCGGCCCAATTGCTGCTTTGGCTCGCGACGGTTTTCGTCTCCAAGGGCATCCTCATCAGCCTTTGCCGGCAATTCCTCAAAGCGCCGCGGGAGGACGCCAAGACCCCTACCTGGCGGGCCAAGATCACCGCCGCCGAATTCCTTTACGGCGTCTCCTGGGCCGGAGTCGCCTTCGTCAGCGCCGGCACCGAAGGCGAGGCTGCGCACACCTTTGTCTTCGCCACCCTTCTCGTCGTCATCTCGATGCGCATGCTATTCGCCTCGACGGTCATGCCGATCGTCTATGCGGGCACCTTGCCGATGACCGCAGCCATCGTCCTCCGCTTCGCGCTGCTCGACAATCCGTTCTATTGGGCGATGGCGGCGATGGCCGTTGGCGTCCATATCTATTTCATCTGGCTGATGAACGGGATGAACTCGACCGTCACCGCCATGCTCGAGTTCCGCGCCGAGAAGGACGCGCTGATCGCCGAGCTGGAGCAGGCGAAGTCGATCTCCGACGATGCGCGGCTCCGTGCCGAGGAGGCTAACCATGCCAAGTCCCGCTTTCTCGCCACCATGAGCCATGAGCTGCGCACACCCCTGAACGCCATCCTCGGCTTCTCCGAGATCATGCGGTCGGAGATCCTGGGACCGCACGAGAACCCGACATACAAGGAATATGCCAACGACATCCATCAGAGCGGCCAGCACCTGCTCAATCTGATTAACGAGATCTTGGACATCTCCCGCATCGAGGCCGGCCGCTACGAGCTGCATGAGGCCCCGGTGGCGCTCGCCAACGTGGCCGAGGACTGCCAGCGATTGATGCGGCTCCGAGCCGAGAACAAGGGATTGCGGATCGTCGAGCAGTTCGAGCCTGACTTACCTCAGCTCTGGGCCGATGAGCGGGCGCTGCGCCAGATCTGTCTCAACCTCCTGTCGAACGCCATCAAGTTCACCCCGACGGGGGGGACGGTCACGCTGACCATCGGACGCACCCCCACGGGGGATCAGTTCTTGAGCGTGAAGGACACGGGGCCAGGCATCCCCGAGCACGAGATCCCACGCGTGCTGAAAAGCTTCGGCCAGGGCTCGTTAGCTCATCACACGGTGGAAGGGGGCACTGGGCTCGGCCTTCCCATCACCAAAGGATTGACTGAGCTGCATAACGGCACCTTCGAACTCAAGAGCAAGCTCCGCTACGGAACCGACGTCATCGTCACCTTCCCGCGCAAGCGGGTCATGGAGGCGCGGCCCCGGCTTGCCGAGCCCGGGGAGATTGCGCAAGAGAAATTGCAGACCTCGCGGCGCGTAAGAGGGCCGCGCTAGCCCGAAATCAGCAAACCGAAGCCATGGTGCCAGGTGAGAGTGCCATGCTGGTTTGCGGCTCGCAGCCGCGGTCCCGTCGAATGCAATTGCCCGGTGGCACGTCACCCCCCTACATAGCCTTCGTTGACCACAGAACCGAAGCCTCATTTGGAAACTCCTTGCATCGACGCCTGTGACATCGACGCGAGCTCGGGCCTCTGCATCGGCTGCGGGCGCTCGCTCGACGAGATCGCCCGCTGGGCGGAATTGAGCGCGGACGAGCGGCGCGCGATCATGGCAATTTTGCCTGCGCGACACAGGCGCGCGGCGACAACGAAAGGCTAGACCTTTGTCGGCATGGCTTGCCCTTTTCATTCTCGCCCTCGCGGCGATGCTGCTGGTGAGCGATGAGTCCGGCACCATCGCCTATCTCGATAGCACCACCTTCGGCTATTTGGCGCTTGGCGTAGCTCTGCTCATCTTTCTCGGCGGCGGGATGTTGGCGCGCAATAGCGGACGCGCGAGCTCGATGCTCCGCGATGCTGTCACCTGGACGGCGCTGGGATTCGCGCTTGTCGCGCTTTACTCCTATCGGGACGACCTTCTGCCAATTGCCGGACGCCTCACCGGCGAGCTCCTGCCCGGCAGCGCCATGGTCGTCGAGGAAAGTGCGAACGGGCCGGCAGAGGTCAAGATCAGGCGCCGTCTCGACGGTCATTTCACGGCCAAGGCTGTCATCAATGGGAAGCCGATTTTCATGATCGTGGATACGGGCGCCTCGACCATCGTGCTCCGCCCGGAGGACGCCGCGAAGGCCGGCATCGACGTCGGGAGCCTCAGCTACACGGTGCCGGTGCTGACCGCCAACGGCCGCACCACGGCCGCCCGAGTTCGTCTCGACACTGTGGCAATCGGTCCGCTGGATCGGCAGAAAGTGGATGCCCTGGTGGCCGAGCCCAACGCGCTGACCGAGAGCCTGCTCGGTATGAGTTTCTTAAGCCGCCTGCGCTCTTATGAATTTTCCGGCGATTTCCTGACGCTGCGCGGCTGACGCCGCTGCACGTTTGACGCGAGCGTGAACCGCCCTCGTTCTCTCCCCTGGGTGCATCTCATGGGTTCTGGCGCCAGGCATGCGTTACGCGAAGCGCTGGTCTGGGCAAGCGCGGCCCTTGCCGGACTTGCCTTGTTTAACTTCTACGATGACCTGACCGCCGCGCTGCCCAGCGGATCTGAGACGCCCCGCGAGGCTGCCCGGTCGCAAGCTCGGCGATCGAGCGAGCTTGCCGCTCATGTTGCGGGCTTCGATCGCGAGGTGCGGCTGAAAGCCGACGAGCGCGGGCATTTCGTGATCGAGGCCACGATCAATGAGCGCCCGGTAACGCTAATGGCCGATACCGGCGCCACTGTGGTGGTGCTGGCTTACGAGGAAACCGAGCGGCTCGGGCTTGCGCCCAGGAGCCTCGATTTCTCGGGGCTGGTGCAGACCGCAAATGGGACTGCCCGGGTGACCCCGTTGACGCTTGCAGCGGTGCGCGTCGCCGATATTGCGCTGGGCGACGTCCCCGGCGCCGAACGGGGTGCGCTCGACGTCAACCTTCCGGGCATGAGCTTCTTGAGCAGGCTCAAAAGCTTTCAGATGAGCGGACGCGAGCTGGTGCTGGTGCAATAGCCGGCTCGTCGGGAAACCCAGCCACGCCCTGTGCTGTTGGTGGAAAGTTGAAAATCGCCTATGCAAGTGGAGCATGTTTCCAAAGCCGCGCCAGGATCTCCGACCCAACACAGCCGAGTTCGAGCGCCTGCCCTTCGTCAAGGCGACCGGATTTCGCGAATACGACGCCCGCTGGCGTTATCCCGAGGAGATCAATCTCCTCGGGCTTGAGGCAGTTGGCTTGGCCTTTGCCGGTTTGATGCGCGAGCGCGGCGTGCCTCCACGCATCGTGGTCGGCCACGACTATCGCTCCTATTCGGCGTCCATTAAGGCCGCGCTGATCACTGGGCTGCTCGCTGGCGGCGCCGAGGTCCACGACATTGGCCTCGCGCTGTCGCCCATGGCCTATTTCGCCCAGTTCGATCTCGGCGTCGAAGGCGTTGCCATGGTCACCGCGAGCCACAACGACAATGGCTGGACCGGGATCAAGATGGGGATCGAGCGGCCGCTGACCTTCGCGCCGGACGATATGAGCGCGCTGAAAGAGTTAGTGCTCGAGGGACGGTTGGCACTGCCGGGCGGCGGGACCTACATCTTCGTGCCGGACATGCCCGAGCGCTACATGGCCGACCTGCTCAGACGGCCTAAGCTGATGCGCCCGCTGAAAGTCGTCGTCTCCTGCGGCAATGGCACGGCGGGCGCGTTCGCCCCCCGCGTGCTCGCCGAGCTTGGGGCGACCGTTGTGCCCCTCAATTGCGACCTCGACTACACCTTCCCAGCCCACAACCCAAACCCCGAGGATATGGGCATGCTGCATGCCACGCGCGATGCCGTATTGGCCCATGGCGCCGATCTCGGACTCGCCTTTGACGGCGACGGCGACCGTTGCGGCGTGGTCGACAATGAAGGCGGGCCGATCTTCGCCGACAAAGTGGGCGTCATGCTCGCCCGCGACATCGCCGCCCGCAACAAGGGTGCCCTCTTCGTCGCCGATGTGAAGTCGACCGGCCTGTTCCAGACCGATCCCGTGCTGAAGGAGCATGGCGCCAGGACGCTCTTCTGGAAGACCGGCCATTCCTACATCAAGCGTTACAGTCACGAGACCGGCGCCCTTGTCGGCTTTGAGAAGTCCGGCCACTTCTTCTTCAATCCGCCTTTGGGCCGCGGATATGACGACGGCCTCGTGGCCGCGCTCGCCGTGCTCGATATGCTCGACCGCAATCCCGGCAAGACTCTCGCGGATCTAGAGCGTGCGCTTCCCCGCACCTGGCAGTCACCCACCATGTCGCCGCATTGCGACGACGAGCTCAAATATCAGGTGGTCGACCGCGTGGTGGATCACTTCAAAAAGGTTGCCGCCGATGGAGGCACCCTCGCCGGCCAGAAGGTCCGCGAGCTGATCACCGTGAACGGGATCAGGATCGTGCTCGAGGACGGCACCTGGGGCCTCGTGCGTGCGTCCTCCAACAAGCCGGAGCTCGTGGTGGTGGTGGAAAGCCCGACCTCGGAGGCGAATATGCAGGCCATCTTCGCCGAGATCGACGCGGAGCTTTCCAAGCAGCCCGAGGTCGGCGCCTACAATCAGAAGATTTGAGGTCTCTGCGCTGCCTTCGGGTGAAGCACAGCGTTGCTCCCCAGCTGTCCTCAACCTTGTAAGCGGCCTGGGGCTGTAGCAAAACCGTCAGCAAGCTGTCGCATTTCTGCAAAGGGAATCTGTTTCCGTCCGCAAACCATGACCCCATTCGTCTTTGCATGCGGCCTCGCCGCCGGCCTAATCCTCGATCTCCTGCTGCTTCGGACTCTTCTCGCTCCACTCTTGCGCATCTGGCCCGCCAAGGCTGGGAGCTGGCAGAGCTTTACCTTCTGGGGACTGTTCCGCGGCAGCTGGCTCGCGACCTTCATTGTCGCCGCGCTCGACTGGAATAGCACCCCACTTCTCGATTGGACCCGTTTCATCCCCGGCCTGTCGCTCGGGCTCATCGGCCTCGGCATCACGGTGCGCGGCTATTTCAATCTCGGCCTCGGTAACACCTATTGCGGCACGGACGGCCTCGTGACCGGCGGTCTTTACCGCTTCAGCCGTAACCCACAATACACCGCCTCGATTGCCGGGCTAATTGGCCTGTCGATTGGCGCCAACTCGCTGCTCACCATCGCGCTCGCCACGCTGATCGTTGCAGCCTATGTGATGATGGCCATGGTCGAGGAGGACTGGCTGAAGCAGCTCTACGGCGCACCCTATCGCGACTATTGCATGCAGACCGCTCGCTTCCTCGACATCCAAGGTCTGCTCGCGCTGGCAGATCGAAAAAGACCCTCCCGGCAGACAAGCTGACTCTATTCCGCGGCAACGGCAGGCCGGTGCCCCTGGCCCCCGACCACGCGGCGCGCCGCCTTGAGCACGTCCATGCCGGCGCCGTCCAGATGTGCGGTCTCGGCCAATACCCGCCGGAAGGCGCGCGCGCGGGGCTGTCCGTGGAATAGGCCGAGAATGTGACGGGTCATCTGATTGAGCCGTACCCCGCGGGCGAGCTCGCCCTCGACATAGGGCATGAACCTCTCCAGCACGTCGAGACGCGAGGGGACGGTCTCCATCGACCCGAACACGGTCTTGTCCACACCCGCGAGCAGATAAGGATCCTGATAAGCGGCGCGCCCCAGCATGACGCCATCGACATGGGTTAGGTGCGCGACCGCCTCGTCGAGCGATCCGATGCCGCCATTGACAATGATCGTAAGATCCGGGCGGCGTGCCTTGACCCGATACACCCGCCCGTAATCGATCGGCGGCACGTCGCGATTCTCTTTCGGGCTCAGGCCTTCGAGCCATGCTTTGCGGGCATGCAGGATGAAGGTCGGGCAGCCGCCTTCCGCAACCACATTGATAAACCGGTCGAGGCTCTCCTCCGCGTCCTGGTCGTCGATGCCGATGCGGCATTTGACGGTGACCGGCACGCGAGCTTTCGCCGCCATGGCTGCGATGCATTCAGCCACCAGATCCGGCTCGGCCATGAGACAGGCGCCGAACCGTCCCGCCTGCACGCGGTCGGATGGACAGCCGACATTGAGGTTGATCTCGTCATAGCCCAACTCCCCGCCGATGCGCGCGGCCTCGGCGAGACCATGCGGATCGCTTCCGCCGACCTGCAACGCAAGCGGATGTTCATCGGGGTGAAATTTGAGCAGCCGCTCGCGATTGCCGCGCAGGATGGCCTCCACCGTCACCATCTCGGTGTAGAGGAAGGTGCGCCTGGAGATGAGCCGCAGGAAATAGCGGCAGTGACGGTCGGTCCACTCCATCATCGGCGCGACGGTAAAGCGGTTATATTTCAGTGTGTTATGCAACTCACTCAAGGTACCAAGACAATTTGCCGTTCATGCGAGCCGGACATGCTGGCGCTTATACCTGTTCTCGGCTCTCGATACACGTATCTGCGGGGACGAGATGAAATCACAACTCGGTCGTTGCCACCGCCCGTTCATCGAGCGCGACGGTCTTCACCAGCGCGAATACGCGGTCGCCGCGGCCAAGCTCGAGCTCATCGATCGCCTTGCGCGTGGCAAGCGCGAAGAGCTGGCCGTGACCATCGAGGTCGATCGTGACCGCCGCGAGCGGGCCATCGTCGGTCTCGACGCCTGCCACCGTCCCGGCCAGAGTGGTCCGAACGCTGAGGCTGTGCGCACGAGTCGTGGACAGGGCAATGTCGGTCGCCCGGATGACGACGCGCGCGTCGCGTCCGAGCGGGCCTGCGCGACCAGCGAGCCAGATCGTCCCGGCAGGGTGCGAAATCTCGGTCAGGCCGTACTCGGCATCAATACCGGACAGCCGCCCGGTGACGACCGAAGACCGGGCGAAGCGGCTGACCCCGATATGGCTCAGGCCCGGTCCTAGCACGTCCTCGACCGCGCCGATCACTGCTACGCGGCCGTTTTCCAGCACCACCACTCGTGCCGCGAGCCTGGCGACCTCATCGATGGCATGCGACACATACACCATTGGGATCCGGAACTCGTCGCGCAGCGATTCGATCAACGGCAGGATCTCGAGCTTGCGCTCGGTATCGAGCGAAGCCAGCGGCTCGTCCATCAGCAGAATCCTCGGCGAGGCAAGCAGCCCCCGTCCAATCGCCACTCGCTGCTTCTCGCCGCCCGACAACAGCGCGGGCTTGCGCTCGAGAAGATGACCGATCCCGAGGGTGCCGACCACGGACTCGAATGCGATGCTTCGCTCGGCTCTCGGTGCAAACCACCGCCCAAACAACAGGTTTTGCCTGACGCTGAGATGCGGGAAGAGCTGAGCATCCTGGAATACAACCCCGACGCGGCGCCGATGCTTCTGCACGAAGACGCCGGTTCCTGTGTCCACCAAAGTGCGGCCGTCAAGCACGATGCTGCCCCGATCGGGACGAGCAAGGCCGGCGATGAGATTGATCGTCGTCGATTTGCCCGAGCCGGAACGGCCGAACAAAGCGGTGATGCCGACGTCGTTCTCGAAGGCAACGTCGAGATCGAAGGCGCCGAGCTTCAGGGCAACGTCAACGCGGATCATGCAAAACCGGCCAGGCGCTTATTCGCGCTGCGTTCCACGAAGTTGGGGCCAATCATGTTTCTCTCCGACTATTGTAACTCGCGCAGCCGGACTCTTTCAGCCATAGCGCTCGCCCCATCCATGGAGTGCCTTCAGCACGGGCCAAAGCGCTTTCCCCTTCTCGGTCAGAAAATACTCATAGCGGGGCGGGTGATTCTCATACAGCCGGGTCCCGATGACGCCCTGACTCTCGAGCGCCTTCAATCGAGCAGAGAGCGTATTCGGGGCCACGCCGGGGAGCCCGTTTTCCAACTCTTGGAAACGCAGCGGCCCTTTGCGGAACAGGTCGCGCAGCACGAGCAGCGACCACTTCTCGCCGATCACGAATTTATGGGTAGTTGACATCGCAACCCCTCATTGGAGGCGTGTCATGACCATCCCCACCTATCTCCCCTATTTCGTCGTGACCGGCACCGCGGCCACGCTTGTTGCCATCCTCTACGGCTTGACGCAGGACCGCACGCGAGCGCTTCTCGTGTCGGCCGCAATTCTCGTGGGCTGGCTTGCCGTAGCCATCTCGCTCAGTGCAGCAGGCGTCTACCATGTGAACTCCAGCGGAATTCCCACGATCCAATATGGCATCTTGCTGCCGATTCTGATCGGCGCCCTAATGATCTGGCGGTCGGAAGCGACAAAGCGGATCCTCGAAGCCGTGCCGCAATCCTGGATCGTCGGCGTCCAGCTCTATCGCGCGCTGGGCGTGATCTTCTTGATCCTATACGCAAGCGGCAGACTGCCAGGCCTCTTCGCCTGGCCGGCCGGGGTGGGCGACATCGCCATCGGCCTTCTTGCCCCCGTCGTGGGGCTTGCCTATGCGCGGGCACCGCGCGAGGCCGCAGGTCTCGTGAAGGCGTGGAACGCGTGTTTGGCATTCTCAACCTCATTGTCGCGGTGACGACAGGGTTCCTTACCGCGCCCTCGTGGCTCCAGCCCATCGATAGTCCTACACCTCGCCTCGCTGACAAAGCTGCGCCACGACACCATGTAAGCCCGGAGCCATGGCAACGCCATTACTACGGCGGCTTGAGCTTTGAGCGAGCGGAACTTGGGCCCCGCCCCTAGCGCAGCCTGGGCGCTGCGTCTGGCGGGGCCGAGGGCCGCGGCTTGGAAATCATATAGGCGGCCACGTCCCAAGCCTGCTGCTCGCTCAGCACCGGATCCTGATACCGCACGCCGAAGGGCATGTTGCCGCGGATATAGGCGGCGGCATAGGCCGGCTTGGCCATGCCGGCAGCCGCGTTGAAACTGTCATCACCCCAGAGCGGCGGAATCGAATAGCCGATGGCGGGCGCGGTACGCCTCTCTCCCTGTCCGTCGTCCTTATGACAACTGGCGCAAAGCTTGGCATAGACGGTCTCGCCCCGCGCGACATCGGGCGCGAGCGGCGGATCCTGCAGCGGCAGCAGTCCCATGCCCGCGACGCGCACGCCCTCCGGTGTGCCCTGCCCTAGGAACTTGATATAGGCGATCAAGGCTTCCATCTCACGCCCATCTACCGGCAAGTCCTTGCCGTTCATGCTGCGCGTCATGCATCCATTGATGCGGTCGGTGAGAGTGAGCACCTGATCGTCCACCAGCATGGGAAAGGTAGCGAAGGTGGACACAAAGGGGGCGGCGAAGGGCCGGAGCCCCGCGTTCAAATGGCAGTTCACGCAAGCGAGGTTGTTGCCGGCAAAGCGCTTCTGCGGATCGGCGAAGCTTTTGCCGATATGGCTCGCCGTGTCCACGACCAACTCGCGGCCGTAGCGAATAAGATCGCCTTCAGGACTGGGCGGCAGCTTGCCGACATCGCGCGCGTACCAATTCGTCGGCCAGCCCCAGATGAGATATCCGGCCCCGAGACCAGCCGCTGCCGCAATAACAAGCCCGATGCCAACGATCCAACCTCGATGCCTCATGGTCTGTTCACCCATTCATGCGAGTCACCAAGTAGTAAATTGAACTACACTATCGGATTGTTGCCTAGGACAGCTGACCATCCATGCACCAAGATCTGACCGAAATGGCAGCGAGCGAGACGTCGATGGCCACCGACCCCGTCTGCGGGATGAAGGTAGACATTGGAGCGCGGGGACCGAGCTACGACCACGCCGGTCACACCTATCGCTTCTGCTCGGAGGGCTGTCGGACGAAGTTCGCGTCCGATCCCGAGCGCTATCTCAATAAGCAAGGCGGGGCGAAGCCTCTCCCGCAAGGCACGCTCTACACCTGCCCCATGCACCCGCAAATCGTGAAAGAAGGGCCGGGCCACTGCCCAATCTGCGGCATGGCGCTCGAGCCCATGGGCGTGCCCCCGGAAGTCAGCGATAACCCGGAGCTTCAGGATTTCACGTGGCGGCTCATGGTCGCCGTGCCCCTGTCTCTGGCGCTGCTCCTCCTCGACATGAGCAGCCATGTGTTCGGCGTCGATCTCCTCCCCTTCCTCTCAGCGAGCGCCAAACAGTGGCTCCAGTTGCTGATCGCCATTCCCGCCGTGCTCTGGTGCGGCTGGCCCTTCTTCGTCCGCGGCTGGGAGTCTCTCCGCTGGGTACGGCTCAACATGTTCTCCCTGATCGCGCTCGGCACCGGCACGGCATTTCTCTACAGCCTCGTCGCCACCATCGCGCCGGGCCTCTTCCCCGCCAGCATGGCGGACGCCCATGGCCGGATACCGGTCTATTTCGAGGCGGCCGCCGTCATCGTCGCTCTCGTCCTGATTGGGCAAGTGCTCGAGCTCCGCGCACGTGAGCGCACCGGCGGCGCCATTCGCGCGCTGCTCGATCTCGCGCCGAAGACGGCGCTCCGCGTGGAGCCGGACGGCAAGGCCGGGACGGTGCCGCTGGCCTCCGTCAGGGTCGGCGAATCGTTGCGTGTTCGCCCCGGAGACAAGGTCCCCATCGACGGGACCGTGCTCGAAGGCAGGAGCGCCGTCGACGAGTCGATGCTGACCGGCGAGCCGATACCGGTCGAGAAGGTCGCCGGCGACCGCGTCACCGGGGGCACCTTGAATGGCACCGGCAGCTTCGACATGCGCGTGGACCGTACCGGGGCCGAGACGACGCTCGCGCAGGTGGTCGCCATGGTGGCGCAAGCCCAACGCTCGCGCGCGCCGATCCAGCGGCTCGCCGACACGGTCTCAGGCATTTTCGTGCCGGCCGTGATCCTCGTGGCGGTGATCTCCTTCTTTGCTTGGCTCTTACTCGGCCCCGAGCCCGCCCTCGCTTATGCCTTGGTTGCTGCGGTCAGCGTCCTCATCATCGCCTGCCCTTGCGCGCTCGGGCTCGCCACGCCGATCTCGATCATGGTCGCCACGGGACGCGGGGCGCATGCCGGCGTACTCGTACGCAACGCCGCGGCGCTTGAGCGGCTCGCATCGGTCGACACGCTCGTGGTCGACAAGACCGGCACCCTGACGGAAGGCAAGCCCGCGCTGACCGGCGTCGAAGCCGCACCCGGCTTCGCGCACGACGAAGTCTTGCGCCTGGCGGCTGCGCTCGAAGCAGGCAGCGAGCACCCCCTTGCCGAGGCGATCCTCCGCGGCGCCGAGGCGAAGGGCTTGAAGCCGCCCAAGGTGGAGACTTTCGAAGCAATCACCGGCCAGGGCGTCGTGGGAAAGGTCGACGGCCGCGCCGTGTTGCTCGGCAACGCGCGACTGATGCAGGGCGCTGGGATTGATGTGGTGCCTCTGGCCGATGCGGCCGAGAAGCGGCGGAGCAATGGCGAGACGGTGATGATGCTCGGCGCCGATGGCAAGCTTGCCGGCTTCGTCGCCGTTGCCGATCCGATCAAGACAGGAAGCGCCGAGGCGATTGCCGCCCTCCACGAGCTGGGGCTCAAGATTGTCATGGCCACGGGCGACAATGTCACAACGGCTAAAGCCGTGGCCTCGCAGCTTGGCATCGACGTGGTGCGTGCGGGCATGCGGCCCGGGGAAAAACTCGAGTTGATTGACGACCTGCAGCGCGAGGGTGCCGTCGTGGCCATGGCGGGCGACGGCATTAACGACGCCCCGGCGCTTGCCGAGGCTGATGTCGGCATCGCCATGGGCACCGGGGCAGACGTCGCCATGGAGAGTGCGGGTCTCACTTTGCTCAGAGGCGATTTGCGGGGCATTGTGCGGGCGGCGCAGCTTTCACGCGCAACGATGCGAAACATAAAGCAGAATCTTGTCTTCGCCTTCGCCTACAACGCGTTGGGCGTGCCGATCGCGGCCGGGGTGCTCTACCCCGCATTCGGCATGCTACTCTCCCCCATGATCGCGGCAGCCGCCATGAGCCTCTCCTCGGTCTCCGTGGTCGGCAACGCGCTCCGCCTCAGACGGGTCGCCCTGGAGTAGATGGAGCGAACTCTGCTTACCGCCGCTTGCGAGGCGCTTCCGGATTCATGTGACCGTAGGACCAGCGATAACGAGCCGCCCACGGCCGAAGAGGACCTTGTCCTGCCCCACCCCTACCCGCGCCCACATCACCATCACCGCGCACGGTCCGCGGAACCCGTATGGCAGCGCCTGCAGGGCGCCGGAGCTGCAGCTATGAGGATCGAAGCCGCCAGGCGCATTTTCTCCAAGGTATGGTTTAACGAGGCGACCACCGAGGCTGGACGCGATGCTCTCGGCTACTACCACGAGCGGAAGGACGAGCGCAGAGACATTGGCTTAGGCCCCGAACATGATTGGTCATCGCACGCGGCAGACGCTTTCGGTTTGATCGCTGTTTGCTACGAAGAACCCGGGGTGATGCGGGCCTTCGACCGGCGGATTGAGTATCCGAGACTTGGGATTGCGTGAGGACTATCGGGTCGCGGTAGACTTTGACGATCTTGCCCGCCTTCAGGCTACCGTCCTCTTGTCGTTCACGCGCAACGTGGGTTGCGACATGGTCACCGCGCTGAAGGGTCCAAACTCGATTATGAAGTAGCCTTTAGACCCATCATCATATTGGGCAATGAATTGGACTCGGCCGGCCTTGCGGTGCTCGACTTCGGCCAACCGCCAATCGAGCCCTAACTTCCTGGCCTTCATCCACACGTCGCCTTTGGACCACCCCAGACGTTCGGCTATCTCATCCGAAGTGTCGCCACGCGCTATAAGTCTGCGGAGTTCTTCTACATCTTTCTGCATCCAGGCATCCATGCGGGCGCCCTATAGCACAAAAAGGGCGTCGGCTTCGGCCGACGCCTACCGCGTTCCCCTCTAATCCTACAAACAAATTCCAATACGTCTAATCACGAATGCGTTCTCGGATGATTGTCCATCCCAGATGCTACACCGGCTTACCCGATAAATGGGGGAGTAGGCTGACTTGGTCAGCGGTTGCAATGCCGATTAGGGAGAAAACATATGCGCGAACTTTCCAGCATCGAATTGAAAGCAGTCTCCGCGGACTTGCGGGTTCGTAATCCTGTATGTGCGCCTCGTCCCGTTTTTCGTCCGGTTAAGGTATGCGAGAAACGCGAGTGTGAGCCCCGTAGATGTGGAGGCGGAGCCATTGCGGCCAGGTAAAACCTGAACGTCTCGGGGCTTTTCCTAAAGAGAGGGGCGCCGGCCGAAGCCGGCGCCCTTTGCAGGACCTTTAGGGGCGCTTCGTATAGGCAAATCCAAGCAGCCCGAGCGCGAGAATCAGAAAGATGATCCCGTGCTTCACATGCACATGCGTCGAACCCTCTGCGAAGCCAGGTGCAAATTTCGGTAGCGAGCCCGCCGGTACGAACCAATACATGCCTGCAAGAGCTAGGCACGCGAGACCGACTACTACCGCGCCCCAAAAAAGAGTGGTCTTGTCCATATGATCCCCCCTGTTTTCTAGATGCCAAGTAGAAGATTCTTAGCATTCTAGTGGTGCGCGCAAAAGGGCGCCGACCGAAGCAAGCACCTCTCCCGGAAAAGAAGAAGCCCCGCCGTTGGGGGGCGGGGCTTTCAAGGGACGATGACAGGAGGAGGATCCCCATCACATACAGCGCATACCATTCTCGAGCAGCTTCATCGTGGCGGGTTTGTAACAGCTCGTTTCTGGGGACGCTCTAGCAACTCTCGGAAACAAAAAAGTTTTGGCGGCTAATCTACGGCCAATAGGTCCGCGTAGATGCTCTCCAACATCTCCCGTGATCCGGCGGGGATCTCAAGGTCGGGGTCTAGAATTTCACGCATGACCTCGCTTTTGTAACCGCCCTGATACCGAGTGATAGCTGGGGGCCGGCGAGCGAGGCAACGGCGGAATAGACAAGCACAACCGTCGGGATTCGCGAATCGTCAGGTCCGATCCCTGCGCGACGCATGATGGTATTGCGCACGACGCCGGCGATCATCGTACCGAAGAAGCCCGCGACAACCGCGAGATACAATCCGGTTATCACATCGCCAAGCGCCAAACCCGTGAGTGCGCCAACGATCGTACCTACGAGAATTACGATCAAGAGATTTGCTGAAGTCATGTCCCCCTCCCCCTTTTCCGCGCGCCTCGCGCAGGCACTATGCCAAAGCCTCCACGCCGGGGAAAGGACTACTGGAAATTCATGGCCCCTGCAGCACCTGAGCGCGAAATCGGTCTAAGGCACGACGCCGACGTCCCCGCTCGCCGGCGGCCCGGCCGTCGGCGCGCGCCCGCGCGGCAGACGCGGCCGATAGGTGGAGAGGGCCGCGAGCCTGCGCCAGGTCGCAAACTCGTTGAGTGAAGACCGCTCCAGCAAGGTCAGGACCACGGCGGCAATGAAGGGCAGGCTCTGCACCAGCAACACTGCACTGAAGATATAGATCGCGCGCGCTTGCGGCTCGTTGGTGTAATAGAGAACCCAAGAGCTGAGGATCAGGAGGAAGCCAAGCGCTCCCTCCCAAAGCGCGGGGAAGCGCTCCGTAAGCTTTGCGGCACAACCCTTCGCCGTGCGTAGGAACGGCACTTTGTCCTTCAGCAGGCCATCGGCCACGGCGCGGCCCACCGTCAGTTGCAGCGCCATGGCCGAGAATGCGGCCCCAAGCGAGACGAAGATCGGGGCCTGCACGCGCGTCCGGTACAAGACCATGAAATGCAGAAGCATGATCGTGAAGGCCGCGAGCACGGGGATCGTCAGCACCGCCTCCGGCACGGCAATGCCAACAAAGGCCACGAGCGGTACCCAGAGCAGGTTGAGGATCGCCAATAGGATGCCGACACTCTCGGCGCCGAGCCAGATCAGCCAACCGAAAAGGAATTCGTTCCGCTGCTGCGCGGTGAGCCGGGTCCTTCCCGGGAGGAAGGCGCGCCAATGCTTCTTGATCAGCTGCACGCCGCCATAGGCCCAGCGGTGGCGCTGCCGCTTATACGCGGCGAAGTCTGTGGGCAGCAGGCCCCACCCATAGCGGCGGCGCGTGTAGTGGGCTTCCCAGCCGCGCTCGAGCAGGGTAAGCCCGAGATCGGCATCTTCGACGATCGTGTCGCTCGACCAACCGCCGCCGTCGAGCAGCGCGCTTCGCCGGACGAGGCACATGGTGCCATGCGATATGATAGCGTTCACTTCGTTCCGTTGCACCATGCCAATGTCGAAGAAGCCGGCATATTCCCGGTTCATCACGGCGTGCACGACGCTTCTGTCGCCGTCGCGATGATCTTGCGGTGCCTGCACGAGGCCGACCGTCGGGGATGCGAAAGCCGGTACGAGGTCCTTCAGCCAGTCGGGATGCACGACGTAGTCGGCATCGAGGACGCCGATGAGGTCGGCCTCGGGCGAGGTGTGCTCGAGCGCAAGTCTGAGCGCGCCAGCCTTGAAGCCGTCAAGCTGGTCGGCGCGGACAAATTTGAAGCGCGGCCCGAGCAGCTGGCAGTACTCCTCGATCGGGCGCCAGTAGCTCGTATCCGGCGTATTGTTGATGACGACGACGCATTCGAAATTGGGCCAGTCCAATTTGGCCACGCTATCGAGCGTTTGCCGCAGCATCTCCGGCGGCTCGCGACAGGCGGGGACGTGGATGGACACGAGCGGCCTCCGCTCGGGCACGATGAGACCGGGCGCCAGCAGGCGTTTGGGCGCGCTTCCGAACATGATGGCCGCCAGCTCGTCGAGGCGCTGCTTCATGATGGTGATGAGCGGCACGAGCAAAGCGGCGCCGACGATCGTGGCCACGAGCGAGCCAAGAACGAAGTAGTGGGTTGCCCAATAGTCGAACACGCTCGAGCCCCAGGCGCCGATCATGTGCGCCGTCACGGCGAGCACGCCGGCCTCGGCCAGGGTCACGCCGGGGACCGCGAAGATCGGGATGCAGAGGAGTAGGCCGAGCGCAAGCGCGGCCACCATCTTCAGCCACCAGTTTGGCGTTTCGACCGTTCCACTGAGTGCGAATTTCGGCTGCCGCTTGGCGTCGAACATGCCCCAATAAGCGCCGACGCTGCCTTCGAAGGTCTTCCAAGGTTGATCGAAGGCCTCCACGATCGAGTAGTCGATCCCCATCGCATCGGCACGAGCGACGAACTCTCGCAGGATTTTGGCCTGGGAGACCGGGTCCGGCACCGCGTCCTTGCGGTTGAGACCGGCGCTCGGCCAGCCAAACTCTGCGATTACGATGCGCTTGCCGGGATAGGCTTGGCGCAGTCGCTGATAAATCTTGATGGCATGATCGACTGCAACATCTGCGGGCAGCCCCTCCCAATAGGGCAGAATGTGTACGGCCATGTAGTCGACGGCGGAAACGAGCTCGGGGTGCTCGAGCCAGATATTCCATACCTCGGCGGTCGTCACCGGGACCGACACCTCGCGCTTGACGCGCTGAATCTTGGCGATCAGTTCCGCGACGGAAGGACCCCGATTCAGGACTGAGTTTCGGTAAAGCGCTTCGTTACCGACGATGATGCTGTCGATGTTGCGGTGGTGCTTGGCGAGGGCGATGGCGGTCTCTATTTCCCGCTCATTCTGCTCCTCCCAATCGTCGATCCAGGCGCCGAGTGTCACATGCAGTCCGAACTGGGAGGCGAGTTCGGGGACCTGATCGAGACCGTTGCTGACGCTATAAGTGCGGATCGCCCGCGTATAGGGCGCAATGACGGCAAGATCGGAGCTGATCTGGGCCGCGGTTGTAGTGTCGACCTCGCCATCGCTGTTTCGGTTAATCGGAGAGAAGGAAACGCTGGTGAGCGGCCCCACAACATTCGGTGGCAAAGCCCGTTCCAGCACGATGAACCAACCCGCTGCATGCAAGGCGGTCGCCAGGGCGACCATGAGGACGACACCGAAACTGCGCATTTAGGGAATCTTCTCAGCCTGCCTCGGCTCTTTCGGCCGCACGCGCCCGCAGAGCCTTGTGGGTTGCCCCTGCTAACTCTTCTTAGTTCGGAATCGTTCCGCTCTTAGCCGCCGAACTCGCGGCAGTGGTTGGTCCGTCGGGGTCGATCCAGCAGCTTTGGACGCGAGCAGCGAGCCGGTCCGCCGCTTTGGGGTCGATGGGCCCCTGCCGAATGATGCAACGAAAAGCGAGCTTCAGATGCTCCGCAGAGCAACCGAAGCGGTCGTACAGGTCAATGTACCGGCGAGCGGTATCCACATCGTCGCGCCACAACAGGCTCTCAATCCTGCGTCCGGTCCAGACACATTCGGCTGACCCCGCCGAGAGCGAGAGCCGCACGGCGGCTTGCTTGTACTGCTCGATCTCCTCAAGCGCGCGAGCCTCGGCCTGCTGCTCGGCCGTTGCTTGATCCGGAGGTTTTTGCTCCCCTTGCGCCTGGTCTGGAGGCTTTTGCTCGCCCGCAGCAGGGGGGCCGCTCCCTTGACTTTGCGCGGAAGCGGAAATGGCGGATATCAACAAAAAGCCGCCGGCCATCAAGGCCGCAGCAGTACGGAAAGCGAAGCGCATATGTAAGTGCTCGACGCCGAGACGATTATCAATTTTTCCATTAGACACCAAGATTTTGGCGGTCCAACGGCAAGAAGCAAGTTTATCACTTCGCAATCGCACAAACCAGTCCAATTGATTTAACGCAGTGCACAAAGCTGCTATGTCGCATCCCCCGACGCCGAAACACCCCCCCTCATGATCCGCTCGACCCTCCTTTTTGCGTTTGTGGCCTCAATCATCGCGCTCGTCTGGTCCGTGATGGGGCGGCCGGTGCCCATGCCCGCCTCCCCGCTCGCCGAAGGCCAGAGGCTAAACTGCCTGTCCTACGCGCCGTTCCATGGCGACCAGGCACCCTTCATGATGCCGCTCCAGATTGCTGATAAGCAGATTGCCGACGATCTGAAGCGCCTGTCCGAGGTGACCTCCTGCATACGCACCTATTCCGCGGCGGGAACGCAAGGGAAGATCACCGAGCTCGCCGGCAGTTTAGGCTTGAAGCTCCTGCAAGGAATTTGGATCGGGCGCAACTTGGCCGAGAACCGGCGGGAGATCGAAGCGGCACTCCGGCTCGCCCGCTGGTACCCTGGCGTCATCCAAGCCTTTATCGTCGGCAATGAGGTGCTGCTCCGCGGCGAGCTCGGCCCCGAAAGGATCAAGACCTATCTGCAAGAGGTGAAGCAGCGGTCCGGCCTTCCCGTCACCTATGCAGATGTGTGGGAGTGCTGGTTGCGGGCACCGGAGCTTGCTTCCGCCGTCGACTTCGTCACCATCCATATCCTGCCCTATTGGGAGGACGACCCCGTCAGCGCCGGGGACGCCGTGGAGCACGTCCGCGCCATTCGGACGAGGGTCGCGGACAGCTTTGCCGGCAAAGCGATTTGGATCGGAGAGGTGGGGTGGCCGAGCGCGGGCCGCATGCGCGCGGGCGCCCTGCCCTCCCCTGCCAATCAGGCGCTGGTGCTGAGCGGCGTGGTAGAGGCCGCGCGGACCGGTGGCTGGAAGGTCAATCTGATCGAGGCTTTCGATCAGCCTTGGAAGCGCCTGCTCGAGGGCACCGTCGGCGGCTATTGGGGCCTGTATGACGACGCCACACGGGAGCCTAAATTCCGATGGGGCGCGCCCGTGTCGAACCACCCGGAGTGGCGCCTGGAGGCCGCGCTTGGCATTGGCGCCGCCCTGCTCGTGTTCGTGGCAACTTGGCTTTCGGGTCAGAGCCGCAGGTCGCAACCAACCGCGTGGGGCAGGAGCCTCGCCATCGCCGCCATCGCAGCAAGCTCTGGTCTCGTTTTCGGCTGGGCGGCGATGGGCCTACCCATGGAACCGCCTGAGCTCAGCGACCGCATGCGGTCGGCGGGAATGCTCCTGCTTGCGCTCCTCGTGCCGGCCCTTGCCGCGGTTGCCGTGGCGCGAGGCTCCCCCCTCGGAAGCTTTGCCGTCGTCCTCAACCCGCGTCTCTGGCCACGCTCCGATGGCTTGAGCCTCCTGCTCGCCTGTCTGTTCGTGGCGACCGTGGTGGCGGCGATCCATGTGGCGCTGGGGCTTGTCTTCGACCCCCGCTACAAGGACTTCCCGCTCGCTTTGCTCTCGGGCCCAGCAATGGCCCTCGCTATCGCGGCCTTCCTGGGCAGACCGGCCCTTCCTCCAGCCGGTGCAGCCGAGACCGTCGCGGCCGCCCTCCTCACCGCGTCGGCCCTCTTCATCATCGTCAATGAGGGCATCGCGAATTGGCAGGCGCTGTGGTTCGCAGGCCTCCTCGTGGCGCTTTCCCTTACCGCGCTTCGGACCGTGCCCGCGCCAGACTGAGTACGAGCAACGCGACCGCTAGAGCCGAGAGGCGCGTGTTGTAGAGCACGAGTCCAAAAGCCGCCGCGACCAGGCCAATCTCAAACATGACGATATTGGGGCGCCAGAGTTGGAAGGTCGCCGCCGCAAGCGCGGTCCAGCCGAACCAGCCCGGAACGAAGAGAAGGATTGCGGCAAGGCGGATCGTGCAGGTCAGGCTCTCCTCCCCGGCCTCGCAAGCAAGCCCGATCGGCGTGTTCTGGATGACCCCGTAGCGGAGGAAGAGGGCCGAGGCGAGCGCGGTGATCACAAGTGGGACGAGGATCGCCGCCGCCCGGCGCGAAGGCATAAAGAATAGAGGGGAGGGGTGCGGGGCGGTCTGCGAATCGCGGGCCATGAGCAACGCGTCATAAGGCAATGGCGCGCCCGCGTCACTGGCTGACAGGAAGATTGCCGGGGGGGCCGTTCGTCAAGGTCGGGTCTTGGCATTGCGCACCCGTCCCTCTAAGAGCGATGGGGAGAGGAAGGTAATCATCGATGGATCAGTCCGGCCGACGACCGAAGCTGCTCAGCGACTATGCCCCACCCGACTATCTGGTGGACGAGGTCGACCTCGACATAGCGCTCGATCCGAGCGCGACGCGGGTCAGGTCCAGGCTTCGCTTGCGCGCCAATCCGAAGGTGGCATTGGGTGGCCGTCCGCTCATGCTCGACGGCGAGGGGCTCGCTCTGCAGAGCCTCACCCTCGATGGCGAGCTGCTCTCGGCAAATAACTACCAGCGTGACGACAAGTCCCTGACGATCCTCGAGGTGCCCGCGCGGCCCTTCACCCTCGAGACCGTTACCCTATGCAATCCCGAGTCCAACACGGCACTCTCCGGCCTCTACCGCTCACGCGGCACCTATTGCACCCAGTGCGAGCCCGAAGGCTTCCGCCGCATCGCCTACTTCATCGACCGGCCGGACGTGCTCGCCGCCTATACCGTGCGGATCGAGGCTCCGCGCGCCTCGGCGCCCGTGCTGTTGTCGAACGGCAATCCGCTCAGCGCCGGCGACGTGCCAGGCACTGACAGGCATTTCGCCATTTGGCACGACCCCCACCCCAAGCCGTCCTATCTGTTTGCGCTCGTCGGCGGCAATCTCGCCTGCGTCCGGGGTAGCTTCACCACGGCTTCCGGCCGCGACGTCGCGATTAGGATCTATGTCGAGCCAGGGAAGGAGGATCGTTGCGCCTGGGCCATGGAATCCTTGCGCGCCGCGATGCGCTGGGACGAGGAGCGCTTCGGCCGCGAATACGATCTCGAAATCTTCAACATTGTCGCCGTGAGCGACTTCAACATGGGAGCGATGGAGAACAAGGGCCTTAACATCTTCAACGACAAAATGGTGCTTGCGAGGCCCGACACCGCAAGCGACGCCGACTATGGCGCCATCGAAGGCGTGGTCGCCCACGAATATTTCCATAACTGGACCGGCAACCGCGTCACTTGCCGCGACTGGTTCCAGCTCTGCCTTAAAGAGGGCCTGACGGTGTTTCGCGACCAGGAGTTCACCGCCGATTTAAGGTCGGGACCCGTCAAGCGCATCCTCGATGTGCGCGCGCTGAAAACGCGCCAATTTCCGGAGGACGCGGGACCGCTGGCGCACCCGGTGCGGCCTACCTCCTATATCGAGATCAACAATTTCTACACGGCCACCGTCTATGAGAAGGGCGCCGAGCTCTGCCGCATGCTGCAGACGCTGCTTGGCCGCGAGGGATTCCGCGAAGGTCTCGACCTCTATTTCGCGCGCCACGATGGAGAGGCCGTGACGGTCGAGGATTTCGTCAAAGCGATGGCGGACGCCTCGGGCCGCGACCTCTCCCAATTCATGCTCTGGTACACGCAGAGCGGAACGCCCGAGCTTGCCTGCTCGCTTGATTACGACGCGCGCTCCAAGACCGCCCGGCTCTCCGTCAATCAGGTGGTGCCGGCCACGCCGGGTCAGACCAAGAAGGAGCCAATGCTGATCCCACTCAAGCTGGGACTGCTTGGCCGGAACGGCGACGATCTCCCGCTTCAGTTCGCCGACGGCACGGACGTGGCCGACGGCTTGCTCGAAGTGACCGCACGGGAGCAGGTCTTCACCTTCCGCGACGTTCCGGCTGCGCCGACACCCTCCTTGCTCCGCGGCTGTTCGGCGCCGGTCCGCCTCACCGTCAGCCTCGATGCCGAGCAGATCGAGTTCCTGATGATGCACGACTCCGATCCGTTCAACCGCTGGCAGGCCGCGCAACTCTACGCCACGCGGCTGTTGACGGCCGCCGCGCGTGACGGCGCGAGCGCGGAGCCGGTCACCGGCAGAGAGGCCGTGCGGCTTGCCCAAGCGCTCGGGACCACGGCCGTAGAAACGGTGTTGTCCCCCGCCTATCGCGCCGAATTCCTAAGGCTACCGAGCGAATTGGATATTGCCCGCGAGCTGGCCCGCAATGTCGATCCCGACGCGGTGAGGCAGGCCCAGGAAACGTTGCGGGCCACGATTGGCAGCAAAATCCGGACGACGTTGGTGGAGATCTATGACAAGGCCGCAACCAGCGGACCCTATTCGCCCGACGCCGAGAGCGCAGGGAAGCGCGCGCTGCGCAGTGCCGCGCTTGACCTCCTCGTCGGCACCGGCGAAGCGGCGGAGATCGAGCGCGCGCTCCGCCATTACCGCGAGGCGTCGAACATGACCGACGCCGTCGCCGCACTCTCGATTCTCTCCCACCTCACGGGCGAAGCCCGCGATGGGGTGCTTGCCGGTTTCTACGCGCGTTGGCAGGACGAACCCCTTGTCCTCGACAAATGGTTCGCGGTGCAGGCAAGAGCGACGAGGCCCGACTCGGTCGAAACCGTGCGAGCGCTGCTGTCCCATCCCAAATTTTCACTCAAGAATCCCAATCGCGTGCGCGCATTGATCGGCAGCTTCGCGCACGGCAACCCTACCGGCTTCAACCGCGCCGATGGGGCGGGCTACGAGCTCTTGGCCGCTGTAGCGCTCGACATCGACCGCTTCAATCCGCATATGGCGGCGCGCCTGCTCGGCGCCTTCGAAAGCTGGCGCACCCTGGGGCGCCGACGCCAGGCCCTGGCCAAGACCGCATTGCAGCAGCTGGCCTCGACCCCGCTCTCGACCGACAGCTACGAGATCGTGAGCAAAACCCTGGGCAACGACTGATTCGAACGGCCGTCAATTAGTTATTAACCAATCTTCCACAGTTTTTCCCTAGACAGTTATGAACTCCGACTCCTCAATAGAGGTGGCGATTTGGAGATGCGGCAGTTCTCCGGCTCGGTGCAGGAGAACACCTTTAAGGGGGACCGAATGTCGCGGATCAATTCCGCGCAGGAGCGATCGTTTGCGATCGCGGGACCAGATTGGCGCGAGGTCAGCGCGACCCTCGGCCACCGTCTTCCCAAGGCCAAGCAGCTGCGCCGCGCGGTTCCTGTCCTGATCGCAGTCTTCGCCGCGTTCGCGGCCGTCGGCCTTGTCACCCAGACCGTTCAGTCCAGGCATGCGGTGTTCGCTTCGGCGGAAGAGCGGCTTGCGCTGATGGCCGACCTTACCGCCCTCCGCCTCAAGGAGCAGCCCCTCACGCCGGACAGCAATTGGCAGAGCGCGCTCGCGTCCAGCCTGCCCAAAGGCGCAACCGAGGACGAGCGCATTGCGCTTCTGGCCGGCGTCGATGGCAACATCCAGGCCCGGGCGCCGCTTGTCGCGTCCGAGCCCGGCAGTTTGCTGTCGATTCTGGGGCCGCAGCAGCCTCTCACCACGTTCGGTGCTGAGGCCGGCGTGCTGCGGATCACCCTCACCGACGACACCGACGCCATTGTCACCGTCCGCGACCTCCCGCAAACCAGCGCGCAAGTGGCCTTCATCCAGCCGGTCCGCGCAGCCCTTGCCGGTTGGCGGCGCGGCGCGAGCCTCGAGATCACCCTCCTCATCTGCACGGGCCTGGTCTTGGCCCTGCTTGGCGGCGGTCTCTGGTACCTCGCGCCGTCCGAGGCGCGGAAGCACGAGGGCTTGGCGGGCCAGCTCACCGAGGCCCTATCTAGCTGCGCCGTATGGCGGTGGAATTTGGCGCGGGGGCACGTACATTGGTCGGCGCCCATGTACCGACTGCTCGGCAGAGCGCCGAGCGATGACACGATGGCCTTCCGCGCGATCATGCAAGCCCTGCACCCGGACGACGATCTGCGCGGTGAGATCGATCGCCATCTTCGTGACGGCGAGACTCATTTCGATCGGAGTTTCCGCTTGCGCCATGCCGACGGCCATTGGGTCAATGTGCGGCTCCGCGGACACATCACGCGGGACAATGAGAACCAGGAGCCTTACCTGACCGCCATCGCCGGCGCCGACCAGGACTTCGCCGGATCGGCTGACGCCAATGCGCGCTTACGCGATGCCGTGGAGACGATCTCGGAAGCCTTCGTCCTCTGGGACAACCAGAACCGGCTCCTGATGTGCAACAGCAAGTACCAGCAATTTCATGGTCTTCCGGACGGCGTGATCCGCCCCGGCAGCGCCTATGAGGAGGTTATTGCCTCGGCCTCAGACCCGGTGATCCGCAAACGCATCACCGTCGACAGTAAGAATGACGACAATTCCCGCACCTATGAGGCCCAGCTCGAGGATGGCCGTTGGCTGCACATCAACGAGCGCCGCACCAAGGATGGCGGCTATGTCAGCGTGGGCACGGACATCACCGTGCTGAAAGAGAGCCAGCAGCGCCTTGCGGAGAGCGAGCAGCAGCTAAGGGCGAGCGTCACCGAGCTCAGGCTTTCGCGCCGCGAGCTCGAGCAGCAGAAGCAACAGCTCGTCGACCTTGCCGAGAAATATGCGCTGGAGAAGAACCGCGCCGAGGCCGCGAACCGCGCCAAATCGGAGTTCCTCGCCAATATCAGCCATGAGCTGCGGACGCCACTGAATGCCGTGATCGGCTTCTCCGAGGTGATGCAGCAGGCGTTGTTCGGTCCGCTCGGCCACGCCAAATATCAAGAATATGCGCGCGACATTCATGAAAGCGGCGCCTATCTGCTCGAGGTGATCAACGACATTCTCGACATGTCGAAGATCGAGGCCGGCCGCATGACGCTCGACATCGACACCGTCGACGTGGCCGACATCGTCGAGGACAGCATGAAGGTGGTCGGCCAAGCGGCGGCCGAGCGCGACATCGCCCTTTCGCGTCACGGCCCGTCGCGCCTGATGCTGGAGGCCGATCGCCGCGCGCTGAAGCAGGTCTTCCTCAATCTGCTTTCCAACGCCGTGAAGTTCACCCGCGACGGCGGCAGCGTCGACGTGCATCTGTCGCGGACGCGCGGCCTCGTCCGCATCGCCATCAAGGATACTGGCATCGGCATTCCCGAAACCGATATCACCAAGCTCGGGCGCCCCTTCGAGCAGGTCGAGAACCAGTTCTCCAAGAGCCATCAAGGCAGCGGGCTTGGACTGGCCATTTCCCGGGCCCTGGTGGAGCTGCATGGCGGCAGCTTGCGGATCGCGAGCCGCGAAGGTCAAGGCACCACCGTCACCTGCACCCTCCCCGTGAAGGCCGCGAGGGATCAGAGCGAGCCCGAGGCGGCAACCGCCTGATTTAGAGCGCTCACGATCCTCAAGCCACGATGCGCTCGAAGGTCTCGTGCACGGCCTCGAGCGTATCCTTCAGCATGCCTTCGAGCGTGGCGAAGTCGGGCATGTCGGAGGCGCGGGCAAGCAAGTCTTTCAGCGCCCGCGGCGCCTCGTCCGGCATGAAGGGCTTGTCGAGACAGAGCCGCAAGCATTGGGTCAGCGAGTGGTAGAGGGTCGCCGCCGGTACGAGAATTTCGGCCTCGGCGAGCGTGATTGCCTGCGCCTGAAGCAGCCTGGAGAGGGCGCCCGCCGTGTTCTGGTCGAGCACCTCGGGATGGTCATGCGCGCTCACCACCTGCAGTAATTGGGTGAGGAATTCGATGTCGATCAGGCCACCGCGGACCTGCTTCAGGTCCCAGATGTCGCCGGTCCCCTTCTCCTCCGCGATCTTGGCCCGCATGACGCGGACCTCGGCGGCAACCGCGGCCCGGTCGCGCGGCCGGCGCAGCACCTCGGAGATGGTGCGTTCAATGTCTAGCCGGAGCTCGATCGGGCCGGCGATCGCGCGCGCGCGCGTCAGCGCCAGATGCTCCCAGGTCCAGGCCGAATGCTGCTGATAGTCGATAAAGCTTGCGAGCCTGGTCGCCACCGGGCCTTGAGTGCCCGAGGGCCTGAGCCGCATATCCACTTGGTAGAGCGAGCCTTCCGGCGTCTGCGCCGAGAGCGCGGCAATCAGCCGTTGCGTGAAGCGCGTGTAATATTGGCTCCCAGGCAGGCTCTTGGGACCGTTCGATTGGACTGCATCGCCCGCAAAGTCATAGACGGTGATGAGGTCAAGGTCGGACGCTGCCGTCATCTCGCGGCCCCCGAGCTTGCCCATGGCCAAGACGGCAACCTTTCCGCCCGGCATGCGCCCGTACTGGTGCTCGAGCTCGGCCTCGACGCGCGCGGCAAGCGTCTCGATCAAAGTTTCGGCAAGCGTGGCGTAAGCGGCTCCCGCCTGCCGCGCCGAGATCGTTCCTGAGATCACCCGCACGCCGATCAGGAACGCCTGCTCGCGGCCGGCGATACGCGCCCGATCAAGGGCATCCTGATAGTCGGAAGCCTGCGCGAGCGCCTTGACCACGAGCTCCTTGAGCTTGGCCGGCGTCGGCACCGCGCCGAAAAATCCCGGGTCCAGCACGGCGTCGAGCAGGCGCGGACGGCGGCCAAGGATGGAGGCAAGCCGCGGCGCCGTTCCCATGATGTCGGCGACCAGCCGCAACAGGCTTGGATTTGCGGCAAGCAGCGAGAAAAGCTGCACCCCGGCGGGCATGTCCGCCATCACCTTGTCAAAGGTTCCAAGCGCAAGGTCCGGCTCGGCGGTGCGACCAAAGGTGGGGAGCAACGAGGGGAGGATTTCGCCGAGGCGCTCGCGCGACCGGGCGCTCCGCGTGGCGGGGTAACGGCCAGACTGCCAAGCGCGGACCGCGGCGATGGCTTGTTCCGGATTGCGGAAGCCCAATCGTTCGAGCGTGGCGAGCGCAGCGGGATCGGCCTCATCGCCCGGCAGCACGATGCTAGGAGCGGTCTCGGGTAGCTTGGGCAGCTTCTCGAACAAGGCGCCGTAATGACTCTCGACGCGGGCGAGCTCGGCGACCAGAGCCCCGGCAAAGGCATCTGTGTCGGCAAAGCCGGAAAGCGCGGCAACCCGGCGAAGCTCCGAGGTCTCCTCGGGCAGAGTGTGGGTCTGTTGATCGCCGATCATCTGCAACCGGTTCTCGACCCGGCGCAAGAAAAGGTAGGCGCCTTCGAGCTCTTCTGCAGCCTTCGGCGCGATCCAGCCGCCTTTCACCAATTCCCCTAGAAGTCTCGAGGGTCCCGTGCGTTCTAAGCTCCGGATGCCGCCCTCCGGCGATGAGCTGCTGGGTCTGCACGAAGAACTCGATGTCGCGAATGCCGCCACGCCCGAGCTTGATGTCGTGGCCGGCGACCGCGATCGTGCCGTGGCCCTTATGCGCGTGCACCCGCCGCTTCATGGCGTGGATATCGGCGATCGCGGCGTAATCGAGATATTTGCGCCAGATGAAGGGAGCGAGCTGGCGCAAGAACTCCTCCCCAGCTTCAAAATCGCCGGCGATCACGCGCGCCTTGATCAGGGCGGCACGCTCCCAGTTCTGGCCGAAGCTCTCATAGTAGGAGAGCCCCGCATCGGTCGACAGCGCCACCTGGGTCGCCCCCGGATCCGGACGCAGGCGCAAATCCGTGCGGAACACGTAGCCGTCGCCCGTGTGCTCCTGCAGCAGGCGGACGAGCTCGCGGGTAAGCCGCACGAAGAAGGCCGAAGGCTCGACGTCTGGGGCGAGGCCAGCCCGGTCGGCGTCGTAGAAAACGATGACGTCGATGTCGCTCGAATAATTGAGCTCTTGACCCCCGAGCTTGCCCATGGCGATGACGAAATAGCCACTGAGATTGGCTCGACCTTGCCGGGGACGCGCGATCTGTCCGGCTTCGCAGGCTTGGCGAAACAGAAACGCGACCGCCTGCTCGACGGCGGCCTCGGCGGCAACACTCATGGCCCTGAGGGTCTCTTCCGTGGACCAGACACCGCCCAAATCGGCGAGGCCCACAAGCAGAGCGATCTGCCGCTTGAATTGGCGCAAGACGGGCATGACCTCCTTTGCTGTCCTGGGCGCATCGGTGGCAGAAGCGAGGGAGGCGCGGGCCTCCTCCAGATACGCTTCTGGATCACGCAAGAGGCATTCGGCCAGCAGGCTCGGATCGCGCAAGACGAGCGCCGCGAGATAGGGTGCGCCGGAGAAGGAGGCCGCGAGCAGCTCCCGCACCTTCGGCGCGTCCCTCACAAGCGCGGCGGCAGGGGCAAGCGCCTCGGCGCCGGCGAACGCCTTCGCCAGACTGTCAAGCACGTCGGCGCCTCGCGCCTCATCATAGATCTGCGGGCGCTCGGAGATGCGCTCGAAGAACGCCGTCACGCCGACCTGATCTCTGGTGCCGGCGCCGCCTGGTGTGCGGCTCCATTGACGAGAGCATTGCTCTCCGCCGGCAGGGACAGGACGACCCGTAGGCCGGGTTGGTTATCCTCGAGCCGGAGCGTCCCGCCATGGAGCCTCGCCACCGCCGCGACGAGGCTCAAGCCCAGCCCGCTTCCAGGCTCGGACCGGCTCGCTTCGAGCCTGACAAAGCGATCGAGCACGCGTTCGCGCTCGGAGGCGGGGACCCCCGGCCCTCGATCGGTCACTACGATTGCTGCCATGGATCCTTTCACCACGGTGGTGACGCTCACCTCTGGCTTCGTTGCGTCGCTCGCCTGCGCCGATCCAGGCGCTCCATATTTGATGGCGTTGTCGATGAGATTGGCGATGGCCTGTCCGAGCAGCTGGCGATTGGCGCGGGTGAAGATGGGCTCGACCGTGTCCGCCCTTAGCATGAGCCCGCGCTCCTCTGACACGGGCTCGTAGAGCTCCGCCACATCGCGCACGAGCGCGGCCACGTCGAGAGTCTCCTTGTGGTCGCCGCCGGCCCCCGCCTCAAGTCTTGCGATCGAGAGCAGCGCATTGAACGTCTTGATCAGGCCGTCGGCCTCCTCGATGGTGCGCTCCAGCGCCTCGCGATAGGCGGGCTCGCCGTAAGGCTCGCGCAAGGCGGCCTCAACACGGTTGCGCAAGCGGTTCAGCGGCGTCTTGAGATCGTGAGCAATATTGTCGGAGACCTCGCGCAAGCCCGCCATCAGCTGCTCGATCCGCGCCAGCATGAGATTGAGGCTCCCCGACAAGCGGTCAAGCTCATCGCCCGAACCATTCACGGGCAGGCGGCCGGAGAGGTCCCCTTCCATGATGGTGCGCGTGGTGGCGGCGACCGCATCGATCCGCGCCAGCAGTTTGCGGCTCACCCAATAGCCGCCGCCGATCCCGAACAGCGCCATGACGCCCAGCCCCCACAGCATGGCCGATCGGATCAACCGCGCGAGTTCGCGGCGATCCTCGATATCGCGTCCGACGATGAGGCGATAGCCGCCGGGCAGCCGGAAGACGTTGGCGAAGGCAAGCCGGGTCTCGACACCGCCCGGGGCCGGACGGCTGTAGACGAACTCGACGGGCCCGAGGCTACTGGAGAGCTCCGGTGAGATGGTGCTGAGATTGCCCGCGATGCGGTGCCCATCGGGGTCGGCCACGTAATAGAGGCTATTGCCCGGGGTCTGGCTGCGGTCGGCCACCGTGCTGACGAGCCGGGTAAGACCTCCGGCGGTATATTGCTCGGCTAGACCCTTGAGCTCGGCGTCAATGGTGTCGTGCAGCTGCCGGGTCAGCAGCACGGTGGTGTTCCAGTAGATATAGAACATGGCGACGACTGCAGCCGCGCCGAACAGCGCAAGATAGGTCAGCGACAGGCGAAAAGTGGTCGTCCGGAAAAGCTTAGTGAGCGCTGTCACGGATGGTGTAGCCGGCGCCGCGGACGGTATGCAGCAAGGGCATCTCGAAATTCCTGTCGATCTTGGACCTGAGCCGCGAGACATGGACGTCGATGACGTTGGTCTGTGGATCGAAATGATAGTCCCATACGTTTTCGAGCAACATGGTGCGGGTCACCACCTGACCGGCATGCTTCATCAGATATTCGAGCAGGCGAAACTCACGAGGCTGCAACATAATGGGTTCGCCCGCACGCGTCACCTTGTGCGAGAGGCGGTCGAGCACGAGATCGCCGACGACGAAGCGTGTGCTCCCCTCCTCGGGTAATGCGCGCCTGGCCAATGCCTCGATGCGGGCGAGCAGCTCGCTGAAGGCGTAGGGCTTGGTAAGATAGTCGTCGCCACCCGCGCGAAGGCCTTTGACCCGATCGTCGACCTCGCCGAGTGCGCTCAGGATCAGCGCCGGGATGCGGATCTCCTCCGCGCGAAGGGCCCTAATCACCGCGAGCCCATCGCATTTCGGGAGCATCCGATCGACGATGAGCACGTCATAGGCATTGGTTCTGGCGAGTTCCAGGCCCATTTGGCCGTCGGCCGCATATTCGGCGACGTGGCCCTGCTCCTTGAGCGCACGACGGAGGAAGCTTGCCGTCTCCTGATCGTCTTCGATCACCAGCACACGCATGGTTGGAGATCTCCTCGCGGCGTTTGCTTGTCCGGTCAAGAGCATGGGCCATGGAACCCCGGCGCAAGCGAAGGGGGGGTGGGCGGCGCGGCGGGGGGAACCGCGCCGCCCTCCGGCATAGAAGGCCTTAAGCTTTTGCCTTCTTCAGGGAAAGCGCAACAAAGCGCGTCTGATCGCCGGTCTTGACCTGAACGAGAACGTTGACTTTGTCCTTGTCCTTGGCCTTGTCCATCGCCTTCTTGACACCTTTGGCGACGTCGCCGGGCTCTGACACGGTCTCGCCCGCAACCTGGAGGATGACATCGCCGGCCTTGAGCCCCTTGTCGGCGGCGTCGCTGTCGGGAGCGACCTCGGTGATGACGACGCCCTCATCACCAGCGCCGGGCACCTTCGCCGCCGGAGCGAGCGACAGCCCGAGATTGTCGAGCTGCTCGCCTGCGTCGGGCTTGTCGTCCTCGAGAGCGGCAAGCTTCTTCCCGCTCGGGAACGTACCAAGCTTCATGTCGACTTGGTGTTTCTCCCCATAGCGCATGATGGAGAGCTTGACGTCCGTGTTCGGATGCAGCTCGGCGATCTTGCGGGCGAGGTCGCGGGAGTTGTCGATCTTGTCGCCATTCACCTCGACGATCACGTCGCCGGCCTTGATGTCCTCCTTGGCCGCAGGGCCGTCCTCGGCCACCTTGGTGACCATGGCGCCCTTGGCCTCCTGCAAGCCAATCGAGTCGGCGATATCGTCGCTCACATTCTGAATGACGACGCCGAGCCAGCCGCGGTCAACGGTGCCGTGCTGTTGCAGCTGACCGACGACCTCCTTGACGAGCGCCGCCGGGACCGCGAAGGCAATGCCGACACTGCCGCCGCTCGGCGAGAAGATCGCAGTGTTCATGCCGACGACCTCGCCGTCCAGATTGAAGGACGGGCCGCCGGAGTTGCCGCGATTAACCGCCGCATCGATCTGCAAATAGTCGTAGGGACCCGATCCGATATCGCGATTATGCGCCGATATGATGCCGGCGGTCACCGTGCCGCCGAGGCCGAACGGATTGCCGACCGCGAGCACCCAATCGCCGACGCGCGGATCCTTGTTCGAGAACTCGACATGGGGGAACGGTTTCGGGGCCTTGACCTTAAGCAGCGCCACATCGGTGCGTGGATCGGCGCCGACGAGCGTAGCCGGATATTTGTCACCATTGTCGAGCGTCACCGAAATATCCTCGGCGTCCTCAATCACGTGGTTATTGGTGACGAGATAGCCGTCCGGCGAGATAAAGAAGCCGGAGCCCTGCGCCATCGTCGGCTGCGACCGCTGCTCCTGCGAACCTCCGCCGTGCTGGCCCTGACGGAAATGCTTGAAGAAGTCGTAGAGCGGGCTGTCCTCCGGAATGTCCGGCAAGCCAGGAATCTGCAGGTCGTTCTCGGCGACCTTGGCGTCGCCCTTAACGTTGATGCTGACAACGGCCGGGCTCACTTTCTGCACAAGGTCGGCGAAGCTCAGCGGCGCGACGCCATAGGGGGTCTGGACGGTCTGCGCAGGCTCGGCGACAGCGAAGCGCATGTCATGGCCGAGCGCGAGCCCCAACGCGCTCATGGCGATCAGCGCAGCAGCCGTCACCGCAAGTGGCCCGCGCCGAAGCTTCCGCCCGCGCGAGCTCTCTTTGGTCACGGAGCTCTGGTCATGATGATTCATAAGGTTACCTCTCTCCTGGGATAGAAGGAAATCTGCGTTAATCCCGCGCCTCGCGCGATCGATGAGCGAGGCTTCTAGGCAGAAAATATAGGCGTTCGGCAATTACGCCGTTGTTTCGGTGGAATTAAATTTCGGTAAGGTTGGCGATTTGCCGAAGGGTCGGCGCCAGCCTTGGCCACCAACCCCGGTCCCTATATGGGGGCACAATCCCCTGGCGACAATCAGCTATCGTCAAGCAGCCGCTTGAGCCGGCGTTGCTCGGCGGGGCTTAGAGCTGCGTCGGGCTGAGAGGCTGACCGTCTCCGATAGCTCAAGACGATGATCAGCAGCGCCGCCAGGAACACGGCAGGCGTGGCGAACCACAGCAACAGGGTGTGTGCCGCAAAGCGGGGCTTGAGCAGCACGAACTCGCCATAACGTGCGACGACGAAATCCTCGATCTGTTGATCGGTGTCGCCGGCCTTCAGCCGCTCACGCACGAGCAGGCGAAGGTCCTTGGCGAGCGGCGCTTCGGAATCGTCGATCGACTGATTCTGGCAGACGAGGCAGCGCAAGCCCTCGGAGATGTGGCGGGCGCGGGCCTCGAGCGTAGCGTCCTGCAGCACCTCGTCAGGCTGCACGGCCTTGACCGGGAGCACCGCCAGCAAGGACATCGAGGCGGAAACAAAGATAGCCCCGGCCAGACGACAGAGGCCGCGGTAAGATTTGAGACCCGAAGCGCGGTGGCGGACCGACATCGTCCTACTTGGCGGCGGTGAGGTTTTGGTTGGGCGCCCGCGCGCGCTTTGGCGCCCCCACCCGCAAGCGCCGATCGGACAGCGAGAGGCCGCCGGCGATGAATATGACCACGGCGCCAAGCCAGATCAGACGCACGAGCGGATTGAAATAGAGCCTCACGCTATAGGCGCCATCCTTGAGCTGATCGCCAAGCACCGCGTAAAGATCGCCCCGCCAGCTCGCATGGATACCGGCGTCGGTGGTGGCGCTTCGCTCGACGGTGAACTCGCGTTTGGAGGGCTCAAGCTCGGTCACCTGCTGGCCGTCGCGCGTCACCTTGAACAGCCCGACCCGCTCCCGGTAGTTGGGCCCCTCTCTCGGGACGACGCCCTCGAAGGTTAGTTGGTAGCCCGCAATATCGGCAGTCTCCTTCGGCTTGAGCGCCAAGATGCTTTCGCTGCGCCAGGCCGTGGTCGCGACGATGCCGATGACCACGATGCCAAGCCCCGCATGGGCTAACATGCTGCCATACGCCGCGCGCGGCAGATTGGCGAGGCGCCGTGCGGCCTCGGGCCAAGACCCGTCGAATAGTTTCACCCTGAAAGCGACCTCCGATAGCGCGCCGCCAATCAGCCAAATCCCGAGGCCGATGCCGAAGGGGGCGAGCCACGGCCCCCGCTGCTGCGATGCCAGCACCGCGACGGTGGCGATCAACGCCAATATGCCGGCGGCCATGAGGCGCTGCGCCGCGGCGACGATATCGCCCCGCTTCCAAGCAAGCATTGGGCCGAACGGCACCGCGATCAAAAGCGGCACAATGAGTGGCCCGAAGGTGAAATTGAAGAACGGAGGCCCGACCGAGATCTTCTCGCCCGTGATCGATTCGAGCGCGAGCGGATAGAGGGTGCCGACGAACACCGCGGCCCAAGCCGTGGTCAGCAGCAGATTGTTGAGAACGAGGCTCCCCTCCCGGCTGATCGGCGCGAACAGCCCACCTTGTGCCAGGCGCGGCGCCCGGAGCGCGAACAGCGTCAGCGCCCCCCCGATGAAAACGCCCATGATGGCGAGGATGAAAATGCCGCGCGCAGGATCGACCGCGAAGGCGTGGACCGAGGTGAGCACGCCCGAGCGCACGAGGAACGTCCCCATCAGACTGAGCGAGAAGGTGATGATGGCGAGCAGAACAGTCCACACCTTGAGCGCGTCGCGTTTCTCCATGACCAGCGCGGAATGCAGAAGCGCGGTGCCCGCAAGCCATGGCATGAAGGATGCGTTCTCCACCGGATCCCAGAACCAGAACCCGCCCCAGCCGAGCTCGTAATAGGCCCACCACGAGCCCATGGCGATGCCAAGTGTGAGGCACATCCAAGCGGCAAGCGTCCACGGCCTCACCCAGCGCGCCCAGGCGGCATCGATGCGACCGTCGATCAGGGCGGCGATGGCGAAGGAGAAGGCCATGGAGAAGCCGACATAGCCCGTGTAGAGGAACGGCGGATGGAAGGCGAGCGCGGGATCCTGCAGGACCGGGTTGAGGCCTTGACCGTCAAAGGGCGCAGGGTCGAGCCTCACAAACGGGTTCGACGTGGTGACGATGAACAGGAGGAAGGCCGCGGCGATCGAGCCCTGCACCGCGAGCACATTGGCTTGAAGCTCCTTCGGCAGGTTGGACCCAAAGGTCGCAACCGCGGCGCCGAACAGGGCCAGGATCAGCACCCACAGCACCATCGAGCCTTCGTGGTTCCCCCACACGCCGGCGATCTTGTAGATCAGCGGCTTGGCAACCGCCGAGTTCCGCCAGACATTCTCCACCGAGAAGTCGGAGGTGACATAGGCGGTCATCAGGGCCGAGAAGGAGATCGCGATCAGCAGCAACTGCATCTGCGCCGCCGGCACGGCGATGACCATGAGCTGAGGGTCGTGACGCCTCGTGCCCCAGAGCGGCAACACTGTCTGCACGATGGCCACGCCAAGCGCGAGGATCAGGGCGTAGTGGCCGGTTTCTGCGATCATGCTTCTAAGGGCTCCCGCCTAATTGACTTTGCCAGTGCCTTGCGGCGCGCCAGCCTGCGCTTCCCCCCGCCACACGCCGAGCTCCTTCAGTTTCTTGGCGACCTCAGGCGGCATGTAGTTCTCGTCATGTTTGGCGAGCACGCTATCGGCGTGGAACACGCCGTCGGTTTCCAGAGAGCCTTCCGCGACCACGCCTTGGCCTTCGCGAAAGAGATCGGGGAGCACCCCGGTATAGGTCACGGGGAGCGTAGCGCGTTTGTCGGTTACGACGAAACTGACCGTGGTCCCCTCCCCACGCTTTAGGCTCCCATCCTCGACCAGGCCGCCCAGCCGGAAGCGCTGGCTCGAGTTCAGATGCTTCTCCGCCACGTCGCTCGGAGTATAGAAAAAAACGATGGAGTCGTGCAAAGCCACCAGCACAAGGGCAACGGCGAGCGCAAGCACACCGAGGCAGGTGCCGATGAGCACGGCTCTGCGCTGTTTGCGAGTCATTCAACCGCCTCCAAATCCCGTCGCGGCGAGATCACGACTTCAATCCAAGCTCGGCCGCAAGGGCATCGAGCTGCTCAAGCGCCTGGGTATTGCCGTTAAATTGCGTCTTGGCCCGCGCCAGCGCCTTCAACGCGTCATCCTTGCGGT
Source organism: uncultured Alphaproteobacteria bacterium (assembly GCA_963804515.1). GTDB lineage: Bacteria > Pseudomonadota > Alphaproteobacteria > Rhizobiales > Methyloligellaceae > Methyloceanibacter. The sequence continues at coordinate 365,820 of CAWDQR010000006.1, read as the reverse complement.
CAAGCACGCTATAGGCTCTGACCAGCTTCAGCCAACCGGCAAGATCGTCGCCCCTCTGCGTCAGCCGTTCGTCGAGCCCTTGTACCATGCGCTCGATCATGGCCAGGCGGTCGGCGGGGCTCATGCTTTGCGCCGCGGCCACGTCGCCCGGCGTGGGTCCGCCCTGCCCCTGGCCCGGCGTCGCGGCACTCTGGCCCTCGGCCGCGCCGGGAGCAGACTCGTCGGGAACTGGCTTGCCGGCGAGCCTCGCTTCGTCGTCGGCGAGGCGCTGCTCCACCAATTTGCGCCAAGGTGCGTCCGCGGCGCCGCTAGCGAGCAGGGCGCGCCAAAGTTCGGCTGCGGCCGCGAATTGGCCATCCTGCTCCTTGGCAATGATCAGCACCAGGCGAGGCTCGATCAGATTAGGATCGAGCGCCACGGCGCGCTCCAAGGCTTGGCGGGCGTCCTCTGACACCACACCGTCATTGGCGAGCACAAGGGCCTGGCCGTAACCGGAAAGGCGCTTCGCCGACTCCCCGAGCAGGAGAACCGCCTGACGATAAGCCTCGGCGGCATCGGCGTAGCGGCGCCAGCCCATATAGACGGGAGCGATAACCTCCCACCCTTCGCCTTCCTCGGGATGCTCACGCAGCCGGGCCTCGACGCGCGCGACCAGTGCCTCGAGATTCCGGTCGCTCGCCGGGTCCTGCAAACGCGCCAATAGGGGCTGGTCGGGCAGGCGGGGAGAGCCGTAGACGAGATAAAGGCCAAGAGCGAGCAAAGGGAGGATCACGGCGAGCCCGATCGCCAAGCCTCGTACCGGGACGCGCGCCTGCCGGGGGTCGCTCCTGCGCCCTTCCGCGTCGGCCGCAAGCAGCCGGCGCGCGATCTCGACGCGGGCAGCCTCCGCATCCGCTTCGGCGATCAGGCCGCGCTCCCGGTCGCTCTCCACCTCGCCGAGCTGGTCGCGATAAACGGTGGCGTCGAAGGCCGCGCGTGCTTCATCGCTTGCTCGTCCGCGCGCGAGCGGCCGAAGCAAGGCGAAGAGCACCAGAGCCGTCAAAGCGGCAAAGATCACCCATAACAGCACCGGGGCGACAACCTCCGCTATCCAGGGCAGCTAGCCATAAGCGAAAGGCGTGAGGAGGGGCAAGCTTTGGGAGGGGGGACGCAGATGAATTCCGCGCAATGAGGCGGGGGTCGAGTCCCGGGCCGAAAGGCCCGAGGGAAGCTTGGCAATTGCGGGGCTGCTAGCCGACGCTGCGCCAGGTGCCGTTCGGCTCGCGGCAGGCGATGCCCTTAACGGTCTCCGCAGGGCCGCCCCTATTGATGGTATGGGTGTAGGTGCGGCAGTATTGGTGGTCCTTTTTATAGGGGCGCCCCGGCACGATCGAGCCGCGATGGCTGGTAGCCGGATAGTCCCAGGCCGTGGGCGCGCCCGACCGTCCATATTCCAGCGCCCGATACTCGGCGTTCGCCGCGATGCGGCGCTCCCGGTCACTCATCTGCCGGCCGACCTCGTTGCTGCCAATACCGCTGATCACGGCGCCGGCTGCCGTCGTGGCAGCGCGGTCATGTCCGTTGCCCGCTTGAGTGCCGGCACTGCTGCTGGTGAAGGCACCGAGAAGCAACCCGCCCTGCAAATTGTCCGGGCCGCATGCGGCGACGAGACCTGGCAGCATGGCAAGCACCACAAGAGACGCTATACGCGGAGACGCTACTCGCATGGCTTTCCGTCCTAAGCAGACAACGGAACGTTCCGTCTCAGGGAAGTCGCTAAGTTGAGTTGAATTGTCGCTGACGACGCTTAACAAACGGTGATTTCAGGCGTGTTGACTCGCGAGCGTACGGGATCGCATCAAGCCGCGGGCAGCTCGAGCCGCGCCCGCAAGCCCCCTTCCGGCGAGGCGTCCAGCTCGAAGCGCCCCTTATAGAGATGTGCGAGATCGGCCACGATCGAGAGCCCGAGTCCCGATCCTGGCTGGGTCTCGTCCAAACGCTGGCCTCGCTGCACGGCTCTCGCCCGCTCTTCCGCGGTAAACCCTGGTCCGTCATCGTCCACGAGCACGATGAAATTGCGGGCGCCTTCGTTCGACGCTCACGCTCACCTGCGACTTCGCCCATTTGCAGGCGTTGTCGAGCAGGTTCCCCACCATCTCCTATAAGTCTTGCTTCTCGCCCTGGAATTTGAGGTCTGGGCTTGAACTCACTCTGAGATCGAGCCCCCCGGCTGTCATAGATGCGATCGAGCGCCCGCTTCAGGGCCTTGAGCACCCCTTCGACCTCGGTGGTGTCGCCGATCGCCCCGGCACGGGCGGCAACGCGCGCCCGATCGAGATGATGAGCGATCTGGGTGCGCATGATCTCCGCCTGCTCGATGACCTTGGCAGCGAGCGAACCCTGTTTCCTCCGTGCTTCATTGGTGATGACACTGAGCGGCGTCTTGAGCGCATGAGCGAGATTGCCGACATGGGTGCGCGCGCGATCCACGATCTCCCGATTGGATTGTATCAGAGCGTTCAGCTCCTGCTGCAAGGGCTTGATCTCGTCGGGAGGCTGGCCCTCGAGCGTCTCCGCCTCACCCGAGCGGATGGCCGCGAGGTCGTGGCGAATGGCGCGCAAGGGCGAGAGCCCAAACCGCACCTGGAACAGAGTTGCCACCACGAGGCGGCCGAGCCCAAGCACCGCCAAGGCGGTGATCAGCATCGACCTGAACTCGCCAAGATCCCGGTCGATCTCCGCGTCACCGGCAACGGCATAGGAATAGGGCACAGAGGCAAGGCCCGCAGGCCTGATCTCGCGCTCGACGATGCGCAAGCGTTGCGCTTGCGGACCTGGCGCAAAAGCGCGCCTCGTCAAATTTTGATCGGGGGGGAACGCCGGTCTGGCTGGGGAGCGTCAGCTGCTGATCGAGCAGGGAGTCGGAAATGAAGAGAGGACGCTCGGCCTCGCTGAAAGGCTTGATCTGCCGATACTAGCCGCCGCCCGTAAACTCGGGTCCTCGCGGCCGGGCGTATCCCGGCCACGTCTTAGGTCTGCTAGGCCGCCACGGCCTGCGCGGGCTCGGTCACGGCGCGGTAGCGCACGATGCCGTGAAAGGTGTCGCCGTCGGGATCGGGGCGTACCTCGGAGAATTCGTGCCTGAGATTCACGAGATCCTGATCCAGGAGGGCGAGCGGCTTTTCATGAAGGGCGCCTTTGATCGCTTCGATGATCTCGTGCACCTGCTTCTTGCCCCCGGCGCGCGACCACACATGCAGCGTGAGAAGGTGCTCGGCCCCGTCTTCCGTGCCCGTGCTCCAGTCGCGAAGCAGGCTCTGGCCAAGGGTGATAAAGGGATAGCTCGCCGCTTGCGGCGGATCGTCATAGATCCGCGTGCCGCCGAGAAGCGCCCCGAGATTTCGAGGAACTCGCCAGCGCCTGGTGGATGCCGCGTTGCAGCGACCAACCTGTACTTGCCGTCATCGCAGGTCTCCATCAACCACTGGTTAACGATGTGGGGTGCCCTGGCCGGGTCTTCAACGCGTCGTCTGAGCGGCCCAATGATTAGGCCTTGTCCGCCGCCTTCAAAGGCGCCGCGAGTACTTTTCTGACCGCATAGTTAATGCTTGGTAAATGGGCGTGCAGAGATGGGACAAGCCGGGCGGGCCCGCCCCCGGCGCACCATGGGAACGGCCCCTTGTGACACCCGAATTTGGGGAATGCAGGCTTAGCTGTGATGTCGGCTCTCATACCGAGTCTCGGCCTTCATAAGGCTCGACTTGTGGCTCGGCATGACGTCGGCCATCGGCGTCGCGTTGCGCTCGTTGCCGAGGCACCAGGACCGCTCGCCGTGATGGGTCGAGTTGATGGAGCAATCTATGCGTCCCGCCCGCTAGGCCCGGAGGTAAATCCGTGCGCTCGGCGGCCGCTATCCGGAACTTGCTGCGCTTTGCTCGCGCTTGCGCGCAAAATGGAACCCGGTCTCAAGACATGCGAAAGGGCCCGCCCCGGCGCGACATGCCAGGGGGACGGGCCCTCGCGCGTCCTTGGGCCGTTGTAAGGCTTAGCCGCGATGCTCAATCTTATATTAGGACTCGGCTTCGGCGAGATTGGCCTTCGGGTCCTTCATGAAGTCGGTCTTGGCCTGCTCGTTGCCGAAGCAATAGGTCTTGCCCTTATATTCGGTGTTCACGGAGCAGTCCGTCTTGATCTGCTTGTGCAGGGCGAGCCCTTCCGCGCACATATTGTTGAACTCGCCTTTCGTCGCCGCGACGGCCGCCGTGGCAAGCCCAAGCACGAAAGCGGCCGCGAGTGCGGATATGACGTAACTCCTCATCATAGCCATCTCCTTGTTGTTGATCTTGCCCAGGACTAATCCCTGGGCAGCACCTTGAGAACGCCATGGATGCGGGGAGCCGTTCCCGCGTCGGATCGCCCCAGGCCGTGCAGGCCTCGGCAGCCTCATTGATAGGGCTTGGCGAGCATCCAGGTCTGCGCCGGCACCTTGGCGCAGGAATTGGCGAATACGTCGGTGAGGTTGTTGGAATTCGGCCCTGGATTGTCGAGGCAGCGGGGAAAGATGCGCATGTCCTCGTTTCTGAGCGCGACGCGGTCGTTCCATTTGAGCGCATCGTCGTTGTTCGCCTTCGTCTCCATCTGCCGGGTCAGCGCCTCGACCTTCGCTTCCAGATCGCCAAGGGCGTGATTGAGGCAGGCGATCTGCTCTCCAGCAGCACCCTGGCTGCAATCGGCGGCACGCGCCGGCGCCATGGCGAGCGCCTGAGCGGCAGCGAAGGCAGCCAAGCCGAACAGTATGAAGCGGAACCGCATCTAAAAGCCCTCCTTCCAACGTCTGCTTCAGAGCCATGCGCTCGATGTTTACGATGCTAAGGCCGCCTGGCGGGCTTGACGAGAGGCGCCCTTTCCCTTCACGCCATCGTGACCTCCGATGCGGGCTAGCGCCACTTGCCCGGAGGCTTATATGAGTGAGACAAAGCACCTCGCTGCTTTGCCCCTGCATGAACACAGACGCTCGGTAAGGCAGGCCTCATGACTGCTCGCACAGACGCAACAGGCGGCAAGGTCCCCAGGGCTGGCCTCAGGAGCCTGCTCTGGCTCGCCATCTTCGCCCTCTTGCTCTTCGTGCCAGCCGGCACGCTTCGCTGGCCCGGCGCCTGGGTGTTTCTCGCCATCATGGCAGTGGCAAGCTTCTGGGGATCGGCCCGGCTTGCGCGACACGACCCCGCACTCTTGCAGGAGCGCATGCGGTCGCCGTTCCAGCGGGACCAGAAGCCCTGGGACAGACTGCTGATGGGCGCGTTCCTGCCGCTCTGGTTCGGCTGGTACGTGCTGATGGGTCTCGACTGGCGCTTTTCCTGGTCGAGCGTGCCGGCGCCTTTGCAAGGTCTCGGCGCGGTGCTGCTGTGCCTCTGCATGCTGTTGAGCTGGCAGGTGCTGAAGGAGAATAGTTACGCCGCGCCCGTAGTGAAGGTGCAGAAGGAGCGCGGGCATAAGGTGGTGAGCACGGGCCCTTACGCCTACGTGCGCCATCCGATGTATGCGAGCGTCATTCTGTTCGCGCTCGGCGCGCCGCTGCTGCTTGGCTCCCGGTGGGGGCTGTTGGCGTCGCCCCTCCTCGTACTTGTGCTCGCTGTGCGCGCGGTGATGGAGGAGCGGATGCTCAAGGCCGAGCTCGACGGCTATGCGGACTATGCCGCCCGCGTCCGCTACCGCTTCGTTCCGCTTCTCTGGTAGGGCCGATGGTGCCCGAGCGGCCCCCCGTTCGCAGGCGACCGATCTCGGTACAACACCTCTTCATTTTTTGGCTTTAATTTTCGCCATAGCTGCACGTCCGAACGGGCCGTGGGTTTGGCGGCGGCTGCGACCCGACCTAGCCCACGGCAGCCGCAGGTTGGGCTATGACCTTTGCACGAGGTTTCGGGCTGCCGCGATGTCGAAGCGAACAGCTGCGGGGCCGGCCATCTGGGCGCTCGGCCTGGCCCTCTCCGGCTGCAGCCTCGCTGGTTCGGCAAAATCATACCTCCCTCACAGCGTCTGGCCAGACCATCCCCGCCGGGCCTGCCCAGACCACCGCCGCCGCGCCTGCCCAGACCGCCGCCACCAGAGCAGCTCGAGGAAAGGGGCCGGGCGGGCGCTCCCATGCGGTCCCCGAAACCCCGCAAACGGCGTTCTCTTATTCTCTATAAAACGCCTCAATCACGGTGTAGTTTGCGCAGCCGTTCTGCCCATCCGGGCGAAGATTAGGCGCGCGAGGCCGGCTTTGGGTGCTCGGCGTGCGTGGGTCGGGACAAGTGCAGGATCTCCTACAAGGCAATCGCAGGCGCAAGCTCATTGATTGGCTCGCAATCAATTCGTCGATTGATTCGGGTCTCTATCGCGCCTGGACGGGCTTCAAGGATTGGTGGAGCGCCTATTCCAGCTTCTTCGGCCGCTTCGAGGTCAAAGGCTTCCTCCGCGCTCTCGATGAGCTCGCCTGCGAGGCCCTGACGCTCGGCACCGGCGGGCTTCTCGTCGTGCTCGCCTTCGCGCTGCCCGCTTTCGACCTCGCCCAAGGCAAGATGAACCTGGCCGATGATTATAGCGTCACCTTCTATGACCGGTACGGCAACGAGATCGGCAAACGCGGGCTCCTGCGGGACGACTCGGTGCCTCTCGAAGAACTCCCGGACTATTTGATCAAGGCGACGCTTGCCACCGAGGACCGGCGGTTCTTTGAGCATTTCGGCGTGGACGTCATGGGGACCATCCGCGCGCTCGCCGAGAACGCACGCGCCGATGCTGTAGTGCAAGGCGGCAGCTCCCTCACCCAGCAGCTGGCGAAAAACATGTTCCTTTCGCCCGAGCGCGCGCTTAGCCGGAAGATTAAAGAAGCCTTCATCGCCATTTACCTGGAGAACCACTACTCCAAGCGGGAGATCCTCAAGCTCTATTTCGACCGTGCCTATCTCGGCGGCGGCTCCTATGGCGTGGAGGCGGCGGCGCAATTCTATTTCGGCAAGTCGATCCGTGACGTGTCGCTAGCCGAAGCGGCGATGCTCGCCGGCATGTTCAAGGCGCCCACCCGCTACGCCCCACATATCGACATGGCCGCCTCCCGAGCACGCGCCAACGAGGTGCTGACCAATATGGTGGAGGCAGGCTACCTTACCGAAGGGCAGGTTTATGGCGCCCGCATGAATCCCGCAAAGATCGTCGAGCGCAGCGACTATTACAGCCCCGATTGGTTCCTCGATTGGGCCTTCGAGGAGGTGCAGCGGATCATGCGCGGCAGGAAGGAGCACATCGTCGCCGCCCGGACCACCGTTGACATCGGCCTGCAAAAGATGGCCGAGCAATCCATCCAGCAGACGATCGCTCAATACGGCCGCGGTCGCTCCTTCAGCCAGGGCGCCATGGTCGTGATGGAGAACGACGGCGCGGTGAGGGCGCTGGTCGGCGGCAAGGACTATGGCGAGAGCCAGTTCAACCGGGCGACCCACGCCTACCGTCAGCCTGGCTCCTCCTTCAAGCCCTACGTCTATCTGACCGCGCTCGAGAACGGCTACAAGCCGACCACCGTGGTCAGCGGCAATGGCGCCGTCTGCGGCCGATGGTCCCCTAAGAACTTTTCCGCCGGCGAAGGTGGCCGGATGATGCTGAAGGACGCCCTGGCGCATTCGATCAACACCATCGCAGTGAAGGTCTCCCTCGATGTCGGACGGGAGAAGGTGATGGCCAACATGGCCAAGCTAGGCATCACTCATCTCAAGAAGACCTGCTCGTTGGCGCTCGGCGACCAGGGCTTGACCCCGCTCGAACACACCACAAACTATGCGGTTTTCTCCAGTGGCGGCATGGAGGTTCACGCCTACGCCATCGAGGAGCTGCACACGCTTCAGGGTCAGCCACTCTATTCCCATGACCGGGACGAGCCGCGGCGCAAGCAACTCTTCGATCGCAAGGTAATCGAGATGCTGAACACTATGCTGCAAGGCGTGGTCCTGAACGGTACCGGTCGGGCGGCGCAGCTCGACTACACCTACTCGATCGGCAAGACAGGCACGAGCTCGAACTTTCGCGACGCGTGGTTCATGGGCATTACCGGGCAATATGTTGCAGGAGTCTGGCTCGGCAATGACGACTTCACGCCGATGTCCCGGGTGACTGGCGGCAGCTTCCCGGCCCAGACTTGGCATAATTTCATGGTGCTCGCACACGACACCGACAACATCCCGCAGATTCCCGGCATCGAACTGCATCCCGTCCAAGTCGCCGAACAGGCCCGCCTCGCACAGCTGCAAAAGGCGACGGCGACCGACACGGACGCCATACCCGCTCCAACGCCCGAAAGCGTCAAGGACATGTCGAGCGCGACGCGCCAGATCCTCGAGAAGATTGGGAGCATGCTCAGAGCAGCGCCGCCGCTCACTCCAAACGATACGCAGCCTCAGAACCGCGCCGAAGCCCTTGCGGCACAGCCCGCGGACCCGGCGACCCAGTCGAGCGTTGCCTCGGCAGGCAGCGGTTCCGTCACCTCCGCAAGCCTGCCTGTGCAGGATACGACCCGGAGCTCGGACGCTGCCGGGGGCGACGCCGGCACGCCTATACCGCCCTGAGCGAGTGGCGAGCTCGTCTCGTCGCGAAGACGCGCGCCCGCTTGACAAGTCCCTCGCCAACCCCTCCGCTTCCGTTCGTTGTTCTTCGGGTTAGCTCCGGTCGAAGCGCCCCCTTATCATGCGCACGCTACTTCACCTCATTGCGGTCTTTGCGGTCGCCCTGCTGCTCGGCATCGGCTCGGCCTGGTACATGATCGAGCGGGGCTCCCCGCTTACCACGAGACGGCCGGGTCCTTGGGCGAGTTGGATGAGCGAGGGCAACCCCAATGCCGATCCCTACACCAAAGCGCATCTAGCCCAGAGCGGCAGGCTGCCGCTGACGTCGACCACCGCGCGCTATTTTCTGGCGCGCACCGACAGCGAGGGAGAGCAATTGACGTCCGCTTGCGAGTATTTGATCGAGGGCTCGGCGCTCAATGCCCGTTGGTGGTCCCTCGCCGTCTATGACGAGCACGGATCGGTGATCGAAAATCCCTCTGGACGGTTCAGCTTCAACAGCGACGAAGCCATCCGTCGCTCGGACGGCACCTACCGCATCAGCCTCGCCAACAACGCCCGCCCGGAAAACTGGCTACCGAGCGGCACCGGACCGGAGCGCAAGCTCGTGCTCATGTTGCGCATCTACGGTCCGCGTGAGACGGACTCCACCGGCATCGGCCAGATCCCCGATGACCGGCTGCCCAAGATCGAGCGCAAGGCATGCAATTGAGGGTTCCACTGCTCTATTTCCTGCTCTGCCTCGTGCTGGCAGGTCTCATCCATATTGCTGCCGTCCTCACTTTGCCTGCCCTTGCCCCCAAAAACGCGTGGGCAAGGCTCATCCCGCTCGGGCCTCCCAACACGATGATCCTGCTTCCGCCGCCAAGCCCCGGGCAAGAGGTCATGCCGATGATGGCCCCGGACGTTCGCTATGCCTTCTGCCGTTTCGATCTAAAGCTTGGGCCGGTGCGGCTTAAGGCATCGGTTCCCAACGATTTGTGGCTGATCGCCCTCTATAGCCCGGAGGGAGACAATTTCTACACTGTGGCAGGCGCCGATATGAAACGGGGGCAAATCGATCTGGTGATTGCCAAGGCCGATCAGCCGGTGGCGGAAGCTGGCGTCGATGCTCCGGAAGAATCCGACGAGGTGGTCGTCGTTAAGTCTCCGGTGGGAGAAGGCATCGCCATGATCCGCGCGCCGCTGTCCGGCCCGAGCCACGCCGTACGCGCCGAACAGGCGCTCAAATCCACGTCTTGTGGGCCATACTCCAAATAAGGCAGATGCTGCCGGACCGGCGAAGCGGGAAATGATGGGTAACTTACCGTTGCTTCTTCCGGCTACGCTGCGCCCGCTTACCGGACGAGGTAGCCGTTCCTCCGCTCGGCGTTCCTTCTGAAGCCCGGCGGTCGATGCGCACCCCTGGAAAGATGATGATCTGGCCGAGAATGCAGTCGGCACGCTCCATGACCCGCGGTGTGGATTCCGCTACCCGGGGGAATTGCAAGATGATTGCCATTCTCGGTCTCCATCGTCCGACGTGGGGCGCGAACGCCATCGAGCCGGCATCCTCCGCGCCTTCGCCATTAAGACGCGGGTAAGGTTAACGAACTACTAACTCCCGCATCACCTTAATCCTCCGCGGTGTCCTCGCCAAGAAAGTGCCGCCCTGCCTTGTCCTCGACCTCGACGATCCAAATGTCGGGGTCGAACTTTGTCTGGCGCGCCAGATAGCTTACCGCCTCCCCCTCGCTGACAAGCGGGGCGGCAAAGCAGCTCACCCAACGCCGCTCGACGTCGCTGGTTTCGAGGCCCGCCGGCGCGGGGCCGTAAAGCTTCACCGTCCCGTCGAGCCGATTGATGCAGATATAGATGGCACCGGCGTGCTCGTCTCCGCGGCGTGCGACGAATGCAGGAGCCCCGTGGCCCTGACAGCGGCGCAGATACGCCCTGACCCAAATCTCGCTCTTGATGCGCATGACCGGGCCTAGCGCGGTAGCTCAAGGCCGCGCGACACTCGCTGCGAGGTCACGGCCCGTGACGCGCTTGATCTCCCGCAACAGGTCGGGCGTGATGCGGCCGGTTGGCGCGATCTTGCGGTCGCGCTGAAAGGCACTCAGGGCGCGCTCGGTCTCGCTTCCTATCTCCCCATCGATGGGTCCCGGTGCATAGCCGAGATCGGCAAGGATCTGTTGCACCTGTTTCACCGTCTGGTCTCCTTTTGCCATCGGGCTTGGCTTCGCACGCAAAACGCTGCTCGGGGTGCTCGCCACCGACCCGGTACTGGCCCCGGGCGCTACCGCCTCGCCGAGAAGGATGTGGCGCAAGAGCGCATCCGAGGGCGCGCCGGTAACGGGAAGTCCATGGTCCTTCTCGAAGGAACCTATCGCCTTCCGCGTGTCGTCGCGCAATTTTCCGTCTGCCGGCCCGCTGTCATAGCCGCGCGCCGCAAGCTCCCGCTGAATTGCGGTTACAAGCTGCTGCGGGGCCTCCTGACCCGGCAGGGGGGGTACGTCCGTTCTCACCGCGGGGATCGTTGCCGGTTGCGGCGGCTTGGTTGCGGCGGCGCTCGGCATGCGTGGCGTCGGCGTGGCCTTGGGAACGACCGCTGGCAGGATCGCGGCGTTGCGTTGCTCCTGCAGGTAGAGCGCATTGTAAATGATGAAGCCGGTCAGGCCAACAAAGGCCAGGAACACAAGCCGCGCCACCATTACACCCATCGCTCACGGTCAACTAAACAGGTTTCTTGACCGAGGGTCGCCCGACAACCCCCTGGAGAATCCATCTTGGCTGCCGAAGCTAAAGAGTTGCTAAACGGGGAGCCGCACCCGCAAGTAGCGCAGGTCTGCTCGGTGAAGCAGCTCACGCCGCAGTGACGGCGGGCAACGGCTTCGGGCCTAGTTTCGGTTCGTTCTGCGGAGACCCCAGCGGCAAGACGATCGTAGCGGTGGTGCCGTGACCAAGCTTGCTTGCGATCTCCAGCCTGCCGCCATGCAGGCGCGCGAGCCCTTTGACCACCGACAGGCCAAGACCGGCACCGTCATAGCTTCGGTCGTAGGAATTGTCAGCCTGCACGAAGGGATTCCCGAGCTTGGGCAGGTCCTGCTCAGCAATGCCGATCCCATTGTCGGCCACAACGAGCTCCACCCGGTCCTCCTCCACCCGTGCCGAGATGCGGACCCACCCGCCGGCATCGGTGAATTTTATCGCGTTCGAGATCACGTTGAGCAGCATCTGCTTGCAAGCGCGCTTATCGGCGAGAAGCTCGGGCACGGCGGATGAAACCTCGGTGATCAGCGCGAGCTGCTTCTTCTCCGCCGCGTGACGCATGACCTCGCCGCAAGAATTGATCAGCGAGGCCACGTCGAACGGCTCCTTCACGATCTTGAACCTGCCGGCCTCGATCTTCGACATGTCGAGAATGTCGTTGACGACGTTGAGAAGGTGCTCGCCGCTTTCATGTATGAGCCGGGCGTAGTCCCGGTAGCGTTGCTCGCCCAATGCACCAAACAGCTCGCGATTCAGGATTTCCGAAAAACCGATCACCGCGTTGAGCGGAGTCCTGAGTTCATGGCTCATATTGGCGAGGAACTGGGTCTTGGCGCGGCTGGCGCTCTCCGCCTCATCGCGGGCTCGCAATAGCTCGGTCTCTTGCGCCTTGCGTTCCGAGATGTCTCTGGTGCCGGCGAGGACACCGGTGCCCTGCGATGTCTCGAACCGCAATGGCCGGCAGCGCATCTCGACCCAGAGATATCTTCCCGGGCCGGACGAGCGGCGCACCCTGAACTCGACGGTGATAGGTTCGTTGTTGGCGAAGCACTGTGACAACGCCGTGAGATAAGCGGGCCTGTCGGCGACATGCACGCGCTCGAACAGGCCGTCGCCGTGAAGCCTGGCAGCTGGCTCGCCCAATAGCTGCTGTGCGGCAAGCGAAGCGAATAACACGCGGCCCCTGCCGTCGTGGCGCGTGATCATGTCGGTCGCGTGCTCAGCGAGCAGCCGGTAGCGCTCCTCGCCGATGCGAACGGCATCCTCGGATCGCATGTGGACGAGCTGCACGCTGATCGCGAGTCCCGCGGCGTAGGCGGCGGCGCTCATAGCTCCGAACAGCGCAAGCAGCGTGGGCGACACTGGTGGGGTTGGCATGGTCGGCACAAGGCCAAGAGCCCCGCCGACGGCGAGCACGGAAAGGCCGAGACAAGCGACCCCCGCCGCCCAGGCGACCACACGCCGATCGGTCGACAGCGCGGCCTCCAGGGGGACGACCACCATCCAGGGGACGAGAAAGGAGGTGATGCCGCCTGTGAGCCACGCCGAGAAGGTGACGAGCCCAGCGAAATTCGCCGCCGAAATCAGATGCGCGGTGCCGAGCTTGCCGGTGCGCGATAGGAAGACGGCGATGCCGATCGGTGAGAGGAACCAGAGAAAGGCGACAGCGCCAAGCAGCGACGGCTTCCAGCACAACACCAGATAGACCGGGAAGAGGCAGAGCGCGAGCAAGCCCGCGAGCAGATGCGCTGCGATGAAAGCCTGTTGGCGAGCAGCGGTCAGGACATCGTCGCGCATGGATTCGTGCACGAGCGAACCGAAATAGGCAGCGAACCCGCGCAAACTCTTGTTGACGAACACGCGCATCTCGGAGCGGGCCACTCGCCGCTGCGTCCCCGATTGTCTTTATTCTAGTCTCGATTATTCGGGTGCTCGCTTAAGGAAGCCTAAAGTTGCAATGGCGAGCGCGGGCGGCGCCAAAATTCGGCATCCTTTGACGCTCTTGCGCCCGGAGTCGAGCGAGATCGCAACGCCTTGATCAAGGCCCGCTCACGAATCGTACGGGTCTGGGGGATCGAAATCTTTATTCAAAATTTCATACAACTTTAGTGCGGTTAGGGGACGTTATCAGAAGCTTAAGCCAAAGCGACCGCTTAGATGTCTCTTAAACCTAAATATAGATTTTAGGCAAAATTGACTGGCAGTAGTGAAACTCGCTTATTTTCTCCGGATTATAGTAGCCCTACCTATGGGGAAGGTACCTGGCGGGCGAGAGCCGCCATCTGGATCGAAAGGGGCACTGTGATGTTTCTCATTAGGACGGCTTTTTGGCTCATAATCCTCGTTCTGCTGCTTCCGACCAATGAGGAACAGCAGAGCGAAGTCTATGGCACCGCACAGGCGGCCGTGAAGGACGTGAGCGGCTTCTGTGACCGGAATCCCGGGGTTTGCGCCACGGGCAAGGACGCTTTTGGCGTTTTCGTGGAGAAGGCACAATTCGGCGTTTCAATGCTCATGGGATTCATCCGGCAGGAAACCGGGGGGACCGCTAGCGATGCGCAAGCCCCAGGCGCGGATGATAAGGCCGCTGCCGAGGGCGCAGACGCAAAACATTCGAGCCTCGACCAGGCAGCCGTCGCGCAGGCGAGCATGGAGTTCTTGGGCCACGGCACCTGTCACCGTGGAGCCTGCGAGCGTCGAGCCGACCAATTCGCAAAACACGCTCAACCGTGACGATCTCATGCCGGCCTGGGGCGGACGGCGCGGCGCCGGCATCTAGGCGAAAGGCCTGGAGCAGGACTGCGGCGCCTCGAACAGTCCGCCAACCCGCGACCGCCGCCGGGGGTGCCGACGCACGCACGGGCCGTCGCTTGCCGAACGATCGGCTTTGGCAGCACACCTGCCAGGGGCGCGCACCTAAGGATGGTCCCCCCTTTCCCATCCAAGGTGCGCGCCCTGAAATCCTGCCTGCTGAGTCGCAGATCCCCCCAATCCCGCTTATATTGGTTGCATGGACACCCCACAGCCATTGCAAAGGGAAGAGGCGCATTCGGCCGCGAGCTTCGACGAGATCGTTGCCGATTTCGAGCTGCTCGAAGATTGGGAGGATCGTTACCGCTACGTGATCGAGCTCGGGCGGAGGCTTCCGCCTTTGCCTGAGAATGCCCGGAACGCTGCCAACAAGGTGCAGGGCTGTGTGAGCCAAGTGTGGCTCGCGACCAGGGTCGATCCAGATGACACCGTTCCCCACTTAAGTTTTCTCGGCGATAGCGACGCCCATATCGTCCGTGGCCTCATCGCGATCCTGTTCGCCCTTTACTCCGGCAAGACGGCCGACGCGATTCTCGGCACCGACGCCAACGCCGTTCTCGGTCGGCTGCATCTCAAGGAGCACCTGACACCGCAACGCTCGAACGGGCTGCTGGCGATGGTTGAGAGGATCCGCAAGGACGCGCGGGAGGCGATCGCCAAGGCGCCCTCGCTTCACTGATCGTTAGACCCACGCCACGCATCCAGGGTGGGACGATAGTCCTTGCTCCCCCAATGGCGAAACGCGATTCCCTTCGCGCCGGTGCCTCTCCTCGGCGACATCGAGCCCGTAATGCCTGGCAAGACGCGTGAGCGCGATTTGCAGGGATTGGGCCTTGTGGTGTCAAGTATGACATCGCGAATTGATACCTATCACACTCTAGGGGGCAACAGCGGAGCCCGGGATAAGTCGCTAAGAGAGAAGAAGCGTTGAGGGTCAGCGCGAAGGCTTGCGCGTCCGCGACGGAGGCCGCGCCAACCCGAGGCCGGCACATCTATCCCCGTTCAATCCTCCCGGCCTGCGCTTGAGGGCATGCTGATCGCTCAGGGCGAAGGCGGGTCAGGGATTGCGAGCCAATTCGTCAGCGTCCCGCATCTTCGGCACGATGGTCGAGGCAGGGTCCGGGTACTACCTCAGGGCCCGCGATCTCCCGCGCCTGAAGATTTGAGCCCGGAAGGCAGCATGCGCATCCTGGCGAAGCTTGAACGAGCGCTTCGCGCCGAGCGGCGCCGCGGGCCATTGGAGCTACGAGCTCAACCGCCACCTTGGTCTTATTGAGTGCCTATAAGGGTGAGCTGGCGCCTACGCCGCAGAAGCCCGAGGCTCAGCAATGCGCCCGCCGCTGCGCGCTCCACATCTGCGGCTGAGGAGCCGGATAGCGCCGCAAAGCGCGTCCGGTGCTGGCATGGACGGTCTCGGTAGGGCCCGCGGTGTCGTAGCAGAGGATTCTGTCGACGCGCCCGTCTTGCGAGAGCGGCAACCGCAGCCAGAACAGCACAATATGGTCACGGCCCTCGGCCGGTCCGCGCACCACGCCATAGAGCGGCGCGCCATGCTCCACCACCCAGCCATGGACCCGCTGCCAGTAGTCGGCGGCAGCGCCCGCGAAAATCCGGTCGATACGCTTGCCGGTGATCTCCTCGCCATAGATGTCGTGGAGGCGCGTCCCCGCCAGCCTGAACCGGGCATCTCCCAACCCGCCGGCGACGTCGATCAGACCGATGCAAGGAAGGAGCTTGGGCACGCTGAATGGATCAAGGTCGGAGCGTGATGGCATTGGCCGGGTCCCCGCGGAGTGACGCCAATAGTCGTACAGCTCACGCTGTCCCTGCGTCACCAACTGCGCCCGAAAAGCCCGTACGGACAGCATCGGCCCCCCTCCAGCAAGCCTTGCAGCAGCTCGCGAATCGCCACGTCAGAGGCGACTATGTGGAGTTCGGCCGCTCCGTGCAAGCCTCCGGAGCAGATTCTCTAAGAGTCACAATAGGTTGTGGTAACTTTCGGTGCGCACCACTCGATTTGGAGAAGGCTGGCGCGGCGAAGCGGCGGAAGCGCGGCCAGGGATGCGCCGCGCTGTACAGCCGATTCGTTTTGCTAACGGCGACGCTGCCCAAGTCCCATGCGTTTGGCGAGATCGGAACGCGCGGCGGCATAATTCGGGGCGACCATGGGATAGTCGTGCGGCAAGCCCCACTTCTCCCGATATTCTTCGGGCGACAGATCGTAATGCGTGCGCAGGTGGCGCTTCAGCGATTTGAACTTCTTGCCGTCCTCGAGGCACACGATAAATTCGGGTGTGACCGACCGCTTGACCGGGACGGCGGGCTTCAGCTCCTCCCGGGCCGGCTGGCCTGAGGCGGCAGACGCCCTGCTCAGGGCATCGAACACATTGTGGATCACCCCGGCAAGGTCGGTAGCCACGACCGTGTTGTTGCTAACATAGGCGGAGACAATCTCAGCCGTGAGTTCGACGAGCTCGTTCTTTTCCAGATTTTCTTCCATTAAGTCGCTCCTTTGATCCTACACAGTCCCCGCACCTCACAAGCACGGCAACGGTGTGCAAATGTTCTGGCATCTCCCTGGTCACGCGACCCAGATTATGCCGTTTTTGTGGCCGGAAGTTGCATTGTTTTCGCAACTAGAGACTGTGCTCCGCATAAAGGCGCACTACGCATCTGCATATATAGCACCTTTTCACAAATGCGCAATGCATCGTTTCTCATGAAGACTGTAGGCTGAATTAATATAGTGAACGAATACGCGACTTTCGCCCGCCGCCATTGTACCCAACCAGCTGCTTAAGTCTAATTTGCGATGTCTGCAATCACTGCAAAAAATCTCACGCGTCTGCGCGACACGTTAACCGGGATACTCAGGCGCGAAGGACAATCAATCCTGCGTGAGCAGCCGGGCGCACCCTCTTAAGAGGGGATTTCGAGTATTATATTGCAGACAAGCCAATACGAGAAAAAAGGAAGATTTGCATCCATGCCCAGAACCCTGGAGCCAGAAATGGACAAACCTGGCAAAGACGTCAAAACCGATGCGGAGTGGCGCGAGAAGCTAAGTCCCGAACAGTTCCGGGTGACGCGCAAGCACGGAACCGAGCGCGCGTTCAGCCATCCTTATTGGCAGGAGAAACGCGACGGCATGTATCGCTGCGTCTGCTGCGGCGCCCCGCTCTTCAGCTCTGAAACGAAATATGATTCAGGGACTGGTTGGCCGAGCTTCTATGCGCCTTCGGACGCCACTGCGCTGAGCGAGCGCGAAGATCGGGCCCTGTTCATGCGTCGCACCGAAGTACGCTGCGCCCAATGCGAAGCACATCTTGGCCACGTCTTTCCAGACGGCCCCAATCCCACCGGTCTCCGCTACTGCATCAACGGGGTCGCCCTGAAGCTCGACGGTGACGAGCCAGCTGGCAAGGACTCCGAGTAAATCTAACCGGATGGATGCCAAACCACCTCGCGCGGGGATAACCCCTCCCCGCGCCTCCCGCAGGCCGTCCACCTCGTCCCAACACGGGATCGTGCGGGTCGACGGCTACGCTTGGCTGCGCGCCTCGAACTGGCAAGCGGTGATGCGCAATCCAAATGAGCTCGACCGCGAGATCCAGGCCCATCTCGAAGCCGAGAACGCCTACAGCTTAGGCATTTTGGCTGAGACCGAGGCCCTGCAACAGGCGCTCTTCGCCGAGATGAAGGGTCGCATCAAGGAAGATGACGCGACGGTGCCGGCCCCCGATGGCACGTTCTCCTACTACACGCGTTTCATCACCGGCGGTCAGCACCCGCTGTTCTGCCGCAAGCCGCGGGGCGGCGGAGCGGAGCGGCTCCTGATCGACGGGAACGCGCTTGCCCGCGACCATCCCTATTTCCGCATCGCCAACGCCTCGCACAGCCCCGACCACAAATTGATCGCTTATGCCGTGGATACGAAGGGATCGGAGTTCTTCACGATCCAGATCATCGAGGCGGAGTCCGGCGCCGTCGTCGATGCGCGGATCGCCGACAATAACGGAGTTTTCGAATGGGCGTCGGATAGCCGGACCCTGCTCTATATCTGGCTCGATGACGAGCATCGCCCGCGCCGGGTGCTCCGCCATGATATTGGTACCGAGATCGCCGATGCCGTCCTGCACGAGCAGCCCGACCCCGCCTATTTTCTAGGCCTCGGCGCCACCCAAAGCCGCCGCTTCCTGCTGCTCAGCGTGCACGACCACGAGACCACCGAGGTGAGCCTGATCGACGCCGACGATCCCTCGGCGCCTCCGCGTCTTGTCAGTCCCCGAGAGCCCGAGCACGATTATTCCGTCGAGCATCGTGGCGACCGGCTCGTCATCCTCACCAATTCGGACGGCGCCGAGGACTACCGCATCGTCGAAGCCCCAGTCGAAAGTCCCGGCCGCGCGGAGTGGCGCGAGATCGAGCCGCACCGGCCAGGCCGTCTTATCCTCGACATGGTGACCTTCAAGGACCATCTCGTGCGGCTCGAGCGCGAGGACGGACTGCCGCGCATCGTCGTGCGGCGCTTTGCCGACGGAGCCGAGCATGAGATCGCCTTCGCCGAGGAGGCCTACGCGCTCGGCATGTCGCCTGGCTACGAAGACGACACGAGCACGCTCCGCTTTACCTACTCGTCGATGACGACGCCGGCGCAGGTGTTTGACTACGACATGGAGACGCGCGAACGCACCTTGCGCAAGACGCAAGAAATCCCGAGCGGCCACGACCCTTCCAACTACGTCACGCGCCGGGTGATGGCGCCGGCAAAAGACAGCGAGACGGTGCCGGTCTCGCTTCTCTACCGCAAACAGACCCCGCTCGACGGTTCGGCACCGCTGCTGCTCTACGGCTATGGCGCCTATGGCATGTCGATCCCCGCGGGCTTCTCCACCAACGCCTTGAGCCTCGTCGATCGCGGCCTTGTCTACGCCATCGCCCATGTGCGGGGCGGCAAGGACAAGGGCTACCGCTGGTACAAGGAGGGCAAGCGGGAGAAGAAGATGAACAGCTTCACCGACTTCATCGCCGCGGGCGACTATCTCGCGCGTGAAGGATTCACCTCCGAAGGTCGCATCGTCGCCCATGGCGGCAGCGCCGGCGGCATGCTGATGGGAGCCGTCGCCAACATGGCGCCCGAGCTGTTTCTGGGCGTCATCGCCGAGGTGCCGTTCGTCGACGTGCTTACCACCATGCTGGATGCGAGCTTGCCGCTCACTCCACCGGAGTGGCCCGAATGGGGCAATCCGATCGAGAGCGTAGGGGCCTATCGCACCATCGCCGCCTATTCGCCCTATGACAATGTGGAGCCCCAAGGCTACCCGCACATTCTCGCTCTGGCCGGGCTCACCGACCCGCGCGTGACCTATTGGGAGCCGGCGAAATGGGTGGCGAAACTGCGCGAGCGCAAGACCAACGACAATCTGCTTCTGTTGCGCACCAATATGGAGGCTGGGCACGCCGGCGCCTCGGGCCGTTTCGAGCGGCTGAAGGAGGTGGCGCTCGCCTACGCCTTCGCTCTTCTGATCGCAGGTCTAGGCGGCTCGCCGTCACCTGTGCGAGAGTACTGAGTCTCGCCCTACATCGGCACGTGAACCCATGCTCCTCACCCGCGACAAATCCCAGCTGCTCATCATCGACGTCCAAGAAAAGCTGCTGGCGGCAGTGTCGGACAAGGAGCGCGTCGTCGAGCGTTGCGTGCGCCTCGTGCACGCCGCCAGGACGCTCGAAATTCCGATTACATACTCGGAGCAGTATCCCCAGGGGCTCGGGCCCACGGTCGAGCCCCTTCGCGAGGCGCTTGGTTACGCCGGAGCGGTCGTGGAGAAGGTCGAGTTCTCCTGCCTGAAAGCTGTGCCGTTGCGCGATCGGCTACATGAGCTTCGCCGCCAGGGGCGACCGCAAGTGGTAATTGGCGGCATCGAAGCTCATGTCTGCGTCACGCAGACCGCAATCGATCTCGAGGAGCAGGGCTTCGAAGCCTTCGTGGTCGCCGACGCGGTTGCCTCCCGAGAGAAAGCCAGCCGCAGGCTAGCCCTCGCCCGTCTGCTCAAGGCCGGCGCCGACGTCGTCGACAGCGAAATGGTACTGTTCGAGTGGCTGGGCAAAGCCGGCACGCCCGAGTTCAAGGAGCTGCAGGTCTTGGTGAAGTAGGCTTTACCCATTGGTTCTTTCCTGAACCGATCCTGCATTGCCGGTTCATGCGGGGTTCAGGCGCAGGGACGCAATGTCCGAAGCGTCAGATCCCTGTAACTGATAAAGCAAACCTTCCTCGGCACCTGGCGCGGAGTTCAGGGGCTCCGCGCCCACCCAAACTCACCCAACCCGTTCATTTAGCTTTCATTCGCGCTTCATGCGCCCTTCACGGCGCTTGCGCCAAACTCGGCTCGCACGCCCAACTAACCTTCCTGCTTACAGAAGCGCGGAGGCCTTTCGGCCTTCGCGCTTTTGCGTGTCTGGCAAAGCCCATCGGCTCGCTTGCCTCGACAGTCGGGAACCGTTAGCTTTCGCCGGACTTTCCCCGAGAAACCCCGCCCCCGGGAGGACTGCCGTGGCCTTCGAACTCATGAAACTCCCCTATTCCTATGACGCGCTCGAGCCCCACATGTCGGCCGAGACGCTCGAATATCATCACGACAAGCATCACCAAGCCTATGTCGACATGCTGAACAAGCTGTTGCCGGGCTCAGGCTTCGAGGGCATGAGCCTCGAGGAGATCGTCAAGGCGAGCTACGGCAAGAACCAGCCCGTGTTCAACAATGCCGGCCAGGACTTCAACCACAATCATTTCTGGCCCTGGATGAAGAAGGGCGGCGGCGGCAAGAAGCTGCCGGGCAAGCTGCAAGCCATGATCGACAGCGATCTCGGCGGCTACGACAAGTTCCGCGCCGACTTCATCGATGCGGGCAAGACCCAGTTCGGCTCGGGCTGGTGCTGGCTCACGCTGAACGACGGCAAGCTCGCGGTGGCCAAGACGCCGAACGGCGAAAACCCGCTTCCCCATGGCGGATGGCCGTTGCTCGGCTGCGATGTGTGGGAGCACTCTTATTACATCGACTACCGCAATTTGCGGCCGAAATATCTCGAGACCTGGTTCGACAACCTCGTCAATTGGGAACATGTCGAGGAATTGCTCAACTCCGCACCGAAATAAGGCAGCTTATTGCCGGATTTGCACGGATTTGCAGCAGGCGGCTCGAACGGGCTGCCCGTCCGCGTTTCAACGGCGACCGTTCACGCCCCTAACTGTGTTGCTCTGCGTCCGCGGAGGTCTGCCCGCCGCGCGTTGCCATGTCGACGCTGGCGCGTTCCGCGGCCTCGCTTGCTTCCAGCCAGCGATGCTCGGCTGTGGCAATGTTGCACTCGACCTCGGCCCGCGCCTTCATCAGCTCGGTCTCTCGGCTAACTCGTTTGCCAGACCGGACATCCTCCGCAGCGCCGCGGCCGGCACCCAGCACCATGTTGCGGTAATCGTCGAGACTGCCTTCAAGCTCTCTTGCCGTCCCGTCGTCGACCAATAGGAGCCGATCGGCGATCAGCCCCAATAAATGGCGGTCATGACTGACCACCAGCACCGCCCCGCCAAAGTCGGTCAAGGCCTGAACCAGCGCCTCGCGTGCATCCACGTCAAGGTGATTGGTCGGCTCGTCCAGGATCAGAATATGCGGCGCGTCCCGCGTGATGAGCGCCAGCGACAGCCTCGCCCGCTCGCCGCCGGAGAGCTGGCGCACCTTCAGATTCGCCTTGTCGCCCGAGAATCCGAAGCGGCCGAGCTGAGCACGGATCTCGCCGGGCTTAGCTCCTGGCAACAGGCGCTCCATGTGCTGAAGCGGCGTCCCGTCCGCGACCAGTTCCTCGATCTGATGTTGCGCGAAATAACCGACCCGCAATTTGCCGCTGGCGACCAGCGATCTGCCCATTGGCTTCAGCTGACCTGCAAGGAGGCGCGCCAATGTCGTCTTGCCGTTGCCGTTGCGGCCCACTAGCGCAAGGCGGTCATCGGGATCGATCCGTAAATTCAACCGCGACAGCACGGGCACGCCGGCGACATACCCGACCGAAGCGTCATCGAGCACGATGAGCGGCGGGCGTAGCTCCTTGGGGCTCGGAAAGTCGAAGACGAGCGAGGGGTCCTCGACCGCCGCAGCGATCGGCTCCATCGCCGCCAGCGCCTTTAGCCGGTTTTGCGCTCGATTTACCTGCACCGTTGCGCCCCACGAGGCCAACGTGACTCTTCGGCGGCAGGGATGCAGAAGCGCGATCAAGGACGAGATGGCCGCCCAAGCGCAGGGTAATGCCTTCAAGGGTGAGCATGGGGCAGCAATAGCGACTCAGCGAATTCCCGTGAAGCCCCGCCCAAGCCGCCGCCGCGACCAAACGGCCAAACGGCCAACTGATCGAGGGCTTGCGCGCGAGCGGTCACCCGCTATCACTGCTAGCCGGCCAGAACCTACTTATCGTTCTCCCTCTCCAGCGGCTTAAGGCTGTATCCGGTAAAATTGCCGCCGCGCTTGATGCCCCCAAACGTACCGCGCTTGATTGCGCCGGCCACGCCATCCTTGATGGCACGTTCCGCCATCCGCGTTGCCGCCGGCACGACGGATCTGATGATCTGCTTGCCGAACGTTGTCCAGAATCCATCGCTGCGAGAGCCGCCCCCGGACTTCTTCGCCGCGGGTTGATCGCTCTGCGCCGAGGCCTCGGCATCGGTGCGGTCGGCGGCGCGCTTCTTTAGGATCTCATAGGCCAACTCGCCGTCCTCGACCTCATCATATATGCCTGCCACCGGGCTCGACGTGATGATGGCCTTGCGCTCGGCATCGGTGACCGGCCCCACGCGTGAGTTCGGCGGGTGGATCAGCGTGCGCTGAACAATCGTCGGCTGCCTCTTGGGGTCGAGGGTGGACACCAAAGCCTCGCCGACGCCAAGCTCCATGATCGCCTTCTCGGTGTCGAAGGCTGGATTGGCGCGAAAAATGGTGGCCGCCGCTTTCACCGCCTTCTGCTCCATCGGCGTGAAGGCGCGGAGCGCGTGATGCACGCGATTGCCGAGCTGAACTCGACACCGTGTCGGGAACGTCGAGCGGATTCTGCGTCACGAAATAGACGCCGACGCCCTTCGACCAAATCAGCCGCACCGTATTTCGTGGTGAGTTCATCGGACCGAGCGGCCAAATCCTCAAGGAACGCTTGCAAGTCTTTGAGATCAACCAGCTGAAAATTCTTATCCTTGGCCTTCTCCTCATCGGCGAGCTTGAAGGCGATGTTCAGCACGCCCTCTTGCGTCTCATTTAGGTCCATGAGGCGGGAGAGAAGCAGCGGACCCATCTCGAAGATCGTGGCCCGGATCGGAGTACCTTGCTCGCCGAACAGGTCCCAGAAGATCACTGGGTAACCACGGAATTCGTTCTTGAAACCGATCTCCTTGGCACGCTCCTCAATCCACGGTTGCGGTGTGCCAGCCTCGGCAAGACCAGAAAGGTCGCTTTTGACGTCGGCGTAGAACACGCGCCCAGATCCGAGAAGCCTTCGGCCAGGCCTTGGAGCGTGACCGTCTTGCCGGTACCAGTAGCGCCCGTGATCAGGCCGTGCCGGTTGGCAAGCCGGAGAAGAATGAACTCCGGCTTGATGCTTTTCCCGAGATAGACGCTTTCGGCAGTCGCGGTCTCAGCCGTCCCGCCGGTTCCGCTGCCTTGCTTCGGCGCCGCCTTGCGCTTGGCCATGGCCACTCCTCCTCACGAATCAATCTGCAATCTACCGGTTGCCGGAGGCGACCGCAAAGACGGCTCCAGGGGCTGGCCGTGCTCTTTTTCGTCTCAAGGCCGCATGCTTTCTTGGCCCTTAGGCTTCGTGCTAGGAGGTGACGAGACGGGGTAAGGCTAGGATGACGATGGCTGAATTTTCCTTGGCGCGCGACTTTCCTTCAGCTGAAGAAGCGGATTGGCAGGCGCTCGTGCAGGAGGCGCTGAAGGGGGCGCCCTTCGCGTCGCTCCGCTCGACCACCTATGACGGCATCGTTATCGAGCCGCTCTATGCGCGCGCGGTCGGGGCAAGCGTGATCCCAGGCCGCGCCCCAGGCGCGCCTTGGGGAATGATGCAGCGCATCGATCTCCCCGACCCCGAAGCTGCAAACGCGCAAATCCTCGATGATCTGCACAACGCCGCTAGCGGGTTTGTGCTCGTGTTCGCGGGCGCCGTCGGCGATTTCGGCTATACGCTGTCGGCAACCGAAGCTGCGATCGCGCAAGCGCTGAACGGCGTCCATCTCGACGCCGGGGTTACGCTGGAGCTCGACTTCGGGCCGCTATCGCGGCAGGTCGCCGACGTGGTGGCCAGCTACGTCAAGGCGAAAGGGCTTGCGCCTTCTTCGTTGCAGATCCGCTTCGGCTTCGACCCGCTCGGCGCCATGGCTACGCTGGGCGTCGTCCCCATGCCTTGGACCGAGCTTGCAGCCATGGTGACGGGCCTGATCTCCGGCCTTGCGAATCAAGGCTTCACCGGCCCCTTCGCCGTGGCCGACGGCAGGCCCGTGCATGCGGCGGGCGGCTCCGAGGCGCAGGAACTTGCCTTCGTGCTCGCCAATGCCATCGCTTACTTACGCGCGCTGGAAGCGGGCGGCATCAAGCTCGACGATGCGCGCCGCTACATCTTCTTTCGCCTCGCCGCGGACCAGGATCAGTTCCTCACCATCGCCAAGTTCCGGGCGATCCGAAAACTTTGGACGCGCATCGAGGAAGCCTGCCGGTTCAAGCCTTCGCGCGCCATCGTCACCGCCGAGACCGCCTGGCGCATGATGACGCGGCGCGACGCCTACGGGAACATCGTGCGTGGGACCATCGCCGCATTTGCCGCCGCCATCGGCGGCGCCGACGCGATAACGGTGCTTCCTTTCAGCGCTGCGCTTGGGCTCCCGGACGCGTTTGCGCGCCGCATCGCCCGCAACACGCAAACCATTCTGATCGAGGAAGCGAACCTCCAACGCGTCGCCGATCCGGCGGCGGGGTCCGGCGCCATCGAATCTCTCACCGATCAGCTCTGCATGCGCGCCTGGGCGTTGTTCCAGGAGATCGAGCGGACGGGCGGCACGGCCAAAGCGCTGGAGACCGGGTCGATCCAGCAGGCCGTGGCCAAGGTGCGGGCGGAACGAGAGGCGAATATCGCGCGTCGGAAGGACTCTCTCATCGGCACCAGCGACTTCCCCGATCTTACCGAGGAACCGGTTGCCGTGCTCGAAGCGCCAAAGAACGCCACGGTCGACGCCGCGCAGGGCCAGCGCATCGAGCCGCTCCCACGTTTCAGGCTCGCCGAGCCTTTCGAGCTCTTGCGGGCTCAAAGCGACGCCTATCTCTCCCGCCATGGCGGACGCCCCAAAGTATTTCTTGCCTGCCTCGGACGCCCCTCAGATTTCAACGCGCGGGCGAGCTTCGCCAAGAGCCTGTTCGAGTCGGGCGGTATCGCGGCAATCAGTTACGCAGGCGCCTCGGCGCCATCTCTCCCCGGCGGGGAGAGGTCGACGCCGCAGGCGTCGGGTGAGGGGGATCAAGCCTCACGTCTAAGCTCTAACCCCTCACCCGGTCCGTCGCCCTCGGCGCCGGCCCGACCTCTCCCTATGGGAGAGGTGAAGACCGACATCGCCGCTCTCACCGCGGCATTCGAAGCGTCGGGAACAAGGCTCGCCTGCCTCTGCTCGTCCGACAAGGTCTATGCGAGCGAAGCGACCGATGCGGCGAAGGCGCTCGCCGCTGCTGGAGCCAGGCACAACTATTTGACGGGCAGGCCCGGCGACAACCGGCAGACATTGGAAGCCGCCGGTATCGGAACGTTCATCTATCAAGGCTGTGATACGCTTGGCGTCCTGCAGAGTGCCTATGAAAGGCTGAGCGCATGACCCGCATCCCGGCCTTCGCTGCGATCAATTTCGACGCAGGCAACCGCGCCGGCGTCGAGCCTGCCGGGGCCGGTGCTTGGCAAACGCCCGAGGGGATCGCCGTCAAGCCGGTCTATGGCGCCGACGATATTGCGCGGCTCGACTTCCTCAATGGCCTGCCGGGCGTGCCGCCCTATCTCCGCGGCCCCTACCCCACCATGTATGTGCAGCGGCCCTGGACGGTCCGGCAATATTCCGGCTTCTCCACCGCCGAGGACTCGAACGCCTTCTACCGCCGCAACCTCGCCGCCGGCCAGCAGGGCGTCTCCATCGCCTTCGATCTCGCCACCCATCGCGGCTACGATTCGGACCATCCCCGCGTCACCGGCGATGTCGGCATGGCAGGCGTCGCCATCGATTCCATCTACGACATGCGCACTTTGTTCGACGGCATCCCGCTCGACCAGGTTTCGGTCTCCATGACCATGAACGGCGCGGTGCTGCCCGTGCTCGCGCTCTTCATCGTCGCGGGCGAAGAACAAGGCGTGCCGCCGGAGCAGCTCTCAGGCACGATCCAGAACGACATCCTCAAAGAGTTCATGGTGCGGAACACTTACATCTATCCGCCCGCCCCCTCGATGCGCATCGTCTCGGACATCTTCGCCTACACCAGCCAGAAGATGCCGAAATTCAACTCGATCTCGATCTCCGGCTATCACATGCAGGAGGCCGGCGCGACCGCGGATCTCGAGCTCGCCTACACGCTTGCCGACGGCATCGAATATGTGCGCGCCGGCATCAAGGCCGGCCTCGACGTCGACGCCTTTGCGCCGCGGCTCTCCTTCTTCTGGGCGATCGGCATGAACTTCTTCATGGAGATCGCCAAGATGCGCGCCGCGCGTCTCCTCTGGGCAAAGCTGATGGCCGAGGCGTTCGCGCCCAAGGACCCGCGCTCGCTTGCGCTGCGCACCCATTGCCAGACGAGCGGCTGGAGCCTCGCCGCCCAGGACGTGTTCAACAACGTCGTGCGCACCTGCGTCGAAGCCATGGCGGCAACGCAAGGCCACACCCAGTCGCTGCACACCAACGCGCTCGACGAGGCGCTCGCACTCCCGACCGATTTCTCGGCGCGCATCGCCCGCAACACCCAACTGATGCTGCAGCAGGAATCCGGAACCAACCGCAGCATCGATCCCTGGGGCGGAAGCTTCTATGTCGAGCGTCTCACCTACGATCTTGCCGAGCGCGCTATGAGCCATATCGAGGAGGTCGAGAAGATTGGCGGCATGGCGAAAGCCATCGAGGCGGGCATCCCCAAGCGCATGATCGAGCAGGCGGCGACGGCGACCCAAGGCCGCATCGATTCAGGGCGCCAAACCATCGTCGGGGTGAACAAATATCGCCCAGACAACGAGGCCGAGATCGCCATCCTCAAGGTGGACAACCGCTCGGTCAGACGCCAGCAGCTGCAGAAGCTCGCCCGCCTCAAAGCCGAGCGCGACGAGGATAGGGTGCGCTCGGCTCTTGACGCGCTGACCCGTTACGCTGAGACAGGTACAGGCAATCTTCTCGAGGGCGCCGTTGAAGCCGCACGCGCCAAAGCGACCGTCGGCGAGATCTCCTATGCGCTCGAGAAGGTGTACGGCCGGCACCGCGCCGAAATCACGGCGGTGACCGGCGTTTATCGGGCAGAGATGGGCCGCATGGACGGAAGCTTGACCCGCGTCAACGAGCTGATCGAGCGCTTCGAGGCCGATCGGGGCCGGAGGCCGCGCATCCTCGTTGCCAAAATGGGCCAGGACGGCCATGATCGCGGGCAGAAGGTCATTGCCTCGGCCTTCGCCGATCTGGGCTTCGACGTCGATATCGGCCCTCTGTTCCAGACACCTGAGGAAGCCGCCCGCCAGGCCGCCGAGAACGACGTGCATATCGTCGGCGTCTCGTCGCTGGCCGCCGGCCATTTGACCCTGGTGCCGGCCTTGCGCGAGGCGCTCGAGGCGCTCGGCCGCGGCGATATCATGGTGGTGGTTGGCGGCGTCATCCCGCCACAGGACTACGAGGAGCTGCGCGCTGCGGGCGCCAAGGCGATCTTTGGCCCCGGCACGCCCATCGCCGAAGCCGCCATCGACCTGTTGCAGAAGCTCAGCGCCGCGTCAGGCGAGCGGGCCAAGCACGCGGCGGAGTAGGCCCAGATCGCTTGGTCGTCAGACAACTGTCATATCGCCAACTTATGCGTCACCACGGAATCACGCCATAATTTCTCGAGCGCGAAAGCCTAGCAACCGCCCGGCAACGATGGGAGGCCGAGGGCCGCGCGCCGAAGCCGGCGAGGCGTTGAGACCTGGAAGGGTTGGTCGGCATGTCCGTCAACGGTGTTACCGGAAACCCGGTAACCGGCCTCTTTGCGACAGGCTCGAGAGACCTCTTCGCCGGCCTGATCAGCAGCATCATGTCGGTTGCCTATGGGCTGTGCGGCGGCAAATGCGCTGCATAGGAGCAAACGCGCGTGGCCTACTGTGCTCGCCATCAAGGGGCGCCCGTCATGGCCACCGCTCTTGCTGATCGCAGCCAGCCAATTGGTGACTTGCAAAGGCTTCAGCTTTTGCAGCTCGATCTTGCCGAGGTGCGGGATGATCGCCGTATTTGCTCATTACTGGCTTGAGGTATTCGACGCAATGGAACACAACAAACTCACGGAGCAGCGTCTACGAGAGATTATGGCCAAAAATAAGAAAATCGCTGATCTGGTCTTTAAGCTAGATGAGCAGATGCTGCAAAAGGGGGGCCCAAAAGCGATGAAGATGGCGCCGGCCGAAGCCGAGCCGAGCAGGTATCGGAGAGGCGTTGCTGAGCAGCTCGTCAGCCGTCCAGTCGGCCGCGCTCATAGGGTGCTCTCTTCACTTTGCGGCAGCGCAATCTCGTGTCTCTTGCCAGCTCTCACCGAACTATAATCAGCTCAACTGCAGGCAACTCGCCGAAGAAGCCGCGCTGGTTTCCGAAAGAGCTTTCAACCTAGGCGGTGAGCGGGACGACAGTAAGCACACTTGGGAAATAGTGCCTCCTTCGGGTGCTCCGGTCGTCTTCTGGCCGACGGCTTTTATGGTGAATGATCCGGCCCGGATGGCCGAATACACAAGGTTGAAAGGCGAGTTCGATGCCGTCCTGCAAACTTCGGTGAAGAAGGGGTGCTCTATAAATTCAGGGCCGCGTCCGACTCCTTAGATTCAACGCCGTGCCCCCGGTGCAGTGAATATCTGTGGGGGTGGCAGTGACACGGCGGGATGGGATCTACGACGCCAAGCGACGTGCAACACGGCATCGGTTTTTTTAAATGCGCTTCTTGCTCGTTTCTACCTCAAATGGTCCCCGCACGGTCAGAAGGGCCGAGGCAAGAAAGACCGGGCAAAAATAGCGAGCGGCTCGGCATTTTCATCGACCTGCTCTCCCAAGCCCGCACGGCGCTGGCCTTCTCGCGCAAGATGGCGGAGGTCCCTTGGGGGCTGGGTTGCGCCTCAGTTGCTGCGCCACAGCGACATAGGCGGCAAGGCCGAGGGCTATAACGCCAAGTACCGAGGCAGTCCAATAAATTAGCTTGCCGATTTGACCGAGCCGCCACCCCTCGCAACTGAGGTCGTCGTTCCGGAGCCGTCTAGGGCTCTGCCCTGGGCATCGGTTTGAGTGACTTTTCGGCTTCGCGCGCTGCTTCCTCGCGCTCTCGCCGTAACCGCTCACGCCGCTTCCGCTGTCGCTCGGTCCCCGTCATTGCCTTATCGCCGATAGGTTGTCTTGCCATGAGCGAGGCAGACCCAAAAGGAGAAGCCTCGCGCAGGAAGGACGTGGTTTCAGGGAGGGCTCGAACATACAAATGGCGCGAAGGCCACCCGGCGAAAACGTTAATCAGTCCGTCTCAAACTAACGACGCGGCCAAATGGCGCGACGGCGTCACGTCAGCGAGAAGAGAAGGACGCCGACGAAGCCGAGGCCCGTGACTGTGTGCATCTCGACGCAAAAGCCCCGGACGAGGAGTACCCGACCGAGGCTGGCAATTGCAGGAGAGTAAGATGCAGAGAAATGTAAGCCTAGTAGCCTAGCCCGTTTCCATCAAGTCCCTGGTCCGGTCTCCACTATTTCAGCGGCGCGTGCGAAATCGGCTGCTCGACGACCGACTGCTGGTGGTGAAAGCAGCCACCAAGTCCAACCGCAGCGGTAATGATAATGGCGCAAGCTAGAAAGACACGCATAGGTCAGTCCCCCGTTTCTTGGTCTCGATTCACCATAACATTCCCCGGTACGGAGTCTGTTCCAATTTGGCCACCTGCGACAAAAGGTGCCGGCCGAAGCCGACGCCCTAAGAAAGAAGAAGCCCCACGCCTCTCGCTCTTTGGAGAAGTGATGGTGCAGCCCATCACGCACAGTGCATACGAACTTCGAACAGCTTAATCGTGGCGGTTTGTAACAGACCGTTCCAGGGCCGCTCTAGCAACGCTCCGAAACAAAAAAGTTAGCGCGCCGGCCGAAGCAGACGCCTTCTGGCGCATTTTGCTAAGAGCCATTCGGGGACAAACGTCTAAGCTTGAGGCGTGCGCGGGATGCTGGTCGGTTTAGCAGCCACCCGATAGCTACGGCAGTTCTGGAGCCCGCGCACACCTAAAGAACGTCGAGGGCCGCCGGCCGAAGCCGACGCTGGGAACGCATACCCCCCACAGCGCAGTTCGGCTTTCTTCGGGGGATCAAAATATCGCGCTGGGATTTGCTGGCCGAAGTTCAGAACGGCTATATCGTCGTTAGGGTGCCGGGCACGAGCTACACCGTGACGTTTCATAAACCGGCTAACTCGCCTCAACTTCTCGCCAAGAGCTACCCCATGAAGAACGATCATCGCGCCCCAATGAATCAGGCGGAATTTCTCACGAGCGCTTGGAAGCTCGCCAACGACAAGGCGCGCGAGCTCGGTTGGATCGTGTAGGGGAAGACGGCGCCTTAACCGGCTCCGCACTGCACCCTCGCTTGGCCTCCGGTGCGTCCCACGCAAGTGAGTGCCCGGTCGGACAGAAACCAGTAATTGAGATTGGTCAGATTATATTCCATCACAAGGGACAGAAACTCTTCGTCGCCGCCAACCAGCGCAAGTTCAGCGTGAGCGCGAGCGAGCTAGGTGCTCATCTACACTCCACGTACCGGCGCCGGCGAAAACGAGAAAAAGGAACACGAAGCAAAAGAGAATAGCCAGCTGACCACCGTTGAGCGTTGGAAAGAAGCCTCTGGGCGCATGCGCCATGAAATAGGCGACCGCCATGTCGCCAGCGAGGATGAAGGCCACGGGTCGGGTGAGAAAGCCGATCAAAATGAGAAAGCCGCCGACCTCGCAAGGCGATGCCGCCGATTGCATGCATTTCATTGTCGAAGGCTGGGTGGGAATCATCGCGAGCCCGGAGGAGGGTGGCTCGACCCGCGTACGTAGTCTCGGACCGCACACCACGATCGGCGAGATGGGGCTCATCACCGGGCGATCGCGCAGTGCCACCATCCAGGCGGAGGTGGATCAGCGTGCTTTATACCCTGGGCATCGACGACTATGAACGCATCAGACGCGAGAACTACCCGCTAAGCCAGGCTCTTCTCACTTATGTGATTACCGTGATGGCCGAACGGCTCAGTTTCACGAGCAGGATGATCGGCGTGTTGCGCCGCTAGCGGGGCCACCAAGGGCGATGCTGCGAGACTGCCTAGGCAACGCTTGGAAGGCGCGGCGTCATCTACATCCATCTTGCGCTCGGGAAGGTTTGCCCCTACGCCGCATCCCATGAGCGCGAAACGCGGATCCGCATCCGGCTTGGACGAAATGATCGCGGCAGTCGAGGCCGGCGATCGGGTCGCCCTAGGCCGCGCCATTACCCTCATCGAAAGCGCGAAGCCGGAGGACGCGGCCCGCGCGCAAGCGCTGCTCGAGCGCCTTTTGCCCTTGACCGGCAAGAGCCTGCGGGTGGGCATCAGCGGCGTGCCCGGCGCGGGCAAGTCCACCATGATCGATCAGCTGGGACTGAACCTCGTCGCTAAAGGCTGTAAGGTCGCCGTGCTCGCTGTCGATCCGACATCGACCCGCAGCGGCGGCTCCATCCTTGGCGACAAGACACGCATGGGCAGGCTCGCCGCGGAGCCCGCCTCCTTCATCCGCCCCTCCCCCGCCGGCGACAGCCTCGGCGGCGTGACCAAGACGACGCGCGAGACCATCGCCCTGGTCGAGGCCGCCGGCTACGACGTGGTCCTGGTCGAGACGGTCGGCGTCGGCCAATCCGAGACGGCGGTCGCCAATATGGTCGACGTCTTCGTCGTGGTGGGACTGCCGGGCGCGGGCGACGAGCTACAGGGCATCAAGCGCGGCCTGCTCGAACTTGCCGACATCATCGCGGTCAACAAGGCCGACGGCGACCAGGTGGAGCGAGCCAATCGCGCCGCCATGGAATATCGGACGGCGCTGCACATTCTCGCCGCAGGCAACCCGAACTGGTCGCCTGTCGTACTCACCGTCTCGGCGAGGGACAACACCGGCCTCGATGAGCTATGGGCCAAGATCGAGGAACGCCAGGCCGCGCTAAATGCGTCTGGTGCGCTCGCTGAGCGCCGCAGCGGCCAAGCCGTGGCCTGGATGCGCGAGATTTTCGAGCAGCGTCTGCTGGCAGCCTTCAAGGGCAGCAGGCGCGCAGGCCGCCATTGGCGGGAGATGGAGAAGAAGGTCCGCTCGGGCCGCATCACGCCCGCCGCCGCCGTCGAGCACCTTGCCAAATTGATGGGCTGGCGCGAGCTATGACCAGGGCGTTACTCGCCTCAGGCAGGCGCTAACAGACGACCACCTCACGCAGCGCATCGCGCGCGGCGGCTTGATCATGATGAGGTGAAAGATGGTGCCGCATTGCGGTCTAGCCGCCATCCATGGCCGACTTCCTCGGATTGAGTTCTAAAGGAGTGGTGGGATTGACAAAGAACGGCGGCCTACGCGCCACCAGCAGCTCGATCGAGAGATCGCCTGCTCCCCCTGATCTTGATAGTGACTGTTCGTGCGTCGGTGCCAAGACAATAAGCCTTGATTGGACGAGGCCGTCTATGTTTTGCATGGGGAATGGCGGCATCTTTTGTCTGTTCCGCCAATCGGCCACCTCGCAATCGGTCGTCATGCGCCCGCTTAGCCTGCTCATCACTGGTTTTGGTCCTTTTCCCGGCGCAGCCGAAAATGTGTCTGGATGGCTCGTGGAGACGCTCGCGGCAACGAGGCCCTCGTCTCGGTTTGGCTGCGAACTGCATGCGCAGGTCTTGCTCACCGAATGGGCTGAGGTCTCGGCGCGCGGCCCAAAGCTTCTCCACCGACATAAACCTCGCCTGGTGCTGCATTTGGGCTTGAGCAAACAGGCCCGCGGCCTCCGCATCGAGCGCTCCGCTCACAACCGGGTCGAGGTCAAGCAGGATGCGCGCGGCGCGCTGCCCATGACGGACACCATCATCGAGCACGGGCATGGTCGTCTCGACACGGACCTCCCCGCGGCAAGCCTCGCCAAGCATCTGCGCGAGCAGGGCCTTCCCGCGATCGCCTCCCGCTCCGCCGGCACCTATCTCTGCAACTTTCTTTACTATCTCTCGCTTGATTGGGCGGCCCAGCAGGACTCTCCTTGCGATGTCTGCTTCGTCCACGTCCCGCCCGGGCCCCGCCAAGGCGGTCCCTTGAGCGAGGCGGAACTCTTGCGCGGCACTGAGGCGATACTTCACTACCTCCTAGCCTTCGCCGATCGGCGCGAAGGAGCGGAGCAGCCGCAGGAGCAAACTGGCCCCGGTCTTGCTGTAGGAGAACCGGTCCCACACTGAGACAGGATGATCCATGGCGGTCGCTCGCCGTGCGCCTTGAAGGCCTTGTCCTCGATGGCGCTGGCAAGCCGCTCGGCGAAGGCGGCTCGCTGCTTGGGGCCGTCGCGGCGGAGCATCTCGTGGTGTCGAATTGCCTGTTCACCGGCGCAAACGGTGATGGGGTGGTGCTTCGGAGCGTGTCCGGCCGCATCAGCGATTGTGACATCGGCGACCTGCGCGGCGCCGGTCTTTTCAGCGAGGACGCCAAAGGGCTAGAGGCGGCTCACAACCATGTGCACGACTGCGGCGACAACGGCATTCTCGTCTGGCGCTCCGAAGCCGGCGAGGACGGCACCCTGGTCACCGCCAACCGCATCGAGCGCATTGCCGACAAGAGCGGCGGAGTGGCCAAAATGGCAATGGCGTGAACGTGTTTCGCGCGGGATCGGTGCTGGTCAGTAGCAACCGTATCGCCGATTGCGCCTTCTTGGCGATCCGCTCCAATGCCGGCTCCAACTGCCAGATGGTCGGCAATTCCTGCGCGCGGCTCGGCGAGGTCGGCCTCTATGCCGAGTTCGCCTTCGAAGGGGCCGTGATCGCCAACAATCTCGTCGACAAGGGGGCGACCGGCATTTCCGTGACGAACTTCAACGAGGGCGGCCGGCTCGCTGTCGTGCAGGGCAACCTCATCCGCAACCTGTTCTTCCGCAAGGGTGCCGATTCCCCGGCAACGGCATTGCAATCGAGGCCGACACCGTGGTGAGCGGCAACGTCATCGAGGCAGCTCCGGGCGTCGGCATCTTCGTCGGCTGGGGCAGCCGCGACGCGAGCGTCACGGATAATCTCATCCGCAACGCGCACATCGGCATTGGTGTCTCGATTGATCGCGCCGCGGGCACCGTCCTAATCACCGACAATTTGATCACCGGGTCCAAGGACGGCGCAATCCGCGCCATGAAGAGCCTGCGCTCCTACCTCCCGAACGGAAGATATTCGCGGATCATGGGCGGCGGCCCACCCACGTAAGTGAGCGTGATGTCGCCGATGCCGGCAGCGAGGTTGATGCCGATATTGCCGCTGACGCTAACCGGCTGGAGCACGACCTTGTTGCCGCCGATCAACGGCCGGCGCCGAGACCGGCGGCGACGTCCGCCGAAAGACCCACATAATTGCCTAAGAGCGAGCCGGGGCCATTGGTCAGGCCGGGGGACAACACCGCCCACACGATCACGCCGGCCCTTTGGAAGCCGAGATCGATGCCAATCTTGTTGATGCTGCCCTTGTAGAATTCGGGCGGAAAGTCAGTTGGCGTGTAGACGCAATCGAGCCGCCGGCTCGAGCCCACGATGTAGCTCAGGCCACCTTCGACGTCGCATTTGAGCTGGCCACCTGGCGGCGATATCGGCTGCGCGAGGGACGGGGTCCCGGACAGACCGGCCGCTAGGATGGCCACGGCTGAGATGGCGGCGGCATTGCGGCGCCAGCACTCAATCAGACTCCATGATCGTTCTCCTCCCTTGAGAATTTCTGTCCTCACCGCCCCCTTATATAGACGAGCTCGAGACCGGCGATTCCCGCGGCGACATCCAAGCCGGTGGCGCCGCCGCCGCTAAGCGGGTTTAGCGCGACCTTGTTGGCGCCGACGAGCGCATTGGCGCTCGCACCGACGCCCGCCACCACTTGCGCCGTGCCGCCGAAATATTTGCCCTGAAGCGAGCCGGGCCCGAGCGTGAGCTTGGGCGAAAGCACGGCCCAGAGGATGGTACCGCCGCGTTGGAAGCCGATATCGATACCGAATTTGTTGATCGTACCCGCATAATATTCCTGTCCGCCGCTATTCGGAGCAAAGACGCAGTCCAACGCCTTCGAGGAGCCGAAGATAAAGTCGACGCCGCCCCGAACGTCGCACCGGAGCTGCCCACCTGGCGAGCTCTGCGCAGCAGCCGGCAGGCCCCCCGATGCGCCGAGCAGGAAGAGAACGGCGAGCCCGACCGGACCTGCAGAGGAACTCAATGAAATCATGGGCTTGTTTCCTTACCGCAAAGAAAGCGTGGATCAAGCGCCGAAGGGTAAACCATTGTGTCCGATAGCCGATCAACGTGGCGCTGCGGCGGCAGCGCCTCTAGTCGGGCGGGGCAATCCCTCCAGCGCCGCCATGAGCTCAGCGCTCGCGCGCAGCCACCCCACCTTAAGACCCCGCCAATTGCGGATATCCCCCTCAAGCTGATCGGAAAGAACCTGCTCCGCGCCGGCAATCAGTCTCGCGAGCAGAAAGGCGAGAGCCGTTTCGGCGGCCCGCTTAGCGCCATCGTCGATCTTGAGCGCGATGCCGATCCCAAGCTCGGGCAAAGCGGCGCAATGGACGCCCTCGGCGCCTCCCTTGACGAAGGCGGCAGGCCCCAACCCGCGCATGACGATGGTGTCGAAGCGTTCTTCGCCTGCAACCAGGACCGGCGCTGCGAAGCAGGCGCCCATGAGCCTCTGCACTGCCGCTGCCCGTGTCTGGGAAAGCCCTTTGCCGCTCGCTAGCCGTGCGAAGCCTGTGGCGAGCGGGCGCAGCGGTAGCGCGAAGGTCGGCACCGAGCAGCCGTCGATCCCCATCGCTCCCCTCTCCAACTCGACGCCGCAAACCTCTGAAATGACTCGCCTGATGTCCTCTTGCACCGGATGGTCTGGCTGCTCGTAGCCGCGTGGGTCGACCCCACGATGGAGCGCCGTTGCGAGCATGCCCGTATGTTTGCCGGAGCAATTGTTGTGGATGGCTTCCGGCCTCTGTCCGGCGCGCATCAGCTCCCGCATCGCCCGTTCGCTGATCGGCCAATGCGCCCCGCAGGCGAGCTGCCTCTCGTCGAGTCCGGCCTTGGTGAGCAGCGTGCGGACGGCGGCGAGGTGAAGCGCCTCTGCGCTATGCGACGCGCAAGCAATAGCGAGCTCGGATTCACCGAGACCGAACGCCTCGGCAGCGCCGCTCTCGATCAGCGGGATGGCCTGCAGGGCCTTGACGGCGGAGCGCGGATACACCGGACGCTCGATCGCGCCAAGCGCAAGCGCGAGCCGTCCTTCGGCGTCGGCCACGGCAATGGCGCCGCGGTGGCTGCTCTCGACCAGCGCTCCGCGCGTCAATTCGACGAGGATGGGATTGTCCTGCGCGGCTTTGCTCATGCAATGAGCCCAACGGGCCTGCAATTAGGTTCGGGCACGTTCGCCCGCTCGCACGGAGGCGTTGCCCGCCTGCATGACCTCGATCGGCACGCCGGGATCGTGCTTGGACGCGCGAATGACGAGGGAGGTCTTGACGCTGGCGACGTTTGGCGCGGCTGTCAGCTCGTGGATGATGAAACCCTGGAACGCGCTCAAGTCGGGAGCCACGCATTTCAGCATGAAGTCGATCTCGCCGGAGAGCATGTAGCAGTCGCGCACGATGGGGGAGCCGCGCACCCGCTGCTCGAAGGCGATCAGATCGGCCTCGGCCTGACTGTGCAGCCCGACCATGGCAAAGGCCGTCACGTCGAAACCGAGCGCCCGGTCGTCCAACAACGCCGCGTAGCCGCGGATGATCCCGGCTTCTTCCAGCGCGCGCACGCGCCGCAAGCAAGGTGGCGCCGAGATGCCGACCTTGCGGGCAAGCTCAACATTCGTCATGCGCCCATTCGCTTGCAGCTCGCGCAAGATCCGCCAGTCGGTCGCGTCAAGCCGGGCTGAACGCATGAGTTTGCTCCCTGGACGATTGCGGCGCGCGCGCGTTAGAAGCGGCAACGCCGAAGCCTGCAAACGGACCCGAATCCGCTTCCGCGCAATTTTAGGTCCTCTTGCGAAAAGAATCGAAAAGAAATTGAGCCTCCAGCGTTCCGGAAGTTCCATGCGAGCGGGCGAAGGCCGGCCACCGGGCACGATATGGATCGTCACCGACGGCTCGGTCGGCATGGAGGCCCAAGGCATTGCCGTGACCGAAGCCATACGCTGGCTGCCGGCGCGGCTGCAAATCTACCTGCCGCTGGCGCGCCTGCTCGGCTCCGTCGCCGCCAATGAGCCGCTTGGGGTCCCCTGGCCGCGCCTCATCATCTCCATCGGCCGCCGGAGCGTGCCCATCGCGCTTGCCATCAAGCGCTCGGCCAACGCGTTTGCCCTGCACATCCAGAACCCGAAAGTGCCGGTGCATCACTTCAATCTGATCGCGGCCCCGCTGCATGACGGCTTCAGCGGCGACAATGTGCTCAACACCTTCGGCGCCGTGCACAGCGTTACGCGAGTGCGGCTTGCCGAAGCTGCGAAGAGCTTCGCGAGCCGGATCCAAGCCTTGCCGGGCCCGCGCCTCGCGGTGCTGATGGGTGGCGAGAGCCAGGCCTCCAGCTTCCCGCCGAAGGATGCCACCGCCTTCGGCGCGTCGCTGGCGCGGGTCGCGCGCGACAGCGGCGGATCGCTGCTCGTCACGCCATCGCGGCGGATCTCGCCCGAGGCGCTGCGCGCCCTGTCCGCAGCCATCGCAGGCGTGCCCCATCTCGTCTGGGAGAACCCCCTATTTCGCCTTCCTGGTCATGGCCGACGCCATCGTCAGCACCGAGGATTCGGTCAACATGGTCACCGAGGCCGCAGGCACCGGCAAGCCGGTTTATGTGCAATCCCTCAAGGGCAAATCGAGGCGCCTCAAGCGCTTCCACGCGCTGATGCGGGAGCGAGGCGCGACCCGCCCCTTCGAGGGACAGCTCGAGTTCTGGTCCTATACGCCGATCAACGACACGGAACTGGTCGCGAGCGCCATCCGGCGAGCCCTCGATCTTGAAAGCCCAGGGTAAACTTAGGGTGACGGCGCGCGCCTTGCGCAACCGGTCCGTTGCGCTTACCTGTTGGCCCCCGCTCACACCCTAAAGCCAAGTTCCATGACATCACGCCACGCCAAGGTGATCATCATCGGCTCGGGTCCGGCCGGCTACACGGCAGGAATCTATGCCGCCCGCGCGATGCTGAAGCCGCTCCTGATCCAGGGCATCCAGCCCGGCGGCCAAATGACCATCACCACCGACGTCGAGAATTATCCGGGCTTCGCCCATGTCATCCAGGGTCCCTGGCTGATGGACCAGATGCGCGCCCAGGCCGAGCATGTCGGCACCGAGATCATCCACGACCATATCGACGCCGTCGATCTCACGCGCCAACCCTTCTGGCTCAAAGGCGACAGCGGCACCGACTACACCGCGGACAGCCTCATCATCGCGACCGGCGCGCAGGCGCGCTGGCTCGGGCTGCCTTCCGAGAGCCGGTTCAAGGGCTATGGCGTGTCCGCCTGCGCCACCTGCGACGGCTTCTTCTATCGCGGCAAGACCGTGATCGTGATTGGCGGCGGCAACACCGCCGTGGAGGAGGCGCTGTTCCTCGCCAATATAGCGAGCCGGATCCTCTTGGTGCATCGCCGCGGCGTGCTACGCGCCGAGAAGATCCTGCAGGAGCGCCTGTTCGCCAATCCGAAGATCGAAATGATGTGGAACACCGAGCTCGACGAGGTGCTTGGGACCGACGACCCGCTCGGCATCACCGGCGCGAGACTGAAGAACACGCTCACCGGCGAAACCATCGTCATGCCCATCGACGGCATCTTCGTCGCCATCGGCCATGTGCCGCAGACCGCGCTGTTCAAAGGCCAGCTCGACATCAAGCCCTCCGGCTACATCGTCACCGCGCCACATTCGACCGCGACCAGCGTGCCGGGCGTGTTCGCCGCGGGCGACGTCACCGACGACATCTATCGCCAGGCGGTGACCGCCGCTGGCCTCGGCTGCATGGCCGCGCTCGACGCCGAGCGCCATCTCGCCGGCCTCGACCAGCTGCACGAAGCCGCGGAGTAGGCGCGGCAAATCCTCTCGCCGGGCAGCCCCCGCGAGTTCATATGAGGCATGCCCTCGGGCTTGACCCGAGGGGAAGCGAGAGCGCCGAACGATCGCACGCCTGTTCTAGTTGGGCGACCTTTCGGCGCCCCGCGCGCGGCGTTTATACGGGCTCTCCTGCCGGCTCTTTCGCCGCCCTGATCGTCGAAGGCCTTGCGCCTTCAAGTAGCGCAACGAAGACCTCCGATCGAGCGGTCGTCAGCCTCTTGGCGCCGGGTCCTAATACTCCGGGGCCCGCAGAGACCATGCCCGAGTTGCGAAGGTCCGTTTTCCTCCGCGCCGCAGGCGCCGCGCCCTTCCCCACGTGGCGGGACGGTCCCGGTCACGCTCCCCTCATGGGAAAGGGCATTCCGAGCTTAAGAGAAGCGCGGAGACCGGGGATAAATTCGACGAGGGGCCGCGGGCTTACCCCATGCGAACCTCTTTGTGCGCTAAGGTGGCATCGCCCGCAGCCAAGGACGACGCGCCATGGATCTCTCCCACGTTCCGGTTGGCGAAAATCCACCGCACGAGGTCAATGTCATCATCGAGATCCCCCAAGGCGGCGCGCCCGTCAAATACGAGGTCGACAAGACGTCCGGGGCCATGTTCGTCGATCGCTTTCTGCACACGGCAATGTTCTATCCGGCGAATTACGGCTTCATCCCCCATACGCTGTCCGAGGACGGCGATCCTCTCGATTGCATGGTGATCGCGCCGACCCCCGTGGCGCCGGGCGCAGTGGTCCGCGCGCGGCCCATCGGCGCGCTGCTGATGGAAGATGAGAAGGGCGTCGACGAGAAGATCATCGCCGTGCCCGTCGACAAGCTGCATCCCTACTACAAGCGGGTGACGAGCTATCGCGACCTGCCGGAAATCCTGGTCGAGCAGATCGGCCATTTCTTCCAGCACTATAAGGATCTCGAAAAGGGCAAATGGGTCAAGGTGCTGCGCTGGGTGGAGCCCGCCGAGGCCATCGACCTCATTCGCGCCGGTATGCAACGGGCAGGACCAACAGCGTAGCCAAGGGTCAAGATCGGACAATACGATGCTCCCATCCGATATCATCAAACGCTATCGCTTGCGTAAAGGCAGCGAGTTCCGGCTCGCCGAGATCGATCCTGCCGACACATGCGGGATCGACATCGAGAAGGACGAGGCCAAGGCGCTGCTCGCCGAAGGCGTCAAGTGCCTCGCCGCCTTGCAGGAGCGGCTCTATGCCGACCACACTTACACGATCCTCGTCGTCCTGCAGGGGCTCGATGCGACGGGGAAGGACAGCGTCATCAAGCATGTGATGTCGGGCGTCAATCCGCAAGGCTGCGAGGTGCATCCCTTCAAGGCGCCGAGCCAGCTCGAGCTCGATCACGATTTCCTGTGGCGTGCTGGCGTAGCGCTCCCCCGGCGGGGGCATATCGGCATCTTCAACCGCTCCTATTACGAGGAGGTGCTGGTGGTGCGCGTGCACCCAGAGCTGCTCGCGCGCCAGAACCTGCCGCCGAAGCTCGTCACCACAACCATCTGGCGGGAGCGCTATGAGGATATCAACGCGTTTGAGCGGCACTTAGCGCGAAACGGCATCGTGCCGCTCAAATTCTTCCTGCATGTCTCCAGGAAGGAGCAGCAGAAGCGCCTGCTCGAGCGCATCGACGATCCGGCCAAGCAATGGAAGTTCAACGCGGCCGATGTGGGCGAGAGCAAGCTCTGGGACCAATATATGCAAGCCTATGAGGAGATGGTGCGCGGCACCGCGACGGAGGACGCACCGTGGTATGTCGTGCCCGCCGACCATAAATGGTTCACGCGCCTCGTCGTCGCCGCGGCCATCGTCGAGAAGCTGGAGGCGATCGATCCCAAATTCCCGAAGCTCGACGAAGCCGCGCTGCGCGACCTGGCAGCGCTCCGCGCCGCGCTGACCGAGGGGTGAAGGGGTCGAGCACCGGGTGCCCAGAGCTCTAGCTGATTTTCGCCGAGCCACCAATCTCGCCCACCGCTCAATGCGTTGGGAAAAGGAAGGTCATCCGAGCGCGCAACTGCCAATTGGCGCCTATCGCCTCTGGAATCTCGACGTTGTAGTAGCCGTTCACTTGGGCGTTGACGGGCTGGCGACTGACTTTGAACACGCGCCCAACACCGCCGCCGGTGGGGCTCGTAGTCAGATACCAGCCCTCTGGCAGGTTCTAGCTGAAAAAGGGTTGCAGTGTCATTGCATTGACATTGCGACGGTCTTCATCTCCCGCAAGGGACCAAAGGTTGTTGATCAAGAAGCCGGTGACGATTTTCTTGGAAAGTAGGACCGCAACGAATGTGGGTCCGGCAGACCACTTTTCAGTCCTCAGCCTTGGATCGGTCGCAGTCGGGAACGCAAAGACCGGCCCGGCACCCCAAACCAAGCCCACGCCCGGGGCAACGGGTATTGGCTTCTTTGGCGAAAAGAAGAAGGCTGGATTGAAGTCCCCCCAACCCGAAATCGGTACTATCGCCACGGAAGAATGGCGACTGGTAGATCACCGGCATGATCGAGCGGGTGATCAGGTTCCAATCTTGATTGAGGTGAAGCGGGACAACGGGCTGAATGTTGAGGACGTTTTGGGCGTTATCGAGTTGACCCACGCCAAAGTTCGTATTGTTCTGAAACGACGTCGCCCGGACCAAACTCGACCCGAGTGCCGTCCACGTCGACGGAGACCGCCCAGGGGCCGGAGAGTGACCATGGCAACGACGGGCCAGCGCATACATCGTATGCTGCATTATTCGGGCACGCGTAACCAAGGTCCTCATGAGCGGTCCCTCGCTGGCGAATGGATGCGGGCTGAGCTATCTCAACTCCACCCCAGGCGGAAGACCCTGCGTTGAGGGGTAATTTTTGTCTTACGCTTGGCGTGGGCCTCCTCAAGGGCTCCGGGTCCGGGGCGCGGCATTGTCGGTCGAGGGTTTTGGGGTGGGGGCCTTTTGCTGATTTGGAATTGCAGCGCGGCAAGCTTCAAGCGCGGAATTGTGTACAGCGGCCTTTTCATTCGATTTGTTCAGAGCGACGCCGCAATCATCCATGGTGCGGACACACGCCTTCGCTTCTTCGAGCTGATTGTTCCGTTCCAGCGCCGTACATTTTTGATAGCTGCCGCATTGATCCGCTGTGTCAAAGGTCGGCCAAAGCGAGTTGTCGCCGTCGGGAGGACAGTTAGCCGCCATCGTGCCGTAAGGCGCCAGCACTACGACCGTCACCATTGCCAGCATTGTGGCACTACTCCTCATCGCTGTCGTTCCCTGGTGGCGAATGCACCATGATATACTGGGCAAGCTCTCCAATCGACGGCGGGGAAGGACCTGATGTCTAATGTCGCATCTTTGTTTCGATTGGCGTTGAGCGCCGCCGCGTTGCTGGTGGTCGCGCAGCCGGCCGTGCAGGCGGCTGAGCTTCACTCCACCGACCAGGCGGTAACGGCGCGCGGTCCCGAGTTCCACCCATCGCCCGAGCAGTCCGCGGAAGCGGCCAAGACGGAATGGCTCAAGCAGGCGCTTGCCATCTATAGCGACGCGACATGGGACACGGCCAAGGAC
Organism: uncultured Alphaproteobacteria bacterium; assembly: GCA_963804515.1. Lineage (GTDB taxonomy): Bacteria > Pseudomonadota > Alphaproteobacteria > Rhizobiales > Methyloligellaceae > Methyloceanibacter. Next base: position 322,567 of record CAWDQR010000006.1, on the reverse strand, counting down.
CCCAAAATGACGTGTGTCAATCAGGGGCTGTATAGCAACTGCCGGTCTCTGCCGTGCCCTGCGGCTTGGCGCCCGCAGCTCCCAAAGCAAATTGAAGCCTCTCTTATTCTGCATTCGACGACATTGCAGTGAATGAGAGCGGCGCTTGGGAGATCATCGGGCAGTCCAGCGTCTTCTCCAGCGCCTCCACAAGCTCTTGCTCGCTGTTGGCCCTGACATAGAGGCCGCCATTCTGATCGACCACGCACATCAGGTCCATGACGCTGTTCCCCCCCGTCCAAGAGAAGCTGTCGTATCTAAAGGCAACGACGTGGATGGTAAGCTTATAGCCGGCAGCACGCAGCTGCTTGGCAAGGTCGCACGGAGACCTCCCGCATGTCTCCTCACCGTCGGTGATGACGACGACGACGCCCGGCTTGGTGCGGAAATCGAGCGCCTCGGCTGCCGCCTCGATGCCCGAGGTCAGAGGCGTCTTTCCGGCCGGAACGATGGCATTCACGGTGCTCATGATGGGGCCCGCTGCATCGGGCGTGGGCTTGAATTCGAGTTTGACGTTGCACTGGTTGTAGGGCCCCGGACCGTAGGTCACGAGACCGACGCGACGAAATTTCGTGGCGTTTGGCAACACCTGGGCAAGCGCCGATCGCGCTTCGTCGATCCGGGCTCTGGAATTCGGGATGCCGAGGGTCTCGTTGCCGGACATTGACCCCGACGCATCGAAAACGATCATCGCATCCTCGTGGCAAGGCGGGATGGTCTTTTCCTCCGTGCGAGATGCCGAGTTGCAAGCAAGCAGCACTGCCGAGGCGATGGCGGTGAGCCTTACGATGTGGCGGGCGGTAATGCCAGAGACGGCGAACCCATTGCTCAATGCTCCCGGCTGATCTGCCAACCTTAGCAAAAAAGCGGTGTGCGGTAGATGCGGTAGAGTGGCCGCGGCCATCGCAGAAGAGTTCGCGATAGCTCGCGCTTCCCTCGGTGCTGCCCGAATTGGTGTGCATCGTAGGGTTGTGTCATTCAGGACATCTCGAATCAGGGGGGTTTGCAGCCATGCAGACGATTTAACGAGCCGTCGGCGTTGCGCTCATTGCCGCCGCCGCGATCGGCTTTTGGGCGCCGATAGCCGAGGCTTCGGCCGCCAAGATCAACGCCGACGTCCGCGCCACCATCGATCAATTTTTCCGCCAGACGCCGGGTGCGCGCGAGCTTGCCAGCAGCGCGGCGGGCGTTCTGGTGTTTCCGACCGTCGTCAAAGCCGGGTTCGGCATTGGCGGCGAATATGCCGAGGGCGCCATGCTCAGCGGCGGGAGAACATCAGGCTATTACAATCTGGTCTCGGCGTCGTTCGGCTTTCAATTCGGCGCGCAAGCGCGAACCGTCATCATCATGTTCATGACGCCCGCGGCCCTTGCGAGTTTCGATCGAATGGCGGGCTGGAAAGTCGGTGTCGACGGATCGGTGACCTTGATCACGCTCGGCGCCGGCGCTGCGATCGACACGAACCAGATCACCAGCCCCGTCATCGGCTTCGTGCTCGACCCAACGGGGTTGATGTACAATCTGACCCTCGAAGGCTCTAAGATCAGCCGCATCAATCCCTGAGCGGTGACCCTCGAGCCGCCTTCGCGGCGCGCTAATTTATTGGAGGCTTTCGTGGGACGCGTTCTCATCGCCGTGGTTGTGTGCCTCATCGCCATAACCCCAGCCTTTGCCGAGGTGCGCATCCTGTCGAGCGGAGGTGGCTCGGTCGGGGGCTATTTGAGGTTTTTTTCGCAGCTCCGCCAATCCGGCGAACGGATTGTCATCGACGGACCATGCCTCTCTGCCTGTACCCTGGTGCTGAGCACAATTCCGCGTAACCGCATCTGCGTCACCGGGAGGGCGGTGCTCGGCTTCCATGCTCCCCGATTGGTCGACCAGACGGGTCGCACCTACGCCTCCAGCGAGGCGACGCGCGCCGTCACCGCCTCCTATCCGGCAGACGTCCGCGCCTGGATCAAGCGCCGTGGCGGCCTCACGCAAAAGGTGATTTTCCTGCGGGGCCCTGAACTCGCAAGCCTGTATCGGCGCTGCTAGCAATCCCCTCTTCTGTGCTCCTAAGCCGCCTTCGCCGCGCGGGTCGCCAGCACCTGATCGGCGATCTTGCCGGTGAGTTCGGCGAGATGATCGAATTTCGCCGTGAAGGTGCCGACGCCGGCCGTCGCCGAGCGCAGCTCCACGATCAAATTCTGGATCTCGGCCTCCGGGATGCGGGCTTCCACCAAATCCCAGTCGGGCCAGCCGGGGCGCGCATCGAAGCCCAGGATCTGCCCGCGCCGCGTCGAGATGATGCCGTTGATCTTGGCCGTGGCGTCGGACGGCACCGCGATCTCGACCGCCATGATCGGCTCGAGCAGCACCGGCGAGCATTGCGGGAGCCCCTCGCTCATGGCGATGCGCCCCGCCTGGCGGAAGGCCATGTCGGAGGAATTGACGGAATGATACGAGCCGTCGATCAGGCAGACCCCGACATCGACGACGTGGAAGCCGAGCGGGCCTGAATGCAGATAGTCGCGCACGCCGATCTCGACCGAGGGGATGTAGTTCTTCGGCACCACGCCGCCGGTGATCTCGTCGGAGAACTCGAAGCCTTGCCCCCGCGGCAGCGGCTTGATGGTCACCACCACGTCCCCAAACTGGCCATGGCCGCCAGACTGCTTCTTGTGGCGGCCGCGCACCTCGACGCTTTTGCGGATAGTCTCCTTGTAGGGAATCTGCCGGGCCCGCGTCGAGGCGTCGATGCCGTATTTGCGCACGAGCTTCTCGAGCGCGACGCGGAGATGCATCTCGCCCTGACCCCATAGCACCATCTCGCCCATGTCCTGGCTGTGGGTGAGCGAGATCGAGGGGTCCTCCTCGATGATCTTGGCGATCGCCGCGGTGAGCTTGACTTCGTCCTTCTTCTCCTTGGCGGCGATGGTGAGGCCGAACACGGGTTGCGCCGGCGGCACCTTTTCGAGCTTGACGGTCTTCCCCTTCTCCTCGGCCAGCGTCTCTCCGGTCTTGACGCTGTCAAGCCGGCCGAGAGCGACGGTGTCGCCGGGCTGGGCCTCGCCGCGTTTGGTCGGCTCCTGGCCGAGCAGGGTGAAGATGCCGGAGATGCGCTCGTCGTCGCCCCCGCCATGCACCGTGATGCCGTCGGCGAAAGTGCCGGCGAGCACGCGGGCGAGCGAGAGCTTGCCGCCATGGGCGGTGTGGAAGGTCTTGAGGATATAGGCGCAAGACGGCGCGCCCGCGACGCCGAGCCGCTTGGCGGTGCTCACCACGAAGGGTGCCTCGTGGCGGAGCGCCTTCAACAGCCGCAAGATGCCGTTGCCATTCTCCGCCGAGCCGAGCAGCACGGGACAGATCAGTCCGTCGCGCAGCTCCTTGGAGAGGTCGTCGAACACCTTGTCGCGGGGGGGCGGCACATCCTCCAGAAGCTGCTCCATCAGCTCGTCGTCATAGTCGGCGAGCTTCTCCAGCATGGAGAACCGCGCCTCCTTCTCAGGCTCGGCGAAGGTATCGGGGATGGCGATCACCTCGCTCGGCGCATGCTCGCGATAGACGAAGGCGCGCTCGAGCGCGAGGTCGATGAAGCCGGTGACGATGTCGTTCTCCCAGATCGGCATTTGCCGCAGCACGAGCGGCTTGGTCGAGGCCGGCTGCAGCATCGGCACGATGTCGCGCACCAGCGCCTCGGCCTTGTCGATCTTGTTGATGAACAGGAGGTGGGGGATGCCGCGGTCTTCCAGCTGCTTCAGGATCAGCTGCAGCGCCGGCACCTTCTTCTCGTCGGGCTCGCAGACCACCACGGCGGCGTCACAGGCGGTGAGCGCATTGGCGGCGTCGGCCTGGAACTCGATCGAGCCGGGGCAATCGAGGAAAGTGAAGCTGTCGCCAAGGAAATCGACCGTGGCCACGTTGAGCTCGACGCTCATGCCGTGGTGCCGCGCCTCTTCCGAGGCATCGCCGACGGTGTTCTGGGCGGCCATGGCGCCCTGCCGGGTGATCGCGCCGGCGCGCGCGAGAATGGCTTCGAGAAGCGTCGTCTTACCGCTGAGATAGGGGCCAACCAGTGCGATGCAGCGGGCGCTGCGGGCTGGCTGGCCCTGCGCTTGCCCCATACTCTCCTCCCATGGCGTTGTTCCCCGCGGGACGGCCCAAGAGCGCCACCCGCGCAGCCTTGATGAGGCTATCGTGTCAAGTGAAAGCGGCGATGGCAAGCCCCACCGCTATCAAGCGAACCCGGCAAGACGAGGATTTTACAGAGGCAATCAGCCGGCTCGACGCGCGCTCAGGCCGCGGCGGTGACCGTCGACTTTCGCTCGAGCTTGCCCCAGCCGACCAGCGGCCCGACCGCCGCGGTCAGCGATGCCTTGAGCAGGATGTAGTACATCAACTGCCGGTAGCCGAAGCGCTGCAGCACAAGCCAGGGCAGCAACGACCATTTTTCGCCTCGCTCCATCGTTAGCGCAAGCGCCGCGCTGCCAAGATCGATGACGAGGAAGACCAGATAGAAGATACAGATCTTGCGCAGGGCATCCCCATCGAACTGATCCTGGTGCTCGAGCAGCTGGAGCCCCGAGACCGTCAGTTGCCAAAGGAGCGCAACATCGACGAGCGGCGCGAGCGCCGAAAGTATGAATTGGAACAGCCAGGTCTGGGGCATGGCGATGAGGCCGAGCGCGCCGTAGCGTGGCCGCAACGTCACGTGGCGATGCTTCCAGAGGCATTGCAGCGTGCCGAAGGCCCAACGAAACCGCTGCTTGGCCAAGCCCCTGACGGTATCCGGCGCCTCGGTCCGGCCGATCGCGGTGCTGTCGTAGAGCACCGTGTAGCCGGCCTTCAAGAGAGCGATGGTCAGATCCTGATCCTCGGCGAGCGTGTCGACGGGGAATCCGCTCAAGCGCTCGAGCGCCTCGCGCCGCCAGGCGCCGATCGCGCCAGGCACGACGGTGATGCAGCCGAACGCCGCCAAGGCGCGGCGCTCCAGATTCTGACTGGTCACATATTCGAGCGCCTGCCAACGCGTGATGAGGTTGACGCGATTGCCGACCTTGGCGTTGCCGGCGACGGCACCGACCTCAGGATCCTCGAACCAGCGCACCAGCTTAGAAATGGCGTCCGTCTGGAAATGCGTGTCGGCATCGAGCGCCACGACGACGTTCCCGCGCGCATGCTGCAAGCCGCAATTGAGCGCGGCCGCCTTGCCGCCATTGGCAATGGTGATGAGCTTAACCCGCGGATCGGCGCTGAACGTCCCATGCACCAGCTCCGAGGTGCCGTCGATCGAACCGTCATCGACGACGATGACCTCCAAATTCGGATAGTCGCTTGCGAGGACATGCTGAACGGACGCGACGATGACCTTGGCCTCGTTACGCGCGGGGATCAGCACGGTCTGCAACGGTGGGTCTTCCGGAAGCCGCGGCGCGACGCGGCGTTTCTCAACCTGCCGATTGCGGAACCCGACGCTGCTCAAAAACAGCATCCTCGCCACGCCGAGCCAGATCGCCACGAAGAAAAGATAGGTGAGGAGATGGCCAAGCCAGCCCAGCGTCATAAACACCGGCAGGCTCAAGAATTGCCCGAGCGCGCGCGGCGGCACGGGCGGCATGGCCTGATCGCGCGAAAGTCCTGCAAGCTCTGAGACCGTTACGAACTCATAGCCTTTGGCACGCAAGGTATCGATAAGCCTCGGAAGCGCGGCGACGGTCTCCGACCTGTCGCCGCCGGAGTCATGCAGGAGGATGATGTGGCCGCGAATATCAGGGTTGGGGTCGCTGACCTGAGCGAGCACCCGGTCGATGATGACATCGGTGGGGGGATGCAGCCAATCGTTCGGGTCGACATGCAGTCCTACCGTGACGTAGCCCATGGATTGGGCGATCTCGATCGGCACGATCTCGTCGCTCGTCGTCGGCTCGGCGTCTCCTAGGAACGGGGCGCGGAATAGCCGCATCGATCGCCCGGTGAGCGCCTCGAAGAGCCGCTGCGTCGCATTGATCTCAAGCATGACGAGTGCGTCAGGCAGCTCGCCAAGATTTGGATGGGTGAAGGTGTGGTTCCCGATGTCGTGACCTTCGGCGAGAATGCGTTGGACCAGATCGGGATTCGCTTGGGCGTTCTCGCCGATGATAAAGAAGCTCGCGCGAACGCCCTTGGCCTTCAAAATATCGAGAATCTTTGGCGTCCAGTCGGGATCAGGACCGTCATCGAAAGTCAGCGCAAGCTTGCCCTGCTTGTCACCCGTACGCTCAATCACGAAAGGGGTCGGCACCACCTTATACACTTCATCGACGATCTGACCGGTCTTCGGGTCGACCTCGAATGTCCGCGCGCCTTCGGCGGGCTTCTCACCCACATGCAAAACCTCGCCCTCGCCTTCGAAGTCGATGTCCTGGCTGGTGCCGATCACGCCAAGCCCGGTTGGCGGCGGAGTGTCGTAGGGTTGGCCCATCACCGACCAGATCGAGGGATCTTCCGCGCCGAGCCGCCAAAGAGCATAACCGGCGATGCGGTAGGAATCCCCCGTTTCGATCTCGTTATAGGCAGTGACGCCGTCCAAAAACCACACATCGTGACGCTTCCCGTCGTCCTCGATGAACGAGAAGTGCGGATTTCCGGTCTCAGGATCGAATTCGATATCGGCTTCGGAATCCCGGGCCGAAAGGACAGCCTCTTCGAAGGTCAGCTCCTGGGTTGGCTGACCTTTGATCCAATCGTACCCGTAACCACCAATAGCAACGATGGTACGGTCCGGATCGAGCTCTTTCATGCGCTTGTCGAGGGTGTCCTCGAACCAGTCCTGACCGGCGATGCTTCCGGCAGCGCTGTCGTCCCAGTGCTGATCGTAGCCCATTAGCAACATGTAGTCGGCGATCTTGGCATAGGTAGCGTACGGCCAGCTATTGTCGTCGAACGGCACAGCTAGCACCATGGCGAGACCGTGCTCGGTGAAGGCCTGGGACATTTCAGCAAGAAAGGTTTGCAGATCCTTCTGCGACTTGGATGGGACCTCCTCGAAGTCGATGGTCAATCCCTGAAACTTGTTCGTGTCGAGAAACGCGATGACGTCGTTGAGCCGCGCCGCCCGGGCCGCCGGATCCGCAAGCAGCTTTGCCAATCCCGCTCCATCCCATTTGCCGTCCACCGCGTTCTGGATCATGGGCAAGATCGGAATGTTGGGCTTCGTCGCTTGAATATATTTCAGGGCCCGATCGTCGATGTCGGCCTTCAGGTTCATGGCCGGCCCATCGAGAGTGAGCCAGCCGGGGATGATCCAATCGAGATACGGAAGTGCCCGCTTGAGCGCTGGGTAACTGTTATCGTCCCAGTTGACGTAGAAGCCGATGCTCAACGATCGCTGGTTCGAAGCTTTGAGCGCCACCGGGATCGGGTGGCGATCCAACACCTCGGCCTGAGGATGCCGGGTTCGGAGGTTGCGCTCCTGGTCCCGTAGTTCCTCCGCGAGCATCGAGGCAGATCTGAGCAATTCGGGATCCGTCGCCGTCGTCACCGTAATCGCATGGGCGGCGGAACAGGTCGGCGCCCAGGCGCATCGGATCGAGGCGTGCGACGCGAGTTGCTGATCGAAGCTACCATTGGCTGGTCGATGCACGATCATCAGGATCGCAACGAACACGACCACGACCAGGGCGCTGAGCGTGCCCACCACCCACGCAAGTCCCCGCACCACACGCGATCGCTTGCCCGTCGGATCGAAGAAAACCGGCTTAATGTTCATGGGAGGTTGAGCTGTTGGGGGTCGGCATGATCCCGACCGCGCATTTACCCAACTCGCGACCTTGCGTTCCAGTGGCCACAACGCCGCATCTGCGAGCATCCTGGCACGGCCTGGTTACCGAATTGCCTCCGGTGGCGCTTCGGAGGTGGTACCGCCATCGGCCCGAAGCGCGGCCGCGACGGCATCGAGGATCAGCCCGAATTGCCCGAACACCCAATAATGTCCGGCCGCGGGAATGACGTCCAGCCGGCAATTGGGCAGCGTCCGCGCCAAGCCATAGGCTGCCGCCGGTGGGACGATGGTGTCGTCGCTGCCCTGCCACACGACCGCCGCCACGTCGATCTCGGTGAGCCGCAGGCGCCAAGGCGCACAATAAAGCCTTAAGTCCTGCACGGCCCCTTCGACGCCTGGCCGTAAGCCCTCGCCAAGCGCCGCCTGCAGGCTCGCCTTGACCTCGGGACGCGCCAAGATATCCCGATCGGATGCCTTCACGCGGCGCAACAGCCAGCGATGGGCGGTATCTGGCGCGCACGAGACCACGTAACGTAGCGACCGGAAAAAGATCCGCGTGGCCACCGGCACGCGCGCCAGCACCCCGAACAGGAGCCGGTGCACCCTGGACATGCGTACGCGGCCTTCGGCCACTTCGCCCACCGGGCCCACGAGCACCAGCAAACTGACCCGGTCTGGCATCGCCGCCGCCGCGGCCACGGCATAAGGTCCGCCGCCCGAGACCCCGATGATGGCGAAGCGGTCGAGCCCGTAGCCATTGGCGACCGCGCTCAAATCCTCGGCCGATTGCGCCAGGCTCTCGCAATGCCGGTAGTCGGAAAGTCCATATCCGGGCCGCTCCGGGGCGATGAGGCGTATGCCCCTCTCCCGGGCCGCGCCGTCCGACAGCGCGAACATCAGCCGCGAGCCCGGTGTCCCGTGCAGGGCGAGCACCGGCAACCCGCGGGGATCGCCATACTCCGCACAGCCGATGCGCCTTCCGCCGGGCACGACAAGGATGCGTGCCGGCGGCGAAGGCTCGGTCGTGACGGTGGTTTTCATCCTTGCTTGGTCTACCAATGCCGCGAGGCGGTTCGAAGGCAGAACCGGGAAGCTTGAGGGCAGGCGGTGGGAGCCCCTAGTCGCAGCCGATGATGATGTCGCCGGGATTGACGATCAGCGTCACGCTCTTGCCCTCGTAAAGGCCGAGGGACTCCAAGGCCGCGATGGTGACGCTGGTCTCGACCATGGTATCGCTGGCAATCTGGACGTAGACGATGGCCGTCACCGCCCCTTTGCGGATCTCCATGATCTTGCCTTTGATCTGATTGCCCGTGCTGAGCTTCATGTGCTGCCCCGATGCTTTCGGCGTGTAGCGCGCGCTCTAGGTCAGATTGGCGCAAAAGCGCTGAATGCGGCGGCAGGCCTCTTCTAGCGCCTCGGTCCCCGTCGCATAGGAGATGCGGAAGAAGGGCGAGAGCCCGAATGCCGCCCCATGCACCACGGCAACGCCCTCCTCTTCCAGGAGCGCCGTGGCGAAATCTCCGTCATTGGCGATGGTCTTGCCCTTCGGCGTGGCCTTGCCGATGCAACCCTCGCAGGACGGATAGACATAGAAGGCGCCTTTGGGCGTCGGGCAGTGCAAGCCTTTGGCTTGGTTCAGCATGGACACGACGAGGTCGCGCCGGTTCTGGAACGAGGCAACCCAGCGGGGCAGGAAATCCTGCGGTCCCTCGAGCGCCTCGACTGCCGCCCATTGGCTGATCGAGCAGGGATTCGAGGTCGACTGCGATTGCAGCGTGGCGATGGCCTTGATCAACGGCTCGGGCCCTCCCCCATAGCCGATACGCCAACCGGTCATCGAATAGGCCTTGGAGACGCCGTTCATGGTGAGCGTCCGCGCCCTCAGCTTCGGCTCGACCTTCGCCGGCGTGGTGAAGGTGAAGCCGTCATAGACGAGGTGCTCATAGATGTCGTCGGACAACACCCAGATATCCTCATGCTTGAGGAGGATGTGCGTGAGCGCCTTGATCTCCTCGCGTGTGTAGGCGGCGCCTGTCGGATTCGAGGGCGAATTGAAGATGAACCATTTCGTCCGCGGCCTGATCGCCGCAGCCAAGACCTCTGGTCGGAGCTTGAACCCATCCTCGAGCTTCGTCTCGACCATGACGGGGGTAGCCCCGGCGAGCAACACGATGTCGGGATAGCTCACCCAATAGGGCGAAGGCACGATGACCTCATCCCCGGGATTCAGCGTGGCCAGCAGTGCATTGTAGAGCACCTGCTTGCCGCCACTGCCGACCGTGATCTCCACGGGCTTGTAGACGAGGCCGTTCTCGCGCTCGAATTTGGCAACGATGGCGCGCTTCAGCTCGGGAATGCCGTCGACGGCAGTGTATTTGGTCTCGCCGCGCTTGATCGCCTCGATCGCCGCCTGCTTGATGTTGTCCGGCGTGTCGAAGTCGGGCTCGCCCGCACCAAGGCCGATGACGTCGAAGCCGGCGGCCTTGAGCTCGCGCGCCTTGTTGGTAATGGCCATGGTCGGCGAGGGCTTTACCCTCTCAAGCGCGTGGGCGATGAGACCCATGCCGTTCTCCTCGAAGTGATTGAAGCGCCGCGGCTGCACCGGAAGCGGGCGCACCCTAAGCGGGGACGCTAGCTCCTGCAAGACCTAAGGCGACAACGAAAATCGGCGCGGGGGGTGGAGCCCTGCGCCGATCAGCAAATCGCGGATGTTGAAAGCCGGATAGAGCCTTAGGCCGCTTACCGGTTGAGCCTCGACTCTGCGAGCTCGGTCAGCGTCCTGTCAGCGTCGTACTCCTGCTCCAGGGTCTCGTTCAGCAGCGTGGCGGCCTCTTTCATTCCGAGCTGATTTGCCCACGCGACCAGCGTGCCGTAGCGGGCGATCTCGTAATGCTCGACAACCTGCGCATCGGCGATCATGCTGGCATCCAGCACCTCCGGGTCATCGGCATCCTTATCGGCATCCTTCATGTCGTCCTCGCCTTCCTCGAGGATGCCATTGATGGGGGGGCAGGTCTTGCCTGAGGGCTTCTGGTTACACAGCGTGAACACCTGCCCCAGGCGATCCATCTGACCTTCCGTCTCCATCAGATGGTGCTCGAAGGCTTTGCGCGGCTGGCCGAAATCGGCGTGCTTCGCCATTTCCGGCAGCGCCTTCAGGATCCGCTTCTCGGCGTAGTAGCCTGGGTTGAGCGGCCGCGCCCGGAGGCACCCCCCGCCAGCGTCCACGCTTCTCGTAACTTGCGATAGCGGTTCAACTTTCGGGGCCTTGCCGAAGGGTCCGCGCATCCCGCATTTGCGCCACAGTTGCGGCGATTTTGCCGTGCAAATCGCGTCTGATTGCCACAATCCGGCTAAAGTCGCGCCCCAATAGAGTGCTTACTTCGGTCTAGTGGTGGAGGACCCTCAAGGGCCAAGTCGATGACCATACGACGCCATGCTCTGCACGCGCTTGCGAGCCGGTGCTTAAATTGACCTGCTTCCTCCTAACCCTCTCCTTTTTTGCGGCTCTATCCGCAGGCCAGGCAGGCCTGGCGGACGCATCCCTCATGGACCAGCGACCGATCGAATTGGCCGTGCTGCTTCTCGCCATTCTTAGCGCGGTGACGCTTGCATGGTGGCGTTACCAACGCCGCGACTTTCCTACCTCCCCGCGGCGGATTGGGAGGAGGATCTGATGCCGGAACGGGGGCCGGCACAGCTCCTCCTCCTCTTCTCCCGCCGGCGCGCAAGACCCGGGTGGAGACTAGGATTGGCTGTCGCCTTTATTGCACTACTCGGTCTGGTTCCCGGGGAAGAGGGCGTCTTCCACAAGGCCAAGATGGGTCTGACCCAATCGTTCCGCCAAGCCGCCTGGAAGCATGCACTTGCCGGCGAGCCCGAGCAGAAGCCATGGCCTTGGGACGATACCTTGCCCGCTGCCAATTCCGTTGTGCCGCGGCTCGGCCTCAGCGCCGCCGTTCTGTATGATGTGAGCGGCCAGCACTCAGAACGGGCGCCGTTATCAGGGCCGGTAGGGTCATCGCGCACGCAGGTGGTGCTCGATCGGCGGGACCCGCATTTGGACCTTGGCGATGTCGCGATCGGCGACCGCATCACTGTGACCACCGCCGACGGCCGCACCCAGGCCTATCAGGTGACTGGTCGCCAGCTTGTCGATGGAGACGGATCGGCGGCCGATGCCTCACCCGCCGCCGGCGCAAGCGTTCCGCGCGACACCTGCCCGCCGCCCAATTCAGTCGTTGCCGGCGTTCTCCGCATCATCATCGAGGCGGTCCATCTCGACCGGGCAAAGCCAGCCACAAGCGACGAGCAAAAGCTCTAGCGGCGGCGCGCCTCGGAGCGAAACGCCTGATCCCGGGGCGACCTCCCCAATTCAAACCGTCAGTGCCGCTTTGGCTTCGTGGGCGCCGTCGCGCTCGGCGCCGGAGCTGGTGGTGTGGCCGGCTGCGCCGCTGGCTGGGCTGCCGCATTGGGGGCCGCGGTGGCCTGCGCCGCCGCCGGGGCGCCATCCGGAGAAGCCGCGCCAGTCTGCTCGGGCGCCGTCATCGTCGCGGTAGGAGGGACGCTTGGCGCCGTCGGTTTCCGCTCGGCTTCGATGTGATCCTTCAGCTTGGCGAGCCCGTCACGATATTCGGCTCCGACGAATCGATCGAGCATCAGGCCCTTCCACCGCTTAAGCGGGCTCGAGCCCGTGTCGTAACCGAAGCCCCAAGTGACCTTGCTGCCCGAGCCCGACGGTGCAACGTCGTAATAGCTCGTCCCCTCCATACCGTTGAAATTGACGGCGAGGTCGATATGCCGATTGGGATCGCTGCCGGTGATCTCCATGCTGCCCGGACCGACGGATGGCTGAGCGCTGGTCCATTCAATCTTGGCGCCCTTGCCTTGCTCGGGACCGGAGAAGGTCACTTGCAATTGGGGATCGCGCGACGCCCAAGTCGACCAATCGTTGAAGCGGTGCAGATTGTTCAGATAGGGAAACACGGCGAGCTCAGGAGCATTGATCACCACCGAGCGCGCCACCGTGACGTGACTGGGAAGCGCGAGCCCCGCGCCCGCCAAGATTCCGGCGAGCACGCAAAGCCCAAGGACCAACCGCAGCATCGGACGCATCGCTTCACTCCTCCTCGTTAGGCTTTGAGCGGCTCCAGCCGCGACGCTCGTCCTGTGCGCAGCGAGCCAAACCATTCGCTTTTTCACAGAAAACGATTACATTTCGCCCGTCAATAATGAGGGAGGGCTGGAGATGAATTTGTCACCGCCGACTACCGCGGTTTTCGTCATTTCGCTGATTTTGGCGGTACTGGCCGTGATCAGCAGCTTCGTCGTAATCCCTTTTATCAGTGCGCATGCCTTCTGGGTGGCCATCATCGCCTACGTCATCCTGGCCGTAGGGAACCTCTTCCGGGGCGTGTAGGCTCACTTCTGTCTCCGGACAGCCTCAAATCGTCCGGAGCGATTATCGGCGAAATATCTCGCCACTCCTTCTTCAAAGCTGGCCCCGAAAGACGAGCACGGCGCCGAGTCCGATCAGGCCGAAGCCCGCGCCTTGGGTCCAGCTCAACGGCTCGTTGAAATAGACCACGGTAAACCCGGCGAACACGATCAGCGTGATCACCTCCTGGATCGTCTTGAGCTCCGTGGGATAGGCTAGGTTAGCCTTAAGCAGCGGTGGGACATAGCGTCCGTGCAGGCGGACACACTTGCTGGCCGGCGATGCCCTTGCCAGCAGACAATCCGGAAGCGAGAGCCATGGCCGAGTTTTCCATCGATCAGACTATCTGCGCCGCCTCATCGTCAAGGTGCGCGCCTTCATGGCCAAGGAAGAAACGGACATCCCGGACGACGGCTCCAACCCCACCGACGACGCGCTGACGTCAGCGCTGCAGGACGAAGCAGAGGATCTCAGCCGCGAGGAGGTAGTGGAGGAGATCCGCGCGCTCGCGCCCCGGCAGCAGGCCGAGCTCGTGGCGCTGATGTGGCTCGGCCGCGACGACGGCAATCCCGAGGAGGGGACGAGCTTGTCGCGCGCGCCATCGAGCGCCGCGAGGTGCCGACCGAAAACTATCTGCTCGACCACCCGCTTGTTGCCGAGCATTGGCTCGACCGCATAGACCGGCTGGGCCTTGACGGCCTCGTGAACGGCGGCGTCGAGACGAAATAACGGGAGAGCCGGCGCGAGAACGCCAGCCCTCCCATCCGACTACATATCCTCGTCGTCCCTCGCCCAGGACGGCCGGTAAGGCTGCGGGCTCGCGCTCGGGCTTGAACCTGATATGCCGCTCGGCGCAGACGGGCTCGGCGAGCTGCCCATGCTGCCCGCCGGACGCTGCGGCATCCCGCCTCCACCCATCGGACTCGCAGGCCGTGGGGGCGTGGCGGCCGCGGGTTGCGGCGCCATGGGGCGCGCCGGCGCCGGCTGCGGCATCGACGGCGTAGCGGGCTTGGGCATCATCGCGGGTTTCGGCACGGCCGCTGCCGCGGCTGCCGGTTTCTTCGCGGCGGCCGGTTTCGTAGCCGGTGTCCGCTTTGCCGCGGGCTTGCGCGCCGCAGGCTTCCTCGCCGCCGGCTTACGGGCCGGCGCCTTGCGGGCCGTGGTCTTCCGCGCGGCAGGACGCCGGGCCGCGGTCTTGCGCGCGGTCGTCTTGCGCGCCGCAGCCCGACGCGCGGTACTTTTCCGCGCCGGGGCCTTTCTCGCAGCAGTCTTTCTGGCGGCGGATTTCCTTGCGGTCGTTTTCTTTGCGGCCGTCTTCTGCGCGCCGGTCTTCTTCGCGCCCGACCGCGCGGCGCTCGCCCTTCGGCCGGTGGTCTTGCGTGAGCTCGTCTTTCTACTCGCTGTGCGCTTCTTCCCAGTCGTTCTCGTAGCCATGGTTCTGCTCCGATTCTCATCTGTTGCGGCAGGCGCCCGCGGACGACGGACGCGTGCATGCACGAATCACGTTTCACAAGTCCAAGCTTGCCGTCCCACACGACGAGTCAATTGTTTTTTTCATTATACGCTGATCGCAGCACAAAGTGGCAATTTGGCGGGCAAAGTTCGACCTTCTCGACAATCAATCCTCTCGCGCCCGGCTCGCGCTGCAACGACGCGGGCATCCGCTCTACATTGCGCACGGTTAACGCGACATCGGAGAGCGGCGCTTCGCGCGTGATACGGATCGCAGCAAAGCGCTCGCCGCTCGTGCTCGTCATTGCGGCACGCGGCGAATGTATTGGCATTCCGGCCTTCGCCGGAACGACGCCGCCTTGACCTCCCGAGGGGATCGGGCCCCTAGCCAAGTCCCCTCCCCGCCGCCATATTCGGGCCATGCCCCATCGCGTTCCAGGCACCTTCGGCTCGAGAGCCGAGCCGCGTGCCGTTACCGGCGAAGCGAGCGGATTGCCGCTCGGATCCGACCGCCGCCCGCCCGGTTTCGGCGAGGCGCCGCAGCCCTTGATTCAGAACCATCCGCTGGTAACCGGCGAGGCGAGTGCCGTCTTCACTCCCCACCGGCCGCCCCGTCCCGACAAGACCGAGGGCGGCGTGCCGCTCACCATTCAGTCGGAGCTCACGCCCAAAGGCGATCAACCTTCGGCAATCGCCGAGCTCGTGCAGGCCGCGCAAGCGGGGGAGCACGATCAGGTGCTGCTCGGGGTCACGGGCTCGGGCAAAACCTTCACCATAGCCAAGGTGATCGAGGCGACGCAGCGCCCGGCGCTGGTGCTCGCGCCCAACAAGACGCTCGCGGCCCAGCTCTATGGCGAGTTCAAGAGCTTCTTCCCCGACAACGCGGTCGAGTATTTCGTCTCCTACTACGACTACTACCAACCGGAGGCCTACATCCCGCGCACCGACACCTATATCGAGAAGGACTCATCCATCAACGAGCAGATCGACCGCATGCGCCATGCGGCGACGCGCGCGCTGATCGAACGCGACGACGTGATCATCGTGGCGAGCGTGTCCTGCATCTACGGCATCGGTTCGGTAGAGACCTACACGGCGATGACCTTCAGCCTGAAGCGCGGCGACAAGGTCGAGCAGCGCCGGTTGATGGCGGATCTCGTGGCGCTGCAATACCGCCGCAACGACATGAATTTCGCCCGCGGCTCCTTCCGCGTGCGCGGCGACACCATCGAGCTTTGGCCCGCGCATTTGGAGGATCGCGCCTGGCGCATCTCGCTGTTCGGCGACGAGGTGGAAAGCCTCACCGAGTTCGATCCCCTGACCGGCGCCAAGACCGACGATTTCAGCCTGGTGAAGATCTACGCCAACTCCCACTATGTGACGCCGAAGCCCACGCTGAAACAGGCGGTGCGCGGCATTAAGGAGGAGCTCAAGCAGAGGCTCGACGAGCTGCATCGCGCCGGGCGGCTGCTCGAGGCGCAGCGGCTCGAGCAGCGCACCCTGTTCGACCTGGAGATGATCGAGGCGACCGGCTCTTGCGCCGGCATCGAGAACTATTCGCGCTATCTCACCGGGCGCAACCCGGGTGAGCCGCCGCCGACCCTGTTCGAATATCTGCCGGACAACGCACTCGTCTTCGTAGATGAGAGCCACGTCACCGTGCCCCAGATCGGCGGCATGTTTCGCGGCGACTACCGGCGCAAATCCACGCTCGCCGAATATGGCTTCAGGCTGCCTTCCTGCATGGACAATCGGCCGCTGCGTTTCGAGGAATGGGACGCGATGCGGCCGCAGACCGTCTATGTCTCGGCCACGCCCGGCGGCTGGGAGCTAGCGCAGACGCAAGGCGCCTTCGCCGAGCAGGTGATCCGGCCGACGGGCCTGATCGACCCGCCGGTGCTGGTGCGTCCGGCCACGACGCAAGTGGACGACCTCATCGACGAGGCGCGGAAAGTGATCGACCAAGGCTATCGCATCCTGATCACCACATTGACCAAGCGCATGGCCGAGGATCTCACTGAATATATGCATGAGCAGGGCATCCGCGTGCGCTACCTGCATTCCGACGTGGAGACGCTGGAGCGCATCGAGATCATCCGCGATCTGAGGCTCGGCGCCTTCGACGTGCTGGTCGGCATCAATTTGCTGCGCGAGGGCCTCGACATTCCGGAATGCGCGCTGGTCGCCATTCTCGACGCCGACAAGGAAGGCTTCCTGCGCTCCGAGACCTCGCTGATCCAGACCATCGGCCGCGCTGCGCGCAATATCGACGGCCGCGTGATTCTCTATGCCGACCGCATCACCGGATCGATGGAGCGTGCCATGGCCGAGACGTCGCGGCGGCGCGAGAAACAGGCCGCCTGGAACGTGGCCAACGGCATCACGCCGGAGAGCGTGAAGAAGCACATCGGCGACATCATGGCCTCTGTCTATGAGCGCGATCATGTGCTGGTCGATACCGGCGCGGGGTTCGGCGAGGACGAGCAGGCGCTGATCGGGCACAATCTCGAAAGCGTCATTGCCGACATGGAGAAGCACATGCGCACCGCCGCCGCGGACCTCGAATTCGAGGAGGCGGCGCGGCTGCGCGACGAGATCAAGCGCCTGCGCCAGATGGAACTCGCTATCGCCAACGATCCCCTCGCCGGGCAGAACGAATTGGCGCAAGAGCGCTCAAGTAGCGCGGGGCGCGATAGCGCATATGAAGACCTGCGCTCAGCCAGCGCGGAGCGCGATGGCGCATACAAACAAGATCCACTCAATCGCCCGCACAAGCCGACGCTCGACGAGATGGGACCGCACAATCGCGAGATCCCCCTGGCCTCGATCGAGAAGCACCGCGGCCGCTCCAAAGCCGGCAAGCCCGGCGCCTACGGCAAGAAGCGCGGCTAGGCTCTAGCCGAAGTTTTCGCTCTCGCGCTCAGGGCGTGCGGACCCTCAAGCGGCGCCCGCCTGCTTGCTCTCCACCGCCTCCTGAATCAAAACCGGCCAGAGCTCGCGTAGCGCCTTCGGCAGGACGCCGGCGACCTTGATCGCTTCGCCGACGTCGAGCTTCATGGTGAGGAGCCCGAACACGGCGCAGATGCGGTCCTCGATCTCCGCCGCGTCGGCCCGGGGCAGCTCGCGGCTCACATGCGCAATGAACTCCGCCTCATGGCGCTCCTTGGTTGTGCCGCCCATGTGCCAACCCTCGTAATAGAGGCCACGAATCAGCATCGGCAATTGTGCACCGAGATGGACAGCGTTCGCCGGTCCGATACGGTCGCGCAAGGCGTGCAGCACCGCGCGCAACGTCGAATAGGCGCGATGACGATCATAGGTGCCAAGCCGCTCCATCAGCTCCTTGAGCCAAAGGTTGGTCTCTTGCACCGTCGTATCGAAGACATCGAGGCCTGTGGTCATGGCGCGTCACTCCATTATTGATGTCGCTGCCACCTCACCCGCCCCCCGCTGCGGGTGCATTGACCTGGCTCAATCTTTCTCGGAGCGACCGCCTTGCCCGATTTCCTTATGGCGCTGTTCGCGATGAGCGAGGCCGCAAAAACCTCCCTCGCGGGCCCACCCTCCCCTCAAACGAAGAAGGGCAACCCGCGCTGAAACTTCTTGACGTATCGGCCATGCGCTCAGGCTAGGCCGAGCGCGGCAGGCTCAGCTTCGGTCGCTCAGCTCAGCGTGCGCTTCCGTGGGCTCGCCCGTCTCTTATCCTCTGCTGCTGCTTCCATGCACGCCTCGCGCGGAGCACCCCCGCTTCAGCGTCGCAGGCTTTAGTTGCCGCCCGGTAAAGGAAAGCCCCCCTAACGCCCGGCGCTGAGGTGATCGAGCAGCTCAGGCGTGGGATAGCCATCGGCCGGCAGGCCGAACTTCTCCTGCATCTCCCTGATGGCCACGCGGGTCGAGGCGCCGATCACCCCGTCGATCTTGCCCACGTCGTAGCCGCGCTTGGCGAGAAGTTGTTGCAGCTCCTTCGCCTGCGTCTGGCTGAAGGGCTCGATCGGCCCATTGCCGCGGCTGAGCGCGGGCGCGCCTGCGAGCCGCGTCGCGTAGTAGCCCGCGGTGGTGGAATAAACGAGCGACTGGTTCCATTGGAGATACACGTCGAAATTCGGATATGCGAGGAAAGCAGGGCCGTTTCGCCCCATGGGCAAGAGCAGCGCCGTGGGCACGTTGTCGGCGGGCACCGCCTTGCCGCTCGGATAGGTGACGCCGCTCTTCGCCCAGAGGGCGCGTGGCTTCTTGATGGTGACGTCTGCCTGGCTCCAGTCCATCTGCGCCGGCACGCGGACTTCCTCGAGCCATGGCTGGCCGGCCTTCCAGCCGAGTCCATCGAGGTAGTTCGCCGCCGAGGCGAGCGCATCTGGCGTGCTCCTGATCAGGTCGCGGCCGCCGCTGCCATCGAAGTCCACTGCGTATTTGTAATAGACGCTCGGCACGAACTGAAACTGGCCCACCTCTCCTGCCCAAGGCCCACGCATCTCCTGCGCGCTGAGATCGCCGCGCTGGATGACGCGAAGCGCATCGAGCAGCTGCGCCCTGAACTCGTCGGGCCGGCGGCAATCGAAGGCCAGCGTGGCGAGCGCGCGAAGCGTCTCCATATTGCCCATCACCTTGCCGAAATCGGTCTCCAATCCCCAAAAGCCGACGAGCACCGGACCAGGCACGCCATATTTCTGCTGGATCTTGGCGAAGGTGGCCGCGTTCTGCCTGAGCAGCGCCGCACCTTGCTGCAGCCGATACCCGGCGACCATGCGGTCGGAGAATTGCAGGAAGGTCTGCGCGAACACCGATTGCCCGCGGTCCTTGGCGATCACGGCGGGATCGTAGGTCACCCCGTCGAGCGCCTCGGCAACGGTCTGGGGCGAGATCCCTTGCGCCGTCGCCTCTTGCTTGAAGGCCTGCAGCCATCTGTCGAAGCCCGCGGGACTCGCACAGGCCGCGGCGAGCACTGGGCTCGCGGTTCCGAGCAGGATCGCGCCGCACACCGCCGCGCCAACCGCATTACGCATGTAGCGTGTCATCTGATGCCTAGCCATGGATGCACTTGAAACGAGGTAGGAAGCCGCCGTCAAGGGATGACGGTCGCGGGGCTCGTCCGTTCAGCGATCGCCCTTCTGATACGTGCCGATCAGCTCCGCCTGCGCCAGCACATGGCCTTGCATCGCAGCCTCGAGCTTAGCCTTCGTTGGCTGGGCAAGATCGAGCATGGTGTCGAGCGCGTAGAGCTTGTGGAAATAGCGGTGCCGGCCGATCGGCGGACACGGACCTCCATAGGAGGTTTTCTTCGCATCGTTGACGCCGCGGGCCGCCCCTGCGGGTAAGCCGGCCTTATCGGCATTCTCCGCAAGCCCACTCGCGTTCGCCGGGAGATTGTAGAGAATCCAATGCACCCAGACGCGCTTCGGCGCGCTCGGGTCAGGCGCATCCGGATCGTCGATGACGAGCGCGAGACTCTTCGTCCCCGCCGGCACGCCGTCCCAGGCAAGCGGCGGCGACAAATTCTCGCCCTCGCACGTATAGGAGGAAGGGATGCCACCGCCGGCTTTGAAGGCGGAAGAGGTCAGCGTCAGAGCCATTGCCGAATCCGCTCCTTCCACAAGCAAGACCGTAGCCCCGAGCAGCACGGCCAAGACGAGCAACAGCGAAGCGGAACGAGACCGGGTCGTCGCCATGTCCTTGCACAGCCTGCTCCCCCTCCATACGCGCATGGGCGCGAAAGGAAAGCGGGAAAGCTAGTCCGTATGCGGCGGCAGCTCTCCGAGGCGGAGCCTCTCTTGTAGCCTGTAGATGCGTCGTGCAGCTTCGCTCCTGCTCAAGCCCGCGTCGAAGGCTTGCGGCTCCTTGATCTCTTCCGCGAGTCGCCTGAGAGAGTTGGCCTGGACGCCGGTCATCGGCTCCCCTGCCGGAACCCATGCATTTGCGCTTCTCATCATCGTCGAGGGATCAGAGCTTAGCTCTTGCTGAATCTGAGTCTCCGCGGTCTTCTTTTTTTGCATCACGTTAGTTCCTGAGCCCATCCTTGGTATTCTATATCTCAATGAGATACAGGTATTGAGTAAAAAGGGCAATGATTAGGCGACCTCTGATGAAGGATTAGGCAGCAATGAGGGCAGCCTATAGCAAGTGCATCGGCCCGTGACTACATGGTAGGAAACGACACGTAAGTGGCTTTGTTCATCGAGCCTTGAGATGCGTCGCCGGCCCCTGCCGGACCAGAAGCCGCCGAAGACACCCGACTTCTATTCGTACGAGGAGACGACATGAACCGAATCCTGCAAGCCTGCTTGGCCGGTTGCGCGGCAACCTTGCTGCTGGCCATGGCAGCGCCCGAGCCTGCCGCTGCACGCATCAAATGCCAAGGCAATTTCCAGATCACCAAATACGGACCCATCGCCACGCCCTATTGTGAGGAAGAGCAGATCGCGTTCGTGGCCAGGAGCTACGGAACGAACGTCACCGGTCTCAGGTCCACAACGACCCGCTGACCAAGGTCTATCTCTGTCAGACCCTCGGCTATGATTCGCGGCTGAAGGGCTCCTGTGCCGGCTACGGACCGGACTCCTACGCTCCCGCGCGTTAAGCTTATACGTCGCTTCGGCCGCGCATAGTCACTGCCATACGGCCAACGCCCGCGAAACGAAACCAAAGGCGCCAGATTCGACAAAGCTGGCGCCTTTTTCGTTGCCTGGGCCGGACGGAAGCGAAGAACCCACCTCGTATTTTGGTTCATGCACGCGCTCCCAAGGCGCTCCGTGCGGATGGTTAAAGATTAATCCGCCCGCCGCCAAATCGCCCTTCAATGACCCTCTCGAAGCCGATTTTTCGCCTTGTTGATCCGTAGGTTAACGGTCAGCATCAAGGTGCGCAGGCCGACTTGATTCGTCGTCGGTCATTTCCCCCCAAGACAATCGAATAGGAGCAAAAACGCATGTTGAAAATGCGAGCTAACATCGTTGCCATGGGCCTTATCGGTGGGGCCGTTTTACTGCCACTCGACCTTGCTCAGGCTGGGCAGGTCGGCCATGCATCCTGGTATGCGATGCACTCACGCACGGCGAGCGGCGAGATGATGAAGCCGAGCGAGCTGACCGCAGCGCATCGTTCGCTGCCATTCGGCAGCAGGGTGCTGGTCGAGAATCTCGCCAATGGGCGTTCGGTAGTCGTCCGGATCAATGACCGGGGACCCTTCGTCAAGGGACGGATCATCGACGTGTCCAAGGCGGCGGCATCGAGCCTTGGCATGCTCGGCTCGGGCACCGCGACAGTGAGGGTCAGCTCGGCGAGCAGCAGTTACGCTCAGAGTTCAGACAACAGGGTAGCGGGCCTGATGCGGTCGGCGCCGGAAGCGAAGCGCGTGGCATCGCTTGCGAGCTCGCGCAAGACCGTGGCGGTGGCGTCTAGAGAGCTTCGGCTGGGTCTGCGTCGGCGCCTGTCTCCGGTCGTTATCCTGGCCTCGGCGGCGAAACCGTACAGCGTCTTCGGGGCGAGCACCCCGGGCTTCATGAAGAACTGAGGGCAGAGAACCGACAGACCAGCCGGTCCGGGGCTCTAGTTCCCGGACCGGCGGCTGACCCCTAGATGCACAAACGCCGGGCAAGAAGTCCGGCGTTTGTCATTTCCGTCAGCGAAAAAATATTTCTCAACACGAAAATGTGAAGGACGTGCCGACCGTTGCCCGCGAAAAGGAACCGCTAGGCAATGAGGCACAAAGGCGGCATAGTCTTAACTAGGCGGGGTAACGCCGCCAGCCATTGAAACAGGGGACATCTATGATCCGTAGCAAATTTCTGATTGCCGGCGCTGCGCTCAGCGTCATCGCCGCTTTCGTCGTCGTTTCGCAGCCGGTTCACGCCGGAAGCTGCGCTCTTGTCTCCGCCAAAGGGCGGGGCTTGAGCCAGGCGGCTGCCACCACGAGGTCCGCGAAGAACCTCAACGGGCGCATCAATCACTGGGCCCACAAGAACAAGCTGACGGCCGTCCGTGTCGGACGCGTTGCTACCGCCTGCAAGGCAGGCGCACTCGCCGTTTGCACGAGCTCGGCGAAAGTCTGCTCATAGGTAATCGCCGCTTCCGGAGGGCGGTGACGCGATGGTAACCTGCAAGACTTGGGCTGCGACCGATTCGGACCAACCAGTTTCAGGGACAAGTGATCGTCATGCTTGAGCGCACCGCCCTCTGCCGGCTTCTCGCCCTAGCCACGCTGCTAGTGGCAAGTCTTACGCTCGGTTGGCCCGCATCTCAGTCCCAGGCCCAAGAGACAGGCGCGCAACCCAGGTATGGTGCAAGCGCCTCCCCTAGTACCGCCCCGCGCGACCCCGTGATCGGCGGCTATTCGACGACCCTGAGCGAGATTTGGGGACCCCCCGAGATGCCCCCGGCGCCGAAGGATTTCGGTCCTCATTTCGACTTCCCGCCCCAGCCTTTGATGGATAATGGTGGCGGGCTGCTGCACGACCCATATATGCATTAGCCGCGCTTTCCATCTGATCGCCGCCTGCGCGAATGGGTAGATGGGCCTTGCACTTGGCGCGCCCACGACCATAGAGTGGGGCGCTTTTATGCACTGAATCCGGGTGGAGATTGGCCGCGTGCGCTCCTTGGCGAGAGATCGTGGTGTCTTTCCCCGAAATTGGAGTTGCCTGTGTTCGTCTGCGGTCCTAATTCGCACGCGGACGAGTTGGAAGGGGGAAAGGAGCTTCCCACATGCGCCAGACAGGGACGGTCAAGTTTTTCAATCATTCGCGGGGTTTCGGCTTCATTACGCCGGACGATGGCGGCAAGGATGTCTTCCTGCACATCTCGGCCCTGCAACGTTCGGGCCTTCCCGCCGTGGACGAAGGCCAGCGGGTGACCTTCGAAACTGAGCCAGACCGCCGTGGTAAGGGACCTCAAGCCGTCAACGTGCAACTCGGCGAATAACCATTCCCCACAATTAGACGTCCTGCCGTTCCGGCCTACCGACGTGACGTCAGGGACATTTGCAAGCCGTGCCGGGCGAGGGGGCGTTTGCGCCCGCGCCGACGATTGCCTTTGGACACGACCGAGCCATGAGGTGTGGCGATGAACCCGCCGCAGGCGCCACGCTTCAAGCTGTCGAGCGTGCTCGAACATCTGGGCGCCGGCCGTCAAGCGGCGCTCGATCGGCTGTTTGAGCTGCTCGCCCTCCCCAGCATCTCCACCGATCCCGCTTATCACGCGGCGTGCATCGCCGCCGCAGATTGGTGTGCGAAGGCCTTGCGCGCGATCGGGTTTGCGGCTCGGGTCGAGCCCACTCAGGGCAAGCCGATGGTCGTCGGCCATTGGCGTGACCCGGGTGGCGGACCGACCTTACGGATCCTGTTCTACGGTCATTATGACGTGCAGCCGCCAGATCCCTTGGACGAATGGACCGCCCCGCCCTTCGAGCCGCGTCTCGTCGAGGAGCAAGGCTCGGGCGAGGTCATCGTCGCGCGCGGCGCCTCCGACGACAAGGGGCAGGTGATGACCTTCATCGAGGCCTGTCATTCCTGGCTCGCCGCGCATGGCCGCTTGCCCGTCGAGGTGACGGTTCTGCTCGAAGGCGAGGAAGAATTTGGCAGTCCCAGTCTTCCCGCTTTTCTCGAGAGCCATGGCGAGGAGCTCAGAGCCGACATCTGCCTTGTTTGCGATACGGGGCAATGGGACGAGGACACGCCCGCCATCACGGCCTTCTTGCGCGGCTTGGCCTTCTCCGAGGTCACCGTCGCCGGCCCGTCCCGCGACCTGCATTCGGGCCTTTACGGCGGACCGGCGCGCAATCCCATCCGCGTACTCGCCGGTCTCCTTGCCGAGATGCACGATGCAAGCGGCCGGGTCAGCATCCCGGGCTTCTATGAGGACGTCGTCACCCCGTCGCTCATGCAACTTGCGCAATGGCGAGCCCTCGGCTTCGACGTCGACGCCTTCCTGGGCTCAGTTGGACTCTCAGCGCCGGCAGGGGAAGCCGGCCTCAGTGTACTCGAGCAGCTCTGGTCCCGGCCCACGGCGGAGGTCAATGGCATCTTCGGCGGCTATACCGGACACGGCACGAAGACCGTCATCCCAGCGCGCGCCACGGCCAAGCTCTCCTTCCGGCTTGTGCCGAACCAGGAGCCGGGAAAGATTCTGGAGGGCCTGCACCGCTTCGTCGCGGAGCGGCTACCGGCCGATTGCAGGGCGTCCTTTGCCGGCGAAGGGGGCTCCCCGGCGGTGGGCTTCGACATTTCGGCCTCCGCTTTTCGGGCGGCGGCGACTGCGCTTGAGCAGGAGTGGGGCGAGCCTCCCGTGATGATCGGCTGCGGCGCGTCGATCCCAATTGTCGAATCCTTCCGCTCGCGGCTCGGCATGGATTCGCTGTTGGTCGGCTTCGCCCTCGACGACGACCGCATCCACTCGCCGAACGAGAAGTATAATGTGAAGAGCTTCATCAAGGGCGCGAGGAGCTGGGCGAGGATCTTGAACGAGCTCGGCGCGATCCATACCAATGCCACGACATAGGCCCACCTGCCTGCTGCGTCTCACCCTTATTGCTACGTTAGGCATGGGCCAAGCGGCCGCCCAAGAACGGGACCGGCCCGGACGTTTCGACTACTACGTTCTCGTGCTCGGCTGGTCGCCGTCCTATTGCGCGGCCGAAGGAAACAGAAGGCACGACCGGCAGTGCGGCGCCGAGAAGCCCCGCGGCTTCATCCTGCACGGGGCTTTGGCCGCACAATGGGTGGTCGCAAGACTGCCGGATGCAGCAGCGCCCCTAGGTGCCGCAAGCGGTGTTTAACGAGATGCGCGATATCATGCCGAGCAAGAGTCTGATCATTCACGAATATTCACCCACGGCACTTGCGCCGAGCTCGAGCCGGAGCAATATTTCGGCCTGGCACGCAATCTCTATGTGCGCATCAGCATCCCGTCTCGCTTTGCCGAAACAGGCGCCTCGGCCCCCTCCCCGGAAGCGATCGAATGAGAATTCTTGAGCGCCAATCCCTGGCTCACGCCGAGCATGGTTTCGGTGAGCTGTCGCGGGCAGGAATTTTTGGACGTCCGCATCTGTTTCGGGCGCGATCTGTTTCCGACGAGCTGCGGGCCAAATGAGGACGAGCGCCTTTGCCGGCATCCGCAAGGTGACCATGCCACCTGCGAATGGCCGGTGAGCCGACGTCCGCGCCGATTAGAAGTGGTAGATCAGCGAGCCCCGATAGGTGTTCACGTCCGGATCGTATTTGGTTTCGCCGCCGGGATAGGACACCTTGTCAGAGTCGAAATTGGTGAATTGGTAATCGAAGCGGGCGCTCCAATTCGGACTGAAGGCGACCTCCGCGCCGCCGCCGAGGCTCCAGCCGAAGAAGGAGCCACTCCCCGATGCACCGCCGGGCCCAGTAATCGGCAGATCGACATCGGCCCATGCGCCGCCAGCGGTAACGAACAGCAGCACTTGCGGTACCACGGTAACGCCGGCGCGCAAACGAAGATCCGCCATGGCGTCGATGTTCGGGCTCGCGACATTGGCGCTGGCATTGAAGCGTTCGCTGCCGCTGACGCCGGCCGCCATCGCATCGCCCTCGAAGCCGATGACGATTGGGCCGCTCTGCCAATTCCAGCCCCCGGTGATGCCCCCCAACACGCCGCTCGCCTCGATGCCTGCGCTCGTCTGGGAGAAATCGAAATTGGCGGTGGCGCCGCCAAGGGTGCCCCCAACCCACCAGCCAGCGAATAGGTCGGGCGAAACCGGCGGTGCCCCCGGATAAACGAGGGGCGGCGGTCCGCCATTCACCAGGCCGGCGCCAAGGACGGGGCGAGAGACCGCGGCGCTGGCCGTTAACACGGCGGCAAGAGCCACAGCCTGGTCAAATCGCGTACGCAAAACAGACTCCCTCACGATTGGAGGCTCGGTCCGTAGCCGCGCCAGCGCGAGAATTTGCGCGTGACCAAACGCTCACGGTCCCCAGGGTAGGGCTCTACCCTTAATATGGGTTAACCAGCCAATAGGGCAAAACTGGGTATGGTTAGGGGCAGGTTAATGACCATCCCAAGGCGCCCCGCTGTGTACCGCCTTGCTCGCCGGGGTTTGAGGCGCCGTGGCCAGACGCTCCCTTCTAGCAGGTCCCGTCAGCTGGCGCGGAACAGCGCGACGCAGCCTCTCGTCTCGATGTCGACCTCGGCGAAGCGTCCATAGAGGCCGTCGGCAAGGGCCGCAAGGTCGTCATCGAGATTGTTGAACACGCCCTTGGAATTATAGAGGCCAAGCAGAGCTCTTGCCGTTGCATTCGGCTCGATCCCGCGCCCGAGGATCGTCGCGCCGAACAGCACGGCGCGTTCGCGCATGAACGGCCGCAAATGGTCGACGACCTTGAGCTTCTCCGTCATGCGGCCGGGCAAGCAGTGCAGCACATAGGTCAGCGCAAGGCTGTCGACGGGCTCAAGGTCGATGGCCAGGGGTGCGAGCAGATTCGCCTCCTGCAGCATTGGCCGGTAGCGTTCGAGCCTGTGCGCGGACAGCGTCAAGCAGTTGCGGTTGATATCGAGCAGAGTAAGGCGCTCGAACGACGCGGGTTGCGCACGGTCGATGAAGAAGCCAGTGCCCACCCCCGCCTCGAGGTGACGGGAGCGGAGATTATCACGGTAGAGATCGAGCAGCCGCTGCGTGGGGCAATGCCAGGCGAAGCGATTGGAGAAGCCGTGCACGAGGCGATCGTAGAAGGTCAGCATCCAAGGCGTGTAGATCGCGTGCGCCGACGCGATCGCTGCCGCATCTGGCGGCCCGCTACGGTCATCTGTGTGCTTCTCGGCCATAGGGTCAGGATATGACACCGCCGACGCGTGAAAAAAGGGCGCCGCGAGTGGCGCCCTTTAGGTGGGAAGTGCTTTTTAGGGAACTTAAATTAGAACGATGCCTTCATCGTACCCACGACCCGCGAGCCACAATCGCTGAAGCCAATCTGATTATCCGTGCAGCCGGCTCGCATTGGTATCCCAGTAGCGAACGTCGAAGGTCAATGCCGGCTTGTCCCAGACGGCCAGCGTCAGACCGATGTTCCAATAGGCGTAGTCGATCCCGCCATCATTCGTGTCGCCCCACTGCTGACCAACCACCCCACTGACGGTCGGCATGAAGAACCAAACCTTGTTGAAGGTCCAGCCGTAGTCGAACTCAAGGACATCGTTGCGGCCGAGACCACCAAAGACGTCTGCCGAGTAGCAGTTGATGGTTTGATGAAAACTTTGCCTCTCTCGCTAATGCACAAATACCTCACTGCATAAATTTGCAGCAATTGCCTAATGAATGAACAAGGCGAAATTCAGAATCAGCGGCTTGCATTCGCTGCCTGCCCCTTCAGCCGGATCTCTCACCGGAGTATAAGTTAGCCCACGAATGGATCCGCGCGGCGGCCGGCCGCCCAAGCAGCTCTCTTACTCACGTTATGGCTAAAGAACAGCATCCTGAGACCGCGCTCGTGACCGGCGCGGGCCTCCGGCTCGGTCGTGCCATCGCGCTCGATTTGGCGAAACGCGGCTGGCGGATCGGGGTACATCACCACACCTCTGCCGCCGCGGCGCAAGCGCTCGTCGAGGAGATCGAGTGTCTCGGCGCCAAAGCCGTCGCGCTCCAGGCCGATCTCACGCGCAAGGATCAGCTCCTGTCCCTCGTCCAGCGTTGCGCCGAGCGGCTCGGTCCCACGACGTGTCTCGTCAACAATGCCGCGCGATTCGAATGGGATTCGCCCGACACGCTCGACTGGGCCGGCTGGCAGGCGGAGCTTAACGTCAATCTGCGCGCACCCGCGTTCCTGACCCAAGCCTTTGCGCGAGCGCTGCCGCAGGACGCATCGGGCTGCGTGATCAACATGATCGATCAGAGGGTCTGCCGTCCCGATCCGGACTATTTCTCCTACACGATCGCCAAATCGGCGCTATGGACGGCGACGCGGACGCTGGCCCAGGCGCTCGCGCCACGCATTCGTGTGAATGCCTTAGGCCCTGGACCGGTGCTTCCGAACCGGCGGCAAAGCCAAGCCGATTTCGAGCGCGAATGCCGCTCAACCCCGCTTGGTCGCGGAGCCACCCTAGAGGAGGTTTGCGCCGCGATCCGCTTCCTTCTCGAGACGCCCTCGGTGACTGGCCAGATCATCGTCCTCGACGGCGGCCAACACCTTGCCTGGCGAAGCGATTCCGGGAGCAAATCGGCGAAGGAATGATGGGCCCGTCTCACAAGGTAAGGCCCCCGAACCACCCAAGGCCTTGAAGCTGCCCGCGCTTAGACCATACCTTCAGCCTATTGAGACGCGTCCCGTTTACGCGCTCAGGCTCAGGATCCCATGCCGATAGAGAAACCCGACAGCACCAGAGCCTCGCTCCTTTCCCGCGCGCGCCAAGCCTTTCGCGGGGCGGAGCAAGGCGCCTCCGTCATCGCCCGCCATGCCAAGACCGCGCCCACCGGTCCGGGCGTCTACCGCATGATCGATGCCGCGGGCGAGGTGCTCTATATCGGCAAGGCGCGTGGGCTGAAAAAGCGCGTGCAGAGCTATGCGCGCGCGGGAAGTCACAACAATCGCATTGCCAGAATGATCGCCGATACCGCGAGCATGGAATTCGTCACCACCGCCACGGAGACCGAGGCGCTGCTGCTCGAGGCCAATCTGATCAAGCGGCTCAAGCCCCGCTACAATGTGGTGCTCCGGGACGACAAGTCCTTCCCCTTCATCCTGATCGCCCGGGAGCATCGGATTCCGCAGATCATGAAGCATCGCGGCGCGCGGAGCCGCAAGGGCGACTATTTCGGTCCGTTTGCCTCGGCAGGCGCGGTCGGCCGCACCATCAACACGCTGCAGCGCGCCTTTCTGCTCAGGTCCTGCTCCGACGCCTATTTCGAGAGCCGTGTCCGGCCCTGCCTGCTCTATCAGATCAAGCGCTGCAGCGCGCCTTGCACCGGCGAGATCTCGGAAGCCGATTACGCTGGCCTCGTCGACGAGGCGCTGCGCTTTCTGACCGGCGAGAGCGACGAGGTAAAGCGGCGCCTACACAAGCTGATGGACGATGCGAGCCTCAAACAGGATTATGAGCGCGCGGCGAGCTTCCGCGATCGGCTAACGGCCCTCAGCCACGTCCAGTCGCATCAGGGCATCAATCCGCAGACAGTGAAGGAGGCCGACGTCTTCGCCGCGCATCAGGAGGCCGGGCAGACCGCGATCCAGGTGTTCTTCTTCCGCACCGGCAACAATTGGGGCAATCGCGCCTATTTTCCTCGTGCCGACAAGAGCCTCGCGGTCGAAGAGGTGCTCGAATCCTTTGTGGCCCAATTCTACGACGACAAGCCGCCGCCGCAGCTCGTGCTGCTGTCCCACGATATTGCAGGTTGCCGGCTGCTCGGCGAAGCCTTGTCGCTGCGCGCCGGCCACAAGATCAGCGTGCTCGCGCCGCAACGGGGAGAAAAGCGTGAGCTCGTCACCCACGCCCTCGTCAACGCGCGCGAGGTGTTGGCGCGCCGCTTGGCGGAATCCTCCTCGCAAGCCGCCATCTTCGCGCGCCTTGCCGAGCTGTTCGAGCTTAACGATGTGCCCGAGCGTATCGAGGTGTTCGACAACAGCCATATCTCCGGCACCAACCCCGTCGGCGCCATGATCGTCGCTGGGCTCGAGGGCTTCATCAGGACTCAATATCGGAAGTTCAATATCCGTTCGGAGGACCTTGCCCCGGGAGACGATTACGCCATGATGCGGGAGATGCTGACACGACGCTTCAGCAAGCTCGCGCACGACAAGGGCGCCGCGAATGGCTGGGCCGCACCCGATCTCGTGCTGATCGACGGAGGCCCGGGGCAGCTTTCTGCGGCTGCCGAGGTGCTGGACGAGCGAGGCCTGTCCGAGGTCAAGCTCGCCGCTATCGCCAAGGGACCGGACCGCAACGCTGGGCGGGAGCGCATCTATCTGAGAGGGCGTGAGCCGATGCTTCTGGAACCCCGCGATCCCGTGCTGTATTGCATCCAGAAACTGCGTGACGAGGCGCATCGGTTTGCCATCGGCGCCCACCGCGCCCGGCGCAAGCAGGCGCTGCATGCTTCCCCCCTGGACGAGGTGCCGGGCGTCGGTCCATCCCGCAAACGAGCGCTCTTGCAGCATTTCGGCTCGGCCAAGGCCGTAAGCCGCGCCGGCGTCGCCGATTTGGCGGCGGTGGGCGGCATCAGCGCGCAGATGGCGAAGGTGATCTACGAGCATTTCCACGAAGGGAGCAGCTGACCTTGGACGGACGCCCCGACATGGCTCAGCAAGGAATGTCACGCCCGGCGCCGGCGCGTGCCTCCCGCGGCCGCTTCTGGAATCTCCCCAACCTGCTGACCTACGGCCGCATCGTCGCCATACCGGCGCTCGTTGCCTGCTTCTTCTTGCAGCGGGATCTCGGCAATTGGCTCGCTATGAGCATCTTCATTGCCGCCGGCGTCAGCGACTTCCTCGACGGCTATCTAGCGCGGGCCTGGGAGCAGCAAAGCGCCGTCGGACGCATGCTCGACCCAATCGCCGACAAGCTGATCGTCTCGGCAGCGCTTCTCATGCTCGCCGCCGACCAGACCATCGCAGGCTGGTCGCTCTGGGCCGGCGTGATTATTCTCTGCCGCGAGATCCTGGTATCGGGCTTGCGCGAGTTCCTGGGCACGCTCTCGGTCAGCGTACCGGTGACGCGGCTCGCCAAATGGAAGACCGTGGTGCAAATGGTGGCGATCGGCTTCTTGCTTGCGGGCAGCGCCGGCGACAAGATCTGGCCTCACACAACTTTGTTTGGCCTGACGCTGTTGTGGATCGCGGCGCTGCTGACGCTGTACACGGGCTACGACTATCTGCGCGCGGCCATCGGCCATGCTATGACCGACGAGGACTGACGGGCCATGCGCCTGCTCTATTTCGCCTGGGTCAAGGACAAGGCCGGGGTAAGCGCCGAGGACACCGACATCCCGGCGGACGTCACCACCATAGCCGAGCTGATGTCCTGGCTCAAAAGCCGCGGTCCGGAATTCGCCCACGCCTTTGCGCGCTCCGAATTTATCCGGACGGCGATTGACCAGACCCATGTGGGCCATGATGCGAGCATCGGCGGGGCGCGTGAGATCGCCTTCTTCCCGCCAGTGACCGGGGGCTAGCATTGATCCGCATCCAGCAAGAGGATTTCGACATCGGCGCCGAGATTGCGCGGCTGAAGGCCGGGCGCGGCGACATCGGCGCCGTCGTTGCCTTTCTGGGGACGGTACGGGATCGGGCCGGCACCCGCATCGTCGACGAAATGACGCTCGAGCATTATCCCGGCATGACCGAGCGCGAGCTTCAGCGCATCGAGGCGGAGGCTCGCGCCCGCTGGCCGCTCGCCGCGTGCTTGATCTTGCATCGCTACGGCACGCTTCGGCCGAGCGACAACATCGTGCTGGTGGTGACCGCGTCGGAGCACCGCGAGGCAGCCTTCGCGGCGGCGGCGTTCTTGATGGATTATCTGAAGATTCGCGCCCCGTTCTGGAAGCGCGAGAGCGGGCCCGAGGGCAGCCATTGGGTCGAGGCCGACGCCCCCGCCGAGAGGGCGAGTGCCCGCTGGGACGAGACCAAGCGCGCCGCCGAGTAGCGTCGCTAACTACCTTATGGGCGCGCCGCGTGGGGCGACCGGAAGGTACGGCCCCCAAACGCACACATCTGCCCACTCGCACAAGCCACGCAGGCACTTCCGCTGATAGCCGCAGGAGCGGCAGTGGTAGACTGGGGCGCAGCCGTAGCAGCGGGCGATCCTCTGGCAATCGCGCCACGTGACGGCGGGTCGCACCAGGGGCTGATGCTGGATGGCGGTGGCCACGCTCCCAGCCGCGCCCGCCTTGGCTTCCGTCACCGGCATCGCGCCAAGAGCGGCCGCGAGCAGAAAGGCCAGAAATAGCCCGATCAGAGACTTGTGCATGCCCCCTCCCCCTGACGGAGCCGACCGAGCCAACACAGTGCCGCTTGATCGGCGACTATTCAAGCCTCGCCAGTATCCCGGGTCCCTGGCCTCAGCGGTAGATCACCACGCCCGCCGACCTATCGCGCCGCTCCCAGCCCTGGCGCTGCAAGGCCGGCGTGTCGTCCTCGTCCTCCGGATAGCCGATGCAAAGATGCCCGATGAAGACCCATTCCGGGGGGACGTTCAGGATTTCCGCGACCCGCACGGGATCCAGAATCGAGAGCCATCCGACGCCGATCCCTTCCGCCCGTGCCGCAAGCCAGAGCGTATGAATGGCGATGGCAACGGAATAGTCGAGGCTCTCCGGTATGGTGAGGCGCCCAAGCCCATGGCCTTGCGCAGTCGCCCGGTCGGCGAAGACGGCAATTTGCGAGGGGGCGTCGTCGAGGCCGGCGAGCTTCAGCCGCGCGTAAAGCGTGGCGCGATCCGGGTTCTGCTTTTGCAGCGCCTCCTGATTGCACAGCTCGAAACATTGGCGGATTGCCGCGCGCCGGGCCGGATCCTCGACGATCACGAAGCGCCAGGGCTCGCTTAAGCCCACCGAAGGCGAGAGACAGGCAATGTCGATCAGCCGCTCGATGGTGCCCTTCGGCAGCGTCTCCCGCTTGAACCGCCTGACGTCGCGGCGCCATTGCAAGAGAGCGTGCAGGCTCTCCCGGAAATCCGCATCGAAGTCCGGGCGTCGATTGCGCTGTTCCAGCTCCGCTCCCATGGACGCGACCCTAGCACGGATCGCCCATCGGCCGCGTTGGCTTGGCGGAACTGCTAGCTCGCGGCGGCAACCGCCTTTGCAGGGTGGACGAGCGCGGAATAGTCGTTCATCAGCGTCCAGGTGATGTCGCCGATGGTGAAGCGATAGGGCCCGATCTCCGACACCGGCGTGACCTCGGCGGCCGTGCCCGTAATGAAGCATTCGGAGAAGCCTGCCATCTCTTCCGGCATGATGACGCGCTCGATCACCTTCCACCCGCGCTGCTTGGCGAGCCCGATGACGGTGCGGCGGGTGATCCCGTCGAGGAAGCAGTCGGGGGTGGGCGTGTGCAGCACCCCCTCCTTGACGAAGAAGATATTGGCGCCCGTGGCCTCGGCCACCTGCCCGCGCCAATCCAGCATCAGCGCATCGGCATAGCCGGCCCGCTCGGCCCTGTGCTTCTCGATGGTGCAGATCATGTAGAGGCCGGCGGCCTTGCTCTTCGCCGGCGCCGTGCGCGGGTCGGGACGGCGATATTGGGCGATGGTCAGGCGCAAGCCCTTCAGGCGTGCGGCCGGATCGAAATAGGAGCCCCAATCCCAGGCCGCGATGGCGAGATTGATCTTCGTCGCCTGAGCAGCGACGCCCATCTGCTCGCTGCCGCGCCAGGCGATCGGCCGGACATAGCCGTCCACCAGCCCGTTGGCCCGCACCACCTCACGACACGCCCTATCGATCTCGGCGACGGAATAGGGGATCTCGAAATCGAGCCCCTTGGCGGATTCGTGCAGACGCTGGCTGTGCTCGGTGAGCTTGAAGATCTCGCCGTCATAGACGCGCTCGCCCTCGAACACGGCGCTCCCATAATGCAGCGCATGGGTGAGAAGATGCACCCTCGCGTCGCGCCACGAAATAAGCTCGCCATTCATCCAGATGACGCCGTCGCGCTGATCGTAAGGATCGGTAGCCATCGGAACTTCCCTCCCAGACAAGCGGGCTTGCCGGCGAAGCCCAGCCCGGAAAATGGGCCTTATTATGCCCCTCGAAAGCCGCACAAGAATTGCGCAAACCCGCTCCGGGGAGTATCAATGGCCGGAATTAAGTCAACATGGCTGACATAAATGAACCTCTAGCGTAGGCTCGAAAACAAGTCAACATGACTGACATAAATGAACCGCTGACGGGAGTTGCAGAGGAGCGTCACCCCGATGCAGCTTTGCCGCGCAAGTCCGCGCGCCGGCCAGACGCCGAGCTGCTTGCCTTCGCCGAGCTGCTCTTCTTCGCCTATCGCGACTTCACCCGCGACCCCGATGCGATCCTCAAGGACTTTGACTTCGGTCGGGCGCACCATCGGGTGCTGCATTTCGTCAACCGCCATTCGGGCCTGAGGGTGGCGGATCTGCTCGACGCCCTCAAAATCACCAAGCAGAGCTTGGGCCGCGTGCTGAAACAGCTCATCGACAAAGGCTATATCGTGCAGCAGGCGGGAAGCGTCGACCGGCGCGAGCGTCTACTTTATCCGACCGAGGCCGGCCGCGCCTTGGCCATACGGCTTGCGGCACCACAGCTCGTCCGGCTCGCCGAAGCGTTGCGGGCCGCGGGGCCAACGGCCGATGCGGTGGTCCGGGGCTTCCTACAAGCCATGATCAATGCCGAAGAACGGCCCAAAGTGTCCTCCATCATGGCGTCCTTGCCGGCCGCCGCCGACGATAGCGGGAACGCGGAGGTGTCATGACGATGCCAGCGCCGATCAAAGCCCAGCGCGGTCGGGCGCCTGACGACAACTCCCCCCACATCCTCGTCGTGGACGACGATAGCCGCATCCGCGAGCTGCTCGCCCGCTACCTGCAGGAGCACGGTTTCCGCGTGACCACCGCAGTCGATGCGGCATCCGCGCGGGCAACCATGCGCAGCCTATCCTTCGACTTGCTGATCCTCGACGTGATGATGCCTCAGGAATCCGGCCTCGATCTCGCGCGCTCGTTGCGGCGCGAGTCCCAGCTGCCGATCCTCATGCTGACGGCGCGCGCCGAGCCCGAGCAGCGGATCGAGGGTCTCGAGATTGGCGTCGACGACTATTTGGCCAAACCGTTCGACCCCCGCGAGCTTCTGCTGCGTGTCGGCAATGTGCTCCGCCGCGGCGCCCACCCACCAGCCTCCGGCGAGGTGCGCATGGGGAATTTCGTCTTTCATATCGGGCGCGGCGAGCTCAAGCGCGGCGGTGAAACCGTCCGCCTCACCGAGCGCGAGCGTGAGCTGTTGCGCTACTTCGCCCAGCGGCCCGGCACACCGGTGTCTCGCCACGAGCTCGCCAAGGACGGCGAGAATGGCGGCGAGCGCGCCATCGACGTGCAAATCAACCGGCTGCGGCGCAAGATCGAGAAGGATCCCGCCAATCCCGTCTATCTGCAGACCGTCCGCGGCAAAGGCTACATTCTCTACCCGGAATGAGGCTCGCGATCCCCGACATCAAGCCCCTCGTGCAAGGGTACCGCTTGCTCTACGGGAGGCTCATGACTGCGATTCGCGACCGGATGATGCCGAAAGGCCTCTATGCCCGCGCGCTCATCATCATCATCGCGCCGATGGTACTGCTGCAGTCGGTGATCACCTTCGTGTTCCTCGAGCGCCACTGGGAGACGGTGACGCGGCGGCTGTCCACTGCCACCGTGCAGAACATCGCTATGCTCATCGACATCTATCGCGCCTATCCGCAGGACAAGGACTACCAGACGCTGATCCAGCTTGCCGATAGCGATCTCGGTCTTCGCGTCAATTTCGTGCCCAACGAGGAGCTGCCGCAAATACGCTCGCGGCCCTTCTTCGACCTGCTCGACCGGACGCTTTCCGATGAACTCACGCGCCAGATTGGCCGCCCGTTCTGGATCGACACGGTCGGCGCCTCCAATTTCGTCGACATCCGCATCAAGCTGGATGACAGCGTGATGCATGTGATCGCGCGACGCAGCCAGACCTACGCATCCAACTCACAGATCTTTCTGTTGTGGATGCTCGGCACCTCGCTCGTCCTCCTCACCGTGGCGATCCTGTTCTTACGCAACCAAATCAAGCCGATCCTGCGTCTGGCCGAGGCCGCCGAAAGCTTGGGCAAAGGGCGTCCTACGCCCCCCGATTTTCGCCCGAGAGGCGCGCGCGAGGTGCGTCAGGCGGCGCAAGCGTTCATTGAGATGCGGGACCGCATCGAACGCCATGTCGTGCAGCGCACCACCATGCTCGCCGGCGTGAGCCACGATCTCCGCACCGTGCTCACCCGCTTCAAGCTTCAACTGGCGATGTTCGAGGATTTGCCCGAGCTCGATCCCATGCGCGCCGATGTCGACGAGATGCAGGCCATGCTCGAAGACTATCTGGCCTTCGCCAAAGGCGACTCCGGTGAGGATATTGTGCGCACCGATATCGGCGAGATCCTGTCCGAGGTGCGGAGCCAGGCCCATGGCACCAACAACA
This sequence comes from uncultured Alphaproteobacteria bacterium, assembly GCA_963804515.1. Classification (GTDB taxonomy): domain Bacteria; phylum Pseudomonadota; class Alphaproteobacteria; order Rhizobiales; family Methyloligellaceae; genus Methyloceanibacter. The sequence continues at coordinate 285,787 of CAWDQR010000006.1, read as the reverse complement.
TCAGCATCGACATCGGGAACGCGCCCCTGGTCGTGCCGCTCAGGCGCCATGCCTTCAAACGCGCCGTCGCCAATCTCGTCAATAACGCGGTGCGTTTCGCCGACCACGTTGCGGTCAGCGCCGAGAGGCAGGACGGCTCGCTCGTCGTCGAGGTCGACGATGACGGGCCAGGCATCCCCGAAGCCGAGCGCGAGCATGTCTTCCGCCCCTTCTACCGGCTCGACCACGCTCGGAATCAGGATTCCCGCTCCACCGGGCTTGGGCTAGCCATCGCCCGCGACATCGCCCGCATCCATGGCGGCGACATCGCCTTGAGCCAATCCCGGCTCGGCGGATTGAAGGCTGTTTTGAAGGTTCCAGTCTAAGCCGAGCGCGTGTAATTTTCGTTGCGGGTTGAGGGGGAGGAGGGGACATGCCGAGATCGTTCGTGATCGCCGCGACACTGATCGCCGGCACCTTGAGCATCGCGGCGCATGCGCAAACGCAGGGCGATCCGGACGCCAACACCGTGGGTGGCGGTGCGGCGCTGCCGACGCTCATCCTTCCCGACAGCATTACGAGACCCTTAACAAGCAACCTCGGCGCCGAGGGTAATGGCGCCGCGCGAGCGCCGGGCGGCATGGAGACGCCGGAAACGCCTCCGGACGCTCCCTATTCCGTTGAGGGCGAGGAGCCGCTCGACCCCGGAGGCAATTAGGCCCGTTCGAGCCAATCCTTGGAAGGAATAAGACACGTGCAGAGAGCGGTCATTGCGGCACTTGCCCTCATCGCTCCAGCCTTCGCGACAGCGGCCTTGGCTCAGAACGATGGGCCGTTCCCCGGCGCGCAGCCTTCAGGATCGGCCATTAACCTCCTGCCAGCGCTGCCGAGACCCTGGGCTCCTCGCCGGCTCAAGATCGAGGGCACCAGCCTCGACGTTCCGAACGATCCCGACGATTCGGAGGTGGATGACCCGGGTCGACGCCGAGCTGCCAGGCGAGGGACCGGAGGATCTCTCCGGTCCAGACGACGACGATTCCGCTCCCGGACTGACGGGCTAACCCTACACGGCGCCCAGATTTGGCGAGGGACCACCGGCAGCTTGTTCGGCGGTGCCGCCCGTCTCTCGCCGCTTCCATCCCCGCGGCATGAATCCGCAAGCGAAGCGGCACATATCTTCGCAGGCAGCCTGCATGCTCGTCGCCCAACGCTCCCCTGTCCGCAGCTTGCGGTCGAGCACGGCCATGGTGCGATCCTGCCCCGCCGAAGCGTCGTCGAGCCACACACGAAACACCTTGGCGTAGATCGCGGCAAGGCCGGTAACGCGAAGCCCCGCGCCCGCGCCTTCGAGCTTGGCACCGGCGGCAGCAAGCATCCAATATTGCGAGGCGAGCGTCGAAGGGAGGAGCTGCGCTGCCTCGCCCGGACGGCAGCAAAGATCTGCATGGATGCGGGCGAGCGCGGGCTTGTAGGGAGCTATCACCTCGAAGCGCGTCATGATGAGATCGAATAGGCGATCGCGAGGCGTTTGCTCAGTTTGCTCAGGCGTCGCAGGCTTCGTCTTGGCCAGGACCTCGGCGTCAACCTCGGCCTGAAAGGCCTTGAGGATATCCGACTTGCAAGTGAATTCGCGGCGGAGATCGGCAAGGCCGAGCCCCGTGCGCTCCGCGATCGCGGTGAAGGTGACGTTGCGCCAACCCTGCTCCACCGCAAGGTCTAACGCTGCCTGCATGGCTCTGTTACGTTTGCTGAAATCGTCGAACATGGACGTTGGTCTCCTTTGCCCCGAAGCATAGGATCATTCTGTGGCCACCGAAAGACGGGAAGACCGGCTTCGGTCCTAAGAGGATAGTTCGCGCGAGCGCTTGGCGGCTGCGGCAACGGCCCGCGTGAGGAGGTCTTTCAGGCCCCCCTCGCCCATCAGCACGGCAAGCGCCGCGGCCGTGACACCTTTGGGGGAGGTGACATGCTGCCTGAGCTCGGCGGGAGAAAAGTCGGACCGGCGCAACAGCTCGCCGGCGCCGGCCACCGTCGCCCGCGCGAGCCCCGCCGCAAGCTGAGGCTCGAGGCCCGCCGCGACCCCGGCCTCCGCCAGGCATTCGGCGAGCAGGAACACATAAGCCGGCCCGCTGCCCGAAACCGCGGTGATCGGATCGAGCAGAGCCTCGTCGTCGACCCAGATCACCTCGCCGACCGCTTCAAGCAACATGTCGCAGCAAAGCGCCTGGTCGCGCGTCACCTCGCTATTGGCGCAAGCGACGGTGACGCCCTGCCCTATCGCGGCCGGCGTGTTCGGCATCGCCCGAACGATGGCGGCGCCGCGCGGCAAGCGCGATGCAAGGTTGGACAGGGTGCGCCCAGCAGCGATCGACAGCACGACCGTCTCGGGCGCCACGGAGGCGGCAAGCGGCGGCAGCACCGCGTCCATGATCTGCGGCTTCACCGCGAGCACGATGACGGAGGGCGCTACCGGCAATTGAGCCTCACGCTGCCCGAGGATTCCATGGCTCGCCATCAGCGCGCCTACCTCGGGCGCCGGCACAGGATCCTGAACCAGCACGGATGCGGGATCGAGCCCCTGCCGAAGCCACCCGGCGAGCAGGGCCCCGCCCATCTTTCCCGCGCCCACGAGGAGGAGCGGGCCGGCGAGGCGGAGGGTCACGCCTGGCCTTGCGTCTCGAGCATGGTGGCGGCGAGCGCGTCCTCGGGCGACTTGCCAGCCCACAGCACGAATTGGAAGGATTGGTAATAGCGCTCGCAGGCTTCGAGCGCAGCGCGCAACAGCGCCTCGCATTGGCCCACATGGGTCTCGGCCCCGGCGAGCAGCAATCCGTGGCGGTAAAGCAACATGCCGTCCTCCTTCCACAGATCGAAATGGCCGAGCCAGAGCTGCTCGTTGATCAGCGCGATGAGACGATAGATCTCGTTCAGCCGGATTTTCGACACCTTGCAATCGAAGGCGCAAGCCAAGTGCAGCGCCTCCAAATCGTCACGCCAAGTGAGCGAGATGTGATAGTCGCACCACGCCCCGGAGACCGAGAGCGTGAGCTCATCCGGAGCGCTTCGCTCGAAGGTCCAATCGTGGATGGTAGCAATATGCTCGACCATGTCCACCGGGTTGGTGAAATGGTCATAGTTAGCCTGTGCCGTTGCCATGCGTGTCCTCTGGGGCCTCGTCAGAGTTCCTGCGCACGCGTCACGCCGCCGCGAATCAGATTGTGAATCAGTTATATATCGGAGTTTGTGCGACCACCAACTGGGCTCGCGGGCGCCGAGTCAAAATGTTGTGGACGGAGCAAAATTCGCTGTCGATGGACTTGCGCCGAGCCCCGTGAGCGGACCCCGATTCGCCGACGTTCGGTTCGCTCGCGCGGACGCCTGTCAATAGGCTCGCTTAAGCTTGCGCCGTCTGATCGGCCGGGGCGTCCGTGACGCGAATGTTTCGGCTTCGATGTCATCGAGAACCGCCTCGAGCAAGACGATGCGCTGCTTCAGCTGCTCGTTCTCCTCGCGCGCCTTCTGCGCCATGGCCTTGACCGCCTCGAAGTCCTCACGCTGCACGATGTCGAGCTCGCGCAGGATGTGCTCGGCCTGGGCGCGCACGACGCTCTCGATCTCCTTGCGCACGCCCTGGGCCGCGCCTGCCGCGTCGGTGATCAGCTTGCCAAGCTCGTCGAAGAACCGGCCAGTGGTTTGCGTCATCGGATGGACCTTCGAAGTCGCGTGTTGCCGCCGACTATGGGGCGGGGGGACGCGTCGATCAAGGGAGGCCCGGCAAGTGGCTCCAGCCGCGCCTTGACAGCCGGCGGCCGGCAGTGAAGGGTCCAGGCCGCCCGTTCCCTGGACAGCCACGCGCCCATGGACCTTCTCGTCATCCCCTACCCCGTCATCGATCCGGTCGCGATCGAGATCGGACCACTGTCGATCCGATGGTACGGCCTCGCCTATATGGCCGGCATCCTGCTTGGCTGGCTCTACGCGCGCCATCTCGTTTCGCAGCCAGACCTCTGGAACGGCAAGCCGCCGATCACCGTCAGCCAGGCCGACGACTTTTTGCTATGGATTACGCTCGGCATCGTCGTCGGCGGCAGGCTCGGCTTCATCCTGTTCTATGAGCCGAGCTATTTCTGGGCGAACCCGCTCGAGATCCCGGCGGTATGGAATGGCGGCATGGCCTTCCATGGCGGATTGCTCGGGGTCGCCATCGCCGTCTACCTCTTCGCCCGCAGCAAAGGCATCAACCCCCTGTCGCTCGGCGACATCGCCTCGACGGCGACGCCGTTCGGCCTGTTCTTCGGCCGCATCGCCAATTTCATCAACGCCGAGGTGGTGGGGCGCGTCAGCGACGTGCCCTGGGCAATGGTGTTCCCGGGCGCAGGCAACAGCCCTCGCCATCCGAGCCAACTCTATGAAGCGGCGCTCGAAGGCGTCGTGCTCTTCACCATCCTCTGCGTCGCCACCTATCGCTATAAGGCGCTGACGCGCCCCGGGACGGTGTTCGGACTGTTTCTTATCTTCTATGGGCTGTTCCGCAGCTTCGTCGAGTTCTTCCGCGAACCGCATGCGGGACATCCACTCGATATCGGCATTTTCACGCCGGGCATCGTCTATTCGATCCCCATGATCCTGATCGGCCTGTGGCTGATCTGGCGCGCGCGGGCCAAGCCGGCCCTAGCGCCCTGATGCGCGCGGTGCGCCAAGTCGAAACGGAGAATGCCTCGCTTGCGGCAAAGCTCAAAGCGCGCATCGCCGCGGATGGCCCCTTGAGCATCGAGGCATATATGAAAGCCTGTCTTCTCGACGAGAGAGCGGGCGCTTACGCCTCGCGCCAGCCGATCGGCGGGAAGGGCGATTTCATTACGGCGCCGGAGATCAGCCAGATCTTCGGCGAGCTGCTCGGCCTCTGGGCCATCGCAATCTGGCAGTCCATGGGAGAGCCGCGTTCCGTCATCGTTGCCGAGCTCGGCCCGGGGCGCGGCACCTTGATAGCCGACGCGCTTCGGGCCTGGCGCGCTTGGCCGCAATTCGTCGAAAGCGTTGCCGTGGCCCTGGTCGAGGCAAGCCCCGTCATGGCCGAGGCGCAGCGGCAGACGCTCCACGATGCGCCAGCGCCGCTCCGCTGGTGCGCGAGGCTCGACGAGGTGCCGGAAGGCCGGCTCATCCTCCTCGCCAATGAGTTCATCGACGCCCTGCCCATCCGGCAACTCGTTCGCCGCGGCAATTCTTGGCGCGAGCGTCTGGTCGCCAACGATGACAAGGGCTGCTTCGCTTTCGTCGAGGGAGAGGCGGTGGCGCTGGAGGATCAAGTGCAAGCCGCGTGGGGACGCGATGCGCCGGAAGGCGCCATTCTCGAGACGAGGCCTGAGGCCAACAGGCTTCTCTGCGAGCTCGCCCACCGTGCAACGCGCGCGCCGCTTGCCGCTCTCTTCATCGATTACGGCCATGACGAGACCGGCTTCGGCGACACGCTGCAAGCCGTGCGCGGTCATCGTTTTGCCGACCCGCTTGCCGCCCCCGGCGAAGCGGATCTCTCGGCCCATGTCGACTTTGCCGATCTAAAAACACGCGCCGAGGCGGTGGGGCTGAAGGTGTATGGGCCGCTGCCGCAAGGAGAGTTCCTGCTCAAGCTTGGCCTCGGCCAACGCCGCGAGCGGCTGCTCGAGCGGACAACCTCCGCCCAGAAGGCAGCGATTGCATCGGCCGCGGCGCGCCTCGTTGATCCCCAGCAGATGGGGGTGCTATTCAAGGTGCTGGCGCTCACAAGCGCTGGACTTGTGCCGCCGCCGCCTTTCGCGCCAGAACATTTAACCCTATCCTCCTGACCGGCCATGGTGATGCCAGACAGGGCCATGTTCTGCGCTTCGACCCTCGCGGGCTGCGACGGCATCCGCCATGGCTTCTTCTCGCGTCGGGGCGGCGTCTCGAGCGGCATCTATGGCTCACTCAATTGCAGCCCCGGCTCCGGCGACGAAGCGGAAAATGTGAGGCAGAACCGCGCGCGCGTGGCGGAGACCTTGGGCGTTGAGCCGCCCCGCCTGCTTACCCTCTATCAAATCCACAGCGCCAAGGCCGTGATCGTCGACAAGCCTTGGGACGCCGGACGGCCGCCCGAAGCCGACGCCGTCGTCACGGGCACCCCCGGCGTTGCGCTCGGCGTGCTCACCGCCGACTGCGCGCCGATGCTGCTTTGCGACGCCAAAGCACGTATCATTGGCGCCGCTCACGCCGGCTGGCGCGGCGCGCTCTCTGGCATCGTCGACGCGACCGTCGCCGCCATGGAGGAGCTTGGCGCCAGCCCCGAGCGCATCGTCGCAGCGATCGGCCCGGCGATCTCGCAAAAAGCCTATGAAGTCGGGGCCGAATTTGTCGAGCTTTTCCTAGCCGAGGAGCCGGCGAGCGCCGCCTTCTTCATCACCGATGAAAGCTCCGGGGAGCCCCATTTCGATCTTGCCGGCTATGTGGCGGAGCGCCTTGCCCGCCTGGGGGTCGGCGCTATCACCGATCTTGGGCTGTGCACCTACTGCGACGAGACACGCCTCTTCAGCTATCGTCGATCGCAACACCACGGCGAGAACGATTACGGGCGCCAAATTTCCGCCATCGTGCTCACCTGATCCTCGTTCACCATAGACCGCGGGAGATTTCCTCCATTCATGCTTAAGCTGGACGCAAGCGGGCGTACGCAGGTAATCTATTGTTTAGTAGAGGTTTGGAAGCCCCGCCGCGGGTGCTAAGCGTTGTCGCGAAGGGGGCTTTGCGGCCAACAGAGGGAGTGTTTGTTGGGCGCAGATCCACAACGCGGGCGCTGCCGGCTTAGGCGTATCGCAGCCACGGCGTTGACCGCCGCGGTTATCTTTGGTCTTTGTGCTTGTGGTGGTGGAGCGATTTCGAATGCGGGTTTTTTCAGCGACGCCGGCAGCAGACTTTTCGGCGGCGGCTCTACCCGCATGGCGCTCGCCCCGATCGTTGGCGCACCTCCGAATGTGACGCAGGAGCTGACTGAGGCCCTAGTCAGCGCCGGCAAGGACCGCAAACTCACGCTGATGCCGGGCAGCACTGGCGCCCCCTATACGCTCCGGGGTTATCTCGTGGCGTCCAGCGAGAAGAGCGGCTCGAAGATCTCCTATATCTGGGACATATCCGACGCCAAGGGCCAGCGCGTGGCGCGGGTCTCGGGCGACGAGATCGTCGCGAGCCGCTCGGGCAGCGATCCCTGGAGCGGCGTCGACAGCGCGGCGCTGCGCAACCTCGCGGCCAAGACCACCTCGCAGATCGTCGCCAGCCTGCCCGGCGCCGGCAGTTCCGCGCCGGCGGCCTCCAGCCCGCCGCCCCCAGCCAGCGGATCCCCCGGGATGGGTGGCCCCCCGCCCGCGCCAGCCCCGCCAGCGGCCCCGCAGCCGCCCGGCGAGGTGATGGCCCTTGTCGCGCCGGTTTCTGGAGCTCCGGGCGACGGGGAAAAATCCCTTACTGCGGCGCTCAAAAAGCGCCTCTTCGCTGGCGGAGTGAAGCTTGCGAGCGCCTCCGCCCGGAACGTTTATACGGTGAAGGGCAGCGTCAGCCTGACCGACGCCTCCGGCGGCAAGCAAAGCATCCGTATCGACTGGCAAGTGCTTGATCCGAACGGCAAAAAGCTCGGCACGGTGTCCCAGCAGAACACCATCCCCAAAGGCTCGTTGAACGGCCCCTGGGGGGCGATCGCCGATGCCGCCGCCGGCGCCGCGGCCGCCGGCATCATCAAGCTTCTGCCCCGCTCGAGCACTTGAAGCCGGCGGCGCATCCACAGGCGACTTGCGGGAGGTGAGTTTACAGCGGGCCTCGGCCCTTGTTAAAAGCGCGCCTTCACGTTGGGCCGGCCGGCGCCAAGCTCTGGCTCTCGAGGAGCGGTTCGCATGAAACTGGTCGCAGGCAACAGCAACCATCCGCTCGCCGAGGCGATTGCGGCCTATCTCAAGATTCCGCTCTCCAAGTGCATCGTCCGCCGCTTTGCGGATATGGAGATCTTCGTCGAGGTGCAGGAGAACGTCCGCGGCGAGGACGTGTTCGTCATTCAATCGACCTCTGCTCCCGCCAACGACCACCTCATGGAGCTCCTCATCATCATCGACGCCATGAAGCGCGCCTCGGCGCGGCGCATCACGGCCGTCATTCCTTATTTCGGCTACGCCCGCCAGGACCGTAAGCCAGGACCCCGGACGCCGATCTCGGCCAAGCTCGTCGCCAATATGATCGACCGCGCCGGCGCCGACCGGGTGCTCACGCTCGATCTGCATGCCGGTCAAATTCAGGGCTTTTTCGACATCCCGACCGATAATCTGTTCGCGGCCCCGGTGATGGTGCAGGACATGCGGCAGGTCTTCCCCACCGATAACCTCATGGTGGTGTCGCCCGACGTCGGCGGCGTGGTGCGGGCGCGCGGCCTTGCCAAGCGCATCGACGCACCCTTGGCCATCGTCGACAAGCGCCGTGAACGGCCTGGCGATTCGGAGGTGATGAACGTCATCGGCAACGTCGCGGGCCGCACCTGCCTGCTCGTCGACGACATCGTCGATTCCGGCGGCACGCTGGTCAACGCCGCGGAAGCCCTGCTCGATCACGGCGCCACGCAAGTCTCGGGCTATATCAGCCATGGCGTTCTCTCCGGCGGCGCGGTCGCCCGCATCAATGCCTCGCGCCTCAAGGAGCTTGTCATCACCGACTCCATTCTCCCGAGCGAGGCGGTGAAGAGCGCCCACAATATTCGCGTGCTGCCGATTGCGGCTCTGCTCGGCGAGGCGATCGCCCGCACCGCCGAGGAGAAGTCGGTCTCGAGCCTGTTCTATTGAGCTCGACCCACGCCTAAGGCTGAGTCTCAGTTATGATCTTCATATTTGAAGGAGACCTTGACCTTGGTGCGGTAGGCTTCGACCTTGCCGTCCGTAATCACGAGGTCCTGCGCGATCACCTCGGCCACGCGCAGGTCGCGCACGCTCTGTGCGGCGCGCTCGACCGCGACCTTGGCGGCTTCCTCCCAGGATTTTGGGCTGGTGCCGATCAGCTCGATGACCTTGTAGGTGCTCTGGGGCATGGGGGCATTCCTTCTTGAAGTCTTGGGCTAGAGCCGTGGAGTTCGATCGAACCTCCACTGTCTTGGGACGGTATCCTACGATGTATGCGGTCCGCTGTCTGTGGCGAGGCACTGAAACGTTCTTGCCCCAAGTTGCTCCATTTTGCCCTGAACTTGCCTCGCCACCAATTTGCCGGTGGCGCGTTTGATGTATAGCTATATCGCCTACCGCGATCATCCTCACTCTCATTGCCAACCAGGAGAGCTTGACCATGCACGTCAATTTGGAGAATGCCGAGAAGGCCATCGCGGCCGCACGCAACAAGGCCATACAGCTGAACACGCAGATGTGCATCGCGGTGGTCAACTCCGGCGCCAACCTGAAAGCCTTCATGCGCATGGACGACGCCTGGGTGGGCTCGATCGATATCGCCATCAAGAAGGCGAAGACCGCCTGCTTCTTCGGCATGGCCACCGGCCAGCTCGGTCAGTTGTCGCAGCCAGGCAAGCCGCTCTACGGCATCGAGCATTCCAATGACGGCCTGATCACCTTCCCAGGCGGCGTCCCAATCGTTGACGAGGACGGCGTGCTGATGGGCGCGATCGGCGTCAGCGGCTCCGTGGTGGAGAACGACCACGCCGTGGCAGAGGCTGGCGTCAAGGTCGTGGGCGTGACGGAGCTTCCGGAGCATCCCTGGCGGACTTGAAGCTAAAGCTGCCGCTAAGATTGGATGTCTGATCGGTGGCGCCACGGGATGCCATGGCGATACCGGATTGGCAATACGGGATTGTCATGGGCCGGGCTTAGGGGCTATAAGCCCTTCGATTTCAGGCGCGGCGCCAGGGCGCGCACGCTCGACCTTTGGGGCCCTTTCGGCCCTTCATTATTTCACGCGTTGGAGGAGAAGCATGGCTGAGGTGGTCCAACTCAAGGCATGGACGCGGGCGCGCACCGGCAAGGGCGGTGCACGCGCATCGCGCCGCGAGGGACGCATTCCCGGCATCGTCTACGGCGACAAGGCGGCGCCGCAAACCATCGACGTGGACTACAAGGCGATCTATCACCAGCTGCACACTGGCCACTTCCAGAGCACGATCTACACGCTTGATGTGGACGGCGCCAAGTTGCGGGTGATCCCCCGCGACGTGCAGCTCGATCCCATCCGCGACTTCCCCATCCATGTGGATTTCATGCGCGTGGGCAAAGATGCGCTGGTCACCGTCGAGGTGCCCGTGCGCTTCCTGAATGAAGCCGCGTCGCCTGGGCTCAAGCGCGGCGGCATCTTGAACGTGGTGCGCCACGAGATCCAGGTCCGCTGCCCGGTCGACGCCATCCCCGAGCATTTCGACGTCGACCTGACCGGCCTCGAAATCGGCGATGCCGTGCATATCTCGGCTATCACTTTGCCGGAGGGCGTAAGGCCAACCACGACCGAGCGCGACTTCACCGTGGCGACCATCGTCGGGCGCGCCGCTGAAGAGGCTGCTCCTGGCGCCGCCGCTGCCGTGCCCGGCGCGGAGGAAGCGGCTGCCCCGGCCGAAGCAGCTGACGACAAGGAGAAGGAGAAGGAGAAGAAGAAGGACTAGCGCCTTCGTCTTCGCGCCGCCACCCCTCGTTTCTGTCAGGATGAAGCGATGAAGCTCTTTGTCGGCCTCGGCAATCCGGGGGCGCAATACGCCTTCAACCGTCACAATGTCGGCTTCATGGCGGTTGACGCCATTGCCGCCGCCCACGACTTCCCCTCCTGGCGCAAGCGCTTCTCTGGTCTAGCCGCCGAAGGCAAGCTCGGGCGCGAGACCGTCCTGCTGCTCAAGCCCGGCACCTATGTGAACGAGTCCGGGCGTTCGGTCGGCGAGGCCGTCCGCTTCTTCAAGCTCGAGCTTGCCGACGTGCTCGTCTTCCACGACGAGCTCGATCTGGCGCCCGGCAAGGTGCGGGTGAAGACCGGCGGCGGCACCGCCGGCCATAACGGATTGAGATCATTGACCGCCCATATCGGCAACGACTATGTGCGCGTGCGCATCGGCATCGGTCATCCGGGTCACAAGGATCTGGTGCAGAGCTGGGTGCTGCACGATTTCGTCAAGGCCGACCGCGTTTGGCTCGAGCCGCTGCTTGGCGCAATCGCCCGAGCCGCACCGTCTCTGGCCGAAGGCGCCAACGAAAAGTTTCAGTCCTTCGTCGCCCGCGCCATGCAGTCCGAGGCTGAAGCTGAAGAGCAACCGGAACCAGCCCTGCGCCAGCGTCAAGCCAACCCAAGCGCCGAGACCAAAGCGCCGGATACGCTTAGCAGCAGGCTCCGCCGCTGGCTCAGCTCATGACGATCGCTTAGCATGGGCTTCAAATGCGGCATCGTCGGGCTGCCCAATGTCGGGAAGTCCACGCTCTTCAATGCTCTGACCGAGACCGCCGCTGCCGCCGCGGCCAACTATCCCTTCTGCACCATCGAGCCGAATATCGGCGAGGTGCCAGTGCCCGATGCGCGGCTCGACGCCCTCGCTAGGATCGCCAAATCCGCCGAGGTGATCCCGACGCGGCTGACCTTCGTCGATATCGCCGGGCTGGTGCGCGGCGCCTCCAAGGGCGAAGGGCTCGGCAACCAGTTCCTCGCTTATATCCGCGAGGTCGACGCCATCGCCTGTGTGCTCCGGTGCTTCGAGGACGATGACATCATCCATGTGGAGGGCCGCGTCGACCCGATCGCCGACGGCGAGACCATCGAGACCGAGCTGATGCTCGCCGATCTCGACAGCCTCGAGCGACGCGTGCCGATCCTCGAGCGGAAAGTGCGGGGCCAGGACAAGGAGGCGAAGAAGGCGCTCGACCTCGTCCAGCGCGCCCTCACTCTCTTGCGCGATGGCAAGCCGGCGCGGCTTGCCGAAATTTCGGACGAGGAGCGGGCGACGTTCAACGCGCTCAATCTGCTCACCTCGAAGCCCGTGCTCTATGTCTGCAATGTCGACGAGGCCTCGGCCGCGACCGGCAACGCCCATTCGGCCCGCGTGGAAGAGCGGGCGCGAGCCGAAGGCGCAGGTTGCGTGATCATCTCCGCCAAGATCGAGGCCGAGCTTGCCGAGCTCGACGCGGCCGAGCGCACGGCCTATCTCGCCGAGCTTGGGCTCCAAGAGCCCGGCCTCAACCGCCTCATCCGCGAAGGCTATAAGCTATTGGGATTGATCACCTATTTCACCGCGGGCCCCAAGGAGGCGCGCGCCTGGACGGTGACGGAAGGCACCCGCGCGCCGCAAGCCGCAGGCGTCATCCACACCGATTTCGAGAAGGGCTTCATTCGCGCCGAGACCATCCCCTACGACGACTATGTGGCGCTTGGCGGCGAGGCCGGCGCGCGCGACGCGGGCAAGCTCCGGCTCGAGGGCAAGGACTACGTCGTCAAGGACGGCGACGTCCTCCATTTCCGGTTTGCCAATTGAGGAGGCGCCAAGCAGCGTGTCGAAGCCATCATGGATTCCTCGCGCCCTTTGGGCCAGCGACGTTAGGTCGCCTTCGGATTCGCCTGAATATTCAACTCTCCGGCCAAAAGCATCTTGGTCACCCATTTCTGCAATGGCGACAATTCTCCCCGGTGTTGTTATCGGAAAGTTTCCCGCGACCATCCGTGAAATAAAACCCACTCTAGAAGGCCTTGAGAGCTTTTGGCAATATCGCCAACCTCGTCGGCGCGGAAAGCACCGCCGCGACCAGGCCCGCAAGGACGAGGTTTGGGATCACCGTCACCACGGCAATCGAAATGAGCACGCCGAGCACCGAGGTCGCGATGAAAGCGAGCGCCAATTCCAATGCGAGTCTCGACTGAAAGAGGAAAGGCAAAGCGCCGAGGAGCCTCGCCCTTTGCGGTTAAAACTCCCTTAGGGAAAGCGCCGTCGAGACAAAAAAGGAGCGGATTGCAATTGGATGGCGGCGCTTGCGCAAGACAACGAGCTTTAGCGCAAGGCGGCGGCGATGTTGCCCCCGTCCACCGTCTCGATATGGCCGGTGGTCTTGCGCGCCTTGGCGAGCGCGACGAAGGCTTGCGCCACGTCCTCGGCCAGCACCTCGCGCCCAAGCAGATTGCCGCTCATATAGTCCGCTTCCGACACCCCACGCGCCCGCGCCCGGTCCTTGATCATCGCATCGGTGAGCAGCCCGCTTCTGACGCGGTCGGCATTGACGCCATTGGAGCGGATGCCGTCCTGGCCGTAATCGAGCGCATATTGGCGCATGAGCAGCATGGTCGCGGCCTTCGGCAGCCCATAGGGGCCGAAATTGGCGCCGGGGTTCACCGCCTGCTTCGAGAGATTGAACAGCAGCGCCCCGCCGGTGCCTTGGCGGAGCATGATGCGCACCGCTTCTTTCGCCACGGTTTGATGCGCGAAGAAATTGAGCTCGAAGCTCTGCCGCAACAGCTCGTCGGAGACGTCGCCGATGCGGCCCTGCCAGGCGGCGCCGGCGTTGGACACGAGGATGTCCACCCCGCCGAAGCGCTCGCACACTCTCGCGAAGGCGCGCGCGACCTCGGCCGGCTTGGTCACGTCGCATTGCAGCCCGAGCCCTTTGCACTCGCCCGCGACCTTCATTGCCGCCTCGCCAGAGAGATCGAGCACCGCCACGCCCGCGCCTTCCGCCGCCAAGGCCTTCGCCGTCGCAGCACCAATGGCGCCCGCCCCGGTCACCACCGCGACCTGCCCCGTCAGCGGCTTGACCACCGCGCCTTTCAGCTTCGCCTGCTCCAGGCTCCAATATTCGAGCGCGAACAGGTCGCTCTCCGGCAGCGGCTCGTAGCGCCCGATGGCCTCGGCATCGGTGACGACGCGGACCGTGTTCTCGGCGAGATCAGCGGCGGTGCTCGCGTCCTTCGCCGTGCGGCCGATGCCGAAGAGCCCCACGCCCGGCACGAGCACGACGCGGGGCGCGGCATCGAGCTTGGACTTGATCCCGCCCACGCGCGCATTCTCGCGCTCGAAATAGGCATCGTAACGCGCAGCGAAGTTCGAAACCGCTTCCCTCACCTGACGGGCGAATTCCGCGAGGGGACCCGCTTCTGGCACGGGCAGCACCAGCGGCGTGTTCTTGGTGCGGATGATGTGGTCCGGCGTGACCACGCCGCGCTGGCTGTAGTCGCCAAGCTCCGCGCCGTTCACATAATCGAGGATCTCGGGGCTGACGCGGAAATCCATCACGAAGCGCGTGGGCTCCGCGCCCACCGTCTCGCCCTTGAGCGCGACAGCCCCACGGATGATCGGCGCGATCTCGGCCACGGCTGCGAGATCGCCCGCAAAGCCGGCCGCCTGGAAGACGATGGGACGCCCCTGGCGCAACCGGCTCTCGGCGAGCGACACCATCTCGATCATGCGCTCGTAAGCCTCTCGCGCAGAAGCACCAAAGGTGAAGATGCCGTGCTTGTGTAGGATTAGGCCTTCCATAGTCGGATCCTGCTCGAACAGTTCGGCCGCCGCCTTGGCGAGTCCGAAGCCCGGCGCGATGTAGGGCACGATGCCCATCCGCCCGTCATAGACCTCGTGCGCCAGCGCTTCGCCGTCGGGCTGATCGACCAGCGCGAGCACGGCGGCAGCGTGGGTGTGATCGATGAATTTATGCGGCAGGAAGGCGTGCAGCAGCGTCTCGACCGAGGGATTGGGCGCACCCGCATCGAGCAGGTTCAAGCGCTGCACATTTACCATGGCTTCATCGCTCAGCGCGTCGAGCCCGCGCAAGGCCCGGAGCGGCTCGAGCTTCACCTCCGGCAAGCCTTGCGGCTCGATATCAGCCATGTCCCAGCCCGAGCCCTTGACCGCGATCACCTCATGCTCGTGCCCAAGATCGTCGGTCGCGCGCGTCTTCACCGAGGTGTTGCCGCCGCCATGCAGCACGAGCAGAGGATCGCGGCCCAACAGCCGCGTGGTGTAGACGCGCAGCGCCAAATCCTCGCCGATGCCCTTGGCGGCGTAGGTCTCGATCGCGTCCCGCGCGGTGATTTCATTCCATCGGCTTTGCATGGCGCGCGTTGTTCATTCCTGGCGGTGTGACGCAAGCGGCTCCGGTCAAGGGTGTTGCCTCGGCCTTCCCTGCGAGAAATCCATCGAGCAGCATTGCCGTCACAGACAGGACCAGCACGAGCTTGGTCATTTTAGCCTCCTTGATGCGCCAGGTAACCAACGACGTCCATCGATCCCCAGCTTGCAGCCCTACGCCGCCCTGATAAGCCCAACAATGCCCGGACTATTAGACCGGACTATTAGACAAGACATTTCGATTCGTCTGGCGATCTTGAAACTGTCCAGTGCCTACCCCCAGGGCTGAGTATTCAATAGGCAAATGCCGGTCCTCCCTGGGCAATTTGCGAACACCCAAGCCTCCTAATGCTTATTTGATTGTCAAAATCATCATTTGTATTGCAGAACCGTCACACTCCCCTTGAATTTGTCGGGACTCCCAACGTTTTCCGTTGCTCCGGACGTCGCGCTCGCTATCGTAGGGTCGAGGCAGGGACGTCACCATCGCCGGGAAGCGTGCGGCAGGGACAAGCAGAAATCGGGGGACTAAATTAATGACAAGGGGAAGCTTGGCAGCGCCGATGATCCGGTCAGGTATTCTTGCGGCGCTTCTCCTCGGTGCATGGGGGGCTTCAGCCTATGCGGCCGACCTCGGACCGGAACCGCTAACACCGGCGTCGTCGCCGGAGCAGGCGAGCTGGTGGTCTAGCGTTAAGTTCGACGCGATGGTGGAGGGGGGCTTCACCGGCAATGTCGCCGGTCCGCCCAATCCCCCTGGGAATTTCGGACAGCTGTTTACCGACAAGGCCAATATGTTCCTGATGAATCAGCTCTTACTCACCGCGCATCGGGACGTCGACGAGAAGAAAGACTGGGACGTCGGCATGAAGTTCCAGTTCATGTATGGAACTGACGCCCGCTACACGCGCTACTTAGGCGAGTTTGATGACGTGACCAACAGTATATACCAGCCTGCCATCCAGGAGGCCTGGCTCGACTTCAAAACGCCGTGGCTTGGCAAGGGTGGAATGGATATCAAGGTCGGTCAGTTCGTCACACTCGAAGGCGAAGAGACGATCGATCCGAGAGGGAACTTCTTCTACTCCCATTCCTACCTCTTCAATTTCGGCATCCCCTTTGAGAGCACCGGACTCGTGACCACCACGCATGTGAGTGACAAGCTCGACCTCTACGCAGGTGTGGACACTGGCGTGAACACGACGTTCGGGCCTCTGGGCGACCCCACCGGGACCGCCTCCTTTATCGGCGGCGTCGGGCTCAACAATCTCGCCAACGGTAAGCTGACTATCCTGGCGACCACTCACATCGGCCCCTCGGATCCGCAGGACAGCTCACAGCTTCGCTATCTGAGCGACATAGTGGCCACCTACAAGCTCAGCGACAAGCTCACATGGATCACCGATGCGAACTACGCCTATGACTCCATCAACAACGGTCAGGCCGGCGGGGGTGTCGTGGAGTACCTCACCTACGCCTACAATGATTGGCTGTCGTTGGGTGTCCGCGGCGAAGTTTGGCTCGACCCAAAGGGCTTCTGGGTCGCCGCCTTCCCTTGTGCTAACTGCTTCATACAAGCTGAGCAGGGCCTTCCCCAAGCTGTGACCCTCAGCGCTGGAAATCAAACCTACACCGAGCTGACCTTCGGCGCGAACATCAAGCCGTTCTCCAAGGCCGCCTATAAGCCGCTGGCTAACCTGCTAATCCGCCCTGAGATCCGTTGGGATCATTCCTACGACGGCAACGCATTCGACAACTTTACGGAGCCCAACCAGCTCACGCTTATGTCTGATTTCGTCTTCACATGGCAGTAGCGAGGGCAGGCTTCCAAACAATCTTCCCCAAAGCACTTCCCACCTCAACACTGCGCCTTTAGCGGCGCCGTTCTTTTTGATCCGGGAAGAATGTATTTCAGCGGCCCCACCTCGTCAGCTCGTAACAAGTTGGATGTTTAACTTGCGCCAACTTTGCGGACCTCAATAACAACCGACCATCCTCGGCCTTCACAGGAACGCCTTCGTCTGGATCCGCACTGAGACCTGTAGATCAGCTCGTGGGCTTGACGGCTCGCGAATCGCCTCGCCCCGGGCGGCAGGTAAATTTTCGTCGCACGAAATATCACTTACAGGACACCGGAAATACCAGCGGCGACCGCCGTAACCTTGCTCGGTGGAGCTAAGAAAGATGCGATAGTCCATCATCATCTGCCTCGTATTGCAGCCGAAGGGACGCGTTTTCGTGGTTCCGAAAGTCTGCTTCGTACCAAACTGTCCCGTTAAATTGAAAAGTATCTAGGCCTGTCCAATAACGTGAACCGGTGACCCCATGCCCGTCCAAGAACCCAAGTTCTGACGACGTAAAACTGTAAATAACACACGCCTTATTAGCCGCACTGGCGGCCCCGCTCAACACGAAGGGAGCGGTCCTTTATTAGCGCAGCGTCCTAGACCGGCTAGACGATGGAGTGAGCGTCTGGGGGGAGGTTTACGGAAATCGACGGAACAACCCCGTGCAAGCGGTCAATAAGGTTCAACCCTGGCGCGAAGGCTTGGGGGGACAATGCTGCCTCGAGTGGCTTCTTCTTTCCCGGTGCCGATAGGACGACCTCAACTACTTCAATCGATTGGACCACCTCGCTAAGCTGAAACGTCTCCTCGATAGGGGCACTATGGAGCTTGGGACCATGATAGCTAGAACGAGGTTTCCTCAGCGAACCGTACCTATGTCATACCTATGTCGCCGCATGAGTGACAAGGAAAGATGACATGAGACCCTCTGCTAAAACAGGGCAGAACAGGCTGGCCGCAAGCTTTTCAAGCAGCCTTAGGCTATTAGTCTAGCGATGAGAAATCGGGCATGGGAGATCTGAGCGGACGACGAATTGTGGTGCCGGAAACGCGCGAACTTGGCCAACTCGTGCGCATGTTGGAAGAGCGCGGCGCCGATACTGTCCCCTGCCCAATGATCGCCATCCGCGATGCACCTAATCCAGCACCTGTAGAGGCGTGGCTGCGCCGCTTCGCGGGCGGAGCTTGTGACGATCTCGTGCTGATGACGGGTGAAGGTCTGCGACGGCTCTTAGGCTTTGCCCGACGTCTCGGGCTGGAACCCACCTTCCTCAATGCGCTCGGCGCGACACGCAAGATCACGCGCGGGCCGAAGCCAATCAGGGCGCTGCGGGAGGTCGGATTGGCGGCCGACCTGCCTGCGGACGAACCTACGACCCAAGGCGTGATCGCGGTGCTGCAACGGCATGATCTCGCTGGGCGTCGCGTAGGCGTGCAGTTATATCCCGACAATCCGAATGAACCGCTTCTGAACTTCCTTAAAGATGCAGGGGCGGAGCCCGATCCCGTGCTTCCATACGTCTATGCCTCTGAAGCCGACGATGCGCGCGTGATCGCCGTCATCGGCGAGATGGCTGCGGGCCGAATCGACGCGATCACCTTCACAAGTGCTCCCCAGGTTCGACGCTTCCGCGACGTTGCCCGCGCGTCGGGTCGAGAGGCGGAACTGCGGCGAGGCTTCGAACGCATCACAGTTGCGGCCGTCGGGCCGATTGTTGCCGCGGAGCTCGATGCGCTTGGAGTACAAGTGAACGTTACTCCTCACGACAACACGTTCTTCATGAAGCCACTCGTACGAGAGCTCGCGGCTGCATTAATGAAGAACCACAAGCGCTGACGCCGCAGCGATACGGAAAGGGGAGATCCTAAGTCGCCCAAACAGCTGCACTGCTGAGACAGGGTGAACTAGAAGCAGACAGCGCCTTGGGCAGGAAATTTTCTCATGGGCTCAATTTGGAGACTGACGCGCGAAATTCTGTTGAGCTTTCAAAGGCAAAGTTTCTCTGATCGAACCGCGAGTTCGAATCCCACTTGGTCCGCCAGCTAGTCTACTGTTTTTGCAGGATAATTTTGCTCTTTGGAATTGGCTCGAACTATCCGCGGGTACCCCGGCATCCCTAGCGAGTCCGCCTTCTATCGATCCTTGGCCAATACCGAATCCACCAAACTGAGCAGCGCGGCAGCCGTATATGGCTTTTCCAGCCAGCCGAGCCAGCCTTGCGGCTTCGGCGCGCAAGAAGGGCAAGGACGGTTAGAAGCTCTCGAGGCGTTGGAACGTCGAAGTCGCGAAAGCGTTGCGATTGATCCACTGATCGAAAGGACTCGATCCCAATGGCCTCGACTGACAATAGCCAACGCTCTACAAAATCCGGTGTTATACCAAATCCCTGAGTGTGTGACTCACGAGGGTGATTCACGAATTGGCGGCGATCTGATTTAACATGGCAAACGGAGGAGGTTTGCCATGGCTGCTCCAATTTCGTTGCGGGAAGGCTTTGACGCGTTGGCGTTGCGGGAGTTGGCGAAGAAGACGCGGGACGCGAACCAAAGCCGGCGCCTGTTGGCGCTTGCCGAGATTTACGACGGCGGCTCGCGCGGGCAAGCGGCGCGCATTGGCGGTATCGGTCTGCAGACAATCCGCGACTGGGTGCTGCGGTTCAATGCCAGGGGGCCGGACGGTCTCATCGATGGCAAGGCGCCGGGACGGGCGACCAAGCTCAATGGCGCCCAGCGCCAGGAACTTGCCCGCATCATCGAGAGCGGCCCGATCCCGGCGATCCATGGGGTCGTGCGCTGGCGGCTGATCGACTTGGCGCAGTGGGTATGGGAGGAGTACCGCATCAGGGTTGCCAAGCAGACTTTGAGCCGGCAGTTGCGGGCGATGGGCTTCCGTAAGCTCTCAGCCCGGCCGCGGCATCACGCCCACAACGAGCACGCCGCCGAGGCTTTTAAAAAAACTTCCCCGACCTGCTGGCGCAGATCGCGCGCAGCAAGTCTGCAGGCGCCGAGATAGAAGTCTGGTTCCAGGACGAGGCTCGCATCGGCCAGAAGAACAAGATCACGCGCCGCTGGGCCAAGCGCGGCACCCGGCCCCTCAGCCCCCGCGACCAGCGCACCTGCTCGGCCTACATCTTCGGAGCCATCTGTCCCAAAGAGGGCAAGGGCGCCGGCCTTGTCATGCCGTTCTGCAACAGCACGACCATGGAGATGCATCTGGCCGAGATATCGCAGGCCGTTGCACAAGGCGCCCACGCCATCCTGCTCATGGATCAAGCCGGCTGGCACAGCTCGGCCAAGCTTGACGTCCCCGACAACATCACCATCGTCCTATTCCCCTCCCGCTCGCCCGAGCTCAACCCGGTCGAGAATGTATGGCAGTTCCTGCGAGACAATTGGCTGTCGAACCGGGTCTTCACATCCTATGACGACATCGTCGACCACTGCTGCGAGGCCTGGAACAAGCTCGTCGATCGACCCTGGACGATCATGTCAATCGGCATGCGTGACTGGGCCTATCGGTCATGATCATCGCGACTTGGTATTAGCCGCGATGTAGAAGATTTGTCAGATCAAATCGATGCAATCCGATCCGAGATTCAAAATCTGACGTCAACGATGACCGACGTCGCCCAAAGCCAGTTGAGCCATGCCCGGGCGAGCGTGGAGGAAGCGATTAAAAGCAACCCGTTCGCCGCCGTGGCTTTAGCTGCAGGGTTCGGATTTCTCTACGGCGTCATGCGCCGTTAAGGGGCGCTTGACCCTTTTTGGCGCGCAAGAGGGACGCATGCCGAATATTCCCAAAGAGTGTCGCGAAGAAGCGTCCAAATGCATGCACCTTGGCCAAACGTCGACTTCCCCAGAAATGAAAAAGGCGTACGCCGATCTGGCCGAAACCTGGCTAGAGTTGGCTGACGATCTCGAGGCGCTTCAGAGGCTCATCGCGTCTCGCGCGCTTACTTTGATAAAGAGGCGCACCGGATTGCTTAGGTAAGGCGCTAATCTTTCTCGGGCGTAGGAGCAGCAGGAGCTTTCTCCGCGTGCGCTTCTGGTTCGGGTTCAGGAATTGGATGAGGCGCATGTGGTGGCGGCGCTGGCGGTCTGTCGCCAGCCTTTCTTGATCTTGGGGCACTTGCTGACCGCTGGGGTTTCGCCCCGGGCGCGTGGTCCGGCCTGCCCTTCTTTCTGGTTCCGCGTCTGCGCTCCTCGGGCGAACTAACGCCGGGAGGAGCTGCGGGCCCTGCGGGAGGTGGCGCCGCGACTTTATCCACGCTGACCGTTTGGTCCGATCCCCCGGCGGGGCCATGCGTCTCGGGAGAGGTCTTGCCGGGGTGCGGCTGAATTGGCCGCCCGAATATTCTAGCGAGAAATCCTGGTTTCTTGAGTTTGTCCATCCCGAGTCACCCCCACGTTTTCACGATGGTCAACGATCAACGAGCAAGCGGCCAATTAGTTTCGTGTCGCGTCGCAAAACGGGGAACCAATCATCGCAAAATTGGTTCGAACCTACTCGGTGTTGCCGCGGCTGAAGTCCTCCCCCGCGTCAGCCCGAACCCCATGAGGACCCATTTTGTAAATAGAAGGAAGCGACGATGGGAAACGAACAGCGACAAGGTCAGGGCAATCCCGGTCAAGGCTAGCAGAACCCAAAAAAAGCCGGTCAAGACAAGCCTGCACAGGGCGGCCACAGGCCCGATCAAGGCCACCAAGGAAATCCCAGTCAGGGCGGCAAATCCGGACCTTTGGGAGCAATTTCAAATCCTCGGGCACGCTGGCAACCGGCACGGTATCGGGGAAAAAGCTTATCATTCAATTCATCTCGGATGGGACGCGCTTCTTCTTCGCCCAGGCTTCGGGACTGAAAAGAACCGGCTTGCCGTCGAGCGAAACGACCCTTCAGCGGACGAGGTGAGACTAGGATAGATGCGGTTTTTGCGGATGGGGGATAAGTAAGAAGTCAGGCGCAAAAGCCGAAGATCAAGTTCATGCGCGGAGACCCTGACGCGTACGTGGAGCGCTAATCACTAGCCGCGGGCGCCGCGCTAATTACTTACCGCGGTCGGCCCCGTGCGGATCACAACGAGGCGGTCTGTGCCGGATTCGGCGCCCCAGACTTCGCCCGGCCGGCCGTTGAGCTGACGTACGGCGGCGCCTGCGCGGTCGCTCGGAAAGCTTTGAAAGGATTCGCCTTCCGGGTCGAACTTAAGAATCGCGTTGGCGGCGAAATCGGTCACCCAGACCGTGTCGTGGTCGTCGACAAAGACGGCGTAGGCATGCGGCGCCTCGCCCGGCAGTCTGTAATCCTTCCAGTCCTTCGCGGCAGGATCGTAGAGGCTGAGATTGCCGGCGTTCCATTCGCTGACCCAAAGCCGCCCCTTGGAGTCCGACCACACCCGCCGGGTACCGACATTCGGCATCGCGGGCTCGATCACCGTCGTCGCGCCGGTCTCGAGATCGGGCCTGCCGAGAAAACTGCCGGCGAGCGACACATAATAGATCTCGCCATCGGGCGTGGCGGTGATGCCGTAAGGGCCGAGACCCTTCGGCGCGTGCCACACATCCATCTTGCCCGTCTGGGGATCGAGCCTTCCATAGATGCCCGCCTGCCCGGTGAACCAGATGCGGCCCTTCCCATCGAAGGTCGGCGTGTTGAGATTGGCGTTAGGGCGTGTCGCGGGCAGCGGCCAGACCTTCACCGCTTTGCTCGATGGATCGACGCGGACAATCGCATTGAGGCCGCCATCGGTGACCCAAGCCGCGCCGTCGGGCCCGACGATCACGCCATGCGGCGCCGAACCTGCCCCAAGCGGAATGCGCTCGACGCTGCCGGTCTTGGGATCGAGCCGCCCGAGCACGCCGGCAGCCTGGCCCGTGTACCAGACGCTGCCGTCCGGCGCCGGGGCCACGTCATGCGGATGGTCGCCCGCCTGCACCGGAAAATACTGGACCTCCGCGGCTTGTGCCGAGGGCGCAACGAGCAGCGGCAAAGCGGCAAGGAACAGAGCTGCAAGGCGAAAGCGCATGCTCGTTAGGTAGGGTCCCGATCACAAGAGAGGAAGGCCAGGAGTCCCCCTCACCCGGTCTGGCGCCGCTGCCAGCTCCATCCGCTCTCCCCTCGTGGGAGAAGTTTGGACTACAGGTCTGGATAAAGGCATATGTATCTCAGTATGTTATTGTGACAAACGATTGCCCATACCCGTCTAGCCTGTCCGAGGAGAGGGATGCCGGGGTGCATGGTCGCTCGCGTACTGGAGTTACCTCTGCCCTCGCGTATGCCGAGTTGCATAACTGTTAATCTCCGCGCGAATGTCTTCGCTGGCAGCCGTCAGTCGGCTCGGCCACACGTGCAAGCCCCTTGAGGAGCATTGTTGCCGGGCTGGCTGCGGGCCTCGGCCTACCGGCACCAACCCACCATCAATTCAGGGCTACGATCGCGCCATTTAGTAACGTCGCAAATCCAACCCAGGTGAGGTTTAGGGGCACGAGCGTCCACCCTGCTAGTAGCCATTATTCCGACCTCCATACGCTCTCCACGAGCTGAGCTGGTCTGCGCTAGTCGCGGCGGTGTCTGATGCCAATGAGTCCGCTTTGGGTCATTACCGGCCGTGATGGCGCGCGATTGTCTGCTTCGGCCATTAGCCGACATTCGCCGAGAACATTTTCATAGGTTCAGGAGGTGGTGAGAGCTACGCTTTCCGCACGCGCCTGGACTGGGTCTTTGGCCTATCCACGAGGCGACCGGACTCGAAATAAAGCTCCTATTTCGGCTTACAACTTACTGTTTGCAGTTAGGTTTCCCCTTGCATTCCGTCGGCTTCCCGGGCTTGCCCCCCTTACCACCTTGGCCAGGACCACCAGGGGACCCTGCCTGGTGGGCGGCCTGGCCCGGCCCGCCAGGACCACCCGGTCCACCTGGGCCTCCAGGTCCGCCATGCCCATGCGGTTTCCCTGGACCGCCTAGCCCGCCTTCCGTGGAGGCCTGGCCCGGCCCGCCAGGACCACCCGGTCCACCTGGGCCTCCAGGTCTTCCCGGCCTGAAGTCTTTGGCCCCGACCACCCCGTGCCCGGAAAAATCACCTGGCTTGGATGTGGCCGCAATGGCGGGTTTGCCATGGTTGACGGATGCGAGCAGCGAGCGATTCGTACTGGCGGCTTGAAGGTGCTGCATCTGCGTGGTGGTCGGCGGAATGTGCTGCTCGCTCGCCGCGGCCTGTTCCTGAGGCGTCGGTCGCGCGGCAGTCCCGCCCGTGCCGCCATTGAAGCTGAGGTGAGTTACAGCTTCATTGTTGATGACCGTTCTGTTGTAGACATTGGTGATGTGCACGCTACCGAAATTGTTCACGGTCGTGTTGTAAGCGAAGACGCCGCCTTTCCAGTAGCCGCCCTCGTAGCCGGAGCCCCCATAGCCGAAACCGTAATTGATGCCGCCGTAGAATCCGACATGCGGCCCCCAATAGCCACGGTTGAAAACGTACACACCGTCATGCCAGCCCCAATAGCCCGGGGTCCAGAGCAGCCCCACGGCCGGAGGCTGCACCCAAGTTCCAGGCACCCAGTAATAGCCCTCAGGCCCATAAGCCCAAAAGCCGGGCGTCCAGATATAGTCGGGGCCGGGAATTTCCGGCTGATCGTAAACGGGTAGCTCCGGCGGCGCAATCGCCACGGTGACGTCTACGGCCTGCGCCGATGACCCGGACGACAGAGCCATCGCGGCAAGTGCGACAAGGAGCGGAAAGGCGTGGCGGAAGCGACGCGTCTTAGTTCCGAAATTCAGTGCGCTCATCGCTTCGAAAGTAACCGTTGTAGGTTGGGATTGAATGGAAGCAAGTCCGTTCTAAGTCCAATGAATCGGAGCGCCCAGATATAGATCAATTCCGGCCATACCAAGGCGCCAGGGCAGCGACGTGACCTTCGGGCGAAATCTGAAACCGTCAGAGTGGTCTGCGGAGCGCCCATGCCGCCTTTAGGTCCCGACTTTAGCGAAGGTCCAGGGTCGCTCGCGGGTGACAAAATGGCACGCGCTTGCTAGCCGCCAGTGAGGCGCTGATTTGGCGATAACGGCGGTGAAACAGCCAAACGCCCTTACGAAGCGCAAGCCGCGCGGACCGGGCAAGTCTTTCGCGAAAGGAAAGTCTGGCAATCCGCGCGGACGCCCAAAGGAATACGCCGACCTCAAAGGTGCTTGCGCGCAAGCACACTAAGGAAGCCGTCGAGCGCCTTGTGTTCTGGATGAAATCCAGCGACCCGCAGGCTTCTGTCCGGGCCGCCAATGCGCTGCTCGACCGCGGCTACGGCAAGGCACCGCAGAGCTTCACTGGCGAAGGAGGTGAAGGAGACGCTTCGTTGAAGCTCACAATCAGCAAGATCACTCGCGTCATTGTTCGCTTTATCCAGGTGGCGGGAAAGGGCTTACGCATCTCTGCGAACAAATTAGGTGACGCGATGCAGCAAAGCCGCTCGCTTGAGAAGGCGTTTCTCAAGTTCGCGCTTCCTTCATGAATCAGACGGCAAATACAGCCTTCTCAAATGGCACGGATCGAGGTTCTGCGAATCCGTCATCGGCCCGCACTCCCCGGGGAACCCCCTAATCCCTGATAGAGTTTAGCGGGCGACAGACCTCATGGTGAAGAAGGGATTCTTAACATGCCCCTCAAGAAAGGTTCCTCTCACAAGACCATCAGCTCGAACATCAAGACCGAGATGAAGGCGGGCAAGCCCCAGAAGCAGGCTGTTGCCATCGCATTGAGCAAAGCTGGCAAGAGCAACAAAAAGCGCTCGCGGGGAAAGCAGTCCAGCTAACTGGTCCTCGGTCCACGCATCAGAACCGCGGTTGGTGACAGGATCTGGCTTGCAGAAGAGCTAATGGCTCTGGCCGTTGGCGTGCTCGTTATGTCTAGTCTTGCATAGAACCCAGTCTCGGATTTGGCTAGGACGCGTGTCCTCTTAGGGTCAGTAGCCGACGTTAGAGCACCCCGTCGAGTTGGTCGGCTTCGTGCCATGAAGGGACCTGGGCCTGTCCTCGACAGTAGCGCATCCTGGCACCATCGAGGATCCGGCCGGTGTCGGTGTACGCCCGGCCCATCGCCTCGATGGTCGGCGTGGTATGGTGAGAAGACGCCGCGAGCCGAGCTGCCGCTCACCATTGCGGCGGGAACACATGGCCTTATTCATGCGCGTGGCGTTTTGACCTAGGAATTGATCAGGCTGGGATGGTCAGGCACCGGGAATACGCAGTTTGAATCTCGACCGCGAAACAGAAGCGCTGTTGCACTGGGTGTCCTCCGCGGCTGCCACGCCACTGTGGAGTTCGCGCCCGCCGCCGCGCGCGACGAGTATCGCCGCACGCTGGCCAAGACGGAGATCGCGCCGCCGGAAATCGGACAGGCCAGCGATCTCGCCGTGCCGGGCCAGGCAGGGCCGATGCAGGTGCGCAAATACGTCCCCGCTGATGCCGGCAGCGAGGCCGAAGCAGCCATCCTATTCATGCATGGCGGCGGCTGCGTTCTCGGCGACATCGAGACCCACGACGTATTGTGCCGCACG
Organism: uncultured Alphaproteobacteria bacterium; assembly: GCA_963804515.1. Classification (GTDB taxonomy): domain Bacteria; phylum Pseudomonadota; class Alphaproteobacteria; order Rhizobiales; family Methyloligellaceae; genus Methyloceanibacter. Next base: position 259,369 of record CAWDQR010000006.1, on the reverse strand, counting down.
TTGTGTCACGACACGGGCGCGACGGTATTCTCGCTCGACTACCGGCTGGCGCCGGAGCACCCGTTCCCCGCCGCGGTGGAGGACACAGTCGCGGCGCTGACGTGGCTGTCGCACGAGGCCGCGGCGCTGGGCTTCGATCCGGAGCGGATCGCCATCGCCGGCGACAGTGCGGGCGGCGGACTCGCGGCTGTGGCGCTGCACGAGACCAAAGGCCGGTTAGCAGCCCCTGTGCGCGCTCAGGCTCTGATTTATCCCGCGCTCGACCTGCGCGGTCGGTTGCCCTCGCGGAAGGAGCTTGCCCACCAATTTCCGATCCCGCGCGACATGATCCACTGGTTCTTCGGCCATTACTTCGGACTCGCCTGGCCGTTGACCGATCCGCGCGCGATCCCCTCGCTCTACGAGGACTATACCGGCCTACCGCCGTCGCTGATCATCACGGCCGGGCACGATCCCCTGCGCGACGAGGGAGCGGAGTATGCCGAGACGCTGGCCGCGGCCGGTGTGCCGGTCGAGTACGAGTGCTGCGAAGGCACGATCCACGGCTTCATGAACATGGGCCGCGTCCTGCGCACCGCACACGGGCGAGCGCGCCAGCGAATTGCGGCCTGGCTGGCGGAGCGTTTGTACGAGGCATAAAAGAAGAGCCGGAGCCGCAGTCCCTCGCGGCCGACGAAGCCGGAAATCATTGGGATGACGATGCAGAAAGCATCCGACTGCCAAGGATGATTGCCGCCGCTACTGACACTAGGGCAGTGTCGCCGGGGGCCTAACCCTGTCCTGCGTTGAGGAACTTGCCCACATAAGGCGAGTTCGGCCGCCCCTCACGGCTATAGTGGCCGCTTGGCCCATGCCCCAAGAACTCGGAAAACCAAGCTTCGTGTTCGATCTCCTCATGCAGGATAGCGAGCGCCAGGTCATAGGTTCGGTGATCTTTCCCGAACGTCATATCGCAGATTTTGTTGTAGCCTCGGACGGCGCACTGCTCGGCCTTCAGCAGTACATTCAGCATGGCTTTAATATCGGTCGGGTCGGCCGGAAGCCTTGCCGGCGGGCATGCGGAAATATTGTGAAATTCAACCATGTCCTCAGGGAGCTTGCCGCCGAGTTCGTAGATGCGGGGCACCAGGGCCTCGAAATGATTGCGATCTTCGATCCTGGCGTCTTCTGCAATCTGCTTTAGGCCTTCGCCTTCCAGCCCAATTAGGTTCACGCGCAGGATAGTGTAGTAGTAAAAGGTCGTGAGCTCCGCGGAAGCGTTGCTGATTAACAGATTCAAGAGCGTCTTCACATTGATACCAGCTTTTTCCACTAGCTCTACGGCGACAGTTTTTGCGGGCATTTAAGCCTCCTATGCGAGCTCTATTGAGTTAGCTAAGCTTTGTATAGCAAGACGAGGTTGTCTTTGACTTGGGTCAACCCCCCTCTCTGGGGCGCGTTGCGACGGGCTGCCCCGGCTCGCGCTGGCCTGCCAAGCTTCGCCCTGGCTCGCTTGTTAAGGCAATTCATCCCAATCGAGCCCGAGTTTCTCGCAGGCGCGGCGGCGGCGCTATTAACCTCGTTGAGAGGGGCAAATTCAACGGCCCAGGCCGAATAAATCCGCAGCCGAGGCGGAACTCTTTCCCCTAATGAGCCGGAAATTCAATAGAGGTCCAGTCGGCTACAGGCGATTCGCGTCTGCCGCAGAAGCCATCCGTTCAAGCAGTTCGGCTTGCTCATGGAGCGGGCTGATGAAGTTCGCACGCTATCCTTCAATGCGACTTCCGACGTGACAGAGCCGATCGAGCAGCATGCAACCCAACAAGTCGAGCAAGCCCGCGCGGTGTTGGAAAAGACCGGCGGTCAAGCGGCAGGCGACGTACTTCAAGGATGAGTTGCGCAAGGCGAGTTGATCGGCTTGCGCAGGGTTAGCTCGCGCGCCAGGCTGGATTTTTTTGAGCACGGCAAGAATCGACTCGTTAAGCCTGCTGTCCCCTCGCCGGAGGCTCCCCCAGAGGACGTGAAGGGCGGCAGTGATGGTGGGGGAAATGGCGGCGATGGCAAGCCGCCTTCGGGTGTTGATTGGCGCGGCTTCCTAAGGCAGGAACAGTCTGGCCCGAGCGAGAGCGTAATCTGTGGATCGAGCGTTTGAAGGGCAGCTTCAAGCTGATCTACAAGGACGCGCGCCAACCGGTACAAACCAATGAGCCAGTTTTACGTTGGCACCGAGGAGGACGTTCGGCGGTGCAATGAACCGAGAGATGCCCGGGTGTCGATAACGATTACCGGTACCACTGACGATGGCAACATCCGTGCGTTTACCGGGTTGTTCAGTCCGTCGAGGACAATGGGAAACGTGCCACCCCTTGGCGCTGGCGCGTGACGGTGCGCTAATGGCCGCTCGCCTTGGACAGGTTCTCTATTGGGCCGCTTGTGGGCTAGCTCTGCTCACGTTCGGGTTTGTTGCCTACCTCATTCTCATCGTGGGCGTACCCCACGAGGACTGGCCGGTGATTGGGATAATTAGCGCAATGGGCGTCGTTGTCTGGTTGATCGGGCGAGCATTCCTCTATGTTCTAGCCGGAAGGTAATTAGGGCACTGAGCCTCTGAAACACCCCATCGGGGGTTGAGGAAGATCAAATTCTTGGAAGCTATTTTGGGTCAAGAAAGTTTCACCGAGCCGATGAGGCTCTGGCCCACCATCTTGAACTGACGGCGACCCATGGAACCGGAAGCACGTAAGCGCCAGATCATGATCTGGTACACCATTGCCGCCTTCATCGGAGTCCTGCTCCTCCAATATTTCTGGTTGAGCTATTCTCAGATCGAGACCATCCCCTACAGCGAATTTGAGCAGTTGCTCGACCGCGGCAAGGTGGCTGAGGTCACGGTCGGAGCGGATTCGGTTCAGGGTTCACTGAAAGAGCCGCTGCCGAGCGGCAAGCGCGCTTTCTTTGCGACCCGCGTCGATCCGCAGCTTGCGGACAAGCTCGCCGCGCGCGGCGTCGTGGTTAAGGGTGCCCCGTCAGGCGGCCTGATCGAAACAATTCTGTCCTGGGCCGTGCCCGCCATCATCTTCTATCTGATCTGGATGATGATTTTTCGGCGCCTCGCCGACCGGCAGGGCGTCGGCGGGCTGATGACGGTGGGTAAATCACGCGCCAAGGTCTATGTCGAGACGGACACCAAGGTGACGTTCGAGGACGTCGCTGGTGTCGACGAGGCGAAGTTCGAGCTTGAGGAAGTGGTTGCGTTTCTGCGCGATCCGAAGGCCTACGGACGCCTTGGTGCCCGAGTGCCGAAAGGCATTCTCCTGGTAGGCCCGCCTGGAACGGGAAAGACGCTGCTGGCGCGAGCTGTTGCAGGCGAAGCCAATGTTCCGTTTTTCTCGATCTCAGGGTCTGAGTTTGTGGAAATGTTCGTCGGCGTCGGCGCCGCCCGCGTGCGTGATCTCTTCGAGCAAGCGCGCAAGGCCGCGCCCTGCATCATTTTCATCGATGAGCTCGATGCACTCGGGCGCAGCCGTGTGCCGGGGGCATTCGGCGGCATTGATGAGAAGGAGCAGACGCTCAACCAGCTTCTCGCCGAGCTCGACGGGTTCGACCCGAGCATCGGGGTCATTCTTCTTGCCGCAACCAACCGGCCGGAAATTCTCGATCCGGCGCTTCTTCGGGCTGGCCGTTTCGATCGCCAAGTCCTGGTCGACCGCCCCGACCGCAAGGGGCGCCTTCAAATCCTCAAAGTGCATGTGCGCAAGGTGCAGCTTGCTCCGGACATTGACCTCGATGGGATTGCGGGACTGACGACCGGATTCACCGGCGCAGATATCGCCAATCTTGTGAACGAGGCGGCGATCATCGCTACACGCCGCAAGGCCATGGCGGTCGGCTTCACTGATTTCACAGAGGCGATCGAGCGGATCGTTGCCGGTCTGGAAAAGAAGAGCAGGGTGCTCAACAAGGAAGAGCGGCATCGCGTAGCCTACCACGAGATGGGGCATGCGCTGGTCGCGTCGGATCTTCCGGGTATCGACCCAGTTCAGAAAGTTTCCATCATCCCCCGCGGCGTCGGAGCGTTGGGCTATACGATCCAGCGCCCCACGGAGGATCGGTTCCTGCTCGCCGAGAGCGACCTCAAGAACCGGGTCGTCGTTCTCATGGGTGGGCGCGCCGCGGAAAAGCTAGTGTTTGCTGGCGATGTTTCAACCGGTGCGGCAGACGATCTCCAGCGGGCGACAGAGATCGCCCTCGAAATGGTCACGCGCCACGGTATGGATGACAAGGTTGGCCAGCGAACCTATGCGCCTGCTCAACAGCCTTTCTTACCCGGCGTTGCGCCAGATCGAATCCAGGTCGCGGAGGCAACCGCACGGGAGATAGATGTAGCCGTGCGCGACATCATTGCGCATGCTTTCGACCGCGCCGTGGAGATTTTGCAGTCGCGGCGGTCCGATCTCGACAAAGGCGTGGAACTGCTCTTGAAGCGAGAAACCTTGACAGCTGACGAGTTCCCCGCAATCCGCTCGGTCGTCGCTGACCGCGAACGCCTGCGCGCTTGACACACAATTCTGTACGCTATGCCGATAACGCGAGCACTGATTGTTATCAATATTGCGATATTTGCACTGCAAGCAGTATACGATAATGCTCTCGTTTCAATCTTCGCATTGTGGCCCATAGGGCGGTTCTACGTTAGGGACCTTCACACTGTCGTCGGGTTCCAGCCCTGGCAGCTTGTTTCCTACGCGTTCTTGCACGCAAACCTCGCCCACATCGGCCTAAACATGCTGGCTCTCTATATGTTTGGCCGCGATGTGGAACGAACCCTCGGTGCAAAGCACTACCTTCGCCTATACTTTGCAGCCGTCGTTTCTGCTGCGTTCGTGCAGTTAGCTACTACCACGGCAACAACGCACACTGGGATATACCCTACCATTGGCGCATCGGGCGGTATCTTCGGCGTGTTGCTTGCATTCGGCGTTCTCTATCCACGCCGCATCGTGATGCTCCTTTTCCCACCGATCCCGATGCCTGCTTGGCTCCTCGTAGTCGTATTTGGAGTCATTGAATTGGCCAATGGCGTACTCGGCACGGAAGCCGGCGTTGCGCATTTCGCCCACCTCGGCGGCATGCTCGGTGCATACTTGGAACTGAGACACTGGCGACGTCGCGTGACCGCGCGGTGGTGAGAGAAACACATACCAATCGAAAAGAATTGACCCGAGAACGGCTCTTCAACCCACATTTTAGTCGCCGGTCGGCGAAATCCGGAACCCGAGAATGCTTGGCATGCGTCTGAGCTGGTCGGCCATTTTCTGCATCTGCGAGCCGTCAATCGTGCTCACTACCATAGTGTATTCGAACACGCCGCTGTCGCTCATGTGGTAGTCGACCTGGTGAAGCTCGAAGCCCCACCTCGCGAGCAGATGCCGCACGTCATCCTCGCTCACAATCTTGCCTTTGGCTAAGCGCAGACGGAGACGAGCGTAGGATTGCCGGGGCAGCCGCCACTCGAGCCAGCGCAGCACCGCAAGGATTCCGGGGGCCGCAAGCGTGCCGTAAAGGATGCCAAGTGCCGCCGTGAACCACACGGACGCCGCCGTGGTGAGGCCGCGGACGGTGAAGAACCCCTGTTTGAAGATCACGCCGGCACCGAGGAAGCCGATGCCCGTCATGATGCCTTGCGCCATACGGCTCGGGTTGGTGCTCAAATTGGAGTTGGCCGGTATGCCGAGCCACGTCGTTTGATAAGCGGGTATCAGCATCAGGAGCGCCGAGGCGAGGCAGACGAGCGCATGTGTTCTGAAGCCTGCCGGGCGCCCATGAAAGCTTCGTTCCAGCCCGATGAGGCTTCCCGCGGCCAAGGCACCGAAAAGACGGATGGCAATGTCGATGCTGTCCTGGGTCACAGCCCGGAGGTCCGAAACGAGGCAGAAAGCATGTCGCTGTAGTGCCAGAGGCGGACGTGTTTCTTTTGCAGTTCCAACCCCCGCGGCGTTGTTACTCTACCTGCTTCACTTGCGAGTAGCTGGCATTAGTACCCCCTAAGTTGTTTGATTTGTTCGTAACTTAGACCCTCAATGTCCTTTTGGGTGAGCGTTTGGACTCCGTCGCGCTTTGCTTTTGTCTGGGCGGCCTTGAACTTGACCTCCGAGTCTTGCTTGACCGCGCCGTTGGCCACCGTCTTTGCCGTCGTCGAACGCGCCGGCCCGGGCCGCTGCCCATCAGCGGCGGCATGCGGCGGCGTTTTGGAACGTGGATACGCGGGATTGCTATACCAATTCGACGTCCGTGGCGGTGGCCCATAGACGGCTCGCCCGTCATAGTCAGGTGGCCCATATACCACTGGCCCGTAATAGTCAGGTGGCGGAGGCGGAATGAGATAAACCTCTGGCGGCACGAGCGCGCTGCCTAAGATAGCCCCGATCCCGACTCCGACGAGCCCGGCGCCAACGGCAGAGCCATTTCCCGCATGCGCCGGAACGGTGAGCGAAAGCGCAGCTATTCCGATTGCCGCCGTCGTGACGGTAACTCTAAAGGCTTTGTACATTGGAGATCTCCACAGCCCGCCCGACGACCGTCGCGCGGGGGCGCCGCACTAGAGTGAAAGTCTAAGTTGAAAGCATTACTAGAAGGTCACGAAAGAAGGCGCCGACCGAGTTCACGACTTCCTCAATGTCCGTTTAGACCTCTAATGCGGTCCAGCTTGACACTAGGTCTTACTTCTCCTCCTGACCCGATGCCGACCCCCATCCAAGAGAGCGGAAGGCTTTTAAACAGCGCCTGATCAGTTGTCGCATTGCGCCGATGGTGTTGGCCTCATCGAACAGCTTGTGGAAAGCTCCAGGCACCGCCTCAAGGCATGGGTCAGGGATGTCTGAGACGATCGGTATCTCATCATCCTGCTCGCCAGCGAGCCAACTACTATAGGCGACTAACGTCTGTTGCCTACCTACCTTCGGGACGGCGTCCCAGAACGTCTCGGACTCGCCGTGGATTACGTCGGTGAGCGGGCCCCGCCTGGCCCTGCTGTCACCTTGCCGCTCGGTGGGGGTCATGGAAACGGGCTCATGGCAAATAGTCTATTGGCCGATCTGACGGCTAACACCGTTTTCTTGTTGATTTAGCGTGTTTTGCTCCTGTTTGGTGATATGGCTTCCGTTTTGGCTCGCCATATCGCGTTCCTCTTGGCGAATCTGATGATCTTCATGGTGCAACTGCTGCGCCTGAGCTTTGTTAATCTCACCTTCTCTGTATTCTCTGTCGATACGTCTGTTTTGGTTCTCCAGACGACCATTAACCTCGGCACGTCGTGGGTGGTTGTCCGCCCAGGGGCCGGCCATGGCGCTCGTAGAAACGCCGAACGCGAGAGCTGCTGTGAAGACCGTGGTGAGAATCTTGCTGGTTGCGCACTGCATGAGGTAACTCCCTTCTTCCCGTTTTAATCAACCGCGGAGACTTTGTACGAGGGAAAAAATCCCACGTCAAGGGAAGCGACAACATTTGACCTAAAGATAGCGGTGTGTGAAAAGATCCCGCCACGCCGCAATCTTGCCGCAGTGGATCGGGAGGGCACCTGAAAAGAGCCTGAAAAGAGAATGAGCGACCTAGGCATCCCTACGCGACCCGGTGAACCACCGCGCGCCCTGACCCCAGCCATCGTGCGCCTCTTGCGGCCACTTGTGCGCGTGCTCATTGCACATAGCCTTACATTTCCGATGCTGGCGCGGCTATTGAAGGGCATCTATGTCGATGTGGCGGAAGACGAGTTCCCATTATCTGGGAAGGCTCAAACTGACAGTCGGCTTAACCTCTTGACAGGCGTCCATCGCAAGGACATCCGAGCTTTGCGCGGACGTGGGCGTGCCGCGGATCGTCCCTCTCCGGTCGTGTCACGTAATGCGCACATGATGGCGGTTTGGGCAGGCGCTCCGGATTATCTCGATGCGAGAGGGCGACCGCGTGCATTGCCACGAACCGGTGGACGGCCGTCCTTCGAGAGCCTTGTCGAGTCGGTGAGCAAGGATATTCGTCCGCGCGTCGTTTTTGATGAATGGCAGCGGCTTGGACTGATCCGAATCGACGAGCAAGAGCGTGTGCATCTCAACAACGCGGCCTTCGTGCCACGCGACGACTTGGACGACCTTGCCTACTATTTTGGACGCAATCTACGCGATCACATCGCTGCCAGCGGTCACAACCTTGTGGGCAATAAACCGCCCATGCTCGAGCGCGCTGTGTACTACGAAAAGTTGACCTCCCAATCGATCGACGAATTGGCGGCCTACACGCGCGAGCTCGGGTCGCAGACACTGGTCGCTATCAATCAAAAGGCGTACGAGCTCGCTCAACGGGACGCGAGTGCGCCCGATGCATCGCAACGAATGACTTTCGGAATCTACTTCTTCTCGGCGCCAGACGATCTGAACGAGGCAGGGGATTAGGTGGTGGCATCGTCAAGCAAAACGGCTGCGAGAACGACAGTGGCTCGAGTTGGCTTGTTAAGCGTCTTGCTCTTTGCCTTTTGCGCGGAGTTGCCCAGTTCAATTGCGCAGACGCGCTCCGATGAGCCGGGCATTGGCGGAACAGGTCATAAATCCGGCGACGGCAATGGTATCGGTGGAACCGGTGAGCCCGCAGCCAGAGGCCCCGGTATCGGCGGAACCGGGATCATTGGAACCATCAGTGATGTCGAAAACGACGCACAAATCATCTCCGCCAATGAGGCTACGACTGCTATCGTCGGATTAGCGGTGCATCTGAAGGATGAACTTCGTACGGGAGCCGACGGGCGCCTGCAGGTCACGTTTCAGGATCAGACTGTGCTAACGCTCGGCGATGAGGCCAGGATCGTTATTGACCGATACGTGTTCGATCCTGATCGAGGAACGGGCGAGGCGCTGCTCCAGGCAACTCAGGGTGCCTTCCGCTTTGCGGCGGGCCAGCTCAAAGATATGCGCAATAAGACGATTACGGTATCCACGCCTGTGGCGGAGGTAGGAGTACGCGGTACTGAATTCTGGGGCGGACCAATTGACGGGCAATATGGTGTGCTTCTGATCGAGGGAGAGGTCACCGTGAGCAACCAAGGTGGCACCGTTAGACTCTCAACGCCCGGAGAAGGTACAGAAATCCATTCGCGGTTCGAGTCGCCTCGCCCGCCAACGAAATGGGCTCCCGAGAGGGTGACGCGGGCTCTTGGGAAAACCGTGACCCGTCATGATCATAATCTTCACCAGCGCGATCATGGCCCAGGCCATAATCTGGAACCTGGCCCTGGTCGCCGTTCAGATCTTCGGGGAGGACATCCCGGTATTGAGGGCGCTCCCCCACCCGGCGGTAGGGCTCTCGGGCAAGGCCGGAACCCAACTAAAAAGGGGTGGAGAAATCTTCGGCGTTGGCTCCCTTGATCCCCGCGGTTCGCGGTAGCCGAGTGCCAATACCGGAAATGGCTAGGGCGTCAGTCCCTCGCGCATATTCCTACGACCTAGCCGCTTGTTTATCACGACCTAGCCGCTTGTCGAAGAAGGTCCCGGAACTTGGCGCGATCCTTGTGGATCGGCCTGATTTTGGGGCGCTTCGGCGATCCCAAAACCAGCAGTTGGGCCGCCCGCGTCCCGTGGGCCCGGCGGCTCAGATCTGAGCGCGGATCCCTCAACAAAGCTCGCGCTGAGAGATGACGGTCTGCTTAGGCGGCCTTCTTGGCAACCCTATGCGCCGATTTTGTGGGCCTTCCAATAGGCTCTGCATTCCTTCCGCCAGGCAACCCGCGCCTTGTGGTCGGCGGGGAACTTCGCCCTGGCAGCCTTAGAGCAGCCGCTCGCGGCCTCAGCAGAGACGGGCTGCAGGGGGATGGCGGCGCCAGCCAGGAGACCAGTGACGGCCGCGGTGAAAAGCACTTTCTTGAGCATCAGGAACTCCGTTCGATTGCTAGGAGACGTAGGGAACCCGAGAGGGCCGGTGGTTCAACAGCCCGCCTTCCAGGGTTGTTCCGCCTTGAGGCATGAGCCGCAGAGAGGCAGACGAGAGAGTGGATCAGCGTTTTGTCGCGGGTAGCAGCGCTCTTGGGTGATTTGTTGTCGCTGGCTTGGGGGGGTTCTGAGCTAAGGGACGCGTTGGCTTATCCGACTATGCCCTTGCACTTACCCTTTGGGAGCCCCTTTAGGGCTTTGGTGGCATCCTCCTTGGAGGCATAGCCACCCTTGTCGCCCATGATCTTCATGCCCGAGGTGGCGCTCGGCTTGGAATCGACCACGGAGCAATTGCCCACCGTATCCATCTCAACATAGTACTTGGCACCGGCAGCAAAGGCCGATGTAGCCAATGCGACCACCAAGACGCTTGCGATCGCGCATTTTCTCATAACGTTTGCTCCTTCCTTATCGGAAGGCCTCACCAGGGGCAGCAGGGCCTTCCAAATTAAGAGCCGCGGGGCTGAGCGCTCTTCCGAACCCAGAGCACGCGGTTGGCGCTCTTACCGAGTTGCAAAGATAGAACGAGTCACGAAGCGAACCTTGACCTGAATCAAGCATGCGTGGGAGACCGGGTAGGTCCGCCTTGGCCGGCACGGCCTGACGGAGAGATAGACTGACTCCTCCTTGGTGAAGGGCTCCCCGGTGATCGGGTTGTTCGGGTAGGAAGGAGCATAGTCCCAGATCACCTCGTCGGCGGCGATATAGTAGACCCGTTCGCGGCGCTAGCCGAACGAGGGGTCAGGTCGACGACGCTAAGTGCAAGCCAAATGACTAAGAGCAGCGAACGCATGCGGTACTCCCGTCCTAAGCTCGTCTTGAGCCAGCTACACGAGCGCAACGTACGTCCGCTTACAGATCGCATGAATTGAATGCTATTCACGAAAATAGATGCTGTTTATGCATGGGGCACGCTCTCTCTGAAGGCAATACCCTCCGCTTGAGGCATCTGGCGAGGGATGACGAGGGTCGGTAATGCCAGAGCAGATACGCACATGGCCGCGGCTGACGCTGCGGCCATGTGCTTTCAGGATGTCCGCTAAGGGTCAATTGCTGACGTGATATCGCGCCGTCGCGATGGTCGGCTTCGTGCCAATAGCAGACGCAGCGACGAAACCTTAGGCTTTCTTGGCGGCGGCCGGTGCCTTCCGCAATTGCGCTTCTCGCTTTGAATGGAGCTGGAAGCCCAGCACAAGCAAGAACACGCCAAACACGAGGGCATAGGCGCCAATCCACAAAGTCAGGACCACAGCGCCAATAAGCGGTTCAATGATCAGCAGGATGCCGAAGACAGTCGATGCAATTCCGCCGAGGGCGAGCCACCAGCGACCGTAATCGAGATTAAGGCTAAAGGCCGCCGCTAGCATCAGTGCGCCCGACACAATCGCCCAAATGGCAACGATCCAAACCAGCGCGACGAGCGTAATCGCTGGCCAAAGGACGGCGACGACACCGGCAGCAAGATCAACGAGGCCTTCAAGAATGAGCAGGCCCCAGCGCTCGCCACTGCGGGCGGCACGTATGCCGGAGATGATCGCGAAGACGCCATCGACGAACATGTAAGCTGCGAAAACGATAACGAATGCGCCCACCGCGATCCCCGGGGTAAGTAGGCAGATCAAGCCAAAGATGATTCCCAAGATGCCCCTCAGCCCGACGGCCCACCAGCGTTGGGCAAGAACTTCGCTCAACGCATCGCTCCGGGACGGATCAAATTTGAACAGACCAGTTTTTCCAGTTGTGGTAGTTGCCATGATTGCCTCCTGTGGTTATCCGATTATCCGCCTATTGGTCATGTTAGAATACCAATTGTTGCACACGAATTGATTCGGTGCCGCCAATCCAAAGCAGTCCAGATGCTGGGCGCTGGCAACACGCCTATATCTTGCTTCGAGCCGGTTCCTCAATCATCGTTCATGCAGTTCTCAGGGCTAAGGGGGCGGTCACATGAGAGATTTTGACCAACGGTATCCAAACGCGCGCACCACTTCCGGCAAGACCAGCTGGCCACGCGGCGTACACAAGATTTCGCAAATCGGGCTTGATAACATTGGTGTTGACCAGGAGGGACGGCTCTACTGGAACGGCCAGATGGTGAAGGAGGCCAATCCCCTCGAGCTTACGCACCCGCAGGAAGTCAGCGCTATCATCGCTGTCGCGTCGGGGGTCGTGTTGGCTCTATCGACACTCGCTCTAGCAGTAGTCGATGGCGCTCGATTCTTGGGGTATGGCCACTGCCCATGAGCGCAAGCCCCGGTTATCCCGAAGCGAGGTAGCGATGCACGAAGGCAATTGCCATAGCGCCTTCGCCCACAGGAGAAGCGACACGTTTAATTGAGCCGTGGCGCCATATCACCCGCCGCGAACACGCCCGGCATGGAGGTTTCCAGATAGTAAGGCTCGCGATTGAGCTTCCAGTTGTCGGCCAGCGGCCCGTATTTGCGAAGGTCGGGCCCGGTAACAAGATAATCCTCTTCGTCGCGGACGATGCCCACCCCTTTCGCCCATTTAGTATTCGGTACCGCGCCGAGACAGAGAAACAGAAAGCTCGTCTCGATGGTCCGTTCCCCACCGGTCTCGCAGTTCTTGAGCGTGACCGTCTGCAACATGTCATCGCCATGCAGCGCGATGATCTCGGTTTTAGGCACGATCTCGATGTTGAGCGTGTGCTTGATGCGGTCGACAAGATATTCCGAGACGCTGTCGTTCAGGCGCTCTGCGCGCATGACGATGGTCACCTTACGAGCGTAGGGCGAGGTGCAGTGAGGCTTGCGCCGAAGAATTGCCGACCCCCACGATGACCACGTGCTCGTTGCCGCAAAGCTGGGCCTCGCTCGCCCCGGCCCCATAATAGACGCCGGCGCCGAACAGTTTGTCCTCGTTCGGCAAGCCAAGGGCGGCGGTTTCCACACCCGTGGCACAGACGGAGACGCGGGAGATGATCTTGGTCCCGTCATCGAGCTCGACGACGCCGTTACAGGGGGTAAATTCGCCGCGCACGCCGGCCCGGTGGATCAGCAGCTCAGCGCCGAAACGGAGGGCCTGCTCTCGCGCCCGCTCGGCGAGGTCGGCGCCGGTGATACCTTCGGGAAAACCAAGATAGTTCTCGATCTTGGGGCTGGTCCCGGCCTGGCCGCCCACCGCAAAGCGCTCAACGAGGACGGTTTTCAAGCCCTCCGAGGCGCCATAAACGGAGGCGCTTAGACCTGCTGGACCCGCACCATAAATGGCGAGGTCGTATTCGGAGCAAGAAGGGTTGCGGAACCAACCCAGCTTTTCAGTGATCTGGCGGACGGTCGGCCGCTCCATGCGCGTTCCGCCATTAAAAATACAGATGGGTAGGCGGGCATCGTCCACATTCTCGACGCCGAGCTCGTTTCGGGCATACTCGTTGTCGCGAAGCTCAATCCACTCGAAGGGGATGTCACTTCGCTGCAAGAAATCGCGGATGGCATAGGCGGAGGGACACCCGCGCTTGCCGTAGAGACGGAGGGGCTCGACCTTTGGCATGCCGTTTCTCCAACGCGCACACTAAACGCGCACACTATATGGAGCACCCTCGCTTGACGCCATGGGGGCGTTCGCCAATGCCTGGCTGCGCTGTTCAATACGTACGGACAAAACCCGAAACAAAGGGCCCGGCCTGACCCTTCAAATCCGCGTTTGAGCCCTTAATTAAAGTAGGCAATGAAAACGGAATTTCAGCAGAAGAAAGAGGCGAAGCAACAAGCCGCACGGGAGCTGCATAAGACCAAAGCAATGTTGCGCGTTGGACCCATTCAGGCTTTGCGGGGAGCCACGCCAAGTCCGTTGGCAGCCACGACCTGGAAAAGAAGGGTGACGCTCCCGCCGACCTCAGACCGCATCCCTGGTTCGGCACCAGCGAGAGACCTCATGCATGCTCACAAGTGGAAGCGCGGAGCCAAGGAGACGGAGGCAACCGTGAAGGAGATTCGCAGGAGGGCAGGTCGGATTGCCCCGGCCTACAACAAGGGCGCTCTGCAATACCTGCCGGGTGGAAAAGACGACCGTCGTGGCTGACCGATGATCACGCAGCTCCTACTGAGCAATGTCTGCAAAGGGTCAGTAGCTGACGTCACGGCGTTATCGAGTTAGTCTGCTCGGTGCCAATATCGGAAGTCTTTAGGCGCAACGCGTGATTATCACCCCCAAGCTCTTTCCGTGTCGTGATAGCAGGCATGTGGGGCAACCGCGCGCAGCATCGGATAGTCCGTGTAGCCCTCCTCCGAGCCTCCATACAGGGTTTCCCGATTGACCGACATCAGCGGCGCGTCGAGGAACAGTCGTATCACCAAGTCCGGATTGGCAATGAAGGGCTTCCCGAATGCTATCAGATCAGCGCGTCCATCCGCGATGGCCTTGTTTGCGCGTGGCTTATCAAAGCCATTGTTGGCTATGACGACCCCGCCGAACAGGCGTTTGAGGTTTTTGTAGTCGAAAGGCGGAACAGAGAGGCCGGACGTATCACCTTCGATAATATGCAGATAGGCGAGGCCCTTTCCCGACAGCTGTTCTGCAACGTAGTTGAATAGCGCTTGCGGATCGCTGTCTGCTATGTCGTTCTGAGTGTTCTGCGGCGAAATGCGTACGCCAGTGCGTTCAGCGCCGACGGCGGCGCTGACCGCGTCGACGACTTCCATCAAGAACCGACTGCGATTCTCGATGCTACCGCCGTAGCGGTCCGTGCGTTTGTTGGTCTGGTCGCGCAGAAACTGATCGATCAAATAGCCGTTGGCGGCGTGCACCTCCACTCCGTCGAACCCGGCCGCCAAGGCGTTTCGCGCCGCTTGAGCATATTGCTCGACGATGGCGGGAATCTCGGCCGTTTCAAGTGCACGCGGTGTTGGGATCGGCTCGAAGCCCTTTTTCGTGAAAGCTTGTCCATTGGGCCTGATGGCCGAGGGCGCGACGGGCGTTGCGCCGCCCGGCTGGAAGGAAGGGTGAGAGATGCGCCCGACGTGCCAAAGTTGGAGCACGATGTGGCCACCGGCTACATAGACCGCCTTCGTCACGCATTTCCAGCCTTCGATCTGCTCGGCGCTGTGAATTCCGGGGGTCGAGATGTAGCCCTGACCCTCTGGCGAGATCTGAGTCGCTTCCGAAATGATGAGGCCGGCGCTAGCGCGCTGGGCGTAGTAGAGGGCGTTCAATTGGTTTGGGACGTTCCCGGGGCCGGCGCGACTGCGCGTCAGGGGTGCCATGACGATGCGGTTCCTGAGCACTAGTGCTCCAAATTCGAGTGGGCTGAAGAGATCGGGGGCGTTACTGATCTTGCGTTCTTGCATTGTGGGCAATCCTCCGAAGCTGATCACGCGCGCAGAATAATATTACCAAAGCGGGACAACGGGACGCAGAATGTCCGTTATGGGTCAGTAGCTGCCGTCATCGCGCCCCATAGAGTTGGTCTGCTCGCTTTAGATCGGCCATGCAAGCAAATGGCTGATTAAAGATCCCCGAACGGCTATCATTTATTCGCTTCCCCCATCTCGGCGATGTTCTCTCGCGTACTCGAGCAGCTCCGACACGCCGAATATCAACAGCATGATGCCGCAGAAGACCTCGAGGGACGACAGCATGCGGGCGAGATTGCTGTACGGAATAATATCCCCGTAGCCGACCGTGCTGATGGTGCCGATCGAGAAATAGATCGAACTCCGAAAAGCTCAAGCCGCGGAGAGCGCCCCCCACATTGAAATTCCGTTCGGGTGTATATACCGAGATAAGCCGGTAAGCCGAGGCGAAGAGGATGACGATAAGCGAATAGAATGTGAAAAAGGCGAAGGCTGGAATGACGAGCCGCGACATACGCGAGAAAAACTCCTCGAAGAGGAGACCAGCCTCAACCAAGAAGATGGCCACGTCCCGGCTGACGGCCAGTACGATCAATCCAATAATGGCCATGGCTCCGACGAACACCATGTCCATATTTGCGAGTGTCCCGACGAAGCGAGATAGCAGAATGACGGTCGCGCCGACGAAAAAAACGGGCACAAGCCAAGCGGCGGCCATCATGACCCGCTGCTCACTATGTATCGCTGGATGGGCAACTACTGCTCTGACCTGATCTCGCCGAAGCCAACAGCCAGCCACAAAGAAAAAGATTGGCAAGCAGAAGCCAACAACCACAAACGCAGTATCAACTCCGCGGAATATCTCTTCAACAAACAGAGAGAAGATAGCGGCGTAGACCGCAATCAAACTCGCGAAGGCGATTGGGAACAGCCGACCTGCAGGGAACAGTGCCCGAATGACGACGATGACGAGACTGGCTGATATCACCATCGCGAAAAAAAGGGGAGACGTGATCCCGGCCACTGCCGCCGCCACAAGGGCGACGAAGGCTAGGGGCAGCGTGACCCTGGCCAGCTCTGATCCCCAATGCGGCAATTTCATTTTGGTCTCTGCCTGAGTTGACTCCACTTGGCGATGTTAGGCGCGGGAGCCGGCTATACCCCCAATTGTAGAGGCGCAATAGCGTGTCTCTACGCAGTTTTTTGACCTGATCGCTCCCTGGCAGAAGCATCAGTTCTTGAGGCTAAGGATATACGCCGCAACGTTGCGGAGGTCCTGGCCTCTTATCACGATGTTCGGCATCGTGGGGTGGTTCGCGCTCTGCAGCCAAACAATTAGGGCCGTTGGCGTCATGCCCGGTGTATTTGCCGCTTCCTTGAAGCTTGGTGCGTTCGGATTGGGCGACTCCTCTTCCCCAATGGCATGGCACGCCGCGCAGGTCGCTTGGACGTATTCAAACCCTGCCTGTGGATCGCCGATCTCTCCCATCGGCACGTTCCCGACGTCCTGAGCTTCGGCAAAAGCGGTAGCGCCGACTATCATCACTAGGCTGAGGATGAGTCGTAAGCGCATGGCTTCATCTCCCTAAACGTTGCCTGCTGCTTTCGCCTTAGATAGCGCGTCGGATGGCGCGCGGCGTCGCCGTGGCCAATGGGATGCACCGGTATCAAGGTGCGACATTACGCCGGGGCCGGCGATTCAATCTGTTGAGCCAGGTCAATTTTTTCCCGTCTAGGTGCAATAAAACCCATCGTGCGTTGCAATAAACGCGTAATCTCATGAGCCACTGCTGCTACCTCGATCTCAAATAGGTAGCTCTGAAGGGGAATCAGGATGCATCAGCGTGACCGCCTGTCTCCGACAACACAAGGATGATCAAACGCTTATCTACTTCTGTCTATGACCCTCCATCATGGGAAACGCTACTCCCGGGAACCTTGTGGGAGAGGGCTTTCCGCCACGAGCTCGCGACCCCGGACTTGATCCGGGGGGAGCAAGTCGTTCGGCGGGAAGGGTGAGGGGTAACAAAAGTTGCTTGCGCTTAAGCCTCACCCGGCGCGCTTGGCGTGCTCGGGGTAAAGCGTGGCGAGGCCATCGCGGGTGGCAGGCGTCACGCCCCGCTCAGTGATGAAGCCGGTGACGAGCCGCGCCGGCGTCACGTCGAAAGCATAATTTGCGGCGGGGCTGCCGGCGGGCGCGATCTCGACGCTGGCGATGGCGCCATCAGGCAACCGCCCCGTGATGCGCTTGACCTCATCTGCATCGCGCTCCTCGATGGGGATCGACCTGCCGTCAGTGAGGCTCCAATCGATGCTGGAGAAGGGCAGCGCCACGAGAAAGGGAATGTCGTTGTCGCGGGCGGCGAGCGCCTTGAGGTAAGTGCCGATCTTATTGGCGACGTCGCCGGTGGCCGTGGTGCGGTCGGTGCCGACGATGCAGAGATCGACGCGCTTCTGCTGCATCAAATGGCCGCCGGCATTGTCGACGATAATGGTATGCGGCACGCCATGCGCGCCGAGCTCGAAGGCGGTGAGCGAGGCGCCCTGGTTGCGCGGCCGCGTCTCGTCGACCCAGACATGCAGGGCGATCCCTTCGTCATGGGCGCGATAGACGGGCGCGAGCGCCGTCCCCCAATCGACGCATGCGAGCCAACCTGCATTGCAATGGGTGAGGATGTTGACGCGCGACCCCTTCTTGCGCTCGGCATGCGCCTGGATCAGCCCAAGCCCATGCTCGCCAATCAACCGGTTGGTCTCCACGTCCTCGTCGCAGATCGCGGCGGCGCGGGCGTAGGCCGCGACAAGCCGCACGTCCCGCTTCTGGTTGCGCACGGCTTTGCTCATCTCGTCGAGCGCCCAGCGGAGATTGATGGCAGTCGGCCGCGTGGCGGCAAGCGTATCGCAGGCGCGATCGACCGCCTCGTCGGAGGGCTCCTCGCGGAGCGCAAGGGCCACGCCATAGGCCGCCGTCGCGCCGATCAGCGGCGCGCCCCGCACCTGCATGGCGGCGATGGCCCGCGCGGCATCCGCCAAGCTCCGGAGCGTCACCGTCTCGAAGCGATGCGGCAGCTTGGTCTGGTCGATGATCTCGACCGACCAACCGTCGTCATTGAGCCAGATCGTGCGGTAGGGCTTGCCGTTAATCCGCATTCAGCCCAAACCGATGACTTCGCAAAAAGCCTTTGCGTCGGCGGGGCGACGTCCTCGCCCAGGTCGTTCAACACCGCGAATCGACCATCGAGGAGCCTTTCTCTTGTGCTTGTTGAGCAGATTGGGATTTACGATCTGCGCCCAATGGATGATAAGGGTTTCAATTTCCATCAATCGCCTTCTTGTGAGATCGACCACGTCCTACCCTACGTGATTGTCCAGAGTTGCAGTTTACGATGTGTCTGTCGGTTGAGCCAACATACAAGAGCATAAAGGTTCTTGTCGTTGAATGCCTCGATTCCGATAGAGCGTTTTTTGCCAACATAGATGGGAATCGATCCTCGCGAACTACGCCGGGAGAAGACATAGCAGCCGCTCTTGCTCAGATTTGAATTTTCCGCGAGTCAGCTTTCTAACCTGCCCTTTGTCAATTTCACATCCACCACGACCGTTCTTTACAATATGGGATAGTAATTGGCTCGCCGATCGTGAACTCAGCCATCACTTCCTCCCCTCAGCAGCCTTTACGCCGGGACAAATGCTTAGAGAGCCACATTTCTAGCACAACCCAAGGATTGGCCTCACTCGCCCTCGAAACTCATCAGCGTGTGGCACTCCACCCCGAGCTTGGCGAGACGCGCCGAGCCGCCAAGATCCGGCAGATCGATGACGAAGGCGGCGCCAACCACATCGGCCCTGAGCTTGCGCAGGAGCTTGACCGCCGCCTCCGCCGTGCCGCCCGTGGCGATGAG
Organism: uncultured Alphaproteobacteria bacterium; assembly: GCA_963804515.1. Taxonomy (GTDB): domain Bacteria; phylum Pseudomonadota; class Alphaproteobacteria; order Rhizobiales; family Methyloligellaceae; genus Methyloceanibacter. Next base: position 240,205 of record CAWDQR010000006.1, on the reverse strand, counting down.
GTCGTCGATAAGCAGCACCGGCTGGGCCACGCTGAGCGCGTCCTCGTGGATCTCGATGACGTCGATGCCATATTCGAGCTCGTAATCCTGGCCGATGGCCTTCCCCGGCAGCTTGCCCTTCTTGCGGATGGGCACGAAACCGCAAGCCAAGCGGTCGGCCACCGCGCCGCCGAGAATGAAGCCGCGCGCCTCGATCCCGGCGACCGCCTCGATCCGGCGATTGGTGAAGGGCGCAACCAGCCGCTCAATGCAGGCCCTGAGCCCGTTGGCATGGCCGAGCAGCGTGGTGATGTCGCGGAACATGATGCCAGGCTTCGGATAGTCGGGTATCGTGCGCACGAGGTCCTTGAGATCGATATTCGCGGTCAAGCTCATGCGAGGACCTCCAAAAAAGGGGCAAGCCGAAGGCTCGCGAGGCTACAGTCGAACCAAGCGGCTGGCTAGCGCCGGCCACCAATCCAATGGGGGAATGCCATGACAGACGGCACCGGCAATCTGGTGACCCTTCGCGATATCGATGTTCCATTCTGGCGGATCGTCATGATCCTAGTGAAATGGAGCATCGCCTCGATCCCGGCGATGATCATTCTCGCCCTGCTTTGGCTGGTTGGCCTAGCTGTCTTTGTAGGAATTTTTGGCACGCATATGCCGCATATGCCGACAACTCCGACACCCTGAGCGTTAGGCGCTCCGAAGCACCCGGCCGGCAACGGCGTCGAGCTTCTTCAAGAGCTCCGGATCGCGCGCTTCCGGCGTGGTGATGATCGCCGTGTCGAGCGCGCGATCAGAGCCGATCGGGCATGGCTCGTGCTCGCGCGGGAAATCGCGTGCGAACCGGCTGGCGAGCCTTGCCGCCTTCTCCGCATTCGCCGTCAGCACCTTGATGATGTCGGTGACGGTGACGGCGTCGTGATCCGGGTGCCAGCAGTCGAAATCGGTGACCATGGCCACGGTCGCGTAGCAGATCTCCGCCTCCCGCGCGAGCTTGGCCTCCGGCAGATTGGTCATGCCGATCACCGCATAGCCGAGGCCCTTATAGGTGAGACTTTCGGCGAGCGTGGAGAATTGCGGCCCCTCCATGCAGACATAGGTGCCGCTCCTCACTACAGGGATGCCTTCCGCTTCCGCGGCCTCCGCGAGATGTAGGCGCAAACGCGGGGAGACCGGATGCGCCATGGACACATGCGCCACGCAGCCCTTGCCGAAGAAGGAGCTGGCGCGACCATGCGTGCGGTCGACAAACTGGTCGACCAGCACGAAGGTGCCCGGCGGCAGCTCCTCCTTGAACGAGCCGCAGGCCGAGAGCGAGACGAGGTCGGTGACCCCTGCCCGCTTCATCACGTCGATATTGGCGCGGTAGTTGATGTCGGAGGGCGAGAGCCGGTGACCCTTGTCGTGACGCGACAGGAATACGATCGGGAGCCCCGCGATCTCGCCGATCCGCAAGGCGGACGAAGGCTCGCCCCAAGGGCTCGCGATGCGCTCCTCGCGCACATTCTGTAAGCCCGGAAGATCGTAGAGTCCCGAGCCGCCGATGATGCCGAGCACCGCGCGCGTCATGCTTTCCTTCCCCGAGGGGCTCACTCGCGGACCTTGATGTAGTAGAGCGCCCAGACCCAATGGGCTTCCTGCGTCGCGCTCGGCTTTTCGCCCTCGGCGCGCCTGTTGAGCAGCCAGAGCGGGCCCTGCTGGCCCAAGCCGAGCGGCACACCATCGGCGGACAGAGCCAAGATCCAATCCGACGCGTCGATGTCTTCCGGGCTAAGCCAACCCGCATAGCCGTCGATGGCCATGAACGTCACCTTGGCGTGGGCAGCGCCCACAGCGGCAAGCACCTCTTTCAACAAGGGGCCGGTGAAGGTCGCGGGCTGCTGCAGCTCAGGCGGCTGCACCTTCACCCGTCCCTGCTTCAGGGCGAGAAGCATGGAGCGGTCGAAAGCGAAGGTATGCGTGAAGCTAATCCCCTGGTAAGCGAGCAGACTGTCCCAGAGCGGATCGAGCGGATCGCGATTGGTATGCTCGATGGCGCCGCCCACGGTCAGCACCACCATCTCCTTCGGCGCGTCCATCGGCTCCGCAGCAATTGCCGGCAAGACGCAAAGCGCAAGAAGCAAGGCAAGAAGGATCGATCGCATGGACCTAAACCGCTCGTCGAAGGCCGCCATCCTCGGCTGCGGCCTCCGCCGGCTCAAGGCGCAAGCGAAGCAGGCGCTCGCTCAAGCCGTTGGCGCGGCATCAGAGTGCAGGCGCGCCCAGATTTCGCGCTTGGCCAGGAACATGATCACGGCAAAGACGAGGAGGAAGGATATCACTCGGGCGCCGAGCTGATGCCGCTCCTCGAGCTTCGGCTCCGCCGCCCACATCAGATAGGCGGAGACGTCCCTCGCATAATTGTCGAGCGTCGGCTTGGTGCCGTCCGTATAGCTGATGATGCCGTCGCTGAGCGGGGGCGGCATGGCAATCTGGTGCCCGGGGAATGCGATGTTGTAGTGCATTCCAGGCGCGAGCTCAAAACCCGGCGGCGTTTGGCGGTAGCCGGTGAGCAGCGCATAGATATAGTCGGGGCCGCCGGGTCTTGCCTTGGCGATCACCGAGAGATCCGGCGGAAGCGCGCCGTTGTTTGCGGCGCGTGCAGCTTCCGGATTCGGGAAGGGCGAGCGGAAGCGGTCGGACGGCCGCCCCAGGCGCTGATACATCTCGCCCTTGTCGTTCGGGCCATCGGTCACCTGGACCTGGCCGGCGAGAGCATCGACCGCGTCGGACGGGAACTGCGGACCGCCGCTCTCACCCAGATTGCGGTAGGAGAGAAGCCGCATCGAATGGCAGTTCGAGCAAACCTCCTTATAGACCTGGTAGCCGCGTTGGAGCTGGGCGTTGTCGAAGCTCCCGAACGCCCCGGTGAAGCTCCAGCTCTGAGATGGAATCGAAGGCTCCTCCTGGATGCTCTGCTCGGCCGCGGCCTTCGGCTCGTCGGCAGCAACGCCGGGACTCGCGTGAACGGCAAGAGCCAGCAGAAGCCCCAGGGCGAGAGCCAAAGCGGGTGACGGCGCCTTGGTCATAGCACCGCCTCCCGCTCGCGCCTCAGCGGAGGATGCGGCGGGCGCCGGCTCCGGCCCCAGCACCGGTTCGGTGATGCTGCCGGGGAGCGCCAATGGCTTCTCGATCAGCCCGACCACCGGCATAACCAGGAGGAAGAAGAGGAAATAATAGGCGGTGAAGAAGCGCCCTAGCACGAGATAGATGCCTTCCGGCGGCTGGGAGCCGAGATAGCCGAGCACGACGCAGGTGATCACGAACGCCCAGAAGAACCATTTGTAGATCGGCCGGTAGCTCGTGGAGCGTACCCGCGAGGTGTCAAGCCAAGGCACGAAGAACAGCACGACGACCGCGCCCATCAGCGCCGCGACGCCAAACAGCTTGTTCGGAATAGCGCGCAAGATCGCGTAGAAGGGCAGGAAATACCATTCCGGCACGATGTGCTGCGGCGTCTGCAGCGGGTTCGCTGGAATGTAGTTATCGGGATGGCCGAGATAATTCGGCCCGTAAAAGACGAAGCCGGCAAACAGCAGGGCGAAGAGCACGAGCGCGAAGCCATCCTTGATCGTGTAGTAGGGATGGAACGGCACCGTGTCGCGCGCGCTCTTGACGTCGATCCCGGTTGGATTGTTGTTGCCGGGAAGGTGCAGCGCCCAGATATGCAGCACCACGACGCCGGCGATCACGAACGGGAAGAGGTAGTGCAGGCTGTAAAGCCGCGTCAGCGTCGGACCACCGACGGCAAAGCCGCCCCAGATCCACTGCACGAGCCGCGTGCCGAGACCTGGGATCACCGCGTCGAGCGAAGAGAAGAGATTGGTGATCACCGTCACCGCCCAGAAGCTCATCTGCCCCCAAACCAGTGAGTAACCCATGAAGGCGGTGGCGATCATCAGCAGGAGGATGAGCACGCCGAGGATCCACAACACCTCGCGCGGAGCCTTGTACGAGCCGTAATAGAGGCCGCGGAAGGTATGGATATAGGCGGCGAGGAAGAACATCGAGGCGCCGACTTCGTGGGTGTAGCGCAGCAGCCAACCCCAATTCACGTCGCGCATGATGTGCTCGACGCTATCGAAGGCTCCCTCCGCTGTCGGCACGTAATGCATGGCGAGCACGACGCCGGTCGCGATCTGCGAGACGAGCATGAAGGTGAGGATGCCGCCGAAGGTCCACCAGTAATTCAGATTGCGCGGCGTGGGAAAGGTGATGAACTGGTCATACATCACCCGCGGGATCGGCAACCGCGCGTCGAGCCAGCGGCTGACGCCGTTTGCCGGTTGGTAAGTGGAGGGGCGCGCCATCGGTCCTCAGCTCAGCCGATCTTGACCTTGGTGTCGGAGATAAAGGCATAAGGCGGGATCGCCAGGTTCTGCGGCGCTGGCCCTTTGCGTATCCGCCCGGCGCTGTCGTATTGCGAGCCGTGGCAGGGACAGAACCAGCCATCGTATTCGCCCTTGGGATCCCCGACTGCCTGTCCCTTCGGAATGCAGCCGAGATGGGTGCAGATGCCGATCATCACGAGCCAGGGCTCGCGGTCCTTGGTGGTCCGGTTCTCGTCGGTCGCCGGCGCATAGTCATCGAGATTGGCGTTTCGGGCGAGCGGGTCCGGAAGGTCATCGACCGGGATGGCCTTTGCCTCTGCAATCTCCTTATCAGTGCGATGGCGGATGAAAATCGGCTTGCCGCGCCACATCACCGTGATCGCCTGACCCTTTTCGACATGGGCGAGATCGACCTCGGTGGTCGCTTGCGACAGCGCCGACTGGTCCGGGTTCATCTGATCGAGCAGCGGCCAAAGCGCGACTCCAGCGCCGACAGCGGCAAAGCCGCCAGCCGCGATCAGGATCACATCGCGCCGCGACGGCTCATCGCCATCAGCAAGCGGCACATCAATGGGCGTTGCGTGTGTGCTGTCAGCCACTCTCCAAGGCTCCTAAGGCTTGCCAATGTCGCAACATGTAAGCGCGCAAGGCCCTATCCCCGTCCGGCCTTAATATTGCGCCTTGAGCTTATCCCGGCCGAGGCTGCGACCGGCATGGCTCCTTGTTGCTTTCTTGCATCAGCCTCCCGCCTTGTCCAGAACCGCGCCCTGGGCAAATTGGCGCACAGGCTATGTCAATCCTGCGACTGTCATGGGATGAGGTTTCCGGGACCTTGATCCCGGTCAAGGCCGGCCTTGACCCTGCGCCCCATTCCAGCAACCTCTAATGGCAAAACACATCGGCGCGGATGCGCTGGCCGGACAAGGGGCGAATGCAGCTCGAAGCCATGACGCAAGCAAGGCCAAAGCCGACCAGAGATAGGAAACAGCCGGAGTCATTCGCGTCGCTCGAGGCGCGAAAGGGGCGCGCGCGGGCTTGGTTCGAGAACCTGCAGGATGGCATCTGCTCGGCGCTCGAGGCGATCGAGGACGAGGCGGAGGGGCTCCCTCTTTATGCAGGCCGCCCGGCCGGCCGCTTCACCCGCACGCCCTGGACGCGGAGCGAGCAGGACGCCGAAGGCGGCGGCGGGGTGATGTCGCTGATGTCCGGCCGCGTGTTCGAGAAGGTCGGCTGCCACACCTCTACGGTGCATGGGAGCTTCGCCCCGGAATTCGCCAGCCAGATCCCCGGCGCAGACAAGAACCCGCGCTTCTGGGCCTCCGGCGTTTCCTTCATTGCCCACCCGGTGAACCCGAACGCGCCGAGCGCCCATATGAACACGCGACTGGTGATGACGACCAGGGGCTGGTTCGGCGGCGGCGGCGACTTGACGCCGGTGCTCTCGCGGCGACGGAGCCAAAAAGACAAAGATTCGAAGGACTTCCACGCCGCGATGCGAGCGGCTTGCGAAGGACAGCCATCGGCCGACTATCCGCGCTTCAAGACCTGGTGCGATGACTATTTCTATCTGCCGCACCGGAAGGAGATGCGGGGCATCGGCGGCATCTTCTACGACTATCTCGACAGTGGCGACTTCGAGGCCGATTTCGCCTTCACCCAAAGCGTGGGCCGGGCCTTTCTCGGCATCTATCCCGAGATCGTCCGCCGCAATATGGGCCTCCCCTGGACCGACGCCGACCGCGAGGAGCAGCTGATCCGGCGCGGGCGCTATGTGGAGTTTAACCTGCTCTACGACCGCGGCACGATTTTCGGGCTGAAAACCGGCGGCAATGTCGAGGCGATCCTGTCCTCCCTGCCGCCACTGGTCATGTGGCCTTAGGCCCTTTCCTCACTCCCGGATGCCGCCATACATCAGCGGCGGCGTTGCCGACATCCCGACGCGCGTCTGGATCACCGGCGCGTCAGCGATGAACTGCGCGATGAGGATGCAGAGTGCGGTGGCGAGCAGCAGGAGCACGATCTTCCGCATGACGACCTCCGAGGATTTGGGCCCGCGCGAATGCGCGTGACGTGCTGTCCTCGTAAGTCCCCGCCGCTGAACCGAAGCTGAGACGCCCGTTCATCTGCGGTTTGGTTTTCACCCTCTTTCGTGCGAAGCTCTCGCGTTCGAACCTAAGGGGGCCGGGTTCGCCGCATCGACACGCTGAAAGCCGCCTTTTGCGGGCAGCGTTAGGGAGCCGTTCGCTCGTGGCCCGCTCGTTCGACTACAATGCGCCAGCGGAGCTGTTCGCTCCCAAAGGCCGGCCGGGAATGCGCCAGCCCGTGGCCTATCGCCGGTTCCCAAGCGCCGCGGCCGCAATTCGCTTCGCCGTCGAAGAGTTGTCGCAGGCGGGACTTGCCGCCGCCGTGCTCGAGGTCAACGAGAACCGGTTCGACCATGTCGGCATCCGCCAGCTTTATGATGATGCGGCCTATCCCTTGCGGCGGCGCGCGGCGCGCTGAGGCGAGTCTTGGCCAAGGCGATCCTCGCCAAGCCGATTCTCGGCGAGCGGTTTCTCGCCGAGCCGAATCTCGGGAACCGAGTCTCGGGAAGCGAGTCTCGCCGAGCCGATTTTGGCTTGCCAATAGAGTGGCTTCTGCTCATACTCACCCTACCGGGCGCTCAAGGCTTTGGGCGCGGACTTGGACTGACGGCAAAGTGACCTCGCGCCGGATACGTGCACGACACCCTTTCCTGAAATCTCAAGACGCCAGGGGACCTTTGTGGGTCCGCGGCCCGTTGTTTGAAACTCGAACGGGAAAGGATTTCCCTCATGGCTCGTGTCAATGGCACTGTGAAGTTCTTCAATCATTCGCGCGGCTTCGGCTTTATCTCGCCTGAGGATGGCGGCAAGGACGTGTTCGTGCACGCCTCTGCACTCGAGCGTTCCGGCGTGCCGGCCCTCAACGAGGGCGACAAGGTCTCCTTCGAGATCGAGGACGATCGCCGCGGTCGCGGCAAGCAGGCCGCGAACGTTCAGCTCGCCTAGAATTCAGCGCGCAACACGCGACCCGCGCAACGCGCGATTAGCGATCGATCACCGCCGGGCTTCGTGCCCGGCGGTTTTTTGTTGTTTTGGTCCCAGCCCCGAAGCGATGCTTAACCCGCGATTCATTTTGCCGGCCCTATCTTGCCGTAAAGGGGCAGTTAACTCTCCCTCCCAAACCCTGACGAATCGCTAGAGCGCCCGCATGCGCGCGTGCGGGCGCTCTAGCCAAGGAACAGTGCTCTATGACGAGGACAAATCTGAGGGCCCTTACGGTTGCGGCTCTGATCGGTCTCGGCGCCCTCTCGCTGCCGGCAACGGCTCAGGCCGGTTACTGGGGCGGCCATGGATATGGGGGCGGTGGCCCCGGTTATTGGGGCGCGGGCCTAGTCGGCCTGGGCGTCGGCGCCGCCATCGGCAGCGCCCTTGCGGCCCCGGTCTATGTTGGGCCGCCTTATGCAGGGCCTCCGCCACCGCCCGCCGTCGCCTATAACCCGGCCGGTTACGGCCCAGGGGCTTATGGACCGCCGGCATGGACGCCCGAATGGTACACCTATTGTGCCCAGCGCTACCGCAGCTTCAATTCGCATACGGGCTATTTTACTGGCCATGACGGCCAGCCCTATTTCTGCCAATAGCGCATAAGGCGAGCAGTTCCTGAGCCTCTCGGGCCAACCAGAGCCGGTCCGGCAGGCTTTTTGAATCTGGGCCGAATTTCCGGCTCCGGCGCGCCTGACGCCGTCGAGCCTCCCCTCTCTTCACCCCGCAGCACCTGGCCCGTCCGGGGCCACGCTTTGACGCAGCGTTTACCCCTGCGGCAACTAGGCCTCGTTCCGACCGACATTGCGTCTTGAGCGCGCAGCTCATACAGCGCAAAATTAAGTGTTTCCGGGGCTGAGTCCGAAAGACGAAGTCTGCGCCCGCTTGGGCGGAGGCTGGTGGCGAGCAAGAAGACGAGACTGAAGGGCTCGAAAGAAATGACCACGGCGACCGCCGAAGGGCCCGCAGCCCAGGCCCCGCGCGACATTCCGAATGCCCCTGCCGACCGTCAGGCCCTCGGCCTGGTGAAGCCTTATCTCGGCATGGTCGCCTGGCCGACCGTGTTCCTCGCCCTCGGTATCGTCTCGGCCTTCGCGCTCGTTACCGCGCTCGCCACCATGCGCGTCATCCCGCTCTGGCTCGGGATGATCTTCAACACGCTCATCCTCTATGCCGACCAGACGCCACTGCACGAGGCCTGCCACGGCAACATCGCCGGCAAGGACTCCAAATGGCTCTGGATGAACCATCTCGTGGGCTATGTGTGCGGGACGATCCTGCTGCATGAGTACAAGGCCTTCCGCTACATGCACCTCGCGCACCATCGCGACACCAACGATCCGGAGATCGATCCCGATCATTGGGTGGCGGTGAAGAACCCGTTCCTCGTGCTCTTCCGCTGCCTCACCATCGTCTACTGGTACCACCAGTATTTCTGGAAGCACATCGCCTTCCACGCGCACGTCCCGGGCATGCGTCCGCTCACCATCCACATCGTCGCCATGTACACGATCGTCTACTCGATCGCCTTCTGGCTGTCGGTGTTCGGGTGGTGGCGCGAGGTGCTGGCGCTGTGGCTCGTGCCGCACATCCTAGCCTCGGCGCTCATCATCTATTTCTTCGCCTATCTCACCCATATGCCGCATCAGGTGCATGAGCGCTATCGCGACACCAACATATTCTGGGTGAAGGGCAAGATCCTCGAGCCGGTGGCAAACTGGCTCTACATGTTCCAGAACTTCCACCTGATCCATCACCTCTTCCCGCGGGTGCCCTTCTATCTCTATCCAAAGGCCTTCCGGAAGCTGAAGCCGGTGCTCGATCAGGAGCGCGCCCACATCTACGAATTCGGGCATTAGCGGCAAGCCTCTACCTTCCCATTCCACTCGTCATGCCCGGCCTTGTGCCGGGCATCCACGAACTTGCCCGTCGCTAAACGTGGATGGCCGGAACAAGCCCGGCCATGACTAAGAAAGAAGCTTGGATCGCGGTTGATATCAGTGCAGCCGGAGCTCACCCGCGACGAAGCTGAACTCTTGTGGCGCGATCAGCCGCCGATGCGCGACCCGGACGCGATAGAGAGCGCCTTCGAGATTCGCCGCCCAGAATCCGAGAAAGTCGGTGAGCTTGGGGAAGCGCGGCGCGAGGTCGTAGTCCTGCCAGATATAGCTCTGCAACAGTCTCGGATGGTCGGGGAGACGGTAGAGGATTTCCGCCGTGGTCAGGGAGAAACCCTCGATCCGCCGAAGGAAGTCGGTATCGGTCATGGCAGTCCTGCTAAATCGTTGTCCTTTAGGACCATAATTGTTACCCGCAGGGTCGAGTCGGGTCCAGAAAGATTCACGAGGTAAATCAGCGCGTTAGCAGCAGACAGGATGAATTGCTAGCGGTTTGGCACTCAAAGCTTGAAAGTGCTAGGAGCCTTCTCTACATATTTTGTGGGGCAGCCTTGGGGAGCTCATTCAAAAAACTGCCTGGAGGAGGTTCATCATGAAGTTTCGTCCGCTGCATGATCGCGTTGTCGTGCGCCGCTTCGAGGAAGACGAACGGACTCGCGGCGGCATCATCATTCCCGACACCGCCAAGGAGAAGCCGCAACAGGGCGAGGTTGTCGCCGTGGGACCTGGCGCTCTCGACGAGAAGGGTGTGGTTCAGCCCCTCGACGTCAAGGCGGGCGACCGGGTGCTGTTCGGCAAATGGTCGGGCACCGAGGTCAAGATCGATGGCGAGGAGCTCCTGATCATGAAGGAGAGCGACATCCTCGGCGTGCTCGAAGGCGCTCAAGCCAAGCGGAAGGCCGCTTGAGCGTCGCCGAATTTTTCCTCGTCCCGAGTCGCCGACCGGAAATCGGCGTCCCGAGGAATGAGCCCATAGATCAAATGTCGTCCTTCGAGATGCGAGCTTCGCTCGCCGCTCGGGACGCGGTCAACATTCCGGAGACAAAACAATGGCTGCCAAAGAAGTAAGGTTTGGACAAGACGCCCGCGAGCGCATGCTTCGCGGCGTCGACGTCTTGGCTGACGCTGTCAAAGTGACGCTCGGCCCCAAGGGCCGCAATGTCGTGCTCGAAAAATCCTTCGGCGCCCCCCGCATCACCAAGGACGGGGTGACGGTGGCGAAGGAGATCGAGCTCGATGACAAGTTCGAGAATATGGGCGCGCAGATGGTGCGCGAGGTGGCGAGCAAGACCTCGGACACTGCAGGTGACGGCACCACGACCGCAACCCTGCTTGCCCAGGCCATCGTCAAGGACGGTGCGAAGTCGGTGGCGGCCGGCGCTAACCCCATGGACCTCAAGCGCGGCATCGACATGGCCGTCGCCTCCGTGCTCGACGAGCTGAAGGCGAAGGCGAAGAAGGTCACCTCGAGCGAGGAGATCGCGCAGGTCGGCACCATCTCCGCCAATGGCGATCACGAAATCGGCGCCATGATCGCCAAGGCGATGCAGAAGGTCGGCAATGAGGGCGTGATCACCGTCGAGGAAGCCAAGGCGTTCGAGACCGAGCTCGACGTGGTCGAGGGCATGCAGTTCGACCGCGGCTACATCTCCCCCTATTTCATCACCGATGCCGACAAGATGCGTGTCGAGCTCGAGAGCCCCTACATCCTCATCTACGAGAGGAAGCTTTCCAACATGCAGTCGCTGCTGCCGCTGCTGGAGTTGGTGGTTCAGGCGGGCAAGCCGATCCTCGTCATCGCCGAGGACGTCGAGGGCGAGGCGCTTGCCACCCTCGTGGTCAACAAGCTCCGCGGCGGATTGAAGGTCGCCGCCGTCAAGGCCCCCGGTTTCGGCGATCGGCGCAAAGCCATGCTGCAGGATATTGCCGTGTTGACCGGCGGCCAGGTCGTCTCGGAGGATCTCGGCATCAAGCTTGAGAACGTCACGCTCGACATGCTCGGCCGCGCCAAGAAGGTGGTCATCACCAAGGATGACACCACTATCGTCGATGGCGCCGGCAAGAAGTCTGACATCGTGGCGCGCGTCGCCCAGATCAAGCAGCAGATCGAGGACACGACCTCCGATTACGACAAGGAGAAGCTGCAGGAGCGGCTGGCCAAGCTCGCCGGCGGCGTGGCGGTGATCAAGGTCGGCGGCTTCACCGAGATGGAGGTCAAGGAGAAGAAGGACCGCGTGGACGACGCGCTGAACGCAACCCGGGCCGCGGTTGAGGAAGGCATTCTTCCTGGCGGCGGCGTCGCCTTGATCCGCGCTCAGTCGGCGCTCGATAGGCTCAAGCCCGCCAACGAGGATCAGAAGGTCGGCATCAGCATCGTCCGCCGCGCTTTGCAGGCGCCGGCGCGCCAGATCGCCGAGAATGCGGGCGAGGACGGCGCCGTGGTCGCCGGCAAGATCGTCGACAAGGGCGACTATGCCTTCGGCTACAACGCCGCGACGGGTGAATATGGGAATCTGGTCAAGCAGGGCGTGATCGACCCCGCCAAGGTGGTGCGCACGGCGCTGCAGGACGCCGCCTCCGTGGCGGGCCTCCTCATCACCACCGAGGCGATGGTCGCCGAGAAGCCGAAGAAGAAAGCCCCGCCGATGCCTGGCGGCCACGGCGGCATGGGCGACATGGACTTCTAAGGAAGTCCATTCGCCCAAACATCCATGAATACCGAAGTCGGGCTAGGCCGACTTCGGTGGTGACATAGACTTCTAAGTCAGTCCCGGTTGCAGAGCCGTGCTCCCGAAGCTCGGTTCTTTTGTTTTGCGGTGTGTTGTCCCGCAAAGCTAGCCTACGCCGGAATGGCGCAGCGTAAACAACAGCCCAAAACGAGCTCCGGGTCGGGACAGGTTCGCGTCGGGATCGGCGGCTGGACCTATCCGCCCTGGCGCGGGGTCTTCTATCCGAAGGGCCTCCCGCAGGCAGAGGAGCTCGGCTATGCCAGCGGCAAGCTCACCTCCATCGAGATCAACGCCACCTTCTACCGGCTGCAAAGCCCCGCGAGCTTTCGCAAATGGGCGGCGGCCGCGCCGGACGGCTTCGTCTTCTCGGTGAAGGGTCCCCGTCTGATCACGCATCGCGGGGCGCTGGCCGAGGGCGGAGACTTCATCAAGCGATTCTTCGACTCCGGCGTGCTTGCGCTCGGCGACCGCCTGGGGCCGGTCGTCTGGCAATTCGCTCCGAACAAATCCTTCGAGGAATTGGACTTCGGCAAGTTCCTCGAGTTGCTGCCGCGGCATCTCGATGGACGCGCGCTTCGCCATGCCGTCGAGGTGCGCCACGAAAGCTTCGGCAATCCAATGTTCATTCGTTTGCTGCGCGAGTTCGGTGTCCCGGTGGTGTATTCCGAAAACGAGCCGTCCATGGCGGATCTCACCGGCGATTTCGTCTACGCCCGCTTGCAGCGAGGAAGCGAAGCCATCGAGACGGGCTATCCGCCGCGCGATCTCGACGCCTGGGCGGGGCGCACGCGCAGCTGGGCCTCGGGCGGCGAACCGGACGACCTCGCCAAAGCGGATGCGGAGCGGCCCGAGGCAAGACCTCGCGACGTGTTCGTCTATTTCATCCACTCGGGCAAGCTGCGCGCACCCGCCGCGGCGACCGCGCTGATCGAGCGGCTCAAGGCTGCATAGGCTAGCGAATCCGAAGCGCCCGCGACCCTTGAGACAAACGGGCTCATGCTTCGATTTGGCCGCCGCCCCTCCTCCCCGCTCTGCGCCCGGATCCCTACGTCCAGAGCTCCGGCCGGCCGAGTTCATCCCGACCGACCGCCTCCGTGCAATAGTTGAGGAGGCCGGCCAATGTCAGACCGTGCAACACGAGAAGATGACTACGGCTATGCCGTTGCGGATGCAACGAGCGCGCGGCATGAGACGCCAGCCAGCGTCGCAACTCCAAGAAATCCAGAATCGAGGCAACCCCCCTCGCAGCCAATTGAGACCGGAGTACATCCTATCAGCGTCGAAATCGTGCTCGCTGCCGCGCTCTGGTTTCTCGCCGTGACCTGGGTGAGCTTCGCCCGGGGTGGCGAAGTAGACTTGGATCTTGTGGTCGTCACGTTCTTCTTCGCTTTCTTCTTCGCTCTCTTCCTGCTCACAGCGTCCTACGCCATCAAAGATCCGCGATGGCATCTGCGCGAGACGAGCTTCGGCGAGTTTCTCAAGAGCAACGTCGGCACCGCCACCGGCAGGATGCGCGGCCGCGATGTGCTGATCGAGATCACAATGGTGCCGGTCTCGCTCGCTCTTGCCGCCACGGCCATCGGTCTGGTCTGGATCGGCTTGCACTAGGAAGATCATGGCCCGAGCTAGTGCCGCTCTGAAATGAGCGTTCGCGCCTTGGCGAGGAGCTGATCGCGGTCAAAGCCGAAATCTCCCTCGATCCACTCCTGCTCTAGCCGCCGCAGGGCCTCGCCGATCTCGGGACCTTTCAGCTCGCCAAGCGCCATGATATCGTTGCCGCGCAAAGGGAAGCAGGGTGCCTGCCACCTTTCGGGCAGCGTCAATGCCAGGCGCCAAAGGCGATCGTCCGGAGGGGCGCCTGACTCCGCCCAGGCGAGCAGAAGGTAAGATTGGTAGGCGCTCGACCCCAAGCGATAGAGGATGGCCTTGGCTGCCGCCTCTTCGGGCAGTGCGGCGTCCCTCCCCTCCCCAGCTCCAAGCGCAAGCACGGCCTGTTCGGCATTGGAAAGCCGCAAGCGTTCACCGAGCCGCGCCACATCCTCGGCGACGAAGACGGCAAGTGCCGCGAGCCTCTGCGCGGCGTTGGGCGTGAGGCCAATCGTCGCCTCGATCGCGATCAGTCTCTCGAAACGGTCGAGCCGCGGCACGCCGCCGAGCAGTCCGGTGAGGAGGCCATAATCGTAAAGCGCCTCGACTGCACGGCCCGCGCCCGGGGCGTCGAGAATGCGCCGGAGCTCGCCCCCCACCCGCTCGGCCGAGAGCTGCTCGAGCCCTCCGCGCAAGCTGACCGAGGCCTTGAGGCCTGCGGGGTCCAACTCGCCCTTGCCGTAATAGGCGTTGAAGCGGAAGAAGCGCAGGATGCGCAAATAGTCTTCTTTGATCCGGGCCTCCGCCTCGCCGATGAAGCGCACGCGGCCTGATGCGAGATCCGCGAACCCGCCAAGCGGGTCGAACAGCTTGCCGTCCCGATCGGCGTAAAGCGCGTTGAGCGTGAAGTCGCGACGCCGCGCGTCCTCCTCCCAGGAGGTGGTGAAGGCGATCTTGGCGTGGCGGCCGAAGGTCTCCAAGTCGCGCCTGAGCGTCGTCACCTCGAACGGAACGCCATCGGCGATGATGGTGACGGTGCCGTGATCGATCCCGGTCGGCACCGCCTTCAACCCCGCCTTCTCGGCGAGCGCCATCACCCTCTCCGGCGGCGCCGTGGTGGCGAGATCGATCTCGGTGACGGGGAGCCCGAGCAGCGCATTGCGCACCGCACCGCCGACGGCTCGCGTCTCGATGCCTTCGCCGCTGAGGGCGTCGAACACGGCCCTTGTCTCCGGCCGCTTAAGCCATGCCGCAGCCCTCAGCGAGGTGGCCTCGGACCGGCGCTCAACAGCAAGCTCGGACATCCGCTCAACGCCGTCAGTCGATTTCACCAGGCTTGATCACCCCATTCTCGGTGCTCGAAGGATGATAGGTGCCGCCGGGCTTGCCCCCGGAAAATGAGATCAGCGTCGCCATGGTGATCAGCAAAAGCCCGCACCCCGCGGCCAGGAGCCAAAGCACCGGCGCGTCCTGCCAAGCGGTCGCCGGTGCCGCCCCTTTGGCCGCGATCATATAGGCCCCGTAGATCAGAAAGGGCAGCGCGAACATGATGACGTCGATCAGGGCGATGCGTAGCATCGGGGGGATGTGCACCTCGTCTTGGGACAGCTTTCGCAACCATAGCGGCGCTTGCCGCACAAAGCGAGCGGCCCCCGCAAAGGAAAAGGCGCCTTCAATCGTCGCCGGATGCCTGAGGCGGGGGAAACGGGTAGAAGATACCGCCACTCCAAACCCCAAGCTCGGCCCTCCCGCCGCGGCCTTCGCTCACCGCGGCCGCGACGAGATCGTAATAGACGGCCCGGGCGAGCCGGGCCTTCAGCCGGCCGCGGACCAGGATAAAGGGCGTGAAGCTTCCGTCCGTCTCCAGGCGAAAGCTCAAGGGATGGTCCGCGCCGGCCTCCACCCAATCATCGGCATGGGTGCGGAAGATCAGGCGCTGCTGCATGCCGGCGCCCTCCACCCGCATCTCCACGGCCATGAACGGCGCATCCTCGACGGCGACCAGCACCTTCTCGGCAGGCGTTACGAGGTAATATCGACCATCGTCCTCCTGCCGGAGCACGGAGGCGAAAAGCTTGACCAGCGCCTTTCGTTCGATCGCGCTATTCCGGTAGTACCAGGTGCCGTCCCGGCCGATCCTCAAGCCGATGTCGCCGCAGTCTTGCGGACCGCGCGCCTTCGGCAGGGCAGGTTTCCCGCCAAGCTCGCCAAGTGCTGCGAGGAGGCTCTTTTTGTCTCGGCTAGGCATCTTGAGCCGCTGCTGACCGCCTCCTACCTATCCTGTTGAAAATGGCGTGGCTCAAGGCCAGCCCGGTAGCCAACACTATTGTGACGAATTTTGTGCTCAAAGTGTTTCCTCCCCGCCGGGCCTTTCGGCCTATAGTCGTCCCTCCTGACCCAATTTGAGCCAAACTGGACCCATGACAGCACTTGCTCCCACGGAAGCCCAGCTCATCGATCGCCTCGAAGAAATCGGCGCCAAGATCGAGGCTGTGCGCGAAACCACCGCCTCCACCATCTTCGGCCAGGATCGCGTCATCGAGCTCGCGCTCATTACGCTGCTCTCCGGCGGCCACGCGCTCCTAATCGGGGTGCCGGGACTTGCCAAGACGAGCCTGGTGGAAACGCTCGGCGCGGTGCTCGGACTCCAGAACAAGCGCATTCAATTCACCCCCGACCTCATGCCCTCCGACATTGTGGGCTCCGAGGTGCTGGAAGAAAGCGCGGGCGGCAAGCGGAACTTCCGTTTCGTCAAGGGCCCCGTCTTCACCCAGCTGTTGATGGCCGACGAGATCAACCGGGCGAGCCCGAAGACGCAATCGGCGCTGTTGCAAGCCATGCAGGAGCATCACGTCACCGTGGCTGGTGTGCGCCATGACGTGCCGAGGCCCTTCCATGTTCTCGCCACGCAGAACCCACTCGAGCAGGAAGGGACCTACCCGCTGCCCGAGGCCCAGCTCGACCGGTTCTTGCTGCAGATCGACGTCTCCTATCCGGACGAGGCCGCCGAACGGCGCATGCTGTTCGCCACCACGGGGGTTGAGGACCGATCGCTGAAGACGATCCTGTCCGCCGATGAGCTGATGATGGCGCAGCGCTTGGTACGTCAATTGCCGGTCGGCGATCAGGTGGTCGACGCGATTCTCAAGCTCGTGCGCTCGGCGCGGCCCGGCACCGGCATCGATCAGGAGTTCGAGGACATGATCGCCTGGGGGCCCGGCCCTCGCGCGAGCCAGGCGCTGATGCTCGCGGTCCGTGCCAAGGCGTTGATCGATGGCAGACTGGCTCCCTCCGTGGACGACGTGATCGAGCTTGCTGAGCCCGTGCTCAAGCACCGTATGGCGCTCACCTTTGCCGCCCGCGCGGAAGGCATGCAGATGAGCGACTTGGTGGCGAAGCTTGTCAAGCCGCTAGGGTGATCCGAGCGTGGCCCAACGCGAGGAGAGAGCGCTAGAGCCATTTCCGGCCGAGGAACCCGAGGCCCATGCCTTGGCCGCGCGCATGCCGGCGCTGTTGATCGAGGCGCAACGCGTCGCCCATACCGTCACCCATGGCACCCATGGCCGTCGGCGCGCCGGACCCGGCGAGACCTTTTGGCAGTTTCGGCATTTCGACCACAACGACTCGCAAGGGGGCATCGACTGGCGGCGCTCGGCGAGCTCGGACCATCTCTTCGTGCGCGAGCGTGAATGGGAGGCAGCGCACACGGTTTGGCTCTGGGTCGATCTGTCTCCGTCCATGCATTTCCGCTCCTCCCTGTCGAAGACCTTCAAGGAGAGCCGCGCCGTCGTGCTCGCGCTCGCGCTCTCCGAGCTCTTGGCTCGCGCCGGCGAGCGCGTCGGCGTCCTCGGCAATGTGCCCTTCAGCGGGCGCAATGCCTCGCGCCGCATTGCCGAGGTTCTGGTGAGGAATGTGGATCGAGCGACCAGCCTGCCGCCGCCCGCAAGATTGAGCCGCTTTTCCGAGTGCCTGCTGTTCAGCGACTTCCTCGAGCCTGTCGAGGAGACCAGCGCCCGCCTCGAGGCGATCGCGGCGCAAGGAGTGCGCGGCCACCTCGTGCAGATTCTCGATCCCGCCGAGGAGACACTTCCCTATGAAGGCCGCACGGAGTTCACCTCGAGCGAAGGCAAGGATCGAGTGATCGCCGGCCGCGCCGAGACTTTGCGCGAGCGCTACCAGGAGCGGCTCAAGAGCCATCGCACGGCGATCGCCGCAGAGGTCAGGCGCCTCAGCTGGTCCTTCCTCGTCCACCACACCGACAGGTCCGCCGAGGAGCCGGTGCTCGCCCTCCACAATCGCCTTGCCGGGCTTGAGCGGGATTATCGCTATCGTCCGCCATCTCCCCTGGCCGCAGCGGTTCAGCGCCCATGATGACCCTCGGCGCCATCGGTTTTCTGCAGCCCTGGATACTCTTGGGCCTCGCCGCGCTCCCCGCCATCTGGTGGCTGTTGCGGCTGACGCCGCCGAGCCCCCATCACGTAGTGTTCCCGCCGACGCGGCTGCTCAAGGAACTGAAGACGACCGAGGAGACGCCGGCCCACAGCCCCTGGTGGCTCACGGCGTTGCGAATGCTGCTCGCGGCCCTGATCGTGCTGACGCTGGCCCGCCCCGTGCTCAACCCCGACCGGCAAAACTTTGCCGGAACCGGGCCTCTCCTCCTCGTCGTCGACAATGGCTGGGCCTCGGCGGCCCATTGGCCGGAGCGGCGCGAGGCGATCGACGCCGCCATCGACCGCGCCGGGCGTGACGGCAGGACTATCGTGCTTGCACCTTCTGCACCCGGCGACCCCGTCACTGGTCCGGTCGCCGCCGCCCAGGCCCGCGAACGCGCGGCCGGGCTCGCGCCCCAGCCTTACGCGCCGGACCGCAAGGCGCTGGCCGCAACGCTCGAGCGCGAGCTCGGCGGCAAGACGGACTATAGCGTGCTGTGGCTTTCCGACGGCCTCGATTATGGCGAAGGACCGGCCTTTGCTGAAAGCCTCGCCAAGCTTGCCGGCGGCAAGGGCGCCCTCGCCATGCTCCGCCCCGAGCGGGACGATTCGGCTTTGGCGCTGGACCAAGCCGCCGGAGACGGAAGCGAGCTTGCCGCGCGCGTGCTGAGCGGAGTTGAAGGTCCGCGCTCTGGCGTGGTCAAGGCGCTCACCGGCCGTGGCGAGCCCCTCGGCGAGGCGCCCTTCACGCTTGCTCAAGGCACGCGCGAAGCCAAGGCGCATTTCGATCTGCCACTCGAAATCCGCAATCAGGTCGCGCGGCTGGAGATCGCGGGCGAGCGATCGGCCGGCGCGGTGCACCTCCTCGATGCCCGCTCGGAGTGGCGCCGGGTCGGCATCATCTCGGGCGAATCCCAGGAGGCCGCGCAGCCCCTGCTCTCGCCGCTTTACTACGTCAAGCGCGCGCTCTCGCCCTACGCCGACGTCGTAACGCCAAATGAGCCCAACGTCTCGACGGCCGTGCACGAGCTGATCGACGGCAAGGTGTCGACCATCGTGCTTGCCGATATCGGCAAGCTGGTCGCGGGCACCGAGGAAGAGCTCGACGCGTGGCTCAAATCTGGCGGCGTTCTCATCCGCTTTGCCGGTCCGCGGCTCGAGCAAGGTGGAGACGAGCTGCTTCCCGTCGCTTTGCGTCGCGGCGGCCGGTCCCTTGGCGGATCGCTGTCCTGGAGCACGCCGCAGCCTTTGGCCCCCTTCGAGCAGACGAGCCCCTTCCGCGGGCTTAACGTGCCCGATGACGTGAAAGTGAACCGGCAGGTGCTCGCCGATCCCACCGTCGCCATGGACGCGCAGGTGTGGGCGAGATTGGCGGACGGCACCCCCCTCGTCACCGCGGCGCGACAGGGCGACGGCTGGATCGTGCTGTTCCATGTGACCGCCAATTCGGATTGGTCGAATCTGCCGCTGTCGGGTCTCTTCGTCGAAATGCTTCGCCGCGTGGTGAGCCTTGGTCCGAGCAAGGTCGGTCTCGCGTCGGGCGATCAGCCCTCGGCGGCGGCGGAAGCTTCAAGATCCACCGGCGAGAGCCTTACCTCGGAGAGCGCCTTGCCCCCGATCCAGACCCTTGACAGCTACGGCCAGTTGACGCCGCCGCCGCCTCGCGCGGCTCCGCTGTCGCCGGATACCATCGACACCACAGCTCCCGGGCCCGACCATCCGCCGGGCTATTACGGCCCCGCGGGCGCGCCGCGCGCTTTCAACGTCATTGCCGCGAAGACCGTCCTCAAGCCGCTCAAGCCCATTGAAGGTGCCGCCCAGCTGAGCGGCTACGTCATGCGCAAGCCGGTGCCGCTCGAGCCCTGGCTGTACCTTGCGGTGATCGCGCTCTTTGCCACAGACGTTCTGGCGGTCTTGCTGCTAGGCTCCGGGCTTGGCTTCAGGCGGCGCAGTTCCGCCACCGCCGCCGTGCTGCTCGCTCTGGCACTTCTTCCCCTCGCGCCGTGGCCGGTCAGAGCCGAGGCGCCCGAAGGCGCCATGAGCAGCGACGAATTCGCGCTTAAAGCCTCGCTCAAGACCCATCTCGCCTATGTCGTGACGGGGGACGCCCAAATCGACGAGATCAGCCGGCAGGGTCTTGCCGGCTTAAGCAAAGTGCTCACCGCGCGCACCGCGCTGGAGCCCGCCGAGCCCATGGGCGTCGACATCGACAAGAACGAGCTTGCGTTCTTCCCGCTTCTGTACTGGCCGGTCCGCGAGGACGCCGAGCCGCTCTCCGACAAGACGCTGGCCAAGGTCGATGCCTTCATGAAGCAGGGCGGGCTCATCATCTTCGACACCCGCGACCAGGAAAGCTCGATCACGGGCGGCGGGTTTCAAAGCAAGGCGCTGAGCCGGCTGATCGGTCAGCTCGACATTCCACCGCTCGAGCCCGTCCCGGAAAACCACGTCCTCACCAAATCCTTCTATTTAATGCGGAGCTTCCCGGGCCGCTGGGACGGCGGCACGCTTTGGGTGGAAGCGGAGCCGGAAAACGAAGCCGACCGCTCCGAGCGCTCCCGCCGCACCGACGGCGTAAGCTCGATCGTCGTCACCTCGAATGATCTCGCCAGCGCCTGGGCGCTCGATGACTCGAACCGTCCGCTCTATGCCGCCGTGCCCGGCGGCGAGGTCCAGCGGGAAATGGCCTTCCGCGCCGGGGTCAATCTCGTCATGTATGCGCTCACCGGCAACTACAAGGCCGACCAGGTGCATTTGCCCGCCCTGCTCGAGCGTCTGGGTCAATAGCGCGCCATGAGCTGGTCGATCGAGTTCATCCCCTTCGTCTCCTGGCCCGTGCTGTGGGCGCTCGCCGCGCTCGGCGTTGTGCTCTTTGCCCTCTTGCTGTGGCGCGCGCGTCGCGGTGCATTCCTGCGCGCCTTGAGCTATGCGCTTCTGCTGCTGGCCATCGCCAATCCGCATTTGAAGCAGGAGGATCGCGAGCCGCTCAACGACGTCCTGGCCGTCGTCGTCGACGACAGCCAGAGCCAAACCGTCGCCGGCCGCGACCAGCGCACCGAAGCCATCCGCAAGGATCTCGAGGAGCGGCTGAAGGCCTTTCCCAACCTGGAAACGCGTTGGGTGCATTCCTCATCGACCACGAGCGACGGCGACCGCGACGGCACCATGCTGTTCACCGACCTCGGCAAGGCGCTGGCCGACGTGCCGCCGGACCGGCTGGCGGGGGTAATCCTGCTCACCGATGGCGACGTCCACGACGTGCCCGCAAGCGCCGCGGCGCTCGGCTTCGACGCCCCGGTGCACGCGCTGATCACCGGCAAGCCCGGCGAGTTCGACCGCAGGCTCGAAGTCTTGCACGCGCCGCGCTTCGGCCTGGTCGGCGGGGAGCAGCCTGTCGAGGTCAAGGTCACCGAGACCACGCCGAGCGGCGCGGGAGCGGTCAAGCTGACCATCACGCGTCAGGGCGAGGCGCCCGCGACGCGAAGCGTGCGCGTCGGCGAGAAGGTCGAGATTCCCGTGAAGGTGGACCACGCCGGTGCCAACATCGTGGAGATCGAGGCCGAGGCTGCGCCCGGCGAGCTCACCACCGTGAATAACCGCGCGGTCCTAACCGTGGAAGGCGTGCGCGAGAACATGCGCGTGCTGCTGGTCTCGGGCGAGCCCCATGCTGGCGAGCGGACCTGGCGCAACATGCTCAAATCCGACGCCGCCGTCGATCTCGTGCATTTCACCATTTTGCGGCCTCCCGAAAAGCAGGACGGCACGCCGATCAATCAGCTGTCGCTGATCGCCTTCCCCACCCGCGAGCTGTTTCAGGAGAAGCTCGACCAGTTCGACCTGATCATCTTCGACCGCTATCAGCGGCGCGGAGTCCTGCCTCTCATGTATCTCGACAATGTCGCTCATTACGTCGAGCGCGGCGGCGCCGTGCTCGTCTCGGCGGGTGACGATTATGCCTCGCCTTTGAGCCTCTACCGGACGCCGCTGGGCCAAGTGCTTCCCGCC
The DNA here is from genome assembly GCA_963804515.1 of uncultured Alphaproteobacteria bacterium. Lineage (GTDB taxonomy): Bacteria > Pseudomonadota > Alphaproteobacteria > Rhizobiales > Methyloligellaceae > Methyloceanibacter. Next base: position 218,130 of record CAWDQR010000006.1, on the reverse strand, counting down.
GTGCCCAGCGGCCGCGTGGTGGAAGAGCCCTTCAAGCCGAAGCTCACCGAGCTCGGGCAAAGGCACCCGGTCACCCACGATCTTCCCGGCGCCGGTGCCGCTGGCGAGGAGCCATCCTGGGGGCGCTGGTTCCGCGTGGTCGATGCCGATCCGCGTGATGCCGAGGTGCTGATGCAGGGCGCCGAGGGTAGCCCGCTGCTCGTTCTAGGGCAGCGCGGCGAGGGCCGGGTAGCGCTTCTGCTTTCCGATCACATCTGGCTCTGGGCGCGCGGCTATGAGGGCGGCGGCCCCTATACCGACCTCCTGCGCCGTCTCGCCCATTGGCTGATGAAGGAGCCGGACCTCGAAGAGGAGATGCTCAAGGCCTCGAGCCGGGGTCAGACCCTCACTTTGGAGCGCCGCTCGATCAAGGACGACGTCGAGCCGGTGACGGTGACGGCGCCGTCGGGCAAAGAGGAGACGATCACCCTCGACAAGAGCGAGCCGGGCCTCTGGCGGAAGTCGATCACCGCCGGAGAACAGGGCGTCTACCGCGTTGCGTCTGGCAAGCTCGCAAGCGTCGTCACCGTGGGCAATGCCAACGCCAAGGAGCTCGCCACGGTGACCGCGACCGACGCAGTGCTTGCGCCGCTGCTGGCCGAGACCGGCGGCGGCAGCTTCTGGCTCGGACGCACCGCCGACGAGGCGGCGCCGCTCCCGCGCATCGTCATGCTGCGCGGTGGTCACGTGATGCATGGCGGCGACTGGCTCGGCCTGCACAAGCGGGAGGCCTATCACGTTGAGGGCGTCCGCCTGTTCCCGCTATTCACCGGGCTGCTGGCGCTCGCGCTGCTGCTCGGCATGATCGCCATGACCTGGTTCCGCGAGGGGCGCTAGCCGGCGTAAGCTTGTACCGGCCCTGTGGCGGCGGCGAGCGCTTCCGGCATCAGCTCCAGCGCCAACAGTCGCACCGGGTCCACGGGCCCCGGCAAGGTGATCTGCCCACGCGGGACAGGCGCGAAGCCGAAGCGCCCGTAATAGGGCATGTCGCCCACCAGCAGCACCAGGCTGAAGCCTTCCACTTTCGCGCGTTCGAGCCCCTCCCCGACCAGCGCCTTGCCGTAGCCTTTTCCCTTATGCGCCGGATCGACCACCAATGGCCCAAGCAGGAGTCCGCCCTTCCGGTCGCCGATTTGAATCGAGGTGAAGCGGATGCCGCCGACGAGGCGACCGTCGAGCCAGCCCGTGAGGCTTAGTGACGCAACGGGCGACACACCTTCACGGATGCGGTAGGCGGTGCGGGCGAAACGGCCGGGACCAAATGCCTCGGCGGAAAGCTCTGATAGCGTTTTAGCATCGCTGTCGTGTTCGCGGCGGATCTGGAAGCTTGAGGACTGCATGCGTGCGCATCCCGAAAAGGTCGATGGAGAGGACCCCCTGCCGAGACCGCCGGGAACGCGACCGCAATGAATAAAGCTGGGGCGTCAGCGACGAGGGGCAAGCGAAAGCGCGGGTCTGGCGCGCCCTCGTCGTCGCGAAATCGTGAGTCGCTCAAGTCTTACCCGCATGGCGGCGCTGCCATATCATGGTGTGGTCCAATGGTCCAGCAGCTTCGGCTGCTGTCTCAATATGGAACGGCGCCTAAGCGGGTTGTTGTCGCGTCCCACCGCGCTTTCCATCTAGACTGTCATATTGACGGGGGAGGGGCGGTTCGGTGTACCCCTTGCACGCGGGGAGCAAGGACCCATGGCTGACACGACCAGACTGCTCGTTCTCTATCACAGTTCCTACGGCCACGTGGAAACGCTGGCCTATGCGGTGGCGCATGGCGCCCGTGCGGTCGATGGCGTGCAGGTCAGCATCAAGCGCGTGCCCGAGCTGATGCCGGAGGAGATCATGCGCGGCGCGGGCATGAAGGTGGATCAGCCGGCGCCGATCGCGGACCCGCAAGAGCTCGCAAATTACGATGCGATCCTCTTCGGCACGCCGACGCGGTTCGGCAATATGAGCTCGCAGATGCGGAACTTTCTTGACCAGACCGGCTCGCTTTGGGTGGAGGGCGCGCTGATCGGCAAGGTCGGCAGCGTGTTTACCTCGACCTCGACCGGCGGCGGTAACGAGACCACCATCGTCTCCTTCCACTGGACGCTGCTGCATCAAGGGATGATCGTTGTCGGTCTGCCCTATTCGGCGCCAGACCTGGCCGACATCAGCGAGGTCAAGGGCGGGTCGCCCTATGGCGCCGGGACGATTTCCGCGCCTGACGGATCGCGCATGCCCTCGCAGAAGGAGCTCAATCTCGCGAGCTTCCAGGGCCATCACGTGGCCAAGATCGCGAAGCGGCTGGCCGCCACGTCATAGGCCGATTACCAAAGCGGGCGTCTCGGCGCCATGTCGAAGATCTCGGCGAGCCGCACCCGCGTGCCGGCATCGGTGAGTTCCGGCAGATCCCGCCGCTCGAACATGCCGGCCTCCGCGATCTCGCCTCGCTTGTGATAGTCCGCGCGCCGCCGCCACTGGCGGACGACGAAGACGGCGACGTGGTCTCCGGGGAAGCTCGCGAAATTGGCAAACACGCCGTGCAGTTGGGCCGGTCCGGTGAGGGTTACGTCCACCTCTTCCTCAAGCTCCCGGGCGAGGGCCGTCTCGAGCGTCTCGTTCCATTCGACCCCGCCGCCGGGAAAGAACCAGCCCGGCCGATAGCTGTGACGCACGAGGAGAATGCGATCGTCTTGATCGATGACGACCCCTTGTGCCCCGAGCGTAAGCCCCCGCTGCAGGCGCAAGCGCGGTCTAAGCAGTCGGCTGAGGCCCCAGATCGGGCGAGCGGTCGGCTCCTGTGTCGGCTTCAGCCTCGCCTCCTCGCTTCCCCTGCTCGCGTCTACTTCTTGCTCTCGGAGTCGCTCGCAGGGCTTCCTCCACTTTGCGGCGGGGGCGCCGGGCTTGTGGGCTGAACCGAAAGACCGAACACCCGCCAATGACCACCGACGGACTGATAGAGCACCTCGAATAGAGCACCTCGAAATCGATTTGCAATATCGCATCCGGACGATCTCACACCGTTCAACCCCCAAGGGGCCCGGCGAATTGCTGCAAGTTGTGGCGCGGGGGACACAGTCGCGTTGAAGCTTGCTCCCCCTTGCGGCCGGCGCGCCCGCGGGGCCAGCGCATGCGCGCATCGCCGGACTTGAGACTCTCGAGCGGAACCCGCGGTCACGGACCGGCTCTTGCTCCGCTCGGCCTCCGGCATGACGATTCCGTTCCTACGGATTCCCCTTTAGTCTCCGGCCGGCGCTTAAGCCTCGCAGGATGGATCGCCGGACCCTTGTTCACGCTCGCCCACCTTTCCGACATCCATCTGAGCCCAATGCCGCGGGCGCGCCGGCGCGACCTCTTCGGCAAGCGGGTTCTCGGCTACGTCAATTGGCATCGCGGGCGGAAGCTCGTGCATCGCCGCGATGTGCTCGATGTGCTCACCCGCGATATCGTCGAGCGGCAGCCCGACCACATCGCCGTCACCGGCGACCTCGTCAATCTCGGCCTGCCGGAGGAGTTCATCCTCGCCGCCGAATGGCTGCACCATCTAGGGTCCCCCGATCGCGTAACGGCGATACCCGGCAACCACGACGCCTATGTCCGGCTGCATCCGGAGCGCGGAACCGGACATTGGCTCCCCTACATGCAATCAAACGACGCCGGCGAGGCGCTGATCCGGACGCCACCGACTGCCTTTCCCTTCATCCGCCGCTTCGGCGACGTCGCCCTCGTCGCGCTCTCTTCCGCCATTCCGACCATGCCCTTCATTGCCGCCGGCCGGCTCGGCTCGGCGCAGCGCGCGTTCCTCGGCCTCGCCTTGGACGAGCTGAGGCGGCAGGAATTGTTTCGCGTGGTCCTCATCCACCACCCTCCCCTTCCCGGCCAGGCGAACTGGGGGCGCGGGCTTCGCGACGCGAAAGCGGTTGCGGGCATCCTCAAGGAGAAGGGCGCGGAGCTCGTACTGCATGGCCACAATCACGAGCAGACGGTGTTCGAGCTTGCGACCGCGACCGGGCCCGCCATCGTCGTTGGCGTCCCCTCGGCGTCGGAAGCCGTGGCCGGCCGCATCCCGGCGGCGCGCTACAACGAATATCGCATCGGCAGGGTCGACGGCGGGTGGCGTTGCGAGATGGTGGGACGCGCCGTCGCCGACACGGCCGCGCATGTTTGGGAATGCGAGCGGCGCGTGTTCAGGGACGCCTGACCATCAGGGAACCTGACGCTTACGGAACGCTGAGCCACACCGCGGCGAAAAGGGCCGCGGCGCCGGTGATGAGGCCGATGGCGAAGGCCGAGACGACGACCCCTGCCCCAAAGCCAGCGGGAGACGGCCTCGCTTCTGCCTGCTCCTCTTTGCGATAGGGTTCGAGCAGTGCGGCCTCTTGCCGCTCCCGGCGCACGATCTCGCGCGCCATGTAGCTCGCGATGCGGTCCGCCATGTCGCCGACATGGGCCGAGCTGAACAGCGTCCGCCTGCCGCTCTCACTGTTGCGGATGAAGAGGTAGGCGTCGCTTGCATCGTCGATGGCGCTATAGGTGAAGAGATCGATCCACAGCCGCGCCGGCCGGCTCGGCATGAGGATGAGGCTGAACCGGTCGTCATTCGCGGGAACCTCGGCGAACACGGCCTCAAGCTCCGCCTTCAACAGCTCGAGCCGCGCGATCTCGCTGTCGCGCCGGTCGGCGGTCTGCTCGAGCCGGAGGGCCTCCTCGACGCGGGCCCTGCGGACCGCCTCCCACAATGACCTGCTCGCGGCTGGCCGCGCTATGCTTTTGACGGTGTCGTCCATCCCCGCGGCCTAGAGTTATGATCCCGAAAAGTTGCAGACTTTTCGGACAAGATCATTCGTCAAAAGGCAAATGGCTTTAGCGGTCAAGCATATCGCCGCAAGCCGGAATTGCCACGGAAATCAGACTTGCCTCAACGTATTGATTTTACTAAAAAAACGTGGATGACCGCTATTTCGAGGTGAGCACCACGCTCGACCTTGCGTCGTCGAACCATTTGTCGATGGCCGTGTCGATATTCGCCTCAAGGCTCGACTTCCAGGTGGCAATCGTGGCATCGAGCGCCTCACGGTTCGCCGCAACGAAATCGTCACGGTTGAAGGCCTCGTTCGCCGCGTTGCTCAGATAATCGGCGACGATGCCGATCATCACCCCAACCGCCGCCCCGATTACCTGCCCGCCCATAGGCTGCACCACAGTCCCGGCAACCGCGCCCTGCTCAGCAAGCGCGAGCCGCGTCCCGAGCGACGTGACGAAGCGGCGGGAGAGCTGCCCGAAGCTTTGCGCGAGCAGGCCGTTGAGCGCGGGACCAAGCGCGAGCGCGCCCACGGTACCTCCCGCCGCCGCGGCGCCGAGACCGGCAATGCCGTCGTAGGCACGATCCTCCATGAGGTAGACCGGCGCCTTCCACTTCTGTGCGTCCCAATCGAGCTTGACATTGGTCATGGGCGTCGCGGCCGGAATGTCTTCGAGATGGCTCGTGTGCTTTGCCAGGAACAGCTGCAGCCGCATGTCGCCATTGGCGATCACCCGGCGATAGCTGTCATGGGCGTGGCGGACGGCCTGCTCGACCCCTTGGGTGATAATCTGGTCGCGGAGCTCGGGCTTCAGCACCTGCTCCTTGTAGTTCTTGAGGAAGTAGTCCTTGACGTCGGCCTCGATGGCCTCGCTCAGCGACTCGTATTCGCCGGCCTCGAACGCGCGGCTAACCGCAGAAGTGAGCGACTCCTTGAGCACGACATAGGACCGCTTCCACTCGAAGAACCAGTCGGCGTAAGCGGAGATCGCTTGCTCCCGGTCCTGGAAAGCGAGCGCAAAGTCGCGGTCGAGGTCTTCATGCGCGGCTTGCTTGATGCGCGCCCGCTCCTCGTCGAGCATCAGGATGGTGTCGTTGACGAAGTTGTCGGCCTCGGACTTGCTCGCCACCATTTTGTGCAAGCTCCCGTCCACATCCTTGACCACGAGGTCGACGGGATCCTGGGGCAAGCTCGAATCGCCGAAGAAAATGTCGAGAATGCTCTTATCGGCATGGACCGCGGCGGTCTGATCGAGATGCCGATGATAGCTCCGCCAGAAGGTAGTGCCGAGGGAGAGCAGCGCATAGGCCGACAGCACCAGCGCGAGCGAGATGCCGATCGGCTTGAGCACCATGCCAAGCGCGCTCTGCTTGACCACCTTCTCGCGACGCCAGCGGCGCTTTGGCTGCGTCTTGGCAGCCGCAAGCTTCTTCTGCCCCCGTAGGCGGGCGGCGTGCAAGCCCTCCGCGCGTGCAACGAGAGCGGCGCTGTGGCCTTTCAGCATGTCGTCAAGCATGGCTCTGCCTTGTTGGCGTGATCCTAGCAGGTCAAGATCTCCCCGGCTTCATATAGGGAGGTCGATGCTGGCTTGTAAGCAGCAATTCCGGCCTGTTTTTGCCGATTGTCAAAGCGGATTGGCCGCGGCAAAGGCATAGGCAACGCGCCAGATGACCTCTCCTACCGGTGGACGGGGAACGCCCACGGGAGCAGAGTGTTGCTTGGGCAACGAGGTGCATCCATGGCGCAGAAATGGCGTGAAGCCGAGCTTCCGCTTTTCGCTGATGCGACGCGGGTCAACGACCCCGAGACGGCTCTGAAGCTGCTTGCCGCCGAGGCGCGGGACTGCACGCGTTGCCCGCTCTACAAGAATGCAACCCAGACCGTTTTCGGCGAGGGGCCTGCCAATGCGTCTCTCATGCTGGTCGGCGAAGAGCCCGGCGACCAGGAGGATCTGACCCGCCGGCCTTTCGTCGGCCCGGCGGGGAAGGTGCTCGACCGCGCGCTCGAGACGGCGGGCATCGATCGCAACGGCGTCTACATCACCAATGCGGTGAAGCACTTCAAGAACGAGCCGCGGGGCAAAAGGCGCATTCACAAGAAGCCGGATACGAGCGAGATCGACGCCTGCCGTTGGTGGCTCGACCAGGAGCTTGCCATCGTGCAGCCCAATGTCGTCGTGGCCCTGGGCGTGACGGCGGCCCGCGCGCTGACGCGGAAGGCGCTCTCGATCAACGCCAACCGCAGACGTCTCATCGAGCTTCCCGACCGTCGGCGGGGCGTCGTCACCGTCCACCCCTCCTACCTGCTTCGGCTCCTCGACGATCGCGACAAGGGCCGCGAGTTCGATCGTCTCGTCAAGGATCTGCGCTTTGCCGCCGAGGCGGCGCGCGAGCCACGCTTGCCCTAATATTGAGCGCGTGAAATCTCGGCGACCATGATCGACGTGGCCTTATTGATCAGCAGAAAGAAGCCGATGCCGATCAAGATGTTCACTACGAGGTTGAGCCAAGAGGCTATTCGCTTGTTCGAAAGAAAGCCGAACAGGTTCAAATACCACTGATCCGCATAGGTAAGACAATAGACGAAGATCACGCAAATCGCGATTTGATGGATGAAGAGCAGGACTTCGCTGCCGGTCTTGTCATAAAAATACTTAAGCACTCCGACCAGGACGAAATTGCGCAGCAATTGGAAGAACCACGTCGCGAAATTTCGAATGACCGTTGCGGCGGCGACCTCCTGCTCGGGTCGCTCAAACAGCTGACTGAGATAGCTGCGAAGAGTCACGGGATAAACCCGCGCGGGTCAGAGCGCGTCGGCGCCCATCTCGCCAGTACGCACGCGCATGGCGCCTTCAAGCTCGAGCACGAATATCTTGCCGTCGCCGATCCTTCCCGTGCGCGCCGTCTCGCCGATGGTCTCCACCACCCGGTGCGCGAGAGCGTGGTCGACGGCGATCTCGAGCTTCACCTTCGGCACGTAATGCATGGTGTATTCGGCCCCGCGATAGATTTCGGTCTGACCCTTCTGCCGACCGAAACCGCGGACCTCGCTCACGGTCAGCCCCTGCACGCCGATGGCGGCAAGAGCCTCGCGCACGGCGTCGAGGCGGTGCGGCTGAATCACTGCGATGATGTATTTCATGACGCTCGCTCCCGATTGCGTTCTTGCCGTCGCGTTCTACCAATGTCGAAGGGGATGATCTCCTCGCGGGATCGAAAACGTCGGCTGGTTGGGGCTTTTCGTCAAGCTGTTTTGGATATGTTGATGTCATGCGCAAGTGAAGGCGCCGAGCGCCCTTTCATCGAGGGCCCCTTAGCGCCTTTAGCAGATCGCTGGTGGCGAGCTCGCTTGCCGTGGGATCGGGCAGAAAACAGCTTCAGCTCCTCGAAATCGACGATCCTGCCATGAGCGCCAACGCGTTCGGCGCGCCGCCGCAGCTCGTCCGCGTCGCGGGCGACGATTGCCCAGAGGAGCCCCTGAGTGGGCAAACGGCTGGGCCGATTCGAAATGGTCGGAATGGCGCTGAAACGGGACGGCCACGATCCGGCGTTGGCTGTCGAAATTCAAATGATAGACCAGCCAGAAAACCCCAATACGGCGTCCACGCGAGGCCCAGCACCACAACGACGGGGAAACGCGGCAAGCCACAAGCTGATTTCGCTGAGGCGCGACACGCCGATGGCCATGAGCAGACGAGATAAAGCGGAGCGTTCGCCGTGGACCCACAGCATCGAGCCCGTGAGAACGGCGGCACAATCTAGGGTTCAGCGTGTTATATTGGCACCATGAGCAAGGCCTTCACCAAGGAGCCGGAAGCGGGCGATGTCTATGACGACCTGCCCGACCGCCCGGTTTCGTCGCACAACCTCGTGACCGCAAGGGGCCTCGAGCTGATCGAGGCGGAGCTGGCCCGGTTGCACGAGGAGCACGCGCTCGCTCAGGAGGCGAATGACCGGGCGAGGCTCGCCAAGACAAACCGGGACTTGCGCTATTGGACCTCGCGGCGGGCCACCGCCCAAGTCATGGAGCCGCCGCGGGATACTACCCAGGTGCATTTCGGCTCGACGGTCACGATCTTGCGCGAGGACGGGCGACGCCAGACCTATCGCATTGTGGGGGAAGACGAGGCCGAGCCCTCGCTAGGCACGCTGTCCTATGCGTCGCCCGTGGCCCAGGCCTTGATGGGCAAGCAGAAGGGCGACATCGTGCAGGCCGGAATCGCGGACGCCGAGATCGTTGAAATCGCTTAGAGCGATCTCCATGTCATTCCCGCGAAGGCGGGAATCCAGTAATTGCCGGGGTCGCGATTTGCTCCCAGCGCTGATGGTTACTGGATTGCCCGTTCAAGGCCCGGCGATGACAGCGCCTTAAGCTGAATGCGTCGGCTTCTTGGTGGGCGTCTTGCTCGGCTTTTCAAGCATCAGTTGACCTTGTTTCTGCACGATGGATTTGGCCTTGTTGGCGAGCATTGCCAGCATCCAGGGCAGCTGAACCTCGAGCCTTACGCTGTCCTCCCCAACATCGACGGTGCCGGTCGTGGTCTGGCCGAGCAGACTGGCGTGGAAGTCGAGGTGGTCGCCCTTCCAATCGTCCTTCAGCACCATGAACCTTTCGCCGAAGGTCGAGCGGACGTTGCCGAACCCGTTCTTCAGGCGGCGGGCAGCCTCCTCCTTGCCGAGTTGATGAGGGATGGTGACGACCACGGGCTCAGCCATGTCTTTGCTTTCCTTCTGATTTCCGGTGTCAGGATCAGGTCCAAATGTGGGGGAGCGAAACCCCTTGTACCAGGGCATGATCCCGAAAAGTTGCAGACTTTTCGGATGAGATCATGCGTGAAGACAAAGACTTCAGACGCGAAATCGCGAGACCACGTGAAGCGATACGCGTCCCAAGAGTTGGCGGTCAGCCTTGCACGGGCTTCGCGTCGCTGTGCCCGAGGCCGCGCTCGGGCGCGACCTCGTCTCTGACCAGTTGCTTCAGCTCCTTGATATCCGGGAAGCGACCGTGCTCCTTGCGCGACCAGATGAGCTTGCCGTCGAGGCGGACCTCGAAGACGCCGCCCGTGTCGTCGGGGATGAGCGTCACGGAGCCGAGCTCCTCGGCGAAAGTGGTGAGAAGCTCCTGCGCCATCCAGGACGCCCTCAAGAGCCACCCGCACAGCCGACAATAAGTTACGGAAATGTTTGGGCCATTGGCCCGGGCTGGTGCCATGTTCGATCCTCGAAGCCGCGGATTATAGAGCGAAATCGAGGACGTCGAGGCTTGACGATCGATCCCGGTCTTTGGCCGCGAGCCTCATCCAGGCTCGTCCCGTCGCGCCGGATCGTCCGCCGGTTCGTCTTCCAGCGCCCGATACGCGGCGCCTTCCAGATCCTCGAATTGACCCGAGCGGAGCGCCCAGAGAAAGGCGAGAAGGCCGATCCCGCCGAGCAGGAGTGCCGCCGGCACAAGCCAGGCAAGCGCCGTCACGATCCGCTCCCGCCCGCAAGGCGGGCCGCATTGACCGTGACGAGGATCGAGGATGTCGACATGACGATGGCGGCGATCAGCGGCGTCACATAGCCCGCCATGGCGAAGGGCACCGCGACGATGTTGTAGCAAAAAGCGACGCCGAAATTCTGCAAGGCAATAGCGCGCGCACGCTTTGCCGTCGACAGGATCTCCAGCACCGGCGCAAGCCTTTGTCCTTGAAACACGAAGTCGGCGGTGCGCTGGCTGATATCGGCCGCGCTAGCCGGCGAAACCGACGCGTGCGCGGCGGCGAGCGCCGGCGCGTCGTTGAGACCATCGCCGATCATCAGCACCTTGCGCCCGGCCCGCGCGCATTCGGCAAGCCAATCGATCTTCTCCACAGGTCTCAGCTCCCCAAGCCACGTTTCGATGCCAACTGCAGCCGCGACGGTCTCGACGGCGCCTTTGCGGTCGCCGGAAAGGAGCGCCAGGGGATAGCCGCGCCGCTTCAGCACGCCTACGACTTCGCCCGCGTCGCTTCTGAGCATATCGGCGAAGCGGAAGCGGACAGGCGCCTGCCCACTCCGCCGGTACCAAACCTCGCTGCCGCCGCTGCTGGCCTTTACCTCGCACCATTCGGCCGAGCCCAACCGCTCCTCGCCATGCACCCCAGTCCGCGCAAGCCCCCGCCCCGGCGTCTCCTCGACGCCGTCGGCGGCCACCACGGTCTTGTGCCATTTGCCAGCCGCCGCGACGATTGCTTGCGCATAGGGATGGCGGCTTGCCGCGGCGAGGCCGGCCGCGGCCGTCAACGCCTCGTCCGGGATCGCATCCTCGTCGAGGAGCTGCGGGCGCCCAAGCGTCAAGGTGCCGGTCTTGTCGAACACCACCGTGTCGGCTTCCGCGACGCGCTCGAGGCCGTCCGGCGTCTTGACGACGATGCCGCGCCGGAACAAGCGGCTCGCTGCGGCGATCTGCACCGCCGGGACGGCCAGCGCCAGGGCACAGGGACAGGTGATAATGAGCACGGCGATGGCGTAGGTCAGAGCCGTCTGCCACGGCGCCCCCAGCAACAGCCAGCCTAGAAACGTCGCGGCGCCTAGCCCATGCACGGCCGGCGCATAGATTTGCGCGGCGCGGTCGGCGAGCCGTCGGTAGCGCGCCTTGCCTTGCTCGGCCGCGAGCATCAGGCCCCCGATTTCCGCGAGCAGTGTTGCGCTATCCGCGGCGGTCACCTCGATCTTGAGTGCGTTCCCCAAATTGAGCGTTCCGGCGTAGATCTGTTGGCCGGGGGACGCTGACGCGGGCTCCGTCTCGCCGGTGATCAGGCTCTGGTCGACCTCACCGGATCCGGCCAGGATCACGCCGTCAGCCGCGACCCGCTCGCCGGCGGCAACGAGCAGACAGTCTCCGGGAGCGAGCGCATGGGCGGGCATGCGGCGCTGCGAGCCGTCAGCCTCGATGATAGTCGCTATGCCGCTCTGCAGGCTCACCAGATTCTGCGCCTCGCCGCGCGCGCGGACGCGAAGGCTCTCATCGAGGAAGCGGCCGATAAGCAGAAAGAACAGGAGCGTCACGGCAGCGTCGAAATAGACCTGCTCGTTGCCGCGGACGGTCTGGTAAAGGCTCATCGCCGTGGCCAACAGGATGGCAAGCGAGATCGGCACGTCCATGTTGAGCCGGCGCCCGCGCAAGGCTTGAAGCGCCGAAGCGAAGAAGGGTTGGCCCGCATAGACGACCGTTGGCAAGGCGATCAGCGCCGATAGCCACCGGAACAAGGCCGCAAGGCTCGCATCCATGTCGCCCCCGCTCCCGGCCCATACCGAGACGGACAAGAGCATGACGTTCATCGCGGCAAAGCCCGCGACCGCGACGCGGCGCAGCAAATATTTTTCGCGCGCCCTTTCGGCGTCCTGCTTCGCGGCGTGCATCGGCGCTGCCGAGAAACCCGCGCGCTTCAGCGCCTCGATCACGTCGAGCTCGTTCGCGCGGCCCTCCTCGAAAGCGACGCTGACCCGCTTCGCCGCAAGGTTTGCCCGCGCACTCGTTACGCCCGGAACGCTCAGGGCCGCGCGCTCGACGGATTTGAGGCAGCCGCCGCAATGCATGTTCTCGATGGCGAGCGTGAGCATGTCGGGCCGCGCTTGGCGGGCCGCACCCTCTGCCTTTGTGGCGGCGCTGATCGGAAGCGCGTGAGCCGTCATGGCTTTTCTGGGACGAAGATCCGCTGCTTAAGCCGATAGACCGGATCGCCAGCGCGGGACAAATCCTGCGACTGGAGCTGCACCACCCATTGGCCGGGCGCCAGGTGAAGCGAGGCTTCATAAGTCCCTGCCGGGGCCTCGCGGAAGTTCACCCCGAGATCCTCCCAGTCCGTCGCCGGGCGGCCGACCGTAGCGGTGAGATGCAAGCCCGATACGGGCTGTCCCTCCTTGTCCGTCACGCTCAGCGCGAGCTGCCCGGTCTTGGCACCATAGATCAGCTCCGCCCTCCAGCCTTGCGCGTCCTGCCGCGCGGCTTCGGCGAGCGTTTCGTTGTAGTTCAGCCCCTTGCGGTAAGGATCGCTGGTATCACCCCCGCCAAACGTCCCCAGCGCATAATAGACGAAGATGCCGTTGACGAGGAACACGACGCCGAAGAAGGCGAACAAGCCGAGCAGCACATGCCGGCCTTGGATGCCACTGGCGAGCCCCGCCCTTTGGTTCATCGTTCCGGCCCCCGGAAACTCATTTTATGCTCGGTGCGGCTCCCATTGGCCGCGTCGGTGACCAGGAGAGAAAAGTCTGTCGCTTCCCCGGAGAGCGCCGCCGCACCCTCCTTGTCGAGCGTAACATAGAGGCGGAGCGATTGGAGGTCGTCCGGCGGCACGGCCACGGCGGGATCGGTCTGGTGCTCCAAGCCGATGATGCTCAGGCTGGCCCCCGGCAGCCCTTCGAGCGCAAGACGGTAGGAGCGGGGCTCATAGAGCTTGTTGAGAAGCTTGACGGTGTAGCCGTTTCGCAAGCCGCCGTCGGAGAGCCGGACATAGATCGGGTTCCGATCGTGCAGCACGCTGACCTCGAGATCGGGTCGCAGCAGCAACGCCGTTAGCATGACCACTGCCACGATCGCCATGGCGGTGGCATAGAGGACCACGCGAGGGCGCAGCAGCTTGATGGGAACCGTGTCGTGTCCCGCCGCCGTCAAATTGCGCAAGGTGTCGTAGGCGATCAGCCCACGCGGCCTGCCGACCTTGTCCATGATCTCGTCGCAGGCATCGATGCAGAGCGCGCATTGAATGCATTCGAGCTGCGCCCCGTCGCGGATGTCGATGCCGGTCGGGCAGACCGCAACGCATTGGTGGCAGTCGATGCAGTCGCCGCGGCCTTCCCAGGCCTGCCCGGTCTTATGCGGCGCGCGCGGCTCGCCGCGCCACAACCGATAGGAGATCAGCAGCGAATCGCGATCGAACATCGCGCCCTGGATGCGCGGCCATGGGCACATATAAATGCAGACCTGCTCGCGGGCGATGCCGCCGAGGACATAGGTGGTGGCGGTGAAGATGCCGAGGAACACATAGGCGACGAGCGGCGCCTCGAAAGTCACAAGCTGCGCTGCGAGCGTAGGGGCATCGGCGAAATAAAAGACGAAGGCGCCGCCCGTGGCGATCGCGATCAGGAGCCAGCTCAGATGCGTGGCGCCTTTGCGCGATAGCGTCTCGGCCGACCACGGAGCCTTGTCGAGCCGGAGCCGCGCGTTGCGGTCCCCCTGCCAAAACCGCTCGACCGCGATCATCAGGTCGGTCCAGACCGTCTGGGGACAGGTATAGCCGCACCACACACGCCCCGCGATCGAGGTGACGAGGAACAGCACCAGCGCCGCGAGCACGAGCAGCCCGGTGATGTAGTAGAACTCCTGCGGCCAGATCTCGATGAAGAACCAAAAGAAGCGGCGGGACGGAAAGTCGATGAGGACGGCCTGATTGGGGAGGTAAGGTCCTCGATCCCAGCGGAGCCAAGGCACAATGTAGTAGATGCCGAGCGTCACCGCCATCACGATCCATTTGATGGTGCGGAACCGGCCATGCGCGCGCTTAGGGTAGATCTTGACGCGCGAAGCATAGAGGCTGCTGCCGCCGCCGTCCGGTCTCGCTTCGCTTCTCTCTATGCCGGCTGCGGGGCGCACCACATCGGCACCATCGTTCGGCGGGTGATTGAGTTTTGCCAATTGCGGCATTTCTGTCATCACCCGTCAAGCCCCAGCTACCGGCCGCCGCCAAGCGAATGAACGTAGATGGCAAGCTCCTTGATTGTCTCCGGATCGAGGCGGTGGGCCCAGGTCGGCATCACCCCGCCGCGGCCATTGCGGATGGTTTCCATCACGGTCGCCTTGTCGCCTGCATAGAGCCAAATCTGGTCGGTGAGGTCGGGGGCGCCGAGCGTCGGATTCCCCTTGCCCTCTGGGCCATGACACGGCGTGCAATTGTCCGCGAAGACCTTCGCCCCGCGGCCTGCCGCCGTCTGGTCGTCGGCCGTGCCGGAGAGCGAGAGCACGAACTCCGCGACGTCGGTGATCTGGGGCTCCGACAGAATGCCGCTGCGGCCGAACGCAGGCATCTGATTGGTCCGCGTTTCGGGATCATCGGCGCGAATGCCGTGCAGGATGGTCTGGTGGATGGCATTTGAGCGAGCCGTCGCCCCATAACCAGGAATCGTCGCGGAGATTGGGATAGCCGAACGCCCCTTGCGCGCCGCGGCCGTGACAGGGCGCGCAATTGTCGCCGAAGGCCGCCTCGCCGCCGGCGAGCGCGAAGCGCAACAGCTCAGGGTCGTTGACGATGGCGGCAAGGTCGTTCGCGGCGATCTTCTCGCGGAAGCCTGCTTGGGCCGCCTTCGCCGCGGCGAGCTGTTCCGCTACCCTCTCGCGCTGGCTGTAGCCGAGCAAGCCCTTGGAATAGCCGGCAACCAGAGGCCAAGCGGGCATCAGCAGCCAATAGCCGATCGCCCAGACGATGGTGGCGTAGAATGTCCACAGCCACCATTTCGGCAGCGGCTTGTTCAGCTCGCTGATGCCATCCCACTCGTGGCCGGTCGTCTCGACCTTTGCTGACTTGTCGGATTCGCGTCTCGCCATCGCGTTTAATCTTCCGTTTCCTGATCGGGATCTTTCTCGAGCGGGATCTTGGCGTCTTCCTCGAACTGCTTCTTGTTGCCGGGCCAGAAGGCGTAGATCACCACCCCGGCGAAAAGCACAACGAAGAACAGGAGCGCCGCAATTTGCGTGATGCCGGATACTTGCTCATAGGTCATGGCGCGTTACCGCAAATTCGGCCCGGCCGCGTCGAATTTGGCGAAGTCGACAAGGGTGCCCAGCATTTGCAGATAGGCAATCACGGCATCGAGCTCAGACACATAGCTCGGATTCCCATCAAATTGCCGCACCTGGGCCTTCGGATAGCGTTTCAGGAACTCCTTGACGCCTTCAGCCGCGGGATCGAGCTGCCGCTCGAGATCGGCCTTCGCGTTCTGGATCATCGCGTCCGTGTAGGGCACGCCAACGGCGCGGAGCGTCTTCAGGCGCTCGGCGATGTCATGATAGTTGAGCTCCGTCTTAGCGAGGAACGGGTAGCCCGGCATGATAGACTCAGGCACCACGGACCTCGGGTCATGCATATGGGCGACGTGCCATTCGTCGGAATATTTGCCGCCGACGCGCGCTAAGTCCGGTCCTTGCCGCTCGGACCCCCATTGGAAGGGATGGTCGTACATGCTCTCGGCGGCGAGGCTGTAATGGCCGTAGCGCTCCACCTCGTCGCGAAGCGAGCGGATCATCTGACTGTGACAGACATAGCAGCCTTCGCGGATGTAGATGTCGCGGCCTGCGAGTTCGAGCGGTGTATAGGGCCGCATGCCCTCCACCTTCTCGATCGTCGAGCTGAGCCAGAACAAAGGAGCAATCTCCACGATCCCACCGATGGCGACGGTGATGAGAATCCCGATGAGCAACAGGGCCGAATTCTTCTCGAGGATCTGATGCTTTGACCAGTCCATCGCCTTCCCCCCTACTCCGCCGGTGCCGGACGAAATTCCGGCGCCGCGGCGATGCGGGGCTGCTCCGCAGCATCGACCGGCTCATCGCCGCGGATGGTCCGCCAGACGTTGTAGGCCATCAGCAGCGCGCCGAGCAGGAACAGCAATCCGCCGGTTGCACGAATGATGTAGAACGGATGCATCGCCTCGACCGTCTCCACGAAGGAATATTCGAGGAAGCCGAGGTTGTCATAGGCCCGCCACATCAATCCCTGCAGGATGCCGGCCACCCACATCGAGGTGATATAGAGAAGAATACCGAGCGTCGCGATCCAGAAATGCCATTCGACGAGGCGCTGCGAGTAGAGCGACCGGCGATGCCACAGCCACGGCACCAGGCAATAGATGGCGCCGAAGGTGATGAACGCGACCCAGCCGAGCGCTCCTGAATGCACGTGCCCGATCGTCCAGTTGGTGTAGTGCGAGAGCGCATTGACGGACTTGATGCTCATCAGCGGCCCCTCGAAGGTGGACATGCCGTAAAAGGCCACGGCGACGACGAGCATGCGGATGACGGGGTCGGTCCTGAGCTTGTCCCAGGCGCCGGAGAGCGTCATCAGGCCGTTGATCATGCCGCCCCAGGACGGCATCCACAGCATGATCGAGAAGGTCATGCCCAGCGTCTGCGCCCAGTCGGGCAGAGCGGTGTAGTGCAGATGATGCGGGCCCGCCCAGATATAGAGGAAGATCAGCGACCAGAAATGGACGATGGAGAGTCGGTAGGAATAGACCGGCCGCTCGGCACGCTTCGGCACGAAATAATACATCATGCCGAGAAAGCCGGCGGTGAGGAAGAAGCCCACCGCGTTGTGGCCGTACCACCATTGCGTCATGGCGTCCTGCACGCCCGAATAGATCACGTAGCTCTTTGAGCCGAGCAGGGACACAGGCACCGCCAAATTGTTGATGATGTGCAACATGGCGATGGTGACGATGAAGGCGAGGTAGAACCAGTTCGCCACATAGATATGCGGCTCGCGCCGGCGCGCCAGCGTGCCGACGAAGACCAGGAAATAGACCACCCAGACGATGGTCAGCCACACATCCACGTACCATTCCGGCTCGGCATATTCTTTCGATTGGGTGATGCCAAGCAGGTAGCCGGTGGCAGCCAGCACGATGAACAGCTGATATCCCCAAAATACGAACCACGGCGACCACCGCCCGGCCAGCCGCGCCCGCGAGGTGCGCTGCACGACATAGAAGGAGCTCGCGATCAACGCATTGCCGCCAAAGGCGAAGATGACCGCAGAGGTGTGCAGCGGGCGCAAGCGCCCGAAAGTCGTCCATTCGAGATCGAGGTTGAGCGCAGGGAAGGCGAGCTGCCAGGCGATAATGTCGCCGACCAGGAACCCGGCGAGCCCCCACAACACCGTGGCGATCACGCCGGCGCGGATGACGCCGTCGGCGTAGCCGGTTTCCTCCGGTGGGCGGGCCTTGCCCCTCAGTTGGTCCAGCAGATACACGCCCGCCATGGCCGAGCCGATGAGAAGGACCGCGCCGTGAAAAGCGATGCCGGGGTCCTTCCCCGCCACGGCCCAGATAAGACCGACCGTGCCGCAGACCGCCGCAGCCAACAGGGCCGCCGCGTCCGAGAAGGCGTGCCATTCCTCGCGCTGGAAAACTGCCGTCATGCTTTCTCCCCGGCTCCGGTCGGCCTGGCGCAACTTTGCCGTGTTGCCGCCCCGGAGCCTTGACCGGGATCAAAAATGATCTCAACGCCGGATGGACATGGGCCGGAGCATAAAAGGTCCTCGAAAAAAGCAAAGGGGGACGAATCGCCTCTCGCTCTTGGCTTTGCCGCGATCACCCCGCCACCTCCCTTCGCGCGGTTGGTGCCGCAGCGGCGGCCTGGGGCGCCGGCTAGGCACGAGGCGCCATAGACTTCCTCGGTCTCGCCACTATGATCTTTCCGCCCATATCGCTTAGACCACGAAGGACAGGCTCGCAGGTTTCCCCTAGGTGACGAGCAACTCCGAGCGTCGCACGCTCCCGGTCGTCACCTACACCCTCATCGGCTTGAACGTGCTGATGTTCCTGGTGGAGCTCGGCGGGGGCGATCAATTCATCGACGATTGGGCGTTCATCCCCGCAAAGTTTGCGGCCAATCCCGGGGCCAACGCGATCACGATATTTTCCGCGCGGCTGGTTCCACCTGTTCGGCAACATGCTGTTCCTATGGATCTTCGGGGACAACGTCGAAGACCGGTTCGGGCATCTCAAATTCCTGATCTTCTATTTGCTAGCGGGATCGCCGCGACCTTGGCGCAGTTCACTTTGGCCCCCCATTCGGGCGTGCCGAACGTCGGCGCCTCGGGCGCACCATTGCTGGCGTTCTCGGCGCCTATATCCTCATGTTCCCGCAAGCGCGAGTGAATGTCTTGCTCGGGCGCCAGATCGTAGCCATGCCGGCGGTCATTGTCCTTGGGCTATGGATTGCTCTGCAGCTCAGCAGCGGCGTCGGAACCATGGGCTACGACGACGAAACCGCGAGTACGGGTGGCGTTGCCTATATGGCCCATATCGGTGGCTTTATCGCCGGGTTCCTTTATGGCGCTTTTGTTTCGTGGCGCAAGGCCACCCGACACCGCGGCATGAGCGCGGAGCGCTGCGGCGATGAAACCCCCATGCGAACCGGAAAATCGCGCAACGCAGCTAGCAACGAGTGCCGCGATTGCGGGCAGCCGAACACCGCACTCGCTTATTCTGAGCGGAGTTTTCTCTACTTCAGCCCGACGGATTGGGGTTCTCCCGCATCCGTGATAGTAGTTCAGTTGATAAATGAGGCATGGGCGGCTTGAGGCGCTGTCGCCTCGCCGCAGGCTGGCGGGCCGGCGTCGCCGGCTCTGTCGCTTAGGGCGCAGCGGTCGGCTTGGCTGGCGCTTCGTCAGGGCGCTGCCTCCGCCGCGTTCGGGACGGTCGCCGCCGGCCTGACTGGGCTCGTATTGGCCGCGATGCCGTATAGCCGCCACCGCCCCTGCACGAGCTGGAAGATGAGATCGAAGTTCACCTGCTCGGGCGCGGTCGGGAAAAAGCCGGCAATCTCCAGCAAACCGTTTGCGTCGATTTGGGGCTTGCGAACCAGCTTCGGCTGGGACAACAGGATCGGCGACAAATCGAGGTTACGGCTGCGCAGATTGGTGAAAATCTCGGTAAGGCGGGCGGGACTATTGCTCTCCTGGAACGCCGGAGCGGCCATTTCGTGGAACACTGTATAGTTGCCGGTCGCATTGGCCTGGTTGAGTGCCATCAGCGTAGATCTGATCATCACCACGAGCCTATCATCGCTCGGCATGGTGGGCAGTTGCACCGGCTGCGGCTTTGACTCGGCCTGCTTCGGCGGACCTGGCTCAGGCGCCTTCTGCGCCCGCGCGTGCTGCACGCTCAGCACAAAGTAAGCCAGCAGAGGCGTGGTCACGAGTGCCGCAATGATCGGAACGGCGCGCAAAGTGGGCTGCCAGAAGGAACCGCGGGGCTCCAGGCGCAACCGCCCATGCGGCGGGACGCCCTTCAACAAGCTGCGGAGGAGATGCTTGAGCAGTCCGCAGAGCCGGAGAGCGCTTCCGCGAACTTTGAAGATGGAGAAGCCCTTCATCATGCACGCGTCAGCACTCTCCACATAAGACCACGCTCCTCATGGGACATTGGCTGGCGCGGAACGCCAGGACAACCCAATGATGGTCCTCTTGGTCTGCTATTTCAACACGCACGCGACAGGATGGCACCCAACTGCATGCTGGCGTGGCCGCCCTAACGGGGCTAGGAGAACCGCTAGTGGCTGAATGGATTAAAGAAGCTCTGCTGCTTTGGCGTCGCCGGCGGAGCGGGGGGAGCGGGGGGATTGTCCAGTCGATCTCGGACATCGATGTCCGGATAATTTGCCGTGGTGGCGTCGGCATCGCTAACCGCCTGCTTCTCTGGCAGCTTACCAGCCCCAGGCTTTGCCGCCGCGGGCTTCGCTGGCGCCGCGGCCTTGGCGGGTGCAGCCTCAGGTTGCGCCGGGGGGGCGACAGCTTGCTGGACGCGGGTGGTATTGACGGCGACGCCAAAGAACCGCCACCGCCCCTGCACGGGCTGAAAGATGAGTTCAAAGTTCACCCGCTCGGGCGCCGTCGGGAAAAAGCCGGTGACCCGCAGCAAGCCCTGTGCGTTCATCTCGGGGTTTCGCAATAGCCTTGGCTCAAACAACAAGATCGGCGACAGATCGAGATTGCGGTGGCGCAGTTCGGCGAAGACCTCAGTGAGTTGAGTCGGACTGTTGACCTGTTGGAAAGACGGAGCCGCCATTTCCTGGAACACCGTGTAGTTGCCGGTCGCATTGGCCTGGTTGAGCGCGATCAACGCAGACTGGATCATCATCACGAGCCTGTCACCGCTCGGCATCGGGAGCCGTTGCACCGGCTGCGATTTTGGGTCGGCCTGCTTCGGCGAACCCTGCTCAGGCGCCTTCTGCGCAAGCTGCTGCGTCGGCTCTGGCTGCAGCTGCGCCTGCGGCTGCGAGTACCGGGCGCTCAGCACAAAGTAAGCGAGCAGCGATGTGGACACGAGCGCAGCAATGATCGGAATGGCACGCAAGCTGAGCTGCCAGAACGACAACCGGGAAGTTTCAGGAGCGGCAATCTGCGCCGGGTGGGGCCCCTCGACAAGTCTTGGAGGAGCCGGTGCCTGAGCTATCCGCAGACCTGGGTGGCGTGACAGGGAAGCCCGGAATTGGTGAAGCCCGTCTTCATTCACGTCCAAACAGGCTCCGCTCAAGGTAAAGGGCCGGCCAGGATTCCCCGGCCGGCCCCGTTGGTCAGGTTTGGGTCTACTTTATCACGTACGGGACTGGCGCGTTACCCCACGTCCATTGCGCGCCAACTCGGCCGCCATACACGTCGCCCCCGTAACCGTCTGCGAAGCCAACGCCCCAACCACCGGTGATGGCGACGCGATCACCCCTTGTCAGCACGTCGTAGCCGAGCACGCCCTCCAAGCCCATGCCAAACCCACTGGCGCCTTCAAAGTTACCATAGTTGGCGGTGATGCCGAAGCGCTCATGCCCTGTCAAGTCTGGGTTCACCATTGCAATCGCCATGGCAATGCCGGACTGATTCTGGTCGGTTTGCTTATTCAAGTTAGTCAGCTGATTGAAAATAAAGCCACCGTCTGTCGCCAAGTTACCGCCGGCGTCAGAGGTAACGACCTGCAATGGGCCCGACTGCCGGCTCTTGCTCAAACTAGACGTGATGCCCGGTGCCTGGTAGGTGTCGGACGCGGTTCCCATCACAAACTGGTTAGGCAGGCTGGCGACCGCGCCGGCACCGAGAGCCGTGCTGCCTGACGCGGTGACCGTAGCACCGGCACCAACGGCCATGTCATTGGGGCCCGCTGCGATAGGCGTTTTCCCCAACAGCAATACCTCCTTGGCCCTGGGCATTCGCATTCGTGCCGATCGCGATCGTGTCGCTGGCACGGACGTTATTGCCTGCCCCGGTGCCGATGGCGATGTCGTTGTAACCCGAGACGTTATTGCCGGCGCCCGTGCCACTCGCCTGATTATTGGCACCGAAGACATCGTTGCCTGTGTAGGCGCCGCTCGCCTGGTTGTTGTAGCCCTCGACCTCGTTGCCCACGCCCAAGCCGCTGGCCTGGTTGTTGGCGCCGTACACGTCGTTGCCCGAACCGGTGCCGCTCGCTTGGTTGCCGAAGCCCTCGACCTCGTTGCCCACGCCCAAGCCGCTGGCCTGGTTGTTGGCGCCGTACACGTCGTTGCCTGAAAAGGCGCCGCTGGCCTGGTTGCCGAAGCCCTCGACCTCGTTGCCCACGCCCAAGCCGCTGGCCTGGTTGTCAGCACCGAACACGAAGTTGCCCGAAAAGGCGCCGCTCGCTTGGTTGTCGAAGCCAACGACAACGTTGCCGACGCCGACGCCGCTCGCCTGATTGGCGTCACCAAAAACGAAGTTGCCTGAACCGGTGCCACTCGCTTGGTTATTGTCACCCGTCACGAAGTTACCTGAGAACGTGCCGACGGCGATATTGTTGTTGCCGTCGACGACGTTGCCGGAGAAGTCGCCGAGTACGGTATTGAAGCTGGCTCCATCGCCATAGCCGTTCCCGGAGAAGTCGCCGATGACCGTGTTGTTGTGAACGTCGTCGCCGCCGCCATTACCGGAAAAGCTGCCGATGACCTTATTGAAATCGAAGTTATTGCCGTTGCCGTCGCCGGAAAAGCTTCCGATGATCGTGTTCCCAATAACATTTCCTTCGTTGAAGCTTCCCGAGAAGTCGCCGATGATCGTGTTGTTTGCGACGATAGCACTACCAAAGAGACCACCATCGCCATTGAAGCTTCCCGAGAAGTCTCCGGTGATGTTGTTGCCGACAACCACGGCATTCCCGCCGATAAAGCCGTTGCCGTTGCCACTGCCCGAGCCGTTTCCGGTGATGTTGTTGTTCGCCACGATGGCGTTACCGAAAACGAGTCCGTTGCCGTTGCCGGCGCCGTTATTGTCACCGGTTAGGTTGTTATCAACAACGAAAGCGTTGCCGGCGAAGAAGAGACCGTTGCCATTGCCGGCGCCGTTGCCGTTGCCCGACATGTTGTTGTTGGCGACTACCGAGTTGCCGAAGAACAGGCCATTGCCGTTGACCGAACCGTTGAAGTTGCCGGTCAGATTGTTGCCGACGACGATGGCGTTGCCGAAGATCAGGCCGTTGCCATTGTAACTGCCGTTGTTGCCAAGGCCAGTGATGTTGTTGCCGACGATCACGGCGTTGCCAAACCCGAGGCTGTTGCCGTTGCCCGTGGCGTTGTGGTCCCCGCTCAGGATGTTGTCGGAGATGATCGCGTTACCCGCGCCGAAAACACCGTTGCCGTTGTTCGTGCCGTTTACATCGCCGGTAATAAGGTTACCGGTGACGATTGCGTTGCCGGCGAAGCCGCCATTGCCGTTGCCCGTGGCGTTGAGGTCGCCGCCCGTGATGAAGTTGTTGGCGATAAATGCGTTACCGAAGACGCCGCCATTGCCGTTGCCCGATGCATTGGCATCTCCGTAAAGCACGGTGTTGTTGAGCTGCGTGTCGATACCAACTGCGCCACCATTGCCATTGCCCGACAAGTTGAAATCGCCGCCGATGACCGAGTTTCCGATCTGCGTATTGATACCTACGGCACCGCCATTGCCATTACCACTTTCGTTGCCGTTTCCAATGTCGGTGTTGCCAATCTCGGTATTAACACCGAGTATCCCGCCATTGCCGTTGAAGCTTTCGTTGCCGTTTCCGACGTCGCTGTTGCCGATCTGGGTATTGGCACCAAAGAACCCACCATTGCCGTCGCCGCTTTGGTTGAGGGCTCCAATGGCAGTGTTGCCAATCTGGGTATTGCTAGCGAAGCCAAAGCTATTGCCGTCGCCGCTTTGGTTGCCGGCTCCATCGGCAGTGTTACCAATCTGGGTATTGGCACCGAAGAAGCCATTGCCGTCGCCGCTTTGGTTGCCGACTCCATTGGCAGTATTGCCAATCTGGGTATTGGCACCGAAGAGCACGCCATTGCCGTCGCCGCTTTGGTTGAACGCTCCATTGGCGGTGTTGCCAATCTGGGTATTGTCACCGACGACAAAGCCGTTGCCGTCGCCGCTTTGGTTGAAGGCTCCAGTGGCAGTGTTGCCGATTTGGGTATTGATACCGAAGAGTCCACTATTGCCGTCGAAGCTTTGGTTGAAGGCTCCAGTGGCATTGTTGCCAATCTGGGTATTGATGCCGACGATCCCACCATTGCCGTCGAAGCTTTGGTTGCCGATTTCAATGGGGCCATTATCAATTTGGGTATTAATACCAACGACCCCGCCATTGCCGTCGCCGCTTTGGTTTAAGGAGCCAATGCTGCTGTTACCAATTTGGGTGTTGATACCGATAAGCCCGCCATTGCCGTCGCCGCTTTGGTTGGCGAATCCAATGGCAGTGTTGCCAATCTGGGTATTGGTACCGTCGAACCCGTTGCCGTCGCCGCTTTGGTTGCCGATTCCAGAGGCAAAGTTATCAACCTGGAGATTGAAGCCGTTGCCGCCGGCGCCACCGTTGGACCCGTTGCCGCCATTGCCGTCGCCGCTTTGGTTGAACGCTCCAAGGGCCGTGTTGCCAATCTGGGTGTTGATACCGTTACCACCGGCACCACCTTTGGACCCGTTGCTTCCGTTGCTACCGTTGCCGCCGTTGCCGTCGCCGGTTTGATTGAAGTCTCCGACGGCATTGTTGCCAAACTGGAAATTGATGCCGCTACCACCCGCACCACCAGCACCACCGACTTTTCCGCTGCTGCCTGCGCCGCCATTGCCGCCAGTGCCGCCGTTGCCGTCGCCGGTTTGATTGAAGTCTCCAACGGCATTGTTGCCAATCTGGGTATTGATGCCGCTACCACCCGCACCACCAGCACCCCCAGTGCTGCCATTTGCCGCCGGCTTCTGGCCAGTGACGCCATTGCCGCCAGTGCCGCCGGTGCCGCCGGTGCCGCCATTGCCATCGCCGCTTTGGTCGAAGGCTCCAAGGGCCGTGTTGCCAATCTGGGTATTGATGCCTTTACCGCCAGCACCACCAGCACCCCCAGCGCCCCCAGTACCACCCTTGTTACCGCTTCCCGTGAGGCTGGCCAAGCCAGCGCTGCCAGCTCCACCAGCACCGCCAGTGCCGCCACCGCCGCCGTTGCCGTCGCCGCTCTGGTCGAAGGCTCCAAGGGCTGTGTTGCCAATCTGGGTATTGAAGCCGTTACCGCCAGCACCACCCTTCCCACCGTTTCCACCGTTCCCACCGTTCCCACCGGTGCTATATTAGCGAAGTGGTACCGCCTCCATTGCCGCCAGTGCCGCCAGCGCCGCCAGCGCCGGCGGTGCCGCCGTTGCCGTCGCCGCTTTGGTCGAACGCTCCAAGGGCAAGGTTGCCAATCTGGGTATTGATGCCGTTACCACCAGCACTACCAGCTCCACCAGCACCGCCATTCCCGCCGTTACCGTCCGTACCCGGGGTGGGTCGGAGCGTTTAGGCCGCCATTGCCGCCAGTGCCGCCGTCGCCGCCAGCGCCACCAGTGCCCCCGTTGCCGTCGCCGCTTTGGCTACCGAGTCCGAATGCGGTGTTGCCAATCTGGGTATTGATGCCGTTACCACCGGCGCCACCCGCGCCATCGCACCAGCGGGGTCTGCTTTGTTCCCGGTACCGCCAGCTCCGCCGAGACCACCGTCGCCGCCGTTGGCGCCATTGCCGTCGGCAGTTTGATTGAAGGCTCCTCCCGCGACATTACCAATCTGGGTATTGATGCCGTTACCGCCAGCACCGCCGAGGCCACCGTCGCCTGCGTTGCCGCCATTGCCGTCCCAGCTTTGATTGCCGAATCCGAAAGCGACGTTGTGAATTTGGGTATTGATGCCGTTACCACCGGCCTGGCCAACAACTACTAGCCCGATACCTGATACATTACCGCTGTCGCCGCCATTGCCGTCGCCGCTTTGATTGAAGGCGCCAATCGCAAAGTTGCCAATTTGGGTATTGATGCCGTTACCACCAGCGCCACCGCCAATTCCGAGCGCGAGGCCTGACGCGTCGCCGCCATTGCCGCCATTGCCGTCGCCGCTTTGATTGCCGAATCCGAAAGCGACGTTGTGAATTTGGGTATTGATGCCGATGCCGCCGGCGCCGCCGTCAGCTACAAGCGCCAAGCCTGACGCGTCGCCGCCATTGCCGCCATTGCCATCGCCGCTTTGGTTGAAGGCTCCGCCAGCGACGTTTCCGATCTGGGTGTTGACTCCGAGAGTACCGGGGAGACCAGGCACGTTTAACAACCCGCCGCTGGCGCTGCCGCCGAAGCCGCCATTGCCGTCCTGGCTTTGGTTGTTGAATCCTGTTCCGACGTTACCGATCTGCGTATTGATACCGATCAGCCCGTTGCCGTCCTGGCTTCCATTGTTGATTCCACCATAAAAGTTGCCAATCTGGGTATTGACGCCAAGCAACAAGCCATTGCCGTCCTGGCTTCCGTTATTGACTCCAAGGAAGGCGTTACCGATCTGGGTATTGATACCGAGCAACCCGCCATTGCCGTCTTGGCTTGCGTTATTGAATCCAATGGCGAGGTTACCAATCTGGGTATTGATGCCGGCTAGCCCACCGTTGCCGTCTTGGCTTCCGTTATTGACCCCAAGGGCGAAGTTAAAAATCTGGGTATTGACGCCGAGTATCCCGCCATTGCCGTCTTGGGCTCCATTATTGGCTCCAATGGCGACGTTAAAGAACTGGTTATTGATGCCGAATAACCCACCATTGCCGGTTTGGCCTCCGTTATTGGGTCCAATGGTGAAGTTGGCAAACTGGTTATTGATGTGGATTATCGCACCAGTGCCGTTTTGTGCCTTGGCCTCCTGCGCGCCTGTCGCGCTCAAAGCCAGCGCCATGGCAATGGCGCCCAGACCACCCAAAAGGCCTCGCGCCCAAGCTCCGGACCGAATTTGCTTGCTGTGCATTTGAGCCCCCCTTGCGGTCCGAAGACCAATCCCCCAAGACGTCGCTCACGCTCCCCCCTTGGGAGCCGAGTCTCGCGAGCACTAAAGCACAGCCCTCCGGGAAGTGGTAACGGAATATAAAGGGCGTCTGCAGTTTTGCGAGTCATTGTTGCATCCGGGCCACGCCTACCCTCATAACGAGCGGCCGTGCTATTTTCCTTAGCCTCGCAAGCCCATGGTTTGCCACGTCATCTAATGATTTTCTGCGCTTTAGCGGGCCTAAATGGAACGGGCTCCCGGGAAAGAGTACGGTCGCTCCTGCTGGGCACTCGCTGCGGCAGGGATGCCCGCAGCGAATTCCACACACTCTAAAGTAGCAGCGCCACGAGCAAGATAAGGAGGAGGCAGACTCAAGGTCGTGTCGTCTTGATTCTGTGGAGGTTTTGGTTCGCGGCCTCGGGAAAGGACCTGCAGCGCCGCCCATGATTCTCGAAGACTTCCCGATATTTAGCTTTTCCTAGTGGGCCACGAAGTCGCCACACATGCGCCGCCGAGCCGCCGCGGCTCGGCGCCGGTGTCATCGCTCCACAGTCCGATTGATTCTTCCGTCGGATTGATAATAACGATTCGCAGACCTACTTGATCTTTGCGTAGGCCTCAGCAAAGCCCGTAACTGGGACGGTAACCGTGAACGCCGGTTGCCGATTTTGATTCTGAACCGAGATAGTTAGGTCTGAGCCCTTTAGCATGGCACCTATCTCGGCTTCGGTCACGGCGTATTCTGCAATGCACCCACCTTGCGCGCACCCTTTGTATGGAAGTGTCTTCGGTGCATCCTTGCCAATCTGAAGCGAGACCCCCGCCGGCAGATAGACGCCCAACGGTACTTGAAGCAGCATAACGGGCTTCTTGGTGTCAGCGGGCACACTCACAGCAACAGACAGGAGGCGCTGTCCTGTCGTCTTGATGAAGACCGCTTGTCCCGCGCGACAATCAAGGGCGCCCTTGTTGTCCGAGCAATTCACCACCCAAACTGGAGGCGGTCCGGGCTGAGCCGCCGCAGTGGCCACCTGGGATTGCTGCTCACTGGCTTTCTTCTTTGGCTGCAAAGTTTGCGTTATCGCAGTGCTGTCGAAAGCCAGAACGGCACCACCAGCCACCAACAGGTACAGGATGACACGCCTAGCGATTTTTAATCTGCGTGCGCCAGTTTTGATCGAAAGTCGCATGGTCACATCCCCTCTGAAATTTGGCGGAGAATGTGCGCTAGCCCGTGACCTGTCAACCGAAGAAGACCGCCTCGCGGGCGTGTAAATTGCTTCGCACATTTAACGAGGAAACAGGTCCAATTGCTCTTCGGTAGCCCGCGCAACACTTGAGAATTGGTGCGGGCTCTCCCCCTCAGGATTTTAAGTCCTGTGTGTCCGGTCCCACCACGTCCACAGCGGGACGATGCCAGAATACGGGCAGGAGGAAATGCCATCCACACCGGCTCGCCCCGTCTCTCGCCAGCCAAGTCGCCAACCCGCGCGGGAATGCGGGGCTGTCAACATTGGATGCAATGACGATATAGGCAATTTGAGTTCGCTCAGCTGGCAACCGCGACAGGTCATAATGAGAAGCCTAGTCTGTCCGCAGTCGTACATGATCGATCCAGAACAGTTGCTCTGACACTCGATTGCTCTCAATTACGCACAACACTCACGGAGGATTGCGTTTTATGGCATCGCGTAAGCAACTGGAGGCGAACAGAGAAAATGCAAAAAGAAGCACCGGCCCCAAGAGCCAAGCTGGCAAGGCTCGATCGCGCGTGAACTCACGGAAACACGGACTGACGGCAAAAACGCTCGTGATTGGCGATGAGGATCCCGCTCAATTTGACAAGCTCCGCGCAGAACTGATGCAGGAGTTTGATCCGCAGTCGGGACTAGAATGCGAGCTCGTGGAGCGCGCCTATCGGGCCTACTTTGGCGCCTGCGCCGCGTGCCGGGATGTGAGGCGGCCATCATAGATGCTCGTGAAGCTCAGGTCGTGCAGTTTAAGTCCGAATACGGGGTCGCTGAGTCAGAAGAGCTGTCCCAGGAGGAGCGATCCCTTCAACGCTTGGGCGACGCTCTTATACACGATGGTACCTACCACGACGCGCTTGGGACTCGCGCGCCACGAGGCAGCCCTGATGAATGCGTTCACGAAGACACTACAGATGCTGCTGTTGCTTCAGGGGCGAGGGCGTAGCGAGGATCGCGGCTGTGATTGCGCAGAAGCCATGACCGGAACTCGACGATGTCAGGCGAGGTCAACTCACGAAGCGGTTTCGTCCAGCCGTAGGCGAGGATGTGATCGCCTCCATTCATAGTGCTTGAGCGTGTAGGCCGTGACGGGATCGCGGCCGTCCCTGCCCTCTTTCTCGCAAACGTCGAGCCATTTCTGCAAACCGTCCGCGACGGTGCGGATGTCGCTGCCGGGGGCGGGGCGTGAGCGCGCGCGCGAATTTTCACGAAACGCGAGCGCTTCCTTGCGCGTGGCGAATGTCTTGTAGGCATAACTCGTCTTGGCCGCCGTTGTCGGGTAACGGACCTGATATGTCGTGCCTTTGCTTCCTGTCGTCGTTCTTATATCGGCCATCTGCAATAATTATTGTTGTTATTGGGATATATTAATTGAATCATGCCGTCGTTTATCTTGCAATTATTCTCTGCTTCGTCTTGTAGTTTCATGTAAGCGCTTACAATAGCGCCATTCTATATCTCAAGTTTCCGTTCGATCGGATCAACAAAGAATGGAAGTTTACGGCGTCCGTGAATAGCTTTGTCTGTTGCCCGCTTTAACTGGCGCTTGGTGAGGTTGACGCCCATTTCTGACAGAACCTTTCGGGCCTGCTCCAAGCCAATGTAACAGGGTAACTCCATTTTGATCTCCCTATATTATTAGTTGTACTTCTGATATTATCGCAATTATGGGATTTATGACTTAGGCTGATATTGGGCTGCTTGAGGTGCTGTGGATACGTTCGGGGCATTCCGCGCTCCGCAGCTTCTCCGACACAAAAAACTTGCGTTGGTACGGCATAATTAACTTGTGATGATACAGCATAATTGACTTGTGATAACACGGCATTATATACTTGTGATCGCACAACACAAACGACTTGCGATAACACATATCACTGAAAAGGCTCGTTGAATGGCCGCACCGCATGAAAAACTGGCAGCCTCTCTGGCCGAACTCGAAAAGCTGCAAAAAGGCGGCAGGAGGGCTTTCCGGTCGAATGAGCTGACGCGCAGTCACCGCGAGCGTCTGCTGAAACAGGGCTTCCTCCGCGAAGTGATCAAGGGCTGGCTGATTTCTTCCAGCCTGAACGCGGAGCCTGGCGACAGCACACCATGGTATGCATCGTTCTGGCAGTTCTGCGCGAGCTACTGCGAGGACCGTTTCGGGGATCAATGGCACTTATCACCGGAGCAATCGCTTCTGCTCCATGCCGAAAACACGGTCATCCCCCCGCAGGTCGTTGTGTATTCGCCGAAAGGGGCGAACAACACGGTCGAACTGCTTTTCGGAACTTCGTTCTACGACCTGAAGCAGAAGCAGATGCCCTCTGCCGACGATGTCACGGTGAAGGACGGCCTGCGAATTTTTACGGCCGAAGCTGCTCTTATCCGGGTCCCTGAAGCGTTCTTCACCCGGAACCCGCTTGAGGCGCAAATCGTTCTCGGCGGCCTGCGCAATGTCTCGGACCTGC
The DNA here is from genome assembly GCA_963804515.1 of uncultured Alphaproteobacteria bacterium. GTDB lineage: Bacteria > Pseudomonadota > Alphaproteobacteria > Rhizobiales > Methyloligellaceae > Methyloceanibacter. The sequence goes on along the minus strand of CAWDQR010000006.1, from coordinate 187,576 downwards.
TCGGGCGTCTTCTCGACGGCGGGCATTCGGCCGTAGCCGGAAGGCTGGCCGGCGCGTTTCGTCGCATAGGTCGCGCCGATGTCGCCGATGAAATCCTCTCGGCGTTAAAGGCCGCCGGATACGATGTACGCGAGACAGATCCCTTTGCGCGCCGGACAAGCATCGTGAGTGTGGGACAGACAATAGCGCCAATCACGGCACGGCTGCGGGCGCTGTGGGGATCGTCACGGCAAGCCGTGATCAAGCTGTTTCCCGAGGCGCCCGGCTTGCCGAGAAACCGGGAAGCGTATCTGCGCCTCATCGACGAAATCTATCGGAGCGACGCCTATCACTCGCTGTCGATCGAAGGCTACCAGGTTACGCCTGAACTCATCGAAAGAGTCGGAACGGGCGCCTGGAACCCCGACAGGCGATGACGGGGACCACGACAATCGCAATGTGCTCGCTGCACGCGGTTACTGGCAAGCCTTCCAGCTCGTAAAGTCGAGCGTCGCGAAGATCATCGGCCGACAGAAGCCGGGTCCGGTCGTGCGTGCTGCGCACGGAGAGTGGTACAGAGAACTGTTCCAACCATCCGTTGCTGCCGGCCTTATTCCCGCTTCGGCGCTCGCCGGCTACCGGAACCATGCCGTTTTCGTGCGCGGCTCCCGATATGTGCCTCCGCGCTGGGAGGCCGTGCGCGATGCCATGCCGACTTTATTCGATCTGATCGAGGGTGAGGATAATCGGGGCGTCCGGGCCGTGCTGGGTCACTGGCTGTTCGGTTACATCCACCCTTATCCGGATGGGAATGGGCGCATGGCGCGCTTTCTGATGAACGCGATGCTGGCCTCGGGAGGTTATCCGTGGACGGTTATCCGCGTCGAGGACCAGCGCAAATATCTCGCGTCCCTCGATACCGCGAGCATCAACAACGACATCCGCCCTTTTGCGCGATTCATCGCGGAGCGGGTTCAGTGGTCGTTGGACCAAGCCGCCTAGCCCGCCACCACCACCATCAGCCTCGCCGTCACCGCCGACGTTGTTGTTGTCGTCGTCGATGACGATGATGATGGCCATGATGATCATCGTCGGCGTCGCCGGGGCTGCCGCGCCGAAGCTGTGCGGACGGAGGGACTCGAACCCTCACGGGGTCTCCCCATCAGGATTTTAAGTCTTCTGAGTAGACTTATAACGCCTTGATATATATCGAAAAAATAGATATTGAAATGTGCATGTGTAACTATATGTGTAAAAAAGCCTCGAAATTTGGCTTAAAACCTCGAAATTCGAGGGTTAGGTGTACTGGAGATGCAATTTTTCCTGAAATTGCGGAATTTTAGCATTTCAAGTATCTTACGGGTGGTCTCCAACTCGGTTAAATGGTATACTTTGGGTGTTATGATTCCTGATTCTGAGGAATAAATGCACTCTGGGTACACTATGGACGCAGCTGCCAGAACCGGACGATCGAGGCTTGCCGCTGTGATCAGGGCGGCAGGCGATGTCATTGGGGTGGCTGACGCTGCGCGGACCCTCAGCGTAACGCCTGCGAAGGCGGCGAAAGCCTTGGCGGGCTGGGCAAAGCAGGGTTGGCTGCAACGAGTGGGAAGCGGCCTCTACACTCCCGTAGGGTTGGACATGATGGGAGCCGAGCAGGCGGTGACCGACGCCTGGATGCTGATACCGGCGCTGTTTGGCCCTGCTTACGTCGGCGGCCGGACGGCTGCCGAACATTGGGACCTCACGGAGCAGATATTCCGCGACATCGTCGTGTTCACGGCGCGGCCTATCAGGCAAAGAACAAGGGAAAGCGGAGGCGCGCAGTTCACGCTGCGGCGTATTCCGGAGTCGCGGATTTTCGGAGTTAGCGCGGTCTGGCGCGGCCAGACCAAGGTCATGGTCTCGGACATTGACCGCACCATGCTGGATATGCTGGCCGATCCGGCGATCGGCGGCGGAATTCAGCACGTCGCGGATTGCCTTGATCGGTACTTGCGCAAGGAAGAGAGCAACACCGGAAGGCTCATCGAGTATGCGGATCGCCTCGCAAACGGGGCGGTGTTCAAGCGGCTCGGCTTCCTGGCGGAACGCCATCCTCGCGGTGCAGAGCTTGTTGCCGCGTGCAAGTCGCGCCTGACCGAGGGCTATGCGAAGCTTGATCCTGCCTTGAAGTGCACGCGGGTCGTTACCCGCTGGAAGCTTCGCGTGCCCGCCGATTGGGTCGCGGAGCCTAAACCGTGATCGGCAAGGCTGAGCTGCTTGAGACTGCGGCCAAGCTTGGCCTGCGGCCGGATGTTGTCGAAAAGGATTATGCGCTCGGTTGGGCGCTGGCCGGCATCTACGCGCACGCAGAGCTGCGCGAAAAATGGATATTCAAGGGCGGCACGTGCTTGAAGAAATGCTACTTCGAGACGTATCGCTTTTCTGAGGATCTGGACTTTACCCTGACCGATGCCGCCCACCTCGATGAGGCATTCCTCAAGAGGGTCTTTGGCGACATCGGCGAATGGATTTACGAGCAAGCCGGCCTCGAAATGCCGGGCGACGGCCAGGATTTCGAGCTGTTTCAAAATCCGCGCGGCCAGACAGCTTGCCAGGGCAAATTAAGCTACCGCGGTCCGGTGTCTCCGAACGTCGCGCTCGTACGCTGGCCGCGAATCAAGCTCGACCTCACCGCGGACGAGCGCCTCGTCCTCCCGCCGGAGCGCGTGCCGATCTTTCATGACTATAGCGACGAGCCGGAGGCCGGTATCGAGGTGCTTGCCTACGCTTATGAGGAGGCGTTCGGAGAGAAGGTTCGCGCGCTTGCCGAGCGGACGAGGCCCCGTGATCTCTATGATGTCGTGAACCTCTTTCGAAACAACGAGGCGCGACCGTCATCGGCGGTGCTGCTGGATGTGCTCAGGCAGAAATGCGAGTTCAAGGGCATCCCTGTCCCAAGGTTCGATGATCTGGCAGCTCATCGCGACGGACTGGAAGGGGGCTGGCAGGCGATGCTTGCCCACCAGCTTCCGGCGCTGCCTCCCCTTGCGGCCTTTTGGGATGTGCTGCCGGAATTTTTCGCTTGGCTGGCCGGCGGCGAAGCGGCTCCTGGGCCCGCGGCCTACGTGATGGCCGCAGGCGAGTCTGTCGTGCGTGAGCGCACGTTAGGTCTTGACGTGTCCGGCCGGGCGCAGACGTATCTCGAAATCATCCGGTTCGCCGGCGCGAACCGCTTGTGCGTCGATCTCGAATATCAAGGCTCGACGCGGCGGATCGAACCCTACTCGCTGCGGCGGACGCGGGACGGCAATATCGTCTTGCATGCCTATAATCTGGATAAGACCGACCACCGCAGCTACCGCGTGGATCGGATCACGGGAGCAAGTACGGTCAACCAAACCTTCGTCCCGCGATACGCAGTCGAGCTCACCCCAAGCGGACCGGTCAGTGTCCTGCCGTCGCGCGGGGGTGGATCGGGCGCCGGCGGACCGAGAATGAGCTTTGCGCGGCCGTCCACGGCTAGACGCCGTTCGGTTGCCTCGACAGGGCCGACTTATGTTTATCAATGCCCCGTGTGCCGGAAGAAATTTCGGCGCAAAACCCGCGACAGCGCGCTAAGGCCGCACAAGTCGCCAAGCGGTTTTGCATGCAGCGGTCGAACCGGTTTCCTCGTGGACACCCAGTATTAGCGGTCGCCGCTGCCCTGGGCGCGGAGCCGGTTGCTGCCAGCCGGCCCAGTACACTACCATCTGCCTTCCTAAACCCCCGTTTAGCCGGCTCACGTTCCGGGAAGCGTTCGGGGACAAGTCATATGCGCAATAGGCTGATTTTACGCTGAAAACCGGATGCTAGCGCGCACGAACGTGCGCGCTAGGCGGCTTGACGAAGGTCAGAAGCCGCCGCGGGCGTCGCCGTGGGGGGCATCACCGGCCGGTGATGCAGCGTCTGGTAGGCTGCCCGCATGAGGCATAGCCGACTTTGCTATAACTCATAAAATCGCGTACAGTGAGCTATAGAAAGGATGTCTATAGCTCATGACTTGGAATTGGGAGCAGCCTGACTGGCCGCAATTCAGGTACGACGCCGTCGCTCTGGAGCCTCTGGAGGGACGGTTTCTAGTGCATTCCGGTGAATTCATCGGGGCCTTCAAGCATATTGGCCCGGATGACCGGGACCTGCTCAAAATCGAGCTTATTAGCGACGAAGCCCTCAAGACCTCGGAAATCGAAGGCGAAATCCTCAACCGCGACAGCGTGCAATCCTCCCTGCGGCAGCAATTCGGCCTTGGAACCGACATGCGCCAAGTGCCGGCCGCGGAACGCGGTATCGCCGAGATGATAGTGGATTTGTACAGGAGCTTCGCCGAGCCTCTGACCCACGAGACCCTGTTCGCCTGGCACAACATGCTGATGAGCGGGGAGCGTGGCATTCAGGTCATTGGCGGCTATCGGACTCATGCCGACCCCATGCAGATTGTTTCGGGGGCTGTTTACAATCGGAAGGTCCACTTCGAAGCCCCGCCGTCCTCCAGGTTGAAGCAGGAAATGGATAGATTTATTGAGTGGTTCAATGACACCGCGCCGGGCGGCAAACGCCCCCTGCCGGCATTGGCGCGCGCCAGCATCGCGCATCTGTATTTTGAGAGCATTCACCCGTTCGAGGACGGCAACGGGCGCATCGGCCGCGCACTCTCCGAAAAATCACTGGGTCAAAACCTCGGCCAGCCCAGCCTCATCGCCCTGGCCTACACGATTGAGCGCGGACGGAAGGCCTACTACACGGCGCTCGAACGCAACAATAAGGACAATGAGATCGCGGAGTGGATGACCTATTTTTCCGAGACGATTCTTCAAGCGCAGGGCAACACGATCAAGCGTGTCGATTTTTATGTCGCCAAGGCGAAAATGTACGAGACGCTGCGGGGCCAATTGAACGAGCGCCAGGAAAAGGCAATCGCCCGGATGTTCCGCGAGGGCATCGACGGCTTTAAGGGAGGACTGAGCGCCGAGAACTATATCACCATCACGCGGGCGTCGCGCGCGACTGCGACGAGGGACCTACAGGATATGGTCAATAAGGGCGCGCTGGTTAGAACGGGCGAACGCCGCCATACGCGCTACTACCTGAACCTTTCCGAGTTCAATCATTAGGCGAATCATCAACACAAACGAGGTAGCTGGGCGATGAAGCACCGCAGGGGCCACGCTTTGGTGAGCCTCCGCGGTGCCAGAGCTAAATATAAAAGCGGAACGGCATAGGCGGCGCTTCCATGCCGCGTGGCGAGGCCGTTAGAATCTCGCCCACACGATCTGCAAATTTCAGCGTCACTGGCAGGCCGCTAGAAAAGTCGCAGGCGTTATAGTTGACCTTCGTGAGTGCCAGTACATCGCTCATGACGGTCATAAGGTCTCTTTCCCCTCGATTGACCTCGACCAAAAGCGGCTTGGGCGTTTCAAAACCCGGATAGGTGCGCAGCCGCGGAATGTAGCCTGTGGTCCACAGATAGCCTTCCCTCTTTGACATCGTGACCGCCGTGCCTCGAAGCACAGGGGTATCGGTGTTTGGACGAAAGAGCCGGAGGTCTTGAGTTGCACGGATGCGGACACCAACGAGCTTGGTTTCCGGCGGAACTGCCGACGCAAACCCTTCCCATTCTTCGTCAGAAAAGCGCTGGCGGGCGTGAATGAACAGCTCGGCCGGGGGCCCGCCATGGTCTTTGCTGTAGGCTTTGATGACCTCCGCCACCAAATCTCTCGCCGGTTCGCGGCGAAATGAAACTCGCGGCTCTTTTCGGAATACCAGGGCCCAGCGCGCCCCGGAAGACGACGCCATTGCCTGAGTTGAGAAACATCTGCGCGGCGCAACACGCCTCTCCCTGGTCGGCGGGTGACGGGTCCTGCTTGAACACAAGACCGACGTAGCAAACGCGCGGCCGGACGCCGGCAAGCTGCCAGGGCTGGAGCCGGGCCCCTTTGAAATAGAGAGTGGTTGAGAAATTCCAAGCGATGCGGGCGGGTTCCTGCACCGAACGCTTGGGATTGCCGAAGCGGTCAAGGTCAAGTGCGGGATCGAGGGTCGTTTCACGAACGACCTGGATCACGACCTCCTTATGTAACAATTACGGCCTGCGAATTTTTACGGCCGAAGCTGCTCTTATCCGGGTCCCTGAAGCGTTCTTCACCCGGAACCCGCTTGAGGCGCAAATCGTCCTCGGGGGATTACGCAATGTCCGAGATCTGCTTGGCCGGGAAGCGTACCTGCGTTTCATCGACGAAATTTACAAGAGCGACGCCTATCACTCCCTATCGATTGAAGGCTATCAGGTTACGCCCGAACTCATCGAAAAAGTGAGAACGGGCGCTTGGAATCCCGATGGCGAGGAGGGGGATCGCGACAACCGCAATGCGCTCGCTGCACGCGGTTACTGGCAAGCGTTTCAGCTCGTCAAGGACAGCGTCGAGAAGATCATCAACGGTCAGAAGCCAGGTCCGGTTATGCGGGCAGCACATGGAGACTGGTATCGGGAGCTGTTTCAGCCGTCGGTGGCCGCCGGACTTATCAAGGCTTCGGCGCTCGCCGGTTACCGCAACCATACTGTGTTCCTGCGCGGCTCCCGATATGTGCCTCCGCGCTGGGAGGCGGTGCGCGATGCCCTGCCGACTTTATTCGATCTGATCGAGGGTGAGGATAATCCGGGCGTCCGCGCCGTGCTGGGTCACTGGCTGTTCGGTTACATACACCCTTATCCGGATGGGAATGGGCGCATGGCGCGCTTTCTGATGAACGCGATGCTGGCCTCGGGAGGTTATCCGTGGACGGTGATCCGTGTCGAGAACCGGCGCAAATATCTCGCCGCCCTTGATAGCGCGAGCATTGATCTCGACATTCGGCCGTTTGCGAGATTTATCGCGGAGCGGGTTCAGTGGTCGTTGGACCAGGCCGCCTAGCCCGGCACCACCACCATCAGCCTCGCCGTCACCGCCGACGTTGTTGTTGTCGTCGTCATCGTCGCCATGATCATGATGACGACGATGACGATGATGATGGCCATGATGATCATCGTCGGCGTCGCCGGGCTGCCGCGCCGAAACTGGTGCGGACGGAGGGACTCGAACCCTCACGGGGTCTCCCCCTCAGGATTTTAAGTCCCTCGCGGCCATATCAATCCTCGAAGTCAGGCAGCGCTCTTTCCAATCGAAGACTATATCGCTGACGAGGCGCGGCAAGTCTATCGTGCGCCTGCCCGCTTTCGATTTGACGGGACCAATGATGCCTGTCTTGTCGGCACGCTGCCTCACCGTCACATGGTCCTCGAAGATATTGGACCAGGGCAGTCTCCAGCATTCAGAAGGCCGCATGCTCGAGAAGGTGGCGAGATAGATCATAGGGCGATAGCGTACCCAGCATTTCTCCATGAAGTCATTTTTCTTTCCCATGAGATCGGCGGCGCCGAGGATGTCGCGGACTTCGCCGTCGGTCGGAATTTGAATTTCAGAGTCGTCATCTCGTACTGGCCGCCGCTTCTGATGCTGATGCCCGCGGCAGGATCATCCTTTGATGTGACCCTGCCGTTACCTATTTCTACATGGCTATGAGCTGGTCCAGACCTGTTGCCAGTTTCTGAACTCGGCAGGGGTCACCCGATAACGCGCGAAGTTTCCCTGATGCAGCCCAAGGAGTTCGCTTTCGACTATCTCTCGGAACTGTTCGCGCTCCACGGAATCGATATGCTCCTTCGTCCATAAATTGAGATGCGCGAGCGCCGCTTTCTTGTTCAGGCGTGCGCGCACCACTTCGCCGACGACTTCGCCAATGGCAGCGCGGTGGCGCAATCTGAAGGGATCAGGCTCTCCGAGGGATTGCCTTGCGGCGGCATAGCGCGCGGCGGATCGCTCATATACCCAGATGAACACGTCCCTGAGAAGATCGATCTTATTCAGCTCATACACGCCGAGCATCGCATCGGTGTAGGTCGATCTGGGGACATCTGTGAATGTCAGCGGAGACAGGTTGGCTTTGATAAGCGGGATGTTGGCAGCAAGGCGCGAAACGCGCTTGTTCACGTCGTCAAACGGCTGAAGGTATGGCGACTGCACCATGAAGAAAAAGGCTTGCTCAAAGGGATCTTCAATCGCGGCAGTCGCCGCGAGTATCTGGTCGAAGCATTCTTCAATCAGCTGTGGCACGGCCAGCGGTTGGAAAACGGACCTCTCGATGCCGACCTCGATATGCCTGAGCCTGCCGGCTGCCGTCGGGTCTGGCAGCAGGTTGTTCGCTAGCAACGCATGGAGGTTGAGAATCGTGTAGCGGTTGAAGCCGATGTCTTCCGCCGCGCCGACAAGAAACTCGATCGCGTCCTTATGATTGAGGATCATCTGGGCTTCCCGACGCTCCCTCCCTTCTGCCTCCTCGCCGAATTCAATGAGCCGCCTCGTATCAAGCAGCGAATAGGTGTTGCCCTCAAGGCGGCTTGAGTTCCAGGACAGGTCGATCAGGAGGCGATTTAAGATTTGCCGCGCGTAAGTACCTGCCGTCTCGACTGCGAGCTTTGGTGTGCCGACCTCGTGAAGACGCTTGCGCTCGTTCGGCGAAAGGTAGGCAGAGACGTTGGGACGATAGGCGTCAAGGAATCCTCGATTGTATCCGACGGGCTTACGCGCCTCTGGCGGCCTGCGGACATATTTCTGGATTTCGAGGCCGGCTTTCGAGAGGGGCAAGACAGCCTCGCCGCGGCCCTCGACCTGAGCGGCGCCGGCAGCGACGCCTACCGCCTCCACTGCGGGCATGCGGTATTTGGCGGAGCGCCCCCCGCCCGCCTGAGTTAGGCGCCCGGCCGTCACGAGCTGCTTTAGCCGGTATTGCAGCGTGCGCAGCGGAATATCCGTCCCGAGCGTGCGCGCTATTTGCTGCGCCGTGGCTCCCTCATGCTGGCGGACCACACCAACGATCGCCTCCAAGTCCTCTTCTGCTATGCGTCTTGCCATCCAGCCTCCCATTCTTGCGTGATTGGTTTATTGCGCAATTATGCCAATAATCGCGCAAGAATCAAGCTAATTACGCAACTATTTATTGCGCAAAAGCCGTATTCCTGCGCAATTACGGAATTATGCAGAATCAGGCGCTAAGACCTCTGCCGGCGCTTGCCGGTTCAGCAAGCGCCCGCAGCTACGGTTGTGATTCTCGGGACCGTTGGGCATCGTCGTGATCGTCACAATCACCTGTTCATAGTCGCCGCGGCCCCTTCTTTGTGCCGTCGTCGTCATCAGGATCGGAACGGCGATGATGACGATGATGACGATCAGGCCGCCGCCATCGTTGTCGTTGTCATCGTCATGGCTGTGACGACGACGATGATGATCATGATGATCGTCACCGGCAGCGCAATGACCTATGAAACGATTAAGTTGTTGGACTGAAGCCCAAGTTCTGGAGCTCGCCGGAATCGTTTCACCACAAATGAAATGATTAGAGCCGTGGTGCGGGCGGAGGGACTCGAACCCTCACGGGGTTTCCCCCAACGGATTTTCGTACCGGCCGCGGCTTTCGCCGCCCCCGCCGCTTGCGGCGGGGTTTGCGGTCTGGACTATCCCTTCACCGTGTCCCGGCGCTGCCGCCGGAGTTTAGGCGCTGCCCGTCTAGTCTCTACACCTTCCCGTTCCATTGAAGGCCGGGCTTGGCTCGGGATTGCCATTTCACAGGTTTCCCCGAATTTGGGCAGTTCTGCACCGCGGGTTTCCCCGCAGGCACTCAATTTGCTCAAGTCCGTTGCGTCTACCAGTTCCGCCACGCCCGCGTGACTCGCCTGTATATGGCATGAAGCGTGAAAAATCTCACGAGGCGGATTTGCAAGCCTTCCGGCTTGTCATGATTTTGATCGGAGCTTCTTGAGGCGCGCAAGGTCCGGGGCCGCGTCTATATCCGCGAAAATGCCGTCCGAGGCGATTTCCACTTCGGTCACACGGTCCCGGTGACGCAGTAGCAGCTGTTTGGCACCGATATCGCCAGCGAGTCCCATCATCTCGCTGAAAAAAGCGGCGCCGAAGAGCACGGGATTTCCCCGCCTGCCATGCCTCACCGGCACGTAGATGCCGGCGCACCCACGGGCCGCGAAGGCGGCGATCAAGATCTGCAGGTTGCCGCTCTCGATCGCCGGCATGTCCCCGAGGCAAACCAGCGCGCCGTCGCAAGCCCGCGGTAGCGCGCGTAAGCCCGCCCGCAGCGAGGTGCTCAAGCCCTCCGCATAGGCTGGATTGTGGACGATGGTCAGCTCGAGCCCATTGAGCGCGTCGGCGACGCGCGCGGCGTCAAACCCTGTCACCGCGATCAGGGGCCGCACGCCGCTTGCCAGAGCGGTGATGGCGACGCGGCGGACGATCGGCGTTCCGTCGATCGTCTCGAGGAGTTTGTTGCGGGGTGCCATGCGCGAGGAGCGACCGGCGGCCAGCAGGATGCCGGCGACCTTTGGCCCAGGACCGTAAGCCGGTGCGGCGCTCATCGAAATCCGTTCGGCTTGCCGCGTTGCGTGGCCGTGATCTCGGCGATGATGGAAAGCGCGATCTCGCCTGTCCCCTGCGCCCCGATATCGAGCCCGACCGGCGCGCGAATGCGCTCGATGTCGGCGGGGGCGACACCGGCTTGAAGCAGCCGCTCGACGCGCTTGGCATGGGTTTTCCGGCTCCCCAGCGCCCCAATATAAAAGGACTCGGACTGAAGCGCAGAGATGAGCGCCGGGTCGTCGATCTTCGGGTCGTGGCTGAGCACGACGACAGCGGTATGGGCGTCGAGGCCGATCCTGGCCAGCGCCTCGTCTGGCCAGTCCCGCGCGATCTCCACGCCGGGAAAGCGCTCTTCCGTGGCGAAAGCCGAGCGCGGATCGGCGATCACCACGCTATAGCCGACCGCCCGGGCCAAGGGCAGCAAGGCTTGCGCGATATGCACCGCGCCGATGATGATCAGGCGAATCGCCGGGTTGAACACATTGATGAAGACCTCGCCGCTGCTTCCTTGCAGCGTGACGCATCTGTCGCGGCGGAACGCATCTTCCAGCAGCAGCGCCGCCTCTCCCTGGAGATCCTCCGGTGAATGAGCGAGGCTCCGCGTACCGGTTGCGAGCTCGGTCACCAGCGCCACGGGACGGCGCGACTGAACCTCGTCGGTGAGCTGGCGCAGAAGCGCCCCTGTCGATCCCGCTGCCAGCGGTTCCAGGAAGATGCGGATGGTGCCCCCGCAGGCGAGGCCGACGCTCCACGCCGTTTCGTCCTCGATGCCGAACTGAAGCGTCTTGGGTTTGGCCGTCTCGAGCACCTCGGCGGCTTCGGCGATGACCGCGCCTTCCACGCAGCCGCCCGACACCGAGCCCAGGAAATTGCCGCGCCCATCGATCACCAATTGGCTGCCCGCCGGCTGTGGCGCCGAGCCCCAGGTTTGAATGACGGTCGCGAGCGCGACGGGACGACCCTCGGCCAGCCAGTCAAGGGCGCTTTGCAGGATGGATCGGTCCGGTGCGCTCATGGCCGCGCAGGTCCCGGATCGAGCCGTGGCGTGGATTGGCCCATAGGGTGTCGCAATCCTGTGCGGTCGGCAATTTAAGCGAATATTGCGAGCTTCCTCATTGTTATGCCACGTTAATTACGCCGTCGGCCAATCAATTGACGAAGTTGGAAAATTAGCCACTAATCCCGACAACAAAAACCTTGAGGAGGTCCAATGGCGACGCTGCTTGCGAAGAACGCGCTCGTCATGAGCGGCATCGCGGTGGCATTTGCGCTCGCGGCCGCGTGGCCTGGGTCTCTGGCCCGTGCACAGGGCGCGAATGCCAAGTTCGATGCATCCGTTCGGCCAGAGTTCAGCGAGCCTATAACGCTGGCAAGCAAGGACGGCGTTCTGGAGGTGACGCTCACCGCGCATCAGGGGCAGGCTCGTCTCGACACGGTGGCTGCGCCGGTACAAAACTTCCTCGTCTTTGCCTATAAGGTGGTCCGCGGCACGGCGTCCAACGGGCAGATGTCGGGAGATAATTTATACCCCGCGCCGACGTTGCAGGTGTTTCCGGGGGAGACGCTGATCGTCCATCTGGACAACGCCCTGACCGGCCTGACGATCCGGGATTTCTACGATCCGCAATACACCGCGAAGAGCGAGACGGTGCCGCTCTATCCGGAGCAGATGACCTCCTCGCCGATCAACCTGCACGTTCACGGCGTGCATGTCAGTCCCAAGGGCAACTCCGACAACGTGATGCTGCACATCCCGGCCGGGATGTCGAACACCTACACGTACCACATCCCGAAAAGCATGCCGCAGGGCGCGTATTGGTATCACAGTCATCTCCATACCCTCACCTCTGCTCAGACCTATTTCGGATTAGCCGGCCTGCTTGCGATCGGGCGCACCGATGGAAACCTGCCGCTGGTTACGGAGAACCGGATTCCCATCCGCAACATGGTGCTTCAATACAATGATGTCTTCGATCGGGCGGGAGGTCTAGCCCAACTCAACAACCCCTATTGGTCGCAATATGTCAGCACGATAACGCCGCCTCAAGGTGATCAGCTGGCGAACGGCACGTACCGCCCGCTGCTCGCTCCGGTCAACTTCAATCAATCGAAAAAGGGAGAACAATACTTTACCGTCTGGTACTCAGGCCCGCTATCGATCCGCAACAACCGCGGGCGCTTTCAGTTCATTCCGAGCAATCTGCAACGTTTCACGGCTGATCCCGGGGGCCCAGGCAAAGACGTGCCGGCTGACCCGACGCTTCCCGACTATCAGCGCGACCTGCAATTCACCGTCAACGGTCAGTTCCAACCGGTCATCAAGAGCAAAGCCGGACAAACCGAAATCTGGGTGCTCGCCAATGTCAGCGACATTGCATACATGAACGTCGAGCTTACGGAGACGGCAACGGGCAAGCACCCTGAGATCGCCATTGTCGGTCAAGACGGACTTCCGTCCCCCGAAGTTCACTATCCCGTCACGGACGGGGGGACTCGACTGCTCCTACCCCCGGCCACCCGCTACGCCATTGCGGTGACGATGCCCGCTTCAGGGGATCTGATCCTGGAAATGCCGCCGAGAGGCGGTGGCGCTAGCACGATCAGCGCCCCGGGGATCCTTTACTTGAACGACGGTACAGAAAATCCTCCGGCTACACTCGGTAGCTTGAGCGTATTGCCGTCCGCTATCAGTTATTACGACGGGTTCTTCGTCTTCCCAACCCAGATCCTGGCCAGGGCCGTGCCCTCTGGTGGTCAAGGCGTCACGACGGCGTTCACCGACGGACGACCGCTGCAGGCTTACACCGCGTTCGAGGACATTTCTCAGGTCACGCCCGATTTCGAGCGGCAGCTCGTGATTTCAGGCGGATTTCTCAACGATCTCGCGAGCAAGTCCGATCCCAAAGCCTTCGTTTATGCGTTCGCTGGCACCGCGTTTCCCAACGTTCCCCTGATCCAGCCGCGGCTCGGTTCGGTTGAAGAGTGGAGGTTCATCAACAACAACAACGACGAGCATCCGATCCACATTCACGTCAACGACTTTCAAGTCACTCATTATTTCGATCCGACCACCGGTCTCAAGACCGGGCCGGAGATGTGGGGTGTCGACAATGCCAACGTCCCGGCGCCGACCATGCAAATCAATGAGGAGGTTATCCAGCCCGGCGCTTTGACGCTGCGTATGAAGTTCGACGATTTCACCGGACTCTTCGTGATGCATTGCCATCGCCTGAACCATGAAGACAACGGTCTCATGGCGCTGATTAACGTCATCCCGGCCGTCTCGACCTATGCGGTGGCCGTTCCCGGGTCTCCGGGCCGCTCGGCTGAAGTCAAAGTGTACGACGGCAATGGCGACCGGCTCGTCGCCACGGTCACCCCATTCCCGGGCTTTGAAGGAACTCCGAGCGTGGCTATGGGCGACGTTGACGATGACGGCGTCTTTGACCTGATCGTCGGTGCGGGAAAGGACTACGCGCCGGAAATTGTCGCTTACTCGGGGAAGGCGGACGGCGGCAAGCGTGCGTTCGAGACGGAGCTTGCGCGTTTTGCGGCTTTCGCTCCTGACGCTCGCGGCGGTGTCAGCGTGACGGCTTCGCAGATCGACGGAACGAGCGCCGATAATATCATCGTGGGCTCTGGACCCGGCATTCCCAGCGAAGTCAGAGTGTATGGCTCAGAGCTGCCGCGATCGCCGGGCGCGGCTCCGCCGCTCTTCTCAACATTCAGCCCCTACCCTGACGATCGATCAGGAGTGAGCGTCACTTCGGGATTCGTCGACTTCATGTCCGGTCGAGACAGCATCGTCACCGCTCCCGGCCCGGGCAGTCCGGCGCAGGTGAAGGTTTTCAATTTTTCGCTGATGACGCCGATCGGCGCTAGGACTAACGGCAGCGGCGCGGCGGCAGACATGTGTAAGGTCATCGCCGGCGAGCCGGCGATGACCGCCGCGTTCATGCCGTTCGGCACTGGTTATCGGGGCGGCGTCTCGTTGGCCACCGGCTGGCTTACCGGATCGCTGGGTGGCGCCGAGCGGATTGTCGTTGGCCAACTGTCCGCCCCCGGCACGGTGAAAGTCTATTCAAGCGGTTCGGCGTTGCAGGGCGGACCAGCGATGTATCTGCACAGCGCGATGGAGCACAGCCACATCGTCGACTTTACCGAGGCCGCCAGCCTCAACCCGTTTGGCGATACTTCCGGCGTGCGCGTGGCCACGACGAGCACAACGACCGGTGCGGATTTGCTCGTGAGCGGCGTCTCGTCGCAAGACAAGACCGCGCAAGTTCGAAAGTACCAGCTCGTCAGGCCGAAGCCTGACGCAGTGACGCTGCAAGCCGTGTCCATCGCCAAGGTCGTCTCGGTAGCAGGTTCGCTGCCGAATGTGCTCGGCGGTGATTGAGTGAACCGTGAGTGACGACGCTTCCACGCTCCTCCTCTGCGCACGCATTCGTCCGGGGAGTGAGGTCGAGTTTGCACAGTGGCAGGTCCGCTGGCAAACCTCGGTACTCGCTGCTGGGGGTGCGCTTAGCTTCGAGTTCTGGCCGCCGGCACCGCCGGATCAGCTGGAAGCGGTGGCCCTAACGCGTTTCGCATCGGTCAATGCGTTGCGGCAGTGGCGGCGCGGCGACCAGAATCGCGAGCTCATCGACGAAGTCGCGCCGCTGGTCGAAGGCGGTTTAGTGATGCAGCTCGTCGGCCAGGCGGCGATCGAGTACTCTGTCCAGCACGGGGTGACGATGGTGATGGTTACCGAAATCAAGCCCGGAAAAGAAGCGGCGTATCGCACCTGGGCGGATCGCATTCAAAAGCTCCAGGCGACGTTTCCCGGATACATCGGCTCGTTCGTCCAGCCGCCGCAGTTTAAGGAAACCGGCTGGACGACGGTGTTGCGTTTTGACTCGGCGGCGAACTTGGAGGCGTGGCTGAAGTCCGACGCGCGCGCCGCAATGGTGAAGGAAAGCGAGGATCTGGTCGAGGGCTTCCACGCTCAGCGGGTCGACACGTCGTTTCCGGGGTGGGTGCCGAATAATCCCGCTACCGGAAAACCGCCCAACATGTGGAAGACGGCATGCCTCGTTCTGCTCACGCTCTTTCCAGTCGTCATGCTGGAACTTAGGTTTCTCAATCCGCACTTGCGAAACCTCAACCCCGCTGTTGGCACCTTCATCGGCAATGCGGTGAGCGTTGCGCTGACTACGTGGCCGCTGATGCCGCTGGCCATTCGCGGCTTCAATGCCTGGCTGTTTCCCGAAAATAAGCCGCGTTGGATGGTGCTAACGAGCCCAATCGTCTTGCTGCTCTGCTACGTCATCGAAATCGCCATTCTATGGCGCCTGCTGTAGAGGGAACGTTCGTGGGATTGTCGTGTGGCTGAGCCTGCCGTCTGGGTCATGAGGCAACGGTCATGAATCTTAACACGGTGACCGAGGTCAAACGCCCTGCCGCGGCCGAGGAAATCACCCAATGGCGCGAGGGCTATGCTTGGCTCGCCGGCGGCACTTGGCTGTTCTCGACGCCGCAGCTCGGCACCGACACGCTGATCGACCTAGAATCGCTGCACTGGCCCGCGCTAGCGGCTTCGGCCGGCGGTCTCGATATTGCCGCGACCTGCACCATCGCCGAGCTCGACCGGTTCGTGGCGCCGGCCGCCTGGACGGCCGCGCCCCTCTTTCGCCTCTGCTGCCAGTCGCTGCTGATGTCGTTCAAGATCTGGAACGCGGCCACGGTGGGCGGCAACATCTGCATGTCCTTGCCCGCCGGCGCGATGATCTCAGTCATGACCGCGCTGGAGGCCGTTTACACCCTGTGGCCGCGGGAGGCACAGCCACGCGACGTTGCGGCCATGGATTTCGTCACCGGCAATCATCAGAACGTGCTCCGCCCAGGCGAGTTGTTGCGCAACATCCATCTCCCCGCCAGCGCGCTTGCCAAGCGCTTCGCCTTCCGCCGCTCCTCCCTCACCCATCTCGGCCGGTCGGCGGTGCTCATGATCGGCACGCAAGGCGCGGAGAGCGGCGATCTCCTCCTTACCATCACGGCGGCGACGGTCAGGCCGATGCAAATCCGTTTCGATCGCCTGCCCACCGCCGCCGATCTCCGCCACGCCATCGAAGCGCAAATCTCCGATGCCGATTATTTCGGCGATGTGCACGGCTCGGCCGCCTATAAACGTCACCTCACTTATTATTACGCCGAGCAGATCCGCGCCGAGCTTGCGCCAGGAGCGCTCGCGTGAACCTCACCGTGAACGGCAAGCTGCTCTCGGCCGAACCCGCGCCCGGCCAGTGCCTGCGCACCTTCCTGCGCGACCTTGGCTTTTTCGGCGTCAAGAAGGGCTGCGACCAGGGCGATTGCGGCGCTTGCACCGTGCATATCGACGGTAAGCCCTTTCACTCCTGCCTGATGCCGGCCTTCCGTGCCGCGGGGCACGAGATCACGACCATCGAGGGGCTCGCGCGTGACGGCAGGCTGCACCCGATGCAGCAGGCCTTTCTCGATGCGCAGGCCTTTCAATGCGGGTTCTGCGCCGCGGGTATGATCATGACCGCGGCCACCTTTGACGAGGCGGCGCACCAGGATTTGCCGCGTATGCTGAAGGGCAATCTTTGCCGCTGCACCGGCTATCACAGCGTCGACGACGCGCTCCATGGCGTCGTCAATGTCGAGGAGGATGGGGCCGGAGACGCTTGTGGCAGGAGCCTGCGCAACCCGTTCGCCGAGGCGATCGTCACCGGCAACGCGCGCTACACCCTCGACCTGCCGGCGGACGACGCGCTGCATCTGAAGGTGCTGCGTTCGCCGCATCCTCATGCGCGTATCAAGTCCATCAAGCGCGACAAGGCGCTCGCCGTCCCGGGCGTCGTCGCCGTCTTCACCTGGGAGGATGTGCCGCGCAAGCTCTACTCGACCGCCACGCATGAGGATCACCTCGTCGACCCTGACGACACCTACATGCTCGACAATGTCGTCCGCTTCGTCGGCCAGCGGGTGGCGGCCGTCGTGGCCGAAACCGAAAGCGCCGCGGAAGCCGCCTGCCACCTGCTCGAGGTCGACTACGCGCTCCTGCCGCCAGTGTTCGACCCGGAAGCGGCCATGGCGCCGGGCGCGCCGATCCTGCACGAAAAGAGCGTCGCCTTTCGAGACAACATCTATGTCGACATTCATGGTCAGCTCGGCAGCGTCGAGGAAGGCTTTGCCCAGGCCGACGCCACCCACGAGATGACCTATTCGACCTCGCGGGTGCAGCACGTGCATCTGGAGACGCACGGCTCCATCGCCTGGAAAGGAGACGATCGGCTGCATGTGCGGACGAGTTCGCAGGCGCCGTTCATCGCCAAGCAGAAGCTTTGCTACTTGTTCGGGCTGTTCGACCGCGACGTCCATGTCTTCACCGAGCGCATCGGCGGGGGCTTCGGCGGCAAGCAGGAGATGATCTCCGAAGATTTGTGTGCGCTGGCCACGCTGAAGACCGGCCGTCCGGTGATGTGGGAGTTCACCCGCGAGGAGCAGTTCATCGGCGCCACCACGCGCCATCCGATGACCACGCATGTGAAGCTCGGTGCCAAACGCGACGGCACGCTGACCGCAATTCAGGTGCGTGTCGTGTCCAACACGGGCGCCTATGGCGGCCACGGGGGCGAGACGCTGGCAGCCGCGCTGTCCAGCCCAATCGCGGCCTACCGCTGCGTCAACAAGAAGGCCGATGGCTACGCCGTCTATACCAACATGGTTCCGGCCGGCGGGTTTCGCGGCTACGGCGCCTCGCAGACCACCTTCGCCATCGAATGCGCCTTGGACGATCTTGCGAAGTTGCTGGGACTGAATCCCTTCGAGATCCGGCGCAAGAACATGATCCGCGAGGACGATCGGATCGAGTCGATTTGGAAGGACCCTTCCGACGTCGTCTTCGGCAGCTATGGGCTCGATCAATGTCTCGATCTCGTCGAGAAGGCGCTCGCCAGCGGCCGGGGATTGCCCAAACCCGAAGGCGAGGACTGGCTGGAGGGAACAGGCGTCGCGCTCGCCATGCTGGAATCCGGGCCACCCACAGAGCACCGCTCGGGTGCCGAGATGCGGCTATTACCCGACGGCAGCTACCACCTTGCGGTGGGCTCCACGGAGATGGGCAATGGCTCGACCACATCCCACCGTCAGCTCGCCGCATCGGTACTCGGCACCCGTGCGGGCAGGATTGCCATCATCAACGGCGACACCGATCAGACGCCCTACGACACCGGCACCTTCGCTAGCACTGGGACGGTCGTCGCGGGTCAGGCCGTGGAGTGCACCGCGACTGCGCTCCGCGACAACATCCTCGCTTATGCCAGCCGCCATATCGTCTGCGATCTTGCCGAATGCCGCCTCCAAGAGGATGCAGTTATCTGCGCCAACCGGAAGATTCCGCTCGCCGAATTCTATGCCGCTGGAACCAAAGAAGGCCATCGCTTCGATGTGAGACGCAAGGCGTATCTGTCGCCCCGGTCGGTCGGCTTCAACGTGCACGGGGTGCGCGTCGCCGTGCATCGCGTCACCGGCGAGATCATGACCTTGCAAAGCGTGCATGGCGCGGACATCGGCAGGCTGATCAATCCGATGCAGTGCCGCGGCCAGCTCGATGGCGCCATCGCCATGGGCTTCGGCTGGGCGCTCTATGAGAAGATGGCGTACGACGCCAATGGCACCATGGTGAATCCTGCGCTGCGCGACTATCGCATTCCGGCTTTCGCCGACGTTCCCCGCAGCGAGATTTATTTCGCCGACACCTATGACACGGTGGGGCCGTTGGGCGCGAAGGCGCAAGGCGAATGCGGGATCAACCCGGTGGCCCCGGCGATTGCCAACGCGGTGGCCAATGCGACCGGGGTGCGCTTCCCCGATCTCCCGCTGACGCCTGACCGCATTTTCGCAAAGCTTGCCGCTCGATGATGAGCGAGGCAGCCCGGGCAAAATTGAAGAGGTCGTACTCCAATGCGAGTAGTGTGGCGACAATCATCACGCTGGAGAGGAGCAGCCCGCCCTGCACACTCGACCAGGGGTTGTTGACAATTGCGCGCACCAGCCGCCTGGGCCCAACGGTCTTCACGATTACCTACCCCGAAGAGCGATGATGAGGGCGGCAAGCTAACCTGGGAGCTCAAGGATACGTAAACTTAGCCTTCCCCCATATTCGGCGGAGCTCGGAGCAGACTTGCCGGAGCGCAAAAGTCCCAAAACCCGCATCAGGGTTCAGAGCACGGAGAGCCCAAGCTTCATCACCCCCGTCACCACGAGCACCAGAGCGATCAGGGCTGCGGCAAGCATCAGCGCAAGGACGATCGCGGTGGGCTTCCAGGGATTACGGACCTTGTCCGTCATGATCGGCCCTCCAACCGCGGTGGCGTCTTTTTCCAGGGGTGGCCGCTTTTGCCAGATTGGAAGCCGAGGTCGAACAGACGGGACATATAGACCGGGTCGAAGGCTTCCGTGCTGGTGTCGCGGAAATCGCCCGGAATGTAGGCAAGGTTGTAATCGATGCGGTTGCGCCGGGCGAGCTCGTACATTTGGTACAGATCGCCGATGCCCTGCGTTTTGATCAGCGTCGAAATCGACCGGCCGGCGATCGCCAGGGTACTCGCCTTCACCACCTTGAATTCGGGGTCGAGACGCCCGTTGCGAACGATGTAAAGATGACGGATCGGATTGATGCCAAGCTTTGCGTCGATGCTGCCAGCCTCGATTTGGTTGGGGAGCAGGAAAACCTGATTTGTGGTGCCCCCGTCGACATGCATCTCCTCGCGAACCTGGCCTTCGCCTTGCACCTTGATATAGACCGGCGGAAACAAACCGGGGATCGCGGCTGAGGCGAGAAGGACATTCCGAAACAGTTCCAACGCCCGGGGATCGCCGCTCGAAGCAATCCGCCCCATATCCCAGATGACCGGCCGCTGTGCGTCGAGATTGGTCGTCCCAATTAGAAGCCGCCGTCCGCGGGCATGTTCGCGGGCAACCTCTTTCAAGAAGTCCTCGTCGACATAGGTGGCAATCACGCGGGCGAGCGGCGCATTGCTGGCGAGCGCCTCCCCGCCAAGAAGGCCGCGAATGGGCTGCTTTGTCACCAGCTCGTCGGTGGAATATTTCGTGTAGATATCCTTTAGCGCGCCGTCATAGCGCGGTCCAAGGAAAGCGAACGGCGCGGTCAGCGCACCCGTGCTGATGCCCGTAACGATGTCGAACTCGGGGCGGTCGCCCCTCGCCGTCCAACCCACCAACAGACCCGCGCCGAAGGCGCCGTCAGAGCCACCGCCGGAGACTGCGAGAAAGCTGATCACCGGCCGTCTGCCCTTCTGCAAGAGCTGAGGCCGGGTTGCCTTCACCTGCGCCCATTTTTCTCTGGCCAGAGCGTCCATGTTGTCGGGAACGCGGTCGCCCCAATAACGGACCGGAGCGCCATTGAGAACGGCAACCTTGTCGGCGAGGTCCGGGGTCACCGCATCGCGCGGCAAGGAGGCGCAGCCAACGAGGTAAAGGGCGATGACCAGGGGCAGCCAAAGATGCCCGAGACGCAACCCCCTCATAGCCCCCACTCACTTCACCTAGCCGGAAGGTCTTGGCTTCCCTTGGCGGCTTCGCAGCTCACCGTGACCGGCCTCCCCAGGGGCCATTGACGTCTAAATGATGGCTAAGTCTGGGCAATAAAACCCGGCAGGGGCAGGCCCGTTTCATGCCTTCAGACTTCTGATCAACAGTTACAAGGCATTCGGAAACCGCACCTAACAAATGCCAACGCTATCTGGAGACGCAAGGGCAAACGCTCGGGTACGTTGTCGCCGAACTTCGCACGCGCGGCTATCAGGGCGCGACTATCTACCTGCCGCATGATGGCATCAACACAAACATCTTAACCGGCAAGCGGCTAGAGGATCATCTTCGCGATGCAGAGTTCAGTGTCACCACGATCAAGAACCGGGGACCTGGCGCAGCCGCCATGCGGATCCAGGCGGTGAGGCGCCTCTTCCCGAAGATATGGTTCAATGAAGCAAACACAGAGGCAGGGCGCGACGCGCTCGGCTACTACCACGAACGTCGCGACGAGCGCAGGGACGTTCAACTAGGCCCTGAGCATGATTGGAGTTCGCACGCCGCTGACGCATTCGGTTTATGGCTGTTTGCTATGAGGAGCCCGACGTGACGCGGGCCTTCAACCGCCGCATTGAATATCCAAGGAGTGGAATTGTGTGATGGACTCTCCAAGGGTCCGCAGATTAATTGGGGCCGCCTTGCTAGCGGAGGGGCAGAGGATGGAACGAAACGATAGACAAAATCAGGGAGTTGTATACCTGCTTGACCCATCCAATTTTATAGGGACCAACATGAATCAAAACCCTGTATTTTGGGCCGCGTTTTGGGCGGGGTTAGCAAGCCCGGTAAGCTTGTATTCTGCCCCGGCGTCGTATGTTCCCTATATAAACGGCTATAGTGTTGCGAGCAGTTTCGCTCAAGTCGGTGTGTCTTTGACCCAATCATCGTTATCGGCTTTCGATGGCAGACAACCAGACGACCCCGAAGACTTCGCCGGACACCCCTGCGCATAATCCGCAGCAGGCGTCGCATCCTCAGCCTCAGTCTCCGCCCGGCGTTGCCATTGGGCAGCCGCAACCAATCCCGCCTCAAATACTAGCCGCCATCCTCGCACAACAGGCGCAACAGAGGTTAGCGCTTCCAACTCAGTTGATGCTCCCTGGGATTGTCCAGCAGGCGCAGCATTGGCAGGGGCCATATCCACCGCCAGAGGCAATCGAAAGGTATGAAAAAGTGCTACCTGGATCTTTCAATAGACTTATAGCGATGGCTGAGCAGTTGCAAACGGCGCAAATAGAACAGTCAAACCAAGCTTTGGAATACACTCAGGCCGATAGCCGTCGTGGTCATTGGCTTGGGTTTTTGGTGAGTGGCTTCGCAATTTTTGGAGCGCTTTTTTGTATCGCGCTCGGCTCCTCGTGGGTTGCCGTGGCCCTCGTGAGTGTTCCAGTTATGGCGGTTGCTAGAGCTTTAGTTGAGGCAACAAAGGCTCAATCGTCTACTGAGATAATAAGGTCCGCCACGCCATCACCATCGACACCGGATGCTGGCCCTACGCCCGAAGCCCCTAACCAAAATGGCGACGGAAGCGTCCCATTGCCTCTTGCCGAAGCCGATATCAAGCCGCCGGTCTAGGTGGACAAAGAGGGCGCCAGTCGAAAGCCGACGCCCTCACTGTGCGTCGGCTAGACGCAAAAGCCCCGGCCGAGGGGTACCCGACCGAGGCTGGCAATTGCAGGAGAGTAAGATGCAGAGAAATGCAAGCCTAGTAGCTTAGCCCGTCTCCATCAAGCCCCTGGTCCGGTCTCCACTATTTCAGCGGCGTGTGCGAAATCGGCTGCTCGACGACTGCCTGCTGGTGATGAAAGCAGCCACCAAGCCCAATCGCCGCTGTTACGATAATGGCGCAAGCTATAAAGACACGCATTTCAACCCCCGTTATTGGTATCGCTGTAGCGACCATAGCATTCCCCGGGTACGGAACCTGTACCAATTTGGCAACATTAACATTCGAAATGCGATAAAGGGCGCCGGCCGAAGCCGACGCCCCAAAAGAGAAGCCCCGGCGGGCGTCGTCGGGGCTTGAGCTAAGTCAAATGGTGTTAGAAGGACGCTGGCCGACGCCTGGGCGCCTGGGTTCGTCTCTGGTAGGCCCATAGACCGACCTCGATTTCATGCTCATCGAGGATTCTTTCGCAAATGTCGTGATGCTCAATCAAGAGACGTCGTAGAGGCGTGATCGGGCGAATGGTAGGGCTGGTTTGCATTTCAACCGTCTCTCCCCACAACTCCACATACTGCTTCGCTTCATCCTCTACTTGGTTCCGATCCTCTTCGCTTATTGTTGACAGCTCGCCATAGCCAAGTTCACGCGCCACTAACGCACATATCGCAGTGAATTTTTCTGCCTTTTGGGCAGAGAGCACTTCGAGTTTCGTCATGGCTAAGTTCCCTCTTTGGTGGCGGAAGCACCCACCCGCCACCACTCGAAATCCCCCAACTCCAAACACGCAGTTAGCGATCAGAGTTCCGTCTCCGTCGACTGTCTCCGACGAATTACTTGCCAGCACGTGTGAGGGAAGGCGCGCGCCCCTTCGGCACACGGGCTCTCAGGTGCTTTCCAGGTGTTACCTAGCGCTTACCTATTTCCACTAACACATTGACGGAGCAGGCTTGAACTAGGTTCAACAGGTATAAGTCGCCGTAGGACTTACGTCGCTGGACATGGCGGGTTATGACCGAAGGGAACATGCTTCAGGATTAATCCCGCTCAACGGACCGGGGCGCAACCGTCGGGTCGAGTGTTAGAAGATAGAAATGAACGTCCTCATCCTGCAGCACCTCGCCATTGAACACCCGGGGATCCTTCTCGACTTCTTTCGCGAGGACGGGTTTCGACGGACGACAATCGAGCTTGATGAAGGCGAGACGATACCGGACCTCGACCCCTTCGACCTGATGCTGGTCATGGGTGGTCCTCAGGATGTCTGGCAGGAGGACCAGTACCCCTGGTTACGTCAAGAAAAGGCGGCGATTGGGAAATTCGTGGTCGATATGCAGCGACCCTATCTCGGCATTTGCCTTGGACATCAACTGTTGGCTGATGCCACCGGCGGACGCGTTGGCTTGGCCAAGGATCCTGAAGTTGGCGTCTTGACCGTCTCCAGCACGGAAGCTGGTCATCGCGACCCTTTGCTGCGTGGACTGCCTGACCCGATGACCGTTCTCCAATGGCACGGGGCGGAAGTCACCGACCTCCCGACAAATGCGGAAGTGCTCGCCAAGTCGGACGCTTGTTGCATTCAGGCATTCCGATTTGGCCAATACGCCTATGGTCTGCAATGTCATGTCGAAATTACCGCTGACACCGTCGGCCAATGGGCAGCCATACCGGCCTATGCGAGTTCTCTCGAGGTTGCCCTGGGTAAGGGTGCAGTCGCTCGATTGCAGACCGTCGTTTCCCAACGGCTTCCTCAATTCAATAGAGACGCACGAACGCTCTATGAGAACTTCAAGGCATCGCTGAACAGGCCGTAAACGGTCCCGGCGCCCTAGGGGCTGTTCGCCCGCAACAGATCGTCGCGCGCCTTTTCCAGATGCGCGGTGATCGGGGCCTGCGCCAACTGCGCGTCGCGCTCATGCATAGATGCTGCGATGCTGACGGTTGTAGTCGACGATCACGTCCGGCGTGAGGATCTTCTCCTTCATTGCATCCCATTGGGCGTGCAGACGCACCTGGTTGATCTGCCGGTAGACGCTAGCAGCAGCGCATTGCTCGAGGCCCGCGCAATCAGGAGAGCGAATTCCCCATCCCATCTGGAAAAGGCGTCCTTGTTGTCGACCGAGGCTTCAGCGCGCGCGAGCACCACCTCCATGTCGTCGAGGTTGCATCGCGTCGTGTGCAGCACAGCAAGCCGCGTGGTGAAGGGCTCAACCGCGAGTCAGGTCTGCGACGACAGCTGTCGACTCAAGGCCGTCCTTCGCGCGGAACTGGGTGCTCATGCGTGACAACCCACGACAAAGTGCCGCAATGAGTCGCTATCGCGATAGGTGTGCTCTTGACCTCGAAGGGGAACACGCTCGCGCGCGTTCCAATTGCTTCAGCCCCCGAGCTCACCGCTGTTGTACAGCTAAGGAATTTGGTGTCGAATTCAATCGGCGCCTCGAACTGGTGCGCCATAGCCCGCACGCGGCGGAGTTCGGACACGGCTCAGGCCAGATCGACGCTCCAATCAGGAGACTTCAATGGCGACGTTGCTCATCAATGGCCAGGAGCATGAACTCGATGTTCCGGATGAGATGCCGCTCTTGTGGGTCCTGCGCGACGTCGTAGGACTGACAGGGACGAAGTTCGGTTGCGGCATTGCCCTGTGCGGGGCCTGCACGGTCCATGTCGACGGCCATCCAATACGATCCTGCATCACCCCGGTGGCCAACGTTGCCGGCAAGACGATTACGACAATCGAAGCGATCGGCGAAACGCCGAGTGGTCAGAAGATCCAGAAAGCATGGCTTAATGTAGAGGTTGTCCAGTGCGGCTACTGCCAGTCTGGCCAGATCATGTCCGCCGCAGCGCTCATCGAGAGCAATCCGAACCCGAGCGACGCCGAGATCGATGCGGCCATGTCCGGCAACATCTGTCGTTGCGGCACCTATCCCCGCATTCGCGCCGCCATCAAGCAGGCATCACAGTCCGCTTGAGACACCTCAGAAAGGAGCCGCCATGGGTCTCGAGCGAGGGCTGAAGCCCGGTGAGGATAAGCCGGAGCATCTCCACGCCGGCGTTTCACGCAGAACCTTCCTCGTGACCAGTGCCGCAGCTGGGGGTGGATTGCTGCTTGGCTTCCATCTGCCCCAGCGGACCATGGCTGAAGCCGCAATGCCGGATGCGGACGTTTTCGGTCCGAACGCCTTCGTTCGCATCGGCCGTGATGACAGCGTGACTCTCGTCATGCCCCAAGTAGAGATGGGACAGGGCACGTACACCTCGATGACCATGCTGATCGCCGAGGAGCTGGAAGTAGAGCTCGCCCAGGTGACCCTCGAGGCCGCACCCCCGAACGACAAGCTCTATGCCAATCCGCTGCTCGGCTTCCAGGTCACCGGCGGCTCGACATCGGTGCCGGCTATGTGGGGGCCACTTCGTCGCGCTGGCGCTGTCGCACGCGTCATGTTGATAGCGGCAGCCGCGAGCGGTTGGAATGTCGATCCGATGTCCTGCCGCGCAGAAAAAGGAGCCGTGGTCCATCCGCCGAGCGGCCAGAGGCTCAACTATGGAGCTCTGGTCGACGCGGCGGCGAAGCTGCCCGTCCCGGACAAGGTCGCACTCAAGGACCCCAAGGACTTCACGCTCATCGGAACGCCCGCCAAGCGTCTCGACACGCCAGAGAAGGTGAACGGCAAGGCACAGTTCGGCATCGATGCGGTGGTTCCCGGCATGAAGTTCGCCACCGTGGCCGCGTGTCCGGTTTTTGGCGGAAAACTCGCCAGCGTTGACGACAGCAAGGCGATGGCGATCAAGGGCGTCCGCCAAGTGGTGCGTCTGGATAATGCCGTCGCGGTCGTGGGCGATCATATGTGGGCCGCCAAGCAAGGCCTTGCCGCGCTCGATATTGATTGGGACGACGGCCCGAACGCTAAGGTCTCAACCACCGACATCGTGCGCCAGATGGAAATCGCCTCGCAGAAACCCGGGGTTGTCGCCCGCCAAGAAGGCGAGGTCGCCAAGGCCCTGGAGAGCTCCGCCAAGAAGATCGAGGCCGTGTATGAGATGCCGTTTCTCGCCCACGCTACGATGGAGCCTATGAACTGCACCGTTCATGTAACCCCGGGTGGTTGCGAGATTTGGGTAGGAATTCAGGTGATGAGCCGGGCCCAAGCCACGGCCGCGCAGGTGACCGGACTGCCACTCGACAAGATCCAGGTGCACAATCATGTGCTCGGCGGGGGCTTCGGTCGAAGGCTCGACGTGGACGGCATCACGCAGGCGGTGGCGATCGCCAAGCAGGTTGATGGTCCGGTCAAGGTGGTCTGGAGCCGGGAAGAAGACATCCAGCACGACATCTACCGGCCCTACTATTATGATCGGTTCACCGCTGGCCTCGATGAGCAGGGCCTGCCGGTCGCTTGGAGTCACCGGGTAACCGCGTCCTCGATTTTAGCGCGATGGGCCCCGCCAGCATTCAGAAACGGTCTCGACTCCGATGCCGTCGAGGGTGCCGCGAAAGAACTGCCCTATTCGATTCCCAACATCCTGGTAGATTATGTTCGTGACGAACCCCCCGGTCTCACGACCGGTTGGTGGCGCGGCGTCGGTCCCACGCACAACATCTTCGTGGTCGAGAGCTTCGTCGACGAGCTTGCCGCGGCAGCGAAGAAAGACCCCGTCGAATACCGCCGCGCTTTGCTCGGCAAATCGCCGCGCGTGCTCGGCGTGCTCAATCTCGTAGCGGAGAAGGCTGGCTGGGATCAACCGCTAGCACCCGGCCTCGGGCGCGGCGTGTCCGTGCAATTTGCTATGGGCACCTATCTCTCCCAGATCGCCGAGGTGGAGGTGTCCAAGGATGGGGAGGTCAGGGTTCGGCGCGTCATTTGCGCAGTCGATTGCGGCCAGATCGTCAACCCCGACACCATCGTGGCCCAGATCGAGGGCGGTATCATATTCGGCATCAGCGCCGCACTGTGGGGCGAGATCACCCTCAAGAACGGCCGGGTCGAGCAACATAACTTCAACGACTATCGCGTTCTGCGCATTAACGAAGCTCCACTGATCGATGTGCATCTTGTGAAAAGTGCCGAAGCCCCAGGCGGCATTGGTGAGCCCGGCACAATCGGCGTCGCCCCGGCAATGGCCAATGCAATCTTCGCCCTGACTGGCAAGCGCATCCGCAAGCTGCCGATTAAGGATCAACTGCAACCCGCATAGGTGAGAATGAGTCCCTCCAGAAAGCTCATTGCTCTCGTCGTCGTCCTGCTGGCGATGGCGGCCGTGGCGTGGCTTTTATTGCGTTCTGGCGATCCCACGGTGTTCGCGAGCGGCAAGCGGGTTCATCTTGCAGATTTTCGCGGGACGAACCCTACTGGCGTCCCTCCAAGCCTCGCCGGAGCTGATCTCGTTGCGCGTGGCGAATACCTTACGCGCGCAGCCGACTGCGCCGCCTGCCATACGGCACCGGGCGGCAAGCCTTTTTCGGGTGGCTTGGCCTTTAAGCTGCCTATGATCGGCACGCTCTACTCGACGAACATCACCCCGGACGCGGAGACGGGCATCGGTGCTTGGAGCGACGAGGAATTTGTAAGGGCCTTGCACCAGGGAATCGGCAAGGACGGCAAACATCTCTATCCGGCTTTTCCCTATACTTCATACACCTTGATGACGCGCAGCGACGCGCTTGCCATCAAAGCCTATCTCCTCAGCCTCAAGCCGATCAAATATACGCCCCCGCCCAACGACATATCGTTTCCCTTCAATCAACGTAATCTGATGTGGTTCTGGAATGTGCTGTTCAAACCGGAGCACCGCTTTCAGCCCAACGCGGATCAGTCACCGGATTGGAATCGGGGTGCTTATCTCGTCGAGGCACTCGGCCATTGCGGCGACTGCCATACGCCGCGGAACCTCCTTTATGGACTGAAATCCCACCAGAAATTCGCGGGCGCGATGATCCAAGGCTGGAAGGCCTACAACATCACGCCCGACCAGGTATGGGGCATCGGCGACTGGTCCGACGCGCAACTGAAGGGCTATTTGTCCGGCGGCCACGCCGAGGGACGGAGCTCGGCGGCCGGCCCAATGGGCGAAGTCGTAGATAACAGCCTGCGGTTCCTGAGCGATATGGATATCGGCGCCATGGCCACCTATCTGAGGAGCGTTCCCTCCATAGGCAATGCCGAAGGCATCGCCGCGGTGCAAACTCCTGTCGTAGCGAAAGGGACCCCGAAGGTGGCCTTTTTGGATGCTGCCATTGCGCCCCTCGGCCTGCACGTGTTCGAGGGTGCTTGTGCGAGCTGTCATAGCTTCGACGGTAACGGCGTTGTTTCGAGCCATGCCTCGTTTCTCGGCAGTCGAACCATGAATGATCCCGCGGGGACCAACGCAACGCAGGCCATCTTGCAGGGCGCCCACCTTCGAGTTGCGCATGGCGAGGTGTTCATGCCCGAGTTCGGCAACGGCTACTCAGACGCGGAAATCGCCGCTGTCGTCAATTATTTGACCAGCAACTTCGGGATTCGGGCATCGGCCCTCGCACCCAATGAGATTGCCAAGCGGCGCCAAGAAAATTAGGAACTATTGGCGAGCGAGACGTGGTCATACGGAACCCCTTCCTCATCGCGACAACTCCCTCGAATTGGCCCTTCGAGGGACGACATGAGTTCCGAACGCGCGGACCGATCGATGCCGAGCTTAGCGGTAGAACCGGCCGTCTCACGCTGGCTCAATCAGGGAGGTGACCGTGGATTTTCGTGATCGGCATGTTGTGGTGACGGGCGGCACCGGCGCGCTGGGGACGGCGGTCGTGGCGACCCTGATCGATGCTGGCGCAATCTGCCTCGTGCCTTGGCTCCACGAGGATGAGGCGCAGCGCTTTGGCTATCGGGAGCACAAGCAGGTCAGGCTCATGGGTAGCATCGACCTTACTGACGAGGCTGCGGTCGGCGGATTGTACGGGGGCGGTCCAGCCGTCTGGGCCTCGATCCACATTGCCGGCGGCTTCGCCATGACGCCTGTGGCAAAATCCCACAAGGCCGATCTGATGCAGCAGCTTGATACCAATCTGGTGAGCTGCTTTCTCTGCTGCGCCGCCGCGATCAACGCCATTGGCCGATCCGGACAAGGTGGCCGCATCGTCAACGTGGCGGCGCGTCATGCGCTCGAATGGCGCGGCGGCGCCGGTTTAGTTGCCTATACGGCGAGCAAGGCCGCCGTGGCGGCGCTGACCGTAGCGCTCTCCGAGGAGGTCGCCAAAGAGGGCATCCTCGTCAATGCGGTGGCTCCCTCCATCATGGACACTCCTGCAAACCGTGCCGCCATGCCCAAGGCGGACCACAAAGCTTGGCCTAAAGTCGAAGAAGTTGCGGCCACGATTTTGTTCCTTGCCTCGCCGGAGAACAAGGTGACGCGAGGGGCCATCGTGCCCGTCTATGGGCGGTCGTGACACTCCGGTTGAATTTTGCCGATTCGGCCTTTGACGCAAGGATGGCATCATGACGAACGCGTTCACAGCCACATCGAAGATCTCCCCACACAACCTTGAGGGTAAGGTCGCGCTCGTCACGGGGGCCAGCTCCGGCATCGGCCGCCCATATCGTGCGCTTTATGCCGCCGGCTTACGTGAAGCCCTACGTCAAACGGCAGAAGAATGATGCCGCTGACGCCGAGGCCATCTGCGAAGCGGTCACGCGGGCCAACATGCGGTTCAAGCTCTTCGATGACGGCCGCTTCGGCGACGCGATCCAGGAGAACACAGCCGGCGCCAAGGCGAGCGTGCCGTTCTGATTGCCTTCCGCCTATCTGTTCAGCCTCCCCACTGCCCATGTCCGCTTTGGGTCGATAGCTGACGTCGCAGCGTACTATCGGGTTTGTCTGCCAGATGCAGAAAATGCCGCTCGGCTTAATTCTTCGGAGCAATCGCCGACGAGGGGAACTATATGGCTTCTGGTCGCGGATGACGCCGCATGAGCCTTCTTCTCGGATCCGGGCTCAGATCGAGTGCTAGAAGCCTAGGCTGCTGCCCACTCTCTCCACCAGGAAAACGGTTCGATCTTCGCTTTGGATTGGAAGGCCTCCACCTCCGTCAGAATGCTGCGGCTAACGCGTTTAGGTTTGGTGACCGAAATGATCCCTTAAGCTCGGAATCGAGTCGAAGATCTCATTAGCCAATGCAGGATTCGCACTCTCCTTGATGTAAGAGAGAAGAGCCGCTCCAATATTTTTGATCTGCTGAAGGCTCAAGTTTGTTTCCTCGATTTGGGCCATAGCAGCGACAATGATGCCCGCGTTGGCGCCGATTGCCTTACTTGCAACGCCGCTTAGGGCGCCGAGTAAACCACCGCCCGACCCAACCACTACCGCGTGCTTTTGCGCGAGGTCAGCCGCACCGGGTATTTGGTTGAACAGCTGCGTCACCTTCGCGGGGTTTCCTTCCTGTTGTATGGCGGACAAGATAGTTCCCACAGCAGTCTCCGCTGCGGCCGGATCGATATCTGCCTTAACAGCGATTGCGTCGACAAAACTCTGAATGGTCGCCGTTGCCATTTTCTCGGACTCCTTCCGCAAACCGCCTGGTCTCGCT
The DNA here is from genome assembly GCA_963804515.1 of uncultured Alphaproteobacteria bacterium. Taxonomy (GTDB): domain Bacteria; phylum Pseudomonadota; class Alphaproteobacteria; order Rhizobiales; family Methyloligellaceae; genus Methyloceanibacter. The sequence goes on along the minus strand of CAWDQR010000006.1, from coordinate 156,267 downwards.
TCTCCGTCGGCGAGTTATATCAAGGAATGCCATGGGGCGGGAGGTGCCGTTTGATCGATCATCGACAGCGGCTTCTGCAGGTGCCCAAAAGGGAAGTAATTCCTTTAACGGGGGGCACTCCCGGAACCCCTAATGCAAAGGAGGCATAGATGAAGTTTCTACCTATCCTAATTGCGCTTAGCGGAGCCGCCTCCGTGGCTACGTTTGCGGCGCTGCCGGCTGACGCGGCGAAGTCGCCGGCGATGACCTTCTGCAGCGGTCAATGGGCCGATATGAAAAAGGCCAACAAGGTTCCAGAAGGCGAAAAGTGGTCTCAGTTTTGGAGTCAATGCAGCAAGGACTTCGCGGCCAAGAACGGAAGCGACACCGGGACAGCGGAAAAGGCCGCGCCGGAGAAGGCATCCAAGGCAAATAAACCAGCACCCACTGCATCAGCGGAGGACGACTCGCCAAGCTCTGCCCAGCAGAAGAAGGATTGTGATGCGAAGTGGGATGCCAAGAAAGCCAAGACCGGCGCCCATGGCTGGCATGATTATTTCCAGTTCATGTCAAGGTGCATGTAACCACCGGTTTGGGAGGGCAATGAGCCGGCCACCTGTGGGCGCTCCCGCTCACTCTAAGTATCCCCTCTAGGCATCCACGAATGATGACGTACTGCTACATTCCGAAAGTAACCGCGTTCGAGCCTTCCAGTTGGGAGACAACTCCCGGGGATGGCGACCTATCGGTGAACTAATCACCCGGGAAGCTCCGGGTGAGCCTCGAGCCTGTCTGCTCGTGAACCCTGAACGTAGGGACGAAACTTGGAGTCACACAGCGGTCCCAGACGAGATGGCCGGCTGCCGCGATCATACGGCAGAATTCAATCACCAGTGCGGTGACGCCGTAGATTTCATGCAAAATGATCATCGGCGGTCCGACGGTCCGCGAGACGAGCACCTGCCGCGTCCCCGGAACGATTCTGAGCGGATGTCAAACCCTTCAAGAGTAGCGGCCATCCGCAAGTGCTGCCGGTCCATGAGATCGAGCCAGGGTTCAGCCGAACTATCATTGTCAGCCCTAAAGCGTCACTGTGCGAAGACGCAGGACGCGGTCTTGCGTTTCAGACCAGAAACTAGGGGTGCTTCAGTCGCTTGTCCTCAGTCGTGGACACTGAAACAGCTGTGGCGTGCCGTCGCCGTGAGGGCCGCGAATTGCGCATGGCTCATATGAACCAACGTCGCATGATCTCCGCCCTCCAGGTAGACCTCAGGTTGCTCTTCGATGCTGTCGTCGACAACCGTATCGAGCCCGTAGCATTCGCCGACTGGGGGAACGGCACCTCGCACGCAGTCTTGGAACAACTCTTCGATTTCATGCTCGGTTGCGAGGTGGACGTCCAAGCCGAGCTGCATCCTAAGGTCCTGCAAGCGGATGTGGTGCGACGCCGGCAGTATGGCCAGGACATAGCCATACTCGTCGCCGAGCACGACAGCTTTGGCAACACAGTCGCCCGAGACTCGGCAGGCCTCAGCGGTACGCATAGACGATTTCGTCGGTTCGTGCGCAACAACGTCATACACGACGTTCTTGGTAGCCAAGTAAGTTTGGAATGTCGGGGAAATAGCCATGTTCAACCCTCCTTTGCGACGAGCAAGTCTCGCACACGGTGAGGGTTGCAGCCGACGCCTCACCATGCGCGGCTGCTCGAAACGTAATCGCAAATGATACGCCCATCACCCCCCCCGCCACAATCCCGGTTGGACGGTCAGTTTGCGAGGAGCTCGGCGCCCGGTGGGTGACGGGTGATGTCCGCATTTTGGGTCAGTCGCTGACGTCACAGCGACCTGTCGAGTTGCGGCTCAACTCCTAAGACCGGAACTCGTCCGCACGAACGTCCGCTCTTCCCTTAGAAGCAGCCGTGCCGCCGGGTACGTTGCACGTCAGGAAGGTGCCATTAGCCGACGTGCTCTCCCCACCGTTGTCTGCGAAATGATCGGCGACCTCTGACCTCTCCCGACCCACAAGCGCATCTCGCTGTTCTCCAGCTATGCGGCAGACGCTAGCCGAGCACGTCGCGTCGCTGGTCTGCCGGCTACCTCGATCGCTTCCGCGACCTCCTCTGGAACCGCGTAGTGAACCATGTGTCCAACGCCCGGAACCAACCGGAGGATGGTGTGCGGAATGTCCGTGTGAAGCCGGACGGCCTGGCTGTCGACGTCGACGACACGATCCTTCGTGCCCGCCATGATAACGACTGGCATTGTTAATTCCTGATAGCGGTGCCGCATTGCCATGGCGGCCGGAATCATGGCCACGCCGTCCTGACTCTCCGCGCGGATCTGCCCGGGTCGTACCGACATCCCGCGGGGAAACCCCTTCGCAAAAACTTGCCGGCACGGGGAGAGGCGCGAACATCTCCTTGAGCAGCAGCGGCAGCATTACTTCGCAAGAGAAGCCGTCGGAGCCCCACCAGCATGAGGGCGCGGAAATCATCTACGTCGTCACTGGCCAGATTGTCGTCAACATCGACGGCGACGACACGATGCTCGGCGAAGGCGATTCCATGTACTTCGATTCCGGTTTCCCGCACAGTTACCGCCGTCACGGACGCGTGCCTGCTCAGCAATCGTTGTCGTCATGCCCTAGATCCTCCTTGCCTTCGAAGACGCGAGACACGCCTTCGCCGGGAGAGAAGCTACGGGTCTGAAGCGGCCTGGGCACAAAAAAAGGAGGGCCTATTGTCAGTCCTGGCGCGCTATCATAATTGGGTGCGCGGGCAGCCGCACCAGATCGCACTCGCAGGCTCACCCCCCGAGCGCCGCTGGCCAGCCCGCGCACACACTGCTTCTAGGCAGGCGGTCTGACAAAAAGTGGAGGCGGACAATGAAAACGCCGATTGCTCTCGCGCTTCTTGCGATATTGGCGTTCGCCATATCTCCTGCGTCCGCCGCCGAACGTGCTTGTCGGCCCAGCTTGTCCAATCTCTACCACTGCCCTGACACGTCCACGCCTGCGACGAAGACCACGAAGACGACCAGCCCATCGGGTCGCGCTTGTCGCCCTAGCCTCTCCAACCTCTGGACGTGCCCCGGCACTTCTCAGCCTCCACGGAAAAGCACCGGGGGGACTTCTAGCGAGAACCAAGGCTCCGCTCCCCCCAAAAACACGGCTTCAACGCCTGAACGCGGATGTCGGCCCAGCTTGTCGAACGGATACAAGTGCCCGGGTGAAGGACAAGCGGGGGCTAATCAATATTCCACGGAAACGCTGGCATGGGCGCATTGCCCCACCGACACGGTCGTCTGGGCAAATACCCGGTCGGACGTCTACCACTTCCGGGGAACCTACAATTACGGCAACACGAAAGCCGGGGCCTATATGTGTGAGCAGGACTCGCTCGCCGAGGGGATGCGTGCAGCGAAAAATGAAAAGCACCCTTGAGAACTTTTTTGCGGTTGAGAAGCGAGGGCTCCGCGCGGGGCAGCTGAGTTCAACTGTTCATTTGACTCAGCCGCTCTACTTCGTTCACCAGGGAACTGCATTCAATCGGGAAGAGGGAGGGGATTCTATGAGTGGGCTAGAGCCAGTCTTGATCGCGGCGGCCATCGTCTTTGTGCTCAACGCGGCGGGGAGCTTTATCGAATTCAACAACCGGTTCGTGAACGCGTTGGTCGACACAGTGCTATTTGCTGTTGTCTTCGGCGCGCTTGTGCATTTTGGCTATTTGCACATGGCCTTTGCAAGTAACGCTCCGGCGGCCGCCCCCTAGCGGTGAGCGCCGCTTCAAATTAGTTTGCTTAGAAATGAACTAGGGACTCGTCAGCCACTGGCCCAAACTAGGCCAGAGAGAATCTGAATCTGGTGGCGATTCTGAGTGAGCTGCTCGTCTGCTGCCACGCCGTGACTTTGTGAAGGTGGCGACATTGCCCGAGTAGATCCAACCGCTCTCCGAAGTCGCGGGGTTGGTCACCTGCACCCAACGTTGTTTGCGCCCTATAACGGAGAGTTTGGCGCCCTTTGCAACCACACTGATTACTGGCGCCGACGGTGAAGGTCCTTCCCGAAGGTTGACGAAGGCCAAAGGCTTGATCCAGTTCGCATGAACATCATCATCCGCGGTTTGCGCGGGACGCCTGGGTGGTAATGGCATAGGATCTCCAGACGTGGCCTTCGCAGCCTCTGGATTCGCAAGCCTCTCCTCTACGCCCGTTGCCCCAAGATCTTGGGCCCGCTCGTCCCAGACTTGCGCCTCTGCTAGCTCGGTTTTGAGTCCGTATTCGCCGATGTTTGCCTTGGGATCGGCCGTCATCTTGAGGACCGTCTCGGTGTCCGCGATGATGCCGCCATCGGGCGCGACGAGCTGGATTATAAGTTTGGCCTCGCCACTCGCGGTGTTGGGCAGAACGAGATGCAAATCGCCGATCTCGTCTGATTTCAAGTTCCATTCCGTCTCGCCATAGGGGCGTCCAGACGACAATGTGGTGCCTTGTGGCAGCCCACTTATGGCGATGATGCTACGGGCGGGCACTCCATCAGTACCGTCGAGCGCAATTGTGAAGGGCACGTCCTCGCCGGCTGTCCCTTCGAGCGTGGCAGGCGCTGAGAGGACTGCGGGCGGAATTGCGGACTGGGCAGCCGGCACAGGGCTCTCATTAGGCGGAAGCGTCCCGGGCCTTGACCAAGGCGCGTTGATCACGCCCAGCCAGAAAATGGCTCCGAGGGTCAGGTTTGGAATCAACACGGCAAGAATTAGAACCGCGACGAGCGTGCGAATCCACGACGAAAAGGCGAGCAACGGGCTCAGTGGTGTCTGGTCAGCAACCTGCTGGTCGCCGGACGCAGGAGCCGATTGGACGCGGGGAGCAAAGCGCTGCGCTATCGGGGCCGCGGTTAGCCCTTCGGCGCTGCGCAAGTGGTCCTTCGTGTCTGCCTTGAAGCGTTCAAGGCGCTGCGCTGTCGGCGGCGGTGTGAAGTCCGCGGCACCTGACAGGTGGCTGTTTGCTTTTGCCTTCGCGTGGGAATTTGCTTCCGTCTTCAAGAATCGAACGACTCTTGGTGACAGAACATTGTCCGGAGGATCGAGCTTGAGTTGATCCATGGAACCTCTAGCGCTGGTCTTTCAATTGCTGTGCTGACCTTCCATTGCGATCGATCTACCCCAGCTCGCGCTTGTCGTCCCAGAAGCTGGCTCAACCTAACGAGCTGACGCTCTCTTCGAGCGTCGCTCACCAAGTGAAATTCCGAGCGCACGTGCCTTTTGTCTCAGTGCACCGGCGGTACGCTTGAGCGCTTTTGAGATGCCTTTGACAGGCGTTTTGCTTTTCGAGTGCTTCCTTAGTGTCCTCTCCTCCTGGGCGGTCCAGTCGCGACGCGCAACGCGCTTCGCTCTAGTGGCCACGGTCTTTCTTTTGGCTGCACCCCGAGGCTTCGCCGCAGCCGCCTTCGTTTTTTTGCGTGCGACCTTCGAGGCAGGTCTCTTTTTTGGCGCGGGCTTCGCTCTGACCGTCTTGCGCGCCTTGGCCAACGCCGACACTGCGTCGGTCACGGTGCTACCAGCACTGACCGCGAGCTTTTTCGCTCCTTCGAAACCGACCAGCGCAGTATCGCTGACAACGGTTCCTACGCTTTCCGCGAGGTTCTTAGCGCCTTCGAAGCCTGCCTTTGCAGTGTCCACCACCGCATTCTGCGCGGTCGACAAAATACCTTCGTGCTCTTTGTCCACCATTCCCTCCTTTTGCAGTGCCGCCCTACACTATCCACCCCAGCTCGCGCGCCTTAGCGTTGGCTGCTGCCCAAGCGAGTGCTCGAAATTCCGATAGCGTGACCCTGGCCCCTGGGTCATCCGGCCCGTATTCGTGCGCAACCAGCCAAGGAGCTTCTTGCTTCCGGTATCTCACCCTGAAGCATGTGCCACGCATAGCGACGGAAATGTCAGGGTCCTTTGCCACGCCCTGCTGCCTCTGCAAGCGGCTAGCCAGCGCCCCGCACCACGAATTCCGGGATCGAGCATGGTTTTCGACACCCCTTGTCTGGCAAATCTCGGCCCAGACCTCTTCCGGAGATCGCACTTCGACGCTGGCCAGTTCTGATGGCGTGAGAACGTCGTGTTGGCTGAATTTTTGAAGCAGCGCCGTCAGCAGCTCGCAGCGCCTGAGTTGACTGACCGAGTAGAAATCGTTCACGTCCGCCCCCGCAAACAGACCAGGGACTATTTTAGCTAAAGAGCGCTCGGTCGTCGGGAACCCGTTCTGCTCTATCCACAGCTAGTCGACTTACACGATCCACCCCAGCTTGCGCCTTGCCGTTGGCGAGCCTCCAGGCTTGAGCGAGGAATTCCGGGCCCTTCGGTGCTTTGCAATACGTGACCGAATAGAGCATGTGTCGAACTTAATTCTGCGTCCGAACTGACAACCCCTCTCTTTGATGCAAATCAGAGCACCGTCTCCATGGTAGGCTAACGGTGATCCAACAAAACGGAGGCGCAAATGTTGGAGGAGTTCAAGAAATTCGCAATGCGCGGAAATGTCATTGATCTCGCGGTCGGCGTCATCGCCGCTTTGTCATCCTAGGAGGAAACGATGAAAGCCCAGTCTCTCTACATTGTGCTTTCCGCGGTACTTTCGCTTTTGGCCATCATTTCTCTTCCAGCGCGCGCTGCTACGTCGCCTGCGATGCAAGCTTGCAGCAAGCAGTGGGATGACATGAAAGCGGCTGGAAAAACCGAGGGTAAGACGTGGTCCTCGTTCTGGAGCCAATGCAGCAAGGATTTCGCCGCTAATAATGGCCACACCGCTGCCGCGCCCGAGAAGCCCACCGCAAAGAAAGCAACGGCCAAATCTACTGCGACTGCCCGGAACGAGGACGATAGCGCAGGCTCAGCCCAACTGAAGAAGGACTGCGATGCCAAGTGGGACGCGAACAAGGCTAAAACGGGCGCTCACGGCTGGCACGACTACTTCCAATTCATGTCCAAATGCATGTGACTTGCGCTCGCGATAGGAGGTAACCAGATGGCTGAGAATTGGGCTGCCGACGTCAAGAATTAAATCAAAGTCCTGCGAAGCCAAAAATGGGGACCTATCCCCCTCCGCGATAGACCTTCTCGGTGGCAGCAAATCCCGGCACCGCAAAACGCGTCTCGACCCCGACCTGTGGGGTTCGATAATCCGCTGCGAGGTCGGCGGCAGCTGTCGGGGGGGCGCGCCGATGAGCGCGACCACCTTGAACCCCGACATCCTCGTAGGCGTCGTTGAAAAGAATGCGCGCGAGCGAGTCCATGTCACGCTTTCCTTATGGAAAGGCCGCAACTGGCTTCACGTCCGCGTCTTCGTTCCGGGCCTCGTGGGCGATTTCGTGCCGACGCCCCAAGGCATCTGCATCGACGTCTCGAAGCTGACCGAGTTGCGCCTGGCTCTTGAGGCGGCCGAGCGCGAGGCTATCCTGGATGGCCAAATATCTCTCACCCTTCAACGCCTGGCCCGAGCACCTGGCGCTGACGACGCAATGGGCACGGCTCGATCAAGGCGGCGTCGAGGACTTGAGGCAATGGGCGAGCAGCGTTCGCGAACCTCGGCTTGCCGTTATAGACACGCTCGCGACTTGCGGCCGGCGAGGCGCAACAACGAGACGCCTTATGATGCGGATTACCGCGCGCTTGCCGAGCTTCACGATTTCGTCGGCCAAGTGCCGGGTCTTGCCGTGCTCGTGCTGCAGCACAATCGCAAGGCCGAAAGCGATGACCCAATCGACTTGATTTCAGGGACGCTTGGCGGCCCAGGCGTTGCCGATACGTTGCTCGTGCTCGCCAAATCAAACCAAGGCACGACGCTCTATGTGCGCGGCCGCGACGTCGAGGAACGCGATCTTGCCGTGCGCTTCAACAAACAGACTTGCCGATGGTCGCTCATGGGCGATGCGAGCGACGTGCATCTTTCCGAAACGCGCCGGAAGATTTTAGACGCCCTCCACGCGGACAAGGCCGACAGCATGTCGCCGAAGGAAATCGCCTTGGCGACTGGCCTGCAAAAAAACGTCGTCGATCAGCGATTGCCCCGGCATGACCGAAAGCGGCCAAGTCGTAAGGCTCACCGGTGGAACCTACGCGCATCCAGGGAGAGCCCCCAAAGGGACCCATCTATTTTGCGTAAGTTTCATAAGAATCTTTGTTTTCATTGAGGAAATCACTTACCCCCCAAACTTACGAACTGACGAAACTTATGGATATAGAGCAGGCAAGGAAAGGACCCAAAATGAAAGTAGACCCGCGATATCGGCATATTCTCGGCAAAGCGATTGCCGCGCTCAAAGAAGCCGGCGCAGATGGCGACAATGAGATCAACGGCATTTTCCTGATGCTCGTGCTCGAGCGCATAACGAGCTGCTTGTCGGGGCAAGAGCTCGTCGAGCAGCTCAGCCTTGCCCGCGACATGGTCGGCGAACAGCTCGCCAAAGCTGATGCAGCAAGCCGGCAGCGCCATCAAATTCCCTAAAAGGTTTCGGCTTCAGGAGCGGCGTGCAGTCACCCAGTGAGTTAGTTTTGGAATTTTGAAAATTTCGGAGGTCAAAATGGGCATGCGCGGTCCGGGTGCCAACCCTTTTGGCAAAAAGGCAAAGGTCACGCCGCAACACAAATGGCCTCCTTTGCATGCCTTCGACGACTACTACGACTTGACGCTTGGGCCGAGGCCCGGGTTTGACGAGGCCTATCTGCGCCAAGCGTGGGAACATTACCGCGACGAGCTCATGGCCGACCCGTTTTGCACCAGTCCCGGCAGGCGGCCGTGGGCCTATTGGTATTTCGACGTTGATCCCGGCAAGCTTCCTCCGCGCCTGCGAAGGCTGACCGAGCTCAAGCGCAGCCGCGAGCTTGGGGAAGAGGCGCTGTGCTTGCTCGCCGACGGAAATCGACAAACCCAGGCCGGCGCCTACTGGACGAAATGAACACACTGCAGACCGCGGAAGCCTATTTGCTGGAGCAAGTGCTGCGAGCGAATTCGTCGCGAAAGCTTTGGCTAGAAGCCTCGAAACAGAACACCGGCGACGAGAATCAAGAAGCCGACAAGCAGAGTTTCGAAGCTGTGAGAAGTGACAACTGGAATTGCGACGTGTGCATAGTGAACGAGGAGCGCGCAAATCGCGAGCAATACAGCAAGGAAAAACGCGAGCTGGGATGGCGGCGTGAGGTTCATGCGTTAATTGACCACTTTAGGGAAGGCCACGGCTCCCGCACCGGCACCTACGGCTGCGCAAAGTATCTCGGGCAAGTTCTAACGACCGGTGAATTGCGGCGCTGATGACCGTGCCGGCCGCCATCAGCCTCCTTCGGCCGCTCGCTCAAGGACCCGTTCGTGAAGTCCGCGCCGCCTTGCAACTGCAAATAATGGCGCCAAGCTGGCGATCATCGCATTCAGGGCCAGATTTGCAGCTGTCCGATTTTTGCATTTCGCTGCAATCGTTCGCGCCTACGCACGCACACCTGTGTTCGCCGTGGGGGGTCTTAAAGCAGTTGAATTTCGCCCTGGCATTTGGGCATGCCAGCAAAAACGCTGCGACAATACTCAGTACAAGAAGGGCTGACTGCATCGCGCCCTCCATCTCTCATGGGGGCATTTTAACCCTAGACACGGGTCCTCGATATGAGAATTCGGCGAGGTGGCCCGAGCTTCGACTCGCGAGGTGCTCGTGACCATTTCGGGCGACACCTCACCCTCCATTACCGACGCTCTGTTGGAGACTAGAAATCCCGACTTCGAGCGCGATCCAGGCGGTTGCGCCGATCGCCAGAATCAGCGCTATGGCGATAGCGAAGAATTGTCCTTCGTCAGCCTTGGCGGCTGTGTCCCCACACGGGCCTAGTGTAGCACCTTAGGGGTACATCACCGCCGGGCTAGCAAGTTGCGCAAGATCCCACTGCATTTGCGCGGCCCCGTGGGAGGCTTCGGGCGTTGGGCCTCGCCCAATAACTTCAAGCACGCCGTCGGTGATCGTTGTCTCATAGGCCAAATCCATCCCCGCGAACCTCTCGAAGAGGTTCGGGGGACAGAGCCGCATCTTAATTTCAAGAGTGTGCATCGCGCGACCTTGAAGGCTATTCCGGATCCTGCGCAGGGGCTTTGGAGTCGTCACCGCCGCCGCTGTCCGGCGCGGCCGCTGGGTCAGGCGTGGCCTGTGCGTTGCCACTGTCGTCCTGCGCAATACGAATGGTGCTCTGCGCTTGGCCGGCTATGGCGAGGTCGCTCTGGAACAGAAGGGACGGAGCGAGGGCTAGGCAAGACACGAGGAAAAGTCGGATGGTCATGACGACCTCCATCGTTGAACAGCCGCATCGACGACAGCATGCGACCGCCAACAGGATGCAATCGAGACTGCTTTGCGGCAGCGTCGAGGAATTTTGTAACGTTTCGTTGCTCTTGTTTCTGGCGAGCTTGAACTCAGGGCAGCATAACGGGCGCCTCTGGCCGCTGGCGCGCGCGGCGTCACTGGCCAAGACCATCAAGCAACGCGCAATGCGAATGGGGCATAGAGCAACGTAGGCAGTAAGGGGGATGTCAATCTCTACAGGGTGGGAGACTTCCTGCGCGTCGAGAGGAATTGGCGGACTTTTTGTTTTGAATCGGGAGAATAATTTTGCGGCGGGGTAAAACGGAATGGGTTGCCATCCGCCACGCATATGAGGCTGGCGCGCCCACACGTTCCATCGCTCGGGATTTTGGTGTGCCGGAATCGTCAATCCGCGCAAGAGCAAAGCTGGAAGGTTGGCCGCATGGTCAGCAATACGAGAGCGTCGAGGAATTCCTGTTTGAGTGCCTCAGCAATCCGGAGGTCACTGCCAAGGACAAGGTGCGCATCGGTCGAGTGCTTCTTGCGCATCGAGATGCTCAGCGTCAGCCGGCGCAGCCGCGCACGGGCAAGAAGGCCGAGCAGGCTCGCATTGCCGATGAGTGCAACGCGGGCATCTACGCGACGCCAGAACCGCCACCGGGCTTGCTGCGGCTTGTGAGCAATCGCGGAGATGGAGAGCAGACGTGAAAGGCAGAGTCGTGCACTGGAACGATGAGGAATTACTGATTTATCAAGCGCGACGATGGCAGACCGGACTTGTTCGTCCACGCGCGCAATGTGGTCGGCGAGCTGACCTTACCCGTAGGCGCGCCAGTGGAATTCGACGACGGCGAAGACCCCAGGACTGGGCGACCGTGCGCAACTAATGTCAAGGTGCTGCGTTAGGACGTCATGATGTTCACCTCCGACCGCGTGCGGCAAGAGCTGTTTCAAGCCAAGGCGGAATGCGATTCCTTCCGGAGGAACATGAGCCGCACGGACCCCGACGATTGCCGCTACCTCAAGGAGCTTGAGGCGCGCGTGGCGCGGCTCTCCGACGAGCTGCGCTGGTCGATGCAAACCAAGGTAACCTCACCACGCGCAGCGTATCTCAGCCCCGAAGGCACGTACCGCGCTTCTCGGCTCGCCATACGAGTCCTTGTAGAGCAGTTCCGCCGCGACACGCTAAACGAGTGCAGAATTGTGGACGCTCGTCCAGATTGCGCTTGCTCCGACCCAAAAAGTCATGGCCGGCTAACGCACCGGAGGCGAGCTTTGCACCTCGCCCCCGGCACTTGCCAGAGACACAAACCATCATGGGGTTTGCATCAATGACCATCAACACGCATAGCGCAACACGCGCGCACGGGCTACTCCCGAAGCGGGTCATCGACCTTAGCCGCGCATCGCGTTCGTGGTTCACGAAGCTGCCGGCGGATCACTGCCGGATCGGTATCAGCCGCGGCGTTCCACTGAAGGAGACGGCCCGTCAGCTCTACAAGCGCCTTGCACCTGGACCGGGGTTCAAGAGCTGCGCGACGCCGGAGGAATACGCCGAGCGCTATTTCGACGAGTTGCTGGGCAGGCTCGATCCAAAGTCCGTAGTGGGCGAGCTAGAGGCGATGGCGGGCGGCGGCATACCAACCCTCCTCTGCTGGGAACATCCGCCACCGATCTGCAAGGTCAAGCATCTGGTCGAGGGTGGGGTCGAACAGGCTCGGAGGAGAAGGCTAACTTGGGCCCAGCCGGCAACACCACCGCCGGAGCTCTCGAGCACCAGCGCGTTCCGGTCGTACCTCAGCGAAGCTGAACAACGTCTGGCTTCGGGTACGTAAGGCCGCGGCGAAGGGGTGTCAGGTCCAGACTTCGCTCACGCCTCGATAATCACCTTCAAGGCTCCCGTGCTCGCGGCGTGGCCGAAGGTCTCGTAGGCGTCGAGGATCTGGTCGAGCTTGAACTGGTGCGTGATCAGGAGCTTCGGATCGATCTTCTTGGATTGCACTGTCTTGAGCAGCATCGGCGTGGTGACGGTATCCACGAGCCGCGTGGTGATGGCGATGTTCGCCGACCAGAGGCGCTCCAGATGGAGATCGACCTTGGTCCCGTGCACGCCGATATTGGCGATGACGCCGCCCGGCGCCACAATGTCCTGACAGAGCAGGAAAGTTGCCGGCACGCCGACGGCCTCGATCGCCGTGTCGACGCCACGCCCCTCCGTCAGCGCTTTGACTTTGGCCGCGGCCTGACCGTTGCTGCTGTTGATGATTTGCGTCGCGCCAAAGCGGCTCGCCGCCTGCAGCCGGCGGTCGTCGAGGTCGATCATGATGATCTCGGCGGGCGAATAGAACTGCGCGGTCAAGAGGGAGGCAAGCCCGATAGGCCCTGCGCCCACGATCGCCACCGTGGAGCCCGGGGCCACCTTGCCGTTGAGGACACCGCATTCAAAACCGGTCGGCAGGATGTCGCTCAACATCACCAGAGCCTCCTCGTCGGCGCCTTGCGGGATCGGATAGAGGCTCGTGTCGGCGTGAGGGATGCGGACGTACTCGGCCTGGGTGCCGTCGATCTCATTGCCGAGAATCCAGCCGCCCGTGGTGCAATGGGAGTACATGCCGCGCCGGCAATACTCGCATTTGCCACAAGACGTAATGCAGGAAATCAGCACGTGGTCGCCGGGATGGAAGGCGGTCACGCCGACGCCCACCTGGTCGATCACGCCAACGCCCTCATGGCCAAGGATGCGCCCTGGCGCACAGCTGGGCACGTCGCCCTTCAGGATGTGCAGATCGGTCCCGCAGATCGTGGTCTTGGAGAGCTTCACGATCGCGTCGTCGGACGCCTTGAGCTCGGGCTTAGGCCGGTCCTCGACCTGCTTGCGACCGGGGCCAAGATAGACGAGCGCCTTCATGGAATGCTCCATTGGTCCGGTAATAACGTAAGCATAACGCTCCTTGGCTATAAGACGTGCGAGTCTCGCTTAGCGTTCGAGAACGTACTGCCCTGGCGCCGCGCCGAGCGGCGGATAGCCCTTATCGGGCGCCCCGAGCGGGGGCGGCGCGGCACGCCCGGCGGATTTGTGCTCCAGCCATTCGGCCCAGACCGGCCACCATGAACCGTCGGTACTCGGATTGTTCAGATACCAGGTATCAGGATCGACATACATCTCGCCTGACAAACGGTGAGAGACTCGGAAGTACCGGTGCCTGTGACCAGGCTCGCTCACGACGCCCGCATTGTGGCCGCCGCTGGTCAGCACGAAGGTGACGTCCGTGTCGCTCACGAGGTTGATCTTGTAGACCGAGCGCCATGGTGCGACATGGTCCGCTTCCGTCGTTACCGCAAATATCGGTGCGCGGATGTCGCTCAGCACGACTGGTCGGCCGTCCACCTGATACCGCCCTTCGAACAGATCGTTGTTGAGGAAAAGGCGGCGCAAATACTCGCTGTGCATGCGGTAGGGCATGCGCGTTGTATCGGCGTTCCAGGCCATAAGGTCGAAGTCGACCATGGGCGAGCGCTGGCCCATCAGGTATTCGTGCACCAGGCGCGACCAGATGAGGTCGTTGGATCGCAGAAGCTGGAACATACCGGCCATCTGCTTGCCATCGAGATAGCCCTGGTCCCACATGATGTCCTCGAGATAATTGAGCTCGCTGTCGTCGATGAACAGCATCAGCTCGCCCGCCTCGGTGAAGTCGGTCTGTGCGGCCAGGAGCGTCACCGAATTGAGCGCGGCCCCTCCCTCCCGCGCCAAGAAGGCCGCGGCGATCGACAGCAGCGTGCCGCCCAAGCAGTAACCGACCGCGTTCACCCTGCGCTCCGGCACGATCGTCCGCACCGCCTTCAGCGCGTCCAGCACGCCGAGACGCAGGTAATCCTCCATGCCGAGGTCGCGATCTTCGACCGTCGGATTGTGCCAGGAGATCATGAACACGGTGTGACCTCGACCGACGAGGTAGTGCACCAGCGAATTGGAGGGCGAGAGGTCGAGGATGTAGTACTTCATGATCCACGCCGGCACGATCAGCACGGGCTCGGCATAGACGTCGTCAGTCTCCGGCGCATACTGGATCAACTCGATCAGCCGGTTCCGGTAGACCACTTGGCCCTTCGTGACGGCGACGTTCTGGCCGGGCTGGAAGCGCTCGGCGCCCACCGGCGGCTTGCCGCCGACTGCCCGTTCCCAGTCCGCAAGGAAGTTCATGGCGCCGCGCACCAAATTCCGGCCGCCTTCCCGGACCGTGGTCTTGAGAACTTCGGGATTTGTTGCGATGAAATTGACCGGTGAGACGGTGTCGAGCAGCTGTCTCGCGACGAAGGAGACGACTTGCTCATGGTGGGCCGACACGCCGCCGATGCCGGTCGTCGCGTTGTGCCACCATTGTTGATTCAAGAGAAACGCCTGCTGGATCACATTGAACGGCCAGCGCTGCCACGCCTCGGTCCGGAACCGGTGATCCTGCGGCAGCGGCTCGATGCAGCACGGACAGGCCGGGCCGCTGCAGGCCTGCGGCGCATAGGTCGCCAGACGAACCGCCTTGCGCACGGCCTTCTCCAGCAAAATCTGCCATTTGCCGGGCGACGCCGCGAGATGGAACGCCCAGTCGGCGTAGGCGAGCCCAAGGCTGACCGGCGAGATGCCGGACGTGAACCGGCCCATGGTGGCATGAAACAACCGGTCGCCGCTGGTCGGCGGATCGACCTTGGCTTCCGCGCCGGGCACCTGCGTCGCAGGCTTCGTAGCCGCCACGGCTCCGTGGCCACCTGCGGGCTGCAGACCGAGTGGTGGAAACCGCGTCCAGGTCTGCAGCAGCTCGGTCGTCGCTTGCGTCCACCAGGATAGTGGCCATTCTGGAAATTCAGTCGATTTCTTCGATTGTACATCCGGCGAATCTTGCCCCGATGTTGGCACTATCGCGCGGCGAACCGATGCAGCAGTCGGCAGTGCCTTGATGGTTCCGGTCTTCATGACGGAATAGTCTCCAACCGTTTCGAACTGGCGACGGCTACGGCGCTGGCGGCCCCAATGTTCAGAGCGATCAGCCCCGCCGCGAAGGCCGTCGCGGAAACTCGTAACGCTAGATTCGAGTACTTCATCAAAACTTCTTTTTCTCCGGACGCCGCCGCTGTGGATCCGGTTCAGAGCCCAAGCAGCGCGCCTACCGTCGTGGTGGCCGGAAGACAAACGCCTCGTCTCCGCTCCGCAGCGCCGCCAGACTATCGCGATGCGCTCTCGCTATTCACCACACGATCCACAACGCTGCGGTCGCTTCGACCATGCGGACAAATCGCACCGCGATCGATCAGCTCACTCCGCAGCGTGCCGATGCCCGGATTATTCGGCACACGCCTCCGCGCATGCCTGCACCACCCCGCCGGCCGACGCCATCAGCGGCCCGTTCCAGCCCATCAATCCGTCCCACAAGTTCGAAATCGTCGAATGTTCCTGTTGGTGCGGCTTGGCCATTGGATTTTTGCTTACTCTGGTTGCTGGCTGATGCTGAATTTCGAAGAATTCGCGGCTTGCTGTACAATCATAATGCCTGCATCGTTCTGGAGCGTCGCGCAGCAATTGATGCGGAGATTAGTGAAAAACATAGCACACCCGCTCAGCGGCGCTTTGATGCACATCAATGTGTTTTAGGTTTTTGGGGCCGCCGCGGCGCCCCCGGCGGGTTCTGGCCAAAACATGAGCACGCGTCACGATCGCGCCGCCAACTCCACAGAGCCATGGGGGGCGCAATGCAGCGACACGCTCCTCAGCCAATTAAAATTCCGCTCGCGACGCCCGTTCATAGGCGCTTGCTCCTCGGGTCGGCACTCGCACGCGATCCCATTGCTTTTGCGCCGGGAACCTCCCAAGCTATCGCACTAGAAAAGAGAGATGCCCATCGCAAAGCGGGCGCCCGACCTTGATCTGTCCGATCGACTTGCCGAGTTGGACGCCCGCATCCGGAAGATGAGGGCAGAAGTCGCCCGCGGCATGGAAACCGAAACGGTCGAGCACATCATCGAGCTCGGCGCCATCGTCCATCGGCATGCCGAGCTCCAAAAGAAAGCGAAGTCACTTGGACCAGCGGTAAAGAAGCACGAAAGCCGGATCGTTGCTGGGCTAGCGGCCGATCTCAAGGGCGTGGAGCAGTCACTCCGAGAATGGATCGCCCGATTGGACGAAATGCCTCTCCCATAGTCATTCGGGAGATCCCGGCACGCCACTCACCGATCGACGGTCGACGGCTGCTACGGCGCCCGTGGCTCGACAGAGCCGTTCTTGTCCGCGCTATCTGACGCAACGCCGGTTTCGGGCGATGGAAGTTATGTGCGCCGCGTGTGGTCCTTGCGGGGGCTCTGATCCGCCAGCGCCTCGGCACCCGTGACCAGATCGAGCAATTCGTCGGTAATCTCGGTCTGTCGAGCCTGCTGCGCAAACTGACGCAACTGAGAGAGCTTCTTCGTCACGTTGTCGTGCGCGGATTCCATGGCCGTGAGGCGCGCGGCATTTTCGCTCGAAATGGATTCGACTGCCGCTTCGGTCAAAAGAGCGAACACATATTCCGCGATGAGCTTTTCCAGCAATGGCCGCGGTGCGAGATTGTGCAGCGGCGCCTGACGCGGTTGCTTGATGGCCAGCGAAGCGACATCGAGCGGCAGAAGCAGATGCCGTTCGATCGTGGACGCGCCGCCCTGATGGTAGCGGCCGAACATCACCTCGACGCGGGAGATTTCGCCACGCGCAATGCGCACGTAGAGTTCGGTCGTGAGACGGTTAACAGTCTCGGGCGCACCGACCACTCTGGTTGCCATCGGCCTCATCCAACTTGCCTGCCGCCCGCGTTCAAGCGCAAGGGCGGCGCCGCGGCTGCCCAGAACGAAGAGCAGGTCGCGGGCTTCGAGCGCGGCTTCCGCAGCTTCGACAAGACGCGCGTTAAAGCCGCCGACAAATCCGTGCTCAGCCGTACAGAGAACGAGGGCCCGGCGCCCTCCTGTCAACAACGTCTCGGATGGCGACGGCATAAGAAGAAGGGCGGCACCGATCGCCGCCGCCATGGATTCCGCATAACCGCGGATACCGGGAAGCGCACGTTGTGCTTCCTGCACACGCATGCCGGCGAGTGAGCGCATCGCGCCAACGATGTCGAGTAACTCGTCCATGTTGGCAATATGGCCCTGGATTTCGGCAACGCGGGTCACGGTTGAGCATCTCCCGGTGCGGTGTTCGACGCCACGACGAAGCGCGCCAGCGCCGAGAGAGAACTCCGGAGGCGATTACGAACATCATCGGGGAAGGCCTTCGCCTGATCATCGAGCGCCATGACCTCGGGACAGTGCTCGGCAAGCCATGGGCCGAGGTCTGACCGAAACGCCTCCACGCGATCGAGCGGCACAGCGTCGAGTACGCCATCGCTCAGCGCACAAAGCAGAGCAACCTGCTCGCCAAGCGCGAGGGGCGCAAACTGGCGCTGGCCGAGCACGGCGCGAATGCGCTTGCCGTGCTCGATCACTTTACGCGCGCGCTCGTCCACCATGGTGCCAAAGCGGGTAAACACTTCCAGCTCCAGGAACTGCGCATATTCGAGCCGCAGGCTTTCCGAGAGGGATTTGAGAACCGGTGCTTGCGTCTTGCCGCCGACACGCGACACGCTCTTGCCGACATCGACCGCCGGCTTCTGGTCTTCGTAAAAGAGGCGCGGATCAAGGTATATCTGGCCGTCGGTGATGGAGATGAGGTTGGTCGGAATGTATGCGCTGATGTTGCCCGCCTGCGTCTCGGCGATCGGCAGTGCGGTAAGCGAACCGCCACCGCCTTCGGGTGCCAGCTTCGCCGCGCGTTCGAGCAAGCGCGAATGAATGTAGAAGATGTCGCCCGGATAAGCCTCACGTCCCGGTGGCCGGCGCAGCAGCAGCGAAAGCTGACGATAGGCTGCTGCGTGCTTGGTGAGATCGTCGATCACTAGCAGTACATCGCGCCCACGCACCGTGAAATACTCGGCCATCGTGCAGGCGGCATAGGGGGTGAGCCACTGGAGGCCGGGCGCCGCATCGGCTTCGCCAATGACGAACAGGCAGCGCTCTGGCGCACCATAGTGGCGCACCGCCTCGATCACGCGCGCGACCGAGGACGCTTTCTGGCCCACCGCGGCGTAAACGCAGATCACATCGCTGGAACGCTGGTTGATGATGGTATCGACGGCGATCGCCGTCTTGCCCGTCCCACGGTCACCGATGATGAGCTCGCGCTGGCCCCTGCCGAGCGGAATCATGGCGTCGATCACGAGGAGTCCGGTCGCCAAGGGCCGCGTCACCAGCGCGCGATCGATGATCGCGGGCGCCGGCTGCTCGACGGGTAAAAGTTGCTCGGTATCAAGCAGCTCGCCGCCGTCGAGCGGAACGCCCAACGCATCAACCACGCGGCCCAGCAGCGGATCGCCGACAGGAACACGCGCCACTTCGCCCGTACCATGCACAACGCTTCCGGCCGGGATGCTACTGGTATCCCCCAGCAATACGCATCCGATCGTTTCCTCGCCGAGATCAACAGCGAGGCCGCGCACGCCGCCTTCGAATATCAGCAGCTCGTCGAGCTGTGTGTCCGGCAGGCCCTGCACTATCGCCACGCCGTCGCCAACCTGCATCACGCGGCCGACATGTTCGAGCCGTGGTGCGAGGGCAAGGGCGCCGATACGTTGCCGGCTCCGGTCAAGCCATTCGCGGAGATCGTCAGTGAGCGTCGGCATGGGCACCAATCTCCGAACGCATAGCTGCCAGCGCGCTTTGCCATGAGAAGCGCAGAATGGCGGTCGGAAAATGCAGCTCGGCTCCCGCTATCAGATCCGGGTCCACGACGAACGTAATCGTAATGCCATCACCCAGGGGCCGACGCAGCCGGGCGCGCCACGTGTCGGCCGTCTCAGGTGGAAGCGGCGATGCGGTCACCACCGTGAGAGCACTGCCGTCCGTAAACTGTCTGATGAGCGTATCAAGCTCCGTCTTGGGGAGCGCCTTGAGGTGTTGTTCGATCCGCTCGATCCACGCTTCCGCGCGAAGCTGCGCTGGCACCTCGGCAAGCAGTCGCCGCGCAAATTCGGCACCAACGTCAAGAGCGCTCCGCCGAAGCTCGGCGAGCGCGTGTTCACGCTCTGTCGTGAGCGACTTTCGCGCTGCTTCAAGGAGCGCCTGCGCCTCGCGTTCGGCTTGGGCGCGGCGGGTCTCCGCCGCTCCCTGCAACTGGGCTGCGGTAGCCTTGAGTGCGGCTTCACGCTCCGCCGCTATGCCGGCGCGTTCCGCTTCAATCTTGGCGAGATCAGCCTTCGCCTTGTCTTCGACTACCTTGGCCTCATCGTACTGTTTTTGGACAGCGGCTTTGCGCGCGTCGATCATGCGCAGCATCGGCTTGTAAAGGAAGCGATGCAGCAACCAGACCAGGATCGCGAAATTGACGGTTTGCAGCGCCAGTGTCCACCAATCGAAGTGCATGGTCAGTGCGCGTAGGGGTTGGCGAAAAGCAGCAGCAGCGCCACGACGAGACAGTAGATCGCCATCGTCTCGATCATTGCCAGACCTACAAAGAGCGTGCGCGAGATGGTCCCGGCCGCCTCGGGCTGCCGTGCGATGGCATCCATCGCCGCGGCGACCGAACGACCCTCGGCCAGTGCCGGTCCGATCGAGCCGATCGAGACGGCAATGACGGCGCCGATGATACTAATGAGCTTCGGATCCATAATACCTCCGTTATGTTTTTCCGACGGCGCCAACCGCGGCACCGATGAAGACAGCTGCAAGTACAGTGAAGATGTAGGCCTGCACGACGCCGACCAGGATTTCGAGGACCATGAGCGGGATCGGAACGAAGAGGCCTGCCAGTGCCACCACGAGGGCGATGACAAATGCGCCGCTCATGACGTTGCCGAAAAGGCGCACCATGAGGGAGAAGGTCCGTGTCACCTCGGAAATAATGTTAAGCGGCAGCATGATGAGCTTGGGCTCGGCAAAGCTGGCGAGATAGCCGGCGAGGCCTCTTGCCCGCACGCCGAAATAATGCACCGAGAAGAACACGATGAGCGCCAGAGCTGCCGGCGTCTCAAGTTTGCTGGTGGGGGCTTCGACACCGGGCAACACGCCAGAAAGATTGGCTGTCACCAGAAAAATAAAGAGCGTGCCGAGCAAGGGAAGATACGGCCGCGCATCCTTGCCGATGACAGCCTCGATCTGCTGCGCGATGCCGGTGACAAGAAGCTCAAGCACTATCTGGCGGCGATCCGGGTGTAGCGCGAGCCGCCGTGTCACGAGCCGGCAGACGACGGTGAGTGCGAGCATGATGACCCAGGTCGTTACAACGGGCCGGGTGATGGCGACCGGACCAAGATGGAAGACAACAATGCTGGTGAGCGGCGACGGCTGCATTACCCGGCGCTCCTTCCGGCACGCAGCGCCACCGTGCGGGCGAGCAGAAAGCCGATAAACGTCGCGAGCAGCGAGGCACCGCCGAGCTTGGCGGCGAGAACAAGAACGAGGATTGCCACGCCGATACGGCTCAGCGTCAGCGCTACGGGGACGAACCAGCCGCGTCCCGCGGCAAACAGCGTCACAGTTCGGCGCAAGGCCGCAAAATAAACGAGACCGAAGGCAAAGCCGATCAATGCCATCGTCATTGTGAGAGAAGAAATCGAGATCAGTGTTTCATGGGTCATTCGCTATGCATCCTATTCCAGGCAAGTGCGCATCCGAGCGCGAGGCCCGCCACGAGCAGGCCCAAGGTCCAGAAAATTCCCATATCGAAGTGCCGATCGAGCCAGCGACCTGCGAAAATGCCAATCAGCGTCGGCGTTACGATGGTCCAGCCGAGCGCACCGATCATCGCCAGGTTCTGGCCGAGCGAGCGCTCGCCCTCGCGCTGCCAGCGCGCGCGCCGCTGCTGCCGCGTCCTGACGGCCTCATCGAGCGACTCGTGATTGTCGGGCTGCTGCGTCATTAATCGATACCATCGCGTTGTGTGACGCCCGGCCCGCCGGGAACGGCCGGTGCGCGTTCCGATTTGAGGAAGCGGCAGATTTGCCGGATTGCCGCGAGATAAAGTCTTTGCGCATCGGTGCGAGCGGCCCGCTCCTCCTCGATCCCGTGGCGGAATTTGGCGAGCACTTCAGTTTCAAGATGGTGCAGATCGTCACTGGCGATGGCCTCCCGCGTCGCGACCGTGATCGCCTCGCCGCCGCGCACTTCGAGCATGCCGCCCCGCACGGCCAAGTAATGCTCGACCCCAGCCTGATCACGCCAGCTCACCACGGATACGGAGAGCGCCGTCAGGAAGTCGGCATGGCCCGGCAGGATACCGAAGGCCCCAGTCTCGTCCTCGGCGCGAAGATGCGCGACATCATGGGCTTCGGTGATGATGGCGAGCGGCGTGGTCACGGCGAGCCTCATGACACCCCCTTCGCCGGTTGCGTTTCTTTGCGCCGCGCTTCGTCGATGTCGCCGACCATGTAGAGTGAACTCTCGGCCCAGTCATCGGCTTCGCCCTCCAGAATCGCGTGGCATCCGGCGAGCGTCGCGTCGATCTCGACGGCGCGGCCAGGCTTGCCGGTGAATGCGACCGTGACCATGAAGGGCTGAGTGAGGAAGCGCATGAGGCGTCGTGCCCGCTTGACGACGGTGCGATCTGCCGCGCTCAGCTCTTCAATACCGAGCAGCGCGATGATCTCCTGAAGCTCGCGGTAGTGGGCGACGGCCTTGCGAACATCTTGTGCGATCCGGTAATGCGCCTCGCCGACAAGGCGCGGGTCGAGCAGGCTCGACGTCGAGGCGAGCGGGTCCATCGCCGGATACATGCCCTCGCTTGCCATGTCGCGGGACAACACGATCGAAGAATTGAGGTGGCTGAAAATCTCCGCCACCGCTGGGTCGGTAAAATCGTCGGCCGGCACATAGACCGCCTGAATTGAGGTTATAGCAGCGCCGGCAACGGAGGCGATCCGCTCCTCCAGTTCAGCGATCTCGCTCGCAAGTGTAGGTTGATAGCCAACGCGCGAAGGTAGGCGGCCGAGCAATCCGGAGACTTCGGCGCCAGCCTGAACCATTCGGTAAACGTTGTCGATGAGCAGCAGCACATTTTCGCGGGCAAAGTCCCGAAAATACTCGGCGATCGTGAGCGCCGTCAGCCCCGCACGCCAGCGCGCGCCGGGCGGCTCATTCATCTGTCCGAACACAAGCGCTGTGCGCGCAAGGACACCGGACTGCTTGAGTTCGAGCAGCAGTTCGTGCCCCTCGCGCGAACGCTCACCGATCCCGGCGAAGACCGAAATACCCGAATGCCGTTCGACGGTGGTGCGGATCAGCTCCGTGATGAGCACGGTCTTGCCGACACCGGCGCCGCCGAACATCGCCGCCTTCCCGCCTTTTACAAGCGGCGCAAGCAGATCAATCACCTTGATGCCGGTATGGAAAATCTCAAGCGTCGCACTCAGGCGATCGATCGCAGGGGCTGGCGCGTGCATGGGCTGGCGCTCGATGTCGGCGGGAAGCGGCGGCCCACGATCGGTGGGCTCGCCGGTGACGTTGAGGAGCCGCCCGAGCACAGCGTTGCCGACGGGCACACGAATGGGGGCACCGGTGGCGCGTGCCCGTGCGCCGCGGCTCAATCCAACGGTGCTTTCGAGTGCCACAGCGCGCACGGTTACAGGATCGAGGTGCTGATGCACCTCTGCAATGAGCTGGCCGCTTTCGCCGCGCTCGATGGTAATGCCTTCATCGACCGCCGGTAAAATTCCTGCGGGAAACTTTACGTCGATAACCGAGCCGTGGACGGCGGTTACCTGCCCCGAGACTTGTCCATCGCCTGCATTGTGGGGCACCACCATCATGCGGCTGCTCTTTTCGCGTCCGTGATCCAGTCTTTCGCGGCAGGCAATTCGGAAAGCCTGAACAGCCGGACTTCGCCGTGAAAGAAAGGTTTGAACATGCTAACCATAGCGCGCAGCCACGCGTGATCAGTAACCACGGCGACGTGGCCGAAATCGTGCCAGTGCTTGAACCCGAACACGCTGTCGTCCCACAGTGCCTCAAGCTCAAAGCCTGTGAACTCCTTCCCTATGACATAAAGCATCCTGATCGGACCCTTGGCCATCATCGCTTCGGCCTTGGGGATAAGCGTATTGTGATAATCCTCGTGCGTTACCTTGCCCGTGGCTTCGATCGCCATCACGCCCTGCGGCAGACCCTCGATGAATTTGAACATTGCCGTCCTCCGTCTGCTCTTACGACTTGGTTTTTATTCCGCTTAACGACAAAGCCCAAAATTACGTGGCGTTCCCAAACATTCCTATTCAGAATTTCTTAATGTGGCAGTCAGGAAGTTTTCATGGCGCCGTCATTACGGTTCTCATGCACTATTCCCATATATATTACATGGTTTGAAAAGAATTCACCGAAGGAGACGATAATGAAAAAGTGGCTGAAACCAGAGATTACTGAATCAGAGGCTGGCATGGAAGTGACGAGTTACCTCCCTGCCGAGTTTGACCGCGCTTAGTTTCAAGCGTCGATCTTACAAGTTCTACCCGTTCTTGCGGCTTCCGCGAAGGCGGAGGCCGTCACGTCGCAGCGGTCAAGCTCTGCGACGGCAAAACAACCGTGGAGGACATCGCCAAGGCCCTTGCGACCGAATATTCGGCCCCGGTGGAGGTGATCCGCGCCGACGTCCAGGAGCTGCTGCAAGGCCTTGCCGACAAAGGATATATCAGGGCATGAGCGCGATCGAGTTGAATGGCAATGGACATTGTCAGTCCGTCAGCCGTCGACGACGAGCCGACGAGCGGCGTGACCGGCAGCACGAGCGTCACCGAGGCGCTTTGCGCCCTCGCGCCCTGTGGGATTGCTTGCGGAGCTCACCCACCGCTGCCCCTTGCAATGTGGCTACTGCTCGAACCCGCTCGAGCTTGAGCGCGTCAACAAGGAACTATCGACCGAGGCCTGGATCTCCATCATGGAGCAGGCCGGCGCTATGGGCATCCTGCAAGTGCATCTCTCGGGCGGCGAGCCCACCGCGCGCAAGGATCTCGAGGAGATCGTCGCCGCCGCCGCCAAGGCCGGTCTCTATACCAATTTGATCACCGCCGCCGTCACGCTGACGCGGCCGCGGCTTGAGGCGCTCGCCAAACGCGGACTCGATCATGTGCAGATCTCCTTCCAGGATGTCGATGCCGAGAACGCGGAGCGCATCGGTGCTTACCCAGGAGCGACGCAGAAGAAGCTAGACGTCGCCCATTGGGTGACCGAGCTCGGCTTGCCCTTGACCATCAATGCCCCAATCCATCGCCAGAACATCCACAATGTCGGCCGCTACATCGATCTTGCGCTCGAGCTTGGCGCGCAGCGGCTCGAAGTGGCCCATGTGCAATATTATGGCTGGGCCTATCTCAACCGCGCGGCGCTGATCCCGACCTACGACCAGACCCTTCAGTCGATGGAGCTCGTGGAGCGCGAGCGCGAGCGGCTGAAAGGTGTGCTCACCATCGACATGGTCGTGCCCGACTATTACGCGAAGCGCCCGAAGCCCTGCATGGGCGGCTGGGGCAAAGGCTTCATGAACATCACGCCCGCCGGCAAGGTGCTGCCCTGTCACGCCGCCGAGACCATCCCCAATCCCAAATTCGACAACGTCCTCGACCGCCCGCTGCTCGACATCTGGCTGAACTCCGACGCCTTCAACGCCTTCCGGGGGACCTCCTGGATGAAGGAGCCCTGCCGGTCCTGCGCCTTCAAGGAGATCGATTGGGGTGGCTGCCGCTGCCAGGCCATGGCGATCAGCGGCGACGCCCGCAATACCGATCCCGCTTGCGCGCTCTCACCCTATCACGGCGAGATGGTTAGGCTTGCGCGCGAGGAAGCGGCGAAGCCGCCTCTGCCGTTTGTCTACCGCAATCCGCGCAATATCCCGGGAGCAATACCGAAACCGGCCGCGCGCGCCCCAGCCATGGCGGAGTCCTAGACTTAACCTCACTGCGAGTTGGGCCACTCTTCGCGACGTGGCCGTTTGCGCTCTATTGCGCTCATAGCCGTTCACCGGTCCGCGGCCTTTAGGCGCGGGCAGTTAGGCCGAACCCACTTATGCGGAGGGAAGCGCCCATGGCCAACCTCTCTGGCCTCGCGCGAGCTGCGTTGTATCATGGTCAGCCTGCCCCTCACGATAATCTCGCGCTTCGCCAGATCGGAGAGGGTTTCGCGAGAGACGCCAAGCAGGCGCGAAGATCGGCGCTAGTGACCTCGGCTTGGTCCATGCGCCGAGTCTAACAACCCGCCCCGCGTCGCATCAAGACGGCTAGGTAGGATCATCCATTGCCTTGGAGGATGGTCCGAAATGATGTTATGCGGCTTGACCGCCCCATTTGTTCAGAGGCGCTTGGCTTCTTTCCAGATGAGACGCCAGCTTGAGCCAAGTGCTTGCGAAGTCGAGAAATATCTCCCGCGCCTTTTTGCTTAGAGCGGTTTCAGCCAGCTGCGTGCATTGCACGCGTGTGTGCGGCGCTCTTTGGGATCACCGGGCATAGCTCCCGTCCTTGAAGTTGCAGGCGGGAGTCTTGTCACTCTCAGGCACCGGACGCCTGTGGTCGATCAGCCGATGATGAGCTCAGCCTTGCGCCTTTTTGGCGGGCCAAAGCGCCGTCAACCCCGCCGGACAATTTTGCAGCGAGTGAAATTCCGGGCGGCAGCGCCCCGCTTTTGTGGCGAGCCGAGAAGGACCCCCATCACGCAACCATGAGCAAGACGGCGCCGACCGCTTGGAGTAGCGTGCCGATCATGATGAGCGTAAACCCCCTGGCCGCGCCACGACTCTCACGCAGCAGGCTTTGGACGCCGTGAGCCTTGAGTTTTTCTTCGAAGGTGTCGCCCACCGATCGAGTGGCAGCTATCTCGACGGCCTCCTCCTCTGTTAGCCAAACGGCCTTCGAAGCAGAGTAGGCACCCCACGCGCTGGCCACGAGCCCGGCGATCACGGCGATAGTTCCAGCATATCTCAGCACGATCAGTCTTTCCCTAGCCCCTTCGCCGCCTCAGGCGCGTGCCGACCGGGTGTGCGCCGTATGCGGCGAAGCTATCGAGGCGCTTCGATCATCGCGACGTTATTGCTCCGACCGTTGCCGGGTCGCGCGCATCGGGCGCGCGCCAAGCCTATCGCTTCGGGAAGCTCTGCCCGAGCAGCATCGCCTCGATCTCGATGAAACCGAGTTCCTCGAACCGCGCCAAAACGCCATTCCCCGAAGAGCCGACCATGATGCCATTCTTGCGCACGGCCGCGCGCATGAGATCCACCTCGCTCTTGATCGAAATCAGGGCGGAGTCTCCATGCAGGGCCAACCTTAATCTCCCGCGCAGATAAACTGCAGCGGGAAATCGGCTTTCACAAAAAATAGTAGAACGGAGGACGCCGGAGCCAGTCTTTGTCGCAGCGTTTGCAGGTATGGATCAAAAAACCAAGCTGCACCCGTCACCGCTGAAGCAATCCTCGCGTGCTCTCTCTTGACGATGAGCCTCCGAGACGACGTCAATTGCGATAGCCAGGAGGCAATCCGTTCCCTTGCGCTTGCCTCCGTTGATAGCCTGTCTGGTCAGCCGGGGATGGAGGCGAGGCGACGCTTGTAGGGCCGAGCCATCGGCCATGATCCAGCCATCGCTCGTACGCCGTCCCGCCATGAGATGACCGAGGTCGGGCCGCAAAGCGCGCTTAGAACATGAACTCTCTCTTAGGCTCATTTGAGGAGCGGTAGTTGTCATGCGATTGCCTTCTTTTGTGACATTGGCTGCGGCGGCCATTCTGGCCTTGACGGCTACTGACGAGCGGGCGGCTCATGCCGCAGCCAATGTCCAGATCTCCGGCCCGCATGTGCACGACAATCTCGCCGTCTACTTTGTGCATGGTGCGAGCGCCAGCGGGCCCGTGCCCTTGACGCTCGACGAAGCGCTCACCAAGGGCAGCGTCCAGGTGATCGAGACCGGGGAGGTCAACGAGCTTAAGATAGAGAACACTGGGGCAGAGGAGGTATTTATCCAGTCAGGCGACATCGTTAAGGGAGGTAAACAGGATCGTGTGCTGACAGTAAGCTTTATCCTGCCCGCGCATTCCGGGCAGGTGCCGATCGCGTCATTCTGCGTGGAACGTGGCCGATGGACGGCGCGCGGCACCGAGGACGCTTCAACGTTTGCCAGTGCGGCGGAGGCGCTGCCCTCGCGTGAAGCCAAGCTTGCCATGAAGGCGTCGCTGCCAGCGGCACCGCCCCTAGCGGACCCGTCGCTGGAAATGACGGGAAGTGGTGAACTTGCCCCTTCATCAGAGAATGAGGTTTTCGAACGTCAAAGGGAAGTTTGGGATGCCGTCGACAAGACGCAGAGCAAGCTATCCAGTGGCATCAATGCCGAAGTCGCCTCACCGGAGTCGGCCACGAGCCTTCAGCTCGCCATGGAGAACGAGAAGCTTAGGGAACTACGCTCGGCCTATGTCAAAGGATTGCAGGAAGCGGGCGAGCGAGAGGATGACATTATCGGCTACGCGTTTGCCATCAACGGCAAGCTGAATAGCGCCGATCTCTATGCCTCCAACGGGCTGTTTCGTAAAATGTGGCCGAAACTGCTTAATGCCGCTGCAACCGAGGCGATCGGTGAAAGTAATGATAAGGTCGAAGCGCCACCTTCCGCCGACGCAGTGGCGGCCTTTCTCGATGAGGCTCGGAGGGGCAAGGCAAAGGAGCAGGCGCTCAGCGATGGAGTCCGGCTCAAAACGCGCGAGAGCTCCGACGCGGTATATTTTGCGACAGAGACGGCAAGCGGTGGCCGGGTTCACGAGAACTACCTGGCAAAATGAACTCGAATCCGTGCGTGGCAAACATATCATGCAAGGCGTTTGCGTCGCGTTTGTCGCGCTCAACTTTATGATCGGCTGGCTCACTCGCATCGATCTCCGGCTTGTCATGACTCCGCGCGAGACCAGCACCAAAATTCGCGTCACGTGCGTTTGGTCAAGGTTGTCTTGCTTGATGACGTAGTCGCGCATCCCCGTCAACGCTGGCTCCTCTGATGCCGTGATCGGCAACCGGCTCGAGGGCATCATCGCCGACGCCGGCTCCCGCGGCCACAACGTCGCCGGAATACAGGTTGAGTGCCGTGATATGTGGCGCAGAACACCAAGGCCGCCGCTCAGCGATCGATGGACGAACCGCACGACAGGTCAGCTAGGCGGACTCGAAGAGCGGCGTCTTGCCGATGACCCGCCGCCAGATCTCGGCGAAGCGCTGTTGGCCGGCTGCGCCGTCGAACGTGCATTCGAGCTTGCGGTGACGATAGGCCACGTGCCCAAGCTGTCCCGCCTTTTCAAGGGCATACTGCCATTTAACTTTCATGCCGGGCAGTCCAAAGGTCTCCCAGTCACAGTACACGGGAAGATCTGACGTCTCCGGGCAATCGACGACTGTGACCTCGGCACCCAATTCCTTGCTGCCGCGCCAACCCGTGCGGACATGCCGGATCGGATCCTCGATTTCCAATTCGATGACGGGCTCGGGCAGGTCGAAATCGGCCACCTCCTTAAATAGGATCGCGAAGAAATCCCCAATTCGCGGCGTGGCGCAGATGGCGTCCCAGTCGCCGGTGTCGGGCTCGTGGGGCGCGCCGTCTTTCAGTCGCAGGTGCTGCATGGCTTTGTACTTCGGGCAGTGCCGGCTTCCATCGTCGCTTTCCGTTCCAGACGGCGAGCGACAAGCCGCCGCCGCTTGCGAGCCTCGGCTTTGCCCTCCTGATGCGTCCACCCAGTAGGCCATGGTGCTGTGGCCCCGCTTGTGGCCGCCCTCGATTTTCCCCTTGCCGTAGCCCATTTGCGCGTCCGGCCAGCCGCAACGTATCTTCGATCGAACAGCCTAGTGGTGAGACTCCGACAGAAGTTGCCGGCAGGTCAAGCGACACACCAAGGCGCCGCAGACCTTTATTCTGCAGCACTAGCAGCTTGGCTGGCGAACCTGGGGCCCCCCGCGCCACGCCTGGGCCAATTCACCCGGCCGGTGCCGACGCTTCTGGGCTGGATAGCTCGCGGTACCGCGCTATGGAGGACCACTATTTTCGCATTTTGGGGGACATTCCGCTGAGGCTTGGGTCGACAATATAGACAGGCCTGTCGTACTCAGGATGGCGATCAACAGCGCCAGTCCGATTCCCCGCGATCCCCTCATAACGGCCCTCCATTGTGGCTTCCATTAAGACCACAAACGCGCTTTCCAGCACGCAGCATATCGGAAAAGCCCTCTGACACAAGACCCATGACGGCAGCCAGTAGTGCCTCAGTCGAGGCATTACTTGAAAAGATTGGCCTTTTTTCCCTTCTATTTTTCCCTTCTAAATGTCGCTCGGTTGGGCCAGTTCCGAGATAATCTCGAGTCGCATTGACCCGCCACAGATATGCTATGAGCGCTTGCTGCAGATACCGAGTCTTTAGTGCGACGACGAAGGCGCGGTGGTGGTCCATACCAATTATTGCATCGTTGCTAATGCCGGGCCTTGGCTCAGCACATCAACCGTTGGACGCACCGATTCTTCGCATTGAGACTGGGGTTCACACTGCCGATATCACCGGCCTCGCGGTAAATCGGGATGGGGATCTACTGGCAACTTGCTCCTATGACAAAACCCTGCGGTTGTGGTCCTTGGCAGATCCATCGGCGCCTGCTCGCGTGATTCGAATGCCGCTCGACCTTGATCACGAAGGCGCTCTCTACGCCGTCGCTCTCTCGCCAGACGGCCGCGAGGCAATGACGGGAGGCTGGACCGGTAGCTGGGACGGGGGGGCGCTCTGGAGCCTCTACGTCTTCGACACCACGACCGGCGCAATGCTCAGGCGCATGCCAACGCTCTCCGGCCGCATAGTCTCCTTAATTTTCTCGCGCGACGGGATGCAGCTCGCCGCCGGCCTTAAGGACAGACCGGGCATAGTGCTCTTCAACACGCAAGACTGGTCAGTCGCTGCTCGTGACGACGAGCAACGCGACGACATTCCGTCAATTGACATGGACGCTCATGGCCGCGTCGTCTCTGTATCGCTCGGCGGCACGATCAATCTTTACGAACCTGGCTTGCAGCGCAAGCGCACCATTCAGGCGCCGGGTGGAAATGAGCCCGCGGTCGTGCGCTTTTCCCCGGACGGATCGACAATCGCAGTTGGATATTCGGATTCAGCGCGTGTCGACCTCATGTCGGCGGCGGACCTAAGCCTACTTTCCTCCGCTGATACCCGCGGCATAGACAAAGGGTTCATCGCGTTAGCCTGGTCCGCAGACGGAAACTATCTTTACGGGGCCGGCGACTACGAACGCGGCGGACGTAATCCTATCCGTCGATGGAGCGACGGCGGTCGCGGTCCGGCCCACGATTTTCCGGTACCTCTCGCTGCTGTCACCCACCTCCAGACGCTTGACGATGCAAGACTGGCGTTCACGACGCAGGGCGGCACGGTGGGGATTCTCGATGCTTCGATGCAGTTGGTCTGGGTCCGACGGTCCGGGACCGCGGATTTCCGTAATCAGGCCGACACGCTGCGGGTCTCGGCCGACGGCGGGATTGTCGAATTCTCGTACGATCGGTTCGGCAATTCCCCCTTGCGATTTTCGCTGGCAACCAAATCCCTATCCGTCGGCGACCCGTCTGCTCCGCAGCTCGCCGCCGCCTTGACCGAGGCGTCGGAGCTGAAGGTGCTGGATTGGAGCGGGACCGAACATCCAACTTTGAACGGCTCTGTCCTGCCGCTGAAAGCGCATGATCAATCCTTGAGTTTGGCGATCACCCCAGATCACAAGAGCTTCCTGTTGGGGACGACCTGGCGAGTCATCAGGTTTGACGAGAGAGGGACTGCAGTATGGGACATTCAGGCCCCGGGCGCTACATGGGCCGTGGTCGTCACCGGCAATGGGCAACTAGCGGTCGCAGCATTCAGCGATGGGACGATCCGCTGGCTGCGCATGAGCGACGGACAGGTGCTTCTGACCCTATTCCCTGAGGCGAATACGCGTCATTGGGTGGCTTGGACTCAGTCTGGCTACTACATTGCATCGCCGGGTGGCGACACTCTGGTCGGATGGCACGTCAACCGGGGTGAAGACAGCGCGGCGGACTTCTTTTCAGTCGGCAGGTTCCGCGATGTCTATTATCGGCCCGATGTCGTCGAAAAAATTCTCGGCGTGCTGGACGAGGGGCGGGCTATGCGCCGCGGGGACGCGAAAACAGGTCAGGGGGAGGGCCTGGACGTTGCGAGCCTTTTGCCTCCCGTGGTGACGATGAGGCTTGAATCCGGGGATGCGCCCGTCAGATCCGCCAAGGTGAGTTTCGAGTA
Source organism: uncultured Alphaproteobacteria bacterium (assembly GCA_963804515.1). Taxonomy (GTDB): domain Bacteria; phylum Pseudomonadota; class Alphaproteobacteria; order Rhizobiales; family Methyloligellaceae; genus Methyloceanibacter. The sequence continues at coordinate 124,610 of CAWDQR010000006.1, read as the reverse complement.
CAACATCCGCCCATCCACCACCCGACCGATCAAGACCCTAGAGGTGCGGGCGGATGGCAGACCGATCTTGACGATTGCGGCGGGACCGCGACCCATCGCCGAGAGTGGTCGGATCGATGCCTATATTCCACGCCGTGACACCACGGTCGAGATGATCGCCGAGACTGCGTCCGGCATCTGGAGCGAGCCAGCGGTTGTGCGCCTGCGCTGGGACGGGCCGCCGGAGGACATCAAGCCCTCCCTGTTCGTCCTGGCCATCGGCATAGCAGACTATCGGGTACCCGAGCTAAAGCTGAAATTGGCCGCAAAGGATGCAGACGATTTTAGGACGCTTTTTGAACATCAGGAGGGTCGGGCATACCGCCATGTCGAGGTCGTCAGCCTCAAAGACGGAGAAGCAACCCGCGCCAATCTCTTACGTGCGCTTGAATGGCTATCCTTTGCGCCGAGCAGCCGGGATGTGGCGATGCTATTCATGGCCGGGCATGGCGTCGACGATCGAGGCGGGCAATATTTCTTTGTTCCCCAAGACGTCGGGCCAAAGGAGGCGTTTATGCGTGGACTCCCGTACCGGGACATCCGGGTCGCGTTGGAGCAGGTTGCCGGGCGCGTGTTTTTTTTCATCGACACCTGCCATTCCGGAGCTGCATGGGGAGAGCCGGCGACATCCGCCGCTGACGTCAGCCGGATCGTGAACGACCTCAAGAGCCCAGAATACGGAATCGTGACATTTGCGTCCTCGACGGGTCGGCAGCTTTCTTATGAAAGCCCTGAGTGGGGCAATGGGGCATTCACTAAGGCAGTCATAGAAGGCCTTTCCGGCAAGGCGGATTTCTTCAACAATGGCTATGTCACGACCACCGAGCTTGAGGCCTATGTTTCCGACCGCGTGCCCAAGCTCACGGCGGGGCGGCAGACTCCCGCGATCGGTCGGCCCATCAGCGCGGATTCGACGCTTGTCTCGTTGAGTGACGGACAGTGAGGCGCCCGGTACAGTTAATTGCGGTCCTCTCCGCCCTGGGGTCCGCATTGTCGCCGTCCGCCCCTCGAGCGCAGCCGCAGGAGGTGATACCTCACCTGGCGATTATCGAAGACCTGTCGGGTCTAGCCGGCTTGAGCCGCCTAGACCTCCTTACGCCCGGGCAGCAGATTGATCTTGGTGAGAACGGTCGCATCGTCCTTGGTTTTCTCGATTCGTGCTGGGAGACTCAGTGACCGGCGGCCGAATCGTTGTTGAGGCCCGCCGCAGTCGCGTCGAAGGCGGAGACGTCGTCCGACGGCAGGTCGAATGCGATCCATCGGGACTCGCTAAGCTGGTTTCGACGGGCCCTCTTAGGCAGAGGGCAATCGTCCCGGTCCCGGGGGACGAACTGCCCGAACCCGACGTCGTTCTGTTTGGCCGCAGCCCGGTCGTGCTTTCCGGCGGCGCCGACCAAGTTCTGATCATCGAACGACTCGATGTCCCAGATCCTCCCCTCCAATTGCAAATCGCGACAGGCCGGATCGACTTTCTGGACCGCAAGATTGAGCTCGAACCAAAAGGCTTGTACCGCTTTGCGACCAATGGTGCTTCGATCGTGGCCCAGATCGACGAGCTTGCCGAAGCAGGGCCTAGTCCCGTCGTGGGCCGGCTATTAGTCTTTCCCTAGGATGGCAGGCCCGGGGCTCCAAGCGCTCACGAAAGACCCGGGGGAGCACTCGTCACGGCGTGCGGCGTCGCCACGCATTCCCTTGGCTATTTCGATGTTTCGATGCGGAGCCTAAAGATCGAGGAATCGACTTGGTTGGCAGTATCGCTCGAAAGCTCGCGGCTCGCTGGAACTGCGAAGCCCGCCTGCTGTAACACTGACAGAACTCCGGCGACTTCCGGCTCGGAAGCGCGGGCCGCGACGGGTGTATCCGAGGCGAGAAAGCTGAAATCGGTTCTTGGCGCCAGCGGCTTGGCAGCCACTGCAATCACTATTAGCTGCTCTAGCCCGGTCGTACGCGAGGACACACGAACGCGAACGCTGTGGTGGCCGCCCTGCTCAACGCGGTTGGACTCCCCAGAGACCGCAGGGTATATCACGGAAACCCCGTCATTCGAATCGATGTATAGCATCGTGACGTCTATGGCTTGGGCCGACTGGTTGGTCACCGTGAAGACGATTTCATCCCCGTCTCTGACAGAGGGGATGCGACTTACCGCAAGTTGACTGAGCGTGGCAGCGCCACGCCGTCGGAAAGCAACGCTGAGCCCTATGAGCGACTCAGGCTGGCTATTTGCAATCTGCTGCAGGGCGCGCATCAGGGTCAGGGTCCTGACCGCTCGGCCGATGCGGGACACAATGATTGCACGCAGATCATCGTCTGCATGTTCCAGTCGAATTCCCGGCGTGCGCGCCGGTCCTGAGCGAACAATCTCGCCAGACGGCGGCACCAGCCAAAGCATGGCGCCGTCGTCTCCATCGGAGCCTTCGATCATCAGCCGAATGTCGGCAGGCTGCTTGGGATCGACCCAGATCGGGTGAATGACGCCTTCCCACGCTTCGCCTTGCGCGGCAAGTTGCACGAGCAAATGGTAGGCTTCGCTTCCAGTAGCACTGTTCGAGGAAGATGGTGGCAGCGCGATCCGAACATCTGATCCCCATTTGGGGTACACGAGCCTTACCACAGCCTGTTCAGAGATGCTTTCTGGATCCGGAGCCGCCACGTCCCGGTATGCAACCGGCTTCAATCGACTTCGAACGAGCCCACCGTCGGTGATCTCCAAGTATCCAACAATCTGGGCTTCCGTGGCGTTAGGATCGGGAAGCACCGCGAGAATGCTTCCCTTCGAGAGCTCGTGCAAAGTGCCAGCCTCGATTTCCAAGGCATCTCCTATTCTTACCAGGGACCATTGTTTAAACGTCCTTGTCGGTTTGCTGTCCAAGACCTGAGCATCGAGCGACGATCCCTCGAAGGCGGGAGTGGGGAAAGGGCGGTTCAGGGAAACGTAGGCCTGTAGGATGGACTCACCGAGCGAACGGTAGGTTGCGCGCGGCTTCGTCACCAAAGCCCGTGCTAACGTGAACGTAAATAGTCCCTGCACCTTGCTGTCACTTACCCCAGCGGGCAGGTGCATTTCTACGGTCGCCTCATCCGATTGGGCGGCGAAAAAGCCTACGAACCCCCCCAATTCAGGGTCGAATACCTGATCCGTCGGCGCCGGCGGCAGCGCACTGGTGGTTCCGATGCGAGCCGGGCGGAAACTACTGACAGGGATGCCAAGGTCCACAGGGTCCACCAGCCTTTCACGTTCGTTGGCGTCGGTTGCGGGAAGTGCACGCACCATGGCACCGGAATGACAAGAGTTCGAAAACGGCCCAGACAAATGCGCCCCGTGCCCGAATCTTGCGTATAGCCTCGCCGACCTCGCGGCTGGTAAGTGCCCCTGCCACAGCTTGAGTTTTGCCGTCCCAACTGCCGACATCCGCCGCCAGGAAGATATCCTGAAGTCCACCGGATTCGGCCGCGCCGGGCTGCACTGCCGACGCCGGTTGCCGGGATCCATGACCGGAGAAGTGGATATAGACATAGTCGCCTTTCTGGCCGATTTGCGCTAGCCGATCGAGTTCACGGAGAATGGCGGCGCGCGTCGGTCGATCCGACCCGACCGGCGGCTCGGCAAGAATGCGGATGTTCGTCGAGGGAAAGCCTAGCCCGGGCAATATGCCGGCCAATAAGTCCACATCGTTGGCTGGTCCCTTCAATTGATAGGAGAGCGGTAGACTGTCGTAGCGGGAAACCCCCACAAGGAGCGCGTAACGCTCGGCAGCCAGCGCCCGGCTGCTGCAAAATTGAACAGCGACCAGGAGGACAGCCACCATTCTGACCAGATCGGCAAAGGCAACCTTACGGTGAGCTGTCCGACTCATACGGCTACGAAAAACGTGCTGCCTGTGACTTCTCAATCGCACGTTCGTGCGATGGCGATGGGCGGCCGATATCTGGTGACGTGCCGTCCAACCGCTGCGGTGATGTATGATGAAATCCGCATTTGATGCACAATTACGCCGGGGCCCGTTTTCCATATCGAAACCGCGGCCGCCAAAAACCGAGAATGTATTCATGAATAGCCCAATTCGTGCAGGGCATCCGGAACATACGAACGCAGCATGCGGTCATTTATGCCCTGCTCGTTCAGAAACAGCTCGATCGCTCGGAACAGCGGTTGCGCCGTCATGCAGCGGCGCTGGCTCGCGCCCCCATCATTGACCATGAACATTTCCTTGGCGCCACATGCTTCAAAGTACTCGCAACGCTCACAAACAGCTCCTCTGATCTCATCGTCCCGCTCAAGACTGCGATGATAGCTGCCCGATGCGAAAATTTCATCGATGCTCTCGGTCTTAAGATCTCCCAGAACGAATTCATCGGAATAGTCAGTGCATGGCTGGTACATCCGGCCGTCTAAATTAATCACAAGGATCTTGTCGCCGATCATACGGCGATCGTATCGAAAGTCCCGCGTCAGTCCCAACATCTTGAGAACCACGACGATTAGGTATTCATCGAATAGGCGAATCGGAAAAGGACAACCGTCCCCGAACCAGCGCCGAAACATCCGCATTAGCGCTGAGTTGATCGTTGTGCGATCCGCCGCCACACCGTCGAGCGGACGTTCTGACGGCCCCTCGAACAGAGGCAGTAGGCGGCATGGCTGACCGCGTTCGCGAAGGAACTCATAAATGTGATCGATTGACCGCGCAGTATGAGCAGCGATGACGACTAGAAATCCGGGCTTGATGCCATGCGCCTCCAGCCGGCGGACATTCGCTAGGACCCGTTCCTCAGTCGGCGCTCCGCGCGTGTCAAGTCGCGCGCCTGGGACAACATCAAATGACACGCCAATGCCGAAGTCGTTGCGTTTCAGAAACTCCAACTTGTAGTCGGACAAGGAGTATAGATTGGTCTGAATGCGATTTTTGATCCGTCCACTCTCAAACCAGGAGCGCGGAAGCTTTTCACGCTGCAACCGGATGACGTCTTCAAGGTAATCGTTTGGAAGTGCGGTCGGTTCACCGCCATGCCACACGATGATATCGGTCGGGGGTCGCCCCGTCTCCTGCTCCGTACGCTCGTTCAGTGTTCGGATGGTGTCCAGTATCCTCGCCCACAACGATAGGCTCATTCGCTCGTGCTTGGCGAGTTCGTTCCATTCGTAACAGTACTTGCAGCGAAGGTTGCAAAATTTTGAGGCTTTGATCACCCACTCTCGGGCAAGCTCAATCTGAAAGCCCCCGCGCCACTTCAAGTAATTGACGAGACTGCTCACCCGTCACCGTCGCCGTAGTTCAAACTAAATGCGAGAAGGGCACCCCTTACCGCAATTTCATTTCCAAAACGCGCCAAACCAATCAGCACCGCCGCCGCGAGCTCCCTCCGCTAACGTGACGCTCATCACCTTGCCCTGGTCCAAGACGACCACTTCGCCATTTTTGCCAGTGAACGAGCCGGTCGGCTTCTCGTCAACGACCTTGCCCCCCTCTTCACGTGTCGCAACGTACTGTTTGTCCCCAACCTTTTTGACTCTCAGACGCGAGCCATTAGGTAAGTCAATGATGGCCGGCTCACCATTTTGGGTCGCCGCCTCGAGCACGGAAAATGGCGCTGCAGAAACGACAGCCGATACGACGATGGTGCGCAAGAAAGTGCGGCGTGACGAGGTCCAGTCGAATGTCATGATCTCACCTCCTGAAGTTGAGCCCGCCGAGGCGAAACGCCCATCTTGAGAAGGCGTCCCCCCATCGGTTGCCTTTGAACCCACGGCCTCCCGCGCCTGAGGCCGGTGATCTAACTCTGAGCTAACCTTTGCTTAGGCAAACTGCGTCTGCCTACAAACACCTTACAGTAGTCAAGCAGTGGAGTCGAGTTTCTGCAAAAAGGTATGCCTGCAACAACGCGGTCGTGATGTTGGCCGCTGGCTTAAGGTCGCAATGCAGGTGCGTTTCCTAATGTTGAGCATTTAACTCTGCTGCTACGCACTTTTCATGCGCAGCGTTAGTGTAATCAAGCGCAAAGCTGGGGCTCAAAGTGCTGGTTCTATCCGGGTGCGCCACCGGGCGGCTGCCTCGAGCTTGCGACTAGGTTGAGACCCGAGCCGCACTCTGCCCAAGTACCGCGGACCTAGTGTCGAGTTCCGGGGCGCATCGTTACCCGCATGCGCATGCAACCCTTCGGGAGCCCTACCACGCGCGAGACCAGTATAGGCTCGTGCCCGGCCAGGGCTCTCGAACATCGCACATGCCTTAAAAAGGGAGAACCAACAGAGCTGTCATTCTAAGCTTTTGATGTTGGCTCTCCAGCCCTTTCAGCCGGTCCGGCCGAGACATCGATCATAATTGCGCTCTGCATTGGTTATCTCTTTTCGACCGAATTCGATGGACCTGTAGAGGGCTTCGGCTCGGCCGAAGGCGGGTTCTCCGAGCTGGGAGAGTTCGTTGGTCCATTGGCCCAGCATGGGGATTGAAAGAGCGGGTGCTCCAATGGAGGCATTCCCGGTGGCGGACCGCAATCCAAACAATTCTCGGGCTTCGGGGGGCAAGGAAGCAGGACATCGGCACGTGTGGGTCTGTTTTCCCACAAGAGCAATGCAACCACACCAGCGAGGCCGCCGGCACAGAGACTAACCCCGATTTTTGTTGCCACTGTCGCACTCCCTTACAGATCAGGCTCTCGCAACGAGAACATGCTACTCCGATGGCGGCCGGAGGACGAAGCATGACCCGGGGCTCGCTATTCGTCAGACAAAAAGACGCCTCGATCGAGGATCAGGTCCGTCAGTGCCGGGCCCGGATCGACCAGGAGAGATGGCGACCAGGCGAGGTCTATTCTGACCATGCCATCAGCAGCGCCACCATCTTGCGGCCCGGTTACCAGAAGATGCTTGAGGATGCTCGCGCAGGCCGTTTTGAAGTCCTCCTCGCCGGAGAGCGACGAGCATGAGCTGCCCAAGCCGTCGCTCCGGCGTCAGCGCCGTGTTGCCGTCCCTTTCTGGCAGCCGCGCGGCGACAACGCAGAAAATATCGCCGCGCCCCCGACCATGAGGGTGGACGCAAAGTGGATTGCCCTAGCGCCAATGAGCGGATCAATCATCCCCGCGCGCTAGTCATTTCCCGACACGGAAGCTGAAAACTTCCTTGCGTCTTGTGCGTGTCCACCGACAGCGCATGCCAAGTCACGCTATAGCTGCCCGGAGTCAGGCTTCCGACGCTAAGGCGCATCACGTTGCCACTGACGCTCGTACCGTGGTCGACGCGCCCGCCCCCAGCGCTATGCACCTCCGCTCCGCTGAACTTTGGTTCGAGCTGCTCAGTGAAGTAGAGCATGACCTGGCCTGGAGAGGTGGCAATGGTGCTGCCGACCGCCGGGCTTGCGTGATCAAGAAAGGCGTGAGCCTGAGCAATAGTCGAGCAACACAAGATGGTCATGAAAGGCAGGACGATGTTGAAGTTGCGCATGATTACTCGCTCCTTGAGTCTGACGCCCCTGCTAAAAGCGGTCTGCCGAATGAATTGGGATACATGTCGTCGAGGTAGAGATGCAATTGGCCGATGACGCCGACACCATCACCGCTTGCACGATTGACCGGAAGGATCGCTTCGAGGCTCAACTGGTATTTGTTCGCCACGTAGATCACTCCGGGATTGATCGTGCCCGTCGTGCGTTCGTCGCCGCTGAAGTTACTCGTCTGCGTTGCGAGATTCCACTCGACGAGCGGAATCAGGTGATTGAGGAAATCCGGCAGGCTCAGGTCCATCACGCTCGATTTGAGATAGGGCATGCTGTACTGGAGCGACCCGCCCCAGACGAGGAATTGCGGATTTGGGGTTGTGGTCAGCAACCCACTGCTTTCGTCGTCCGCGCTCGTCGTCGAGGATTCAGTGGGAACCGAATAGCCGACCTGCGCCGTGACCGCCAATGGCTTAAAGAACTTCATAAACTCCGGAAGAAACCCAAAGCCCTTGCCGGCGAAGAGTGTCGGGGTCAGAGTTGTGAATGGATCAGCGCCCACAGCGCTGTTTCCGGTTCCTCCCCAGTCAACGTCGAGCGAAGCGGACATCGCTAGCTCTCCTTCTGGATCTGTGAGGAACTGGAACTTGAAGCCGGTATCGAGATTGTCGAAGCCCTGAACGTTGCCACGACCTGGAACATTGAGATGTACCCAAGTGTCACTGATAGACACGCCAAACGTCTTGGTGATCGTCTTGTCAAACTCACTAGAAATATCCAGCTCTTCCGCGGAAGGATCATCACCATTATTGAACGCTGCGATTGTCGGAATCGACATCTCGTCAGCCACACAGGGGTCATCGACGATTAGCGTTGACGGAAAGAAGCGATTGCCGACGACGCAATGCGCGCTCGCGGGGGAAGAGAACTCAAGCACAAGTAATATGGCACCCGCGATCGCGTCATAGGCGCGGTTACGGCCTATCGCCATGAGCCTGATACAGAACATTGAAGGGCGGGGCATAAGCATGCTCCTCTAATCAGTGAGCAGGTTTGTGTCCGTGGTCATTTGGCTTAGGCGCGGTGGCACCAATGCCCTCGACATCGAACTTCACATCAATCGTGCCGGCCTTCTCGAAGGTCAGCGCCCCCGAGAACTGCTCACCTTCTTGCAGTTGCCGCTTAAGGTCTAGGAACATGAGGTGATAGGAGTTGGGCTCCAACACGACTGAGCTTTTGGCTGGCACGGGCAATCCATCGGTCACCTGGCGCATCTGCATCACGCCATCCGTCATGCTCATCTGATGGACTTCAGTGTGACCTGCAATTTCCGCTGACGCAGAAACGAGTCGATCAGGAGCTGTGCCGTTGTTCTTTATCGTCAGATAGCCGACGGCAACTTGGGCTCCCTGCGGCGTGGCGCGCGACCACGCCTGCTCGATGGAGATCGAACTTGCCGTGGCCTCCTCGGCAAATGTGCCCTGAACGGGCAACAAGATTATCCCAACCTGGACTGTGGCAACGGCGAGCCACGTGCAGAGGCGGCCCAAACCGCTTGCCTCTGCCGCGGACACGTTTTTGTGCAGGTGATGCATGACTTCCCCTCAACGCTCTCTGTGCTGGCTGCAACGCCATGGATCAGCCATGAGCTAAGCAAGCTGATCGCAAGCCCAGCGCCGCTTGGGCTCAAAAGAAGAAGCGGCAGGCGGCGCGTTTGCGTAATCGCGACTAGGAGAGGAAGGTGGGAGGACCGCGGTTCTGCGGGGCGGGCAAGCTAGTGTTTGGAAGGCCTTCATTGGCTAAGTGCGGTGCCGGAGCCCGGACTGCAACCCGGGTAATGCTAAGCGTATTTGCACTTACGATTCCGACCTGAAAGGCCGCGAGGCCCTGACAAAAGGGGCAGTGCTTTTGCGGTACGGTAGGCGCCGCGGGTACTGAGCCATTCGAAGTATGATCGGCGAAGGCCGAACCACCGTGACAAATGACGTTGAGAGCGTCCCCGAGCTCAGCGCCGAAAAGCGCTGTGGTCGCTTCGGAAACCATGTGGAGGGGTATCAGCACCGTATAGAGCAGGATGCCCACAAGCGCTGACGCCGCAGCTATCCGACGACACCGATATAAGCCCTTGAGGCTCATGCATCACCCTAATCGGGCGTGTACGCTTCATTCAAGCTGCAATTTGACACATTGGGCCGTCCCGCCGCAGGAAGCGTCAGATCCTCGTTGACAGCAATTGCCAGCCATACCTACGCTGACTGCGCGATGGTTTCCCGAAGGGATCGACCTCAAGGATAATAGGGAACACGGTGCGGAGAACCCCAAAGGGCCTAAGCCGTGGCTGTCCCCGCAACTGTAAGCGGCCAGTCTGACGCCAAGTGATGACCACTGGGAAACCGGGAAGGTCGGTAGTCAGACCGCGACCCGCGAGCCAGGTGTGTGTACCAAAAACCCCGTCCGTATTGATCTGGTGACAGAATCGCTTAACGTCAGCGGCGATGGCCATGCTGTTATGCTTTTTCCTGACCCTGTTCGCCTTGCCGTTCAAGTCGAAGAGCCGACTTGAAGCAGAGAATGCCGCCCTCCGGCATCAGCTGTTGGTGCTGCGGCGGAAGGTGCGTGGTCGCGTCCAACTCACGAACAGCGATAAGCTCCGCGCTACTTGATCCGCGATCGGGACCGTGTCTACGGTGCCGCTGCCACGCAGCGAATACGGGCCATGGGCATCCGTGACAAGCCTATTGCCCCAGGCTCGCCTTGGCAGAACGGCTTCGTCGAAAGGCTGATCGGATCGATCCGTCGCGAGTGTGTCGACCATGTCATCGCCCTGGGCGAGGCACATTTGCGCCGGACCCTGCAGGCTTACGCGCGCTATTACAACGATATGAGAACACATCGATCATTGGACAAAGATTCGCCCGTCTCGCGTCCGGTTCAGCGAACCGGACGCATCATGTCACATCCACTCCTCGGCGGCCTCCATTACCACTACGTCCGAATTTAAGTTTTCGGTGCACACAACATGAGCTTTCGCATTGCTATCGTGGCCTTAGGTCTTGTTATGTCCGCTTTGACTGGGCCGATCGATAGCGCCCAAGCCACGGCGCAGGGGCGAGCTTATGCAGTGCGGCACCATACTGATGCTCACGCGGTCCACCGAATCCATAACGCAACGCGACACCATGCTCGCGCTCATGTGGCCCACAGAGCCCGTCATGGCGGCTATTCCTTGACCCTGCGGGACATTTGGGGGCCTGCCAAAATGCCACCAGCGCCCACGGACTTCGGGCCGCACTTCGACTTTGCGCCGGCATCTCTGAATAACGGGCCTACTGAAGCACCCTATGCGGGTTGGTGATGTTATATCCTCAACCAAAGTTGCCCTCCGGCTGGACAATAGAGAATGGTCCATTGGAGAGCCATTGACGGTCCGTCACGCGATAGGAGCGCAGCATGGCAAAGGAAGACTTCTTGAAACCAGATGTGCCCGACTCGGTTCGAGACCTCATGAAGCTAAGCATTGAGCAGGCAACGCAAGCATTTGAGACATTTGCCGCGACGAGTGAGAAGGCGTGGAAGTCTCTTGAGACTACGTCGCAGTTGGCGGGCGCTGGGGTACGGTCACTCAACGAGAAGATCATCGAGATCACGCGCAGCAATGCCGAAGCGAACTTCGCGTTTGCACTCAAGCTGGCAGAGAGCAAGGACGTAAGCCAAGCGATGGAGCTTCACGCCGATCAGGCGCGGAAGCAAGTGGAGACGTTCGCACGTCAGCTTGAAGAGATTCGCGACCTTGCGACCAAGATCATTCAGGAGAGTATTGCAGCGCGTTCCTGAAGGTGCCTTCTGATCATCAAGCTCCTTGAGGTTGCGACTATGGCGGCTCCGGCGAACAATGTCGCCGCCGCGATCGCGGCCTACGATCACCTGACCGAGCTCGGGATGCCGGCAGGCAGAACCGCCGCTTAAGGCAAATCGCTGGGGGCTGCGGAAAGGCCAGTCGCCGCGGTCGGGCTCGAAGCGCCTCTAACTTCGATGGTCGATGTGGCGCGGAGGACCTATTTTTAGCTGCCGCTCGGCTTGCTGATTACCAGCCCCACTTACTGTGAAGGAATCGTCGGCGACGATCCGTGTTTTTTTTTCGGCATCTTGGACGACACCGGACAAATCGGTGTCAACAAGAGCTTCCAGGCTATTGTAGTCAGGGAACCTGCTGCGCAAAAAGGGCCTTTGAAGATGCCACCCGTGCCTTCGAGCTCTCAATACGCCAAGGCGTATGACGACCAGGTGCTTGGTCACCGCCGCCAAAGCCTGTCCGGCATCGGCGCTTTCTCACACGCGCTGTTTGTCAGGCGGTCTTTCAACCAAGCCCTGCTTCAGGCGAGCTTGTCGCCAAAAAACGCTTGCGTCCGTGCATCGGCCTGCTGCGCCAGCGCTGGCACCCGCGCGCTGCCGCTGCCGCGCGCGAAGGCGTGATCGGCGTCGTACTCGTAGATCGTGACCAGCGGATTGTCCTTCAGCGCAGCGCGCACTTTGGCCTGGGCCTCGGGCGGCGAGAATTTGTCGCGCGTCGCAATATGCAGCAGCAGCGGCTTGCCGATGTTCTGCCGTTCGCCCAGCAGATTGTCGAGACCGACGCCGTAGTAGCCGACTGTGGCATCGCTGTCGGTGCGGGTGGCGCAGAGAAAGGCCAGCCGCCCACCTAGGCAATAGCCGACCACGCCGACCTTGGCGCAGCCGCGCGACCGCAGGGTGGCGATGCTGGCGGCCAAGTCCTCGACGCTCTTGTCTGCATTGAACTTCTGCATCAGGTTGAGGCCTTCCTGGAACTCATCCGGAATATCGGCATCCAGTTCCACACCGGGCTTCAGCCGCCAGAACAGGTCCGGGGCGATGGCCGCATAGCCGCTTGCCGCCCAGGCATCGGTCATGGCGCGGATGTCCTTGTTGACGCCCAAGATTTCCTGGATCATCACGATCCCCGCCTTTGGTTTGCCCGCCGGCATGGCGAGATAGGCTTTCATGCTGCCCGATCCGTCCGACACGGCAATGTCGCAATAGCTGTTCATGGCATCTCCTGTCGCAAGAATTAAAGACACTTGCACGCTGTCAAATTAATCCTTCCCCCTGCGCAAATACCACGAGGGCGAGGCGCGCCGCGAGGCCGAGGTCCACGACACGTTGGCGAACGTGACATAGGCCGTGGTGCCCAAATTCTATTCAAGAAGGAGACGGACAAGGTCGCCAAGATAGCGGTCGCCCTCGGCGTCACCCCCGACTATCTCATCATGGAATCGGTTCTGGTCGAGGATGCGACCGATAACGCCTTCTTCCGGAAGTACCGCGGCATGGACCCGGCAACCAAAGACAAGATTCGCCGGATGGTGGACCTGATCGGCGAGGACGAATGACACCCGTGTTTACGCCCGAGCGCTGGGCGTTCGAGATCACGCACGTCCTCAATGCCGCCTTCGGCGCGGACCGGTTTACCGATCGACATCCCGATGGTCGCGCTCGAATATTCCAAACAGCGCTTCCCCGACGATCCGATCGTCGGTGTCCGCGGTGACATCCTTCCCACCTTCGATGGTGGCGCTTTTCAAGGCGCCCGCCGGCCGCAAGGGCTGGGGGCATCATCTACAACAAAGCCATCACCTCGAAAGGGCGGATCAACTTCACGCTCGCACACGGCCCAGGGGGCCTGAGCGTGGCGCGCAGATCAAGGCGCTGTTTTTACCCGCATTTGATCCTGGTCAAGGCAGAGCGGATCGACTGACCGAGCATTGTTTTCACCGGGAGGTCGCTCTTGGTGGAGGATCGCCGCAGACCATATCCGCTTGTGTGTCCAGTGTGCCGACATGCAATGATCGGGGAGTTGTCCTCCCCCGAAAGTGCGGACCTTGATCGCTACCGCTGCCTCAATTGCGGGGTGGTTATGGAATTTTACGGCATTGCCTCAACGCATGAGGAAAGCGACGAGTAAAAAGGGTGTGCGTTCTTGATGCCACCGCAACTATGGCGGCCCGCGTTTCGTCCGTCAACGGGCGTCCTTGGGGAATATGAAGCCGGTTTTCATAGAGCTGATTTTCATTCACGGCGTCGCGTCGCTTTCTAGGTCTTGCTCACCGGAAACGGTTAGTCCCCTGAGCTATGATTACCCTTGAGGACTGCGTGGCCTTTTGTGGCCTCACCGAGGAGGAGGTGCTCGCTATCGCAGAGCATGAGCACGTGCCCGAGATCGCTGCTGCCGCGCTTGCTGAGTATCTAACGTAGCAAGAACACGGCGCGGAAAAAATCCGTGACATGATTGTCGATACGAGCCTAACCCAAGCCAAGTAGGTGACCAGTGGCTCAGGCTAATGACAAATCTACCACGTCTGCACTTGCGCGGGAGAACCCCTCTGCGGCGAGCCGACCCTGCATCGCGGGCCTCCACCGCGCCCGACGCTGCGCGTAACATCAATACGCACCTTTTCAATTCCGAGCCCGCGGAGGAAGGAAACGGTGCTGTCAACACGACCCTTGTTAACGTGCATCGCGATCAGGCCGATCCGCACATCTAGTCCGGCTGCCACCATGCGCTGCAGATTGCTAATGGTCCGCCGGTGCGAGCCGATTCGACGCGTCACGGCGTCATGGATATCCGGATCATCGGCATAGACCGACACCGCCATACTGACCCAGTTATCGACAAAACAAGAGAGAAGCGTATCGGGTAGGACTGTTCCGTTCGTGTAAACTTCCACATGCTCGTATCTGAGGGCCCGCGCCCGCGTGATCAACTCTGGGAGCCCACGATGCAGGGTCGGCTCGCCGCCAATGAATTGGACCGCACGGCAACCCAAAGCTGCCGCCTCTTCGAGCAGTCTTTTGTAATCAGCGGTGGTTAGAACGTCCTTCCGCGATGGACGCGGGCCTGACTCCGCGTAGCAATGCGCACAGGTAAGATTGCATCTATTGGTCAGCTCAAGCCAGAGAAAGCGGAGTCCGTCCAAAGTACGGAAGTTCTCGTCGGCTGTGAGCTTGGCAGCGGCTGCTGGTAGCATACTTTTCCTCCGTCCGGACTCGTGTCATTGCGACAGTAAGGCGAACGTTATCAGGCTAACTTTAGCAAGAAATACGCCAAGGGATAGCAATATCCACAACCTTGCAAGAATGCCGGAGCCGATGGCGTGTGCGGATGGCTCATCGGAATGGGCGCGGAGGGTGGCGCCGAAGGCAAGCCTTGGTGAAGCATCGCGCCGCAGCTAACGGAAATCGGATTCGTGATACGGGGATTGTTGGTATCGTCGACTACACCTCCCCAGGTGAACGAGTTGAGGCTCCGAGTTCCGAGATGAAGGAGCTTCCGATGCGCACTGCGGTGAAGACCAGGAGAGCAGCGACGCACGAACGCGTGCGCGAGCTTCCCGAGACCATGCGCGTGGCCGCGATCGATGCGTTCGGCGGACCCGACGCACTTTCGATCCACTCCCTGCCGGTGCCCATACCTGCCGCGGACGAGGTGCTGATCGCGACGAACACCGCGGGCGTCGGGCAATGGGACGCCGACATGCGAGAAGGCTGGTCGCCGACGGGTCGTCGCCCTCGTTTTCCGCTCGTGCTCGGCACCGACGGCTCGGACACGATTGCCGCGGTGGGCGCGCGCATCCGGAGGTTCGCCGTGGGGGATCCGGTCTATGCCGCCAGCTTCCCGAATCCGTTCGAGAGAGGTGGTCATCGACGCTGGGGAGCGTCTTCAGGCTTCTACGCGGAATACGTCGCCGTCTCTGCCGAGGGAGTCGCGCACTTGCCCAAGGGACTCGACCTCGAGCACGCCGGGGCGATGATACCGGGGCTCACCGCGCTTCAGGGAATCGACGACGCGCTCGAGCTCCAGCGGGGCGAGGCCGTGGTCATTCATGGCGCGTCCGGCGGCGTCGGCACGTTCGCCGTCCAGTTCGCGAAGCTGCGCGGAGCAAGCGTGTTCGCGTCGGCCTCGGGCGCCGATGGCGTGGCCCTCGCGCTTCGATTGGGTGCCGACATGGCCGTCGACGGAAAGGACGGCGACGTCGAGAAGGCCGCGCGCTCCTTCGCGGCCGGGTGGCTTCGACGCAGCTCTCATCTTCGCGGGTGGCCCGGCTCAGAAGACCATCCTCGACCTCGTGCGAGCAGGCGGCCGGGTGGCGTACCCGGGACGGTGTCGAGCCGCCCACGCCGAGGAAGCGACGCGGCCTGCGTGTGAGAGCCTATGAGGGCGTCGTCGGCGTCCGCGAGTTTCAGCGGCTCAACCGCGCTGTGGAGGCCGCAGGGCTCGAGGTCCCGATCGCGGCCCGCCAGGGCCCACGAGCGGCTGGCCGCCGGGCACGTACGTGCTGGGCAAGATCGTGCTGCGGATAGGTGGTGCCTCGGGCGTGTAGGAGATCGTAGGCCCGTTCGCCCATCAAGCTGGGTCGCCCAGCCCCGTCTCCGTCACGCACCCCTCGGTTCGTTACGCCCTGGCTGTACGGGCCGACCAAGTTGAGTCGGGAGCGGCGACGGCGCCACGCCGCTCGAGGTGTTGAGCCCAGCGCTCGATTGGCTGCGCGCGCATCCCGACTACAGCCGCTTGGCGGGCTACGAAAACCTCAACAACGCCGAACGACTCGCAGCCGACCCGACGTTCCGATTAATCAGCTCACAGAGGATCTGGGATCGGGCGCGGCGCTGACCTCGACCTTGCACTGGTTCGAGACCGAGATGCTGACCAAGGAAGAGAATTCTGGTTTAAAGCCATTGGCCCCACCAGGATCGTCCGCTTCAGGGAATGAACATCACCCTCGGCAGCAACCTCATCAACGGCCAAGACATCGCGATCGACGGCTCCCCGCACGCCTATATCCAGGGAATGTCCGTTTAGACCTTTCCAGCCGGTTTCAACCAAACATCCCTGAAGAAACTTACGAGATCGGTGGTGCCCGGCCATTGCCCATGGCTGTGAATATGCGCAGTCAAGAAATCGAGATAGCCTTCACCTAAGACATTCGTCAGAGACCCGGCAACAGTGGCATCGATCGCTCCGCCGACGATTGACCCGACGCCAGGCATTCCCTTCAACAATTCACCCAGCGCCGCCGCGGCCGCCCGACCAGTGAACGTCGTCGCTAATGCCCCAAGCGCCGCGCCAACGACCGGTTTGATCGCTTCTTGCTTAAGATCTAGGCCGACCACGCGTGAGATACTGAAGACCATACCCATTTGAATCGGAACCAAGAGTATCGCACTGGCGAACGGAACCGGCGCTGCGGCCGCTGCAGCGGCGGACGCGGTCGCAAGGCCGATAACCCGGCGTGCCTGACGGACTTTGGGTTCAAGCGCGATGGTTTGGGCTGCGGCGAAGGCCCCTTTGAAGGCATCTGGGAGTAGGCGCTCGGTCTCCGCAACTAGATAATCGAGACCCATAGGTTCGCGGACCAATCCGTTCGCGAAGGTCTTAGGTGATGCAATCACTCGGACAATCGAGCGGACTGGAGGGTCCGGCAACCTCTCCCTGGCAAGAGATTCCATGTTTGTCTCGTCCCATGCCTTGGTCAGCACACAGATCACCGACACCTTGTGTCGCTCCAGCATCCGGGCGAGATCAATTTCTGCATTTTCGATGCGGCGACTGCCCTCATCGATGCAATGCCAGACCAAGTGGAGCTGCCATTCGGGATCGTCACTGCCCCGGGCGCGTTGGATGGCGGCATCAAGCGCACGCCGCGACGCCTCGTAGTCTCCGGGCTCGAGGCCCCGCGTATCCATCAACCGTACAGGAAAGCCCTCCGTCGCACGCCATGCAGCTTTTTCGGTGATCGGTCGACCTACTCCTATCTTCGTCACATCTCGTCCAAAAACGGCATTGATCAATGTGCTTTTCCCCGCGCCAGACTTGCCACAGACAAGAATGTTACAGGGTTGCAAGCGTGCGAAATCTAGCCGACTGCCACTCGGCGCTGTCTGCAATAGCTTATCGATCGTTAGGAATGTCGATCTGGCGAGCTGCGCGAACCATTGTCTCTCAGTGCGCTTCGCTTTGCTGACGGCCGCCCCAAGCGCTGCTGGAGATGCACGCGGGTCGAGTCCGAGCGCGATCCGCTTTTGAGCCCGCAATCTCGCAACCCGCAGGACTGCTTCCGTAAGATCACGTCGCTGCACAAGCTCCGGCCGGGCCAGGACGGAGTCGAGATCATCTGGAAGTGGGCCGATCTTGGCAAGCAGCGCGGTTTCGATCGCGCCAATAGCCGCCTCTTCAGGAACCACCACACCTAACCGACGCGCAAGGCCGACGGTCGCGTCGCGAAGAGTGTAGCCACGGTGCATAGGAAGATGGCTTGCTAATCCCTGCATAGCAGTGGTTACCAGGTGATCGAGGCCAGAGGCGATCAGATCGGGCCAAAGGCTTGGGCGCTGTGGCGCAAGAATATAGCGGCGATCGTCAGCCAAAATGGTCGGGACGGTTCGGCGGAGAAGATCGACCAGTGGCACCAAGTCGCGATTTTGGCAGATCGCGAAGAGGCAGACCGGTCCCTCTTCCCACAGCGCCTTATCAATCTCGGCGGTAGCAATGTTTCGCCCCATCCCCTCCGCCAGACGCTCCTGTGGTTCTCATTGTGCAGGCTGTTACAATGTGTGTGCGAAACTCAAGGCCTTGAGGGCGTCATTATGCCATTTAGCTTGATCCCCGCTTTGATAAATGCCGCGCGCGGCAAGGTCGAAGCGCCGCTCGCGGACATAGGCGGTGCATTTGTCGCGCAGGCCATGCTGCAGCAAGCGGGTCACGAAGCGGTCGTTGCACTCGGCACGACAGTCGCCTTGTTTTTGGTTCTGCTCATAGCGCCCGTGCTGCCATCAAATGAATGGGCCACCATCTTAGCCGGCATAGTTATGCTGCAGTTCTTTTTTCATCTTGCGAAGGAGGCATGGCAACTAGCGGGCTGGGCCAGACTCTGGTGGCGACTACGAATAGGACCACGGCGCCTTTTGCGGCTCATCCTGTTTCGGATCATCATGCGCGGCCAGGAAAAGCTTGAGCAGGGACTTCAATCGTTGATCCAGTCGGGAGGTCTTCCATTGCGGATGGCGCATGGAATTGCGGCGGGATTGTATGCAACTGAACAGCAAGATCAGATCGCTTGGCGGCTTGCCGAGTCAACTGAGGTGTCGATACTTCGCCAGGCTCTTCGCAGTCTCGCTCTCGCTCTGCTGCCCATCCTGTCCGTGTTCTGGGTCTTTCGTTTGGTGATAGTTTACGGCGGACTTCTGGGCCATACCGCCCATTTGGGACCTTTCGAGGCGGCAGTCTACCCGCTAGCTGCGCTTATTGACCTTCTGTTTGGAACCTCGCTTCGCACCATGCTGCAAGCCGGATAGAACAGCCCCGTCAACATCCGGCGCGCGGCCAGTCGCGTTCAACCCTCTCTCTCAGCGGCGGTGGCAAGAGGTCAATCGTTATCTGCCGGAGATGATCGAGTCCATGGCGACGCACAGCCAAAACGCCGTCGCTATAACGATTTCGGGCACAGACGCAAACTGCCTCACGAAGTCCTGGGAGATGCTTTCGCATTGCTTCGATCATCTGGTCGCGTTCCAAACCGCCCACGTCCGCCTGAGTGAGGACCCCGACGCAGGGTAGCCTGTGTTCCATCATCGTCTGCGCCAGAGCTGCTTCGGTCCCCGTGCTCTTGTCTTGCCCGAAAACTCGGCTGGATTCCTGGCGCACACATAACCAGACGACGTGCGGCCGAGCCTCCTGTGGCGTGTCGTCAAGTAGCCGCACCGCTTCCCTGACCTGCTTAGGGCCGGTGATCATCTCAAGCCCTCGGGTGTCGACGAAAGCAATGGGCAACTGCGCTCTGAATCGCCACTCAACCGTCAGGGTCTGAGGCGCTACCTGGTCTGACCGTTTCGGCTCCCCGCCAAGGCACGCGTTGATCAGGGTAGTTTTGCCCACCCCAGTAGGGCCAACAACCCAGATCCGCGCTTTGTTCCGACACTCCGCTGGTGGCCCAATGTCACGGGGGAAGAAGTATACCCATGCGTCGTTTGCAATCCGCGCGACCTTTTCAACGATCGACCACAATTGCCCGACCATCAGCTTAGCTTGTCCGCGATGCAATCATCACAAAGCCGCAGCCCTTGAGCTCTTCGCCGCCATGGATAAGCCGACCAGCCAGCCTTTCTGGCGCAGTGCGATCCTTCAGTTCGACATGAGCGACAGAAGCTTATTAGACATTGAACTCATCACCTTGGAACTTCAGAGGACGCTCCAAGACGCCATCAACGGGCGCAGGCGCGTCCGCCAAATTGGTCGTAGAGGGGGGCGCCAATCTCAATCTTTTCAAGATCGATCTCATGTCCAAATTCTGAGCAGATCGGCCGTCGCTTAAATCCGCATATTGCCGAAGTTTTAGGCCGAGAGCCCCCCAATCTTTTGTGCGATGCAAAAAACCGTTGACCTTATTGTGCAATGCAATATAAGGGAACTCGGCTTATGCAGCAATCGCCATAACCAGCGTCTTACAATGAAAAAGGGCTCAAGATGTTCAAGGGTTTCGAAGAGTTTCAAAAGGTGGGTAAGGATGGCTTCGAAGCGGCTGTCCGCTCGTTTGGTGAGGTGAACAAGGGCTTTCAGGCCATCGCCGCCGAGGTCGCGGATTATTCCAAGAAGGCGTTTGAGGACGGCACTCGCGCTTTCGAGCAGCTCATCGGTGCGAAGTCGGTCGAGCAGGCCGTCGAGATTCAGTCCCAGTTTGGCAAGAAGGCCTATGACGCCTATGTCGCCGAGGTATCGAAGCTTAGTGAGATGTATGTCGGCCTTGGCCGGAACGTCTATAAGCCGGTCCAAAGCTCGCTCTAGATCAATGTCGAAGACGCGCGGTGCGGCAGTATTCTCTTAAGGGTGAACTCAACTGGCGGCTTCGCCCCCGTAGCCGCAGAGTTTACCCGAGGCGTGGGTTCCCTCCCGCGCCCCTAGGCAAAGTACTCGGTCCGGTGAGGGCTGAGTACTTTGCCTCCTTGACATACCGAGTTTCAGCTCAGCCTTGTCGCTAGGCTGCCACGCTGCGCTTAGAACTTGAGCGGCTCGCCGTCAACTTGCGCCAAGCGTCCGAACTCAAGCCGGCCAAAACCCGCCGCCACGCGTCCCGCAACGAAAGCGGTGCTCCGCGGAAAGTAGTGGAGACTTTGGTAGCAAGACCACCCGCATCTATGTTGGCTCGCGACGTGGACCAAGGGCCAACAGTGGGGCTGTGGACTTCATTCAACGGACCCTGACCAAAGGGTCTCGCGCTTCGGGGTGATCTTGATCAGCTGTTTCTCGCCGGTGACAGCTCTAGTGACACCTTGGTTTGATAATTTCTTGGAGGCGCCTGAGATACGGAATTACGAAGCTGGTAGGCCGGTCTTCGATCACCTGGTCACCGAAACGTATGCCAAGGTTATACAAAAACAGCTTGAGGAAAAGATTCAGCGGGACGGCATACTCAAGCGCTGGCGCGCGTCTCACTCGGCTGTGACCGTTTGGCTGACGATGCTCGCCGTATCGCGTGGCCAGAGGCCGAAGCCGAGCCGTTATGACAGATGACGGTGAGAGCGTTTGCGAATTTGGTGCCGAGCAGCGCCGTGCTCGCTTCCGAAACGGTATGGACGGGGATCAGGGCGGTATAGAATAGCGCCGATAAGCGCGCACGCCCCGGAAATCCGGCGACACCGATATAAGCCCCTCAGGCCCATGCGATTACCGTAGTGAGGGGTACAAGGCTAATCAAGCTGCAATTTGGCACATTTAGCCGCCGCAGTACCAAACGAGCCAAATGCTCGTTGACAGGAATCCCCAGCCATCCTTACGCTCATCTCGTGATGGTTCCCCGAAGGGATCGACCTCGAGGATAATAGGGAACACGGTGCGGAGAACCCCAAAAGGCCTAAGCCGTGGCTGCCCCCGCAACTGTAAGCGGCCAGTCTGACGCCAAGTGATGACCACTGGGAAACCGGGAAGGTCGGCGTCAAGGCAACGACCCGCGAGCCAGGAGACCTGCCATCGCCTGTGCGGCCGATCTCTGGCGAGGCGAACCGATGACGATAACTCACGTTCCAACCGACACACCCCTCGATCGCGCTGACCCTTCCCGTCAACCGCACGCGAGGGTGCCATGCTCCAACATTTCTTCCGTACCATCTCTGATGCCGACGCAAGTCTCCGCAGCCGACTGATCGCGATCTATTCGATCTTGATCGGCACCAGCGTCCTGATCTGGACGTGGGCGATCGTGGCGCTTCACGACCATCCCGTCCTGCTTGGCACCGCGCTCTTGGCCTACACGTTTGGTCTGCGTCACGCCGTGGACGCCGACCACATTGCGGCGATCGACAATGTCACGCGGAAGCTGATGCAGCAGGGCAAGCGTCCCGTTGCCGTCGGTTTTTTCTTCTCCTTAGGCCATTCCGCAGTCGTCATCATCATGTCGATCGCAGTGGCGTTTGCCGCAGCGGCCGTGACTGCTCGCGTTGATTCGTTCAAAGCGTTGGGGGGTGTCATTAGCACGAGCGCGTCCGCGCTGTTCCTGTTTGCCATCGCCAGCGTCAACATCCTGGTGCTCATCTCGGTCTATCGGACGTTCCAGGCAGTGAAGCGAGGCGAGCGCTTCGTCGAGAACGACTTCGACATCCTGCTCAATAGCCGGGGATTTCTGGCGCGGATTTTCCGCCCGCTATTCAGACTCGTGACCGAAAGCTGGCACATGTTCCCGATCGGGTTCCTGTTCGGGCTAGGCTTCGACACCGCAACGGAAGTCGCGTTGTTTGGAATCTCGGCCTCACAGGCGGCGACGGGTGTCTCCTTCGGCACGATCCTCGTATTTCCCGCGCTCTTCACCGCCGGCATGTCGCTGGTCGACACCACGGACGGCGTGCTGATGCTTGGCGCCTATGGCTGGGCCTTCCTGAAGCCCATCCGCAAGATCTATTACAACATGACCATCACAGCCGTTTCGGTCGTGGTGGCAATTTTCATTGGCGGTTTAGAGACGCTCGGTCTAATCGCCGATCAATTTAGCCTTCAAGGGCCATTTTGGGATTTCATCGGCGAACTCGACGACAATTTCGGCATCCTCGGCTATGGCATCATTGGCATCTTCGTCGCGAGCTGGCTTCTCTCAATGCTAATCTACAGATTGAACCGGTTTGACGAGATCAAGGTGAGCCAACTGTAGTTCTAACTTGAGGGTGTGCACGAAATCTTTTGGGGAGAGTCGACTGTTGCCCGCTTGCAGGCTGCTTGGTCCGCTGATCGTACTGACGCTGATAGCGCGCAGTCTGGAGCCTGCAGGCTTTGTATTGGTGCCCTCGAAGGCTGGTCTCGGCTTGCTAACAATGGTGATTTGCACCCGGAATGGGGCGACGACGATCACCGTCGACCCTGAGGGTAAGCCCTCTAAGCACGCTCCCTCAAAATCTGATCACGGTCTTTGTTCTCATGCCACTTTTGCGCCCATAGGCCCTGCTCAGACCCGGCAGGTGAGCCAGCGTACTGCGCACAGCCCGTGGATGCCGAGTACCGATCACCCGTGCAAGCGCTTTTGTCAGCGACCGTCAGCTTGGAACTCGGCTCGCGACCCACCATCGCCTCATGCCTGACGAAGTTCGACACGGTCGTGCGCCTGGGTGACCCGCGAGTTCCGGGTGTTCGACGTTATCGCGAATAGGAAGCGTGCTGACCCTGGCCGCCAAGGCCGCGACGGCGGGGCATTCCCCCGACCTTCGAGTGCATTCCGTGTGGATGGTGCCTACCTACACGCTCATGTCTGCTGGTGGCACCAAGCGGACCAATTCGGTGGGGCGTTGTCACGTCCGCTTCTGACCCAAAGCGGACGTTGCACAAAAGACAGCCGGAAAGAGCCCGCAAACGCATCCCCACGCGAGGCACCACCAGTGACGTGCGTACTTGACTCAGCTCCACACTCTCGATATGTCCAGAGACATGGACACATCTCGTGCGCTCGCAGGATTATCGGCGCTCGCTCAAGAGAGCCGTCTCAAGGTTTTTCGTCTGCTGGTTCAGCGCGGGCCCGAGGGCATGGCGGCTGGCGACATCGCGCGCAATCTTAAACTCCCGCACAACACCCTTTCGTCGCATCTCGGCATCCTTTCCCGCGCGAGCCTTGTGAAGTCGCGCAAGGAGAGCCGCTCGATCATCTACTCGGTCGATCTAGAAGGGACGCGCGACCTCCTAATCTTTCTGGTGAAGGACTGCTGTCGGGGCAGCCCAGAGGTCTGTGAGCCGCTAATCGCATCAGCGTTGGCTGATTGCTTCTAGGGAGGACGTGATGAAAGTTGTGAGCACTCAAAAGCCCTTGAATGTGCTTTTCCTCTGCACGGGTAACTCGGCGCGGTCGCAAATGGCTGAGGTCATCCTGAACCGCCTAGGAGCTGGCAAGTTCAGAGCCTTCAGCGCTGGAAGCCAGCCTGCCGGATACGTCCACCCCATGGCTCTGCAGATGCTTCAAAATGCTCACTACGACACCTCTAAATTGCGCTCGAAGTCGTGGGAGGAGTTCGCCGGACCGGATGCGCCGCAGCTCGACTTCGTCTTCACAGTCTGTGACAACGCGGCGAAGGAAGTTTGTCCGATCTGGCCCGGCCAGCCAATGACCGCCCATTGGGGCCTGCCCGATCCAGTGAAAGCCGAAGGTACTGAAGCCGAACGAAACCTCGCCTTTGCCGACACTCTGCGTATGTTGAGCTATCGGATCGGCATTTTTGTCAGCCTCCCCTTTGACAAGCTGAGCAAGCTGTCCTTGCAGAAGAAGCTCGACGAGATCGGACAGACGCGGGCGTCAACATCGAAAGAGCCAGCATAGTCCGGTGCATCCGACAAGTCTTGCGCGCACCGCCTTCCTCCTCGCGGCCATCGTAGGCTCAGGCATCATAGCCGAGCGGCTCTCGGGCGGGAACGTGGGCATAGCGCTGCTATGCAACTCGCTCGCAACCGGAGCGATGCTCGTGGTCTTGATCACCATTTTTGGCCCCGTGTCAGGGGCTGCCTTTTCCGCATGGCTGTTTTCGTTGCCATCTCGATCTTCACGACCCGCATAGGAATGCCAGCCGCGCTTGCTCGGCGTCGAGATCGGGCAATTTTGGCCAATGTCCGCTCGGGCACGAAGCTGACATGCTCGATGGCACGCCGTGAGGTCGGAAATTGGAAAACAAAGCGGACGCCACAGGTCCTCTCAAACACAGCTCAGCCTCGATTTGGGCTACCGAAACTCGTAGCTAGGGAGAGGCTCAAGCGAGGTTCCCTTGGCAGCGGCAGGCTATTTTGATCGTTTCGGCCGTCCAGGGTTTTAACCGTGGCCGCATTCTGCCCTGGTGCTGTAAGCTGCCAGGAACCCTCAAATCCTAGCCGCGTTAGCCCAACAGCGTGTCGGCGGAAGCGTCCTAGTGGATGGAATCTAACACTTGGTGTCCTCGCCTGACGGCGGCAATGATTTTGTCTGGGTCTGCGGTCCAGGTGAAGGGGATGGGATCATTGTTTGTCTCCGCGACGAAGCGGTTGATAGCGGCCTGGAGATCGACGACTGAGCGGAAGACGCCGCGCTTTAGTCGCCGCTTGGCGAGTTTGGCGAAGAATCCTTCGACAGCGTTGAGCCACGAGCACGAGGTTGGCGTGAAGTGGAAGGTGAAGCGTGGATGCCGGTCGAGCCATCGACGCACCTTCGGATGCTTGTGGGCGGCATAGTTGTCGAGGATCACGTGCACGATCTTTCCGGCCGGCACCTGCGCCTCAATACCGTTCAGGAAGCGGATGAACTCCTGGTGACGATGGCGCTGCATGCCCGAGGACGTCAAGAGCAGCGAACAGCGTCGTCGTGCCGTGGCGTTTGTAGTCGTGGGTCATCGTGCTGGCACGGCCCTTCTTCATCGGTAGGCCCGGCTGGGTGCGGTCGAGCGCCTGGATTTGCGACTTCTCATCGACCGAAAGCACGATGGCATGAGCGGGCGGATCGACATAGAGCCCGACGACGTCGCGCAGCTTGTCGATGAACTTCGGGTCGTTGGAGAGCTTGAAGTGCTGGACCCGATGCGGCTGAAGACCGTGCGCACGCCAGATGCGTTGGACCGAACTCGCACTGATACCGACCGCTTTTGCCATCATGGCGGCAGTCCAGTGGGTCGCCTCGGCGGGCGGATCGGTCTGAGTGAGTACAACCACACGTGCGGCGATATCCGACCCAAGCGGCTTGATGCGCGAGGGTCGCGTCTTATCGCGCAGGAGCCCGTCGTAACCTTCCTGCATGAAGCGTTCCTGCCAGCGCCAGACACAGGTCTTCGACTTACCGGTCTGGCGCATGATCTCATTGGTGCCAATGCCGTCTGTGCTCAACAGCACGATCGCGGCCCGCCAGACATGCTTATGCGGCGCATTGCGATCCCGTACGAGCCCCTCCAGACGGCGGCGATCCCCGGGCATGAGAGTAATGGAAATTCCAGTTCGCATGCGCCAGACTCGCATGCGTCGAATCCGGTGGGAATCCTCTTCGGGATTCAAATGTCAGATTTGATCCACTAGCTTCTCCCGTCTGGAGCTCCCCGGCACCGTTTTGGGAGGCTCACTAGCCAGTCAGAGAGGCCCGGCCCCTACCCCTTCAGGTCGGGCTTCTTCGGCCCGCGAACCAAACAACGGGCTCCACGTTATGTCGCGTGTCGGGGGCCAATCCTCACTAAAGGCTCGCGGCCCTGCCATGACAGGCAGGGGAAGCCCGGTGCCCCGCGCCGGGCTTCTTTTTGTTTGGGATCTATGCGCCGGTCGCGTCTGTGACGCACTTCTTGGTGAAGCTATCCTTGGCCGCGCCTGAAAGCTTTTTGTCGGCAGCCTTCTTGTCGCACGTAGCCTGTGAATCCGACTCGCACTTTTTCATGAAGCTTGTGAGCGCAGCTCCAGCGAGCTTCTTGGCGTCGGCTTGAGCCTTGCAGGTCTGATCGGCGGCAACCGCCCCGCTGAGAACTAAGCTCGAAAGTATGACGGCTAGAGCGAGACGTTTCATGGCTATCCTCCCGGGGTTGAATGCGCGGGGAGGCTACCATTGGCCCTTGGCCGCAGGCTATATGAGTTTGCTACCTAATGCCGCTTGCACAGCGGACAAGCTCGATGACGCGCTGCGACGTCAGCTAGTGACCCAAAGCGGACTTTCTCGGCTCTGCTTTGGCGAGAAGGGCGTGTGCAACGTTTGCGGGCGATAGTGACAATTTAGCACGCTAAGATTGTAATATCCTTAGTCAATGCCCATATGTCTGTTACTGGTGTCTGTTACTGGCACGCCGACCCGAGGCGCTGACGGTAGAGACTACCGTGCCAACTTCGTGCACGCCCCCTTTTCCGGAAATTCTCAGCAGTCGAGTGCCCCTAAGGGCTCGAGGTCTGCGGCGCAGTGGACTTCGAGCCTGGGTCCCGTGCCTTGGAATAATCGCCACAACGTAACCCAAGAGGCACTACCATGAATGCTACCTCCAATCCCCAAACTGCCGCCGAACAAGCCCGCAAAAATTACCGCGAAATGACGAGCCCAGACGGCTCTGTGCCCGAGGCCATGCGGGCCATGAACGAGAAGACTGTGGCTCAGACGCGCGAAGTCTATGACCGCTCTAAGGACGCTTTCGATACGTCGGTTTCGACGCTTGAGAGGACCTTCGACGCTGCTGGCCAAGGCGTGGCGGCGTTCAACCGAAAGATCGTCGACATCGCCCAGCGGAATGTAAATTCCGCCTTCGATTTGGCCAAGAGCTTGGCGGGCGCTAAGAACCTCGCCGAGATCCTCCAATTACAAGGGGCCTATTGGCAGAAGCTGTTCGGCAATCTCACGTCCCAAGCTGAGAAAGTCCGCGCGCTTTCGACCAAGGTGGCGGCCGACGCGGGCGAGCCGCTCAAGGAGCAGGTGAAGCGCGGCGTGGACGACAGGTTCAAACTGAACGGCTTGGGCTCCCAGTGAAGTCCAGCGAACTGCCCAGACCATAGGGGCCTGACAAAAATACGTGCCACCAGGGGCACTAGCCAGAATGCTTGAAGGCAGCCTGGCGGGCACACAAATCGGAGGAGACGTGCCATGAAAGGCCTTGTGACGATCCTTATTTTCATTTTCGCAGTTGGACTCACGGCATCGGCATGCGCCGGAGAGGCCGCGCCCAAGACTCAGGCTGCCTGTGAAAAGGCAGGCATGGACTGGGATGCGATAGCCAGTGCACCAAGGGTAAAATGTCACTTCCGTGCTGCGTAACAGCGTCGGCGGTCTTCGGATTTAGTTGGGCGACCGGAGGGCAAGAACTCGAAGCCGCCGGGTGGCGACGAAGCGAGGGAAAACAAAATGAACCTGATGCACTCCATTTGTTGCCTGTTTCCCGGCCGATGTGGCAGCGACGCAATCGCGCCGGCAAAACAGGGGCAGAACCCCGCTGAAACGGGCGATTCTTACAACCTACCGGAAATCCGCGCCTGAATGCCTGCTTTGTCGGCGCCTCTCGGCTTCTGTCCAAGTCAGCAAATCGGCTGACAAAGGCCTCACCATCGTTGCTCGACAGTAAGGTGTGCGGTTGGATAGGAGTGCCTGGCGGGGCTCGCCAGTCACGCCAATTGCGCCCAGCAGGCTCTCGGGGGGCCAAAGTCCGCTTCTGGCACAAAGCAGACACGGACGTCCGCTTCTGTATTTGTCCTTTCCAAGATATTGAATACGCGATCGAACACATCGGCCCCTTTGCGCATGGCGGTTGGGAATGAGAAGACGGCATGTTCGTGAGGGTCCTTGCGGAGGCCCTGCAACCGCCTCGATTTGCAGCTGCCGGGTTTGCTCGAGACAGCACTCAACGGATCCCAATAAATTATGGCCAAATGACCCAAAATTGAAGAAATCGGGGACTACTTGACGACGAGCACCGGGCACGGTGCGAGGTGCACGATGCGGTCGGCTCGACTGCCGATCAGGCGACCGTACAATGCCGAATGACCACTTCCGCCCACGACAAGCAAATCAGCTTTAAGATCGCGTGCGAGGTCCACGATGTCCCGGACGGGATGTCCAGCCAAAACGTGGGTGTGCAGCTTTACCCCCTCCTGATCCGCCATTTCACGCGCTCGATTGACAACGGTATGAAATCGCCGGGCAGCGACACCCGTCTCCTCCCTGACCTCTTCAATAGTTTCGGGCAGATACGGGATCTCCTCGACCGAAACCATATGTAGGTCTGCCTCGTCTTGCTTTGCCATTTGCAGTGCGAGCGAGAGTGCGTGAAAGGCGTGGTCAGAACCGTCATTGGCGTGCAGGATTCTGCGAAACATTGGGCGTCCTCCTCCCGCCTTTTTGATTGCGCAAGGCCGTTTGAGGCTTGACCGCCTCTATTCTAAGGCTGGGCTGGAGATGGTGCGACAAATAGGGCGCCCTGGCAATCGGTCTGAGCCTCTCGCGTCGGCATCGACTCGGACTCAGACAGGCGCGGATGCCGATCAGTGATCGTAAGCGACGGGCCGAACCACCAGCACAGGGCAAGGCGACAGGTGCACGATGCGATCAGCTCGGCTGCCGATCATGCGATCGTACAGAGCCGAATGGCCACTGGCGCCGACGACGAGCAAATCGGCCTTTAGGTCGGTAGCCAGATCAACGATATCGCGCACCGGATGGCCTGCCAAAACGTGCGTATGCAACTCCACACCACGTGCTCCGGCCATCGCGCGGGCGCGATTGAGGACCGCATGGAAGCGGCGAGCGTCTACTGCAGTGTCCTCCCTGACCTCTTCGATGGTTTCCGGGAGATATGGAACCTCTTCGACGGAAACCATGTGCAGCTCTGCCCCGCTCTCCTTGGCAAGGTTGAGTGCCAATGCCAGCGCCTCGAACGCCTGGCCCGAGCCGTCATTGGCAAGCAAAATCTTCTTGAACATCGGCGCGCCTCTCTAAACCGCTTTCTTTCTTAGCCGGGTGGGCACGCTTGGAGATTCGGCCACCTCCGTTTCCTCCTGCGGCAGCAGGTGATGCGGCAAGAAGAATGCGTTGGCAATCAGCGTGGGAACGACAGCGCTGGCGACGACGCCGGCCACAACGACCGAGTATTGCGCCTGGTCGATAATACCGTGCGAGAGGCCGAACAGCGCCGAGATGGTACCGAAGGTGAGGCCGGTGGACATGAGCAAGGTCGTGTACATGGCTTCCTTTTGCGGAGCACCAAACACCTTGGTCACCGGATACACGCCAACGAACTTAGTCGCCATCTTTCCCATGAGAAGAACGATGAAGGCGAACGGTGCCGCGATCAGAGTGGGAATGGAAACGAAGGAGCCCGCGCGAAGGAAGTAGAACGGCGTCAGGAGTCCGAGCGTCAGCGTGCGCAGTCGCCGGATCAGCGCGTGATCTTTTCCAACCGTTCCGGCAAGCACCATCCCCACGATGTAGGCTGGCAGGACCGCCTCGCTGTCCGCCCACGCCGCGAGCGCGCCGAGGCCGAATAGAATCAGGAGCAGGTATTTTGCCTCGAGCTCGGAGGGTCGATTGCCGTGGCGCTTGAACAGACGTGGCGTCAGCCACGGCAGGACGACGAATACGGCGACCGCGACGGCGGCGAAGACGAAGGTCCTCATCGTGAATGGCGCGAAGATGAAGCCGAGGGCCAGCACCGTGCCAAGATCGTTGATAAAGCACGCTGCCAGCACGATCTTGCCGTAGTCAGTCTTGTTGAAGCCGTATTCCAGCATCACGGCGTAAACGACCGCGACCGACGTGGTGGACAGCGCTACGCCTGCAAGCCAGCTCTGCAACGCGGTCCAATGGAGGCCCCAGTATGCGAGCGCAGCGCAGCCGAAGAAGGGCGCAAAGAAGCCGAGCAGACCGACGGCGGTCGCCTCTCTCCAGTTCTTACGGAAGACGATTGGGTCGAGTTCCGCGCCTGCGAGAAACGTCAGCACGATTGCGCCGAGCCCAGCGAGGAACTTGACCCAAATTGTATCGGTCCCGAGGACATTGGAGCCGATAAAGATGCTAAGCAGGAGCTGGGCTATCGTCCCAACGATGATTTCGGTCAAAGCGGTCGAGACACGGAACCAAATTGCAAAAAGGGCGGCGACAAACGCCAGTCCGATCCAGAGTGCAGCAAGTGCCCAAATTTCGGTCATTGTGGGGTCCTTTGATGAGCGAGGGCGGTTGACCGACAGGTTGAGAACCCGCCGTGCGGTCGCGAATAATCATCCTCGCCTCCTTCGCTGAGGCGACGAGCCTTCGTCAACTGCACAAAGCCATGGAGATCGCACTACGCCCGTCTTGATTGGCAGGCACATAACGTGTCGCTCCCGCTCGCTGTCATTGCGCGCAGGAGTCATCAGCCGTATCGGCGTTTTTGGGGGACCCCTTCCCCTCTCAGCGAATCAATATTAGGGGCGCACCGGAGGATGGCAAGACGGATTTTTCCAAATCTCGAATGAGAAAGTACGACAAACTGTCGCGATTAAAAAGTTTGGCAGTACGCTTATTCGACGCTCACTTGACCACGAGGACGGCGCAATGTGCTTGTTCAATGACTCGGAAAGCAGTGCAGCCGATGAGCCGATGGTAGAGCCCCGAATGGGGCGCCAAGCCGATCACGATCAGGTCGAACGCGCGCTCGCACGCAAACTCCACAATCGTCGATGCTGCATGACCGGGAATCAAATGACAATGCAAGGGCAAGCCTTCTCGGGCCGCGAGGCTCTTTGATTTTGAGATCACGGGCGCGAAGCGGTGGTCGGCCAGCTCGATTTCGCCTCTTACCTCGGCGATGCTGCCGGCAAATCGGGCACCTCCTCTACCATGATCATATGCAGCTCGGCCTGGTGGCTGAGTGCGAGGCTAAACGCAGCCGACAGAGCTTTAAATGCATGTTCGGAGCCATCATTAGCCGCAAGTATCTTGCTGAAGACCTCGTGGCTCCTGGCGATTCGACGGATCTCCTGAAGCATGGGCCGCTCCCCTATGGCCGATCAGAAAATTCCTGCGCCAATGATGAGAACGAGGAGCAACGCCACAAGCACATAGGCCGCATAGGCATTGACGTTACCCACATGCATCCTCCGAACGATCGCCGCGAGCCAACGCAATCCGCTGACCGGCGGATCGAGCACCAAACGATCAACAATATGCGCTTCGACTTGGTCACGCGTGATCGCAGTCCGGAAGTGCTGGGCCACGGCTTCAGTACTGTCCTCTCCCGCAGCTGGATGAAGCACTGCGCCAAAGATGACCCGCACCGGGTTAGAGAATCCCGTTGCAGTGTAGGTGATCCCCGGCCAGAGGCGGCGTAAGCCCCCAGCCCAGACAGCGCGCCGCGCAAGCGTGCGACCTCGGGTCGCTAATCTGAACACAACAAAGGTCAACGCAAGGATGCCGGTGAGCGCGACAAACATGTAGGACGTGGACATGGCGAAGATTACGGGGTTGTGCTCCTCGCCTCTATGCAGGACGACAAGGCCGCGTCCTGGCAGTAGCCCCTCCCCGACCTGCGCTCCGAGGTCATGGAATTCGGCAAGGAATTTCGGCGGGATCGCTTCTTGTCCCTGTGCCGCTAAGCTGAAGAACGGCGGCACGAGCGCTGCGGTCGCACTCTCATGCGTAAGCGGCATCACACTTCGGTCCAAGATTGGAATCACGTAGGTCGGCAGCAGCCCCAAGAGGATGCACGCGGCCGCCAACAGCGCGAGCGGCGTTCGCATACCGATCCGAACCTCGGCGGCATTGGCCGCTCCCTCTGACCGCGCCAGGCCGAGGAAGCCCATCGCGAAGACCTTGACGAAGCAGGTGACTGCCAGACCGGCGGTCAATGCAAGCATGGCGCCTGAGATCGCGAAGACGATCTTGACTGGCGTCGAAGATAGAAGCACCGACCGTAGCACGGTCTGCAGCGTCAGCCATTCGCTGACAAAGCCGTTGAGCGGCGGCAGCGCCGCAATCGCCATCACACCAATAAGGAAGAAAACGCTGGTCCAGGGCATTACCCGGGCGATGCCCCCAAGGCGATCAAGATCGCGGGTGTGAGCTCCCGCCTCCACCGCGCCCGTCCCAAGGAAGAGGAGCGCCTTGTATACCGAGTGATTGGCGAGATGATAGGTCGCCGCGATGAGGGCGATACTCGCGACGATCTGATGGCCGGTTGCTAGGAAGATCATGGCGGCTCCGATGCCGGCCGCGACGATTCCCATATTTTCGATCGTGCTGTGGGCAAGGAGCCGCTTCATCTCCGACTCGACCGTAGCGTAGAGGATGCCGATCAAAGCGGAGACGCTGCCAATCACGAGGACGATCAGGCCTGGCCTGCTAGTCGTCGCCGGTACCAGGTCGAGATTGAACCGGACGATGCCATAGATTCCCAAATTCACGATCACTGCCGAAAGCAAGGCCGACACATTGGTGGGCGCGACTGGGTGCGCGAGCGGTAGCCAGCTATTCACGGGTACCAACCCGGCCTTTACCGCAAAACCGAAGAACGACAGCAGGAACACGGCCCCGGCCATCGTAGCGCTGAGACTAGGCGCAGCCGACCGCAGGGCGCCGAACTCCATGCTTCCCGCAGCGACCGCAACAAGCAGGAACGCGATTGCCACAGCGATGGTCCCGGCTTCGCTCATCGCCAGCATGACGAAAGCCGCTTGCGAGCTCTCTTCGCGCTTGTATTCGAAATTGACCAAAAGATAGCTGACAATCGAGACGAACTCCCAAGACACGAGGAACGAGAGCGCGTCGCCGGCCAGGAGCACCAGAACGATCGAAGCGAACAGCGCGAAATAAAGGAAATTGAAATAGCGAAGGCTGTAATGGCAAAGATATTTGACGAGATAGCTCCCGGAAAAGATCGCGACTGGCAAGAACACGAGCCCAGCGACGAACAGGAAAAGTGCCGAGAGCCGGTCCGCTGCAAGCGTCATCACCCCGAGCGAGAGCACCGGCCACAACTCGGCATGGAATTCGGCATCGCCGAGAAGGAGCAGACCGCCTGCAGCAAGTAGGACCAGCGCCGTCAGGGTTCCGAAAACTGCGAGTGAAATAGGATTCCACCGGGTGGGAAGGATAAACGCTGCGACGGCGCCCGAACCGCAAAGCACAAAGAACAACGCAAAAAGCTGGGTGGTGATGCTCATGCCATCTCCCGGCTTTGCGCGGACGGCAAGGATGCGAGCGGCGTCGGTGGCTTTCTTTCGACGACAACAAGGAGAGCGTGGAGGATCGCCAAAGGAGGCGGCGGGCACCCAGGCACTTCGACGTCTACCGGGATGATCTCTGCGGCACCTCCGGACGCGACAAAGCTCGGACCGAACACCCCGCCAAACAAAGCACAGGCCCCAATCGCCACGACGCGCTTCGGTGTCGGCATTGCCTCGTAGGTCTGCCGCAGGGGGATGCGCATCGCATCGGAGACCGGACCGGCAACGAGCAGGACATCGGCGTTCCGCGGCGTCGGCGTAGTGAAGAAGCCCAGCCGATGCATGTTGTAATAAGGATTGTTGAGCTGCCTCGCTTCGCTCACGCAGGCGCCGCAGGCGCCGGCATCGACGAAACGAAGGTACAGGGACCGGCCGAAGGCTCTGTCCAGTTTACGCTTGGCGGCCGCTAGTTGATCTCTATCGGCGGCCCATTCATAGCTAAGGTCCCAGCTTACAGCTTCATCGCCCTCGTCGGGGTGGCACCTGTAGCAGTGAACACATCGTCCGAAGTCGACGGTGACGTTACGGCCATCACGAATGATGGCCCCGGTCGGACAGAGTTCAGCGAGCGTCTCCGCCCGTTTGGCGGA
Source organism: uncultured Alphaproteobacteria bacterium (assembly GCA_963804515.1). Classification (GTDB taxonomy): domain Bacteria; phylum Pseudomonadota; class Alphaproteobacteria; order Rhizobiales; family Methyloligellaceae; genus Methyloceanibacter. The sequence continues at coordinate 90,347 of CAWDQR010000006.1, read as the reverse complement.
ACCCAATGAGGTCCCGATGGGCCGGCCGGGTGAGACGCCGGACGCCTTCTCCGGGAGTTGCGGATAGGCCGTGCTCTTTATTCCAGTGCGCAGACCTTTGAGCACCCAATCTGCCATCGTCGGCTCCTACCGATCACACTCGGCATTCGATAGGCCGAAGCTTGCCAGGATGATCGGAAAGTCCTGAAACGCGAAGTTCTCTGCCGCGAGGTGAAAGCCATGCCAATTGGTGAAGGACGGCGGAGTAATGCGGTAGCGGGCGACCGTGCCGTCCTCATTCACCCTCAGCCAATGAAAGGCCGCGCCGAGTGGAGCCTCCACGACGGCAAGAGCAACACCGGCATGCCGCGAGGCGTGGGGCGCGTCGACCGGCCCTTCAGGCAGCGACAACAAAGCTCGACGTATTATTGAGGCAGACTGCTCTGTCTCGTGAAAGAGAACGCGAAGCCGGGCATAGCCGTCGCCCTCTTGCTCAACGGGCACAGCGAAGTCGATGTCCGCGTAGTTTGCGTAGGGAAAGAGCTTACGCATGTCCCGAGCTACACCCGAAGCGCGCGCAACGGGGCCCACGAGGCCGTAAGTGATGGCCTGCTCGGTGCTGACAATGCCGACCTCTTCGAGGCGGTCTAGGAAGCTGCTCGAATAGCGAAGCATTTGGTGGAGATCGCGTAGCCTCTCGGCAAGGGCACCGATGGCCGTAACTAGATGCTCCCAATCCTCGTTGTTAATGTCCCGAGAAACACCTCCCGGGATCACTAGTCCGAACAGGTAGCGGTGCCGGCTTACGTCGCAGCTCAGACGCAGTAGAGTCTCTTCGATGAGCGCGGCCTGTGCGGTGGCGACGGCCAAAGCCGTCGAGTTACAAATACCGGTGATGACGGCCGCGTGATGTCGCAGCCGCTCAAGCTCGGCGAAAGCGGTTCGCAGCGCTAATGCCCGTGGCGGCACATCGATCCCGTAAATCGCTTCGATGGCCTGACAGAAGGCTAGACCATGGGCGAAGGCAGCCGTGCCGGAGAACCTTTCAGCCAGAAGCAGGACCCGGTCCACGGGCTTGCCCTCAGCGATCTTCTCCACCCCGCGATATTTGTAGAAAAACCGCGGGATCGTGCGAATGACGTCTTCGCCAACCGTCTCGAGCAGAAAATGCGCCGACTCGGCAAAGTCGGAGAACACTGGTCCAATCGGCATGGCGAAGGCGCCGGGCGCCACAACAACCGTCGGCGGCTCCCAGGTGATGTCCAGTTCTCGCCCCTTACGTCGCCGCGCATCGAAGCTTCGGCGCATCGGGTTCACGCCTTCGGGCCAATCCTCGTGGAGGACGAATTCTCCGAGCCGCGGATGGCCCTCGAAGGTCAAGCCAAACAGATCTTCGGCCTCTCGCTCGTGCCAGTCGGCTGAAGGCCCATGGACCAGGCCACTGATGGACGGCACTTGTGTCATGCCGGCATCGAGTTGGAGTTCGAGATACGCCCACGGCGAGGGAGCGTCCCTGTAGAAAACATAGACGAGCGACAAGCCGGCGCTCGCCAGCTCTTCGACGACCAGGGTGGCAAAAGCAAAGCCCAGATCGCGCATGAGCCATTGGCAAACCTGGACGAGGTAATCGGCCCTGCATGTGAGCCGGCAAATCCGCCCGTCGTCGTCGAGCGTAGCGGCGACCTTGCCCTTCCATAGCTTCCTGCAGAGCTTGGGAAGTGGCTCTGCCACGTTCGCGTTCGTGACCTGGTCGAGGACCGCCATGGGATATTCATCCTCCCATTGCGCTTGCTGCCGCGTTGAGCAGCTCTTGCAACGGCCCCGGGACATAGAGTCCGATCGCGATCAGGGGAATTGCGGCGAGAGCAAGCGCGACCTTGCAGCTGAGCGGCGCGGCCTTCACCGGCGTATCTCGCTCCGGCACGCCAAAGGCCATCCGATTGACGTGGAACATTACGGCGCAAAAGGCGACCACAACGAAGAAGGCCAATAGCGCAATCGCGAGATACTGACCGCTGGTGAGGCCCGCCTTCAGAATAACCAGTTCGCTCACGAAAATGGCAAAGGGTGGCGCTCCGGCGATCGCGAAGCCACCCGCGACGAGTGCGAGTGCGGAAAGCGGTGATGAGCGGATGAGGCCGCGCACGGCGGCAATCTCCTGCGTGCCCGCGGCCATCACGGTCATGCCGGCGGCGAAGAAGCAAAACGATTTAGCGATCGCATGCCCGGTGATCTGGTAGGCAGCGCCAATGTGCGCTTCAGCCCCGCCGAGGCCCGCCGCAACGAGGATGATGCCCATATGCTCGACGGTCGAGAAGGCGAACATCCGCTTGAAGTCGCGAACATAGATCAGCAACAGGGTGGCAATACCGACGGACACCAAGCCGAAGCCGATAAACCAGGGTCGCGCATCGAGGCCCGGCGCGCTGCCAACCACGGGAAAGAGCCGAAGAATCACATAAAGCGCCGTGGTCGTTTCGACGCCGGACAGCAGAGCGCAAATGGAGGCAGGCGCCTGGCTATGGGCGTCCGGCAACCAGGTGTGCATCGGCACGAGTCCCACCTTGGTGCCAAATCCCACAAGGATGAGGAGGAAGGCGGGCCACAGAAGTGCCGGTGGCATGTGCGGTGCCGCCTCCGCGAGTCCGACCCAGGTAAAGGGCTCCAATCCGGCAACGCGCGATCCCCAGTAGAGGATCAGAAAGCCGAGCAAGGCTAGCACCGCCCCGAGTGTGGTGAGCACCACATATTTCCACGCCGCCTCGAGCGCCTCTGCCGTGTCCTCGAAGCCGACCAGGAACGCAGACAGCAGCGTCGTAAGCTCCACCGCGATCCACATCAGCGCGACGTTCGCTAACAGCGGAACTGCCAGCATGGAGAGGAGGAAAAGATTGTAGAGACAGTAGTAGCGCTGAATTTTAGCCTGTTGCTCGGCGCGGCCGCCGATATAACCCCATGAGAATATGGCGGCGGTGAAGCCGACGAAGGCGACAAGCAACAGAATGAGAGCCCCCAGAGCATCGCAAGTGAGCCATTGATCCAGGGCATCAAGACGACCGGATCTCATCACGCCGATGGCAACCGAAGCCGCGAGGCCAAGTACGATTGCCGCTGCGACAAGAGTGATCAAAGCGGCGAAGCGGCGCCCGAGAGGTGATAGGGAAAGCCCGCTCGCAAGAGCAGGAACAGCGAGAATGGCTGCGAGCTCCATGGCGGCCTCACTCCTCCCGCAATGCCGCGAGACGTCCGACGGACGTGGTACCAAGCCGCCTGTGGATCTGGCGAGTGAGCAATCCGATGACCAGCGTGATCACCGGCACATCGACGGCAGCTGCAAGCTCCGCGATCACGGGCAGATTTGGAACGATGGCGATGCCCGCAAAGAACACACCGTTCTCGACGGCGAGCAAACCGAGAAGTTGCGGAACCGCCTCGCGCCTAACGGCAATGGTGAACGCGCCGAGAAACATCGCGGCTATGCCAAGCGGGAGGTTGACCTGCGCGAACGGGACGTCAACCGCGTTTAAGAGCGGGTTGGCCACCGCATAGGCCACCATGATGAGGACAGCGGAAATGAGCAAAGAGCTCGGAATGTTGAGTACCCGCTCAATCTCGCGCGTCCGATAGACCTCGGCGCTCACGGTGTGCCGCAGCAACCATGGGATCATCAGGGTCTTGGTGGCGATCGTGATCGCGGCGACGGCAAGGAGATGAGGCGACCCCAATCCAATCCCAAGCAGCACAGCGGAGAGTGCCAGCAGCAACGATTGCAGAATGAAAAGCTGCAGAGAGGCAAGCACCTGGCGCGTGGCCACGACCCCAAGCGCCGTGAGTAGGAACAAAGCACCCGTCAAGGCATCAAGGGCAGAGATCACCGGAAACGACGCGCTGGTCATGGCCACCCTCCCTAAACGCCCGACAGCCGGGTGATCATCGCGACAACGGAGATCACGAACGCCGCGCCGAGAAATTCGGTGATGCGGAAGAGCCGGAGTTTTGCGAGCGACGACTCGATGTAGACGAGGACAAGAACGAAGCCGAGGACCTTGAGCAGGACGAGCGGGATCGCCAGCAGTACCTCCCCAAGGCCCATCCCTTCAGCCAAGCCCCAAGGCGTGACGAGCACGTTCAGAAAAATAATGATCAGAACGAAGAGCTTCATTGCACCGGCCCATTTCATGAGCGCGGCGCCACGGCCTGAATATTCAAGCGATTTGGAGCGCTCGATCATGGCGAGTTCGAATTGTCCTGATGGGCTGTCGACCGGGATACGTCCATCCTCGGCCAAAATGAGCATCAGGAATGCAATCATCAGAAGGACGTGAGATGGCTCGAAAAAATTTGCGATCGGCGTCACCCAGCGGGTCTGCACGATGTAAGGGATCGTCGAGCCGGCCACGAAGGAGACGGTGAGAAAGACAATGATGAACACAGGCTCAGCAAGAAAGCCGACCATGCGCGTTCGACTCGCCCCCATGGGACCATAGGGATTGGCAGTGTCCACGGCCGCGAGCGCTGCAAAAAAACCACCGAGGGCAAGAACGAAGCCGCCCCCTAGCATGTCGCCCATGAAGGCGAAGAAAAGGGGGTAACGCGTCAAGACCGGGATAAGCAGGGCGACAAAGACGGGCGCGGTGAACGCAACATAAGGGGCTGCACGGAAGATCCAGGAACTCTGCTCAGAAACGATCTCGTCCTTGTGCAGAAGCTTCCAGATATCGCGGTATGGCTGAAAGATGCTGGGACCCCGTTTGGATTGAATAATTTCCTTGAGTTGGCTGGTGACGCCTTCGACCAGAGGCGCAAACGCCACAACGACGAAGACCTGAAGGAGGTTGTAGACGATGCGTTCGAGCATAGACGGCCTCGTGCGCGCGGCTCTAAGGCTGCTCTGCACATGGTCCGATTGCGCGGATCAAGAGAGTCGTGGGTTTAAGGGGCTGGCCTCGATGGCACGAGTGTCGTCCACCAACCCTGTTGACGTCTCCTACGACTCCACCGCAATGCGGTCCAACCAGAGCAGCCGTAGGAGTCATCAGCCCATTTGGGCGGGTTTGGCGGACTCCATCGCCAATTCTGGCGGCGCTCTGTTCACCGAACGCCGCTCGTCGAATGAGCTAATCTAGCGTACGCGGTCAACTCGATCAATTGGACCGAGTTCCACGCATAGAGACGTGCAGGGATCGCGGTCAAGCGACCGGGAAGGTGCAATGGCGCCCCACACGAAAGGTCTCCAGAGGCAGGCAGTCTGTGATGAGTTGCCCAAGGTGCTGCCGCGCATAAGGCTCCATCACGGCGAAGCCCTCTGGGTCCTGACGCAGCTCGGCTTCCGCGGGGTCGCTGCTGAAAGCACCTTCAAGGAGTACATCAAGTCGCTGCGCAAGCTTGGAACGCCGTTTGCGCGCGGAGAAGTTGGACCAAGCTCACGCAGTCTGGCCAATTACTCCCTTTACCACCTGATGGAACTGGCGCTCATCCTGACTCTCCGCGTCTATCATATGGTACCTGACTCACTGCTTATAGAGATTGCCCGACATCGAAAAGACCTCTATCGGCATTATCGTCGAGCTTATTCGGAAGGGCGCACCGGTAAGGGCTCTCCGGTCGTTGTCACGGCAGTCGGCCACAAACCAGTCTGCATGCAAGGCCTCTTTCTGGATCTGCAAATTGACTTCTCAGGCGGTCAACTCACAAGTTTCGGACCTCCAAAATTGTTGTCTCCGTTCGAGGCACTACGGGTCTTCGTGAGGCGCGGTGAAGCTTCTCGATCGTTTCTGCCGATCCAATTGTCGTCGCTTGCCGAAAGCGTTGTCGGGGCGGCGCTCCAAGCGCCATCGATCCGGAGGGGGCCTCGCAAACGTCGGTCGGGCTAGCGTCAACAACGTCAAACAAATAGGTTGCGCACGACGAGGATCCTCTTGGTGCGCCACGGCCATGTCGAGGGCATCCAGCCTGCGCGATTCCGCGGCCGTGCAGATCTCTACCTGACACCGCGCGGGCTAGCCGAGGCAGATGCTCTTGCCCAGCGAATTGCATCGGCCTGGCAGCCAAGCATGGTCTGCACGAGCCCGATGATGCGGTGCGTGGCGACCGGAAAGACCATCGCTATGGCATGCCGGATTGAAGCGCAAATCCTCGATGAGCTGAATGACATTGACTACGGCGCTTGGCAGTTTCGCACTTACGACGAAATTGAGGAAGCCGATCCCGGACTGTTTGCGGCGTGGTTTGCAACGCCTCCCCTCATCCGTTTCCCGGATGGAGAATCACTCCAAGACCTTGTCGCGCGGGCCGCAGACGCGTTGCGAATCGTCCTTGGGCGTCACGTCAGCGAGACGATCGTTCTCGTGGGCCACGACAGTATCAATCGCGCCTTACTGCTCCAGCTTCTCGATCAGCCGCTTTCCGTCTACTGGCGGTGGAGCAGGCGCCGTGCTGCATCAACGAAATCGAAGCGGTCGCTGGGGAGATCCACATCCTACGCCTTAACGACGCGGGCCACCTGGACAAGCTCGGGATCGGACCCTGACGGCGCCCAAAGGAGCGATACGTTCTCCTTGCTTGGTGCACCCAGGTCACGCTGCGCAGCGCTTCGTCTTTCCTCATTGACGAAAATCGCTCGGTACAAGTCCTCGCCGTAGCTCGTTTGCAATGGCTCTCCCTCTACTAGCTTAAAGGGCCGCGTTCCGTCGGGTCGCCGTTCGGCCCGCAGGAAAGTGGCGCTGTCCAGTTTCTGCTCAAAAGCGCAATGGGCAAAATGATAGAGATGAGTGACGAAGAAGACCTTCACATGCTTGTCCAGGAGCGCATTGACGATTTGCCTCGCAATTTCCGAGCCTTCCCTTTCGTTCGTGGACGCAAACAACTCATTCAGCAGCAACAACGAATTGGGCCTGATGTTATCGACGATGTCACTCATCCGGCTCAGCTCTTCATCCCATTTCCCACTCTCCATCGTTACGTCTTCTTCGCGCTTGTGGTGCGTGAAGACGCCGCCGCAGAGCTCGGAAGAGAAGGAATCGGCAGGCACGAACATGCCAGCTTGCATCATCAGTTGGGCGAGACCAACGCTACGCAGGAAAGTCGATTTGCCCCCCGTATTGGCGCCAGTGATGACGAAGAGACTCTTATGCTCGGCATTCAGATCGTTGCCGACAACCCTTTGTCCCATGCTTAAGGCCAGCGACACGTCATACAAGCCGGAGAATGACAACTTCCGTTCGCGGGCGGACGCGGGCATAGGGAGGCAAGTCGGCTCTCCCTTCTGGACAAGTTGCGCACGCAAGTTCAGGCAGCCGATGTAAAAGGCTAGCTCCGTACGCAGGGTTCGAAAAAAGCTGAGAACATGATCTGTAGACTGCGCTAGCGCGTTGGCTACAAGATTGATGCCTCTGTCCCTCAATTCCGACAGTGCCGTGGCGCCAGCTTCATCTCGGGGATGAAGCTGAAAAGTGTAGGCTAGTGGCTTCGGCGCAAAGCAGCGCGTTAGCCAACTCCGATTGTCCTCCTTCGGCTTGCGGAGCACGTAATTCCTGCCCTTATTGCCTTTCCCTAGTTCCGCACTGACGAGAACGCCGCCGCGGAATCTTAGTCGCCTCAGATGCTTTTCGATCTCGGCGAGATATTCGTCACTGAGTTCCTGCCTGAGCATCGCGAACAGGTTTGTGAAGCCTTCAGACGAAAACTCATCCGCATCTTGGTCAGCGATACTCCTCAGCCTCTTCAGCATGCCCACAAAAATCTGGAGGACGTCCACCGCTCGGTGGAGGATACCGACCGGGTAGCGACTAAAGAAGCCTAGGTAGTTTTTCCGTTCGCTTTCGATCGCATCTGTCGCAATCTGGTACATGCTCCTGACGAGCTCCGCATTTTTCACACAATCCGAAACGATATGTTGGCGGTAGAGGATCGTGTCCAGATCGGTCAGGCTGGAAAATACCGCGACCTTCGCCACGTCGAACAAGAACTCGTCGCCCTCCGCCATGGCGTTGCACAACAGGTCCAATCCGAGGTCCTGCGTGAGCGCTTTTTCGTTCCAGGGTAGGAGCTGCTGTAGGCTTGCTTCTGCTTCTGCGCTCCGCGACAAGGGTGCGCGTTCTTTCCGCGACAGGATCTGCCCCGGGTCAAAGTCGCGATCTCGATACATAAGGAACGCCTTCATGACTCGATCCGCTCCTTAATCGACTCGTAAGTCAGCCGATACTTTTGGGCGATTGCCGCCGCATAGGCGAGTCCGTCAGCAGGCCGTCTCACAATTTTGAAGGTTCGCACTGTCGGATTTTCAGGAACGACGGTGCTGACCATAGAGACGGTTCTTTCACTGAATGATGCCAGCTCGTCGACGAAGGTCACCCACACGCACAGCACATCGAGCTCCACCATCTTTTCCATGATTTTTTTGCTCAAGACGGTCTCGTCTTGGATCGTTGTGGAGGTGAAAATTTCGTTGATGACGATGATGGATCGCGACGTCGCCTGCTCGAGAATGTCGCGAATCCTGATCAGGTCATCCTCCAATTTGCCGCGAAGGTCCTCAACCCTTTCCTCTTTTTCAAAATGGGTGGAGAGCTGGTCGAACAGGAAGAGCTGCGCCTTCCTACCCGGAACCGGACAACCGATGCTGGCCAAATAGTGCAATTGTCCGAATGCGCGCGCGAACGTTGTTTTTCCACCCTGATTGGGGCCGGATATGAGCAGGATCCGTTCGGTGCCTTTTAAATCGAAATTGTTGCACACCACCGACATGCCTTCGCCGACAAGCTTATGGGCCAAGGCGATATCGAAGCCGCCATGGTCGAAGACATGCTTGGTTTCGTCGGAAATACGCGGGTAGCAGAACGGCAAACCGGATCGCTTCAAGCCGGCGGTATAATTGAGATAGGCGATGTAGAATTGAACCTCCCTATCGAAGGCCGCTACGGTTTCGTCTCGAAAATTTTCATACCTGGTGCAGAAATCGTCGAGTGCTGCAAACATTGCGGGATGCAACTTGGCGACGAACTCCAGAACCTTAACCTCGATATGGTTCATGTCGAGGCTCGCGGAAAACGTCACCCCGTAGTCCTTGACGGCGCCCTGCCTGAATTTCTCAAACGTCTCCTCCACTTCCGCGCTGTAATCAATTTCGGATTCGCCGTGGCGGACCGTGAAGCTGCTTCCCTTGATGAGGACGCAATACTTCACCGCCGCCAACTGAGCCTTAAGTCTTTTCGCTTCCGACGAGAGCGAGGTGAAGCGGTCAGAGCCAGCGTAGCCCATCAAATAGTCGCGGAACCCCAAGAGGCCGCGCGATTTCAGCTTTATGTGGGACAGCTCATTTGCAAGGCTCGTTATGCCTTCGCAGTAGATGTCGACAGCCTCCAAAACCCACGCCCGTTTTTGCTCTTTGTAATACAGCTTCTGGAGTTTGAAGAAATGCTCGCGCATGCGGCGCATTTTCTGCGCGAATATGTTTACTCGCTCAAGCAGGGCCGCGTTTTCGAGATCCTGCATGACCTCCTGACGATATTTGATCGCCTCGACCCGGCGCAGGCAGCCATAAAAGAAGGGCTTTAAACCGTATTCTTCCTTGTCGGCCGTGATGGCGTCCACGATCTGGTCGCAATTCAGGTCGTGGAAAAAGACGGGCGCTTCGAGTGGCTCTGTGCGATCCTCGGGAGTTGCGAACAGGATGCTGCAGAAGCTTGGAAGTCGCGTCCCCTTCGGGGCCACGAACCCTGATGTGGCCGGCTGGGGGGCACGATCGAGATCGACCCTCTTCTGTGTTGTCGCGCTGTTCATGCTTGCAACTGCGCGAGGCAGCCCCGCATGACCGCAATATTGATGCGGGGGTCGGGGCAGGAGCTTTCACATCGAACGGTGGCCGTCGGGCGCGACGGAGAGGCGGACTTGGTCGGAGCAAGTGGGCCCGCGGCCTGCCCGGATTCCTTGAGCTCAATGGAGGTCACCAAAATCTCCTACCGAATCCCTGCGCGGTAGGAGTCATCAGCCCAACGGGCGCTTTCGGCGAACTCCATCGCCGGTTGGAAGTATGTAAGGCGCGAATCGCTCACGTCAACAGCACCTGGCGTAACACCGCTTCGCCTGTTGATGGGCTGAGAATCGTCGTCTAAGGTATCTCCAGGGGATGGGGTCCCCCTGCGAAATGCCGAGAGGCTGATGACTCCTACCGCGTGACGTCAGGCGGTGGGTGCGTGGAACGACCTCCCTTTCTCCGACTCCCGATTGCCTGACTTCACGTCCCGCCGTGGCATTGAGCCACGAAGCGTCGCTGCTGGATTGGCCGTGGCCTGTCAGCTGAGAGGGACGACTATCTTATGGATGCCGCGGCTCTCGAACGACAAGGAGCTACCCCGATCGGCCGCAAGACGGCGATTCGGTTCATCGTCCTTTTGGGCATCGTCAGTCTTTTCGGTGACATGACCTATGAGGGCGCACGGAGCATCACCGGACCCTACCTAGGGTTCCTGGGCGCGTCAGCAACCATTGTCGGCATCGTCGCAGGTCTCGGTGAATTGCTCGGCTATGGTGTGCGTCTTCTGTCCGGTTGGCTTGGCGACCGTACGCAGCGCTACTGGGCAGTCATGATCACAGGCTACGCCCTCAATCTCTTTGCCGTGCCATTACTAGCGCTCACGTCACGATGGGAGCTGGCGGCAGCCTTGATCATCGCCGAGCGCATGGGCCGCGGCATTCGTGCCCCCGTGCGGGACGCAGCGCTGTCTCACGCGGCAGGTCACACTGGTCTTGGCTGGGGCTTCGGTCTGCATGAGGCAATGGATCAGACCGGCGCGGTCATTGGCCCACTCGCGGTAAGCGCGGCACTTTATCTGCAATATGGCTACGCGGCCGCTTTCGCGATTCTTGTTGTTCCTGCCGCACTCTCGATGGCATCCGTCCTTATCGCGAGGGTTCTTTTCCCCCGGCCGCGCGACTTCGATCTCACGCCGCCTGCCCTGCAAGCCGGCGGCTTCAAGCGCTCCTATTGGATCTACATGACCGCCGTGGCTCTGATCGGTGCCGGCTATGTGGATTTCGCTCTGATTGGGTTCCACTTTAGCCAAGCGGCCGTGGTCTCGCCTCCCCTCATTCCGATCCTCTTTGCCGTGGCCATGGCGAGCGATGCAGTAGCCTCGCTCGTTCTCGGACATCTGTTCGATCGTTTCGGTGTGATCGTGCTCATAGCCGGCGCCTCGCTGGCCGCGCTCGCCTCCCCTCTCGTCTTTCTCGGTGGTGAGACAGAGGCGTTTCTTGGCATGATCCTGTGGGGCATCGGGATGGGCATCCAAGAATCCGTGATGCGCGCTGTCGTCGCCGGCATGACACTGCCTGACCACCGCGCCACAGCGTTTGGCATTCTGAACGCGGTGTTCGGCGTTGCGTGGTTCCTCGGCAGCGTGGCCCTCGGCGTTCTCTACGATCAATCCGTGATGGCCGTAGCGCTGGTGTCATTGACGCTACAGCTGCTCGCTATTCCCTTCTTGCTGCTCATTATGGACAGCGGCGCAGGGCGAAGAATTGTTCGGCAGAAATCGCCTGGTTCCTCAAATACGAGGCCAGAGGCATGAAGACGTTCGCCAGCCCCTCGTTTTTCCGGACATTCGATTTGCTTCTGGCGGCGGCCAATCCCGGCTTGAAGCTGTCGCATTGGAGCCAAGAGGGCGTTGATTGGGAGCGGGAGAGGCACAGCTTCACCGGCCGAACTCACGGGTTCGCAGTGGAAGTCGCTACGATGACCCGCCCTGGACGCCAAGGTTGGACGCTGATTGTGGTCAAGGAATTTTGGTGGGCCGGCAATCAAGGCAAAGAGCTCAGAAATTCACGCTGGGCGCAGCTCCTAAGCGGCCGTCGCAATGACGCCCTCGGCTGGATGCGGGAGCGGGAGAGAGCGTTGGAGCGCGCGTCGGAGCCTTACGCAGAGGCTCCAACGGCGTCTCGGGTCGGCGCGATACCGAGGCGATGAGACGCCAATGAAAGCGCTGAAGAACCGCGACGAGTTCAATCAGGAAGCGCGACAAGCCGGATTGGCCACGACGCTCAATCGCTCCAAGGTCCTTCTCGGCTCGTGCCTTGATCCTCAGTCCTTGCTCCTCACGCGGCTGTCGAGCTTGCGCGAGCGGCTCGCGCATCAACGGCTGCAATTGGCGGTTCTCGGACAGTTCAAGCGAGGCAAAAGCACTTTCGTGAATGCGCTGCTCGGTGCGTCTCTGCTGCCCGCGGCCGTGGTCCCCGTCACTGCCATTCCGACCTTTATCGCATGGGGTGTGAAGCCGCTGGCCCGCGTCTGGTTTGGCGATGGAAGGACTCCAGAGGAGTGGAGCGCTTCTGACGCCGAGGAGATCCGCGATTTTCTGTTCGGCTTTGTCGCCGAAGAGGCAAATCCCCAAAACCATCTCGGCGTCGCAAAGGCCGAGCTTTTCTATCCTTCCCCCATTCTGTCTGGTGGCACGGTGCTGATCGACACTCCGGGCGTAGGCTCGACGCTCAAGCACAACACCGATGCTGCCTTACGCGTGCTCCCGGAATGCGATGCCGCTCTCTTCGTTCTTGCTACGGACCCGCCCATCACCGAGGTCGAGCTCGACTATCTGGACCAACTCAAGTCGAAGGCGAGCCGGATCTTCATCATCGTCAACAAGGTGGACACGCTTGCCGCCGAGGAGCGGGAAGCTCTTGTCCGATTCCTACACAAGGTTCTGCACGAGCGGTCGCTTTTGTCAGCAGAGAACGCGATGTTCCAAGTCTCAGCCCGCGACGGCTTGGCCGCTAAGTTGAAGCACGACCGGGGCGCCCTCGAACAGAGCGGCATCACGGAGATCGAGGAGCATTTGCTGCGCTATTTGGCTACCGAAAAAACTCAATCGCTCGAACATGCGATTGCGATCAAGACCGCGGACCTTCTGGCCCAGGCGGCCACTGAGATCGAGCTCCGGATGCAGGCGTTGAAGATGCCCCTCGCAGAGCTGGAAGCAAAGACTTGCGCCTTCGAAGACACGCTGCGCAGCATAGAAGAGCAACGGCGCGTCACGGGTGATCTTTTGGCGGGCGACAAGCGTCGCCTCGTCGAGAGGCTTGAGAACCGTATCCAGGCGCTGCGCGAGGAATCGCGTTCGCGACTTGCCGCGGTGATCGATCAGAGCCTTGGCAAGACCGACCCGAAAAATTGGCAGACATTGGCGCAGCACAACATCTCCGTTGCGATCGAAGAGATGTTCGAGCATGCCCGCGAGAGGAGGGCGAACGAGTGTGCGGCAGATGCCGATGCGGTTCTTTCCACCTACCAGCAACGCGTCGACGAGCTCATCACCGCCGTGCGCCGGGCGGCGGCGGAGCTCTTTGACGTCTCGTTCAGGCAAGACATAGAACGCGATGCCTTCGCAATCGGCGAAGAGCCATACTGGGTCACTGAGGACATTGTTTCCACATTGATTCCTGATCCTGGTCGGGTCCTAGACCGATTGCTTCCATCGCAGCTTCGCCGGGCTCATTTGCGGCGCCGTCTGATCCGCGAGACCGAGCAGCTGATCGTGCGCAATGCCGAGAATCTTCGCTGGGCGATCCTCCGCGGCTTCGACGAGACATTCAGGAACGCCACGGGACACCTTGACGAGCGCTTGGACGACGCCATCACGGCTACTCAGAAGGTGATTAAGGATGCGTTGGCAAAGCGGCGCGACCGATCATTCGCCGTCGATCCCGAGATAGGCCGTTTAGCAGGCGTCTTGAGCTCGCTGACCGACATCCGTGAGGCACTCTCGCGCGATGGAGTGGGTGGTCTGATCCACGGCGAGCCGTGTCGCACCCCAAACGACCTCGCCTAGGGCCGTTCACATTCGAACATGTAAATCTCAATTGGAGGCATGCCGATGAGAAGACAGATGGATGCGCCAAGCGACTTCAATCAGATCCTTCGGCTCCATAGGAGCTGGGCCGATAGATACTTGGTCCTTTGGCACGCTTCGGTAATTCTGCTGTTTGCCGCAACGTACGTCGTATCGAAGGCCGTTGGGGTTGGAGCTGCGGAGCGTGCGAGCGCCTATGTGCTCCTGGGAAACTTGCTCGTGCTTGGGGCAATTTGGCAGGCGGCCGGGCTCGTTCTCGCGCGAATCCATATGCTGCTTGAAGGGATCACCCTAGAGGCTCCCGACCAACGGCCACCCGAGGTCATCACGGGATTCTGAGCGTCGGGGAGGCGCCCCGTCAAAGTCACCCCCCTCTTGGGAGGGGGTGGCGTCTGTGGAGAGAAGCCTTGGCGGCGGCAGGCCTCTACTGCTCTTCGTCGCTTTATCTCTCATCTCGGGCTATTGGTTTGGCGGGCACCAGTGAGTGGCTCCCGGTGAAAACCTTACGCTCGCGTCCCAGGGGAAAACCCGGGTCGAGTTCAAGCTTGAGCAATTCGCCGGCGATGCTATGGTAACCTCCTCTGCGGGGATGGAGTACCCCCCAAACCGCCCAGAGGCTGATGACTCCTATCGTTCATCGTAGCGCCGTGACGGCGCCAAAGGAGCATCTCCATGACACGTTCAACATCTGGAAGGACTCCATCCTCGAAGCGCCGCAATGGCCAAGTCGGGGTTGGGCAAGGGCCCCACGCCTCCTTGCGCGAGAGCAAGTCCTCGCAAGATCGTAATCCAACTCAGCGGATCAGCCCGAAGCTCGCGGACCTGCTTGCCGGGCAGGAAACGCGCTTGCTCATGGAGGCGGACAATGTCGGGCTGGAGCAGTTGATCGCGGCTCTCAATAGAATTCCTATCCGACGTCGAAAACCCTAGATGCTAGACGGCACGGCATAGCGCCCATGCGTCACCACCCGACCTACCGGCCAGGCGTGGGGATGTTGCTCATCAATCGTTTGGGCAAGGTCTTGGTCGCTCGCCGCGTTGGTGCTGGCGGCAACGCTTGGCAAATGCCGCAGGGCGGCATCAATCGAGGTGAGAGTCCGCGCGATGCGGTGCTGCGCGAATTGCGCGAGGAAATTGGCACCGACAATATCGCGATCCTCGTAGAGAGCGAAGCCTGGCGATCCTATGACGTCCCCGGAGAGTTCGTGAAAGACGCACCTCCGGCCGGTCGGTGGCAGGGGCAGCGTCAGAAATGGTTCCTCGCTCTCTTCAAGGGGCAGGACGCCGACATCAATCTTGCCACGGAAAATCCTGAATTCGATGCCTGGCGATGGGTCTCGCCGGAGGAGCTGACTGCGCTTGCCGTCTCGTTCAAACGTCAGCTCTATCAGGACGTGCTGGGAGAATTCTCTGGTCCCATCTGCGACACAGTAAAACTGATCAGCGCATTGGCAGCGCCGGAGAAGTCGGCCGGCAGCTTCGTCAAGCTTTGGTCTCACAAAGACGTTTCGTCGGCTGATCCGGAGGAGGTCCAAGTCGATAGTGGGCCACTTGCCATCACAGACGGCGAAGTGAATTTCCTCGAGGGCTTTGTCCACGACGGGTCCATCGGAGCCGAATGCGGTCTCCAATTGATGGGATATTGGGGATATTGCGAGCGCCACGCTTGGGTGTCGCTCGCCGTGGAGATGGCGATGCTGCATGGCTTTTGCTCAAGATCAGCGTCGCTCTATGCAGATATTTTGCAGCAAGCCGTTGCCGTGCTCGCGGCGAAAAGCCGCAGCAAAGAGCGCGCCGTTGCAAAGCAATTGAAGGAGCGCGGCACTTGCATGATCTGCAACGTCAATCCAACGCGGCGAGGTTTGCTTTCCTACGCCGAACTCGCCAAAGCGAAGGACCCTACCCGCTTGCGAAGCTTTGCCGAGGCGTCGGCGCCCTTTTGGCTTACGGATTGCTGTCCCCGTTGCATCGGTGGTGTGACCGGCGGCCATTTGTGCCGGCCTCATTTGATCGAGGCGCTAAACGAGGGAGTTTCGCTCGATCTAAAGTCCGAACGCGACTACCTCTTGAACGTTTTGGCGCGTCTCGAGAATTATGCCTGGTCGTTCAGCTGGGGTTTTCGCGGCATCGACGGACCCGAGGACCGTGCTGCTCTCATATCAGCGATCGGATGGTGCAGCGGTTGGTTAAGCCTCGCCGCCATCGTTCCTCTCGGTCATCCATCCTTCGCACCGCGCATCCGGAGCTTGCGGTGAATAAGGCAAATTGTGCGATCAAAGCGATCGATGCCTTCGAGATTCTCGATTCCCGTGGCCACCCGACACTTCGCGTCACCGCGGAGCTTGAAAGCGGTCATCGGGGCGTAGCGTCGGTGCCTTCAGGAGCGTCCACAGGACGCCATGAGGCGCTTGAGCTCCGCGATGGCGATGCCACCCGCTACAATGGCAAGGGCGTGCAGAAGGCCGCCACAAATGTTCGCGAGCGCATTGCCAAGCATCTCAAGGGTCGTGATGCAAGCGAGCAAGAGCGCATCGACCAATCTCTCATCGAGCTCGATGGGTCCGAGAACAAGTCAGCCCTCGGCGCCAACGCCATACTCGGCGTGTCGATGGCAGCTGCTTGCGCTTCTGCTGCCGCCCTTGACCTGCCTCTCTATGAATATCTCGGGGGCGCCGAAGCGCGTCGCCTACCGGTGCCGATGATGAACGTAATCAATGGCGGGCAGCATGCGGAGAACTCCCTCGACTTCCAGGAATTCATGATCGTGCCTCATGGCGCGCCCAGCTTTGGCGAGGCGCTTCGCTACGGGGCGGAGACGTTCCATGCCTTGAAGTCTGTGCTCCATGAACGCGGTCATTCAACTGCTGTCGGTGACGAAGGCGGATTCGCACCGAACCTGAAGAGCAATGATGAAGCCTGGGAGCTGATCGTCGACGCTATTCACAAGGCGGGCTACAGGCCGGGTGCGGAGGTCGCAGTCGCCGTGGACCCTGCGGCCTCGTCGTTTTGTAAGGACGGCGAATACGTCTTCGAGAAGTCAGGAGCCGGAGCCATCTCGCGCGATAGGCTCCTCGACCTCTACACTCATATGGTCAGAACTTACCCAATCGTATCCATCGAGGACGGCTTTGCGGAGGACGATTGGGAGGGATTTCGCGCCCTCACGGCTATGCTTGGCCATCGGATCCAGATCGTTGGCGATGATCTCTATGTCACGAACCCGGCTTTTATCCGGCGCGGGATCGAGCAGCATGCGACCAACGCGGTGCTCATCAAACTCAATCAGATCGGCACCGTCACCGAGACGGTGAAGGCGATCGAAACCTGTCGCCAAGCCGGTTGGAACTATGTCATCTCGCATCGCTCCGGCGAGACGGAGGATACCTTCATCGCTGACTTCGCGGTGGCCATGGGCGGCGGCCAAATCAAGACCGGCTCGCTGTCGCGCAGCGAGAGGCTGGCAAAATACAATCGCCTGCTCGAGATCGAGCGCGAGCTCGGTTCCATGGCCAAATATGAAAGTCCGTTTAAGAGGCTTGAGCGTGTGGGAGAGCCCGTTGAAAGGGCGTAGGCATGTTCAAGTGGAGGGCACAGTCTTGGGTCCGTTGTCGTCGCGCCACCTTATTCGCTTTGCTCGCGCTGGCTGCCGTGTCGGCGAGTTACGCAGCGTATTGTGGCGTTATCCGCTGGACCGGCAACTTTAGTGTTGTCGAAGAAGGGAGATTTTACCGGTCGGCACAACTCGACAAAACCGGATTCGAGCGCATCATCAAGGATCGCGGGATACGGTCAATCCTGAACTTGCGGGGATCAAGCAAAGGGCCCTGGTACCGCGACGAGGTTGCGGTATCGGAGGCCTTCGGCATCGTGCATTACGACTACCACCTTCACTCAGATCAAATCGTGACTCCAAAGCAAATCGACGAAATTCTGAAAATCATTCGCGCTGCTCCAAAGCCGATACTCGTTCACTGTAGTGCGGGGTCGGACCGAACCGGTCTTGTTTCGGCCCTCTATCTTTTTGGTGTCGACGGCGCGGGTCCCAACGAAGCAGCAATGCAGCTCTCTCTCGTTTACGGACACTTCCCATATCTCACGAGCAAGACTGGAGCGATGGATCAAAGTTTTTGGACGTACGTCCGGTCAGCACAATGGTTCCAAGAGAGACAGCAGCCCCCTCTCAGCCAATGAACCGTGCCGTTGAAGGCCTCAATACCTCTGCATCCTCCGATAGCCTTGGCGATGTCGATCAATGAAGGCCGCGCGAATGCCTTATCGACGTCCAGTAGCAAGCGCCTAAGGTTCATCGCCTTTTCTCCTGCGATTCTGCGGCACATGCTAGGGCAGCTTTCGGTGTCGCTGAAGCGACGTCTGCTGATCACCGGTCGCGAGTTTCAGACGGCCTCAATAACCTTCTTTACCGCGCCACAAATTGAACAAGCTCCTTTGTCTCGGAGGAAGTTGCTCGTCGTCGAAAGTGCTCTGGTTATGCGGCTTGCTTGCCCGCGCCGTGAAAGCTCAAGTTGCTTGGCGATACAATCGTCACAGTATGCCCCGCGATTCTGCCGGAGCCATTGGCTGACGCGCTCCGCAATCGTCACGGTTGTTTTCCTCATTCACGCTAGGGAGCGTCATCCTGACGAAGATTCCGAGGAGGTTTTCGCCCGCTCGATGCCAGCGCGAATCAAATCGGCCGCCTCGTTGGGATCCGCCCAGCGCAAAAGCTTTACCCATTTGGCCTTTTCGAGGTCCTTATAGTGCTGAAAGAAGTGGCCGATCTGCTCAGTCACGATTTCCGGCAGGTCGCGGTAGCTTCCAACTCGCTTGTAAAAGGGATGAAGTTTGTCGACGGGTACAGCGACGATCTTCTCGTCGATGCCGTGCTCATCCTCCATCAGCAGCGCACCAATCGGGCGAGCGCGGACGACAACGCCTGGTGCCACGGGTGTCGGGGAAACGACCATGCAATCGACAGGGTCTCCGTCCTCGGAAAGAGTGTGCGGGATGAAGCCGTAGTTTGCCGGATAGAACATTGCGGTGTGCAGGAAGCGGTCCACGAACATGGCACCCGACTGCTTATCGACTTCATATTTAACCGGGGCACCTCCTTGCGGAATTTCAATGATCACGTTGACCTCATGTGGCGGATTGTCGCCAACCGGGATGCGGGAGAGATCCATTGCAGCTGTCCTTAGTTGCCGTTGCCGGGGGGGGGTGAGAGGCGAGATGAGCGATCGAGTTGCCAAGCGAGTTGACGAAACTTACCATGCTGCTTAGGTAATTCCCTGGGAACTGGCGATGGAGTTCGCCTCAACTGCCCGATGGGCCTAAGCCCAAAAGGCTGATGACTCCTCAAAGGAAGATGGGCTTCCTTAGGAGTTGTCCATGGTTTCGCTACAGCAAAGCAGCGATTGGCTTTCCCCCTACCGCAAACGCCTTTTCGCGCCTTGGCATTCAGCCGCGGCTGGTCTCGCCCCTTCGGCACGCCGACCTCTCCATGAAGTCGCAAAGACAAGCGCTGCTCATTGCGTGTCAAAAGGGCAGCCCGCAGCGCGGCGCTCTCGGCGCGACAGTTCTATAGCGTTCTGCCCGCATTGCTACGCGCTGATCACTGCCGGTGACGCTCAGTGCCCTATTTGCGGCGCCGATCTGCAAGAGTGGCATGCCAAGGGTTACGTCGAGCGTCTGGTTCTCGCGCTGAACCATCCTCTGGCAGACGTCCGGATGCGCGCGATCATTGCTCTCGGATGGCGGCGCGAATCAGCTGCCGAACGCGCCCTCGTCGACTGCGCCTTGCGCCGTCCAAGCGATGTCGTAGCGGGGTTAGAGATCGTCAAAAGCCTTCGCTTGCTTAGCGAGGACGCACCGAACCGCGACGGATTGATGCAGCTGGCTCATTCACACCCTGCCAGAGCGGTCAGGCAAGCAGCGCGGTCGGCACTGCAGAACGCGCAAGAGCCCAAGTAGAAGGCGAGAACCCTCCCATGGACCTCCGCGAGTACGAGCAACACAAATTCGCAATCGCCGAAGTCTTGCGGTCCGCTTCCACAGCCGCCCCCCGTGAGCAACGGGAATGGCATGAGCAGGCGCAAGAGTTGTTCGCTCGGCTCGCCGACGACCGTTTCAATTTGGTCGTTGTCGGGCGGTTCAATCGCGGCAAGACCTCCCTCATGAACGCCATTATGGGAACCGACCGCTTGCCGACGGGAATTCTGCCTCTCACCTCCGTGATCACCACCATTAGCTATGGCAGCAAGGAACAGGTGGTCTTGAACTACGGCGGGAGAATCCTAAGCCAGGAGATTTCGATCGACGCTTTGCCGCGATACATCACCCAGGAAGGCAACCCAGCAAACGTCCAGCGCATTAGAAAGGCAGAGGTCCAGCTGCCTGCCGAGATTCTTCGTCGTGGCTTCCATTTCGTCGACACGCCGGGTCTCGGCTCGGCGATCACGGAGAACACGCGCACCACCGAGGAATTCCTGCCCGAGGCGGACGCATTCCTGCTGGTCACGAGTTATGAGAGTCCCTTATCGGACGAGGAGATGCGCTTTTTCCGTGTTGCTTCCTCCTCAGCGCGCCGGATCTTCATCGTCCTCAACAAGCAAGACACTGTCACTCCCGACCAGCGCCGCACAGCCCTTGCCTATGTCCGTGAGCAACTCGCTCCGATCTTCGATCAGCAGGAACCACGTATCTTCTCGGTGTCGGCTCGCGACGGGATCGAGGCCAAGCGATCGAAGGATTCTGTCCGCCTCGACGCAAGCGGGTTGCCCGCTCTGGAAAGCGAGCTCGTCGGCTTTTTGCTGAAGGAAAAGAGCGCTGAATTCATGCTCCGCATGTGCGATCGCACCGCCCAATTGGTGCAGGAATTGGGCACCCCATCAGATGCCAAGCTGACCGAGGAAATCGGCGCCCTTACCCGGCAAATCGCCCACGACAGTCGCGGCGTGCGCGCCCGGGGAGAAGCGTCGGAGGCGCTACCTGCGGAATTGGCAATTCTCCAACGGTTACGTCCTTGCGAGGTCTGCGCCCAAATCGGTCAAGGGGTTTGGGACTTTCTCCGCCGGTTCCAATATGAGCTCAGCATCCGCCATGACGAGCAACAACGCTTTGCTGAACGCGGAGGCTTTTGCGCGTTCCATACCTGGCAATACGAGTCCATATCCTCGCCGCTGGGCACCTGCACAGGGTTTCCCCCCCTTCTCGATCGTCTCGCGGAGCAACTTCGTTGCCGGGCTCAAGCGGCGCTGCAGGACCGTGCGCTTTACGAGATCGAGGACTTGGTGCCAGCCCGCCACGGCTGCGTACTATGCGCGGTCCAAGCCAAGACGGAGGCCGAGGCGATTTCGGCGATAGCAAATCGACTCTCCAAAGATGCCCGCTCTTTGCATGGGCTCTCCGCAATTTGCCTTCCTCATCTTGCCATGGTGACGGAGGCGATAGAGGACGCTGGTTTAATACGAAAGCTGATCGAGCGTGAGGCCTTGATCGTTGAACGAGTTTCCGAGGACATGAAGCGCTACGCGCTCAAGCGCGACGCTGTGCGGCGCTCTCTGTTAAGCGATGACGAAACAGCAGCTGCACATCGGGCCCTTCTACTTTTGGCCGGGCACCGCAACGTCAACGCGACCTCCCGCATCACTTCAGCTTCCCTGTCGAATTCCGCTTCTCCGCCGAGCAACCGCGCATCCGCGGACGGCTCTGGCGCTTCCGCGGACGCTCTGCGGCAACTGCTGGACGCTGCTCCCCATGACGATGGCCGAAACAAAGCTTGCCGCTGACGATGTGCAGCCTGCCATCGAGAAGCTGAAGTCGCTGCGGGACGGCGACATCGGTGTCGTGGAAGCGGTCGCCTGTGGGCAGCATGCCATTCCGGCGCTTCACGCCCTGCTTTTCGAACGAGAGCCGAGTGGAATTTATCAGCCCCGATGCTGGGCGGCACGCGCGCTGTCGATCCTCGGTGCGTACGACATCCTGTTCGAGTTCCTGAGCACGCCCCACGAGGCGCGCGATCCCGTCGAGCGAGCTGGCGATGACGCGGTTATCAATGCGGCGGCTCGACAACTTTCAGTTGTGCGCGAGGAGCGTGTATTCCAGCTCCTTCTCGGTCTAGCCAGACGCCGGAACTGGCCGGGCGTGATTGCCGCGCTTGCGGCATTCCACCGGAAGGAGGCGATTCCCTATCTCGTGGGCGCGCTCGCGGAGGACGACTGCCGGCTCTTGGCTGAGCCAGCACTCGTAAGCTTCGGAAGGGCTGCGCTGCCAGCGCTGCTTAGGTGTGCAACGCTTCGATCCCCGTCTGCGAGCGTGGGAAGCGAGACGAGCATTCGAAAGCGCAGAAGCGCTCTCAGCCTGTTGATGGAAATCGGCGTGCCGCCGGACTTATGGCCGTCGTTGCGTGACCTTGTTCTAGACCGGGAGCCAAGGATCGCGGTACTTGCCTGCGAGTTCTGCTTCTCGGTTGCTCCTGAGGCTGAATGGAGCGACGCCACTCATCGTCTGATCGGGCTGCTAGAACACGCCGATTGGAGGCTTGAGAGCGACGTCGAGGAGTGCCTCGTCCGTCATTACCGCAAGGTTAGCCACGTCGTTGCTGCGATGCTTCGTGAAAAAGCGGGCGCCCGCGAAGAACCAGCGCCGCCTCGGAGCCGTGAGGTATTGCTGCGAGTGAGGGCTCGGGGCGACCCTCGTGATCGGCGCGCGCGAAAAGGCCCTTGAGGTCAGGTCAATCGGAGGTCAACGCATGCCGTTCACCGAGGCCCAGGCACGCCATCTCGTGGCGACCTTCAAATACATGGACAAAAGTCTGCTAAGCGCGCTTCGCGCCGTCAGTGGTGAGACCAACGACCTTGTTCTCGTCCGAGAATATGAGTTGGATTCGACGTCGGCTCAGACGGCTGCGCTAGCAATCCAAATAGCCAATTTTCGCACGCTGTTACGAGAATTCCTTCAGTGCCAACAGATCGCAATGACTCCTCCAGCCAGCGCAATCTTTACGTTCAAAACCACGCTTGAGTTCGTGCGCATGGCTATCCAGGAGATCGACCCACAGGGCTTAGCGAATTTCGGCAAGCTCAGTCCCGAGGGTGCCACTGAAATCACGCATCTGATCAGGGAGCTTGGCGATATCGTCACTCAGATGATGGCGATCTGCCACGAACGGCATGGATACACATTGGAATGAGACTTGTGGCGTCGGGCAGGCTGCTAGGTGGTTGCTACACATAGTACTGGTCGACCGCAGATAGTTTCAAATACTTGATTTATTGGTAGCGGAGGAGCGAATCCGCCGTAATCATCCTTTCCTGAGGATCAAGGTGTAGGTTCAAATCCCGGGCCCGAAGCCACCTATACCGAACACGCTTCCAATATGAGCGAAAAGCCCGAGAATAGGTCCAAATCCTGGGCCTGCAACCACCGAGAATTGACTCTGCCGCCCATAGCAATCTGACCTCCATTCGATCCAATCGCGTTGGATTTTGTCGCCCGAGCCGCGGAACTTAGACCGGAGCTCGGGCACATCGGCCGTAACCCTATGAGCGTCGTGCGTGGGAACGCTGGCGGGGTCCGCGCCTTGCCGGAACTCGTATGGTCGAAAGTCGGCTCCTCGCCACAAAGCAGACATGCGGGTCTGGTGCGCGAGACGTCCGGAACGTGCCAGAAGCGGACATTGGGCGGATCGTTGCAAGATGGTCAAAATCGCACCCGATCTCGACGCTGAGCAAGCGGAGCAGGCAGTGCTGCTTCCTCACTGGGCTGGCGCCAACCATGTTGCATCTTGCATAGCACTCAGCTGACGGCCCTGCTGCTCAGGCCATTAGGGTTCAACGTGCTGTGATCTCATTGCGGAGGACAATGGGGCGATCCACGGCACGCAATGGCTCGTAAGTTGTGCCGGTGCCATGAATGGTCACGTCACCATAGTGGAAAAGGCGTCCAAGCATCGACTGATCGACATCGACGCCTTCGATCTGGTCCATGTTTACTTCTTCTGAGTGGCGCCGGATGAAGCCGCGGGCATAGATCACGCGACGATCCGTGACCGCGATCTCTGTCATCCAGCGGATGAACCAGGCGCGCAACGCCAGCACCAAGGCAATGACAAAGCAGACCGCCGCGCCCAGCAAGCCCACCTGGCCGGCGGCGGCGACGACCACCCCAACAACGGCGAGGATGATCGGCGGCAGATACAGAATCCAATGCACGCTACCCTTGTAGCGAACAGTCCCTCCTGGTTGCAGTACGTGCTTGATGTAGCTCATGAGCTCCGCGGAAGAGCGCGGTTCCGCCGGGTCTAAACTGGTGAACCTGCCGTTGCCAACACGTCAGCTAGATCGCCCGCCCGTATCGCTCCCCGATCCGAAGCCCGATCAGGTCACGATCGCCATCAGTACCAAGAACACTCCCGTTCAGTCGTACGACGGCCTTTTCGACTATACTCTGAACGCGCTCCTGTGCAGTGTCGCGGCACGAGAACCATTGGGCCGCATTGCCGTAGCGACGAGTGATGTAAGTCATGCGGTGTCCAAGCTGCGATTGCGAGAATCCGGGAACATCCAAGTTCTGCGATGCTTGCGGGGAACCGCTTCCGTTGCCATGCCCTGCATGTGGTGCACACAATCGGATAGCCGCAAAGTTCTGTAATGAGTGTGGCGTCGCTCTTGGACATCAGGTGCAGGCCAGCCCGACGCAACCATCGGACGCTGCATTTGCTCTCGGCACCGCCGTCGAACCTCAGTCCGTTCCAGAGGGCGAGCGCAAAATGGTCACGGCCCTTTTCGTCGACATCATGGATTCGACCGAGCTCGGGCAAAACCTCGATCCCGAAGAAGCGCGCGCGATCATTGACCCTGCACTCGGGCTGATGATCGACGCCGTGCGGCGCTATGACGGCTACGTCGTGCAGTCGACGGGGGATGGCATTTTCGCGCTGTTCGGCGCCCCCGTAGCCCGCGAAGATCATCCGCAGCGGAGTTTGTATAGCGCGATGCGGATGCAGGATGAGATCCGGCGCTATAGCGCCCGCCTGCGCGCGGAAGGCCGGCCGCCAATTCAGATCAGGGCCGGAGCGAATAGCGGCGAAGTGGTGGTGCGAACGATCAAAACCAGCGCCACCCATACCGAATACACGCCGATTGGCCACACCATAAATCTTGCATCCCGGTTGCAGAGTCTCGCCAATGCCGGCTCCACGGTCATCAGCGACAGCACGCGCATATTAGTCGAGGGCTATTTCGCGCTCAGGCCGCTCGGGCCGGCGCAGGTGAAGGGGATCAGCGAGCCCATCAACGTGCATGAAGTGGTGGGCTTGGGCCCGCTACGAACTCGACTACAGCGTTCAGCTGGCCGCGGCCTTTCAAAGTTTGTCGGACGCACCAAAGAAAAGGAGGCGCTAAAACGCGCGGCGGGGCGCGCGTATTCGGGGGCAGGCCAGATCGTTGCGGTCGCGGCCGAGCCCGGCGTCGGCAAGTCACGACTATTCTTTGAATTCAAAGCCGAAGTGCAATCCGATTGGACCGTCCTCGAAGCGTGCTCGCTCTCGCACGGCAAGGGTTCGGCCTATTTGCCCATCGTCGAGCTCCTGCATGCCTATTTTGACATCGCCGGCGAGGACAGCGTTCATGCGCGTCGCGAGAAGGTCGCAGCCAAGATCAGAGCTCTCGATCCCGATTTGGAAAGCGGGCTCCCTTATTTGCACGCTTTGCTGGAGATCGCGGACGACAAGGATCGTCTCGCTGGCATGGACGCGCAACTGCGCAAGTCGCGGACTTTAGACGCCGTCGCGCGCTTGCTCTTGGCGGAAGCCGTCAATTGCCCGCTCCTGCTGATGATCGAAGATTTGCACTGGCTGGACGATGAGAGTCAGGCGCTTCTCGACCGGCTCGCCGATTTGCTCAGCGGCTCCCGCATGCTGCTTTTGGTCAACTATCGGCCGGAATACGCGCATCGCTGGAGCGACAAAGCTTGGTGTTCCCGGCTGCGACTCGAGTCGCTTGGGGAGGGCAGCGCGGATGAGATGCTTTCCGCCATCTTGGGCCATACCCCCGCGCTCACGCCGCTCAAGGAGCTGATCGTCACGACCACCGGCGGCGTCCCGTTCTTCATGGAAGAGACCGTTCAGGCGCTATTCGATGAAGGGGCGCTCGAGCGACAGAACGGAACCGTGAGCCTCGTTCGACCGCTCGGCTCGCTCAGGATTCCCCCCACTGTGCAGGCGATTTTGGCCGCCCGTATCGATCGCCTGCACAATGACGAGAAGAACCTGTTGCAGACGCTCGCGATCCTCGGCCGCGAGTTCGTCCTCAGTCTGGCTAGGGCCGTGGCGGGCAAATCGGAAGACGAGCTGGAACGCCTGATCGCAAAATTGCAACTGGGTGAGTTCGTCTACGAGCAGCCGTCGATCGTTGACGTTGAATACACCTTCAAACACGCACTCACGCAGGAAGTCGCTTACAACTCAGTGCTGCTCGAACGTCGCAAGCAGCTGCACGAGCATGTGGGTCATGCGATCGAGACGATCTACACCACCTCGCTGGACGATCACCTCGCCGAACTGGCACATCATTTTTCGCTCAGCGGCAACCAGGTAAAGGCGGTCGAGTATCTGCACTTAGCGGGCACCCAGGCGATGGCGCGCGGGGCGTTGCCGCAGGCGATCAGAGACTTCGAGCGTGCATTGGGATTGCTCAAGGCGTTCCCGAGCGGCCCCGAGCGCGATGCGTTAGAATTGCAAACCCTCGGTCCTCTCGGCACGGCCTACATCGCCGCGCGCGGCTACGCGGCCCCCGAAGTCGGCCCTGTTTTCGTACATGCGCGCGAACTCTGCGAGCGAATAGGGCAACCGCCACAGCTCTTCGCCGTGGTGTGGGGCAATTTCGCCTGGCGCGTGGTCCGTGGCGAGATGGGCTTGTCCATGGAGTTGGCCAGAGAGGCGATCGGCCTTGCCGAGCGCTTCGAGGATCCGGGCATCTGGATGGAGGCACTTTTCCTATTGGGGGTAACGCTGTTCTACCGCGGCGATTTCGTCGGCGCCCTCGCCCAATATGAAAAGGCCCTGTCCCGCTATGACGATCGGGAACGCACGCGGCTGTGGGCCTCGCGCGTCGGCGAAGACGCCGGGATCACGCATCGCTGCTATCTGGCGCTGGCCTTGTGGCAGCTCGGATATCCGGAGCAGGCCGTGCGGGTGAGCCAAGAAACGCGCAAGCTCGCCCGCTCGATCGACCATCCCTTCAGTCTTGCCTATGCCCAACACCACACGAGCTGGCTCTACCATCAACTTGGGCTTCCCGCTGAAACCAAAGCGGCAAGTGAGGAGGGAATACAAACCGCGGCCGAGCAAGGCTTCGCGATGTTTCACGCCACCGGGACACTCTACAAGGCTGCGGGAGTGCTCCTCGAAGGGCGTCCGAACGCAGCATTACCGCTGCTCACGCGTGGCCTCGAAGCGTATCGGGCCACCGGCGCGGGCCTCGCTCTTCCCTACTACCTCAGCATCCTCGGCGACGCCTGCATTCAAGCCGGCCGATCCGACGACGCCAGGGACGCGCTCGATGAGGGTCTGGCCATTGCCGAAAGAAGCGACGAACTCTGCCAGAAGGCAGAATTGTACCGCCTCAAAGGCGAACTTGCGGTGCGAACCGGGTCAAAAAATGAGGACGCCGAAGCACACTTCCGCCTAGCGATCGGAACGGCGCGGCACCAGCTTAGCAAAGCCTGGGAGCTCCGAGCGACGACAAGTCTGGCGCGCCTTTGCAAACAACAGGATCGGCGCGACGAAGCGCGCCAAATGCTCTCCGACGCATACGCTTGGTTTACCGAGGGCTTCGATACCCCTGACCTTAAGGCCGCCAAGGCGCTGTTGAATGAGCTGGACGCAGAGGCAGTTTGATTCGCTGACGAGCTCGCTATAGCGCATCCGATGGGCGGCTCCGTTGCCGTTGAGGCGCCGCTCCGCAGGAACGCCTCCAGCAAGACGCAGAAGGCGCGTTTGAGAATGTTGTCGGAGAAGCTCAACGTGATCTTACTGATGACGGATGCCGCGGCTAATCATCTCCACGTCGTCGCGCCCGGCTGATGCGAAAGTATCGACCGACACCATCGTCCAACGCTTCGGCCCAACCCTTGGCAAGCCGCGGTCTAGGTCCGCAAATGGCACTAAGCCGACATCGCGACGTGCCGCTCGGACGTCAGCAATTGACCCAAAGCCGACACCGCCGAACCGTTAAAGACGGTTGCGACGGCAGGATTATTCTCCTTGAGTGCGGCACTTGCACGCGGCTTGTAATTAGTAGCCTCACCACGCCTTCATGGCCGGCCCCGATGCGGAATTTTCGGTCCCAGGAGCTGCGGAACGAGGTGGTTGCGGAGCAGTGCCTGCATCGCGGGTTTCAACGTAGGCCGCCTTTTTCGGCTCAGTTGCTCCGCTGTCACATCGGCTGGAAAAGAAGCAACAAATTGATTGAATCAGGTTCATGGGTTTTATTCCTCAGGATAATTCAAGGCTCATGGCCTGCTTTGCCAGAGCTTAGTAATCCATCCCACCCATGCCGCCGCCCGGCATATGCGGAGCGCCAGACTCCTTCTTCGGCATTTCGGCAACCATCGCTTCCGTTGTCACCAGGAGGCCAGCGACGGAACTCGCGTCCTGTAAGGCGACCCTCACGACCTTCGCCGGATCGATGATGCCCTTCTTGATCAGATCGCCATATTCGCCGGTCTGGGCATCATAGCCGAAGGAGGCGGACTTCTGGTCGGTGACCTTGCCCACCACGATCGATCCCTCGACGCCCGCATTCTCGGCGATCTGGCGGATCGGCGCCTGCAGCGCCCGGCGGACGATATTGATGCCCGCCTCCTGGTCCTCATTGTCGCCCTTGGCCTTGATCGACCTCGAGGCCCACAGCAGCGCCACGCCGCCGCCAGGCACGATGCCCTCCTCGACCGCCGCGCGGGTTGCGTTGAGCGCGTCGTCGACGCGGTCCTTTCTCTCCTTCACCTCGATCTCACTTGAACCCCCGACCTTGATCACGGCGACGCCGCCAGCGAGCTTGGCCAGCCGCTCCTGCAGCTTCTCCTTGTCGTAGTCAGAGGTCGTATCCTCGATCTGGGCCTTGATCTGGGCAATGCGGGCCTCGATGTCAGCCTTCTTGCCCGCGCCGTGGATAATAGTGGTGTCATCCTTGGTGATGGTCACGCGCTTGGCGCGTCCCAGCATTTGCACGGTGACGTTCTCGAGCTTGATGCCGAGATCCTCGGAGATGAGCTCACCACCGGTGAGCACTGCGATGTCCTGCAACATGGCCTTGCGACGGTCGCCAAAGCCGGGCGCCTTGACGGCGGCCACTTTCAAGCCGCCACGTAGCTTGTTGACCACGAGAGTGGCGAGCGCCTCGCCCTCCACATCCTCGGCGATCACCAACAGCGGCTTGCCGGCCTGGACGACCGCCTCGAGCAGTGGTAGCAGCGCCGGCATGTTCGAGAGTTTCTTCTCGTAGATGAGGATGTAGGGGCTCTCGAGGTCGGCCATCATTTTCTCGGCATTGGTGATGAAGTAAGGCGAGATATAGCCGCGGTCGAACTGCATGCCCTCGACCACTTCGAGCTCGCTCTCGAAGCTCTTCGCCTCCTCCACCGTGATCACTCCCTCATTGCCGACCTTCTGCATGGCCTTGGCGATCATGTCGCCGATCGCCTTCTCCCCATTGGCGGCGACCGTGCCGACCTGCGCGATCTCGTCCGACCCACTCACCTTCTTGGCCTGCCGCGCAATATCCTTCACGACCTCGCCTACTGCCAGGTCGATGCCCCGCTTCAGGTCCATTGGGTTCATACCTGCCGCGACCAGCTTGACCCCTTCCTTCACGATCGCCTGAGCCAGCACTGTCGCGGTGGTGGTGCCGTCGCCGGCGATATCGCTAGTCTTCGATGCCACTTCGCGCAGCATTTGCGCGCCCATGTTCTCGAACTTGTCCTCGAGCTCGATCTCCTTGGCGACGGTGACGCCGTCCTTGGTGACACGCGGCGCGCCGTAGCTCTTGTCGAGAACAACATTGCGGCCTTTGGGCCCGAGTGTCACCCTGACAGCGTTGGCGAGAATATCGACACCGCGAAGCATCTTATCGCGCGCGTCGGTGGAAAATCTGACGTCCTTGGCAGCCATTTTGGTTCTCCTAAATTGAACTGAAGAAAGGCTAGGGTACGCCTATGCGGCCTTCCTGCTGGCCTTGACGCCTTCGAGCACGCCCATGACGTCGGATTCCTTCATAATGAGGAGTTCTTCGCCATCAATTTTCACTTCTGTGCCCGACCATTTGCCGAACAACACCCGATCGCCCGCCTTGAGATCGCTAGGGATGAGCTTGCCGGCTTCGTCACGCGCGCCAGGACCAACGGCGACGACCTCGCCTTCCTGCGGCTTTTCCTTGGCGGTGTCGGGAATGATGATGCCGCCCTTAGTCTTCTCTTCGCCTTCAATGCGGCGAATAACGACGCGGTCATGTAGGGGCTTGAATTTCATGGGGTTCCACTCTGGATTGATGCTGTGAGGTCGGGATGGAGAGGCTTTTAGCACTCCTAGAAGAAGAGTGCTAGCCCCTATAGTTGGGCGCGCTCGAGCGAGAAAGCAAGACAGCGCGCTCTCAATGTTGAGGCCGCGTCGTACGTCGCAGGGGAAATGCGTTAGAGGATGTCCGGAATTGGCACGAAGGCAGACAGACTCGACGAGGCGTCGTGACGTCAGCTTTTGACCCAAAGCGGACCTTTGTCGGTCGAAAGATGTTCCAGCAATTTGCCGACCGGGTTAGGCTTAAGGGGTTGCACATCGTAGCTGCGAGTTGAAGATGTCGACCCATAAGGCCATGCCGCTCGCGGCGCTCATCCTCGCCGCGGCCTTGGCTGCGCCGGGCGAGGCGGCCGCCCCAAAGGCGGCGGGTAATCCGTTCGACCAGCTGAGTGGCGATTGGAAGGGCGGCGGTACGGTCACGCCGGCGGACGGCCAGCCCAAGAAGGTGAGCTGCAAGGTGACGTACAAGGTGGCGGGCAGCAATATGTCTCAGAACCTGCGTTGCGCCGGCACCGACTACAGGATCAAATCCAGCACCAAGCTGACCTACAAGGGCGGCAAGATCAAAGGTTCCTGGAGCGAGAGCACCTATGATGCGAATGGCGGCGTGACCGGGACGGCGAAGGACACCACCATTCATGCCCGGATCACGGGCGACAAGTTCTCCGGCCGCATGAGCATCAACGTCTCCGACGCGGGCCACTCGATCAATATCGTGCAGTTCAACGAGAGCTCCGGCACCTATCGTTTAGTCGCGAGCCTGTCCTTGCGCCGCTAAATAGCTCGTCACTTTGGCAAACCTTTTGGCCTTTAGTCTCCGGGCATGTACGGCCTCAGCCCGCTCTAAGATTCCCCTCTTTTGAGTTAGTCCTTCGGACTGAGTTGGTGGTCACTCAGTTGTAATGAACTTATCCGGGGACTCATTTCATTTGTAATAGCCAACGCCGCAAATTTGGTCGCCGACCTTCGTGTAGAAGGTGTGTTTCTCGAGCGGCCTAATCGAGCCGGGGCGCGGCCACGCATAAGTGATCTCGCTCACCTTTCCTTCGCTGGCCGTGCGCATTACCTTTTGGCCTGACGGAAAGTCCTTCAGCTGTCCACCTTTGCTAGTCGGAGACGCTGTTATGATACCGTCTGAGGCATTGGCGCAGACCACGTAAAGGTCACGGTCCTTAAAGCCAATTAGGTGCAGTGCTTTTTGACAGCCTCGCCCAGAGTTTCTACCGCTTGCCGACGATGAAGGTGGGGAGGAGCATCCTCCAGAACTTGAGCAATCTCATGCCGGGGTTGTTGTCGACCGGCTATCCACGGCGGCAAGGCCTTCCGTTGTGCGCGAGGAGCTCGAATACGCCGCCTGCGGCGCGAATGTCAGGGTTGAAATCGGGGATGATCGATCCAAGATAAAGACGGGGGCCCGGTGGGAGACCTGGCCATGAAACGATTGTTGCTATCCTTGTGCCTTGTGGGCGCTGCCGCTTACACGTTCAACACCCTAGATAAATTCATCCCAGACGGAAAGGCAGAAGATACCTCCGCTGGCCAAACTCAACCCAATCATCCAGTCGTCCGTGACCTGCGTTCGTGGGGCCCCTACCTTCCTAGCCAGTCTCTAAGCCAGACCTCTCAACAGCCCGCTCCACTGCCTCCTCGACAAAATGGGCCGAGACCATATGAGGAGAACCAACCTGCATCAGAGGATAAAACAGCGTCGTCCGTAAGCGACGGCGCGGAACAACAGCCGGTTGAGTGGGCTAAGGTAGTGCTTGCCGCGCAGGTGCACAGCGAGGCCTCTGTCTCTTCCCCTACGGTCCGGTTTTATCGCCCTGGTACAAAATTGCGGGTCGTCAGACGAGAAAACGGGTGGCTCGAGCTATCGGACCCGGTTACCCAGGAGCGCGGCTGGGTCTTTGCGAAATATCTTTCCTCAGTCGACGGTCCTAGTCCCAGCGCCACTCGAGCTGCAAGGGAAGAGCCCCTACCGACCAAACCGGCTTTACCAAGCTCAAAAAAGGGGAAGCGATCCGCCAAACCCGCGCTAAAGGACGTCGTGGTTACGGAGTTGGGGCCGCGGAGTGGCCGATGGGCGCGACGCGGTGACGGACAGCCTAGGGTCGGGCTGTTTATGTTCGGCCCCTTCGCAAGATTTTGAGACGAGGCCCAAACTCACCTGAGATGGGTAGGACCGCCACCTCGCCGCTGTTTAGAGGCTGCATGTGGACTTGGTGCCCGCTGGGGTCGGGAAATACCCGAGCACCATCTACAGCTGAGCTCTGATAAATGAGCTGTGATAAGCAATAGCTGCTGATTCCGCTCGTCTCCTATGAGCCGCCCTTCGTGTGAGCTCGCGCTGCGCCAGTTTTTGACCCTGAGCGGACATTTCCGCCTAGATTTTTTTCCGGGGACGAGCTTGGACGGGTTTAGTGCTTTTTGTGCGAGCGCTTATGCGAGCGTTTATGTATCGAACGCTGTGGATGCTCAACTTTTGGCCGGAGGTGATCGGCTTGGCTGCGCGTCATCTCGCCAGCATCGACGAGAGCACCCACGCATAAGTTCGAAAGCGTTCGCATAGAGCGGGACATGCATGCGCGCAGCGCCTCACTGCCGAGCGCATAGGCCTTGCAGTACCGCTGATAGTCCGGTCGACAATCCTGTTTCTCGCGCTCAGTGATGGGGGCGGCCACAGCTGGAAGCACCATAAGGGCGAAGGCTGAAATTGCCGCGCACACAGCGGTACAGTGTTTGGCTCTCATGCGCGATTTATGCCCGAAACCGACAAAAAGGCGGCCCCGGTCAGTTGGGAGGTACGCCGGCACCGGAGCCGTAGGTAGGAGAGAAGAATCTACGCATACTCAACCTTCTTCCTCCTGGGCATTGATATATCTCAAAAAAAGGGCGGGAGAGAGGCTAGCGGAACGCGATTCGTTCCGAAATCCCGCTAACGCTTCAGCGGGGCCGAGTGAGTTGCTTGAACGCGCGCTGTGATATTCGCCCTCTAATCTGGCGGGTGGCAGCTGGCTACGCGGCTTTATGCTTCGCTCTCGACGCCTGGCAAAGACGTTCCAGTTCTTCCTTAGTCGAGGCTAGTTCTAGCCACTCGCGCGCCTCGTGGAAGCCCTCCTCGAAGCTAAGCTCAAATTCAAGTGGCGTCAGTCCGTAAAAGTAGCCAGATCGCGCCAGGGCGCGCGCCTTTGCTTTGAACGAGTCCAGTTTACTCACAGCTGCCTCTCGTGTTGCTCTCAGAGCGGTATATGGGAGCTGGAGTGACGTAGGGGAAGCTGCGCTATGCCAAGGATCCAATCAACTTGCCTCACATGCCTGAGAACGTCGCGCTGACATTGGTCGGTGCGCTGGCGTTTTCATGGACTGCTTCCGCGGCAGACTTGCGTGAAGTCACATTGCCGGGCGAGCGCGTCTAAGCGCGCCATTCTTTTTTGAGTCGGGCTTCTTGCTGGTCATGCGTTGCGGCTATCTGCTTTGTTTGCATCACGCAACCGATTCCAACGCGCGCTCTGGCGCTTTTTTGTGTGGCAACCTACCCCGGGGAGAGGCAACGGAAAGTGACGTTGTTTTGGCTCGCTGAGTTCGGCCTGATTAAGAGTTTCTGCCCTTTCGAGTGGCAATATTCGCCCGCCTTATCGACGGCGGCGTCCAGCGCCTTTTTCTCTTGCGATTGGCCTCCTAGCCCATGATGACTAACGCTGACGTCAATGCTGTAGGTCCCTGGTCCGACCTCCTGCACCTGCCCGACCGAGGTGGTGGCGCAGCCCGTCGCAAAGGTAGTGAGGCAAGCCGCAACGCCTAAAGCAATACGAACGTCGCCCATCGCGTTCTAGCAGGGGGCGCACCAGCAATGCCCGTGGGGGACCCCACAGACCCAATGCAATCCCGGCCGGCAGCGGCCACCGGGGCCCCGGCAAGCGGCTTTTATCACGGGGCTAAAGTTCTTGGCCGCTAGCGGGAGATTGGCGCCGCTTCCCGGCGTCGTGACCTCGGCCTTCCAGACCATGGAGCCGGCCACGAGTATCGCCGCTGTTGCCGCGAGGGCAGTGATCAGCTTGCGCATGTTTCCTCCATGGTTCGAGATCTGGGGAGAGGCAAGGTACCAAGGGAGCGTGAGCTTAGATCCCTGCCGTGGATTCATGTCGCACCCAAGGCCCTCTCTCCAGGCGCGTCGGCTTCGGTCGGCATCCTTTTTGTTTCCAAGCGGATCGGAACCAAAATAGCGGGACAGGCGTCGTGTGGATGACGGGTCGGTGGCCTACCCCTCCAAATTGCCGACCCGTTGGGTTGAAGCCCGGCCTCCTCCCCAAAGGGGTCGGGCTTCTTATTGCGACCTCGGCGCCAGCCGCCGCTCCCTAAATCAAGCCCTCCTTAAGGAGCGGGATGCTCTGGCCCGATAGCGCTACCCGTCGGACACTCGAAGATTGAATTGAGGTGGACCGCCTGGCCAAGGTCGATGGGGGAGATGGTCGGACTACTTAGGCGGAACTATCAAGCCCGTTCGAGCTTGTCCTTGGCGGTGGGTCGAGGTGCCATCCTCTCTTCCCCGGAAGGTTCATGCCTGGCACCCAATCTATTAGGAGGGACCGATGAAAGCCGTTTGGTTGGGGGCGCTGCTTGTCGCTATCGGTTATCATCCCTGTACGATAAAAGCCGCCCCGATCACGGACGGCGAAAAGCAATTCTGCAAAGACGATTATAAGAAATTCTGTGGGTCCTACGGACTCGGAACGAACGCGCTAAGAGACTGTATGGACCGTGTCGGCCACAGCCTCTCACATAATTGCGTTGATGCGCTGATCGATGCCGGCGAGGTTTCGCGAAGCGAGGTAGAGCGCCGCAAGAACAGCGGCAAATGATCTTAGCTAAGGTTCTGCCGGAAGAGTGGGTTGGCGGGATCTACCTGGCCTAATCTGCCTGTATTATCACGCGCGCCACTTTCCCGCGTGAGCCCAAGGCTCACGCCCCTCACCATTTTGTGATGGGCCCCTGATTGCAGCGGTGGCGCCGCCCCTCTACGTTTCGCACGCAGGGGAAGGTGGTCGAAGGAGATCAGAATGCGTCACCTTCTTATCACAGCGAGCGCAGCCGCGCTCGCCATTGCTTTGTGGGCAGGTCTCGGTGAGGCCGAGGCGGCGCCCTTTTCCGTGGGCGGCGTGACCAGTCCCGGCGCTCCGGCGGTCGATGTCGGTTATAACCGCCGGCATCGGTCGTACTACGCCTATGAGGACTCCGGGTCCTATAGTTGTGCCGGCGGCGGCTATGCCGAGATCCGCGAGCTACAGAGGTTCTGGCCGCAGACCCTTTGGCCGCCGAGCATGCGGTGCTTCCCCTATCACTAGGCTCACGCCGAGGAGCACGGCAAGAAATAGCGTCGAGTAGCTCTAGATGAGCGTGTTTGCCCATTGAAATGCGGAGGAAGAGTTAAATCCGCAACGCCTGCGCTCGACAGCCGTTCTCTGCCAAGACGCGATAAACCGGCGCCCTACCGGCAGATAGCATCGACCCAGCGAGCGTGTTGCCTTGGGCGCCACGGGAATAGAGCCACTACCGCGAGGCAGCCTGGTGGCCTCTTTTTGCGACAAACGGCGCCGAATTTGTTCTCGGCGAATGTCTGCTAAATGGCACGAAGCAGACTGACTCAATATGGTGGCTCGTGACGTCGGCACCTGACCCAAAGCGGTCATTCGGGCAGAGAGATTCACGCATGCGGCAGGACGCCGTGAAACTCCAGGTGATTATAAGGCCGTGTGCCTGCAGGTCTCGCCGCTGATCCTCTATCGAGGCCACAGCTGACGGACGTTCAGCCGATCGCGTCGCGAGGTCTGATTCCGGCCGAAAAGCGGATATGCCTAATCAGCGTGTGGAATGTCCGCTCATGACCCGATTCAGACATTCGGCGGGTCGCTTTGTGGCGATTGTCGTGCGAGTATTCGGGGCAGTCAGACCCGCGTGGCTTGAAGGCCAACAGAGGCGCCGTGAAGGGGCCGATCATGAAATACGTTATCAGCTGGCACGAGCGTCCTGCAGCCTCCTTTAGAGACTACGAAGCCGCGCAGGAACGGGTACTGAAGACATTCAACAAAGACTGGAAAATGCCCGCGAGTTTTATGATGCATCAGTTCGTGGTCCGGGTCGGCGACTACGGCGGCTACATGATCGTTGAGACTGACAATCCAACAGACATTCATTATGTCACGAGCGTCTTTGCGGTTTTCGAATTCAAGGTGGAGCCGGTAGTCGATGTGATGGACGCGGTCGCGGTCGAGGTTCAAGCCATCGAATAACGTAAGAAGAACGCTCCCTAAGCCGCGCAGAGGAGCGGTCCCCTGTGATTGTTCCAAGGGGATTGCCTTGCCATTGTACTGCCGAGGAGCGAACTGAATTTTCGTCTGGAGTTGGCGCTTAGCGGACGAAGGCGACTCCGCCGATAAAGTCAGCTACTGACCCATGGCGGACATCTGGCCGAGCGTCTGCTACATATTGAAAAACGCCTCGGAGCGCTGTCACGATAGGCTCGCCAAGGCGCCGCCTGCCGCCTGCTCCCCCAATGGTGCAACCTGCGCGTCAGCCGCACAGGACGACGCGCATGGCCGACCCCGAGTAATTCAACGCCGATCAGCTTGCCTTCTGGAACGGACCGGGGGGCCACACCTGGGTGGCGCGGCAGGAGCACACCGACATCACCTTAGCGCCGGTGTCGGAGGCGCTGCTCGCCCTCGCCGCGCCGCGCACCAGCGAGCAGGTTCTGGACATCGGCTGCGGCTGCGGTGCGACCACGCTGGAGCTTGCGCGCGCCGTCGGCCCCGCCGGCCGCGTGGCGGCGCTAGACGGATTCGATTTGCTGGCGTCGAACTTCGGCGTGATGTTCTTCGGCAACCCGGTGGCGGCCTTCGCCCACATGCGCCGCGCCGCCAGCCCTGGCGCGCGGATGGCGTTTGTGTGCTGGCGGCCGATTACCGAAAACCCGTGGATGGAGGTGCCGTTGCACGCAGTCTATCGCCACATGCCCGAAGCGATGAGCGCTGCCGGCGCCGTGCTGATCCCGATCGGATTCTTTATCGTCTGGCTTACTTTCCGCGAGAATTCATTCGCCGCACCAGTGATAAAGATTCAGGAAGAGCGCGGACAACGCGTCATCAGCACAGGCCCGTACCGGATCGTGCGCCATCCCATGTATGCGGGCGCGACTTTGTATATGATCGGAATGCCGTTGTTGCTCGGATCATGGCTCGGTCTTCTTGTTTTGCCGCTGATTTTTGGCGCTCTCCCCGTGCGCATCTTCATCGAGGAAGCCGCCCTGCGCAGAGGCCTTCCCGGCTACGGCGAATATGCCGCGCGCGTACGTTACAGGCTTGTCCCGGGCGTGTGGTGAACCTCTTCTGCTTATGGGGCACAAAGCGGACCAACTCCATCGCCCTGTGACGTCCGCTTCTGACCCAAAGCGGACATTGCGCGGCGTGGCGGGGGCGCATCGTAAAGCCGCATAGGCACGCATGTGGGCGCCTGCGCCTCACCGTCGGTCCTGGACGGCTAAGGTCAGGTTCGCGCGGGTTCGATGAACTGCGCTTTTGCCAATGTGGCGAAGATACCGCCCTTCTGCACCAACTCGTCGAAGGCGCCGCTCTCCACGATCCGGCCCCGGTCGAGGACGAGGATGCGGCTGGCATTACGTACGGTGGCGAGCCGATGCGCGATGACGAAGGTGGTACGCCCCTTCATCACCTCGTTGAGCGCCGCGTTCACCTTCATCTCGGTCGCGGCATCGAGCGCGCTTGTGGCTTCGTCAAGAATGAGGATCGGCGGATTTTTCAGAAGCGCGCGCGCGATCGAGAGCCGTTGACGCTCGCCGCCGGACAGATCCCGGCCGCGCTCTCCGACTATGGCATTAAGACCACCTTCGTGACGTTGGATGAAATCGAGCGCCTGCGCGCGCTCGCAGGCTTTGAGAATGTCCTCGTCGGTGGCGTCGGGATTGCCCACGCGCAGGTTCTCCGCGATCGACCGATTGAACAGCAGCGGCTCCTGGAAGATCACGCCGATGTTGCGACGAAGGCTTGCGAGTTTCACGCCACGGATGTCCCGGCCATCGATTCTTATTGTGCCCGACTGTGGATCGTAAACGCGATAGAGCAGCGCGAGCGCCGTGGACTTGCCGGCGCCGGTAGCACCGACCAGCGCGATGGTCTCGCCCGGCTCGGCGGTGAAGGTGAGATCGGCAACGGCTGGTCTCCGACCGTCATAGGAAAGGGTGACGTCCTTGAACTCGACCAATCCGCGGACCTTCTTCAGAGACACGGCATTCTTACGATCGCGCACGCCAGTGGTGGTGTCGAGCACGCCGAAGAATTCCTCTAGCCGCGGGGCGTCCATGAAAATGCGATTGGTGAATCTAGCGGCCTGTTCGAGCCGCTGGATGAGCATGCCTGCAAAGGTCATGAACATCACGATTCCGCCCACAGTCGTCTGCCCGCGCGAGAATAGGACCAGTCCGACGAGGAGGATCGCGAGCATGGTCAAGGTCGTGGAGGCCTTGGTGAGCGTGTTGGCCAAGGCCCACCAGGACAGCACCGGGATCTGCGCGCCGAGCAGGCGGTCAACGACATTGCGCAGGTCCCGGACTTCGACCTCCACGCGTGTGAAGCTCTGCACCAATGCGACATTGCCGAGAGTATCCGAGGCGCGCTCGGCAAGGTCGGAATAGTAGCGCTCCACCGATTCTTGCAACGCTTCCGTCCTGCGCAGGACCCAAGCGGTCAGGACGACAAAGATCAGGCACAAACCGATCAGCAACAGGCCTAGCCGCCAATTCAGATAGACGGACATGGGGAGCAGCACGAAAATCGACGCGAGCGCTGCGAGATCCTCCCGGAAAAATCCGAGCCAAAGCCACCAAAGCGTATCGGTGCCGGTGAGCATCACCTTCATCAGACGGCCGGAATGCGTGGCACCGTGGAAGCTAAGCGGAAGCTGAAGGACGTGCTCGAAGAATTCAGAGAGCACTGCCTGGCGGCGCCGATGGGCAAGCCTGTCGGCGTAGAGCGCGACGAGCGCGCCGCAAACAACCATGAAAAGACCGAAGCCGACCCAGGCTGCGACCAGTGGAAGTAGATGAGACCACGACAACGCGCGCCCCTGGCCTTGCACGTGAGCGAGCGAATCGATGATGCGGCCGAACAATACAGGCTCGGCGAATTGCACGGCCGCCAGCGCGACATTCGCAAAAGCAAGCACCCAGCCCAGACGAATCTGCGGGCCGAGCAGACCGAGGACCCGCGCATAAAGGCGAAGAATCGTCATGGGCCATTGTGCGCTGCAAGCCCTCTGCGCGACAAGGCTGGCGCCTTACCGGCCTCAGGTCATGGTGTCGCGAGGTCGCCAAGATGGTCGGGGGGTCCGCTAATGGCACTAAACAGACGTGCGATAGCTGGGCTTTGCGGTCTGCTTAGGAGCGCATAGCGGACGTTCCTAGCTCCAATGTCCACTTAGGGGATGGAGAGCAGAAGTGCCGGACGGTTCTGACATAGTCTGCTCATGACCCGAACCGGACATTGGCGCTGATTCTTTAAGTGACTACCCACCCAGCGGCCCAAGTGCGCCGCATATCAGAGCGGCAACGTCACCGCGCGGTCTGCGCTGAGCCAAAACCTACCGGCGTGACTTGCGTCACGGCGCGAGGATCCACAAGATCAGCAGCGCCTTTAGGCTTGGCCGCGCCCAAAGCGCGACGACGGTAGTTAGCGCAGCAAGCCCGAGCAGCGTCGCGGTGAGGACAGTGTTGGCTGCTCCCCGCAAATAGGCGTCTAGCTTGTCGAATGGATCGAGCACCATCACGACAATGCCTAGGCTGATGAGAACGATGCCCCAATAATAGCGCATGAAAATATCCCTCCGCCAGAAACAGGCCCGAGCCACTTCCGCAACTAACTCAAGGCCGAGCGGCTCAAGCCGCAGAAACACTTTCGTGTAGCGGACCAGGATGAACGAACAGCGCTTTCATTCCCTCGTTATTTCCCTCGCCGCCGAGAGGAATGGTACCACTAAAAACCTTGCGGGCACGGCTTTTGGAACCGTCGGCTCGGAGAGCAGCGATGTCCGTTAATGGCACATCTGCGACATACCGGGGCTCAGATGCTATGTCCGGTTTACCCTCCAAAGCGGAAGTACGAGACGCCCCAAGCCGCCTTGGCAAGGTCCTAATTGACATCTTAGGGATGCGTCCGACGAGTGAAGCTTGGCCGATATCAGCCAGGGTCGCGACGGCGCGCCAGCCGTTAGATCGGTCAAGATAGCTGCCGGTGTAACGCCTGAATCCCATCGAACTTACCGCCGCGCATCGCTCGCCACGCCAGCGCACCCGCCTCGTGGCCGTGGTTGCCTGTTAGTGGCCTGTTATCGGCTAGCTCTCCGCGAAGAGGCGCGGCGTCTCGGGGAGTCACGGGGGCCATTTCCTTTTCAGGCTCCTATGCCCAAACGGCTTCTGCCCGTCGATGACTCGCCCTGAGTCACCGGGATCCATCGGCGTCGGCCCATTCCCTAGCGCCCTAATAACGGGCGACCGCGCCGCCAAATCCGATGCAGCCATTCTCTTTGACCGGGTCGACACTATATAAGGCGGCTGGTGATGCTCATGGAAATCATTCGAGACCTGCTCATCTTCGTCGTCGTGATGTTTGCGCTATGTCTCGTGCTCATCGTGGTCATTTCTAAGATGCCCGACGACAACCCACTAAAGCGCATACTCACGGCCTTTAGCTATCGCGTTGGGGCGACGCTCGCGGCGGGAGCGGTCGCCGTTCCCATCGAGCCGATTCCGGGACTCGACGTTCTCTATGATATAGCGGTTCCGATCGCACTTATCTGGTATTGGTTCACATTCTTCCGGGACGCTCTGCGCTCCTCGGGCGGAGGGCCTGCGGCCGCCCGAACATCGTCAAGCCAAACGAGGATCGGCGTCGACGGTCGATAATGGAATGCCTCGCTAGTCGAACGTCCGGCGCGATCGAACCCCGGCTTCCACTCAGAACCTGTTAGTTAGGCTCATTCATTCAGCCGCCCTTCGGGTAATCTTATGTCCCCCACCTCCTTCCTACTTAACGTGCTGTGGATTGTATTCGGCGGCCTATGGATGGCGGTTGGTTGGGTGATCGCTGCCATCGTCATGGCGATCTTTATAATCGGCCTTCCGTGGACACGGGCGGCATTCAGCATTGCCTCCTATACGCTTCTCCCCTTCGGCCAGAAGGCAGTGTCACGCGCCGAATATACTGGCCGCCAAGACATCGGCACTGGACCGCTTGGTGTTCTCGGCAATGTCCTGTGGTTAGTCCTCGCCGGCTGGTGGCTTGCGCTCGCGCACGTAGTCACTGCGATCCTGCTCGCCATAACCATTGTCGGCATCCCCTTCGCCTGGGCGCATTTGAAGCTTGCTGGGCTCGCGCTCTGGCCAATCGGTAAGATGATTGTCCCGGCCTAGTGGCCTTCTTGTGGTGCGCTACGGAGGTGACCGGCAACCGGCCCTAATCCCACGTCACAGCGTCTCCATGAGCTTCTTTGGTGCGGCCCGAGCCTCGGACAGAAAGATTTGCCCAAAAGCTGTTTTTACGTGGCAGGTCAAGCCAAGCCATTGCCTCTTTCTCCTCAGGGACCACCAAACAGGATCTCATGATAGGCCCGCACGGCGTCGATCATTTTGGCTTTGTTGTAATGACGCTGGGCGATCTCAAAATTCTGATGGCGCAGCACGGTCATTGCCAATCCTATTTGTGCCCCGTGATGGAGGGCAGCGCTGGTCGCAAGGCAAGATCGGATCAGATGCGGATTGATAGCTTCGAGATCGCCGCTGAGCAGACAAAGGAGCGTCGGCTGCACCTAGCCATCTTGCCCGACTGGTGCTCGCCTCGCATCGACGGAAAAACCGCCGTCTTGCGATTCTAGGATACTTGTACTGCGTTCTCGTCACAGTCAGCGGCTGCCAAGAGGATCAACAGCGCACTGCTAGCGCGCCGACGCGTCTTCGCTACGGTTTTCGAGCTTGAAGATTCTCATGCTGCCGCGTGTCGTCTGGTAGCTAAGCGTGCGCTCCAGTTCGCCAATTTTGCCCTGACGATGTCGGCCTGTGATCCCTGATACCGTCCTGTGCCGCGTGGTTAGTTTGCAATTTGGTTTGCAAACTCTTCACGGGCCGATGTCTGCTTACACCGCCAAAGCGGACCAATTCGACGCGAGGCTCTCCGTCAGCTTTTGACCCAAAGCGGACATTCCAGCGGCCGCTGACGGGCCTAAACGCGAACCGAAATGAGCTTTATTAAATCGTCCACGACAAAGCTGGATCTAACGACTTTGAGACCGGCCTCCGGAACGTGTTCTTCTGTCCGGCGATCAAAGCCTGCTCCATAGGCCCAAGCAACCCATGGCTCCCAGAACTGGATCACGACCCTTCGCATGCTACCGCATGGGCGCACATACTCTAACAGCCGGATCGTCCCGCCGGACTTTACGACGCGGCCAATCTCGCGCAGAGCTGGGACCTGTAGATCATCGGGCAAAACACAGAACAGAAAGGTGGCCACGGCCGCGTCAAAGGACTGATCCTGAAACTCAAGGTGGGTTACATCCATCTGACGCAATTCGACGTCAGCGCCGAGCGAAAGGCGTCTACGCTCGGCCCGCGCCACCATGGCCGGGCTAAAATCGAGGCCGACGACTTCGGCCTCAGGTGGGTAAAATGGGATGTTGCGACCCGTACCGACACCAGCGTCCAATATGCGACCCGCGAGCCCTTGGAAGAGCAGGGGCCCTATCTTGCGATAGCGGCTATACTCGAAGGGGAGATCGAGCAGGTCATAGAGCAATGCAATCCGCTCGTATCGATCCAGATTGGATGACACCTAATCAGCTCCAGCGGGGTTCTCGCGTTCCTAGACGCCTAGCGCGCCCACATATAAGCCGTCCATGGCTCCAGCGGGGTTGCACAGGTCGAGACCACAGGGAGGAAGAAATCATGCGCAAATCGTTAGCCGCCTGCGGACTGCTTCTGGCGTCCGCATTCGCTTCGCACTTAGCGGACCGAGTCGCTCTCTCGGTGCGAGGTCTGGAAGGCATCATTCAAGGCTCGCCGCCTCGTTTGCACGTCCACAAAGAACGAGGATTGCGGAGTTGGGTACCGGTGTACAGGGCCGAGCGATGGATCTTGTAACCAGTGCACGCCCGAGTGATGGATCTTGCCACGAGTGCAAGTCAGCACGGTAATGGAAGCAGTTTGGCTTCTCGGAAAGGCGGTTTTGTCCTACGCGGATGCGGTCCAATGGATTGCGCTAAACGACCCCGATCAGTCAGAATTAGAGCCGATTGCTGAACGGCTATATGACGGTGGCGCTTGTTGCTGAACAATTGCATAAGCAGCTACATTGTGTTGCTCAGACGTGTTGAACGAGCGAAAGCAGCTCAATGACCCAGCCCGGAAGCCGTCATGAAGCCGACCACGTCGGCGATGGTTAGAGAAGCAGAGGAATGCGACTAGTCAAGACGTGTGATGCTTGGCCCGAACAGTATGATGTCTATGAGGGTGACCGCCAAGTCG
Source organism: uncultured Alphaproteobacteria bacterium (assembly GCA_963804515.1). Lineage (GTDB taxonomy): Bacteria > Pseudomonadota > Alphaproteobacteria > Rhizobiales > Methyloligellaceae > Methyloceanibacter. Next base: position 46,378 of record CAWDQR010000006.1, on the reverse strand, counting down.
GTTACCTTCGATTGCGCCACGGTAGCTTTACGGTTGAGTGCCCTGATTGTGGTGGGGAGGAAGTCTATCATGCCTATACCCACGGCGATGGTCTGTTCGATTCGGACGAGCGTGAATTCCACTTGAACATGGCTCAGGCCGCCATCGGCCAGTGGCTGGCACGGAAGGCGAAATGACTAAATATCGATGCCAAGTCGCCCCACTAACCCGAACTGTCAACGGATGTTGGCGTTTCTAATATCGACTTCCTCTTCAACAATCGCGATTGGGTCGAGTCCTCAGCTCGCGCGAGATGCGACGAGGAACGGTCGTCGGTGGTTCCAAGGGTGCCAGAGACGTGAGAGCGTTCCGGTGATCGTCTTCACACGAGGCGGGTTTTACCCCGCGTACGACCCTTCTACGCGTCGACAGCCGTGTTCCGTTGTGAGAATCGAGAGTTTCGGTTAGCTCGACGAAAACGCCTTACAAAGTTCACCGGTGAACTAGTCATAGACGGGGGCTCAATAGTCGCCGACCGACCCGTCGGGCCCCGATCGGCGGGGTCAATCGCACAGGGGCACTTCCTTATTGATCAATCTCTTTATTGATCAATCTCGGACGGTAGCAATGGTGATAACTTGATCCCTGTGATTGCCCCCAGAGTGACTATCGTCCATTGTGCAGCGGAGCTCTTCAGAAAACATTTGCCGTGGATCTGGTTATAAGTAAATGCATTACATGCCGTGTCGACCTCACAACTATGTTCACACTCGTCAAAAGAAAAATGGTCTTTTTCGGAATAATCGTTCCCAGGAGAGTCTGCTTGGGGGACGAATACAAACATTTTGTAACCTGCCATGGCTGGTCCGGCAACCATGAACGTGATCGAGATCATAGCCAGGCACGTGACAAAGATTGCTCGGAGATGCTGCATAGCTCTAAACCTCAGTCAAAGAGGCCATTCCAGACCGCTGACCCTAATAGGCGACTGTGCAAGAATACCTTGGCGCTGAATGAAAAACAGCCTTGCAGCCTCAAGCTCACGCCCGAAGGTATTCTTAGATGCTATCGTTGGCGAGGAACCGAATTTCACATGTGAAAAAGTGAGAGCCTAAGATGAGAGCCTAAGACATGCCCTGCTGATAGATACGAGCGAAGATAGCCCGCTCGACATTTTGATAATGGCGCAGATTGCGTTCAACTGCCTGCCGCAAAAACTGTGAGCGCTTCCAAGGGCGCCAGAGACGTCAAAGCGTTTTGGTGATCTCTGCTACACAAGGCCGGGGTTACCCAGCGTAGCACCCTTATTGCCGCCGACAGCCGTGTTCCGTCGTGAGATCGAGAGTCTCGGTTGGGCCCGACAAAAAGTTCACCGGTGAACTAATCAGAGAGGGGGCTATCGACCTAGTCGCCGACCGAACCCCGATGCGCCCCGATCAGCGTCCTCACTTTTTAGGGCAAGAGCCGACATCTTTGACATCACCTGCCACGTCAGCTTTTGACCCAAAGCGGACAATCGGCGTCCTTTCTCTATCGGGAACCGTCGGACTTGCCGACCCCTCGACGACAAATAGGAACTGACGCGCCAAAGGCGAAGGCGCCAAGTATTACTTCATGTAGCCGACGAAGTAGATGCCGATGACGTTCTTCGCGGCGTCGCGGATGGGCTCATAGCCCGTGACGTAGGGCTTGCCCAGGACGGTCGCCTCTCCGAGTACGCTTCGCCCTTCTTGATCATCGCAATCACCGGGCCATTCGGGTCCAGGATGGTTCCGATCGCGCGTGAACCGTCGTCCTTCTTTAGGTTTGTCGCTACGCGCACGTATTCGTCCCCGGCTTTCACGAAGAGGGTGGCGATTCCGCCGTGTTCTTTCGCCACCTCGTCAACGACGTCGAAGAAGTTGTTCATCTTGGTCGTGCCGAAATACAAGCCAGGAACACTCTTGCCACCAACGGGATCAGTCCCTTCGATCTTGGGCGCTCCCAACTTCTCGGTCTTGGCTATCAAAGCCGCCATGGAGGCCTTGACCTTGTCCATCTGAGCGATGCCAACGCTCGGTATCAGCATTGAAGTTGCGATAAAGCATCCGACCGCCAGGATGCTGACGATAAAGCTCCTCCGGTTCATGTGAGTCGTCTCCTCCAGAGAGTTGTGTAGTTTTCTACTCGCCGATTTCCTTGGGCGTTGAGGCAATACCGTATTCCACAACCACCCCGCAAATGAGGCAGCGGTGGCGATCGAAGTCCTCAATTTCGGGGGAGGACTTCTCTCCGATCATTGCTTGCCGACATACTGGGCAAGCAAGCGGATATGGCCTGCGGCGGTCTCCATCCAAAGCCAACATCCTCCCCCACAATAATGTCGGTCACTCAATCCGCTCATGCCTTGACCGGTATCAAGTGTGCGAAAACAAAAGAGGCCCCGCTACACTAGCCCGCATCCGTCTGGCGCTTCTGACTTTGGGGGTCTGGTCGATTTGTCTTGCCGTCTATCAATGCCCGGCTAGGCATGACCCACGGAATTCGTGATGTCCGTTACTGGCACTAAGCGGACCAAGTTGCGCTCTCGGTGAAAGGTCTGAAGCTAGGCGATAAGCGGACATTGCATCGTTCAAGGCTCGCTGCCTCGTGAGTAGGTGCTAGCGCATGCCCTGTTGATAAATGCGAGCGAACATGGCGCGTTCGACTCTTTGATAATGGCGCAGATTGCGTTCGACGGCTTGGCGCATAAAGTGTGAGCGCGTCACACCCTGCTCGCGCACTGCCAAGTCGACTTGCTCGAGGATCTGAACGGGAAGATTGAGCAGTACGGGTTTGTCGTTTCGTTTCGGACTCAGCAACGTTTCTTCCTTCTATGTATTTATACAGGTCGGGCCCTCAGCTGACGTAAGCACGAGACTGTTTTATTGGTTATTACCCAGACGTCGAATTTATTTTGTGGTCCAGAAGCCCCGCAAGGAGCAGCTACTCTTCCTGCCCTTGCGGTTACGCCGCACTAGTGGATCAAATCTGACATTTGAATCCCGAAGAGGATTCCCACCGGATTCGACGCATGCAAGTCTGGCGCATGCGAACTGGAATTTCCATTACTCTCATGCCCGCTATCAACCGCTTCGTCGCGGAGACAAACAATGATCCCATCCCCTTCACCTGGACCGCAGACCCAGACAAAATCATTGCCGCCGTCAGGCGAGGACACCAAGTGTTAGATTCCATCCACTAGCTCCAGGGCTCTCCTCTACTCGGTGGCTTCAGCTTCGGCTTGAGCCGCTCGCTCCAGTGCGACAAGTATAGCCTCGCTCCAAGCGTCGTCACTGCCCGCATCGAGCAACCACAGGACCTTGTCGGCTGACGCTTCGCCACAGCCGAGGTCGGTTACCAGCCATGATTTAAACGCTTCATCCCCGCCCTGGTCTTGAAAGGACTGGCGAACCTCGCCGAGGCACGCCACGAGCTCGTGCAGGTTTTCCTGCCAGGACGCCCACCCTCGGCATGGACGCGCATGATTTCGGCCGCAAGCATTGGGAGCCGGTTGCTGTCCATCACGGCAGCTCCTTCATCAGCCTCACCCTGGCCGCTTGCCGTTGGTAAACTCGCCGCCGTCTAAGTAATCACGCGCCGGCCACCACTTACCGCTCATGAGGGCACCCCACAGATGCCCGTACAGTATTTATTTTATTGCTCCCTCAAGCTCACGTTCGCCAGTCGGGGGAGACATGAACTAGGGAACTCAAGTCCTCGCGTATCTCATGACGTTAGACCGTCTTCTTGGCCAAAGCTGAACTCGACGGGCTTGTAGGCGTTCTTGGCCAAGCCGACATACATCTCGCCGAGCTTCGACATCTCGGCCATGTAGGTGTCATAGGCCTTCTTGGTGAACTGAGATTGGATCTCGATAGCCTGCTCAAGCGACTTTGCGCCCATCAACTGCTCGAAAGCACGCATGCTGTCCTCGACCGCCTTCTTCGAGTAGCCAGTCACCTCGGCCGCAATGGCTTGCAAGCCTTTGTTCACCTCGCCTAACGATTTGACGGCCGCATCGAAGCTGTCCTTACCCACCTTCTGAAACTGTTCACCCGCCTTGTGAAACTCTTCGAACTCTTTGGCCATCTGAGACCCCTTCTCGATACCGGGTTGTCCGGTAAATGTTGCAACCATGCTTACATACAGGCCCTTCCTGTAAGATGCCTTGCGCTGGATCAATAATGATCCACTTTTGCTTTTTTTGTCGATCAAACGTTAGCTGACGAGGCACGCGATTCTCTTAGTGCCGCTTCCAACTCGCGTTCCCAATCTGACTTCACATAGACGGGCTCGCTCTTCGCCTTAGGCAGCACCGTATATAAATCGATATCGCTCAAGCTCCTTGGGGGCCGCTTGAGTAGCTTCGATGAGTAGAAGATCGCACGGCGGAGATCGTCACGGGTCTGCAAGGAGGCGGTACGTAGCGTGCAGTTAGCGGCACCTAGACTCTGAAAGAGATTCGCGAGACTTGCTCGTATGGCCTCGAAGCGCTCCACTAACTGCGGCGCGACGAGCATGATCGCATGGATGTGGGGAGTTGTCTCAGGATGCTCGGGATAGAAGTGAAATGGATTCGCGTGAAATTGCTCGATTGGTGAGAGCGTAGCGAACGTCTTCTCGCGCTTGGTGAACGGGTAGTCGATGTAAAGGAAGGTCAGGGGCTACAGCCATCTCTTGCGTTCGAAATTGTTCATCAGCCTTGAGACTAACCGGACGTAGAAGCGCTCGAAGAAGACAAAACAGCGATGAGGTGGGATGGGAATCTGGTCATCTCGCTTCGCTTCAACAGGCAAGAATGTAACGGTCAGGAACCAGAATTGCGGAAGGGTGGCGTCATCGATGAGCCGGTGACGGTACTCACGCTTCAGATGCTCGAGGTGGTTCTCGATGAGACGGTTGTAACTAAGAGTGGCTTGGTCCAAACGTTCGGTCCTTATTGGTTTAGGTAATGAAGGGGCATCGACGCCTTCGTGGTCAGCGTCTCAAAAACTCAAACGCGAAATCTAGTGTGCGATGACTAACATCGGCGAAGAGAAGAGGCCGCTATAATATTTTTATTTATGCGAGCTGAGCTGACGGTCTGGGGTCCATCGAAAAAAGTTTTTTGATAGCCTCATGAGATGTTGACCTTCGTTGCCATTTTTGCAGAGTTCATCTCGTTTCCCCTCTCGTCTAGAGATTCGGCATGTCCAGAAACGTTGCTCTCTACGCTCGTGTCTCAACTCGAGGTCAGGAGCTGGAGAACCAGTTGGCTGAATTGAGCGCAGCCTGCGCGCGAAACGATTGGCAGGTCGTGAGAGTCTTTACGGATTACGGCATCTCTGGCGCGAAGGGTCGCGGCGCGCGGAAGGGCTTGGATGATCTGCTCAAGGCGGTCGTGCGACGTGAGATCGATCAGGTCTGCGTTTGGTCTATCGACCGATTGGGGCGTTCGCTGCGGGACTTGATCGGAGTGCTCGAGGAGCTGCGGCAGAAGGGCTGCAATTTATACGTCCACAAGCAGGCGATCGACACAAACACGCCATCAGGCAAAATGCTGTTTCAGATGCTCGCCGTCTTTGCCGAGTTCGAGCGCGAGATAATGCGCGAGCGCATCATTGCGGGACAACAAAGGGCTCGGGCTCAAGGGAAAAGGATTGGTCGGAGAAGCGTCATCGACGAATCGCTGCAGGCGCGGGCTGCGCATCTGCGATCGGACGGTCTGTCGCTAAGAGATATTGGCGGGCGGCTGAATGTGAGCCCGGCGACGGTCCTGAAGGCACTCGTCGCGAGGTGAACAGACGAAAAATCCCATTAGGAAAAGCGAGGTCAGGGCGCCGAAGCTTGTCGGACCGACCAGACGGTTCAAGTTCGTTTCTTTTTAGGGCGCCGATGGCCAAGTGAGATTCCGAGGCTGTGCGCCTTTTGTCTCAGAGCAGCGGCGGTACGCTTGAGCGCTTTCGAGATCTCTTTGACAGGCGTTTGACTTTTCGAGTGCTTCCTTAATTCCCTCTCATCCTGTGCGGACCAGTCGCGACGCGCAACGCGCTTCGCTCTCGTGGCACCCTTCTTAACCATCACTCGCTTCCTCTGATTAGCATGGCTTCGCTTCCCGTGCCCACCAGCAATGGGGGTTTTGATGGAGGTATACTATGAATTCGGTGTTCCGTGTGATTCGCGAGCAATGTGGCGTGGCTGGCCTATTGTGGTTATCCTGCGAAGCTTCTGATGATCTGGGGATATTACGACGAGAGCGGCGAATATGCCGATGGCAAGCTGGTCAATATGACCATCGGCAGCTGCATGGCGCCCTTTGAAAACTGGATTGCCTTCGAACGAGAGTGGAGGGAAGCACTGGCGAAAGAGGGTATTTCAGCATTCCATATGACCGATTTTGAGGCTTGGGTTCCCCCGTTTGATTTCAAGTTCACCGATGGAGGCCGCGACAAAGAAAAGCATAATCGGATTTTAAATGCGCTGCTCGACATCATGCTACGGCACGTCGACGGTTTTCATGGATTTGGGGCGGTCGCAATGTTCGACCCTGCGGTGCCAGCTCTGAGTCATGAGAGACTGATGGAGGATTGCGTTTGTGGGGCGATCAAACATGCTGTTCTGGACGCGGCAGATTATTACGGACAGCCAATCAATCTCGTCTTTGGAAAGCAAAGGCACTTCTCAGAAATCATGATGCGGAAATATGTCGATCTCTACGACTACGGGGACGCTAAAGGCTGTATAAAGAGCTTTACGATGATGGACCCAGAAAGCGTTTGTCCTCTCCAGGCTGCAGACATTTTGGCTTATGAAATGTCCAAGTCACAACGCGATCGCAGGGAGCGCTATCCCTACAGGCGAATAATGAATGGAGCCATGGAGCGGGAGCACCGAATAAGCATTCAATGGGGCCCAATACGCTTTCAATACGGCCGCTAGCCTCGCAAGGGTTTGACTTTTGTCTGGCTTCTGACCGCTTCGGAGAAATAACCCTCTGCAATGCCGTTCAAGCGCGCCCTCGCTTTCGTCCGCTTTGCGTGAACCCGCGCCACCGATCTCGATACCAAAATCCGGGCCAGCTCGTCAGCCCACGCGTTTGGCAAACGTAGTCGCTAAGCTGGACTCAAGTTATTGAAATTGCACGCCCTGGAAGAGCGCCAGCGAGCGTTTGGAAATCAGACGATTTTTGAACAGCAGAACCCCCTTCTCGATCGACATATTTCAGCAAGGCAGTCGGGAATTGGTCCCCAACTCGATGATGATCAACGCTAACCCCATTGCTACTTGCCGGACGCATGTCCCCATCAAAGCAGTCTCCGTTGGCTCGACGTAGGTGAACACTCAGAACTTCCGAGCCAACCGCACGAAGTAACCTCGGCGTGGCCCGAACTGGGGGGCAAAGACGCCGATGCCGGACCCACTCCTGATCTCGTAGATGGTGTCGAAGACATTCACGACGTCGAAGCGCAAGGTCAGTGGCTTGGCATCGGTGAAAGTGAACTCGTGCGAGACGCCGAGATTGACCTGCGCGTAAGCAGGCACAGTTTGGGTATTGGCAAAGCCGCTCCGCAAGCCACTGCCGTAGATCATATCGGCGGTGAACAGGTTGGCGCTCCACCGATAGGACATACCTCCTGAGCCAGTTACGATCTGCGTGTGGTCCGTGTAGATGAAGTGGTCAGCGATGAAATCGAACTCGCTTGCGTCAAACAGAAACTGGTTCGAAACGATGTCAGTGGCTTTCTGTTGTGCGACCGCGATGTTTCCATAAGCTTTGAAGCCGCCGTTCTCATAGGTCGCCTTAGCCTCGATGCCTTCATTTATACCCGTCGCATAATTGAAGGCATCCAGTACAAGCGCCGCACCGAACTGCCCGTCATCGAGAAGGTCCTGCGCCCGCTTGTAATATCCGTCGACCCCGAGCTCGAGGCCGGGCAGGATCTTTTGCGTTACCCCGGCGTCGAAATAATGCGAGCGCTCCGGCAGGACCGGATCGTCTTGGTTGACGGTCGGCTGTTGTGTTGTGTGCTGGACGGCGGAAAGGTCAACAGGGCCAGCAGCTACTTGGGGCGGAGGCGTGAAGTAACGTGCGTAGCCGGCATGGAACGTCGTGCCGGCGAAGGGCTTGTAGACGAGATTGACGCGCGGGCTGAATTGGTTCGCGTCGACGAACTGATACATCTGATCGAAGCGTACCCCCGCGTTCAGGGTGAGCGTGTCGGTGAGCTTCCACTCGTCCTGCATATAGACACCGAGCAGCCAGCCGAGCTTGGGGAGATCGTCCGTCACGTCGAAAGGCGCATCAATCGGGTTTCCGGCCGTATCGAGCGGCAAGACGGTCGATGTACTGTCGGCCGCGGTACTCTCCGCGCTGACGTAGAAGCCGCTACGCAATGTGTTTGCGGCACTAAACGTGTATGAGCCGTCGCCCTGGACGCCGTTGAGGAAGCTGCGCCGTTCGACGTTTGACGCGACACCGTTGAAGATGATGTCCCCGACCTCGTCAGGAAAGAAGTGAAGATCGCTGTAGCGTGCGAAATAGGCGAGCTGCATGTTGGCATCGCCCGTCCTGGTCTGCAGCGCGAGCACGTCGTAATAGTTCTGCTCCAGCTGATGCTCGTTCAATAAGGACGAATTGAAATCGGTGATACCGAAGGCCGGGAACATTGGGAGCTGACCCGGACTATTTGGGATTTGAAAGGTCTGCACGGAGCTGCCGGTGATGAAGCTCAGCCGCGTGGTGGGACTGAGAAGCGTCGATACATAGCCAAAGGCCCTACCCTGTTGCGTATCATCGTGGATGGGGATGAAGCTCGACGTCGGATTTTCAATGCCCTCATCGCTCGTGAAATATCGGCCGGTGAAGAAATATTCGGTCTGGCCGGTCGTGCCGCCATATTCGATGCTTGGTGTCAGGGTTTGTTGGCTCCCGCTATACACACCGATGCTGCCCCCAGGGTCCTGCGAGCCGCTCTTGGTTTGAATGTCGACGAGGCCCGACGTTCGATAGCCGAATTCGGCCGGTAGCGCCCCGGTGACGAGTGAGACACTGCCAACAAACTGAGTCTCCAAGATCTGGCCGAAGCCAGAGACGCCATCCGGCAGGATGATGCCGTTGATGCGGTATTGCAGATTGGCATGCTCGTTGCGCACATGCAGCAGGCCGCTGGCTGCCGAATCCTGCACTACTCCCGGCGCCTGCAGAAGAACCTTGTCCACTGGAGTCTCAGTGCCTTGAGGTAGGGCTTGTATCGCCTGCTGACTGAAATCGTAAGAGCTCGTCCCGATCTGCGTCAGCAAGTCGGCGCGCGCTTGATCGAAGGCCTTGCCTTTTACCGCTAGAGCCTGAGCCGCTGCCAGGGCAGGCGTTTCGCCAGACGGAGGCTCGCTTACATGGGGCGGTCCCTGAGGTTGCGAGCCCGCCTTTGCAGACGAGGCCTTGTGCGCTGCCCGTTTTGGCTTCTGAGCCGGGCCAGGCTTCATAATAACGACCACGGGTGGCAGCTGTTCTATAGGAGCCTGCGCATTTGGCGACACTGTCTCCGCAGGGCTTCCGGCGTTGTTCGAAGCCGCCCCAGCGCCTGGGACCGCCTCTTGTTGCGTCGCTGGCGGAGTCTGATCTTGGGGGTAAGACGGTCGGGAGTACAGAACTGCAAGGCCAAACGTCGCGATTGCTATCGCACCCAATGCCTGGCGCATGCCGACACAACCCTACCCCAATGGATGATATAACATAACATTCGTTATCTTATAACATATCAGCCACAGTGCCGCAGGCAGAAAGCCTGAGCCAGCGTGGGTTTTTCTGCGCGGAAAGCTTTGTTGGCCCCCGCGCTGCACTTCGATGCACGTCCGCTTCTGCCACTTTGCGGACGAATGGGCGCTTTTGTTCAACCGTCTCAATCCGGGCGAGAAGCAGACATATGCCCGGTCATCAGTCAGGTTGGTTCAGGGCGGTCGCGATCGCCTCTGAAATCTGCTCTCCAGCCTGTCGGACAGGGTCCTCAGCCAAGTGCGCATATCGCTGCGTCGTCGAAGCCCGCTTATGACCGAGCAGCTTCCCAACGAACAGAAGCGACAGCCCGCTCGTCGCGCCTACGCTCGCGTAAGAATGGCGGAGATCGTGGAGCCGCACATCATTAAGTCCAGGCGCGGGCAAGAATGCTAGAATTTCCTGACCATCACGCCAAATCCGGCGCGGTAAGCCGCTCAGTTCCCTCGCTAAATTAAGTTCACCGGTGAACTTGGGGAGCACCCCTCAGTTGCAAATCACCCTCGCAGAATCACGAGGGAGCGACAAAACGCGAATGTTCCGCGCACTATACTGAAAAAGGAGCTAGAGGAGCTAAGAGCCAATCGCATCCTTCCAGCGCGTTACCTCAAGCAGATCGAAATCAGTGGAAAGGATCCAAAAACCGAGAGGCCGTGCACCATATCGTTTGATGATGCTAAGCCGAGCCAACGCTTCTTAATAAGAGAGTTCAAAAAGAACCAGAGGGTCTTTCCAAAAAGCTACCGATTCTTTCAAGCGGGTCTCGTACTCAGTGCCACAAACTTCGCTCCAGTGGTCGCGAAATACCTCTATCGACGCTTTACCGATGACATAAAGCACCGAGATCGGATCGTCGTCTACGATCCGTCAGCAGGATTCGGAGGGCGTTTATTGGGCGCGTTATCGGCGGGCACGGACAGGCAGCTACACTACGTCGGAACAGATCCTAATCCTGACAACTGGCTCTGCACCGACGACTTGTCGCGTTATGAGGTCCTCGCCAATTTCTATCACCGGAACGTGACTCAGGCGCGCCAGACTACCTGTGACTTCTTCAAGCTAGGCTCTGAGGTGATACGGCACGACCAGGGGTTCAAAAAATATCGTGGCAAGGTCGATCTCGTCTTTACCAGCCCGCCGTATTTCCGCGCGGAAAGCTACTCTGATGACGAAAACCAATCAGACAAAAAATTTCCCATATACGATGAGTGGCGTGACGGTTTCCTGCTGCCCACGCTCAAGACGGCAGTCGAATGGCTTAAGCGTGGCCGATTTCTCCTCTGGAACATCGCGGACACAAAAGACGGCGGCGCCTACGTACCATTAGAGTACGATAGCAAAGCGATCTTGGAAGACCTGGGAATGCAATACGAGACCAAACTGAAATATGTGCTGTCCCATTCGCCCGGCGCGAACCGATTGGACGCCGGGGGTGTCCCAGAGACAAAGAACTTTTGCATGATCAATGGGCGCTATCGCAAGTACGAGCCGATCTTCGTCTTCCGGAAGCCGCATTGACCAGCGGGCTACGGAGCCAAGTCTAACTGCGCTTGGGCGCGGACGACTGAAGCTCTTTGATAATCATTCTGCTCTGCGTATGCGATAGGTAGAACCTCTCAAGTTGATCGACGCTCGTAAGAGCGTTGTGCGCCAATTTGAAAATGTCGATCTTGTCGCCTTTCAGGAGCCGAAACATGAGAGCTGTGTGACGCAGCGAATAAAGCGTTCGCACCCTGCCTTGCTTGTCGAGCTTCAGCCCGGCCTCCTTCAGCACGTGTTCAAACTGGCGCCTGAGCGTTGCAAGCGCATATTCGCGGTTTTTTAGCTCGGGGAAGAACACGTAGTCGTCGTCACTGGCCAAGCTCGCCTTCTCATGACGCCGCCTCACGCGCTCGTAGACGACCACGGCCACCTCCATGCTCGCGCTCTCGCGCTGGGCAGTCTTTGATTCGGGCGGCGTGATAAGCAAATACTTGACGCCTTTCTCTTTGATGACCTGCACGTGCTTGTGCTGCAGGAGCTTCAAGTCGCTTAGACGAACGAAGACGTTTGTCGCGAAGATAATGAAATCATATAGCTCGTCGGTCAGGGGAACGTATCTGACTTTGACGTTCTCAGAAGCGAGACGTTTGGCGGTGTCGCGCAAGGTCTTGTATTCGCTCTCGTCGAAATATGATCGAGGGTTATCTTTGCGGCTGATGGTAGGAAACAACGGAAGCGACTTGAGCAAGTCCCGTCGTTGAGCCTCTTTCAGCACCTTCCGAATTACCACAATGTGCTTCGACAAGGTCGAGGGCGAAAGTGCTCGGCTCGGGCTAAGTTGATCGACATAATCCTGGATATCGGCAGCTGTGATCGATGCCACCCCTTTCGTCGCGAAGAACGGCAGGATGTCCTTATTCAGCTTCTTATCGTCCTCCTTCGTTATGCGCTCATCGCGTTCGCCTCGCGCAACCAACGCGTTCTGGCGCGCGGCCAGATGCTTAGCGCACGCATGAAACGTTTCGGGGTGCGCGGTGCCATCAAGGCGTTGAGCAAGACGAACCGAATCATAAAAATTCTTTGCGAAGGCGATGGCATCGCGACGATCGTCGCACCCAGTGGTCTTACGCTTTAGGCGTCCATCCACGAACAGACGCACTTGCCAAAATGGAGACGCCTGAATCCGATAGATCCTGAGAGCGTTGGGCATCCCGGGGACGCCCTGCAAATCAAAGGGATTCGTGAGGCTGCGCTTAGCTCGAGGCATGGCCTATTATATGTAAGCGCACTGCTACATACAACTGAAGGATTGTCATTAATCTAACTCATTTAGATAACAGGTGTTTTGGTAGCGGAGGAGGGACTCGAACCCCCGACACGCGGATTATGATTCCGCTGCTCTAACCAGCTGAGCTACTCCGCCATTTGGCTGGAAAGTCGCCGATATAAGGAGCGCCAATAACGGGTGTCAAGCAAGCGCCGGCCCAGCACGAGCGCCCGCCCTACCGACCATTTGATCCTGACCCTTATCGGTTGCGGCAGGCGTGGCCGCACAGGCATGCGTGCCCTTGCCCTCGCTACGAGCGCTGCCTCTGCCTTGCGTTCGCACAGGAGGCCGAAGCCGGGCTGCTTGACGAAGCGAAGCATGGTGAAGAGGCCGAAGGGCCACAGCGCTCTCCGCTCGGCGAGGCGCAGATCCTCGCACACCAGCACCCGGTCGACCATGAACACGGACCGCCAGCCGATGAAACCGGCAATGGGCGCGATCTTCCGCTCGAAGAAGCCCCGGATGCCTTGTTCCTGGCTGAAATGGTTGACGAGGATCACCTCACCGCCGGTCGCGCAGACGCGCTCGAGCTCCCACATCACTCTTTCCGCGTCAGGGACCACCGTGATCACATACATGGCGACCACCGTGTCGAAGCTTTCGTCGGGAAAGGCGAGCGCGCCGGCGTCCATCTCATACAGGCCCGCGACGTTGGCGAGCTTGAACCGCTCCGCCCGCGCTCGCGCCTTAATCAGCATATCCGGCGAGAGATCGATGCCGGTGACGCTGAGATGGTCTCCATAGCAGGGCAGCGACAGCCCGGTGCCGACGCCCACTTCGAGCACGCGGCCCTTGCGGCGGTTGATAACCCTGACAACATGCTTGCGGCTCGCTTCGGCGACACTGCCGAAGGTGAGGTCGTAGACCGGCGCCCAACGCCGATAGGCTTGGCGCACGGAAGCTGCGTCCATCAAGGCAGCCCGACTAGCACCCAACGCTACCTTCTCCCACCTACAAGCGCTGCTTGGGCGCCCCTTCTTCTACTTCTGCCCAATAGCCACCTAACCCAAGCGGTCTAACGCGATCCAACCACCAAGGGCTCGCGTCCTGCGCTCGCCGCCTTGGCGCGGAGTCCATCCTCGTCCACCGTCCTCGCTCCATCGGCAGATCTGATCCAGCCGCCGCCGAGAAGCCGCCCGCCTCGCCCATCCGCGGCGTAGAGCACGCAAGCCTGTCCGGGCGACACGCCATCCTCCCCCTCGGCAAGCTCGACCGTCACTTCTCCAGGCTCGACACGAAGCGTTGCCGGCTGCAGGGATCCGCTCGAACGGATCCTCACCAGCACATCCTTACCGCGCTCTGGTAAGTCCTCCAAGGGCTCTTCGCCGAGCCAGTTCATGTCGCGAAGGTGAATGTGGCGCTTGCGCAACCCTTCGCGCGGACCGACCACGACCTCGCGGCGCTGGGCATCGAGCCTCAGCACATAGAGGGGCTCGGCCGCCGGCACACTGATCCCTCGCCGCTGCCCGATGGTATAATTGATGATGCCCCCGTGGCGCCCGAGCACGCGGCCATCCACATGCACGATGTCGCCCTCCTCAACCGCGCCTGGGCGAAGCCGCTCGATGACTTGCGTATATCGCCCTGTGGGCACGAAGCAGATGTCCTGGCTGTCGGACTTCTCCGCGGTGGCAAGACCGAAGTCCCGCGCCAGCTTGCGCGTCGTCTCCTTGTCGAGGTCGCCAAGCGGAAAGCGCAGGAACTCGAGCTGATCGCGGGTGGTGGCGAACAGGAAATAGCTCTGGTCGCGCTCGGCGTCACGGGCCCGGTAGAGTTCGAAGCCCCCCTGCCCTGGTCTGCTCCTCACATAATGGCCCGTGGCAAGCACCGAGGCGCCGAGATCTCTTGCCGTGCGCAACAGGTCGCGGAACTTGATCTTCTGATTGCAGGAGACGCAAGGCACGGGCGTCTCGCCGCTGAGATAGCTGTCGGCGAACTCACCCATCACGGCTTCGGCAAAGCGATTCTCGTAGTCGAGGACGTAATGTGGAATCCGCAGGGCTTCCGCCACGCGGCGGGCATCCTGAATATCCTGGCCGGCGCAACAGGCGCCTTTGCGCGCCGTCGCCTCGCCATGATCGTAGAGCTGCAGGGTGATGCCGACCACGTCGTAGCCCTGGCTCTGCAACAGGGCCGCGACCACCGAGGAATCCACCCCTCCGGACATGGCGACGACCACGCGAGTGTCGGCGGGCCTCCCCGGCAGATAAAGACTGTTGAGCCTGCTCGGCTTGGACGAGGCCACGGGTCTTAAGCTCGGATTTCCAGCATGAGGAAGTATGCCAGCCCCGCAAGCATCGAAAAGCCCGGCTCGCGCTAGCCTCGGCTTGATGGCGCTTTTCTAGACGAAACATACGAAGCGCCCCCGACCGATGCAAGCTAAAGCGCGCCCGCCCGGCTTGGCCGGAGGGGCGCCGGGTCACCGAAACGGCCTCGAAAAGCGGCCATTTTGGGCGATTTCCTTGCCATTTTCTTTACCTCGGGGCTTAGGCAAATCTTAAACGCAGCTTGTTACGCTCCGCACCAAGTTCGCTCTACGAGTGTGCTTTTCCGGCTCACCGAGCATGTGGTGTTGTGAGTATCATGACTGATCATTACCGGCCCCGCGTCAGATATGTGATCGGCCCCGACGGCAGCCCCCTGACCGTCGCCGATCTGCCGCCCAGGGACACCAAGAGGTGGGTCATTCGCCGCAAGGCCGAGGTCGTCGCCGCGGTTCGTGGCGGCCTGATCAGCCTCGAGGAAGCCTGTGAGCGGTACACGCTCACGGTCGACGAGTTCCTGAGCTGGCAGCGGTCAATCGACAAGCACGGGCTGCCCGGCCTGCGCGCCACCCGCATCCAGGAATATCGCGGCTAATCCCGCTTCTCGCTTTCTTGACCGTGGCGCAATGGAAAGGTCGTGGTAAAGCCACGCCCCATGCGATCTGCACCATCGGCTATGAGGGCGCCACCATCGCCGCTTTCATCCGCACGCTGCGACAAGCGGGCGTCGAGCTCTTGCTCGACATCCGCGCCGCGCCCATCTCACGCAAAAAGGGCTTTTCGAAGCATCAGCTCGCGGCGCATCTGTCCGAAGCCGGCATCGCCTATCGCCATTTGCGCGGGCTCGGCACGGCGAAGCGCGGGCATGACGCCGGCGCATGCGGGAGACCTCGCGAGTTTCGAGCGGATCTTCCTCACCCATATGCGCGAGCCGGAGGCCGTGCTCGATCTCGGCGAGGCGGTCGCGCTCGCGCAGGCGAATGCCGTATGCCTGCTGTGCTTGGACCGCGATCCGGCGCACTGCCATCGGCTGATCGTGGCCCACCGCATGGCCGAGCAAACCGGCCCGTACATGCATCATCTGTTCGTGGAGCCTGCCGCCGAGTGAACCCAAGCTTAAACCCCTCGCCCGCGCTCCATCCCTCCCTTGCGGAAGGACCGGCGCCTGGTTGGCTCAGACGCCTCCGAGAGCCGTGGCGGGGCTTTGCCGGGTCGCGAGCCAAGCTGGATAAAACGAACCAAGAACGCCTAGCGCGATTGCCAAGGCCGTCGCAGCGACAAGCGCTGGTGTCGGCCGCACGGCAACGAAACGGCCGATGGCCGGAATGGCGCTGAGCAGGCGAGATCCGGCGACGCCAATACCGACGCCGGCGGCGCTCCCGGCGGCGGAGAGGATGAATCCCTCGATCACGATTGCCCCCATGATCCGCATCGTCGACCAGCCGATCGCAGCGAGAATGCCGATCTCGCGCGTGCGCTCCAGCACCGCCATCAGCAGCGTGTTGAGGACCATGAGAACGCCCATCAAGAGCGCCACCCAGGCCATTGCCGTCGATACCGCGCGCAACAGACCGAGCATGCTGTCGTTGCGCAAGACGTTCTCGCTCTTCGACGCGGATAAATCCCCCGCGACCTCGATGGCCCTGGACACGCGCTCGACCTCGGCGGGGTCTTCGGGATGGGCAAGCTTGACGGACAAGAAGGTCACCGCGCCAGAGCGGAACGTCACCCCTTGCAGATCGGCGAGCGGGACGACAACCACGTTGCGATTGATGATTGAGTTAAAGCGCGTAATCCCTACGATCTGAAACTGCTCCCCCAAGAGGCCGATAGCGTCACCTGCGTGCTTCTGCAGGGCATGGGCGAGGTCGATGCCGATCAACGCGACCTTATGTTCGCCCTCATGTGGCAGTCGCCCCTCTTCGAGCGGAACATTCTGCCAGAAGAAGCTATCCTCCGCCCAACCGGCTGCAAGCACGTGCTCATCGCGGTCGGTTGCAACAAGCGAAATAAGTTCGCCGGAAGCGGCGAGAACGCCGGGGATCTCGGCTATGCGCGGGGCAACGGATTCCGGGATTGTTCCGCCGAAAAGCTCGGCAGTCCCGCTGCGTCTGACCGTCAGATCGGCGCCGTGCTCCTCGATGCTCTGTTGCAAATTCTGGTACACGCTTCGCGACAAACCATAGAGCGTAATGAAGCTGCCAACGGCGAGGGCAACGCCAAGCGCTGTGAGCACGGATCGCGCCGGCCGACGCTTGAGATTGCGGAATGCGAGCTGGCTGTGATTCACCTTGCCGCCTCACTTGCCCGCATGGAGGAGCGCTCGAACACCTGGCCATCCTTGATTTGAATGCGCCGCGCGCAGCGATCGGCGTGACCGGCGTCGTGGGTCACGAGGACGAGCGTCACACCCCGCGCCTGATGCAAGTCGAAGAGGAGGTCCATGATCGCGGCTCCGTTGACGCTGTCGAGGTTCCCGGTCGGTTCGTCGGCGAGGATCAAGGTTGGTTCGTTGACGATGCTACGCGCGATGGCGACGCGCTGGCGCTCGCCGCCGGAGAGCTCGTGGGGCAAGTGCCTTGAGCGCGCGGTTAGTCCTACGGCGTCGAGCGCGGCCTCAGAGCGGCGTTTGCGTTCCCGGCTTCGGATGCCGGTGCCGAAGGTCGCGATCTCGATATTCTCAATTGCGGACAAGGTCGGGAACAGGTTGAAGTCCTGAAACACAATGCCGATCTCGGAGCGGCGCATACTCGTCCATGCGCTGGACGTTGTGACCGGCTCGCCGTTCCATCGTATCAGTCCCGCCGAGGGGATCATGATCCCGCACATCAAGAGGATGAGCGTGGTCTTGCCGCTGCCGCTGGCTCCGACCAAGGCAACGGATTGGCCCTTCTCGATCACGAGGTTGACGTCGCGCAGGGCGATGATGCGCCCCTCGTCGAACTCGCGGCCGACATGCTCGAAGGCAACTAAGGGGTGCGGCGTCACTGCGGCTAGGATCCGCCGCCCGCGCGTCTGCGGACAAAGGCGATGACCGCGTCGATGTCGCCATGATTGGTTTCCAAGATCTCAGCGTATTCCTGGCGTTCGGCATGCAGCGCACTCCGGCCGTCGACCGACACATCGACGATGCGCCACGTCTGGCCAGCTGGTCGTAGCCTCCAGATCCATGTCTGCTCGGGACCACCCGGCACGATCAAGCGGCTCGCAGCGAGCCGGTCCCCGCCGGTCGGCGCCCTTGCGCCGACAAAGCTCATGGTCGCGCCTCGGTAAGCTGCCATGCGCCGAACATAGGCCGCGACAATTTCGTCCTCGAAGGCGGCTAAGAAGGCTCTGCGCTCCGCGCTCGTGGCCTTATTCCAAGTCGTGCCAAGCGCGTAGCCAGCCATTGCGGGCACGTCAAACGCCCAACCCAGCAGGCGGCGGCACTTTTGTGCGGCATTCGACCCGGAGGCTAAGAGTGCGGTCGAGGCATCATTCACCCGCTCGACGAAATCGCGAACCGAGTCCTCCTCTCGGGCCGTCGCCGGCGATACGTTCACGGCCGAGAGCAGACAGGCGATGACGAGCGCGCAGAGACCATAGCCGCGAGGCGAAAGCCTCATCGCGTCGCGCGCAGTGGGGCCGCAAATTGCCAACGAAAATTTCTGCACCTGCCACCCTTACATCAGACCGTGCGCGAGCGCGCAAGTTCACCACACCGAACACTCTCAAACCCCCCTCCCTTCGCTACAGCGAACGCTTTGCTCCGATCAGGCCTCACACTGAGAAGCGTATAGGTAAGCCCGGCCGGCGAATTGATTTACCTCAACGGAGGCCCTTTGCATAAGTGCAACCTTGTCTCATGCTTATGGCCAAACAACAGCCGGGTTATCGCCGGCAATCCTTGCTCAGGATCAACGGTCTCACCACAACAACAGACTACTCCCTCTCGCGCGTGACGTCTTGATCGCGTGGGAGCGGAACATGCGTGTGAGAGTTGGCCTCTTTTGCCTGGCGCTGTCCCTATGCGGGGGCGCGGCCTCCGCCGATATCGCGGCCGACAGCAGTCAGGGCATGAATGACGAGTTGCAGATAGCGGCGTGCACCGAGGTCATTCAGCGCAGGAACCAGCCGCCGGACGGCCTCGCGCGCGCTTACCGGAGTCGCGGCACCGCATTCTTGGAAATCGGAAGCCAAGACCAAGCCATAGCAGACTTCACCGACGCCCTCTCAAGGGAGATTACGCGATCGCCTTTGCCGGCCGCGCCGAAGCCGAGCTCGCCAAGGGCGATTTCGATGGGTCGATTGCCGATTATAGCCGGGCAATTGCCGACTTTGGCGAGGCCCTGCGGCTCAAGCCCGGCAACGTCGTCGCCCTCAATAATCGCGGTCTTGCGTACCGGCAGAAGGCGAACTCGACGCGGCCATTGAGGATTATACGGCGGCGGTTCGGCTCAATCCCATCTGCGCGCTTGCCTACAACAACCGCGGCTATGTCTATGAGGCTAAGGGCCAAAAACAGGAGGCCATTGACGATTTTCGCAAGGCGCTTTCGCTTGATCCCTCGCTTGTCGGTGCCAGGGATGGCCTAAAGCGCTTAGGTGCGGACGCAACACTGACCGCCCGAAACCGAAAACCTTGTCCGCGAGGGGAAGGCCCTTGTGCAAAAGAACTGTGCCTGGTGTCACGCCATCGATCCACAAGGCGACAGCCCAACAAGAACGCTCCCGCGTTCCGCAACCTGCATCGTGGATATCCGATCCTGGCTCTGCGCGAGCCCTTGTCGCGTGGGATTGCGAGACCACACGACGTCATGCCGAACTTCGTCCTTTCCGATCGCGACATCGATATGATCGTGGCCTACGTCAACTCTCTCTCGCCGGTAAAATGAGGGGCCATGACCCTCGATCTGGCCGCGGTAATGCCGCCTGGTCCGCCTCAGCGGAAAAAGATCTGGATCGCATAGGACAGATCGCCGGGATTGAGGCCCGCGGGGGGCGGCGGAAAAGGCGCGGCACTCCGCACGCTCGCAAGCGCTGCCTGGTCAAGCTGCGCTTTTCCGCTTGAGCGGCTGATCCGCACGGAGCGTAAGCCGCCGCTTTCACCAATAGCAAAGGTCACCGTCGCGCTGCCGACGCCCACGGCTTTGGGCTTGTGGCGGCCGATATCCGCGCGTACCCTTGCGGCATAGGCGCCAGCACTCCCTCTCGCCATCGCGGGTGCCGAGGGCGGCCTCGACGCGGCTCCTCCCGCGCCAAGGGTCAGAGGCTTGCTCTTCGGCTTAGCCTGGGCCTGGGGAGCGACGGTCGTTTTGGGCCTGTCCGCGCGCCGCGCCTCAACTGGCTCAGGCTTCGCTATGCTTGCCTCACTCTTTGCGACTGGCGCCGGCTCGGACGGTTGCGAAGGCGCCGCGTCGGGTTCCCCGGCCGATACACCCGCGTTTGCCTCCCTCGCCAGTGACTCGCCCGCTTGCGCCGCCGGTGCGTGCGTCTCGGCAGTCGTCGCAGAGTCCGGCGACTGTGCGTGAGTTTTGCCTTCCGGCTGCCCGGCAGGGGCCGGCGTCATGGAAGGCGGCTCGGGCTCCGCATCCGCCGCCACGTCGGGCTTTGCGGGTTCAGCCGCATCGACCATGGGCTGTTGCGATTTGGCCGCGTCAGCTTCCAGGGGCGGTTCGTCCAGGTTTACCCCCTCGCCCGAGGGCTCGCCCGCTTGGGCCGCCGGCGCATGGGCTTCGGCACTCGCCACCTGGTCTGGCGACGGGGCGGCGGAGTGGCCTTCGGGGGCCTTGCCAAGGCTAGGACTAGAAGGCGCCGGTTCGGCCGCACCCTCTGGGGGCACGGTGGGGCTCCGGGGAGTGTCGGGAAGTGTCCCCGTCTGGTCCGGATCGGCAGACGCGGCCGGCTCCGCCGACGGCGGGACCGGATCGGTCCGGGGACGGTCTCTCTGCCCTTGGCTCTCGCTTGCGGTAGAGGCCGCAGGAGCGGCAGCCGACACCTCGTTACCAGCGATCCCGGAATTTGGATTGCGGCTGGCTGGGCCGGGCACCCTGGTCAGCGCGAACAAGAGCGCCGCGGCGCCAAGCAAAATGGCGCCGGCCCCAAGCACGAAAAGAGATTGTCTGGATCGCTCTCGGTCGGACACGGAAGCAAGGGTTAGGGTTGCGGGATGCGCCGACTAAACCCGTCACGTCGGTTTCGGATTATCTGAGTCGAGGAGTCCGGCGCAACGCTGCTGTCACAATCGTCGCGCCTGGAGCGAGCTGTCAGGGCCACGGCTGGACCAGTCGGGCCAGCCCGGCAGTTGAACGAGCGTTCGATCGATGTTGCAATTACGTCACCAATTCCCTCGGGAAATATGATGGGATTTGCGGGGTAAGCGTTTGCCATGCGGCAAGAGTGACAGTTCTGAGTGGAGGGGGCAGTTATGCGTATCATCGTCGTTGCGGCGGTCCTCGCCGCGTCGTTTGCTTTGGGGGGCTGCTTTCACCACAGTCAGGTCTACACGACCGAAGCACCGCACCCGCTTCCGCCACTCAAATAGGGCTCGCGATCAACGGCTCGATGTTCGGGGGTTTGAACTCGTCCGCCCAGGGAACCTGACGGCAGGGATGGGATGCGCGCGACCCCAATCCCAGCTTTCACCTAAAAAGGCAATCCGCACTCTATTGACTCGCGAAAGGAGTATCGAGGTCCGATCGAGGCAAGCCATGGGCTTCCTGCGTGCGCTCTATCCGAAGGTGCATGTCAGCCTGCATGCGGGCGAGCTGGCACCCGGGCTTGTGCCGCCGGAGGCTCTCTGCTGCCATATCCGGCTGGCTGTGGAACAAGCCCACACCGATCGCATCGGCCACGGCGTGGACGTCATGTACGAAGATCGGCCCTACGAACTCCTGCAAGACATGGCGGCCAAACATGTCCTGGTCGAGATCAACCTCCACCAGCAATGACGATATCTTAGGGATTAGCGGCAAGAACCACCCCTTCCCTCTCTACCGCAAATTTGGTGTGCCCATAGCGCTCTCCACGGACGACGAAGGCGTCTCGCGCATCGACCTGACCCATGAATATGTCCGCGCGGTCGAAACCTATGGTCTCAACTACGCGGATCTCAAGCAGCTGGTCCGCGCGAGCCTCGACTATAGCTTCCTGCCCGGCGACAGCCTTTGGCACGCGCCCGGCGACTTTGCTCGCGTCGTTCCCGATTGTCAGAGTGATATCCCCGGAGCCGATAAGCCTTCCTCATCTTGCGCGGCCTTCCTCACCGCGAGCGAAAAGGCTGAGCAGCGCGGTTTCATGTCTTCGAGGCGGCGCTCGACCGAGGCAGCGGAGTGCCCCCTCCCCCGTAATGGGATTACATCGGCCTTGCGGCGCACCTCGTAGAACGCCATCTGGCAAACGCCGCCGAAAACGCCTAAGAGAATGAAAAGACCCGCGCAGGAGAATCGCTGATATGTCCCCCGATGTCGCCGTTGATGGCGAGCATGACGACATCATCTATCCCTCGGCCATTCCGTTCGTCTTGATCCATCTGAGCTGCATAGCGGCGATCTGGACGGGCATCACCTGGCAGGCCCTCGCCATTTGCGTGACGCTGTACTGGCTGCGCATCTTTGCGATCGGGGCCGGATACCATCGGTACTTCTCGCACCGCGCCTACTCGACGAGCCGGGCGTTTCAATGCATCCTCGCCCTGCTCGCCCAGACCACCGCGCAAAAGAGCGTGCTGTGGTGGGCTTCCAAGCACCGGCATCACCATTTGCATTCCGATACCGATCAAGACGTCCATTCCCCCCGGCACAAGGGTTTCATCTACAGCCATCTGGGCTGGATTTTCGCTCGGAAGCACGACCTCCCCGACTTCGCGAAAATTGCGGATTTGACGCGCTATCCCGAGTTGATGTGGCTGCACAAACTCGAACTTCTTCCTGCAATTGCTCTTGGTGGTCTCTGTTTTCTCTTGGCAGGCTGGTCTGGCCTGGTCGTCGGGTTCATCTGGAGCACGGTGCTCGTTTATCACGCGACGTTCTGCATCAACTCGCTCGCGCATGTGCGCGGCAGCAAGCGCTACGTGACGGGCGACGATTCTCGCAATAATTGGCTCTTGGCGGTCTTTACCATGGGCGAGGGCTGGCACAACAATCACCACGCCTACCAAAGCAGCGTCCGGCAGGGCTTCAGATGGTGGGAAATCGACCCGACCTATTACCTGTTGAGGGCGTTGTCCTGGATCGGCCTTGTATGGGACCTAAAGACGCCGCCCGAGCAAGTGCTGCGCAATGAGCAGCGGCTCGGCGCGAAGGTCATCAATCGTGCGGCCGAGGAGCTCGCCGCGCGTTTCAATGCTGAGCGGATCGCGGCCGCCATCGCCTCGGCACTGCATACCCCCGAATTGTCCTCGCTGCAGGAGACGCTGATCCGCGCCCATCACCGCACGAGCGAGATGCTGAAGACCTTGCATGTGCCTCACATCCCAAGCCGCGAGGAGTTCTTGCGCGAGGCAATGGCCATGTTTGCGAGGACGCGGTCGCTGGACGAGATCGTCGACCGTGCCTACGAGCTTCTGCTCGCCTCCGTCGGCACGCGACTTACGGCTCCCATTGAACCCCGATCATAGCCAATCCGAATGGCCATTTGCCGTTGGACGGTCGACTCCCTGAATTTGCGCTTTGGGTCGACCGCGTAAGCCGGAGCACCCTTCAGCGAGCGCCCGCCGCGGGCCGGGCCGGGCGGACCGGGCGGACCGAAGCCGTAGCCGGCATCTTCTTGCTGCAATCCAACTCGCCGCGTCTCCAGCGGTCGATGTCGAATTGCATCTTGGCGGCAAGGTCTGGCGGCATCGTGCGGTTCTCGGTGGCGATCGCCGTCGAGGGCCCCGCCTGCTTGAAGTCGATGACATAGGTGGTGAGGCCCGCCCGGCCGAGATCCGCCCGCTGATGCACTGAGATCTGCACCTTGCTGCCGTCGGGACTGACATCGGCCCGATAGACATAGTTCGGCAAGAGCGGATCGACGGGATTGAACCAGCAGCGCTTGATTTCGCCGCCCATCACCACATAGGTGTCGAGCGGCTTGCCCCGCGTGATGGAAACGCCCGTCGACCCGGTGGTACCGCCGCCGCCCTCGACGGCGACGCCACCGCTACCCACGCTACAGCTCGGGAGCATGGCAGCGATCAACAGCAATACCATCCTCGACGGAACATTTGGCGACAAGGCACCCCCCGCATCTTCAAAAGTGCTAATCGCGGAAGTTCACATATTGCAGCGGCTGCTCCACCGAAAGCCCCTTAAGGTGCTGAATCACGGCTTGCAGGTCGTCCCGCTTCTTGCCCGTGACCCTGAGCTCGTCGCCCTGCACCGTGACCTGCACCTTGAATTTCCCGTCTTTGATCTCCTTGACGATCCTTTTGGCGAGCTCCCGATCAATGCCCTGGCGGATCAGCGCCTTTTGTCGCACCGCCTGGCCCGCGGCCTTCTCGACGGTCTTGTAGTCGAGAACACCCGGCTCGATCTTGCGCCGGGCGAGATGCCCCTGCAGCAGCTCGTGCATCTGCTTGAGCTTGAGATCGTCGTCGGCGTTGAGAATGAGCTCGGCCTCCTTCCGCTCGATGCGGGATTGAGAGCCCTTGAAGTCGTAACGCTGGCTCATCTCGCGGCTCATATTGGCGAGCGCATTGTCGATCTCAGCCAGATCGGTCTTTGACACGATGTCGAAGGACGGCATGCGACCGCGCTCCCCTCGTTCGGCGTGGACTTAACTCTAGCACCGATGGCCCGCGGGCGGTCGACCGTGAGCCCGCAAAACGGAGCCGAACGTCGGACGCCCGGTAAGCGTAAAGCGCCTCAGCTCGCAACCCGGTGAGGCATGTTGGCGGAGACGACCTCGAGCTCCGCCATGCGCGCCTGCTCGAGCTTGATCCGCTCGGCGTCGCGCTCCTCGAGAAGCTCTATCTTCTTCAGCTCCTCATAGGCCGCGGCGAGGGTCTCCCGCGCGCTCGCCAGTTTGGCTTCAAGATCTGCGGCCGAGGCGAGCAGATTGTCCCGCCTCTGGATCGCCGCCTTGGCAAATGTCGGATAGGCGTAGTGATTGGTGTCGGAGACCCCGGCGCGCTCCTGCTCAACGGCGATCTGACGGTCGAGATCGACCGCCATCTGGTTGAACTCGGCGATCATGGTCTCGATCTCGGCCACCTTGCGCCGCTTCTCGTCTACCTCGAAGCGCTTCAGCCGGCTCAATGCGTCCCGTGACTTCATGGTTCGATACCCTCAACATTCTCGGACCTTAGGACGGAAGATTCCACTGCATCCGGGCCTCTGTCTCGAAGCTCTGGAGCTGAGCCCCCGCCCCTCTCGACCCCGATCTTCGCCAACAGCCCTTAAGGGGCGGTAAACCATATGACCGGCATTTGACGGATAGCCAAAATGCGAGGCAAAGTTCGATAGCGCTCGCCAGAAGCTTAGCTTTTGTTAACTATTGGCCCCTAATTTGTTGATTCGAATTAACCATCCGCTTTGCGTCGATGGTTTCGAGCATAGTGCCATCGGGGGAACGAGTAAGGATCTGCCGGGAAGACGGGGGAATAGAAGATGCGAGTTCTTCTCATCGAGGACGACAGCGCTACGGCACAAAGCATTGAGCTGATGCTTCAGTCCGAGGGCTTCAACGTCTATACGACCGACCTTGGCGAAGAGGGCGTCGACCTCGGTAAACTTTACGATTACGACATCATCCTGCTCGATCTGAACCTGCCCGATATGAGCGGATACGAGGTGCTCAAGACCTTGCGCGTGAGCAAGGTGCAGACCCCGATCCTGATCCTGTCCGGCCTCGCCGGCATCGAGGACAAGGTCAGGGGCTTGGGCTTCGGCGCCGACGACTACATGACCAAGCCCTTCCACAAGGACGAGCTCGTCGCCCGTATCCACGCCATCGTGCGGAGATCCAAGGGCCACGCCCAGTCGGTGATCCAGACCGGGGGGCTGAAGGTCAATCTCGACACCAAGACCGTGGATGTGAACGGCCAGCGCGTGCACCTGACTGGCAAGGAATATCAGATGCTCGAGCTCCTCTCCTTGCGCAAGGGCACGACCCTGACCAAGGAGATGTTCCTGAACCATCTCTATGGCGGCATGGATGAGCCGGAGCTCAAGATCATCGACGTCTTCATCTGCAAGCTGCGTAAGAAGCTCGCGGCGGCGACCGGCGGCAAGCACTATATCGAAACGGTATGGGGACGCGGCTACGTGCTGCGTAATCCCGAGGACGAGTCCGAGGCGGCTTGAACCCTTCTGCCTCTGCCGTCCTTAGCGTCAATCCCGATCCTAAGCCGCGGCTTCGGCCGCGAGCGGCTTGAGTGTGAACACGCCGTTCTGGTCTTTGCCCGCAGACGCGAACTGAGCGCTCGATCCCGTCGTCGTTTCCGAGGCTCCGAGCACGAGATAGCCGTCGCTCGCAAGCTCGGAGGCGAGCCGCGCCAGCACCTCGCGCTTGGCCTCGTCATCGAAATAAATCGGCACGTTGCGGCAAAAGATAATGTCGAATCTGCCGAGCCCTCCGTCCGCGATCAGATTGTGCGGAAGCTGACCCTGTTGCGAATCTCGGGGCTGATCGCAGGCCCCGCTGCACCTCGAACTGGCTGTAGACCCCTTCGCGCGCCTTGCGGATCGCGTCCTCGGCGAAGTCAGTGGCGAGGATCTCGATGCTCCAGCTGGCTTGCTCGCGCCGCAGCAGGGGATGGAGCCTCCCCTCCAGCAGCTCGCGCGTGTCGGCCGAGAGATTGAGCCCCGAGCCTCCTTCAAGAGCTTGCATAGATAGCTGAACTCTCGCGGCGTCCTGGCCGCTCTCCCCGCATGAGCTTGGCCGTGACCTCCGCGATCAAAGCGGGCGGGAGCAGCGCCGAGGCAGGCGCCTGTAGCCGCAGGCGCGGCCGGCATGCCCCACACGACGCTCGAGGACCTCGTCCTGCGCGATCACGCTGCCGCCGGCCTCGGCGATGGCCCGCGCCCCCGCCGCGCCGTCCGAGCCCATGCCAGTCAGCACGATGCCGAGCGCGGCCACCCCCGTGCGAAGCGGCGACGCTGGCAAACAACGGATCGACCGCGGGCCTGCAATGATGAACCGGCGCCTCATCGTTCAAACGCAAGACGGGCTCGCCCGAGGCGGCCCCAATCATGTGGCGGTCGCCCGGTGCGATGTAGATGGTGGCGGGCTTGAGTGGCTCCCCGTCGACAGCCTCCTCGGCCTCGCGGCCGGTCGAACGCGTCAAGCGCCCAGCAAGAATTGCGGTGAACATCGGCGGCATGTGCTGGCGATGAGGACGGGGACGCGATTGAGGGCGCTTGCCAGCGGCTCGAGCATCTCGGTCAGGGCCTGTGGACCGCCGGTCGAGCTGCCGATGGCGATGATGCCGCGGCGGCGAGGGAGAAATGGGCGGCAGGGGAACGCGGCTGTCATCGCGCCGGGACGAGCCTGCGCCCGCTCGGCAGCCGACCCGGTTTCGGCCCTAAGCCTACCGGCCAGCCAGGGCTTCGCTCCCCGCCCAAGTCCCTTGAGCTTGCGGATCAGCTCCTGGCGGAAATCAGGCGAGGTGGTGATCTCCCGATTGGAGTCGGGTTTCGGAATGTAATCGAGCGCCCCCAGCGACAAGACCCTGAAGCTGATCTCAGCGTTGCGCTTGGTGAGGGTGGAGGCCATCAGCACCCGGACCCAGGGCTTGGCCCGCAACAGGAGCGGCAGCGCTTCGAGGCCGTCCATCACCGGCATCACCGGCATCTCGGTGTCGAGCACGACGATGTCCGGAGCGCTCCTCGCCACATCCTCGACGGCGAGGCCACCATGGGCGTGACGGGCCACGACCTCAAGTCCGGGCTCCTCCCCGATCCAGCGCAAGACGAGACCCTGACGACCGCCGAATCATCGACGATCATCACCCTGATCGGCCGAGCGGCGCCTGATTGTTCGCCGGGAGCTTGCACAGCCGGCTGGAGGGTCGCGCCCTGGCCGTGCCTGGTCATCACGGCTTCAGATCAGGCCTACCTCATGAAACTTGGCTTCGATGATGTCTCGGTCGAAGGGTTTCATGATATACTCATTGGCTCCCGCGTTGATGGCTCGGGTGATGTGCTCGACGTCGTTCTCGGTCGTGCAGAAGATCACCTTGGGCGTGGTTCCGCCCTCCTCCTTGCGCAGCGCGACAAGGAAGGTGATGCCGTCCATTACCGGCATGTTCCAGTCGAGCAGCACCGCGTCCGGCATTGTCATGCGGCATTGTTCGAGCGCCGCGCGCCCGTTCTCAGCCTCTGACGCCGTGAAGCGAAGCTCCTCGAGGATGCGCCGCGCCACCTTGCGGATGACGGCGCTGTCGTCGACCACCAAGCAATGTTTCATGCGTTCCTTTCCTTCGCGAGCCGTCTCCGGCGACGGCGTTATCAGGCAGCGACGCGGAACCTTCCGAGATCGAGCACCTTGTCGACGTCGAGCACGACCATTAGGCCGGTCTCGAGCCGATGCACACCAGCGCAGACTGACGCCCAGCCTGCGTCGAGATTGACGGGATTGGCTTCGCAGGTGGAGCGCTCCAGCCGGAGCACGTCACCCCCCTGGTCCACGATGCTGCCGTAGAGCTCACCATGCTTCTCGATGCCGACGGCGAGCGGCGTCATGGCGTCGTCGCGCGCCTCGATTCCAAGGCGCTGGCGGAGATCGATGGCCGTGACGATGCGCCCGCGCAGATTGAGCAGTCCCGCGACTTCCGGAGGCGCCAGCGGCACGCGCGAAAGCCCCCGCGGCACGAAGACGTCGCGTACCAGCTCGACGGTGCCGCCGATGAGCTCTATGTTGTTGCCCACGACGTCCATGCCGACGCCGCGGCGGGAGACCCCGGTCACCGCGTTCGCCGTAGAGAAGCCTGCCCGAAAAATGAACCTGTAGATCTCGGCGTCGCTCAAGCGATCGAGCTCGGCCGCTCTGGCGCGGATCTTCCGTGTGTCGAGCTCGCGTCCGTCATCGGCCACCTCGATCACGATGCAGCCGCCCCGTTGAAAGCTTTGAGTTTGATCCGTCCGGTTTCCGGCTTGCCGGCCTTCAGACGCTCGCCGGGCCCCTCTAGCCCGTGGTCCGCGGAGTTTGCGGAGCATATGGGTGAGCGGGTCCTTGATCAGCTCGAGCACCTGGCGGTCGAGTTCCATCTCGCCGCCGGTCATCTCAAGCTCGATCTTCTTCCCGAGCTCGAGCGAAAGCTCGCGGACGAGCCGTGGCAGCTTCTGCCAGGCATTGGCGATCGGCTGCATGCGGGCCTTCATGATGCCCTCCTGCAGCTCGGCGGTGACGTTGGAGAGCCGCTGCAGGGGAGCCTTGAACTCGCTTTCGCCGCTCCGCCGCACGAGCTCAAGCAGCTGATTGCGGGTCAGCACGAGCTCGCTCACGGTGGTCATGAGACGTTCGAGCGTATCGACGCTCACCCTGACCGTTTGGCTCCGCGCTTGGCCGTCCTTGGCGCCGCCATCGGCCGAGCCGTTGCCCATAGCAAGCGGATGGCGCGAATCGGCCTCCGGTCCAGGCGCGGTTTGCCAGGCCCGCTCGAGCTCTGCGAGGGAGACCTCGCCCGGCCGCGGGACCGGGTCATCGCTGGCGTCAAGGATCGGCGCGTGCGCCGCGCTCTCCAGCGCGCTCGCCGGTGACCTTTCCCCGTCGGCCAGGACCTCCAATGCAGCGATAAGATCCGCATCGGAGCCCGCGGGCTCCGTTCCATGGCGATCGAGCTCGGACAGGATCTGCTTGATGCGATCGATGCTCTCAAGGATGAGCGTGACACCCTCCGCCGTGACGGGAGCGCCGTCGCGGTACTGCCCCATCAAGGTCTCGGCGGCATGGGCGAGCTTGGCGAGACGCGGCAGACCGAGAAATCCGCGGGTACCTTTGACGGTATGCACCAGCTGGAAGATGGTGTTAAGCATGGCGGTATTGTTCGGCTCCTGCTCGAAGCGCACGAGCTCGACATCGAGGAGATCGAGGTTTTCCGCCGTTTCGGTGAGGAAATCGCCCAAGAGCTCGTCCATTGCCACCCCGGGCGCGGGGTTACGGGACGATCCCCGCCGCTAGCGCCCATAACGGGATTGTCGGTGAACTCTGGGTTACGTTGGTTGAGCCGCCGAAATGAGGCCGTGGGCCTTAGGACTGCCCGTCAAGCGGCCTTAAGCTCAATCTCCTTGTCGCGGGCCACTACCGTCACCGCCATGCCCGCCGCCGCCGCGACCCGGCTCGCGTAATAGGGCTGAATGGAATGGGCATCGAGCGCGGTGCCGTTGCCCCCCGAAAGCAAACTCGTGACCTGCTCGGCAAGCCGCGCCGGGTCGCCCTTGGCGAGGACCGCGAAGGTCACGGCGGGCGGCTCGCCAATGATCTCGACGCTCACGGTGCCACCCCGCGGCAAGGCCACGACCCCGAGTGCCACCAGATTGAGCAGGAGCTTGACCTTGTTCTTGGGCAGCGTCACCGGCGGCCCTTGCCAGAAAAGGCTATGCTTGGCGCTTCGCACGAAGTCCTGGGCGACCCTCTCGGCGTCGCGGAGGTCGATCTCCGCGCCGGCCGATCCCGCTGCGCCAAAGGCAAGCCGCGCAAATTGCAGCTTGGCCGAAGCCTGATAGGCGCTCTTGCGAATGAGGTCCATGGCTTGCTGGCGCATGGCCTCGTCCTGCTCCTCGCCGAGCATCTCCAAGCCATTGGCAATAGCGCCGACCGGATTAATCACATCGTGGCAGATGCGGCTCGAGATCAGCGCCGCAAGCTCAAGATCGCCGATCGCCGCAGGCTCGGTCATGGTCTTCCCCCTCGAATAGTTTCTGCCCGCCGGAAATGACGCGGGGCTTACATTCCAAAATCTGCTAGATCGAGGCGGCTAGGGCCCGCCAGCACCGCACCGATGCGCGCACAAACGAATCAATGCTACCAGAAGAGCATCTTGCCTTGTCAGCCCCAAGACACACAACTCAAAGACACAAGACAGTGGCGGTGAGTGACGTGGGAGTCGATTTCGACTTCGCACGCGCGTGCCGGCTCTTGACCGATGCGGCGGCCCGCGCGGGCGCGGCCATCCTGCGGCATTATTGTGAGGGACCCAAGGTCGAGCTGAAGGCTGACGCAAGCCCGGTCACCTGCGCCGACAGGGAGTCGGAGGCCATCATCCTTGCGGCCTTGCAGCGGCTTGCGCCGGAGATCCCGGTGGTCTCCGAGGAGGAGGCGGGCGATCGCAAGGCGGAGCTCGGGCCCCGCTTCTTCCTGGTCGACCCCCTCGACGGCACCAAGGAGTTCATCGGCAAGCGCACTGACTTCACCGTCAACATTGCCCTGATCGAGAACGGCACCCCCCGCTTCGGCCTCGTCTATGCGCCGGCCCGCGCGCTGCTTGCGCTGACTCTCGACGACGGCTCGGCCGTCGAGGCAGAGCTTGAGCCGAGCGAGCATGGCGCAGACTTGGCCAAGCTCGATTGCCGCCCTCTCCACACGCGCGCGCCGGGCCCCGAAGGGTTCGTCGCGGTGGTCAGCCGCTCCCATCTCGCTTCTGCCACGGAAAAATTCTTGTCGAAACTCAAAATCGCCAAGCGATCGGATGCGGGCTCCTCCTTGAAGTTCCTGCTGGTCGCGCGCGGCGAGGCGGACGTCTATCCGCGGCTTGGCCCCACTATGGAATGGGACACCGCCGCGGGCCAGGCAGTGCTGGCTGCGGCCGGCGGCACGGTGGTCGACACCGACGGGAAGCTGCTGCGCTACGGCAAGATCGAGACGGGCCTGCTCAACCCGAGCTTCATTGCCTGGGGGGTCTCAGGCGGTCCACTAGCCACAGTTTGGTAACAGTTTAAGCAAATCATAGCGGTTGAGAGCCAGCCCTCGAGTCGGGCCTTGGCCCTGGCTTCGCATAGCCACGGAGAAGGGACATGCACCTCAAATTCTCCCCCGCTAGTTTGGCGGCGATCTCGGCGGCCGCGCTTGCCGCTCTCCTGCTGCTTGCCGCTTCCGCTTCCGCGGGAGAGAGCCATGCGACGGCGGCGCCAGAAACGATCATGCTCGCCCAGGCCGACGATGCCCCCATGGTGATCACGCCGCATCCGCAAGGGGGACAATTGCCTCCGCCCTCCACCGATCCGGGCGGGCCCGGCGTCCCCTACGAGCCGGCCCCCAACGCATCGGTGCCGCCGCCGGGCGGCGGGCCTTACGTGCCCCCCGAGGCGCAAAGCCACGGCACCTTCTCCGTCGAGGAGGTCAAGGAAACCGGCCATCGCTTCTTCGGCAGCGTGTCCATGGGCCTGGCCCGGGCGATCGAATACACCTTCCAGCGCGCCGGCAGGCCCAATGGTTATATCCTCGGCGAGGAAGCCGGCGGCGCCATCATTGCCGGGGTGCGCTACGGCGAAGGCACGCTCTACACCAAGGACGCGGGCGAACTTCGGGTCTATTGGCAGGGGCCGTCGCTTGGCTACGATTTCGGCGCCGAGGGCTCCAAGACCATGGTGCTCGTTTACGATCTCCGCAGCCCAGGGGAGATCTACTCGACCTTTCCCGGCGTCGACGGCTCGGCCTATCTCGTTGGCGGCGTCGGCGTCACATTCATGGCGCGCGGCCACGTTATCCTGGCCCCGATCCGGTCGGGCCTTGGATTGCGGCTTGGCGCCAATGTCGGCTACCTGAAATATACCCGCGAGCCGACCTGGAATCCGTTCTAGATTGGCGCTAAGGAAGCTTGGCTAAGGGAGCGCGCGGCCAAGCGCTTGCTCGCTTCATGTGGGGCCCGGGACGGGCTGCCTTGCTTCTTCCGACGCCTGACGGCGCGAATCCAGGAGCGCTGGTTCCGATGATTGATGTGGGTCTCTATGCGGCGCTCGGCTTTCTGATCGCAAGCCTGCTTGCCCTGATGCTTGCCCCTCCCCTGTGGAACCGCGCCGTGCGCCTCACCAGGCGGAGGATCGAGGCGACGATGCCCATGTCCGCCGCCGACATCCAAGCCGACAAGGATCAGCTGCGCGCGGAGTTCGCCATCGAGCTTCGCCGCGTCGAGGTCGCGCTGGAGAAGGCCAAGGACAAGGCCGCGCGTGAGCTCATCGAGGCGAACAAGCGCCGCGTCGAGGTCGCCGAAGTCAAGACGGAGCTTGAGACCGCCAACGGGCGCCTGCAAGAGAAAGAGAATGCGAACCGGGTGCTCGAGCAAACCATCCGCCGCCGCTTGCCCGAATTGGAGAGCCGGCTGAAGACCGCCAAGGAAGCGATTGTTGCCCTTGAATCCGCCAATGCCGAACTTCGCAACACCGTCGGCTCCCAGTCCGAGGCGCTGAAGTTGGCCCGCTCCACGGTCAACACCCAGCGCGGCGACATCGATCAGCTGCGGGGGGCCCTGGGAGGAGAGGCCGCGTCATCGCGCCGATCGACAAAGTCCGATGCGAGCCTCGCCAAGGAGAACCGCAGGCTGAGCGCCGAGCTCTCCAAGCTCAAGGAGGAGCTTACCCACGGAAAAATCGGCGGCAAGGAGAACGAATTGCTGCGTCGGGAGATCGGCACGCTGGCCAAGCAAGTTCTCGCCGTGGCGGAAGCGCAAGGAACGCTGCTGCCCGAGCCCGCCCCCGTGGAGGCCAGCAAACCCTCCGTCGCGGACGGCGAGAGGGTGCCCTCAAGCGAGCCCGCTTTCATCGCGAGGCGCGAGGACGCGCTGGGCGAGGCAATGCCCGAGGCGCCGGAGCCCCGGCACGGCTTGGCTGCCTTGGCCGTCCCCGACACAGCGCCGGAAGATGCCGCGCCGAGGGATGGGGAAGATCAGGCGGCTGAGCCTCAGGGGTCTCTGGCGAAGATCTTGGCGGCGCGCAAGGCGAGACGGCGCGGCAGCAGAGGGCGCCGGACCGGCAGCTTGAGCGAGCGGCTGAAGAATGTCTCGGCCGAGGCGTCCGACAGCTGAGCGGGCCTCCTACTCTTCCGTCTGCAGCAAGCGGCGGGAGCCGCCCTCAAGCCTGAGCGCCGTCAGCCTGTTGGTGAAGACGGCGCCGGTGTCGATGCCGATACGGTTGGCGCGCATGTCGGGCAGCGCGGTCGGCGTGTGCCCATGCACCACGACCTTGCCGAAATCCGCCTCGGAGCGAAGGAACTCGCCGCGAATCCAGATCAGGTCTTGCGGGTTTTGCGCTTCGAGAGGCACGCCTGGTCTGATCCCGGCATGGACGAACAAATAATCGCCGAGCGAGACCGCGAGCTCGAGGCTCTCGAAGAAGCGGCGATGCTCCTCGGGAAACGCGGCGAGGAACGCCCTCCGCCAAATCTCGGGTTCCGCCCCGGCGCGAACAAGCCCCACCACATCCACGCCATAGGACTGAAACGTGGCCTCGGCCCCATTGGCCAGCCACTGGCCGAGACGCGATGGGTCCTCGACAAAATCGAGCATGATCGCTTCGTGATTGCCCTTGAGGAAATGGACGTCGAAGTCTCGCGGGAGCGCGCGAAGCAGCAGCTCCACCACGCGCCGGCTGTCCGGCCCGCGATCGATGTAGTCGCCGACGAAGACGAGGCTTCGCCGTCGCACGCCGACGCTTTCCGCCGCATCGGCCGCGATTTGCGCGAGCAGCGAGGCGAGCAGGTCCGCCCGGCCGTGAATATCGCCGATGGCGTAGACAAGCTCGCCCGGCGGCAGGGAGGGATGGTCCAAGGCGTGAAAACCATTTGCGTGAAATGCATCCTCGAGACGATTCTATCGCAGAGCCGCGCCGGATCTCCAAGCGCGTCGTTGGCTTCAGATATCGTGGCTATTGCCGAGGATGTCGCGGTAGAGCTTGGCGGGAAAGCCGAAGACCGTGGACACGCATTTCGCCCTGAGCCCAATGAACAGAACCATCTCGCCGTCGCGAAGCTGGTCGTCCTCGGTGATGACGTAAAGCTCGTCGGCGTTGAGCGGGGGTAGCCCCTCCAAGTCCCGGGCGCGCTCCTCAAAAGTCTCGAGATCGCCGCCGGCCAGATAGTCGAATTTGGCATGCACCTGATTGATGGCGGTGAGGATGGCGCTTTGGGGCTTGCAGATCACCGGCGCCGGCGCCGGGCCTTCGCCATTGTAATAGGTGGTGCCGTGCTCCTGCACGAGGGGCCCGAGCTTCTGCGAGAAGCCCTGGAAGCCGGCGATGCCGATCAGCGAGAGGGCAAGCGCGGCCCCTGCGGCGATCTTGAGCCAAGCGGGCATATCCCATCCTCTCGCCGAGAGATGCCGATCGGGCTGGCGCCGCAGGCAAGACGCTAGGGTGACGCGAAACCAGCGCCGGTCTGCTGGACGAGGTCATCCTCGGAGCCAAATATTGCGCCCCGTCAGAGCCTGCTGGCAACAGCAATCAGACCGAAGGGGATCTCCTCGGCCTCGACCGTTGCGGTGCAGGGACTCGATCTTGGAAAGATCGAGAATATCGCTAATCAGCTTTAGGAGGTCGGCACCCGCACCGTGAATAGTACGGGCGAACTCGACCTGCTTGCCATTGAGATTTCCGTCGGGATTGTCGGCGAGCTGCTGGCTTAGGATTAGGATGCTGTTGAGCGGCGTGCGCAGCTCGTGGGACATGTCGGCTAAAAATTCCGACTTGTATTTGGATGTAAGTGCGAGCTCGGTGGCCTGCTCTTCGAGCCCGCGCCTTGCTTGCTGGTCCAGCCCAGCGCCTATCCGACGCCTATGTAGGCAAGCGTTCAGCAACCGGCGGACGCCGCCCGGGTGGCGGCCTATGGCGCAACGCTGAGGAATTAATCGCTTGGCTCGAGCGACAGGCCGAGCTGAAGGCCGGAGATCGCCCTAGGTCGATGACAAATTGCATACGGCTAAATTCGGTGGCTTGAACCCAGGCAACCCCTGGGGGGTATGAGAGGTCGTCAAGTAACCCAACATGCTCTGCCAAGTCGATGAAGTATTCCAAACGGTTAAGCTCAGAGCCTCCAGTCCGGCTTTCGTGACATAGACAATTCCTACCAAACTGAGTCCAGTACATACGGCGTGGGGGCCGTGGTGGTGGCGAACTTCCGGGTGCTCAGGCGCACGCTCGCTATTGGTGGTGTCAAAGATCACCATCGAGGCGTTAGTGGTAATTCGTACCAAACTGGGTCCGGTGCATATGGGGTGGGGGCCGCGGTGGTGGTGAAGTAACCCAAAATGCTCAGCCACGATCACCAAATTGAAACTGGGTTCCGACAACCCCAGGGGGGGTATGGGGGTAGTGAAGTAACCCAAAATGCTTTGCCTGGTCGTAGCAGCTGTTAATGCCCTACTGGGCTCAGGTGCTTGGTATGGTCCCAAAGGCAGAATCGTTGAGTTGGGCCCCAATATTGATTTCCTGAAGCCGCCGTCGCAGCCATCGAAGGTCTGCCATCGAGGGTAAACCGGAAAGCATATGCGCGATTTGAGTTTTTCAGCTTGTGACCCAAAGCGGACTCGCCGGCCCCCCGCAGGACAGGGCTAAGCCGACCCGGCGACACTGCCCTAGTGTCAGTAGCTAGGGCCCGACGTGTGGCGCAGATTTGGAGTGCCCCGCCATGCATGGCGTAAATCGCAGGGCCTTATCTTCGGCCAGCGTTGTGGCGTGACGGAAACCATCGGTCCTGCAGACCGAGAGCGATGGTGCGAGCGGCAACATCAGCTGAACGAAGCGGTGGCCTGAATATCCCTTCTCTGGAAGCCGCCGCGTTTTAGCTCGACCTACTTACAATCCTGCATGTTGGCCATGGCCTTCTGGGCCTCGTCCCCCGTTTTGAAGGTGCCCATCACTTTGTACTTCAAGGAGTCTGGGTAGGTGGTCGTCATTTGGCATTTTCCGCTGGCGAGGTCGCGGGTGACATAGAACCCGGCCTGCTCGCCGGAAGGTGGCACCGGGGCGCCTGCCCCGGCCAATGCATAGCCGGCGCTGAGCAGCAGCGCCACGGCCGTGTAGGTTACAATCTTCATGCTCGTGCTCCTTAAGTTGTGGGCTTGAGAGGGTTAAATCTGCCAACGGGTCGAATGTCAGCCCGAAAAAGCAATGACGGCCTCCGCCTTCGCAGAGGCCGCCACCATGAGTAGAACTTATAAGACAGACGCTTGGATTAAGCGCGGTCCAACTCGGCCGGGAGGTAACTCGTCACTTCCATGCCAGCCTGTGACTCAGTAATCTCTGGTTTCAGCCACTTTTTCATTACGGTCTCCATCGGTTAATTCTGTGTCAAGATATGTCGAGATATGTAGAATATATGGGAATAATACATGAGAACCGCAATGACGGCTCCATTAACACTTCCTGACTGCAACATTAAGAAATTCTGAACAGGAATATTTGGAAACGTCTACAGGCCCTCATTCACCTTCTAAGAGGCCTCTGCCAGCAGGCTTCGGCGGCGTGCAAGGCGATGGAATTGCTTTTCTTTGACTGATTTTGGAAATGCTTTCCTGGCGCCATCCGCAGGCCTTAATGAATTCGTCCGATGTGCCCTGGGCAAGGACGATGGGGAGGTCAGGCGGGAGTGTGCCCGGCGTATTCCTTCCAAGCAGCGAGCGCCACGGCTCTACATCAGCGGGGTCGTTCACGGAAAGGAAGCCTTGCTCGAGCGACTGCTCGGTGCGGCGGCGCACGACGAGGTCGTAGACGGACTCGACACACTCCCCGATCAACCTATCGATGGTCGGCATGGTTCCCGGTTCGACGACGCGGCTCGCCGGGATCAGCGAAGCTCGAGCGGTGCTCGCCGCGGTGCGGGTGGCGCGATCCATGCTACAGACGGGCGCTGGAAAACCGCTTTATACCGGAACCGGCATTGGCAACCGGGGGTGAAGCTTTTTCACCGCCACGATGCCGGCCACGACAAGATCGCCAACGCGACGATCGTCGCGACGATGAAGGGTGGCCCCGATTGCGTTGGCGTCAGCGGCTGCAGGAACGGTAGCTTCTGGAAAGCCTGCACGACTCCGACGAAGACATTGAGATATAGGGCCAGTACCGCGCCAGCCACATAGATCCAGCGCCAAGCTCCAGCTAGGTGAAAGACGTAGAGCGCGAGGACCGCCAGGGCCAGCACCGCCAGGGACAGAAAGCCGACCCCCTGGGCGGGGGTAAAGCCCGCGCGAGGGAATAAGAACCCGGTCACGCTGGTCAAGATCGTGGTTGCGAGAAAGAGCGCCGTCCAGCCGCGCATTCTCTGCGAGCCAAACATGCCGTACAGGACGATGAGCCCCGAGGCGATGCCGATCAGGCTTAGGACGACATGCAGCACCGTAAAGGCATGTGTCGACATCCCCAGGATCATGACAGCCCTCCAGAAAAGGCCGGCAATGTTGATTGGCTACGCGAGACCATCGACCTTGAACAGATGGTTGGGAGGCGGCTTTGCGCGTGGTCTTGCTTGTTCACGCTTTCCCTGTCTTGATTTCGATCTTGCGCTGTGCACCCCCGGCTTCAGGACGCTTCGAGAAAGTTATCCTAAGCACACCGTTCTCAAAACGGGCCTCGACCTTGTCTTCATCCACCGTATCAGGAAGGCGAAGTGAACGCTGAAAGCTGCCGTAGCGGCGCTCCATCATGTGATCGTTCTCTTTATCCTCGTCGTACTCGATCTTCTTCTCTCCTTGGACTGTCAGGACGCCCTCTTGGAGAGTGAGCGAGACGTCCTTCTCCTCCATACCGGGAAGCTCAGCCTCGATGACGATCTCCTTGTCGGTTTCCTTCACATCCATATTGGCACGAGCATAGAGCCTCGGCCTAGCCCGCCGGTAAACAGGCTTGGAAAGGTTGGAAGTCCACCGCCAAGAAAATTGTCGAAAAGCCGGTCCATTTCCGAGCGCAGCGTGCCGAACGGGTCTGAATAGCGCGGTGTGACCTCTCCACTTTTGCCTGATCTCTCGATTTCCTTGGCCATTGCGTCACCTCCTAACACTGGGATCAAAGCGTAAGGCAAATAACTGTGCGGCTCAACGACGGCAATTGAGATGCACTGGGCTTGAAGCCAAGGTAAGGCTCATGTGCTCTGCCTCCTCCCTGTGTCGTTGGTCGAGCGACAAGTCACATGCCCATGGCCTTATGGGCCTTTTCCATGTGCTTCATGCATCCTGCTTTGTCGCCCTTCTTCATCGCGGCCTTTGACATGTCGAGTGACCAAATTGCACCGGTGCGATTGAGCATTGAGGCATATCAAGGGATCAAATCGCGTGGTCCGTAAGTCGAGCAAAGGGAACCGCATCGGCTCCCGCCAAAGCATGTGCGCTGCGCCGGAGCGGATATCCCTGAGTGTGGCATCAATAACAAAAGGGGAACCAAATGGTTCGCAAACTCTCTCTCATTTGCGCGGTAACGGCTGCCACGTTGTTCCCAATACCAACGTTAGCGGTAGAGGGACAGGGGTCCGATCAGGGAAAGGGGCCCAGTCATGGACAGGGGCCCGATGGGCACGGTCATGGATATGCCCACGATCATGAATTTGGGCACGATCATGAATATGGGCACGGTCATGGACATGGGCACGGTCATGGACATGGGCACGGCGGGCACTGGTATCACGGTCGCTGGTGGGACTACGGCGTAGGCCCATGTTGGCAATGGACCCCCGTCGGCTGGATTTGGATTTGTGGTTACTGAGCACTGCGTCCATAAGGGGCTGGCATTGCCAGCCCCTTATACGTTTCGCAGTCTGAGAGACGCAGCCCCGACCCTGCGACATAGGGCTGGCGGCGCATGAAAATCATCACCGCCGTGACACGCGCTCGGCCGATGACCGCGACATGATTTGCGTCTATCGCGACGAGCCTGACGGCCACGCCTTGAAGGTTGGTTTCGGAGGCCCGGTCATGAACATGGGCCCGATCATGGACACAGCCGCTCCCGACGTTTCATTTCCTATGGATGCGTTTCATTTTTAGCCGCGCGCATACCAGCGTTGACTAAGTCCTTCTCGCACATGTAGGCCCCCTGCTTTGTGTTTCCGTAATTTTTGTTGCCGCTGAAGTGATAAATCTGAGAGCTAGTGTTTGCCCACACAACGATATCGCCGGGGCAATGCGCTTTGGCCCGTGCTTCCGTTGCGAATTGTCCAGCACCCGCCGGTTGGTTGGAAGCGGCAGGTGGAATTGGCTTGGACGGGGCCGCAGCCCCTCCGGGTGAGGCAGGTGCTCCACTAGGCGCTGTCGCGGTCGCAGCGCCACCTTTGCATTTGGCTACGTAATCCCTTTCACTTATCCCAGCCGCTTGGTTTGCGGCTTTGTTTGCTCTCCATTCCTCTA
The DNA here is from genome assembly GCA_963804515.1 of uncultured Alphaproteobacteria bacterium. Classification (GTDB taxonomy): domain Bacteria; phylum Pseudomonadota; class Alphaproteobacteria; order Rhizobiales; family Methyloligellaceae; genus Methyloceanibacter. Next base: position 6,336 of record CAWDQR010000006.1, on the reverse strand, counting down.
TGCACGCTTTGACGGTTTTAGCTTGCGGCTTGGACGGGGCCGCAGCCCCTCCGGGTGAGGCAGGTGCTCCACTAGGCGCTGTCGCGGTCGCAGCGCCACCTTTGCATTTGGCTACGTAATCCCTTTCACTTATCCCAGCCGCTTGGTTTGCGGCTTTGTTTGCTCTCCATTCCTCTATGCACGCTTTGACGGTTTTAGCTTGCGGCTTCGATGGGACCACAGCCCCTCCGGAGGTTTTGGGTGAGACAGGTGCTTCACTAGGCACTGTCGCGGTCGCAGCGCCACCTTTGCATTTGGCTACGTAATCCCTTTCACTTATCCCAGCCGCTTGGTTTGCGGCTTTGTTTGCTCTCCATTCCTCTATGCACGCTTTGACGGTTTTAGCTTGCGGCTTCGATGGGGCCGCAGCCCCTCCGGAGGTTTTGGGTGAGACAGGTGCTTCACTAGGCGCTGTCGCGGTCGCAGCGCCACCTTTGCATTTGGCTACGTAATCCCTTTCACTTATCCCAGCCGCTTGGTTTGCGGCTTTGTTTGCTCTCCATTCCTCTATGCACGCTTTGACGGTTTTCTGTTGCGCAAGAGTTGAAGCCGAAAGCGAGATAGCCCCCAAAACCGCGCAACAAATCAACGTTACGAATCTTGCTCGCATTTTCGAACTCCCCAAAACTGTCCAACGGTATACGTTCAGCAGGTAACGCCGCGATCAGAGTGCCGCGATAGCAGCTATCCCCCGACTATACCTTGGTCGGCCAGAAGTGAAAAATCCGATTTCATCCGACCTATTCTCGGCGAGCCGTCTGAAGCTTCAAAGCGCTAGGTTTGCTGAGGCGCTGCTCCGTTGTCTGCCAAGATGCGATAAACAGACGCTCGGCTGACGGCGAGCCTTCGTCCAATCTCCAGTGGTTTCACGCCCTGATTTGTTAGAGCAATAATTTCCCTCGCCTTGTTGCGAGCAGTGGGGGCGCGACCCTTGTATCTGCCGAGCTTCTTTGCCCTGGCGATGCCTTCCCTTTGCCTCTCCAGCATAATCTCTCGCTCCCATTGACCAATGGACGCGACGACGTTGAAGGAGTAGGCCATGCGCCGAAGCCTCGGAAGCAAGGAGCCGACCATGCGCCAAAGCCTTGGAAGCAACCTCACCAGTCTGGTTGTCGTGGCGCTGTTAGCCATTGCGTCACTCAAACCAGCCGACGCCAGCGTCCAGTGCCAAGGCAATTTCCAGATCACCAAATACGGCCCGATTGACACGCCCTACTGCGAGGAAGAACAGATCGCCATCGTGGCCCAGAGCTACGGATGGCATGTGTCTGCTTCTGAGGTTCACAATGATCCCCTGAAGAAGGTCTATGTCTGCCAAGTCCTTGGCAGTGATGCACGGTTGAAGGGCTCTTGTCCGGTCAGAGCCAAGCGGTCGGGGTGAGGATGCGGTGTGCGACCCGGACGAACCGCCTCAGCCCGAGTAACTCGCCTACCTGGTTCGCGTGATCATTGCACCAACAAGTGAAGACCGATTGGGAAAGCGAGCCAGGGCGAAGCTTGGCAGGTCAGCGTGAGCCAGGCCACACACTCGTCCCGACCGTGGCGTCGAGGACACCCGGATAAAGGACTTGCTTATCTTTGAGCGTCGCCTACGAGAGCCACCCCAGGGCTCTCGGATGGAGCTCACGGGATTCGGGGCCAAGCGATATAAGTCGGGCCTCGATTTATCGCATCCTGGCGGAGAATGGTGCATCGTAATCGGCGAAGAGCGAGCGAGCGTGTTAGCTGCTCAAATGAGTGCGTCGAGTTCCTGTCGCTGGTACAGTCTTTTCATTACCCGGCGCACCCTCACATGAAACGCAAAGCCGCCCCCTGACAAAAATCCAGTCGATTTCCACTGCTGATCGCCACGCCGCTTTCGAAGCTTCGCCAACATGTTGTCTTCGACGGCTTGCCTTAGTGCCGATAAACACTTCAAATCGTTTTTCGTCCTCCGCGGTCCGCTTGCGTTCATGCGCGGCCTTCTGGCTTGAAGCTCTTGCTCGACTGACAGAAGCGGCAACTGCACCTCTTTGCGGAGCCGGTTTCGCTCCTCGACCTCAGCTACAGCCTTCGCCGTGTCGAACATCGCTGGTGTTTACGACATGCCCAACTGATAGATACGAGCGAACATGGCTCGCTCGACGTTCTGATAGTGGCGCAAATTGCGCTCGATGGCTTGACGCAAAAAGTGTGAGCGCGTTACGCCTTGCTCGCGTACTGCCATATCGACCTCTTCAATCACGTGACCCGCCGGCGGTTGGCGAGCCGGATACCATCGCCTATCGCACCGGGCTGTTCTTCCTGATGATGCTGATCTCACTCGGCGCCCTGATTTTTGCTGTGGCTGCGGCGAGGCGGCTTGCGCTCCAGCATGGTGGCCTGAACGCGACGCTCGCAGGGGCCGGTCTCTTCATCGGCATCATGGGTGAGCCTTTGCGGACCGGCCTATGGATGGCTCTCGTCGCCGCATGCACCGTAATAGGTAGTCTCGCCTTTGCATGTGCTGCGCCCCTAATTGACGTGGCCACTTTGCCGCTACCAAGACGCGCATTGTCGAAGGGTTCACTGTCGTCTGCGTGGGCCTGGCTCGCCAATCAACTGGTTGGTTACCTGGTTCTCGGCTATCCGCAAACATGGGACAGCTTCGGATGGGTGCGGTGATTGGAATTGCAACGGCCCTTGGCTTCGTCGGCGCCGTTGGTGTCTCCCGATTGGAGATGCCGTCAGCGGCAATGGCCGCGATCGGTCTGACGGTGGCGTTTCTCGTCTACGAAGCGAAATCTGCTCGCAGCCACCACTGTCCTGCCGTCCTCGAATGAGGCGTTTTCCTTCCCGGTCATGGCGCGGGTTTTTGAGATCAATGCTGTCGCCCTGTTAGGTCTGCTCGTGCTCTATCGGGTCGCGGTTGCACTTGGGCTATTGAGGCCCCTGCAAATGCCAAATCCTGCAACCGTCTAGGATCTTATCGAGCACGCACCCGTGCGGCATTTTCCGGCCCGAAGGATTGTTTGTCCTACCGAGGAGACCGTCGAGACCCTGTATCTGCTCGGCGAGCAGGATCGCATCGTCGGTGTGTCGGGCCATGCAGTCCGGTCTGCTCGAAGGTGCGCGTGCTGTCCTCGCTCCTGGCTCGCCAGCATCCCACTCCGCCTGGTGCTTTGCCTCGGCTCTAATCGCGCGACATGAGGGTGATGTTGAAGTCCTTATCAAGCTTGAAGTCGTAAGGCCCAATTTTACACGTAGCATCGTCGACCTCAAAAATGCCCGAGGCCTCTTTGTCGTAATCGCCACCCTCACATCCAATCTGCGCAAGCGCGGCCTTGATCTTTGCAACCTCCGCGTCGGAGGGCTTGTTCGGCTTATCGGCTAGAGCTGCGGTGCTAGCGAAAGCGAATACGACCGCCGCGATGATCGAAAATCTTTGCATATGTGGTCTCCATTAATGGAAACGGATGGTTAAAACCCCTCACCTGAGCGCTCGTTCCGAGAAGAGAGGGCGCTTCAGTAGGTGTTTTGTCTCTGCAGTGAACACCAACCAGACCTCACTCGAAACGGCGACCCCCACACTAGCTGGGATCGCCGTTCGAATCTATGAGTGGACGGATTAAGCGCGGTCGAGCTCGGCCGGGAGGTAGCTCGTACTTCCATGCCAGCCTCGGACTCAGTAATCTCGGGTTTGAGCCACTCTTTCATTGTCGTCTCCTTCGGTGAACTTGATGTCAGTATTATGGGGTTGATGGGATGAGAGCCGCATGACGTGTCCATGAAAACTACCTGACTGCCACATTAAGAAATTCAGAACAGGAATGTTTGGGTCCTAACGGGCAAATGTCCGCTCGTGGCACTTCGGCGACATTCACGCGGCGCGGTTTAATGTCTGGTTCCGGGCCCCTTTCGGACATCAGCGCGTGGCCCGCTCGTGTCGCCGACTGACCCAAAACCGACATTGCAGCGAACCGATATCAATCACCTCGACGCCGAGCGCCTGCCCCTAATTCCGCGACAGGGTCATGGCGCGGTTCGCTCAGTGGCCCGCGAGGCGTCGATCATCTCCGATAAAGTAGCAACAGAGCTCGCCCCGTAGCTTCGGTTTTTGTGCGTTCCCTATTTCGATTGCGCTACTTGTCGCGTCGTGAACTGGTTTACCGTGCCTTTCACCCCGTCGCTCGTCCCGTCGGGACGAGTAGAGTCGACCGTGTAGTAGTACGTCGTCCCTCGCTTGAGACCGTCGACACGCACCCGGAAAATCGTGTTCGGGTGGGCCATGTTCAGCCTGATGGGGGATTTGGCCGTCTGGCTGAGGTCTTTGGGATCCGTGCCGTAGTGCACGACGCCGAAGTGCTCTGCCGGGCCCGCCGGTGTGGTGCTCTTCCATCTGATGATGGCTGATTTTTCCGCGACCGATTTGAGCGCCGGCCCGACGATGATCTGCACACTTCCGGCTTGCTCACCGCCAGGGATTTGCTGGGCAGCGGTTGGATTTGAGCCGGTCAGGCTGGCGGCCGTCAGCGCGATGAGCGTTAGAAACGATCTAGTCATAGGACAGGTATCCAGTTGAGTGCTTGGAAAGGGCGGCGAGAAAAAAACATGGAAGTCCGACAATACCCTAATCCGCCGTCTCGCTCTCCGCCTCAGCAGAATACCATTCGGCGTTCCTGCAAAACGGAGCTGGAGGCGAAACCTGCTCACCAGTTGCTAAAGCGGAGGGGGAGTGAGATCCAGTGGGAATGGGGCAGCAGAGACCGGAGGCGGAGGGGGCGAGAGGGCAGTCGGAGGGAGACAATTGCCCGCATACTTGTCGGCGTCGGGATATGGTGTTGTGAAGCCGTCCGTGAGGGTGCCGAGGAAGATGACGATCAGGTCTTCTTCGTGATCGGTCAAGCCGAGGTTCCCGGTGGTCATGTCGATGTTGTTCTTGACTTCAGGCTCGGGCCAGCAGGTCACCTTTTCGATGGTTCTAGGCGGGCAGTGTCCAGACTGGACGGGGTAAGCGAAAACATCCCTCGTGTTATAGAAATGGACGAGTTCCTTCAGGCTCTTTACGTCGCCGTTATGAAAGAACGCCCTCTGGAAGTTGGGACAGGCGGGCGGCGTCATCGCCGCATTGCGCGCCGACGACACCTGCATCTGGCCGTAGACGCTCGGCGCATACGAGATCCAGTCGGTGTTCGGGTTGTTACCGGAAAGGCTCTTTAGGAAAAGGCCCACGCCCAAATCTTTGAAGCCAAAGCCCGCGGGGTTAGGCGTGTAGTTGAAAGCGTCCGGTTTTGTCTCGTAGTAGAAGGGTATGACCGGGTTCCGGGGAAGTCCTTCATTGGTAGCCGAAGCAGGTGAACAAAGGCGCCCCGCCTGGGGCGGAGCTGGTGTCGGTTTGGTCGCTCTTCAGCGCGGTCCCTCTTGCATCCAAATGGCACGAATTGCAGTTGCCTTTGCCGCGGAACAAGTCGTAACCGGCTTGCTCGTCCGCGGTCAGAGTGTAGGTGCCAGCCAGGAAGGCATCGAATTTCGACGAGAAAGCACTGACATTCGCTGAAGCCTAAACGCGTTAAGCGCTTGTCCCCAGTGGTCGAAGACATGTTTGCCTTGGCTCGGTCATCCGACTTGAGGGCAACCGGCATCGCGATCTCATCGGATGGCGGCGTGCCCCAGCTCGAACCGGTCATATGCTGGTGCAAAGTGTTCCTGCTCCCGTTGAACACGGCGGCTCCTTCGGGGGTGCTGCAGATCGCCTCGGTATCGGGCGGCCATTTGATATCCAATGATCCGTCGCCCCAAACCAGCTCGAAGAGAGGCCTGTACTCGGCGTGGGAAAGCCGGTACGCGATGCAGGCGGTGTCGGGAAAGCCATGCTCGTCAAAATCGACCGGCGGATGCTGCGCCTGCTCCGCATCGGGACTGCCCAGCTTGTACCCGGTCGAGCGCGAATCCCAGAAATTTCCCCCAAGAACGCCTTTAGGACTTTATTGTACTGGAGCCGAGGGAAATAGGGTGAGTACGTATATGATTGGGGCTTACGTTTGCCCCACCGGAATACATGGATCCCGGCATTGCAACAGGACCCAAATCTATCGAAGGGATTGGTCCGGTGAATCGACATATGGCATATGACAGAAGCTGCAGGCCACATCCTTGCCAACCGACATGCTGCGATCATAGTTTTCGAGCTTTCCAAGCAACGCCACCGCCTGGTAGCCAACTCCCTCCAGTACTGGTGGCTGACCGTTTAGAACCGGAGATGGCAGCGCACGCCATTCAGCAAGCGCCTCCTTAAAGATGACTCCCTGCGTTGCACTCTTCTTACCTCCGAGCACAAAT